>CAWAJX010000001.1:0-488251 GCA_963782405.1 uncultured Actinomycetota bacterium
CGCCGAGTTCGTTCGGCAACTGCTCGCCCAGGTCGGCATCCAGAAACCGGATACGTCCCGGCTGATCGTCACACCGGTCGAACCGGGAGACAAGAACGTGCCGCCGCGTGAGCACCTGGTCATGGCCTCGATCGCTCAACGGATCAAATGGCGCGCCCAGTACGAAAACGCACGCCTCGCGGTAGATCCACCAGGCGCGCAACAAGATTCGGCAACTCAGATCGCGGCACAGGAAGGGGTTCTGTGATGGACACCAGGGGATACGTCGGCGTGGAAGGAGCGGCGCTGTACCTCGGTACCGGTGTGCGCTTCGTCCGGCGTCTGGTCGCTGAGCGTCGGGTGGTGTTCTACAAGATCGGCGGGCATGTGCGGTTCAAGGTCTCCGACCTCGAAGATTTCGCACAGGGTGGCCGAGTCGATCCGGTTTCGGTGCAGTGGCACGGCGGCAAGGTGGTGGCCTGATGGCAGGTCGTCGCCGGTTCGGCTCCGTCCGTAAACTGCCGTCCGGAAAGTTTCAGGCGTCGTTCCAAGGTCCAAATGGCAAGCGGCAGAACGCCCCTCAGACGTTTCGGACCAGGACGGATGCGGATCGTTGGTTGGTGGCGGTCGAGGCGGATATCAGCCGCGGCGCGTGGCTCGATGAACAGCTCGGGCGGCAGCGATTCGAGGATTACGGCAACGCGTACCTGCGAGACAACCCCGATGTAGGCCGCCGGTGGGCGGAGACCTGTCGGCGGAATATGCGGCTTCACATGGTCGATTTGCTGGACCGGCCGCTGGTGGCGATCACTCCGCCCGTGGTCCGTGCCTGGTATGCCAAGGCGCTGGCAGGGAAGGGCGGCCGGACATTGATCGCTCAGTCGTACCGATTCCTGCGAACCGTGATGAACCAGGCCAAGCGGGACAACGCTATTTCGGCAAATCCATGCACGATCAAAGGTGCGGGTTCGGACCGGGCCAAAGAACGCACGATTGCGACAACGGCAGAGGTCGCTGAACTGGTGGACAAGATCACTCCGCGATACCGGGCGGCGGTGCTCCTGGCTGCGTGGTGCGGGCTGCGTCGGGGAGAGATTGTCGGACTGGCCAGGATCGACCTCGACCTATCCGCAGATCAGGTGTGGGTCCGGCGAAACCGTGAGGAGTTGCTCGAGACGCGAGAGGCGTACGACAAGGACCCGAAAACCGATGCAGGCAAGCGCGCGGTCTCGATCCCACCGCACCTACGGCCCTATCTGGTTGACCACGTGGACGATTGGGCGGGCGACACTTGGTTGTTCATGGGCCGTGATGGCGAGCGGATGCGGGGAAACGCGATCTATCAGGCGTTCGTTCGTGCACGGAACCGCGTCGGAGTCGATGTCAGCTTCCACGATCTGCGCCATACCGGACAGACCTTGGCCGCCAGCACTGGGGCGACTCTGGCTGACCTCAAAAAGCGGTTGGGGCATGCCTCGACGGCGGCGGCGGTCCGCTACCTGCACGCGGTCGACGGTCGCGACAAAGAAGTTGCGGCTGAACTGAGCAAGTTGGCGGCCCGTGGAGGTGCGGTCGGACTGCCTCGAACCATCATCGTGAAGCACTGACCGGAATTGCACGTGAATCGCATGTGGCCCGAAAAAATGCGCCTGACCTGGAAACAACCACCTGACTGAAAAGCGGAAGGTCGCCGGTTCGATCCCGGCCTTGGCCACCACATCCCCTTGACAAGACACCCTGGTCAAGGGGATTTTTCATATTCAGAACTCTCGGAGCATCTCTCTGGATTCGGCCGTCGCGACCGCTGAACCCCATCCTCGGGGCACACGAGGGCATGAAGCGGAATTTAGCCTGGAATGTGATGTGTAGCACTTCACTGGTTTTCGAAAGCTAATGACGATAGTTTTCTAGCTATCGTCATTAGCTAAGGAGATCGGCATGACCACCCAGCACCTCTCACTTCCCGATGGCACCATCGCCTACGAGCTCTTCGGCCCCTCTGACGGACCGCTGATGGTGTGCGTTCCCGGCGTCGGCGTCAACCGCGCCGACTTCCGGTTCATGGCCCCGGTGCTCGCCGAGGCCGGAAATCGGGTGGCTGTCATGGACATTCGGGGCCACGGCGACTCCGGCGCCGACTGGCCGCAATACCACCCCACCGCCGTCGGCCACGACATCGCCGCCCTGATCCGTCACCTGGGCGGGCCGGCCGTGATCGTCGGTCACTCCTTCGCGGCGAAGTCCGCCGGGCAGGTCGCCGTGCGTGACCCGGAGCTGGTCCGCGGCCTGGTGCTCGTGGGTGCCGCGGTGCGGCACGAGAAGCCCGGGTTCTTCATGGGGCTGGCCGCAAAACTGGTCACCGGCAACGCTTCACTGTGGACGATGTTCCTGAAGACGCTGTATCCGGGCGCCAAGCCGGCCGACTTCGCCGAATATCTGGCCGCAAACAAGGCGATGCTGCGCCGCAAGGGGCACCTCGCGGCCTTGAGCGCCCTGACCGATTCGCTGCCTGCCGACCCGGCCCTGGACCTGTCGCACATCACCGCCCCGACCTTGATCGTCATGGGAACCAAGGACGGCGACCTCGCCGACCCGGCCGCCGAGGCGCAGCGGATCGCAAACGAGGTCTCCGGGCCGTCCCGGGTCGCGATGGCGGATGGGTCGGGGCACTATCCGCACGCCGACAACCCGGAGTTCACCACGCACGCCGTCGTGACGTTCCTGAAGGAACTGTGATGCCACACACCGCCTCCGCAGACATCGTGAAGGAGTCGTGATGCCACGCGCCGGACTCTCTCCCGCCGCGGTAGTGGACGTCGCCCTCGCCGTCGTCGACGAGGGCGGGCCCCGCGCTCTGACCCTCGCCGCGGTGGCCACCCGAGCCGACGTGGCCACCCCGTCGCTGTACAAGCACGTCAAAAACCTGGACGAACTGGTGGACCTGGTCGGGGTGCGTGTCCTCCAACAACTCACCGAACGGGTGACCGGCTCGGTGATCGGGCTCGGTGGTCCCGATGCGGTGGGTGCCCTGTTACGTGCCTACCGCGACTACGCCGTGGCACATCCGTGCCGGTACGCGATGCTGCCCCAGAGCCCGCGCGCGACACCGGAGTGGGACACCGCCGGCCGCCGCCTGATGGATACCATCTTCGCTGTGCTGAGCGGTTGCGGCGTCAGCGGCACGGACGCGGTGCACCTCACCCGTTGTATCCGTGCCGCCGGGCACGGCTTCGCCACCTTGGAGTCCCAGGGCGGCTTCCAGCTCGCCGAAGACATCGACGCATCCTTCGCCACCCTGACCCGCATGGTGCTGAGCGCGCTGCCGTCACGATGAACCGGGACGCTCTCTCTTCTGCCGCACGGCGCTTCCGGCACGATCGCGCCGGAACTCGTGGTCGGTCCGAGGTAGTTGTAGCCCGAACGTTTCGCGATATTTCCCGCGCGACACCACTACTTCAGAACATTCACTGCGCGCGCGATGACCAGAGCCGCGGTGATCAACGACAGCGCCGATTCGGCCATCATCAGGGTCTTCGCCCAGCGGGACATGGGCATGACGTCGGTGGGGCTGAAGGCCGTGGCGTTGGTGAAGGACAGGTAGAGGTAGTCGAGGAATTCCGGTTCCCAGTCGGCGGGGGTCAGGTCGGGGCTCTGCATTTGGACGAAGAGGAAGTCGGGGAGGGGTTTGCGGGCGTGGGCTCGGGCCGCGGGACCGCCACGGTCGAATTCCCAGTACCAGAGAGCGAATACGGTGACGTTGGTCAGCCAGATGGCCGCGCCCGAACCCAGCAGAACCGGTGGGTCGTTGCTGAGGGCGCCGTTGAGCAGGCCGGCCACGAGGCGGAACACCTGCCAGGCGGTGGCGAAACCCAATAGCGCCGACATGCCCAGGCTGCACCACCGCAGCCAGACCTCCTCCCGGTCCAGGCGGACCGGGCTGCTCGCGACCAGCACGATCAGCAGCAGCACCTCGAGGGTGGGGAGCAGCCAGACCGGTTGCAGCTGGAAGTGTTCCGGCAGCAGCAATTGCAGAACGATGATCCCCACCATCGCTGCCGTTGCCGCCCAGCGTGATTCGCCCGCCGTGCGACGTGCCCATGCCGGGACCTCGTCGCCGCTGGAGCTTTCGTTCTCGGAGCCGCTCACCCGAGCAAGTATCGCCCGCGGTCATCGGGTTCACCCGCAGGAACGCGGAAGGTGCTGCCCGGTGCGGTGGTGCCGTGCCCGCGACGCCGGTCGGCGTTGCGGCACCGAAGATCGAGCTGGGCGTGGTGAATCGACCTGCATGTCCGGGGCCGGTCGTATTGTGAGGAGTTCCATACGGGTCCGCCGGCACCACGGAGGTATCAGGTCATGACATCGGTTCGCATACTTGCATCGGTCGGTGCGATCGGAGTGCTACTGGGCTTGTCGGCGGGTATCGCGGGTGCGGACACGATTCCGTTCCAGCTCAACCCCGCCCCGTACGGAAATCCGAACGGCAGTATTGATTCACTGCCTGCCCATTGCGTCGCCATTACCGGCCAGCGGCCCGGTGAGATCACGATCACCGGCGCGGATCCGAGGGGCTGGGGATGTTATACGGCGCCGTTGCGGTGGTTGAACCTTTCCACCGGCGCCTCGGGTGAGGCCCGGCTCTCCGACGGATTGAACGGCATCCCGCCCGCGGCCACCGTCGCCACGGGCAGTGGGCAGGTCGCTGTCGTCGTCCTCGCCGGTGGTGTGTACACGCCCGGCGTCGTCACCACCTGGGTGCAGTAGCCGGTCACGTGGGCGAGGCCCGCCGTTGCCGCCCACCGTGATTCGCCGGCGGTGCGGCGCGCCCACGCCGGAACCTCGTCGTCGATGTCGTTCGTGCGGTATCGCCCGGCGTATTCGCGCCGACGCCGTCGCGCGCGCCGATTACGGCGTGCGCACGTCCGATCCGTGCCGATTCCGTGCCGCGCGCACCCCGCCGTAGATACCGCGGCGGACGATCAAGCGCTGCAGCGAACCGACGGTCCAGGTGGGGAAGCGGAAGCCGCGGCCGTTCGGGGCGAACACCAGCAGACCATCGTGCTGGACGCCGAGCACCGAACCCCACCGGCGGCGTGGCGGCCGGTACGCGCGCAGCGGCGAGCCGGCCAGCGCCGCCCGAATGTTGCGGACCAGCGATCACCAGGAGGTCGTACGGCTCATCGCCGGTCGACCCATCGCGGTGGTGTACCCGCACCGTTCGGGCGGCGGTGTCGATCGCGGCGGCGCTGCCGTGCACGATCCGTATCCGGTCGAGGCCCCGGAACCTGTCGTAGGCGATCCGGTAGTCGCGCATCCACTCCTGGGGCCGGGCCAGCCGCATACCGAGTTCTTGACCGCTGACCAAGCCCGGCTTCGCGGTGATACCCACGACGTCGGCATACCGCCCGAGCCGAATCCCGGTATCGCCCAATCCGACGACCACCACCCGGGGTCTGATCATGTCGTGCGCTTGCGGGGTGGGAGCGGAACGAACGCCGAAATCCGTTGAATCACATCCCGATACTCGGGGCGCCGTTGCAGACTGCGCTGTTCCATCATCGGAATGCTGACACCGAGGAACATCGCCAGCATGGTGAGCGCGCCCACGAGTACCCACCAGCTACCCGGCGACGCGGCGAGGCCGAACAGGCCGAACGAGAGCCAGACACCGACCTCGCCGAAATAGTTCGGGTGCCGCGACCAGGACCAGACGCCGCGGTCCATGACCTCGCCGGGCGATTTCGTGTTCGCGAAACGATGCATCTGCCTATCGGCGATGGTCTCGAGGGCGACCGCCCCCATCCCGATCACGAAGGCGACGACGTCGAGTAGGCCGAAGGCGTCGCCGGCCCGGGTGGCCACCACATAAACCGGTATCAACCCCAGGAATACATGCAACGTGGGAAATACGTGAATACCGAGGAGATCGGCGGGCATCGCGAAACGGCCCGCCCGCTCACGCACCATCGGATATCGCCAATCCTCATGGTGCATACCGGGAAAGGTGTAGACCCAATTGCCGGTGAGGCGAACCGCCCACACCAGCATGACCGCCATCATCAGCCACCAGCGGGCCGTGTCGGCCACTTCTCCGCCGTCGACCCACCAGTAGAACGCGAGCAGCGGGGGCACGACGCTCCAGAACGGATCGTAGAAACTGGAATTCCCGTATATCCGGCTCGCCACGAAGACCACGACGGTGGCGATCAGATCGGCGATCAGGCCGTCGAGCCAAGCCTGACCAGTGCCGGGCCCCCAGATCAGCCAGACGAGCCCGGCGGCGATGGCGACCACATAGGCCACTGTGACTCGTACCAGGGAGGCCGCTCTGCTCATGATCGCACTCTATGCACCGTGCAGCCGAGCGGAGCGGGATTCGGCCAACACCAAGGTGGGATTCGTCGGATGTGTTGCGATGTACGGGATCCGACGACCGCTCATCACCCCACTGGACGAAACGCTAGCGGGACACGAATCGGTCCAGGCGGCGCCCGGTTTCCCCGGTGTGGAGGAGTGCGTTGATTTCTGTGCGCTCGAGGGCATACCCATCGCCGGCGTGCGCCGCGTCGATACAGCGTTTGGCGGCGTTGTATGCGTCGGCAGGTAGGTCGGCGAGGCGTCCGGCGAGCGTCATCGCGGTGGATTCGACCTCGTCGACGGCCCAGTGCACCAGGCCCAGGCGTTCGGCAGTCGCCCCGTCGATCAGTTCCGCACCGAGAATCAGCCGGTAGGCGATGGCCGGTCCGACCAGGTGGGTCAACCGCTGGGTGCCGCCCGCGCCCGGCAGTAAACCGATCCCCACCTCGGGCAACCCGATCTTGGCGGTACCGCGCGCGATGCGGAAATCACAGGCCAGCGCGAGTTCGAGACCACCACCGGTGGCCGCACCGTCGATGGCCGCGATGGTGGGTTTGGGCGAGGCCTCGACTGCCGCGAACGCCTCCTGTAGCGACAGGCAGAACTTCTCCAGGCGTTCGCCGCGGTCCGCCAGATCGCGCCAGGAATCCATCATGGCTATATCCGCGCCGGCGCAGAACACCTTGGCGGCACTGCGGATCACGATCGCCGCGATCGCCGGGTCGCCGCCCAGTTCGGCTATCGCCGTGGCGAATTCACCGGCCTGCTGTTCGTCGAAGGCGTTGACCGGTGCGCGGTCCAGGGTGATGCTGCCGATGGATCCGGTGCGAGAAATGGTGACTGTCACTGTATTTCACTCCAAGAGGTGCTGATATGTCTGCGCGGCACCGGAAGTGAGCAAGGTCGGCAGCACGAAACACAGCTGCGCTCGGATGTACTCGTCGACGGTGTAGCGCGACGCGAAATGCCAATGCTTGAGTGCCCAGGCGTGGGCCAGCATCATCAGGTTGAACACCACCAGATCCGGATCCAGATCGTGCATCAGTCCGGCCGCGATGCCGCTCTCGATCGCGGTACGCAGGGGGGCGGAGGTCTCGACCTCCAGCTCCTTGATCCGTTCCCGCCCCTCCGGCTCCAGCGTCCGGCTCTCGCGGTAGGTGAGTACGACCGCGTCCAGGTTCTCGTCGACGATTTCGACATAGCGCCGGAAGCCCGCCGCGAGCCGCTCCACCGGATCCTCGCCGATCGCGTCCATGGCCGGATCGAGTTCGTCCCGGAAGGCGTCGAGGATATCGACGATGGCGGCCAGCAGCAGATCTTCCTTACCGCCGAAATACTTGTAGATCAGCCCGACACTGACATCGGCCTGTTCCGCGAGTGCCTGCATGGACATCTGATGAAATCCGGTGGTCTGCATGACGGCGACGGCGGCGTTGAGGAGCTGGCGCCGGCGCGAACTGGTTCGCGCCGCGCGCACCGCCTCCTCGAGTTCCATGGGTGCGGTTCTCTTCGCCATCGGGCATACCCTTCCGTAATACAGTCGAATGAACGACGGTTCACTCAACTGTAGAGTGGCCGACCGCCGATCAGATCCCGAGGTCCTTGGCGATGATCGTCTTCATGATCTCGGTGGTTCCGCCGTAGATGCTCTGGATACGGGCATCGACGAAGGCTCGGGACACCGCGTATTCGCGCATGTAGCCGTAACCGCCGTGTAGTTGCAGGCAACGATCGGCGACTCGCATCTGCAATTCGGTGGTCCACCATTTCAGCCGTGCCGCGCGGGCCGCGGTGAGTCCGCCGCCGATATGTTCGGCGAGGCAGTCGTCGAGGAAGGTCCGGGCGATATCGAGTTCGGTGGCGAGTTCCGCGAGCACGAATTTGGTGTTCTGGAAATCCGCTATCGGACTGCCGAAAGCCTTTCGCTCCCGGACGTATTCGAGCGTCTGCGTCAATACGCCCTCGGCGGCGGCGACCGCCCCGACCGATAGCGACAGCCGTTCCTGCGGCAGATTGCGTACCAGTTGATAGAAGCCCTCGCCCTCGGCGCCCAGCCGGTCGGTGACCGGGACGCGCATATCCGTGAAGGTCAGCTCACTGGTGTCCTGGGCGTGCAGGCCGATCTTCTCCAGATTGCGGCCGCGGCCGAATCCGGGGGTATCGGCCGCTACGACCAGCAGGGTCAGGCCCTTGTGCGGGTCCGGCGAGGTGCGCGCGGCGACGACGAACAGGTCACCGTTGCGGCCATTGGAGATGAAGGTCTTACTGCCGTTGACGATGTAGTGGTCGCCGTCGCGGACCGCGGTGGTGCGAATTCCGGTGAGATCGCTGCCCGCTCCCGGTTCGGTCATGGCGATTGCGAGTACGGTCTCGCCGGTGACGACGCCGGGCAGCCAGCGGGCCCGCTGCTCGTCGTCGGTCAGTTCGGTGAGATAGGGCAGGACCACGTCGTTCTGCAGTGAGAAGGCGATACCCGCCGCGGCGCAGCCGGCCCGGTTGAGCTCCTCGATCACGATGGCGTGATAGCGGAAATCCTCCACACCGGGCCCGCCGAATCGTTCGGGGACGGGGAATCCCAGCAGGCCGAGCTTGCCGGCCTCGGTGAACAGCGAGCGGTCCAGCAAGCCCGCGTGCTCCCAGTTCTCGTGTGCGGGGACGACGGTCTGCGCGACGAAGTCGTGGACGACCTGCCGGAACTGCCGATGTTCGGAGTCGTATTCCAATCGTGCGTTCATACTGTGACCTCTTGTCAGCGGAAGGCGTTCTGACCGGTGAAGGCCTGGCCCAAGACGAGCTGATGCATCTCCGGTGTGCCCTCGTAGGTGAGGACGGATTCGAGGTTCACCATGTGCCGGATGATCGGGAACTCGAGCGAGATGCCGTTGCCGCCCAGAATCGTTCGCGCGGTCCGGCAGATCTCGATGGCCTCGCGGGTGTTGTTCAGCTTGCCGAAGCTGACCTGTTCGGGTCGCAGCCCGACGCCGTCCTTGAGCCGTCCGAGATGGAGCGAAAGCAGTTGGCCCTTGTGTAGTTCCACGGCCATATCGGCGAGTTTCGCCTGGGTGAGCTGGAATCCGGCGATCGGGCGGCCGAATTGGCTGCGCTGCATCGAGTAATCGCGGGCGGCCTGCCATGCCGAGCGAGCCGCGCCCATCGCACCCCAGATGATGCCGTAGCGGGCCTCGGACAGACTCGACAGCGGCGCTTTCACTCCCTTGCCGCTGGGCAGCAGCGCGTCGGCGGGCAGCCGCACATCGTCGAGTACCAGCTCACTGGTGATCGAGGCACGCAGCGACAGTTTGTGTTTGATGGTGTGCGCGCTGAATCCCGGTGTGTCGGTGGGAACGACGAAACCGCGGATGCCCTCGTCGGTATTCGCCCACACGACCGCGACATCGGCGATCGATCCATTGGTGATCCACATCTTGCGGCCGTTGAGGACCCAGTCGTCGCCGTCGCGCTTGGCGCGGGTCTTCATGGCCCCCGGATCGGACCCGACGTCCGGCTCGGTGAGGCCGAAACAGCCGATGAGCTCGCCCGCGGCCATGCCGGGCAGCCATCGCTGCTTCTGCTCCTCGGAGCCGTTGTTCCAGATCGAGAACATGGCCAGCGACCCCTGTACCGAAACCAGCGAGCGGATGCCGGAATCGCAGGCCTCGAGTTCCAGGCAGGCCAGACCGTAGTGCACCGCCGAGGCGCCACCGCAGCCGTAGCCCTCGAGGTGCATGCCCAGCACACCGAGTTTGCCGAACTCCCTGGCCAATTCGCGCGCGGGCAGATCACCGGCCTCGAACCAGTCGGCCACATGCGGGGTGATGTGCTCGGCGCAGAAGCCGCGCACGCTGTCGCGCACGGCCAGTTCGTCCTCGGAATACAGCGAATCGAGGTTCAGCGGATCGAGTGGATCGAAGGCGGGGCGGGTGCCGGTGCTCATGGATTCCTCCTTGTTCGGATAGGTGAACAGGCCGGCCGCCGTCGAATCACGGCCGGCCTGCTCCGAAAGGGTGGTAGTGCCGTTCAGATCGGTCATTGAGACCAGGAAAATCGACGAGGCAGAGCAAGCATTGAGCGCCACGGCGATCTGGACCTGATGCATGGTCCACCGTTGGAGATCAGCACGTCGTCGTTGCGCCGTATGCTCGTTGCTATGGGGGGAGTCGTGCGTTACACATATCGCTTGCGTCCCGGCGCACGAGCGGTGTGCGAGCTGGAGTCGGAGTGGCATCGTTGCCGGTTCTTGTGGAACGAGGCTGTGCATCAGCAGACGTCCGGCGGTCGACCTACTTTTGGGAAACTGTCGAAAATGCTGACCGATGCGCGTGGGCGTACCGCATGGTTGAGACAGGCGTCGCAGGTTGCCCAGCAACAGACACTCCGAGCCTACGCACAGGCGCTTGATCAGTCGTTCAGGGTGAAAGGCCGAGGCAGGCCAACTCGCAAGCCCCGCAAGGGCTGTCTGCCGACATTGGAATACACGACTCGCGGTTTCTCGATCAAGGGCCGTCGATTGCGGTTGCCGGGCAACCTGATGATCCCGGTGGTGTGGTCGCGGGAACTCCCGTCCGAGCCAACCTCGGTTCGCGTCTATCGTGACTCGCTCGGTCACTGGTACGCATCGTTCGTGGTTCGCCGCGAAGCCGAACCCACATCCTCGGCATCGGGCGCGATCGGCATCGACTGGGGTGTCTCCACGACCGCGACCGCAACCGACGCCGCCTACGATCTGCCGTACGGTGGCTACCGGAAGCGGTGTGCTGCTGAACTTGCTCGGTCGCAACGGAAGATGGCTCGACGTCGACGGCCGCGCGGTCACACTCCGAGCAAGGGCTACCAGCGGGCGCGACGTGAAGCGGCTCGCCTGCACAAGAAGGCGGCGCGCCAAAATACCCATGCCGCTCGCGTGTGGGCTCGGCGGGTTGTTGCCGACCATCAAACTATCGCCGTCGAGGATTTCAAGCCCGGGTTTCTGTCTTGTTCCACGATGGCCCGGAAAGCTGCCGATGCTGCAATCGGAGCCGCGAAGCGGGCGTTGATCGAGAGTTCTGTGCGGGCGGGGCGGAAGGTGATTTTGGTTGCGCCCGCGTACACAACTATGACTTGCGCGAGCTGTGGTGCGAGAGCCAGGCAGCGGCTTGCGTTGGATGTCCGTGTCTTTCAGTGTGAGGCTTGTGGTCACACCGAGGACCGAGATCGCAATGCTGCCAGGGTGATTCTGGCGGCCACGGTAGAACCCGATCGTGTCAGTGTTGATGACGTAAGACATTGTCGACCTCCTTCCGGGCGGTCAGTGGTGCGGTCTGAGCTGGAAATTCCGACTTCAATAGTGGGAAAGGGTTAAATTCAGCGTCTTGTCCTGAATCCTGGATCGTCCTCGGTTCCGGTCGGTGCTCAGCCGGCCATGGTGAGTCCGCCGCTGACGCTGAGCACCTGACCGGTGATGAACGACGCGCCGGGGGAGGCGAAGAAGAGGACCGGGGCGGCCACCTCTTCGGGCCGGGCCAGCCGGCGGAACGGAATCGCCTTGATCAGAGCCTCTTTCAGGCCCTCGGCCTGCGCCTGGAACAGCGGAGTGTCGGTCGGCCCGGGGCAGACGCAGTTGACGGTGATCGAGTATCGGGCCATTTCGCGCGCCAGTGATTTGGTGAGTGCGATGACGCCGCCCTTGGCGCCGGCGTAGATGGTCTCCCCGGCGCTCCCGACCCGCCCGGCGTCACTGGCCAGATTGACGACCCGCCCGCCACCGGCTTCCACCATCCCCGGCAGGAACGCGCTGCACATGTGCACCGGGCCGAGGTAGTTGATCGCGACGACCTTCTGCGCGAATTCCGGTGTGGCATTGAGGAATTTGTCGGTCCGATCCCAACCGGCCGCATTGACCAGGATGTCCGGCACGCCGACCTCCGCCCCCACCTGATCGCGCAGGGCCTCGACCTGGCCGGAGTCGGCGATATCCACCTTCATGGCGAAGATGCGGTCGGACTGCTGTTCGGCCGTGCGTTTGGCCGAGTCCAGGTCGAGGTCCGCGGCCACCACGGTGGCACCATTGGCGGCCAGTGCCAGGGTGATGGCGCGTCCGATACCCGATCCGGCTCCGGTTACTACGGCAATCGTCTTGTCGCTCATAATATTTTGATCCTCAGTTGGCGGCCGCGCGGGCGGAGGGGAAGTTGGGTGCGCGCTTCTCGCGCAGAGCGGTGTAGCCCTCGGTGACGTCGGGGCCCATGAAGCAGAGCATTTCGTAAGCGGCGGACTGGTCGAAGATCGGACCGGCCTGCTTGATCCAGTTGTTGAGCGCCTTCTTGGTCCACCGGATCGCCAGCTGGGATCCACCGGCGAGCTTGCCGGCGACCGCGAGCGCGTCGTCGAGTACCTGTTCGCGCGGGACCGCACTGGTGACCATGCCGATTCGCTCGGCCTCGGCGCCGACGACCATCTCGCCGGTCAGCAGGTAGTACTTGGCCTTCGCCATTCCGGACAGCAGCGGCCAGAGGATCGCGGCGTGATCACCCGCGGCCACGCCGAGCTTCACATGCCCGTCGCCGAGCTTGGCATCCTCGGCGCAGATCGATATATCCGAGAGCAGAGCCACTACCAGTCCCGCGCCCACGGCAACCCCGTTGACCGCGGCCACGACCGGCTTCTCGCAGTTGATCATGTTGTAGACCAGGTCGCTCATCTCCTGGAGCATGTTGGCGACCCGCTCGTGATTACCCGCCATTCGCTCGACCATGGCCAGATCCCCGCCTGCGGAGAATGCCTTGCCCGCGCCCGTGATCACCGCGACCCGGGTCTCCGCATCGGCCGAAACATCCGTCCAGACCCGGGCCAGTTCGGCGTGCATCTGCTCATCGGCCGCGTTGTATTTCTCCGGCCGATCAATGGTGATGAGCAGGACACCGTCCTCCGGGCGTTTGAACGTGAGCTGCTCGTAGGTCGAGAAATCCATGGCCTGTCCTCGCGAATCGGGATGTGAATGAATTGGCATTTTCTGTGAATGAACGTACATTCAACGCGAAAGTGTGTCAAGGGCCGCAGGGCTCCGGGAATCGTGGGTTCGCTGACAGGTCGCGAGGCGGATGCGACGATGATCGGTATGGGCGACTCCGACGACCGCTGGTACTACTGCCTCAAGCACAACCGTCCTGAACAGGGCAAACGCTGCTGGTTCGCCGATCGGATGGGGCCATATCCCGATCGGGCCACCGCCGAACGCGCGCTCGATATCGTGCGCGAGCGCAATGCCCGGGAGGATGCGCGCGACGGCAAGGATTGAGGCGCCTCCGCGCCCGCGGTTCGATTCGAATTCCCGAGAACCGGGCAGCTCGTCGGCCCTCAGGATGGTGGGCTACGGTTCTCCTCAGCAGCGTTGTGCCCGTATCCGGAGTGGGCGCGCAGTCAGGTCGATTCGAGCGGAGGGCGACTTGTGAAGGTGACCGTGGTGGTGCCGACCTACAACGAGCGGGAGAACCTGCCGGTGGCGGTGGAGCGACTCACCGCATTACAGGTTGCCGACCTGCATGTTCTCGTTGTCGACGACAACTCCCCGGACGGTACCGGCGAGGTTGCCGACAAGCTCGCCGTCGAACTTCCGGCCACCGTGAGTGTGCTGCACCGCACCGAGAAGGACGGTCTGGGCCGCGCCTACATCGCCGGCATCACCCGGGCACTCGACGAGGGCGCCGATGTGATCATCCAGATGGATGCCGACCTGTCCCATCCGGCCGAGGTGATTCCGGCCATGCTGGAGAAGCTCGAGACCTCCGGCGCCGGTGTGGTGCTGGGCTCGCGTTACGTCCCCGGGGGCTCCACCGCGGCGGAGTGGAAGTGGTATCGCAAGGCGCTGTCGGCCTGGGCGAATTTCTACGTGAACGCGATCCTGCGGATCGGCGTCAAGGACGCGACCGCCGGATTCAAGGCATGGAAGGCCGAGACGCTGCGGGCCATCGCGGTGGGCACCATTCACAGCAACGGCTACTCCTTCCAGGTCGAGATGAACTACCGCACGATCAAGCAGGGCATCTCGATCGCCGAGGTGCCGATCCGCTTCGAGGAGCGCACCAAGGGCGCGTCGAAGATGAGCCTGAAGGTGCAACTGGAGTCGGCCCTCATGCCGTGGAAGCTGCTGTTCGGCCGCAGCGTCTAGTTGTACTCCGGCCAGTCGCGCAGCGTATTCGATGAACAGCTGACGCACCCGCGCTATCTCGGCATCCATCTCGCCCGGATCCCACCCGCCGACGTCGATCGGCGGCAGCACCGCGACATCCACCGTGCCCTTGCGGACGACTGCCGAATTCCGCCAGGCGATTTCGCCCGCATTGCGGATCACGATCGGAATGACCGGGACCCCCGCCGCGATCGCGATGTGGAACGCGCCCTTCTTGAACGGGCCGATTCGCGGTGTCATCGACCGCGTGCCCTCCGGCGCCACCACCAGCGACAAACCGCCGCGCAGCGTATCGACGACCGGTTCCAGCGCCGCTTTCGCGCTCGTCGTATCGGAGCGATCGATGAAGGTCGCCTCGGCGAACCGCAGCAGCGGGCCGAAAACAGGATTGGTGGTGACCTCCTTCTTCACAATCGCGGTGAATCCGGAACGCAGCACATCCGCCAGCACCACCATGTCGAACTGGCTCTGATGATTGAACAGGAATACCGCGGGACGAGGCTGCCGGGCGTATTCGCCGCCGGTCACCCGGATGCGCACACCGGTGCTGCGCAGAGTGGCATCGGCGGCGGTGGCGATCATGGCATCGGCCATGGATCGGTGGTCGCGGGTCGCCGCCCGGGAGGCGACCCCGAAGGCGGCGCCGCTGAGCAGACCCGTGAAACCGATTGCGGTGCGGGCATAATCGCCGGCCCGCGCCGACTCGCGCGGCCGGAAGGTCAGTGTCGGCCAGTCCCGTTCCCCCGCGGTGAGGGACATGCGCGGGCCAGGATTCACCGCGACCGGATGGCCCACCCACTCCAGTAACGGAATATCGGGTGCGGCATCGGCATACGCGTAACTGTCGGCCGAATCAATATCGTGTGCCTGCGCGAAACGCCGGACCGCTGCCGCTTTCTCGTTGCGCCACAGCGGCTTTCCCTCGGTGAAACCGGTGAGGACGCCGTCCGAGGTCGCCATCGCCGTGCACAGTACGTGCTCGATGCCGAGTTCCCGCGCCGTGGGCAGCACCTGGAATCGGGTGAGGCTGCTCGCCAGCACGACCGTGTGCCCCACGTCCCGATGCTCCCGAACCAGTTGCCACGCTTCGGGATACACGTGGCCGTGGATGGTGGTGCGGAACAGCCGCTCACCGATTTCGGTGAGCTCGTCGGGTGTATGTCCCGCCCACACATGGGTGGTGCGCTGCAGGAACCGCTCGTATTCACCCTCGGTGCGGGAACCGCGGATGCTGGTCAGCAGGGTGTCGGCGAGGGCATGTTCGGAGTCGCGGTGCCGCAGGAGCCGCAATGGTGCGGCGGCCGGGGTGAATCCGGCCACCACCGTTCCGCCGAAATCGAATACGGCGGCCACCCGCGGACCCTGCGGACCGGTCCGGATGGCCGAGATCGCCTCGGAGAGATTCACGCGGTCCCCCGCGGCGCGCGATTGGACGGGTCGAGGGTGGCCGCGCGCGAGATACGAGCGCCGATGGTGGCCAGCTCCTCGGCCAGTTCGCGGCGGCGCGCACCCACATCGGGGGTGGCCGGATCGAGCAGACCGTAGTTCTCCGCGAGTTTCAATGCGCTGGAGAACAATTCGGACGAAACCGATTCCGTGCTGTGCAGTCGCTGCTGCAGAAGCATTTGCCGGCCGACCGCCAGGCATTCGGCGATGAACTGTTTGCGATCCAGGGGTTCGGCGGGATCGGCGGCGGCCAGGCGTTCGGCCACGACGAGCTGGGCGTCGAAGAAGGACCGCACCACGCGATGCGACATGATGAATCCGGAATCCGCCAGGGCGCAGACGAGTTCACCGGCATTGTCACGCTGCCCCCAATCCCGGTCCACCAGTAGCATTTCCGCGCTCATCGCGGCGGCGAACTCGATACGGTCGGGGAAGAAGAACTCGAATTTCAGCAGATCTCGCAGGCGATAGGCGGCATCCCAGATCGCCTCGATACCCGGCGCCGCGCCGGCCTGCTGATCGGCCACCTCGAGGATCGCCAGTTCCAGAATCGCCCGGTCGACGAACCAGTGCACCGCGCTGTTGCGATAGAACGCCGCCTCCAGATAGGCGCCGGTCTCGATCGAATACACCGGTTCCAGGCCGCCGCGATAGACGGTCACCACCTTCGCCGCCGACAACTGCTCCAGTACCACCGCCAGCCCCTGATCGTCGCGCAGCGTCTCGAGTTCGCCGGTGGGCAGTGCGCGGCGGCGGATGTAGCCGAGCACCGGCTCCAGCACATCGCGCACCTCGCCGAGGGTGAGAGCGCGCTCGTGCACGCCGAGCAGGGTCAGTGTCACCAGGGCGTTGACCGTGATCGGTGTGACCGCGTTGATCCCCACCGCCACCTCGAAGGCCAAGCGCTGCACGGCCTTGCGCTCCCGGTCCGACAGGTCGTCGTCGTGCTCCTCCGGGCCGGGTGCCGATCGCAGTGGATCGCCGTGGACCGTGAGCCGGCCGCGTGCCGACAGCGGTTCGCCGAAGCGGACGTACACCCGCCCGGCCGAATGCTGCTGATTGCGGATGTAGCGGGCCAGCCAGGTGAGCCCCTCGGCCTTCTTGATACCGCCGACCTGCTCGGTCGCGATCGAACCCAGTTCGTTGAGCCGCTCGTAGGTGATCGAGACGGGGACCAGCATCACATCGTCGATCCGCCGGGCGCGGATGGCGGCGGCCAGATAATTCAGCAGTCCGAATCGGGGCGGTCGCAGCTTGCCGGTGCGGGTGCGCCCGCCCTCGAAGTACCACTCCAGATTGAATCGCTTGCCCAGCAGATAGGCGAAGTACTCCTCGACCACCGCCTTGTAGACCTCGTCGTCACCGAAGCTGCGGCGAATGAAGACCGTGCCGGTGCGCCGCGCGATCGGTCCCATCGGCCAGAAACTCAGATTCGCACCGCCGATCACGTGATTGGGCGGGAAGTCGTTGCGCGCCAAAGCATCACCGAGGACGAAGGCATCCACGTAGGAGCGGTGCGAGGGCAGGAACACCAGCGGATGATTGCGGTTGAGCCGCCGCAGCGCGGCCAGACCCGAGCGGTCGGCGTCGACCTTCCAGGTCGAGGCGTGCACCGGCCGCATGGCCTGGGTGAACAGATCCGACACCAGGCGGCTCTGCGCGGCGACGAGTTCGCGCAACGCCTTCTCCGCGCGCCGGTACACCTCCCGGGGCTCGGCGCCGGCCTCGGCCGCGATGGTGTCGAGCCGGCGCAGGAATTCGGGGGAGTCGAGAATTTCCTCGACCACCAGCCGCGGCACCTTGTACCGATCGCCGATCACGGACCGTTCGGCGCGTTCCAGAGCCACCGTTCCCGCGCGCACGATCGCGCGCGCGAACGGTTCCGAACTTCCGGCGACGGTGGCATTGTTCGCGCGCAGATCGCTGAGGCGGGCCGGTTGTCCGGTGAGGATCAAGTGCCGGTCGGGCGCCTTGTTCACGAGGCGGCGCTGCAGGAGGCGGTGCGGACGGCGCGGGTCGCTCATCAGGGCGAGATCGGCAAAGGTGGTGCGGCGCACGCCGTCTCGCTCCGCCGGCAGCCACAGCACCCGGACCGGCAGCACGAGTGGATCGTCGCGCCGGCCGACCAGTCGCGCGGCGATGGCGGTGGCGTCCAGATCGATCTGGGTGACCGCGGCGTCGACGCCGAGTTCCGCGGTGACACCCCCTTCGGCCAGCCAGCCGCCGATCAATTCACGCTCGACCGCCGATACCGCGTCCACCAGAGCGACCACTGAGCGCGGCATATCGTTCGTGGTGTTCGAAGCCGGAATCCCGGCGACGTGATCGATCATGGCGGACCCTCCCTCGACGGCGCTTCACCATTCAAGCCCGCGGATACGCATTCCCGCAGGAAGTTGGGCGCGACGCACGGAAAGCGAGATCAATGTGCGATCCGGCACAAGACCTGCGAGGCCAGGTAATGCTAACCTCACCATCAGTAGTTAGGTAAGCATAACCTTGGAGGAACGGTGTCGACCACGGACGAGCGGGTGCGAAGCGGTTATGAGGACTGTCCTGGTGCGATGGATCGGGCGGCAGTCGCATCCGCCGATGCCGTGGCCGCGCTGGCCGCGGCCGACCGATTCGGTGAGTATGTCTGCTACGAAGGCCCCGGCGGCTGGGTATTCGCCGCCGACCCGATCGGCGGTATCGAACTGGATTCCGGAGAGCTGCGAGTCGAATGGGAAGGCCGGGCCACCGTCGAGCCGTGGCAGGGCCGTCCGGCCGCGGTGATCGACGCGGCGCTGGCGAAACTGCCGCTGGAGGGTCGCAATGCCTACGGCTGGATCGGGTTCGAGTTCTGTGCCTGGGCGCTGGACGCGGCCGCGCACGTTCCCGACCGGACCACGCTCGCGCATCTGATGATTCCGCGCATCGAGGTGCGCATCGACGATGCCGGGGTGCGGGTGTCCGGCGCGACGCCCCAAGAGACTGCCGACATCCACGAGCTGATCGCCCGAGCGGGCGATTCGGCGCCGGCACAGGCGCGCCCGATCGACGTGGACATCGATCCGACCGATTACCGCGGCCGGGTCGCCGAGGCCGTCGCCGAGATCCGGTCCGGGCGCTATCAGAAGGTGATTCTGTCGCGCAAGGTGGATCTTCCGTTCCCCGTGGATGTTCCGCAGACCTATCGACTGGGCCGTGCCAACAACACCCCCGCCCGCTCCTTCCTGCTGCGGCTCGGCGGCCTGGAGGCTGCCGGATTCAGCCCGGAACTGGTGGCCTCGGTCGACGACCACCGGGTGGTGACCACCGAACCGCTGGCCGGCACCCGTGCCCTCGGTCGTGGTGCCCTGGCCGATGCCGCGGCTCGCGCGGAACTGGTCGGTGATCCGAAGGAGATTGTCGAGCACGCGATCTCGGTGCAGACCTCGTTCGGTGAGATCGCCGAGGTGGCCGAGCCCGGTAGTACCGCCGTCTCCGATTTCATGGCCGTGCGCGAGCGGGGCAGTGTGCAGCATCTGGCCTCCACGGTGCGGGGCGCCCTGGCGCAGGGGAAGACCTCGTGGGACGCGCTCGAGACGCTGTTCCCGTCGGTGACCGCCTCGGGTATCCCCAAGCGCGCCGGCGTGGACGCGGTGTTCCGGCTGGACCACGATTCGCGCGGGCTGTATTCCGGTGCGGTGGTCACCGTTTCGCCCACCGGCGCCCTGGAGGCGACATTGGTGCTGCGGGCGATCTATCAGACCACCGAGGGTGCGTGGTTGCGTGCGGGTGCGGGCATCGTGTCGCAGTCGCAGCCGGAGCGCGAATTCACCGAGACCTGCGAAAAACTCGGCAGCGTAGCGCCTTACGTGGTCGAAGCCTGAGCGGCCGGAATCCGAGTCGAGGCCCGGCGGTTTCAGCCCGCCGGGAGTCGTCGGCTCGGTTCGCGCGGCGGCCGCCTACGCGCCGCTCGCCGTGTTGCCTGAGTTGTCGTAGGTTGCCCGCAACACCTTCTTGTCGATCTTCCCGACTGCGGTGAACGGCAGGGCGTCGGCCTGCCGCAGGATATCGGGCAGTTTGTAGGTCGCCAGTCCACGCTCGGTGAGGAAGTTCTTGATCTCCACCAGAGTGGGCAGTTCGCCATCGATCACCAGTACGGCGCAGACCTTTTCACCGAGGGCCGGATCGGGCAGGCCCACCGCCGCCGCGTGCCGGATCGCCGGATGGGCGAGCAGATGTTCCTCGAGCTCGTCGCAGGAGATGTTCTCCCCGCCCCGATTGATCACATCCTTGATGCGGCCCGAGACGATCAGGTGGCCGCTGGGCAGCAGTCGCACCAGATCACCGCTGCGATAGAAGCCGTCGGGAGTGAACCCGCGGGAATTATGTTCCGGCGCATGGTAATAACCGCGGATGGTGTAGGGACCGCGGGTCAGTAGCTCGCCCTCCGCACCGGGTGCCACATCATTGCCCTCACCGTCGACGACCCGCACCTCGTCGGCCGGTGAGAGCGGGCGGCCCTGCGAGACGCAGATCAGATCGATGGAATCGTCGAGCCGGGTGTAGTTGATCAATCCCTCGGCCATACCGAAGACCTGCTGTAGTTTCGCGCCCAGCGCCGGGGTGACCTCGCGGGCATTGACCTCGGCGAGTTTCGCCCCGCCTACCTGCAAAAGCCGCAGGCTCGACAGATCGGCCTCCTCCCAATCCGTCGCCGCGCACCATAATTGGGCCAGCGGCGGCACCACGGCGGTCACCGTCACCCGGTACCGTTCGATGGTCGCGAAGGCGTTCTCCGGGCTCGGATCCGACAGCATGACGATCGACGCGCCGGCGGAGACGGTCCCGAGGATGCCCGGGCACGACAACGGGAAGTTGTGTGCGGCGGGCAATGACGCCATGTACACGTCATCGGGGGTGAGTTCGCACAGTTCGGCACTGGCGCGGGCGTTGTACGCGTAGTCGTCGTGGGTGCGCGCGATCAGTTTGGGTAGTCCGGTGGTGCCACCGGAGACGAGCATCAGCGCGATACCGGCGGCGTCGATCTCCGGTAGCGAACCATCTTCGCGCGGAACGGATTTCAGGTCGAGATACGGGCCGGGATCGCCGAGGACGAAGATCTTGCGCAGCGACGGCACCCGTTCGGCGACCGCGGCGGCGAGATCGCGATAGTCGAAATCGCCGACCCGGTCGGCCACGATGTAGCCCACGGCGCCCGACAGCCGCGTCAGATACTCGATTTCGGCCTGCCGATGCGCGGGTAGTGCCAGTACCGGCACGATTCCGGCGCGCAGTGCCCCGAAAAGCACCTCGACGAACTCGCTCACATTCGGCAGCTGGACCACGACGCGATCACCGGATTCGATTCCGGCCGCGAGCAGTCCGGCCGCCATCCGATCGGAGCGCAGGTCGATTTCGGCGTAATCGAGCGATCCGGTGCCGGTGTGCACGGCGGTCCGCTGCGGCCAGGTGCGCGCCGCGGTACGCAGCAATTCGCCCAGCGGCTCACCGCGCCAATAGCCCGCGGCGCGATAGCGGTCGGCGAATTCGGCGGGAAACGGCACGAAACCGTCGAGCAGGTCCTGCCGGTCCGAGGTTGTCGAAGTCACGGGTACGCCTCCCGGGTCGAGCTGCGCGGCATCGCTGCCGCCGTTAGATAGGTTAGGCAACCCTATATCAGAAACTTGTCCTCGGTCCGCCCGGTCGCCCCGCCGTCGCGACCGCCCTCATGCCCACAACGACACATCGTGGCCGCGACCGGCTTAGACTCGACCGGGTGAGCGGTTGGAACATCTCCGATATTCCGGACCAGAACGGTCGCACGGTCATTGTGACCGGTGCCAACAGCGGTCTCGGCGCGGTGACGACCCGGGCCCTGACGAATGCCGGTGCGCAGGTGATCATGGCCTGCCGCGACGAGGTGAAGGCCCGCGCGGTCGCCGACACCATCGGTGGCCGGGTACAGGTGCGCAGACTCGACCTCGCCGATCTGTCCTCGATCCGCGAATTCGCGCGCGGGATCGACGGCGCGGATGTGCTGATCAACAACGCCGGTGTGATGGCCCTGCCACTGCGCCGGACCGCCGACGGATTCGAAATGCAGTTCGGCACCAACCATCTCGGCCATTTCGCGCTGACCGGTTTGCTGCTGGACAAAATCTCCGAGCGGGTTGTGACGGTGGCCAGCGGGGCCCATCTGATCGGCCGGATCGACCTGGCCGATCCGAATTACGAACGTCGTCGCTACGAACGCTGGCGCGCCTACGGCCAATCCAAGCTGGCGAATCTGATGTTCGCCTACGAACTGCAGCGCCGGCTCACGGCCTCGGGGTCGTCGAAGATCTCGGTGGCCGCACATCCGGGCTATGCGTCGACCGAACTACAGTCCCATACCGAATCCTTCCTGGATTCCGTTATGACCCTGGGCAACCGGATTCTCGCTCAGTCGGCCGAAATGGGTGCCCTGCCAAGTCTTTACGCGGCCACCGAGCAGGTCGATCCGGGTGCGTTCTACGGTCCCGGCTCGCTGGGCGGCCTGCGCGGATATCCGACCCGGTCCGGCTCCTCGGCCGCCTCGCGCGACGAGGTCACCGCGCGCCGCCTGTGGGATCTGTCGGAGAAACTCACCCAGGTCGATTTCTCGTTCGCCCGCCGCTGAACCGGACCCGGTGGGCGGGGCGCTCCTGCTTCGACCATGCCGGGGCAGTGCGTGACCGGTGTCACATTCGGTGATGTCACACTCGATGTGGCGACGTCGTCTCCCTTATGTAGCAACGCCCCACAAGGAGGACGGTCATGGAACCCCGTTTCAACGCGTTCGGTAACGAACTCTCGATGAAGTTCATCAAGCGGATCGGCAACGCCGGCCAGGTGGTGGACAACAGCACACTGCCCGCGGCGACCCAGGAACTGGTCAAACTGCGTGCCAGTCAGATCAACGGCTGCGGCTTCTGCACCGATATGCACTCCAAGGACGCGGCGGCCGCGGGGGAGACCTCGGTGCGGCTGAATCTGGTCGCCGCTTGGCGCGAGGCCGTCGTCTTCACCGAGGCCGAGCGCGCCGCGCTCGCTCTTACCGAGGAGGGCACCCGCATCGCCGATGCCCACACCGGCATCCGCGACGAGACCTGGCAGCAGGTCCGCAAGCACTACGACGATGATCAGATCGCCGCGCTGATCGCCCTGATCGCGCTGATCAACACCTACAACCGGCTCAATGTCATCGCCGGGACCCCGGCGGGTGAATACCAGCCCGGTGTGTTCGGCTGATCGCGCGCGGGCGAATCCGGGTCCGGCACAGGATCTTTCGATCCCGGCCGGGCCCCAGCGTTCCGGGGGCCGCTGTGGGGATGGTCACGTTCGCCGGGCTGACCACCGAATCGCCTCCGGCGGCCCTGGTACAGTCACCATCGTGCAGCGCGCGTATTTCTGGTTTACCAAACCGGCCCCGGGTGGGTCGGTCGGTGACTCGCGCTGACCTTCGCCCACCCACGAGCCGGATAACAGACCGGCTCCACGGGATTCGCTCGGATGGGTCGGCCTGAGAAAAGGAACCCATCATGACCACAGCAGCCGATGTCGACGCGCTCCACAGCGACCTCGACGATCAGCGCACGCTGAAGATCAGTCCGCTGCTCTCGCCTGCCGAGGTTCGCCGCGAACATCCCATCAATGATGCGCTCGCCGACACCGTGCGGGCCGGTCGCGCCGCCACCGTCCAGGTGCTCGACGGCGCCGATGACCGCCTGATGGTGGTCGTGGGCCCGTGTTCGGTCCACGATCCCGAGGCCGCCCTCGACTACGCCCGCAGGCTCGCCGCCAAGAGCGCCGAACTCTCGGATCGGCTGCATGTGGTGATGCGGGTGTACTTCGAGAAGCCGCGTACCACACTGGGCTGGAAGGGCCTGATCAACGATCCGCATCTGGACGGTTCGTTCGATGTGAACACCGGTCTGGGGCTCGGCCGGCGGCTGCTGGTCGATATCACCGGATTGGGACTGCCGGTGGCCTGTGAATTCCTCGATCCGATCACCCCGCAGTACATCGCCGACCTCGTCTCGTACGGCGCGATCGGGGCGCGGACCGCGGCCAGCCAGGTTCATCGGCAGCTGTCGAGTGCGTTGTCGATGCCGGTCGGCATCAAGAACGGCACCGACGGTGACGTCCAAGTGGCCGTGGACGGTGTGCGCGCGGCCGGGGCCAGCCATGTCTTCCCGGGTACCGATCTCGACGGCCGCTCGGCGCTCATCCGCACCAGCGGTAATCCGGACTGCCATGTGATCCTGCGCGGCGGCACCTCGGGCACCAACTACGACGCGGAATCCGTGGCCCAGGCCTGCCTGCGGCTGGAGAAGGCGGGCCTGTCACAGCGCGTGGTGGTCGACGCCAGCCACGGCAACAGCAACAAGGACCACAACAAGCAGGTCGATGTGGTCACCGATATCGCGGGCCGGATCGCCACCGGGGATCGCGCGGTGGTCGGTGTGATGATGGAGAGCTTCCTGGTCGCGGGCCGTCAGGATCTGACGCTGGGGCATGCCGACGAGCTGACCTACGGTCGGTCGATCACCGACGCGTGCCTGGATTGGGACACCACCGAGGTCCAACTGGATCGGCTCGCCGATGCGGTGACCCGCCGCCGCGAGCGCACCTCCTGACGGGTCGGCGCCCGGAAGGGTTTGGGGTCGCCCGCCTTCGTTACCGGCGCGGCGGCGGCTCAGGACCGGCCCGGATCGTGGGCCGCGTGCAATCTGCGGACCGCCTCGTTCAGGGTGTCGTCCCGCTTGCAGAATGCGAAGCGGATCAAGCGATCCCAAGCCGCGCGGTCGTCGGCGAAGACGCTCAGCGGTACTGCCGCCACGCCCAGCCGCTCCGGTAGCTCCCGGCAGAAGGTCAGCGCGTCGGCGGATGTGAGTGCGCCGATATCGGCGCAGACGAAATAGGTCGCATTGCTGCGCTTCACCGTGAAGCCGGCGTCGTCGAGCGCTTCCGACAGGCGAATTCGTTTGTCCGACAGGCTGTCTCGCAGATCGCGCACCCAAGCCTGCTCGTGTTCGAGCGCGTGCGCCACCGCCGGCTGGAACGGGCCGCCGCCGACGAAACTCAGGAACTGCTTGGCGGCGATCACACCGTCGATCAACGGCGCCGGCCCGCAGGCCCAGCCGATCTTCCAGCCCGTGACGCTGAAAGTCTTGGCCGCACTGGAGACCACGACGGTGCGCTCATACATGCCCGGCAGCGTCGAAATACTGATGTGGGTGTTGCCGTCGTAGACGAGATGTTCGTAGACCTCGTCGGAGACGACCACCAGATCGTGTTCGCGGGCGAGCTCGGCGATCGCCTCGAGCTCGGCCCGGGAGAACACCGCGCCGGTGGGATTGTGCGGTGTGTTCAGCAGCAGCATGCGGGTCTTGGGAGTGATCGCGGCACGCAGACTGTCCAGGTCGAGCGCGAATCCGATGCCGTCGGGCACCAGGCGCGCGGTGCGGCGGGTGGCGCCGGCGAGTGCGACGACCGCGGCGTAGGAGTCGTAGTACGGCTCGATCAGGACCACTTCCGAACCCGGTTCCACCAGCCCCAGGACCGCCGCGGCCAGCGCCTCGGTCGCGCCCACGGTCACCAGCACCTCGCGGTCGACGTCGTAGTCGGTGCCGTAGCGCAGGCGGCGGTCCGCGGCGATCGCTCGGCGCAGCACCGGCATCCCGCGACCGGGCGGGTACTGGTTCACTCCCTCGGCGATGGCGGTGCGGGCGACCTCCAGCATCGCGGCCGGGCCGTCGGTGTCGGGAAATCCCTGGCCGAGGTTGACCGCGTCGTGCCGCACGGCCAGTTCGGTCATTTCCGCGAAGATCGTGGCGCCGAACGGGCGCAGGCGAGCGACGGTGGGGATGGCTGACATGGTCTCAACGTAGCGACCGCTGTCGGCGGGTCCGCTTGCCGGTCGTTCGCCACGGTTGCGATGTGATAGCGAAAGGCTATGTTTCACATTTATTTTAATGCACTGACCTGCGTGGTTGTGTGGTTCCCCAGCGGCGGCTAGCCTCCCCGTGTTCTAACTCACAACCACTTCGGTGGTGGCTCGAAAGGGGCGAAGTATGGCCTCGTATCTCGACCTTCTGCTGCATCCCGCGGCAGGCACGGTAATCGGATACATCAACGACACCCTGCACAACGTCTTCGGCAACGATTGGGGCTGGGGTTCCTCCACGCCGAACTGGGGTACCGGATCGACGACCGGCAACTGGGGTCTGGGCTCCAGTACGCCGGATATGTGGACCGGATCGACCTCGTAGGAGCAGGGACGCGATGACCCTGTCGTGGTGTGGGTTCCGGGCAGGTCGAGCCGCCGGAACGCATGAAATGTGTTCCGGCGGTTACGTCGCGCCGCGCGGCAGGCGGATGCCGCCGAGCTTCGCGGGATTGGCGATATCGTAAGTGCCCCATACCAATCCGTCGCGCACCGTGAATCCGATCACGCGCTCCGGCGAACCCGGGGCACCGTCGTGCGGCGCACGCTCGTGCATGAGCAAGCCGAGTTGCCCGTTGACGCTGACGAATTCGAATGGTCCCGCCTCCGCCGGCGAGAGCTCGTCGCGTTCCATCCGGTACATCCGGACCAGTCCCAGCGCGAACCGTGCGATCTTGTCCGCGCCGAGAATCGCCCGCGGCGCCGTGCGGGCCGTACCGCCGGTATCGCCGATGAAGATCGAATCCGGATGCAGTGCGGCCGCCACCGCGTTCACATCGCCGGTGGCCATGGCCGTCAGCAGTTGCTGCACCGCCGCCGAATGTTCGGTGTCGGCGACCGGTTCCGGACTGTGGGACAGGGCTTTTCGCGCGCGCACTGCCAGCTGCCGGGCCGCCTCCGGGGTGACCTCGAGCAGTCCGGCGATCTCGTCGAAAGGTACGGAGAAGGCATCGTGCAGGACGAAGGCCACCCGCTGCGGCGGGGTCAGTGCGTCCAGTACGACCAGGGCGGCGAACCGGCAATCCTGTTTGCGGATCACCGATTCCAGTGGATCGGGGCGGCTCGACGGCACCGGGCCCGTGACGATTGGTTCCGGAAGCCACTGTCCCGCATAGCTTTCGCGGCGGAACGCGGCACTGCGCAACCGGTCCAGGCAGATCCGGCTGACCACGGTCGTCAGCCAGGCGCGCAGATCCTCGATCTCGGACTGATGAGCGGTCGCCAGTCGCAGCCAGCTCTCCTGGACGGCGTCCTCGGCATCGGCCACGCTGCCGGTCAGCCGGTATCCCACCGAGAGCAGATGCGCCCGATGGGATTCGAACAGATCGGCGAGTAACGCGGCAACCATCGGGCAGATTCTACGGTCGCCGGAAATCCGCTGGGCCACCGCCGGGTCACATGCCAGCATGGGCGGGTGGAGGACTGTGTACTGACCGATGACACGGTGTGGCTGTCACGTCCGGTAGCGGCCGATCTCGACGCCATCGTCGACTGCTGCCGGGAGCCGTCCATCGCCGAGTGGACGGTGGTTCCGGTGCCCTATCGGCGTGCCGATGCCATCGGTTTCCTCGCCGAGATCGTCGCGCCGGGATGGGCGGGGCGAAGTCCGGTGTGGGCGATACGTACCGCCGCCGGCGGGCCGGTCGTGGGCATGCTCGGCCTGGACGCCAGACCGGACGACGGCGCCGCGGAGATCGGTTTCTGGCTCGATGCCGCGGTGCGCGGCCGCGGCCTGATGGTCAGAAGTGTGCGATTGGCCTGCGACTTCGGTTTCGCAATCGATGGCCTCGGACTGACCCGGATCGAGTGGCGTGCCTTCGTCGGCAATATCGCCTCCGCCGCCGTGGCACGGCGGGCAGGCTTCCACTACGAGGGCTACCTGCGCCGGGCGGGGCTGCAGCGCGGTGTGCGCCGCGATTCCTGGATCGCCGCTCGCCTGCGCACCGATCCGGCGGGCCCGGCCCTGGACTGGCCACCGCTGACCAGCGGATAAGACACCCTATCCCGGCGCGGATCCGCTCTCGGCGAACGTCCGCCCAGCTCGCGTAGGGTTGATGGAGATTTGTCGGGGGGTCCGGCAACAATGTGCGACGGGGCCGGCCCGAGAATCTGGAGGAGGTGCCGTGACGGACGGACCGCTCATCGTGCAGAGCGACAAGACGCTGCTGCTCGAGGTGGATCACGAGCAGGCCGGCGCGGCGCGGCAGGCGATCGCGCCCTTCGCCGAACTCGAACGCGCACCCGAGCACGTGCACACCTATCGGGTGACACCACTGGCACTGTGGAATGCGCGCGCGGCCGGGCATGATGCCGAACAGGTCGTCGACGCGCTGGTCAACTACTCGCGCTACGCGGTACCGCAGCCGCTGCTGGTCGACGTGGTCGAGACCATGGCCCGTTACGGCAGGCTCCAGCTGGTCAAACATCCCGCGCACGGGCTGGTGCTGTTCAGCCTGGACCGCGCGGTGCTCGAAGAGGTGCTGCGGCACAAGAAGATCCAGCCGATGCTGGGCTCCCGCATCGACGACGACACGGTCGCGGTGCATCCGTCCGAGCGCGGCCGGATCAAGCAGATGCTGTTGAAGATCGGCTGGCCCGCCGAGGATCTCGCGGGCTATGTCGATGGCGAGGCCCACCGCATCGATCTGGATTTCGGCACCAACGAATGGCATCTGCGCGACTATCAGGAACTGGCGGCGGATTCGTTCTGGGCCGGTGGGTCCGGTGTCGTGGTGCTGCCCTGCGGGGCCGGCAAGACCATGGTCGGCGCGGCCGCGATGGCCAAGGCGCAGGCCACGACACTGATCCTGGTCACCAATACCGTGGCCGGCCGCCAGTGGAAGCGCGAACTGCTCGCGCGCACCTCGCTGACCGAGGACGAGATCGGGGAGTACTCCGGTGAGCGCAAGGAGATCCGGCCGGTCACCATCGCCACCTATCAGGTGATCACCCGCAAGACCAAGGGCGAATACAAACATCTGGAACTGTTCGACAGCCGCGATTGGGGGCTGGTCATCTACGACGAGGTCCATCTGCTGCCCGCACCCGTCTTCCGGATGACGGCGGATCTGCAGTCGCGGCGGCGGCTCGGGCTGACGGCGACGCTGGTGCGCGAGGACGGCCGCGAGGGCGACGTCTTCTCTCTGATCGGCCCGAAACGCTACGACGCCCCCTGGAAGGACATCGAGGCGCAGGGCTGGATCGCCCCCGCCGACTGTGTCGAGGTGCGTGTCACGCTCACCGAGGCCGAGCGCATGGCCTATGCCACCGCGGAACCCGAGGAGCGCTACAAACTCTGTTCCACCGCACGCACCAAACTGCCCGTCGTCGAATCGATCCTGGCCCGGCACGAGAATGCGCCGAGCCTGGTGATCGGCGCCTATCTCGATCAGCTCGACGAACTCGGCGAACATCTGAATGCCCCGGTCATCCAGGGTTCGACCCGGACCAAGGAGCGTGAGGCGCTGTTCGAGGCGTTCCGCAATGGCGAGATCCCGGTGCTGGTGGTGAGCAAGGTCGCCAATTTCTCCATCGATCTACCGGAAGCGTCGGTGGCGGTACAGGTTTCGGGCACCTTCGGCTCCCGTCAGGAGGAAGCACAGCGGCTGGGCCGTTTGCTCCGGCCGAAAGCGGACGGTGGTCAGGCACACTTCTATTCCGTGGTGGCGCGTGACACGCTGGATGCCGAATATGCGGCACATCGGCAACGTTTCCTGGCAGAACAGGGATATGCCTATCGCATTACGGATGCGGACGACCTACTGGGCCCGGCGATCGGGTAAGCGCCGCCGATCGGAAAGGCACGGCCGATAGATATGAGGATTTGACAGTGCGACGCTTCGAATTCGCGGTCGATCGCGACCATGCCCGGGCGGTGAACGAGGTCGTCCGCGATATCCGGCGGCTGCGCGTACTGGCCTTCACCGCGGCCGTGCTGCTGGGTCTGGGAACAGCCGGGCTGATCTGGCTCAACCATCCCTACTCCTTCCTACTGGCCGTCGCATTCGCGCTGGCGACGATCACGGCGCTGTTCGTGGCCCTGTGGACGCCGTATCGCTCGCGTATCGAGAAGCTCTACGCCGAGGGCGAGCTCGTCCCGGCGGTGGTCTCGGGCCGGCAGGGTAAGGGCGTCACACTGCTGGCGCTGGTCAATCTGGCCAAGCCGGGTGCGGTACCGCGCTACGCGCTGATCACCAGGGTGGTGCGGGCACTGCCCGGGCATCGGACCGATGCGGGCGAACAGGTGCCCGCGGTCACGGTGCGCGCCGATCGCGCGCCGCGGTCGGTGGGTGATCTGCGCCAGGCGGTCAGCGCGATGCCGATTGCCTGGGGTACCCGCGATCTCGGTGTAATCGAGCGCGCCCGGACCGCCATCAGCGACGTCGAATGGAAGCTGCTGGCCGACAATCTGGGACTCGCGGAGAAGGTCGGCCGGGTTGATTCCAAACGGCTGCTGCTGGATCCGCAGCAGTTGCCCGAGGAATTGCGCGGCTGACGAGGTCCTGGCCCGGGTAGCGCGGTCCGCCGACTAGCATCGTCGGTTGGTCGGCACGCCGTGTCAGGAAGGGTGGCTGGGTGAAATCGCAAGTCTGGGCGCGATATCTGGTAGTCGGCTCGCTGTTCGGAGTCGCGCTGGTGTTACCCACGCAAGCACTACCGGTGCCGGCGCGCGCGCAGCCGGCCGCCGATCCGTTCACCGGCTCACCGGGTCTCGGCGATCCGTACTACCCGGATGACGGTAACGGCGGTTACGACGTCCAGCACTACGACGTGGCCATCGACTACGACCCGCCCAGCCGGCATCTCGACGGCGCCGCACGGATCGACGCGACGTCGACCCAGGCATTGCGCGCGTTCAACCTCGACTACTCCGGACCCGCCGTATCCAGGGTGTCGGTGAACAATCTGCCGGCCGGCTTCTCCCGCGCTGGTGAGCACGAGCTCACCGTCACTCCCGCGCTGCCGATCCTGCCCGGCCTGCCGTTCACCGTCACCGTAGAATACGGCGGCGCCGAGGGCGACGACCCCGATTCAGGCTGGACCATCTCGCCCAGCGGGGGCGCCTTCGCCGCGGGTGAACCGCATTCGGCGACAACGTGGTACCCGCTCAACGACACCCCGCTGGACAAGGCGACCTTCGATCTGCGGGTCACCGTGCCGCAGGAGTGGCAGGCGATGTCCAACGGATTGCGGATCGGTGATCGGGTGGACGGCGACCGGCGCACGGTCACATGGAATTCGAAGCACCCGAGCATCGGATATCTGACCACGGTCGCGATCAATCACTTCGATCTCCTCGATCAGCGGCGCGCCAACGGCACACCACTGCTCAGTGCCTTCGCTCCCGACGCCGAGAAGGGCAAGGCGCTGGAACAGCGGTTGCCGGAAATTCTCGACTTCATCGAATCGCTGTATGGCCCTTATCCTTTCGAGAGCGGCGGCGGTATCTACGTCGATACCGACCTGCAATTCTCTCTGGAAACCCAGACGCGGCCGATCTACGCGCCGTGGACCGATCTGAACACCGTGATCCACGAGAACACCCACCAGTGGTGGGGTGATTCGATGTCGGTGCGGAACTGGTCCGATGTCTGCCTGAACGAATGTTTCGCCAGCTATACCGCCGATTATCTGTGGCCCGAACGCAAAGAGGGCAAAGATGTCGACGACCTCTATCGCCAGACGCTCGCCAAGACGCTGGACAAGCCCAAGTATTGGGAAATCCGGCTGCAGAATCCCGGTGCCGGAGAGGAATTCACCTCGGTCTACTCCCGGGGGCCGCTGTTCCTGCACGCGTTGCGGCACGAACTCGGCGACAATGTGTTCTTCCCGGCGATGGCGCAATTCGTGCAGGCGCACGCGTACGGCAATGCCTCGATGCCGGAATTCCGCAGCTATATCCAAACCAAGACGGCTACGGATCTGACCGGGTTCTTCGCCGCCTGGCTCGACTCCACCACACCGCCGCCGGATCAATACCTGTACCCGGGAAACCTGCGCGGCTGATCGGAAACAGCGGGGCGGCAACGATTCCGGACGTCGATCAGTCGCCGGCCGGACCGCGCAGTTCCGCTGCGGCCGCCTCGGCCCGCTGGAGTTCCGCCTCGGCCCGATCCACCGCGCTCTGGGCGGCCCTCAGGCCGGTCGCGGCGAATCGGTGTGCCTCCTCGGCCCGGTCCAGTTCGGCCCGCGCCGCGGCGATCCGCTCCTCGAGTCCGGCCACCTCGGCACGCCGGCGCCCGAGTTCGTCCCGGGCCGAATCGCGCACCGCCCGAGCCGATTCCACCGCATTTGTCGCCGCGACGAGCGCATCGTCGGGCACCGCGGGCGGCACCGGGACGTCATCGGTATCGGGAACCGCCGCCAGTTCCGGACCGGCCGGACCGAAACCCGCGTAGTCGGCCGCCGTCGTCACCACTCCGGCGCGGACCCGTTCGGCCAGTTCCGGTTCGGCCAGCGCCGCGTTGAGTGTCCGGGTCACCGCCTGCAGGACCGGTTCGGTGAGGGCTTTCCCGGATTCGGCGGCGAGACGAGCGGCCTTGTGTGTCAATGCGTTCACCGCTGTGCGGCGTTGTCCGGCCAAGGTCCGCATCTGCTCGGCGGCCAGCGTTCGCTGCGCCCGGCCCAATGCCCCGCCGAGATCCAGCAGTGCCCCCAATTCCTGGGTTGCGTTGCGTGCCAACAGGTTCACCGCCCAGGCCGCGACCGTCGGCCGCCGCAGCCGCGAAATCGCCTTGGCCAGCGGTTTATCCCCCTCGTCGCGGGCGGCACGGGCCCGCTCGTCGCGCGCGGACACGAATTGTGCCGGGTCGAGGACATAGAGCTCCGCGGTGACCTCCTCGAGCTTCATGTTGCCGAGCGTAACGATCCGGGCGACGATATCGACTACTGATCGCGTGCGTGTGGTCCTATACGTACGGATTTTCGAAAGGTGTCGATCGTGAATTCCCTCGGGCTCCAGATGTTGAGCCACCTGCTGCCCAGCGTTATCAATTACTCCCTGTGGGCCATGTACGGCCTGCATTCGTTGCATATGTGAGGCGAAACCCTCCCGGCAGGGCGGGCGGGTATTCTCCCCACCACGTTCGCCCGTAGGTGAACGGTTCGGCGAGAAAGGTTTTCGTAGGTGAAATTCGCAGGTCCGAGACCGATCGCGGGTCTCGTGCTGGTCCTGACGGCGGTTGCCGCCCTGGCAGTGACCGGCTGTTCGATGGTTTCCGACGCGGCCAAATCCGATACCGCCCGCGCGAAGGTCGGAGATTGCATCAATGTGCGGGAGGGATCACCCGCCGATTCCAAGACCGAGCCGGTGGATTGTTCCGCGGCCAACGCCGTTTACAAAGTGAAGTCGGTCTCCGACAAGAAGCAGGACTGTGGGGCCGAATACTCCTCGTACGAGGAGACGTTCAACGGCGGTACCTCGGCATTCCTGTGCCTGGCTCCCAATCTCAAACAGGGCAGCTGCTATCACGACGACAAGACGACCGGATTCTCCTTCGCCGAATGTGATTCGACGGAGGCCACGGTGAAGGTCGTCAAACGGGTCGACGGGCAGAACGACGAATTCCTCTGCGACGCGAATTCGACCTTCCTGACCCTGTCCGACCCCAAGACCACGTTCTGCCTGGCCAATCCCAAGAGCTGAGCCGGCCCGGCCCCGGCGTCATTCGACGAGAGCCACCGAGGCGATCCGGTGCAAGGTGAAGTGCCGGATCGCACCGGTGTCGGGGTCGGTCGCGTCCAGCCGGCCACCCGCGACCCGCACGGGTTCCACGATCCGCTGGGTGGCAACGCCCGACGCATCGACATAGCCGATGTGCACGGGGCGTCGTACCCGGACCGCCAATTGCAGCAATGCCAGCGCGGCCGCGGTACTGGTGCGAGTGCCGTCGCTGCGCACCCGCTGCCCGGATCGGCTGCGTGCGGCCTTCTCACCGGCCCGCAGCTCGCCCACCAGCAGGCGGAGTTGCTCGATACTGGGTGGTGCGGGCCGCCAAGTCTGGCGTTCGCCGGTCCGGGTGGACAACCGGGCTCCACGCGGCCGGAGATCCACGATGGTACCGGCGGAATCCTCGCCGGCCGGGCTGAATCCGGCCGCGCGCAGATGTGCGAGTACCTCGCCCAGCGGGGCCTGCGATATCGCCACGGTCGGTGCTACCGCGCGCAAAGCCAGCTCACCGGCGACCGGCGCGGCCAGTACCTCGGCCAGCAGGGCCGGATCTTCACTGCGCACGAAGGATTGCGCCATTCCGGCCCGCAGCCGCCCATGCCGGCGGGCGACATCGTCGATCAGGTAGGTCAGCGACTGGGGGACCGGTGTGCGCGAATGCGCGGTGAACAACTGCTGCAACTCGGCCGCGGTCATCCCGGCGTCCAGTGCGCGGCGCACCGACGCTTCGCCGATCCGGTAGACCGTGGCGGCACCCGCGGATTCGATATCCGCGACCAGTTCCACCCGCTCGCGCAATTCCGGTGTCAGCGGGCCGGGGGCGACGATCGTGAGATCGGCCTGGACGAGCACATGGTCGACCGGATCCGGCAGTGCCGCATCCATCTCCGCCTCGGCATCGGCGAGGGTGCCGTGCAGCAGCGCGCGTCCCGCCGAAGTCAGCGCGTCCCGGCCCAGAATGCCCAGGGCCGCGGCCTCCGACAACGTCCGCTGCACCGCCTCGATGCGGAAATGCCTGCGACGTCGCGGCATTCGCCAGGCGAGCAGTCGTGCCACATCCGCACCGGATATCGCGGTGCCCGGTGGGTACTCGGCGGTTACCGCGAGGATCGCACGTCGATCCGGCACGGCGTGCGCGGTGCGCAGTTCGGCCGAGAGCGCGGCCAGTGGCTTGTCGTTGGCATCGCGCAGACCGATCATCCAGGGGAGGCGGTCCAACTCCAGCCAGGCATGGGCGAGCACGGTCCAGCGCCGCGCGGCCGGGCCGGTCAGCCAGCCGTCGGACACGATGGTGGGCGCCCAGTAGTCCTCACCGGTATCGCCGTCCGGTGGTGGATCGGGGATTCCCTTGTCCAGCAGCCGAGCCGCCGCGAGAATTTCCACCAGCAGGGCCACCCGGGCTTCGTCCACACCGGCCTGTTTGGCGATTCGCCGCAGTTCGCGTACACCCAGCCCGCCCGCACGCAGTGCCGGCGCCGGGATCCGCGAGAGCGCTTCGAGGACGTCGCCACTGTGGCGCAGCAGCTCACCGACCTCACCGGCGGCCGCGGCGTTCACATCGGCGGCGGTGTGGTCGCGCTGCCGGGGCAGCGGGGGTGTGAGCGTATGTGGATCGGTGACCGGTTCGCCGCGCAGCACCTGTCCCACGGCCGGGGGTAGTTCCACCGTCTCGTCGTCGATCGGATTCAGCAGGCGGCGCGCCAGCAGGCGCTGCACGGGCCGATCCGGGTCGGTGCCGGGCGCGGCATCGCGGGTGCGGCCGCGCGGACCGGTGCCGGCCAGTTTGTCGAGCAGGGCCCGTTCTGTGCCGCCCATCTCGCGCAGCACGGCCTCGATCTCGGGTTCGGTGAGCGCATCGGGCAGTTCGGTGGTGGCACCCAGCTGCCAGGGCAGCGCGTCCGGTGCGGCCGCCACGGTGAACAGCGCGTCGGTCCCCCACACCAGCGCGCGTTCGACCAGTCTGTCCAATGCCGCGTCGATCGCCGCGGTGGCGGCCCGATCGCCGAGCAGTTCGGACAGGCGCTCGCGCGGCAGCGGGGAATCCTGGCGGCTGCCGCCGAATGCGCCATTCGCCGCGAGGGTTTCGAGTACCGCGAATTCGAGGGTGTTCAGATCGTCGGCGGCGCGCAGGACCGACGCCCGCTGTTCGGCCCGGGCGGCCAGTACGGTCATCGAACCCGGCAGCGGCACCGCGAGGTCCGGGCGCAGATCGAGGAGACGGACGAGATCGTCGTCACCACGTGCGCTCAGCCAATCGGTGAGCGTGCCGGGCCCGGCGGCACCGGTGCCGGCGGAATGCGTCCCCGCGCCGTCGTCGGAGGCCCGGGCATCGGTCGTGGTCATCCCATCCAGACTACGGCGAGTGAACATGCCAGAATGAGCCCGTGGTGAACAAATCGAAGAAACCCTACGTCGACAACGGCTGGCCCCAGGTGGACCACGGTGACCACGCGGTCACCGAACTGTCGTCGGCTCGTTCCGGTGGCCTGTCGCCCTACGGCGAGGACACCGAGTTTCCGGTGCCGGCGACCGATCTGCCGTATGTGCATCCGCACACGGTCATCAACCGCTGACACGAAGCGAGAAAGGCCCGCATCCGGAATGGATGCGGGCCTCTCTCGTTGCGGAGGTTTCGCGCCGGCGATCAGTTGGGCAGCAGGCCCTTGTTCGCCTCGTAGAAGTTGACGATCGACGGATCGAGTTTGGCGCCACTGGCTTTGAACGCGTGGTAGGCGTCGATTGCGGGCTGCGGCAGCTGCATGCCCTGCGACTGGGCGACGTTGACGGCCTTGTCCACGGCCGAGAAGACCTGTTGGTTGCTGTCGGCCGGGGCCTGGGTCGAAGCCTGGCTCTCCGGTGCGGCGACCTGCCACTGGGGGCCGCTCTGCGAGGGGGCGGCCGGAACCTCGCGCTGAGTCGCGCTGCCGTGCAGGCCGAGGTTGGAGGAGCAGGAAGGCCATGCGCCCCAGCCCTGGGTCGCGAGTACCTTCTCAGCGACGGAGATCTGCTGTTCGCGGCTGGCCTGGTTGGCGCTCTGGGCGTACTGAGTTCCGCCATGAGCGGCCCAAGTCGACTGCGAGAACTGCAGACCGCCCTGGTAGCCGTTGCCGGTGTTGATGCCCCAGTTACCACCGGATTCACACTGTGCGAGGCTGTCCCACTCCGAATCGGGAGCCGCAGCGGCGTGTCCAGCGAGAGCCACACCCGCGCCACCCATGATCGCGGTGGAGACAGCGACCTTGGCAACGGTGCGGCCGGTGTTGGTCTGCTTGCGATGGCGTCCACTCATGTCGGGTCTTCTTCCTCTCGTACGCGCCTGCGAGGTGAGCTGTCGGGTTCGGACTGAGAGGCCGTCCGGTCCCGGAGTTCCGGGACTTCACCCCAAGGGAGCGACCGTTGCCGGTCGTTCCCGCTTCCCTGCGGAGGTCCGAGGCCCGACATCCGGTGGGCTCCGAAGTCCTCTGTGGGAACGTGGGTTCCCCGCCCTCGCCCCTGTATTTCCTCGGGGGTCCGTACCCGCGGGGCGAGGTTCGGTGCGGCGGGCCGGTGGTGCCGGGATGCCCCGGCTGAGTTAGACGGTACGACGATCCGGCTGAAAAATCACTATTTGGTAACCGGCGTGTATGACCGGTCGCGCTGTGCCGCAATACGTTCCGCAGCGGCGTCTGCGCAGGTGAGTGCGGCGTGTCTGGGCCGAGTGCGGGTCGTTACCCCGGCGTTATGCTGTCGTTATGTGACGAAGGTCACACGTGTAAATGGCGGGTGTATCGGCAACTCTCATTCCGCGCCGTCCGCCGCCCTCTATCGAGCCCGGCGGCCGGACCAGAGCGCGAAGACGATGGCGAGAAGCAGGCCCGCGGGTGTCGCCGCCATCGCGACCAGATAGAGCCACAGTGGTGGATCTCCGTCGGTTACCAGCGGCGTCAGGAAGATCGCGATGATCGCCAGCACGCCGACCGCGAACAGTCCGACGGCCACGCGCAACAGCACCTCGCCGGAACGCCGGGGCGTTCGGGGTGCGGGAGAGTCTGGTGTGGGGGAATCCGGCATTGGTGCACCGTAAAACGGATGTGCTGGCGATACCCCCACCGGGGTAGACTCGACGCAATCGCGTCCTGCACAGCTGTGGGGCGCGTTCTTTTCGCACAGAAACAGGTTCCGGCGAACGGCCGGAACCACGACCGGGCCCGGATTCGTCCCACGGGGCGGGCCGGGCAACGATGACGAACGGGTGAGTGCAGTGCCGACCGGCAAGGTGAAGTGGTACGACGTCGACAAGGGCTTCGGCTTCCTTTCCCAGGATGAGGGAGAGGACGTCTATGTTCGGTCGTCCGCATTGCCCAAGGACGTCGAGGCACTCAAACCCGGCCAGCGCGTCGAATTCGGGATGGCCGCGGGCCGGCGTGGCCCGCAGGCGCTGAGTGTGAAACTGCTCGACCCGCTGCCCTCGGTGCGCAGCACCCAGGGCCGCAATTCCCAGGGGCGCAAGGAAGCTCCCGCGCATCCGCGCAAGGAGCCCGACGATCTGCACGGAATGATCGAGGACATGATCACCCTGCTGGAGGCAACGGTGCAGCCGGACCTGCGCAAGGGCAAGTACCCCGACCGCAAGACCGCACAGCGCATCGCGGAAGTGGTACGCGGCGTCGCTCGCGAACTCGATCACTGAGCCCGCGAGCGGCCGTGCGCGCGGGTCGCGTCAGGAAGCCATGATCGACCACGCCTGATACGGCGCGAACGATTCGTTGCCGGCCTGATCGCGGACCAGCAGCAGCAATTGCAGCTCGATCCCGATCAGCCGCAGGTTCGGATCCGGATGGCTGTCCACGGTGATGGCCCGGGTGCCCTCGGGGTAACTGCGGTACGAGGCCAGATGCTGCACGGTCTTGCCGGGGTGACCGATCTGCTCGTACTCGAGCACCATCACCCACGGCGCGTCGGCGACATGCCGCGGCAGCGAGAGCTGTACGGGATAGCCCAGCGGCGGATTCAGCTGCGCGACGGTCGCACCGCGCTTGCAGTCGGGTTCGACGCGGCCGTGCTGATCGGGTTCGCCGATCGTGCAGTAGAGGTAGGGCGGCACCGTGACGGTCTTGCCGTGCGCGTAGGCGGTGACCGCCGGGTCGGGCTCGTGTGCGTCGTGCACCGCCGCCGCCACGATGCCTGCGGTGACCGCGACGACCACCAGAACTGCCGCCAGGGCCAGCGCGAGGATCGTGCGGGTGCTGGGCTTGGTCACTGTGCCTGATTTCCTGTCGCTAGGGGAACTTCCTGCTTGGCGTGCTGCGGACGGTTACCGCCCAATCCGGGGAGCAGCGAGTGCCCACGGTAGCTGACGAAGGTTTGCGCGAGTCCCACTGCCAGCAGTGCCGTGACCACCGCGAAACCCTCCCAGTAGACCGTCGGCAGCAGCACGCCCGTCGCACCGCCGATTACCCAGGACAATTGCAGAACCGTCTCCGAACGGCCGAATCCGGAGGCGATGGACTCCGGCGGCAGATCGTCCTGGATCGAGGCGTCCAGCGAAACCTTGGCCAGCGCACTCGCGCAGGACGCGACGAGGGCGGCCACCGCAGCGCCGAGCAGATTGTCGAGTAGTGCCGCCACTACCGCCGCCGCGGTACAGGCCGCGGTGCACTCCACCACGATCAGCGAGGGCCGGCCCAATTTCAGCCGCGCGCCTGTGGCATTGCCGGCGAAGTTGCCGATCGCCGCGGCCGCGCCCACCAGTCCGAGCATCGCGGCCTGCTGTGCCGGGCGGTGCTCGGTCGATTTGGCCACGAAGGCGACGTAGAAGGTCAGAAAGCCGGTGAGCACGCGGATGGCACTGTTGCCCCACAGTCCGGTCACCACCGAGCGTCCCAGCGGCTGGCGCCGTCGACTCGGTTTCACCGGAGAACTCTCGTCCCGGTCGAGGACCTCGGTACCGCCCCTGCGGCCGTGATAGCCGAGGGTGGCGGGTACCTCGCCCTCGGTGACCTCGACCCAGGACGGAATGCGCAGACTCAGATAGGTTCCGGCGCCCGCAATCAGTGCCGCGAAGACCAGCGCGCCGACCGAACCGGTGACGACGGCGACGAGGCCGGCCACCCCGCCCGCCCCGAGCGTGCCGCCGACCAGACCGAACACCGTCAATCGGGAGTTGGTGCGGACCAGATCGATACCGGGTGGCAGCACCCGTGGTGTCACCGCGCTCTTGAGGACCGCGAACGACTTGCTGGCGATCATCATGCACAGCGCCAGTGGATACAGCGCCCAGCTGTCGAAATTGAAGATCAGCAGGATCGCGAACAGTATCCGGATTGCGAACGAGCCCGCCAGTGCCAGCCTGCGCCCGCGTTGCAGGCGATCGAGCAGCGGTCCGATCAGCGGCGCGATGACGGCGAACGGCGCGATCGTGATCAGCAGATACAGCGCGACCTTGGTCTTGGATTCCGCGGTGGCGCTGGCGAAGAACAGGGTGTTCGCCAGCGCCACCGCGATTGCCGCGTCGAGGGCGAAATTGGCCATCGTCGCGTAAACGAGTGCGGTGAGACCGGATTCGCCCGCACCGTCGGCCCGGGCGGCGCGCTGGAAGGTGTGAAAACCCTTCCCGGTGAGATCCATGGTGCGCATCGCCATCACCCTGGTCACCGTCATTTTGCGCGGGACCCGCTGGCGTCCGGCGATTTTCGCGTACTTGGGGCCGAGACGTTCGGTGGCGGGGGGCCGGTCCTCGTCCGGGGTATCGCCGGCCGAGGCGGATTCGCCCCGGTTCTCGATGGGCACGGTGCGTGGCGGCAGCGCAGGCGGCGGTTCCCCCGACGACATCCGCCGGGTCACGAACTCGGGCACATCCGGTTCCCCGCCGCGGTGGGGGAGCGGGGGCAGTGGCCGTGACGACGGTGGGTGCGACGACGGGGCGTTCGGCGGCGGGTACCGGTCGTAACCGGGATGCCGCCGGGTAGCGGGGGACTCCTCGCCGTCCCACGGACCGGGTTCGGTACCGGAGGGGTCGCGGGAGGCAGTCACATGTCGATTCTCTCGCACGCCGCCGACTCGTGTACTCCGGCCGGGCTGTGATCCCGTGCGTGTCGCCGATCCCGGTGGATGCCGCGTCGGATCAGGGGTCCGCGCGGTGACACGCGCGGCCGCCTCGGGCCGCTCACACCGGGACGAATCGGACCTCGAACATCGTGGGCCAGTACTTCCCGGTCAGCAGAAAGTGGTCGGTGCCGGGTATCTGAGTGATGCCGTTGAGTACATCGGCGCCCGCGCTCTCGGTGGCTTTCAGCAGTCCGCTCGCGTCGATATCCGCCAGCACCGCTCCGCTGTCGGGGTCGATGCGCAGAATATGCTGAGTGGGCCAGACATTGGCATAGATCGAACCGTCTGCCGCGCAATCGAGTTCGTTGAGCCGGGCATTGTGGTGGCTGGTGAGGCCGACCGATCCGATCACGTCGAAGGTGTCCGGATGGCGGAAGGTGAGGGTGTCACTGCCGTCGCTCATCACCACCCGGTTGCCGCGAGCGCACAGCCCCCAGCCCTCGCCGTCGTACCGCACCCGGCGTTTCTCGATGAGGGTTCGCGGGTCGCGGGCGAACGCCGTTTCGTCCTTCCAGGTCAGCTGCCACAGCGTCGATCCGGCCAGCGTGATGCCCTCGCCGAAGAGGTCGCCGGGGAGGGCGGCGCTCGCGATCGGACCCCCGGTGACCAGGTCGGTCGCGGTGACTCCGGATCTGCCTTTCATCCCGGTGCTCTCGTAGAGGGTCGTCCCGTCGATCTCCAGTCCCTCGGTGAACGCGCGCCGGTCGTGCGGCCGGGTGGCGACCACCTCGGCGCGCCACTGCGGAGTGTGATCATCGTCGTCGGTACAGGCCGTTGTGGACAACATTGTGGATGCCATAAGCAGTAGTGCTGCGGCCGCCGCACAGCGTTGGCGTGTCATACGGCAAAATGTAGGACGTGAGCGCAGTGTCTGTTTCGGAGTCCGGTATGCGACCGATCCTGGCGGGGGCGGTCGACCTGGCTCGTCGTGCGCTCCTGGAGTTGCAGCCCACGGGTGTGGGCGAACATCTGGGCGTCACCGGCGAGGACGAATGTGCGGCCACCCACCGTTTCGCGGCGACCCTGCCGGGTTATCGCGGCTGGCAGTGGGCGGTCGTGGTCGCGGCCGCACCGGGGGCGGAATACGCCACGGTGAGCGAGTCGGCGTTGCTGCCGGGGCCCGACGCCCTGGTGGCGCCGGAATTCGTCCCGTGGGATCGGCGTGTCCGCCCCGGTGATCTGGCCCCGGGGGATCTGCTGGCGCCGCGGGTGGACGATGAGCGCCTGGTGCCGGGATATCTGGAGACCGGCGATCCGGTCGCGGACGAGGTGTGCGAGGACATCGGCCTGGGCCGCCGTCAGGTACTCAGCCGCGAGGGCCGGTTCGAGGCCGCCGAGCGCTGGTACTCCGAATTCGGCCCTGATTCCGATATGGCCCGCTCGGCCCCCGGAACCTGTGGCGTCTGCGGCTTCTTCGTCCCGCTGGCCGGTGCGATGCGCGCGGCATTCGGCGTCTGCGCCAACTCGATGGGTGCCGACGGGCGCGTCGTGCACGTCCGGTACGGCTGCGGCGCGCACTCCGATACCGAGATGCCGACCGGTGCGGGTTCCCCCTTGTACGAGGCCTACGACGACGCCGCCATCGAGCTGATTCCCGCGGCGGAATCGGCCCCGCGTCCGGCCGATACGAACGACACGCGCACACAAGACGATTCGGCGAACGCGGCGGATCGGACGGCCGATACCGCCTCTCCGGGGGAGAACGAACCCTCCGCCGTGGTCGAATCGGATAGCGAAGATGCTTCCGAGGCAACAGATCCCGGAACGACCGAGGCCCTCGAAGTAATCGATGCCGACGCTCCGAAGGTGCCGGCCGGCACCGAGGACAGCGATTCGTCATCGACCCCGGCCGGCACGAACGAGTCCGCTGTCGCGTCGGAGGTCGAGACAACAGGCACGAACGAGTCCACCGTCCCGTCGGAAACCGAGGCGCCGGCGAGCATCGGCCCCGGCGAGACGGCGCAGGCCGATTCGCGCGCTCGCACCACACCCGTCGCCGGGGACGAGGTTCCGGGCGACGGCTCCGAATCGGCAGAACCCGCGGTGTCCGGTGGGGCCGAGGAGGATGTGCCGGTCGCCGATGACTCCACCACCGGTGCACCGGACACCGAAAATGTTGCACCGCAGTCCGATTCGGGTGACGCCTACAGCGATGCGTGGGCGATCTCCGCGGTCCGTGTTCGTCCGGACGAGTCCGGAGCGGCGGAGCGCTGACCGATACGACCGGGGGGCCCGTGGGGGAATCGCAGGATCCGTTCGGCACGGCCGACCTGCGTGCCGGAGTGCTCACCGCATGGCGGAATTCGCCCACCCGGCTGCGTGAGGACGCGGCCACCGAGGCGGATCTGGCCGGTGCCGGATACCGCGATCGGCTGCTGACCGAGCTGGCGCAGAACGCCGCCGATGCCGCGGTCAAGGCCGGTGTCGCCGGCCGGATCTCGGTGCGACTGCGGGGCCGGGCGTTGCATATCGCCAATACCGGTGCGCCGCTGGATCTTTCCGGGGTGCACGCGCTGACCGCGCTGCGGGCCTCGGGTAAGACGGGGACGGCCGTCGGACGGTTCGGGGTGGGTTTCACCGCCGTGCTGTCGGCGGGCGAGGAGATCGAATTCCGTTCCACCACCGGCTCATTGCGATTCTCGCGCGCTCAGACCCGGGCCGAGTTGCGCGAGCACGGAATCGAGATTCCCGCCGAACTCGACGGTGCGGGTGTTCCGGTGCTCCGGCTGGCCTGGTCGGTGACCGCCGCACCGGAGGAGGGGTTCGACAGCGAGATCGTGGTGTGGTTGCGCGCGGATGTCGATGCCGAGGCGCTGCTCGCGGCGATGCGCGCCGAGACGGTGGATCTGCTGCTGGAATTGCCCGGCCTGCACTCGATTCGGATCGAGGACGACGAAGCCTGGCGCGCCGTCGACGATTACGCCGGCGGTCTGCGGCAGATATGTGTGACCGATTTGTCCGGTGTCGACCACCGCTGGTGGCAGTACACCACCGAACGGGCGCGCTGGCTGCTGCCACTGCGCGACGGGCGCGCGGTACCCGCGCGTTCGGATGTGTTGCGCGCCCCGACCCGCACCGATGAGGAACTGTCGCTACCGGTCCTGGTTATCGCCGATATCGCCCTGCAACCGGACCGGCGCCGGCTGATGCCGGGTGCCCGGGTCGCCGAATTGGCCGAGGGCTACGCCGATTTCGCCCGCGCGCTACCTCCGGCCGACCGGTCGGCCCTGATTCCCGTACCCGGTTTCGCCCGCAGCGAGACCGACGGTGCGCTGCGCGAGGCACTGGTGGCGCAGCTCCGGGATCGGCCCTGGCTGCCCGTGGTGGCCACCACGGAGATTGCCGGCGACGCGGTATCCGGCGAGGCGGTCGCGGCACCGGCGCGGGCGAGCGTATTCCTCGGTGCCACTGCCGATCTCGCCGCCGTCCTAGCGGAGTTTCTGGGCCCGCTGGTGGTCCCAGAACTCTCCGGCCGCTCCACCGCCGAATTGCTCGCCGTCGTGGATGTGCACCGAATCGGCCTGGCCCGCATAGCCGAACTGACCGGCAGCGTGTCCCGCCCGCCCGAATGGTGGTATTCGCTCTACGACGCCCTGGAACCGTTCGTGAGCGATCCGCTGGCGGCCGAGGAATTGGGCGCGCTGGCGGTACCGCTGTCGGACGGCCGTGTCGTCACGGGGCCGCGCACGGTGGTCTTCGACGATCGGCTGGACGACGCTGTGGCCGTGCCCTGGGCGCGACTGGTTCATCCGGAGGCGGCACACGAACTGCTCGTGCGGCTCGGCGCGCAGCAGGCCGATGTGTCGGATCTGCTCGGTGATCCCGCACTGCGCGCGGAGCTGGATCACCGACCCGACGACGAGGAACTGCGCGATGCGGTCCTGACGCTGGCCGCGTACCTGTCGCCGGACATGGCCTTGCCGGACTGGCTGGGCACCCTCGAATTGCCGGACGATACAGGAGAATCGCGGCCCGCCGACGAACTGCTGCTTCCGGATGCGCCGCTGGCCGGGGTGTTGATCGCCGATTCCCCATTCGGAACTCTGGATGCCGCGGTGGCACAACGTCATTCGGCCGCGGCGCTGCGTGCGATCGGTGTCGGCTGGGGATTCGCCGTCGTCACCGAAACCGATCCGACCGGCCCCGATCACGATCTCGACGACGAGGACCGCTGGTGGCAGGGCCTACCCGAGGATCCGCCGGAGTTCGCCGCGGTCCGGGATCTCGATCTGGTCGATGACGATGCCTGGCCGCAGGCGCTGCGACTGCTGCTGAGCGAACCCGCCACCCGTCGCCTGCTGGCCGATCGGGACGGCTACACCGCCTGGTGGCTGCGTCGGCACGCCTATATCGGCGATCGGCCGCTCGGTGTGTTCCGTGCGGGTTCGGACCCGGTGTTCGCCGGTCTGCTGCCCGAACTTCCAGGGTTCTCCGAGGTGGATTCGGCAGCGCTCGGCGCGGTGCTCGCCGATCCCGCCACCATCACCGGACAATTGGCGGCCGCCCTCCTCGAGGCCCTGGCCGACCCCGTGAAAACCACATCGCCGGAAGCGGTTTCGCAGATCCATCGCAGGCTGGCCGCGGCCGTTCCGCGGCTGGACCTCGATGAGATCGGTGTTCCGGAACGGGTACGTGCCCTCTCGGGCGCGGTGATCGAGCCGGAACGGGCGCTGGTACTGGACCGGCCGTGGCTGGGGCTGGCACTACCGCCGGACCGGCTGGTCGCCGGTGATATCGAACATGCCGCCGACCTGGCCACCCTGCTGGATGTGGCGGCGGCCTCCGAGGCTGTGGACGCGGTGGTGCTCGGTGCCGGGCAACGGACCGACTGGGCCGCCGAACCACTGGGTGTACTGCTGCGCCTGCAGTTCGGCCTGCCGCCGCTGACGGGTGAGCTGGTCCTGCACGATCGCCTCGAGGTGCGTTTGACCGGCGCCTACGAGGCCACCGTGACGGTGCCGTGGTGGCGCGAGGGTGACACCACGCATGTCCAGCGGCAGCCGGGCCCGCGCTGAAAATTACCTCGCGTAGGTGGTGATCATTTCCGCGAGCACGTCGAGTTGGGTGCGAACGGCCGCGCTGTCGTCGTCGACGAGCCAGCGCAGCACGACGCCGTCGATGACATTGAGAGTGAACCGGCTCAGCGTCTGGACCGGCACGCGCCATTCGGTTCCGGTGGCGACGCGCGCGTGTTCGAGGACGTCGGCGACCGTGGCGTCGTTGAATACGTACTGTTCCCGCGCGATCGCGAGTTTCGCGGGAGTCTGCTCACTTTCGCGCAACGCGTAGGTGGTGGTCTCGTAGGTGAGCAGTTGCCGATGCGGGGTGGATTCGATGTTCACCCACAGTAGTTCGAGACTCGCGCGTACCAGATTTTGAAGGGATTCTTTTCCACTTCCGACGCCCTGCCACACCGTTTCATTGGTCTCCACGGAATCGCGCAATTCCATCGACAGGGCTTTGACCAGTTCGGTCATCAGCGCGTCTTTGTTCTCGAAACAGTAATGCACCACGCCGAGCGAAACCCCGGCTGCCTGCGCGACATCGCGCGTGGTTACCCCGGCGACGCCCTTTTTCTCGGCAAGGCCGATAGCCGCCTCGATAAGGTGGGCTCGGCGTTCTTCGACGCTCAATCGGGAAGACACGCAAGCGAGTTAAGCCGCAGGATGGCGTGCAGTCAATTTGCACACTGTATAGACGGCGCGGTTTCGCGTGGCGGGCTCCGGCGCGTCACAGCCGGAACGTCACAGTCCTTTCTGCGCGCCTTTGTCTCCCCGTCGCGACCCGCGGCGCTGAATGACGAAAATGGTGTAGCCGAGCAGTCCCACCGCGAGCCCCATCAGGCAGATCGGCCGGGCGTCCGCCCAGCTGTCCACACACCAGACCACGACCGTCGCCACCAGCCACACCAGACTGCCGATCGCCAGCACGGGGCGCGGATCGGTGAGCCGCGGCGGGATCTCGGGCACATCGGGCGTCACGAGTACAACGATAGCGGCGGGAACACCGCAAGGGGCATGCGGGCGTCACGTATCGTTTGCCTCTGTGACAACGCCTTCCGATATCCGCGCGCTCGCCGGTGAACTGTCCCTGGCGGTCGTGCGGTTGACGCGACATCTGCGTGGCCGCCGCAACGACGCCCAGATCTCGCTCACTCAGCTGTCGGCGCTGGCCACCCTGGCCCGGGACGGGGCGATGACTCCGGGCGTACTCGCCGCCAAGGAACGTGTCCAGCCGCCGTCGATGACCCGGGTGATCGCGTCCCTGTCGGATCTGCGGCTGGTCAAGCGCAATCCGCACCCCACCGACGGCCGCCAGGTCATCGTGTCGCTGTCGGATGCGGGCAAGGCGCTGATCCAGGACGAGGCCAGCGCCCGCGAGGCCTGGATGTCGGCTCAGCTGTCCGGGCTGACCCCCGAACAGCTGCGCGTTCTCGCCGATGCTGTGACGATCATGAAGCAGTTGGTCGCCGGATCGGAGTAGGTGCTCAGCTCCCGAAGCCGCGGTCGCTGGGGACGATCTCGCGTCCGAGCGGCATCAGCGAGACGGGGATGAGTTTGAGGTTCGCCCAGCCGAACGGGATGCCGATGATCGAGATGAACAGCGGAATACTCGTCGCCAGGTGGCCGATCGCCAGCCAGAAGCCCGCGAAGATCACCCAGATGACATTGCCGACCAATGACGGCGCGCCCGCGTCCGGTTTCTGTACCACTTCCCGGCCGAACGGCCACAGCACATAGGCGCCGATCCGGAACGAGGCGATCCCGAACGGAATGGTGATGATCAGGATGCAGCAGATGATTCCGGCCAGGAAGTAGCCGATCGCCAGCCAGAACCCGGCGAAAATCAACCAGAGCACATTCAGGACGAACCGGATGAGGGTCACCCGTCAAGCATGCCAGTGCCGGTGCCGCGGGCCAAGGGGAGCAGGACCCGCTTCAGAAGAACCACCCCAGGATCGGTTCTCGCGGAGATCGGAAAGCGTGATCCAGATCGGCGAGGACCCGGGGATCCTCGGTGCGCAGGCGGTTCGCGGCCGCGAAGGTACGTGCGGAGTGAGCGCCCAGGTAGAGACTGCCGAGGACATCAATGCCGACCGTGACGTCGGGTGCGCGAGTGGTGGGTTCGCATTCGGCACGGCCGTCGCGGGCGCGCAGCGCGAAGGTGCCGCCGGCATCGCGGAACGGATCGTCGACGGCGATGACGATATCCAGATCGCACTCGTAGTCCCGGGCGGACAGCGCGACGGGGACGTCCATGATCCGGGCCCACAAGCCGTCCTGGCGGCTGGTCGTGCGGACCAGTCGCGGGTCGGTGAGCAGATGCGGCAGCGGATCGTCGGCGCCGATCGTGGCGGTGACGGTGTGGGTCAGATCCAGTCCGAGCAGTGCCCGCCAGAGGGCGGCATGCGCCTCGGGCGTGACCGCCCGCAACTCGATCACCTCGGCGGTGAGATGGTGCCGATCGGATTTGTCGTAGCGATAGAGCGCGTATCCGTCGGGATGGGTGAGGGCGAACAGTGCCGCCTGCCCGCCGGCGCTGACCAGATGGATCAGCCACGCCGCGAACGGCCGCGCCTGCACCCCGGGAACCCGTTGCCGCCAGCGGTCGTAGATCGGGGGAATCCCGCCGATCGCGTCGTCGAGCGAGGACAGTTGCACGCCGCCGGGATCCGGTGCGGTGGGCAGGAATTCGGCGAACCGGCGATCGATGGTGACCCGGTGCTCCAGCACGGCGGGCCCGTACCCGAAGCGCCGATAGATCCCGCCCTGGCTGGCGGTGAGGATGGCCAGCGGTAACCCCTCGGCCTCGATGCGCCGATGCAGTTCGATGTACATCGCGCGCAGAATTCCGCGGCGGCGATGGGTGGGCGCCACCGCGACCCCCGCCACCCCGCATGCCTCGACGGTGCGCTCTCCGGGCACCGTCAATGTCATGGTCGTATCCCTGGTGTGGCCGACCACGCGATCGCCCTGCACCGCGACGATCGTGTGATCGAGCGGGAACAGCCGCGCACTCTGTTCGGCGACCACGGAATCGCGCTGGGGCGGACCGCCGAAGGCATCGGCGAGCAGCACATTCACCGCCGGTAGGTCGGCTTCGGTCGCCGTGCGCAGCGTGATTCCGGAGGGCAGCGCAACTCCGGTGGGTGCAACCATGATCCGACTTTTTCACGGGCCCGGCGGGTGCGCATCACATTTTCCACCGAGTGTCGGCGCCGACTGCGAGCCCGGGCAGATCCGGACGTCGTTGTCGCACGCACATCGTCGGGCGTACTGGATCATCCCCGGACTCGGTTCGGCATTCGCCGATGGGCGGAGATCCGGGCCCGCCCTCCCCTCCGAGGCGGGCCCGGATCTCCGGTGACCGGGGTGTGGAAACCCCGGCCACGACAGTTATGCTGCCGGGCCGCGCCAGTCATCGGCTTAACGTGTGCTTGTCATCCGAAATAGCCTCGGCGACCGATTTTTTCGTGATGTCCAGTCGAATACGAAGGCTCGGGACCACCCTGGTCCGGACAACGAAGAGGCCCGCTTCCACAGTGGAAGCGGGCCTCGGCGAAGCGGATCAGCGACCGGCGATATCGCCGTAGTCGCGGGCGCCGTAGCCGGTGTAGATCTGGCGCGGACGGCCGATCTTCAGCGGCTCGCTGTGCATCTCGCGCCAGTGCGCGATCCAGCCGGGCAGCCGGCCCATCGCGAACAGCACGGTGAACATGCGGGTCGGGAAGCCCATGGCCCGGTAGATCACGCCGGTGTAGAAGTCGACGTTCGGGTACAGGCGGCGATCGACGAAGTAGCTGTCGGTCAACGCCGCCTCTTCCAGGGCCTTGGCGATATCGAGCAGCGGGTCCTGCACGCCGAGTTTGCCGAGGATCTGGTCGGCGGTCTGCTTGACGATGGTCGCGCGCGGGTCGTAGTTGCGGTAGACGCGGTGTCCGAAGCCCATGAGCTTCACCCCGTCTTCCTTGTTCTTGACCTTGCGGATGAAGTCCTTGACCGCGGCATCGACGGTGCCGCCGTTGATATTCGCCTTGATGCCGTCCAGCATCTCCAGTACGGCCTGGTTGGCGCCACCGTGCAGGGGGCCCCACAGCGCGTTGATGCCACCGGACACCGAGGTGAACAGGTTGGCGTCGGAAGAGCCCACCAGGCGCACGGTGGAGGTGGAGCAGTTCTGCTCGTGATCGGCGTGCAGGATCAGCAGCATGTCCAGCGCGGCGGCGACCTCGGGATCGACCTCGTAGGGCTCGGCCGGGAAGCCGAAGGTCATCCGGAGGAAGTTCTCCACCAGGCTCAGCGAGTTGTCCGGGTACAGGAACGGCTGGCCGACCGACTTCTTGTAGGAGTAGGCCGCGATGGTGGGCAGCTTGGCCAGCAGACGGATGGTGGACAGCTCGACCTGTTCGGGATCGCGCGGGTCCAGCGAGTCCTGGTAGTAGGCCGACAGCGCGTTGACCGCCGACGACAGCACCGGCATGGGGTGCGCGTTGCGCGGGAAGCCGTCGAAGAACCGCTTCAGATCCTCGTGCAGCAGGGTGTGCCGGCGGATCCGGTCGGTGAAGTCCTCGAGCTGGGCCTGGGTCGGCAGCTCACCGTAGATGAGCAGGTAGCTGACCTCGATGAAGGTCGATTTCCCCGCCAGCTGCTCGATCGGGTAGCCGCGGTAGCGGAGGATGCCGGCCTCGCCGTCGATGTAGGTGATCGACGATTTGGTGGGAGCTGTGTTGGTGAAGCCCGGGTCGTAGGTCACGTAGCCGGTGCTGGCCAGCAGCTTGCCCAGATCGATTCCGTCGTTACCTTCGACGGCCTGGGCCACGGTCATGGCGTATTCGCCGCCAGGGTAGGAAAGTACCGGCTTGGCGTCGCCGTTGGCGTCCGAAGTGATGTTCTCAGCGGGCACGGAAGGATCCCTCTCAGGCTAGAGCCGTAGGCGTCGGGCGCGGTCGGCGTCCGGCGCACTTGTCTCAACGCTAGCCGCTCGCCGGTAGCGTCGGTTCGTGAGGGTCGCCAACGGCTACCTCACGGTCACTTGCTCACGATGTGAGATCGGCGGGCCATTCGTGCTAACGGCCGGCGCCGCCCTCACTGGGGCTGTTCGGCGGGAATTTCGGCGTGGGCGCGGGGAACTCGGTAGCGGAGGAAGGCAGGGAAAACCGCCGCGGCGATCACCACACCGATCACCACGAGCACGCCGCCGCCGGCCGCGGCGACAGCCGTACCCATGGCCGCTGCGGTAAAACCGTGGGCAACATCACCGATGCGCGGACCGCCCGCGACCACGACGGTGAACACACCCTGCAGCCGCCCGCGCATATCGTCGGTGGCCACCTCCTGCAACATGCTGGTGCGCAGTGCGGCGGAGAACATATCGACCGCCCCGCCGAATGCCAAGCAGATCAAGGCGATCCAGAGTCCCGCGGCGACACTCAGCCGGTGCCCGGTGGCGCCGACCGCGAGCCCGAACCCGATCATCGACACACCCCACAGTGCGATGCACACCATCACGGCCAGACCCTGCCGCCGTACGTGACTCAACCAGCCGGAGAACACCCCGCCTGCCACCGCGCCCGCCGACATCGCGGCGAACAGCAGGCCCAGTGCCACACCGCCGGTGACGGGATCGCCGAAGGTCTCGTGGGCCATCTCGGGGAACAGTGCGCGCGGCATACCGAACACCATCGCGATGATGTCGACGGCGAACGAGGCCAGCAGAATCGGCTGGGTCGCCAGATAGCCGAATCCCTCTATGACCGTGCCCAATCCGGCCCGGCGGGCGGCACCGGTCGGTGGTACGGCAGGTAGCCGCCAGACCGCCCACAACGTGGCCAGCAATGCGACCGAATCGATCAGATACAACGTCGAGAGCCCGGTCACCGGAATCAGCGCGCCCGCCAGCACCGGCCCCCCGATGGCGCCGAATTGCATGACGGTCATATTGAGCGAGTTCGCGGCGGGCAGCAGTTCACCCGGCAGCAGGCGCGGGATGATCGCCGCGCGGGTCGGCTGATTCATGGCGAAGAACGCCTGCTGCACCGCGAACAGTCCGAGGACCAGCCAGACGTTGTTCATCCCCGCGGCCGCCTGCAACCAGAACGCCACCGAGGTGAGTCCGGTGCCGACGCTGGTGATCAGCAGCAGCGTGCGGCGATCCATCACATCGGCGACCGCACCGCCCCACAGGCCGAACACGATCAGCGGTACCAGTCCGAAGACACCCGCGAGCCCGACATAGCCGGAGCTGCCGGTGATTTGGAAGATCTGCTGCGGTACGGCCACCACCGAGAGCTGGGCGCCGATGACGGTGACGATATTGGTGACCCACAGCCGCCGGTAATCAATATTGCGCAGGGGTGCGACGTCGGCGAGGACCTTCACGATGTCGGAGCGGGCAGCGCGGACGAATCGGCCCGGAGCCGTCTTCGGTGAATCATCCCATGAATATAACCGGTGCCGGGATATCCGCTATTCGAATAAATCGGACATCGCCGGAGGTCGCGGACGTTGGGAAGTGCTCAGGGTTGTAGGCGTTCGACCCGCGCCGCATCGGTTGTGGCGCCATCGCCCGGCAGGGTTATCCGAATGCGGTTGTGCAGCCGGCTGCGCCGCCCCTGCCAGAATTCGACGGTCTCCGGACGCAGGATGTAACCGCCCCAATTCGCCGGTACCGGAATCTGCTCCACCCCCTCGAAACGGGCGATGACATCGGTCAATGCCCGGTCGAGTTCGGTGCGGGATGCCACCGTGCGGGACTGGTGGGAGGCCCAGGCGCCCAATTGTGAATTGCGTGGCCGCGAGCGCCAGTACACGGTGGTGGCCTCCGAGGAGACCTGATCCACACGCCCCCGCAACGTCACCTGCCGGCCGAGTTTCGGCCAGGAGAAGGTGCTCGACGCATAGGGCACGGCGTGGAGTTGCGCACCTTTGTCGGAGTCGTAATTCGTGTAGAAAGTCACACCGTCGGCCGACAGTCCCTTGCACAGCACGGTCCGCGAGGCCGGTCGCGGACCGCTGTCGGTCATTTCGACGGTGGCCAGGACCATGGCATTGGGTTCGGTGATCCCCGCGACGGTGGCGAACTCGATCCAGTTGCGCAGCAGCGTTTCCCAGCCGTCATCGAGCCAGCTCTCGCTCAGATCGGCCTCGCCGCCGTATTCGGCGCGCATCGCGGCGATATCGAGAGCGACCTGTGCGGCGGTATCGAGGCGCTCGGGACCCCCCGAAGAATTCAACGGATTCGCGACCGGAAGACCCGTTTCGCCCGCTGCCGGGCGGGATGAATTCTGCTGCTCGCGCATGATCCAGACGTTACTCCCCAGTATTGGGGGGATAAGGTTGCAGGTGATCGGCCGGAGTGGCATACAGCCGCGCCGCGGTCGCATCAGCCCGGCTCGGCCGGGCGGCAATATCCCGGCCGAGCCGGGTGGCAACACTGCGTGGCCGCTCAAAGATCGTGCGGCCTGACCTCGCAAGGAGAGTCACAACATGACTACCAGCGCTGCGGCTCCGACCGGTCCGGCGGTCCCCCCGACTTCGTCAGTGGCCTGGAAGGCGTGGTGGCATTCACCACCGATATCGCCGAGCCCGACAAAGACGGCGGCGCACTTCGTTACCGAGGCGTGGACATCGAGGATCTGGTCGGTAACAGCGTCACCTTCGGTGATGTGTGGGCGCTGCTGGTCGACGGGCGCTTCGGACAGGGCCTGCCGCCGGCCGAGCCCTTCCCGCTGCCGGTGCACACCGGTGATGTCCGCGTCGATGTGCAGGCCGGGCTGGCGATGCTCGCGCCGATCTGGGGATACGATCCGCTGCTCGATATCGACGATGCCACCGCCCGGGAGAATCTCGCCCGCGCCTCGGTGATGGCGCTGTCCTATGTCGCCCAGTCCGCGCGCGGTATCTACCAGCCCGCCGTGCCGCAGCGGGAGATCGACGAATCGGTCACCATCACCGAGCGCTTCATGCGGCGGTGGAAGGGTGATCCGGATCCGCGCCACACCGAGGCCATCGACGCCTACTGGGTCTCGGCCGCCGAGCACGGGATGAACGCCTCCACCTTCACCGCCCGCGTCATCGCCTCCACCGGGGCCGATGTGGCCGCGAGCCTGTCGGGTGCGATCGGCGCGATGTCCGGTCCGCTGCACGGTGGCGCTCCGGCGCGCGTGCTGCCGATGATCGAAGAGGTCGAGAAGACCGGTGACGCACGGGCTCTGGTGAGGGGCATCCTGGACCGCAAGGAGAAGCTGATGGGCTTCGGTCACCGGGTCTACCGGGCCGAGGACCCGCGCGCCCGGGTGCTGCGCGCCACCGCCAAGCGGTTGAACGCACCGCGCTACGAGGTGGCCGCCGCTCTGGAGCAGGCCGCCCTGGCCGAACTGCGCGAGCGCCGTCCCGACCGCGCCATCGAAACCAATGTCGAGTTCTGGGCCGCGGTGATCCTGGACTTCGCCGAGGTTCCCGCGCACATGATGCCGGCGATGTTCACCTGTGGCCGCACGGCCGGCTGGTGTGCCCACATTCTCGAGCAGAAGCAGCTGGGCAAGCTGGTTCGCCCGGCCGCCATCTACACCGGACCGGCGCCGCGCAAGCCGGAGAGCGTCCCCGGCTGGGAGACCATCGGCAGGTAGCCACCGAACGGCTCCGGCGCAACGGAATCCGGGCGCCTTCGCGGCATTCGCCGCGGAGGCGCCCGAACCGTGTCTGCCGTAGCATCTGCTCGCGTGGGTGGTGCAGGACTGTCACGGCGTCGCATTCTGGTAGCCGCAGCGGCTGTGGCCGCCGGAGTTGCCTCGGCCGGATGTGCTGTGGCAGAAGGGAAATCCTCGTCGGCGACGATCACCGCGGCGGCCCGGATTTCGGGCACGGCACCACCGAAGCCGAGTGCCGGCCCGGCGCATCCGGTCACCGCCGCACTGCCGTCGCGGCCCGATCCCGCCGCGGTCGCCGCGCGCTATGCCGGCCGCAAGCCCGCCCGATGGGGGACGGATCTGCCGGGCATCATCACCACGGTGCCGGCGGAGAACAATCGGATGGCGCTGACCTTCGATGCGTGCGGCGGTCCGGACAACGACCAGATCAACACCGAACTGATGAATTATCTGATAACTCACGGTATTTCGGCGACATTGTTCTTGAACAAGCGCTGGATCGACGCCGATCCGGCCCGGGCCGAGCGACTGGCCGCCAATCCACTGTTCGAACTCGCCAACCACGGCACCCGGCACTGCCCGCTGTCGGTGACCGGCCACGCGGCCTATGGCATAGCCGGCACGCATTCCCCGCAGGAGGCCGTCGACGAGGTGTGGGGCAACCACGAGCGGCTGACCCAGCTGGTGGGACATCCGCCACGGTTCTTCCGGGCCGGCACCGCGCATTACGACGATCTCGCCGTGTCCATCGTGCGGGATCTCGGCGAACAGCCGGTGGGTTTCAGCATCAACGGTGACGCCGGGGCGACCTACTCCGCCGCGCAGGTCCGCACCGCGATGGCGAAGGCACAACCCGGGTCGATCTCGATCGCCCATATGCACCGGCCGAAATCCGGTACCGCCGAGGGGATGTCGGTGGTGCTGCCGGTATTGCGTTCGCGCGGACTCGAATTCGTCAAACTGCCCTGAACTCGAAGGTCGCCTCCGGCGTCATCGCGCCGACGCCTCCCAGTCCACGGCCACCGATTCACCGCGATCCACGGCGAAGAACGCGACCTCGAGGCGCCGACCCAGATCGATCAGTTCGATCGCGGGCAGCGGCACCGGCTGCATGATGCGCACCCGCCATGGATGCGGTTCGTCCCACGCCCGCAATTCCAGGTCCAGTCGCAGGACCGGATCGTCACGGCCGGAGTAGTCGGCCGCGATCGGGGCGGCGGCCAGCACGGTGGCATCGGCGCGACGGCCGGAGGACAGAATCTTGGCGATGCTGACCCGGGTCGCCTCCGCGATACCCGGCACATACAGCACCAGCCGCTCCCGATCGCCGGGATCGCCCCGGCAACCGATGACATCGCCCGGCCGCATCAACTCGAGGTCGGCGTCGCTCACTCGTTGCCGCACCCGAGTTTCGTACGGTGGCAAGTCGTCCAGCCGTACCCGGACCCAGATCTGGTGGCAGGGCGCCGGTCCGGTGGGGGATCGCATCGGTCGTACGCCCAGTACAGTCGCGGTCCCGGTGCGTCCGCGGATGAGGAGCTCATGGCGTGCGCTCGCGGAAAGTATGCCGGTCCGAAGTGGGAAACCACGGGTTTCGAGGTGCCGTGCGAGCCGGGTGAGCAGGCCGTGCCGAACGGCGGGTTCCGGGCGTGCGCCCAGTGCCGCGGCGGTGCCGGACGAATCCGGCGTGCGGGCGGCGGCGGCCGGTCGATCCTGTCCTGCCGTACTCATTGCCCAACGGTAACGGGGCTGGTCGCTGTGGCATGGTGTTACGGCCGGATACACATTCGTCCAGGCGCCCTCCGGCCTGCTCCGGCAACCCGACCCACCCACGTGCGAGACCCACATCACGCTCTAGGCTTGTGTCCATGACCGCTGCCTTTCCGAGCATTCCCGACGATCTGAAGCCCGCCGACGGCCGGTTCGGCTGCGGCCCGTCCAAGGTCCGGCCCGAACAGCTGCGTTCCCTCGTGGAGGTCGGCGCCTCCGTGATGGGTACCAGCCATCGTCAGAAGCCGGTCAAGGATGTGGTGGCTCGGGTGCGCGCGGGTCTGCGCGACCTGTTCTCGCTGCCCGACGGCTACGAGGTCGTACTGGGCAACGGTGGCACCACCGCGTTCTGGGACGCCGCGGCCTTCGGTCTGATCCGGGAGCGCTCGCTGCACCTCACATACGGCGAGTTCTCCGCGAAGTTCGCGACCGTGGCGAAGAAGAATCCGTTCATCGGTGACCCGATCGTGGTCTCCACCGATCCCGGCACCGCCCCCGAACCCGTCTCGGATCCGGCCGCCGATGTGATCGCCTGGGCGCACAACGAGACCTCCACGGGCGTGGCGGTTCCGGTGCGGCGGCCCGCGGGCTCCGACAATGCCCTGATCGCCATCGACGCCACCTCCGGCGCGGGCGGTCTGCCGGTGAACATCGCCGATACCGATGTCTACTACTTCGCTCCGCAGAAGTGCTTCGCCGCCGACGGCGGTCTGTGGATCGCGCTGATGAGCCCCAAGGCGCTCGAGCGGGTCGCCGAGATAAAGGAGTCGGGCCGCTTCACCCCCGAATTCCTGTCGCTGCCGATCGCGGTCGACAACAGCACCAAGGACCAGACCTACAACACCCCGGCCCTGGCCACCCTGCTGCTGTTCGCCGATCAGATCGAGTGGATGAAAAACAACGGTGGCCTGGACTGGACCGTCAAACGCACCCTCGACTCCTCGTCGCGGCTGTACTCGTGGGCCGAGTCCAGCGAATTCGCCACGCCGTTCGTCGCCGATCCCGCGCACCGCTCGCAGGTGGTCGGCACCATCGACTTCGACCCGTCGGTGGATGCCGCGCAGGTGGCGAAGATCCTGCGCGCCAACGGCATCGTCGACACCGAGCCCTACCGCAAACTGGGCCGTAATCAGCTGCGTGTCGGCATGTTCCCGGCCATCGACCCCGAGGATGTCTCGCAGCTGACCCGCAGTATCGACTGGGTGGTCCAGCAGCTCGGCTGATTCGAAGATCGTGAAGTTCGCCGGAGCCGCGGAATTCCTGCAGGAATTCCGCGGCTCCGGCGTTTACGCTGATGTCGTGTGCGCCAACCGAACTCGTGCCAGAAGTTTGCTGGCAACTGGTGCCGAGCTGGTGAGAACACAGCAGATTAGCCGTCTCCGCCACCGTGGCGGTAGATTTCAGTGCCGCGTGTCTTGCCACACGAATCTCAGAAGTGCACTACTGTTCCAGAACGTGGGCGGTGCCGCGAGCCAGTGATGCTCGGCGCAGCGAAAAGGAGGTAACGGTGCGTGAACTTCGAGTGATCGGATTGACGCCCGATTCCGCGCATATCGTGTGCGTCGATGCCGAGACCGGTCAGAAGTACCGGCTCGCCGCCGACGAGAAGCTGCGTGCCGCCGCGCGTGGAGACCTTGCCCGATTCGGCCAGATCGAGATCGAAACGGAGGCAACCATGCGTCCTCGCGATATCCAGGCCCGTATTCGCGCCGGTGCGTCCGTGGAACAGGTCACCGAAGAGTCCGGTATGCCGAACAGCCGGGTGGAGCGCTTCGCCTACCCGGTGCTGCTCGAGCGCGCCCGCGCCGCCGAACTGGCGCAGAAGGCCCATCCGGTGCGCAAGGACGGTCCCGCGGTGGAGACGCTGATCGAGGTCGTCTCGGCCGCCTTCGCCGAGCGCGGGCACAATATCGATATCGCCGAATGGGATGCCTGGAAAGACGAGAAGAACTACTGGGTGGCCCAATTGCAGTGGCAGGCGGGCCGTTCGGTGATCGCGGCGCACTGGCGCTACCAGCCGGACGCACACGGTGGTTCGGTGTCTCCGCTCGATGATCCGGCCTCGGATCTGATCGATCCCGACTTCGGCCGGGCACTGCGCGGGCTGGCCACCATCCTTCCGGAGTCCGCCCCCGAACCCGTGGTCGAACCCGTTCCGTCCGCTCCGGTCCAGGCTCCGATGGCGGCCGAGGCCGGTCAGGCCGGACTCGACGAATACTACGAGCAGCGGGCCGCCGTCGGTGGTGCCGCGGTTCCGGTGGCGGCCAAGACGGCGCCGAGTTCGGCAACCGGTGGTGCGGCGGCGAATACAGCCGGTGCCGCCGCGGCGACCGCGGGCGGTGCGGCTGCCGTGACGGCGGGTGGCGGTGCCACGGTGAATACCGGTGCACCGGCCGCGAACAAGCCTGCCACCCCTGCGGTTCCGGCCGCGGCGACGCCGGCTGCCCCGGGGGAGCCGGTCACTGCGGAGCCCGCACCGGCGGCACCGGAACCGGAAATCGCCGCGCCGGCCGCCGCATCGACCGCCAAGGCGCCGACCGGGAAAACCGAGGCCAAGCCGGCAGCGGCCAAGCCCGCGGCGCAGAAGCCGGCGCGGGCCAAGCGCGGTAAGGCGCCGATGCCGTCCTGGGAGGATGTGCTGCTCGGCGTGCGTAGTTCGGGGAACTGACCCGAATCGAACGTGCTGATACGCGGCGGGGACCGATGGTCTCCGCCGCGTATTCGTCTCCGGACCTCGAATCCTTGTGTGGCCGTGTCGTTGTGCAAGCGACCTTGACACGCGCGGCCGATGTCTGAACCGTCGGTGTTTCCGCTGCTGGGGGAGTAGATTTCGGGTATGCGCCCGATTTGCGTCGGGTTCGCTGCGAGCAGGCCGCGGAAATGGGTGGGGACCTGTTCCCGCGGGTTGCCCAGGATTAACCAGCCTTGCCCGTTCGAGCTCGGGAGGTGTCGCGAATGCCGTCCACAACTTCGTCGATCTGGTACATCGACGCGCCCGATCCGGCGGCCGTATTGCAGGCGAATCCTGATCCGGATCCCGAGGCGGCGCTCGCGCTGGCCAAACAGCTCAATCCCGAGCACGATGTCGTGCCCGCCGCCTCCGGCTCATTGAAGGTGTGGGCCGGACCGGATCCCGGCACGATGTATATCGGATGCTTCCCGGGTGTCACCGTGGTCTGCACGGTACAGGCCGCGCGCAGCCATCCGATGAGCCTGCCGGAACTGCTGGTCCGCCCGCTGGCCTCCGAGAACACCTACCTCGTCGCCTACGATGTGCCACTCGGATGGGGGGCGTTCGCGCATTGGGAGCGCGGCGAATTCCGGCGCTCGTTCAGTGCGACGCGGGTGCATATCGTGGAGGACGAAGGAATGCCGCTGGTCTGGGAGCGCACCTACTGGGCCGGTGATCACCCGGTTCGCCTGCGCCCCGGCGATCTTCCCGACCCGCAGATCCTGCCGTTCGAACCCCCGGAATTCGCCGATGCCGCCAACGAGCGGTGGCTCGGATTCCGTTATCGCGGTGGAGGTTCCGAGGATGTGCTGCGGCCGGACGAGATCGCCGTCTGCGGATTCAGTGTCTTCCCCGCGGGGCAGGCCCCGTCGGCGCCACCGCGGGAATCCGCGATGCCGGTGCCCGCCGGGAAGCGCTGGCTCAACTGGTTCCGGGGCCCCGACGGTGTGCCGTGATCATCACGAGAATCGCAGTCGGCGCGAAAATCAGTGTGCGACAGCAGCTATCAGTAGAATTACCCAGCCGATGAGCACCCCGGCCCCGATCCCGCTCAGTATCCAGCGGGCAACGGGGGTCCGGCGCCAGCGCCAGACGGTCGGTGTCGTTCCGGCCACCGCGACCACGTTCACCGCGACCGCGAGCGTCCAATGCACCTGTGCGAGTGCGGCGCCGAAGGAATAGATACCGGCGGCGGTGAGAGCGGCGACGAATACCGCGACGGCCAGACCCGTCGCCCACGGCGTCGGTTCGCCGCCGGTCAGTTCCCGGACTCCGCTGGGCCGGGTCACGATTCACGCACCCTTTCGTAGAAGGCCATCGCGGCCGCGGTCGCGACGTTGAGCGAATCCGTGCCGGGCGTCATCGGGATGCGGGCGCGAATATCGGTGGCGCGCATGGCCGCCTCGGTCAGGCCCGGCCCCTCCGCACCCAGCAGCAGGGCCACCCGGTCGCCGGTCATCGCGGTCGCCAGATTCACCGCCGCCGGATCCGGAGTCAGCGCGATGATCCGGAATCCCTCTTCGCGCAGCGTGTGCAGGCCGTCGGGCCAGGTCGGCAGCGTGGCGAACGGCACCCGCAGCACATGGCCCATCGACACTCGCACGGCGCGCCGGTAGAGCGGGTCGGAGCAGCGATCGCCGAGCAGCACCGCGTCGGCGCCGAGCCCGGCGGCATTGCGGAAGATCGAGCCGATGTTCTCGTGATCGTTGACGCCCTCCAGGACAGCGATCGTGCGTGCCGTCGGCAGGAGTTCCTCCGGCAGTATTTCCGGTGGCCGGTATGCGGCCGCAAGGACGCCGCGATTCAGATGGAAGCCGATGATCTCGGTCATCACCTGTGCGTCCACCCGGTAGTACGGGATGTCCACCCCGGCGAGGTCCGGGCCGAGCTGATCGAATCGGCGGCTGACGCCGAGCAGTGCGAACGGCTGGAACCGGGAGCTCAGCATGCGCTGTACGACCACGACGCCCTCGGCGATGACCAGGCCCTTTCCATCGGGAAGGTCCGGGCGGCGGTCCGCCGAGTTGAGGTCGCGGAAGTCCGCGACCCGCGGGTCGCCGGGGTCGGCGATATTGATCAGATGGGCCACGGACATCTATCCTGCCCTCTCGCCCGGCAACGGGGCGATTCAACTGTTGTTCGGAACACGGTTTGACGGGCAACGCTATGGTGAACTCTTCATTGGTTTTATCCACGGGACGATTTATCCATCAACGGAAGAGGACGCATGACCAAGCCGGAAGTCGAGTTCCAGGACGGCCCCGCGCCCACCACTCTGATTATCAAGGATCTGGTCGAGGGTGAAGGTGCCGAGGCGGTGCCCGGCGGCACGGTCGAGGTGCACTATGTGGGTGTCGAGTACGCCTCCGGCGAGGAATTCGATTCGTCTTGGAGCCGCGGCGAATCCATCACCTTCCCGCTGCGCGGCCTGATCCAGGGCTGGCAGGACGGCATTCCGGGCATGAAGGTCGGCGGCCGTCGCCAGCTGACCATTCCGCCGGAGCTGGCCTACGGCCCCGAGGGGTCCGGACACCCGCTGTCGGGGAAGACCCTGGTCTTCATCATCGATCTGATCAACGTCGACGCATAGCGGCGGGAGCCCGGCCCGGAGGCGGCAGCTTGCGTATCCACGCAGGGCCGGGTGGACGTCGCGGTCAGCGCAGCGGCGGGAGCCCGGCCCGGAGGCGGCAGCTTGCGTATCCACGCAGGGCCGGGTGGACGTCGCGGTTCGAATCCTGCGGCGGTCGCGTCGGCGCGGGTCACTGTCGGACCACGTCGACGGGATCGGACAAATTCGTCGCGAGCAGCGACTGCTGGGGTGCGCCATCGGCGGGGAGCGCGGTCAGCGCTTTCCCGGTCTGATCGGTGAGATTCGCCGAGATCCGGCCCATCTGTGTGACGCCGCCGCTCACTGCCTGGAGGGCGGCCTGCAATTGTGTGGTCGCCTGGTCGGCGAGCTGCGGAATCTGTCCGGCCAGCGCCGTGCCCTGGTCGAGTCGGGTCGAGACAACGTTCAGCCGACCGGCCGCATCGCGCAGAATCGCGCCGATACCGGTATTCGGGTCGGTACTGCTGCCGGTCAGCTGGGTGAGACCGGACAGCTGCGCATCGGCCTGACCGGCGATACCGCGCAGCGCGTCGAGTTTGCCGATGACATCGGCAAGTTGCGGATCCGCGGCGAAGGGCATGGCTCGCAACAGCGGCAGGATCTGATCGAGCCCACTGCTCAGCGCGGTGGCGCTGCTGCCGATCTGTCCTATGGTCAGCCCGGTCGCATCGAAGGCGCCGGCCAGATTGCCGGCCTGCGTCGTCGCCTGTCCGAGGGCGGTGTGCACCTCACCGAGTTGTGCGGTCAGCGTTCCCGCTCCGGATTTCGCGGAATCCAGGAATCCCAGCATCTGCTCCGCGCCCCCGCTGAACTGCCCGGCGGCATCGGCCGCCATCCGCACTCCCGCGTCCAGCAGCTGTGAGGTGAAAGCCGCCTGTTGCATCGAGCCTCGGGCGGTGGCGATCGCCGCCAGGGTCTGATCCACGCCCGCGGCGGAGATCCGCCGGGTCACCGCGGTGACGGCCTCATCGACCGCGGACGGATCGGCATGCGGATTACTCGCCACCGTGAGCTGTGCGCGATGCGGCCGGGCCGAGGTCAGGGTCGTCAGCGACGAGCTCAGATCGGCGGGCAGGGTGATGACCGCGGCGTGTTCGCCGGCGCTCGCTCCAGCCTCCGCGACCGTCCACTGCCCGCTGTTGTCTGCCTGCAGTGCCTTCAGGACCCGCGCACCGGTCGGGCCGGTATCGGCGTTGACGATCGCGATATCGCCGGGCGTGTCATCCCGGTGCGCTGCGATCACTCCGCCCGTCACCGTGCCGGCGACCACCAGGGTCACCGCTGTGAGAACCGTCCAGCGAAATCGTTTACGCGCCACGTCGTTCGAAGCTAGCGACGGTGAGTGCGGTATCGCTGGCGGGAATCTGAGGGTTCTGTGAGGATCGGGGTGATCAGGCGTGCGGCGGTACCGGACGATCCGGTAGTTCGAGGACCAGTCGTACCCCACCGAGCGTCCCGTCATCGAAATAGGCTCGGCCGCCGTGTAATTGGGCCTGTTGAGCGACCAGCGCCAGCCCCAGGCCGGATCCGCCCTTGTGGGCATTGGCACCACGGATGAAGCGGTCGAAGACCTGATACCGTTCGCCGGCCGGAATTCCCGCGCCGTTGTCGTCGACGGAGATCACGATCCGGCCGCCGGGCAGGCGATGCGCGGATATCAGGGCCTGGGTGGCGCCGCCGTGGCGCGCGGAATTGGTGAGCGCGTTGTCCACTGCCAGGCGCAGTCCCGCCGGCAATCCACGAGTGATCAGTTCCCGATCGGTATCGATGCGGACTGTCAGCTCGGGGAAATGCCGCATGGCGTCGTGCGCGGCGTGATCGACCAGATCGCCGACATCGGTTTCGACATGGTCTCTTTCATCGGTGAGCTCACCCGCGGCCAGGCGTTCGAGGGCAGCCAGCGTCGCCTCCACCCGGCCTTGACTGCGATGCAGGTCGTCGAGGATCTCGGCGCGCTGCTGTTCGTCGAGGTCGAGGGTGCGCAGGACCTCTAGATCGGTACGCATGGCGGTCAGCGGGGTGCGCAGCTCATGTGCCGAGACGGCGGCGAAGTCGCGGGCGGTCTCGAGCGCGGCGGCGGTTCCGGCCTGCGCGTCCTGGACCCGCTCGAGTAGTGAATTCACCGCGTCGGAAAGCTTTTCGGCCTCCCACACGCCCGACCCGTCCACGCCCACCTCGGCCTTGCTGGTCCCGCTGCGTCTGCTCACCTGCCGGGTGAGATCGCGGATCGGGCGGACCGCGCGGCCGCCGAAGACCCAGCCCAGTCCGGCGGCGGCGGCGACCGCCAGACCGGCCGCGAACAGCACCCACCGCCGCTGTTCGGTCATCGTGTGATAGGCGTCGGTCAGCGGGATCGCGATCGAGACCGTACGGCCCTCGGGCTGATTGTCGGTGGTGGTGAGGACGCGAAACGGGGTGCCCTCCAACGTGACCGAATGCGAGCCCGGCTCCTCTGCGGGTATCCGGACGCTGGTCGAGGCCACGATCTCGCCGTGATCGCGGACCGTCACGGCCATATCCTTGTTGGGGCTGACCAGTGACAACACCCCCACCGCGATGATCGGTTGCATCAGCACGATGCGCGAGGCGATGGTCAGTTCCTGATCGGCCTGCGCCAGATTGGTGCGGCCCAGTGCCACCACCGACACCCAGCTCAGGACCGCGGTGATGATGATCGCGCCCAGCGCCGCCGCACCCGCCACTCTGGTGCGCAGCGAATACGATCGGCGCAGGCGGCCGGGACGGCGGCGCCGAGACTGGGGGTCGGTCATGTGAATTTCCGTATCCGGCAGTTCATTTCGGCATCCGCAACACGAATCCGACCCCGCGAATGGTGTGCAGCAGACGCGGCGTGCCGTCGGCCTCCAGCTTGCGGCGCAGATATCCGACGAAGACGTCCACCACATTGGTATCGGCGGCGAAATCGTAGCCCCACACCAGCTCCAGCAGCCGTTCCCGGCTCAGCACCACTCCGGCATTGCGGGCCAGTGTGGACAGTAATTCGAATTCCCTTTTGGTGAGCTCGATTTCCTCGCCGTTCAGCAGCGCGCGATAGCCGGCCACATCGATGTGCAAGGGCCCCACTGTGATCGAGCCGGGGGCCACGGCCGGGGCGGTATCGGTGCGCCGGCGCAGCAGCGCCCGGATCCGCGCCACCAGTTCCTTCAGGACGAACGGTTTCACCAGATAGTCGTCGGCGCCGGATTCGAGTCCGGCGATACGATCGTCGACCGAACTGCGCGCGGACAGTACGCAGATCGGCACCTCGTTACCCAGCGCCCGCAACGCCGTCACCACGCCCGCGCCGTCGAGTACCGGCATGTTCATATCGAGGACGATGGCATCCGGCGACTCCTCGGTGACACTGCGCAGCGCGGCCGCCCCGTCGCGAGCGATGATCACCCGGAACCCGGACAGTCGCAGTCCGCGCTCGACCGAGGACAGCACGTCCTCGTCGTCGTCGACCACCAGCACCGTCGGAGTCTCGCTGCTCGTCACGGTGTGCAGTGTAATTTGCCGCGCCGCCGCCGGGGCGGGCCCGGCGGCGGCGCGAGTCGCGGCGTGACTCAGTAGTTGTGGCAGGTATCGGCGACCTGCTGGATGGTCTGGCTCATACCGGAGGCCCGTGGATCCTGTTCGGCCTGCTGCGCCTCATCGGGATGCTGGGCGAGGTACTGCTGGAATTCGGCCTGCCGCTGTTCCACCGGCTGATCGAATTTCGCCTTCAGTTCGGCCTTCTGGTCGGGGTTGGCATCGAGGATCGCTGCCATCTGCGGTGCCTGATCGTGCAGGGCGGCGTCGACCTGGGCAAAGGTGCAGCTCGAATTCAGCAGTGGCCCAACCATTCCGGTCGGATCCGCGGAGGCGGTGGCGGGAACGAGCAGGGCGGCCCCGGCCGCCAGGCCCGCCAGGGTCAGGGTGGTTCCGGTGATCCGGCGGTTCATCGGACGAATTCGCATAGTTCTCTCTCCCTGTGCGTAGGCACGTGCCTTCCGGCACCGTATCGCCGGAGTCTGGGACGGCTGTGAACCGATTCTGAGAACATCATGAGCGCAGTCGACGAGTACCTGCTCAGGAGCCGATACTCGAACCGTCCGGTGTCGCTGTGTTCTCGGAGTTGGGATCGGTGCCGGCCAGCAGTTGATCCTCGAGGGCGATCAGCACGGCGGGATCCTCGATGGTCGCGGGCATCTCCCAGGTCTCGCCGGCGGCGATCTGGCGCATGGTGCGGCGCAGGATCTTGCCGGAACGGGTCTTCGGCAGTGCCCGGACCACGGTCACATCGTGCAATGTCGCGATGGCACCGATCTGCTCGCGTACCCGGGCGACCAGTTGTGTGCGCAATTCCGCCTGCTCGATGTCCACCCCGGTCTTGAGTACGACGTAGGCGATCGGCCGCTGCCCCTTCAACTCGTCCGGAACCCCGATCACCGCGGTTTCGGCGACCGCCGGATGGCCGGATACCACCGCCTCGATACCGCCGGCCGAGAGCCGGTGCCCGGCCATATTGATCACGTCGTCGCTGCGGCCGAGGACGTACAGATAACCGTCCTCGTCGAAATATCCGGAGTCACCGGTCAGATAGTGGCCGGGGTAGCCCGATAGATAGGACCGCGCGAAGCGATCGTCATCACGCCACAGACCGGTCAGCGAACCCGGCGGCAGCGGCAGGCCGATCACGATATTGCCCTCCGAGCCCACCGTCACCGCATCGCCCTCGTAGTCCAGCACCCGGAGCCGGTAGCCCGGTACCGGCACCGCGGCCGAACCCGGTTTGATCGGCAACTCCTGCAATCCGAGCGGGTTCGCGCAGACCGGCCAGCCCGTTTCGGTCTGCCACCAGTGATCGATCACCGGGCAGTCGGGATATTCGGCGAGGACGGTCTCCCGGACCCAGTCGTAGGTGGCGGGATCGAGGCGTTCGCCGGCACAGAACAGCGCCCGCAACGAGGACAGATCGTGGCGCCGGGCGAGGACGGCCTCGGGATCGGCGCGGCGGATCGCACGCAGCGCGGTGGGCGCGGTGAACATGACGTGCACCCCGTACTGCTCGACCAGCCGCCAATAGGTACCCGAATCCGGCGTACCGATCGGTTTGCCCTCGTACAGGATCGTGGTCGCGCCGACCAGCAGCGGGGCGTAGACGATATAGGAATGGCCGACCACCCAGCCGATATCGGAAGTGGTCAGCATGACCTGTCCGCCGGCCATGTCGTAGATGTTGCGCATCGACCAGGCCAGCGCCACGGCATGGCCGCCGTTGTCGCGGACCACGCCCTTGGGTTTTCCGGTGGTTCCGGAGGTGTAGAGGATGTAGAGCGGATCGGTCGCGGCCACCGATACCGGATCGGCGGGCTCGGCATCGCGGACCATATCCTCCCAGTCCAGCCAGCGTGCGGCGATCGTCGCGGAGGAATCGGGGAGGGTATCGGTGGCCGGCTGGGGTGGGGAGAAGCGAATGGTGGGGAAGCCCTCGCGCTGTTTGACGACGACGGTGCGCGGTGTGGCGGTCTGCGCCTGGTCCAGGGCCTGTATCACGATGGGCGGATATTCCAGGCGCTTGCCGGGTTCGAGGCCGCCGGAGGCGGTCACGATGAGCACCGGTTCGGCGTCGTCGATGCGCGCGGCGAGTTCGTGCGCGGCGAATCCGCCGAAGACCACCGAATGGACCGCCCCGATCCGGGCGCAGGCCAGCATGGCGATCACGGCCTCGGGGATCATCGGCATATAGATGACAACGCGGTCGCCGGTCCGCACCCCGATCCGGAGCATGGCCCCCGCGAACTGCGCGACTTCGGCCAGGAGTTCGGCGTAGGTGTAGACGAGTGTGGCGCCCGTCATAGCGGAGTCGTATATTAGGGCGGGCTGGTCGGCGCGACCGCCCGTTTTTCCGGAAATGACCGCTTCGGTGGTGGTCTCGGTGGCATCGGCTGTCGAGTCCGGTTCCGCTGTGAGATCGAGCACATGGCGATCGAGGGCGTTGTAGGAGGTGTTGAGGCGAGCATCGGGAAACCACCGTGCCGTCGGACGCGCCGTGGTGTCGAGGATCTGAGTGGGAGGAACATCCCAGGTGATCGCCTCGGCCGCGCTGCGCCAGAAGTCCGATGGGTCGACCAGGCTGGTCTGGTAGGTGGGCCGGTACTCCTGCTTCGCGTTCAACCGTATGACTCCCTGCCTCGCCTCGATACCCGCCTCGATAGATCTGCCTGATTGTGGCAGACTTCACGCGACGTCCGGGCGGTCGCCGCGACCATTGATTTTGGCTGGAACGGCCAGGTCAACGAATGGTGGTTACCAAGAGGTCGCACAAGAAGTTATTGATCCGTTAGAATCGCATGTCACATATTTCGGCCGTCATGGACGCAATTTATCGGCCAGCCGCAGTTCCCGGCCCGTTCTGCTTATCGAGCCGCGCGTGCGATCGTGGAGGCTCGCTGTCGGCGCGTGCCTGGGGCCAGTTTGGAAAGTGAGTTGGAGATGCGTGACGCCGCTAGGCCCGTTGGGAGGCGCTGGGCGCTCGGCAACTGGGACCTGCGCTGGAAGGTTACGGCTGTGCTGGCCGTGCCACTGCTCGTCGCAGTGGTGCTCGGTGCTTCCAGGATCGCGTCCGAGTTCAGTGACTCGAGTCACCTGAACCAGTCCGTCGACCATGTCGAGGCGATCCCGGCCGTCACCGGTCTGAGTGGTGCCGCGGCCACGGTCGCCGGTGAGCAGATGGCGGCGATCAGCCCCACTCAATCGCTGGTGCAGGACGCCGATCTGACCAAACTGGACGGCGCTATCCAGACCGCGAAGCACGCGGCAGGCAAGCTCGACGGCGTGCCCGGCGCTCGCGATGCGCTCGAGCAGATGCTCAAAGGTGCACAGGCCGTTCGAGACCAGGGCGCCAAGCCCTCGCCGATCATCGCCGACGCGATCAATCAGGAAGAGGCGATCCGGCAGAACAGTGTTCGCACGGTCGAGGAGATCGTCTCCCGGGTCTCCGATCCGGGAGTCGAGAATGCCAAACTGCGCCTGGTCGACGCCCTGAACACCCGCGCGGTGGAGGTCTCCCAGGTCGCCGCGGCCGCCAAGTTTCTCACCGGTGATCCCAAAGAGGGTCTGCACGACTTCCAGATCGCGGCCAATACCGAGAAGTACATGCTCGGCCTGCTGGCCAAGCGCCTGCCGGAGGGCGATCCGACGATCGCCGAGCTGAACAGCCTGCTCGACGGCCGGATCGCGATGACCAGCGGCCCGGAGGCCGAAGTCGGCCAGCTGCCCATTCTGGATATCCGGCAGTCGCTGATGGACAGCCTCGCCGGGTACACCAAGATCGTCAACGCCTCTACCGGGGATATCACCAAACAGGTCGATGACCTGGCCGGTAATGCCCGCACCGGTGCCGTTCAGTACGCGATCATCGTCGTGCTGACGATCCTGGCCGCGTTGATCTTCGCCGTCCTGGTGGCCCGGGCGATGATCGTCCCGCTGCGTAAACTCCGCCTGGCCGCGCTGCGCGTCGCCGAACACGACCTCGGTTACGAGGTCTCGCGACTGCGCGACGGCGCCAGCCCCGAGGATGTGCCGCTCGAGCCGATGCCGGTGCACACCGAGGAAGAGGTCGGTCAGCTCGCTCGCGCGGTCGACGACATCCACGGTCAGGCCCTTCGCTTGGCGGCCGATCAGGCCTCGATGCGTACCCAGGTCAACGATATGTTCGAAACCCTGGCTCGCCGGTCGAAGTCGCTGGTCGACCATCAGCTCTCGCTCATCGAGGCGATGGAGTACGACGAGAAGGACCCGCGTCTGCTGGAGAACCTCTTCCGGCTGGACCACCTCGCCGCCCGTATGCGCCGAAACGGCGACAACCTGCTGATTCTGGCCGGTACCCGGCAGCGGCGCAGTAAGTCCGCGCCGGTCGAGATCGCCGATGTCCTGCGTGCGGCCATCTCCGAGGTCGAGGACTACGAGCGCGTGAAGCTGGGTGCCACTCCGCGTGGTGCCGTCACCGAACCGGCCGCCTCCGACCTCGCGCATCTGTTCGCCGAGCTGCTCGACAACGCGCTGCGTGCCTCGCCGCCGGAGACCGACGTCAAGTTCACCTTCGCCCAGGCCCACGACCAGGGGCTGCTCATCGAGGTCGCCGACCGCGGTATCGGTATGCCGCCGGCGGAGATGGCGGCGATCAACAAGCGGCTGGAATCGGTCGCCGAGGTCGGCGCGGACACCGCGCGTCACATGGGTCTGTTCGTGGTCGGCCGGCTCGCCGAGCGGCACGGCCTGAACGTGCGGCTGCGCTCGACCTTCGACACCGCCCGCGATCCGGGTGTCACCGTCACCGTGCACGTCCCCAAGGCGATCATCGTCGCGCCCGCGGGCGGTGCGCTCTCGGTGCCGGAACAGTCCGGTGAGCAGGCCGCGTTGTCGATACAGCGTCCCGCGCCGTCCTCGATGCAGATGCGCGGGGTCACCCGGACGCCGAGCGGCAACATGATGGTCACGGTGGATCCGAATGCGAGCGGGCCGATTCCGGTCTCGCCGCCCGCGGATTCGGCTGACGACCGTACCGTGCGTGCCAATGTGGCCCCGGCTCCCGCGAACGGTTCGGCCTCCGGTGGCCTGCCGCAACGTCAGCCGGGTACCGCGGTACCGGGCGGACTGCCGCAGCGCCAGCCCGGCGCGAACGGACCGGCCACGCGGCATCCGCTGGCCGACGCCGAACCCGGGCAGCGTGGCGAGGCCAACGGCCGGCTGTCCGAATCGGGTATGCCGGGGCTGCCCCAGCGCGAACCCGGTACCAACGGCCCGCAGGCACCGACGGCACAGCCGACCACGAGTCTGTCGCAGCGCGGCGGATCGACACCGCCTGCCCCGACCTCGGGCCTGGCTGCCAATATGCTCAAGCGCCAGCCGGGTGCGGCCGGTCAGCCGCCGCGGCCGGGCCGACCGACCGGTCTGCCGCAACGGCCGCCGAGCGGAGGCGGGCTGCCGCAGCGTGATTCCGGATCGGGTCTGCCCCCGCGTGAGCAGGGTGCGGGCGGGCTGCCGCAGCGCGGCGGACCGGGTCTGCCGCAGCGGGCCGCGGGCTCGGCGGGCGGCGATGAGCCGTCCGCACCGAATCCGCCGGCCCGTGAGCTCGGCGCCAACGGCCTGCCGCAGCGCACGCCGGGAACCAATGGCGCGCCGTCGAAGGGGGCCGGGCTGCCGCAGCGGGAGTCCGCCGCCGGTGGTCTGCCGCAGCGGGAGTCGTCGAACGGTAACGGTCTGCCGCAGCGTGGCGACGCCACCACCCGGATGCCGGACCCGGGGAACGCGGGTTTGCCGCAGCGCTCACCGGGCACCACCAGTCTGCCCGGGCGTGAATCCGGTCCCACCGGACTGCAGCGCGGCGCCGACACCGGGCTCCCACAGCGGGATTCCGGCACTGGGCTGCCGCAACGGGATTCCGGAAATGGCCTGCCCCAGCGTGATTCGGGCGGTAGCCTGCCACAACGGGATTCGGGTAGCGGTTTGCCGCGACGCGCCGCGGGCAGCAGCCTCGGTGGTCTCGGTGGTCTGCCGCAGCGCGATGCGGGCAGTGCTCCGAGCAGCTTGCCGCAGCGGGAATCGGCCGACGGTGCGCCGCAGCGGGATTCCGACAACGGTGGCCTGCCACAGCGTGGTTCGGCCGCGGGTGGTCTGCCCCAGCGCCGGCCGGGTGCGGGTCTGCCGCCGCGTCCGGAACCCACGCCGGGGCTCAGCCTGCCGGGGCGCACGGCCTCGCGGGACGAAAGCTCCACGGAGGGGGCACATCCGGAGGCCGGCGGTGATGGTCGTGAACGCGGCCGCCACAGCTACCGGTCGAATCCGGAGAAGACAGCCTCCTTCTTCCAGACTCGGCTGCAGCCCGCAGCCGATGCCGGCCCCGCGGGTGGTGGTACCCCGATCTTCGCCGAGATGATGTCGGCGTGGCTCTCGGACCCGAACGCGGACCGGTCCCAAGTCGCCGCCTCCTTCGAATCCCCAGGTGACGAAGGTTGGCAGGCTGCCCGGCGGGCGGTGGAGGTCTCGTCGGAGAAACGGACGTCGGCCGGATTGCCGCAGCGCGATCCGGGTAACCGATTGGTTCCCGGTGGTGTCACCGGTCGGGCCGATCGCACGACGAGCCGCGACCCAGAGTCGATCAGGTCAAGTCTGAGTCGTCACCAGCAGGGCGTCCGGGATGGCCGCGCAATGGGAGCAATGAACCTAACCGGAGATAAAGGAGACCGATGAACCCCGATCTAGGTGGTACGAACCGTCAGCTGGATTGGCTGGTTTCGAACTTCGCCAACGAGGTCCCGGGCGTCGCTCATGCCGTGCTGGTTTCGGCGGACGGCCTGCTGATGGCCGCGAGCGCTCAATTGCCCGTCGACCGTGCCGAGCAGTTGTCGGCCGTGACCGCAGGTTTGGCCAGCCTCTCAGTCGGCGTCTCGAACCTGTTCGAAGGCGGCACCGTGCTGCAGTCGGTGGTCGAGATGGAACACGGATACCTGCTGCTCATGGCAGTCGGTGACGGTTCCTACCTGGCCGTGCTGACCAACACGTCCTGCGATATCGGTCAGGTGGGCTACGAGATGGCTCTACTGGTGGAGCGAGTCGGCCAGACAGTTCAGGCCACACCTCGCGTCACGATGGGTTCCTGATGGTGGGATGGACATAGACAACCAGCACGTGGGGAGCGCCGAGCCCAGCCTCGTTCGTCCGTACTCACTGACTGCCGGTCGTACCCGGCCGACGGTGGAGTTGGCTTTGGAGGCGCTCGTTGCATCGCATCCGGTCGCCTTGGAGCGGCAGTTCGAACTGACCAATATCGAGACGTCAATCGTGGAGTTGTGCCGGGAATCGCCCTCAGTTGCGGAACTGGCCGCCCGACTGGGTATTCCGATCGGGGTGGCTCGAGTGCTCGTCGCCGACCTCATCGAGGCGGGGCATGTGCGAGTTTCGGCGACATTGAAAGACGATTCGAGCGACGATGAACGTCGCGAGCTGATCGAAAGGGTTCTCAGTGGACTCCGGCGTATTTGATTCGACGGCCCAGGTCGATACCCGCAGCGCCAAACCGACTTCCGCGAAGATCGTGGTAGCCGGCGGATTCGGCGTGGGTAAGACGACTCTGGTCGGTGCCGTATCGGAGATTGTTCCGCTACGCACCGAGGCCTTGGTGACCAACGCCAGTGTGGGCGTGGACAGCCTGGCAGCCGTGCCGACTAAGGCCACCACCACGGTGGCCATGGACTTCGGCAGGATCAGCCTGGCCGATGATTTGGTGCTTTATCTGTTCGGCACCCCCGGCCAGTACCGATTCTGGTTCATGTGGGACGACCTGATTCGCGGCGCCATTGGGGCGGTAGTGCTGATCGACACCAGACGGCTCGAGGACAGCTTCGCTGCCGTCGACTACTTCGAGGCTCGTGGGCTGCCGTTCCTGGTGGCCATCAACGAGTTCGACGACGCACCGCGGTATCCCCTGGAGGATATCCGCCAGGCGCTGGCTGTTCCGGCGGATGTGCCGATCATGTCGATCGACGCACGCCGGCGCGAGCCGGTGAAGCAGGCGCTGGTCTCGGTTACCGAGTACGCGCTGCGCAAGGTGGTCCAGGGCTACTGATCCCGCCGACGACGGGCCGCACGTGTGGCGGCCGCGTCGGTGAACGACGCCACAGCAGCGGTCGCAGGGGCTGATGTGGTTACGCTCGGAGCGTGAAGATCTCCGCGCGTGAGTTTTTCGACGGTGTGCTCGATCCCGGTTCATATCGCAGCTGGGATCGAGAACCGATCGAGGTCGCCGTCTCACCGGGGTACCGTTCGGCACTGGCCGCTGCCGCCGAGCGCGGTGGTACCGATGAATCGGTGCTGACCGGTGAGGGACTGTTGCGCGGTCGACGCGTCGCGATCATCGCCTGCGAGTTCGGATTTCTCGCCGGATCCATCGGCGTGGCCGCCGCCGAGCGGATCGTCGCGGCGATCGAGCGTGCGACATCGGCGGGCCTGCCGCTACTGGCCTCACCCACATCCGGCGGTACCCGTATGCAGGAGGGCACGATTGCCTTCGTGCAGATGGTCAAGATCGCCGGTGCGGTGGCCGTGCACAAGTCGGCCGGTCATCCATATCTGGTGTATCTGCGCAATCCGGCCATGGGCGGTGTGTTCGCGTCCTGGGGTTCGTTGGGGCACATGACCTTTGCCGAACCCGGTGCGCTGATCGGCTTTCTCGGTCCGCGCGTGTACGAGGCGCTCTACGACCGGCCGTTCCCGGAGGGTGTGCAGGTCGCGGAGAACCTGTATCGGAACGGAGTCATCGACGGGGTCGTTCCGGTGCGGGTGTTCCGGCGGATCGCGCACCGGGTGCTGAATGTGACGGTTTCGGCTGCGCGCCAGTTGGTTTCGGGTGCATTCGAACCAGACGCTTCGACGGGGGGCGAACCGGCGGCCGGTGGGAGCCGGCCCGCCGAGGCGAACTCGATATCTGCTGTGGATCAACCGTGTTCGATCGGTGTGCGCGTTCGCGACACAGCGTGGCAGTCGGTCCTGATCTCCCGCGATCCCGCTCGTCCCGGCATCCGCGAGCTACTTCGCCAGGTCACCGATCGCGTGCCACTCAGTGGTACCGGCCAAGGCGAATCCGATCGCACGGTGGTGCACGCTCTGGCTCGGTTGCGAGGTGAACCGTGTGTGATCTTCGGCCACGATCGCGCCGGTCAGACCAGTGAGAACACCATGGGCCCGGCCGCATTGCGCGAGGCTCGCCGCAGTATGCATCTGGCCGCGGAACTGCGTCTGCCACTGGTCCTGGTGATCGACACCGCCGGTGCGGCCCTGTCGAAGGAGGCGGAGGAACGCGGTCTGGCCCCCGAAATCGCGCGCTGTCTGGCCGATCTCGTCACCTTGGATACTCCGACGGTATCGGTGCTGCTGGGGCAGGGCAGCGGCGGCGGGGCACTGGCGCTGTTGCCCGCGGACCGAGTCTTGGCCGCCACGCACGGCTGGCTGGCGCCGCTGCCGCCCGAGGGAGCGAGCGCCATTGTGTTCCGGGATACCGCTCATGCCGCCGAACTGGCTGCGGCACAACGTATCCGCGCGGCGGACCTGCTGGCCGACGGTGTGGTCGATCGCATCGTGCCGGAGCGTCCCGATGCGGCGGTGGAACCGATCGACTTCGCCCGGCGCATGGTCGCCGCCATCGCGGCGGAACTGTCCGATCTCCGCGCCGAGCCGGTCGCATCCTTGCGGGCCGGGCGCCGCCACCGCTATCGGCGGCTGGGGCTTCCCGGGCGAATATGAACGCCTGTTCCCGGTCCGGCATCAGGGCACATACAGATACCACTCTGCGAACGGTCCCTGGATCGGCCACGTATCCGCCATGATCTTGGCCGGTCCCATCCCGATCCACAGATCCACCGTGACCGTCGCGCCCGGCGCGGCGTCGGTTCGTACATAGACGTCCTGGGCCCTGGCCCCGGCCGAGCCCACCCAGCCGAACATCACGTGATTACCGCACGGTCCCCGCTGATATCCCAACGGTGTGACGTGCGCGAGTACATGACCGGGCAGTCCCGGGGTGGCCTCCACGGCCACCCCGATCGTTCCAGCGCAGAAATTCGCATCACCGAAGGTGTACAAGGTGGTACCGAACGGCGCCCACTGCGGCAACGGATCGGCCTGTGCCACAGTCGCCCCCATTCCGCAGGTCAGCACGCCGGCCACCGCCGACACCAGGAATCTCGCCAATGTCCGCCGCATTGTCATCTGTCGATGTCCCTCCCGCGCAACGCCGCAGCGGCCACGCACTTTGTCGTCCGGTAATGACGTTATCGAATCCGATTGACCGCCACCGACTTACGTCTTCTCGTGGATGGAGAGCGATCCGCGTCACGGTGCCGGGCGCCTCGCAGCGCGCGCTCCGCGATGCTCCCTCGCCTCGCCGCCATCGGGAGCGGACGACTGCTGTCCGGGCCCCGTCGTCGCGGCCGCCGGACCGAGCACCCGCGGACCCGGGCACCTGAGCGTCCGGGCACTGTCCGCGCGATCGCGGCGGCGTGGCCCTCGGCTCGTTGTCTCTTGCTCGGCAGTCCCGACCCGATCCGGGCAATTGGGGCTGTTCGGGTGGCGATATGCGCAGTTCGAGCGTGGTGGACATGGTTGCCCGCGAACACGCCTCACCTCGTCGTTGACGCTTCGGCCCGGCGCTTCTACCGTCGGAACGTGACCTTTCGCAGCGAGAGCGGCCCAGTCCCGTCGGTGATCCTCAATGACGGTCATCTGATTCCCAGGCTGGGATTCGGGGTGTTCCAGGTGCCGGAGGGCCAGACCTTCGAGGCTGTGACCTCGGCGTTGGCAGCCGGGTACCGCAGTATCGACACCGCGGCGGCCTACGGGAACGAGGCCGAGGTGGGGCGGGCCATCGCCGAGTCGGGGCTGGCCCGGGACGAGGTGTTCGTCACCACCAAGTTGTGGAATGCCGACCAGGGGTACGACTCGGCGTTGCGAGCATTCGACACGAGCATGGCCGAGCTGGGATTCGATTATCTGGATCTGTATCTGATCCATTGGCCGGTCGCGGCGGCCGACCGGTATGTCGATACCTTCCGCGCATTCCAGACATTGAAGGCGCAGGGGCGGGTCGGGTCCATCGGTGTGTCGAACTTCCAGCCCGAACATCTGAAGCGGGTGATCGGTGAGACCGGCGAGGTGCCGGTGGTCAATCAGATCGAGCTGCATCCGGCGCTGGCGCAGACGACACTGCGCACATTCCACGCGGAGAACGGCATCGCCACCGAGGCATGGAGCCCGCTGGGACAGGGGCAGGAGCTGAAGGATCCCACGGTCGGCGCGATCGCCGAGCAGATCGGCCGCACGCCCGCGCAGGTGCTGATCCGCTGGCATCTGCAGCTGGGAAATATCGTGATTCCGAAGTCGGTGACGCCGAGCCGGATCCGGGATAACTTCGATGTCTTCGGATTCGAGCTGGATGCCGATCAGATGACGACGATCGGCGCGCTCGATACCGGAACCCGGGTGGGGCCCGATCCCGAGACGTTCGCGATGGGCCTGGACTGATCCGCGCGCTCAGGTCGCGGCGGGCGGGGAGGATCCCACGCCGAGGTAGCGCGTGAGCTCAACGGCGGCTGCCCGTCCCGCCCGGTTGGCGCCGATGGTGCTGGCCGAGGGGCCGTATCCGATCAGGTGAATGCGCGGGTCGGCGGCGACCTGGGTGGCGAGGCGGCCGGTCATGGTGATGCCGCCGCCGGGACCGCGCAGGCGCAGTGGCGCCAGGTGGTCGAGGGCGCTGCGGAAACCGGTTGCCCAGAGGATCACCTGGGCGGCCCGGAAGGTGCCGTCGGCCCAGCGCACGCCCTCGGGTTCGATGCGGTCGAAGATGGGATGCCAGGTCAGCACGCCGCGGGCGCGGGCGGCGCGGATCCGGTCGTCGACCGGCAATCCGGTGACCGATACCACCGACCGCGGTGGCAGACCGCGTCGCACCCGGTCCTCGACCATCGCCACCGCGCGCCGGCCCGCATCGGGATCGAATGGGCCCTCGCGCCAGCCCGGTTCGGTCCGCGACACCCATGTTGTGCTGGTGACCTGCGAAATCTCATCCAGCAACTGGACCGCGGAGATACCCGCGCCGACGACCACGACATGCTGACCGGCGAATTCGGCCGCACTCCGGTAGTCGTGCGCGTGCAACTGCCGGCCCGCGAAGGTCTCCGCGCCCGGATAGTACGGAATGAACGGTTTCTCCCAGGTGCCGGTCGCGTTGATCAGACCGCGGGTACGCAGGGCCGGATGCGCGGCTGTGGCCCTCGGCGGCTCCTGGCGATCGTCCGGATCGGAAACAGCTGTGCCCGAGACCTTTTCGGAGAACTCGGTCTCGACGTGCAGCATTCCGTCCACCTGGCCGTCCGGACAGGTCGCGGTGGTGGCCCGGTCGCACACCACCCGGACCGATACCGGTCGCTGAACTCGCAGGTCGAACTGCTTTTCGTACAGTCCGAAATAGTGCGGCACCGCGGTTGCCGCCGGGACCGAATCCGAACCGGGCGGCAGAGTTTCGGCAAACGACATTCCCGGCAGGTCGTGGACCCCGTTCACGGTGCTCAAAGTCAGTGAGGGCCAGCGGAATTGCCAGGCGCCGCCGGGGCCGGGGGCGTGGTCGACGATGAGGAAATCGCGTTCGGGTCGCAGGCCGAGCCGTCGCAGGTGGTAGCCGACCGACAGGCCGGCCTGGCCGGCGCCGATCACCACGATCTCGAAATCGGGTGCGGTCACCGCCGTCACAGTACGCGTCGGGTGCGCGGCGGCTTCCGCACGACGCATACAGTGGATACCGACCGGCGGGTGCGAATCGGATGCCCGCTCGCCGTATCGAAGAAACCGCGCGAATGGGGAGAGGTCAGGATGCTGGCAGTGAGCCGGGATGGTGACGTGGTCACCATCGAATTGCAGCGCCCGCAGCGCCGCAACGCCCTCAACGACGAGTTGGTGGCGGAACTGCGGGAGGCCGTCACGACGGCGGCCGTCGATGCGCGGGTGATCGTGCTGACCGGGCAGGGGCCGATCTTCAGCGCCGGCGCCGATCTCTCGGGCGTGTACTCGCAGGACTTCCTCGACTCGCTGCGCGACCTGCTGCGGACCGTCGAAACGGTGCCGGTGCCGGTCATCGCCGCGATCAACGGTGGCGCGCTGGGCGCGGGTGTGCAGTTGGCGCTGGCCGCCGACCTGCGGGTGATGAGCCCGGATTCCTATCTCGCTGTACCGGCCGCGAAGCTGGGTATCTCGGTGGACGGCTGGACCATCCGGCGGCTGGTCGCGCTGATCGGTGGTGGTCCCGCACGTACGGTTCTGCTGGGCGCGGAGCAGGTAACCGCCTCCGACGCATACACTTTTGGTTTCGCCAATCGCATCGGCACCCTCGCCGACGCGCAGGAATGGGCGAAGTCCATCGCCGCGCTGGCTCCGTTGTCGCTGCGGCATATGAAACTGGTGTTCAACGACGACGGCACCCGGGTGGAGGACACCGTCGAACAGCGGAACGCGCTGGAAGCCGCGTGGCGCAGCGCCGACGCCGGGGAGGCGCGGCTGGCACGGGAGCAGAAGCGCTCGGCGAAGTTCGTGGGGCGCTGATGGCTACCACCGCAATCGCCGCCGCGGCCCGTCGTGCCGCTCTGACGGCGGCCGGGATTGTCGGACTGCGCTGGGTAGCCCGGGCGGCCTGGCGGATTCCCGCCGAGATGGGCGCATCCGCCGCTGCCATCGCGCCGCTGGCCGCCCGATCGGCGAGCTACCGCAATCGGCAGTTCCACAACACCGAGCCGAGTACGCAGATCGTCGCAGGCTCCGGCCTGTCGCTGCTGCTTTCGGCACTCACCCGGCGCGATGTGGGGCGGCCGCCGGCCGATATTCCCCTGGCGACGGCCGGTTATCCGGAACAGGCGGCCGATATGGCCGTGACCTGGTTCGGCCACGCCACCGCCCTGATCGAGGTGGACGGTTACCGCGTCCTCACCGATCCGGTCTGGAGTGAACGGGTGTCGCCCTCTCCGCTGGTCGGCCCGGCGCGCCTGCATCCGGTGCCGGTGCCGCTGTCGGCGCTGCCGCCGGTGGACGTGGTGGTGATCTCCCACGATCACTACGATCACCTCGATCGCGAGACCGTGCGGGCGCTGGTGGCGAGCCAGGAGGCGCCGTTCGTGGTGCCGATCGGGATCGGCGCGCATCTGCGCAAGTGGCGGGTGCCCGAATCGCGCATCATCGAATTGGATTGGGGCGCATCGACGTCCATCGCCCGGCCCGGCCGCGGGGAATTGACCGTCACGTGTACCGAGGCGCGGCACTTCTCCGGCCGCGGCCTCACCCGCAACACCACGCTGTGGGCGTCGTGGGTTTTCGCGGGGCCGGATCGGCGGGCCTATTTCGGTGGTGACACCGGCTACACCAAGGCGTTCGCCGAAATCGGCGCGATCTACGGTCCGTTCGATCTGACACTGCTGCCGATCGGCGCCTACGACGTGCACTGGCCCGATGTGCACATGAATCCGGAGGAGGCGGTGCGCGCCCACGCCGATGTGTGCGTCGGCGACGCGAAACACGGGATGCTGGTCCCTATTCACTGGGCCACCTTCAATCTCGCCTTCCACGGCTGGTCGGAACCGGTGCGCCGATTGGTGTCGGCGGCCGTTGCGGCGGGTACTCCGGTAGCAGTGCCGATTCCCGGGGAGCGGATAGATACCAATGCGGTATCACCGCAGGTCCCGTGGTGGGAAGATGTGCGTTAGAGACTCAATCGACGAGTGGAGGAGTGGGCGTCATGAGTTTGATGGACACGCTGAAGGGCTTGGTGGGTAAGGGGCGCGATGCCGCCTCCGAGAACGCCGAGAAGATCCACGGAGCGGTCGACAAGGCCGGTGGTTTCATCAACGACAAGACCGGTGGCAAGTACTCCGATCAGATCGGCAAGGGCGCCGACGCCATCAAGAAGGGCATTCCGGAGCAAGGCGGCAAAACCCCGCCCCCCGAGCCGCCCGCCGCGCCGCCGCAGACCCCGCCCGCCACTCCACCGCAGGCGCCGCAGCCGCCGGAGGGCTGAGTAGGGCCGAGGCGGAGTCGCTCGCCGATCGAAGACGGGTCCCGTTCCGGAGGTTCGCTCCTCCGGTGGGGTTCGTTTTCGCTTTACACTGCGACTATGGCGGTACGCCGCGATTTCGGGGGTATCGAGGTCGGTCTGACCAACCTCGACAAGGTCCTGTATCCGGCGACCGGCACCACCAAGGGTGAGGTGGTCGACTACTTCACGACCATCGCCCCGGCGCTGCTGCCGCATATCGCCGATCGCCCGGTCACCCGGAAGCGGTGGCCCAACGGCGTGGACGCGTCGTCGTTCTTCGAGAAGAATCTGGCCGCGCACGCCCCGGCCTGGCTCACCCGCCGGCAGATCCAGCATTCCGATCGCCGGGTGACCTATCCGCTCATCGACTCGGCGGCGGCGCTGGCCTGGATCGGGCAGCAGGCGGCGCTGGAAATCCATGTGCCGCAGTGGTGTTTCGCCGGGGCGTCACCCGGTCCGGTGACCCGGCTGGTGTTCGACCTCGATCCGGGACCGGGGGTGGGGCTGGCCGATTGCGCGTCGGTGGCCTTGTGGATTCGCGATACCGTGCGGGATGCCGGACTCGACGCATATCCGGTGACCAGCGGAAGCAAGGGGATTCACGTCTATGTGCCGCTGGATCGGGAACTGAGCTCCGGCGGTGCGTCGACGGTCGCCAAACAGCTGGCCACCGGTTTGGAGCAGCTGCATCCGGATCTGGTGACGGCCACGATGGCCAAGGCCGCACGGCCGGGCAAGATCTTCCTCGACTGGAGTCAGAACAATCCGTCGAAGACCACCATCGCGCCGTATTCGCTGCGCGGCCGCGAATATCCGACCGTGGCGGCGCCGCGCAGCTGGGACGAGATCGAGGATCGGGAACGGCTGCGCCACTTGACCTTCGGTGAGGTACTCGAGCGGTGGCGGGCGGACGGAGATCTGCTGTCCGGCCTGGACCGGCCGCGCGATGCCCAGACGCCGGATCCGCTGGGTACCTACCGCTCGATGCGGGATCCGGCCCGTACGCCCGAACCCGTCCCCGCCGACCGGCCCGGCCCGGGACCGGGGGATCGCTTCGTGGTGCAGGAGCATCACGCGCGACGGCTGCATTGGGATGTGCGGCTGGAACGTGCGGGTGTGCTCGTGTCGTGGGCGGTACCCAAGGGGCCGCCGACCGTGCCGTCGGAGAATCGGCTGGCCGTGCACACCGAGGATCATCCGCTGGAATACCTGCATTTCCACGGCGATATTCCGCGCGGAGAGTACGGGGCCGGGAAGATGACGATCTGGGATTCGGGCACCTACGAGACCGAGAAGTGGCGTGACGACGAGGTCATTGTGCGATTTCACGGGCAGCGGCTGAGCGGGCGGTACGCCTTCATCCGCACCGGCGGTAAGCAATGGCTGATGCATCTGATGAAGTCGCAGGCGGACGATCGTGGTGACGTGGTGGGGCACGATGCGCCTGCCGGGGACGCGCACCCTGCGACGGGGACGCGCAATGGTTCCCGTTCGGCGGGCACCGCCGAGATGCCGCGCGGTCTGTCACCGATGCTGGCGGCACCCGGTGATGTGACGAAACTCGATGGGCGCGACTGGGTTTTCGAGACGAAGTGGGACGGGTTCCGGATCATCACCGAAATCGATCACGGTGGGTTGGTGATACGCAGCCGGGCCGGGAATACCGTGACCGATCGATATCCGCGGCTCGCCGCGCTCGGACGTGAGCTGAGCGAGCACCGCGTAGTGCTCGATGGTGAGGCGGTGGTTTTCGATGAGCACGGGGTCGCGAATCTCGCACTGCTGCAATCGAATGCGGCACAGGCGGTACTGGTCGCCTTCGACGTGCTGTATCTGGACGGCACCTCGCTGCTGCGCAAGCGCTACACCGATCGGCGGCAAGTGCTCGAGGCGTTGGCGACCCGCGCACCGGCACTTTTCGTACCGCCGCAACTGCCGGGGCCGGGCGCCGACGCGCTGGAGTACAGCCGCGAACACGGACTCGAGGGTGTGGTGGCCAAGCGCCGAGATTCGGTATATCTGCCGGGACGGCGTGGGCAGGCCTGGATCAAGACCCGGAACTGGCGCACTCAGGATGTGCTCGTGGGCGGCTGGCGACGCAGTGCCGCAAGAAAGTTCGCCTCCCTGCTGGTTGGTGTGCGGCACGAGGGGGCGTTGTATTACATCGGCCGGGTCGGAACTGGATTCGGTGATCGGGAGATGGCGGAAGTGAGTGCGCGCCTGCGGGGACTGCGCCGTGAAACCAGCCCGTTCCATAATGAGCTCACCGCCGATGAGCGGAAGGACGCGGTCTGGGTGACTCCGGAACTCAGCGGCACGGTGCAATACATGAACTGGACCGAGTCGGGGCGGCTGTGGCATCCGGCCTGGTTGGGGCAAGGGAGTGGTTCCTCGGATGCGTCATGACGTCCGGAGTCGTGAGGCTACCGATGCGGGTTGTGCTGCCGCCGAACCCCGGTGTCCGACGGCGGGGGTGGCCGTCGGACACCGGCGTGCCGGGCGGCTCAGTAGGCGAGCCCGTTCCACTTAGTCGTTCCGGGTGCCGCGTTGAGCGTGTCGACGAGGTCGATCGCGGCGATTACCAGGGTCGGTCCCCCGACCACCACGGTCCCGATGATGGCACCCACACTGGCGCCGGTGATGAATCCCGGAATCGCGCCGATTCCGCCCGCCAAGGCTCCGACCACCAAGCCGATCGTCGCGCCGATCGCCGTTCCGACGAATCCGCCGATGGCGGTGGCGATCCCGAACTGTGTCGCGAACGCGTTCATCGCACTCTGATTTTCGACAAGCGATGCCACCGGCGTGAGCCGCACGGGATGAGCCTGCGCCGAATCCTTCACCGCTGTCAGATCCAGCACTCGCGCATCATTGCGAATCTGTTGTAGCAGTGGATATTCCAGTCCTTCCTGCCGGAAGGACAGGGGCAGGGTGACCAGGGCGTGCCCGGCGGTATCGGTGATATCGACCGTCCGGCCGTCGGCGCCGATGCGGAAGAAGCCGCCGTCCAGCGTGGTTTCGACGGTGTTCCCGATCAACTTGGTTTCGTAGTGCACCGAGGGTGTGCCGGTATCGGCGTGGACGGTTCCTGCCCCGAGGGCAACGGCCACCACTGCCGGCAGAACGACGGCAGCGAACTTGCGCAGAATCATTCCGGTTCCAATCTTCATCAGAAGAACATTCGGGCAGCCGTATACGACGCGCAGAAAACCCAATAATTCCCGACACAGCACAGCAGTGCGCGTGAAACCGTGGTCCGGCTAACTCACGGAGGTAACCGTACCTTCACCGGGCCGCGAAGGTCATCGAATTTGCATCTCCGACTAGGTAATTCGCAGAAGAAAGCATGTTTGCCCGTTTCGGGCACTGATCGCTGAGTGTTTGCGATCGGCTCGGCTACAGCAATAAGGCCAGGGCCGCGGCCCCGCCACAGACCAGGACCACCACGGCCAGGGCCACGACATCGGCGCGGCCGGGCCCGGCCGGATGGGCGGTGAGCTCACCCGTGCCGCCACGGGCGGTGATGGCCTCGCCCAGCTCACCCGCTCGCCGGGTCGAGACGGCCATGGCCGCGGTGAGGATGTCCACGAGCGGATTCGCCGATGCGCGATTGCCGTCCTTGGGGCGCAACCGGCGGGCCGCACGCAGAATGCGGATCTCGTCCAGCAGCAGCGGCAGTCCGCGCAGCGTCAGGGCCACCACGACTGCCCATTCGTCGACCGGGACCCGCAACCGGCGCAGCGGTGCGCCCAATTTCGCCAGGGCGGGCGCTATTTCGCTCATCGGTGTGGTCCAGGTGATCAGGAACGAGGTGCTGAGCAGGATCAGCGCGAACACAGTGACCTGGACATAGCGCAGCACTCCCGTGACGCCGGTGGGGACGGTGAGCAGACCGCCCGACACGATCAGCGCCCAGAACCACCACGGGAATCGGGGGAGCGTGCCGAGGGGCAGGCGCGCCACCACGGTGATCACCACCACGAAGGCCACCATCACGCCGAGTACCGGCCACGACGGCAGGAACATCAGCAGCACGCTGATCAGGAACGCGGCAATCATCTTGGTACCGGCCCACAGTCGATGGATCGGGCTGTGGACCGGAACCACACGCAACAACACGATGCTCATCGCGCACCTCCCAGTGCGTCCCCGCGCTCGTGCCGCGGGATGCCGGGCGGCTCCGGGACGGGGTTCGCGGCGGCCATTGTCTCGAGGATCTGCCCCGATCGCAGGTGGACCGTGCGGTCGCAGACGTTCTCCATATCGGCCACATCGTGTGAGATGACGATCAGGGTCAGGCCCGAATCCCGCAGCCGGGCAAGTAGTTCCACCACCTCGGTGCGGCCCTGCGGATCGAGTCCGGCGAGCGGTTCGTCCAGCACCACCACCTGGGGGCGGCTGGCGACGATCGCGGCGAGCACCACCCGTTTGGCCTGTCCACCGGACAGCTCCTCGATCGATCGCGATGCCATGGCCCGGTCCAGTCCCACCGCGTCCAGCGCGCGGCCCACGGCGCCCGAGCCGGTGCCGTGACCGCCCCAGTCCTCGATCTCCGCGCCCACCGTCTGGCGCTGCAACTGCAGCCGGGAATGCTGGAAGGCCAATTCGACCGAACCGATGCGTTTGTGCACCGGCCGCGCCCCGGAATGATCGCCCAGCCGGCAACTGCCCGAGGTGGGCACGATCAGCCCGGCCATGATCCAAGCCAGCGTCGACTTGCCGGAGCCGTTACCGCCCACGACCAGCAGCGTCTCGCCTCGGTACACGGTGAGGTCCACACCGCGCAGAGCCGTTTCGGCCCAGGGGGTGGCACGGTTGTAGGTGTGGCGGACCCCGCGCAGTTCCAGTAGCGGTTCGCCGATCGGCCGGCGGCGCAGGCTGTGGGCCGGGCGCGGCCAGCTCGGCAGGCTGTCGACCTGACGGCCGCCGGACAGATGGATGACCCGATCCGCCGCCGCGGCATCGGCCTCGTGATGGGTGACCAGTACGACGGCCATCTCGTGCCGGGCCGGCAGGCCGGACAGCAGCGACACCAGATCGCGGCGGCCGTCCGGATCGATCATCGACGTGGCCTCGTCCGCGACCAGCAGTGCCGGATCGCGGGCGAGGGCCGCCGCCACCGCCAGACGCTGCTGCTGACCGCCGGACAGCGACGTGGTCTCCGCACCACCGAGTCCGCCGAGTCCGACCTCGCACAGCAGGGCATCAATATCGACCGCGCGCGCTTCCTCGGGCGCCAGCCCCCACACCACATCGTCGGCGACGAGGACGCCGAGGGTCTGACTTTCCGGACGTTGCAGGACCAGTGCGGTGCCGCCGATCCGGCCGAGCCCGGCCGAACCCGGGCGTTCGACGGTGCCACCGGTCGGAGGGCGCCCGGCGAGCAGCCGGGTGAGAGTGGATTTCCCGGAGCCGTTGTGGCCGACCACCGCGACGAATTCCCCGACCTCGACGGTCAGATCGATATCGGTCAGCGCGTCGGTGCGGGCGCCCGGATACCGGAACGAGGTGCCGTGCAGCCGCACGGGCAGTGGCGCGATCGGCCGATCATCGGCGGGTGCGTCCAGTTTGTCGCCGCCGGGCAGCCATTCCAGCCGGTCGAGTACCGAGCCCAGAACGAACCAGGACAGCAGTGCGGTCAGCACGATTCCCGCGAAGACGGCCATTCCGATATAGAGCCACCACCAGGCCAGGACGCTGTCGGCGACCGTGACGACCAGCTGTCCGAGCGATTCCAGGTGGGCCTGCCGGCTCAGCACATGGTCGATGCCCTGGGCGATATTGCGCACATTGTCGAAGACCAGCCGCCGCGACGCCGCGAACAGGAACAGCATGCCGACCGAGAACGCGGCCCAGCACAGACCGGCCAGGGTGGCGGCGAACAGCACTGTGAACAGTCCGAGCCGACGGCGTTTCACCGCGCCGATGATGCCGCCGATCGTCGCGGCGCCCACCAGGGTCGAGGCGGGGACCAGCCCGCCCGCGACAAAACTCACCAGGGTGGCCGCGATCGTCGCGCCGATCGTGGCGCGCAGCCGGTATCGCTGGGCGAGCAGACCCATCGGCACCGCCGCGACCATATTCAGCGCGGCGGCGTAGGGCACTACCGAGCCGATCGTCACCAATCCGACGGTTACCCCGCCGAGGACCGCCGCGGTGGCGAGTTCGATGGGGCGCAGCGGGCCGTGATGTCGATACGGCTCGTCGCCGGCGAGGGATGGCGCGGTCACGGCTCAAGTCTGCCAGCACCGGCGGCGACCCCGTCCGCTCATGGCGTGCCGATCGGGTCGGGGGCAGCGGTCAGATAGTCGGCGGGATCCAGTGTTCGGGTGCGCAGCCGGTACGCGGTGACGGTGCCCGGCCAATTGTTGGTTATGCGACCGGCGGCATTGCGATACCAGCTCGAGCAGGCTGTCCACGGGGTGCGCAGCAAACGGCGCTGGATCTGTTCGTCGAATGCGGCGGCGGCCTCGGGGCGGACCTCCAGCCGGGAATCGGGGTGGTCGCTCAGATAGCGGACGGCCTGGCGAATGTAACGAGCCTGACATTCGATCATGTAGACGATCGAGCCGATGCCCAGATTGGTATTCGGGCCGTACATCAGGAACATATTCGGGAATCCCGGCACCGCCATCCCCAGATAGGCGCGCGCGCCCTCCTCCCACATCCGTTCGAGTTCGACGCCCTCGCGCCCGAATACCTTTATCGGCCAGAGGAATTCGCTGCCCTTGAAGCCGGTTCCGTAAACGATCACATCGGCCGGGTGTACCGTTCCGTCGGCGGTGCGGACGCCGTCGGGCACCACCTCGGCGATCTCGTCGGTCACCACATCCACATTCGGGCGCACGAGCGCGGGGTAGTACTCGTTGGAGAACAGCACGCGTTTGCACAGCACCGGATAGTCCGGAGTCAATTTCTCCCGCAGCCGGGCATCGGGGACATCGCGGCGCAGGGCGCGAGTGCCCAGCCAGGTCGCGATGCGGCGGATCGGCGGGACGGCGGCCAGCCCCAGCGCGAAGAATTCCAGGAAGCACCACACCCACAGCCGCTGCGCCCGGCGGAGTCCCGGCACATGCCGGAACAGCGCGTGATGTACCGGATGGTAGGCGCGGTCGGTGCGGCTCACGACCCAGGCGGCGGTGCGCTGGAACAGGGTCAGCTGCTCCACATCCGGCGCGATGGCGGGCACGAATTGAATTGCGCTGGCACCGGTTCCGATCACCGCGACCCGCTTACCGGCCAGCTCCACATCGTGATCCCACTGCGCCGAATGGAACGACGGCCCGGTGAAGGTGTCGATTCCCGCGATATCCGGCATTCGCGGCCGTGAGAGCTGGCCGACCGCGCAGATCAGCACATCGGCGGTGCGGATCTCGCCGTCGGTGGTGCGGACCGTCCAGCGTTCGGTGGATTCGTCGAACCGGGCCTCGGTGACCTCCGCGCCGAAGACGATCCGGTCCGGCAACCCGTACTTGACCGCCACCGCGTGCAGATAGCCGAGGATATCGGTCTGTCCGGAGTAGCGATGCGGCCAATCCGCCTTCGGTTCGTAGGAGAACGAGTACAGCGGTGACGGCACATCGCAGGCAGCGCCCGGATAGGTGTTCTCCCGCCACACCCCACCCAGATCGGTGGCGCGTTCCAGAATGGTTATCTTGTCGAATCCATTGCGCCGCAGCTCGATTGCCACACCGAGGCCACCGAAGCCGGCTCCGATGACGATGATCGACGGCGTGGACATGCGCGCTCCTCGAGCTCGAGAAATGTATCTCTCACTGTAGGCGCGTACTACCGGCCGGGAGGCCGGTTCAGCAGGGCTGGACCGAGATCCGCCCGCCCATCGGCACCGTCCGCACGATGGTGGTGAGCCGCCCACCGTCCACGGCGTGCAGTACCACCGACGGGTCCGGTGCGTAGTCGATCGGGACCTCGCCCGGGGTGCCGACCTCCCAGGCACCGCCGATCGCCGAGGCCACACTCGGCGCCACGACCAGCGGACGACCGCCGAACAGCGTGGTACCCATGGCATGCATATGCCCGGCGAGGACGCCGAGGATCCGGTCGTCGTTAGCGATCACGCGTTCGAGCCGTTCCGGATCGGCCAGCCGGATCGGGTCGACAACCGTGGAGAACATCGGCATCGGCGGATGATGCAGTGCGATCAGCACCGGCGCCTCCGCGGGTGTGCGGTCCAGCAACCGGTCCAGCCAGGCGTAGGTCCGCTCACCCAGCGCCCCGCCCCCGGAACCCGGAATCGTGGAATCCAGCATGGCGACGGTCAGCCCGCCGACCTCGACGGCCTGATTGACCGGCCCCTCCGGTGCCGGTGCGTCGAGCAGACCGAGACACAGATTCGTGCGATCGTCGTGATTGCCCGGCAGCACGTACATCGGAATGTCGGTGCTCAGCACCTTGCGGGCCTGCTCGTACTGGGCGAGGGTGCCGCAATCGGTGAGATCGCCGGTGACCAGAACGACATCCGGACGCCGCGGTAATCGCTCCAGATAGCCGAGCACCGTGGCGACACGTTCGGCATTGCGCGGGGTCAGATCGAAGTGGGTATCGCTGATCTGTGCCAACAGAATCATGGCGTCCGCTTTCTCGTGGGCTCGCACCGTTGCGCCCGTTACCGGGTTGCGGCCTTGCGCGAACCCGCGTCAAATCCCTGCGGCAGCGGCTCTGAGCCGTTCGCATCGGTCGCCTGTCGTGCCACTGGGGCACTTGTCCAGGGTAGAAGCATCGCCGCGCACATTCTGCGTGACGCTCGCCACGTCTTATAGCTATGAGATATGAGCGGGCTACGTCTGCTCGCCGGTGTCGCGTCGCCGTGCGCGCACACGTTCGTACGCGTCGTTCAATCGTGTCGAGGCAGGCTGCTTGCCGGGGTGTGGGCGTGGGACGTCCAGGTAGATCTCGCGGAGCTCATCCATCAGGTCGGCGGTCAATTCCGGCGAATCGGCGAGCAGTTGCGCGCGAATCGTCAGCTCGGGAGTGGTTTCGCGGTGCTGCGCTCCCCACCGTCCCAGCGCCACCATGACCGGCACGGTGTCGATGCCCGCCGCGGTGAGCCGGTAGGCGGCTTTCTGTCCGCGCACCGCGTCGTCCCGGGTGAGCAATCCGGATGCGACCAGCCGCCGCAGGCGGTCGGCCAGGATGTTGGAGGCGATGCCTTCGTCATTGCGGGACAGCAGTTCCCGGAAATGCCGGCGCCCACCGAAGATGATGTCGCGCAACACGATGATCGTCCATTGATCGCCGAGTACTTCGACGGCGGCATTGATCGCGCAGCCCGACCGAGGGCTCCGGAACATCTCTCACCTCCATAGTGATTGCGAAATGCAACTTCACTAGCTTATGCTCGGTGCAGCGATTGTGAAACGCAACCACTTAGGGAGATCCATGTCGCGCCACCCCAGAGTCCGTGTCGACCTGCTCAACGTCTCGCTGGACGGTTACGCCGCCGGCAGCACCGTCACTTTCGACGAGCCGATCGGTGGCGCGAGCGAGGTGTTCGGCGAATTCGACGGCAGGGTCATCGCCGGTGTCCACAGCGCGGATGTGCCGATCACTGCCGATCGCGTGTTCACCAGCGTCTGGGGACAGGGTGTGGGCGTGGAGATCATGGGACGCGGGAAATTCGGGCCGCAGCGCGGACCCTGGCCGTCGGACGGCTGGCGTGGCTGGTGGGGTGACGAGCCGCCGTTCCGCACTCCCGTCGTGGTGCTCACCCACCACGCCCACGAACCGATCAGCTTCGACAACGGGACGTCATTCCACTTCCTCGACGCCGATGCCGCCGGAGCGCTCGATTACGCGCGGGAACTCGCCGACGGTGGCGACATCCGCATCGGCGGTGGGCCGTCGACCGTCCGCCAGTTCCTCGAATCGGACCTCATCGACTTCATGCACCTGGCGATCGTGCCGGTGGTGTTGGGCGGCGGAACCTCGCTGTGGGAGGGCTTGACCAGCATCCACGAACGATTCGACATCGAATCCGTGGCAACACCGAACGGGCTCGTTCATCAGTTCTGGAACCGCCGCGGACGCAGCGGCGAATAGCCCACGAACCGCGACGACCGATCAGACACCCGAGAATCCGATGGACGAGGACGGGTCCCGTCTGGGCCGCCTTCGCGCTCGCGCTTACCTCCCAGTAGTCCGCGTCGTTGCCAATTGATCGCTTCTCGAGGTCGACTCCTCAGCGCCGGATTCCGCGAAGATGCGCCATCGGAGCAATCTGCCGTCGTGAGGCCTCCGGACCTGCGCCGGCTCGGGAATTCATCTGCGGTAGAGCTGCGGTCACGGGCCTGCGGCTCTTGGGCGGAGGGGCGTCCGGCCGGATATTCCCAACCGTGGGATTCGACGCACTTCGAACTACAGTTCGAATGCCCCGAATCCGAAGAGGTTTGTCGATGACCCGCACCACGCCACCCCGAGCCGTCGATGTCGCAGCCGTGTGTCCCGCACTGGCGCCGCTGGCTCGTCCCGCGACCCGGCTACACCCGCGCAGCGGGACACCGTCGGTACACGACAGTTCGATCGGCGGGCCGTTGCTGTGGCCGGCCGACGAACCGTGGCCGCACTGTCACGGGCCGCACAACTGGGACTTCTTAACCAACGCGTGGAATCCCCACGAGCTCAACCCGTTACAGTCGTTGGCGGATGCCAAGCTGACGCGACACGATCCCGAACCGTGGCCGTCGGTAGCCGATGTCCCGAGTGTCATGTCGTCGGCAGTGCCGCGTGACATCTGGGAATTCGAAGCCAGCGGGTTTGATCTCGACAACCTCAACCTCCCCCCGTCTCAGCCGTTGGCGGGTCGGTGGAAGCCGACGGCCCATGTCCCGAATGCTATGTTGCCGGTGGCGCAACTGTATACACGTGACGTCCCCGGGTTACGTCCGCCGCCGGGCAAGGATCTGCTGCAGATACTCTGGTGCCCATTGGACAACGCCGACGCCATGCCCGAGACCGCGCTGGTGTGGCGCACCGCCGCCGAGGTCACCGAGATCCTGAATACCCCGCCGTTACCGGCAGCGGTGGAATACGGCTACGACTACATACCCTTGCCGTGCACGGTGGAGCCGGAACGCATCATCGAATACCCGAGCGATTTCGAACACCTCGGCGGCGAGCCGCTGGAGCAACTGCGACAGTGGGCGAGCCGGCAGCACACCGGGATCGATTCGGAATCGGGGGCGTTCGCCGACTTCGGCGGCATCGACGGCTGGTGCATCAGCAATGTATGCGTTGCGCCCGGGTGGAAGGTCGGCGGCAATATCCGATGGGGCACCACGGACTCCTTTCCGCAGCCATGCCCCACCTGTGGCACCGAGACCGAACCGCTGCTCACCGTCGCCTCGTGCGAATGGGACGCCGGAACCCACAGCTGGATACCCTACGAAGATCAGGCCCTCGCAGATGATTACAGCACGACCATAGGCCCTGACGTCACAATTGCTCGCGGTTACAACATGATCCTTCGCGTCTGTCCAACCTCACCCGATCACCCCCACGTCCAGCTGATGCAGTAGGCCCGTATCAATGGGCCAACCAGTCAGCCCGATGGCCACTGAGCTTTCTTTGGACTTCCACGAAACCCATCCGGACCCCGATCCCTGCCGCCAACGAAATCCGGGCGCCATGTCCGAGGCTGATATAAACCAGCTCGAGATGCACGGCGCGCCAGGTACACCCGCAAATGTCCTGCGCCGTCCCACTTTCGCGTGGTTCCACCAACTCATTCTTTCTTGTTACCCAGAATGACGGGTGCGTGTCCGGCCGACTGCGTCGGGTTCATGGACCGTCGCGCGATCGTGCGGCCCGCAGTGATCACACAGTGCGCAACGTCGTCGCCGTTCAAGTCACCGAAATCCGGCAGCTTCTTCGCCAGTTCCTCATCCTGCCCTTGAAAGATGGCGGCGGTGGAGTACAAACAAGTCCGCCAAGCCGGCGTAGCGTGAGGACAACGTGCGCTTGGCCTGCGAGCTGGCGTCATCCGCGCCGGACAACGCGGTGGCGATCGGCGACCCCTGTAAAGCGGTGACCCCGCGCCCGGCGTTGAGCAGTGGATACACCGTCGTGTCATGGACTGCCTCGCCCAGCTTGCCAAGACTGATTCCGGCTTCACGCAAGGATTCCGGAGTGATCTTCATACTCGCCCCCTGAGACAACTCGAGTCAGCACTCCCCGTGCAGATTGACAACGTCTGCGCACCGGTGAACCGTCAGGGGCTTCCATCGGCGCCTGTCTCACTCCGCTGCTGGACAGCACCCGCACGCACGGTCGCTGGGATCCCAGCCCGCATCTGGAAGCCGGAACGGCCGTCTGCTGACACTTGGGACGAGGTCGGTCGGTGGTGGCGCTGATTTCAGAAAATGTCGTCGAGCTTCTCGGTGGTGAGGGCTTCGGCCGTCCAGGCGCGGAGTTGTTCGATGGTTGCTGCCTGAACAGTGTTGGTCACGTGTTCGGGGAGTGGCCCGAACTTGAGTGTCAGCACTTCGAGGAGGATTTTGGCGGCACCGTTGCGCTCGCCGCGTGCTTCGCCCCGCGCTTCTCCGCGTGCTTCTCCGCGTTTTTCGAGGCGTTCGGCTGTTGTCATGAAGGCCTCCTTGGCGTCGGGTCCGAGTTCGTCGATGAATGCTTCGAGTTCAGCGGGGTCGGTGTCGCCCACACGGATAATGTATGTGAGGGCCTGGCGGAAGTCACGAAGACCGTCGGGGCCTGCAAGCAGGGATTCCATGGCATCGCGCAGGATCTGTAGGTCGGTGGCGAGGTCGGTGTTGCCTGGTGCGATTTTGAGCAGTGCGAGAAGTGCCAGAGTTGGTGTGGTGAGGTCGCGGGTCATCAGAGTGTCGATGTCGACGCGATTGATGTCGTCAAGTAGATACCGCAGGTGTGGCAGATAGGGGTCGGCAGCGGCGCGGGTTGCGGGGTCGAGGTCGATGAGGTCGTAGATATCTCTGGGCGCGGTCCAGGCGAAGCCTTTGGGGTTGCGGTGCACGACCAGCGGGATGACCGCGGGCAGGGTGCGGGCCTTGGGGACGCGGGTCAGGTGGTGATTCCAGATCTGGACCGTGTATTCCAGGATCCGCAGTGCCATCAAACCGTCGTTGCTGCTCTGATGTTCGATGAGCAGATAGATGTAGGCGTCGTGACCGGTGAGGCGGGTGCTGAACAGGACATCGCTGTAACGCGACTGCAGTTCGGCGGAGATGAAGCTGGTCGATTGTGGTTCCAGCGTGTCCCAATCCACTTGTGCCGCCAATGATTCCGGTAACACCGCACGCAGTTCGGAGACCGCGTTGGCGGGTCGTTGCATGACTGCGCGAAAGTACGCGTCGTGGTTGTTGGCGGGGTCGGCGGGCACGAGCATCACAGTATCGGTGACCGCCGACACGTTTCAAAACCTTTGGCTATGAATGGAGTTCGGTGTCGATTGCTTCGCGGCCGAACGGCACTCGACCGTGCCGGGCGGCCGCGCAATCGGGCCCTTCAGGCGAGGAACTTGCCGATGATTTCCGCGGTCTCGTCCAGGTGGCTCAGGTAGAGGTCGTGTCCGGCGCCTTCGATTACCGCCAGCTCGGTGCCGGGCCGGCGCTGGATCATTTCCCGGGCGTGCTCCGGCGGCACCACCTGGCTGTCGCCGCCGAGAAGTAGCAGCGCGCGGTGCGGGCTGCCGGTCCAGTCCGCCCACCAGTCACCGGTGACACCGCGTTTCGCTGCCCGCATATCTGCCGCGTTCCACCGGAAGTGCCAGCCGCGCTCGTCCTCCACCGCACTTTCCTGGAAGTGCAGAATCGCGTCCGGTCGCCTCAATCGCCCTATGGTGTCGAGCATTTCGGTCAAACTCGCGAACCGGTCGGGCAGCTCGTCCAGCCAGGGATCCTCGAAGGCGCCCGCGAAGGCTGGAAAGTCCACGGCTACAAAGGATTCCACCAGCTCCGGACGTCGCGCTGCCAGCTGGTAGGCGTTGATGGCGCCCAGGGAATGGCCGATGATCGGCACCGGGCCCACGCCCAACTTCTCGATCACGGCCGCGGTATCGGCCACGAATGCCGTCCGTGAATAGTCGCCGGGCTTGTCGGAGAGCCCGTGGCCGCGCTGGTCGACTGCGATGATCCGGCGATTCAGCCTGTGCGCCAATGGCATCCAGCCGCGTCCCCGGCCGAAGACGCCGTGCAGCGCCAGCACCGGGCTGCCGGGCCCGCCGGAATCGACATAGGCCAGGCGGACTCCATCGGGGGTGGTGAGGAAATCTGTCATGCCAAAAACTCTAATAGAGACTCTCTAATCGAGGCAACTCTTTTAGAGATATATCGATTCGAGGGTAGGGTGAGCGCATGCTGGAGCTGAGCATTCTGGGCTTCCTCTACGAGCAGCCAATGCACGCCTACGAACTGCGGCAACGCATCTCCGGACTGTCCGGGCACATCCGGCCGGTCAGCGACGGCGCGCTCTATCCCGCGATCAAACGGCTCCGCGCGGCCGGACTGGTCGATAAGCAGGCCGACGCGGAAAGCGGTAGGCAGCTGCTGTCCCTCACCGAGGCCGGGCGGGCGGAACTACTGCGGCGGCTGCGCGACCCGTCCGAGGTGGAGATCACCGATCGAAACAACTTCTTCGTCCTGCTCGCATTTCTCGGCTACCTCACCGACCCGGCCGAGCAGGTGACGGTCCTGCGGCGGCGCCTCACCTTCTACGAACAGCCCGCCAGCTGGTTCTACGAACAGGGGCGGCCACTGCGGGCCGCCGATATGACCGACCGGTTCCGGCGCGGCATGCTCACCCTCGGCGCCGCGACCCGCCGTGCCGACAAGGAGTGGTTGCGCACGCAGATCGCGGAGCTCGAAGCGGAATCGGGCTGAACGGGTTGCTGCCGGCCGGTGGCGGCGCCCGGCTAGGTGATCCGTTCGAGCAGGGCGGCAGGGTCGTCGATGATCGGGCCTGTCGATGGCTTGTTCAGGCAGCGGCCCGAATTTCAGGATCGGCATTGCGAGGAGTGCCTCGGCGTGGCCGAGTCGGCTCGCTGATCAGAAGATGTCGTCGAGTCGTTCTGCGGTGACGAACGCCGTGGCCCAGCCTCGGAGTTGTTCGGCGTCGCCTGCGCGGACGGTGTCGACGATGTGTTCGGGGAGTGGTCCGAATTTCAGGGGCAGCTGTTCGAGGAGCGTTTGGGCGCGACCGTTGAGCTCGCCGCGAGCTTCACCCCGAGCTTCTCCGCGTGCTTCGCCGCGTTTTTCGAGGCGTTCGGCTGTTGTCATGAAGGCCTCCTTGGCGTCGGGTCCGAGTTCATCGATGAATGCTTCGAGTTCGGCGGGGTCGGTGTCGCCCACACGAATAATGTATGTGAGGGCCAGGCGGAAGTCACGAGGACCGTCGGGGCCCTCGAGCAGGGTTTTCAGGGCGTCGCGCAGGATCTGCAAATCGGTGGCGAGGTGGGTGTTGCCAGGGGCCATTTTGAGCAGGGCAAGCAACACCAGGGCTGGTGTGGTGAGGTTGCGGTCCATCAGTGTGCCGATATCGACGTGGTCGATGTCGTCGAGGAGATACCGCAGGTGGGGGAGGTAGGGATCGGCGGCGTCCCTGGTTTCGGCGTCGATGTCGATGAGGTCGTTGATATCTCTGGCAGCAGTCCATTTACGGCCGGAGGTGTTGCGGTGTACGACGAGGGGGATGATCGCGGGCAGGGTGTGTGCTTTCGGGGTGCGGGTGAGGTGGTGGTTCCAGATCTGGACCATGTATTCCAGGATGCGCAAGGCCATCAATGGGTCGTTGCTGCTCTGGTGTTCGACGAGCAAGTATAGGTAGGCGTCGTGACCGGCGAGGCGGGTGTGGAACAGGACGTCGCTGTAGCGGGACCGCAGTTCGGCGGAGATGAAGCTTGTTGATTGTGGTTCCAGGCTGCCCCAATCCACTTGTGCCACCAATGATTCCGGTAACACCGCGCGCAGTTCGGAGACCGCGTTGGCGGGGCGCTGCATGACCGCGCGGAAGTAGGCGTCGTGATTGTTGGTGGGGTTGGCGGGCACGCTCGCTACGGTATCGGTGACCACTGACACATTTCAAAACTGTTGGCTATGACCAGAGTTCGGCGCATGGTCGCTCACGCGTGTGCGGGTCGTGTTCCGAGTTCTCGGACTTGGCGGGCGAGGGCCCGAGTGTGGTTTGACGAAGTCGTCGTGGTTCATCGAGGCGGCCGTGGACGTGCAACCGGACCTGTGGTTCGTTGAGGGTGCCGATGGGCGGGCGAACTCGTCATTACCGGTAATGACCTGGGGATCGACATCCACACCGAGCTGTTCAGCCAAAACATTGATCTGACTCTGCAATGCCAGCTGATCGGCATCCCACGCCGCGGTATTGCCCGATTCCACGATTTTCGCGTAGTACGAGTTGGTCAACGCCTCCAACTGGGTACGAAGGTTCTCACCACTACCCTGATCCAGATAGCTCGACGGCTCCGGCGGCGGTGTCACGCCTGAACCTCCGCGTGAGCTGCGATAGACATCGCTGGTCGGATACCGATATGTCGTTCAAATCTCGGTCGCATGGAACGGGCCCCTCCTGCTCGCCGCCGCCGGGCGCCATACTCAACCCCCCGATGCAACGACCTTATCGCAATACGCTCGCGCCGTATCCACGTCCGGCATAGGTGCATTCCGGCTCAACGGTGATCACATCCGCGACCCGAACCAGCTTCGATGGCACGACGGAGCCTTCGAAGTGCGCAGCGCTCGGGACGATGACGGCATCGGCATGACAGACCTCGACGATGTCCCGTAGTCGCAGCCCGACGTCATCGACCCCATTGGTGAACGTGATGATCTTGCGTAGGTTGTATCCGAGTCTCCTGGCCAGCGAACGCACCTGAATCTCGTCCCACGGCTGGCGTGTGCCGGAGACGTCTCGCCGCAGGAATCCGATCGCGTAGACGCGCATAGTGGTTTACTCCCGAATTCCGTAGTCGGTGGATCACGCGTGAGGTGGCGAAATGTCTCCGGAGCGGGTCTACTCAGCGCACCCCGACCTCCTGGAAAGCGCCCGCTGAGTGTCCGCGGCGGCAATCGCGTGCAGTCTGGACAGCACTCGCTCGTGGTTCCGGTCCGCATCTGTTCGTGCCGGCCACTGTGATCCGAGGTGGTGGCAATAACTTTCGAATGCCAACCGTCGGTGGACCGAGGCGACGGTCAGTCCCGGTTCGCGTGGCGGCCACCAGCAGCCGACGCCGATGAGAATGCCGCAGACGCTCACCATCAACGCGATCGTGATCGCGAACATCAGTCCACCTCGTCCCGTGCCGAGAGGGCCGCTCCGGCGGCGAGGCGTGCCCGGCAGTCCGGAAGACAATCGCGGTGGATATTCCACAGGCGGTGCGCGCAGTCGAGTTCCAGTTGGCTGGGTTCCCATGTGCAATCGTGCAGTGGAGCCGGTTGCACAACAACCGGCTCCACTGTGCCGCGACGCCACAGCCGAGGCGGGGTAATGGTCGCCAGATCGAAACCACTGACGAATTCGGGGTTGCCGTCGATGTGCGTCGCATCGACCACAATGATCGCCGACGCCCCCATGGTCGTAGCGATGCCGAGGGTGTATGCGACAGGATCGGGCGTCCCTCGTGGCGGGCGAACGGTGTATATCCACCGATAGCCGAGATGGTGTGCGTGACACTGGATATCGAGCGCGTGCGCGGCTGTGTCGATGCCGGACAGTTCGGTGCGAACCAGGCCGACAGCCTTCGGCGTGGAGTGAGCCGGTGCAGCGTCGCGCTCGTCGATCGCCGTGTCAACTCGTGATTCGATCAAGTCAATCATCTCCGTTTCCTCCTTCGTTCCCGACGCCGTCATGTCTCACGGAGTCGGCACTGTCACTCGGAATCCGTCACGGCCACAACACAATCGCCACGTAGACACCGGCGCTCAGTCCAAGGCAGATCAACAGCAGTTCGATCACGGAACCACCCACAATCGCTCACACGGAAGCCGTACACAGCTCTCCTCCGGAGCGGCGAATTCGACCGCGGCGCATCGGCCATACCGCTGCCAGTGGTCCGCGAAGCGTCGAGCCGCCGATTCGCAGGCGACGAACGTCATTGGATACGGACTCGCCGGCGTGAGATAGATCGACACCGTGACGTCCGGCTCGGCGGGGAGCGGGGAGCTCGCCGAGGCGGACTCGACCGCAGACAGCCATGGTGATACTTCGGACATAACGGACCTTTACTGATCGTGCGACAATGCGCGGAACATAGTGGGGCAGAACAAAATCAGGAACAATCAGCCAGCGAATGGCGAACTGCTTCAGTCCAACGCAACCCAGGAGCTTCGCGATCACTCGGTCATCTAGGGCGGAGCTGCGATCGGACTATCGAACTGCTACAGAACAGCACTTCAACCAGGACGTACGGAAGCGGTTTTGAATATTCAGACCAGTTGACTCAAATCCCCACGAACAGATTCACATCTGCGGCATGCTTTACTCAGGTTCGCGAATGATCTCGTTCAATCCCGAGAAGAAGTCGCATGTCAGGGAGTCAATCCGCAACGCTGCTCCGCCGTCAGCTCGGGAGGTTTCTTCGCGAGCGACGCCTCGAAGCGGTCTGACCATCGCGCAGGCTGCGCAGGAGGTCCAGCTCAGCACGGCGGCATTGCAGCGGATGGAGACCGGCCGGCCTCAGAAGCTTCGTAAGCAGGATGTCCGTGAACTCTGTGAGCTGTACGACGTGGAGGGCGATGAGACAGGCAGAGCTATAGGTCTGGCCGCCAAGGCTGCGGACAATCCGGATATCACGGCGCTCGGCGGATATGTTCAGCAATGCCTTCAACATGTATGTCGGGATGGAAGCCGCTGCGCGGAACCTGATTTCGTGCCAAGGAGTTGTGCCGGGCCTGCTTCAAACCGCCGACTACGCGCGGCGCTGATCGGCTCCTACCCCGGTGACACGCAAGAGGAAGTCGATGGTCGGGTAGAGGTGCGCCTGAAGCGTCAGAAGATCGTGACCAGGAAGTCGAATCCAGTCCAGCTGGAGGTGCTGCTCAGTGAAGCCCGATCTACGGCAGGATCGTCGGCGCCCATCGTGTGATGGTGCGCAGTTACGAGAACTGGCGGAGATCGGCAAGCGCCCAATATCACGATCCGAGTCCTCCATACGATGGCGGATTTCCCTTGGGGATCGTTCCGAGCCAGTTCGTCATCATCGAATTCGGAACGGACGGCGAACCGGCCAGCCCGCGGAACCACCGTGGTCTACATCGACGCTGGATGAGCAGCGACATCTACCTCGAAAAGAGGACGGACATCGACCGTTACGATCAACTTACGACGTCGTTCAGCAGGCGGCGCTGGACGATGACCAGCAGAAATCTGTTACGTCAGGTGGCAAGGGAGTACGAACGGTGGATGTTGATTTAACCAAGGTTCGATTGGTGCAAGAGCAGTCATAGCGAACCAATTCGCAATGTGTAGAGGTCGCATGGCTCGCCGAGGACGTGTCGGCGTTCGTGATTCGAAGAACCCAGCCGGTCCCGCGCTGATCTTCGCGCCCGACGAATGGGACGCGTTCAACGCGGGTCTGAAGGCAGGGCGGCTGTGCGACCTGTAATTCGCTGCTGGGCTCCCACGGTACTCACCACCGACGGGTGTTGATGGTGAGTACCGGTATCAGATCCGGAATTCACCCGGCCAGTGGATCATGACCGACACTGCTGAGACGGTGGCGAAAACCGAAAGTATCCGGACCGAACAGCTACCAGGGAGAACTCGTCGCTGCTCGCCAGCGCTGGATCGCTTACCATCCCTAGGGCGGGGGGTCGCAGGGACCGCCCGGGACAGGAGACCCGATGCGGCGAGCGATAACACTTGGGGCGGCGGCTGCTCTCACAGTGGGGGTACTGGCTGCTTGCTCTTCCGGAGAATCGGGGACAGCGACGACTGTTGCCTCAAACACGGCCCCGATGACAATCACTGCCCAGGCAACAACTTCCACGCAGGCAGCCGCCTGGAAGCCCTGTGACATACCGGATTCCGACATCGCCGCGGTCGGACTCAACCCATCGACCAAGCAACAAGACGGACCCAAAGGGGTGAAATTCCCCGGGGTGGATGTCTGTGCGTGGCTTGGGCAGAAACCGAACTGGTACCAGCTGAACGTCTACTCGGACCACTCGCACACCTACGACGAGGTAGTGCACAACACAACCCTGTACAAGGAGCCCGAACCGGTCACCGTCGACGGGCGGCCCGGTACCCGATTGACCAGTGCCACCTCTGATCACGACTGCACAGTATCCATCAATGCCAAGAGCAATCCGGTGCAGTTCCAGGTCTCGGCAAAGCTCGGTGCCAAGCAACCCGGGGATGCTTGCTCGGAGGTCACCAGGATCGCAACTGTGCTGGTCAAGTACATTCCATAGGAGGGGGATATGTCCGAACTGAGCACCATCGCACAGCTTTCGGCGGAGGTGGACGGCGGGAACCTTCATCTGAGGGTTCACCGAGACAAGCTCGACGAGGCAATCAAAGGATTGCAAGACCTCATCAATGACATACAAGCGATGGGCCCGTTTATGCAAACAGTCGAGTACGTCACCGGATTCGGCGGGTTTCAGATGGGTTTGGACCTCGCTGCGAAGTTCACCAAAAAAGGCAGCGGGGAAGAATTGAATCAAGCAGAGGCTGGACGAGGCCGTTAACGAGCTACAGGCAGCTCAAGAACTCATCCTCAAAGCTGCTCGTGCCTACGCCGAAACCGATTCCGAATACGCAGATGTACTGAGCCGAATCGGAAATTTAGTTCCTCGCGCGGGACGGACGCAGGGCTCAGCACCACTCGCAGAACACAACGAGGGGACCGTCCTCGGGGCTGATATCGACTAGCTCGAGAAGCGCGACGTGTTACGGTGCATCGGCAAATGGGCTGCGTCGTACCACTTTTCGTGTGGTTCCAGCAGCCCATTCCTTTCTTGGAAGGCAGAAGCGGCCCTCGTGCAGGGGCCGCTTTCTTGTTTACCCAGACTGGCAGGCTCGGGTAATCAACTGTCGAGATGTATCCACAGTGACTCGGGCGTCGGCCGCGCTCCGGCGAATCGGGAGTGCGCGCGGGTGACCGCATCGGCGACGACGTTCCTTTCGGTGTCGTCTCCCATCGTTCTGCCGCCGACCTACATGGTTTGGGCGATCTCGACGCCGACTACATGGAGTTCACCGTCCCCACCCGGCGCGACACCCGTAACCCCGACGTTCGCTTCCATCGCGCTGCCCTGACCGCTGTGGAATGGACACTGGTCGACGGACTGCCGGTCACCACACCGGCGCGCACGGTCGCCGATCTCGCCGCCGCCCACACCGACGGTGGGCATTTGGCCGCGGTCGTGCGTGACGCTCTGCTGCGAGGAACCCCGGTTGACGAGATCGCGGCCGCGCTACGCTCCTACGCCCATCGCTACGGCGCGCCCGTCGACAACGGCTCGGCGCTGGTCAACCACTTCATCGCCCAAGCCGGGGTGCCCGAGTCATCGCTCGCTCTGTCCGTGCCCACACTGGAGCCGCTCGTCACCCGAGCAACGCAACGAACAGGGCGCTCGAGCAGTTGATGCACGGCCGGCGCAGCAGTCATCTCGCCGCCTCGCTGACGTCTTCGCCTGCCGACGAGGCCACGGTGGCGGCGATTCGCAACGAGCTCGCGCATGCAACCAGCAGTCGGGAGGCTGCAGCTCTCATTCGCGAAGCCGTCGCCCCGCTCGTCGATACGCCCGAGTGGCGGAACATGTTGGCGCGCGTACGTACTCAGATTTTGCACAATGCCGATCCGCACCAGTTTCCCCGATGCTGCCGCAGCACATGAATGGATAGCCACGCTGCTACGCGAAGGGGTCACTCATGCGCTGATCGACATGGCTGTCCGTCCCGACGAAGCACCCCAGGAGAATGACGAGTGACCGTCCCCAGTCCTGCGTCGTTCAGGGCATCACTGCGCTCCCGCATCCAGGTCAGGGCCCGGCAGACCCGGCGTCCGGTCGCCGCGTTGCGCCGCGAATTTTTCATGCAGCGCTTCCTTGCGCGTGTATTCGCCGACCCGACGGCGCCCTGGGTGGTAACCGGCGGTGGCGGGCTGCTCGTCCGGTTGCCCGGGGCGCGCTCCAGCCAGGATCTCGACTTGATCCGGCCTGACACCGACATCGCGGACGCCATCGACGAACTGCGTCGCTTCGGTGGCGCGTGTCCCGATATCGACCCTTCGTCTTCAGGGTCGAGCTGGCCAAACAACTCACCGGTGACGCGGCCAATGGTGCTGAACTGCTCGTGTCGATCTACCTCGGCGCGACCCTGCTCGAGGACTTCCACACCGACTTTGCGGTGGACAAAGTGATTGTCGGTGACATCGAATCACTCACCCCCACTCCGATTCTCGATCTCGACGGATTCGCAGCGCTACCGCCGGTGCGCCTGATTCCCTTACCGAGCCAGATCGCGGACAAAGTTTGTGCGATGGTCGCCCGCTACGGAGCTACCCTGCAGCCGTCCACCCGCTGGCGAGACCTCGCTGACCTTTGTTTCATCGTCGACACCTTCGTCTTCGACGCCGCCGAAACCCGCACTGCCCGGCAAATCCCGTCACCCCGACTGCCAGCACCCTCGCGCTGTTCGGCGAGGTAGACCTGCTCGCGGCGGGTCTGTGGGTAGCATGAGTCGATGGTCATGCCGAGCGCTGAGCGTCCCGACCTTCCCGAGTCCATGACCTGGGAAGAGCTCGAGAAGTTGCCCGAGGAGATCGCCGCGCAGATCGAGCTGTGGGATGGCCGGGTCGTGTGGCTGCGCCGCGGCCCCGGAGAACATCAGATGGCAATGCGCCGCCTGACTCACGAAATCGAACGCTGTGCTCGTGACGATATGTCATCGGATCCGCACCGGTGCTGGCGAGTGAACCTCGAGACCAATGTCTTCTTCGGATATTCGGGCAAGTCCGACTTCGTGACACCGGACTTCATGGTCCACCGTTGTCTTCCCCCCGGGGCCGATGTCCGTGCAACGGATACGGTCCTGGTCGGCGAGGTGCTCTCACCGTCGAATACCCCGGCCGAGATCGAGGCGAAGAAGGCGCGGTATGCGGGCGCTGGTATTCCGTCGTATTGGGAAGTCGATCTGCAACGGGATCTCACCGGTATCGGTGCATTGCGGGTGTATGTCCTCGAGATCGGTCACGCCGAGCTTCCACCTGGTGTGCGCCCGCTCCGCAATGCGAACTATCTGCTGGCCGGCGAGTGGATTCCGGATGCTGGGGTGGGGGTGTCGTTCCCGTATCCCTTCGCAATCAATTTTCCCTGGTCAGCGCTGGATTTCTGATAACCGGACAGCGTCAGTCGTCTGTGATCGGGTTGTTCGCGACCCGTTCGAGCAGGGCGGCCGGGTCGTCGATGATCGGGCCCGCGTGGGTGGTGAAGAAGTCCTCGCCCGGGGTGGCGATCAGGGTGAGGTTCGGGTCGGTGCGCCAGGCTGCTTCGAGGCTCAGTGACCAGGAGTGCAGGTGGGTGCGTGCGTACGCGCCGGACTTGTCGAACAACGGGTCGCCGGCGATGGGGAAGCCGATCCAGGCCAGGTGGACCCGGATCTGGTGGCGGCGGCCGGTGATCGGGCGGGCCAGCAGGACCGTGTGGGTTTCGGTCCGGGCGATCGTGGTGAACTCGGTGCGGGACGGATAGTTCTTAACGGCCAGCAGGTCGCTGTCTGCGACCGTCCAGGTGTTGTCCTCGCGGCGGATGGATTCCCGCGGCGCCGCGATGCGCACCCGGTTCTTGCGACCCACGCTCAGCGGCAGGTCGACGACGCCGGTATCGGGCAGATCGGTGGCGGCGGTGATCACCAGATACCGCTTCTCGACGGTCTGCTTGTTGAACTGCCTGGTCAGGCCGCCGTGTGCGGTGAGTTCCTTGGCGAACAGCACCAGGCCCGAGGTGACCTTGTCGATGCGGTGCACCGGATACAGCGTGATGCCCTCGGCCGCGGCGAGCTCGACGATATCGGTGTCGTGCCGTTCCCCGGTCACGGCGATGCCGGCCGGTTTATTCAGCGCGATGATCGCCTCGTCCTCTTCGACGAGGCATTGCCGCGCCAGCCGTGTCCATCCCATCTCCACCAGGCCAGACTAGAGGGCGCCACGATGTCCGATTGTCGCCAGGAGGGAGTACGACCGCCGCGCCGATGTGCTAAAGCCAGGCGTCGTCCAGTTCCAGCGTGGTGCGGTCCATTCCGTCCAGCAGATCGAAAAGCGGTGCGGTGCGCGGCAATTCCCAGTGGTAGAAGTAGCGCGCCGCGACCCGCTTCCCGCGATGGAAGTCCTCGGTCCCGCCGTCGGCGGCCACCGCCTGCTCGAGCCAGATCCAGGCCAGCACTACATGTCCGAACGCCTCCAGGTAGGCGGATGAATTGGCCAGCGCGGCTTCCGGATTCGCATCCCGCCAGACCGTCGCGGTAGTGGTGGCGATCCGCCCGGCCGCCGCGGCCAGCGCATCGGCGAAATCGCCGAGTTCGGCGTCACCGGTGGCGCGGGCCCGGTCGACGGTTTCACCCATGGTGTCCAGCAGCAGTGTCAATGCCGCGCCGCCATCGGCGGTGACCGCGCGCCCGAGCAGATCCAGGCTCTGAATACCGTGCGTGCCTTCGTGAATCGGGTTGAGCCGATTGTCGCGGTAGTGCTGTTCGACGTCGTAGTCGCGGGTGTAGCCGGCGCCGCCGTGCACCTGGATGGCGAGGTCGTTGGCGGCCAGGCACCACTGACTCGGCCAGCTCTTGGCGATCGGTGTGAGTACCCGCAGCAGCAGGCTCGTGTACTTGGTCTCGTCGGCATCGAGCGCGCTGCGCTGCCGGTCGATCAGCGTGGCGCAGTACAGTTGCAGGCCGAGCGCGCCCTCGGCATAGGCCTTCTGCGCCAGCAGCATTCGCCGAACATCGGGATGCGCGACGATGGGGATCTGCGCACCGCTCTTCGCCGCGACCGCCCGGCCCTGCGGCCGATTGCGGGCGTAGTCGAGGGCCTTGAGGTATCCGGTGTAACCCAGCGCGGTGGCGGCCAGGCCCACACCCAGCCGAGCCTCGTTCATCATGTGGAACATGTAGGTGAGTCCGCGATTGGGTTCGCCCACCAGATATCCGACCGCGCCCGGTTCCCCACCGGGCGTGAAGGCTCCGTCGCCGAATACCGGCGCGGTATTGACCGTGCCCCGCCAGCCCATCTTGTGATTGATGCCGGCGAGCACGACATCGTTGCGTTCACCGAGCGAACCATCCTCGGCGGGAAGGTATTTCGGCACGATGAACAAGGAGATACCCCGGGTCCCGGTATCCGAGCCCGGAATGCGGGCGAGTACCAGATGCACGATGTTCTCCGACAGCTCGTGATCGCCTCCGGAGATCCACATCTTGCGGCCGAACACGCGGTATGTGCCGTCATCAGCGGGCACAGCCTTGGTGGTGATATCGGCCAGCGACGAGCCGGCCTGCGGTTCCGACAGCGCCATCGTGCCGAACCAGCGCCCGGTCAGCATCGGGCGCACGAAACGGTCGATCTGCGCCGGATCGGCGTGCGCGGCCAGCAGATTGGCATTGCCGATGGTCAGCAGGGCGTAGCTGGCCGTGCCCACATTGGCGGCATAGAACCAGGACATGCAGGCGGTGAAGACGGCGTGCGGCAGCTGCATACCGCCTATCCGCTCGTCCATGGCGGCGCCGACGAACCCGGCCTCGCCGAACGCCGACAGCGCCGTCGCCACCTCGGGGATGATGTGCACCTTCTCACCGTCGAAGGTGGGTTCGCGCAGATCGCCCGCGCGGTTGTGCGGGGCGAAGTATTTCTCGGCCAGCTCCCGGCTCAGGGCGAGGACCTGGTCGAAGGTCTCCCGGCTGTGCTCGCGGTAGCGCTCGCGCTCGGTCAGACCGGTCACGTCGAGCCACTCGTAGAGCAGGAAGTCGAGATCGCGCGCGGACATGATGAGCGAATCCATACCACCAGCCTCGTGGGCCGGGACGCCGTGCGCAAGGGACCGGGTGGCGCCGATTCCGGGGACGTTTGCCCGCCGGTCAGCCGTGTTCGCCGAGCAACGGTGCGAGGAAGCGCTCGAGCATCGCGCGTTCCTCGTCCTCGTGCTGTTCCGGGACCGTGAGCAATGAGACGATGATCCGGGTCAGCCAGCGTGCCAACAGGGCCGAATCATCGTCTCCCGGTAGGGTTTCCGGATCGAACAGTGAGCGGCCCATGGCCTCGATGACCTGGGAGGTCTGCGCCATCTCCAGGGTTCGCCCGGCATCGTCGGGCCGGAACCAGGCGATCAGCAGAGGATCGGCGCGCACCGCCCGCAGGCTCGCGAGCACCCCGGCCACCGCGCGCTCACCCGGATCGCCGATCTTCGCGATCTCGGCGGCCACGGTGGCGCCCACTCGTCGTGCCTCACGGTGCACATAGGCCAGCTGAACGGCCTGCCGACTATCGAAATAACGGTACAGCGTGGCGCGCGAGCAGCCCGCGGCCTTGGCTATATCGCCCATCTGGGTAGCCGCCACACCGTGCTCGGCGAACAGCTGAGCCGCGGCATCGAGAATACGTTCGGCTGCCTGCATCGACCGCGGCTGAGCCAGCCAGTCCCGCCCACTGCGGGGCGAGCCTGCCGTCCTCGCCCCGGTCGCCTGTTCGGGCCCCGTCATACCGAATCCTTCCTCCGACGCCGCTGGTCGCGCACCAGCGTGCGGTGACGTCACACGCCGTGCCGGAGCGGGCACGCCGACGTCCGTATACCAGGCGTGGTCAGCAACCCGGAACGAACGGGACGTTGACCGGCCAGCGCACATAGTTGCCCTCGGTGTAGCGCACCCCGTCCAGGTCCACCGTGAAATCCGGGCAGCGGGTCAGCAGTTCCCGCAGTGCGATGGTGGCCTGCATGCGGGCCGCTGCCGAACCGAGGCAGTGATGGTTGCCGTTACCGAAGGTGAGGATGTTCTTGGGATTGCGGGTGACATCGAGTGTGCCCGCGTCCGGGCCGTATTCGCTCTCGTCGTGGTTGGCCGAGGCGTACAGCATGAGTACCCGCCGGCCCGCGGGGATGGTGACGCCGTGCAGTTCGACATCGCGGGTGGTGGTGCGGGCCAGCCCTTGCACCGGTGAGGTCATCCGCAGGAATTCGTCGACCGCGCCCGGTATCAGGCTCGGATCATCCAGCAGGCGCCGGCGCTGCTCCGGTTCGGTGGTCAGCAGTTGCACCGCGCCACCCAGATTCCCGGTGGTGGTGTCGTTGCCGCCGGTGATCATCGTGAAGGCGAAGCCGATGATCTGCAGGATCTCGCCGATATCGCCGTCCGAACCGAGACCCGAGGCCACCAGGTGGGAGATGGTGTCGTCGGCCGGCTCGAGTTTGCGCTTGTCGATCATGGCGATGAAGTACTGCGACAGCTCACCGATCGCGTCCTGCGCGTGCTGGATACCGCCGGTGGCCGAGGCCGCGACGATCGCCTCGCTCCACCCGTCGAACTTCGCCCGGTCGGCCTCGGGCACGCCGAGGTAGTGCGCCACCACCATGGTCGGCAGCGGTTTGAACAGTTCCACCGAGATATCGCCGCCGCCCGCCGCGCGCAGCCCCTCGAGCCGCTCGATCACGAACTTCTCGACCGCGGGCCGGATCTCCTGCACCTGCCGGGGTGTGAATCCCTTGGCGACCCGGCGGCGGAAGACCGTGTGATCCGGCGCGTCGGTGAAGACGAAGGGCCGGTTCTCCCCGAGTCCGATCTCGCTGAGGTTGTTGTAGTCGACCGTGAGCCCCTGCGCGGAGGAGAAGGTCTCCGGATCACGTACTGCGGCATACACATCCGCGTACCGCGAGAGCACGTAGTAGTCGTCCTCCGGACGGTGTTCGGGCACCGCGCGATGAACCGGGTCGGATTCGCGGAGTGCGGTGTACATCGACCAGGGATCGCGCCAGGTGTCGCCCGAGCGCAGTGTGAACCGAGCGGACTGAGACATTGTGGAGCTCATGTATCGAAGATAAGACAAACCAGCAACTATGTCTAGAACCGGTTTCAGGTAGACCCGTGATCGAGGTGCCCGTGCTCCCGATCGAATGCCGCGCGGCCCACGATCGGCGTGGGTACTGTGAATTCACCAGCGCCCCCCGAGGACAAGGAGCGCCCGTGCGAACCAGCCCCGCTCTGCGAGAATTCTTCCGGCGCAAGCCGATCGATCAGATCACCGACGACGCTCCGACGAATCTGCAACGCACACTGGGGTTGTGGCAGCTCACCGCCATCGGCGTGGGCGGCATCATCGGCGCCGGGATCTTCGCGCTCGCCGGCTCGGTCGCTCATGACACCGCCGGTCCGGCGGTACTCGTCTCCTTTCTGATCGCGGGTGTGGCCAGTGCGGCGGCCGCGCTGTCCTATGCCGAATTCGCCGGCCTCATCCCGCGTGCCGGATCGGCCTACACCTACGGATACGCCGTGCTGGGCGAGCCGGTGGGCTGGTTCATCGGCTGGGATCTGCTGCTCGAGTACACCGCGATCGTGGCGGTGGTGGCGATCGGCATCTCCGGTTACATCCAATTCCTGTTGGGGCAGTGGGATGTCGCGCTCCCGGACTGGATGCTGGGCGCACCGGGCACCGGGCAGGGGCATGCGGTGGATCTGTTCGCGGCGCTGCTCTGCCTGCTGATCGCCGCACTGCTCAATCTGGGTATCCGGGCGGCGGCGCGGTTCGAGACCTTCGTGGTGGTAATCAAGATCGCAGTCGTCGTGGTGGTGATCGTGGTCGGCTTCTGCCACATCGATACCGCGAACTATCATCCGTACTTCCCGTTCGGTATGTCCGGCGCGGTCACCGGCGCGGCGACGGTGTTCTTCGCGGTCTTCGGCTACGACGCCATGTCGACCGCGGCCGAGGAATCCGTGGACGCGAAACGCCATCTGCCCAAGGCGATTCTGCTGTCGCTCGCGATATCCATGGTGCTCTACGTCCTGGTGTGCCTGGTGCTGACCGGGATGCAGCGCTATACCGACATCGATCCGGAGAGCGGACTGGCCTCCGCCTTCGCCTCGGTCGGACTGCCGGGGCTGGGCAGCCTGATCGCGGCCGGTGCGATCGTCGGCATCATGACGGTGCTGTTCACCTTCATGCTCGGCGTCACCCGGGTCTGGTACTCGATGAGCCGAGATGGGTTGTTGCCCAAGTGGTTCGCCAGGACCCACCCGGTGCGGCAGGTGCCCACCCGGATCACCTGGATCGTCGGGATCGCGTCCGCGGCGATCGCGGGGCTGCTGCCGATCGGCCAGGCCGCCGAGCTGACCAATATCGGAATCCTGCTGGCGTTCATCGTGGTCTGCGTCGCGGTGATCGTGCTGCGCTACCGTCGCCCCGATCTGCCCCGGTCCTTCCGCACCCCGGGCATGCCGGTGGTACCGCTGGTCGGCATCGGGTTCTCGATCTGGCTCATCACGTATCTGCAGCCGGTCACCTGGTTGCGTTTCGCGATCTGGTTCGCCATCGGTCTCGTCGTCTACTTGGCCTACAGTCGCCGGCATTCGTTGCTGGCCGTACGCGGCGATGACCGGCCCGAAGCACCCGCTCGGTCCTAGGGATTGTATCGAGATACAAGCGAAATCTGACAGAATTCTCATATTTATCGTTTTGTTATACGAATTGGTGTGTTCGTATTAGGTTTCCGTGCGGTCGTGGCGAATCATTGCTCCCCGGATTCGACGATCGACAGATCACCGTGGTGTTCGCTCAATCTGCTCTCGATACGAGATTCGGAGGAACGCATCATGGCAGGAACCGACGAGGGTCGATGTACCCGTCTTGTACGACGTTTCACCTGGTCAGCAGCGGCAGTGCTGATCGTTCTCCCCGGCGTGACGGGTTTCGCGGGCGCGGCGCAGGCGGATTCGCCATTTTCCGCCCCGGTCATACCCGGAATTTCCCTACCGTCCGGGTTCACAATTCCGGGACTGTTCCCGGGAAATCCCGCGCCACCGGCGCCGATGCAATCCATTGGTGAGCGGGCGCTCGCGGCGGCGGAAACCAAGCTCGGATCGGCCTATAGCACCGGCGCGGCCGGGCCCGACGCCTTCGACTGCTCGGGCCTGGTGCAATGGGCGTACCGGCAGGTGGGCGTGGACCTTCCGCGCACCAGCTACGACCAGCTCTCCGCCGGTACGCCGGTGGATACGGACGCGCTGCGGCCCGGCGATCTGGTGTCGTTCTACGGGGGCGGTCATTCGGCGCTGTACGCCGGTGACGGCACCGTGGTGCATGCCGCCGGAAGCGGTTCCGGCGTGGTACGTTCACCCATCGCGGAGATGCCGGTGACGGGGGCACGGCGTTACTGATCCGGCCGTGTGAATGGCGCGGGTGCGCCACACGGACCGGGTGTCGGATCTGCGGTTCGATTCCGTTGCGGGGATATGGTGCGCGACAATGTGAAGCGAAGTTACTCGTAAATTGTCCAGCGACACCTGTCCGGCACCGTTTGCCCGGCAACGCGAATCGTGGAGGAGGGCCGGTGGCCGACACCCCGGTGCACGGCGACGACGACCCGTTCGGACCGATTCGTCCCTCGGATGCGATCGATGGGTGGAACCTGGCCGGTGATGCGACGTGCTGGTCACTGGTCAAGGATTTCGGTTCCGCCCGCGGCGCGGTGCAACCCACCACCCGCACGACGTGCGCTTGGCGGATCGAGGATTCCGAAGGACGGATGTTGCGCGAGGTCAGCGCGCGATCGGTCGCCGATGCCAGAGCGGCCGCCGACGAATGGATCCGGAAGACGGCCGGCTGAACTCCACCCCTCCCTCGCGGTGCTCGGCCGGCCGCCGGATGCTGTGCTTACCGGCTCGGGGTCCGGCGCTTCGTGTTCGCTTGCAGACTGAACGCGGGCGCCGGCCGCTCGGGCGCCGGCGCCTCCTCCGACCGTGCGCGCGGCCAGGCGCGGCCACTGTCGGCGAGCTCGGGATCAGTTGTCGTGGTACCGGATTCACGACGCGACGGTGCGTCGATCTCGGCCAGGCCGACCAGCACGATCAGCATCATGGTGACCAGGGTGACGACCATGATCAGCGGGGTGAGCAGCTGAACCGAATCGACGCCGGACGGATCGCCCATACTGTCCATCCGGTGCGCCCGCATGGATGCCATTCCGGTGTAGTGCATTCCGCACACGGCGATGCCCATGATCAGGGCCGCGCCGACGGTCGCGCCGAGCCCGCGCACGTGCAGGATGAACCACAGTGCGGCTGTCGCTGCCACCACGGCGATGACCAGCGACAATGCCACCAGGCCGGTGCTGTATTCGATGTGCGCGCCCGTGTGCATGGCGTACATGCCGAGGTAATGCATTGCGGCGACGCCGAATCCGGTGATCATGCCGCCCAACGGCAGTGCGATCACCTCTCGGTGCCCGCGCACCACGATCGACAGTCCGGCCCACACGACGATGACGGCGATCGCCGCGCTGAGCAGGGTCATCGGTACGTCGTAGCGGATGGTCGCGCCGTGGATCGAGAAGCCGAGCATGGCGGTGAAGTGCATGACCCAGATGCCGGCACCGCCGAGTGATACCGCGGCGGCGACGAGCCAGCCGCCGGGCCATCGTGAGGCCTTGGCGTGGGTGGCGCAGCGCAGTGCCAGTACCGATCCGATGAAGGACATGACATAGGCCAGGACCGGGGTGACCCAGCCGTGGTTGAAATGGTCGAGCTCGAGCACCAGGTCTCCATACATTGAAAGAGGGGTTATCGATTCGTGACCGGACGATAGTTCACCTCGTGAAGGATCGGGAGCGATGCCGGTCCGTACCCAAGTCGGTCCGGTAGCGCCTACTGGCCGGTAGACGTAGTGGTAGTACCGGTTTATGGGGTGTATGCACGGTGTTTGCCGGACTGCCCCTGATCGGCCATCGTCCGCGAATGTGCCCTGACGCACTTGTGTCACATGTTCGAATTGTCTGTTCCGGTGGGCTACAGCTGCTCGAAATCGGACTATCCGGCACTGTGCGAGACCCTACTGATCGGATATAATATGAAACTCGTAGATTATGGTTTCAGGAACAGTGCAGGTCTGGAGATGGATGCGGATCGGTATCGCCGAATGGTCAACCGGGTCAATCCGGTGATCGTGGGGTTGCAACGGCTGGGGCTCGGATTCGGCCCGATGCGGCTGCTCACCGTTGCCGGGCGGCGCAGTGGGCAGCCGCGTACCTTCCCGGTCGCGGTGAACGAACTGAGCGGCGGGCAGTGCATCGTGCAGGCGTATCCGAAGGCGGCATGGGTGGCCAATGTGCGGGCGGCCGAATCCGTCACACTCGCTCGCGGGCGCCGGACTTCTACCGCGCGCCTGGTAGAGGTTCCGGTCGAGCAACGCCGGCCGCTGTTGCGCGAGTTGGTCGCCGCGGGGCCGGCGAGTGTCGGAAATCATTTCGTCACAACGGGTTTGGCAAGCGATTCCACGCCCGACGGAGTGGCGGACGCCGCGCATCGGATCGCGGTGTTCCGAGTGGAGTCAGCGCGCTGAGGCGCCGATCAGCCGTGTGGCAGGACCGGTAATTCGGTCAGCCCGCGGATCAGCAGGCTGGGTTGCCAGCTCGGGGTGAAATCGGGTGCCACCGCCAGCTTCGGGAAGCGTTCCAGGAGGGCGGTGAAGGCGACCGTGGCCTCCATCCGGGCCAGCGGCGCGCCCACGCAGAAATGGATACCGTGCCCGAAGGCCATGTGCCCGGAGATATTTCGGGTGATATCCAGGTCGCGGGGTGTGGCGTAGCGATCGGGGTCGTGGTCGGCCGCGGTCAGGGCGATATAGACCAGTTCGCCTTCGGGGATGGTGGTTTCGCCGATGGTGACGGGCTCCGCGGTGTAGCGCAGTGTGGACCAGCCCACCGGTCCGGAGATGCGCAGGAATTCCTCGATCGCGGTGGGAATTCCCTCCGGATCGGCGCGCAGCGCATCGAATTGGGTGCGGTCGCGCAACAGCGCGTAGGTACCGTTGCCGATCAGATTGACGGTCGTCTCGTGCCCGGCGACGAGCAGCAGGAATGCCATGGCGACCAGTTCGCCGTCGGTGAGCCGGTCGCCCGCGTCGGATTGGTTCGCAAGACTCGACAGCAGATCGTGACCGGGGCGAATTCGCTTGTCCGCCAGCAGCTGTGTGAGGTAGCCGGACATCTCGGTGGAGGCGCGGTCGCGATCCTCGAGCCCGCCGGCCGCGCCGACCAGGATCTTGGTCCAGCCCTGGAAATCCTCCCGATCGGCATACGGGACGCCGAGCAGTTCGCAGATCACGGTCACCGGCAGGGGATTCGCGAAATCGCGGAGCAGGTCGGCCTCGTCGTTGCCCGCCATCGCGTCGAGCAGCTCCGCGGTGATCTGTTCGATGCGGGGGCGCAGGGCCGCCACCCGGCGCGCGGTGAACGACTTGTTCACGAATTTCCGCAGCCGGGTATGGCCGGGCGGGTCGGTGTTGAGCATATGCGTATTCAGCGACTGCGCATCGGAGAGCAGCAGTGAACGATTGCCGTTGCGCCGGAACAGTTCGGCCGCGCCGAGTGCGTCTTTGTGCAGCCGCGGATCGGCCAGTGCTGCCCGCGCCTCGACGTATCCGATCACCACCCAGCACGGAATCCCGTGCGGGTGCGTGAATTGCACGTGATGGACCGGCCCGGCGGCGCGCCACCGGTCGTAATATTTGTCCGGGTCGTCGTGAAAGTCCTGGTCCACCAGCTCGAGCTGTGCGGAGGTTCCTGCTTCGGCCATAACGTTCTCCCTGTTACCCATCCCGGCGGACGCTCCCCACGTGTCGGACGGTTGCAACGCTGACCAGATCCAACGTACTCACATCGCGGACGATCGGCACGGATGTCCGGTTTATGCGGAAATCCGTTCTCCGCAAATCGGTTTCGCCGAGGCGGCGGGGACTCGACGCCGGAGAATCCGCTGTGCGCCCGCGAGTAGTCGGGGGACCACGATGTAGACGGCGGCCGGAACGACGAATGCGGTGAGTACGAGTGATCGCAGCACCGGATGCCAGTCGGCGGTGAACGGCGCCATCGCGAACATGCCCAGGGACACCATCGGGAAGATAGCGCACCAGGTGACGATGGCGCGCAGATGGACGGACGGGGCCGCGGGGGTGGAAACGGTGCTGGTCATGATCGACTCCTCAACTCCAACTGATTGGTTGTAGTTGATAGTAGACATCATGAAAGCGACAACCGCAACTGTTTGGTTGGAGATTTGTTAGGGTGAGCGCATGGCCTGGGATATCGAACGCACCAAACGACTGTTGCTCGATGCCGCCGTCGCGGAGTTCAGTGCCTACGGCCTCGCCGGTGCGCGCGTGGACCGCATCGCCGCTGCCGCCGGAGTCAACAAGGAGCGCATATACAAGTACTTCGGGACCAAGGATCAACTGTTCGAGACCGTCATCGACCGGGAGATCGGTGATCTCGACGATGTAGTGCACCTCGAGGGCGACGGGGTGGCGGCGGTAGCCGACTATGCCGAACGATTCTTCGACCACGTCGGCGGCATACCCACTCTGGCGCGGCTGTTGCATTGGGAGGGACTGGAGTTGGGGGTTCCGGTCGCGGAACCGGCCCGCCGCGAGAGTATCCACCGTAAAGTATCCGATATCCGCCGCGCCGTCCCCGGGCTATCCGAATCCGCTGCACGCGAAGTGCTTCTGACGATCCTGTCGCTGTGCTATAGCTGGCAGGTTCTGCCCACCCTGGACCGGCTCGCCATCGGCGATGCCGTCCCGGTCGGCACGCGCCGGGCCGAGCGCCGGGCCGCCATCGGCAGGTTGATCACCGCTGCCGTGGCCGCCGAACAGGCAGCGGGTGACACGGAATGAACGTTGCTGTGGACCTGCTATCCGCGGTAGTCGCGGAAGGTGGTCCGCAGGTCGTCGGTGACGAGGTCGGGTTCTTCCATGGTGGCGAAGTGGCCGCGAGGGAATTCCGTCCAGCGGACGATGGTGTGGTTTCGTTCGGCGATGCGGCGCACCGGAATTCCCAGATCGTGTGGCATGACGGCGACGGCCACCGGGACCGCGGTCTCGGGTTCGGGTTTGCCCCAGGTGGCCGCGCCTTCGTAGTAGTAGCGCGCGGAGGAGCCCGCGGTGGCGTTGAGCCAATAGATCATGACGTTGGTCAGCATGGTGTCGCGGTCGACGGCGTCCTCGGGCACATCGGCCGAATCGGTCCAGTCCTTGAATCGTTCGACGATCCAGGCCAATTGGCCCACCGGAGAATCGGTGAGGGCATAGGTGACCTCTGTGTTCATGGGAACCACACTATGAGCCGGTTAGGTCGAATTCTGTCCTAACCCGGCGGAGAATTCACGACGTGCTGGAAACTTCCGCGCGACTGCTCGAACTGCTGTGGCTGTTGCAGACACCCCGCGACTGGACCGGTGCCGAACTGGCCGGCCGCCTGGATGTCGATGTGCGAACCGTGCGCCGCGATATCGATAAGCTGCGCAACCTCGGCTATCCCGTGCACGCCACCGCCGGGACGGCCGGATATCGCCTGGGCGCGGGCGCCCGGCTGCCACCGCTGCTGCTCAGCGACGACGAGGCGGTGGCGGTCGTCGTCGGACTGCGCACCGCGGCCGGTGGCACCATCGCCGGGATCGAGGAGAGTTCGCTGCGGGCGCTGACGAAGTTGGAGCAGATCCTGCCTGCGAGGCTCCGGCACCGCGTCTCGGCATTGCAGGCCGCCACCGTCAGTATGGGCGCCGGAACCCCGGCGATGGATCCGGATGTGCTGACCACGATCGCCGCCGCGATCCGCGATCACGAGCGACTGCGATTCGACTACCGCACCCATACCGGCGGTGAGATCCGCCGGGAGGCCGAACCACACCGCCTCGTGCACACCGGACGCCACTGGGATCTCGTGGGCTGGGATATCGACCGGAGCGATTGGCGCACCTACCGCGTCGACCGATTACGACCGTGCATCCCCAACGGCCCGCGCTTCGCCCCGCGGGAGGCGCCGGACGCGGACCTGGGGCGTTTCGTCTCCCACGGGATCAGTAGCGCGCCCTACCGCTACCGGGCCCGGATCATCCTCGAGGTGCCCGTCGCTGTTGCGGCGGAACGAATTCCGGCTACCGTCGGCGCCGTCGAGGCGATCGACGATCGCCGCTGCTGCTGCACACCGGGTCGAATTCGCTGGATGAATTGGCGGTGTACACCGGGCTTTTCGGCTTCGGCTTCCGGGTCCTGGAACCACCCGAACTCATCGACCACATGCGGATCCTGGCACAGCGCATAGCCGCCGCCGCATCCGGGGACGACGGCTCCGATGCCGCCGTGCCCTGATGCGAAGTCCATACCTAGCGCTCGGTCCAGGTGACCGGCAGCGCGTGCACGCCGTAGATGTTCATATCGGTGCGCAATGGAACCTCATCGGCGGCGACGGCCAGCCGCAGGGCCGGGAAGCGCCGGGTCAATCCCGCGAATCCGGCCCGCATCTCGACCCGGGCCAGCTGCTGCCCGAGGCATTGGTGCACACCGTGACCGAAGGATACGAGTCCACGGGCGGTGCGATGGAGGTCGAGGGTGTCGGGGTCGTCGAACCGCAGTGGATCGTGGTTGGCGGCAAGCAGGGAAACGACGACGGTGGAACCCTTTCCGATCGTTTCGCCGCCGAGTTCGATGTCCTCGGTGGCATAGCGGTAGAAGATGTCGGCCACCGACAGATAGCGCAGCAATTCCTCGACGGCATTGGGAACCAGGTCCGGATCCGCCCGGAGCGCGGCCAGCTGATCCGGATGCTCCAGCAGTGCGAACGTGCCCAATCCCAGCATGTTCGCGGTGGTTTCGTGGCCGGCGAGCAGGAGCAGGAACGCGATGCCGACCAGCTCTTCGATACTCAGATCGTCATCGCGGGCCAGATCGGACAGGATGTCCTCACCGGGTTCGGCGCGCTTGCTCGTGACCAGCGCGGCGAGGTAGCCGGTCATCGCGCCGTAGGCGGCTCCCTTCTCCTCCAGGGTCTGATCCTTGAGCATGAACTTGGCCGAATTCTGCTGAAAATCATCGCGATCCGCGTACGGGACACCCAGCAGTTCGCAGATCACCAGGGACGGCAGCGGCAGTGCGAACTCGCGGACCAGGTCGACCGGCGGGGCCAGTTCGGCCATCGCGTCGAGTAGCTGCTCGGTGATCTCGACGACATGATCTTCGAGCATCTTCATCCGCCGGACGGTGAACGCGCCGGTCAGCTTGCGACGCAGCCGAGTGTGATCCGGCGGATCCATCGCGATGAACAACCCCGGGATCTGCGGGGACGGCTCGGTCGGATCGGGCATGCCCGGCGTTTCGAACGGAACGTGAATCACACCGAGATCCAGGCGGGAGCTGAATCGGTTGTCGGCCATCAGGGTACGGACGGCCTCGTAGCCGGTGACCAGCCAGCCCTCGTGTCCGTCGGGGAACAGCAGTGGGCTGACCGGGCGCTGTGCGCGCAGCTCGGTGATTTCGCGGGGCGGGTCGAAGGGGCCCGCGGTGCGTTCCATGGGCAGGCCGTGTGGGACGGGAACCGTTGTGGTCATCGAAAGTCCTTGTCTTGTGGTTCGAAGGTCAGTGCGCCGGAGGGGCACACCAGTACGGCCTCACGAACGGCCGCGTGATGTTGCGGTGCGGGCGAGGTGTTCGCCGCCACCACCCGGCCGTCGTCGGGGTCCTGGTCGAATACTTCGGGAGCGGTCAGTGCGCACATACCGGCGCTGATGCACCGCTCCCGGTCGAGTCCGATTCGCATCGCGCTCACGCGGCCACGGCGTGCCGGACGATGACATTGCCCATCGAGCTGCGCGCGTACACGCGGACGGTGTTCTCGTCGTCGGCCGGCCGCTCCACCGGCTGCATCAGGTTCTGCACGGTGCCCTGCTGTGCGTTGACCTCCAGCCGTGCCGCACTGCCCGCGCGGATACCGATCTCGAGCTCGCCCATGGAGGTCTCCAGCCGGAGTTCACCGCGCGCCGCCTCGCCGATGCGGATATCGCCCTTGGCGACCTTCGCGGTCACCGACCCGCGCGGCCGCTCGACGACGATGTCACCCAGGGAGACCTGGAGATCGCACGGTCCGAGGTCGCCCGCGCCGAGCAGCCGGCCCACTCCGGTGCTGCCGGTCAGCCGCGAGCCGGCGGGCACCTCGATGGTCACCTCGATGGTGGGGTTGCCGCCGAACGGGGTGTGGGTGCGCCAGTCCTTGGACGTCTTCACCGTCAGGGTGCCGTCGGCGAAATCGACCACGGTCTGCTCGGCGGCACGGACATCGGCCTTCTTGGCGGCATCGGCCGGCCGGACCTGGACGACGGTGTCGCTGCGATCGGTGGCGATCACGGTGACATCGCCGGACAGCACCTCGACGGTGACGGCGATCGGCTCGGGGGTCTGGAACGTGGTCATGGTGTGCTCCTTCGGATTTCCTGCAGTGTGTGGCGAGGTTGCCGGCCGGTCCCGTCGCGCACCCGCCGGTCTGTTCCGGTTCGGAGGCTCGGGGGCCGTGCTGTTCATGGGAGTAACTGTCGCGGGCGGTGCTGATATCGGGCTGACACCGCTCTGACATGTCCGCTGATACGGACTCTTACCTGTTCACGGCATATTTTCCGGCCGATGTGGGGCGTTGCCTTCCCCGCCTCGATATCAGCGCGCTGCCCATTTCCGGGGGCACGGCAGAATGGTCGGGTGCAGATCGCGATGCTTGGACCGCTCGATATCCGAGCAGATGACGGTGGATCGATCGAGTTGCCGGGTGCTCGGCTGCGGGCGCTGCTCATCGCTCTCGCGCTCGAACCCGGTCGCGCGGTCTCGAAAACGACACTGGTCGATTGGATTTGGGGTGAACAGCCGCCCGCCGATGCGGTGAATGCCCTGCAAGCCCTGGTTTCCCGGTTGCGCCGGGTGCTGCCGGACGGATCGCTGGACGCGCAGCCGGGCGGATATCGGCTGACCGTGGCACCGGACGCGGTCGACGTCGTGCGCTTCGAGCAACTGCTCGACCGGGCCCGCGGCGGTGCCGACGCACACCGCGCCGAGTTGCTGCGCGAGGCCCTGAGCCTCTGGCGCGGTGCGCCGCTGCAGGACGGCGGGCTGGGCGAGAGCGCTGCCGCCGAACCGGTGATCACCCGCCTCGAGGGGTTGCGCCTGGTCGCGACGGAGGACCGCTACGAAGCGGAGCTGCGGCTGGGCGGCGGGGCGGATCTGGTCGCCGAGCTGACCGAACAGGTGGCTCGCAATCCGGTGCGGGAACGGCTGGTCGCCGCGCTGATGCGCGCCCTGGCCACCGCGGGCCGCGCGGCCGAAGCACTGGTCGTATTCCAGAACGCCCGCGAGGCGCTCGCCGACACCCTGGGGGTGGACCCGTCCGCGGAACTGTCGGAACTGCATGTCGCGTTGCTGCGCGGCGAGGTCGGTGGGGGTGAGACGGATCGCAGGACCAATCTGCGGGCCGAGCTGACCGAATTCGTCGGCGGTCCCGCCACCGTCGCCGCCATCCGAACGCTTATCGCGGGCCATCGTCTCACCACGCTGACCGGGCCCGGTGGTTCCGGAAAGACCAGGCTGGCCCTGGAAACCGCGCGCACCCTGCTGGACGATCTGCCCGACGGAGCCTGGCTGGTGGAGCTGGCGCCCGTCGGCTCGAGCGGCGATATGGCGCAATCGGCGCTGGCCGCGTTCGGCCTGCGGGACGCGCTGCTCGGTGGCGCCTCGAACGCCGAGCCGATGGACCGGCTGATCGCGGCGATTCGCGACCGCGAAGCGCTGCTGATCCTCGACAACTGTGAGCATGTGATCGAGTCCGCCGCCGCGTTCGCCCATCGGATACTCGGAGAGTGCCGGCGGCTGCGGATCCTGGCGACCAGCCGGGAAGCACTCGGTATCACGGGTGAGGCGCTGTGGCAGGTCGAACCGCTGGCATTGCCCGCGGTGGACGCGAGCGCCGCGGAGATCGAATCCGCGGCGGCCGTCCGGTTGTTGCGGGAGCGAGCCGGCGCGGTGCGCCAGGATCTCGCGGCCGACGCCGCGTCGCTGTCGGCCATGGCACGTATCTGCCGGGCGCTGGACGGGATTCCGCTGGCGATCGAACTGGCCGCGGCCCGGTTGCGCACCATGTCACTCGAGCAACTCGACACTCGCCTCGATGATCGGTTCCGCCTGCTCACCGGCGGCAGCCGCACCGCACTGCCACAGCACCGGACATTGCGGGCGGTCGTGGACTGGAGCTGGGAACTGCTCACCGACTCCGAGCGGATCGTGTTGCGCCGGCTCGCGGTGTTCTCCGGCGGAGTGAGTCTGGAAGCGGCGGAACGGGTTTGCGCCGCGGCACCGGCGGACGGGACGACGGTGCCGGTCGAGCAGTGGGAGGTACTCGACCTGCTGACGGCCCTGGCCGACAAATCGCTGCTGACAGTGAACGACGATGTGCGGCGCGCTGCCGGTACCGTGCCCGCTGCGCCGCGCTACCGGATGCTCGACACGATCGCGCGGTACGCCCGTGATCGGCTGGTGGAGTCGGGCGAGGAGGATGCCGTGCGCCGCGCCCATCTCGGCTATGTCACCGAACTCGCGGACACCGCCGAACCGCAGCTGCGCCGCGGCGGGCAACTGCACTGGCTGGCCCTGCTGGAAGCCGAACACGACAATATCGCCGCCGCCATGCGGGCCGCGCTCGCGGCGGGCGACGCCGACGGGGCGATGCGATTGGGCGCGGCCGCCGGCTGGTACTGGTGGCTCGGCGGCCACAAGGCCGAGGGAATGGAACTACTCACGGCCGCGGCCGATCTGCCGGGTGTGGTGGACGACGAGATCCGTGCCCGGGTGTACGCGCTGGTCATGCACTTCGTGAGTTCCGGTCGCAATGATCAGTACCGGATGGAGACCTGGATCCGCCGGGCCGCGCGACTGTGCGGTGACCGGCCGGCGGGCTATCCGCTGCTCGGTTTCGTCGGCGCTCTGGAACGGATGCTGCAAGGCCCCGAGGCGCTGCCGACCGCATTCGAGCCCTTGCTCACCGACGCGGATCCGTGGGTTCGTGCGATGGCCCGGCTGCAGATGGGCAAGATGCGGATCGTGCTGGGCCACGACGGACCGGAGGCGGACGCGTACCTGGAGTCGGCACTGGCCGAATTCCGGGGCATCGGCGAGCGGTGGGGTATGTCGTTCGCCCTCACCGAGCTGGCCAATCGCCTCGCCATGCGCGGTGAGTTTGCCAGGGCCTGCGCACTGTTCGACGAAGCGGTCGCGGTGGCCACCGAGGTCGGCGCGATCGAGGATCTCGTGGTCATGCGCGCTCGGCAAGCGCAATTATATTGGCTGGCAGGCGATTCCGAATCGAGCGACGCGATACTGGCGCAGGCGGGGCAGTACGCGGACCGGGCCGCATGGCCGAGCGCGCTGGCCGAATTGGCCCTCTCGAAAGCGGAGCTGGCCCGATGGGCGGGTGATGCCGCGCTGGCCCGCGAACAGATCTCCGTCGCGACGGCACTGCTCGGTGCGGAGGCCGAGGAGCCGAATATCGCCGCGATGCTACACAGCACGCTCGGCTGTCTGGCCGCCGAGGTCGCGGAGGCCAGGACCCTGCACGGCGCCGCCTTCCGGGCGGCCGTCGAGGCGGGACATGCCGCACTGATCGCCCACGTCCTCGTCGGTATCGCGGATCTGGCGCTGCGTGATGAGCGGGACGAACAGGCCGCCATGCTGCTCACGGCCGCCATCCGGGCGCGCGGCCTGTCCGACCGTTCGCAGCCGGACACCTTCCGGATCGAACGGACGGCTCGGCAGCGACTCGGCGACGAGCGATTCACTCACGCGACAAGACAAGGTGAACAGGTGGATTGGCATGAACTCGCCGAGGCGGTGCTGTCGGCTCGGCCCTGAACGCCGTGCCGGCCGGAACTCGCGGTGATGCCCGGCCGGAGTGATCGACGCACCCCGGCCGGGCCCCGGCGCTAGTTGTCGGCGGCGATCAGATCGGCGGCCTTCTCGCCGATCACCACCGCCGGTGCGTGGGTATGCCCGCGGATGATGGACGGCATCACCGACGCATCCGCCACCCGAAGTCCTTCGAAGCCACGAACTTTCAGCTCGGGGGTGACGACGCTGTCGGAGTCGGTGCCCATCCGGCAGGTGCCCACCGGATGGTAGAGAGTGTGCGAATACCAGGTCAGCGCGTCCGCGAGAGTCTCCTCCAGGGTGGGTGACTCCCTTTTCGGCCGGAGCAGGCGACCCAGGGCGGGTGCGAGCGGACCGGTCCCGGCGATGCGGTGCGAGATGCGCAGCCCCTCGAGCATGGCCGCGCGGTCCGCGCCCTCGCTGTCGGACAGATACTTCGGATCCACCAGGGGTTTGGCGCCCGGCTCCGCGGAGGCCAGCGAAACCGTGCCGCGGCTGTTCGGTTTCAGCAGGATCGGGCCGAGCACGACCGCGTGCTCGGCGGGCTCGCCGATGCCCTCGTCGAAGAAGGGAGCGGGGGCGAAGATGATCTCGAGATCGGGCAGTTCGAGATCGGGCCGGCTGCGTACGAAACCGTAGGCCTCGCCGACATTCGAGGTGAGCATGCCGCGGCGGCGGATCAGGTAGTCGAGCAGCTGGCGGGGCTTCTCGGCATCGAACAACGTTCCCGAGTCGGCGGCGAATCCGAGGACCGACACCAGATGGTCCATGAGATTGCGGCCGACCTCCGGCAGCTGCCGGCGCACCGTGATCCCGTGCTCACGCAACTGCCGCTCGTCACCGATACCGGAGAGCATGAGCAGCTGGGGTGTGTTGATCGCACCGCCGCAGAGCACGACCTCCTTGCGGGCGCGCACCGTGAAAAGCCGGTTGTCCTTGCGGTATTCGACCCCGACCGCGCGAGTGCCGTCGAACAGGATCCGTTCGGCCTGCGCGCCGGTGTGCACGGTGAGGTTCGGGCGGCGTCGCGCCGGTTTCAGGTAGGCGTCGGCGGTACTCCAGCGGGCGCCGCGCTTCTGCGTGACCATGGTTTCGGTGAAACCCTCGGGCTCGGCGCAATTCGCCCGTTCGCGTTTGAATCCGGCGAGTTCGGCGGCGGCGAGGAAGTCGCGCGTCCACGGGCTCGCGCTGCGCTGGCGGGAAATCTGCAGCGGCCCCTGGCGTCCCTCATCGGGTCCGCTTGCGCCCTCGACGGATTCGATCTTCCTGAAGTATTCGACGATATTGGCGAACGACCAGGAGTCACCGGCGGACCGAGCCCATTCGTCGTAGTCGGCGGCGAACCCGCGGACCCACATCATCGCGTTCATCGATGACGAGCCCCCGAGCAGCTTGCCCCGCGGATACAGGATCTGCCGGTCGCCCAGTTCGGGTTGCGGCGTGGTCAGATAGCACCAATCGTTCTCACTCTGAAAGAGTTTCGCGAACGCGGCCGGAATATGGGCGAACTTGTCCTTGTCCTCCGGCCCGGCCTCGAGGGCGACGACCCGGTTCGCCGGGTTCGTGCTGAGCCGGGCGGCGACGACCGCTCCAGCCGATCCGGTGCCGACGACGATGTAGTCGACGGTGCCCGTGGTGGTGGCGTCGGCATTCATATGCGCTCCGTAGGTCGAGTCAGCCGCGCAGGGCGGAGGCGAAGATGGCGGGCAGGCGGGTCCAGCTCGGATCGGTGGCGAAGCCGGTGAGCAGTCTGCCCGTTCGCGCCGCGGTCCGGTTGTCGACGAACCAGGGCGGCTTGGGTGTGAGCGCCCATTCGCCGTGCAGGACCGACCGCGGTGCGGGGCGGAAGGGCCCCCGGACCACGGTGCGTTCGATCCGGTCGATCAACCAGGCGTTGTGCACGACACCGATCCCGCTCTGCACGTCGTCGAGTGTGTGCCCAGGATAGGCGCCCCAGCTCGCGGTGGGGGTCAGATAGCCCACAGCCGTCCACGCGTTCACCGCCACGGTGCCGTATCGCAGCCGCTCGATCATGGTGTCGAACTCCGCGCCGAGTTCGGCGACGGTATCCGGATGGGCGACGATGTTGACACCCAGTGTGCCGGTGAGCTTTTCGTTGGCGGTGTGGACCGCCGCACGGGTGAAGGTGGCGCCGGTGCCGGGCAGTTCCACGACACCGAGCACGGGTGCGAAGTACTCCGAGGAGTACAGCGTCTCGTCAGCATCGGGGTCGAGTCCGGTCACCAGCAGCCGTTCGCCGCTCGCGCCCAATCGCCGCGCCGCGGGATAACTCGTGCGTGCCGTCGCGACCCGGTCGTCGCTGCCCGGGTAGTAGGCGTCGCGGGCGGGTGCGCTGTCGACCGCCGCGGCCAGGGCGGCGAGGAAGCGGTCTTTCTGCGGCCAGTCGGAGGAGATGATGATCGCCTGGGCAGCAACACAGTTGTAGCCACCGTTGTGCAGACGTTGGGTCGCGATGTGGCGGGCCTGGAATTCCAGATCGTCGGCGCTCCAGTCACCGGGGACGACGATGGTCGGCGAGACGCCGCCGAGCTCGCTGCTGATGGGCTTGTCCAGTTTCGGGGTCCCGGCCGCCTTGCGCCTGGCACCCTCCGCGCCGGAACCCCAGACGATGGCATCGTGGGTGACCGCGCTGCCGGTCATGTGAACGTGTGCGACGCGCTCGTCCGCCACCAGTCGTCCGCCCATCTCGGCGCCGCCGGTGAGGATGCGCACGACACCCAGCTCGATGAGCGGTGCGAAGATCTTCTCGAACACCGCGAGCAGCGGATCGGTCACGGGGTTCAGCTTCAGGACCACCACCCGGTTGTGCGCGATCAGCTCGTAGAGGGTGTCCAGTGGCGCGATCGAGGTGATGTTGCCGGCCCCGAGCACCGCTCCGATGCCGTGGGTGTGGGCAGGGTCGAGCTGGGCCAGGCCGGCATTCGCCTTCGCGGCGGCCGAGCTGACGCCGCGCTGCAGCCAGACCTCGGCCCGGAATCCGCTCAGCAGGAGTTCGTCGTACAGGTTCGACGGCAGTGCGCGCACCGTCAGGTGTTCGCCGGCGGTTCCGAAGGTCGCGTCGGCGAGTGGGCTCGCCCCACGCGCGAGGGACTCGAGTGACCGGGACAGGGCGGTCAGGCTCGCGGCGAAAACATAAGGGCCCGACAACCATTCCTCGCCCACGAGCGGGGAGGCCGAGTCCAGCTTCTTGATCCGCGCGGCCGCGTCCACCCACTCCCGGGCGTGCTCGCCGGTGAGCGCGCGCATGCGGTCGAGCAGGGCGCGTCTGCCCGTCAGTGGCAGCCCCGCCCATGTCCGCTCGCCCTCGGCGAGCGCGGTGAGGGCGGTGTCGAGGACGGCGTCGGCCGCGGCGGTCTGTTCTGTCTGCACGTGTGCACACTCCGTAGCTGAGATTCGGCCCGATGATCCGAACATTGTCAGTGTGACTGTGCTCACGACCGAAGAAAATGTGTGAGTGTTGCGTGTTTTCCTCTTGGCTTTGTGCGCGTGCACAAGGCCGCCGTGGCGTGCATCACAGGCTGAGCTAGACTGCTCTCCATGAGCACGCCCGCAGTCGAGCGCCCGTCCCGGCCCTTTTCGACTTTGGCCGCAGCCCTCGCGGCCGACGTCGAGTCGATGTCGGCCGAGCTGGTCATCCGGATCGCCGCCGCCGATTCTTCCTACGCGCAGACCGGGCTGCTGACCGAGGAACAACTGCATATGACCTGCCGGCAGAACCTCACCTCGATGATCGACGGTCTCGCCGGCGCCGGCCCGCTGCGATTGCGATCGGCCCGCGACGCCGGCCGGCTCAAGGCCGAGCAGGGCATCCCGGTCGCGAGCCTGCTGCACGCCTACCGGCTCGGCGGCCGGCTGGTCTGGGAAGAGCTGACCGCGCGCGCGGACGGCCCGGGCGACGCGCGGTTGCACGATCTCGCGACCCGGCTGTGGGAACTCGTCGACCTGTACTCCGACGCGGCCGTCGAGGCATATCGCGAAACCGAGGTCCTGCTGGCGCATTCCGATGCGCAGGTGCAGAGCAGGCTCGTCCGGACGCTGTTCGCCGACCATTCCGCCAATCCGGCCGGTGTGCTCGATGTGCTTCGCACCCTGGGGATTCCGGAGCGCGGCAGCTTCGCCGTCGTCGCCATCGACACCGAGCCCACCGCGCCACTTCCCACGAAACTCGCTGCAGCACTGCAGGATTGCGGTGTGCGGTCGGTGTGGGATGCTCAGATCGACGCGCATATCGGCCTGATCTCGGCAGCCTCCCCGGAGATGATCGAGCGCGGCTTGACGACCATTTCCGCCTTCGTCTCCGATCGGGTGGGGTCGAGTACCACCTTCACCACTCCGCATGTCATCGCCGCGGCATCGGCCGAGGCGCGGATCGCATTGCGTTCCGCGCCACCGGGTTCGGCTGCCACGACCCGATTCGGCGACGAACCGATCGCCCACCTTCTCATCGCCGTACCCGAGGCGGGCGGCCGGTCGGCGGCGCAGATCCTCGGCCCGCTACTGGATCTTCCGGCCGCCGAGCGCGGGGATCTGATCGATGTCCTCGATGCGTGGTACCGCTGTGGCGGCTCGGCGACGGCGGTCGCGGAAACCATGCACTGCCACCGCAATACGGTGCGCTATCGGCTGCGCAAGATTCGCGATCTGACCGGGCGCGACACCACCGACCCGCGGCAGTCGGCCGAACTGTATCTGGCCCTGCAGGCTGTGACATTGCTCGACGCCGAGGCGGTTGCGGGCAGGTCCTGAGGCCGGATCAATTCCCGATGGTGGAATTCGCCCAGTCGATGACCGCGGCCTGGTAGTCGGCGGTATTGCGCGCCAGATTCACCGCATGCCCGCTGCCCGGCAGGACGAAGCTGCGCAGCCGTGCCTCGGGTGCGAAGAACGGCGCCTCCTCGGCCTGGAGCGTGGCCGAACTCGCGCAGGTGGCGTAGTCGATTCCGCACAGCATGCGGTCGCGGCCGCCGACGGCGATCATCACCGGGGCGGTGAGGAGATTGGACATGCCGGGCAGGGTGGAGAGCATTCCGTCCGGATACTCCGTCAGCGAGAAGATCTCTTTCTGCTTTTCGTCCTGCGCGAGCACCCCGGGATCGACATCGCCCGGATCGAAGAAATCGTGCATGCGGGTTCCGGGCCGGCTGGCCAGGTATCCGGGATCCATTCCGCGCCCGGCGAATTGGGGATCGCCGGTGGCGGATTGATAGGTGGCGATGACGCTCAGGGTCTCCGGAACGTTCACCGCGTGCGAATAGCCGGTCAGCAGCAGGCCGTCGACATCGTGGTACTGGGTGGCCTCCATGATGGAGGTGCCGGAGGTCAGCGAGTGCCCGACGGTGACGACCTTGCCGAACGGCGCGGCTCCGTCGATTCCGTGCTTGGCGGCCTGCACGATGTCGTGCAGATTCTGCGCGGTGGCGGTGGCAGACAGGGTGGCGCTCGGCGGATGTGTGCTGGAGCCGTTGCCCAGCCGGTCCACCACGAGCGTCGCGTAACCGGCCGCGTTCATCGCGCGGCGGAAATTGTAGGTCTGCGGCTCGTACGAGAAATCCCAGTAGGTGCCGTTGAAATTGGATCCCGACATCAGCACCATGACGGTGCGCGCTCCGCCCGCCGGGGTGCACAGGGTCGCCCCCAATTCGCCCTGCGGTACCGCGAACGGAAAGGATCGGCAGCCGGCCGGGGCGGGTCCATTGTCCGCGGCGGCCACCCCGGTCGCGAATCCGCACATCATGACCGCTGCGAAGATGACCCGTGCCCACATCGAGACCCGCATGTGAAAAGCTTTCTGTGCTGATATTTCCGGAGCTGAGGACCACCGAACGAGTGGGCCTCGGTCGATCTATAATGGCGCACGTTATCCCTCGGCGAGCCGACATGCAATAAGTACGCCGATATCCGTGCCGAACCATTTGCGGCCGGGGCGCAATACTTTGCACAACATTCTCTTTGGTCTCTTATTCGGGATTCGCCGGTAATCCGTCGGCGGCCGGAGGAATTGCGGCGGGCCGTCCACTAATATCCCCGGCATGGCCGAACGAGCGGTGCATTTCGTCGGTAGTTTCCCGGCCGAGAGCACCGAAGATGCGATGCGGACGATGGTGCGCGGTGCGGGTTCGTTGCTGCGTACCCTGCCCACGGGTGAGACGCGGCGGCATCGCACCTACATCGAGCCCATCATCGACGATCTGGTGGCGCAGCGTGTGCTGGAGGTGCGGAGGGTGCGTGCGGGCCGGACCGTGCACCGCGTCCGGCGCGGTCTCGAATCGGATAGCGGCGCAGTGAGTCTCGGATATTCCCGGGAAGCGCGGGAAGCATTGCCGATTCTCGCCGAACTGTGCGCGCCCGCCGGTCCCGCACTGCAGATCGGAATGCCGACCGCGCTCACCCTGGCGTTCGTCGCCCTGGGGCTGCCCGGGGCGATGGCGCGGCGCCGGGTCTTCGCGGACGCCACCGCCGCCGAGCTCGCCTGCGTGCGGGAGGTCGCCGGAGATGATGTCGTCGTGCAATTGGAGGCGCCCGCCGAATTGGTGCTCACCGCCAAGACCGCGCCGCTGCATCGCGGGGTGGACGCGGCGCTGGGAATGAGCCGCGGGATCGGCGCGCTCGCGGCGCGGGCACCGGAGGGAACTCGCTTCGGCGTGCACCTGTGCCTCGGTGGCAAGCGCAACAAGGCCCGGGCTGTCCTTCGTGATGTGCGGCCACTGGTGGATCTGGCCAATGCCGTGGTCCGGCACTGGCCGCCCGGGCGGACACTGGAGTACCTCCACGTCCCGCTGTCGGCGGGTGACATATCGCCGACGGATCGCCCCGATTTCTACGCGCCTCTGTCGGATCTGGTTCTGGGGGAGCGGACCGCATTCCACGCGGGGTTCGTGCACGAGGAACCGACCGAAGCCCAGCAGAGACAGACCCTGCGCGTGATCGAGGATGCTTTGGGCCGGCCGGTCGACGGCGTCGCGAGCGCCTGCGGCCTGGGCCGCTACACCCGCGCGACGGCCGAATCGCTCATCGCGCGGTCCGCGGCTCTCGCCGTCACGGAGTGAGGTTCAGAGTTTGCGGCAGATGCCGCCGATGACCACCATCCGGGTTTCCGGAAGGTCGTCGCCGAGCCAGTGCTGAATCGGCGCGACGCCGGGCTCGATCAGGTCGAAGCCCTTGAATATCGCGGCCACGTCGGCACGGGAGCGGAAGACGAACTGGGCCGTGCTGCCCACGGTATCGGTAACGGTCTGGGTCACCCAGGTCTCGTCGCTCTCGGTGGCGCCGTGCGTGAAGGCCACATAGCTGCCCGGCGCCATCACCTCGTGGAAGCGGGCCATCACCTCGGCCGGTCGTTCGTGCTCGAGAACGAAATGCAGCACGCCGACGAGCAGTATCGCGATCGGCTGGGACAGGTCGATGCCCGCCTCACCGGGTAGCCGCGCGATGATGTCGTCGGGATCGCGGAAATCGCCCAGCATCGTCTTGACGCCGGGCACGCCGTTGTACATCGCGTTGGTGTGCGCGAAGACGACCGGGTCGTAGTCGATGGCGGCCAGCCGCATGTCGGGATCGATCGCGGTGATCGCCTCGTGCACGCTGGGTGAGGTCGGAATGCCCGAGCCGATGTCGACGAATTGCCGGATTCCGGACTCGGCCGCCAATTTCGCCGCGCCCGTAAGGAATTCGCGACTGAACCAGGCCACCGTCCGATTGTCCGGTGCGATGGACAGCATGCGTTGCGCCACGACGCGATCGGCCTCGTAGTTGTCCTTACCGCCCAGCAGATAGTTGTAGATCCGCGCCGCATTGGGTTTGGTGGGATCTACGCCACGGGGGGCCGGCCGCTCGTCTGACACCACACCTCCTCGGAGTTCCGGCCAGAGTAGCAGCTGTCGAGGGTCCCGCGACTGGTGAACGCCCTGTTCCGACCGCGATGAGAGCTGCCGGGCGGTTGCTCGGGGGTGTCGGCAATTACGCTGCACGACAACATTTCCTGCGGCCGCAGCCGCCGGTGGCGCTGTTGTTCTCAGCCCGCCGTCGGGAGTAGCGGGGCGAGACCACCGGGAGTCATCAGTGCGGTGCTGGAGGTGACCTGCTTACCGTCGATCGTGACGGTGGGGGTGGAGTTCACGCCACCGGCGAGCACGGACTCGGTCTTCGCGCGCAGGTAGTCGTCGTAGCCGCGGTTGGTGATGCATTGCGCCACTGCGTCGTCGGTGTAACCGGCCGCCTTCGCGATGGCGATCAGTTCGGCGTCGGTGAGCCCGTCGCCGCTCTCCTCGGGCTGCTTGGCGAACATCGACGACAGCCACGCCTGATAGTGCTCGGTGCCCGAGTTCGCCACGCAGAACGACGCGTTTCCGGCACGCGAGGAATACTGTGTGCTGCTCGCGCGGTCGAGAAATGTGATGACGCTGTACTCGACCGCGGCGGTGTGGTTGCGAACGGCACTCTCGAGTACCGACCCATTGGCGGCCTCGAACATCTTGCAGGCCGGGCACTGTAGATCCATGACGACCCGGACGGTCACCTTCGCATTCGGATCACCGATCCGGACGGCACCGTCGTCCAGCACGTTCTTCGCCGATGACGCCCCGGTCGCGGCCGTGGCGATACCCGGAACCTCGTTCGCGAAGGCGTCCCGAGCCACCAGTCCGATACCGGTCGCGATCGCGAGTGTCAGCACCACCGCGATCGGCACCAGAACGGTGAGGTACCTGCGGCTCGGCCGCGGGCTCGGCGGCGGCCATGCGCCGGGTTCGATGCTCATATCAGGGTTCCCCCGTTCGTCGGACGTTCGACGGCCACCGTATCCGGTGCGGGGAACGGTATCGAAGGCGATCGGAATCGGTGGTGTCGAAGCAAGATTCAGCGTGGCATCGGGTGTGCCCGGAAGAAGTCCCAGATGAGCTGGTTGGCGTTGATCGAGGTTGTGGTGGTGCCGGTGAGCGGGACCGGGCTGGGCATCGAACTGCCGGGCCAGGTGTGGCCGCCGTCGCGTACCGAATAGAGTTCGACCTCACCGGTCGCCGGGCATGAATAGCTGGTCAGGTCGACATCGGAAGTGACCTGCCGTCGCACGGGTGTACCGGCGCAGCCATTGCGACGTGCCCAGGCCTCGGCGTTGGCCGGAACGCTCTGCGGCCCGGGACCATTGACCGCCGGCCCACCGTGTTGACCCGTGACCGATCCGCTGCCGTCCGGAGACGGCAGGAATCGGGCATTCGGTCCGCTGCCACCGGTGTAGGCGACAATGGGGTCGCCGGTGCCGTGGAAGGCGATGACCGGCACCGGGCGCGCGGGATGACACCAGGAGAAGTCCTGTAGTCCGGCCACCGGAGCCACTGCCGCGATGCGATCCGAAAGCCGGCATGCCAGTGACGAAGTCGTGAACGCGCCCATCGACAGTCCGGCCACGTACACCCGGCGCTGATCGACGCACAGGGTCGATTCCACGTGGGTGAGCAGGTTCGACAGATAGTCGATGTCGGCGCTGCCGGGTTCGAAATCCCATCGGGGCAAGCCGGGTTCATCGATTGCCGGAGTGATTGTGGCGAATCCGTGGGTGCTGCCGAAATCGGCGAGGCCGGAACTCGTGCGCTCGATTTCGGCCGGTTCGAGATAGCCGTGGAGATCCACGACCAGCGGAGTGGGAGGTTCGGCCGCCGAGGGGACGTCGAGGATGTAGTGACCGGATCGCGCCGAGGTCGCGAACTGCTGGTTGGTGCGGCCTGGAACCGATTGTGCGACAACGCAACCCGGCGAGGGCTCGGGTGCGGCCGGATCGGGCCGCGCGGCGGCGTCGGTGGTGGTGAGCGCGCCGACGATCGCGATGGTCAGGGCGGCGGTTCCGGCGATGCGGCGCAGCGGGCGACCGATCGTCCCCGCCGCGACTATGGTTCCGATCACAGAAGGATTTTGTCACAAAAATAATAAAAGCCCCGGCGTTTGTCATGGGTCACAAATCGAGATCGCCCTCACCTCGCCGGTCACCGCGACCGGTACCTGCCGTAGCCGGGGCCGTCCCCCTTCGACGGCCCCGGCTACGGCAGCATCGCAACGTCGGCGCGTGTCCCGCACTCCTCGGCGTCCCACCCCCGGGGTCCCCACTTGTCGGCACGCCGCGAGATTCGGTGCCACCCCGAGGGGTGAACCGTCTCCGTTGCTGGCGTCATCATACGCAAATTATACGAAAGTATCGACGCAAATCAGGTTGCCGAGCAGGTTCGCGGACTTGAGGCCTGTGCCGAGTCGAAGGAGGATAAGCACTTGGTAATGATCGTGGCACCGAGGTAGCGTCGGGTCCGTGTGCGATACCGCCGAATGCTGTATAACTTGCGCATCCACTTTCGTGGGTGCGCGCGTACGGCGTCGTCGGCGGGGAGGTGATCTGAATGGATGAAACCACCGCTCGGCGTCTCGGTGAACTGGTTCGCGGACGCCGGGAACGGATCGGCATCAGCCGCAGGCAGGCCGGCCTGTCCGGCGGGCCGACCGAGCCGACCCTGCTGAAGATCGAGCGGGGGCAGGCCGGGCGCATCAGCCCCGATACCATGCGCAAACTCGATATGTGCCTGGAGTGGGAGGCCGGATCGACAGCCGCGATCGTCGCCGGCGGTAATCCGGTGCCGGTCGGTAGAAGGGGAAGCCGCAATATCGCGCTCGGGCCGCCCGCGATCGAGGTGCCGGCGGACACCATCGGGCGCCTGATCCGCGTCGCCCGTGAGATCAGTGACCTCGCCCGGGTCGATTCACCGCAGATGCGGGCCGCCGCGAATCGGCTCGATGCGGCAATTCAGCCGTTCTATGGGCAGTACGTCACCGAACTGCTCGAGGCGAACCGGCGGCAGGGGGGCGCGCTGGCACCGCTCGTCGCCGTCCTCGGGGAGTTTCTCGACCGACCCGCCGGACCCGGCGACGACGATTGGGAAGAAGCCGCGTATCGGCGCTGGCTCGCCGGGATGCCGGTGGCCATCGACGACGATATGCGCACCACATTCGAGGCACGATTCGAAAGGTGCGGTAGATGAGCTTGTCGTTGTCGCCGGCCGAGCGCGCGGACATGCTCTTTCGCGCGCTGCACGGCACCCACACCGACGAACCCACCGTGGAACAGGTCACCGAGGCACTGCGAAGCCGTGGCATCGAAGTCGAGGCAACGGCTTTGGCCGATATCCGGTCGGGACGCGACGCCGCTCCCGCGCCGGACCTGCTGGCCGCCATCGCCGAGCACTTTCATCAAGCCCCCTGGTACCTCACCGACGCCGGCGACACGGATCGCGTTGTGGCCCTGCATACTCAGCTCGAGCTCTTGCTCGCATTGCGAGATTCGGGTGTCAATCACGTCCGGCTGCGCGGAAAGCCGACTTCCAGCGACCGCCGCGCCCTGATTCGGAGTCTCGAAGCGCGGCAGCGCAACCGGCGCTGGTCGCGCCGGGAAAGCTTCAGGCGCAATCCTTCCGGTTTCAGGGTGATCGTTTCCTTCACCTTCAGCCGGTAGCCCGGATCGGGCGTCAGATCGAAATTCCGCAGGAGTGTCGCGAGCGTCGACACGATCTCGTGGTAGGCGAATTGGCGGCCGATGCACCCCCGCATGCCGACCCCGAACGGCCGGTAGAGCTCGGGGTGGCGGGCCTTGACCCGCTCCGGGAGAAAGCGGTCCGGATCGAAGGCCTCGGGGTCCCCGCCCCACGACGGATGACGATGCAGTTGCAGCAGGACAACGAATACCCATTCGTTCTTCTCGAACGGGTATCGACCGGCAAGCATGGTGTCCTGCTTGGCTTTCCGGAAGTAGCCGGGTGCGGTCGGCCACAGCCGCAGCGATTCGTCCGTGATGCGCCGGATCAGCCGAAGCTTGCCGACCTGCTCGTAGGTCAGCTCATCGCCGGTCTGCACGTCGGCGATCTCCCGGCGAGCCTGCTCGGCGATCTCCGGGGAGCGCGACAGGTAGTGCAGCGCGAACGCCAGCACCCCCGCCGACGTTTCATGGCCCGCCGCGAGGAATGTCAGGATCTGGTGGCGAATGTTCTTCGCGTCCAGGCGCTCTCCGGTATCCGGATCGGCGATCGTGAGCATCCGGTCGAGCAGATCGCCGTGGCCCCCGGCCCCTTCGCGCTGCCGCTGTGCGATCACCGCGTCGATCTCGGAGTTGACGAACCGCAGGTCCGCTTCGTGCTGCGCGCGTTGCTGACGGAATACGGTGCGTTCCAAGAGCGGATGAGAATATGCGGACCGGTTGACATAGGTCAGGATGCGCAGCATCGTCGCCACCAATGGATGCTCGTCGGTGCGCGTGAACGAGTCGAACTCGTACCCGAAACCGGCGCGGCCGATGACCTCCAACGCCAGTTTGTTCGTATCGCTCGGCACGTCGACCCACTGACCGGAACGTTCGGTCCAGTACTCGACCAGATCGTTCGCGCACTCCCGCATCGTGGCGTGGTAGCCACGCATCGCCGCAGCGGTGAAGCTCGGCGCCAGGATCTCGTGGGCCTTGCGCCAATTGGGTTCACTGTTGTACGCGGTGAACAGTCCGTCGCCGGCCACCGACCGCAGCGTCCCGATCGGGACGCCGAGGAACTTCGCCCACAGCTTGTCGTCGTCGATCTCGGTCAGCAGGTCCGGATCCGAGACATAGGTGACGCGGGCGCCGAAGATGTTGCGCTCGTAGATGCCCCCGTATCGCCGCGCACCACGCATACCCCACTGGCTCGAATCGGTGACGTGCAGATCCCACACATCGCCCAGGACCGGCAAGCGGAACGGCGGGTGCGGCAACTCCCGGTCGGCAGCCCGGATTCGCCGCTCGGTAGGGGTATCGGTGGTCATATCGCTCCGTCCAATCGAGGCTGTCCAGGTAGGTTCGCGTCTGCTTCCAGTGCCGTGCGATTCGGCGCAGCGTGCGGGTTTCGTCGACGATGTCGCGCCCGGGTGCGGAGGCGTGCAGGCGCACGTACGTCCCCGGGGCCGCGCCGCCGGCCTTGCGCCGCATCGCCCGCGCGATCTGTACCGCCTCGGCGCACGCCGGCGGCACATCCTCGGGCAAGGGCGCCGCGAACCGGCCGAGTACCAGCAGCGCATCGCGAATCTCGACAGTCATGCGATGCATTCGCCGCCGGGGATCGGCCTCCGGATCGACGTGCGACGGCCGCGGAATCTCCCCCGCCTCGGCGAGAGCATCTTGAACTGCCCGTTCACGCAGCAGCGCGGCGATGACGGCGAAGATGATGCCGTAGGTCACCTGGCGCTCACTCGGCCGTGAACGGCCGTACGACAGCGCCGGTCGCAGCATTCCCACTACGGCGCCGAGCCCGATGATGAACCAGGCGATCGGCTCCGGCGCCGAAGAAGTCACCCCTCACCGCCCCAGAACGACCGCATCGGCCGCGACGCTCGCCAGCGTGAGACTCCGGAGAGAAACAGATCACCGAACTGTTCCGCCTCGTCCTCCTGATCATCGCGGAACTCCGAGCGGCCCAGGACACGGCGGATGAGGGCAGGATCGATATCGGGCAGCAGCCGCTCGATCCCGGCCGGGCTCGCCGTGCCGGCATCGTGACCGAGCACCATGTGACCGACCTCATGGGCGATGATCTGGTCGATATGGAAGTCGGTCGTGCCCGAGTCGTAGGCGATCACGTCGACATCCGTGCAGTCCAGCCACAGCCCGCACGGCGTACCCCGCCCCGAATCCAGTGCCCCGGCAGCAGCGTCGAATCAACCGGCATCAATTCGATCGGCCGCCCCCGCCACTGTCCCAGCGCGGTCAGAAATCTGCCGCGATCCCATCGGGAGTCGGTCACATCCGCGGCGAACCGATCACCCGGGCTCGGTCGCCACCGGCGCGGGTCGTCGCGACGAGAAGAGATCGGCTTCTCCGGCTCACGGGGTGATGACGTGAGCGAGGTTGTCCAGCAGCTGATCCCAGCCCAATCCGATGCCGGCCACCGCCGGCTCGGAGCCCGGGGTTGGGTCGGAGATGTGGATCCGCAGGTCCATCCGGGTGCCGCCGGGGGCGGCGGTCAGCCGGAGGAGGTGTTCGGCTCCGAACAACGGAGTCCCGTCGTCGCTCAGCGGCGACAGTTGGAACCGGAGACGTTCGGGCGCAAGGATATCGAGGTAGCGTCCGGCACTGAGGTAGACCGTGCCGTCGCCTTCACGCATCGCGATCGACAGAGTGCCCCCGACCTCCGGCTGCAGGACACAGTCGGCTACCTCGAAATGCGCTGGGTGCCACCAGCGGCGCACCAGGTCGGGCGAGGTCCACCACTGCCACACCGTCGCCGCCGGCGCCGGCAGGGTTCGCTCGAATTCGTAGTCCGACACCGGAGCGGCGTCGATGGCCGCCCGGTACTCGGTGAGCACCGATTCCGAAGGGTGGTCGGCCTCGAATCCGGCCAGCCACCGCCGCAGTTCCCGCAGTGGAGCCCGGCGCAGGGCGTAGATCCGGCGCTGCCCGAGCGGTTCCATCGCCACGAGCCCTGCGCGTTCGAGCGCCTGCAGGTGCTTTGTCGTTTGCGGTTGACGCAGGTCGAGCATGGTGGCGATCTCGCCGACCGGCCGGGGCGCGGCGTTCAGCAACTCCACGATCCGCATCCGGTTGGGTTCGGCCAAGGCGGCGAACAGTGCGGGGTCCATTGACCAAGTATGCCGCGAGGGATATATTCCTTCAAACGAATATCTTCGACCGAGGAGCGCGACATGTCCGACCGGATCCGCATCGAACACGACTACCCCGCTACCGCCCAGGCTGTCTGGGAACTGTGGACCACCCCCGCCGGAATCGAGAAGTGGTGGTCGCCCGACGGTTTCACCGTCCGCGTCGACCGGCTCGACCCGCGCCCCGGCGGCGAACTGATCTACACGATGACCGCGACCGACCCGGAGCAGATCGAATTCATGCGGTCCGCGGGCATGCCGCTGTCGACCGAATCCCGCAAGACGTTCACCGAGGTCGACGCCCCCAACCGGCTTGCCTACACCTCCCTGGCCGACTTCATCCCCGGCGTGGACCCGTACGAGTTCCTCACCACCGTCGACCTCGAGCCGACCGCCGCCGGGGTCCGTGTCGTGATGACCGTCGACGCCATGCACGACGATGTCTGGACCGAGCGCCTCACCCAGGGGCGGGAGAACGAACTCGCCAACCTCGCCGCCATTGTCTCCGGCGGCTGGCGGGAATCGCCTCGGCCAGGTCGGTAGGTCGGCGATGCCCGTGCCGGCCCGGAGCAGTGCTTCGGATTTCGAGGCGATAGTTCGCAGGCGTCCTCGGAGTGCCGCACAGACAGCTTCCGGCTGTGGACGGTGTGCGGCGACGCCATGATGGCCCGCACCGCGGGGGCGGGGGTCGAGCGCGTAGACCCGTCCTTCCCTACCCTGGACGGGGTGGGAGCGATGGACTTCGGCGGCACCGGCTGGGATTTCGCGGCTTCGGCGGACGACCGGCCCGTGGGGGCGGCGATCCTCGGGTACCGCGCGGGAGATGTCCAGGGCTTGGACCTTCGCGTCGCGGGGGCGCCGGCGGTCACGGTGGTGATCAATTTCGGAGATGCCGAGTTCGTTGTAGACCATGCCCTGGGACGGCAGAGGTTGACCGGACTCGTCGCCGGGCCCGCGCTCGCGGCGATGCGCGTTCGTTGCGAGCGAGCCGAGTGCGTCGAGATTCGTATGTCGCCGATTCGTGCCTATTCGCTATTGGGCTTCAGCCCAAGCGATTTGGGTCGCGGCGTGGTCGGGCTGGAAGAACTGTGGGGCGGACGGGCTCGGCGACTGCGGGCACGATTGGCCGTTGCCGCGGACTGGGATGAGCGCTTCATGCTGACAAAATCCTTTCTGGCACAAGGTGATCCATCCCGCGCGCCGGATCCCGAAGTGATCGGGTGCTGGAATGACATACTCGCCGCCCGGGGGCGGGTACGCGTCGCCGATCTCGCCGAATCATGCGGCTGGAGTCGCAAACGTCTGTGGTCGAGATTCGAGTCGCAGGTCGGCCTGACACCCAAACGCGCGGCGATGCTGGTCCGATTCCGTTGCGCGGTAGACGGTTTGCTGGCGGGGCGGCCCGCTGCCGAGGTCGCGGCGGAATGCGGATATGCCGACCAGGCGCATCTGCACCGAGACGTATCCATCTTCGCCGGCGGCACACCCGGCAGGCTCGCCGCACACTATCTGTCCGATATCGCGCGCTACCGCCACCGGGCGTGGGGAACATTTTCTCAATACCGGGCGGGTCCGCTCAGCCGATAGTGGTGTTCGCCTCGACCGAGGCGACCACGAGAGGACATGTGTCGTGAGCAGCACTTTCGATCCCGACGAACTACAGGCCGCACTCGATACGGTGCATCGCGCAGGAGTTCCCGGAGCCTTCGCCGAGGTGCGTGACGGTGAGCAGATCTGGCGCGGCGCCGCCGGGGTCGCCGACCTCGCCACCGGCCGGCCCATCACGGCCGATATGCGACATCGAGTCGGCAGCATCACCAAGACGTTCACCGCCACCGCAGTGCTGCAACTGGTCGAAGCCGGTGAGATCGGGCTCGATACACCGATCGGCCACTATCTGCCTCGGCTGGTGCCCGGCGAACGCGGTGCGGCGATCACGGTCGCGATGTTGATCAATCACACCAGCGGCCTCGCCGAATACCTCCCGCACGCCTACCCGTCGCTCGCCGCATTTCCGAATCTGGCGAAGACAACGCCGAAAAGCCTGGACGACAACAGGTTCACCCAGTTCGATCGGAGCGAGCTGATCGAGCTGGGCGTTGCCGCACCGGCCGTCGGCGCTCCGGGTAAGCCGCCGGGGGTCTACTCGAACACCAATTACCTGCTGCTGTGTCTACTTCTGGAATCGGTCACCGGGACTTCGGCCGAGAAGTTCATCACTCGCGGTGTCATCGAACGTGCCGGTCTGCGCGATACCGAACTGCCCACCGGTCCCGAGATCGACGGCCCGCACTCCCAGCATTACGAATCGTGGTTCGGCATGATCGACCCGCCGCGCGACTACAGCGTTTACGACATGTCTTGGGTGGGCCCCGCGGCTTCGCTGATCTCGACTGTCAGCGACCTCAACCGCTTCTTCGATCTGCTTCTCGCCGGCGAAATCATCAGCCGCTCAATGCTGGAACTGATGCAGCGCACCGTTGCGGTGATCTCCTTCGAGGGCAAGCCCATCGACTACGGTCTCGGCCTGCACCGGATGGAAGTCCCCGGCCGCGGCACCTTCTGGGGTCACGACGGCTCGGTCTGGGGCGGTGGCGCCATCACCATGACCAGTGCCGACCGCACCCGTCAAGCCTCTGTCGCGCTGAATCTCCAGCGCTGGAACCCCCTGGCGCCTTCGGGACACCCACAACCCCACCCCATCGACGATGCTCTCGCCGCTCTCCTCCGATCGCTCACAGGCGGGCAATCGGACCCATCACCACGCTGACCCACCACCGGTTCCTACGAAGATGCGGGTCACCGGCCGATGTCGCGTTTTTGCAATCCTGTGCCGCGCCGGTGTAGCAGGGTTATCCCGAAAGAGAATTTTGCTGCGGAGAGGAAATACCATGGCAGTCGCCACTCTGAAGATGCTCACCCTGGACAGTGCCGACGCGCGGCGAGACGCGGAGTTCTGGGCGGTGGCGCTGGGTTGGAAGATCGCACACGTGCAGGACGAGTACGCGATGCTCACCGGTCCGGATCACGCGCTCGGGTTCGGCACCGTCCCGGACTATCAGGCGCCGACCTGGCCGAACGAGAATGGCACCAAACAGTTCCATCTGGATTTGGCGGTCGAAGACCTCGAGGTGGCCAGTAAGGAACTGGTCGAACTGGGCGCAACCGTACCGGAGTTCCAGCCGGGCGAGACCTGGCGGGTACTGCTCGATCCGAGCGGCCACCCGTTCTGCCTCACCCTCGCCGCCAACTGGAATCAGTAGGCCCGTCGACCGTCCTGACGCTCGGATCGGCACCGTTCACATCTGCGCAGCTGATCGGTGGCGCAGTGGGGTCGGCACTGAGCGCCGGGAACTGTGCTATTCAGCTGTGCTCGGTCAGCCGCCGTGGGCGCGGCCGGGTGCATTGAGCAACCACTTCCAGCGCGGGAACTCGGCCGGCACCGTGCCGATAGTCAGTATGGTGACCAGGATGGCGAGCCAGGGGTACCAGGCGAGCCAGGAGCTGATCAGGGCTGCCGAGAGTTGGAGCACGACAAGGGCGATCGTGACTGTGCCCGGGACCGGGATGAGGGTTTGCTTCTTGTCGCCCGGCGTGGCGAAGAGGGTCGGTAGTCCGATGAGCAGGACTACAGCGGCGACGGCGAGTACTGGCGAATAGGCGGCCAGCGCCCAAGGGGTAGCGATCCAGGCGATGAGTTCGGTGCTGAAACGAAGGATCGAGGGGATGCGGCCTCGGGCAGTGAGATTGGGGGAGACGGTCGCGGGGTCGAGCATGGCCGACAGCGTAAGCCAGGGTTTGCAAGCCGCGTCGTCGTTGTGGCCGTTTTGCTAGCGGTAAGGCAGCGGCGGAGGTCCGGAAGGACGATCGCGCATGTCGATGGGATGGCGTGAGCGGCGTCGAGGTCTTGGAGCACGATTTGCGTTCAGCGGTGATCGGCCTGATCGGCAGATAGTGTCGGATCCGCCGAGGACGCCGCGGATCTGTCCGGCCACATCACCGGCTTTCGAGCCCGACCCGGCCGCCGAGTCGACGCCGACTTCGCCTTCGGTCTCGATACCGTGCTCGACGGGATCGCTGTTCGCATCGAGCGATCGGACGAAGCTCGGCAGGGAGAGGTGCTCTCTGCCGACTCGGTCGTCCGTCGTGCTCGCCAGCAGCGTGACAACTGAGCGTATGTAGTCCTGGAGCCGTTCGCGCGGATAATTCTCGGGCTCGCCGACCGCGAGTCTGCCGAGCATTTCGGCAACCGCGAGAACGGAGTTCGCAAGTAATTCCGCGTCCATCGCGAACACTTCGATCCATTCCTCACGGCCGCCGTCGCCGACGCGAGGGGAATCTATGAGAACCCCGCCACCCGCCTCGACCACACGCTGGCCTACTTTCTCCTGGTCGCGCTGGGTGACGGACGGACCGCGATCCAGGCCACGGAGCACCTGACGAAGGTGCACGCACCGATGACGGGCATAGAGCCGATCAGCGGAAAGCGTTACAGCGCCAACAATCCCGAGTCGCAGTTGTGGATTCACGTCACCGGCTGGCACTCCGCCCTCAAGGCATACGAGGTGTACGGCTCCGGGCCGTTGCATCCGGCCGAGGAGGATCGATACTGGGCCGAGTGTGCGATCGCTGCTGAGTTGCAGACCTGCGACCCGGCGGATGTGCCGCGCAACCGTGCCGAGGTGCGCGCCTATTTCGACCGGGTCAGGCCACGGCTGTGTGTCTCCTGATCGAGGCGGCGCGGTTCATCGCTCCGCTGACGGGCGCGATCTTCGCCGCCCACGCCTCCTCCGCACCTCCGCAATCCCATCGACCATCACCCCGCAGCGGGCGCGCGAACTCTATGGCAGTGCGGGCTCACGCAGTTTGTGGTCGGGTCGCGCCGGCGCTTAGGCGGTGTTGTCGGCCCTGCCCGACGATAACGCTCGCGTAGTCGACTACTCGTCCAGGCGTGCGGGCATACCCGTCTTGCGACGATCGCCGCCAAGGCGTCTAATCAATATGGGTCGGCGGCGTGCAAAATGTGGCCAAGCGGGACAGTCCGGCAACGACATCTCGGCTGTTCGGGCGACAGATGACCGCTGGGTGCGGTCGTGCCGATGTCATCGGCGGTCGTTCAGGTCGAGTCTGCTTCGACTCGTGTGGAGTTCGCGATCCGGCAACGCCTCTGGTCCATTTTCACTGCCATCGGCGTATGTACCCCGAGCAGCCGAGATAGAGGTTTCGTTCTGTAACAAGGGTCGAGATTATGGTGGTGTGGAAGTGGCCGTTGGTCGGAAGGGATGCCGAATTGGCATTCATCTCCGCGGCCATGCAGGGCCGAGAGCGTTCGCGACCCGGAGTGGTGGTTGCCGGGCCGCCTGGAGTCGGTAAAACCCGGTTGGCGCGCGAGGCCCTGGCCAAGGCCGTCCGCAGCGGTGCCCGTGAGCGTTGGGTGGTCGGCACCAAGTCCGGTCGGTCGGTACCGCTCGGCGCACTGTCCAGACATTTGCAGGAAGACGGCACGGCGAGCGTTCCCGCCGCACGCGCACTGGCCGCACGCATCAATGGTCGCCGCGTAGTGGTCGGCGTCGATGATGCGCATTTGCTCGATGAACAATCCGCGACGGCAGTGCACCAATTGGTCCTGACGGGCACGACACCCGTGGTCATGACTGTAGGGGCCACCGACAGCGCACCGGATGCGATCACGTCGCTGTGGAAGGACGGGTACCTCGAGCGGCTCGACCTGCTACCGCTATCGCTGCGGGAGGTCACGGCTCTGCTGGAAACCGCACTGGGCGGCGAAGTGGAGCGTTCGAGCGCCGAGCACCTGTGGGGACTCGCCGGCGGTACCGTCTTGTTTCTGCGGCTGCTCGTTACCGCCGAATGTGAGGCGGGCCGGCTGCGACTCGAGTCCGGTGCGTGGCGATGGTCCGGTGACATAGGGTTACCCACCACACTGACCTGCTTGATCGAAGCGCAAATGGGCGCCCTCGACCCGCTCGTCCGCGAGGTTGTCGATCTTCTCGCGACCGAGGAACCGCTCACATTGAGTGCGTTGGAAGAACTCGCGGGACGTCGAGCGATCGAACAGGCCGAGGACCGTGGGCTGGTGACGGTGCAAGTCATGGATGAGCAAGGCTTGTGCGTGCGCCTTGCCCATCCGCTGTATGGCGAGGTCCGGCGCGATCGGACGGGAACACTGCAGGCTCTTCGCATGCGCGGAAGAATCGCGCGGGCACTCACCCGGCCGCCGTGCACCTCCGCTGCCCGGTTTCGGGCGGCCGTACTGACCATGCAGTCCGACCTCCCACCCGAACCGGGGCTCTTCATGGACGGTGCGCGCATCGCCCTGGGGCGCGGGGATGCGGAACTGTGTGCGCAGCTCGCCGGTGCGGCAGCGACCGCGGGGAGAGGTCTTCCGGCGCGATGGTTGCGCGCGCACGCGTTGACGATGAACGGGGACGGCGCACAGGCAGAGCACGAGCTGGCGGCGTTGGCGGAAGTGGGAGACGACGCTGCGCGTGTGCGGGTCGCGATCGACCGCGTGGCGAACATGTTCTGGAGCCTGGGCCGGGTCGGTGACGCGAAGCTGGTCCTGGCGCAGGCGCGGTCGTCGATCACCGATCGTGACGCACAGCAGAGCTTGATCGCGCTCGGCGCTGTCCTCGATTTGTGCCGTGCCCATCCGCGGTCCGCCGCCCGGTTGGCGCGAGGAGTTCTCGACAGCGGCTGCACGGACCCCGCCGCCATCGCGCAGGCGTGCTACGCACTTGTCGGCGCACTCGGGGTCCTCGGTAGAACAGACCAGATCGGTCCCTTCGCCGACCGCGGTGCCACCGCAGCGCGCAGTCACGATACGAATATTTCACCGATCGCGGTACATATGGAGCATGTCAATGCCCTGGTCAATGCCGGATATCTGCATCGCGCCCAGGCATTGGCCGCCGACGTCCGTGAGATGGGCGCCGACGCTCCGGCCCCGATCCGGACCGTGGCGGTGTACGTGGGCGGGCGGGTCGCACTGCGCTGCGGCCGCCTCGCCGAAGCGCTGCGCGCGCTCCGCGAGGCGACCTCCGGCATCGGTGGGCGCAGCACGTTCGGAATGCGATACGCCTGTCGCATTTCGCTCACGCAGGCTCTCGCACTCACCGGTGACGCCGACGAGGCGGCGGACGCGCTGGCGGCAGCGGAGGCCGCCCGGCACCCGGGGTACTCGTTCCTCGACCCCGAGTTGATTCGGGTACGGGCATGGGTGGTGGCGACCAGCCGGCAGCCCATCGCCGCCGCGATCGCCGTCGCGCACGAGGCAGCGGACTTGGCCGCGAAGAATGCCCAGTTCACGCTGGAAGTCCTCGCGCTGCACACAGCAGTCCAATTCGGCGATATCTCCTGTGCCGAGCGGCTCTCGCGCCTGGCGTCCTCGGTGGATGGTCCACGAGCTCCCGCCGCGGCTCGTCAGGCCGCCGCGCTCACCGACCGCGACGGGGCCGCGCTGGATGAGGTCTCCGCGGAATTCGAACGATACGGCGACCTGCCGGCCGCAGCAGATTGCGCTGCGCAGGCAGCAAGCGCCCACGCGTACCGCGGGATGCGGGTTTCCGCGCTCGCATCGGCGGCACGCGCTCGTCGTATAGCCACCGAGTGCGGGGTGCACACGCCCGCCGTCCAGGCGATTACCGCGATCGACGCCAGGCTCACCGACCGGCAGCGCGAAATCGCCACCCTCATCGGACAAGGACTGACGAATCAGCAGATCGCGGACCGGCTGATCGTGTCGGTCCGCACCGTGGAAGGCCACATCTATCGCGCCGGGCGGCAACTCGGTGTCAATACTCGCGAAGCACTTGCCGGCATAGTCTGCGGTCGTTGACCGACCGACCGACCGGCCGCGGACGGTCGATTCACGGGCGCGGATCAATGTCGCGTACTCCACTGCCATCGCTGAGGTAGTCCACTACGTGCGCCATTGTGGTCGGCCAGGTCGAAAATTGACTTTGACACCCGTGGCGTATGAGGTTCGGGGGATCGGTTCATCCGCCACTCGCATGGAGCGCGGGGTCGTCAGCGTTCCCCTTGTTCAGCGTCCGGAGGGATCGCCGATGCTCGAAAGAATCATTTCGCGTTACCGGTGTGACTCACCGCCGCCCCGGCGCGAACTGCGCGTGTGTCGTGGTGGGCCTCGGCGTGTGTCGGAGTACTCCACATTCCCTGAACGCGCAACCTCGGGACGGTGCACGTTCCGACGCGAAGGAATGAGTACATGACCTGCGAGGATCTTACTGCGACTGCGACCGCGGTGACCGCGTCCGCTCTGCCCCCAGAGGCATTCGAGCTGTCACCGGCGCAGGCAGGTCTGTGGCATGCCCAGCAACTCCTGCCGTCGGTGCCGCTGTGCGTCGCTCAAGTTCTCGATATCGAAGCCGATCTCGATGTGGCCCTCCTGCAACGGTGCGCGCTGGTCGCTGGGCATGAGCTGGGTTCGCCGTTCCTCATTTTCGTGCGCCACGACGGCCGGGTTGTCCAGCGGGTGGACCACAGCCTGCAGCGCACGATTCAGATCGACGATTTCAGCGAACATCGCGACCCCACGACAGCCGCCCGGGCATGGATCGACGCCGACCTCCGCGCGCCCGTCGACCTCCTCGGCGATCAGCCAGGATGCTCGCACCTACTCCGGATCGGCCGCCACCATTACTGGTGGTATTCGCGTGCACATCACGTGGGCATCGACGGCATCGGCGCGATGATCTTGTTGCGCCGCACCGCTGAGCTGTATTCCGCGGCCTGCACCGGAATCGAAGCTCGGGCATCGGGCGCCCTCGCCCTGCCCGACATCGTCGACCGCGAGTGCGCCTACCGTTGCTCCGCACGCGCCGAACGCGACCGTACCTACTGGCGGGAGTGCCTCACCGGCCTTCGTGCGGTGCCCTCGCTCAGCAGCGGGGTGGCCCCGCCGTGCGCCCTCCCGCTCACCGCGCGTGGCGTATTGCCTCCCGATGCCGATGACGCGTTATCGGCGGCCGCCGGTCGCTTCGATGCGCAGACTCCCGTGCTCATCGTGGCGACGGTGCTCGCGTATCTCGCCCGGATGACGGGGGCGCGCGACGTTGTCGTCTCACTCCCGGTCGCAGCCCGAACCACAGCGGCATTGCGTCGCTCGGCGGGCATGGTGGCGAATATGGTCCCGCTGCGCGTACACGTCGGTTCGGACACGACGGTCGGAGACCTGGTCCGGCAGGTGCGTCTGGCAGTGACCGGGGCGTTACGCCACCAGCACTACAGGCTCGAGGACATCCGGCGCGACCTGACGCCGGCAGTCGGCGGCCGTGGGGCTCTCGGGCCGGTGATCAACCTGATGCTCGTCGATGAATCGGTGCGGTTCGGTGACGGGCCCGCCGGCGTGGAGGTGCTGCCGATAGGTGCCGTCGAAGACCTGGCATTGAACGTGTACCGATTCGGGGCGCACGCCCCCTTGGGCGTCGACCTCTCGGGAAACCCGGCTCTCTACACCGACGCCGTCCTGACCGACCACCATGCCCGGTTCCTGGCACTGTTGAGTGCGGTCGTGGCGGCCGAGCCCGATACGTTGGTGTGCACCCTGCCGCTGCTCACACCCTCGGACGAGGCGAACCTTCACCATCGCGCGATCGAGCACGACGAAACATCCGCCGTTGCGGTACTTCCCGATATCCTCGCCGAAGGCGTGGCACACGCATGCGCGGGCGCCGTCGAGGCAGAGGGTGCCCGGTGTGGGTACGCCGAACTCGATGGCCGGTCCTCGCAATGGGCCCGTGAGCTCATCGGGGCGGGGGCGGGACCAGAAACTGTGGTGGCGGTGCTCGCCGATCGGTCGCTCGCTTCGGTGCTGGCGTTCTGGGCCGTCGCCAAGACCGGCGCGACGTGGATGCCGATCGACCCCGCGACCCCGGAGGAAAAGGTCGCCCGGATGCTCGCCGACGCTCGCCCGGTAGCCGGGCTCACCGTCGGCGAATACGCCTATGGGCGATCCGGCGGGCTCCGATGGATGGTCTTGGACGACCCGGAAACGTGCGCCCGAGTAAGCGCGCGTCCGGCCCTGCCCGTTCTCGATTCGGAGCGTACCCACCCGTTGCACGGCACCCACCCCGCCTACCTGATCTACACATCCGGGACCACCGGCTCGCCCAAAGGCGTGTCGATCACCCACCGCGGACTTGCGAATCTGACTCGATACGTCGTGGAGCACTATCGGGTGCGGCCATCCTCACGCGTGTTGCTGGCGCATGCTCCCGGCTTCGACGCGGCCCTGCTCGAACTCCTCGCCGCATTCGGCGCCGGTGCCACCATGGTCGTCTGTCCGCCCGACGTCATCGGCGGCAGCGCACTCACCCAGCTGCTTTCGGGTCGGCGGATAACCCATTACCTGTCCACACCGGCGGTGCTCGCGACATCGGATCCGGCCGCGCTGCCCGAGCTGGAGACGGTCGTCACCGGCGCCGAAGCTTGCCCACGAACCATCGCGGCGGCGTGGAGCGAACGACACCGGCTGATCAACAGCTACGGCCCGACCGAGACCACCGTGATCGCCACCCAAACCGAACCGCTCAGCCTCGACGGGCCGATCACGATCGGCACACCGGCCGCCGGCGCGGACGTGGTCGTGCTGGACCGGCAGCTGCGGCGGCAGCCGCGCGAAGCAAGCGGTGAATTGTATGTATCGGGTCCAGGCGTCGCCCGTGGGTATCACCGCTCCCCGGGCCTGACCGCCACCCACTTCGTCGCCGACCCCTATGGCCCCGCCGGTAGCCGGATGTACCGTACGGGCGACCTGGCGCGGCGGCGCCTCGACGGGGCTTTCGACTACCACGGCCGTGGTGACAGCCAGATCAGCCTGCGGGGCATCCGGGTGGAACCGCATGAGATCGAATCCGCGTTGGCAGAAGACCCACAGGTCGCCCGCGCGGCGGTGGCGATCCATCCCGGTCCCTCGGGTGACGTGCTCGTCGCCTATCTGGTCCCCGTCGGCGCCGAACTCGCCGCCGATTCGGTGCTCTCGCGCGTACGGCGGGCGCTGCCGCAACCGCTCGTACCGTCCACCGCGATCGTGCTGCCGGAACTGCCGCGGACCGGCAACGGCAAACTGGATCGCGCCGCGCTGCCCGCTCCGGCGCTGACCCCGGCGCGCTACCGTGCGCCGCAGACACCTACCGAGGAGGCGGTCGCGTCCACGGTCGCGCAGCTACTCGGTATCGCGCGGACAGGGCGCGACGACGACTTCTTCGCCCTGGGCGGCCACTCATTGGCCGCTACGCAACTCGCCTCACGGCTGTCCGAATCCACCGGTGCGGTGATCGGGGTGCGTGACGTTTTCGAGCATCCGACCGTCGCCGCGTTGGCACGTCGTATCGATGACGGATCCGAGGGCGCCGCGCGTGTGGATCTCACCCGGCGAGATCCACGCCAGGGCCGTATCCCGCTCGCGCCCGCACAGCGACGATTGTGGATCGCCAACCAATTGGATCCGGACAGCCCCGCGTACAACATGCCGTTCGCGGTCCGGCTCGACGGCCCGCTCGACACCGGCGCGCTGACCGATGCGCTGCGTGATGTGCTGGAACGGCACGAACCACTACGGACGGTATTCCCCGCCGATGCGCATGGGCCGACCCAACGTGTACTGCCGGTGGACGAGATACAGCTCGACCTGTCCCCCCGGCCGATCGAATCGGAGGAACTCGGCGCCCGGCTCGACGCGCTGGCATCGGCGGGTTTCGACGCTTCCGTCGAGCCGTGTTTCCGGGCCACCCTGCTACGGTTGGCGCCCTCCGCGCACGTACTGGTGCTCGTCCTGCATCACTTGGTGATCGATGGTTGGTCGATGAGGCCGCTGGCCGGCGATCTCGGTGCCGCGTACACCGCTCGCTGTAGCGGGGACCCGCCCGGATGGTCCCCGCTACCGGTCTCCTATGCCGACTACGCCCTGTGGCACACACAGGTCCTCGGTGATCCGTCGAACCCCGACTCCTATGGCGCGGAGCAGATCCGTGGCTGGCAGGAGCGGCTGGCGGGCCTGACACCGGAGCCCGTGCCGGCTTCTCGTCCCGGCGCGGTCCGTCACTCTGCTCGCGGTGAGCACATCACATTCACCGTGGACGCGGTGTCGTGTCGGCGACTGTCCCGTATCGCGCACACCGTCGGCGCGACGGATTTCATGGCCTACCAGGCATTGACCGCGGTATGGCTGCAGCGCCTGTCCGGCGGCGGCGACACCGTCGTCGCCACACCGACCGGCGGTCGCGGCGATCGCCGGCTCGACGGGCTGGTGGGTATGTTCGTCAACACGATTCTGCTGCGCGCGCAGGTGGACCCCATCGACAGTTTTCGCCGCATACTGTCGCGAGTCCGGGACTTCGACATCGCCGCATTCGCGCAATCCGACGTTCCGTACGAACAAGTCGTCGCGGCGATCGGCGCGTCGGATAGGCAGCCGGTGCAGACGGTGCTGATCGTGGAAACGGCCGTGGACGCGCAACCCTCGTTGCCCGGGCTGCGGCTCACAGAGGTTCCCCTCGAATTGTCCGTCGCCCGGTTCGATCTCGACATCACACTGACGCAGCGTCGCGACGCTGCCGGAACTCTGATCGGCGTCGACGCGCGACTCGGCTACGCCGCAGACCTTTTCAGCCGACGCACCGCCGAGGCGTACGCCGGTATGTTCTCGACACTGGCCACGACGCTGGCCGAACGTCCGGACATCGAGCTCGGCCGCCTCGAACCGGCCGCGCCGCCGGTCACACCACCCGATCCGGCGCCTCCCGTTCGAACGCTGCCCGAACTGCTCGCAGCCGGCGCCCGTCGAAACCCTGACGGGCTCGCCATTCGAGATGGTGACCGCGCTCTGTGCTACAGCGCCCTGGAATCGCAGGCGGCCCGCCTGGCGCGCGAGCTGATCGAACTCGGCGTGGGGCCCGAGCAGATCGCCGCCATCGCGATCCCCCGCAGCCTCGAATCGGTCCTCGCCTGGTGGGCCGTCACGATGACGGGGGCGGCCACGCTGATGATCGACCCCGACCAGCCCCGCGGGCGGATCGCGACGGTGATGAGCGACGCACGGCCGGTAGTCGGGGTCACGTTCGCACGCCGTGTCGTGGTTCTGCCGCAACCTGCCCGCGGCTGGGTAGTCCTCGACGACCCCGAGACCAGGGCGCGTATCAGCAGCCGGTCCTCCGGCGTGGTGACCGATGACGAACGGACGACGCCACTGCACGTCGATCACCCCGCCTACGTGACATTCACCTCGGGTACCACCGGCCCGCCGAAGGGCGTCACCGTGTCTCACCGCGGGCTCGCGGCCCTGACCGCGCACTTGGCCGACCGCTATCGCATCGGGGCCGAAGCACGGGTAGCGCATGCGCTGGCACCCATCTTCGACGCCTCATTGCTCGAGTTGCTCGCCGCATTGAGTTGCGGCGCAACTCTGGTCGTCGTTCCGCCAGGCATCGTCGGCGGCGCCGAACAGACCCGGCTACTCGCGCGCGAACGCGTGACCCATTACGTGTGCTCCCCGCTCGTGCTGTCCAGTCTCGACGCGGGACAACTGCCAGATCTTCGAACGGTGGTCGCCGGCGGCGAGCCGCTCGATACCCGGGTGATCACCCGGTGGGCACACCCGGAACGCCGTCTGATCAACAGCTATGGACCGACAGAAGCGACCGTGGTGTCCACAGAGAGTGATCCGCTCACACCGGACGGACCGGTGTCCATCGGGGCACCCATACCCGGTGTCTGCGTCCTGCCACTGGACGGGTGGCTCGCCCTGCGGCCGTCCGATGTGCTCGGAGAGCTGTATCTGGCCGGCCCCGGCCTCGCACGCGGCTACCACCGTGCCGCCGCCGTCACTGCCGCCCGCTTCGTCGCCAATCCCTACGGCCCGCCGGGCAGCCGCATGTATCGAACGGGCGATCTCGTATGCCGGCGGCACGACGGGGGACTTGATTTCCACGGGCGGGTCGACAACCAGATCAACCTGCGCGGGCACCGCATCGAGCCGGCAGAGATCGAATCCCTCCTCGCCGCCCACCCGCAGGTTTCGCGCGCGGCGGTCGCGGTGTACCACCAAGGGCTCCCCGATGCCCGAATGGTCGCATATCTGGTCCCCGAAAACGGCGCGGTCGATTCGGATGACGTGCTCGCCAGGGCCCGCGAGCTGCTACCGAGCCACCTCGTTCCCGCCAGTGCGTGTGTGATTGCCGCCTTGCCGACCAATCAGGCCGGCAAATTGGACCGCGGTGCGCTGCCCCGACCCGCACTCGCGCCGACGCGCCGACCCGCCTCCGGCGATTCCGAGAAACTCGTCGTGCGGGCTGTCACCGAGCTACTCGGTGTCGATGATATCGCCGCAGACGACAATCTCTTCGCGCTCGGCCTCCATTCGCTCACTGCCACCGAACTCGCCGGGGTCCTGCGTGCGCGAACCGCGTCGCCGATCACCGTGCGGGACATCTACAGCCATTCCACACCCGAATCGCTTGCCCTACTTCTCGATCGAGGTGTGGCCGCACCGGACACGGCCGACCCGAATGCCGCACTGCGCACCGTCCTGCCGATCCGTGCGGCCGGGACACTGCCGGCGTTGTGGTGCATCCACTCCGCGATCGGTCTCTCGTGGTCGTTCGCCGGCCTGGCCGCTCACCTCGACCCCGAGACACCGATCTACGGACTGCAAATGCCCCAACTCACCGATCCCGCGGCCGAATTCGACTCCATCGAACAGCTCGCCGACCATTACCTGACCGAGATTCGGGCACACCAGCCCGGTGGGCCGTACAGCCTGCTGGGCTGGTCGGTCGGCGGTTCGATTGCCCATGCGATCGCCGTCCGGTTACGGGCCGAGGGCCAATCCGTCGCGCTACTCGCCATGTTGGACACTGCGGTGCTGTCCCACGAGGCCTTCGCGAACGACGCACCGGACGCTGGTCGAATTCGGCGCCTGCTGAACCAGTTCGCGGTACACACCGAATCGCTGGACGATCACCAACGTGAAGTGCTGTGCCGCGGCGGTGTGAGCACGGTCGAAATGGGCCGGCGCTACCGTCCGGAACGTTTCCCCGGCGATCTTCTCTATTTCGGTGCCGCCAGGCGGTCGGATGCGGATCTCGGTGTGAATTCGTGGCGGCCGTTCATCGAGGGAACCATCACCACGCTGCGCGTTCCCGCCGGCCACGACGAGATGACGAGTGCCGCAGCCTTGAAATTCATCGGCCCGCAACTACGGAGGTACCTGCCGCCGAACGCACACCATGGAGCCGGCCTCTACCCCGGAGAGACACCATGACTACGCCGATTACCACTCTGACCGGACCGCGTTCCGGCGTCGAATGGCTCAACCTCTTCGACCCGGACCAGCCGGACTCCAGCGCGGCTCGGTTGACGCAATGGTCTCATGAGTATCTCACTCAACCGCACGATGAACTCGGCAGACCGGGCCCAGTATGCCCGTTCATCAGCCAGGCAGTCGCGAAGTGCCTGTTATGGGCGACCTTCCTGGACGGTGATGTAGGCGTATCGACACTCGACACGGTGGTCGACGATATGTACGACCGGTTCGTCCACCTCACTACGATCTCGGATTGGAAGCGTCCGCACGCACTGATCACGGTGCTCGCGGAGCTTTCCGATCACACCGTCATCGATGAGGTCCACGCTGCCCGGAAGACGCAGTTCGTCGAGCGGGGATTCATGCTCGGGCAGTTCTACCCTGGCTGCTCGCAGCCCGGGCTGTGGAATCACGACTTCCACCCGCTCGACACGCCGTGGCCGATGATCGTGGCCCGCAACATGATGACAACAGACCTGCCATTCCTGATCGCTCGAACCGACTGGCTGCGGGCCTATTTCAAAACCTTCGCTCCCGGGCTGCCAACGGCCCTCCGATGTCGTCTGGCCGATGATTTGTGCGACCACGGGGACGCGGTAGCGGACATCACCGCCAATCACGCCCTTGTCGGCTCCGAGCTCGCTCGCTGACGGAGACCATCGACGCCGCAGCATGCATTGCTGAGGTGGCAGGCAGGGTAAGTGCCCTCGGCAGGACACGCACAACATGGACAACTGGACCGCGCACCGTCGGGCGGGTTTAGCTATCACCGTTTGGCCGTTCTTTTCCGCGCCCCGCAATTGTTCGATCGTCGCGCCCCCGATGGTCGCCGTTTCGGCCTCCGGGGATGGTGTGGTCGTTGGACTACCTCTTGTCGGCGGCGAGCGTCGCGGCGATTCCGCCGAGAAGGTTGTCGAGCCCGAACTCGAACCTGGCGGTGGCATCGCGGTCGTCGGCGTGCCGGATGCGGCGGTTGAAATAGGGATATTTCCCGGACTCGACTATGGCTCTTACATATTCGCCGACGGCGATCTGCCACTCGCGTTCGGTCATTCCGGTTCTGCGTTGGGTTTCGATGTCCGCGAGTTCCGCGGCGACAGCGCCGACGACATAGGTGTTGATCGCATGGGTCACCATTGTCGCTTTGCTGGGGTCGCCGGTCTCGGCATTGATCAAGCCCAATTGATAATCGGCCACGCGAATGACATTCGGCCCCAACGCGGCCCGGCGGGACGCTTGCTGTGCCAACCAGCCGTGCCGCAGGAGAAGCTCGCGAAAACGGCGTGCGTGCGCGGCCAGGCCGGAGATCACCTCCTGCTTGTCCTTGGGAAGTTCGAACTCCGCGTAAACCGTGTCGATCATCAATTCGATCAACTCGTCTTTGTCGGCGATATGGCGGTAAAGCGAGGTGGTCCCGGACTTCATCTCGGTGGCGATCCGTCGCATCGAGAGCGCGTCGAGGCCCTCGGCATCCGCCAACGCGATCGCGGTTTCCACGATCCGAGCCTCGGTGACCGCGGGCCGCCGCCCGGTGGTCGGTCGTTCGCGCATCCAGACCAAGGCGGCGGGCTGTGACGGAGTGGGCATGGACTTATCCTACGGTCCGGGTACAGTGTTCCCGTATTCGGGCACACTGTACCCAGGAGGAGTTCTTCATGTCGAATGTTTCGGTTCTCATAGTCGGCGGCGGCACGGTTGGCCTGGCCACGGCAGTTTTCCTGGGCCACCATGGCGTGAGTTCGATGGTCGTCGAGCGACGCTCCGCACCGTCGAATCATCCGCGCGCACTCGGTATCAGCCCACGCACGCTGGAACTTTTCCGTGAGGTCGGTCTGCGTGCGGAGCTCGATACGGTCGCCGTGCGTTCGGCGCAACCGTGGCGGGCCGAAGTCCGAACGGTCGCCGAGATCGGCGCACCGCCCGCGGGGCTCTCGGCCGAAGGGTGGCACGGCGATGACATATCACCGGAGATCTCACGCGGACACTATCCACAGAATCGGATCGACTCGGTGCTGATTCCCGCCGCGCGTCAGCGCGGTGCCACGGTCGAATTCGGTGTTGCCGTGGATCACGTCGAACTCGACGCTGACGTGGCTCGGGCAACTCTTTCTGATGGCAGGATCATTCAGGCCGACTATTTGATCGGCGCCGATGGCGTAAACAGCACGGTGCGCGACCAACTCGGCGTGACGACCTCTGGGCCCGGTGAGATCGGCGGCACCAATATGAGCATCCTTTTCGAGGCAGACCTGGTCGGTTATTTCGGTGCGATGCCGGTGATGACGCAAATCGAGCATCCCGAAGTACAGGGCATCATGCTCGGTGTCGGGGAGCGGGAGTGGGTGCTGCACGTGCCGATCGCGAACGGCGCGACGCTCTCGGAACAGCAGTGCCTGCGCGCCATCCGGACCGCGATCGGTGCACCTGTTCCCGCCAGGGTGCTCAACGCCATTCCCTGGCGCGCGACCGTGCGCATGGCCGACGAATTCCGTTGTGGACGAGCGTTTCTCGTCGGCGACGCCGCCCGGTCGATTTCTCCGCTCGGTGCGTTCGGCTTGAACACTGGATTGGCCGACGCGCACAATCTGGCATGGAAGCTCGCGATGGTTATCGGTGGACAAGCCGGTGACGCGCTGTTGGATACCTATCGAGACGAGCGGCAACCAGTCGCGCGGACGGTGACCGCACAGGCCTTGGGGCGATTGGAACACCCACGGCTGCACTGGGATTCCAGTGCAGGGCGGGAGCGCGCCGCCGTCGGTTTGTACAACGCGCCGGTGGTGACGATGGCGCTGCGATACGACTCGGCCGCGATAGTCGACCCGGTGCCCGAGCTTCCCTCAACCGAGGATGTGGTGGCCGCCCTCGACGGGGCCCCTGGATCGCACCTGGCCCATCACTGGGTCGAGCCAGGTGTCTCCACCCTGGATCTCAACAAATCGCGTTTCGCTATCTTGACCGGAACTGACGGGTCGAATTGGTGTGACGCCCTCCAAAACTTGCCCGTTGCAACGAGTTTGGGGATCAATGGCGTGACCCTCGACGCAGCGGCGGCCGCGGCCGTGGGAGTGTCACGTGCCGGGGCGATGCTGGTGCGCCCGGACGCCTATATTGCCTGGCGCACACAGGGATCGGCCGACGCGGCATTGCTCGCCGATGTTATCGCGTTGGCCACGGCGCAGACGCCACCGCCTGTCATGCGGTGAACCGAGGCCGCGTCAGGAGTTGATCCGTATTTCAGCTCGCCGTTCGCATGTTCGATGCGGTGACGTCGTTCCTGACATGGCGGTGCCGTATCGAGGTAAGTGTTACGACGGGAAATGCCGCGTTCAGACCGCCTTCTGACGTCAGAATGGCCGCATATCGAAGCTCAGCGTTGTGGGACGTGTCGCTGGATGGTCGTGTGTCGCGATCGGGGCGGTTCAGCTTGTGCCCTCGGCAGGGTACGCACAACATGGGCAACTGGGAAACGCCTGGTCGCCGTAGGCGTGTATCCGGTCCGACGATAGTGGTCAGTATATACGGACCGGCAGACCGTTCTCATCCAGCGTGCCTACGGCAGTGTCAGCCGCGGTGGGCGCGGCCGGGCGCATTGAGCAAGCAACCACCGCCGGCGCGGGAGCTCGGCTAGCGCCGTGACGAGTGTTAGTGCGGTGACCAGGATGGGGAGCCAGGGGTGCCACGCGAGCCAGGGGCTGATCAGGGCCGCCGAGAGTTGGAGTACGACAAGGCCGATCATGACTGTGCCCGGGACCGGGACGAGGGTTTGCTTCTTGTCGCCCGGCGTGGAGAAGAGTGTGGGCAAGCCGATGAGTAGGACCACGGCGGCGATGGCGAGTATGACCGAATAGCCGGCCAGCACCCAGGGGGTAGCGATCCAGGCGATCAGTTCGGTGCTGAAACGGAGGATCGAGGGGATGCGGCCTCGGGCAGTGAGGTTGGAGGAGACAGTCGTGGGGTCGAGGATGGCCGACAGCGTAAGCGCGGAGCCGAAAAGTCGCGGCTTACGCTGGGCGCGAGATGCCCAGCGTAAGCCGGGAAAGCGCGGTCGCCGTGCCCATCGGCATTGCGACCGCGTCCCGTCGGGCGCGGGATTTACTGTCCCGTAACAGGTGTCCACTGTGCTGCGGGCGATACGCCGGGGATCGGCTTGCCGATGACGGCCACCGGGACGAAGAAGTTCACCTGCCCAATTGCCATCGCCAGGGTGGCCAATGCCTTGTCGTCGTAGTGGGCACTGGCCTGCGTGTACAGCTCGTCGGACACCCGCGTGCCCTCGGGCGACGGTTGCAGGACAGCCTCAACCAGGGCGAGCGCGGCGCGTTCGGCGTCGGTGAAGTAGGGGGCGTCCTGCCAGGTCACCACGGCCGCGATGCGTTCTTCGGACTCGCCTGCCTTACGCAGGCCGCCTGTCTGCTGCAGCACCAAATAGGTGCTTCCGACGATCTGTCCGGCGCGCAACTGGATCAGGCCGATCGTGGTCCGCGGGACCGAGCCGTTGCCGGTGGCCTTGAACAGTGCCTTGGCGACGTCACCCATTTCCGGAACGAGTTGTTGTGGGTTGGGCAGCCGCGAGCCGGTCAGCTCCTGTGTGGTGTTCGCATTGGTTGACATGATGATTTCCTTTCTCCTGATATCAGGTTCGGTGTGGGTCAGGCATGCTGCGGTCGGTGCTGGACAGCACCGAGTTTGTTCAGCGACGCGGACCGTGTGATGGCGACGCCGGTGGGCAGCGCCGCGCGGGTGGCTACGGTGAAGGCGGCGAACAGCAGTGGCCCGCCCCACTTGTCCGGGCTGTCGCCGACGGCCAGGTGTGAGGCTGCGGCCCCGCCGTAAACGAAAAACAATCCGGCGTAGGCCCATTCTTTCGTGCGCGGGTGGCCGGGCGTGAGGAGCGCGACCAGCACCGCGACCTTGGCCGCGCCGAGGATGGTCGCGAAATACATCGGATACCCGAGTTCGCTGAACACCTCACGGACGTAGGGGGTGCGGGCCAGGTCCCAGTAGGAACCGACCGCGGTCTCGGTCAGCACGGCGGCTGCGGGCACCCATTTCGCCAATTGCAGTGCGCGAGAAGAAAGTTTCGAGGTGATGGTCATTGATGTCTACTCCTGTTGCGTAAATGCTCCAGGACAGCGTCGGCCGCCGGGTTGATACTTCTGCGATGTGGCCGCGATGGGACCGGCGACGCGCCTGCATCGCCGATGAGTCGCTCGGGGATGGCTACGGCAGTCCGGCCAGAAATTCCGCCACGTCGCCGGCCTCCGGTAGGCCGAGTGTCTCGAACAGATTCAATGCGAGCGCGGCCTGCCTGCGAGCCAGGTCCAACTGGCCGCGAAGGTGATGGGCTCGCGCCAGCCCATCATGGGCGCCGGCGAGCGCGGGCACATTGCCCGTCTCCGTCGCGAGTTCGACCGCGGCGGAGTGATCGCGGATCGCCTGTGCGGCATCGCCGCAGGCGCGGACGGTCTCGCCCAGCCCGTTCAGCGCGGCCGCCATGTCGCTGCGATTGCCGAGCGAGCCGAACAGCTCGACGGCCCGGCGGTGACAGCGGTGGGCCTCGTCGAGCATCCCGTGTCGGCGGCACAGTGTGCCGAGCTTGTCGAGCACCAACGCTTCTCCCAGCTGGTTGTCCGCTTGGCGGTGCAGCACCAGCGCCCGATCGAGATGGTCGCGGGCCTGGGGATACTGGCTCTCGTCGAGAACCAGCGCGAGACTGCCGAGGACATGGGCCTCGCCGCTGCGATTACCGATCTCGCGGGTGAGCCGGAGCGCGGTCTGGAAATGGCCGTACGCCTCGGCAAGGTCGCGTTGCCGCCAGCAAATGTTGCCGAGTGTGTTGTGGGCGCGTGCTTCCTCGAAGCGATCCCCGCTTGTCCGGGCCGCGGTCAATGCCTGCTCCGAATACCGTGTTGCGTCCGGGTATTCGCCCTGCCTCCAGCAGGTCCAGCCGAGGTCGGTCAGCGCCCGCGCCTCACCGGAGCCATCTGCGAGCCTGCGGTTGGCCGCCAGTGCGACCGCGTGCAGCCGGACCGCGTCGGCATGGTGTGAGTATCCGTCCAGATAGGGCCGCAGCGTTGCGGCCATATCGCGGGCATAGGCCGGCCGATCGTGATCTGCGGCATGGAGGGTGGCTGCGATGAGATTGTCGCGTTCGGCATGCAACCACGCTGCCGCGGTGTCCGGGTCCTCGAAAGCAGTGGTCGTGACGGTGGCGGGCGGCAATGGACTGCGGTCGGCGGCGCTGTGGCGGAACCGCAGATCCACCGCGGCCCGGGCGGTATGCAGATAATGGTCGAGCAGCCGGGACAGCGAATCGTTGCGCGCAATGTCGGACTCGTCGGCCGCTACGATCGCGGCCGCATAGGCGCGCAGCAGATCATGCAACAGATAACGCCCGGGTTCCTGCTGTGTGGCGGCATGCACATCCAACAGATCCTCGAGCACCGGTTCGGCGTCGTCGGGGCAGGGCAGGCCGGCCAGGGCGGCCGCCGCGGCCGGGTCGACGTCGCGGCCGGGGAGCAGGCCGAGCAGCCGGAACATGCGCTGCTGGCCGGAGGTGAGTTGACCGTAGGACAACGCGAAGGCCGCGGCGACGCCGCGTTCGGAGGTTGACAACTCGGCGAGGCGCCGACGCTCGTCGCGTAGCCGTTCCGCCAGGTAAGACACGGTCCATTGCGGGCGGTGCAGCAGCCGGGCTGCCGCGATCCGTACCGCCAGTGGCAGAAATCCGCACAGCTGCAGCACATCGAGAGCCGCCACCGGCTGCGCAGCGGCTCGTTCACCGACGATCTGCTCGAACAGTGCCACGGCATCGCGGGGTGGCAGCACCTGCATTGAAACAGCCTGTGCACCATCGAGATCGACCAGCCGTCTGCGGCTGGTGATCAGTATCAGGCTGTCGGTGGTGGCAGGCAGCAGCGGACGAATATGGTTGGTGTCTGCGGCGTTGTCGAGCACGGTGACGATTCGGCGACCGACCAGCTCGGTTCGCCACAGCGCGCCCCGATCGCTCTCGTCGGCCGGGATGCGATTGGGCGGAATTCCGATCTGGCGCAACAATATTTCCAGTGCGGCGGCCGGAGCGAGCGCGGCGCCGTCGGCCGCGTATGCCTGCAGATCGACGAACAACTGGCCGTCGGGGTACCGGTCGGTGAGGCGGTGAGCGACATGGACGGCCAGCGCGGTCTTGCCGACCCCGGCCATACCGTCGACAGCAACGACACCGCCCCAGCCGCGGGGGGCGGCGTCGAGCCGATTCAGTTCGGCTTCCCGGCCCGCGAAATCGGGAATGTCGTAGGGCAGGAAGTTCGTTCGGCGCGGCGGAGGATTCGGCGACGGCTGCGGGGTGGGAGACGACGTCGCCGGTCGATGAGACTCGACAGGTTCCGCGTCGGTGTGGTTCGCGGGCAACCGCAACCCGGGATCGTCGCGCAGGATGGCCTGTTCCAGCTCGGAAAATGACGATCCCGGATCCAGCCCGTGCCGCTCGACGAGTGTGTTTCTCAGTGAGCGGGCCGTGGCCAGCGCGTCGCCCTGCCGTCCGGATCGATACAGCGCAAGCATCAACTGGCCGGCGAGCCGTTCCCGCAACGGGTTCTCGGCCAGCGCTGCGATCAGTTCATCCAGCACGAGTTCGTGACTGCCCAGCGACAACTCCAGGTCCATCAGTCGCTCGAACGCGCTGAGCCGCTGCTCGTGCAACCGGCTGCGGGCACCGGCGACATAATCGGCAGTCAGATCGGCCAGCGCGTCCCCTCGCCACAGCGCCAGTCCCGCGCGCAATTTCGCGGCAGCGGCACGAGTATCCGCCTCGCGTGTGGCGGCGGCGACGTGACCGGTGAACTCGGCGAGGTCGAACTGATCCGGCGCCGGATGCGCAACGTACCCGGCGGCCCGGGTTTCGATGACCGACGCGGCATCGGTGTTGCGCAGGACCCGTCGGATCGCGGTGAGCGCGGCGTGGATCTGTGCGCGGGCGGTGACGGGCGCATCGAGTCCCCAGACGGCGTCGATGAGCCGATCGATGGTGCAGACTCGGCTGTCATTGAGGAGCAGGTAGGTGAGCACTCCGCGGTGGCGAGGCGCCAAAGCCGTGGCTTGCCCGCCGACAGTGATCTCGACGGGCCCGAGAATCGAGAAACATACCTGCATGGGTTGCGATGAGATCAATGCGCTGTGTCCGTTCCGGAAGGGCGATGGGCCGGGACGCAGGGCGCGTTCTGGGAACAGTTCGCTCGCGACGCCGGGCACCGGATCCGATGGAACGGCCGCTGACACGAACGCCGCAGCGTCGGCGGATATCGTGTGGGAGATCCCGAGCCGACGTGAGCGATGCGCTCGTCAAGCAGTAACTCGTGCTCCCCGATTGCGACTCGTGCGCTCCGAAAACCCGTGGTACAGGTAGCAATCGGGACACATGAGGGTCCCGTCGGCTGGATAATTCTGCTCACGCAGGGTTGAGCTGGGGATGCGTGGCGGTGGTGGAGGCAATCTGCTGCCGGTAAGCGTCGGGGGTGGTGGACAGCCGCCGGGCGATCACCCGGTGCAGTGTCTTGCCGTGCTTGTAGCCGACCGTGCGGGCAATCGCGTCGACGGTGAGGTCGGTGCTCTCGAGCAATCGGCGAGCGGCCTCGAGCCGCAGGGTCTCGATGAAATATGCTGGAGTGGTACCGGTTTCGGCGCGGAAGGTCCGCGCGAAGGTGCGTTCGCTCATCCCCGCTCGGGTGGCCAGCGCTGCGATTGTCAGATCCGCGGTCAGGTGGTCGGGCAGCCATTGCTGTACTGCCCGGATCGACGGCGTCCGGGCGGGCCGGCTGCGCAGCTGCACGCTGAACTGTTCCTGTCCACCCGCCCGATGGACGTAAATGACCAGTTGGCGGGCGATGAGCTGCGCGATCTCGGCGCCCAGATCGGCGTCCACCAAGGCGAGCGCCATATCGATGCCCGCACTGACCCCGGCCGATGTCCACCGATTGCGGTCGTGGACGAAAATCCGGTCCAGCTCAACTCTTACCAGCGGAAATGCGCGGGCCAGATGATCGCCCGCCCCCCAGTGCGTGGTGGCGCGGTACCCGTCCAGCAGCCCTGCCGCTGCCAGCACCAACGCGCCCGCGCACACCGAAGTGATCCGCTGGGAGCGCCGCGCGAGTGCGGGCAGCTGCCGCGCTACCTCCGACGATGTCTTCGGCACGAACGCCCCGACACCTCCGACAACGAGCAAGGTGTCGATCGTCTCGGTGGTCGCCGCAACCTCCTCGAGCGCTCGGTCGACAGCGAAGCTCGCCCCGCCCGCGAGTCCGATCGTCCGGCCGCCCGGTGACGCCGTGATCAGTCGATAGGCCGGAACGCCCACTGCATGGTTGGCTGCTGAAAACACATCCAGCGGGCCAGCCAGGTCGAGCAGCTGGAAACCGTCGTAGACGACAAACACGACCGTCCGAGTAAGCACGCCGACATTATGACGGCCCTCCGAACGTTCCGACGCCGAAGTGCAGGGCGGGTATCCGCGTGGCGGGGGGTATGCCGGGTATGCGAGCCGGCAGCCCGAGGGGGACATGTCGTCAGCCGACTCGGTTTTCCGACACCCGGGTAGCGAGAAAGTCGACAATGAGTTCTGCTGTGGTGTCGGGCTTTTCAGCATGAAGGTAGTGGCCGCCGGCGATGGTCGCGAGCTGCCCGATACCCGGCGGCATCGCGGAGAGGACCGCTTCGCCCTCGGCCGTCGGATCGACGAAATCCGGGTCCGAGGTGCCCATGATCACCAGCGCTGGGCAGGCGACATTGGGCAGCTGCGCGTGCGCGTCGGTCGGCCGGGACTCGACCTTCATGAATTCCGCCATCCGCCCTGGCTCGCGCAGGGTGGCAGCCAATGCCGCCGTGTACTCCGCGTGGTCGGCCGGCTTGGTCGGGTAGGCCACGTCGAGGTAGCGCAGCCACCATCGCAGGCTTCCCGTTGCGGTCATGCCGAGCCGCAGCATCCCCTGCCGATACCGGCGAACCCTGCAGAAACCCGGCACGCTGAACTTTTGGGCCAGGGTGAAAGGGTTTATCTGCACGATGCCCGCGACCAGCTCCGGTGCGGTGGCGGCAGCGATCGTCGCCGCGCCCCCGGAAATCGAATGCCCGACGATCACCGCCGGACCGCCGAAGTGCTCGATCACCTCGACCATATCCCGCGCTACATCGGTCCGGCTGATGACCGCCCGCCCGGTCTGCGACACCCAGTCCATAGACGACTGGCCATGCCCGCGAATGTCCATATTGACAACCCGGTAGCCTGCCGCGGCCAGCCGCGGTGCGACGGCTCGGTACACCTGGCGGTGGTCTCCCATGCCGTGTGCCAATAGCACGAGCGGCCCGTCCCCGAGCGTGTCGTAGGCGATCCGGCCACCGGTCAACTCCACAAATTCGGTCACTGCTTCGCCTCTCCTGAAGTCCCTGCAGGTCAGGGACACACTGTGATGACCGAAATTGAACGGCAGAAGGCGGCCGAGCGCGAGGACGGCGGCAGATCCGGTCACCGACCTGGCAGGGATCGTCACCGACCTTCGGTCAGTTGTCGATCAGGTCGGCGGGATCGGTATTGGCCCCGCACAAGACGATTCCGATCCGCTCTGCGGGCCGGGGCCGGTAGGCGCCGGTGAGCACGGCTGCCAGGCCCACCGCCGCACCGTATTCGACGGCGATGCGGTGGCGCTGCCACAACTGCAGGCGCGCGTGAACGATTGCGCCGTCGTCCACGACAACCGATCGGGCGTCGGTGGTCTTGGCCCACGCCAGGGCGGCGGGTGATACTCGGGGCGCGCCCAGGGATTCCGCGGCGATGGAATCGATATCCACCTCCAAGACGGCGTCTGCGGCCAGCGCAGCGTGCAGCGCCTGGCTGCCCTCCGGTTCGGCTCCGACCAGCCGGATACCCAAGGTGTCGGCGACGGCGGCGATGCCGGAGAACATGCCGCCGGCCCCGACTGCGCAGACGACAGTGTCCAGCATCGGGCGGGCGGCAGCGAGTTCGAGCAGGATGGTGCCTGCGCCTGCACAGGTGAGGGTGTCGTCGTGGGTGTAGGCGTCGATGGCCCCGGTTTGCTCCCGGAACCGCCGGGCGACCCGCAACGTATCCGCTTTGGTCGCACCCGCCACGTGCACCTCGGCGCCGAGGCCGCGCAGCCGTTCGACCCTGGCCGAGGGAGTCGAACGATCGAGGAACACCGTCGCGGGAATACCGAGCCGCTGAGCCGCCCAGGCGAATCCGATGTCTGCGTTGCCGCCGGTGGCCGAGACGATGCCGGCGGCCGGCATTAGTCGCGCCTGCACCAGAGCAACCACCAGGTTCGCCGCACCCCGGGCCTTGAAGGAGCCGGTGTGCTGCAGGAATTCCAGGGCCAGCACGATCTCGGCGTCCGGGACGAGATCCGCATCTGCGTCGATCACTGTCAGCGGTCGGAGGATCCCTTTGATGCGATCGGCGGCCGCCGCAACGTCGTCTATGGCAGGAAGGCATGGACCCATCACCCGACACTGCTCCTCATGCCGACCGACGTACCGCCGACAACGGCGGGCCGGGTGGGAACACCAGCGCCCGAACCCGGCATCATCGCTGCTCGCCGGCCGGATCGGTATGGCGCACCCGCGGCCAGTCGATCGGCACCCGCCCAGCGAGCGACAAATAGGAGTCGAACACCCCGAGCGCAATCTCGGCCACCACATCGACGAGTTCTGCCACCGACAGCATGGCTCGGGCCGCGGCCAGCTCCTGGTCGGTGACCGCCCCGCCGCGGCGGACCAGTGCCGTCGCCCAGGCCAGGATCGCGGCCTGCTTCGGATCCGATGCTGTGCCGAATCGTGCGTCGGCCACTGCGTCCTCGCTCAGTCCGGCCACGCGCGAGGCGAGAAAGCTGTGGGCCGATAGTACGTAATCGCATCGGTGCTCCTGTGCCAGCAGCAGGCCCACGCGCGTCCGGGTCGCTGCCTCCAGCGCGCTGTCACCGCGCAGTGAGCCGGCAAGAGCGAGATACCCGCGCATCGCGGCCGGACTGTGCGCCAGCACCTTTGCGAGATTGGGCGTGATCCCGAACATGGTTTGGGCGGTGTCGAAGAGAGTGCGGGTGGCGTCGGCCGTCGTCTCCGGCTCGATCAGCGGCAACTCGAGCATGTGGTCGGACATGCGGTCAGCATTGCCGGCCAGGTTGATACTTTTGCGATGCGCTCGCGATGGGACTTCGGATGCCATGAAGAACGCCAGGAACCCGAACTCATCACCCGGGGAACGGCCGCTCGGTGTTCCGCTGCCGGGTTCTCGACGGTTCACCCGGTGGGGGCGGTGACGAGTTCGCGGATGGTCATCGGCTCGGCGAGCGCGAATTCGAGCACCTGCTTCACGTGTCGGAAGTGCGCGGTCGTGAAGTGTTCGGCGAGGGCCTGCGCGCCGGTCCACTCCTCGACGATCACCATCCGGCCTGCGTGGTTCGGGTCCTGGTAGGGCCGGTAGGCCAGGCAGCCTGGCTCCTCCAGCGAAGGCTCGATCATCGCCTCCAGCGCGGTGCGAAGCCGGTCCTCCTGCCCGGGCGCGGCCAGGCACTCGGCGATGACGGTCAGTGACATGGTGATCTCCTGTGCGGTAGAGGTTTTCACGGCTGAGCGGGGCCGGCGCCCGCGCCGGATGTGGTGATCGCGGTGGCGATCTCGGCCAGGTCCGACGGTGTCAGCGCCACCGAGTTCGCGCCGATCCAGCCGTCGACCTGGTCTGATCTGCGTGCGCCGACGATGGCGCCGGTGATACCCGGCCAGGCCAGCACCCAGGCGATGGCGACCTCGGCGACGGTGGCGTCGTGTCGCGCGGCGATGGGGCGCAGCGCGTCTGCCAACCGGAGGTTGGCGGTGAGGCCGGTGGTGAAGTCGTGATGGTCGGTCCGCCAGTCCTCAGCGGGCAGACCGGCCACGCGCTCGGCGGAAAAGGTCCCGGTGAGCAGGCCGGACTGCAGTGGCGAGTAGACGATCACGCCGGTCTCGTGTGCGCGTGCCCAGGTGATCTCGGCGGCGGAGGACCGGTTGATCGCCGAGAACGGCGGCTGGATGACATCGACATGAGCGATCTGCTCGGCGGCCTCGAGCAGGTCGGGCGTGTGATTGGACAATCCGATGGCCCGGACCTTGCCTTCGGCCTTCAGGTCGGCCATGACCTGCCAGTACTCCTCCAGCGGGGTGGCGTTGGGCGATACCGCGCCGAACCCGCCACCGGCGTACTCCAGCGATTCGCCGGTGTCGGGATAGTGGACCTGATAGAGGTCGATGTGGTCGACGCCCAGCCGCCGCAAGGAGTCTTCGACCTCGCGGCGCACGCTGGCGGGCTTCATGATCCGCCGAGGGGCGGCCGACGGATTCTCCGGATCCCAGACCAGGCCGACCTTGGTGAAAAGATACGGGCGGTCGGCGTTCGGCAGGCCGGCGATGGCCTTGCCGACCAGTTCCTCCGAATGGCCCAGGCCGTACACCGCGGCGGTGTCGATCCAGTTGACGCCCGCGTCGAGCGCGTGGCGGATGGCAGCAATCGATTCGGCGTCGTCCGTGGCGCCCCAGCTGAAAGTCCAGCCCGAGCCTGATACGGCCCACGAACCGAAGCCGAGTCGGGTGATGTCCATGCCGGTGGTGCCGAGCGGGATGGCGGTCAGGTTGGTCATTGCGCAGTGCTCATTTCTTCGCTGTGTTGTTTCCGGTGTCTCCAACCTTGATCGCCGTATCTCGGGTCACCCAGTGCCGGCCGAAGCCTAGGCACCACATGACCAGGCTCGTGTCCACCCGGCGTGGGGATACTGGCCCTATGCCATTGGACAGACGGGCCGAACTCGGCGAATTCCTGCGATCCCGGCGGGCTCGCCTGCGGCCCGAGGAGCTCGGACTGCCCGACTACGGCGGTCGGCGCCGGGTACCTGGGCTGCGCCGGGAGGAGCTCGCTCAGCTCGCCGGGGTCAGCGTCGACCACTATGTGCGCCTGGAACAGGGGCGCACCCTGCACTTCTCCGAAGCCGTGCTGGATGCGGTCGCCCGAGCACTGCGCCTGAACGATGTTGAGCGGCAACACCTCTACCGGCTCGCGCGGCCTTGGTCGGAAGGGGACCACGCGGATGGGCCGCAGCAGGTCCGGCCGGGGCTGCGGCGGCTGCTGGACTCCGCCGCCGACGTGCCCGCGTACATCGTCGGCCGCAATACCGATGTGCTGGCCTGGAACCGTCTCGCCGCCGCGCTGATCACCGACTTCGGCGCACTGCCACCCACACAGCGAAACCTGGCCCGCCTGGTCTTCCTGGACGAGGGCATGCGCAGCCTCTACGCCGACTGGCCGCAAAAGACCCGCGACGTGGCCGCCTACCTCCGGCTCGACGCCGGGCGGCACCCGGACGACCCGGAAACGGCGGCCCTGCTCGACGAACTGTCGGCGGCCAGTACGGAATTCCGGACAGCGTGGGGAGAGCACCACCTGAAGGACAAGACCCACGGCCGGTACGTCTACCGGCACCCGGTGGTCGGCGAATTGGACCTCGGCTTCGAAACCCTGCGCCTGCCCGATGATCCGGACCAAGCGCTGATCGCGCACACGGTCGAGGAAGGCTCACCCTCGCACACCGCTTTGCGGCTACTCGCCGGCTGGGCCGAGGAGACGCGGCCGGTCACCTGAGACCACTCGCCGTGGCGATACACCGGGTGTCAGACTGATCGTCCTCGACTGCGACGAAACCGGCTGCACCACAACATTAGCGGCGCTCGCCGCCTTGCCGACCCCGATTCCGTTGGCGCATACCGGTGCACCGTCGGAGACGCCACCCCGCGCGCGGGCACGAATTCGTCAACCGCACCTTCAACTGTGTGCGGGTCGGCTCCGCTCGGCGACCCAGGCGGCGACCTGAGCGCGCGAGGTGAATCCGAGTTTGGCCAGGATGTGTTCGACGTGTCCCTGAGCGGTGCGCAGGGAAATGACCAGGCGGGTGGCGATAGCCTGGTTGGTCAGGCCGTCGGCAACCTCCTGCTCCCGTCTGGTCAGCTCCGCCGGACCACCAGCCGTGGCCCTCGGTTGCTCGCCTAACGCGTAGCCGGTAGCGGTGTCGCGATTCAGGGCGGTGCCCTCACGGTAGGCGGTGTCGAAGGATCGCCGGCCGAGCGTGCGACGGGCGGCTCGCTCGCAGTCCTCATGGTGGACCGCTAGGTCCGGGAACAGTATGGAGGAGCCGCCGATCGACTGAGCCAGTGCCTGCGCGGCGCCCATCAAGATGGTGGCGCGCCGCGCGCTGCCCTGGGCTCCCACAATCCAGGCCAGTGTTTCCAGGGCTACCGCGGCCATGAGCGGGTCTTTCTGTCACTTGGCCAGTTGCTGCTCCTGCCGCAGATGGCGATGGCGAACCTGATTTGACGGGGTCCACAACTGCGTCGACCAGGTCCTCATTGATCGTCACATTGAGATCCTAATCGGTAAGGTCGCGCCGGCTCCCTCGCGACGGCTGGTAGGCACACTTAGCTGTCTCTGCCGAGAATCTGACTGGAGCTGCCAACGGTACCGACATGATCCCCAGACCAGCGTTCAATTCGAGCAGTCCCGGATCGAACAACAGGGAAGGTGGGATCGATGACCGAGTTGATAGCACTAGAAAATGGGCACATCGCGTGCGACGTAATCGGCGAAGGACCGCTGGTGGTGTTGTCGCACGGTATGGGCACGCTGCGCCAGGACTATCGCGATGTCGCGCCGCGACTGGCGGCCGCTGGATATCGCGTGGTGAACACCGATATGCGCGGGCACGGCGAGTCCAGCATGAACTGGCCCTCGGTGGTCGGGAAACCGGCCATCAGCCGCACCGACGTTGCCAATGACCTGCTCGATGTCATCCGGCATTTCGGTGGCCCCGCAGTGATCGTCGGACACTCGCTGTCCGGTGGGGCTGCCACGATCGCCGCGGCCACGGCACCTGAGTTGGTGTCGGGGATCGTTGAAATCAACCCATTTACGTTGCGGCAGAGCCTGAACGCGAGCGCGTTGGTCACGGTTGGCCGCTACCGCCGTGGCATGGTGCGGATAGCCACAACGATGTCACTGCACAGCTACCGCGCGTGGCGCAGCTACCTGAACGTGGCATACCCGATCAAGCCCGACGACTTCGAGCAGTACCTGGAGCAGGTGTTCACCTCGTTGCATCAGCCCGGCCGGATGGCCGAATTCATGAAGACAGGGGCGACCACACCGGCCGACGCACACGATCAACTGGCCAACGTCCAGTGCCCGGCGCTGATCATTATGGGCGCAGCAGAACCTGACTTCGTCGATCCTCGCGCCGAAGGGGAGGCCATCGTGGCGACGATGCCCGCTGGGCTCGGGCGCGTCGTGATGGTGGAGCATGGCGGCCACTACCCGCACTCCCAGTTCGGCGCTCAGGTCGCCGACTTGATCGTGCCGTTCCTCGCGGAACACGCTCGACATGTTCAGCTACGGTAGGTTGGCTGACCGATGATCCCGCAGTCGTGCCATGCACTCCTGCGACCGCGTGACCGCCTCAGTCAGAATCTGGCTGTAGCGGTCACGCGCGATTGCGGCAATGATGGACCGGTGAGTACACCGCCCACCTCACCAGCACGGACCGTCGTCTTCGTGCTCTACGACGACTTCCAGTTGATCGAGTTGGCCGGGCCGATCGATGTGTTGGCCATGGCCAACAATGTTCTCAACAAACCCTTCTATCGGCTGGTGACGGTGTCGCCACATGGGCATCCAGTCCGCGCCGCAGGCGGCATCCAGGTAACGGCCGACGACTCGCTGCATGCGCTCGCCGACCGGGACGATCCGATCGACACGATGATCGTGGTCGGAGGATTCGGCGCGTTTGCCCCGGCTACCTCGGCGGAAGTCCCTCGCGCGCTGCCTAAAATTGCTCGGCGCGCGCGTAGGGTGACCTCGGTCTGCGCCGGCGCCCTGCTCCTGGCTGCGGCAGGCCTACTCGACGGATATCGCGCCACGACCCACTGGGGCTCGTGCGACCTACTGGCCCAACGGTATCCGCGCGTGACTGTCGAGCCCGACCGGATCTACGTCCACGACCGCAACCGATGGACCTCGGCAGGTGGCACGGCAGGCATCGACCTCGCCCTGGCGCTGGTCGAAGGAGACTGCGGGGCCGAGGTCGCCCAGCTCATAGCGCGCTTCTTCGTCGTATTCACCAGACGCCCTGGCGGGCAAGCACAATTCAGCGCCCAGTTGCGCGCCCAGCCCGCACGCACCCCAGCTATTCGCGCCATCCAACAATGGCTGCCCGATAACCTTCACCACGACCTCGGCGTCTCGGCCCTCGCGCGACGCGCAGGCATGAGCGACCGCACCTTTGCCCGCACTTTCCGAACCGAAACCGGCTGCACACCAGCGGCTTTTGTGGAGCACCTGCGAGTCGAGGCGGCACGCAGGCTGCTGGAGACCTCCGACCTGACCATTCACGCCATCGCTCGCGCCGTTGGCTACAAGCACGGCGAGACACTCCACCGAGTCATCTCCCGGCACCTCGCCACCACCCCCAACACCTACCGACAACACTTCGCCGTCACCGCCCAACATTGAGCGATGTGCTCGAAGTGGGGAGGAGTTGGTGCTCGACCATCTTCTGATGTTCTCCGAAGACGTGTGGCGCCGGGAGATCACCGGGTCGGATGAGGGCACCCGCGACTTCCTGGACAGCGCCGTTGCGTGGTGCGAGGATCTGCTGGAATTTCTCGATGCGCAGATCGCGGCGGTTGATCAGGGCGAAACCGGTCGTGTCGTGACCATCAGGTCGTGCATGGAGGTCACGACCGCCAGCTGTCGGTCTGCTCCTAGCGTTCCCATGTTCGATGTGCCCTCGGCAGGATTCGAACCTGCGACACCCGCTTTAGGAGAGCGGTGCTCTATCCCCTGAGCTACGAGGGCGGTCTCGCCTGTGAGGCGACTGGCCGTGGGCCAGTTTAGCGTGCGTGGGCCCGGCGACCCGCATCGTGCGAAATATGCGGCATTCGCCGTGGTCGTGACCTCGCGACCGCGTCCGTACCGGTCATCTCATCGGTGGCCGGTGAGATGACCGGGCACCGCACCTCCGGTGTTGTACGGATGAGGTGTCCGAGCCCAGGGCTGGGGCTGGGGCTGGGACAAAGCCGGATGGCCGGTGCCGGGTCCGCCGAGGTCGTGCCGATCGGCGGTGAGCCCGGCCCGTTCACTGCCGAAGCCCATCAGAGCCCAGGCGAGGCAGGCGAACGCGGCGGTGTGCAGAACTGCCCGGACGATATTCCAGGCAACCCAGGGCGATTCGAAATCCGCGCGTACCGCTGCCGGATCCGTGGGGTCACCCGCCGCGGCGAGTGTGTCGTTCAGCGGAACGTTCACCCCGCTGGTGACGATGAACGCGATCAGATACAGCACGGTCGCTGCGACGATCCAGATCAGCACACTACGGCCGGTGCCACGCCAGGCCAGCGTCGTGGCGAGAATCAACACTGGAATCGACCCCATGAACGGAATAATGAAGGCGGGGTTGAGAATTGCGGTGTTGATGTGCTGCATCGCCTCGACGAATGTGCGATCGGAAGAGCGGTGCAGGCCCGGCATGACCGAATAGGTGAAGGCGGTGAACAGACCGGCCATCAGTCCGGTGCTGACAACGGCGACGAGCAGGGTGAGCGTTTGGACAGTACGCAACGGTCCGCCCTCCTTCCGAGAGTGGGCCGGGATGGTTGTTTGTGTCATATCCGCAGTATGTCGAGAGGGTGAGTAGTGGAACAACGGCGGAATCCGTATCGTTCGATAACCCCGGGCCGGCTTCGATCGAGCACGGCGAACAGTGCGTCACCGACCTCGACGAGATCTACGCCGAGGTGGCCCCCGGTGAGCATGTTCAGATGCTCGGTGCTGGGTGCTCTGGCACTGTGAACGTTGCCCCACCCGGATTCGCGACACAGCGGGGTCGAAGCGTCTCTCACCGGTCGGTGAACGTCAGGAAGTCGTACGCTCCGCGGCGCGGTGTCGGTGGCGCCACATAGTCGTGCGGCGCCGTCCCCACGCGGATCAGAACCTGCGGTATGCGGGTCGGGTCGGGGAGCAGGGCGCCGATGGCGCGGAGGGCGGCGGGGATTTCGGTGACGTGGGTGAGGGGGCAGGTGGCCAGGCCGGCGGCGGTGGCGGATAACAGGGTGACGGAGAGGGCTTCACCGGCGGCCAGCCAGTCGGGTCCGGAGTTGGCGGCGGTGCTCACGGCGGCCAGGGCGGCGCGGTCGGGAGCCTCGGCGCGATGTGGTGCGCCGGGCGGGACGGGGAAATCGCGCCCCACATCGACCAGCGCCGCCTCGCGGGCGGTGGCGAGCGCGGCCGGTGGGATTCCCTCGGCGAGATCGAATTGTCCTGTCCACCAGCGTAGTTCGGACTGGTAGGGGGTGTCGTATTGATGCAGGGCCGCGGTTTGCTGCGAGGCGGCGGCCAGCCGGGGGCGCACCTCGTCTGCGATCGCGTCCAGCCGGACCCGGCTATCGGTGACTACCTCGCGAAGCTGGTCGATCAGCTCCGGGCGGTCCGGCGCCCCCATCGGCAGCCGGTCGCTGCGGCGTGCGCGGATGGCGGCGGCCAGGGCTCGCTCGCGATCCGACGGCGGCCGGGGCGGCGAGAATTCGGCGACGGCGAGCAGGTCGTGACGGCTTTCTTCGGGTTCGTAGTGGACTGTGATCGGATATCCCTGCGCGGCGAAGGCGATGCGCGAATGATGCAACATCGCACCGCAACTGATCACCTCCTGACGGCCGCTGGGATCGGCCACCCTCAACTGCCGTTCGGAATCGGCGCTCAGTTGTAGGCGCGTGCCGTCGAAATCCCAGTGCCACGGCTGAGTGTTGTGCACGGACGGTGCGCGGGCGGCCAGCTGCAATGCGGCGACGACGGTCGAGCGGGCGGGCGTGTTCTGCATGGATGCCTCCCAGAGCGATGATTTCGTCGGGTGCTGCCCCAGTATCGCAGTTATCGGCCGGCGCGACCGTGCACTCGCCGGTCAAGGCTCCCAGCGGGCAATTGCGTTCCGATATCCCCGTATCGGGATATCCGATCGTTAGCTGAGCCGCATCCCGGCCGGTAGGGTGGGGGCGTCTTCGCCCGATGTGCCGCTCGTGATCCGCAGCTGAGGAAGGTGGGACCTGTCGTATGGCTACCAAGGCGCCCGTGGTGGTGGGAGTCGACAGTTCCGACGATGCGGTGCAGGCCGTGCGCTGGGCCGCGAATGACGCGGCGCTGCACAAGGTTCCACTCGAGGTGATCTCCGCGGTGCCGCCGCTGCCCGGCGATCGTGCCGAGGAGGACGCCGCGCTCGACCATCACTCGCGGCTGAGCGACGAGGCGCGGCACGCCGTGGCCGCCGCCGTCCGGGTTGCCGCCGAAACCGCGCCCGCAGTCGAGGTGACGACCACCGTCGTCGACGCGCCCATCATCCCCGCCCTGCTCGATTACGCCGGTCACGCCCGGCTGCTCGTGGTGGGTGCCCGGGGGCTGGGGGCGTATCAGCGCAGTCTGCTCGGTTCGGTCAGCACCGCTCTGGTGCGGCACGCGCGGGGCCCGGTCGCGGTGGTACCGACCGATCCGATGCTCGGTTCCGAGCGTCCGATCCTGGTCGGCTACGACGATTCCCCTTGCAGCGCGGACGCTCTCGCGATGGCAATCGCCGAGGCCCGGCGGCGCGGCGCCGATCTGACGGTTGTGCACACCTGGCAGCGTTTCGGTGACTATCCCTCCCCGGCGGCCCTGCAGGAGGAGGGCACTCGGCTGATCGATGCCGCACTCGCCGTGCACGAGGACCCGGACGAGCCGTTCACGGTGCGCCGAATCGTGGTCGAGGACCGTCCGGTCCGGCGGATCCTCGCCGAATCCGCCAATGCGCAACTGGTCGTGGTCGGCAGCCACGGCAAGGGCGGATTTCCCGGCATGACACTCGGGTCCACCAGCCAGGCCCTCATGCACAGCGTCGAGTGTCCGATCATCATCGCCCGCCCGCGCGACTGACCTGGGCGGTGATCTCGCCCAGCAGCTTCCAGGTTCGCGCCTGGTCCTCGGGTCCGGCCAGGTCGGTCTGCGGTCGACCTGTTCCGCATCCGATTTCGGTGATTTGCCCGCCGGTACCATCGGTGCATGGGGAGCCGACTGTCCGGGGTGCTCGCATTCGTTCTGCTGCTCGTGGTGGCTGTCGTCACCGCGTGGGAACAACAACCGCACGGATATCGCGATGCCGCGGCGCCCGCGAGCGAGTTCAGTGCGGAACGGGCGTTCGGCACCGTCCGCGCGATCGCGGCGCGACCGCATCCGGTGGGCACCGCCGAACATGATCGGGTGCGTGATCATCTCGCGGCGCAGCTGCGAGAGTTGGGTCTGGACACCGATATCCGATACGGCATCGGCCGGTACCCGGTGGATCCGCGCCGGGATGTGGGGATACTGGGCGCCGTCGGCAATATCGTCGCCCGGTGGCCCGGGAGCGCCGCGACCGGGACTCTTTATCTTGTCGCGCACTATGATTCGGTTCCGCCCGCGCCGGGAGCGAATGACGACGGCGTCGGTGTCGCGACGATTCTGGAGACGGTTCGCGCACTGCGGTCCAGTGGTGTACGCCCGCGCAACGATGTGGTGGTGTTGCTGACCGACGGTGAGGAGACCGGTCTGCTGGGCGCCGAGGCGTTCGCCGCATCCGGTGCCGCCGATCCGCGTGGTGGCGTGGTGATCAACCACGAGGCCCGGGGCGCCGGAGGTCCGCCGCTGTTGTGGCGGATCAGCCATCCCGACGGCGCGCTGATCCGCACGGTGGCCACTGTTCCGCATCCGAACACCGATTCGCTGTCGACCGCGCTGGCCGGTGACCAGACCAGCAGCACCACCGATTTCGCCGCTCTGGACCCGGGCGGAATGCGGGTGCTGGACTGGGCCTTCGCCGGACGGAATGCCTACTACCACAACCCCTTCGATGATCCGGATCATGTCGATCCCGCCACCGTTCAGCAATTCGGTGACAACACCCTTGCCTCGGTGCGCGATTTCGCCGCCCGCGATCTGCGTGCCGAGGCCGGTGACCGCGACAGTGCCTACACCGCCTTGCCGTTCGGAGTGCTGCTGGTGCTGCCGTGGTGGCTGATGATCGTCCTGGCGGTCGCGACCGTCGTGATCGCGGGCTGGGTGGTGTGGCGGATGCGCCGCACCGGAGAGGCGACGATCGGCCGCGTCGTCGGTGCCGCGGCGACCGCGGTGCTGTCGGTTCCGATCGCGATGGGCGCGGTATACGGCGGGTGGAAGGCGATCACGCTGATCCGGCCCGAATACCGCGGTCTGTTCGTCGACCCGTACCGGCCGCACTGGTACGCCGCCGCCGTCCTCGTGGTGTGTGTCGCGATACTCGCGGCCTGGTACGCGTTGTCGCGCAGGTGGTTCGGCCCCTCGGCGACGGCGGCCGGGGCGCTGGTCGCGGTAACCGCTGTCGGAGCGGTTCTCACCGTGCTCACGCCGGTCGGCGCCATTCTGGTGGTGGTGGCCGCCTTCGCCGCGGTGGCCGGGGTGGCCCTGTCCTTCGCGGTCCCGGTTCGGTGGCAGCTGCCGGTGCTGACCCTGTTCCTCGTGCCGGCGGCGGTATTGCTGGGCGGTACTGCCTATCCGGCGCTGCAAACCGGGCTGGCCAACGCGTATCTGCTCACCGCACCGCTGGTCGGAGTGCTGGGTTTGCTGTTCACCCTGACGCTCACTCACGCGTGGCCGCGCCGGCGTGGTGTGCTCGTCCCGGCGACGGCGGTGGTCCTCGCGGTGGTGCTTGCCGCGGTGGGTCTGGCGGTCGACCGGTTCGATGATCGGCATCCGATGACCGTGCGGCTGAGCTACGCGCTGGACGCGGACCATCATGTGGCACAGTGGATCTCTCCGGCCGAGCCGAACCGGTGGACCCAGGGTTTCGTGTCGTCGGCAACGCCGGGCGGAGCCTTCGCGGGAGTCGTACCGGGTGCCTTGGCCAGTGGTCCGGCGCCGGTGGCGCAATGGTCGGCGCCCACCGTGGATGTACTGTCCGATCGGATCGAATCGGAGCGGCGCGTTCTGCGGGTGCGACTGCGCAGCACCCGTGCGGCGCAGTCGCTCGAGTTGCGCTACGAGGGCGTCGTCGCGAGCCTGCGCGTGGCCGGTCGCGACATCAGGCCGACGCCCCCGCGTGGGTTCATCTTCTACGCGCCTCCGGCCGACGGCGTCGAGGTGGAACTGACCGTCGCGCCCGGACCGCTGAGCGTGCGCCTCGGCGACAACGTCTGGCTGGGAGATGCCGGTATCGCCGATACCCCGCGGGACGGTTTCTACCGGCAGGACAGCCTGGCGAGGGTATTCACCACCGTCACGCTGTGATCAGACCTTCGCGGCGACCCCTTCGGCGTACTCGCTCGGCTCGAAACGCTTCGTCTTCCAGCGGAACAGCGCGGTCGCACCGGGCCAGTTGTTGGTGATGCGGCCGGAGGCGTTGCGGTACCAGCTGGAGCAGAAGTTCCACGGGGTCTTCACCAAGCGCTTCTGCAACCAGTCGTCCCAGGACTGCTCGGCGGCCGGCTGTGCGGCGAGGAAGTGCCCGGGCTTGGCGGTCAGGTAATCCACGACCTGCCGGATGTAGCGGGCCTGTGATTCCAGCATGTAGATGATCGAGCCGGAGCCCACATTCGTGTTGGGGCCGTACATCATGAACAGGTTCGGGAATCCCGGAACCGACATCCCGAGATAGGCGCGCGCACCCTCGGCCGCCCATTCGTCGGACAGTTTGCGCCCGCCGAGTCCGTAGATGTTCATCGGCGCCAGGAATTCGGTGCCCTTGAATCCGGTGCCGTAGACGATCACGTCGACCTCGTGCTCCACACCGTCGGCGGTGCGGATTCCGTTCGCGGTGACCGCCTCGATGGCGGTGGTCTCCACGCTCACATTGGACTGCGCCAGGGCGGGGAAATACTCGTTGGAGAACAATCCGCGCTTGCAGCCCGCCGCGTAGTCGGGGGTCAGTTTGGCGAGGAGTTCCGGATCGGATATCGCCGAGGCGCGGTGTTTGTCGGCGATCGAGATCACCGGGCCCTTGATCCACGGCACATCGGTCAGCGCCAGCGCCATCACCTCGAAGAAGGTCCAGATGGCGAAGCGTTCGGCCCAGCGGCTGGGCGCGAAGTACTTGAACAGGGTGTGGTGCAGGTGGGTGTACTCGGTGTCGAATTTCGGCAGCACCCACGCGGCCGAGCGCTGGAACAGTGTCAGATGCCCGACCGTCGGCTGGATGGCCGGAATGTATTGGATCGCACTGGCTCCCGTGCCGATACAGGCCACCCGCTTACCGGTGAGATCGACATCGTGATCCCATTCGGCGGAATGGAATGCGGGACCGGTGAAGGTGTCGATGCCCGGCAGATTGGGCATGGCCGGCCGGGACAGCTGGCCCACCGCCGGAATCAGCAGATCGGCGGTGAGGGTCTGCCCGTCGGCCGTGCGGACCCGCCATATGCCCTGGGCGGTATCGAATTCCGCGTCGGTGACCTCGACCCCGAACCGGATCTTGCTCGGCAGATTGTATTTCTCCGCGACCGATCGCATATAGCCGTGGATATCGCGTTGCTGCGAAAATCGGCGCGGCCAATCGGATTTCGGCTCGAACGACCACGAGTACAGCGGTGACGGCACATCGCAGGCCGCGTTGGGATAGGTGTTCTCGCGCCACACTCCGCCGAGGTCGGCGGCCTTCTCGACGATGGTGAAGTCGTCGATACCGGCGCGCTGCAACTCCAGCGCCATGCCGAGGCCGGCGAATCCGGCGCCGATGATCAGGATGGATGGCGTGGGCGTCATGGTCGAAGCGTAGAGCGCGGGCACACTGTCGCCGAGAGATCAGCGGCCAATGAGTCAACATTTCCGGCCATGCGCTTCGGGGCGCCCGCACTGTTACCGCCGAGTACTGTTTCGGCTATTCTCGCGGCAGATGTGACGCCGTTCACGGTGAGGAGTACGGGTACCGATGTTGAGCACGATGCAGGACGATCAACTGTCGCTGGCTACGCTGCTGCGCTACGCGTCGACGTTCCATGGCGATGCCACGGTGTCGACGTGGACCGGCGACGGGGTCCGCACCATGACCTACCGGGAGTTGGGCGCGGAATCGGCGCGGCTGGCGAACGCGCTGCGTGGGCTGGGAATCGAGGTGGGCGACCGGGTCGCCACCTTCATGTGGAACAACAACGAGCACATGGTGGCCTACGCCGCCATTCCCGCGATGGGTGCGGTACTGCACGCGCTCAATCTGCGGCTGTTCCCCGAGCAGGTCACCTATGTGGCCAATCACGCCGAGGATCAGGTGGTGATCGTCGACGGTTCGCTGGTACCGATGTTCGCGAACTATCTGCCGACCCTGACGACCGTGCGCCACGTCATCGTCGCCAACGGTGATCCCGCGGAACTCGCGGCACCGGCCGGTGTGCAGGTGCACTCGTATACCGAACTGCTTGCGGCGCAACCGGATACCTACGACTTCCCGATTGTCGACGAACATTCCGCCGCGGGTATGTGCTACACATCCGGCACCACCGGCGATCCCAAGGGTGTGGTCTACTCACACCGCTCCAACGTGCTGCATGCCATGCAGGTGCTCACCAATGCCAGTATGGGGTTCACCTCGGACGACCTGGTGCTGGCCATCGTGCCGCTGTTCCATGCCAATGCCTGGGGTTTGCCGTACGCGGCCATGCTGTCGGGCGCGAGCGTGCTCATGCCGGACCGATTCCTGCAGCCCGCCCCGCTGCTGGCGATGATGGCCGAGGTGAAACCCACCTTCGCCGCCGCGGTGCCGACAATCTGGGGCGGCGTTCTGGCTCAGCTCGACGCCCAGCCGCAGGACATCTCACATCTGCGCGAGGTGGTTGTGGGTGGCTCGGCCCTGCCGCCGGCGATGATGCGTGCCTTCCAGGACCGGCATGGGGTGCGGCTGCTGCACGCGTGGGGTATGACCGAGACCTCTCCGCTGGGCAGCGTCGCCCATCCGCCGAGGGGCGTCTCGGGCGAGGAGGAATGGGAGTATCGCTACACCCAGGGCCGGTTCCCCGCCCTGGTGCAGGCCCGGCTGGTCGACGACGACGGTTCGGTGGTGCCGAACGACGGCGAGGCCGTGGGTGAACTCGAGGTGCGGGGGCCGTGGATCACCGGGGCCTACTACTCACCCGAGGGTGCCTCGGTCGATCCCGACAAGTTCGACGACGGCTGGCTTCGCACCGGCGACGTCGGCAAGATCACCCCGGACGGCTATCTGACGCTGGTCGACCGGACCAAGGACGTCATCAAATCCGGTGGTGAGTGGATCTCCTCGGTCGATCTGGAGAACGCCGTCATGGGGCATCCCGCGGTCGCGGAGGCCTCGGTCATCGGCGTGCCGGACGAGAAATGGGATGAGCGGCCGTTGGTGGCGATCGTGCTCAAGGAGGGGGTCAGCGCCGAAGCGGCGGAACTGCGCGACTTCCTCGCCGACAAATTCGCCAAGTGGCAGCTGCCCGAGCGCTGGACCTTCATCGACGAGGTGCCCAAGACCAGTGTGGGCAAATTCGACAAGAAGCGGCTGCGGGCGCGCTACGCCGACGGCGAGTTGAACGTCACCACGCTGTGAGCCGAGGCGGCGCCCCGCGAATCCGGCCGGGGCGCCGCCTTCTTCACCTGTGGCCGGAATCGGTCGTGCGGACCCCGGATTGATGTGCTTCTCCGGATCGGGAGCCTGTTGACGTGATGTCAACAACCTGTCGTAGGCTGAGGCCGAGTACCCGCTGGGTACCGGTTCCGGGCAGGAAAGGTATGGCGATGACCGAGGCGAACAGCGAAGCTCCCGCGTTCACGGACATGGTGAACGGCGCGCTGGAATTCACCATCCCGATCGCGCACAAGATGGGCGTGCAGGCCCTGGAGGTCCGGCCCGGTTTCGCGGCCACGACCGTTCCGATCGAGGGTAATGGCAACCACTTCGGTGTCATGTACGCCGGTGTGCTGTTCACGGTCGCCGAGATTCTGGGTGGCGCCATCCCGATCGCGACCTTCGACAACGCCAAGTACTTCCCGCTGGTGAAGGATCTGCAGATCTTCTTCCGCAAGCCCGCGAAAACCGATGTGCGCGCGCAGGCTTCGCTGCCGGAGGAGGAGATCGCGCGGATCGTCACCGACGCCGAGGCCAACGGAAAGGCCGATTTCACCCTCGAGGCGACGGTCACCGACGCCGACGGCGTCGTGGTGGCCGAGACTCGCGGCCTCTATCAGCTGCGCGCACACGGAAAGTAGCGCGCGCCGCGCCGGGGCGGACGTACGGTTACCCGGGAACGGACGGACGGTACGGCAGGGAGATTCGAGTCATGACGGTGAATCTGCTGCGGGCTGCCGGCGCTCGGGTCCTGACCGAGCTGGAGTATCTGCGGTTCTGTGTGGGCAGTGGTCTCGTCGGGATCGAATCGCCGTGCAACCTGCTGTCGGCGGGTGAGGCGCTGCTGCGCCACGGCGCGCTGCCCGCACTGCTGCGATTGGCGGCCGCGCGGTACGGCGATCGAGCCGCGGTCGTCGACGAGCGCGGTAGCCTGAGCTATCGCGAACTCGACGACCGCTCCAATCGGCTGGCCAACGAATGGCGCAAACGCGGTCTGCGCACCGGTGAGGGCGTGGCGATCCTGGCCCGCAACCATCGTGGACTGCTCGACGCGGTCTTCGCCGCCGCCAAATGCGGTGCCCGGATCATCCTGCTGAACACCGACTTCTCGGGACCGCAACTGCGTGACGTGGCTCTCCGCGAAGGCGCCGATCTGCTGGTCTACGACGAGGAGTACGAGACCCTTCTCGGCGATCTGAGCCCGCGCCGCGGCGCCTATCGGGCCTGGTCGGACACCCCGCACAACAGCAGCCTGGAATCGCTGATCATCGCGGGATCGCCTGCCGCACCGCCGCTCTCGCGATCCGGTGCCAAGATCATCCTGCTGACCAGTGGGACCACCGGGACACCCAAGGGCGCGCCGCGTTCGGAACCGCGGTCACTGGAACCGCTGGGCGCGATTCTGAGCAAGGTCCCGTTCCGCACGCGCGAGGTCACCGAATGTCCCGCGCCGCTGTTCCATACGCTCGGTTTCGCGATGTCGTTGCTGGCCATCGGATTCGGATCTACCCTGGTGATCCGGCGGAAGTTCGATCCGCAGCGGGTTATCGACAGCATGGCCGAGCATCGGGCGACGGCGCTGATCGCGGTGCCGGTGATGCTGGCGCGCATGGTCGAAGCGGGCCCCACCCCGGCGGCCGGGCGGGATCTGTCGGCGCTGCGCATCGTCTTCGTCGCGGGTTCCCAGCTGGGGGCCGACCTGTGCCGCAAGGTGACCGCGGCCTTCGGGCCGGTGGTCTACAACCTGTACGGCTCGACCGAGGTCGCCTACGCCACCATCGCCACCCCGCGGGATCTGGCGGCAGAACCGGGTTGTGTGGGGTCGCCGGTGATCGGCGCGGTGGTGAAGATCTTCGACGAGCGCGGCGTGGAGGTGCCGCACGGGGCCGGCGGGCGTATCTTCGTACGCAATGCGATGCCCTTCGACGGATACACCGGCGGTGGCGGTAAGGAGGAGACCGACGGGCTGCTGTCGACCGGTGATATCGGTCATTTCGATTCGGCCGGAAGGCTTTTCATCGACGGCCGCGACGACGACATGATCGTCTCCGGCGGCGAGAACGTCTTCCCGGCGGAGGTCGAGGAGCTGCTGAACGCGCATCCGGCCGTGCGGGAGGCCGCGGTGATCGGGGTCCCCGATCACGAATACGGTGCGCGCCTGGTCGCATTCGTGGTGCGCGCCACCGATTCCGGCGACAGCGTCGGAGTGCGAACGATCGGAGCGGATCCCGATTCGGGAGCTCCCGGAGTCTCCGGCTCCGCGGAATCCGTGGCGCCGATCGAGGCGGAAGCGCTGCGAGAGCACGTGAAATCGAATCTCGCGCGCTACAAGGTTCCGCGCGAAATCGTCTTCCTGGACGAGCTGCCGCGCAACCCCACCGGAAAGGTGCTCAAGCGCCGGCTACGCGAGCTGTAGCCGGCGCCGGAAAACCTCAGCAGTTACGCAGTTCCGGGCTCTGGTTGAGCAGTTGTGCGCGGGTGGAGATGAAGGTGGAGTAGGTATCACCACCGACGGCCGACAACGGGAACGCCGCCACTCGATGGCAGTTCTGGAACGCGATCTTGATCCCGAAATGCCGCTCCAGGCTGCCGCGAATGGAATCCGATGCCATGGCGCGCAACAGCTGGCCACGGGCCGCCTCGTCCGGCGGCGGAACCCGATTGTCCGCGTATTCGGCTGTGCCGGAACGCAAGTCGTCGGCCACGCGGCTGACGACCTCGTAGGCGTAGGGCAGGGAGGTGCGGACACATTCGACGAATTCCTCGTCGGTGACCGGACCGCGTTCTGCGCGTTCGAGCAATGCGTCTGGGACATCCAATGACATAACGCTCTCCTCGAGGGATAGGAGTCGGATGACGGGTGATGCTCCTCGAGTCTAAACGAAAAACATTGTCAACAAGACTGGATTGTCCGCGAAAGTGCCGATTGCAGTGCGGCTTTCGTTTCCTCCGAGAGTGCGCGCACCAGGTCGGCGGCCGGCGTCTCGGCGGTCAGAGCATGGGCCTGACCTGCCCAGAGGTTCACCGCGTCGGCGTTGCCGTCGGCGCGTGCCCGCGCCCGCAACGGGCCGGTGGCGTAATGGATTTCGGGGTAGGCCGCGGGTGCGCCGGGGTTGTCCAGGATGAATCGGTTCTGCAGGCCGCGGGCCCGGCGGCCACTGAATGCCCGGGTCAGCATGGTCGGGGTATCGATCTCCAAGGCATCGCGGTGCAGTGCCGAGGTACCCGCCTCGGGGCAACGCAGGAAGGCCGTGCCGAGCTGTGCCGCCGAGGCGCCCGCCGCCAGCACCGCGGCGATACCCGCGCCGGTCGCGATACCGCCGGCGGCGGCGATGGGTGTGTCCACCGCCGAGCGCAGCAACTGCACCAGCGCGAGCGTGGTGAGGGGGTCGGTGTCGTCCTCCTCGGGCTGGTCGGTGAAGCCGCCACGATGCCCACCGGCCTCCGCGCCCTGGGCGATGAGTACATCCGCTCCCGCCTCGACCGCGATCCGGGCCTCGGTCACCGAGGTGACCGTCACCCAGACCTCGGATCCGGCCGCGTGCAGGCGGGCGATCTCCGATTCCGAGGGGCAGCCGAAGGTGCACGACACGACCGCGACCGGATCCGAGGTGAGCAGATCCAGCTTCTCGTCCCAGGCATCGGTGTCGAACCGGGCCTCGCCGAGCGGGAAGGTGCGGCCGAGGTGTTCGAGATAGTTCGCGAACTGTTCGGGTGGGGTCGGCACACCCGCGACGAAGAGATTGACGCCGAAGGGCGCGCGGGTCAGTTGGCGCAGTGACGCGATCCGGTCGCCGGTGTCGGTGGCGCCGAGATATCCGGCGGCCAGGAATCCGAGTCCGCCGGTATCGCTCACCGCCGCCGCGAGCTCGGGGGTGGACGGCCCGCCGGCCATCGGTGCCAGCACGATCGGGGTGCGCAGCTCGTCGATGATCACTCTCACAGTCTGAACTGTGGCCGACCTGGAGGTAACGGGCGCCGCTCATTCGGTGAAGTGGCCTTTACCTGCGAATTCGACTGCGGAGGTTGCGAAAAGGTCACGACGGAGTACAGTTTCCGTCACAACAGATGCCGAATCGTTACCGAAAGTCAGGTTTCGCGAATCCGTGGATTCCGAAGGGCCGATGGTCTCGAGAAGGCTCGCCACCGAGTTGATCGACGCTAGGACGACCCTTGCCGCAGCACCGTGAGACATCCAGTTCCGTATCCGTTCAGGACCTACTCGGTGATATCTCCGACGGTGACGGCGGCGGCGCGCGGCACACTCGCCATCGTGCCCAGCCGCGTACCGCGGACCGGATGAAACTGGCGGCCAGCGCGGCCGTGGCCACCGGCGCCCTGATCGGCACCGCCACCCAGCTCGCGCATGCCGCACCCCTGCTGCCCGGCGGTAACAACACCGCGCCCGACCCGGTCGCGCTGAAGTCGGCCGCCGAGCCCGTGCACGAGGCGGAGCAGCAGTCCGAGCCCGCGCCCGCACCGGCCGAGACCCCGGCGGCGCCGCAGGCCCAGCCGATCGCGGCCCCCGCGCCCGCACCGTTCGGCCTGAAGAATCTGCCGCCCGAGGTGGCGGGTCCGCTGTCGCAGGCCGAGGATGTGCTCAAGGGTATTCAGCAGCAGCTCAATCCGGGCCAGGCTGTGCGCCCGGTCGCGGGTGTGGTGAGCTCCGGTTTCGGATCCCGCTGGGGTGCCATGCATTACGGCGTGGACTTCGCCGACGCGATCGGTACGCCGATCCATTCGGTGGAGAACGGCACGGTCATCGACGCCGGTCCCGCCTCGGGCTTCGGACTGTGGGTCCGGGTCAAGCAGGACGACGGCACCACCGCGGTCTACGGCCACGTCAACGACATTCTGACCCACGTCGGCCAGCGTGTGAACGCCGGTGACGTGATCGCCACGGTCGGTAACCGCGGCAATTCCACCGGTCCGCATCTGCATCTGGAGATCTGGGATCCCAATAACGTCAAGATCGATCCGGCCCCGTATCTGGCGAGCAAGGGCGTTGTCCTGTCGCAGCAGTCGTGGGGAGCGGGCGAATAGCCCCCGCACCGTCGCCGGCGGCCCGGCTCGTCCGGCCGCGGGGGGATGACGCATTGACTGGTTTATACGACTTGTTCGACTCCGGATCCCTGAAGGGCCGCACCTATACGGCACTGGTGCAGCACCCGCGCTCGAGTGTGTCCGAACTCGCCCAGTACCTGGAGTGCTCCCGCGACGCCGTCGCCGCCGCACTGGAGTCGCTCAGCGATATGCAGGCCGTGGTCCGCATCGACGCGGGATCGGTGGTCCGCTGGGACGCGCACGCGCCGGAGGCGTTGTCGGAGGCCGAATCTCGGCGGCGCCAGGTCGACACCGCGCGCATGCACGCGGCGGCGGCCCGGCTCGGTGAGACGTTCCGTTCGGTGCGGCGCACCGAACGCGGGGACGGCACCGTGGTGCCGATGTATGAGGCCCGCGAGGTGATCGCCGAGTTCGAGGATCTACAGCGCGCGGCCCGCACCCGGGTCCGGATGATCGATCGCGGCCCCTATCTCTGCGACGGTGAGCGTGCCGAGCGGCTGTTCGAACTGCGCTCGGCCCGGATGTCGGCGGGTGTGCGGTATCAGACCCTCTATCACGACACGATCTATCAGGACCCGGACCGGCTGCGCTACGCCCTGTCGGCCAACAGTGCCGGGGCGCAGGCGCGAACTCTGCCCGATCCGCCGGTGAAGGTGATCATCGCCGATGGTGAGCGCGCGGCGCTGATGCTGCATCACGATGAGCGCCGCGGTGATCCGATGGGTTTGCGCATCGCCGCCAGCCCGACCCTCGACCTGGTCGTGCACACCTTCGAGGTGCTGTGGTCGCTGGCCGCACCCATCTCGGTCAACCCCGGCCAGCCGCTGGACGAACGCGATCGCGCCATCCTGACCCTCATGGGGCTGGGCGCCACCGACGACACCATCGCCCGCCGGCTCGGTATGTCGCGGCGCACCGTGGTGCGCCGGACCGCGAGCCTGCTCGAGCGGCTCGGAGCCAGCACTCGCTTCCAGGCGGGTGTGCAGGCGATTCGGCGTGGCTGGCTGTGACATCCTGTGACGAGGGCCACTGAAGACGCCTCCAGGCGCAACATCGGGACCCCCCGGCAGCGATGAGCACTGGGAAGCATCGGCGGGTCTGCGAGTTCGATCCGGCGCACCCCGTCGTGCTCGCCCTCCTTATATGATTGCCGGACCGCGCGTGGGGGGTGCTCGACCGTGCGGTCCTGCTGGACGTGAGAGGTGAATGCACTCGAATGGATACTGCCCGCCGTTCCGCTCGTGGAGGTCGTCGCCGCCGGTCGGGTAGCCCCCTTTTCGGACAGCTGCTGACCGCCGCGGTGGAGTCCGCCGCCGATTCCGTGGCGATCCGGTCGGCCCCGGCCGACGGCCCGGAGCGGCAACTCACCTATCGCGAACTCGACGAGGCCTCCTCGCGGCTGGCACGCGAACTGATCGGGCGTGGTGTCGGGGCCGGTGACGTCGTCGCCATCGGTATCGGCCGATCGATCGAGTCGGTGCTGTCGGTGTGGGCCATCGCCAAGACCGGCGCGGCCTATGTCCCGGTCGATCCCACCTATCCGCCCGAGCGCATCGACCACATCGTCACGGATTCGGGTGCTGCCCTGGGCCTGACCACCGGGCAGTACCGGTCCGGGCTCGGCACTGCGGTGTACTGGCTGGAACTCGACGATCCGGTCGTCGCAGACCGGATCGCGGCCCACCCGTCACATCCGATCTCCTATGCCGATCGACTGCGTCAGCCCGCCGAACAGCATCCGGCCTATGTCATCTACACCTCGGGGTCCACCGGACGTCCCAAGGGCGTCGTGGTCACACACGCGGGTCTGGCCAGTCTGGTCGCGGCCGAACGCGAGCTCTGGGATGTGGACGGCGATTCCCGTGTGATGCATGTGTGTTCACCGAGTTTCGATGTCTCGGTACTGGAGTTGATGCTGACCTTCTCCTCCGGGGCGACCCTGGTCGTATCGCCACCGGAGGTGTTCGGTGGTTTCGAACTCGCGGATCTGCTGCGGCGCGAAGAAGTTACGCACATGATCATCACTCCCGGCGCACTGGAGTCGGTGGAGTCCGATGATCTGCCGGATCTGGAAATGGTCGCCGTCATCGGTGATCGATTCGGTCCGGAGCTGGTGGCTCGCTGGGCGCGGGACGGTCGCCGATTCCGCAACGAGTACGGTCCGACCGAGGCGTCGATCGTCGCGACGGTCGGTGATCCGCTGGTGCCGGGCGAGCCCATCACGATCGGTGGTCCGCTGCCGGGAATCGGTGCGTTCGTCCTGGATTCGCGATTGCGGCCGGTGCCCGAAGGTGTGGTGGGCGAGCTGTACCTGTCGGGTCCCGCACTGGCACAGGGATATCTGAACCGTCCGGGATTGACCGCCGAACGATTCGTCGCGAGCCCGTTCGCCGAGACCGCCGGGCAGCGGCTGTATCGCACCGGTGATCAGGTGCGCCGCACGGCATCCGGCAATATCGAATATCTGGGCCGCTCGGATTTCCAGGTCAAGGTGCGCGGTTTCCGGATCGAACTGGGCGAGATCGACAACGCGCTGACCGCACACGCCGATATCGACTTCGCGGCGACGCTGGGCAAGGCACTGCCCTCCGGCGCGACCGCGCTGGTCTCGTATGTGCTGCCGCGTCCGGGCACGACCGTCGATACCGGCGAGCTCGAGGAATTCCTCGCGAAGTCGCTGCCCGCGTACATGATCCCGGCCGTGATCATGGTGCTCGACGAGATTCCGCTGACCCCGATCGGCAAACTGGACCGGCCGCGACTGCCCGAACCGAGTTTCGCCTCACGCGAATTCCGCGCCCCCGCGACCCCGGTGGAGGAGATCGTCGCCGAGGTGTTCGCGGCGCTGCTGGTGCCGGGTGTGGAAGATCAGCCGGGCCGGGTCGGCGCCGATGACGACTTCTTCGAACTGGGCGGCAATTCGCTGCTCGCCGCGCAGGCCGCGGCCCGGATCGGCTCGGCGCTGGGTGTACGAGTGCCGGTGCAGTTGATGTTCGAATCCTCCACTGTCGCAGCTCTCGCCGAACAGGTCGAGCGGCATGCCGGTGCCGGTGAACGGTTGCGGCCGATGGAGCGGCCGGACCGGATTCCGCTGTCCTACGCGCAGCAACGGATGTGGTTCCTCAACCGCTTCGACCCCGCCGGTGCGGTGAACAACATTCCCGTCGTGGTGCGGTTGTCCGGACAGCTCGATCCGGTGGCCCTGCGGGCCGCGGTCGGCGATCTGGCGGCCCGGCACGAGGTATTGCGCACGGTCTACCCGGAACTCGACGGCGAGGGCTATCAGCGCATCCTGCACATCTCCGATCCGCTGGCCACCCCCGATATGCCGGTCGTGGCGGCGACCGAGGCCGAGGTCCCGGCGCTGGTCGTCGAAACCGTCTCCGGCGGTTTCGATGTCACCTCCGCCCCGCCGGTGCGGCTGCGGGTGATCCGGCTCGGCGAGACCGAGCATGTGCTGATCTGCGTGGTGCACCACATCGCCGGCGATGGTTTCTCCATGGCTCCGCTGACCCGCGATCTGATGACCGCCTATCTGCAGCGGGCCGGTGGCGCGGCACCCGATTGGTCACCGCTCGAGGTCCAGTACGCCGATTACACGCTGTGGCAGCGCGAAGCCCTCGGCGCCGACGACGATCCGGAATCGGTACTGTCGCAGCAGATCGAGTACTGGCGCCGGCAGCTGGCGGCGATCCCGGAACAGCTGGAGCTGACGGCGGATCGCCCGCGTCCCGCGGTGGCCTCCAACGCCGGTGCGACGATCGGGTTCGATCTCGACGCACATCTGCACGCGTCGCTGAACCGGATCGCGCACGAGAACAATTCGACCCTGTTCATGGTCGTGCACGCCGCCTTCGCCGCACTGCTGGCCCGGTTGTCGGGCACCCGCGACATCGTCATCGGTACCCCGGTGGCCGGTCGTGGTGATGCGGCGCTGGACGAACTGATCGGCATGTTCGTCAATACGCTGGTGCTGCGCACCGAGATCGACCCCGCGCGGCCGTTCGATCAGGTGCTCGCGATGGCCCGGGCCACCGATGTGGCGGCCTTCGGACATGCCGATGTGCCGTTCGAACGCCTGGTGGAGATTCTGGACCCGGTGCGCTCGACCGGCCGCCATCCGGTCTTCCAGGTGATGCTCACCTTCCAGAACACGCCCCGCACCGCACTGGAACTGCCGGGGCTGGCGGTATCGGGCGTCGAACTCGGTTCCGAGCCGGCCAAATTCGATCTCCAGCTCACTGTGGCCGAGGCCGTCGACGAACGCGGTGTGCCCCAGGGGATCTCGGCGGCGTTCACCTACGCCACCGACCTGTTCGACGATGCCACCGTCAACGATTTCATCGACCGCTTCCGCCGGATCCTGCGCGCGATCGCGGCCGATGCCGGCGCGGTCGTGGGCGATATCGACGTGCTGGCCCCCGGTGAACGCGACTTCGTCCTGCACGACTGGAACACCCCCGGTGTTCCGGTGCCGCCGGTGACCCTGGTGGATCTCGTCGCCTCCCAGGCACAGCGCCGTCCGGGCGCGAGCGCTGTCCGGTTCGGTGACAGCGCACTGACATTCGGCGAGTTGCAGCAGCGCGCCAACAAGGTGGCCCGCGCCCTGATCGAGCGTGGGGTCGGCCCGGAAACCCTGGTGGCGGTGGCGGTTCCGCGTACCGAGGAGCTGCCGGTGGCGCTGCTCGGTGTGCTGATCGCGGGTGGCGGTTATCTGCCGATCGACACCGGTTATCCGGCCCAGCGCCTGGAATTCATGCTCTCGGATGCGGCTCCGGCCTGTGTGCTGACCACCGCCGAGCTGCGAGACGCGGTGCCGGCCGGTGATATCGCGACCGTGCTGCTGGAGGAGACCGGCTCGTTCGACGGGTCAGCGGTCACCGACGCCGATCGGCGCGCTCCGCTGCGGCCGGAGGATCTGGCCTACGTCATCTACACCTCGGGCTCCACCGGTGTGCCCAAGGGCGTGGGCGTCACCCATCGCAATGTGCTGGAGCTGTTCGCCAATACCCAGCTGCTGTTCGATTTCGACGAGACCGATGTGTGGACGCTGTTCCACTCCTTCGCCTTCGACTTCTCGGTCTGGGAGCTGTGGTGCGCCCTGGCCAACGGCGGTGCGGTCGTGGTCGTGGACCACGCGACCTCGCGTTCGCCGGAGTTGTTCCGCGAGTTGCTGATTCGCGAGCAGGTGACGGTGCTCAACCAGACGCCGTCGGCGTTCTACCAGCTCGCCGAGGCCGATCGCGCCGCGTCCGGCACCGCCGGGAAGTTCGCGCTGCGCTACATCGTCTTCGGCGGTGAGGCGCTGGATCTGCGGCAGCTCAACCGCTGGTACGACCGGCATGGCGCCACCGAGCCGCAGCTGGTGAACATGTACGGCATCACCGAGACCACGGTGCACGTGTCGTTCCTGGCCGTGGATCAGGGCCTGTCCGATCATCCGGCCAGCGTCATCGGCCGGGCGCTGCCGGGTCTGGAGACCTATGTGCTCGACGATCGGCTGCATCCGGCGCCGGTCGGGGTGGCCGGTGAGATGTACATTGCGGGACATCAGCTTTCGCGCGGATATCTGGGCCGCCCGGGTCTGACCGCGGCCCGCTTCGTGGCCAATCCGTACGGTCCCGCCGGATCGCGGATGTACCGTTCCGGCGATATCGGCCGCTGGGCCGGATTCGACGGGGAGGCCGAACTCGAGTACGCGGGCCGCAGCGACCAGCAGGTGCAGTTGCGCGGCTTCCGGATCGAACTCGGTGAGATCGAGGCGGCGCTGGCGCGTTGCGCCGGCGTCGCGCAGGCCGTGGCACTGGTTCGCAGCGGCGAGCACACCGGCGAGCGCCTGGTGGGTTATGTCGTCGCCGAGGCCGGCGCGCAGCTGGATCCCGTCGCCGTGCGCGACGAGGTGGGCGGCTTCCTGACCGGCTACATGGTTCCCGACGCGGTGATGGTGCTCGACGAGCTGCCGCTGACCCCCAACGGCAAACTCGACCGGCGCGCGCTGCCGGAACCGTCGCTGCGCGGTGCCGCGGAATTCCGCGCACCGCGCACACCGATCGAGCAGGCGGTGGCGGATGTGTACGCCGCACTGCTCGGTGGCGGCGGTCCGGCCGACCAGGTCGCGGTGGGACTCGACGACGATTTCTTCGCCCTCGGCGGCAACTCGCTGCTGGCGACCCGGGCGGTCGCGCGCATCAACGAGGCGCTGGATTCGAATATCGTTGTGCGCGAACTGTTCGAGGCGTCCACGGTCGCGGGCCTGGCGGCCCGGGTGACCCCGGGAGCCGGGGGATCGGCCCGGGCGCGGCTGCGCCCCGCCGAGCGGGACGAGCGCATTCCGCTGTCGCTGGCCCAGCAGCGGATGTGGGTGATCAATCAGCTCGATCCCGAATCGCCCGCCTACAACATTCCGCTGGCGATCCAGCTCACCGGCACCCTGGATGTGGAGGCATTGCGACAGGCCGTGGCCGATGTGCTGGAGCGGCACGAGGTGCTGCGCACCCGCTATCCGGTCGGCGGCGCGGACGAGGTCCCGTATCAGGAGATCCTGTCGGCGCAGCAGGCCCTGCCCGACGGCCTGCCGGTGGAATCGGTCACCGATCCGATCGGCCGGATCGGCGCGCTGCTGGCCGCCGGATTCGATGTGACACAAGAGGTTCCGGTCCGCGCATTGCTGTTGCGCAACGGCGAGGATCACCTGCTGGCGCTGGTACTGCATCACATCGCGGGCGACGGCGCCTCGCTGGCGCCACTGGCCCGTGATGTGGTGACCGCCTACGTCGCGCGCAGCGGTGGGCGCGAACCCGGTTGGGCACCACTGGAAGTCCAGTACGCCGACTTCGCCGTGTGGCAGCGCTCGGTGATCGGTTCCGACGACGATCCGTCCTCGATCGCGGCCCGGCAGCTGGACTTCTGGCGGGAACGGCTCGCGGGCGTTTCCGGTGCGCCACTGCTGATCCCGGATCATCCGCGCCCGGCGGTGGCGTCGATGCGCGGTGAGGCACTCGGCTTCACGGTTCCGGCACAGGTGCACGAGGGACTGATTCGCGTTGCGCGCGAACATAATTCGTCGCTGTTCATGGTTGTGCACGCAGCCCTGGCGGCGCTGCTGGCCCGCCAGTCCGGTACCGCCGACGTGGTGATCGGCACCCCGATCGCCGGTCGTGGCGAGCGGGCGCTCGACGATCTGGTCGGCATGTTCGTCAACACGCTGACCCTGCGCACCGGTGTCGATACCGCCGATACCTTCGACACGCTGGTGGAGACGGCCCGGGAAGCGGATCTCGCGGCCTTCGCGCATTCCGATATCCCGTTCGAGCGGGTCGTGGAGGTTGTCGCGCCCGGCCGCACCGGGGTACAGAGCTTGTTCACCGTGGTGCTGTCGTTCCAGAACAACGAGCGGCCCAGCCTGGAGCTGCCCGGCCTGACCATCTCGGCGCTGGATACCGATGCGGTGGCGGCCAAATTCGATCTACAGGTCACCGTCGAACCGCAATTCGACGCAGACGGCGCTCCCGGCGAACTGATCACACTGTTCACCTACGCCCGCGATCTGTTCGAGCCCGAGACCGTGCGCGTGCTCGGCGACCGGTTCGAGCGGGTGCTGGCGGCGGTGGCGGCCGATCCGCAGGTGCTGCTGAACGCGATCGATCTGCACGACGGCGCCGACCGGCAGCTCGGGACACCCGCACCCGCCGAACAGGTCGACACCGGCTCCACCATCGGTACCGCCCTGGCGCAGGCGCTGGCGTCGGCCGTCGAGGACGATCCCGAGGGCCCGGCGCTGACCTGGGGTGAGCAGGCGGTCACCTACGAGGAGCTCGATGCCCGGTCCTCGCGGCTGGCACGGGTACTCATCGGTTGTGGCTGCGGTCCGGGCACCGGTGTCGCGGTCCGGCTCGACCGGGGTGTGGAGGCCACGGTCGCGACCTGGGCGATTCTCAAGGCCGGTGCCGCACTCGTGCCGGTCGAGGCGGAGGAGTTGCCGGCCGGGCCGGAGATCAAGATCGGTATCTCGCTGTCGGCGGTTCGCCCGCAGCCGGGCCCGGCCGGGATCGAATGGCTGATTCTCGACGATCCCGCGGTGTCCGCGGAGATCGCCGGCGAATCGGCTCGCCCGGTCACCTACGCGAACCGGATTCGGGCGCTTCGCGGTGCGGACCCGGCTTTCGCCTCGGCCGCCGCCGGACTGCGCTACGAGCAGCTCGCCGAGGCGGTCGACCGGTTGCGGGCCCGCACCGAGCTGACCTTCGAGTCCCGGACATTCCGGCACGGCCGTTCCGATGGTGTCGCGGCCCTGCTGGAGATCGTGGCCGCGGGTGTCGCGGGCGCGTCGATGGTGCTGGCGGACGCGGCGGCCGATACCGACGCGCTGGCCGAGGAATGGGTTACCCACCTGTTCACCGATGCGGCCGGACTGGCTCGCCTGGATCCCGGCCCGCTCGAGGATCTGCGGGCGGTGCTGCTCGAGCAGGGGCCGGCGCCGGCGGCGGGCTTCGGATCCGCTGAGGTGGTCGTGATTCCCGCCGATGTGCTTCGCTGACATGATCTCCATCGGTGCTCGCCCGGAAGTAACGAGCTGTATCGCCGGGACCGATCGGACAAAAGGTGGCGCCCTGCGGGCGCCGGTGACGACAGGCAGGATGAGATACGTGGTTCGGCGGATGGTCAGCGGTAAGTACGTGCTGGGCGGGGCGGCATGACCCGCCCGACCCGGACCCGCCCGGCCCGGACCCGACGGCCCCGCGTCACTACTCTCCCGCAGCTCATGGCCACCGCGGTCGAGGCCGATCCCACCGGCACCGCGGTGGTCTACGCCGACGCCACCACGACCATCGCCGAGATCGGCTATGCCGAGCTGGATGAGCGGTCGACCCGCTTGTCCCGATTGCTGATCGATCGCGGGATCGGTCCCGAGGATCTGGTCGCGGTCGGAATCCCGCGTTCGGTGGAATCGGTCACCGCGGTGTGGGCGATCGCCAAGACCGGCGCCGGATTCGTTCCGGTGGACCCCAACTATCCCGCCGACCGGGTGGACCATATGGTCACCGATTCCGGTGCGAAACTGGGCCTCACGGTCGCGGCGGTCCGGGGCGATCTACCGGATTCGGTGGAATGGCTCACCATCGACACCGCCGAATTCACCGGTGCGCTGGCGGATTTCCCCGGTGATCCGGTGAGCTACGCCGATCGCCTGCGCCCCCTGCGCGCCGAACACCCGGCCTACGTCATCTATACCTCCGGCTCGACGGGCAAGCCCAAGGGTGTCGTCGTCACACAGGCCGGATTGTCGAGTTTCTGCGATGAGCAGCGGGACCGCTACCGGGTCGGAAATGATTCGCGCACCCTGCATTTCGCCTCCCCGTCCTTCGACGCCTCGGTGCTGGAACTGCTGCTGGCCCTGGGTGGCGCGGCGACGATGGTGGTGGCCGCGCCGACCGTGCTCGGCGGTGACGAGCTGTCGAGCCTGCTGCTGCGCGAAGGGGTCACCCATGCGTTCGTGACACCGGCGGCGCTGGCCTCGGTGGACCCGGCCGGGCTCGACGATCTGCGCGTCGTGGTCGCCGGTGGTGAGGCCTGCCCGCCGGAACTGGTGCGGCGCTGGGTGATTCCCATCGGCTCCGGTGAGAACCGCGAGTTCTTCAACGGTTACGGACCGACCGAGACCACCATCATGACCAACATCAGCGCGCCGCTGGTGGTGGGGGAGACGGTCACGATCGGCGGTCCGGTCCGGGCGATCACCGAATATGTTCTCGACGAACGGCTCTCGCAGGTGCCGCGCGGCGCGGTGGGTGAGCTGTACATCAAGGGTGCGCAGGTGGCGCGCGGATATCACCGCCGTCCCGCGCTGACCGCGGCGCGATTCGTGGCCAATCCGTTCGATGCCGACGGTTCCCGGCTGTATCGCACCGGCGATCTGGTGCGCTGGACCGCCGGCGGTGAGCTGGAATATGTGGGGCGCAACGATTTCCAGGTCAAGATCCGCGGTTTCCGCATCGAACTGGGTGAGATCGACGCGGTGCTCGCCGCCCACGACTCGGTGGACTTCGCTGTCACCGTCGGTCATGAACTTCCCAGTGGCGCAACCATTCTCGTATCCTACGTGCATTCCGCGCCGGGCAGCGCCGCCGATCCGGACACGCTGATCGAGCACAGCGGCCACAGCCTGCCGGCGCATATGGTGCCGACCACGGTCATGGTGCTCGACGAGATCCCGCTGACCCCGGTCGGCAAACTCGATCGCGCCGCACTGCCGGAGCCGGTTCTGGCCGCACGGGAATTCCGGGCACCGAAGGGTGCGCTGGAGGAAGCGGTCGCGGCTGTTTTCACCGAGCTGCTGGATCCGCCCGCGCCGGTCGGCGCCGACGACGACTTCTTCGAACTGGGCGGTAATTCGCTCATCGCGACGCGGGTCGCCGCCCGCCTGGGTGCGGCGATCTCGGCGCGGGTCCCGGCCCGCTTGCTGTTCGAGGCGCCGACGGTCGCGGAGCTGGCGCGCGGCCTGGAACCGCTGAAGGGTGCGGGCGGGCGCCTGCCGCTCGCGCCGATGCCACGCCCGGATCGGATCCCGTTGTCGCTGGCACAACAGCGGATGTGGTTCCTGAACCAGTTCGATCCGGATTCGGCGGCCAACAATATTCCGTTCGCGTTCCGGCTCACCGGGGCATTGAACACAGCGGCTCTGCGGGCGGCGATCGGTGATGTCATCGAACGTCACGAAACCCTGCGCACCGTGTATCCGGCCACCGACGGCACCGGCTATCAGGTGATTCTGCCCGCGGCCGAAGCCGTCGCGGACCTCGCACCGCAGCCGGTGTCGGAGTCCGAACTCGAAGGCTGGCTGGCCACCGAACTGCTGGGTGGATTCGACGTCGCGTCCCAGGTCCCGCTGCGGATCGCCGTGGCACAGGTGGGGCCGGCCGAACATGTGATCGCGGTCGTGGTCCACCACATCGCCGCCGACGGCGCCTCGATCGCACCGTTCATGCGCGATCTGGTGTCGGCATTCCTGGCCCGCCGCAACGGTTCCCGGCCACATTTCACGCCGCTGCCGGTGCAATACGCCGACTACACGCTGTGGCAGCGCGCGGTGCTCGGTGACGAGAGCGATCCCGATTCCGTCGCCGCCGGCCAGATCGAATACTGGCGGAATGCGCTGGCGGGCAGTGCCGATCGTCTCGATCTGCCGTTCGACCGCCCGCGACCCCAGGTCGCCTCGGGCGCGGGCGCACAGTACAGCTTCGAACTCGACGCACCCGTCCACACTGCGCTGGAAGCGCTCGCCACGCGGACCGGGAGCTCGCTGTTCATGGTGATGCACGCTGCCTTCGCGGTCCTGCTGGCCCGCGCGAGCGGCACCGACGACATCACCATCGGCACCCCGGTCGCCGGTCGCGGTGAGGCCGAACTCGACGCGCTGATCGGTATGTTCGTCAACACGCTGGCACTGCGCACACTCGTCGACCCGGCGGCGTCGTTCGAGCAATTGCTGGCGCAGGCCAAGCAGACCGACCTCGGTGCGTTCTCCCATGCGGAACTGCCGTTCGAGCGGTTGGTAGAGGTACTCGATCCGGTCCGGTCGCAGGCCCATCATCCGCTGTTCCAGGTGGCGCTGTTCTTCCAGAACATGGAGACGGCGAGCCTGCGCCTGCCCGGCCTCGCCGTGGACACCGTCGAATTCGACGGTGCCATAGCGAAATTCGATCTGCAGCTGACCGTGGTGCCGCAACCGGGCGCCGGTCTGTCGGCCATGTTCACCTACGCGGTGGAATTGTTCGACGAGGCGACCGTGGCCGATTTCGCCGAGCGGCTGGTGCGCATCCTGCGCGAAGTGAGCGCGGACCCCGCGCGGATCGTCGGCGATATCGATCTGCTGGACGCCGCCGACCGCACCCGCATTCTGCGGGACTGGAACAACACCACCCACACTGTCGAACCGGAACTGCTGCTCGACGGATATCGCCGTGCCGCCCGGCGCTTCCCGCACGCCGTCGCGATCCGGTACGAGGGCGCCGAGCTCACCTACGCGGAATTCGACACCCAGGTCAATCAGCTGGCCCGCCTGCTGATCGCGCGGGGTGTCGGCCCGGAGAAGCTGGTGGGCTTGGCGATTCGCCGGTCGACCGATCTCGTGGTCGGCATGTACGCGATCATCGCGGCCGGTGGCGCCTATGTGCCGCTGGATCCCGATCACCCGGTGGATCGCATCACGCACATCCTCGAGACGGCGAAGCCGGTCTGCGTGGTGACCACGCGGGTGGACGCGGTGCCGATGCCGTCGAATATTCCGCTGTTGCGCCTGGACACGATGGATCTGAGCGGTTTCGACGGTTCCCCGGTGGGACCGGACGAACTGGCCGCCCCGGTGCGCCCGGAAAATCCGGCCTACGTGATCTTCACCTCGGGTTCCACCGGTCGCCCGAAGGGTGTGGCTGTCTCACACGCGGCCATCCACAACCAGATCGAGTGGATGCTGGCGGCCTATCCGCTGGGCGCCGAGGACGTCTATCTGCAGAAGACGGCGACCACCTTCGACGTCTCGCTGTGGGGCTTCTTCATGCCGCTACGGGCGGGCGCACGCCTGGTGCTGGCCACCCACGACGGTCACCGCGATCCGTTGTACATCGCCGAAACCATTGCGGCGCAAGCGGTCACGATGACCGACTTCGTGCCGTCGATGCTGACCGTCTTCACCACCCAGATCGCCGCGGGCAGTTGCCCCACCCTCACCGATATCTTCGTCATCGGCGAAGCGCTCCCACCGGAGACCGTCGACGCCGTGCACGCGGTGAGCAGTGCGCGGATCCACAACCTGTACGGGCCCACCGAGGCCGCGGTCTCGGTGACCTATTGGCCGGTCGGCGAGGAACGCCCGAGTGTGCCGATCGGCTTGCCGCAGTGGAACACCCGCGTCTACGTCCTCGACGGCCGGTTGCATCCGGTGGCGCCCGGGGTGCCCGGTGAGCTGTATCTGGCCGGTGCGCAACTGGCCCGCGGTTATGTACGCCGCCCGGATCTGACCGCCGACCGCTTCATCGCGGACCCCTTCGATACCGCCGACTCCGGTGCGCGGATGTACCGGACGGGCGATCTGGTCCGGTGGCGCGACGTCGGCGAATCCGGCCCGGGGCGGCTGGAGTACATCGGGCGCACCGATTTCCAGGTGAAGTTCCGAGGCCAGCGCATCGAACTGGGGGAGATCGAGACCGCGCTGCTGGCACTTCCGTCGGTGAGCCAGGCAGTGGCGCTGGTGGTGGGGTCGGCGCTGGGCGATCAGCTGGCCGCCTATGTGGTCGGGGTTCCCGGCACACCCGCCGACCCGGACCGTTTGCGCGCGAGCGTCTCCGATTCGCTTCCGGCGTATATGGTTCCGTCGGTCGTGATGGTGCTCGACGAGCTGCCACTCAACGCCAGCGGCAAACTCGACCGCAAGGCCCTGCCCGAACCCACCTTCAGCACCGGGGAGTTCCGGGCGGCTACCACGCCGGTCGAGGAACTCGTCGCCGAGATCTTCGGCTCGGTCCTGGGTGTGGATCGCGTCGGCGCGGATGACGACTTCTTCGCACTCGGCGGCAATTCGCTTATCGCGACCCAGGTCGTGGCGCGGCTGGGCGCCGCGATCGACGGCCGGGTCCCGGTGCGCGCGCTGTTCGAAACTCCCACCGTCGCGGCGCTGGCGGCAGCGGTGGAATCCCGGACCCACGGTCGGCGCGGGGTCGAAATCGGCTCGATCGAGCGCCCCGGGGTACTGCCGTTGTCGCTGGCGCAGCGGCGCATGTGGTTCCTCAACCGATTCGATCACGCCGATCAGCGCGCCGCCGAAACCGGTTCCGCCGCATACAATCTGCCGTTCGCGTTGCGGCTGACCGGAACTCTGGACGTCGCGGCGCTGTCCTCCGCCCTCGATGATGTGGTCGCCCGGCACGAGGTGCTGCGCACGATCTATCCCGAGACGGCGGACGGTCCGGTACAGGTGATCCTGCCCGCCGACACTCGCCTCGGCGTGCGCCCCGAGCCGACACCGTCGGATGTGATCGTCGATGTCGTCCAGCGTTTGGCGGCAACACCATTCGATGTCACGGCCGAGGTTCCGCTGCGGGTGCGGCTGCTGGAGGTCACCGATCTCGCGGCGGATTCGCCGCACGAATATGTCCTCGCGGTGGTGGTCCACCACATCGCCGCCGACGCCTCGTCGATGGCGCCGCTGGTGAGTGATGTGATGACCGCCTACGCGGCGCGGATCTCCGGACAGGTTCCGGACTGGTCACCGCTGCCGGTGCAGTACGCCGATTTCGCACTGTGGCAACGTGCCGTACTGGGTGACGAATCCCGGCCCGATTCGATTGCCGCCCAGCAGATCTCCTATTGGAAGCGGCAACTGGCCGGACTGCCGGATGTCCTGGAGTTGCCCAGCGATCGCCCGCGTCCGCCGGTGGCGAATCTGGCCGGTGCGCGGGTCGATGTGCGTATCGACCCCGTCGTCCACGAGGCGCTGGCCGAACTCGCCCGCGCACACGGCGCGACCCTGTTCATGGTTGTGCATTCCGCGCTGGCGGTACTGCTGGCGCGGCTGTCGGGGAGTGACGATATCGCGATCGGCAGTCCCGTCGCCGGTCGTGGTGAGGCCGAACTCGACGGCCTGATCGGGATGTTCGTCAATACCGTGGTCTTCCGGACGCGCGTCGACGCGGGCGAGTCGTTCGCCGACCTGCTGGTGCGCCAGCGCGAAACCGATCTCCGGGCCTTCGCGAACGCCGATATTCCGTTCGAGCGGCTGGTCGAAGTTCTCAATCCGCCGCGCTCGACCGCTCACCATCCGGTATTCCAGGTCGGAATGTCGTTCCAGAACGTGGCGCGCACCCAGCTGGAACTGCCGGACCTGGCAGTTTCCGGTATCGAGGCCGATCTCGATGTCTCGCAATTCGACCTTCATCTGATCGTGTCCGACAGCTACGACGAGGACGGCGCGGCAGCCGGAATCGGCGGCTTCCTCACCTATGCGACGGATCTGTTCGATGCCGCGACCGCGACGACCTTCGTCGACCGGCTCTCGCAGCTGCTCGGCGCGGTGGCCGCCGACGCGACCCGGCCGGTCGGCGATATCGACCTCTTGACCGTGGCGCAGGGCCGCGGCCTCGCCGAAGCCGGCCGCGGCGCGTATCGGGCGATCGATCCCTCGGTGACGCTGCCGGATCTGCTGGCGCGCACGGTGGCGGCCGACCCGGCAGGCGTCGCCATCGTGGCGGACGGTCATCGGCTGACCTACGCCGAACTCGACGCTCGCGTCAATCGGCTTGCGCGGCAGCTCATTTCGCGCGGCGTCGGCCCCGAGGCCCGGGTGGGCCTGGCCCTGCGGCGTGGGGTCGATCTGGTGGTGGCCATGTACGCGGTGGCTCGTGCCGGTGGCGCCTATGTTCCCGTCGATCCGGACCAACCCGCCGAGCGCATCGGCTACATACTCGACGCCGCTGCCCCCGTCTGCGTCCTGACCACCTCCGATATGGATGAGCTGCCCTGGCCGGGGCCGGCACGTCCGGAGGAATCGGAGGACGCGCTTCGTGATTGGCGAGGCCGCTCGGAATCCATTTCGATGCCGCGCCGCGCCGTCGCCGACGGGTCGGTCGTCTGTATCGACGAGCTCGACGACGCCGATGTCTCGGCTGCTCCCGTTCGCGATCAGGACCGGCTCGCGCCGTTGCTCGCGCAGCACACCGCCTATGTGATCTTCACATCCGGATCGACCGGCCGGCCCAAGGGTGTCGCGGTGCCACACGCGGCGATCGTCAACCAATTGTTGTGGAAGCGAACCCATTTCGCCCTCGGTGCCGAGGACGCGGTGTTGTTGAAGACGGCGTCGACATTCGATCTGTCGGTGTGGGAGTTCTGGTCGGCCGCGGTCGCCGGCGGCACGCTGGTGATCGCCGCACCCGATGGCCACCGCGACCCGGAGTACCTGAACGGCCTCATCACCGGCGAAGGTGTCACCACCCTGCACGTGGTGCCGTCGATGCTCGACGCCCTGCTGACCGAGACCGAGTCCGCGCTGTCGAACGCGCGCGGTGCGCGCCCCGAGACTCCACTGCGGCGAGTACTCGCGATCGGTGAGGCGCTGCCGGCGGCACTGGCACGCCGCTTCACGAAGACGTATCCCGATGTGGCGCTGTACAACCTGTACGGCCCGACCGAGGCCGCGGTCTCGATCACCAGCCACCGCGTCACCGATCGCGATGAAATCTCGGTGCCCATCGGCGGCCCGGAGTGGAACAGCCGTGCGTACGTGCTGGATTCGCGCCTGCATCCGGTACCGATCGGGGTCACCGGCGAGTTGTATCTGGCCGGTTCCCAGCTGGCTCGCGGGTATTTCGGTCGTGCGGATCTGACCTCCGATCGGTTCCTCGCCGATCCGTTCGTGCCCGGCGCCCGGATGTATCGCACCGGCGATGCGGCGGCGTGGAACAGCAATCGAGAGCTGGAATACCGGGGCCGCACCGACTTCCAGGTGAAGGTCCGCGGATTCCGGATCGAACTCGGCGAGATCGAGGCGACGCTGCTGCGGCTGCCGCAGTTGGCGCAGGCCGTGGTCATCGCCAAACCCGACGGCCGCAACGGGCATCGGCTGGTCGCGTATCTGGTGTCGGCCGACCGCGAACTCGATGTGGCGCGGGTGAAATCGGCACTCGACGCCGCACTGCCGTCCTATATGGTTCCGGCCGCGTTCGTGCTGTTGGAGGCGTTGCCGCTGACCGTGAACGGCAAGCTGGATCGAGCCGCGCTGCCGGATCCGGTGGTGGAGGTGAAGCGCTATCGCGCGCCCGGAACCGTCGCCGAGCAGGTGGTGGCGGAGGTGATCGGCGAGGTGCTCGGCATCGAGCGGGTCGGCCTGGACGACGACTTCTTCGCCCTCGGCGGTGACAGCATCGTCTCGCTGCAGGTGGTGACCCGGGCGCGGGAACGCGGTGTGGACTTCCTGCCGCGCGATGTGTTCGCGGTGCGGTCGGTCGAGGCGCTGGCAGCGCTGGCCACGGTGGCGCCGGTGTACGCCGATGAACGATCCGGTGCGATGCCGCTGTTGCCGGCCGCACTGCGGTTGCGGCGACTCGAGCCCAGCGCGTGCGCTGTCCGCGCCATCGCGATCGATGTTCCGGTGGGAAGCGATTCCGGCGGTATCGGCGCCGCCATCGCCGCGTTGCTGGAACGGCATCCGATGCTGTCGGCCCGGCTGGATCGCGAGCAGAACGTTCTCGTGGTCCCCGAGGAGCCGGCCGAGGTGCCGCTGCGGCGATTCGTACCCAGCGACGACGCCATCGAGATCGTGGTGCGCTCGCTGTCGGCGGAGCTGGATGCCGACGCCGGCCGCGCGATCGCCTTCGGACTGATCGACTCGACCGATCCGGATGAGACACCCGATGCCGCAATCAGTTTGGTCGCGGTGGCCAACGGTCTCGTCGTCGACGACACGTCCTGGCGGATAGTGGTCGACGAGTTGTCGCATGCCTGGGCGGGCGGGCATGCCGCCCCGGCCGCCGACCATGCCGGTCCGGTCGGTGTCGGGAAGGTACTCGCCGCACTGGCCGACGACGCCGATACCGTCGCTCAGCTGAGCTGGTGGCAGGACCATCTGGCGCAGGCCCCGGCCGAGATCCCGATCGAGGATGCCGACCTGTCCGATCGCGGCCGGGTCTCGCTGGTGCTCACCGCCGAGGGCGCGGCCGCGGTCGACGCCGTGGCACAGGCCTATCACGCGACGATCGATGATGTGCTGCTGACCGCGCTGGCGATGGCCGCCGAACCGTCGACCCGCGGCATCGTGGCCGAGGCGGTCGGTCCGGTGGTGCAGCTGTCCGCCGACGGCCGGGCTGCCACCGGACTCGAATCCGAGGGCACGGTGGGCGGTTTCACCGGAACCTATCCGCTGGTCATCAGCCTCGACGGTATCGACGTCGAGGAGGCGTTGGTCGGCGCCGACGCCGCCGGTGCCGCGATCGCGCAGATCAAGGAACTGGTCCGGTCGGTGCCGGGAGCGGGGGCCGGATACGGTCTGCTGCGCTATCTGAACGCGGAGACCGAGCCGGTGCTGGCCGCGATGGCGCAGGGCCGCATCGCATTCCGGTATCGCGATCTGCGCCCCGCCCGACCGCATCCGGACGCCCCGGCAGGGGATCTGTTGCTGGAAATCACCGTCGACGCGGCCGAGGACGGTCTGCTGGCCCGATTCGATTACGCCGCGACCGTTTTCACCGCCGATGAGGTCAAGGAATTCGCCCAGCAGTGGGTGCGGGCGCTGGGCGGTCTCGCCGAGCACGGGACCCATCCGGGCGTGGGTGGCTTCACGGCCTCCGACTTCGGCCTCGTCGATCTGAACCGGACCGATATCGGCCGGTTGCAGCGGCGCTATCCGGAACTGGCCGATATCTGGCCGGTTACTCCCTTGCAGTCGGGCATGCTGTTCCACGCCCTGCTCGCCGAATCCTCCACCGACGTCTACCTGATGCAGTTCACAGCGTCACTCAGTGGTGCGGTGGACGCGCGGCGCCTGCGCGAAGCGGCGCAGACCGTGCTGAACCGGCACGACAATCTGCGGGTCGCGTTCGCCGGCGACGGTGCGGGCAACCCGGTACAGGTGGTCCTGGATCGGGTGGACGTGCCGTGGCGCGATATCGACCTCGCTCAGCTGCGGCCCGAGCGGGTGGCGGCCGAACTCGACCGGATCCGCGAACAGGACTACGCCGACCGCTTCGAGATGGGGCAGGCCCCGCTGCTGCGGTTCGCGCTGATCCGGACCGGTCGCGAGGACTATCGCCTGCTGGTGACGACCCACCACATTCTCCTCGACGGCTGGTCCATCCCCCTGGTGATGCAGGAGGTCCTGACGGTCTATGCCCTGGGCCCGCGCTCGCGGCACCTGCCCTCGGTGCGTTCCTACGGCGACTATCTGCGCTGGCTGGCCGCACAGGACGTCGACGCCGCCCGCACGCGGTGGCAGCGGACCCTGGCCGGGGTGAGCGAGCCGACACCGCTGGCTCCGGCAGTTCCCGGGCGCGAGATCTCCACCGGGACAGGGGAAGCCGAATTCGCGCTGCCGGTCGCCGAGACCGCCGAACTGGCCCGGTTCGCGGCAGCACTGGGCGTGACCGTCAATACCGTGGTCCAGGCGGCCTGGGGTCTGCTCATCGGACGCAGCACCGACCGTGACGATGTCGTCTTCGGCGCGACGGTCTCGGGCCGCCCGCCGGCGCTGTCGGGTGTCGAGACCATGGTGGGCCTGTTCCTCAACACCATCCCGGTTCGAGTTCGCCTGAGCGCGAACGACACTCTGACCGGACTGCTGGAACGCCTGCAGGCCGAGCAGGCCGAGCTGCTGGACTTCCACTATCTGGGGCTGAGCGAGATCCAGCGGGCCGTCGGTGTGGAGGGGCTGTTCGACACCCTCGTGGTCTTCGAATCGTTCCCGGTCGACGAAAAGGGCCTGGCCGCACTGGGTTCGATAGACGGCATGCAGGTGAACGGAGTCGAGTCCGTCACGGGCACGCACTATCCGGTGACCGTGATGGTGGTACTCGACGATCAGCTCCGGATCTCGTTGAAGTATCTGCGTGACGTCTTCGGTGAATCGGAGGCGCAGGCGCTCGCACAACGGTTGCGCACCCTGATCGAACGTTTCATCCGCACCCCGCAGGCCCGGGTCGCCGAGGTCGACGCACTGCTGGCCGGTGAACCGGCGGAGCTGGCCGCGCGCAATGCCACCGAGGACCGGCGTCTGCTCGACGATGCCACCCTGCTGACGCTGTTCGACACGCAGTTGGCCCGCACACCGCAGGCGCCGGCGCTGTACTTCGGCGATACGGTGCTGACCTATCGTGACCTGGACTACCGGTCCCGTGATCTGGCCCGCGAACTCCTGCGGCGTGGTGTCGGACCGGAATCGCTGGTGGCCGTGGCAATGCGGCGGTCGATCGACCTGGTGGTGGGCATCTACGCCGTCCTGCGGGCCGGTGCCGGATATGTTCCGGTGGATCCCGATCATCCCGCCGACCGCAATGAATTCGTCCTCGCCAACACCCGGCCCAGCTGTGTGCTGACCACCGGCCGCGACGGATTCGAGACCGCGGCGCGGGTACCGGTGATCGATATCGCGGCGCCGTTCGAGACACCGGCAACACTCGGGGTGGTGACCTTCCCGGTCGTGCACCCGGATGCGGTGGCCTATGTCATCCACACCTCGGGCTCGACGGGCCGGCCGAAGGGTGTGGTGATCACCCATCGTCAGATGGCGAACCAGTTCCGCTGGGCGCAGCGCACCTACCCGCACGACACCGCCGATGTGGTGCTGCACAAGACCCCGATCACCTTCGACATCTCGACCTGGGAACTGTTCTGGCCGTTGCACACCGGCGCGGCGATCGCCATCGCCGAGCCGGACGGGCATCGGGATCCGGGGTATCTGTCGCGGTTGATCGAGAGCCGGTCGGTCAGTACCGTGCACTTCGTGCCGTCGATGCTGGACACCTTCCTGGATCCGGTGGCCAATCCGGCGGTGGCACAGGGTTATCCGTCGTTGCGCCGCGTCTTCGCCGCGGGTGAGGCGCTCGCGGCCGATACGGTGCGGCAGTTCGCGGCGACATTCACCGGCACCGACCTGGTGAACTGGTACGGCCCCGCCGAGGCGACCGTGGTCACGGCCTGGCCGCTCTCCGGCGAGGTGGACCACACGGTGCCGATCGGTACGCCGGTGGCCAATACCCGGGTGCACATCCTCGATCGTCATCTGCGGCCGGTGCCTCCGGGCGCTCCCGGCGAACTGTATGTGGCCGGTGTGCAGCTCGCCCGCGGCTACGTCAATGCCGCGCCGCTGACCGCGGAGCGATTCGTCGCGCACGCGGGCGGTGAACGGCTCTATCGCACCGGCGATATCGTGCGCTGGCGGGCGCAGGCCGGCGGTGCGGTCGCACTGGAATACCTGGGCCGCAGCGATTTCCAGGTGAAATTGCGCGGGCAGCGCATCGAGCTGGGGGAGATCGAGGCGGTACTCGCCGCCCATCCCGCGGTTCGGCATGCGGTGGTGTCGCTGGTCCGGGCCGCCTCCGGAGACCGGCTGGTCGCCTATATCGTCCCCGCCGATGTTTCGCTGGATGAGGCGAAGCTGCTCGCACACGCGCGGGAATCGTTGCCCTCCTACATGATTCCGGCCGCACTGGTGGTGCTCGCGGAGTTGCCGCTCAATGCGAGCGGAAAACTCGACCGCAAGGCCCTTCCGGTGCCCGCGTTGTCGGGTCGTCCCTATCGGGAGCCCTCGACCGCGGTCGAGCAGGCGGTCGCGCAGGTATTCGCCGAGGTGCTCGAGGTGGACCGAGTCGGTGCCGATGACGATTTCTTCGATCTCGGCGGTAATTCGCTGGTCGCCACCCGGGCGATCAGCCGGCTGCGCGCACTGACCGGTGCCGATGTCCGGGTGCAGTGGTTCTTCGTCGGCGCCACCGTCACCGCGCTGGCCCAGCGAATCGATATGGCGTTGAGCGCCGAGCACGACTACGACCTGGCCGCCGTCGAGGCGCTCGGGGTGCTGCTGCCCATCCGTGCCGAGGGCACCGGGACTCCGGTGTTCTGCTTCCATCCGATGTACGGATTGGCGTGGTGCTACGCCGGATTGACGCGTTTCATCCCGGACAGCCCCGTCTTCGGATTGCAGTCCCCGGCGCTGTCGCAGGATGACTACTTCCCGCGGTCGCTGGGCGAGATGGCCGACGCGTATCTCGACCGGATCCGCGAGGTGCAGCCGCATGGTCCGTACCGGTTCCTGGGCTGGTCCCTGGGCGGTGTGCTGGCGCACGCGGTCGCGACCACCCTGCAGGACGCGGGAGAACAGGTCGAGTCGCTGATCATGTTCGACAGTCGCGCGGAGATGGATATCGCGCATTTCCGCAGCACCATGCGAGAGGCGCTGGCGGAGATCGGTATCGGTGCCGACGCCCTGATCGGGGAGGGCGACAGCGATATCCGTGATCTGGACGAGGACGCGGTGCGGCAGCTGTGCGACGCCTTCGGACCCGATATGGGTGCGCTGACGCCGGAACGCGCACACCGGATCTACCGCAGCGCGGTACAGTCCGCCGAGTTGACCACCGAACACCGGCCCGGAGTGTTCCGCGGCCGGATCGACTACTTCACCGCGTCCGACAACGTCACCGATGTCGGCGACTGGCGCAAGTACGTCGACGGAGAGGTGGTCGAGTACCGGGTCGAAGCCGAGCACAGCGTGATGATGTCGCCCGAGGCCATGGCGGAGATCGGACCGCAGCTGGCGCATGCGCTGGCGCGTGGGTCCGGTCATCGACCGGAGGGGCCTTCTCCGGCATGATGGGTCACGCGCACGTAACGGAGCGGTCTGGTCGAACGACTAGATAGCCCGTAGGGGTCGGCATGTATCGACCCGTTGGGCACGTCTCGCGGGGCGTGCCCGGAAAGCTGAAACCGAATATCGAGCAGATAGCGAAGGTGTGAAATTGATTCGTCGACAGTTCCGGCGTAGTGGCCGCAGGGCCGCCGCCGTGCTCGCGGCCACCGGAGTCCTCGTGGGCGTGGTGGCCGGAGTCGGCGCGAACACCGCCTCGGCGGAGGACCCGGTCATCTCCTCGAAGGCGCTCTTGGCGGACCCGCAGTCGTCCGACGGATCGCGGATCGAGAAGGCCACCTATAAGGACGACCGGAATATCCGGCTCTACGTCCACTCGGCCGCGATGAACCGCACCTTCCCCGTCGACGTGCAGCGCCCGGCCGACGCCTCGGTGCCCCGCCCCACGCTGTACCTGCTCAACGGTGCCGGTGGTGGCGAGGACGACGCCTCCTGGGTGAAGAAGACCGATATCGTCAACGGCTTCCTGGCCGATAAGAACGTCAACGTCGTGCAGCCCATCGGTGGTAAGTGGAGCTACTACACCGACTGGCTGAAGGACGACCCGTCGCTCGGCCGCAACAAGTGGAAGACGTTCTTCACCGAGGAACTGCCGACGCTGATCGACGGTGCGCTGGGTACCAACGGCGTCAACGCCATCGCGGGCCTGTCCACCTCCGGCACCTCGGTGCTGAATCTGGCGATCGCGAAGCCGGGCCTGTACAAGTCGGCGGCCGCCTACTCCGGTTGCGCCGAGACCACCAGCGATGTGGGCCGCGAAGCGGTGAAGCTGACCGTCAACACCTGGGGCGGCGGTGATGTGCGCAACCTCTACGGTGACGACGACAATCCGGCGTGGGCGGCCAACGACCCGGTGGTGAACGCCGAGCAGCTGCGCGGAACGGACCTCTACATCTCCTCCGGTAATGGCCTGCCCGGCCAGTGGGACACCCTGAACGGCCCCTACACCCTGCCCGGCGCCTACGGCCTGGGCAACCAGATGGTGGTGGGTGGTGTTATCGAGGCCGCCACCAACTACTGCAGCCACAATCTGCAGGCCAAGTTGAACACGCTGAACATCCCGGCGACCTACAACTTCCGTAACTCGGGCACCCACTCGTGGGGTTACTGGCACGACGACTTCATCGACTCGTGGCCGGTGCTGGCCCGCGGCCTGGGAATCTGACCGCTTCCCGATCCTGAGATATGGCGAATCCGCCCCGCTCGCACTCGCGAACGGGGCGGATTCGTCATTTACTGGGGCTGGCAGGACAAAAAAGTTCGGGTAGCCGTAAACTATTCTTCATGAGTACGATCACGGTCGAGCCGACCGCCCGCCGGCGGTGGCGTTCGATCGCGGTGCTGCTGGGTCCGGCCTTCGTCGCGGCTATCGCCTATGTCGATCCCGGCAATGTCGCCTCCAATATCAGCGCCGGCGCGCAGTACGGCTACCTGCTGGTGTGGGTGGTCGTCATGGCCAATGTGATGGCCGCGCTGGTGCAGTATCTGTCGGCGAAACTGGGGGTCGTCACCGGCCGCTCACTCCCGCAGATCGTGCGCGAGCGGTCCGGGCGCCCGGTGCGGCTGGCCTACTGGGCGCAGGCCGAATTGACCGCCATGGCAACCGATCTCGCCGAAGTGGTCGGCGGCGCCATCGCCCTGCATCTGCTGTTCGGCCTGCCGTTGCTGCTGGGCGGCGTGATCACCGGGGTGGTGTCGATGGCACTGCTGACAGTGCAGAACCGGCGCGGCCAGCAGCCGTTCGAGCGAGTGATCATCGGCCTGCTCGCCGTGATCGCCATCGGCTTCCTCGCCGGAGTGGTGCTCTCCCCGCCGTCACCTTCCGGTGTGGCGGGTGGTCTGGTGCCGAAATTCGATGGCGCGCAGAGCGTCCTGCTCGCCGCCGCCATGATCGGCGCGACGGTCATGCCGCACGCCATCTACCTGCACTCGGGCCTCACCCGCGACCGGCACGGCCGCACCGAACCCGGCCCTCGCCGCACCCGCCTGCTCCACGCCACCCGCGTCGATGTCGGTGCGGCCATGGTGATCGCCGGTGTGGTGAACCTGGCCATGCTCCTGATGGCCGCCGCCACCCTCGGCGGCCGCGACGATGTCGATTCGCTCGAATCCGCCCACGCCGCTGTGCGTGACACCCTCGGCCCCTGGGCCGCACTATTACTCGCCGTGGGCCTGCTGGCCTCCGGCCTGGCCTCCACCTCGGTCGGCGCCTACGCGGGCGCCATGATCATGGACGGCCTCCTCGGCCGCACCATCCCACTCCTGATCCGCCGAGTGGTCACCCTGATTCCCGCCCTGCTGATCCTCGCCGCCGGAGTGGATCCCACTCAGGCCCTGATCGTCTCCCAGGTAGTGCTGTCCTTCGGCATCCCGTTCGCGCTCATCCCGCTCGTCCGCTTCACCACCGACCGAATGCTGATGGGGGAGGACGCGAATCACCGAATAACCACCGCGGCGGCGTGGGGCATCGCCGCGATCATCAGCGTGCTGAACCTGCTGTTGATCTACTTGACCGTGACCGGCGAGTGATGGGCACGGCCGCTTGTACGCTGAGCCAGCGGGTATCCGGCCCTGCGCCGAAGGTGCCGGGAGGAGCGGTGTCATGACTGTCGAGCCCATCGCACCTGCGTGGATGCATCAGCAGATCACCGCAGCGGAATACGACTCCTGGTCCGAGGAACAGTGCGTGGGCATCGAGATCGTGGACGGTATGGTCGTTGTCGCGCCCAGCACGTCCATGCGTTACAACCGGTTGGCTCGGATTCTGGCCAACGCGTTGGATGCGACCGCCGGACCGGACTGGAATGCCGATACGGACTTCGACATCCGATTGCAGGATGCTCCGCTCACCAACCGCCGCCCGGATATTGTCGTGTATCGAGCGGCAACGATCGACGTCACCCCGACTCGTCCCAGCACGTCCTGATGGTTGTGGAGGTCGTCTCGCCCGGATCGGAGACGACCGACCGGGTCGTCAAGGTCGATCAGTACGCCAAGGCGGGCATCGCCTTCTACTGGCGGGTCGAACAGGCCGCCACCGGGGTTCCGCTGATCTACACCTATGTTCTCGATCCTGCGACCAGGACTTACCGGACCGGTAGGACCGGGCCGGGGAGGTCGCGAGGGGGAGCGCACAGTCGATCACCTCGGGCCGTCCTTCGGTGAAGTGAATACCCCGAAGGCAACATGCGGCAGCGCACACAGCGCTTCCGGGTTCGTCATGCCGCGCTACTGTCGGGAGGCCGGGGCGGCGGTTGCGGCCATTGCCGGTGTTGCTCATGTTCCTGCTGCGGTGGGCCGTGGCGTTCGTGTTCCTTCCGTCTGTGGATATTGGTCACTATGCTGGCGAGCAGTTCCGCCGCGTGGTGGCGATGGTTGACGCGCGGTGTGCGGGTGGGGTCGTATGCGCCGGCGCGATCCATGCGGTACGGCCGGGGAACGGTGAATGTTTGCCTTCCACAACGGTTGTCCAGCCGCCGGGACCGTCGTGAACGAGCGCGTGGCAGGCATCGCAGGCGAGGACGAGGTTGTCGATATCGGTGGGGCCGTCCTTGCGGTAGTCGCGGATGTGATGCGCCGCGCACAGACTCGCAGGCGCGTCGCAACCGGGGCGGGAGCAGCCGCGCAGGGCGGCGATCAGTGCCAGGCGTTGCGCCGGGGACGCCAGCCGTCTCATCCGCCCCAGATGTAGAGGCAGGCCGGCATGATCGAACACCGCCAGATACGGGCGTGACCGTTCGGCCAATTTCAACGCTTCCCGAATGGGAACCACACCGCCGGTGGCGGTCGTGGCGACCCCGGAATCCTTGTCGAGGCCGTCGAGATCGATCGTCAACACAGTGCTGACCGGCATGCCACGATGCGAGCCCAAATCCTCGGCCACCAAGCCTGATCGAAAAATTGCGGTCAACGCGTCATGGTTGCGCTGCGCGGTACTGCGTTGGTCGGCCCGCGCCGCATCGTGCAGTACCGCGGGGTCGACATGATCAATATCGATCGCGGGACTGTTCGGGTCTTCGGGATTACATACGCCGGGCCGTGCATATTTCGCCAACAGCGGATCCAGCAGGGCTCGCAGCGTCGGGTCGATATCTCCGCGAATCGGTGACATGCCATCCGCTCGTTGTTTCCCCACGACGATCCCGCGCATCCGGGCGCGGTCCAGATCGTCGGTGCGCCGGCCCATGGGGTCCAGGTGGGCCAGGATCTGGTCACCGACCTTGCCGATATCGTCGGGTGAACCCGACCGTGCGAACTCCGCCAGCAGTTGCTCGGCGGCCTCCCGGTCGGCGTCCGATGCTCCGTGTGGCACCCGATTCATCACCTGCGCGATCAATCGCACATGATCTACGGACACCTCGCCGGACGCCAAAGCCCGAGCAGTGCAGGGTAATTGCGGATCGCGGAGCTCTCCGTCGCGCTCGTGAAATACGCCAACCCACTGGGCTGCCCGCACACGACTGCCGGCCTCGGCGCTGGACAGTCGCAGGGTCCATCAGGAACCGCTTGACGGTCTTCGTGCCTGTGCGTTCCGGGATCGACCGTTCCGCAGCCTCGATCGTCAGTCGATGCTGGATTGCTGTCCACCGGCGGGCGCAGGTCTCCACATCCCGCATCATCTCCACAAGTTCCTCGTCCCACAACGAGGCGAGTGGATGCTCGAGCAACGAGGCCGCTGCGTTCAGCAGTGGTCCCGTTACTCGTTCGCCACTCTCCCCAGTGATCGAAAGCATGTTCGAATAATAGCAAGGCGGAGGCATGCTGCATACCCCTCGAAACGACCCGACGGTCCGCACATCCGCTGGTCAGGTGACCGAATGGCTGTGTGTGGTAGTTGCTTTCGAGGTCGCACGTCGCCTCTCTGCGGGTTCGGGGCGGTCGGGTCGTGCGTCAGAGAACTATCCACAGCCGCTCACAGGGCAATCGTCCGCAATTCGGCTCCGGCGGGGTGAATTCGACCGCGCCGCAGCGCCCGTACCGCTGCCAGTGGTCGGCGAAGCGATGGGCGGCCGAGCGACAGGCTACGAATTTCAGCGGGTGCGGGCTGGTAGGGGTGAGGTGGATCGACACTGTGACATCGGGCTCGTCGGGAAGTGGCGATTTCGGTTCACCCGCGCCGGGTTCGGCGAAGTTCATCGGCGGCCCCGTTCGGAACCGGGTGCTGTTCTGTCGCAAGCAATGAACCGAATTTCCGGCGCTGACCCATCCGGCGCGATGTTCGCGCCGAAAGCCGTTATCCGATTCTTAACCTCGATTTTTCGCCGGGGTGATGTGCTGGCCTGATCGGGTTCGTATTGGTGTTTCGATCGTAGTTTCCGGGTTGTGGGCAGGGCAGCGGGCCCGCGCAGCGGGCTGACTGCCGGGTTCCACGGGCCCGGATGGGTTGGTTTCCTGGTCGTCGGGAGGGTTTCCTGGCTTCTCAGCCGGGTTGCAGGCGTGTTGCGGCGGTGGTGAGCAGTTCGGTCCAGGGTGCGTGTCGGGCGAGGTGTAGCCGGGTTGTACGGGCGTGGCGGGCGATGCGCCCGGCCGCGGAGAACAGGCGTAGCCGTAGGGTTTTCGGTTCCCAGCGGCGCGCGGTGTGGTCGTGCAGGGCGAGGGTTTGCATCCAAGCGGTCAGGTCCATCGCGAGCGCGATGAGGGCGAGCCAGATGCGGTTGGCATCGAAGGAGTGGAACGGAAGGTTACGCAGGCCAGTGTCTTTCGCGTTCCTATCCGGTCTTCGCAGCGGGCCCGCTGCCGGTGGCGTAGCTCGAGGTCGGGGAGTTGACCTCGGGTGGTGTTGGTGACGAACGCGGTCAACCGCAGCCCGTCGTGGTCGGTGAACCGCAACTGCGCGCCGGGATGTGGGCGTTCTTTTCTGATGACCAGACGCATGTCCGGCGGCCAACCGGGCAGATCGGCGAGGCCGGTGGCCTCGGTGACCCAGGCGCCGTCGCGGACCTCGCCGTCGGCGTCGTAGGCCGGGGTCCAGTCACTCGGGACAAGGTAGGTGTCCAGGGCGGTGACGATGTCGTCGGTGAGGGTGAATCCGATCGAGACTGCAGGCGGCGGCGGTGGCAGTAGTCGAGGAATTCGTGGGTTCCGCCACCGGAATCGGTGCGCACCAACACTTTCCGGCCGGCTCTCCATAGCGGCTGCCATGGCAGTTGAGCGAGGGCATCGTGGAGCACCTGTTTGTGGTCGGCGGCGGTGTTGGAGCCGGCGTTACCAGGGCGCAGCATCGGCGCGGCGGGTTCACCGGTGCCGGCCGGGCCGTGGTCGATGAACGACCACAGTGAGTGGAAACCGAAACCACGCTTGAATGTTGGTGCGGCGTTCTGTTTCTCCGAGTGCGCGTCGGTCAGTGTCGCGTCGAGATCGATGATCAACGGAGCCTCGGCACCGATGCCATGATCCGGGGCGTTGGTCCCGGCCAGCGTCCACGCTCGTGCTCGCGCGTCGGCGCGTGCAGATGTGATGGCGGCCAACACTTTCGGTGCGTCGCCAGCCAATGTGGTGATCATCCGCGATACCGTCGGATTCGAGGCGACCACACCGAACACGCCCGGCTCGGACCGCAGCAGCGCCACATCCGAGCGCAGTCACGACGACCGCGAGGCAGATCGCCATATCCAGCGCGATCTTGCCCGGGTCGTGGATCGCCGCCGGCTTGCGCCAGGGCCCCAACCGTTCCGATAAACCCCTGATCAACCCGATTTTCTCGGCGGTGCGCAGCAACAGCGCCGCGCCCGCGTGTGACACCAACACCGCACCGTCACCATCATGACCAGCCGCGGATACGGGGAGATAGACTGCTCACCAGAAAGGTCCAGACCCTCGAGAAATTCAACCTTCGCAAGTCGAATTATCGCAGGTCAGAGCACCTTTCGCCATCTCAATCATATACGGCCACACGACCCAGTGAATTCACGAGGCTAACCTGCGCCATTCACGGTAGTTGAGTCGCTGGCGCTCTGGATGTGCGAAAAGGTGTTCCAGCCTGCGATAATTCGGCTTGTCTAGGGTCGAATCAGCAGAAGAAGGAAACACCTTTTCGGTGCGTGAGTCTACGTGGTATCCGCGGCTGGCCGTGGACGGGGATGGGTCGGGTCTGGTGTCGCAGGCGGGCACGTTGTTGCTGGTGCGCACAGCGGAGAAGATCGGGCTGGTCAAGGGTCTGTCGCAAGCCCTGTCCCCGTGGCGCAAACCGCTCTCGACACACAATCCGGGCAAGATCGTGCTGGACCTGGCGATCGCGGTCGCGGCGGGAGGTGACTGCGCTGCGGATGTGTCGCTGTTGCGCACCCAGCCTGGGGTGTTCGGGTCGGTCGCGTCGGATCCGACGGTATCGCGGCTGGTGTCGGCCCTGGCCGAGGACGTGCCGAAAGCATTGTCCGCCATAGCATCAGCGCGCGCCGCCGCCCGAGCGGTGGTGTGGAAACGCGCCGGGCGATCAGCACCTGATCACGGGATCGACGCGGACAATCCGTTGATCATCGATCTGGAACGCCGACCCTGCTCGACGCGCACAGCGACAAGGAGAAGGCCACCCCGACCTGGAAGAAAGGATTCGGGTTCCATCCGCTGTGCGCGTTCATCGACCACGGTCCCGACGGCACCGGCGAGCCAGCGGCGATCATGTTGCGGCCCGGGAACTCCGGCAGCAATACCGCGGTCGACCACAAGCAGGTGTGCTGCACGAAGCCCTCACCCAGCTGCCATGGCGGCCAACGTGGCGGGCCGGGCGGAAAGTATTGGTGCGCACTGATTCCGGCGGTGGAACCCACGAATTCGTGCAGTACTGCCATGCGAGGCGGATGCAGTACTCGCTCGGGTTCACCCTCACCGACACTCTGGTCGAGGCCGTGAACCTGGTGCCGAAGAGGGTATGGACTCCCGCTTACGACCCCGACTGGGAACGTTCGCGCCGGCGCGTGGGTCGCCGAGATCACCGGCATGGTCGACCTGTCCGGCTGGCCCGCGGGGATGCGGCTGATCGTGCGGAAGGAACGCCCGCATCCGGGGGCACAGTTGCGGTTCACCGACGTCGACGGGCTGCGGCTGACCGCGTTCGTCACCAACACCCGCCGCGGGCAGATCCCAGATCTCGAAGCTGCGCCACCGCCGCCGGGCTCGCTGCGAGGATCGTATCCGCGCTGGCAAGAACACCGGGATGCGCAACCTGCCATTCAAATCCTTTGCCGCCAATCAGATCTGGCTCGCGCTGGTCGCGCTCGCGCTCGATCTGACCGCCTGGATGCAGATGCTGGCACTCACCGACCACGATGCCCGCCGATGGGAACCGAAAACCCTGCGCCTGCACCTGTTCTCACTACCCGGCCGCATCGCACGCCACGCCCAAAAACCCGGCTACACCTACCCCGATCAGCCCCGGCCACCGGCCTGCTCCGCACCGCGATGACCCGCCTGGAAGCAACCTGACCAGCAACAACCAACTCCTACAACCGCGGAAGGACACCACCGGGCTCGTGAACCCGGCAGCCAGCCCGATGACCCGGGCCGCTCAACCACACCCACCCGCCCGGATACGATCCGAAAACACCAATCCGAACCCGATCACGCCGGGCCGAAGGCCCGGCGAAAGATCGAGGCTATTCCCCGGAGGCAGTCGTCGGTTTGTTGCAAACTCCGGGTATATGCGAGGCGGGTACGCGAGCAGGATTCCCCGAATCCGCACCGGAGATGATCGAACGCCACGTGCAGATGCGCATCCGGAGACAGTCGCTGATCACGCGGCGTCGCTGCCCTGCGGAGTTCGGGGTGGTATTGGGAGAAAGCGCGATTCGTCGGGAGGTTGGTGGGCGACGCGTGATGGCGGCGCAGCTCAAACGGCTGGCAGACATGAGTACAATGCCGAACATCTCATTGCGAGTGCTGCCGTTCTCGGCTGGCCTTCCTCTAGGACAGCCGTTCGGCCAATTCGTCATCCTGAACTTCGGTGAAGCTGCAAAGAGCAACTCGGGTGAGCCGCCAGTCGTCTACCTCGAACACGCCACGGGGGAACTGTATCTGGAGAAGCCAACCGATGTTCGTCAGTACACTCACTCGTATCAGAGCATCCAGCGAGCCGCCTTGGATGATCAGGCGAGCCGGGATCTGTTTCGGCGGGTGGCAAGGGAGTTTGCAACGTGACTAGCAAGTACAACGTGGAATCTATCCGATGCGCAATGGTTCACCAGCAGTCGCACGGCCGCAGGGCGGGAATGCGTCGAGGTCGCTTTCCTGGATGGCGGCCTCGTTGGGGTTCGGGACAGTAAGGACCGTGCTCGTCCTGCGCTGGTCTTCACTCCCGGCGAGTGGCAGGCGTTCATCGGCGGAGCCAAGGACGGCGAATTCGATCAGGGCTAGTGATCGGCTGCGGCGGTGGCCGTTTCATCGGGGCCGCCGCCTGCCGGTAAATTTGGCCCAGCTGTGATCGCGTCAGCGTCGGTACATCTGAATAGTCGGGTATCGCATGACTGACTGACGGCCCTCCTGTGTTGATGCTGGTCAAGTCGGTATGCGACGTATATCGCGCTGTGCCGCTTAACCGTAGGACGCGCCCGAAACCGGGATCGGCACTCGCAGATCGGGTGGCTGCGGTATATGTGTCTGCGATAAGGTTCCTGGTGCGGGGAGTCGGAGGCGTCCCGGCGGCGCGGTGAGCAGGAGGGGCCAAATCATGCGGCTGAGGGTCGAGCGGCGTACCGGTGTGCCGCGAGTGGTGTCTGCCGCCGGAGCAGTTCTCGCGGTCGGGATGCTGACAGCGGCGACCGGTTGTTCGGATGATTCCGGTTCTGCGAAGAGTGAGACATCTGCGACGGCAGCGGCGAGCGCTGCTCCCGCTTCTACGACGAAGCCGTCGAATACCGCGTGGAATCCGTGCTCAATTCCGGATTCTGATATCTTGGCCGCTGGGCTGAATCCTGCGCGACGTGTGGCCGATACGGGTAAGTATGGCACAAAATTTCCGGGCTGGGATATCTGCGGGTGGCAGAGTTTTAGTTGGTATGGAATTAATGTGTACTCGACCAATTCTCACACATTCGATGAAGTAATTCACAATACGAATAACTATGCGAATCCGCGGGATGTTAACGTGGATGGTTGGGATGCGGTAATGCTGGACTCTTCGCGTAGCTCCACAGACTGCTTTCTTGTATTCGACGCATCGAGCGGACCTATCCAACTGGAAGTTATAGCGAAGGTCAGCGCAGACGAACCAGGTGATTCGTGTGCCGAAGCGACGCGGATAGCCAAAGTGCTACTCAAAGACTTTCCGGCCAAGTAGCTCCTGTTCGGAAGGGGGACGAAATGTCTGAAATAAGCACCCTGCGTCAGCTTTTGGGAGAAATTGCGCAGGGAAATCTGAAGTTGAAGGTCCACCGCGATAAAATGGATGAAGCGGTGAAAGGCCTTCAAGTGCTGATCGACCAGCTGGATGACATGAATCTCCTTCTCGCGCAGGTGGAAGTTGTCGATGGTCTCGGGGGATTTCAAATGGGGACAGATCTCTGCGCAAAAATTCACAAACAAGGGTTCTGGCGATAACTCGATCCGCCAGCGAGTTAATGAAGTAACGCAAGAACTCAAGGCTGGTCAGGATATGATACGCAAGGCGGCCACTGCGTACGCTGAGACTGATGCCGAATATGCTGATGTTCTCCAGGACGTACAGCCATGACGCCGCCACCGGAGCCGTCCAATTTTCTCGACCAAGGCAGCGGTGATTTCCTGCGCGGGCTCGATGCGATGCGCAATTCTTTTTACGCCGGCATGGTGTCGGGTGCCGAAGTAGGCGGGCGTGGGACGGCGATCAGCTCGCGCTGCAGCAACAGATCAACGTGTTGGCCGATCAACTCGGTGTGGATGTAGAGCCCTGGATCATCAGCGGTAATGAAGATTTCGAACACTTGGAGCTGGAACGGATTCGGGATCTCGTTGCTCAGATAAAACCTGGTGTGGTGCAAGCGACTTCGGAGGCATGGAGCGAGATCGGCTCCGGTATGGCAGACGGTTCCGAAACTGCGCGCCATGCGGTGGTGCAGAAGGCGATCACGGACGGCTGGCAGGGAGATGCCGGTCAGAAGGCCACGGATTCATTGAATCGCCTGTTCGACACCGTTCGCGATATCGGCAAGTCGGCATCAATGGTGGCGATGAAGGTCGCGTTCGCGCAGCGTGGCAGCGACGAAACCTTCCGGATGCTGACCCCGCTCTGCCCAGCAGATCGTCCCTGCAGGCCCACCTCCTGTTGACCCGATGGGTGGCGCTGGTCCGAACCTGCAGCCCGGACCAGCGACACCGCGTCCGGTGCTTCCGCAGATCGGCGCGGTGCAAAGCACGCAGGCGCAGCGGGACGACGCAACAGATGCGGATAGCGGGTCTGCGGAATGTGTATGCGCCCGGCATCCGCGGTGGCGACCAAGGGGTTCCGTGTTTCCCACGGTGCAACCGGTCGCGAATCCCAACGGCCCGCTCGGCCCCGTCGGCCCGGCCCAAACCCTGGCCCCGGAACCCCGAATCTCGGTGGCGGGGACCAGCAACCGGTGCCCGGGGACGCGAATCCGAACACCGATCCGAACGCCGGCGACGACGGAACCCAGTCCCCGGGATCGCAGGCGAACTCGAACGCTCCCGGAACGGCACAACCCTTCCAGCACAACGGGATCGAATTCGCCGGACTCCGCTTCCACCACCGCCGCCGGTTTCGAACCCGACGGCCTCGGTGGCGGAACTTCCGGCTCGGGGTTGGGTGGCGGTTCCCACGGTTCCGGGTTGGGTGGCGGCGGACTGTCCGGTCCGGGCGGTGCCAAGCCTGGACTCGGATCCGCGATACCCGGCGGGATGGCCGCGGCTGCGCAACCGGGCACGCCATTCGGAATGCGCGCCCCGGGACAGGCCGGCACGCCTGGTATGCCCGGCATGTCGCCGGGCATGGGCGGTAAGGGCGGCAAGTCGGAAGAGGACAGGAGCGTCAGTCCGCGGATTATCTGCGCGGGGATCACCTCGAGGAATGGATCGACGACGGGCGCAAAGTATTGCCCGCCTTCGGTGCCATCGGCGAGAACCCGCCGCAGGAAAAGCGACCCGAGAAGCGGCCACCCGCACCACGGCCGCCGAATCAGCCCGATCGTGGCCGTGCGCCGGGAGAATATCGTTGATCCACTGGCAGTTGACAAGTGCACAGTATGAGGCGGCGTTCTTCGCGATGGAGCGCGACCGGCTGCCGTATCCGACGTGGAATGCGTTGCGCGCGACCGACGATGCCGATCTCGGTCGTCAGCGCCGCGAAGCGATCGACACCCTGCGCCCCCGCGTGGACGACGATCTCGCCCGCGCCTTCCAAGCCTTGACCGATCCGCAGGTCCGGTTGCACGTCCACGGCCGCCTCGGCGCCGATCCCGACAACCCTGATACGCAACTGCGCGGTTACGCGGGCTTCGGCCCGTCCGTGGCTGCGGTGGTGATCCAGGATCCCGACCCGGAACCCGGTGCGAGCGGCGATGTTTCGGTGAGCCTGTGCACCCAGTGCAAGCCCTCGGGCTGCTGGCGGATGCTACCCGAACACCCGCCCGGCCGCCATGAACTCAACGGCCTGAAATCCGAACTCGACCTCGAGCCCGATTCCCCTGGCTGGAACCGTCCGCCTACCCTCCGCGAACGTCTCGACCAATTCCTCGCCCGCCCCCGCACCGGCTGGGGCGAAGTCCTCTGCTACCCAGGCAGATTTCTCGACAACCGCACCGACGGCGTCCAAGGATTCCTCTGGATGGACTTCCCCCGCGACGGCCGCTACTACATCCACGAAGACCCCGCCGGCTACACCATCCAGCCGATGACCCACGACGGGTTCGTCAACCATGCCCGAGTCCTGGCGCGCCGCGTCCGTGAGCTCGGGCCCCGATCGGTACGGGCGTAAGAGCCCAGACCACTCGAAGCCTATTGCGGCTCGGGCTGATACGAATGCCTCAGCGTGTCCCGAGTTGTGCATCTGGTCTGCTGCGGGTCACCACTCGCGAATTTCCGTTGGGGTCCCGCGTGATTCGCCCGCATCCGCGAATTTCGGGTGCGCGTTGATCGTCACCGCGGTGTGCTCGGTGATGGGGCGAAACAGCACCAAAACTCCTGAGTGCCGGTATGCCAGAACTGCCACCATCAACCCGCATGGTATCCACCCGGGAAAGAGGGCCAACCCCAGCGGCGGCGGTAGGTACTTAGAGGTCGAGATCTGGATTGCGATCAGAATTGCGATTATCAGGCCGATCCCCGCGAGAACTATCGCATGGCCGAGATACTGCCAAATTCGCCTGCCCCTGAGGCACTTTGAGCAGACCGGCCAGCTGCCTTCCAGTACAGTCGACGGTGGTGTGAAGTCCTTTGTTCGGCGGAAGGTAGCGGTGCGGAACAGCATGTCGAGGACGAAACCCATTTCGTACCATGCTGTGCGTTGAACCCATCGAAACCCTTTCGAGAACCAGCGACGATTCCGGGGTCGAAACTCGAAGGCCTTGTCGACCCGCTCGACCGCAGCCTCACCGTGGCGTGCGCATACCTCGGGAAGCGAGTCGACCAGTTCGAGCGCGAAGGTCTCGTGGAAGTCGAATTCGAGGTCTTCTGCGGAGTCGTCGCGCAGTCGAGTCCGAACCACGACATCACGCCTCGCAGGTTGACCGAAGTTCATTGCAGCCAACCATTATTGCGACGTTCCTGGAAATATAAGTCGTCGTCATCGGGCTCATCCGGCGTATATAGCTGCTCGCGATTCGGCTTCCGAGTCCCGGAGATCGTCGGGCTGCCGGCCGGAGACGGGGCAGGAGGATGAGACGACTCGGGGGCCTCGGTTGTTCCGTCACCTTCGGTTTCCGCGGGCATCGCTTCGGGGCTCTGGCGGAGTCGATCGAGTTCGCGCTCGCCTTGAACAGCCAAGCGTTGCCGTTCGTCCTCCGGCATTGCCAGGGTTCGGTCGAGTTGATGCTGCGGAATGCTGTCAACGATGCGTGCGAATGTTTCCGAGGTGCCGAAGCTTCGCATTGATGCCTTGCCGCTGAGGACATCGTCGATCTGTCGGCGCACGTCAGAATCCGTCGTGGCCGACTTGATCGCGAGTAGCGACTTCCGCAACTGGCGGGATGCGCCCGGATCACCTTGTGCGACATCGAAAGTGAATTCGTGAGACTCAGACATCACTACGCTCCCGGGAAATCGTAGGACGCGTTCGGCAAGGGAGGTAGCTTATCGGGAGCAGTCTGGCTGGACAGCGAATTCAACAGTCCGATTGAGCCGTAGATCGCCTTGTAGGTCTTGGTTACCAGATCCATGAGGTCGTTGATCCTCTTGATGATTTTGACGATGTAAGCGGCGGAAACCGCGGCCTCTGCCGCTGCGCCCGGTGCGCCGACAACGGTAGCGGCCATCGCCGCCTGTGCGGCTTGAGAGGCCATCAGAAGTATCACGTCATCTGCGAGGTCTTGAAGGATATCTCCGACCAGCCGGCCGAGCTCCCGCATGCCGGTGCTGATGTTTGTCAGCTGGCGTTCCATCTCTTCGAGGGGGCGGACCTGAAAGTCGAGATCGGCAGACAGCTGCTTGAAATTCGTCTCCGCGCTTCCCGCGGCGTTTCCGTGCCACGTGGCTCCTGCCGTCTTTTGCCACTCGGTAGTTATTTCCTGCGAGTAGGCGGTATTGAACCGGCTCAGATTGCCGGCAGCCCCTGCGGCCTTTCCCACGGCCTCCCAGTCGCCAGTTACCTTCTCGCCCGCCCAACCGAATACATCGAAACCCCAGAGTGCCTTGATAGTTCCGGAGATGTAGTAAGCCGGCGAGGCAAAGTTGCCACCCGCAATGAGCGACACCAGGTACGGCATCGGATCGTCGGCCTGCGGCTCGACCAGTGTGCTGTCGGGGCGAACAACCGAACCATTCCCGGGCTGAGTCATCGCACCGCTCCCGGGTAGGTTTCGTCCAGCCGCTGCGCCGACTCGTGATCGGTCGTCCGGTAGAGCTGCGCGGCCTTGCCCAGCTCCGTCGCCGAACCATCCGACAGGGTCTGCAAGTGCTGGTAGTTCGCTTCGAGGTTCTGCTTGATCTGGTCGACGATTCCTTTGACCTGCACGTAGATCCCGGTCTCGCCGTCCTGTAGGTCGAGCCACTTCGTGGTATGCGACACCGCCGCGCCCGCCTGTCCTGCGAGGTCACGCAGCACACCACCGAACTTGTCGACATCGTCGGGTACAACTTGGAATTCGGCCATCAGCACTCCTCGATCGCTATCGTCTCCGGTCCGCTGAGTCGGCCGGATCCGGGAGCGCACAGCAGTGCTTCACCGTCGATGAAACGCTCACGATGCCCCCCTTGCGACGACCGTCAGATCCGTTCGATTGAACCACAGGCGGTCGACACACGTGTCGGCGTCCGACGGCGTCTCCTCTCAGTGCGCGATGGTTCGAGTCCTCCGCCTGCCGACGCTCACGATTCCCCGGACTCCGCAGCCCGCAACTGCCGCTTGTACACCTTCCCCGAGTCGTCCCGGGGCAACTCATCGACGATCGAAATGACTTGGGGAATCTTATAACTGGCGATCTTTCCGGACAGGTGAGTGCGAAGATCGTCCATCGCGATCCCGAACCCGGGACGCGGAACGATATGGGCAGCAATGGATTCACCCATATCCCCGGCATCCGGAATCCCGAAAACCGCCGCGTCCTCGACCCCCTCGATGCCCATCAGCGCATTCTCGATCTCGGCCGGGTAGATATTCACTCCACCCCGGATGATCACTTCGCTGCTGCGGCCGGTCAGATACAGATAACCCTGTTCGTCCACATGTCCCATGTCGCCGGGCCACAGCATGCCTTCGACGGGGCCGGTTTCCGTGTCCTGGTTCAGATAGCTGAAACGGGGCCAGTAATCGGCGCCACGCACGTATACCCGGCCGGTAGTTCCGGGGGTTGAGGGATGCCCGGATTCGTCGGCGACGAGTACTGCGGACCCGTCCACCGGTCGCCCCACACTTCCGGGGCGTGCCAGCCATTCCGACGCGCCGATCCATGTGATGGTCCCGCATTCGGTATTGCCGTAGAACTCCCACAGTGCATCGCCGAACCACTCGATCGCTGCGCGTTTGATCGCGGGCGGGCACGGTGCGGAGGAGTGGATGAGGTGGGTCAGGCTCGAGATGTCGTAGCGGTCGCGTATCTCGCGGGGGAGTGACAGCAGGCGCGAGAGCATAGTGGGAACCACCTTGGCCTGCTGGATCTTTCGCTCGTCGACGTGCTGCAGGAAACGTTCGCTGTCCCAGCGCGGCATGATGGTGATGTTCGTTCCCATGCGCAATGCCAGCACCGTCACGGCATTCGGGCCGGCATGGTAGAGCGGTCCGGCCACGAGCATCTGCCCGCCCGGTGCGAGCCCCATGCGCTGAGCCGTGCCACCGGCGATGGCGAGCAGCTGCGACGGCGTCATCCGGTCGCGCACTACGCCTTTCGGAGTGCCGGTGGTGCCCGAGGTGTAGATCAACCCCATCGAGTCGGCGATCGCCCCCTCGACGTAGCCCAGCGGTTCGGGGTGCTCGCGCAGCCAATCGTTCACCGTCGGATACCGTCCGGTGGGCTCGGCCAGTTCCGGTGCGAGCGCGGCTTCGACCAGCAGCTCCTCGGGCATCCCGATTTCCAGAATCAGCGGGGAGATCCCGGCCTGTGCTACCGCCGATTCCACCACCGGAACGAATTCGGTGTGTGCGATGACGAGCCGAGTCCGGCTGTCGCCCAGCAGATGCGCGACCTCACGCGCCTGCCACCGGGTGTTGACCGGAACCGGATTGGCACCGGCGGAGGCGATGGCGAGCGACACTTCGAGGAATTCGATGTCGTTGCGCGCCATCACCGCCACTCGGTCACCACGGCCGATTCCGGCCGCCACGATCGCGGCGGCCAGGCGCCCGGCCCGCTCATGCGACTCGGCTTGCACGCGCATGCGCGCCCCGCAGCGGATGGTCGGTGCAGCGGTAGCGTCCGTCATCCCCTCAGTCTGCCGTGCTGTTCCCTTGATCGGATCTTCGCGACCGCCTCACCCTCCGGCAGTCCGATCCGGAATCGGCTCCCGCGCATGGGACTGTCCATCGGTCCCTCGCGCAGGGTGCCGTCGAGATCGTGGAAGCCGGCACTGGCCGTTCCGGTGAACTCGTCACCGCGCACGGTCATCGTGAACCGCACGACGCCCTTCCGCACGGTGCGCGGCAGCTCTGGACTCACCGGGTCCTCGCGCGCCACTGTGAATTCCAGGAATGCCCCGGAGACGGTGTCGCCTTCGGCGTGCCAATTTCCCATCCCGCTGCTGTCGCTGCTGGTCCGATTGCCCTGATCCGGATTGCTCTGCAGCATGGTGCCGTCGGCGTGGAAGGTCATGACGTGATGTGGGAACGGCGCATCATTGATATGGACCTCCCATACTCCGACAATCGTCATGAGGTCGCGCATACCGCCGCCAATCGCTGAATACCGCGATCGATATCGCCCAGCGGGACCTCGGCGAAACTGAGTCGCATCGTATTGCGTGGTGCTGCCGGACCCGCGAAGAACATCGAGCCGGGAAGGAACGCGACACCGGCCCGCAGAGCCGGTCCCACCAATGCCTCGGTATCGAAATTCGCTGGGCCCTCGACCCATACGAACATGCCGCCCTCGGGATCGGTCCAGCTGAACCCGGCCGGGAAATGGGTGCGCAATACCGACTGCAGAGTGCGCAGTTTCGTCCCGTACGACTGCACGATATGCGCGACATGCTCGGAACCCGCTGCACTGCCGAGGAATTCGGCGGCAATGGCCTGATTCAACGCCGAGGTCTGCATATCGATGCCCTGTTTGAGTGCCAGGATCGGCTCCAGCAGCCCGGGCGGGAGCACCGTGATTCCGATGCGCAGCGCCGGCGCCACGGTCTTGGACAGCGACGTAATGTACACGGTGTGGCCGGGCGCGAAGGAATGGAAGGCCGGTACAGGCGCGCCTCGATAGCGCAGGTCGACGTACACATCGTCTTCGATCACGAGGGCGCCGTGCCGCGTCACGATCTCGGCGAGCTGCATCCGCCGCTGCACCGGCACAGTGGTGCCGGTGGGATTGCGGAAGGTGGGCAGCAGATAGACGAATGCCGGATCGTGTTGGCGTAGTGCGTTGTCCAGCGCATCGGGCAGCATGCCGTCGGCATCGGATTCGACAGCGACAGCGGTGGCACCGTGCCCCGTGAACTCCCTCAACGCCGGACCGTAGGTCGGAGTTTCGACGAGCACGGTGGTGCCGGGTCCGAGCAGCGCCAAGCACACATTGTGCAGCGCCCCGGACCCGCCGGTGGCGATGTGCAGTTCACCGGAGGATTCGTCGATACCGCGGTGCGACAACAGATTCCACGCCTGATCGAGAAGCGGCCGGAAGCCCTGCGTCAGCCCGTACTGGAGCGCGGCGCTGCCGTATTTCGCGATGGCCTCGGCGGCCGATGCGGTCACCAGGTCGCGGGGCAGCAACGTCGGGTCGGGTGCCCCGACCGCGAACGAGATCGCGGCGGGACGTCGCGCCAATGCCGCGTAGAAGTCGTCGATGGGGCCGCTGGGCAGTGCGGCACGTGGGGTGAGTGCGAGTTTTAGGCTCACGCGTCGGCCGCTTCGCGGCGTAAGCGCTGAGCGATTCCGGCCGCGGCGGCATCGAATTCCGGCAGCAGGATCAGATCCTCGCTGAACTTCGGATCGGTGCGAATATCCAGTGCGCTCAAGGATTCCGTCTCGCTGAGATTGACCGCGACATGGACGACGCCCGGCGGAATGTAGAGGAATTCACCGGGTCCGTGGATATGGGGCGCGAGGTCCGGGCCGACGAGTGTCGCGGCCCGGCCCTTCAGGCAGATCACGATGGTTTCGCTGTGGTCGTGGTAGTGCGCGAGCGCGACCTTTCCGGGTGGCATATCGACCATGCCCGCCGAAATGGCCTGGGCACCGCAGGTCTCATCGGTGATACAGGGAATCAGGTGCTGGGCGTGTGGTCCCATGACCTGGACCGCATCGGCGGTGGTGACCACACGCGCGGCCCGTACAGCATTGTTCATATCGCATCCCGAATAGTTCCAACCGGTTCGCGTCGAACGTAAGCTATTCCCAAACCTGGCCAAATGCCACGACCTGCGAGTTCACCTGCTGCTCACTGTATTCGGTCCGAGTTCACACAACCGTCCGCTGATAGTAATCAGCGATCTCGTCACCGGTCGTCACCCAGATCTCGGGGTGGTTGTCGTGAGCTCGGCTTACGGCCCGGTCTCGGCGGCTCGCCGGTAACCGCGGATCGCCGGGTACCCGAACACCAGAATCAGTCCCAGCACCCAGGCCAGCGTCTTCATCAGCGGCTCGGCCACCGGTCCGTCCCAGCAGAGTCCGCGCATCGAGTCGATGGCGGTACTCATCGGCTGGTTCTCCACGGTCTTCTGCAACCACTGGGGATACGCGAAGACCGGGACGAATCCGGTATTGAAGAACATCAGCAATGTACTGATGATGCTGATGACATTGACCAGCAACACCCCCTCGGACACCGTGGCCAGAGCGGTCACCATCACCGCGAAGGCCACTCCGAACAGCACCGGAATGCCGATCATCGCCAGCGACGCGAGTGGTCCGTTCCAGAATCGGAATCCGATACACACGCCGACGACGATCACGAACAGCGTGGTGACCAGGACGCGGATGGCCTCGGCCAGCAGCCGGCCGCTGAGTCCGGCCGCGCGGTGGATCGGCATGGTCCAGAATCTGCCGAGCAGGCCGGTTCGCTTCTCGGTCTTGAAGCCCAGCGCACTGACCACCGCGCCCGACATCGCGGCGACCAGGGTGATCATCGGCACCGTGCCGTACACGCTGGGCATGCCGGTGACCTGGGATATGGAATCACCGAGGACGACCCGGAACATCAGCAGTGTCAGCGCGGGATAGATCAGCGTCTGCACGGTGGTCGCGGGATCACGCGCCCAGCCCATCAGCAGTCGCTTGCACTGGATGAGAGTGTGGCGGGCCCACACCGACATCGCCCGTTCCGAGGCGGCGGCGACGGTGGGAAGTGGGGTGCTCCAGTCGAAGGTTTCGGGTGCCGCGGACGTCTCGATAACCGTACTCACGCTCGCCTCACACTCGCCCAGACCGCCAGCGGCACGAACGCCACCGCCAGGCCGATCAACCACACCAGCGGTACCCACAGCACATGCCAGGTCACCCCGTCCGCGGCCATATCCCGCATCGCGAAGGAGAACTGCGATATCGGCTGATTGCGCGCGAACGGCCGGATCCATTCCGGGAATCCGGACTCCGGGACGAATCCGCACGACAGCATCCCGAGGATCAGCGTCGGCAGGGTGAGAGCCTGACTCAGTGATTCCGGGCTCTTGGTGAGGCTGCCGAGCCCGTCCGCGCCGATGGCCAGCACCGTGCCCACGGCGAGCGAGAAGGCACAGAACAGGATGGCCTGGCCGAGTCCGGCGGTGAACCTGAATCCGATCACGTATCCGAAGACCAGCGCCGCGATCAGCGAGGTCACCGATCGGACCAGGCCCGCGCAGATCCGCGAGGTCAACGGCACCATCGCGCTGATAGGCATGGTTTGCAGGCGGCTGTGCAGACCGGTCATGGCCTCGAAGGCGGCGATCTGCGCATTCGACATCATCGTGAATGACATTGTCTGCAGCACGATGATCGGCATCACGAACTGCGCGTAGTCGATGCCCTTGACCTGCATCACGTAACGCAGCGGGAGATAGAAACCGAGGGTGAACACCAGCGGAGTGATCACCGCGATGACGAGTTCACCCTTGAAGACCATCGTGCGCACGAGCCGCCCGGTGAGGGCGCTCCACTGCGCGAAGCTCGATATCCGCGCCGCCGGCATCCGCGCGAACAACTGCCGCTGCGCGACCGGGGCGCTCACTGCTGCCCGCCGGCATGGCCGGTGATGGACAGGAACACATCGTCGAGGGACGGCCGCCGCAGGGCGATATCGGCGAGTTCCAGGCCCGCGGCGTCGAGGCGGCGCACCGCCTCGGCGAGGGTGCTCGCACCCTCGGGCGCGGGAATGGAGATCCGGTCGACGGCCGGGCTGCCGTCGAATTCCTTGCGCAGCGATTCGGGGATCAGGTCGCCGAGCGCGGTCGCGGCATCGCGCAGCCGGGTCGGGTCCAGCGGTACGACCTCGCAGTAGCTGCCGCCGGTTTTCGCCTTGAGTTCGTCGGCGGTGCCCTCGGCGATCACCGTGCCCTTGTCGATCACGATGATGTTGTCGCTGAGCACATCGGCCTCTTCCAGATACTGCGTGGTCAGCAGCACTGTGATGCCTTGCTCCTTGAGGGCGTTGACCAGATCCCACACGCCCTGGCGGCTGCGCGGATCCAGGCCCGTGGTCGGCTCGTCGAGGAAGACCACCTCCGGCCGCACGACCAGTCCGCAAGCGATGTCGACCCGGCGGCGCATACCGCCCGAATAGTGCCGCACCGCACGCTTTCCGGCGCTGACCAGGTCGAATTCCTCGAGCAGGGTATCGGCGCGGCGGCGCGCGTCCTTCTTGGGCAGGCCCATCAGGCGGCCGAATAGTTCCAGGTTCTCCCGGCCGGAGAGATTCTCGTCCAGAGCGGCGTACTGCCCGGTCATCATGATCGAGCGGCGCACGCTCGCGGCATCGGTGAGCACATCGTGTCCGGCCACCGAGGCGCTGCCGGAATCGGGGCGCAGCAGGGTGGACAGGATCTTCACCATCGTGGTCTTGCCCGCGCCGTTCGGGCCGAGGATGCCCAGTACCGAGGCGCGCTCGGCGCTGAAGGTGATCCCTTGCAGCGCCTGGACCTCGCCGAAGGATTTTCGGACATCGCTCACCACCACCGCGGGTTCGGCACCTGTCGTGGTGTCGGTACGCGGTGCCGCGTCGTCCAAGTTGTCCAAACCTGCGTCGTCCAAACTCGGCATCAACTCTCCACTATCGGCCGGGCCGCGACCGGATTGTCCGGAACGCTGAATTTCTGCCCCGGTTGATGGATACCTTCCATCGGGCGCGATGTTACTTCGTCCAGGTGCGGCGCCGGTGGTACCGCACCCGGGGTGCCGCTCGCCACCCGAAGGTTTCTACCGCGATCTGAAACGTGGTGTTGTCGTTTTGCTGGAAAGCTGCCGGAAACCGGGGGAGTCGCCGCCGACTATTCTGTGGCGTTGGTCACACTTCGTCGGCCGGAATCCGCCCTATCAACATAGTCGCTGGTCGGAACGCGGACTGCACGGTTCGTAGGATGTTATCGGTTGTTGTCGGTCCGGCCGGGTGCGCCATAACCTGGCGATCAGGGAGCGGTACAGAGTCATCCGCATCCCTCCGCGGCATCGTCGCCCGCCCCGTGCCGGTGCGTACCCGATCGACTGCCGAGGTCTCCGCCGGCGAGAGGGTGGCCAATGGCCGAGATGTTGAAGTCGCACGATCCACGCACCGGCGAGTTCATCGCGGAATATCCGATCATGGGCGCCGCCGCCGTCACCGAGGTTGTGCGCGCCGCCGGAGCCGCCGAGACCTGGTGGGCGGCAATCGGATTCGCCGGTCGTAAGCGCTGGTTGCTGGAATGGAAGCGGCATATCACCCGCAGTGCGGGCGAGTTGGCCGAACTGATCTGCACCGAGACCGGTAAGCCCCGGGTCGACGCCGAGATCGAGATCATGCTCGCGGTGGAACATCTGAACTGGGCGGCCCGCAATGCCGAAAAGGTTTTGGGGCGAGGCGGACTCGCGTCCACCTGGCTGACCCGCAATCAGCGGGCCTCGGTCGGTTATCTGCCGCTCGGCGTGGTCGGGGTGCTGGGCTCGCCGACCAATCCGATCTCCACCCCGATGGGTTCGATCGCCTACGCGCTGGCGGCGGGTAACGCGGTGGTGTTCAAACCCAGTGAGCTCACCCCCGGCGTGGGGGTCTGGCTGGCCGGCAGCTGGGCCCGGCTGGCACCGAACAAGCCTGTGCTGCAAGCGATCACCGGAACCACCTGCACCAGCTCCGAATTGTGCCGGGCGCGGGTGGACAAGATCGCCTACGCGGGCTCGGAGGCCGGCGCGCGCGAGGTGATCGAACTGTGCGCGCCCACCTTCACCCCCGTGGTGGTGGAAAAGGCCGGCAAGGGCACGATGATCGTGCACGTCGACGCCAAACTCGATACCGCCGCCGAGGCCGCGGTATTCGGCGCCATGTCCAATGCGGGGCAGAGCCCGGCCGGAATCCAGCGGGCCTACGTCGCCGAATCGGTCTACGAACCCTTCCTGGAAAAGGTTGTGGCCCGGGCGCGTTCGCTGCGCCCCGGCGGGGATCGCAAGGCGTCCTACGGGCCGATGATCATGGAATCCCAGGTCGGCGTCGTACGCCGCCAGATCAAGGACGCGATCGCCCGTGGTGGGCGGGCCGTGGTGGGCGGGCTGGAATCCATCCGCGAGCCCTATATCGAACCGATCGTGCTGACCGATGTGCCCGAGGACAGCCAGGCCATCACCGCCGAGGCGGTCGGCCCGGTGCTGATCGTCAACCGGGTCGCCGATATCGACGATGCCATCGCCCGCATCAATGCCGCGGATCAGGGGCTGGCGGTGTCGGTGTTCACTCGCGATGTGCGCGGCGTGTCGGCTTTCGCCGAACGCATCAGAACCGGTGTGGTGACGGTGAATTCGACCATGGCCTACGCCGCGAACCCGGCGGTGCCCTTCGGCGGTGTCGGCGAATACGGCCAGGGGCACACCCACGGTGAGGCCGGACTACGCGAGTTCAGCCGCACCCTGGCCATCACGGAGAAGCGCTATCGTGGCCCGGTCGACCTGTCCAGCTTCGACCGCCACCCCCGCCATCTCCGATTGACCCGAGCCATCTTCCGGCTGCGCCACACTCGGATGTGATCCGGCGGCTACTGTCCGGCCGGTTCGGGCTCCCGCGGTGAATTCCAGCCCAGCAGAACCGCTTCCATCAGCGCGCACACGCGGGCGACATTCTCGGGGCGATTCTCGAAGCGCATGCGCCGGCCGGCGTCGACAACCTGGGCGATGGCGGCGTGCACCCGGCATCGGGCCTCGGCCGAATCGTCGTCGAGCAGATGGGCCCATTCCAGGACGTTCTGCCGCTGCACCGAGCGCAGCTTCTGCTGTTCGGCCGCGGGCAGATTCGAGAATTCGGCGAAGTAGACCGGCAGTATCTCCGGCATGGCGAAGGTCAGCCGGGCGAATCGGCCGGCGATCCGCAGTGCGGCATCGGAACGGCTGGTGGCCTCGGCCAGCGCCTCGGAGTTGGCGATCGCGACCCGCTCCCCGGTGCGGTGGAAGGCCGCGGCCAGCAGATCGGACTTACTCGCGAAGTAGCGATAGACGCTCGACGCGTTGATACCGACAGCCGCGCCGATCTCCTCGATGCTCGCCTCGTGGTAACCCTGGCGGCCGAAGATCCGGATCGCCTCGGTGAGCAACTGTTCGCGTTTGGAACTCAGCGGCAGCCCGCGCACGGTCGCCGTGGCGGCCTCGGGGCCGGGCAGCGGCGGCAGTTCGGTGTGCAGGATGGACCAGCACATATCGAGGATCAGATCGGTGAGCCGCGCATTCGACAGTGCGGTGCGATGGGCGGTGATACTGCCGATCACGCCGAGCATCCCGGTCGACAGCAGCTCCACGTCGGCCGGTGGCGCATCCGGGCGCAGGTTGGCGACCGCGGATTCGATCATGTCCTGCAGTTCGTCGTAGATCACCCGGATGCGGGCGCGGTCCGCACGCTCGAGATACCGGCGTTCCCACCGGTAGAGCCCGCCCTCGCGGCGCACATCGATGGTGTGCTCGGCGAGAGCGCGGATGAGCGCGGTAAGCCGGGTCTTCGGGTCCAGGCCGGCTTCATCGGCACTGCGGGCCGCATCGAGCAACTGCTGGGCGCCGGCTTCAGCGGCAGCCACCAGTAGCGCGTACTTGTTGGCGAAGTGGCGGTAGAGCGCGGGGCCGGAGATGCCTACCTCGGCGGCGATCTCGTCCACGCCGACCGGGTGATAGCCGCGTTCACTGAAGGCGCGTGCGGCGACCCGCACGATCTGTGCCTTGCGATTCTTCGGGCGGCGCCGGGGTGTGGCGGTGGTAGCCGGTCGCGCGGATGCGAGCCCGGCCTCGCTGCGATCCGCGACCATACACCTCTCCTTCTGCCTATCCACTCATCGACGACGCCGTCTGGTTGACAATGCCGGACAAGTCAACATAAGTTAACCACAATTCGCAAAGTTAACCATCATTCTCGTCTTGTCGCCAGCGCCGGCGGCCCACCTGGGAGTAACCATGAGCGAGCGTAGCGACCACACCCCCGGCCTCACCATCGTGCGGGACGATCGCGTATTGCGGGTGACCATCGACAATCCCGCTCGAAAGAACGCTCTCAGCTACGACGCCATGATCGCCCTGGGGGACACCTTCCTGAGTGTCGCCGATGACCCCGCGATACGCGTCGTGGTCCTCACCGGTGCCGGAACCGATTTCTGCACCGGCGCCGACCTGTCGTCGGCCGCTGCCGAGCAGAGCCGGGGCATCACCCCCGAGATGACGATGGACGGCGCCAACCGCATGGTTCGCTCGATCATCGACGCGCCGGTGCCGGTCCTGGCCCGGGTGCGCGGCGCGGCCGCGGGAATCGGTGTGGCACTGGCTCTTTCCGCCGATTTCACCTACGCGAGCGATGAGGCCTATCTGCTGCAGGCATTCATCAATATCGGCCTGATGCCCGATGGCGGTGCGGCGGCGCTGGTCGCGGCCGCCTCCGGTCGTGCGCTCGCGGCGGAGCTCGCGCTGCTGGGTGAGCGTCTGCCCGTCACCGAGGCTCATCGCCGCGGTCTGCTGGCCGGGGTGCTACCGGCCGATGAACTCGACGCCAAGGTCGGGGCCGTCGCCGCGAAATTGGCCCACGGCCCCCGCCGGGCCCTCGAGCTCACCAAGCGCACCCTCAATCGTGCCGCGCTGGCATCGCTGGACGAGGCGCTGGCCGCGGAGAAGGAAGGTCAGGCCGAACTCCTGCGCTCGCCCGACTTCGCCGAGGGCGCGGCCGCGATGCTCGGTAAGCGCAAGGCGGTGTTCAAGCACTGACCCGCACCGGTGCGCATCCGCTGTCGTACCTGATAGAGCGTCGATTCGAGATCGCGTCGTTTGCCGGGTCCGGGCCCGCGCGCCAGTAGGCTGACGCCATGGCGTACCTGGTAACCGGGGCCACCGGGTCGATCGGCCGCTATCTCGTGCCCGCGCTGCTCGCGCGCGGTGGCGATGTTCATGTGCTGGTCCGTCCGGGCGCGGACGCCGCGCACCGGTTCGATCGGTTCGCACGGGGCTGGGCGGGTGGTGATCGGTTGCATCCGGTCCGCGGCGATCTGGCCCGGCCGGGACTGGGTATCGATCCGGATTGGGTTCGGCGGCACCGGGATTCGATCGAGCACATCGTTCATCTGGCAGGTCGCTACGACACCGTCTGCGAGGGTGCCGGGACTCGGCAGGTGGTCGATTTCGCCACCGGAGTGGGTGCCGGTGCGCTGCACCATATTTCGACCGTCGAGGTGGCGGGGGCGACGGAGGGGCTGTTCGCCGAGGACATGTTCGATATCGGACAGGCGCTGCCCACCCCGGCGCACCGGGCGGCCTTCGAGGCCGAGCGGGTGGTGCGCGAACGCTGCACGGTCGGCTGGCGGATCTACCGGCCCTCGATCGTGATCGGCCATTCCCGTACCGGCGATGTCGACCGGATCGCCGGGCCCTACTCGCTGTTCCGGCTGCTGCGCATGGCGGCCCAATTGCCCCGGCTGCTGCCGATCCTGGTACCCAAACTCGGCGAAACCAATGTGGTGCCGGTCGATTTCGTCGCCCGTGCCCTCGACCATCTCGCCCACCGCGCCACCGGTGACGGCGCGACCTTCCATCTGGTGGATCCGCGCCGCCAAGGCGTGGTCGATGTGCTGAATCTGTTCGCCGAACAGGCGGGTGCGCCACATCTGCTCGAGGTGATGCCCAGGCAGAGCATGGACGCGCTGCGCGGAATTCCGGTGATCGGCCGGATCGTCGGTGCCCTCGGTGCCCCGCAGGATCTGCTCGACTCCACCGAATTCGGCTGCTGGTTCGACTGCCGTGCCACCGCGGAGGCGCTGGCCGGAACGGATATCCGGGTGCCGCCGCTAGCCGGCTACGCCCCCGTCCTCTGGAAGCACTGGATCGAGAACTGGATCTGACGCCGGCGGATAGTCGTAGCCGACCCAGCGATCGCGATTGGCCCAGCCGACCAGATCGAACCGCCATCGGAACGGCCAGGTCCGCGAGACGGTCATGAACAGCCCGGCCCCGAGCGCCGCATAATCCTCGTGCGCGGACAGCAGGGCCCGCTGCCGGCGTGGGGAGGCGGTGAAGAACGCTTCGAACATCGAGATCGATTGCGCGGTGGTGAGCCGGCCCAGACCGTAGATCCCGCGCATGCGCATCCAGTAGACCAGCCGCGCCTGCCACGGCCACAGCGCCTCGATCGGGTCAGCGCCGGTGCGCAGCGCGTCGACCAGCGTGTCCACCAGAGCGAACGAATCGGCCACGCTGTAGCCGGTGCAGGGATGCATCATGCCGCCGCGCGAACCGAACGGCACCGGATGCTGCGCGCGCTGCCCGGCCCGCAGCCCCGGCGGCGGCTGATCCAGCGGATAGTGCGCGGCCTCGGATGGTTCGTCACCGCGCAGCCGGATACCGTGCGCGGTGAGCCGCGCGAGGGTGCGGCGGCGCAGTTCGTGCTGTGGCATACCGCCGCGCAGTCCGAGGCTGGTCTCCTCGAAGATCACGGTGCCATCGCCCAGCGGGACGGCGTAGAGAAACGACGGCGGTTCATCGGGGCCGGCGCCGTTCTCGTCACGCCAATCCAGCAGCAATCCCTCGCCCTCGCCGACCATCGGGGCCGCGATGTGCTCGTCCACGAAGATTCCGTGCGCGCTGGCGGTCCGCCGCGGGCCGGGAGCCGGAAGTCCCCGGGTGTCCACCACGGTCGTCGCGGTGACGGTGCTGCCGTCTCGCAGTTCGACGTGATGCGCCCCGACCTTGGTGGCCCGGGCCGCCAGCACGGTGGCGTCGTCGAGCGGTAGAGCGTCGCGCAGCCCGGGTTTCGAAAGTACGCAATACGGACGCTCGATGCGGTGCCGGGATCGCGTCCACACCGTCGGCGCCTCGATACGCGCGGCAATGACATCGTGCGAAAGCCAGTCGGGCAATTCGTCGATCCAGCAGGAGAAGGTCGGTGGCCACAGTCGCTCCGGCCGCGGATCGACGGCAACCACATCGAATCCGGCGCGCATGGCGCGATGTGCGACCGCCCGGCCGGTCGGGCCGAGCCCCACCACACATAAATCGGCCCGACGGACATGCTGCGCACTCATGGCCGACATTGTCCCAGTCCGGTCGCACGCCGCCACATCGGCCGCCGGTATGTCGAAAATTTGCGACGCGTAATTGCGGAGCGCGTATTTACGGAACCGAGATACGCCCACCTGGCAATATCCGATCACCGCTGATATCCGATTGCCGCGCAATCGCCGGGCACCTGTTACAGGCCGTTTGGCTGCGTCTATAAAGAGTTGCTCCGAAGTCCCACTACCATGGGCTGTCATGAGTACGACGCGGACTGCTGTGGTGGCCATTCTGCTGTGCGCCCTGATTGCCCTCGCAGCCCCACGTGCCGCCGCCCTCCCCGTCGAAGTTCCCACCGTTCCGGGGGCCAACGATTTCGGTTGCCGTACAACTCCCGACAAGCCCTATCCGGTGATTCTGGCCCATGGTGCCGCGACCGATGCGCAGAGCAGTTTCGCGGTGCTCGCACCGGAATTGCGCAAGCTCGGATATTGTGTATTCGCCGCCGATATCGGCCGCGCGCGATTGCCGAACCTGGGGATGGTGGGCGCGGCCAAACAGGTCTGGCCCGGATGGGGACCGGTGGCCACGACAGTGCTCGGAAATGTGGTGCCCTACGGCGTCGCCGACATTTCCTCACAGACCAATGAACTGTCGGCATTCGTGACGATGGTGCGCGGTGTGACCGGGGCGCCGAAAGTCATCATGGTGGGACATTCCACCGGCGGCAACGAAATTCGTGAACTGATCCGGCGGCATCCGGACGTGGTCGACAGTGTCGTCACGGCGGGAACGCCGTATCGGGGATCGACGTTCTCGGGTCTGCCCACGATGTACCCCGTCTTCGGCGCCCTCGGCCTGAACGGTCCGGAAACCGCAGCGCAGGTGTACGGCCCGGCGGGCGCCGAGCAGGTGCCCGGGACGTCCACACTGGACGAACTGAACGCGGGCGGGGAGACCCGGCCCGGTATTCGCTACACCGCGATCGCGAGTCATACCGACGAGGTGATCACCCCCGCGGAAACGGCGCTGCTGTCCGATCCGCAGGGCGGCAACCGCAATATCTGGGTGCAGGACGGTTGCCCGGATCTGGCTGTCGGACATGCCCAGTTGCTGTCGGACCCGCGGTCGGTCGCCGATATCGTCGCCGCGGTGACCGGTGGTCCGCTGCCGCCGTCCTGCTGATCCGGCCGGCTACTTCGGGGTGACCCAGGTGGTGATGTCGGCGTGTACGACCTCGACACCGTTCTTGTCGTAGATCGAGATCGGGACCACCAGTTCGGTGCCCTCGGTGATGGTCCCGAAGTCGGGGATCTGCTCCAGTTTCGCCACCGCGCGCAGTCCTGATTCGGCCTTGGTCAGATACTGCACATTCATCGCCTTGGGGATCCAGCGATGACTGGTCGGCACGGTCGCCTCGCTGAGCATGCCCATCGCGACCTCGGCCAGATTGCAGGCCGCGATCGCGTGGAAGGTGCCCAGGTGATTGTGGATACCGAACCACTTGGGCGCGGTCACCTCGCACAGTCCGGGTTCCAGCCGCACCACGTTCGGAACGACGGTGCCGAAGTACGGGACTCGGGCGATCATCCCGACCGAGAACAACGCATGTCCGAGCCGGTTGTCGGGCAGTCTCTTCCAGCCGCGGTAGGTAGCGGTCTCATTTGCCATGCCACTATCTTACTCTTGAGTAAGTTGTGGTCGTCGTGAGCGGTCCGATCCCCGCATATCCGGATCATCCCCGAGATCGCCCCTGATTCGGCCGGAGCGCGTATCACCCGTAAGGGGGATACGGAATCCGCTCTCGTGATGACGATTTCGCCACCGGAGGGTTTCTAGGATGGTCCGGTGCCATCCGCAGCGCGCCGCGCCCTCGTCGCCGCGCTGTGCCTGTTGTTCGCGTCTGTCATCGCACCTCCGGCCGCGGCCGACGCACCCGCGGCAGGTGGCGATGTCGCCGTCGCGCAGACCCTCGGGGACCGCGAGCTCACCGTGATCCTGCGGCGTGTGACCTCGGTGCCGGGACCGTTGCGGGTCGAGGTGGTGACCCATGCCGGGACCGCGGCCGGACAGCTGACGGTCGATCTCACCCCGGTCGGCGCCTCGTCGGCGGCGCGCACTCCCGCACCGGGTGCTCCGGTCGAGCACGGCGCCATCGATCTCGACGCCGCGCCCGGTGTGTATTCGACGACCCTGCGGGTGGACCGGCCGGGGCCGTGGGAACTGGCGGTCGGCGACGGGACCCGCGTGGCTCGCGTTCCGTTCGTGGTGCCCGCCCAAATCGTCACGCCGCCGGAGCGATTCGTCTACGGCGGCTTCGTGGTCGCCGGGGTGCTGATGCCGGCGGCGGCGGTGGTGGCGATCCGGGCGCGCCGCGGTTCGTGGGCGCTGCTGCCCGCGGCGGGCGCGGTCGCCGGCATCGCGGTCGCGGTGACCGCCGCGGTGCTGTCCACCTCGCTGCCGCTGCCACCGCAACCGGGAATTCAGCTCGATCCGAGCGTGGACGACGCGGAAAACCCTTATGCCGCAAGGCAACCGCTGATCGCGGACTACTCACGTCCGCCGGTTATGTTGTCGCTCGGCGGAACTCCGTTGCGCGCCGGCGCGCCGGGCGATCTCGAGCTGCGGCTCAGCGATGCCGCGACCGGACTTCCGGTGGACGATCTCACGGTCGCCGACGAGGCGATGATCCATGCGCTGGTGATCGGCCCGAGCGGGGAACTGGCACATACCCATCCGATCCGCGTGGCGCCGGGCAGCTATCTGCTCCATCTCACCGCGCCCGAACCGGGGCACTACGCCCTGTCGATCGAAATGGAACGCCGCGGTGGCGGGGTACGAATGGTCCGGGCCGCAGCCGGTTTCGATGTCGGGCCCGCGCCGGGCGATGTGCGGACGGCCGATTTCGTCGGTGGTCACACCGCGCGGTTGTCCGGGCCGGGCAGCGCCGTTGCCCCGTTGCGTCCCGGCATGCGTACCACCGCGACGGCCGACGGGATACCGATCGAGGTGACGACCACCGCAGCCGCAGCCGGAACACCCCTCACGATCACCGCGAAGGTCGGCGACAGCGCCGAACTGCAGCCGTGGCTCGGCATGGTCGGGCACATGATCGTCGCCGGGCCGCTGCCCGCCGACGCCGACCTCGGGACCGCCGTTCAACAGGCCCCGATATGGGGACATGCCCATTCGATGGGATCGATGGGTATGCCGGACATGCCCGGAATGGGCCATACGTCAACAGAATCGGCGTCGTCCGCCGAGGCCATGCTCATACCGCCCGTCAACGGCGACAGCGCCCCCGACGAAACGGTCGCCGCCTACGGCCCGTCCGTCCCGTTCACCTACACCTTCCCGGTTCCCGGCCGCTACCGCGTGTGGATCCAGGTCGAACGCGACTACGCCATTCACACGATCCCGCTCGTGCTCGATATCCCTTCCGAGGTACCGAAATGAACGACCGATCCACTTCGTGCGCAACCGATTCCATGGATTCCGTAGCCACCGCCGCTGGGCGGGAGGGCTCCGGGGCGGCAGGCGGCCGCAGTGTTCGGGTGATCGGCGCGCTCGTCGTGGTGGCGGTGCTCGCCGCGGTGGTGTGGTGGCTGTGGCCGGCCCGGCACGCCGCGCAGGTGTTGCACGGCGGCACGCCGGAACACACTGTCGCCGTGACCCTCGGTGATCGGCCCGGCATCGCCGATATCGGTATCGAATTGGCCGATCGCTCCGGAAATCCGGTGCCGCACGCGATGATCGAGGTGCAGGCGGTCGAACCGCGGATGGGATACGCGGGGGAGCCCGTCGTCGCCGCGGACCGCGGGGCCGGGAGTTACCACGCCATGAATGTGGGGTTCATGACGACCGGGCCGTGGCAGCTGCGACTGTCGATCACCACCGCGAACGGAGCCGAGGATCTGTCGCTGCCGCTGTGGATCGGTGGTTGATACCGGTGCGCGCGACTGCGTCTTCGCGGGACACCCGCACCCGGTCGCATCGACGAGAGGGCTTCGCATTGTGTCTCATCGATGCTCCGACAGGAAGGACGACGTCATGAGTGTTCCTATCGACGCGACCGCGGATTCCACCCGGGCCGCACCCACGACGGTCGATGAATCGAGCTCCGGCACACGCGAATCCGGCATGGCGGCGCGCGCCGGGGCCTGGATCGTCGTACTCGGGACCATCGTCACCACGGTCGGCATCAGCTGGGATATCCAGTGGCACAACGAGGTCGGCCCCGACACCTTCTTCACGCTGCCACATTTGTTCCTGTATTCCGGCAGTGCGATCGCCGGATTCGCCAGCCTCGCCATGGTGGTTCTCGCCACCTCCGCGCAGCGTGCCGGGCGGCCGATTCCGCATGCCGGTGGCACCCCGATCCGAGTCTTCGGTTCGACCCTGACCGCACCCATCGGCTACATGGTCTCCGGTGCGGGGGCGGCCTTATTCCTGCTCTACGGCCTATTCGACCTGGAGTGGCATTCGATCTACGGATTCGACGCGGTACTGAACACGCCATCGCATGTGGCGCTGTTCCTGTCCATCACCATCACCATGATCGGCAGTGTGATGGTGTTCGCCGCCCATCGCGACGAGCTGTGGGGCCGCGCCGGCGTGGTCTGCGCGACCGTCATCCTCATCGCCTTCGCGCCGGTCCCCGCCGACGGTCTGAACAATCTTTCGCTACCGATCGACGCGATGGTCGTGGCGACCGTGCTCTTTGCGCCGATGCTGCTGATCATGGGCGCGCTGGTCCTCGGCCGTCCCGGTTCTGCCCTGGCCATCGGTATCGCGAGTGCGGTGATGCAGGCCGTGCTGTGGTGGTTGTCGCCGTGGGCCGCGCATGTCTACGCCTCGGCGGTCGGGCTCCCACTACGCGACGGGCTCACCCCGCGCCCGCCGGCCTTCCCGAGCATCATTCCGATGTTCCTGTTCGTCGCCGCGCTGGTGGTGGAGGGGTTGTTCCTGTGGTTCCGCGGGCGCCCGGGCGCCAAGCCGGGTGTACCGGCCCTGCTGTTGTCGGCCGGGGTCGCCGCGGGTGTGATCATCGGCGCCGGCCTGCCGCTGCAGGTGTATCTGACCTACCCGAATCCGCACCTGTCGGCCACGTCCGTCCTCATCCCGATCGTCGCCGGAATTCCCCTGGGACTGGCCGCCGGATATCTGGGCGGCATCTGCGCGGCGATGCTGCGCACCTCGACTCCACAGGAGCACCGATGAGTCATCATGGCGAAGCCGCTTGTCGGTGCGACCGGGTGCGGGTGTCCCGCAAAAACACAGGAGCACCGATGAGTCACCATGCGAAGCCGCCTTGTCGGTGCGACCGGGTGCGGGTGTCCCGCAAAAACACAGGAGCACCGATGAGTCACCATGCGAAGCCGCCTTGTCGGTGCGACCGGGTGCGGGTGTCCCGCAAAAACACAGGAGCACCGATGAGTCATCATGCGAAGCAGCGTCCGCGTATCCGCCGTATCGCGAGGTATCCGGTGGTCCTGCTGGTACTGGCGGCGTCGGTGTTTGTCGGTGCGGGACCCGCGGGCGCGTATCAGCCGGTGAATGTCGTCCATACCGAGCGTGTGGCGGCCGGTCCGTACGAGGTGACCGTGGGGTTTTCCACGTGGCCGCTGCGCGCGATGCAGTCGCTGGATTTCACCTTCCTGCCCGACGGCGGTATCGCGGGGAAATCCGGCACACTGCGAGTCGACGGTCCCGGACTGAAGACCGTCCACACCCGGCCGCTGGTCCGCCACCCCCGTAAGCGCGATTCGTGGGGCCTGGATGTCAAGGCCCTGGACGCGCCCGGCGATTACCGGTTCGCCTTCACGATCGATGGTCCGCGGGGACACGGTGAGGGCGCGCTCGAGGGCTTGCGGGTGCTCGATCAGCCCGGTCCGCCGATCGGATTGAGCTGGGTGCTGGGCACCCTGCCGCTGCTCGGCTTGCTCGTCTTCGGTGCGGTAGTGTGGCGGCGCACTCGCCCGCGGTTGCGATCGCTGAAGGTCTGACCTGCGATTTACGGTCTGTGCGGGGTTATCCGACCCCCGATTTGGAGGCGCCCGGGGGGCTCGGGCATACTGTTCGGGTTGCCTGCAGCGATGGCGTGCGTTCATCGGAAGCAGGCGAGCAGCACCCACTGAAGTATCGGCGTCGAGTCCGGCGCGGGTACGTCCGGAACGAAGTTCCGAGGCCAATAGGTGAAATATGCCCTGGGCCGAAGAATGAGCGGATTGGCGACACGCCCGACCGCGTGGACCGGAAGAACCATGACAGATGAACAGCGGCGAGGACTGGGCAGAGCCCGGTTGCGATTTCGACTGAGCGTCTCGATGGGCAAGTGCAAATGAGGGTGTTTCGGAGTGAAAACCTCTGGGACACAACGTAAGCGGAGAAAAGGACACTTAGCGTGGCGGGACAAAAGATCCGCATCAGGCTCAAGGCCTATGACCATGAGGCGATCGACGCGTCTGCGCGCAAGATCGTGGAGACCGTGACTCGCACCGGTGCCCGCGTCGTCGGGCCGGTGCCGTTGCCGACCGAGAAGAACGTGTACTGCGTCATCCGCTCGCCGCACAAGTACAAGGACTCGCGCGAGCACTTCGAGATGCGCACGCACAAGCGGCTGATCGACATCCTCGACCCGACGCCGAAGACGGTCGACGCGCTCATGCGCATCGATCTGCCGGCCAGCGTCGACGTCAACATTCAGTGACGGGGATTGCAGATATGACTGACAACAAAAAGCAGGGGCCGGCGACTGACGCCAAGACGCGGCCCGCCGCGGGCATCCTGGGCACCAAGCTCGGTATGACCCAGGTCTTCGACGACAAGAACCGCGTCGTTCCCGTGACCGTCATCAAGGCCGGACCGAATGTCGTGACCCAGATCCGCACCGAAGAGCGTGACGGCTACTCGGCCGTTCAGATCGCTTTCGGCGCGATCGACCCGCGCAAGGTGATCAAGCCCGTTTCCGGGCAGTTCGCCAAGGCCGGTGTCACCCCGCGCCGCCACATCGCCGAGATCCGCGTCGCCGACGCCGCCTCGTTCGAGGTGGGCCAGGAGCTGTCGGCCGAGGTCTTCGAAGAAGGCGCCTACGTCGACGTGACCGGCACCAGCAAGGGCAAGGGCTACGCCGGTGTCATGAAGCGTCACGGCTTCAAGGGCCAGGGCGCGTCGCACGGTGCACAGGCTGTGCACCGTCGGCCCGGTTCCATCGGTGGTTGCTCCACCCCCGGTCGCGTGTTCAAGGGCATGCGGATGGCGGGCCGGATGGGTAACGACCGTGTGACCACGCAGAACCTCTCGGTCCACAAGGTGGACGCCGAGAACGGTCTGCTGCTGATCAAGGGCGCGATCCCGGGTCGCAAGGGCGGCATCGTGATCGTCAAGAGCGCTGCGAAGGGTGGTGCCCGGGCATGAGCACCGACACTGTCTCGTCTGAAAAGGCGACCAATCTTACGCTTCCGGTGAAAGAGCCGGGCGGCAAGACCAATGGCACCGTCGATCTCCCCGCGGAGATCTTCGACGCGACCGCCAACATCGCGCTGATGCACCAGGTCGTCGTGGCCCAGCAGGCCGCGGCTCGCCAGGGCACGCACTCCACCAAGACCCGCGGCGAGGTGCGCGGCGGTGGCAAGAAGCCGTACCGCCAGAAGGGCACCGGCCGCGCCCGCCAGGGTTCGACCCGTGCGCCGCAGTTCACCGGCGGTGGCACCGTGCACGGCCCGCAGCCGCGTGATTACTCGCAGCGTCTGCCCAAGAAGATGAAGGCCGCCGCCCTGCGTGGTGCCCTGTCGGACCGGGCCCGCAACAAGCGCATCCACGTGATCAGCGAGCTGGTCGCCGGCCAGACCCCGTCCACCAAGTCGGCCCGGAACTTCCTGGCCGAGCTGTCGGACCGCAAGAAGGTCCTGGTCGTGGTGGGCCGCGAAGATGTCACCGCGTGGAAAAGCGTGGCGAACCTGCAGGGTGTGCACCCGATCGCTCCGGACCAGCTGAACACCTACGACGTGCTCCTGAGCGACGACGTCGTGTTCAGCGTCGAGGCGCTCAACGCATTCGTGCACGGCCCGGCCGAGTCTGCACAGGAGGAAAGCAAGTGACCACCATCGCCGACCCGCGCGACATTCTGCTCGCGCCGGTGATCTCCGAGAAGTCCTATGGGCTGATCGAAGAGGGCACCTACACCTTCCTGGTGCACCCGGACTCGAACAAGACGCAGATCAAGATTGCCGTCGAGAAGGTTTTCGGCGTCACGGTGACCAGCGTCAACACTGCTAATCGTCAGGGCAAGCGCAAGCGGACCCGCTTCGGTTACGGCCAGCGCAAGAGCACCAAGCGCGCGCTCGTGACCATCTCGGCCGACAGCAAGCCCATCGAGATCTTCGGAGGCCCGGTCGCGTAAGCGGTCGGTTCTCCAGAAAGCAGAGAAGAACTCATGGCAATCCGTAAGTACAAGCCGACTACGCCGGGTAGGCGCGGGTCGTCCGTTTCGGACTTCGCCGAGATCACCCGGTCCACTCCCGAGAAGTCGCTGCTGCGTCCGCTGAGCAAGTCCGGTGGTCGTAACGCACACGGGCGCATCACGACTCGTCACCGCGGTGGCGGTCACAAGCGGGCGTACCGTCTGATCGACTTCCGCCGGTTGGACAAGGACGGCATCCCGGCCAAGGTCGCTCACATCGAGTACGACCCGAACCGCACCGCGAATATTGCATTGCTGCACTTTGCCGACGGCGAGAAGCGCTACATCATCGCGCCGAAGGGCATTGCCCAGGGCACGCGGATCGAGTCCGGCACCGGCGCCGACATCAAGCCCGGCAACAACCTGCCGCTGCGCTCGATCCCGACCGGTACCACCATCCACGCGGTGGAGTTGCGTCCGGGCGGTGGCGCCAAACTGGCTCGTGCCGCCGGTATGAGCATTCAGCTGCTCGGTAAGGAAGGTTCCTACGCCGTGCTGCGTATGCCTTCCGGTGAAATCCGTCGCGTCGACGTGCGCTGCCGCGCCACCGTCGGCGAGGTCGGCAACGCCGAGCAGTCGAACATCAACTGGGGCAAGGCCGGCCGTATGCGCTGGAAGGGTCGCCGCCCCACGGTCCGTGGTGTCGTGATGAACCCCGTCGACCACCCGCACGGTGGTGGTGAGGGCAAGACCTCCGGTGGTCGCCACCCGGTCTCGCCCTGGGGTAAGCCCGAGGGTCGTACTCGTAAGCCCAACCGCCCGAGCGACAAGCTCATCGTCCGCCGCCGCGGCAAGAAGCGTTAAGGAGGAGGTTAGACATGCCACGCAGCCTGAAGAAGGGCCCGTTCGTCGACGAACACCTCCTCAAGAAGGTGGACGTCCAGAACGAGAAGAACACGAAGCAGGTCATCAAGACCTGGTCGCGTCGTTCGACCATCATCCCCGATTTCATCGGCCACACGTTCTCGGTGCACGACGGCCGCAAGCACGTGCCGGTGTTCGTCTCGGAAAACATGGTCGGGCACAAGCTCGGTGAGTTCGCGCCGACCAGGACGTTCCGGAGCCACATCAAGGACGATCGGAAGAGCAAGCGGCGATGAGCGAAGCGAAGAGCCAAACGACACAGCTGAGCGAATCCGAATCTCAGAAGTCGACCGCACGCGCGACCGCCAAGCACGTTCGCGTCACTCCGATGAAGGCTCGCCGAGTCGTGGACCTGGTCCGCGGCAAGCGGGTCGAGGATGCGCTGAACATCCTGCGGTTCGCGCCGCAGGCCGCCAGCGAGCCCGTCGCCAAGGTCGTGGCCAGCGCCGCGGCGAACGCCGAGAACAACTTCGGCTTGAACCCCGACACCCTGGTCATCTCGACGGCATACGTCGACGAGGGCGCGACCATGAAGCGTTTCCAGCCGCGTGCCCAGGGGCGCGCGTTCCGGATCCGCAAGCGCACCAGCCACATCACCATCGAGGTCGAGAGCTTGCCCAACACAGCCGCTGCCTCCTCACGCACCCGCCGGAAGGGAGGGGCTAAGTAAATGGGACAGAAAATCAATCCCCATGGCTTCCGCCTCGGTATCACCACCGACTGGAAGTCCCGCTGGTACGCGGACAAGCAGTACAAGGAATACGTCAAGGAAGACGTATCGATCCGCAAGCTGCTGGGCACCGGTATGGAGCGGGCCGGCATCTCGAAGGTCGAGATCGAGCGCACTCGTGATCGCGTCCGGGTGGATATCCACACCGCGCGTCCGGGCATCGTGATCGGCCGTCGCGGCGCCGAGGCCGACCGTATCCGTGCCGAGCTGGAGAAGCTCACCGGTAAGCAGGTTCAGCTGAACATCCTCGAGGTCAAGAACCCCGAGTCGGATGCGCAGCTGGTTGCCCAGGGTGTGGCCGAGCAGCTCTCCAACCGTGTGGCGTTCCGTCGCGCGATGCGCAAGGCCATCCAGTCGGCCATGCGTTCGCCGAACGTCAAGGGCATCCGTGTGCAGTGCTCGGGCCGCCTCGGTGGCGCCGAAATGTCGCGCTCGGAGTTCTACCGTGAAGGTCGGGTGCCGCTGCACACGCTGCGCGCCGACATTGATTACGGCCTGTACGAGGCTCGCACCACCTTCGGCCGCATCGGCGTGAAGGTGTGGATCTACAAGGGCGACATCGTCGGCGGCAAGCGTGAGGTCACGGCCAGCGCTGCCCCGTCCGGTGAGCGTCGTGAGCGTCGGGAGCGGCCGAGCCGTCCGCGGCGGTCCGGTTCGTCCGGCACCACCGCGACCAGCACTGAGGCCGGGCGGGCTGCCACTGCTGTGGCGGAGCCCGCAGAGGCCCCATCAGCTTCCAAGGAGGGCTGACCCATGCTGATGCCCCGCAAGGTCAAGCACCGCAAGCAGCATCACCCCGGTCGTAGTGGTATGGCAAAGGGCGGCACCTCGGTGGCGTTCGGTGAGTTCGGCATTCAGGCTCTCGAGCCCGCCTACGTCACCAACCGGCAGATCGAGTCGGCACGTATCGCGATGACCCGCCACATCAAGCGTGGCGGCAAGATCTGGATCAACATCTACCCGGATCGCCCGCTGACCAAGAAGCCCGCCGAGACCCGCATGGGTTCCGGTAAGGGTTCGCCGGAGTGGTGGATCGCGAACGTCAAGCCGGGCCGGGTGATGTTCGAGATGAGCTACCCGAACGAGGAGACCGCTCGCGAGGCTCTGCGCCGCGCGATTCACAAGCTCCCGATGAAGTGCCGGATCGTGACCAGGGAGGAGCAGTTCTGATGGCTACCGGAACTCCGGCCGCAGACCTGCGCGAGCTCAACGAAGACGAGCTCGTCGCCCGCCTGCGCGAATCCAAGGAAGAGCTGTTCAACCTGCGCTTCCAGATGGCGACCGGTCAGATGACGAACAACCGGCGCCTGCGCGTGGTCCGCCACGAGATCGCGCGCATTTACACGGTCATGCGTGAGCGCGAGCTCGGCCTGGCCTCCGGTCCTGAAGGCAAGGGAGACGCCGCATGAGCGACGTAAAGGGCCCGGCCAAGACGCCGGCCAAAGAGGAGGAGCGTGGCTCGCGCAAGGTGCGCGTCGGCTATGTCGTCTCCGACAAGATGAACAAGACGATCGTCGTCGAGCTGGAAGACCGTAACCGGCACCCGCTCTACGGCAAGATCATTCGCACCACCTCCAAGGTGAAGGCGCATGACGAGAACGAGGTTGCCGGTGTCGGCGACCGCGTGCAGCTGATGGAGACCCGTCCGCTGTCTGCCACCAAGCGGTGGCGGCTGGTGGAGGTTCTGGAGCGGGCGAAGTAGACCTGCTCCACCCCTCGGCTGTGTAGTCGAAATGCGTTGGCCCGCTTCCCGGTTGGGAAGCGGGCCAACGTATTTCGAACCGGCTGACCGAGAGAGCTTCCCAGGTGTGATGGCTCACCCGCGGATGCGGGTGACCTCGGATTCTCATAAGCTGTCGAGCGGCTTGCAACGACGCGAGTGCATCCATCGCTCATGTCGGCTCGGTTGGCTGTTGTAGAGGACGCATATGGTCCATCTGGTGGAGGGCGTCGCAGGCTGGGATATGGGTGTGCTGCCACCTGTGACACGAATGCTGCTGCGCGCCGACGGTTCCACGACGCGACTGCTGGAAGCGTTGCTGGGGGAAAGCTTGTCGCTCAACGTCATCGAGCAGTCCTCGGGCAGCGCGGCGCCCCTGCCCGCGCGGTTGCGGGCCGTGCTGGCGTGCGAGGTCGGCGATCCGATCGTGCGCAGGCTTTCGGTGCTGCAATTGGATGATGCCCGTCCGGTGTCCCGGAACGAGGTCACCGTGGCATGCCGAGATCGGGAACTGACCGCGATTCTCACCGACGATCGGATTCCCATCGGTCATGGGCTCCACGCATCCGGCCGGCATCTCGGCCGCACGCTGCTGGCCACGGGCTGGGCGCGATGGCCGGTGGACGAACCGGCCGACAGCGGCGAAATCGACTGTGTCTACAAGGAATACGTTCTCACCGACGAATCCTCGAACGCCGTCGCCCACATTCACGAGCGGTTCAATCCGATCCATGTGCCCAGCCGGGCGGCGCGATGAAGGTCCTGATCGCGGGCGCCGGAATCGCCGGATTGACGGCGGCGGCAAGCTTACACGCGGCCGGGATCGAAACAACGGTCATCGACGCGGTCGCCACACTGCGTCCCCTCGGCGTCGGGATCAACCTCCTGCCGCACGCCGTCGGCGAATTGATCGAGATGGGATTGGCTGCGGCACTGGAGAACTGCGCGATTCCCACTGCCGAGATGCAACATCTGGATCGGTTCGGCAACCGGATCTGGAGTGAGCCGCGTGGCCTCGCCGCGGGGCACCGATGGCCGCAGTATTCGATGCACCGCGGCGAACTGCAGGCGCTGTTGCTGGCCGAGGTTCGCGACCGGCTGGGCGCCGCGGCGGTGCTGACGGGGATGAGTCTCGAATCGTTCATCGAGGACGATGCGGGTGTGCGATGCCGAGTACTGGATCGGTCCGCTGGTGCGGTGGTCGAGTTGAGGGCCGACGCGCTGATCGGAGCCGACGGCCTGCATTCGGCCGTGCGCGCGCAGCTGCATCCCGGTGAGGGGCGCCCGCTGTGGAACGGAATCCGGATGTGGCGCGGTGTCACCGAGACCGCGCCGTTCCTGGACGGTCGGACCATGATCCTCGCCGGTACCAACCGGGCCGCGCGTTTCGTGATGTATCCAATTTCGCGGGACGCGCAGCAGCGCGGGCACTCGCTGGTCAACTGGGTCGCCGAGGTACGGGTGCACGACGAATCCGTGCCGACGCCGGACTGGAATTGCACCGGCGACCGGCGCGATGTGCTGCCGCACTACCCGGGCTGGCGGTTGGCCGGCGTCGATATCGCCGAGCTCATCACCGCGAGCGAGGAGATCCTCGAGTACCCGATGGTAGACCGAGATCCGTTGTCGCGGTGGGGAACCGGCCGGGTGAACCTGATCGGTGACGCCGCGCATCCGATGTACCCGATCGGTTCCAACGGTGGTTCCCAGGCCATCCTCGATGCCCGGGTGCTCGCCGCCGAACTGTCGGCCACCGGCGACGTGATTACCGGGCTCGCCCGCTACGAGGCTGCGCGGCGCGAGGCGGTCAATGCCATCGTGCTTGCGAATCGGGATATGCCGATGGACCGGATCATGCACACGGTGACCGAACGCGCGCCGGACGGATTCGCCACTATCGACGAGGTGCTGACCGCGGCCGAGCTGAGCGGTATCGCCGCAGCCTACTGGCGAACGAGTGCGGGGCTGCCGACCTCCACTGTCTCCGGCCGGGAATCGGAGTAGCGGCCGCACCGAATCGTGCTGCCGGAGTTGGTGATCGGGACGATCAATCGGGCGCGCCCGCTGGGCGCTGGTGTCAGGGGGCTATCCGGCCGTCTGCGGAGCGATCTGCCGCACCGAGAACCGGTAGTCGGCCTGGCGCAGCAGTTCGTCGGGGTCGTTCGTGGGCGGGTAGATGAACTGCTCGTTGACCTTTCGCTTGCGTGCCTTCGCGGCAGCTCCGGTGGCGACCACCCGGCGATCCCAGCCATTGCTGAACATGGCGTCGGTGGAACCGAGATCCAGACAGGTGACATACGGTTCGGCCGCGAACGGGACGAGGGGGAGGCCGAGCGCCTCGGCGACGGCGTTGTGGCCGGCGTATTTGCCCAGTTGCAGGGCGTGCTGGCAGCACTGCAGAACTCGGGTGTCATCGTCGGCGCGCGTCGCGGCGGTGTCGCCGGCGGCGTATACGCCCGGCGCATCCAGTGCTCGCAGATAGTCGTCGACGCGAATCCTCCCGAGCCGATCGCGATCACCCGGGACGTCGGCGGTGAGCGGGCTGGCTTGCACTCCGGCGGTCCACACCACGGTGGCAGCCGCGATCCGGCTGCCGTCGGACAGAGTGACACCACGGTGATCCACGGCGGCCACGCTCACACCGAGCCGTTGTGTCACACCGAGTCTCGCGAGAACCGTCAGAATGTGCGGGCGAGGACTCGGGCCGAGTTCGGGAGCGATCTCGTCGTTCCGCTCGACCAACACGATCCGGGGAACCTCGCCCGGCGCGCTCTCGGCGATCGGCCGTAGCCGGTCCACCAGTTCGGTGGCGATCTCCAGACCGGTGAAGCCGGCGCCGATGACGACGACAGTGAAACGACCTTCCCCGGGCGGGATTTCCGGTAACCGGTGCAGGTGCGCGTCGAGCGCGGCCGCGGCGGGCAATGTGTCCACGTCATGCAACAGTTCGGTGCCCGGTAGCCGCGGTCGCGCCAGTTGGCTCCCGGTGGCGAGAATCAGTCTGTCGTAATCCGTTCGGATGCCGCGGCCGTCCGTTCCGACGCCGGTGACCGTTCGCTGATCGGTATCGACGCCGGTGACGGTCGCGGGTATCCGGCGTACGCCGACGGGACCCAGAACGCGATCCAGCGGCACGCGCATGCGGTCCGGATCGGCCTGATACAGCCGCGGCCGGATCACCAAGTCGTCACCGGGGGCGATCACGGTGACCGATACACCTGTTCGGTCACCGTGCTCGCGGGCCAGTCGTACTGCGCTCGCCGCGCTCCAGACACCGGCGAAACCGCCGCCCACCACGAGAATCTTGGACACGAAACCTTCCCTCCATATATTAGGGATATAAAATATCCCCTTTTTGTCGACGACATCGCCGGTGAATGCTCCAACCGGCTAGGGGGTCATGTTTGCGAACCCTCGCCGGGTGCGCGTCGCCGAACTCGCGGGCGCGTCTGCCATCAGATCGGCGATGGTCTGTGCGGCGAGTTCACGCCGCCAGGCGAGTTCCGCGCGTCGCATCGCAACAGCGATACCGCAGGTGTGGGTGAACTCGTCGACTGCCGTCGCGCCGCTGACTCCGCGCCGGCGAATCTCGTGGCAGCGGAACGGGTTCACGCCACCCTCGACTGCGGTCACCACCTCGAGAAGAGTGATCCGCTCCGGCGGGCGAGTCAGGCTCAACCCGCCCCGCACTCCCGGGGTAGAGGCCAGGATCCCGGCGCGAACCAATGCCTGCAGCCGCTTCTTCAGGTATTCCGCCGGCAGGTCGAACCAGGTTGCCAGCCGCGCGATCGGCACCGGGCATTGATCCTGTAGCCAGGCCAGCGTCACGCAGCAGTGCAAGCTCCACTCGACGCCCTCGCCCATCTTCACAATAGGGATGTTAGATGTCCCGGTTAAGAAAGGGAAGGGTCGAGGCGGCACCTGTGCCCCGGAAGGTTGTGTGGCCCCGTCCGTGCCTCGGCCTCGGTTACCGGACGCGGTCAGCCTCGGCTGGCGGATTTCGTTGTGCGGGAGTCGTATTCGCGGCGAGCCTGTTCGACCTTGCCGAGGTTGGACGACCATTCGGAGAGGGCTGAGAACAGGGGTGCGAGGCTGCGGCCGAGGTCGGTGATCTCATATTCCACCCGGGGCGGCACCTCGGGATAGTGGGTGCGCTCGATCAGGCCGTCGCGTTCGAGTTGGCGCAGGCGCTGGGTCAGCACCTTGGGGGAGATCGTGGTGATGCGGCGTTCCAACTCCACGAACCGAAGGCGGCCGGTGCTGTGCAGTGTCCACAAGATCGGCGTGGTCCATCGACTGAAGACGACATCGACCACCGGGGCGATCGGGCATGCCAGCTCGGGAGGCAGATCTGTTGTGACGTCGATCACTGTCACCACACTTTCCTGTAGGTACCTACTGTCCTGAAGATAGTAGCGTTTCGGGAATCATCCCGTGAACAGGAGAAACAGATGATTGTGGTAACCGGAGCCACCGGAAACGTCGGACGGCCGCTGGTGCGGGCTCTCGTGGATGCGGGCACACCGGTGACGGCCGTGTCACGCCGGGCGGCCGATATGCCCACCGGGGTTCGGTCGGTGCGGGCGGATCTGACCGAGCCGGAAAGTCTCACGTCCGCACTCCACGGGGCGGCCGCATTGTTCGTGCTCACAGGTCCGGACTTCATGGCCAACGGCGATATCGACCGGGTTGTGAAGGTAGTCGAGAAGTCCGATGTGCGGCGGGTCGTATTGCTGTCGTCCCATGGCGTGGGTACGAAGCGGCACTCCTCGCATCTGGAAGATGCTGTGCGGCAGTCGGATCTGGAATGGACGATGCTGCGCCCGGGAGGTTTCGACTCCAACGCGCTGCAATGGGCGGAGTCGGTCCGGGCGGACCGCGTGGTGCGGGCTCCGTTCGCCGATATCGCGATCCCGACCATCAATCCCGCCGATATCGCCGAGGTCGCCGCCGCCGCGCTGCGCGAACCGGGCCACGGCGGTGCGATCTACACACTCACCGGTCCGGAGCCGATCTCACCCCGGCAGCAGACCGAGGTCATTGCGCGGGCACTGGGCGAGCCGGTGCGATTCCACGAGCAGACCCGCGCGGAGGCGCGGGCGCAGATGCTGGGCTATATGCCGGAGCCGGTGGTCGAGGCCACCCTCGACGCCCTGGGTGCCCCCCGCCCCGACGAGCAGGCGATCACCCCGGATGTGGAGCGCGTCCTCGGCCGCCCTGCCCGCTCCTTCGCAGACTGGGCCGCCCGCCACATCGCGGCGTTCCGGTAGGTCCGCCGCGGGTGAGCCGCCCGGGCCACGCTTCGGGTGTCGGCCCGGCGCATGCGGTGTGCTCGGAATCCTCGGCCGTTCCGGGGCCGATGTCCTACGGTTCGCGAAGGTGGAACATATCGGTGGATATGCTCGAATTGCCGCACCAGGCCGATCAAGTCGGCGCCGTGGGCACAGCGAGTGAGAGTGTCGTCGAGGTCCTCGATGACGATTCCGGCATTGTCCAACTGCCGGCCAGCCTATCTGCGAGCCTGGGGGCGTGATGTCGTTGCCGCCTGATCTTCCCGGTGAGATCCGGGCCGATGTGCGTCTGCTGTGGGATTACAACGTCATGCACCACGAACCCCGCGCGGTGGATGTGGGAATCGGGCTGGGCAGTCACGACATCGGGGTGGCGACGTACACGGCCGAGTTGTATCGGCGCGGACTGTTCTCCTCGATCGTGTTCACCGGGGCGAACGCACCCACGACGGTGGCCGCCTTTCCTCGGGGGGAGGCGGTGCACTATCGCGAACATGCTGTGGCACTGGGCGTTCCGGAATCCGATGTGCTGGTCGAGACAGCGGCGGCCGATACGGGTGAGAACATCGACTTCACCCGTGCGTTGCTGGCGGAATCCGGTTGTGCGGTGCGGTCGGTGATGTTGATCTGCCGCCCGTATCAACAGCGGCGCAGCTACGCGACCTGCCGGAAGCGCTGGCCCGCGGTGGATGTGGTGTGCGGGTCGCTGCCGGAGACCATCGAGGACTATGTGGCGCGCATCGGCGACGCCCATCGGGTGATTTCCATGCTGGTCGGCGACACCCAGCGGGTTCGGCTTTACGCGGCCCGTGGATGGGCCGTCGAACAGGAGGTGCCGCAGGAGGTCGACGCGGCGTACGCACGCCTGGTGGCGGCGGGGTTCACCGGGCGGCTGCTGCCCGAGGAGTGATCGGCGGGGCGCACGGTAGGATGCCGATTCCCCATCGGCCTGTGTCCGCACCGGTATCGTACGGTCGCTCGGGTGCATCGGTCATCCGTCAGGCATAGCACGAACCCCGTTGGTGTGCAGGGGTGTTCGGGTTGTCGATCACTATGCCCGGTCGGGCTCGGCCAGGTTTGGGCTGTACTCGCGGGTCGGGTCCGCCGAGCGGCTGGGGAGTTGGAGGGAGCGCACCCACCGGCCCAGGGCAGTGGGCCCCTCGATGCGCGCCCGGCCGGTGAGCCAGATGCTGCCGGGGGCGTGGCGGACGACCTCCACTATCACGAGGGTCGCGGCCAGGACGGCCACGAACAGGAGCGCGGTGCCCCAGCCCGAGCCCAGGCGGCTGTTGAAATGCGGAGACGCCGGCATCAGCAGTTCGAGGATGATCGGATGGATGAGGAAGACCGCGAAGGAGCGGTCGGCACCGTAGCGCGAGATAGCCGCAACGACAGGGTAGTGGGGTCGCAGCCACGACCACCAGGTGCTGAGGGTGTACAGGCCGACGATCAACGCGATGAAGTACGCGGCCATATACGGATTGAAGACGTTATCGGCCTGCCACGGGGTCGCGCCGCCCGCCACCGATCGCTGGTACCACAATTCCGCGCCGAGTCCGGCCAGGGCGGTGCCGAGTAGCAGGAGCGGTCCGAAGCGCCGCACAACTCGATCGATCGAACCGATGTGCCAGGCCGCAACGGCGCCGAACAGCACATAGAACTGGTACGGAAGAATCGTCACGTACAGGTGGTCCCACACTTGCTGTGGAATCCCGGTGAGGGTCGGCGGGTGGGACAGCGCCCACACCATGCCCAGCTGGACGATCGCGCTCCCTCCGAGCAGCCACTTGTGATACCCGGCGGTGCGGCGCACCATTCGCAGTAGCAGCGGGAACAGCAGGTAGATCTGCATCGAGACGAGCAGGAAGTAGAGCTGATACCAGGCCTCGCCGGTGACCAGCTCCAGAGCCAGCCGGCGGACGGATTGCGCCGCGGTTTCCTGATGGATTCCGGCGGCGATCGAATATCCCCAATAGAACACCGACCAGAGCACGTAGGGGATGCCGACCAGGGCGAAACGCCGCCGCCAGAAATGGCCGGCCGCGAAGGAGCGGTCGGCGTACTGATAGATGAGCACGAATCCGGTGAGGGTGAAGAACGCCTCACGCGGGAAGTGCAGGAGCACCATCACGCCGTTGGCCGACACGCTGTTGGGGTCGGCGGATCTGTCGATTACGTGCACGCCGATGACGCAGGCGAAGGTCAGGATCCGGAACAGATTGACCTGATGGAGATAGGGGCGGGACAGTTGCGGCGTGGCGGTCTCGGCCGTCGGCCTATCAGGGGCCGAGACCGCTAATGCTGAACTCATCGCGCAGCCGGGATCCGCGGGTAGGAGCACCGTCCGTCGCGCAGCAATGTCGCCGACGAATGCGCTCGTGGAAAGGTGTCGATCATCTACATCCTCGAGTCTGTCGTCGACTCCATGATCGCGGCCGAACCTGTGAGGATCCTCATCGACCCCTTCGAGACAACTGAATTGCCTGGTAGAGGCGCTGAAACCGGCGTGTCAGCGAATGCCGGGAAAGATTGCTGCGCCGTTGCGATACGGCGCCCGGTTCAGCCGCCGACGGCCAGTGGGAAGCTGATACGCCGGGCCGTCTCGAGGATGCCCAGTATGCGCGAGCCGGGCAGGCCCACGGCCGCGCCGATCGCGGCCGGGGTCCAGGACTCATCGGTGAGCGTCAGGATCTCCGCGAGTTGCTCCACCGGAAGCTTCGACATGCCGCGCTTGCGGATCTCACGGGCCACCGACCAGATGGCGATATCGCCGCCCTCTGCTTCGGCGTGCTCATCGGCGACCGGGTCGGCGTTCTCGGGCTCGATCTCGTCGTCGCCGAGATCCGGTGCGTCGAATTCCGCGTCCGCGTCCGCGTCAGCGGGATCCTCCGGTGCGGCGGTGTCGGGGTCCCCGGCGGGGCGGTGGCCGAAGCCGTTGCGTTCCGGTGCGGTGTCCGCGGCGGCATTCTTCGCGGGCGCCGCCGGTCGGGAAGTGTGTGGCGATTCGGCGATCGGATCGCCGAGCACCAACTGCACGGCATCGTCCACCGCGCGACGGGTGCGGGTCCTGCGAGGCTCATCGGAGACGATGTGCAGCGCGGTGCTCTGTGCGGAACGCTGGTCGGTGCGTCGCGTCGAGCGCTCGGATTCCTGTGTTACCCAGTGGATTACCGAGTCGGAAGGTTCCCCGTCCGGATCGGCCGACGCCGGTGTCGAAGGTGCTACGGGCGTCTGGGCGCTCATCGAGATGTCGGCATCCGAGGCGGTGATCGCGGAGGTGAGCGATTCGGCCGGGATCGGAATCGGCTGTGCCGTTGTCGCAGAAGGTGATTCGGGAGACTGCTGGGGGAGTGGGCGAGTGTCGTCTACCGGGCTTGCCGCCGCCGATACGGGCGGTGGAGCCGAAATCGATTCGTGCTGTCCGTGTTCCGATATAGTCCCGGTGGCTACGGAGGCCGGCGGTTCGGTGGATTCGGGCGCGGGTGCTGCCGGGCCGGTGGATGAATTATCGCTGATTACAGCGGGTTCGGCGGCAGACGCGGAATTCGCGGAGTCTGTATTGGCGAAAGTGCCGGGGCCCATGGATATTTCGCCGGATTGATGACTTTCCCGCATATTCGGATAGTTCGGTTCGAGGTCCGGAATCGGCGGTGCCGATTGCCGCGAATCGGATTGTGGCGCAGGAATATTCCACTGGCCCACGGCGGAACTCTCATACTGTGGGAACTGCGCCGGTGTGAGCATCTGCGCCAGCTGTGGATAACTGTGGAAATCCGGATCGCCGACCGGCAGTGCGTCCTGTCCGGTCCATGCGTCGAGGTCGTCCGGCCGATAACTCGGCCGATACCCGGATGGCCGGGGATCGTCGGAATCGATCTCTTCGACCGGGATATCGTCGATCAGCTGCGCGTATCGGGCCGAAACCCAGGAATGCAGCCAGATCACCACTCCGACCATGACCGGGGCGACGGCCGCCTCCGCCGCGCGGGCGGGTTCACCGCCCACCAGATGCGGACCGGCGTTCAGGGCGATCGTGACACCAAGCAGAGCCGTCTCCAGGAATACCACCTTGCCGCGATCAATCTCGCGGCCCCAGCGGGCGGCGGTGGTGGCGACCACCATGATGGTGATGATCGGGATCGAGATCATCGCCTCGAAGCCGTAGCTGAGCCAGTAGAGCGGATCCGACATATCGCCGCTGGGGACCAGGTTGTGCTGCACGTTGACCCCGGCCCACACCATGCCCAGGATCACCACGCCGATCAGTGCCCGCGAGGACCATTCGGCGCGTCGGAACAATTGCGCGAGGCGCGCATCCGAATTGGACACTCGCATACGGGCGGCCCGGGCGCGGCGATGCCAGCGGGCATCGGATTCGTCGGCCCGGCGCAATGCCAGTGCCACCCGGCGTTCGCGTTTCTCGGCCGTCATTTCCGCGTTGACCGCGCGCTTGCGCTGCTGCCGGCGTTGAGTGCGAATCCATTCGGCGAGCTCGCGCTCCGCGGTGATTTCCCGGTCGGACAATTCGGCGAGCAGGGCCGGGTCGGCCTGCAACGGCAGTTTGCCCCGGGCGGTGGCCACCCGCTGGGCCAGAGAGGTCAACTCGGCCGGCACCGCGGAGCCGACGGGAGAATGCGGCGATACGGGTGCGGTTTGCGCTGCGGCGCCGCGGCGCGAACGGTGTGCGGAATCCGCTGTTTGTTCGGCGGTTGTCCCGGTCGACTGCTCGTCGAGCATGGCGTGCCTTTCCCGGCCTCGAACATATGTGTGATCGAGGTGAGGGTAATGCGTCACTTACTCGCGGTCAACGCAATCACCGATCATCAGTTCGGTTGAATTCGCAAATCGGCTGATCGCCGGGGTAATTCGAATGACGCGCCCGGAAAGGAATTGCGGCGCGTCGGAATTCAGTGCACGGCGGTGTGCCAGACGATCGCGGCGGCGAGTGCGCCGGCGCCGTTGAGCGACCAGTGCAGCGCGATCGGCGCGAGCAGACTGCCGCTGCGCCGGCGCAGCCAGGTGAACACGACACCCGCTCCCGCGGTCGCGAGTACGGCCAGGCCGATGCCGGCGATCTGTCCGCCGACGCCACCGCCGAGCAGTGTGCTCAATCCGCGGTTGCCGTTGGTGAGGCCGAGTGAGGAGGCGATATGCCAGCAGCCGAACAGCAGGGAACCGGTGATGAACACCCCGCGCGCACCGGTGGCCCGGTCGAGGGCGCCGTGCAGAACGCCGCGGAATGCGAGTTCCTCGGGGATCACCGTTTGCAATGGGATGACGACCATCGACGCGATCAGGGCACCCGACAGGGTGGCGTACCGGTTGGCGAGGAAGAACGGCCGGGTGATCGGCAGTATTGCGCCGATCACCACCGCGCCGACGACAATGGCGACCGCGCCGAGTGCGTACAGCGTGCCGCGCCGCCACTGCCGCGGTGACAGGCCCAGTTCGGCCCAGCCCAGCCCGCGGCGCCGCATCAGCGCCACGAGAATCAGCGCGGCCGCCGGAACGGTCGCGATATTGGCCCATTGCGAGGTGAAGTGGGCGATCAGATTGGTTCCGGCGAGCACCGCCACAACGACGGCGACGTCGATGTACGCGTGCAGCCGGCGCCCGGGTACGGCCGGGGCAACGTTCTGAACAGCGTCTTTCTGAGCGGATCCGGCCTGAATAATGCCGGGCCGCACAGCCCCGTTATCGTTTCGAGACATCAGCGCCAGTCTACGTTCAAGTGCGCGTATGCGCCTTGTTCCACAGGTCACGATCGCCGCGATGCCGGGATCGGGTCGGCGGCCGCGCGTAGCTTCGCCGGGCCGCCCGAGTCGCTGAGTCGCCGGACGTGGTTGCCGAGCGACTCGCCTGCGTGCGGCAATCGAAGGGCTGCGGGGCTCGACATGGCGGCGATGCGCCGGCGGAACGCGGAATCGCGCGTTACCGTGCTGCTCGTGGTCGGTCGGCGGGCGTCGCGGCCCAGCCCTCGTAATCGGTCCACGCCCGCAGCGTCCGCGTCGTCTCGAATCGGCGTTCGGTCCCGGTGATCGGATCGGTGAACGCGAGACCGGCCGCGAGCAGTTGCAGTGGCCGGGTGAAATCGTCGACCGGGCGATCGGTGAGTTCGGGATAGAAGTCGTCGCCGAGAATCGGGACGCCGAGACCGTTCATGTGGACGCGCAGCTGATGGGTCCGCCCGGTGTGCGGGCTCAGTCGATAGCGTCCCAGCCCGTCGCGGTGTTCGAGCAGTTCCACCAGGGTTTCGGCATTGGGCTCACCCTCGACCTCGAAGGCGCGAAGAATATTGCGCTCCTTGATGATCCGGCTGCGCACCGTGCGGGGGAGGTCGAGTCCGGGATCGTGCGGCGCGATCGCCTCGTACTGCTTGTACACCCGGCGTTTGTGGAACAGCGTCTGGTACGCCCCGCGCCGGGCGGGATCGATCACGAACAGGATCAGACCGGCGGTCGCCCGGTCCAGGCGATGCGCGGGGATCAGATCGGGGAGATCCAGGTCGCGGCGCAAACGCACCAGCGCGGTCTCCAGAATGTGCTGCCCGCGCGGAATGGTCGACAGGAAGTGCGGTTTGTCGACGATGAGCAGGCTCTCGTCGCGATGGACGACGGTCACCGCGAACGGCACCGGCGTCTCGGCCGGTAGATCGCGATGGAACCACACCGCGCCACCGGGAACGAACGGCGCGTCCGGCGCGATCGGGCCGTCCATATCGACGATCCCGCCCTCGGCGAGCAGTTCATCGATGCGCGCGGCAGGCACCCGGGGCAGCCGTTCGACCAGATGGTCGCGGATGGTGGCCCAGGTTCCTTCCGTGTTCTCGGGGAGCCGCAGCCGCGCCGGATCGAGTCCGTGGCGCTTGGGCAGCGGCGGTTTCTGCCGGCGTCGCACCCGACGACACTAACCACCTGCGACGAATACGATTCGAGCAGGTAGCGGTGCCGTCGGGTGCCGCGGAACTACACGGTGCAGGGCAGATTCGCGTAATAGGCGATCGTGCACTCGGATTCGCGGGTCAGCTTCCAGGTGCCGTCGATGTCTTTCCACTTCAGCTCGATGAACATGGCGTCGAAGCTGGGGACATTGATCTGCAGGTTGTGGGTGAGGGTGTCACCGTCGACGGAGAGCGGCGCGACGGCCTGCCACTGGAAACCGGGCACCGAGGCCATCACGCCGCCGACCTGATCCACCAGCGGCAGCCCGGCCTCGCCGGCCTCGAGCTCGTTGGCGCGCGCGCCCCGCGGGCCGTTGGGGTCGAGCACCAGTTGCAGTTTGCTCTGCAATTCGCCGATGCCCGGCGCCGCGGCGTGCACGGGTGCGGCGATCGGCGCGGCGACCGCCGGGGTCGCCGAGGCGACTCCACCGGCGAAGACCACAGCGGCCAGCGAAAAGGCCGCAACGGCACGGGATTTGATCTTGATCATGGTCGTTTCCGATCGGTCGTGGGATGGGAGTGCCATACCTCGCAATCGGTTCACAACGCCTGGCACCACTTAGCAATATAAGGTAAGCCTATGCAAAGGTAGGTAACACACTCAATCGGCAGTGCGGTGAGGATCGACTCCTGTTTGTCGGATATGCGCAGCTGGGCATTCATATTGCCGATTGCGCGGTGGCTGGAATCACAGAACGGGAGAACCAGTGAAGACGCTTCTCGTGGTCGGAGCCGGGCCGAAGGCGATGGCAGTTGCGGCGAAGGCTCGGGTCCTGCGCGACCTGGGATTACCCGCGCCACGCGTGGTGGTGGTGGAATCGCATGCGGTGGGTGGTAACTGGCTGCCCAGTGGCGGCTGGACCGACGGTCAGCACCGGCTGGGTACCAGTCCGGAGAAGGATGTCGGCTTCCCGTACCACTCGACCTGGGCGCGCGGCCACAATCGTGATATCGACCGCGAGATGGTCGCCTACAGCTGGAATTCCTTCCTGGTCGAGAACGGCACTTACGCCGAATGGGTCGATCGTGGGCGGCCGAGCCCGCATCATCACGTCTGGGCGAACTATCTGCAGTGGGTGGCGCGCAAATCCGGTGTGGAGCTCGTACTCGGCACCGTGCGCCGGGTGCGGCCGGCCGCGGACGGCTGGCTGGTCACCGTCGCCGATGCGCAGGGCGGGGAAACCGAGATCGATACCGATGGTCTGATGATCACCGGTCCGGGCAACAGCGGCCGGGCGCTGGCGCGGCATCCGAAAGTGCTGAGTATCTCGGACTTCTGGGATCTCGCGGGTAAGCGCCGCCTGCCGGTGTCCTCGCGTGCCGCGGTCATCGGCGGTGGTGAGACCGCCGGTTCCGCCGTCGACGAACTGGTGCGCCACGATGTGCTCACGGTGTCGGTGATCTCGCCCGGCGCGACCATCTACACCCGTGGTGAGAGCTATTTCGAGAACTCGCTGTTCAGTGATCCGGCGAAGTGGCGGGCGTTGAGCCTGCAGGAGCGCCGCGATGTCATCCGTCGCACCGATCGCGGTGTGTTCTCGGTGCGGGTGCAGGAGAATGTGCTGGCGGACAACCGGGTTCATCATCTGCAGGGCCGGGTGGTGCGGGTGGCCGAGCGTGGCGAAGGGGTCTCGCTCACACTGCGCAACGAGCGCCGGCCCGATCAGTTGCACGCTTTCGATCTGGTCGTCGACGCCACCGGTGGGCAGCCGCTGTGGTTCCTCGACCTGTTCGATTCCGATGCCGCCGATCTGGTGGAGCTGGCCGTGGGCGGGCCCATCACGCAGGGCCGGCTGGAGGCCGCGATGGGCCACGATCTCGCGGTCGCCGGACTGGACGCGAAGTTGTATCTGCCCAATCTGTCGGGCATGGCACAGGGGCCCGGATTCCCGAATCTCAGCTGCCTGGGCGAACTTTCGGACCGGGTGCTCGGCGGCGTGCCGGACCGTGCGGTGGCGTCGGCGGCGCGTGCCGCCGGTGTGGCCGGACCGCGCTGACCACGAGAAATATCAGTAGGCTAGGCTACCCTTAGTTAAAGGGAATGAGGTTCGGTTTCATGCGTATCGTGTCGTTCGGCTATCAGACCTGGGGTCGGAAAACGCTACAGGCCCTGATCGATTCGGATCACGAGGTGGTGCTGGCGGTGACACATCCGGCCAGCGAGCACGCCTACAAGGGCATCTGGTCGGATTCGGTCGAAGATCTCGCCCGTGAGCACGGTATCCCGGTGCATCTGACCGAGCGGGCCGATGCCGAGACCATCGACCTGGTCAAGCAGGCCGAGCCCGACATCATCGTGGTGAACAGCTGGTACACCTGGATGCCGCCGGAGCTGTATCTGATGCCGAAGCACGGCACCATCAACCTGCACGATTCACTGTTGCCGAGTTTCACCGGGTTCTCCCCGGTGCTGTGGGCGCTGATCAGCGGTGAGAGCGAGTTCGGCCTCACCGTGCACCGGATGGACGAACAGCTCGACACCGGCGACATCATCGTGCAGCATTCGCTGCCGATCGGCCCGGCCGCCACCGGCACCGAACTGGTGCTCGCGGGTATGGAACTGATCCCCGGTGCGGTGAACGAGGCGTTGTCGGCCATCGAATCCGGTACCGCGGTGTGGCGTCCGCAGGACAAGTCCGAACGCACCTACTTCCACAAGCGTTCCGAACGCGACAGCCGCGTCGACTGGCATCAGGACGCCGTCGATCTCGAACGATTCGTCCGCGCGCTGTCGGAGCCGTATCCGCGGGCGTTCTCCCACTACCGCGGCGAGAAGGTCGAGATCCTCGCGGCAACGCTGTCGCAGGCCCGTTACGGCGGCACGCCCGGCCGTGTCGTGGTCCAGGAGGGCGGCGGCGTGGTGATCTGTGGTCCGGACGCTCATCGCGGCGGTAACCTCGGCCTGCTCGTCACCCGGGTGCGGACCGCGGACGGCGCCGAGCACGACGCCGCCGAATTCTTCGCGCGCGGCGGATATCTCACCGACACACCGAAGTGATATCCCTTTCCGCGGCCCAGCGTCGCATCTGGTTCCTGCAGACCCGAGATCCCGAGGACACCACGCTCAACAGCTGCGCGGTCTTCCGGCTCACGGGCGCGTTCGATATCGAACGCTTGCGGGCGGCCGTCGCCGATATCGTTGTCCGGCACGAGATCCTGCGCAGTACCTACTGCTGCGACGGTGACGACGAGCCGCGCCGGGTGGTCCGGCCGACGGCTGCGCCGGCATGGCAGGAGTTCGATCTGCGCGAGCTCGCCGCGACCGGCCGCGACCGGCGAGTGGAGGTGCTGATCCGCCGGGAGGCCGGGCGTCCCTTCGATCTCACCGTCGAAACACCATTGCGATGCACGGTGATTCGCACGGGGGACACCCAGTACGTGCTGGCGCTGGTGGTACATGCCATCGGCTGGGACGAGCAGTCCTGGGAACCCTTCTGTGCCGAGGTCGGCGCACGGTACAACGGCCGGGTCCTGCCGTCCGTCCCGCCCGTCGCGGTGGCCGAAGCCGAATCCGATGCGGGCGTGGAATATTGGCGCGACATGCTCACGCCCCTGCCGCAGCCTGTCGAACCGCCGGGCCGGATCGCGCCCGCGGTCACGGCCACCCTGCGGACCGCGCACGCCGCGGCGGAACTACCGGCCGATACCGCGGAGCGAGTGGAGGTTTTCGCCCGCTCCGCTGGGACCACCGCCTTCGCGGTCCTGCTCGCCGCCTACGACGTCCTCGTGCATCGCTACACCGCCGCAACGGATTTCCTGGTCTGCGTCCCCGCTTCGACGCGTCCGGATACCTCCGGCGCGGGTATCGGATATTTCGGCAACACGCTGTTGCTGCGCTGCACCCTGGACCCGGCCGCCGGGTTCGGCGATTGCGTACGGGCCGTGCACGACCGGGTCACCGGGGCGCTCGGGCAACGGCGGGTCGGTATCGATCGTGTTGTCGCCGAACTCAACCCGGAACGCACCGGGGACCGTGACGGACTGGAGCGGCTGGCCCGGATGGAATTCGCGGTGCGCCGCAGTGCCGCCTTCGACTTCGACGGCATCGTCGCCGAGCCGATGGAACTGGGCAACCCGACCACGCGGATGCCGTTGTCGCTGACCGTGATCACCGATCCCGGCCGGTCTCGGGTCGAGATCGCCTATCAGGCCGATGAATTCGACGCGCGGATCGTCGAGCGATTCCTGGGCCACTATCTGCGCGTCCTCGACGCCGCCGTGTGCGAGCCGGGCCGGCGCATCGGTGAACTCGACATCTTCGGCACCCGGGATCGGGACGCGATCCTGGAGCTGTCGCGCGGCGAACTGGTCGACGTGACCCCGGCCACGCTGGTGGAGCTGTTCCAGCGACGGGTCGTCGCGGATCCGGAAGCGGTCGCGGTGGCAGCGCCCGACGCCGATCTCGAACTGAGCTACGGCGAACTGAACCGGCGTGCGAACCGTCTGGCGCGCAATCTGATTCGGCAGGGCATCGGCGCCGAGGATGTGGTGGCGCTGCGGATGGGCGCCTCGGTGGAATTCGTGGTGGGTGTCCTGGCCGTACTGAAATCCGGTGCCGCCTATCTGCCGATCGATCCCGCCTACCCGCCCGATCGGGCGGAATTCCTGCTGGCCGACGCGCGACCGGCGGCGGTCTTCGGAATCGGCGAACTGCGCGCCGCCGAATCCGCCGCCGCGGAACTGCCCGGCCACGATCCCGTCGACACCGAGCGGGTGCGGCCCTTGCGTCCGGGCCAGCTGGCCTATGTGATCTACACGTCCGGCTCGACCGGAACGCCGAAGGGTGTGCCGGTATCGCACGCCGCGATCGCCGAACATCTCGACGGGTTCTGCGCCCAGTGGGATATGACGGCCGCGGACCGGCTGCTGCAATCCTCGTCGGTGGGATTCGATGCCTCGCTGCTCGATGTCTTCGTCACCCTGACCCTGGGCGCCTGCCTGGTGGTGCCGAAACCCGATGCCCTCGATGATGTTCCGTATGTGGCCGAGGTGATCTCACGCTGCGGGGTCACGGTGCTGCATATGGTTCCCTCGCTGCTCAGCACCCTGCTGATGCTGCCGGAGGTGAATCACTGGCGCGCCCTGCGGCATGTGCCGGTCGGCGGTGAGGCCCTGTACGGCGAGGTCGCCGATCGCTTCGCCGGCCACTTCGACGCCGAACTGCGCAATCACTACGGACCGACCGAAGCGGTGGTCTCGTCCACGCATTTCACGGTGGAGGGACCGCAGGGCACCAGGATCGTGCCGATCGGCTATCCCAACCGCAACGTCCATCTGTATCTGTTCGACGAGCGGTTGCAGCTGGTCCCGACCGGGGCGGCCGGCGAAATCTATCTGGGCGGAAGCCAATTGGCTCGCGGCTATCTGCACCGTGCCGGGGCGAGCGCCGAACGATTCGTCGCCGATCCGTTCACCCCCGGCGGGCGCCTGTATCGCACCGGCGATCTGGCCCGCCGCAACGGTGACGGTGAACTGGAATTCCTCGGGCGTGCCGACGAACAGGTGAAGGTGCGCGGATATCGGATCGAACTGGCCGAGGTTCAGGCGGCCGTGGCCGGACATCCGGATGTGGGCCAATGCGTCGCCGCCGCGATATCCGATGCCTCGATCGGCTCGGTGCTTGCCGCCTACATCGTGCCCGCCCCGGGTGTCGTCGCGGTCGACTTCGATGCGGTGCGCGCCCACGCGGGGGCGGTATTGCCGCGCTTCATGATTCCGGCGGCCTTCGCGAGTATCGATGAGATCCCGCTGACCGAACATGGGAAGCTCGACCGCCTCGCGCTGCCGCGCCCGGAACTCGCGGGCGCGGAACTGTTCCGGGAGCCGGGTACCGCCGTCGAGATCAGGATCGCGGAGATGTTCGGGCAGATGTTCGGCCGCGAGCGCATCGGCGCCGACGATTCGTTCTTCGAACTGGGTGGGCATTCGCTGCTCGCGGTGCGGTTGCTGGCCTGGGTCCGTACCGAATTCGGGGTGCGGATCGGGGTGCGTGAACTGTTCGACAACCCGACGGTGTCGGGCCTGGCCACCCGGGTGGAAGTGCGTACCGAGCACGAAGCCCCGGTCGTAAATTAGCTTAGCCTAAGCTACGATCTCCGAAGATCGGATGATCGCCGCGGTGCCCCTGTGCGCGGCGGAGTGTGAAGTGCAAGGAGTTGACGTCATGAGTCGAGATCGAGCTACCGCGCATCGCGCCGGAGGGCGGATGCGCATCGCGCTGCGGCGCGCGGGTCTGGTCGTGATGGCCTTCGGTCTGGTCGCCACCGCGGTCGCCTGTGGTTCGACCGATGACGACGCGAATTCCGGTACCGCGGTCACCATCGACCACAGCCTGGGCAAGACCCAGATCGACGGCACTCCGAAGCGGGTGGTGGCCATCGGGAACCAGTGGCTGGAAACGACTGTGGCGCTGGGCGTCAAGCCCGTCGGTTATCTGATTCCGGGTGCCGGCCCCACCACCTCGGCGCCGTGGATCAAGCCCGCGCAGCTGGGGGACGCGAAATCGCTGACCGCCGGTGGTGATCTGGTCGAGCAGATCGCCGCGCTGGAGCCGGATCTCATCCTGGCCCCCAACTACCTGATGGACAAGGCCATGTACGAGAAGCTCTCGAAGCTGGCGCCGACCATCGGCAGTATCGGCCACGCGCAGATCGATCCGTGGCAGGACGAGGTGACGACACTGGGTAAGGCGCTGCATCAGGACGACGCCGCCGCGAAGGTCGTCGCCGATGTCGACGGCGAGATCGACGCGGTCGCCGCGAAGTATCCCCAGTTGAAGGGTAAGACCTTCCTCACCTGCATGCTCACCACGCCGACCCAGCTGATGGTCCTCGCCGACCCCAAGGACGGCTCCGCGCAGACCTTCGTCCGGCTCGGAATGACCATGCCGGAGAAGCTTGTCGCCGAGGCGCCCTCGGGCGGACGGCTCGCGTTGTCGCCGGAGCGGCTCGGCGATCTGACCTCGGATCTCCTCGTATGCGGCGCCGCCCCGGGCCTGCAGGAGAAATTCACTCAGCTGCCGGGGTATTCGGATCTGCCGTCGGTGCGTCAGGGTGGCATCTCGTTCGTCGACATGGCGACGATCAACGCCATCAACCTGCCCACCGCGCTGTCGGTGCCGTATGTGCTCGAGAAGCTCGAGCCGACGTTCGCCGAGATCGCCAAGTAAGGGGTTCAGTCATGTCCGACTCGTCTGTTTTCAACCCCGCCGGTCCCGGCTCGGCCGCACGTTCCGGCGGGCGGGGCGTGCCGTTGTCCCCGGCACAGCAGGCGTCCCTGCTGCCCGAACGACTGCGGGGTACGCCCGCGGCGAATCTCTTCGCGGCACTGGAGATCACCGGTTCGGCCGATGCCGAGGCGCTCGGCCGTGCGGCGGTGGCAGCACTGACCCGGCACGAGATTCTGCGCACGGTATATCCGGGTGACCGCCGCATTCCGTATCAGCGGCTCGCCGACGCACCGGAATCGGTGCTCGAGGTGTCCGAGCTCGCGGCGGATGAGGATCTCGCCGCGGCCCTGCTCGCCGATGCCGGGCACCGGTTCGATCTCGCCGCCGACCTCCCGGTTCGGCTCCGGCTGTATCGCGCACCGCAGCGCGCCGTGCTGTCGGTGACCCTGCATCCGATCGCCGCCGACGACCGCACGGTCGATCTGCTCATCGCCGAACTGCTGGGCGCCGAAACCGCCTCCGGTGCGGCGGAATCCGTGCGGCAGTACCGCTCCTATGCGCTGGCGCAGGTCAAGACGCTGGCCGGGAACGCCACCGACGACGGCGACCTGGGGTTCTGGCTGGAGCGGCTGGCCGGGCTGCCCGACCGCGCGACCGTCGTGGTGCCCGAGCCCGCCACACTGAACACCGCCGGGCAGATTGTCGCGCCTTCGGCGCGGCGCGCGGTCCGGCTGCCTGCCGCGGCCGTCGCCGCGCTGACCGCCGGGACGGATCTCGAGGCCACCGCCACCGCCGTCCTGGCCACCGTTCTGGCCGAAGCCGGTCTGGGCGAAGACCTTCCGGTGGGTATCGTCGACGAGAACCGCGCCGATGCGGGCGTCGCCCTCGGCGCCTACGCGAATTACCTTGTGCTGCGTGTGGATACGGCCTCGGCCGGTACCGCGCGCGAGCTGATCGCCGCGGTGTCCGAACTCGCCGTCACTGCCCGCGCGCACGCCGGAACCCGTATCGAGCAGCTGACCCATCAGTTGCGCGGTGCGGCCGCGGTGGCCGACGGGGTGCCCTTCCAAGCGCTGGTGAACGTGCGCGACGGTGCGGTTCACGATGGGCTCGCGGTGCGCGAACTGGCGCGGCGTATCGCCCGGCCGCACGGTGCGGACATCGTCGTCGACCTCGCCACCGACGCGGACGGAGCGTCCGTGACCGTCGACTTCCCCGCGGCGCTGGCCGGCCGCGCCGAAATCGATGCGCTCGCCTCGGCATTCGAGCAGCGCTTCGTGGATTGGGCCGCAGCGCCCGATGATTCGCGGGGCTCCGCCGAGGTGTCCGTGCCGACCCTGTTCGAGCGTCCGGATGTGGCCTTCGCCGGTATGACGGGGCTGGGTGGCGAGCCCGAGACCGATGCCGAACGCCTGCTCGCCGACGGCATCCGCGAGGTGCTCGATCTGGACGAGGACGATCCGGTGGGCCGGGCCGACACGTTCTTCTCACTGGGTGGTGACAGTATCGCCGCTCTGCGGCTGGTCACACTGCTCGGCGAGCGCGGCTACACCCTCGATGTACAGCAGGTGTTCGAATTCCCCACCGTGCGTGAAATGGCAGCGCAGCTGGTCGCGGCCGAACCCGGTGGCGACCGGGCCGCCGAACCCGCCGCCGTGGCACCGATGAGCGCCTCCGGTCTGGATGCGGCGGCACTGGAGGCACTGGCCGGGAAGTTCGCCGGCCGGTGAGCATTCTCGACGTCGTCGCACTGTCGCCGTTGCAGCGCGGGCTGTACACGGTCAGTTCGCTGGCCCGGGGGGTGGATCCCTATCTGGTCACCTTCGCGGTGCGGGTCGAGGGGCTCACCGATCCGGCCGCGCTGCGGCGGGCATTCGATGGTGTGCTGCAACGGTATCCGCACCTTGGTGCGGCCGTGCTCGCCGCCGATGTGCCGCATCCGGTGCTCGTGATCACCTCCGACGGCCGCATCGGCTGGCGCGAGGTGGATCTGCGCGACACTCCCGATCCGGATGCCGCGGCGCGCGACCTCTACTGGGCGGAGGCGCGCCGCCGCATCGATCTGGGCCGGGGCCCGCTGTTCCGAGTGGTGGCTGCGCGGGTGGGCGCCGATTCATACGAATTGGTCTGCACCGCACACCATATCGTGGTCGACGGCTGGTCCATCCCGCTGCTGTTCTCCGATCTGATCGCCCTGTACAGTGGTGCCGGCGCCGCCCTGCCGCCCGCGCCACCGCTGCGCGAGCACGCGGCCTGGCTCGCCACCCGCGATACCGAGGCATCCGGCCGCGCCTGGGCGAGCGCGCTGGACGGGCTGGCGCCCATGCCGATGATCGGACCGCCTGCCCCGGCCGAACTCGATCTCCCGATCATCGGTGAGGCCCGGCTGGACCGCACCGCCACCGAGGCGCTGACCTCCTGGGCCCGCGCCAAGGGGCTCACCCTCAACACCGTGCTCCAATTGGCCTGGGGCCGTATTCTTTCCGGACTCACCGGCCGTGACGATGTGGTGTTCGGTCAGACCACCTCCGGCCGCGACGCCTCACTACCCAACGCCGAGCGGCTCGTCGGCGCGCTGGTCACCACGATCCCGGTGCGGGTCCGCCCGGACGATCGCGCCCCCGCCGAGGTAGGTGCCCTGCTGCAGCGCACGGTCGCGCAGACACGAACACACGAATATCTCGGGATCGCCGAGATCACCCGCCGGGCCGGAGTGGGGCAACTGTTCGACACCCTGCTGGTCTTCGAGAATTCGCCCACCGGGTCCGTGACCGCCGCGATGCCGATGGGCGGCGGCGCCACACTCACTCCCCGCCGGGTGGATTCGCCGAGCCACTATCCGCTGGCGATCGTGCCGGTGGTGGAGAACGGTGAACTGATCTGCCGCGTGGAAACTCGCCCGGATCTGCTGAGCACCTTCGATCCCGACCGGATGGCACGACGGGTGCTGGCGGTCGCCACGCGGATCGCGCAGGCGCCGCGGTGCAGTGCGGTCGATGTGCTGCTCCCGGACGAGCCCGAAGCGCTGACCGCGGCCGGTGTGGCGGACGGATCCGGCCCCGGTCACCGAATGGCGGCCGGGGGATTCCGGACCGTTCCGGAGGCCCTGTTCGCCGCGGTCGACGCGGCAGCCGGCACCACCGCCGTGGTGGATGGATTCGGGACGCACACCTACTCCGAATTCGGCGACGCTGTAAGCACTTTGGCGTCCGCACTCGAAACATCCGGTGTCGGTCCCGGTGATGCCGTCGCCGTCATGCTGCCGCGTGATCGCCGGGTACTGCACGCGCCCTTCGCCGCGGGATCCACCGGTGCGGCCTGTGTGCATGTCGATCCGGCGACACCGGCCGACCGGGTGGCCTATCTCCTGACGACCAGTGGTGCCCGGGTGGTTCTGGCCGACGCCGATCGCGCCGAGGTACTCGCGGAGGTGCGGGCGCAAGGGGTGCAATTCCGCCACGGCGTTCCGGACAACACCGGCGGGCTGCGATTCACCGATGCCGAGCCTGACATCTACATCGCGGCCGGTGCCGGCGTCGAGCACGTGCCGAGTCGTTCGGATTCGCCAGAGGTGCACAGTCATTCGGCGACCGGAGCGTTCGCACGCGAGGAGCTCTCGCCGGAAACTCGCCCGCGGCCCTCTGCCGCGCGCGGACATCCCGACGCCCCCTTCTATGTGGTCTTCACCTCCGGAACCACCGGCAGGCCCAAGGGTGTCGCGGTGCCGCATCGCGCGCTGCTCGACCACTGGTCCAATCACGAACGCCGCATCTTCGCGCCCACTTCGGCCGCGATCGGCCGGACCCTGCGGATCGGGCACGGGTGGTCGACCGGCTTCGATGCCGCCTGGCAGCCCACGGTGGCCCTGCTGAGCGGGCATACGGTGGTCCTGCTCGGTGACGAGGTGCGGACCGATGCCGAGCGGATCGTCGGGGCCATCGACGAATTCGGCATCGATATCTTCGACACCTCACCGTCGATGCTGAATCGCCTGATCGCCGCGGGTCTGTTCCGTTCGGAAGACGGTATGGAGACCTGTCCGCTCGCGATCCTGGCGCTGGGCGGCGAGGCGATCAGCCCGGATACCTGGCGGCGCCTGCGGGGATTGCCGGCCACGCGGGTGATCAACTTCTACGGCCCCACCGAAACAACGGTCGAGGCGCTGATGGCCGACGTGCACGAGCACGAGGCTCCCACCATCGGACGCCCGTTCGACGCGATGATCGCGCATGTTCTCGACCATCGGCTGCGGCCGGTGCCGCCGGGCGGGCAGGGCGAGTTGTATCTGTCCGGACCTCAGCTCGCCCTCGGCTATCTGGCGCGTCCCGGTGCCACCGCGGCGACGTTCGTGGCCGGCGGCTCGGGTGAAAGGCGTTACCGCACCGGTGATCTGGTGCGCCGGGCCGTCGACGGCACAGTCTCCTACGAGGGGCGCATCGACTCGCAGGTGAAGATCAACGGCTATCGGGTCGAACCCGATGAGGTGAGCGTCGTACTGCGCGAACTCGACGGGGTGCGGCATGCCGCGGCGCTGGCCTTCACCGATAACGGCCGTACCCGCCTGGGTGCGCTGGTGGTGGGCGATCGCCCCGTCGCGGGTATCCGTTCCGAACTCGCGCGACGGCTGCCGCAATTCCTGGTGCCGACCCGGATCGTGCAGGTCGACGAGATTCCGTTGAACCGCAACGACAAACTCGATGTGCACGCGGCCACCGCTCTGCTGGCCCGGCCGGCCGCGAGCGGCGAGGCCGCGCAACCGCGCACCGATACCGAACGTGCCCTGCTCGCGGTGCTCGAGGCGATGAGCGGCGACAGCGCGGCCGGGTCCCGGATCGGCATCCTGGACAGCCTGGTCGACCTGGGGATCGACAGTATCGGCGTCATCGACCTGGTGTCCCGGTTGCGCGGCGGTGGATATCGCATCTCGGCGCGAGAAGTGCTGGCGGCGGCCGATCTTCGTGATCTGGTGCAGCGGCTGGATCAACCGGGCGACGACGAGGGTGAACCGGCCGAGATTACGGCGGCCGGTGTCGTCCTGCCGCTGACCGCGCTGGCGCACGAGATCATCTCGCACGGCGACTATCGCTATCTCGCCCAATCGCAGGTCATCTCGCTGGACGCGGAGGCCACGGCAGCCTCGGTGACCGAGCGGCTCGAGGCACTCGCCATCGCGCATCCGACTCTTCGCTCGCGCCTCGATCTCGCTGCCGAGGGCGGCCCGGCACTGATCACGGGGGAGACCTCCAGTGCCGCGGAACTGCTCGCGGTGGTCGATGAACGGGATGACAACCATAGTGCCGCAACCCATCTGGCCGATACGGTCGCGCGCCTGGATCCGGACCGGGGACGGATGATCGCCGCCACCCTGCTCGCCGGACCGCAGCCGCGCCTGGTGCTGTCCATCCATCACCTGGCGGTGGATGTGGTGTCCTGGCTGATTCTCGTCGACGATCTGCGCCGCCTGGAACAGGGGCTGTCGCCGCTGAACGAGGCCGCTGCCGAGCCGGTTACGGCGACCGGCCCGGTCGCCATCGTCCCGCCGACACTCGGTGCGCCGCTGTCGGGCCGATTCACCGATCCACGTCGCGACCGGGAACACCAGGCCATCCACCGCACGGTGGATCTGGGGCCCGATACCACCGCGGCACTGCTGCGGCGGTGTTCGGAAACCGGTGTGGCCCTGGAGGAATTGCTGTTGATGGGGTGTGCGCGGCTCGTTGCCGACACCGGCGACGCCTCCGGCCGGATCGCGATCACCCGCGAATCCCACGGCCGCGCGCCCGATGACGAGACCCGCCGGGTGGGCTGGTTCACCGTCGAGGAAACGGTGCTGGTGCCGGCGGCCGAGCTGGCGGCCTGGACACCGGAATCGGGACCCGCGCCGCTGGCCGAACGGACGGCCGCCGCCCGCGGGCAGATCCGGCTCAATCACCTGGGCCGCTTCGATGTGCTGCAATTCGGCGATGCGCCCTGGTCACCGGTGCCGCTGTCGGATCTCAGCGCCGAATACGGCATCGCCGTCCATCCCGATCTACCACTACGGTTCACGATCAATGTGAATACTGCTGTGGTGTCCCGGGATTCCGGACCGTCACTTGTGGCGGTGTTCGATATGAACTCCGCGGTGCTCGACGAGGCCGGAGCCGACGAGCGCGCGCGGCGCTGGCGGGCCGTCCTGAGCGAGTTCGCGGCGCCCGAATTCGCGGGCCGGGTAGGAGCAGGGTGACAGATATGCAAGGGACAACCATGGGAGGGACCAGCCGATGACGGTCGACATCGAGCCGGTCGAGTCGCAGGACACCGCTGCGAAACCGGCCGAACCGTTACAGCCCGATCGGGTGGCGCTCAAACAGCAGAAGCGTGCGGACGGCTTGGCCCGCAAGCAGATCCTGGCACCGGTCAGCAGCACACTTACCTGGGCGAGTCTGCTGGTCGTGCTGTCATCGGTCTGCTCGGTGGTTCCATTCATCCTGATCGTCGAGGCATGTCGCGAATTATTGTCGACGCCCATCAATACCGGCCGGGTGTGGTGGCTGGTGATCGCGGCGGTTCTCGTTCTGGTGCTGCGCGGACTGTTGCAGGTCGTCGCGCTGGTGTGGACCCATGCGGTGGACGCGTCCTTCCAGCTCGGCCTGCGGCAAATGCTGGCCGCCAAACTCACTCGCGTTCCGCTGGGCTGGTTCACCGATCGCAGCTCCGGTGAGGTCAAGAAGTTCCTGCAGGACGATGTGGAGGCACTGCACTATCTGGTGGCCCACGCTCGGCTGGAATTCGTCGGTGCGGTCACCGTCCAATTGGTCGCGCTGATCTACCTGTTCACCGTCGACTGGCGGCTGACCCTGATCCTGCTGGTACCGCTGTTCCTCTACACCCGCGGCCTCGCGGCCATGATGGGTAAGGCGCATCAGGCGCGGTTCGCGGTGTTCAACACCAGTGAGCGCGCCATCGAGCAGTCCATCATCGAATTCGTCGACGGCATCCAGGTGGTGCGGGCGTTCGGCCGGGCGCGCAAGGCGCACGGCACCTTCCAGCGCGCGGTCGACAACACCGCCGACAGCCTGCTGGCGTGGAAGACCCCGATGACCAAACTGCAGTCGGCCTCCGAACTGCTGCTGACTCCGGTATTGCTGATGCTCGTCGTGGTGGTTGCCGGCCTCGGTTTCGCTGATCTGGGCTGGATGGATGCGGTCGATATCCTGCCGTTCCTGCTGCTCGGAATCGGTTTGGGCGCCGCGTTGCTCGGTATCGGATTCGGCGGTCAGGCATTGCGTGAAGGCTCGGCCGCCGCACTGCGACTGCATCAGCTGCAGCAGACACCGGAACTGGCGGTGCGCTCGGATGCTCCGGCCGCCGCGGAAAAGTCCGAGTCGCCGGTCGGACCGGCTGTGCGATTCGAGAATGCCAGCTTCGGCTACCGCGCCGACCGAACCGTATTGCGGGAGCTCGACTTCGAGCTCGCGCCGGGCACGATCACGGCGCTCGTCGGTCCCAGCGGTTCCGGAAAGTCAACGCTGGCCCGGCTGCTGCCGCGCTTCTACGATGTCACCGACGGCCGGATCACCATCGGCGGCACCGATGTTCGCGACTTCGCCACCGAGGACCTGTACCGCACGGTGGGTTTCGTGCTCCAGGATGTGCGGATGATTCGCGGGACGATCCGCGAGAACATCGCCCTGGCCCGCCCCGAGGCCGACAGCGCCGACATCGAACGGGCCGCTCGTGCCGCGCAGATCCATGATCGGATCCTGGAACTGCCGCGTGGTTACGACTCCGAGATCGGTGTGGACGCGGTGCTGTCCGGCGGTGAGGCACAACGATTGTCGATCGCGCGGACACTGCTCGCCGATACGCCGATCCTGGTGCTCGACGAGGCCACGGCCTTCGCCGATCCCGAATCGGAGGCCGCGGTGCAGGATGCGCTCGCGGTGCTGGTCGCGGGTCGCACCGTGCTGGTGATCGCGCATCGCCTGCACACCATCACCGGGGTGCACCGAATTCTGGTGCTGGATGAGGGCGCTGTCGCCGAATCCGGTGATCACGCGAGCCTGTCAGTGGCCGGTGGTCTCTATCAACGCTTGTGGGAACAGAACGAAACGTCGATCGGGGTGCTCGGTGAAGCCCCCGTGGCGGCTCGTCACGCGGAAGGGGAACTGCGGTGATCAGGAAGATCTACTCGCTCGTCCCGCCGGAACTGCGCCGCTTCGTTCCGCGTCAGCTGGCGTTGATCGGCGCGGGCGCACTGGGCCAGATCGCGGCCTACCTGCTGTTGATTCCCGTCCTGCAGGCGCTGTTAGACGGTGATTTCGGGCGGGCCTGGCGCTGGACCGCCTGGCTGGCGCTCGCGGTGATCGTGGCTTCGGCGTGCACGTATCAGCAGTTGATCGTCGGTCTGCGGATCGGTGTCGGGATGATGCGCGGGGTACAGACACGCCTCGGCGACCACCTGAGCACGCTGCCGCTGGGCTGGTTCGCCACCGCCAACTCCGGCTCCATCTCGCGCATGGTGGTCGGCGGTGTCCGCGAGATCATGGGCGTGGTCAACTATCTGCTCGCACCGGTGGTGACCGCGGTGCTCGTCCCCGTCGGCGTCGCGATCGGTATCGCGTTCATCGACTGGCGGATCGCGCTGGTCATGCTGATCAGCCTGCCGATTCTGCTGCTGGTCAGCAATTGGGCCAACAACAGCTACACCCGGGCGGACCGGCAGCTCGACGCGGCTGCGGCCGAAGCGAATTCGCGGGTCGTGGAATTCGCGCAGGCGCAGCCGGTGCTGCGGGCCTTCGGTGCCGTCGGAGCCGGTAACCGGGCGCTGGGCCGGGCGCTGGAGGAACAGCGCAGTGCCGCGCGCCGGATGATCGCGGCCAGTGTTCCCGGCCTGATGGTGTTCGCGCTGTGCGTGCAGATCGTGTTCCTGGTCGCGGTGGCCGTGACCGTGTCCCGGGGGACCGGCGGGGACCTGTCCATCCCCGCCACCATCGCGCTGATCGCCGTCACCGCCCGGTTCATCGAGCCGATCAACCGTGCCGCACAACTGAGCACCGCGATTCGCAGTGCCGGCGACGCGGCCGACCGGATCACCGATTTCCTGGCCGAGCACGACTTGGCCGAGTCCGCCGAACCGGTGACGCCGGGCGCGGCCGAGATCGTGTTCGACAATGTCGAATTCGGTTACCGCGAGGGCGAAAAGGTCATCGACGGTGTCTCCTTCACCGTCCCGAGCGGCACCACCACGGCCATCGTCGGCCCGTCCGGGGGCGGTAAGACCACACTGCTGAAACTGGCCTCGCGGTTCTACGACGTCGGCTCCGGCAGCATCAGCGTCGGCGGTCACGACGTGCGGCGGCAGCCGTCGGAGACCCTGTTGCGTCAGGTATCCCTGGTCTTCCAGGACGTCTACCTGTTCAACGAGACCATCTCCGACAACATCCGCCTCGGCAATCCGGACGCCACCGACGAACAGGTGCGCCGCGCCGCGGAGATCGCCCGGGTCGACGAGATCGTGGCGCATCTTCCCGAAGGTTGGGACGCGATGGTCGGCGAGGGCGGTGCGGCGCTGTCCGGCGGTGAGCGCCAACGTGTTTCGATCGCACGTGCCCTGCTCAAGGACGCCCCGATCGTCCTGCTCGACGAGGCCACCAGCGCACTCGACCCGCACAGCGAGGCCGTCGTGGTCCGTGGCATCCACGAACTGAGCCGCGACAAGACCGTCGTGGTGGTGGCACATCGGCTGTCGACCATCGCCCACGCCGATCAGATCCTGTTCGTCGAGGGCGGGCAGATCGTCGAGCGGGGAACGCACGCGGAACTGCTCGAACTGGGTGGGCGCTATGCCCACTTCTGGTCGGAGCGCTCGCGTGCGACGGGCTGGCACCTGGTCGACGCCTGATCGGAATGATCGGAATCGGGCTGTGCGGGCCCGGTCGTTTCCGGATATCCGGAAACGACCGGGCCCGGCGTGCGTTCCGAGCCCGTATACCCAGCTATCGTCCGCAAGTCCGGCGAGGCAGAGCTCGATGCCCGTCGATGTGGCTATAATAGGGCGATAATATGTAGCCATAAAAGGGGTTGCGATGGAGATTGGTGTACGCGAGCTTCGCGATCACCTCAGCCAGCACTTGGCCGAGGTGCGTTCCGGTCATACGGTGACCGTTACCGACCACGGGCGCCCGATTGCTCGTATTGTTCCTGTCGACGTTCTGTCCCCGCTGGAGCGACTGCGTCAGCAGGGTGCGGTTCGGCCGGCGTCGCAACGAAAAATGCCTGTGCCCGAACCCATTCCCGTCGCGGGATCGGTGAGTGATCTCATCGACGAGCATCGCCGGTGATCGGCTATCTCGATACCTCGGCCTTCATTCCTCTGCTCGTCGCCGAATCTGGTAGTCCAGCGGCTGGAAGGTTCTGGAATATTGCTGACGCGGTCGTATCCAGTCGGGTGATGTATATCGAATCCGCCGCCGCGCTCGCACAGGCACACCGGATGGGGCGTATCTCCCCGGATCAGCACACTGTGAGTAGACAGCGACTCGACACTCTGTGGCAGCAACTCGACGTGGTCGAACTCGACGACGCATTCGTTCGTGAGGCGGGAACCCTGGCTTTCGACCACGCGCTACGTGGCTATGACGCGGCCCACTGCGCTGCTGCTTCCCTCGTCAACGCGCCCGACGTCGTCGCAGCTTCCGGCGATAAGCGGCTGCTGGCAGCGTGGACATCTATGGGGATCGCAACCTTCGACGTCAATAACCCCGACGACGCTCATTGAGTCGAGATCTCACCCCGAGTATCCGTGCGGCCGTGCCCGTTCGCCGGGACCTCACCGATCGGTGTGGTTGGCGAGCAGTTCGGTGAATTCCTCGGCATAGGCGAGCTGCCGGGCGAGGGAGGCGCATCGTTCGCGAGCCTGGGCGTGCATACCGTGGACGAATGCGCGGGCGGATTCGTGTACGCCTGTGTCCGTTCCGGAGGTCTCGAGGGTATCCAGAGCATCGAGGAGTTGTTTCATCTCGGCCAAGGTGAAGCCGAGGGGTTTCATGCGGCGGATCACCAGCAGGCGGTCGACGTCGGCGGCGGTGTAGAGGCGGAACCCGCCCGCCGACCGCGCCGAAGGCTGGACCAGACCGACCTCGTCGTAGTGGCGGATCGTCTTGAGCGACAACTCGGTTCGCTCGGCGACCTGGCCGATCTGCAGGTAGTCCGGCCCACTCTCGGACATCAGTGTGCGCCGGCGAGGTGGCCGGACAACCGGTCGTGGCGGGCCTCGGAGGCGGGGTTGAGGCCGATGATCTCCACCGTCTTGTCTCGGGCGCGGTATTTGGCGGTGACCGCGTCGAGTGCGGCGACGGTGGAGGCATCCCAGATGTGGGTGTCGGACATGTCGATCACGATATGCGCCGGGTCGCCGGCGTAGTCGAATCGGTGGATCAGATCGTTGCTGGAACCGAAGAACAGCTCGCCGCGCACCTTGTAGGTCCGGGTGCCGGATTCCTCGGCGGCGGGGATCGGGGTGACCTCGGTGAAACGAGCGACCCGGTGCGCGAAGGCGACCATCGCGGTCAGCACACCGACCACGACGCCGATCGCGAGGTCGCCGGTGGCGACGGTGACCGCGACGGTCGCGACCATGACGAGCGTTTCGGCGATCGGCATGCGCCGCAATGTCTTCGGCGATACCGAGTGCCAATCCAGCGTGCCGACGGACACCATGATCATGACCGCCACCAGCGCCGCCATCGGAATCCGAGCCACCAGGTCGCCGAGCCCGACGACGAGAACCAGCAGGAACGCACCCGCCAGGAAGGTGGAGATGCGGGTGCGGGCACCGGAGACCTTCACATTGATCATGGTCTGGCCGATCATCGCGCAGCCGCCCATACCGCCGAAGAATCCGGTGACGATATTGGCTACGCCCTGGCCCCAGCTCTCCCGGGTCTTATCGGACCCGGTGTCGGTGATGTCGTCGACGAGCTTCGCGGTCAGCAGCGATTCCAGCAACGCCACCAATGCCATTGCCAGCGCGTAGGGGGCGATGATCGTTAGGGTGTGCAGCGTATAGGGGATGTGCGGAATGCCCAGGGCGGGCAGGTTCGACGGGAGTTCGCCCTCATCGCCCACATCGGGCAGGTGAAGTCCGAACAACAGGGTGACAGCGGTGAGCGCGACGACGGCGACCAGCGGGGCGGGGACCACGGTGGTGATGCGGGGCCAGCCGACGATGATCAGCAGGCCGACGGCGACCATGGGATACACCAGCCACGGCACATGTATGAGATGCGGCAGCTGTGCCATGAAGATGAGAATCGCGAGCGCGTTGACGAATCCCACCATCACGCTGCGCGGAATGAACCGCATCAACTTCGCCACCCCCGCCAAGGCCAGCACGACCTGGAAGATTCCGGCCAGAATCACGGTGGCGATCAGATAGTCGAGTCCGTAATTGCGGGCCAGCGGCGCCACGACCAGGGCCACCGAGCCGGTGGCCGCCGAGATCATCGCCCGCCGCCCACCGGTGATCGCGATCGTGACGGCCATGGTGAACGAGGCGAACAACCCGACCCGCGGATCCACTCCCGCGACGATGGAGAACGAGATGGCCTCGGGGATCAGCGCGAGCGCCACCACCAGACCCGCCAGCACCTCCGTCCGCAGCCGCTTGGGGACGCGCAGTGCCGCGAATACCGACCCGGCATCACCGCGCGACCGAGTCGTCGACATCATCGGCACTCCAATTCCGTTGCTCGGCACGCATATCGGCGCACCCGGCCGGGCGCACAGCGCTCGCCGATCAGGATGTATGGGATGCGGAGCGCGCGGCACACGTCGGCGGCATCGATCGAAGGATCCGGCCGCACCGCCGGAGATATCGAGGGGCGCAATCACTCAGCGACACGAACCCTACCCTCACGAGAAGGTAGGGTTGCAAGCGAGAATCCGCCACCGTGGCGGATATCTCACCGCCAGTAACCGCGGGTGGCCACATTCCCCTTCGGCAGTTTGGTTTTCAGCGACTTCGTGATGGCCCGGGTGGTGGCGGCATCGCAGGCCGCCCAGCCGAAGGCATCGGACGCGCAGGTCACCGATTCGGCGGCCTGGCGCAGCAGTTGGCCGTAGTTGACGCGCTGCACCCAGGTGACCTCGGTCTTCGGGCCGGTGCGTACGGGGAGGGACTGTTCGGATTCCTCCTGCCATTCCAGCCAGACCCGGGCGGGGGTTTCGCCGATGGCGTCCAGCAGTGAGTTGACGGCGGGCAGGGAGGCGCTGTCGCCGAAGATCACGAACTCCGACGGGACCGGTTCGGGTACGGCGAATTTCGAGCCCATCACGGTGGCCTCGATGACATCGCCGACCGCGGCCTTCTCGGCCCAGCGGGAGGCGGGACCACCGTGCAGGGCGAATTCGATATCGAAGGTGTCGGCATCCGGATTCGGGTCGACGAGTGTGTAGCCACGCTGGACCAGGTTGCCGCTGTCCTCGGCGAACCAGATCCGCACCCACTGGGTGGGATGTACCGGATGTGCGGTCAGCAGGCCGCCGCCGGTGAAGCCGATACTCAGGTACTTGTCGCTGATCTGCCGCGTCGAGGTCACCGTGAATCGGTAGTCGTCGGCGCCGAATGCCTTCAGAACGACGCCATTGAAGCCTTTGCCCATAGGGCTAGAGTATCTGGGTTAGGTTAGCCAAACCACATCCTTACGACACGAGGAGGCATCTGGGTTACCATGCTCGAAGGTTAGGCAAGCCTAGCCTTTGAAGTGTGTGGTGAGGCCAGATTCCGGCCGGTAAGGAGTTTTACCTGATGCTCGGCACAGCGGATGTACGTGACATCGTGGCGGCGGAGCTGGGGATACAACCCGAATCGATCGGTTACGACGACGATCTGGTCGGCCTCGGCATGCACTCGATGTTACTGATGCGACTGGCCGGTCGTTGGCGCAAACAGGGCCACGATGTCCGCAGTTCCGAGCTCGCGCTGCAGCCGACGATCGCGGCGTGGGCGGAGCTGCTGGGTGCCTCGGCCGATGGGCCGCCCCCCGCGCCGGTTGTCGAATCCGAGCCCGCGGCACCGGTTTCGGCCGAGGGCGAGGAATTCCCGCTGGCCACCATGCAGCATGCCTACTGGGTGGGCCGTCGCCAGGATCAGCGGCTCGGTGGCGTCGCCGCCCATCTGTACGTGGAATTCGACGGGCACGGTCTGGCCGCCGATCGGATGGAACGCGCGGTGGAGCGCGTGGTGCGGCGGCATCCGCAGTTGCGGGTGCAGTTCACCGACAGCGGCACCCAGCGGGTACTGCCCGAACCGCAACGTCGCGTGTTCCGCGCGGTGGATCTCACGGCCGCCGCCGACCCGGCGCCGGAACTGGAACGGCTGCGCCACGAGAAGAGTCATCAGCGCATGGATGTGGAGGCCGGTGAGGTCGTCGACATCACCCTCACCCGGCTGCCCGGCGGCGCGCATCGCCTGCACGTGGACGTCGATATGCTGGCCGGTGACGCGCAGAGCTACCGCCGCGTTCTCGACGATCTGGCCACCCTCTACGACACCGACTCCGAGGCAACCGACACCGTCGGCTACACCTTCCGCGAATATCTCGATACCAAAAGCCGTACCGCACCGGATAATTCGTCGGCGCGCGGCTGGTGGCAGGATCGGCTCGCCGACCTGCCCGATATCCCCGCCCTGCCCGTGCTGCCCGAGGACGAGCGGCGCGATCCGGCGCGCAGTATCCGCCTCCACCACTGGTTCTCGCCCGAGGCGAAGGCACAGCTGAACAAGGTCGCGCACAGTAACGGCGTCACGCCCGCGGTCACCCTGGCGACCGTGTTCTCCGAGGCCATCGCGCGATGGTCGGCCCAGCAGCGCTTCCTGCTGAACGTGCCGCTGTTCGACCGCGAGCCCTTCCACGACGACATCGACTGCGTGGTCGGCGATTTCACCAATTCGGTACTCGTCGACGTCGACGCCCGGACCTCGGAGTCTGCCGCGGCACGCGCCAAGCGGCTGCAGCGCGAATTACACACGTGCGCCGTGCATTCCACCTATGAGGGCCTGGATGTACTGCGCGATCTGGGCCGGCTGCGCGGTGCCCCGGTGACTCCGTCGGTGGTCTTCACCTCCGGCCTGAATCTCGGTGAGTTGTTCTCCGACAAGGTGACTCGCCTGTTCGGTGAGCCGGTGTGGGTGCTCTCGCAGGGCCCCCAGGTGGATCTGGACGCACAGGTGGCCGAGCTGTCCGGCGGCCTGCTGGTGAACTGGGATGTGCGCCGCGATGCCATGCCCGAGGGCGTGGTGGAGGCGATGTTCGCCGAGTTCCGCCGCTTGCTGCTGGCCCTGGTCGAGCCCGGCGCCGACTGGAACGCGCCGCTGTCCATCGCGCTGCCGCCCGAGCAGGCCGCGGTCCGCGCGAAGGCCAACGATACCGCGGCGGATCTGGGGCACCGCACGCTGCACGAGGCGTTCTTCGCTCGGGCGCAACAGGATTCGGGGCGCCCCGCACTGCTGTGGCGTGACGGCGGTGTCAGCGGTTACGGCGAGCTGGCAGAGCAGGCGCTGGCCGTCGGCCGGGCGCTCACCGACGCCGGTGTGCGGCCCGGCGATACCGTCGCGGTCGTGATCGGCAAGGGGCACCGGCAGATTCCGGCCGTTCTGGGTGTACTGGCCGCAGGCGCCACCTATGTGCCGATCGGAACCGGGCAGCCCGCCGCGCGCCGGGACCGGATCCTCGCCCGCGCCGGTGCCCGGGTGGCCCTCGTCGACACCGCGGCCGAACTGCCCGCCGAGGTTACCGCCGTGGATCTCGAAGCGGCACTGACCGGTCCGAGGCTCGACTGCCCCCACTCCGCGTCGCCCGACAGCACCGCCTACGTGCTGTTCACCTCCGGATCCACCGGCGAGCCGAAGGGCGTCGAGGTCAGCCACCGCGCTGCCGCCAATACGATCGACGCGCTCGCCGCGCATTTCGGGCTCGGCGCCGATGAGCGCATGCTCGGGCTGTCGTCGCTGGAATTCGATCTGTCGGTCTACGACATCTTCGCCCCGCTCGCCGCCGGCGGCGCACTGGTCTGCGTGGACGCCGATATCGAGCGCGATGCGCAGGGCTGGGGGCGGTTGATCGCCGAACACGATGTGACTGTGCTCAATTGCGCGCCGGGACTGATCGGGATGCTGCTCGATACCGCAGCAGCGGCGCAACTGCGCTCGCTGCGCTTGGTGATCACCGGTGGCGATCGTGTCGGCGCCGAACTGGGGCACCGCCTGCGCGCACTGGTTCCGGGCCTGCGGTTCGCGGGTCTGGGCGGCGCCACCGAGGCGGCGATCCACTCCACGGTCTGCGAGGTCACCGACGAATTCCCGGCCGACTGGGCAAGTGTCCCCTACGGCACCCCGCTGGCCAATGTCGCGATGCGGGTGGTCAATGAACGCGGCGAGGACTGCCCGGACTGGGTGGTCGGCGAATTGTGGCTCGGCGGAACGAGTGTCGCCGACGGCTACCGCGACGATCCGGAACGCACCGCGCAGCGCTTCGCCGAGATCGACGGAGTGCGCTGGTACCGCACCGGTGATCTGGCGCGTTACCTGCCCGATGGCACTGTCGATTACCTCGGCCGCGCCGACCATCAGGTCAAGATCCGCGGCTACCGAGTGGAACTCGGCGAGGTCGAGTCGGCGCTGAACACAGTGCCGCGGGTGCGGCAAGCGGTGGCGCTGATGACGGATTCCGGCCGCTTGGCCGCCGCGGTGAGCGCGCCGGGGGCGAGTGGGGCCGAACTGCGCGAGGCGCTGGCCGATCTGCTTCCCGCGCACATGATTCCGGAGCTCATCGACGTTCTCGACACCATTCCGCTCACTCCGAACGGCAAATTCGACCGCGCGGCGATCAGGCGCGGTCTCGATAGCGGATCACCGGCGGCCGCACAGGAATACGTCCCGCCCGCCGACGCGGTAGAGACGGCGGTGGCCTTCATCGCGGCCCAGATCCTCGGCATCGAGCGCGTCGGTGTCGACACCGATTTCTTCGAGATCGGCGGCAACTCGATCCTCGCCACCACCCTCACCGCGAAGATTCGCGGTCTGCTGGCGGTCGAGAAGTTCGGTGTCACAGAGGTTTTCGGCGGACGCACCGTCCGGCGCATCGCGGCCGGACTGGTCGCCACCGACACCACCCCCGGCCGGCTGGCGCGGGTCTCGCGAATTCTGCTCGAACTCGCCGAGATCGAGGTGCCGCAAGCGGATTCGGCTCTGGCCGGTAGCGACCGCTGAGCGCGGTCCGGATTTTTCGTCGTACACAGATTGGTTCGTCACATGCGGTCATTGGAAGACCTACAGGCTGCGATGGCGGCTCGGCTCGCCGAGGAGGGGTTGGCCACCGCCGCCGCGGTTCCGGTCCGGCGCGATCCGGAGCGGGCGCCGCTGTCGTTCGGGCAGCGCTATGTCTGGGCCCATCAGCAGATCTCGCCCGGTAGCACGGCCTACAACCTGTGCCTGGCACTGACTTTCACCGGTGAGGTCGACACCGCCGCACTGCGCACCGCATTCGAGGCGCTGGTGCGGCGGCACGAGGTTCTGCGGACGACGTATCACACCGACGACGACGGCGAGCCCTACCAGCGGATTCACGCCGAGTTACCGCCCCGGCTGCGCGAGGTGGACCTGTCCGCCGCACAGCCCGAGGCGGCGCGAGCGGAGGTGCGCGAGCTCACCGAGGCCGCCGCCCGGGAGAGCTTCGACCTGACCGCCGAATCCTCGCTGCGGGTGACCTTCGCCCGGGTGCACACCGGTGAGCTGGTCGCGATCGTGGTCATCCAGCACATCGCGTGGGACGGTATGACGTTGCCGGCGCTTTCGCGTGATGTGGAGGAGTTCTACCGGCAGGCCCGCACCGGCCCGGTCACGGTCGAACCGCTGCGATTGCAGGTGGCCGATTTCGCCGAATGGGAGGCCGACCGCTTCGCCGCCGACGATCACGCCGAGGATATTCGCTTCTGGCAGAGCCGATTCGACGGGGAACTGCCCGAATTGCAGCTGCCCTTCGACCGTCGCCCGGTCGTTGTCACCGAGCGCGGCGAGCGTTCCGACAAACCGCTGAGCGCCGCCGCCGATGCCGCCCTGCGCGAGCTGACCGCCCGGTTGCGCACCACGCCGTTCTCGGTCTTCCTGTCTGCCTACTATCTCGCGCTGCGGCAGATGACCGGCCGCGCCGACATGGTCATCGGCACCACGGTCGCCAACCGCGAGGAATCCGGGATGGAGCTGCTGATCGGCAACCTCAGCAATATGCTCCCGCTGCGTATCGCCGCCGGCGGTGAGATGCGGTTCGCCGATCTGGTCGAACAGGTTCGCGGTGTGATCACCGACGGCTTCGGCCACAAGCACTTTCCGCAGGAAGGTATCGTGCGCGCGGTCAACGCGGTCACGGGAAATGTGGGGTCGAACCTGTTCGACACCATGGTGTTGTTCCTGCATCAGAAGATCGACGGCCCCCAGCTCTGCGATGCGACCACGAGCTGGGAGCTGATGCACAACGGTGCCGCGCTGCTGCCGCTGGTGGTGGAGACGTTCATGCACGGTGATCGCACCGATGTGCAGATCACCTATCGCACCGACCTTTTCGATGCCGCGACCATCGACCGGCTGCACGAATACATCGATCGGGTGCTGGCCGCGGCCGCCCCGGAGCGGCCGATCACCGAGCTGACGACCCTGTCGCGTTCCGATAGCGCCGCGTTGTCGGCGTGGTCGCACGCCGCCGCCGTGGATATCGAGGCCGACACCATCGACTCGATGATCCGCGCGGTCACGGCGAAATATCCGGACCGGACGGCCGTCGTATTCGGTGATCTGGAACTGAGCTATCGCGAATTCGATTCGCGGGTCAACGAACTCGCGCGACTGCTGCTGGCGCGCGGTGTCCGTCCGGGTGACCGGGTCGGGGTATACGCCGAGCGCGGTGAGCGGCTCCCGATCGCGTTCGCGGCGGTGCAGCGGGCCGGCGCGGTGTACTTGCCGGTGGATCCGAGCTACCCGATCGATCGCATCGAATACATGCTGGCCGACGCGCAACCCAGCCTGCTGCTGGTGACCGCCGCACAGGCGCCGGGTGTCGAGATCTCCGTTCCGGTGGTCGATCTCGCCGATCCGGCCGTCGTCACCGAGCTGGCCGCGGCGGGTGGCGCGGAACTGCCGGTATCCGCGCTCGAGCGGCCGATCGAGGGTCTCGACGCCGCCTATCTGCTCTACACCTCCGGAACCACCGGCCGCCCCAAGGGGGTCGTGGTGCCGCAGCGCGGTGTCACCAATCATGTGCAGTGGATGCGCGACTACCTGGAGTTCGGCGAGGAGCGCATCCTGCAGAAGGCGCCGATCGGATTCGACGTCTCGGTCTTCGAACTGGTCAACGCGCTGTGCACGGGGTCGGCGACCGTCCTGCCGCCGCCGGACTGGTGGCAGGCCGATGTGGAGGCGCTGGCCGGCATCATCCACCGGCATCGGATCACGCAGATCTCCCTGGTGCCCAGTGTGGTTCGCGCGTTCATCGACGCCGGGCCGGATCCGGCGCGACTGCAGTCGATGCGTTATGTGTACCTGGGTGGCGAATCGGTGCCGCCGGCACTGGTCGAGGAATCGAGTCGCTTCTTCGGTGGCACGGTACTCGGACTGTACGGCCCGACCGAGGGCGCCATGGACCTCATGCACGAGGACTTCGCCGGAATCGATCCGCACGAGGACACGATTCGCTCCGCCCTCATCGGTGTGCCGGAATGGAATTCGTCGGTCTATGTGCTCGACGAGCGTCTGCGGCAGGTGCCGCCCGGTGTGGTGGGCGAGCTCTACCTCGGCGGCGTGCAGCTGGCCCGCGGCTATCACCGCCGCCCGGATCTGACCGCGGGCGCGTTCGTGGCCTGCCCGTTCGCCGGTGAGCCCGGCGCGCGGATGTATCGCACCGGCGATATCGTGCGCTGGAATTCGCAGGGCCGCATGGAGTATTTGGGTCGTGTCGACGATCAGGTGAAGGTGCGCGGTCACCGCATCGAACTCGGCGAGATCGGGACCGTGCTGCGCCGGATGCCGGGTATCGCCTCGGCCGTGGCGGTGACGACACCGCAGAGCCAGGGCGACCTCGCGCTGGTGGCCTACTATGTGCCCGAGGCCGATTCGGGATTCGGTACCGGCGGCGACGATGCCGAGGCGATCAAAGCCCATCTGGCACAGCGACTGCCGGAGTACATGATCCCGTCGGCGCTGGTCCGGCTCGACGAGCTGCCACTGACCGTGAACGGCAAACTGGACCGGCGCGCACTGCCCGCGCCCGATCTCGGCGGCAGCACGGGCCGCGGCCGCGCACTGCGCGATGAGGCCGAACGCAGTGTGGCCGACGCGGTGCGCCAAGTACTCGGCATCGCGGAGGACACCGAACTCGCCGCCGACGACGATTTCCTCGCGCTGGGTGGCGATTCCATCACCGCCATCCGGATGGCGTCGGCACTGAAGAAGCGCGGACTGCTCATCACCACCAGCGCACTGTTCGAGGCGCGCACGATCGCGCGGATCGCGGCGGCGGCCGAACCGATCGTGGCGGGTGGTGCCCCGGCACTGGCCGAGGTGGGCGAACAGACCGGGTGGATTCCACTCAACCCGATCGCCACCGTGCTCACCGAGACCGCGCCCGATCACAGCGCCTACAGCCAGGCCACCGCGGTGGTGACACCGCCGCACGGCACCCTGGACCAGGTCGCCGCCGCGGTCGCGGCGCTGGTGGGCCGGCATCCGATGCTGCGGACCCGGCTGGCCATCGACGCCGGTGGACGCACGGCCTTCTACATCCCCGGTCCGGACGAGCGGATCGCCGAGCCGACTGTCACCGAGATCGTCGTGCCCGCCGCGGCATGGGATCGCACCGCGGGTTCGCAACTGCGCGAACAACTCCGCCACGGCAGTGAACTGCTCGATCCGGCCGCCGGGCGGATGGTCGCCGCGATCTGGGTGCGCTCCGACGACGGCGCCCAGGGCCGGCTGCTGCTGGTGATCCATCACCTTGTCGTGGACGGCGTGTCCTGGCGCATCATCCACGAGGATCTGCGCCAATTGTGGGACAACCCCGCCGCGGCAGCGGAATCCGGTACCTCGGTGAAGACCTGGAACACGAGTCTCACCGGGCTGGCGACGGCCGGCAGTGTCCTCGACACCCTGGCGTACTGGACCGCCGCCGCCGAGGGAGTCGATCCGCCGCTGGGCGGTCGCGAACTCGATCCCGCGGTGGACACCGTCGCCACCGTCCGCGAGATCACCACGTCGCTGGACTCCGACGACACCGCCTTCCTGATGACCACGGCCGCCACGGCCTTCGGCTGCGATTTCCTGGATATCCAGGTGGCATCGCTGGCGGTGGCGGTGCACCGGTTCCGGCAGCGCCGCGCAGCCGATGCCGCGACGGTTTCGCTCACCATGGAGCGGCACGGCCGGGTCGAAACCCTGTTCGCCGGTGTCGATCTGGCCAATACCGTGGGCTGGTTCACGACCACCTACCCCGTCACCCTCGATGTCACGGGCGGCTCCGAGATGGAGTCGGCGGTCAAGGCGGTCAAGGAACAGTTGCTGGCGGTGCCCGAATCCGGTATCGGCTGGGGGCTGCTGCGCTGGCTCAATCCCGAGACCCGCACCGCGCTCGAGCAGTTCCGCACACCGCAGATCAGCTTCAACTACATGGGCCGTTTCGCCGCCGCAGGGTCGGAGGACGGTGCCGAGAACTTCTCGGCGGCACCGGAATTCGGCTATCTCGGCGGCCACGCGAATCCCGCCATGCCCGCACCCGCGCTTCTGGACATCAATACGGTCGCGCTCACCGAGGACGACCGGGTGACCCTGCAGGCGTCCTTCCGTTTCCCGGCCGGGCCGCTGTCCGATGAGGACGTGCGCGAACTCGCCGAGCTGTGGGAGTCCGGGCTCGCGGAACTGGCGAAAGCGGTGCGCGACAACCAGATGCGCCGCCTGAGCCCCAGCGATGTGCTGGCCGCGGGACCGAACCAGCTCGACCTCGACCGCTGGCACGGTATCTACGGTGAGTTCGAGGATGTGTACCCGCTCGCGCCCATGCAGGCCGGGCTGTACCTGACCGCACTGAGCGCGGGTGCCCGCGATGTGTACAACGTGCAGACCCTCATCAGTGTGCGCGGAGACCTGGACGTGCCGCGGCTGGGCCGGGCCTTCGACACGGTGCTCAATCGGTATCCGAATCTGCGGGTGACGCTGTCGGTTTCGCATGCCGGTCGGCCCTACGCGATCGTCGCCGGGCACGTGCCGATTCCGGTGCGCGAGATCGACCTGGCGAATGTGCCGGACGCGACCGGCCGCCTGCACGAGTTCTACCGGGCCGATCAGGCCGAACAGTTCGATCTCACGCACGGCCCGCTGACCAGGGTCACCGTCGCGCACATGCCCGACGGCGTGCACACCGTGGTGCTGACCATGCATCACATGCTGCTCGACGGCTGGTCCGGACAGCTGGTGGCACGCGAGGTGTTCGCCGAATACGCCGTCGCGGGCGCCGATCCGATCGCCACCCCGGAGACCTTCGGGAAGTTCCTGACCATGGTCGAGGCCGAACAAGACGCGGTGGAGGCGGCCTGGCGGCCGATACTCGAGGGCGTGCAGCCATGCCTCGTCGCACCCGGGCGCGGTCTGGGCAGCGACGGCATTCCGGTCGAGCATTCCTTCGCCATCGACGACGAGCTCGTGGACCGGCTCACCGCGCTGGCCTCCGACCTGGGCACCACCTTCAGTGTGGTGTGCCAGCTGGCCTGGGCGAATGCGCTCCGATACGTGTCGGGCGAGGAGACCACGGTCTTCGGTGAGGCGGTGTCGGGACGCCCGGCGGATCTGGACGAGGTCGACAACGCCATCGGCTGTTTCGCCAACATCATCCCGGCGGTGATCGGCTTCTCCGGCGACCGGAGCTGGCGCGAGCATCTCGGCGAGGTCCAGTCCCGGCGCATGGAACTGATGGAGTACCACAGCTATCCGATGACCTCGGCATTGCGTGCCGCCGGCAGCCGCAAGCTGTTCGACACCATGTTCGTCTTCGAGTCCTATCCGCCGGGCCGCAAGGAGCTCGAGGGATTGCTCGACAGCGCGGGATTGCAGCTGGCCTCATTCGAGGGCGCGGGTGCGACCGACAACGCGCTGCTGCTGATGATCTTCCCGGCGAATTCGCTGCTGCCCAGCGATTCGGTACAGGCGGCGATCTTCTACGCCGAGGACGCCTTCGAAGCCGACGACGCCCGGATCATCGAGACCGCCTTCTACAACACCCTGCGGGCCATCGCCGACGCACCGGACCGGCCGATCGGCGCGGCCGCGGTGCTCGACGACGAGGACCAGGGCCTGCTCGTCATGAGACGGATGTGGCAGTAGTCCGGCCCTCTGCCGAGGTGGATCATCGACAGGTATATTAGGTTTGCCTCACCTACCTAAGAGGCCGATGCTACGGCCTGCCGTGTGAAGAGAGATGTGCGATATGGCAACAACACCCGGTTGGATCCGGCAGTTCCACAAGCCGCGCGCGGCCGCCGCCGCACCGCTGGTGATCTGCCCTCATGCCGGCGGAGGTGCTTCGACCTACCGGCCGTTCTCCAAGCAACTGCGGGAGAACTTCGACGTCGCGATTCTGCAGTATCCCGGCCGCCAGGACCGGGCTCGCGAGGCCGCGCCGCAGACGCTGCCGGAGTTCGCCGCCGGAGCTTTCGACGAGTTCATGCGGTCGCCGTTCCATCGGGGCGAGCCGATCACCCTCTTCGGGCACAGCATGGGTTCGATGGTGGCCTTCGAGTTCGCCCGGCTCGCCGAGGCCGCCGGTGTGCCGGTGCGGATGCTCGCGGTTTCCGGTGCGGTCGCGCCGTCGCGAGTGGCCGATATGCCCGATCACCCCACCGAGGACGAGCAGTTGCTCGACCATCTGGTCGGATTGCAGGGCACCGGCGCCGACGTACTCGGCAACCGCGAGCTGATGACGATGGCACTGCCCGCGCTGAAGGCCGACTACGCCGCCTTCGATCGCTATTCGTGTGCGCCGGATATCAAGGTGGAGGCTCCGATTCAGGCCATGGGCGGCAGTGACGACGAATTCGTCACCATGGGCGAGCTCTACGGCTGGCAACGGCACACCGCGGCCGATCTGGCCGTCGAGATGTTCGACGGCGGGCACTTCTACCTGCACGATCAGGTCGAAGGCATCGCCGAACTGCTCACCGCGGAACTGGAGACGGTGAGATGAGTGGTAGCCACGACCCGATCGTGGTCACCGGCATCGGGATCGACGCGCCCGGTGGTATCGAGACCCCGGGTGACTACTGGGCGGCGGTATCGCAGGGCCGGGATCTGACCGGCCCCTTCCCGCGCGATCGGGGCTGGCCGCTGGACCGGCTGCTCACCCTGTCGGATATCGAAGGGTGGTCGGAGGTCCGCGATGCGGGTGGATTCCTCTATACCGCAGCCGAATTCGATCCGATGTTCTTCGGCATCACCCCGCGTGAGGCGGTCGCGATGGATCCGCAGCAGCGGGTGGCGCTGCGGGTCGCGTGGCGGGCGCTGGAGAACGCCGGTATCAATCCCGGCACTATCGACGGCGAGGACGTCGGTTGCTACATGGGCGCCTCACCCACCGAATACGGCCCGCATGCCGCCGAGGTCAACGACTACAGCGGTTACCGGGCCACCGGAACCGCACTGGGTGCGGTGGCCGGGCGAATCTCCAACTGTCTCGGCCTGGGCGGGCCGTCCATCGTGGTCGACACCGCCTGCGCCTCGTCGCTGTCGGCACTGCACATGGCCGCGGCCGCCATTCGCGAGGGTGAATGCGAATGGGCGCTGGCCGGTGCGGTATGTGTGATGGGTTCGGCCGGAGCCTTTTTCGAATTCTCCAAGAACAACGCACTCGCGACCGACGGGCAGTGCAAACCCTATTCTGCCGATGCCGGTGGCACGCTGTGGGGCGAGGGTGCCGGAATCGTTGTCCTGGAACGGGAATCGCGTGCCCGGGAGCTCGGTCACCGCATCTACGGCCGGATCCTCGCGACCCGCGTCAATCACAACGGCAGTGGTGCGCCGATCGCCGTGCCGAGCACCGAGGCGCAGGAGCGGCTGATCCGCAAAACCGTCGCGGCGGCGGGTATCTCGCCGGAACTGGTCGGCATGATCGAAGGACACGGCACCGGCACCGCGGTCGGTGATCCGCTGGAACTGCGTGCGCTGCAACAGGTCTACGGCGGTGGCAAGGCCCGGCTGGGCTCGGTGAAATCCAATCTCGGTCACGCACAGGCGGCCGCGGGCATGCTCGGCCTGATCAAGGTGCTGCTGAGCGGTCTGCATGGGCAGATCGCGCCCACCCGGTTCGCCGACAATCCCACCGACGACGTCGACTGGGTTGCCACGGGTCTGCGGCTGGCCGCCGAACTCGAGTACTGGGAGCCCCACGACGGTGTCCGCTACGGCGCGGTCTCGTCGTTCGGTGTGTCCGGCACGAATGCGCATGCGCTGCTGGCCATTCCAGCCGTGGAAGAGGAGATCCATGTCTAGCTACCGACTTCCGGACGGCAGTGTTCCGGTCCTGCTGTCCTCGGACACCCCCGAGGGGCTCGGCCGGGAAGCTGCGGCCGTCGCGGGCTATGTGGACTCCCACGAGACCGCCACCCCGGATCGGTTGGCCGACATGCTGTTTCGCACCCGGGTCGCACGGCGATACCGCGCCCTGGTGATGACCTCGGATCGGGAATCTCTGCTCGCCGCACTGCGCACCGTCGCGGCCGGTGAGCCGCATCCGGATGTGGTGGTTTCCACCCGGCCCGCCACCCGCGGTCGCATTGCCTACGTCTTCCCCGGTCAGGGTAGTCAGCGGCCGGGGATGGGGCGGATGCTCCACGACCACTCCGAGGCGTACCGGACCGCGGTCGGTGAATGCGACAAGATCTTCCACGAGCTCTACGGATGGTCGCCGCTGCCGTATCTGCTGCAAGCCGATTTGCCCGCCGACGACGACGCACTCACCGTGCAGCCGGCACTGTTCATGCAGATGGTCGGGGTGGCCGCGATGTGGCAGGCGGTCGGGGTGCGCCCGGCCGTCACCGTCGGTCACTCACAGGGCGAGATCACCGCGGCCTACGTCTCCGGTGCGCAGACGCTGCGCGACGCGGTGCGGATCGTCACCACCCGGGCGCAGATCGTGGACGGTCTGAAGCTGTCCGGCTATTCGATGGCGGTCCTCGGCGTCGATCGCGAGGAATGTGAGGATCTGCTCGCCCGGCACGCGGGATTCGCGGAGCTGTCGGTGGTCAACTCACGGCACATCCTCGCGATATCAGGGGAGCGGCCGGCGGTGCTGGACATTGTCGAATCGCTCAATGCGGCAGGTAAATTCGCCAAGGAGATCCGGGTCAAGTATCCCGCGCACACCTCCTATGTGAGCGGTCTGCGCGATGAACTGAACCGCACCGTCGGCAACGATATGGACAATGATTCGTTCCTGCCCGGCGAGATCGACTTCATCGGCGCCACCTTCGGCGACAGCGTCGCCACCGGGCAGTCGATCGTGGACTACTGGTATCTGAACCTGCGCAATCGGGTTCGCTTCGATCGCGCCATCGAGGTGGCCGCCGAACGCGGCGCCGACACGTTCATCGAGATCTCCGAACATCCCACCCTCATGCTGGCGATCCAGGAGAATCTCACCGGCACCGGATCGGCGAAGCCGTACCAGGCCCTGGGCACCTCGCGGCGCAGCGCCGAGGATCTGCGGGAGTTCACCCGCAATCTCGCGACCGTCGCGGTGCACGACGCCGACTACTCCTGGGACAGCTTGCGTGACACCGCGACCGGAACCGTCCCGTCCCTGCCGCTGCTGGATTTCCCGCATACGCAGATGAACCCCAAGACACTGTGGGCTTCCTACCCGTACGCCGTCGCGGAAGCACCTCGGCCGGTGGGCACGAATGCCGACGGCACCGTCGTCCCGCAGCGCTACCGCGAGGAGTGGATCAAGCTCCGGCGCCGGAGACTGGTGCCGCCGCGCACGATCGCGGTGGCCGATCCCAGCGGACGATGTGGTGAGCTGGTGGCCGCCATCGGCGTGGCCGCGCCCCGGCACGGGGCCACCGTGGTCGCCGATGCCGCCGCCGGGTCCGCCGATGCACTCGTCATCCTGGTTCCGCCTCCGTCGGAAACACCACCACCACCGCGGCCGCGGCCGCCGTCGACGATCTCGCCGCATTCCTGGGCGAGCCCGCATGGCCGGCCGATCCCGCGAAGGTGACCGATATCTGGCTCATCACCACCGGCGGCGAACAGGTCCTCGACGGCGAGGTGCCCGATCCGTTCCACGCCGCGGCGCAGGCCGGATTCCGTTGCCTGGCAGCCGAATACCTCGGTGTGGGGATCCGGCACGTCGATCTGCCCGGGGGCGGCGAGCTCCCGGTGTCGGCCAAGGCGCTCGTGGGAGCGCTGCATATCGCCGGCGAGCCGGAGATCGCGGTTCGTGACGGCGGTGTCTACGCCAAGCGTCTGGTCGTCGACGACACCGGCGAGGATCGCCTGCTGGACGCGGCCGCGCTGCGCGAGGTCGTAATCGTCGGCGGGACCGGAAAACTCGGTCTCGACTTCTGCGCGCGGTTCGCCGCCGCCGGTGCCGGCCGGATCACCCTGATCAGTCGCTCGGGCGGAGACGCCGCCGCGGTGGAGCGGATTCGCGATATCGAGCGCCTCGGGAAGACCGAGATCGTCCGGCGCGGTTACGATATCGGCGACGAGGACGCGGTACGTGCCCTCGGCGCCGAATTCCGTGACACCCCGGTCTCGCTGCTCGTGCACGCCGCGGTCGACTACGCCGCTGCCGAGGCAGTCGTGACGCCGGAGACGATCCGGATCGCGGCACAGACCAAATCGATCGCCCTGGACCGGCTGCTGCGGCATATCCCGCTTGCCGACAACGGCCGGATCGTGCTGTGCTCCTCGCTGTCGGCCACCCTGGGTGGTCGTGGCCACCTGGTCTATTCGGCGGTCAATCGACTGCTCGACGCGGCCGCGGCGCGATACCGGGCCGAGGGGTTGCGCTGCTCGTCGGTGCAGTGGGGGCTGTGGCGCGCGGTCGGCGCGGACAACGCCGAAGCACTGGCCAAGATCAGCGGTACCGGGCTGCAACCGATGGACGCGGCCACGGCGGTCGCGGCCGGATTCGCTCCCGCATCCGCGAATACCCTGGTGGCAGCGGCGGATTGGGCGCGGATCTCGGATCTGTACGCGGTCCTCGGCTATCAGCCGCTGTTCGTCGAGTTGCCCGCGCCGGAGGACAGACCCGATCCCGCACCGCCAGTGGATTCGGTTGTCGCCGTTCCGGATTCGAAGGAGATCCACGCTCCCGAGCCGGCGGCCCCCGCGCCCGGTGCCGATACCGCCGACACCGTGCGGTCGGCTCTGCGCACCGTGATGGGGCTGGGCAGTACGGAATCCATCGACGGGACCATTCCGCTCGTCGCACTCGGGCTGGATTCGCTGCAGGCGCTGGACCTGCGCAAACGTATCGAATCGGAGTTGCGTCGGGATCTGCCGGTCACCGCCATCCTGGGCGGAGCCTCATTGGACGAGGTGGTTTCCCTGCTCGTCTGATCCGCCGCGGCGCGCTACCCCGGAGTCGGTGAAATGCCGGCGAAGGGATGGAGTGGGCATGCACATTAGGTTAGCGTTACCAAAGTAATTGGGCTTGTCGTCTTCAGACGGAGAACATTGTGTCGGAACCAGTAGGAGAATCGGGCGGGGTCTCGGGAGCGGACACCGCGATCGTCGTCGAATCGGTCGAGAAATCCTTCGGCGAGGTGAAAGCCTTGCGGGACATCACCTTCAGCGTGCCGACCGGCAGCGTACTCGGGGTTCTGGGGCCCAACGGCGCCGGTAAGACCACCACCGTATCCATCCTGTCCACCCTCACCCGGCCCGATGCCGGGCGGGCCGTGGTCGCCGGATACGACGTGGTGAACGATGCCGCGCGGGTGCGGTCGTCGATCATGCTCACCGGACAGTACGCCGCGCTCGACGAAATGCTCAGTGGCCGTGAGAATCTGGTGCTGTTCGGCCGGCTGATGGGGTTGCGCCGCAAAGCCGCCGCGCAGCGGGCCGAGGAACTGCTCGACCAGTTCTCCCTGACCGAATCCGGTGATCGGCGGGTCGGCCAGTACTCCGGTGGTATGCGCCGCCGCATCAATATCGCCTGCGGTCTGGTGCGCCCGCCGCGTGTGGTGTTCCTCGACGAGCCGACCACCGGATTGGATCCGGTCAGCCGGCAGGGCCTGTGGGCACTGATCCGCTCGCTCAAGGAGCAAGGGGTCACCATCCTGCTCACCACGCAATACCTCGAAGAGGCGGATGCGTTGAGCAACAACATCATCGTCGTCGACAAGGGCACCGTCATCGCCGAGGGCACCGCCGATCAGCTGAAGGCGCGCTCGGGTGAGAGCCGCTGCGAGGTGGTCCCGGTCGACGCCGCGGATGTGCCCGCCATAGTCGCCGCGCTGTCCGAACTGGGGCAGACCACGGTCGCGGAATCGCAGGACCGGGTGTCGATCCCGGCGCCGGGTGGCGCGGTGACGCTGTCCCAGGCGCTGGACCGGATCAACACCGCCGGTATCGAATTGATCGATATCGCGCTGCGGCGTCCGTCGCTGGACGAGGTATTCATCCGGCTGACCCAGCCGACCGTGGGAGCCGATGTATGACGGTCGCAACGAAATCCGCTGTAGCACCACCAATTCCGGATGAGGATTTCCGGGTTCCGGTCACGTTGCAGTTGAGTGCGCTCAGCGGGCGGAGCGTCCGCGGCGCCCTGCGCCAAGGCGATCTGGTGCTCGCCTTCCTGCAACCGTGGGTGTTCTTCGTCTGCTTCTACGTGCCGTTGCGTCGATCGATGGAGGTGCCCGGGGTCGACTACGCCCAGTACCTGCTGCCGATCATCGCGGTGTTCGCGATGTTCTTTGCCTCCATGTTCGCCGGTGACCGGGCGGCGCGCGAAGTGGTCGGCGGCATGGCCACCCGGCTGCGTTCCATGCCGGTGCCGGCGTGGATTCCGGTGATCGCCCGGACCTCGGCCAGCCTGCTGCGTTCGGCCACCGCGCTGATCGGGGTACTGGTCATCGGCACGATCTTCGGATTCCGATTCCACGCGGCCGCGGCGGCGATCGTGTTCGTCGTGGTGGTGCTCGCCTTCGGCGCCGCCCTGGTCGTCGCGACCGATGCGCTGGGCACTGTCACCCGCAACCCGGAACTCAGCGGAACAGTGCTGTTCGTCCCACAGTTGTTGCTGGTCATGACCTCGACGGGGCTGGTACCGGCGCAGGGTTTCCCGGGCTGGATTCAGCCCTGGGTGCGCAATCAGCCGGTATCCCAGATCATCGCCGCGCTGCGCGGCCTGGCCGACGGCCGCTACGTCTCCGAACTCGGCGTCACCGCGGCATGGATCATCGGCCTCCTCGTGGTCGGGGCCGTCCTGGCGGTACGAGCGGAAGGACACCGGGCATGAACGACGCGACCGGAGGCGGCAGCGTGCGTCACCACGGAGGGAGCCGGCAATGCCCGCAGAAGATACTGGCATGAACGCGGATAACACCGCCACGAACGCGGAGAATGCTGCGGCCGCCGGAACGTCCGTGGACGAGTCTGTGCGGGTCGATCTTTCGGCGTCGTCGGCACTGGGCGACCAGGCCGCGGCGGGGCTGGTATCGCAAAGTCTGGTGGAGGCCGGGCGCCTGTTGCGCCGCTGGTCCCGGCAGCCGGAGGTGATCACCTCCACGCTGATCTTCCCGATTCTCTTGCTGCTGATGTACGACCTGGTGCTGGGCCGATCGCTGGGCGCCATGCAGGAGACCGACGCCATTTACGGTTTCGTGCCGATGATCGCGGTCGCCGGTGCCATGTACGGCGCGATGGGCACCGCCATGTCGCTGTATCACGAACGGCAGAGCGGTCTGCTGCGCCGATTCTGGGTGCTGCCGATCCACCGGTCGGCCGGGCTGGCGGGGCGGCTGCTGGCCGAATGCGGTCGTGCTCTCGCCGCCACGATTGTCGTGGTGTTGGTGGGCATCGCGCTGGGCCTGCGGTTCCACGAGGGCTGGCCCGGGGTGATCGGGGTGCTGATCGTGCCGGTCATCGTGATCGCCGGATTCACGCCGGTGGTGGTGATGGCCGGAGTGAGCAGTGCCGGTGACAAGGCGACCGAACTGTTCGCGATCGTGGTGCTGGTCGGCATGTTCTTCAATTCCGGATTTGTTCCGGTGCAGAACTATCCGGGCTGGTTGCAGCCGGTCGTGCGGGCCCAGCCGATGAGCTGCGCCATCGAGGCGATGCGCAACTTCACCGTCGGCGGTCCGGTGCTGGTTCCGTTCCTCCAGACGGTGGCGTGGGCAGCGGGCCTGATCGCGGTATTCGGGGTTCTCGCGGTACGTGGTTATCGTCGCGCCGTGCAGAGCTGATTCGGGCATTCCGGCAGACACACCCGTTGGATCCTTCCTGATAGCACCGGTCGAGTACCGATTCACAGGTACTGTCGGCATCCGATTGTTTGTCCAAGGCATCTCGGGCGCGCAGGAAGGATCCATCGTGAGGAGCCGGATACGCAGTTGGACCTCGGTTTTGTTCGGAACTCTCGTTCTCGTCGGCGGTGCGGCGACATCGATGGCACCGGTATCGGCGCAACCCGCCACATCGGCCGCCGCCGACGACTTCTACATACCGCCGCCCCTACCGGACGCACCACCGGGCGCCATTCTCCGCGCCGAGCCGGCGTCGGTGGTGATGTCGGCTCCCGGCCAACCGGGCGTGGTCCCGGCGATGGCGACGCGGATGATGTATCTCAGCAGCGATACCCACGATGCGCCGACCGCGGTGGTGGGGACCTATCTCCAGCCGGTCCTGCCCTGGACCGGCCCCGGTGAACGCCCGCTGATCGCGTACGGGGTCGGTTCGCAGGGACAGGGCGATCAGTGCGCGCCGTCGAAGGTGCTGCCTCACGTCGCCCAATTCCAGCCGCCGTACGACGCCATAGCCGAATACGACCTGGTGGCCCTGTATTCGTTGCTCTCGCGTGGCATGGCCGTCGTACTCACCGATTACCACGGGCTGGGAACTCCCGACGTGCACGATTTCCTGAACCGGAAGGCGCAGGCCTATTCGGTTCTGGATTCCGCGCGCGCCGCGCTCCAGTTGCCCGGCACCGGTCTGCATCCACAAACACCGGTGATGCTGTTCGGATACTCGCAGGGCGGCATGGCCTCCGCCGGCGCGGCCGAACTGCAATCGAGTTACGCACCTGATCTGAACGTGCGCGGCGCGTACATCGGCGGCCCCATCGTCGATCCGGAGAGTTTCATCGGATACAACTACGGCCGGCCCGGCGTCGGATCGGCCGCCCCTCTCACGCTCAACGGTATCGTCGCCGATTATCCCGAAACACGTCCGATCCTCGAGGCCGAGATCAACGACGTCGGCAAGGGACTGATGAACGACGCACTGGGTAAATGCGCGATTGCGACATCACTCGATATTCAAACGCGGCGAATTTCGCAAATCACCACAAGCGGAGAGCCGATCACCACGGTGATCGACCGATCGCCGGCCTTGAAATCGGTATTCGACGATCAGCGCATCGGCTCCCGCGCGCCGTCGATGCCCGTGCTCATCTCGTCGGCCATGAACGACGAGGGGACGCCGTATCCGCCGGTTCGCGCGGTGGCCGCCGGATGGTGTGCCGGTGGTACGCCGGTTCAGCTGGACGCGAATACCCAGATACCCCCGATAACGGGCATAGTCGGGACCCATGACCTGGCCTATTTTCCGTCATTGGCGGCAGCGCAGGCCTGGATGACCGATCGGCTCGCGGATCGGCCCGCACCGAGCAATTGCGCCGCACTGCCCTGATCGCGCAACCGTTCCCGGCGCTGTTCACCCGCGGTGCACGGCGCCGGGAGCTCGATTCCGTATTATCCGTGCCGTAGAGCTCTGTCGTATTGCGGCGTCCTTTCATTGAGCGAGACGTATATGGCGATATTCGAGAACTCTCGTAGGCGTGACCCCAAGCGCTTTCTGTGGGTGTTCGGGTTGGTGGCGCCGGTCTGTGCCCTCTTCCCGGCGCCGCTCGTCGTCTGGACCGGAATGGAAGTGTTCTGGTGGATCGGCCCGATCATCGTGTTCGTGGTGATCCCGCTGCTGGACTGGCTGGTCGGGGACGACGGGAGCAATCCGCGCGACGAGGATTACGAGGCGTTGTCCAACGATCGCTATTACCGGTGGTGCACTTACCTTTTCCTGCCGATGCAATTGTTCGGGTTGCTGATCGGCTGCCGGCTGTGGTCGAGCACCGAGCTGTCGGTACTCGACAGTGTGGGATTGGCCGTCACGCTGGGGGTGGTGTCGGGCATCGGGATCAACGCCGCTCACGAACTCGGCCATCGGGTCGAGCACCTGGAACGATGGCTGGCGAAGGTCGCGCTGGCGCAGTCCGGGTACGGGCATTTCTATGTCGAACACAACCGGGGGCATCACGCGCGAGTCGCGACCCGCGAGGACCCCGCCAGTGCCCGGTTCGGTGAGTCGCTGTGGGCCTTCCTGCCGCGCAGTGTGTTCGGCGGATTGCGCTCGGCACTGGTTCTCGAACGGGAACGGCTGTCCCGCAAGGGAAAACGCTGGATCTGTCTCGACAATCAGTTGTTGCAGGCGTGGAGTATCAGTGTGGTGTTGTTCGGCGCCGTCATCGCGGTATTCGGCGCGCGCGTGATCCCGTACCTGTTGTTGCAGGCGGTGATCGGCGCGGCGCTGCTGGAGACGGTGAATTATGTCGAGCACTACGGACTGCTGCGGCGGCGGCGCGCCGACGGCGGGTACGCGCGTTGTTCGCCACGCGACAGCTGGAACAGCGACCACCTCGTCACCAATGTCTTTCTGTTCCATCTGCAACGGCACAGTGACCATCACGCCAATCCGGGCCGCCGCTATCAGACCCTGCGCAGCAGTAATCAGGCGCCGCAACTACCGCTCGGCTACGCCGGCATGGTCCTGCTCGCCGCCGTGCCCCCGCTGTGGCGAGCGGTGATGGACCACCGGGTCCTGGCTCACTACGGGGGTGACCGCACGCTGGTCAACGTCAAACCGCGCCGCCGTGGTCTCACACCGCACCGGCGAGCCGATACACCGGCCGACCCGGCGGTGCGCGACTCACCGGCGGCATGAATTGCGGTGAGGTCGAGGGATTGCTCCTGCCGGGTGCCCGATAGCGGCTACGCTCGATGGTCGAAGTGCCCGTTCTCGTCCGAAGGTTGTCGGATAGGCCCACACAGACCCCCACGCCGGATCGGCTGATTCCGGCATCCAGGGAGGAGCCGTTCGCAATGGTGTTACTCGAGTCGATCGCTCTGTCCGGTACGGACCCATCCGGACCGTCCGGTCCGAGGTCCCGCCGCGAAGGGGGTGCTGCGCGATGACCGGTCCGTCCCCGCTCAATGCCGGGGAACCGGCGCTGTTGAACGGTTCGGTGACACTCGTCGAAGGCAGTACCTTCTGCCTGTCCGACCGGGTCGGCGATGTGGAGTCGGGCACGTCGCAGGGCCTGTTCTATCGCGACGCCCGCGTGGTGTCGCGCTGGGAACTGCGGGTGGACGGCCAGCGCCTGGAACCGCTGTCGGTGCTGAGCCCGGAGGCGTTCACGGCGCGGTTCATCCTGCGGCGTCCACCGCGCGCCGGCGCGGCCGACTCCAGTCTGCTGGTGGTCCGGGAGCGGCTGGTCGCCGACGGTATGCGCGAGACGATCGTGCTGGAGAATCTCGGCCGCGAACCCACGGCCGTCGTGCTGGAACTGCGCGCCGACGCCGATTTCGTGGATCTGTTCGCGGTCAAGGAGGGCCGGGCCGGGCACGGCCGCGCCGAAACCCTGGTGACCGATAACGAACTGCTGCTCAACGATCGCTCGGATCGCGCTCGCGGCATGGCGATTTCGTCCTCGGAGTCGCCCACCATCCTGCCCGGCTCGCTGACCTGGCGCATCGTGGTTCCGGCCACCGGCCGGTGGCAGACCGAAGTGCTCGCCCAGCCCACGGTCGCCAATCAGCGAGTGAATGTCGCGTTGCGCCCGGGCGAGCACTATCGCAGCAGTGAGCCCGGTCGCAAGATGGCGGCCTGGCGCGATACCGCCACCAAACTCACCACCGGAGATCCGCGGCTCACCGCCATTCTGCAGCGCACCGAGAGCGATCTGGGCGCCCTGCAGATCCGCGAGGAGCGCAGGCACCGGACGTTCGTCGCAGCGGGCGCGCCCTGGTTCATGACGCTGTTCGGACGTGACTCCCTGCTCACCGCCTGGATGGCCCTGCCACTGGATTCCTCACTGGCACTGGGCACCATGCAGCAGCTGGCGGAGATGCAGGGCCAGCAGGTCGATGCCCTCACCGAGGAGGAACCCGGCCGGATCATGCACGAGATCCGGCGTGGTCCCTCCGGGGGCTTGGCGCTCGGCGGCGAGGTGTACTACGGAACCGTCGACGCCACACCGCTTTTCGTGATGCTGCTGGCCGAGACAAGGCGGTGGGGCGCCTCCCCGGAGGCGGTGCAGACCCTGCTGCCCGCCGCGGACGCCGCCCTGGACTGGATATCGCATTTCGGTGATCGAGACGGTGACGGTTTCGTCGAGTATCAGCGGGCGACCGACCGCGGCCTGATCAATCAGGGCTGGAAGGACAGCTTCGACGGCATCAACGATGTCGGTGGCCATCTGGCGCAGGCCCCCATCGCCCTGTGCGAGGTGCAGAGTTACGTCTACGCGGCCATGCTGGCCCGCGCCGAACTCGCCGAGGAATTCGGCCAGGAGCACAAGGCAGCCAAATGGCGCGACCGGGCCGCCGAACTGCGCACCAAATTCGCCGAGGCATTCTGGATGCCCGAAAAGGGCTGGTACGCGATAGCTCTGGACGGTCGCAAACAGAGAATCGACGCGCTCACCAGCAATGTCGGCCACTGCATGTGGTCGGGGATCGTGCCGGACGAACATGCCGAACAACTGATCCACCATCTGTCCACCGCCGAGATGGATTCCGGATTCGGTTTGCGCACACTGTCTTCCGCCATGGGCGCGTTCAATCCGATGAGTTATCACAACGGTTCGGTATGGCCGCACGACACCGCCATCGCGGTCGCGGGTCTGCTGCGGTACCGCCACATTCCAGGCGCGGTCCAGCTGGCCACCCGGCTGTCCAATGGATTGCTGGATGCCGCAACCGCTTTCGGCGGCCGGCTGCCGGAGCTGTTCTGCGGCTTCCAGCGCACCCGCTTCTCCGCCCCGGTGCCGTATCCCACCTCGTGCTCACCCCAGGCCTGGGCGAGCGCGGCCCCGCTGCTGCTGGTCCGTTCCTTCCTCGGCCTGGCCCCCGATGTCCCGCACCGCACGGTCACCATCCTCCCGCACCTGCCCGCGAGCTGGGGCTGTGTGGAACTGACCGATCTGCGCCTGGGCGGGACCACGGTGGACATCGCCGTCGACGGCGACCAGGTCACCGCCACCAACCTCCCGGAGGACTGGCACCTGGTCACCCACTGAGGACCTTGCTGTCCTCAGTGGCCGACCACCCTCGGCGCGGCGGCGGATGTCGGCGGCGGGGACGCCGCCGCCGACCTGTGTCTACAGGCTGACGCGCTGGTCCTGGGGCAGGAACAGCTTGTCGCCTTCCTTGACTCCGAAGGTCGCATAGAACTCCGGCAGATTGCGGACGACCTGGTTGCAGCGGAACTCGCTGGGGGAGTGGGGGTCGGTGGCGATCTGCTGCTCGAGTGACTTCGGGGCCTGCTTCTCCCGCCAGTTGCGGCCCCAGGACTGGAACATCGGTGTGTAGTCGGGGTTGGCGCGGCCGTTCTTGCCTTCCTCGATGCAGAAGGCGGCCAGCGAGATCATCAATCCGCGCAGATCGGCCAGATTCTCACCGACGGTCAGCTCGCCGTTGACATGGTCACTCGGCGGCAGGCCCTCGGGAACCAGAACGTTGTACTGATCGATCAGCTGCTTGGTCTTGGCCTGGAAAGCGGTCTGATCCTGCCGGGTCCACCAGTCCTTGCGGTTGCCCTCGCCATCGTATTTCGAGCCCTGGTCATCGAATCCGTGCCCGATTTCGTGGCCGATGACCGCGCCGATCGCGCCGTAGTTGACCGCCGCTTCGGCACCCGGGTCGAAGAACGGCGCCTGCAGGATCGCCGCCGGGAAATTGATCGAGTTGGAGGTTGGCTCGTAGTAGGCGTTGACGGTCTGCGGTGACATACCCCATTCGGATTTGTCCACCGGCGTCCCCAGTTTGTTCATCGAGCGCTTGCTCTCGAATGCCTCGATGGCGAGCAGGGATTCGACGAGTTTGCCTTGAGTGACCTTCAGCTTCGAGTAGTCGACCCACTTGTCGGGGTAGCCGATCTTGGTCGTGATCTTGTCCAGCTTGGCGATCGAGGCCTCGCGGGTCTGCGGTGACATCCACGAAGAGTTGCGGAAGTTCTCGCGGTAGGCCGCCATCAGATTGGCGACCAGTTCCTCGGCTCGTTTCTTCGCCTGTGGCGGAAAGTATTTCGCGACATACAGTTTGCCGAGCTGCTCACCCAGGCTGGTGTCGACCACACCGACCGCCGACTTCCACAGTTCGGGTCGCTGCTGAATTCCGGTGGTGGCCTGGAGGTATGCGAAATTGGCGTCCGACAGCGACTTGTTCATGTACTTCGCGTATTTGCGAAGAAGGCTGAGCTTCAACCACTCTCGCCAGGTGTTGATATCCACCTCACCCCACAACTGACCGGCGGTGGTGAGGAATGACGGTTCGCCGACCACGATCTTGGCGAACAGTTCCTTGGGCCGGTCGGTGCTACCGGCCAGCCACGGCTCCCAGTCGAACTCCGGTGCCGACTTCGTCATGTCCTCCCAGGACATCAGGTTGTAGGTGGCGTCCGCATCGCGGGTGCGGACGTTGTCCCAGAAGCCGGCCGCGATCCGCTTCTCGAGGTCGAGGGTGCGATCGGCCGCGCCGTCCGGATCGGGCAGGCCGCCGCCGGTCGCCAACTTGTGCAGCAGGGTCTGGTACGCCGCGAGACGTTCCGCGAATTCGGGTTTGCGGTAGTACTGCTCGCTCATGCCCAGGCCCGACTGATCCACCGACGGGAGGTAGGCGTTGGAGTCGTTGCGGTCGATGCCGAGACTCAGCCCGATCAGCCCGCCCAGGGGCAGCCCACCCATCACCTTCGCGAGATCGGCCTTGGTCGCGGCGCCGTCGATCCGCTCGAACATCGGCTGCAGGGGGGTGACGCCCAGTTTCTCCAGGGTGGCCTCATCCATCCGCGCGTCGTAGAGATCGCGGATCTGCTGGCCCTCGGAACCGTCCTTCGGATTGTGGATGTCGTCGATGACCTCGCGCAGCTGGCCCTCGATCCGGTCGGACACCTCGCTGAAGGTGCCGTAGGAGACCTTGTCCGGAGGCAGCTGATAGGTCCGTAGCCAGGTGCCGTTGATATTGCGGTACAGATCGTCCTGCGGGCGCACCGCGGTGTCGGCCCCCGACAGATCGGGCCCGGTGAGCGGTTTCGGTTTCGCGTCGTCACTGTTGCAGGCGGCCAGTGCGGCGGCCACCGGCACCGCGCCGAGTGCGATCAGGAATGAGCGGCGACCCAACTGGAGGTCGCGACCGGACGGTGTCACAGATAATCCTCTCCCGGACGGCGCATGCACCCGCGACACCGGCGGCATCGCGCGGCCCGCCCGCGGACGGGGCCGATTGCGTCGGAGAGAGGCTAACCGACCCCGCTGAAGATCGGCTGAGTCCGGATCGCCCGCGATGGCAAGTTCTCGGTTCGCACCCTGATTTGGGCCCGACCTGCGGCTTGGCTACACTTGTCGGGTTGCCTGCGGGTGTTGTGCCCGCACTTCGGCCGCGAACCCACAGTGGTTGGTCTTCCCAGATCATGCATAACCGCTGGCAGGCGCTGCCCCGCGTAGCTTGCGGAGCGGGCCGAAAGGCTCAGCTGAAGGGCAACTGACCATGCCCGTCGGGTCGGTAATCCGGCGTGCATTACGTCCAGGTCTAGGAGGAGCTGAAGTGATTCAGCAGGAGTCGCGGCTGCGCGTCGCCGACAACACGGGTGCCAAGGAGATTCTGTGCATCCGTGTGCTCGGCGGATCGTCGCGCCGCTATGCCGGTATCGGCGACATCATCGTCGCCACCGTCAAGGATGCGATCCCCGGCGGCAACGTCAAGAAGGGTGAGGTCGTCAAGGCCGTCATCGTGCGCACCGTCAAGGAGCGTCGTCGTCCGGACGGTTCGTACATCAAGTTCGATGAGAACGCTGCGGTGCTGATCAAGCCGGACAACGATCCGCGTGGCACCCGCATCTTCGGCCCTGTGGGCCGTGAGCTGCGCGACAAGCGTTTCATGAAGATCGTTTCGCTGGCCCCGGAGGTGCTCTGACATGAAGGTGCACAAGGGCGACACCGTGATCGTCGTTTCGGGTAAGGACAAGGGCGCCAAGGGCAAGGTCATCCAGGCCTACCCGGAGCGCAGCCGTGTCCTGGTCGAGGGCGTGAACCGGATCAAGAAGCACGTCGCGGACTCCGCGAACCAGCGCGGCGCCAGCTCCGGCGGCATCGTGACCCAGGAGGCGCCCATTCACGTGTCCAACGTGATGGTTGTCGACTCCGACGGCAAGCCGACCCGGGTGGGTTACCGCACCGACGAGAACGGCAAGCGGGTGCGCATCTCCCGTCGCAACGGGAAGGACATCTGAGCATGACAACGTCCGAGAAAATTCAGCCCCGCCTGAAGCTCCGCTATCGCGCGGAGATCAAGGACGCGCTGAACAGCGAGTTCGACTACGCCAACGTGATGCAGATCCCGGGCGTGGTGAAGGTCGTGGTGAACATGGGTGTCGGTGACGCCGCCCGTGACGCCAAGCTCATCAACGGCGCCGTCAAGGACCTCGAGCTGATCACCGGTCAGAAGCCGGAGATCCGCAAGGCCCGCAAGTCCATCGCGCAGTTCAAGCTGCGTGAGGGTATGCCGATCGGCGCGCGCGTCACCTTGCGTGGCGACCGGATGTGGGAGTTCCTGGACCGCCTGGTGTCCATCGCCCTCCCGCGTATCCGCGACTTCCGCGGTCTGTCGCCGAAGCAGTTCGACGGCAACGGCAACTACACGTTCGGCCTGAGCGAGCAGTCGATGTTCCACGAGATCGACGTGGACTCCATCGACCGCCCGCGTGGTATGGACATCACGGTCGTCACCACCGCGACCAACGATGAGGAGGGCCGCGCCCTGCTCAAGCACCTCGGCTTCCCGTTCAAGGAGAACTGAGCACATGGCTAAGAAAGCTCTCGTCAACAAGGCCGCCGCGAAGCCGAAGTTCGCCGTTCGTGGCTACACCCGCTGCCAGCGTTGCGGCCGCCCCCGCGCGGTCTACCGCAAGTTCGGCCTGTGCCGCGTCTGCGTCCGTGAAATGGCGCACCGCGGCGAGCTGCCGGGCGTGCACAAGAGCTCCTGGTGAGCTCGCGCTGCTGAGGCAGCGCACGCGCTGAGCGCGACAATCGAATTGAGGAAGGGTACGGACTCGGCCGAGTCCGTACCCTTCCTTGCGTTGGGGATTCTGCGGCGACGCAGCCGGCCGGTCCCCGACGATGCGGGCGCTCAATATTCGAGGTTGTGCGACAACCTCGAATATCGAGGTCGCCTGGAGCATGGTCGGATGGGCCGAGGGAGTGCTGGTTCAGACCGGAACCAGAGTCAGAAGCGAGCCGAGGCCCTTGAAAACGTCGGCGTTGCGGGTGAAGAGAGGCAGCTCGTTCGCCGAGGCGATGGCGGCGATCATCAGATCCATTTTGCGCGGCTTAGGGTTTCGTCCCGAGGCAACCACCAGCTTCGATATCGAGGTGAAGCGTCGCGCGGCTGTGGCGGAGAACGGAAGAGCCTCGAAGCTGTGCTCGATTTCCAGCAGTCGTTCGGTGCGTAGCGCGAGAGCCTCAGGAGTGGATGCGAGCGCTATACCCAGGCCCAATTCCGCCAGCGTCACAGCGCTGATCTTCGCTTTGAGCGGCAGGTTCTGCTCATCAATGGCGGCAAGGTCAATCAGGACACAGGTATCCAGGACGCCTTCCGGGAAACGGAACTTGCCCTGCGGATCAGTCATCCAGTCGGTCCTCGCCGAATGCTGCGTCGATTTCCGCGCGCTCGTCCGCGCTGCGGGCGGTGTCAGCGAATCGCGCAAGCCGCTTCTTCAATTCGGCGGTAGCGATGCCGTCCTGTTTGGTGAAAGGGCGCAGCTCGCCGACCGGCCGGCCGTTGCGGGTAATCACGAAGTCCTGTCCGGCTTCCAGTGCATCCATGACGCCGGCGCTGCCGTTGCGTAGTTCCGCTTGGGTGATAGTTCTCGCCATCAGCTCAATATAGCGAAAGATGCTATGTGCTGCTATCGCCGCGTTATCGGGCTTCGGATTGCGCAGCCTGTCGACGAAGTGGAGCACAAGTCGATGGTGGCAGCGTCGGCTCGGTGGCTACGAAATCCGCCACTGACTGAGACCGTCGCGGGCCGGGAGCAGGAGAAGATATCGTCTGTACCTGGCTTGATGTTGGTCGAGTATCGTGTGGCTCAACAAATTTGCCGGAAATTCTCCCTCCAAATGGCAACCCGTGTGGCCGGTGTGTAACGTCACCGTTTCAGAAAGGCCGAAGTCGACGAGCGGTGGCGTGGTGACCAGTATTGACGAGTGCCTGAAACGCATCATGGATGTTCCGGGCGCGCGTGGAGTGACGTTGGTGGACGGGGCGAGTGGTCTCGCCGTCGCCGCCGCGGGCAGGCACGATCCGATAGACCAGCACGAAGATGCCGCTGCCACAACCGATGTGGTGCGTGCCGTACTGAGCTGTCCGGCGCTGGGCACGGAACCCGACGATGACGTCACCGAGATCATCGTGTGTGGCACCCGCGGTTATCACCTGCTGAATCTCGTCGACGGCGACTTCGACGGACGGCTTTTCGTACACGTTCTCTTCGACGAGGAGATCGGGAATCTGGCGATGTCCAGATACCAACTGCGTGGAATTCTGTCCGAGCTGGCCGAACGCAGTCATGGGCGCTGACCTGGCCGTGGAAATGGCACGGCTGGAGAAGCAGGGAAGTACGGGGGTGTTGCACGCAGGGGACGGTTCGTTCCACTTCGCCCGGGGCGAGGTCGTGACCGCCGATTGCCGGCGCACAACAGGATTGGATCGGCTCGTGGTGGAGGCGGGCGTGGCGACCGCCGAGGATTGGCAGCGGGCCGGGTCGGGAGATCCTGGGCACCTGCTGGCGCGGCCGCGGTTGGAAACCCTTGCGCTGCTGTCGGTTTTCGACGCCGCCTACTTTCTACTCTCCGCGCCCGCGATCGCCGAATTCGAACCCGCGCCCGAGCACTGGCTGGCGCCGATCTGCCATATCAACCCCCGGTTGCTCGTACACGAATGCGCACGCCGCGGCGATCCCGAATCCGGTCCGTGGCCGGCAGAGCTGGTTGCTCGAGCGCCGGTCGTGCCGATGCGACGGATGCGGCGACGGCGGATCGCACTAACCGGCGGGCAGGCCGAGGTCCTGGCGGCCGCCGACGGCCGGCGCACCGTCGTCGACATCGCCGAGGAGCTCGGACGCACGAGCTACGGATGTCTCGTGGCGGTAAGGGATCTGACGCTGGCGGGGCTGCTCCAGCAACCGGCGCTGTCGGCCGCGGCCGATTCCGCGAACACCGGGACGCCGCCGCTGGTCCGCCGCCGGCGGCACACGGTGTCAGTTGCGCCGCCGGACCATTGGGAATCCCCAGTCGACCTGGACGTGCTCGTCCGCCTGCGGGCGGCCTTGGAGGAACTTGCGTGACCGCGCGGAAGAAGCTGCTCGGCGATCTGATGGGAAGGTTCAGCAAGGTGTCGATATCGGAGCCCGAGCCGGATGAAGCGGTGCTGGCGGAACTGAAGGCGCTGCGCGACCGCGTCCCCGGTTTGATCGGTGCGCTGGTGGCATCCAGCGACGGCCTGCTCGTCGCGCATGATCTACCGCCCGAGATCGAACCCACCGGAATGGCCGCACTGTCCGCATCGCAGCTGGCCCTATCGGAGCGGCTTACCATGACCGCGGTCGGCGGCGGATTCCACGAGGTTGTGGTGCGCGGCAGCGGCGGTCATGTCGTGGTCTACGCGGCGGACCGGACTTCGCTGACCGTGCTGGCCGAACCGCAGGTGAATGTCGGCCGGCTGCACCTGGAATCGCGTCCGGCGGCTCGTGCGATCGCCGAGCGCCTGACGACCCCGAGCGGCAAGCATCGCGCCGACCGGGATCAGTAACACCGATTGAAAGGGAATAGCCATGTCCAATCTCGATCTGGCACTGAAGGAAATGATGGCGGTCGACGGCGCGCTCGGCGCTGCCGTCGTCGATTACAACAGCGGAATGTCGCTCGGGATGCTCGGTAGTTCCAAGTCTTTGGATCTCCAGATCGCCGGCGCCGGTAACACCGAGGTCGTGCGGGCCAAACTGCGCACCATCGAGCAGCTCGGGCTCAACGAGGAGATCGAGGACATTCTGATCTCGCTGTCCAGCCAGTACCACATCATCCGACCGCTTACCGCTCGGACGGCCAAGGGGCTGTTCATATATCTGGCGTTGGATCGGGCGCGCGCGAATCTGGCTCTGGCCCGGCACCGCCTCAAGGCTATCGAGGCAGATCTCGAGGTGTGAGCGGCTCTCGCGAAGACCGATCGGAAGCGTATTCAGAATTCGAGTTCTCCCACGTCACATATTTGTGCGGGGCACTATTCCCAGATTTGGGTGAGTGAATTTCGGGAGGTATCTTCCGGCGCAATAGTTCGGAATACACCGAAAGGTATGCAATGCTTCGTAATTCCCTCGTCAAAGCTCTTATCATCACCGCACTGCCACTGACCGCGACGGCCGTGGCCGCGGGCGGAGCATCCGCTGCTGCCGGCCCTGTCACTACGTCGACGGCCGCCCCCATTTCCGGCGGAATCGCGCTGCAGCCCGAGGACGTCACCACCAATCCCCAAGCGCAATACCCCGATCCGGTGCTGAACGGTGCCGTGCTCGGCGCCGGTATCGGCTCGGCTGTGGGATCCGCCACCGGGTCCGGCGGCCCGATTATCGGTGGCCTGATCGGCGCGCTGGTGGGTAATTTCAACCCGGATGTGATTCCTCAGGTTCTGCCCTGACCTGAGGTGCTGCCTCGATGATGGTGGCCTGGCGCACCCGATCCGGACGCCCGGATCGGGTGCACCAGCGATGTGCCCGACCATCTTCGAAGCAGAGCGGACGGTAGGTTCGGATCAGCCGACGTGGGAACCGTTGGCTACCGATTTGTCCCCGATCTCCGCGTCGCCGGGCCCGATACCGGTCGGTGGTTCGGGCTTGGTTCGCTCGAATGTAGGCAGTGCGCCAGAAGTCGTACCAGTGCGCCAGAAGTCGTACCCCAGCCCCGCGGCGGCGACAAGGACGCATATCCCGGCGGGAATCAGCAGTGCCACCTCGCCGATTCTGGTGCCCGTCACCGTACCGGCGACGCCGCCGACGATGAAGGTGACGACTGTGGCCGAGAGCACGATCCCCTTCCACCTGTCGAAATCGTTCTTAGGTGAGCGGCCGATCAGTAGGCCGAGGTCGGTGAGGGTGCCGGTGAAGTGGGTAGTGCGTATCTGCATTGTGCGCAGGCTGGAAGTTGTTCCGTTCTGCATACCGCAGGCGATGGCCGCCAGGACGGCCGCCATGGCGTTGTCGGTCAGTGCGAATGCCGAGATCAGCAGCAATGCCTCGCCGGTCATGACCGCGCTGTGTCGCGCTCCGGCATGCCTTTTAGCCGGGTCGAGTGCCGCACCCGCGATCGCGGCGCCGATCAGGAACCCGAGGATGATGAACGCGAGGACGCTACTTTCGTAGAGAACCGGATCAGCGACATCCATCCCCAGTTTCGTTGTGGTCGCGGTCAGGTTGCCGACCGGGAACGCGAGAACAAGGATGGCGACCGCATTGACGAATCCCGCGACCGCCGCGAGCAGCGACCCGTAGCCGAGAACGAGCAGCTGATGTGGTTGATGAAGGCTCATGGCAGGCGGCTTCCCCGTGTGTCGTCTTGCCTGGGCGAATACGGGCAAAAGGTATCAGGGCAACCTCAGAAAAAACTGTGAACGGTCCAAAGCCGTTCGGCGGCTTCACCATCCATTGCGGGGACAGCGGCGATTCGAAACTGGTCCGACCCCGATTTTGGCTGCTCGAAGCCCTCGCCTACACTGAACCGGTTGCTCGGGCATCATCGTGCCCATTTGCGTGCGCGAAGCTCCGGGTGACTGCAATCCAATCCGGCCGGCAATGCTGTCGTCCGGACCAGCCGAAATTGTCGTAGGCCCACGGCCGTCCCGCGTGACGGTGCTGTATGGGAACCGCGGCGAGAAAGGTAACGGTCAACACATGACCATGACTGATCCGATCGCAGACTTTCTGACCCGTCTGCGCAACGCCAACTCGGCGTACCACGATCAGGTGAAGGCTCCGCATTCGAAGCTCAAGGCGAATATCGCCGAGATCCTCAAGCGCGAGGGCTACATCTCCGACTTCCGCACCGAAGAGGCGCCCGTCGGACAGACCCTGATCGTCGACCTGAAGTACGGCCAGAGCCGGGAGCGCAGCCTGCAGGGTGTTCGTCGCGTCTCGAAGCCGGGTCTGCGGGTGTACGCGAAATCCACCAACCTGCCCAAGGTGCTGGGCGGCCTCGGCGTGGCGATTATCTCCACGTCGAAGGGCCTGCTCACCGACCGTCAGGCCAAGCAGCAAGGTGTGGGCGGGGAAGTCCTCGCCTACGTCTGGTAAGGGAGGTAGGAACAATGTCGCGTATCGGTAAGAAGCCGATCCCGGTTCCCACCGGCGTCGAGGTGACCATCGACGGCCGTGCCGTGTCGGTGAAGGGGCCCAAGGGCACCCTCTCCCACACGATCGCCGAGCCGATCGTCATCGCGAAGGCCGACAGTGGTGAGCTGGAGGTGACCCGTCCCGACGACGAGCGCCGCAACCGCTCGCTGCACGGCCTGAGCCGCACCCTGATCAGCAACATGATCGTCGGTGTGACCCAGGGCTACGAGAAGAAGATGGAAATCTTCGGAGTCGGTTACCGCGTGCAGCAGAAGGGGTCGGACCTGGAGTTCGCCCTGGGCTACAGCCACCCGGTGCCGATCGAGGCCCCCGAGGGCATCACCTTCAAGGTGGAGGCCCCCACCAAGTTCTCGGTGTCCGGCATCGACAAGCAGAAGGTCGGCCAGATCGCCGCTGTGATCCACGGCCTGCGGAAGCCCGACCCGTACAAGGGCAAGGGCATTCGCTACGAGGGTGAGGTCGTGCGTCGCAAGGAAGGGAAGACGGGTAAGTAAGCCATGGCACAAACCGAGACTCAGAAAGCCGCGCGCAAGCCGCTCGGCAAGGATGCGTCGACCCGTCGCCGAGTTTCCAAGGCGCGCCGTCACTTCCGTCTGCGCAAGAAGGTCGCCGGCACCGCCGCGACCCCGCGTCTGGTCGTGTTCCGCTCCGCGCGGCACCTGCACGCTCAGCTCGTCGACGACCTGGCCGGCAAGACTCTTGCCTCCGCCTCGTCCGTCGAGGCCGATGTGCGGGCCCTCGAGGGCGACAAGACCGCCAAGGGCAAGAAGGTGGGCGAACTGCTCGCCGAGCGCGCCAAGGCTGCCGGTGTCGAGACCGCGGTGTTCGACCGCGGTGGCCACGACTACCACGGCCGGATCGCCGCCCTCGCGGATGCCGCTCGGGAAGGCGGGTTGAAGTTCTGATGTGTAGCTTGCGGAACATCCAAAAGACACAGCTGCGGATTCAATTCGCCAATCGAATGACCATGAACGGAAGGAACGTCTGATGCCGGGACGTCAACGGCGTGACGGCGGCAGCGGACCCGCCGGTCAGGGTGGTACCAGCAACGATCGCGATCAGCGTGGTGGCGGTCGCGACCGCCGCGGCGGTGACCGTCGTGACAATGCCGCGGAGAAGAACCAGCTCGAGCGGGTAGTCGCGATCAACCGTGTGTCCAAGGTCGTGAAGGGTGGTCGTCGCTTCAGCTTCACCGCCCTGGTGATCGTGGGCGACGGCAACGGCCTGGTCGGTGTCGGATACGGCAAGGCCAAGGAAGTTCCCGCGGCCATCCAGAAGGGTGTCGAGGAGGCTCGCAAGAGCTTCTTCCGCGTCCCGATGATCGGCAGCACCATCGTGCACCCCGTGCAGGGTGAGGCTGCCGCCGGTGTCGTCATGTTGCGTCCGGCCTCGCCCGGTACCGGTGTGATCGCCGGTGGTGCGGCGCGTGCCGTGCTGGAGTGCGCCGGCATCCACGACATCCTGGCCAAATCGCTCGGTAGCGACAACGCCATCAACGTCGTGCACGCGACCGTCGCGGCCCTGAAGATGCTGCAGCGTCCGGAAGAGGTGGCCGCTCGCCGCGGTCTGCCGATCGAGGATGTTGCCCCGGTGGGCATGCTGCGTGCGCGTGCCGGACAGGGAGCCTGATATGGCACAGCTCAAGGTGACCCAGATCAAATCCACGATCGGCGCCAAGAAGAATCAGCGGGAGTCGCTTCGCACCCTCGGCCTGCGCGGAATCCGCCAGTCCGTGGTCCGCGAGGACAACTCCCAGAACCGCGGGCTGATCAACGTCGTGCGCCACCTCGTTTCCGTTGAGGAGGAAACCGCATGACCCCCATCAAGCTGCACCACCTGCGGCCCGCCCCGGGCGCCAAAACCGAGAAGATCCGTGTGGGTCGCGGTGAGGGCTCCAAGGGTAAGACCGCCGGTCGCGGTACCAAGGGTACGAAGGCTCGTAAGAACGTGCCGGCCCGTTTCGAGGGCGGCCAGATGCCGATCCACATGCGCCTGCCGAAGCTGAAGGGGTTCACCAACCCGTTCCGCGTCGAGTACCAGGTCGTGAATGTGGGCGATATCGCGCGGCTGTTCCCGCAGGGCGGCACCATCGGCAAGGACGAGCTCGTCGCTGCCGGTGCCGTGCGCAAGAACGAGTTGGTGAAGGTACTCGGCGAGGGTGAGATCGGTGTGGCCGTTCAGGTCAGCGCCGACAAGTTCTCCGGCTCTGCCAAGGAGAAGATCGCCGCCGCCGGTGGCACCGCCACCGAACCGGCCTGACAGTTACCGCTAGTACGGTGTGGACGCCGGACGGGTGAGATGCCCGTCCGGCGTCGCTGTTAGAGTTCAAGTGTTGTCTGCCAACCAGTCTGCCCCGTCGTCGTGGCACAGGACCGGATACTTCTCATTCGTGAGGGCACCGGTATGTGCCGCAGGTGACGGAAGTGGGCGTTACCCCCGTGTCGTCAGCCAGGAGGATCTGTGCTTTCCGCCTTCGTGTCGGCTTTCCGGACCCCGGACTTACGGCGGAAGATTCTCTTCGCGCTGGGCCTGATCGCGTTGTACCGCGTGGGTGCCGCGTTACCGTCGCCCGGTGTCGATTACGGCGCCGTCCGGCACTGCATCGATGTCGTCAACGGCGGTAGCGACGGTGGTATCTACCAGCTGATCAACCTGTTCTCGGGTGGCGCTCTGCTGCAGTTGTCGGTGTTCGCGATCGGGATCATGCCCTACATCACCGCGAGCATCATCATCCAGTTGCTGACGGTGGTCATCCCGCGGTTCGAGGAACTGCGCAAGGAGGGCCAGTCCGGTCAGAACAAGATGACGCAGTACACGCGGTATCTGTCGATCGCACTCGCGGTTCTGCAGGCCACGGGTCTGGTCGCACTGGCCGGGCGCGGGCTGCTTCTCAAGGACTGCCCGGACAAGATCCTCGCCGACACCAGCGTTTTCGGCATGATCATCATCGTCCTGGTGATGACCGCCGGCGCGGCGCTGGTGATGTGGTTCGGTGAGCAGATCACCGAGCGCGGCATCGGCAACGGTATGTCGCTGCTGATCTTCGCCGGTATCGCGGCCCGCCTCCCAACCGAGGGCAAGCAGATCCTCGACGCCAAGGGCGGGTTGATCTTCGGCCTGGTCTGCGTCGCCGCCTTCGCGGTGATCGTCGCCGTGATCTTCGTCGAACAGGGTCAGCGCCGGATTCCGGTGCAGTACGCCAAACGTGTTGTCGGGCGAAAGATGTACGGCGGGTCGTCAACCTATCTGCCGCTGAAGGTCAACCAAGCGGGTGTCATCCCGGTGATCTTCGCGTCCTCGCTGCTGTACCTGCCCAATCTGGTCGCCCAGTTGACGCAGTCGCAGAACGCCGACAGCTGGTGGCAGAAGATCATCCAGAAGTATCTGGTCAACCCGGGCAACCCGGTCTATGTCCTGATCTACTTCGCGTTGATCGTGTTCTTCACCTACTTCTATGTCGCGATCACCTTCAATCCGGAGGAACGCGCGGACGAGATGAAGAAGTTCGGTGGTTTCATTCCCGGTTACCGTCCGGGTAAGCCGACCGCGGACTATCTCAACTATGTACTGAGCCGAATCACCCTCCCCGGTTCTCTCTATCTCGGTGCTGTCGCCGTACTGCCCAACCTGCTGATCCACATCGGTGGCGGCGGTGGCGGCGGGAACAGTTTCCTGCCGTTCGGTGGCACGTCGGTGCTGATCGTGGTGAGTGTCGGCCTCGATACGGTCAAACAGATCGAGAGCCAACTGATGAACAGAAATTACGAAGGGTTCCTCAAGTGAGACTCGTACTGCTCGGACCGCCGGGTGCCGGTAAAGGGACACAGGCCGAACTGCTGTCGGACAAACTGGGTGTGCCGCACATCTCCACGGGGAATTTGTTCCGCGCGAACATCTCCCAGCAAACCCCGCTGGGTCGCGAGGCCAAGAAGTACCTCGACGCCGGCGATCTGGTGCCCAGCGATGTGACCAACCGCATGGTGGAGTCGCGGATCGCGGAACCGGATGCGGCCAAGGGCTTCGTGCTCGACGGTTACCCCCGCACTGTCGATCAGGCGGTGGCGCTGGAGAAGATGCTGCAGCAGTCCGGACAGAAGCTGGACGCCGTGGTGAGCTTCGAGGTCGCCGACGATGTCGTGGTGGAGCGCATGCTCGGCCGCGGCCGCGACGACGACACCGAAGCGGTCATCCGCAACCGCATGCAGGTCTATCGGGATGAGACCGCGCCGCTGCTGCAGCACTACGACGGCCTGATCCTCGCGGTCGCCGGCGTGGGTGAGGTCGACGAGGTCAACGCCCGCGTCCTACGCGTCCTGGGTCACTGACGCGGATGGTATTCGGCCTCAAGCAGAAGAAGGTGGTGCCTTTCCGCACCGCCGGTGAGCTGGATGCCATGGCCGCGGCCGGTGCGATCGTCGGCCGCGCGCTCGTCGCCGTCCGCGCGGCTGCCGCGCCGGGCGTATCGACTCTGGAATTGGACGAGGTCGCCGAGCAGACCATTCGCGAGGCGGGAGCCGTACCGTCCTTCAAGGGCTACCACGGCTTCCCGGGCTCGATCTGCTCGTCGGTGAACGACCGTGTGGTGCACGGGATTCCGTCGAAGGACGAGGTCTTGGCCGCGGGCGATCTGATATCTATCGACTGTGGTGCGATTCTGGACGGCTGGCACGGTGATTCGGCCTGGACGTTCGGTGTCGGTGAGATCATCGAGGCCGATCGGCTGCTGAGCGAGGCCACCCGGTTGTCGATGCAGGCGGGGATCGGGGCGATGCTCCCGGGTAACCGGCTCACCGATGTCTCGCATGCGATCGAGCTCGGAACCCGGGCCGCCGAGTCCGAGCACGGACGGGCCTACGGCATCGTCGACGGCTACGGCGGGCACGGTATCGGCCGGCAGATGCATATGGATCCGTTCCTCGCCAATGAGGGTGCGCCCGGGCGCGGGCCGAAACTCGTGGTGGGCTCGGTGCTGGCCATCGAACCGATGCTGACACTGGGAACGACGGAAACCGTTGTGCTCGAAGATGACTGGACGGTCGTCACCTCCGACGGTACCCGGGCCGCGCACTGGGAACATACCGTCGCGGTCACCGAAGACGGTCCGCGCATCCTGACCGTGCGTCCCGAATGAAGTCCGAATAAGGTTGTCACACAACGCACCCGCTGCCGTCCGGCGCGGGTGCGTTGTGGTGTCTAAGGGGTATGTCCGGTCATCGTGGTCAGTGGGACCATACCGGTCCAGCCGCACGGCCGGTCGCAGCCCGCGATAACGGTGGTGGCACCCGCGAAGTCCGCCGAAGCGTGTGCGGGATAGCCACATTCGGGACATTTGCCGAAGTAGTCGAGTACCTCGTGCGGACCCGGGCTCAGGGTGGTTCTCTGGTCGGTCACGGGCTCCTCCTCGCCTCCGGTGCGCCACCTTCGGTTCTTCGGGTGGTAGCGCGATGTCCGCCGGTCGAGAACTTAACTCGGCCGCACATCCGATCGAATCCGTTCCGGTAACGGCATTGGACATCTCACAACTGCCCCGGCCGCATGCTGCGGGTGTGCCACAGCGGGTGCGCGCTGCGTCCGAATGGCCCCGGACCTCGTCGATTTCGTGATGTTCTATCGAATTTCATTGTGCGCCACCGGATATTCAACCGGGTGTGTTGTCGTATTCGATGCGGGGGTCGACGGCGGAGGTGACGGTGGTCAACGAACGGTTGCAGGCCGACATGATGACGGTGCTGGAGGGTCTCGACGAGCAGCTGCGCGGGATCGCGGAGATCCAGCTGCGCCGATCGCGGCTGACCGCCGCCGCCCGCACCTGTGAACAACGGATCGAGGTCACCGTCAATGCCGACGGTCTGCTGATCGAGACGAAATTCGCCGACGACATCTCGGACCTGACCTACGACGAGATCGCCGCCGGTATGACCGCGGCGGTGCAGCAAGCCGCGGCGGAGGCGCTGCGCCTGGGCGCCGAGCTCATGCAACCGCTGCGCGAACGGAAGACGCAGCTGCCCAAATTGTCGGAAATTATCGAGGGGGCACCGGATCTGGGGGAGATGATGCCGACCGCTCCGCCGGTACCGACGCGACTCGAGGACTATCGCGAAGCGCAACCCGACGGGCCGGCGGACGGCAGTGTTCGCCGCTCGATGGTCTCCGATGAGGACTGATTCATTGTGAGCCTGTATCTCCCGCCGCCGGTGCGACCGATCGCCTGGGTCGCCGGAGCGAGCTGGCCCGATGGTGACGAAGACAAGATGTGGGCGGTGTCCCGTGCGTGGGACCAGGCGCACAAGGACCTCGCGGCGCAGGTGTCCGGAATCGAGAGCGCGAAATCGGCTGCCATGGGGGCATTTCCGGCCGGTGACGCGGCCGACCAGATCGGCCACCTGTTCGACGCGTTCCTCCAGGGTGATCAGTCGCTGGCCACGATGGCCGAGGGTTTCAAGACGATCAGCGATTCCACCTTCGACGTCGGTACCGAACTGCAATCGGCGAAGATCAATATCATTGTCTCGCTGTGCATTCTGCTGGTCGAGATCGCCTGGGCCTGGCTGTTCCCGCCGACCGCGCCGGCCGTGGAGGCGGCGGCAGTCGGCACCACCCGTTCGATCGTGAAGTTCATCGCCGACGCCCTGCAGAACGCGCTCGAACGCGCGTGGTCGAAACTGGGATTCGCCACCCGCGCCGAACTCAACGGCGCCTCGCGGTACTGGATCAAGCACATCCTCTCCGCCGATACCTGGAAGGGGATGCGGGGACAGACCTGGAAGTACAAGGCCAAGACGATCCTGCCCACGGCCAAGGGTATGGGGGTGTACACGCTGAAGTTCGGTGAGGGTGCGCTGTGGGCGCCGGTGACCAATGCGATCGTGCAGGGTGCGCAGATCGCGGACGGTAAGCGGCACGGCTTCAACTGGAAGGAGTTCGGCGCCTCCTGGGCGGCCTCGGCATTGAGCACCATCCCCAGCCGTGAACTCGGCCGCTATATGGGCTTCGGGATCAGCAATCTGGACAAGAAGTTCGGCGGTGCGATCACCAATATGCCGTTCCGGTCCGGGTTTTTCCTGCAGGGCGCGACCATCGGCGCGACCGCGGGTGTATTGGGCAACGTATTCGGAAATATCGGCGCCGGTGCGGTAACCGGCGATATCGCGGGCGCATTCTCCAGTCCCGAAGGCTGGGTGGGTGCTGCGGGCCGCGGTGGGATGGTCGGCGGTATCCGCGGTCTGGGCACGAAGACGACCGGACCCAACAGCAATGATCCCCGATTCAATCTGTGGATGAATCAGAAGGCACCCTGGGCGCCGCCGAAGACACCACCCGCGAACAACCCGCTGACGCCGCGTCCGGTGCCCGGCGACAGTTCGACGACGAACTCGGGCGGCGGGCAGGTTCACCCGGCCGGTGGGGCCGGGAATCCGGTGGGGAACGGGGCGAATTCGAGCAACGGCGGTGGTGGATTTCGTGATCCGTCGGATCCGAATTACATGACGCCGTCGCGGCCCGCTCCCGCGCCGCCGGTGAATGCCGCGGGTGGCGGGCATGGTGGTGGGGCGCCGACGCAGCATGGGGGTGGGCCCGTGGCGCAACCGGCGCATCCGCATCCGCCGAACTTCTCGCGGCCCTTCCCGTCGTCCGGGCCGCAGGTGAACAGCGGTGGTGGGCACGGCGGTGGTGGCAATTTCCGTGATCCGTCGGATCCGAATTACATGACGCCGTCGCGGCCGGCACCCGCTCCGCCGGTGAATGCCGTTGGTGGCAGCGGCAATCCAGGGATGGGTGGCGGCCGCACCCCGCTGTTCGATCCGATGGCGCCGAATCCGAACAGCCGGATTCCCGCGCCCCTGCAGGCGAATCTGTTCGGTGGCGACGGTACGCAGCCCCATCCGTCGACCATCGGTACCGCTCATGGGGATCCGAACGTGCAAGGTGCGCCCAAACCGACGCCGACAACGAGACCGACGACGGGCGCGCCGAACTTCTCCCGGCCGTTCACCGACAGTTCGGGCCCGGCTCCCGCCGGTCCGTCGACGCAGTATGGGGGCGGGCCCGTGGCGCAGCCGGCGCATCCGCATCCGCCGAACTTCTCGCGGCCGATCCCGCCGTCGGGGCAGCCGGTGAATACTGGTGGCGGGCATGGTGGCGGGTTTCGTGATCCGTCGGATCCGAATTTCATGACCCCGTCGCGTCCTGCGCCCGCGCCTCCGGTGAATTCCGTTGGTGGGCATGGTGATAGTGGGTATGGCGGCGGGTTTCGTGATCCGTCGGATCCGAACTATATGACCCCGACGCGGCCCGCTCCCGCTCCGCCGGGCAGGAACAATCACGGCGGTACTCCGAATCCCGCGGATGGTTCGGGTGATCATCGTGGGCCCATTCCGCTGGGGCCGGGGAAGGACTATCGCGCAAAGACGCGGCCCAAGCGGGTTCCGGATATCGGGCCGATGCCGGGGCACTACGACGCACCGGACGCACCGGATTCGCAGGCGTGGATCGATGCGGCGGAACCGCCGGCGCCGCCACCCGATCAGTCCGGCGAGGATCCGAATGCGGGCGATCCGAATGTCGACAAGCCGCTCGAGTTGTAGGCACACAGGTAGGGACTGACCAATGGCCGAGAGTATCGAGGTTGATGTCGACGCGCTGACCAAAGCCGCCGACATACCCGAGGACGTCTCGCGGAAGGTTCGGGGGGTGATCGATACCTTGAACGGCACGCTGACCGGAATCGAGAACGACGCCACCAATCAGCCGTGGGGAAATGACAAGTCCGGCAAGAAGTTCGCCGATGGCGACAAGGGCTACAAGGCGACTCGGAAGAATATGGTCGAGGGCGGGTACAGCATGGCCGACGCCCTGCAACAATTCGGTGAGGGCGAGCGGACGGCGGCCGACCAATTCCGGGCTTCCGAAGGCGGATCGACCGAGGGGCTCGGAGGCGGATCATGACATTGCCGAATGCGGACACCACGGAGTGGACCCAGATCCTGGGCTCGGCGACCGGCGGAACGCTCGAGTTCGATACGAAGGACATCAAAGCCGCCACCGATGCCGCGGCGCTGCTGATCGCGAATCTGGAGGCGTTGGCGCAATCGGTGCGCGATGCTCGCGCGGACCAAGTCGGCGCATTCAGCTTTCTGCAGTCCAGTCGGGATCTCGCGGGGGTGTACAGCAAACACGGTACGGCGCTGTACGACTCGCTGATGACGCACGCGAATGTGGTCCGCGATCAGTTCAACACCTTCGTCGCCGCTGGTAAGACCTTCGATGCCCATGAGGAGCGCTCGAAGTTCAACTTCGACAATCTGGCGAAACCCAAGAACACCACCAGTAATGTGACCGTTCCCACGACCACGTCGAACGGTGGCAGCCTCGTCGCGGATCTCTCGGAAGACTTTGTGGACGACAGCTGGTCGATGCCGAGTTTTCCCGAGACGATCCAGGGATACGGCGGTAAGACCGATCAGGTCACGATCAATATCGAGAATTCCGACAGTCTTGATTGGGATCAGCTGATCCAGCTGGGGCAGACGATTCACGCGCAGCCACCGATGGATCTGTCCGGGTTCTGGGACGGGATGTCGAAAGCGCTGACCGACCATCTGACGAAATATGCCGATCAGATCGCCAAACTGCAGGCCGACTGGACCGGTGATGCGTCGACCGCGGCGGTGACCGCGGTACGCAATTACAAGAACAGCGCGCAGGACCTGATCGACGCGATCAAGGTCACCGGCGCGAGCCTGCGCTATACCAGTGACTGGCTCGAGGCCACCCGCAAGTCGATGCCGGCTCCCGGAGCCTCGGAGAAGACCGGCTGCAAGAACCACCACACCAACGAATTCCGCGACAACTACAAGAAGTACTACGCGGAGCCGATGAAGTCGACGATCTCGACGATTCCCACGATCGAGATTCCCGGACAGGCCGGCCAAAGCAATAACTCGGGTGGTGGGAACGGCAACGGAAATGGGAACGGCCAGGGCAACGGGAACGGCCAGGGCAACGGTCAGGGCAACGGCAACGGCAACGGCAACAGCAATAGCAACGGTCAGGGCAACGGGAACGGCAGGGCAACAGCAATAGCAACGGTCAGGGCAACGGGAACGGCCAGGGCAACGGGAACGGGAACGGGAACGGGAACGGCCAGGGCAACAATCAGCAGCTGCAGGAGGCCTACAACGAGGGCTACCAGGCCGGATATCAAGAAGGCTCGGGCGGTGGCAACGGCAACGGCCAGGGGAACGGTCAGGGCAATGGCCAAGGCAACGGGTACGGCGAAGGAACGGGAACGGGAAACAGGCGAGGGCTACGGGAACGGCGAAGGCAACGGGAACGGTGAGGGTTCCGGGAGCGGTGAAGGCTCCGGCAGTGGCGAAGGGTACGGAAGTGGTTCGGGCAGTGGTGGTTACGGCAGCGGCTCGGGATCGTCCGGCAACGGCCAGGGATCGCAGAACCAGGACGCTTACGGCAACGGCTCCGGTGGGGGTGAGTCGAACCAGCAGCAGATCCCGAACCTGAACGATCTGCTCAATTCCTACGGTCTCGGTAATCAGGGCGGCGGCGGGTCCTCCGGCGGCAGTTCGGGATCGGGTTCGGGCAGTACCCCGTACTCGGGGCCGAGCAGGACCGGTTCGGGCTCGAGCGGTTCCGGGTCGGGTTCGGGGTCGTCGACGATCCCGTCGAACCTCGGCAAGAACGCGCAGTCCGGTGCGAACGCGGCCAAGAACGGACAGCAACTGCCATCCCTGGACGACCTGTTGTCCGGACTTGCGGGACAACAGGATTCCGAGGTCCCGACGAACGGCGACGTGAATCCGTACGGTGAGTCGGTCACGACGGGCAGCGCGAATCCGTTGGAGTCCCTGCTGGGGCAGACCACCGGAAACGCCTCGAATCCGCTGGAATCGCTACTGGGTGGGACCACGGGATCGTCGTCCAATCCGCTCCAATCGCTGCTCACCGGCGGCGAGCAGGCGCTGAACCAACTCGGGCAGCAGGCGCACGACGGTCTGGCGGGGCTCGGGCAACTACTGCACGGCATTCCCGGATTCGATCAATTGCTCGCGAGTAGTCCGCAGCTCAGCCACCTGCTGGCGGGTATTCCGGGCCTGGACCAATTGGTCCCCGGCGGCGGATTGGAGGGGTTGCTGTCGAGTAATCCGGATCTGCGGCATCTGCTGTCGGGCATCCCCGGCTTGGACGAACTGTTGACGGGAACCGGCGGCACAGATCCCATGCATTCGCTGGCCGACCGGCTGCGTGAACTCGGTCAGACTCCGGGTATGGAGGGACTGTCGGATATTGCCGCACAGCTCGACCCTGGCGGTGGTGACAGTTCCGGTGGCGGTGGCGCCGATCTCGGCGGCGGATCCGGTGACGGTCTCGGGTCCGACGACCCGGCGACCCAGCCTCGGCAACTCGACGAACCGCGCCGGCCCGACAAGTTCCCGCGAGCGGCGCTGCCCGCGGACGTCTCATCCTATGGTCCAGGGCAGCATGATTCGTATGACCCGCAGGCCAATCAGCCGGGACAACCCGGTCAGCCAGGTATGGCGGGTACGCCGGCGTCGAGTGCGGGGAACGGCGGCGCACAGGGACAGCACCGTAGGCCGAAGTATCTGACCTCCACGGATTGGCTGGACGATGCCATGGGCGACACCCCCTTCCGGGTCAAACCGGTGATCGAACCGTGAGCGAGGGACAGTGACCAGGTGGACTCTGACCGACCTGGAATTCAAGGTGTTGTGCGACACCCGCTTCTTCGGTCTGGTGCCGGCGATGTTCAGCATCACCAGCCGTATTCCGTACATGGACGAATACGAGCGCGAATGGCGCCGCACCCGGGCGGATTTGGAGAGCCGCGGGGACAGCGCCTTCGAGGCGATCGTGGACACCATGGTGCTGCCCGAGGTGCTGGTCGGCGGCGAGGTCTGGGAGGACGACGATTTCGACAATCCGGCGAAACGTGTGCGTTTCTATGCCGGGCGACTCGGCTCCCGCGGATTCCTGGTCACCCAGATCCCCGGTGAAACCCTCAACCACGCCAACGGTTTCACAATCACGGCGGTCGACCCGCGAGCGCTGGGGGACACCGTGGTCCGCCTGATGCCGCCCGCCGAACCGGGTCGGCGTGGGCCGATCGAGATCAATATCGGCGGTGCCGGCGCCCGGCCTTCGGGCGGCGGTTCCATCGGTTTCATGGGTTCGATGGTCGCCGACGACGATGACGACTACGGCCTCACCAGTTCGGTCTTCTTCGACATTCCCGCCGACTACTGCGGCACCGTCCGGCTGACGCAGGGGCGTTCGAAATTCGGTCCCCGGGGCCGAATTTCGGTTGCCAGGCTGTGGCGGGATCTGCCCGGCGACGGCCGGTACGTGATGCCGCTGGAGGATTCCGCGCCCGTCGCGATCGGGATGGGTTCGGCCGGGCTGGCCGACTGGATCGACACCGAGGCCGAACTTATCCTCGAGCGGATGAGTGATTACCAGGAGGTGGAGGAGTAGAGGGTCACATCGACCAGTATCGGGTTGTCCGCCCGGTCGGCAGTGCTGCCCGGTTCGCTCGCCGCGGCTCGCAGATTCTCATCGAATCCCGCACCGCTATAGCAGGCGGATGCTCGTCACACGCTCGGCGGCCCGGCGTCGAGGATTTCGTGCAATGCCGCGATATGGCCGTTGAACGCCTCGCGGCCGCTTTCGGTCAGACGGGCCCGCACCTTGCGGCGGCCCCCCGCAAGTCGTCGGTCGGTAGCGACATAGCCGGCGTCCTCGAGCGTCGCCAACTGTTTCGACAATGCCGAATCGGATAGTGTCAGACGCTGTTTGAGAAAGGCGAACTCGGCCCAATCGGCGGCTGCGAGGGTCGCGACCAGTGTGAGTCTGGTGCTGGGATGGATCAGCTCGTCGAATTTCGCCTGCGTCCTGCCGGAATCCGATGTCGTCACGCGTGTGCCCATCGGCGCAGGACGCGCAGGATCTCCGGTCCGCCGAATCCGATGATGGCCGCGACCGGTACCGCCGCCCAGATACTGGCGTGGCGCGCGCCGTCCGCGTCGAGCGCGAAGGCGGCACCGATGGTGACGGCGACGAGAGCGAGGAGCATGGCAACCACTACGACCGGTGTGCGGTGACCGGCCACGGCCGCGCTGACCTGGACCTGATCTGTGCGCCGCCGCCCATCGAGCAATCTCGCCGCGAGAGTCGAATGCCCGATCCCGAAGGCCAGAGTTGCGGCAATGACCAGCCACGCCGGGCCGAGGTTGCCGACTATCCCGAGGGCGATCCAGCCGGCCGCCATGGCCCACCAGTAGCCGCGGGGCAGACCGACCTCGGCCGCCACCTGGCGTTGAGCGTGATCTGCCGCGTCGAGTGCGGCGCGAGCTTGTTCCTGAGCGTTGGCATCCATAATTCCTCCACACTTTCCTGTTTGGAAAGTAATGCTGTCACTTTCCAAACAGGAAAGTCAAGGGTTGATCGGTGACCGGGCCGTCAGCGACATTTCCCAGAAATCGGCATAGCGCCCGCCGCGGCGTAGCAACTCGTCGTGGGTGCCCTCCTCCACGATTCGACCGCCGTCCAGGAAGGCGATGTGGTCGGCGCGTTGGACGGTTCGCAGGCGGTGCGCCACCATAACCACGGTGCGGCCCGCCGTCAGGCGCTCGATGCCCTCGTGAACGGCTGCCTCGTTGACCGGATCGAGGGCCGAGGTCACCTCGTCCAGCAGCACGATGGGCGCGTTCTTCAGGAGTGCTCGCGCGATCGAGACACGTTGGCGCTCACCGCCCGACAGGAGTGTGCCGCCCTCGCCGACCTCGGTTGCCCATCCGTGCGGGAGACGTTCGATCACTTCGTCCAGCCGCGCCGCAGCCGCTGCCGCCCGCACCTCGGCAATGCTCGCGCCGGGATGGCCGAGGCGTACATTCTCCTCGATCGTGCCGTCGAAGAGATAGACATTCTGGAAGACGATCGCGAACTGTGCCATCAGTACCTCGGTGTCGATGGCGCGCACGTCCACATCTCCCACGCGCACCGCGCCCGCGTCCACGTCGTAGAACCGGGCGAGCAATTGCAGCAGAGTGCTCTTCCCGCCACCCGACGGTCCGACAATGGCGAGCCGCTGTCCCTCCGGCACGGACAATGACAGGTTGTCGAAGACCCCGCGGTCGCCTTGGCGGAAGGCGACGGACTCGAACTCCAGATTGTGGTGGATCGGGTGGATCGGTTCGGGGCTTTCCGGCAGCGGCTCCGTACGTAGGACGGTGTCGAGTTGCGCCAGCACGGCACGTGCGCCGCGGAGTTTGCCGCCGATATCCGCCAGCGACAGCAGCGGATCGGCGCAGCGGGCGGTGAGCACCAGAATGGCCAGAACCTCTGCCGCGCCGACAGGAGCGGAGCGCCCGGAAAGCCGTGCCCCGTCGAGTGCGAGGTAGGCACCCAGGGCCAAGATCGCGGTGAATATCGCCTGCACCGTGACCGTCGAACCCACGACGCCGGGCAGTGCCGACAGTGTGGAGCGGCGGGACGCGCGCTGGAGTTTCCGGAGCGAATCGTCGAGTACCTCGAAGCGTTCGCCGGTCCGGCCGCCGGCGCGCAGTACCGGCTGGGCCTGCAGATACTCGATGACTCGGTCGGTCGCCTCATGGCCGCGTTCGGCGCCCTCGGCATCGGCGGCGGCCATCGAGCGTCCCGTCCGGACCTGGATCGCCGCCACGATCGGCACGGCGGCCGCGGCGGCCAGTCCCAGCTGCCAATGGAAGGCGAGCATGACGACAACGATCGTCAGCGGAGTCACCGAGGCGGAGATGAACGGTGTCAGCAGATGCGCGATCACGCTCATCGCCTCCAGCACACCACGACTGGCCAGGACCGACACCTCCCCGACCCGGCCGGTGCTGTGCCAGCCGAGGGGCAGCCGGGCCAGATGATTACCGAGCCGGTCATACATACCGCCCAACAGTGTTGTCCCGACCCGGAATCCGGACAGATCGCTGAGGTAGCGCAGAACCGCATAGCAGGCGACCGCGGCTGCGAACGCGATCAGCCAGGGCCAGGCATCGGCGGGCGTACTCCCGAACAATTCGCGCAGCACCGGAACCAGCAGTGCGTAGGACAGTCCCTCGACTATCGCGGTCACCGTCATCAGGGTCACAGTGCGACGCACCGGCTGGGCGTACTCGTGCCCCAGCACTCGTAGCAGCATTCGAATCATCGCGACTCGCCTCCTTGCAATATGCCACTGTGGCTTGCTATCTCGTCGGCGATCGCTGATCGATGGGACTGTCGGAATGCGGCGAACTTTCCGTTCCGGGCCAGCAACTCAGCGGGCCTGCCGCACTCGACGATCGCCCCGTTCTCCAGCACCACAACGGTGTCGGCATCGGCGACGGTCTCCGGCCGGTGGGCGATGACCAACACGGTCCGATCGCCTGTGATCGTCGAAAGTGCTTGGCGCACAGCGTATTCGGTCTGCGGGTCGGCGAAGGCGGTTGCCTCGTCGAGTACCAGGATGGGTGTTTCGGCGAGCAGGGCGCGAGCGAGCGAGATCCGTTGTGCCTCACCGCCAGACAGTGCGATATCGGCGCCGATCACGGTGTCGTATCCGCGCGGCAACTCGAGAATTCGATCGTGAATATTCGCCAGCCGAGCGGCGCGTACCACATCCTCGCGGTCGGCATGCGGTACCGCCAGCGCGATATTGTCCGCGACCGAGGCGCGCAGCAGACGTACATCCTGGAAGACGAACGACACCATTCGATACAGCTCGGTGCTGCCGATCTCGCGGAGATCGACACCACCGAGCACGACCGCGCCGTGGGTCGGATCGAAGAACCGCGGAAGCAGTTGCAACAGCGTGGATTTACCACTTCCCGACGGTCCGACGAGGGCGGTGACCGTCCCGGGCTCCAGTACCAGGTCGATCCCGCGCAGCACCTCGTGATCGGCGTCGTAGCCGAATCGGACGCCACGCAGTTCCACCCGATGCCCCTGCGGTGCGACCGGCTGCGCGGGCTCCGGCAGCGGCGGTACGGCGAGTATCTCGCGGATTCGGCCGACCGCTCGCCCGGCGGCTTGCATATCGTCGAAGCCGTGGCCGAGAGCCGCCACCGGAGCGGTCAGGCCCAGCCCCAGCAGCAGGAAGGCCAGCAGGTCGGCGGCGGCCAGGCCGCCGGTCGTCATCAGCGTCGTACCACCGATCAATATGATCAGCAGCACGAATGGCGGCGACAACGCCAACTGCATCCCCGCGGCGATCGTGGAGATGCCGCGCACCCATCGGTGGAATACGCCGACGAAATCATCTGTGGCCGTGCGGAATGTGTGATGGGCGCGCCCGGATCCACCGAACGCCTTGACCACCGCGATGCCCTGCACGAACTCGATCACCGAGCCGGTAATTCGCCCCATGGACGCGTCGAACTCCTCTTGCTCGCGCAGCCGGGCCGGGGTCATCATCAGGGGGACCAGCGCCACCGCCAGCACGACCGGAATCAGCGTGATCAGTGTGAGCCGCCAGTCGATGGTGAACAAATAGATCAGCGATACCAGCGGCACCACGAACGCGGCGACGAGTTCGCCCGGGGCGTGGGCGACGAACGGGTGCACCGCACTCACGTCCTCGCCTACCACCTTCGCCAGCTCGCCGGTGCGGCGGTGGGAGAACCAGCCGATCGGCACTCGTCCCAGCCGCGCGGCCAATTGCCGACGAAACGACAGTTCGACCCGGCCGTCGAGCAGGTGCCCGAGTCCCGACGATGCGGCGGTGAACAACAGTCGGACGAACAGGCCGACCGCGCCCGCGATCACAACCAACCAGATATGACCGTGATCGATCGGATTGGGCGACAACAGGATACGACCGAGTTCGACCACCGCCAGCAGCGGTGCCAGACCTGTGACCGCGCCGATGACCTGCAGGATCATGATTGCGGCGAAACTGCCCAGGTAGGGGCGCAGCATCCCGGCGACGCTGGGCTCCACCGTGGGATCCGATGAGGGTGGGGGCTGCCGACTCATCTCAGCGAGTTCGGCGGTGCGCCCACCCATCTCCCGACCACCGCCCCCATCGAGTCGCCCCGATACCGCATTCATTTGCTCTCCCGCTTTCGTAGTGTCGCCGCACGCCGGAATGACGGATCGGTCGCTGCCTGGATCTTTCGCACGGGCTCTCCTACCTGCCGTGCGTCGCCGTAACGGAGCGCTCCGGTAGGTGGCTGCGCAGGTAGGTGAGCATCTCGGCGCGAGGCCCGCCAGGTTCTCGCGCCGTAGCGATACCCTGGCAGGTGTGACTGTCGAGGCGCTTTCGGAAATCTGCGGTCCGCCGCGGACGCCGGTGGCGTGGATGCGGCCCGGTCATATCGGCTACGTCGGGCCGGATCTCGGTGTAGACCCGCATTCACCCTCGGTCGCGATGCTCAGCGTGGGACTGGAGGCGCCGCTCGTGGTGCATACCGCCGCACACGGGCAGATACATGCCGGCAGTTCCTTCGCCCCCGCGCGCACGAAGCAGCGCGCAGTCGCCACCCAGGGATGGATTCTGGCGCTGTTCGTCGATCCCGCGAGCGCGTCAGCCGCCGCCATAGCCGACGTGATGACCTCCGCCGCAGGTCCTCTGGGCCTCAACCACCGACGGGAACGCGAGCTGATCGAGCTGTGCGGTGCCGATGATGTGGATCCGGAGCGCATCTACGCCGACGCCATCGGAGGCCCCGCACCGACCCCCGATCCGCGCATCGAACGGGTTGCCGCCACTATCCGCAGCGACCCGGCCCGAACCTTCCGCGCCGACCGGATCGCCGCGAATATGGGCCTGTCCACCACCCACTTCCTGCGCCTGTTCACCCAGCAGTACGGCACCACATTCCGTGGCTACCAGCGGTGGAACCGCCTCATTCACACGATCTGCGGGACCGTGGCCGGACACGACCTCACCCGATCCGCCATCGACGCCGGTTTCGCCACCCCGTCCCACTTCAGCGAAACCTTCCGCGACATGATCGGATTCCCCGCCACGACGATGCTGCATGCGGGTATCCGCTTCGATCTCGGAATCTCGGCCGCGTTGTGAATCGTGGCGGTCGGCCGGCGCTCTCGAGCAGCGCTTCGTCACATGGCGGATTTGTTCATGTGGAGCGGTGAGCGCGTCATGCCTCGAGCAGGAGTGTGACCGGTCCGTCGTTCACCAGTGACACCTGCATGTGCGCACCGAAGCGGCCGGTCGCGACGGTGGCGCCGAGTTCACGCAGTGCGTCGGCGAATTCGGTGACCAGGGGTTCGGCGACCGGTCCGGGTGCGGCGGCCGACCACGAGGGCCTGCGTCCCTTGGTGGTATCGGAGTAGAGGGTGAACTGGCTGACCACGAGGATCGGTGCGCCCAGATCGGCGGCGGAACGTTCACCGTCGAGGATGCGCAGGCGGAACAACTTGTCGGCCAGAGTCTTCGCTATCGCCGCGGTGTCGGTGCCGGTGACGCCCACCAGCGCCAGCAGGCCGTGCGGCACTCCCATCGAGGCTGGATCGATCTGCCCGACGACTTCGTCTCCGACTGTGACCCGGGCCGAGCCGACACGCTGTACCAGGATTCGCATGCCGTCCATTTTGCGGTACGGCCCCCGGGGCGGTTTGTGCGGTGTTTTCAGCGGCGGCCACCGCGCGTTCACGTCGGCGCCACTGACGATTCTCCCGGCACTGCCATTGTCGAAGACCAACGTCTACGGGCGCCGGCCGGTAGTGGGATGGAGGGACCGACGATGGCGAACGAGATCGAGGTCGAGGTGGCGAAGCTCCGCACCGCCGCCGGAAAGACGCGGGATGTGCGCGATCACATCGAGCAGGTCCTGACCAAGCTGCACGGCAAGACCAGCGGCTACGGAAACCCGTGGGGGGACGACACTCTGGGCGAACAGTTCGCGGGAACCGGTTCGGGTGACGGCTATCTGGCCGCGCACGACAATATGGTCACCGGCGCGCGCGGCTTCGCCGATGCCTTCCAGAAGGTCTCCGACGGCCAGACCGACAGCGCCACCTATCTGGAGACGATGGAGCACGGCAATACCGACGGCCTCCGATGACGAACGAGCATATGCAGGCCGAGCTGGTGGGAATACTCGGCGAGGCCAAAGAACAACTCCGGGTGATCGCCGAAATCCAGCGCGACCGAGCCGAATTGACCGGCACCGCATCGGCGCGCAAGAACCGGGTCACGGTGAGCGTGAATGCCGACGGCGCAGTCATCGAGACCAAATTCGGTGCCGGGATCGAGGATCTGAGCTATTCGGAGATAGCGCGCGCGGTGACCGAGGCGGCGCAGCAGGCGTCGAAGGATCTGGCCGATAAGCATCGGGTACTGATGGCGCCACTGCGGGAACGCCGCGCGAAGCTGCCCAAACTCACCGATCTGATCGAGGGAATGCCCGACGTGCGTCTGCCCACTGCGCCGGAACCCTCACTGGCCCCGCCGGATTCATCGCAACGCACCGCCGACTACGGCGAGGACGAGCTCCGGTTCGAGGATGCGGAGACCTATCCGGTCGAACCGGAACGCCGCATCACCGACTCCAGTTGGTGATCCGGGAGAACCGCGCATGATCGAGTTTCCCAGCTGGCTCGAGTGGCTGGGTGCTGCCATCGGAATGGAATGGCCGCACGGCAACGAAGACGATATGTGGGCGCTGGCCGGCGACTGGCATACCGCCGCGGACGAGCTGCGCGAGATTCTGAATTCGATGGACGACGCCAAGTCCGCGACACTGGCCGCTTATCCGGCCGGCGACGGCCGCCAGCAGATGAGCGACACCTTCGACGGTATGCGCAGCGGCAAGGATTCGCTGGAGGCGCTGGCGGGATACTTCGATCAGATCGGTGATTCGGTCGACGGCGGTGGCACGCAGATCCAATACACCAAGCTGATGTTCTATTCGACGCTGGTGATCACCGCCGCCGATATCGCCGCGGTATGGATCTTTCCGCCGACCGCGCCGGCGGAGGAGGCCGGCATCATCATCGCCACTCGCGTCGCGGTGCGAATGATGTTCCGGCGCATGCTGACCACGATGGCCGGGTGGGCGGGCCGGCTGGCCGAGAACGCCCTGGTGCGATTCCTGTTCCGGCATGTGCTGTTGAATGCGGCGCTGGGCGCGCTGCAGGAATTCGCGGTGCAGGAATTCCAGGTCTGGCAGGGGCACCGCAAAGGCCTCGACTGGAATCAGCTCGGAGTCACCACCTTCGCCGCCGGTGTGGGCGGCGCCGCGGGTGGCGGTGTAGGTGAGGCGCTGGGCCGCAAGTTCGGCAACGCCTTTCGCAACGAGGCGGGGGATATCACCTCGAAGTGGGGCGTCAACCTGACCCGCGCCGGAATCGGCGCGGGATCGGGGCTGGTCAACTCGGCGGCCGCCTTCGGTGGTTCCATCGGCTGGCAGTTCGCCTCCGATGTGGCACACGGCAATCTGGATACCGCACTCGACAACCTGAAGAACACCCACGTCGATTGGCGTATGTTCAGCGCCGGCGCGATCACCGGCGGCGGGTCGGCGCTGAATCACAATTTCGCGCACAGTCATTTCGAGAATTCGCCGTTCTGGAAGCTGAACTCGCCACGTGTGGATCTGGGCAACATCGGTGATCTGCACAACTTCCAGCACGATGGCACCGTGCCGAATGTGCACGCCGATGTGTCCAACGGCAATGGATTCGGGCCGCACGGCAACACGCAGACGGTGCACGGCGAGCCCGGTTCATCGGGGCCGGTGCACAGCGATCCGGTGTCGAACGGGCACGACGGTCATACCGGCGCGCCGACCACCACCGCGGGCACCCATGAACCACCGGCTTCCGGTGCGGGCCCGGCGCCGGAACACACCGCTTCGCCGGATCATTCGGATAGTTCCGCGCCGAGTGCCCAGACGTCGTCACACGATCGGCCCGGCCCGGTGGACTCGAGTGCCCCACCGGAGTCGAAGACGGCCGGTCCGGCGGCGACCGATTCGCCGTCCGCACCGGTGAGCAACCACCAGGGCGTGACCGGACACGACTCGACGCCCTCCGTGACCTCGGATGCGCCGGTATCGCATCCCGAATCTCACGAATCTGCCACGCCCGCTGCATCATCCGGACCGGAGTCGGTGCAACACGCACCGGCCGATACAGCCTCGAGCGCCCCCGGCGCGTCCGCAGCGTCGGCACCGAGCGCATCCTCCGGTCCGGTCGCGTCGTCGGGGCCGAGCTCATCCGCCGGTTCACCGGCCGCTCCCGCCTCCGGCGTATCGCCGATCGATGCGCGCGGTGCCGCGCCGACCGGTGGCTCCGACGCACCACGCACCGGCGATGTTCGCGGCACCGACGGGCGGGCCCCCGCCGATCTCAATCGCGGTGCCGGCGCCGATACCCGGACACCCGGGCGAGCGGGTTCGGCCGATACACCCGGTGCCCGCCCGGCCGCTGATTCGCGAGTGCAGGCCAGGACCGGCGACTCCGAGTCGCCGCGCGCCGCGAATCGTGCCGGTGCGAGCGAAGGCGAGCGGGTCGTCGCCAAGCCCGGCCGCGGCGACACCGGGTCGGCGCAGGACCGTGCCGGTGCCGGAGCGCGTACCGATCGACGGCCCGAAACACCCCGCGAGGCCGGTGAATCCGGACGGTCCGCCGACGAGCGAACGAATCGGGTCGATGCCGACGGCGAGGGGCCTTCCGCGCCGGAGCGGGACGTCACGTCGGCACGGGATCACGATGAGTCGGCGCCGCGTGACGAGCAGGTGTCGCGGGACGAGCCGGGGGTGCGCGACTCCGACGAACCGGCCTCCGCCGATCGCGATGCGGCCGATACGGAACGCCCGGCGCGCTCTGATGATCCGTCCGAGCACGAGGCGCGGCCCGGTCGCGAGGACGAGCAAGGGCCCCACGACGACGCCGAGCCCCGGCCGCACCCGGATGACGAGCTCGCCGACCGGGGGCAGTCCCGGCCCGAATCCGATGGGGCACAGGACAAATCCGGCACGGACGATGAAACCCCCCGGCGCCGCCCGGCAGCTCACGGGAACGACGACGGATCGGTCGCCAAACCACACGACCCCGAGGCCGGCGAAACCACCACGCAGCACAAGCGCGATGAGCCCGTCCACATCCGCCCCGAGGATCAGGCTGTTCCCGGTATGCCCGCGCATCCCGCCGATGCCGAGCATGCCCAGGCCCGCCCCGGTCGCGGGGAGCAGAGCACGCCGGACCATCAGGGCGCCCCGGAACCCGTGAAACCGGCTGCTCGCGATGACTCCAAGCGTGGCCGCTGTGCCGAATTGGCGCTATGGCTCATCAAAGACCTCACCGGTAGCAAGACCGTGCGCGTGCCCGAGCGTGCGGTGGGCCCGGAGGGAATGACCGCCGCGGAGGTCCAGGCGGATGCCGGTGGCCGGTTGGTGAAGGTCGCCGATCACGACGCGATCGCCCGGCGACTGGCGCGAATGCGCAAGGGCGCCATGGCGCTGGTGGTCGACGGCTATCACGCCGGTCCGGGCAGAAGGGTTGTCGGCGCGCACGCCTACGTCATGATCCATGAGGGCGGCGGCCGGATCGTGGTGCGCGATGAGAGTACGGGGGTGGTGACCGACCATCCGGCGGACGTGCCGGCCGAACTGCACGACACTCAAATGATCCTGTTCGACCACAAGGGGCGCCCGGTCCACCTGCTCAGCTCGGAACAGCGGGAAGCCCTTGCGCGCCAGCGGGATCCGGTCGCCGTGCGGATTCGTCAGGCGCTCGACGACCACACCGGCCGGGTCCACGAGCTGCTGCTCCGCCGCGCCGAGGTCGTCGTGGACCTCGGTGGCGAACAGGTGCGGCTGCGCATGGTCGCCGACGAGCACGGGAATTGGCGGGTCGAATCGGCCGAGCCGGTGTGGCCTGGGCCGCGTGCTCCGGGTACCGATGTCGAACCGGCCGCGCCGGGCCGGCGGCGTTCGCTGTGGCAACGCTTCACCGGCGGATATGAGGGGCACAATCCGAAATATCCGTCGGGCAGTGGTCAGGACGGTAAATATCAGACCGAGATGACCGAGGACTTCGGGCATCTGTTCGATATCCACGCACTCGAAACCCTCGGCGATCACGACATCAGCATCAACTACGCGCGGTTGCTGAAAGAGTCGGTCACGCTGTGGATCAACCGGGAACACGCACCTCTGCTCGAGCGCCTCACCGCGCGGATGGAACTGCAAGCGGGCGAACATATTCCGATGCACAACCGCGAGGGGCGGGAGTACGCGTACTGGAACGAGGACGCGGATCCGGCCGAGGTCGCGGCGATGCACAAGTATCTGCGCGATGTGGGGCTGGGGCATCTGGTCGACGAATCGCAGCCACACGATCTGCCCGTCGGAGCGCCGCACGGTGAATCCGAAGCGCCGCAAGATAATCCGGCCGACGAACTGCGCGCCGCCGCCGGTCGGCTGGGAATCGAGCTCACCGATCTGAGCCCGGAGACCGTGCGCCGCGCGCTCGACACCGCCGAATATCAGAATCTGCGCCGGGCCGCGGTGATCGAGGCGCTGCGCGATGCCGCGCACCGCTTCAACGCCGAACACGCCGATATCCCGTATCGGCCGCAGTCGATCAGTGACCACAACCCGATCGGCCGGTTCCTGAAGGAAATGATCATCGCCCAGGGCGACGATCCCGGCATGCTGAACTGGCGCGGTGTGAACAACGGCGCCGAATCGGGACGCGACTTCGACGTGCTGAACGTCGAGAATCCCGATGAGCGCATCGAATACGACCCCGAAGACGAGTCGGGTCGCGACCAGGGTCTGCGGTCGTATTTCGAGAATGCCCTGCGGCGCGACCAGATTCGCGACGAGCGGGCCACCTGGGCGGATCTGCTCGCCGCCGAATTGTCCCGGCTGGAACCCGATGGGCTCGACGCCGCGCTGAATGAGTTGCGCGACGGGGTGCACGAACGTGCCGGGGAGATCCGCGATCTCGCCGATCAGGTCGACGAGTTCCGGAAATACTTCCCCACCAACGATATTCGTGAGCTGCCACCGGAGCGCCCGGGTGAACCGGGCCGGCTGGTGATCCTGGATGTGCACGGCGATCACGAACAGGTGCTGGCCGGCGCCATGGATCGTCATCCGGGTCTGGCCGCCCGCCTGAACAACGGTGAGGTGCGGGCGGAGAAGTGGACCGTCGTCGTCGACACGAACAACGTCGCGCACGTCCGCCACCTCGGCGATATCGACGCCCATGCGATCTCGGTGGATGTGCGGGGACGGCATCTGGACGGATTGCTCGTCCGCGACGGTGATGGCAACTGGCACGTCGCGCAGCCCCCGGCCGAACCGGGTCCGATGGCACCGGATGCGCGCACACCCGGCGAGATCCGTGCTGTCCGTGACGATCTGGCGCGTGAGCTGGGCCTGGATCCCGAGCAGATCACACCGGAACTGATCGAACGCGAATTGCGCGCCAATGATCTGCGGGCACTGCAGGTCGAGGCGCTGCTCGATCACGCCCGCAGCAGTGACGCGATCGAAACCTTCCACGATCTGGCCAATGCGCGCGACCGGCTCGCGCAGACCACCGGTGTGGACGACCCGGCGCGCGCGACCCCGGAGCAGGTCGGCGAACGGATCGCCGACGGCGGTACCCGCAATGCCCTGCGTAAACAGCAGGTCGAGATGCTGGTCAAGTACTACGACAAGCTGTCCGGATATCTCCAGGGACGAGGCGAGGATCGGGCAGGCCTCGTCGAGGCGCGCGACAATCTGGTGCGCGCCCTGGGCGGCGAGCCCGAGGATGTTCATCCGAGCAAGTACTCGAAGGAACTCGCCTACACACCGGACCCGCTCGGGATCGATCCCGGCGCGCTGGCCTCGCTGATCCACGACCGGGCCGGTGAGCCGGGAACCCGGGAGGCCATCACCGACTTCGTTCGCGCCCTCGGCGATACGGACCCATTCACCAATGGGCTGCGTTTCGACCCCGCGACCGATCCGCGGGTGTTCGAGGGCGAAGTGCCCATGCACGATCCCGAGGCGCGCAACCAGCTGCGCGAGGTTGTCGGTGACGGGCGGCGCCTGTTCGACGCACCCGATCCGGACGAGCAGGTTTCGCCGGGTTCGCGGCCGAATCGCGATTGGGCCCGGCTGCTCGGCCACGATCTCACCGATGCCACGCCGGAGCAGTACGTGCGGGCCTACGAGGCCTATCGCGACGGCAAGATCGAGAAGCACGAGCGGCTCGACGCCGCCCAGCGCGCGGAAGTGCACGCCCAACTGCGCGAGGAGGTGCGGGGCCGGGCCGCCGATCTGCGAGCGTTGCTGGAACTGAACGAACGCTTCCACCAGGCGGTGGCCGATCTCCCGGAGAATCGGCGCGCGAGGATCGATCAGCTGTCCAGGGACTGGGCGTCGGCCTGGATCGAGCGGGAGCGCGCTCGCGAGTTCATCGTCGAACACGCCCACGAACTCCGGGTCGCGCCGGAGGATTTGCTGGCCGATGACCTGAAAGATGGCTCGGCACTGGATGATCTATTCGATGATCTGGGCGCCCGGACGATCCGCGGCGACAATCGCGCGGACTTCAAGCGGCGCTTCGAGGAGTTCGCCGCCCAGCACGAGGCGCTGCTCGACGCCGCGCGGCGATTCCACGACAACGACGTCCGCATCGCGGATCTGGATGCCGAACTGCGCGCCGCGGTGGAGCGAGATGTGGAGCTGTCCCGCGACGAAGGGAATGAAGGGGACGACGGGGAGGGTACGGCCGCCGCGCCACCGCAGGGGCCGCCGAAGAAGCCGCCGCGGGGGCCAGGAGGTGCGGCGGAGGCGCCGAAGCCCGACGACGGTAGGGCGAATGCCGCCGAGCCGCCGAAACTCGAAGGTGGCCGAGGCGATAGTGCCGGGGATGGTTCCGCTGTCCCGCCGCGTGCCGAAACGCCGGCCGAGTGGGGCTTGCGGATGCGCGCGGAGAACGCGAGCTGGTCCGCGCGCATGGCGGAGCGGCACGCCATCCGGATGCGGGAACTGGCCGGCGAGCTGGCCGCGCGCGATCCCGACGGCCCCGACGGGGCGATGGCCTGGGATGCTCGGATGCGCGCCGATCAGGCCGAATGGGAAGCACGCTTCGCCGCCCAGCGCGCCGACTGGCTGTGGGATCTGGTCGGAAACGACCGCAGGCCCGCGGAACCGGCGCCCGCGGAACCTGTTGCGGACGAACCGAAACGGGAGTCCTTCGCGCAGCCCGATCCGATCGATGCGGCGCAGGCTCGGCAGGACGCGGCGCACGATCAATTGCGTAGGATTGCAAGGGATCTCGGGCTGCCGGATCGAGACAACGCGCGCGAACTCGAGGCCGCGATCACTCGGCGGCTCGAGGAGGAGTCGGCCGAGCAGCAGGCCATCATCGCCCGCGACGATCTGCGACCGGACGAGTGGGCCGCTGGGCGCGATCGAGCACAGCAGCGGCTGAACGAGCTGTACGGAATACGGCGTGAGATGATGCGCGCCGCCCGCGACTATCAGGGTGCCCGCATGGCGGAACGGCAACTGCGCGCCGCGAATCCGCAAGCCTCACAGGGGACCGGCGAACAACGCGCCGCGGGTAGCAAGCGTACCGCCGTCGAGCCCGTCGAGCGATCCGGTGCTGAGGGCCCTGCCGATAGGTCCGAGGGTGATGGCTCGGGTGAGGAGCCCGGCGCGGATTCCGATGGTAAGGACGATGGTTCGGGTGGTGCGCCCGTGAAGCCGGGGGGTGGCGGTGACCGGCCAGGCGATTCGGGGGCCGGGGCAGGTGCGGAACCCGTAGCCGCGGCGGACGGCGGTGGCGGAGGTAAGCAACCCCCGAGTGGCGGCGACGGTTCCGATGGCAGGCCCCGGGCCCGCGAGAGCTGGCATCAGGACGGTCCGCAACAAGAGCACCGGCCGGTCACCCGCGCCCTGCGAAAGGCATTGCGGGATCTGGTCGATGCCGGTGCCGATCGGGTGCGCGCCTGGTCGCGTTTGACCGCCCGAGCGCATGAGCTCGGTCTGCGGCCGGATCAGATCCGCCGGGAGATGCTGCGCGAGGCGATCGCCCGCGCTGCCGAAGCGCCCGATGCCGCGCCCGTGGCCCGCGCGGAATTGCGTGATCTGCTGAGCGATCTCGATAACGGCAGAACCCGGATGGAACTGGATCGCCGGGCCGCGCGCCTGGGTGTGCCGCTGCCGTCCGACCACCAGATCGCCGATGCGATCCGGGACCGGCTGGCGCCACCAGCGCAGCGGCGTGCCGAACTGTCCATCGAGCTCGGCGACCGGCGCACCGTCGACCTGCCGCGTCTCGAACGCCTGGCCCGCGAATTCGGCGTCGACGCGGAAGGACTGACGCGACCGGAGCTGCAGCGTGCGGTGCGCGATGCCGTGAACAATCATCGCGAGACCATTCCCGAGCGGCAGCGTCGCTCGACCGTGCGGCTGGTGGACCGGTATCGCGTGGCGGCGGCGAACGAATCCGCTCGCCGGGCCGCCGCCCAGCACGCGGCCGAACGTGAATTGATGCAGTCGCGAGCGGGTTTCGACGATCGCGGCCCGCGGATCTCGGGAGTCTCGTACCGGCGCATCCGATTGGACGCACCCGGTCGCCTGCGGGCGGAGGGGGCGGTGGGCGAACGCGGCCGCTGGGTCGGTGTCGGCGGGCACGGTAATCCCGAGATCCGCATGCCCGCGCGGGAGCGGGTCCGGCACGCGACCGAAGGCTTCGATGCCGTCTACTTCGGCGTCGAACTGGATCACAATGGCCGGGTCTGGGTGAGCGAACATCATCCGGATATCGCGGAAGCGCCTGCGGCGCGGCCGGATCCGGCGCGCCGCCCGGGTGATTGGGTGGGCGGCGCGGAGCGCGAACACGAACCGAGCACCCGCGGGCTGCGCAGGCAACTGCGCGATCTCGGCGAGGAATTGGGCCGGCGCAACGAACAGGTCGACAAGAATTTCACCAAGATCGTCCGGCTCGCCGAGCATCTGGGGATCGACAACGCCTGGCAGACGCGCCCGCGCGAACTGGCCGGTGCGGTCCGGGATCTGATCGCGGCACGACGTGCCCGCGCGGACGAACTGTGGAACCGCGCCGATATCCCACGGGCCGACCTGAAGAGATTCTTCGAGGACCGGCGTGCCGAGGAGGCCCGGGCCGAAGAGGCCGAAGCACTCGGAAAAGCCCTGCTGGGCCTGTTGCGAGTGCACGACCAGACCCTCGTCGCGGCACGGGACCGGGTCGCGGCGGACGCGGCGCTGCTCGCCGCCCGCGATGTGGCGGCCGGCCGGGAGGGCCACCCGCTGGGAGCCGACGGACGACCGGCGGACCCGTCCGATCCGAAATCCGCGGTGGCGCGGCTTGTTCCGGGTCGTGGCGGGGCACCCGATCGACTCGTCGTGGTGACGCCGGGTGCGAATCCGGACCGGGTGATCGACCCGGCCGTGCGTCGCGCACTGCTCGGTGCCGACGGTGAATTCGTATTCCATCAGGTTCATGTCGACGTCGACGGCCGCGTCCGGGTCATCGATATGCACGAGCCGCCACCGGAACTCGATCGCGCCGCACACCGGCCGCCGGAAATCGAGGCGACGCGCGCAACTGCGGATCCGGCACGGCCCGCACCCGATGCCGACCCGCAGACCGCACTCGACGCCAAGGTCCGCGAACGAGCGCATGTGGCAGCCGATCTGGAGTTCTGGCGCACCAAGGTCGACCATCGCGCCGAGCCGTTCGGCGATCCGGATCTGTCCCGCGGTCACTGGTCGGAGACGTTGCGGCAGTTGCGCGGAGACAATGCCCGCTACGTCAGGGACAGCGCCGGTCCGGACGCCCCCGATCTCACGCGGCGCGAACAACTCCTTCCCGATCAGGAACGCGAGCAGACCGAGCTCGTCGACAAGCTGGCCGCCGCACTGGATCGCTTCTTCCATTTCGAGGATCGCCTCGACGCGATCAATCGCGAGATCCACGAACTGGAGCGCCAGGGCGCCCGCCACGACGCCTCGCTCGCCGAGCAGGTCCGCGACGAGCTGGGCCGGGTGGCCGATGAGCACCGGGCCGCGGTTCAGCGTGCGAAACCGTTGCGGCGCATCAGGGATGAGCTCTCCCGGCTCCTCGATGACCCCGCGCAGCGCACCCCCGAGAACCTGCGCCGGCTCGCCGATGCCGATGCCGATGCCGATGCCGATGCCGAGGACGCGGTGCGGCGCGCCGAGCACGAGATCGATCGCTTCAACGACGAGCGGGTCGCGCTCACCGGCGCCTGGCCCGACGCCGTCGCGGACCACTGGCATGCCGTGAACGGCGCCGATGAGCCGCCGGCACTGCGTCGACTCAGCGAGAACGTGTGGGTGGATCGCGGTCGCGCACCCGAAGCGGACGGTACCGGTGCCCGGCCGGCTCGCATCATCGTCGTGGCCGGCCGGGCAGGGTTCGATCACCCGGATGTGCCGGTGCGCGCCGGGGATCCGGACGGACCCCGGCGACCGGGCGACAACCGATTCGACGCTCCGCTGCTCGACGCGCTCGCGCTGCATCACGAGCTCACCGAGCTGCTGAAGGATCCCGCGACCGTTATCGATCGGCTGACGGTGACCGGTGAGCTGGTAGGCGGGGATCGCGACGGCGCCGGGCAGATCCGGCCGCACCTGGACACCTTGGCGCCGGTGGAAATCCACCGCACGGAACTGCCCGCACACGGTCGGATGGGCGGCGACCGGCTGCCGTTCACCGGCGACACCATGGTGCGCTGGCGCGGCGCCGACGGCCGCTGGCATGACCCCCGTGAAGGACGGGCCCGGGGCTTGCGCGCGTATCAGCCGGATCTGCCGCCCGGCACCAAACTCGACAAGCACTGGCAGAAAGAGGTCGACGGCTGGCGGCTACCGCCCAAGGGCTGGGGTGCGTTCGGCGGCTCGGACAACTCGCACATTCCGTACCGGCAGCGCGAAGAGAAGATGCCGGACGGGTTCAGCGGCACCATGGGCGCCGAACCGTTCCAGAACATGGTGGAGCCGTTGGTGATCAAGATGCTCACCGACCACTGGCCGGACCTCAGCTACGAAGAGATTCTGACGCTGAGCGAGGCCGGCCGCTCCGAACTGTGGTGGCATCAGGGGCCCGGGCCGAAACCGGAGCCACCTGCGGGCTGGGACGAGGAAGCCCACCACGGGATGCCGCTCGACGGCGCGCTGTACACCATCGGCAAGCGCTGGGTGCAGCTCTACGATATGGCGCGCAAACATCCGTGGGTGCTGGGTCCGTTGCAGCGCCGGCCGGAGATCGGCGAATGGGTTCGCGAGCACACCAACCGGCTGCCGGACGGTCCGTTCGATCCGGATCATCCGGTGCTGCGCAAGATCCCGATCGTCCGGTCGTTCCGCGGCTGGAAGGGCTGGCGTGCCGGGCCGCGGATCGATCTGCAACCACCGCACCGGCCGTGGTCGGCCGCTGAGCATGTGCCGCCGCGCGATCGGGTGGAGTGGTCCACGCCGCGCCAGGATCGCGATATCGCGCGCTGGGATGCCGTGCAGCGCTGGGCCGATCGAATGATCGGCGAATTCGCCCGTGACACCGGCAATTCCGATGTGCACCGGATCGTCGACGTACTGACCCAGCCACGGGATCCGCTGTTGGATCCCGGCGAACCCGGCGGCGCACGGCAGGAAGCGCTGAACCTGGCCCGGCATCCGGACGGCACTCCGCTCACCCGCGAAGAGCTCGCCGAACGCATCCAGCTGGTCAAGGACCACCTGATGCGCAACGAGATGTGGGTACGCGATCACACCGATCCGACCGGCAGACTGGTCAAGAAGACCTACGATCCGCTGGCGCACGTAGCCGATGCCTGGTTGCGGCTCACCGGGATCGGCGACGGCGACGGCCGGACCACGCCGCACAGCGAGGATCTGCTGCTGCTCGACGACGCCTACGTCGAGGCGAAGTACCTCGCCGACCACGACGACGCCACCTGGCACGATGCCGACCTCGAAGCGGCACGGCACGGCTACGACTGGGACACCAACCGGCGGCGTCTGAGCGGGCATCTGGTGATCCGCGACGGCCTGCCGATGCATCCGGGCGAGCTGCCGCTCGATGCGCCCGAACACGACGGCGACAAGACGTTGCGCATGTCGCGGATTCCGTATGCCGCCGACTCTCCGGCACCCGACCCCGCATGGCTGTCGCCGCGCGAACGGTGGCCCGCCGAGATTCTCGACGCAACCGGTGTGCGGCAACGATTCCCGGGCCTGCCGCGTGATCCGGTGGCCGCGCTGAAGCACCTGGCGCTGCGCGGCGAGGGTTTGCGGCGCGCACTGCCCGCGCCCGGGGCGCGCGATCCGCTGCTGGATCTGCTGATGCGCGCGGGCCGGGTGGAACAACTCGCCGATGCCGCCGATCCGGGAGATCGCCAGTTCTGGGCGGATCGACTGGGCGAGCCCGACGCCGCGGTGGAGCCGCGGCGGCTACCCGAAACAGTGCGGCACCTGCGCGGTGATCTGAACCAGCGGCTCGACCGACTGGGCGAGGCCGGGCCTCCGGAGTTGCGGGGCGGTGCGAACACCACGCGCCCCGCCCTCGATGGCGCCGGGAGTCAGCGGGGTGCGGATGACGCCGGTGCCGGCGAACCCGGTGAGGCCGGCCCTGCCCGCGCAGGTCAGCCACGTCGTGCCGACGGAACCTCCGAAGGTGAACCGGGAGAACCGAAGCAGGGCGAGGGGGCTGTGGGTGAGTCGCGGTCCGGGCAGCGTGCGGGCGGTCGCCGGGGTGACGGGACGAATGGCGACGGTTCCGATTCGGAATCCGGCGACCGGGGCGGGGCGGGTTCGGTCCGGCGGGTCGGACAACAGCCGCCGGACGGTAGTGATCCCGATCGCGGTGACGCCGCGGATCCGGCCGCCCGCCGGCCGCGCAAGACCTACATCACCCCGGTTCCGCACGTCCCGCACGACGCCGAATTCGACTGGCCGGACTACAAACCCGAACGCATCGACATCAACCTCCCCCCACCACCGATCCCGGCCCCCCCACCACATGACCCGCCGCCACACGAGCCCGGGCCACACAAACCTCCGCCACACGAGCCGCGGCCGCATGAGCCCGGGCCGCGCAAACCCGAGCAGCGACAGCCGGGTGCAGACCATGATCATCACGGCCACGGCCATCACGGTCCCGGTCATGGCTCGGGTGGACATCAGCATCACGGTGCTGGGCCCGGGCACCATGGCGCGGGGCATTCCGGTGACCAGCACGACCATGGTGGCCGTGGGCCGCACGATCACGCACCGCACGATGACGATCATCGTCCGCCCCATGGGGATTGGCCGGGGGGCGGGCACGGTGGCCCGCACGGCCCGCACCGCCATGATGTATCGGGGCAACCGGGCGCCCCGGCGGGCGGATCCGTTCTGCCGAATTTCGGTGTTCCGCCGTGGCTTTCGGACCAGGGCACCGGCAACGGTGCCGCACCGCGGCCCTTCCCGCTGCCGGGCGCGGGGATCGGCCCGAATGCGAACCCGTTCGAGAATGTCCCGAACCCGTTCGGCGGTGCCATACCCCAGCACCACGAACCGCCCATGTCGCAGCGGGTTCCAGAGCAACCACCGGCAGACCGGAATCGCCCGCCCGATCGGAACCAGGTGCCGGTACCCCCGAACAACGGAAGCGGCGACGTCCCGCGGCACGGCAATGGCGATGGGCCCGGCATCGGTGGCGGGCATGGCTACGGCAACCGGCCCGGCCACAGCGGTAACGGCCATCGGGATGGCATCGGCTATGGCAACGACAACGGATTCGGTGGCGATCAGCAGACTCCGGTGGACCGCCCGTTCTCGCTCGGTGAGCCCGTGGACCGCGCTGCGGACCCGGTTGTCCCGCACTATGATTCGCCCACCCAGCCGCGGAACGGCTTCGCGCAGAACGGCTTCGCGCCGGTGGTCCCGCCGATGCCGAACGGTGGGCACCCGTCCGGCGGAGCCCCCGCCCCGCGCCGTCCGGCATCGCCGAATGCCACGGTCCCGCCGCCCCGCATCCTGGTACAGGAATTCGGCGGATTCCGTTGTGCGGAGGTCGATCCGCTGACGGGATCGCTGCACGATACGGCCGAACCGCTTACCCCGTTCAGTGGTGTGTACAGCGATCTGGACGGTGTGGAGACCGTCTTCTTCCGCGCCGATGGCCGGTTGTTCGTGCGGGTCGCCGGTCAGCTGATCGATGCCGATGATATGGCGATCATCGTGCATTGGCAGCACGCCGGGCGCCGGAACACCGACTTCACCGTGACCCGGGCGGGGCTGGCGGTGTGCAGCGTGCGCTATCGCCGGCGCAAACCGGAACTCGACCTCGGCTTGTGGGTCCGCGATGTGCTCGACAATCCGGCCCACCGCATGCAGATCTTCGCCCAAGCGCCGGGTGCGCCGTGAGAGGCGTTCCGCCACAACGAGTTATCGACCATCGCCACGACGACAATGTCCGCAGCCGGCCAGTCCACCCGATGGTGGATGCGAACGAGGAGAACCCCGCGACGTGACCACCCCCGACGATCGCAACCCCGCCCCGCGTTCCGAGGATGACACGGACGTCACGCCACCGGCGGCGGATACCTCCGGATCGGATACCGACCGCGCCGTCTCCGCCCCCGACGAGCCGGATGTCGGGTTCACTCTCGGCGGCGGGATCCCCGTTCCCGAAACATCCGTGGTCGACCCGGAGGCGCGCGCCCGCGAGCTGGCACACGATATCGCCCGGGAGCTCGCCGCGTCCGCGCCCGAGGGCTGGCACGAGCTGACGGCGATCTTCGCGGTCACCGTGCTGGTCGGCGGCGGTGAGGTGGTGTTCACCGACGACCAGGAGCGCACGTTGCGCGCCGAGCCTCCAGAGTCGGTACTGGAGTCGGTGCGCGCACATCGCGACCTGTCGGCGGCCTTCGACGGCGGGCCCTGGTGGCGTCTGCTCGTCCGGCTGGACCGAGAGGGGCATCTGCACATCGACTACGACTACGGCGACGACCCCTTTCCCGATGAGCAACTGCTGGCGCCCGAGGCGTATCTGGCCGATCTGAGGGCATACCCGCGCGAGCGCGTACCGGTCTGGATGGCCGCCTATATCGGTCACGGTGACCGGCAATCCCGCCCACCCGCGGAGGCGGCGAGGCAGCTACGGGCCGATCGCGCCGCGGGCGTGGTTCCCATACTGTCGGACAACGACTTTCCCGACCTGGCGACGCTCTGGAGCCGATGGGGTGTGATGGCCGCCGCTTTCGTCGCGGCCGGATCGCAGTGGGGCCCCCGGGTATTGCCCTCGCTGGGCTGGTTCGAGGGCTCCCGCCGCAGCGGTTGCACCCTGTATCTGCTGCCCGGTGGCCGGGGCGTGCTCTCCGGTGGAGTGTGGGAGGCGCCCGCGCTCGACGCCGCGTACAACCGCGGTGAACCGTTGCCGCTGTTGTATGCCGGTGCGCCGGAATGGGTGTCGAATTCGGTGCTGAATCCGCGATTCGGTGACGGCTTGTTGTCGTTCTGCTATTGGTGGGAGAACGGGCGGTGGTATCGCGCCGAATCACCCTCGGCCGATGAGCTCAGCGACGCCCTGCCGGGGGTGTGGACCTCGGCGACGGTGTCGCAGGTGATCTGCGGTCTGATAGACGGGGAGACCACCGACGAATTGCGCGTCGCGGTGGATACCCTGGTGGCGGCGGCGGAGGCGAATGTGGTCACCCGCGAAACACTGGTCAGCGTCTTCGGCGACGACGGCGGCTTCGATATCGACGGTGCCTTCAATCAGATCAGCATGGCCGGTGCGACGTTCACCGGTCCCGCGCCACTGCCCGAGGGCGACGCGCTCGAACGGGTGCGCCGGTATATCGATGAGCACGGGATCAATACCGGCAGATATCCGCTGGAGCGATTGTGCGCGGACCGAATCTCGGTGGGCTGGATAGTGTACGTGCCGGCCGAGCCGGACGAGGTCTCCATCGGCCGGGCGATCTTCTACGTCGCCGATGACGGCGTGCTGGAACAGTCCTCGTCCTCGGTCGCGCCGTCGGTGTACGCCGGTGGGTTCGAACAGCGGTTCCGGGAGCGTCGCGGGGCGTTGCGAGCGGGGTGACACTCGCCGCCGGTGTTTCACCCCGCGTTCAACCGCCGTTGCCGCCGGTGTTGCTCGCAAGTTGCAGAATGTTCGAAAGATAATGTGGGACTTGCTATTCCGGCTCTCGGCCGACGGGGTGAACACGCAGGTCCCGCTGTTGCCGAATTCGAGGAGCATGACCGATGGCCCCCGATCCGACTACGACCGTCGCCACGGGTAATCCGTTTCCGGCGCTGAGCGACTACACGAAGACTCACACGTCCGGTAAGGACGCGTTGAAGTTCGAGCCGGAAGCGGCGCTGGGAGTGGCCGCGGCCGCGGAGAGCACGATCGCCGCGTTGAAGACATTGCAGCTCTATACCGACGATCTCACCGCGGGCAAGCCGGTCTCGAATCTCGCGTCGGGTACCGCGCTGGGAAGCAAGTTCGGTTCCGAGGCCACCGATTTCAAGCAGGTCCTGGAGGATCACAAGACGATCCTCGGCCAGATGATCGACACCTTCATCCAGGCCGGTAAGGCATACGGCAAGGTGGACGGCTTCAACTCCGAACTGCTGGACAATGTCAGCGGTAAACCGGATTTCATGTGGGACGCCGACGCTCTCGATCCGATCGGCGATCCACCGAAGGTTCCGGGTACCAACGACGATCTGAAGGCTCCGGTCGACGCGATGGACAACAAGGCCGGTCTGCAGTCGTTCCAATCGACGACCATCAGTCCCGAGGCCCCCGATTACATGAGCTGGTACGACCTGTATCAGGTCGGCAACTACATCCGGACCAACAAGGTGGCGCAGGGTCTCGCCGACCACGCGGGTACCTGGTGGTGGATGGCGACCGAGGTCGGCAAGGTGTACTCGGATCTGTTGAACAAGATCGACTCGGTGACCGTCGACAAGTGGTCCGGTCCAGGCAAGGAGGCCGCGGTCGCGGCCGTGCAGGCCTACGGCAAGAGTATTCCGGCGCTGTCGAATTCGATCAAGGGCACCGGCGACCTGCTGCTCTACAGCTCGGGCTGGTTGAACGAGACGCAGTATTGCATGCCGCCGAACAACGATGCCGATGCGAAGACTCAGCAGGACTGGATCCAAACCACGCGCGAGAGCTTCCGCAAGACCTACGTGTACGGAATGAACCAATCCGCGGCGCATGTACCGGTGATCCCCGCGGCGGCCTCGGCCTTCGGCCAGCTTCCCGCGAATCCGTTCAATCCCACCGGCCAGAATCCGCCCGGTAACCAGAACCCGCCCGGTAATCAGAATCCGCCGGGGAGTCGGAACCCGCCGGGAAGCAGCACGCCGCCGGGCAGTTCGACTCCGCCCGGTAGCTCGACCCCGCCCGGTTCGACCACGCCCTCCGCCGAGCAGAAGGCCGCGCAGGAGCAGGCGGCCATGCAACAGAAGCAGGCGCTGGCACAGCAACAGAAGCAGGCCGAGGAATACGAAAAGCAGCAGAAGGAAGCTCAGCAGCAGCAACAGAAGCAACAGCAGGAGCAACAGAAACAACATGAGCAGTACCAGAAGGAACAGCAACAGCAGCAGGCCGCCGCACAGCAACAGCAGGAACAGCAGCAGGTCTCCTCGGCTGTGCAGCAGCTGATGTCGGCCGCGCAGCAGGGCGTACAGCAGTTGATGCAGGCATTCCAGCAGGTAGCCCAGACCCTGACCCAGCAGCAGGCGCAGGATGCGCTGACCAAGGCCGGACTGGGCGATATTCCGGGATTGACTGATGCGCTGGATCCGCTGTCGGCCCTGGGTGGCGCCGGTGGCGGTGCGGGCGGCGGTGGCGGTGGCCTGCCGGGCGGCAGCGGCGCCGGGATACCCGGAATGTCGGCGCTCAGTCGCGATCTGACGCAGGCTTCCAAGCTGTTCCCGCGGGCGAGCACGCTCAGCTCCGCGTTCAGTGCCAACGCCGTCGATTCCGCGACCGGCCGGGCCGGCGCCGCACCGATGTCCGGTAGTCCCGGATCGCCGGGTGCCGCGGGTGCGGGTGCGCAGAACCAGCAGGGCAAGGAGCACAAGCGGCCCGCGTATCTGGATTCCGCCGACCATCTCGAGGACGCGCTCGGTGAGGCGCCCGTGGTCGTGAAGCCGGTCGTCGAGAAATGACCCGCGGCTGGAACTTCACCGACCTCGAATTCGTCGTCATGTGGCGGCATCTCGCGGACGAGGGGCCGCCACGCCCATTCGTCTATACCACCGATATTCCGCTGGAGGACGACTTCCAGCGGGAATGCACGCGACTGCGGGACCGGATGCTCGCACGGCCCGACCGCACGCTGTTCGACGCGGTGCGCGATTGCACACAGCCCGATATCGCTGTCCTGGCATGGGGATTCGATGGTCGGGACCCGCATCGGGGCGACGGTGTGGTCCGGATGCTGGCGGCCCGAAGGGAGGACCGCGGCTATCTTCTGACTCAGCTGCCCGGCCGAACTCTGCTGCACGCCGGGGGATTCACGATGGTGGAGTGTGATCCGCTGCGGCTGGCCGATCTGATCGCGGACGCGTTGCCCCCGGTCGACCCCGGGGCCTCGGACCATATCGTTCTGCCCCCGGATCCGGATTCCAAGGCCGGTGTCCTGGCGGCGCACTACGTCTCGACCGCGACCGCGAGCGGTGCCCCGCAGCTCTGGGACAGCTACGAAGAAGCCGAATTGACCTCCGGCCAGCGCTTTCTCGATATCGTCCCGGAACGCTCCGGAACCATCGAAATCGCACAGGGCATTTCGCGATTCGGTCCGCGCGGGCGCACCATCCGCCATCTGCGATGGCGCGATCTCCCCTCCGACGGCCGGTATGTGATCCAGGAGGGGCCTCCGCGTGCCGCCGTCGGCGCCGACCGGCAGGGCCTGATCGCCGCGATCAATGCCGAGATCATCACCGTCGTCCGAGCGATAAAGGACGAGCGCGTCTGATCGCGCATCCGAATCCGCAACCGAGGAGCACGATGTCCACCGCAACGACAAGATCCGGATCGATAGCGGTCGAGACCACCGAACAAGGTCTGCCCCTGCGTATTTCGATCGATCCCGCCGAATTACGCCGTAATCCCGCCGAACTGGCCGCCGAACTGCTGCGACTGTGCTCGCGCGCGGCCCATCGTGCCGGCCTGGCCCGGCGCCGGCAGCTGACCGAGGCCGGGGTGAGCAGCGATCTGCTCGCCCTGACCGGACTGCCCACCGCGGAACAGGTAGAGCGGCGGGAACTGATCGATGAACAGGAGTACGACACGGAGCCGCAGAGCTGGCTGAGGTCGGTGTAGCGTGACGCGCAGTACGGGGGAAGACAGCGGTAACGAGGGGGAGTCGATTGTGAATATGCCTGATCTGACAGGTGTTTCGGTGATGGACGAACTGGTCGCGCGCTCGGAGCGGCAGCTCGAGCGCATGCGCGATCTGGGCGATCGGATGGCCGGGGTCCGTGTGCGCGAGAGTTCATCGGACGGTGCGGTCACGGTGGAGGTCGACGGTAACGGGGCGCTACTCGATCTCGTCTTCTCACCACTGGTCAATCGACTGAGCCCGACGGAATTCGAACAGCTGGTAGTGTCCTCCGCGCAGAGCGCCGCCACCCGCGCGTTCGCACAACGCGGCGATCTGATCACCGCATTCAACGAGGAGAGCGCCGCCGGCCCGGAGCCGGACGTTCAGGAGCCGCCCCGCTCCGAAGCGGACTGACGCTCAGTCCCGGAGCGCGCCGCACACCGCGAGATTCACTGAGGTGTAACGCGCTCTTAAGCTTCGCGCGTGCCAATGCATTCCGCGGCCTGTTGCAATGGCTCGGGTAGATGTTCGATCCGCCGGATTCGTGACCGCGAATCGGCTTACCGGGCAGGGGCTTTCACATGGGCGAGTTGGTAGCAGTACCGGAGGCGATCCGTCGCTACGGGGATTCATCGGCCGCGATGGCAACCGAGACGCTGACCGCGGGCACCGCGAATCAGGCGGTGGCCATCGCCGCGGCCGTGCCGATCTTCGGTCTGATCGGCCAGGACTTCCTCGCGACTTACGCGGTGGCGCAGGCGAATCACCTGGGTTCGGTAGTCGAACTGGCGACGGTGCATGCCGGAACCGCGGTGACCGCGCACGAGAGTGCCGCCACCTACTCCGCCGCCGATGAGGACAACGCCGATGTGCTCGGCGGAATCGGTCGCGCGTGATGGATGCGGGCCTGGACCCGTCGATCGTCGATCTGTTGCGCCGCAGCGCGATGGGATCGATCGTGGACCGGCCGGTCAACGACGTACTGCGGGACCTGGGGCTCCCCGGGCTGCCGCAGTTGCCGCCGGCGCCGCCGCTCCCGCAATTGCCGCCGCTTCCGGTCCTCGATCTGCACGCACTGACCAAGCCGATCACAGATCTGGCCGCCAGCTTCGGCACCGGCAACCTCGGTGCCGGGCCGGGCCAGGATCCGACGCAGGTGCTTTCCCAGGTGTCGAGCGTGCTGCAGACCGTGGTCCAGCTGGGTTCCACCGCCATGCAATTGGCGATGTCGGCATGGCAGGGCGCGGGCGCGCTGTCGGCGGCGAGCAAGTCCACCCAGGCCGCCGCCGACGGGACCACCGTCGCCGGACAGGGTGCGCAGATGTCGCTGGGTACCACGGCCGCGGCCGGCAGTGTGTTCACCGGTAATACGCTGATGACGGGCATCACATCCAACTACCTGACCACCCTCGCCGCGGCGGCGCCGTTCATCGTGACCCCGCCGGGGCAGGTGTTCGTACTGGCGATGTCGGCGCAGACGCTGGCGGAGGCGCTCGGCGTGGTCACCAAGACCCGGGTCGAGCTCGGCGCGCACAGTGCGAAGATGACGCAGACCGGGCAGAAAGTGAAGATCACCAATGTGCCGCATGGTGTTTCGAAGCTTCCGGCGAGCAAGGTCGCGATGCCGAAGAGCTTGCTGAAGCCGGTGGCCGGCACCACCTCGTCACTCGGCGGCGATACCACCTCGGGCCTGTCGCTCGCGACCACGGCGTCGAGCGGCACCGGATCCGGTGGCAATGCGGTGCAATACATTTCACAGGCGTTGCAGATGGTCCAGTCATTGTCGGCCGTGGGCGGAATCGGCACACAGGCCGCGACCTCGCTCACCGCCCACACCGCGAAACCGATCGCCACCTCCGCCCCGGCGGGTGGTGCTCCGGCGTCGGCGGCCGGTGGCGGTGCGCCCGGCGCGGTCGGCGGCGCTCCGGCGCCCGGCGCGCCCGAGATGTCGTCACCGCTGCAAGCCGCACGCACCCCGTCGACCATGACCGAGGCGGTTGCCACGGCGAGCGCCGAGGGCTCGGTCGTATCCTCGAGTGCCGGTAGCCCGGGCATGATGCCGATGACTCCGGGCGCCGGCGCCGCCGGAATGGCCCGTGCGGCTTCCGATTCCAGCAGCGCCTCCGACGCGGTGCGCGGCCGGCTCATCAACGCGGCACACGGAAACGACGTCGTCGGCGATATCGCCGGAGTCTCGCTTCCCGTCGTGGGCGCCGCGGACGCGGTCACCACCACACCGGACACCGAACCGCCGGACAAGGCCCTCACTCTCTAGGAGTTCGCGATGGAATTCGATCCTGTAGCCGCGGCACGTACCGCCGCCGATCTCGACGCGCTCGCCGACCGGCTGGAGGATGGCCTGCGGGCCGATGCTCCGGCGCTGAAGATCGACGCCCCCGGCGTCGACGAGGTGTCCCGGCGTGCGGCGGCCACCCTCACCGAAGTGGGCGTGTCGTTCGACTCATCCAGTGGTCTGGGCGTGCAGGAGCTGCGCAAACTGGCCGCCACCCTGCGGGCGCAGGCGCGCGGGATGACGCAGATGGACGCCGACAACGCCGCCGACCTCGGCGCCTCGGTCTGATCGGGCGCGACGATATGGTCGAACCGCCGGGTGACGGATTCACCGGTGTGGTCTGGGAAGCCAGGCCGACCGAACGGCTCGCACGCGAACTGACCACCGGCCCGGGATCGGTGCCGATGGCCGAAGCCGCTGCGGCATGGGGCCGGTTGGCGGCGAATTTCGGTGCCGCCGTGGTGGATTACGACCGGATCGTGTCCGAGATCCGTGGGCACTGGCAATCCGACCGCAGTGATCAGGTCGTGGAAAGCATTGCTCGGATGCTGGATTGGCTACTGGACGCCGCGACCGCCGCCGGGCGCAACGCGACCCACGCGGGGGAGCAGGCCGCAGCGTACGAGGTGGCCCGGCTGGCGATGCCGCATACGGCCGAGATCGCGGCGCTGGAACAGGCCATGCGTGCGATCCAAACGGTGGGCGCGTCCTTGGGCGCACCGCTGGTCGGTGTCGCCGCGGATATCAGCGCCGACCAGGATGTCGCGAAATCCGGTGCGGCCCGGGTGATGCGAACCTACGAGGCCGCCACTGAACCCCTTGCCGTGCCGTGGCAGCAGGTCGAACCGCCGGTGCTGGCCACCGCCGATGCCCTGGCGGGCGAGCAGGCGGCCGCCGCGGCCGCCGCGGCCGCCGAATCGGCCGCGGCGATACCGATCCTGCCCGGTATGCCGGCCATGCCGAACCCGGCGTCCTTCGCGATGCCGCGTGCCCTCACCGGCACCCGGATGCAGACAGTCGCCCGGGTGGCGCAGACCTCGGAGTTCACCGCGGTGCCGGCGTCGGCGGCACAGACCGGGGTGTCGAGCGGACAGGCGCTACCCGCCGCGGCCGGGCCCGCCGCGGCGGGAGCGCAGAACGACGAGGAGCACACGGCCCGCGCCGGTGCGGCGGACGGGCCCGCCGTCGGTGAATTCGAGATCGAGGCCGGATTGGCGGCCGCACCACCGGTTCTCGGCGGCGCCGAGAACCTTCCGTCCGTGACCGGAACCGCGACCGCGTAAGGAGAGTTCATGGCGACTTTGACCAACGATGCCGTTCTGGCCGTCTCCGAACTGCTCGGTGTGCAGACACTGCCGCTGGTACTCGAGGTCGGTCCGCGGCAGGATTCGATCGGCGCCTTCACCGCCGCCCGGGCGGCGGCATTGGACGGGCTGCGCGGCATCGGGCTCGTGGACAGCTACGACGATGTCGAACCGGATCTCGCTGCGGCGCTGTCGATCCTGGCCCAGCCCGAGCGCGAACTCGCGGCGCGGGTGGTCACCGAGTCCGGGGTGCGGCGGGTATGTGTGGCCCGTCGCGGTATCGGACACGCTGTCGGTGTCCGGATCGGCGACGAGATCGAGGTCCGCACGATATGGGCCGATGAGGACGGCGCTGCCCTGGCCCGTCCGATCCTGGACGTCCTCGGTCACGCCCGGCCCGCCGATATCGTGAGTTTCAGTGCCGCCGCCGACGGGTTGTCCCCGCGGATGGACGAGGCCGCGCGGTCGACCGAGTTCGCCGGGGCATTGCACGGCCTGGATGTGGAGGAGCGGGCCGCGATCGAATTCGGTATGGCGATGTCGCAGTGCCACTCGCACGCCGAGGTCGTCGCCTACGCCCATGGTGACGGCATCACCACCAGATCTTCCGGTGCCGTGGCGGTGTACGACACCGCCCGGGGCCGGATCGTGGCCAGCCCGGGTGCCGCACCGGACCTGCGCGTCTGGTCGACCTTCACACCGGGATCCGATCATCGTGTCGCACAGGCGATTACGGCACTGGTCGGGACCTTGCCCGGGGGAAGGTGGATGCCCTAACTCGCTATGTGTCCAGCGCCTGCACGGCGGAGATTTCGGCCCGTGACGGTGACTACTTGTACGACGAGACCACTTATATGACCGACTATCTGTCAGTTCGAAACACAGAGAGGGGCATCCCATGTCCGAAACGGCAAGAGTAAGTAATGATGCGCAGTCCACCAGCACCGCGCAGACCGATATGGGCAACTCGGTCGATCAGATCCGCGCCACCATCTCCCGCGTGACCGAGGCGGTCGACTCCGCCAAGCGTGGCTGGCAGGGGTCCGCGTTCGACGCGTGCAACAAGGCCGCCGGCGACTGGGACGAAGAGGCCGCCCGGCTGAACAAGATCCTCGACGAGCTGACCGCTGAAGTCGGCCATGGCAACAAGACCTACACCGGCCTCGAGGGCGAGAACGAGAACGAGTTCCGCACCCTCATCTCGCAGACCGGCGGCATGACCAACCTGGGCGCCTGAGGCAGCCCACCACATCTACCCCGAAAGGCGCTGACATGCTTTACGAACGGCAAGTTCTGCAGGAGCTCTCCGACCTGCTGGACGGTTTTCACAAGGACCTGCGCTCCGAGGCGGACAACCTGCAGAACTGCGCGGCCAAGCTCGCCCAGTCCTGGGAGGGCAACGCCGGTCTCGACGCGTTCCAGCAGTCGAAGAAGAAGTGGGACCAGGAGTTCGGCGACATCAATGACGAGACCGACCCCAACACCACGATGGGCAAGATCGCGGCCCTGTCCAAGGCCGTCACCACGGCGATGAACAACGCCTCGGCGGCCGACAAGGTCGTCTCCCAGGGCTTCGGCGGCTAGTCCGAGCCCGGCACAACAGAAGGGTCCGTCCGATGTCCCAGATCGGACGGACCCTTCGCTGTTTGCCCGGCTTACGGCGGCCCCCGGAGCGGCGCAGGCGTGGGTCTGCTCCGCTCCGGGTCTCCGACAGTGTGGGTCAGCCTCCGAAGCTGCCCGTGAACAACGCTGTGATGATCCCCAGGAGGAGGGTAATCGGGTTCACGCCGTCGAGAACTGGCATCTGGCAACTCCTTTGAGTGTGGGATGTGAATACAGGCATCACATATCCATTCGGAAGTTTTTCGTTAACAGGGTGTTTTCATCCTCACGCCGGAACGGCCGGCTACGCGCCGACGTATCGCAGTTCCTCCGGTGTCGCCACCATGTACACGCTGGTCTCCCCGGACTCGGTGCGCACGGTGACCGCATTCGCCGTTCCCGGGTCCTCGATCAGGGTGACGTCGGGTTCGAATTCGTCTGCCGCCGGTCCATTTTGGCGCAGCACCATGACCGTGGCGTCGGAGTAGTGGCCGCTCGGCGCGATGCCGTCGAAGACAACCATGGTCGCGAACCGGTATGAACTGGCCTGCTGTGAGCCGGCCGACCAGGTGGCCAGGGTCAGTGCCTGCGGCATGTCGACGTAGCCGACCATCGGCCGCCACTCGTCGTGCCGGTTCGTGTGCACCACGACGCTCGCGCCCAGTGCGATCGCGCGCAGGATGACCTGCTTGGCGACCAGCGGGGAACCGATGACCTCGACCCGCCGGACGTGCCGGCTCACCAGCGGCAGCGCCACACCCTGCCCGGAGCTGTCGGCGCCGATGAGCTGGCCGCAGCCCGCGATGGGCATCGGCACGTCGTCGAGTGCGTCCGGCGGCCCGAGATAGCTGTCCAATGGCAGCGCCGGCACCCCGGTGCCCAACGGCAGGCTGAAAAGCATTGCGCGCCGCTGCTTTCCGGGCAGCGCAATCAGACCGGCCGAGCCGACCCGGCACGGCGTGTCGCGAGTCGCGAACTGGGCGGTGGCCGTTACCGCGATCGCACCTGCCACGTCGGTCCCGGCGCCCGGCACTCGTTGCAGCCGGACGGTGATCGTGGAGGTCACCGTCGGTGTCGACCACACCTCGGCGATGCCGCGCGATCCCAGTGCCTCCGGGGTCATCCGGTAGGTGGTGTGATGAAAGCCGTTGTGCGTCACGCTGTCCGTGGTCTCCGCGAGCTCCTCGGGCGCGGCACCGAGGGTGAGCTGGGCGACGGCTTCGTTCATCTCGGTCGCGGAGAGCGCGACCGCCGAAAGACTGTGCGCGGCCAGACGATTGGCCACTCGCTGGGTCGCGACGACCGCGGACCGCAGCGTGCCCTCCGCACCGCCACCACGCCGATCCACCGCCGCCGCATTGGCCAGCGGATCCAGCCGCAGCACGACCCAGACCGTGCGATGTGCCACGGCCGGAAGCGGTCCCAGGATGCTCTCGTAGGCGCGGGCCACCGCACCCGTACCGGCACTGCGCGAGCCGGTGCTGATCACATCAATGGCAGCCAGCCGGATATCGAACTGATCGAGACAGCGCGCGATCTCCGCGAGCGGCAGCATATCGTCGCCGAGCAGTTCGCTGGGGCTCAGCCGGGTCACCGTCCGCGGCTGTGCGTCGATACGCAGCATGGTGATCAGCCGATCACCATCCCAGCGCATTCCGTAACTTCCGCCTTCGGCCAGTGGAACATTGAACGGCGAATGTTGAACGGAGGAGGAACGATTACAAAACAATTGCCAACGAAATGTAATTCTGCGGGCCAGAGATCGCGCGAGAGAAGTGCCGCGAACCGGAGTGAGCGGGACTATCGCGACCGCCGCCGCGACCGCCACCGGCACCCACCACAGCGGTGTGGAAACCCTTGCGACGAAGGCGCTCACTGCCGCTGTGACCAGCACGGGAAGCACCAATCGCAGCGGAAAGTGATGGAAGAGCCAGTATTCTGTCGAACGCAATTCCGGTGCGCTCCGCGGAGTATCGGAAGCATCGGATCCGGCATTGTCGGGCGGTGTGGCTTTTTCTCCGCGCGCCGTGGATTTCATGCGCACATAATGGACCGAACTCGCCGTACTTCGCTAGTCTGTTGGGGCGCGGCTGTGCACGGTTCGCGCGGTCGAAAAAGGGTTATCGGATTTCGGAGGCGGTTGTGCCGGCGCAGTTGACCACCCGTGCCCAAGTCAACGGTTACCGGTTCCTGCTCAAGCGCTACGAGCACGCGTTGGTGCGGCATGACATCCGGATGCTGCACGACCCCATGCGCACGCAGTTCCGCTCCCTGATCATCGGCGCCGTGCTGGGGCTGCTGGGCGTGGCGGGTGCCGCGATCCTGGGGTTCCTGCATCCGCAGGGCTCCGTCGGCGACTCGAAGATCGTGATGGGCAAGGATTCCGGCGCTCTGTACGTCCTCGTGGACGGCACCCTGCATCCGGCACTGAATCTGGCTTCGGCGCGGCTCATCACCGGCGCCGCCGTATCGCCGTCGTCGGTCAAGGACAGCAAGCTGACCGAGCCGCGCGGTGCGCTGCTGGGGATTCCGGGTGCGCCCGGCGCGATGCCGGGATCGGGTGATCCCAAACGATCCACCTGGACGATGTGTGACAACCTGCTGCCGCCCTCGACGGGACCGGCCGCGGTCACGGGCCCGCTCACGACCGTCATCGCGGGCCCGCTGGACAATCCGGCCGGCGGCACGCATGCCGTGCCGGTGGGCGCGGATCAGGCGGTTCTGGCCACTCACGGCGGGAAGACGTTCCTGATCTACGACGGCAAGCGCGCCGAGATCGACCCGAACGATTCGGTGCTGATCCGCTCGCTCGGTCTGCGCGATCAGCGTCCGCGTCCGATCGGTGGCGCGCTGCTCGACGCCACCGAACCCGTTCCGGCGCTGGCGGTTCCGGAAATCACCCGGCACGGCGCACCCGGCCCGGGCAAGCTGGCCGATATCCCGATCGGCGGCGTGATCCGCGTACACGGAGTGGATGCCGATGAGCTGTACGTTGTTCTCGCCGACGGCGTACAGCGGGTGACGCCGTTCGCCGCGGGGCTCATCCGGGACGCGAATTCACAAGGAATGAACGAGATCACGACCGTCCCGCCGGATCGGATCGTCGGCATGCCGGTGCTGCACCAGTTGCCGATCGACGATTTCCCGCAACAGGTTCCGGCGGTCCTGACCCCCGATGCCGATCCGGTGGTCTGCCTGTCGTGGACCCGCGCCGAGGATGACGCTCGTGCGACGGTGAGCGTGCTGGCGGGGCGTGCGCTCCCGCTGCCGTCGAATGCGGCGCCGGTCGTTCCGGCGACAGCGGACGGTAACGGTGACCGGATCGACGGTGTGTATCTGCGTCCCGGCACCGGCGAATTCGTGCGGTCGGTCGGCGCCGAGCCGGGTGCGGTGAGCAATGGAGCTCTGTTCTTCGTGGGCGACAACGGGATTCGGTACGGTATCCCTGATGCCGGTACCGCCAAGGTGCTGGGTATGCCGAAGCTGGCGAAGCCGGCGCCCAAGCCGATTGTGGAGGCACTGTCGGCGGGACCGTCGCTGGCCCGGCAGGACGCGTTGATGAGTCACGACAGTCTGCCGCAGTGCCCGGACTCCGGTGCCGGGGCCACGGCCTGTGCCCGGCCGATTCCACCGCCGGGAAAGAACAACTGAGACGAGATACCGGCCGCCCATGGGCGGCCGGCGTCGTTTCGGCGTGTGGCTCAGCGCAATCCGCCGAGCACACTCTCCAGTGCCTTGGCCATGTCGACGCCCTCGATGCGCATCAGCACTGCCTCGTCGATCACCGACAGATCGATGGAACCGTCGGTGGCCAAACGGAATTCACGCTCCTCCTCGGCCGCCTCGATCACGTTGCGGATGAAGCGGCCGTTACCTGCCAGGTCGACCGCGCGCCGCTGCTCCCCGCTCTGATCCACCACCTCGCGCGCGTAGAGCTCACCGCACGCGGTCCGCAACAGGCCCAGCGCGTCCTCGGCGACCTCCGAATCCCGTTTGCTCGCAATGAACTGGCCGATCCGGCTCAGCTCCTCGGGGGTGTAGGAATCGAACTTGACCCGCTTGGCGAAGCGAGATGACAGACCGTCGTTGGAGGCGAGGAAGCGGTCGATCTCGCCGTCGTATCCGGCGATGATCACGATCAGCCGGTCGCGGTCGTTCTCCATCCGCGCCAGCAGCGTGTCCACCGCCTCGCGGCCGAAGGCGTCACCGCCGGACAGGCCGGACTGGATCAATGTGTACGCCTCGTCCACGAAAAGCACACCGTCCATCGCGGAATCGATCAATTTATTTGTTTTTATCGCGGTGCTTCCCAAATGTTCACCGACGAAATCCGAGCGCTTTACCTCTACCAGTCGATCGGTTTTCAGAAAACCCAACCCGCAGTAAATTTTTGCCACCACGCGGGCAATCGTTGTCTTACCGGTTCCTGGCGGGCCGGTGAACGCAAGGTGTTGTCCGCGTGGTGCGCTGGACATTCCTTTCTCGGCCCGGATTTTCGCCAATTGCGCGGTGGCCTGGAGTTTCGCCACCTGAGTTTTCACCGCGGCCAGGCCGATCTGCTCGTCCAGCTCCGCACGGGCAATCTCGAGCAGGCGCTTGGCGCGGTCGTCGCGCTCGGAGTCCTCGACCTGCTCGGCGGTGGGCGCCGAGGCCGGATCCCAGCGGTCGGTACGGGCGTCGATCAACTCCTTGCTGGTGACGGCCAGCCGGTACTTGCGATCGCGCATGGCCTGCGTATTCGATGCGAAGTCCGGCGCCTCGGAGAACACCTTCTCGAACAGCGCCTGGGCCTCGTCTTCGCGGCCCATCTCGCGCAGGCACAGTCCGCGGCAGAACCTGGCGGTGGTCGCCGCGGCCGGGATCGGCCCGTTCTCGGCGGCCTCCATCCGACGGATGGCCTCGCCGAACAGTCCCAGCTGGGCGCAGGCGGTACCGACCATGACATGCGCGCCCGCGGCCAGATACGAGTCCTGCCAGTCCGCGGAACCGGCCAGCACCGTCATCACATCCGGCCAGCGCTGCGTGGTGTAGTGCAGCAGACCGCGAACGTACTGGCAGATCCGGTCGTCGAGATCCTGATCCGGCTGCGACAGCAGGCCCGCGCGGTGCCGGGCCAGATCGTCGAGCACCTGCTCGGCCTCGTCGTAATCGCCGGCGGAGATCAGCTGTGTGGCCTGGGCCAGCCAGATTTCGGTATACCCGGCCAGCGGGTAGTCGATGTACTGGCCCGCTACGAACCGGCCGGCGAGTTGTCGCGGCGCCAGACCGAGTCGGCGCTGCTCACGGAACAAGGTGGAACTGCTGGTCCTGTGGAGATTGAACACCACCTCGGGAGTGATCTCTCCGGCCGCGGCCCGGCCCAGCCAGGCGTCACACATGCCCGGATCCCATTCCGTGGCACGTTGGAAGGCGAGCTTCGCGTATTCGAGATCGGGCGTGGATTCCTGGCCGTCGATAGCGATACCCAATGACAAAACACCGGCATCGAAGGCGCGTTGTGCTTGGCGGTTGCCGGTCATACGGACGGTCCCCTAAACGCGTAAATGTGCTAATTCTCGCTCAGCATACCGGCTGCCGTCACAGCCGATCTCGGTTAAGTTTGGAACGTCGCAATACTGCGACGAAAATCGTAGGGAGTTCTGTAATCCGTGACCGAGTCGTCGAGCAGCGGCGTGGGGGCCGCTGACCCGGAATTGTGCCGAGTGTCGGTGATCGGCGGAAATACTCAACTCGATGTGGGGCTGCCCGCGACCGTGCCGGTCGCGGCGTACATCACCGACCTGGTCGAGTTGATCGATTCCCGCAATCCCGACCTGACCGAACACGACGAGGGTGCGCCGGTGCGCGCCCAGCACTGGACGCTGGCGCGCATCGGCCGCGACCCGATCCCGCCACACCAATCACTCACCGACGCCGAGGTTTTCGACGGTGAGTTGCTGGTGTTGCGCTCGGTGATTGCCAGGGAAGCGCCCGCGCTGTTCGACGATGTGATCGACGCGGTCTCCCGGCTCACCGCCGAGTCCGGAAACGGCTGGTCGCCCGCGGCGGCGCGGCGAATGGGACTGGGCGCCGGGCTGATCGCGGTGATCACCGCGGTGGCCGTTCTGGTGGCCGGCAAGGAAACCGGCATCCTGAACGGTTTCATCGCGCTCGGCGCGGGCCTGCTCGCCGCCGGTGCCGCGGTGATCGTCGCACGTCGCTATCCCGCCGAGCGAATGACCGCGATCGTGTTGTCGCTTTACACGGTCGCGCTACTGGGATCGAGTGCGGGTCTGCTCACACCCGGCTGGGTGGGTTCACCGCATCTGCTGTTCTCGTCCGTGGCGGCGCTGGTGGTCGCACTGGCGTTGTACTCGGCGACGCGGGCCGGTTCGCTCATGGTCGCCGCCGTGGTCACCACCGCCGCGATCGTCGCGGTGGCCGCGGCGGTTCGGATGGTGTGGGACTTCGATATTCCGAAGATCGCCGTGGGCGCGCTGATCGTCGGCCTGGTACTGATCACGATGGCACCGCGCGCCGCCGTCGCCGCGGCGCGGCTGCCGGTGCCGCCGGTCCCGACCGCGGGCGGCGCGATCGATCCCACCGATCACGAACCACGGCCCACCATCGCCGATATCGGCGTCATCGGTGCGACCGCGCTGCCCTCGGCGGCCGGACTGGAACGCCGTGCCCGCGCCGCCAACCAGTACCAGTCCGGAATTCTCGTCGGTTCCACTCTCGCAGCGGGTTTCGGTGCGATCCTGGGGGCCGATCCGCTGGGCGACGCGCCGTGGCAGGGGCTGGTGCTGGCCGCGATCGTCGCGGTGGTGCTGTGCCTGCGCGGCCGGGCCTATGCCGACCTCACCCCGGCGTCGACGATGATCGCCGGCGGTACCGCGGTGGCATTGGCGGTGACGGCGGGAGCCGCTGTCTCGCAAGAGGCTTGGCGTTCCGCGGGTGCGGGGCTACTGCTGATCATCGCCGGAGCCGTGCTCGCCTTCGGTGTGCTCGGTCCCCGTGCGGACGTGTCCCCCGTGGCGCGTCGGGCCATCGAGATCTTCGAATATCTGCTGATCATCGCTATCGTGCCGCTGTCGTTGTGGCTGATGGACGTCTACTCGGCCGCGCGGAACATCTGATCGGGCGATGACTGTGGTGCGCAACGGAAGTGCCGTCCGCTGGCTGCGTGTGACCGCGGCCGGGGCGATACTCGGCGCGGCGGTACTCGGTGCGGGGCCGGCGATGTTCGGCGCGGGACCCGCCTCGGCGGTCGCCCCGCCGGCGATCGACGACGGTGCCCTCGGGCAGGCACTGGCCGTCAACGGTAAGAACGGACCGCCGGACGAGACCGAGAAGCGCGCGATCTGCGCGGAGCCGTATCTCACCGGCACGATTCCGCGGGATCCGCCGCTGCCGCAACGGATTCTCGATCTGGACCGGGCATGGAAGTTCAGCCGCGGCGCCGGCCAGAAGGTCGCCGTCATCGACACCGGGGTGAATCGCCATCCCCGGCTGCCGGATCTGCTGCCCGGCGGTGATTTCGTCACTGCCGGAGACGGCACCGAGGACTGCGACGGTCACGGCACCCTGGTCGCCGGACTGATCGCCGCCCGCCCGAGCCCCTCGGACGCGTTCTCCGGGGTGGCCCCGGAAGCGCAGATCCTCGCCATCCGGCAGCTGAGCCTGCAATACGAGGCCAAGAACCACCGCAACGACGACACCGGCAAGGTCGCCGCCGGCGGTTACGGTGACGTGCTGACCATGGCGGCCGCCGTCGTGCGTGCGGTCGATAGGGGCGCCACCGTCATCAATATCTCCGAAGTCTCCTGCAGCCCAGCAGGTTCCGGCACCGCGGACGGACCACTGGGCGCCGCCGTCAAATATGCCGCCGATCGCAATGTGGTCGTGGTCGCGGCGGCGGGCAACCTCGACCGGTCGGCCTGCTCGGCCCAGAACGAAACCAGCGGCTGGAACGGGGTATCCACCGTCATCAGCCCGGCCTGGTTCTCCCCGTACGTGCTGTCCGTCGCCTCCACCGATCCGGACGGCGCGACCTCACCGTTCTCGATCCACGGCCCGTGGGTGGGCGTCGCCGCGCCCGGGCGCAACATCATCTCCCTCGACAGCAAGCCGGGCGGAACAGGTCTGGTCGACACCGAACACGGTGACGAGGGACCGCTCACCATCGACGGCACCAGCTTCTCGGCCGCCTTCGTCTCGGGCCTGGCAGCCTTGGTGCGCAGCAGATTTCCCGATCTGACCGCCGCGCAGGTAATCGATCGTATCGAGCGGACCGCGCACAATCCCGGCGCCGGCCGTGACGATCGGGTGGGCTTCGGCCTGATCGACCCGCTGGCCGCACTCACCGCACAACTGCCACCCGCGGCGGGGCAGACCGCCGCCCTCCCGCGGGCCATCGCGCCGCCCGCGCCCGATCGCGGCCCCGATCCGCTCCCGCGCAAGGTGGCGATGATCGGGTCCGTCGCCCTGCTCGCGTTGCTCGTCATCGGATGGGCCGCGGCCCTGCCGTATCGCCGCACGCGGCCCGAGCGGGGCGCCGGCGAGGAGGCCTCGGGATTCCTCGGCACGGCAGAGGCTGTGCCGGAACAGATTTCGACATCTTCGGGCCCGGCCGGGACCGACTCGCCTGGAGGAGAGTAGGGCTATGTCCACCGACGGTTTCGTGCGCCGACCGCGTATCGCCCCGCCGCGCGCACCCGGCGGTGAGGTGGCCCTGACCGCCCCGCCGGAGATCCCGCGGCCGGTGCCGCCCGCCCTGCTGATGCGGCTCATGCCCGTGGTCATGGTGGTCGCGGTGGTCGGCATGGTCGCGATGATGGTGATGATGGGCAAGAACCTGCTCGCCAACCCCTTCATGCTGATGTTCCCGATGATGATGCTGATGTCGATGGTCGGCATGATGGCGGGTATGCGAGGCGGCGGCGGCCCCAAGCGCGCGGCCGAGCTGAACGAGGAACGCAAGGACTACTTCCGCTATCTCGACCAGGTCCGCCGTGATGTTCGCAAAACCGGTGGGTCACAGATGCAGTCGCTGATCTGGAGTCATCCCGAACCCGCGGATCTGCGCGCGGTGGCCGGTACCCGCCGGATGTGGGAACGCCGTCCCAACGATCCCGATTTCGGTCATGTGCGGGTGGGTGTGGGCAGCCACCGGCTCGCCACCAAACTGGCCCGACCCGAAACCGGTCCGCTCGAGGATCTGGAGCCGGTCTCCACGGTGGCGCTGCGCCGCTTCGTGCGCACTCATTCGGTGGTGCACGGTCTGCCCACGGCGCTGTCGCTGCGGGCGTTCCCGGCGATCAATTTCGAGGGGCGACCGGACGAGACCCGCATGCTGGTGCGCGCCATGCTGATGGAGTACGTGACCTTCCACGGTCCCGACCACACCGCGCTCGCGATCATCTGCGCGGATCCGGATACCGACGCCTGGTCCTGGGCGAAATGGCTACCGCACCTGCAACATCCGGTCGATCGAGACGGGATGGGGGCGGCCCGGATGATGTATCGGTCACTGGCCGAACTGGAGACCTCGATGTCGGCCGAACTGCTCGAGCGCGGCCGATTCATGCGCAACGCACAGCCCACCGCCGGGCGGATCCACCTGCTGGTGATCATCGATGACGGATTCGTCAGCGGCACCGAGCGGATCGTCAGCGAGGCCGGCCTGGATTCGGTGACCGTCCTCGACCTCACCGCACCCCAGACCGGCCTGGCCGTGCGCCGCGGGCTGCAACTGGTGATCGCCGACGGCGCGGTGGCGGCGAAATCCGCTGCGGGCGTCGAGCGATTCGCCGCCTCCGATGCGGTGTCGATCGCCGAGGCGCAGACGCTGGCGCGGGCCCTGGCCCGCTACCGGGTCGCCACGGCGGCCCAGATCGTGAGCCTCGGCGACGAGTCGCGCGCGGTACCCGGGCTGATGGAACTGCTGAAGATTCCCGACGCCGCCCAGATCGACGCGGGGACCGTGTGGCGCCACCGCAATGACCGCGAGCGGCTGCGCGTGCCCATCGGCATCACCCCCGACGGCACGCCGGTCGAGATCGACATCAAGGAATCCGCCGAGAACGGTATGGGCCCGCACGGATTGTGCATCGGCGCGACGGGTTCGGGTAAGTCGGAGTTCCTGCGCACGCTGGTGCTGTCGATGGTGACGACCCATTCACCCGATCAGCTGAATATGGTGCTGGTCGACTTCAAGGGTGGCGCCACCTTCCTCGGGCTGGAGTCGCTGGCACATGTCGCCGCGGTGATCACCAACCTCGAGGAGGAGATCGCACTCGTCGACCGCATGAAGGACGCGCTGTCGGGTGAGATGACCCGCCGCCAGGAACTGCTGCGCTCGTCCGGCAACTTCGCCAATGTCACCGAGTACGAGCGGGCCCGCGCCGCGGGTGCCGCCCTGGACCCACTGCCCGCGCTGTTCATCATCGTCGACGAGTTCTCCGAATTGCTCTCGCAGAAACCGGATTTCGCGGATCTTTTCGTGATGATCGGCCGCCTGGGACGGTCGCTGCGGGTCCATCTGCTGCTGGCCTCGCAGCGGCTCGAAGAGAACAAGCTGCGCGGCCTGGACTCGCACCTGTCCTACCGCATCGGCCTGCGTACGTTCTCCGCCAACGAATCTCGCGCGGTACTCGGTATCACCGACGCCTATCACCTGCCCAGTGTGCCGGGTTCGGGCTATCTCAAGAGCGACGCCGACGATCCGCTGCGATTCAACGCCTGTTACGTCTCCGGTGGCTACGAATCACCCGGTGTGACCGCGCCCGGCCGCAGCGGCGGCACGCAGCGCCGGATCGGACAGGACCCGGTGGTGTTCACCGCCGCATCGGTCGAGCTCCGCACACCCGTCAACCCCGTCGACACCGCCCCGGCGCGCGGACCGGTGGGCCGGCCCGACCTTCCGCCACCCCCCGGTTCGCCCCAGGCGGAGTTGGAACCGCCGGCCGGCGTACTTGCCGAGGCGGTGCCGAAGACACTGCTCAACGTGGTCGTGGACCGGCTGCGCGGTCACGGCCGCCCCGCCCACGAGGTGTGGCTGCCGCCGCTGGACGAATCGCCGTCGGTGGATATGCTGCTGCCCGATCCGGACTGGCGTTCGCCGGCCAATAGGCACGGCCGGTTGTGGTGGCCGATCGGCGTGATCGACAAACCGTACGAGCAGCGCCGCGATGTGCTGATCGTGGATCTGTCCGCGGGACAGGGAAATCTGGCCGTGGTCGGTGGCCCGCAGTCGGGTAAGTCCACCACGCTGCGCTCGATCATCATGGCCGCCGCGGCCACCCATACCCCGGAACAGGTGCAGTTCTACTGCCTGGACTTCGGTGGCGGCACTCTGGCCGGCCTGTCCGATATCCCGCATGTGGGTTCGGTGGCCGGGCGCATGGATATCGACCGGGTCCGCCGCACGATCGCGGAGATGCTGACCCTGTTGCATCAGCGCGAGGAACGCTTCCGCGAGCTCGGGATCGAATCGATCCACGAATTCCGCCGCCGGAAAGCCGAACTGGCCAACCTGAGCCCGGCCGAGCGGGCTGCGAATCCGTTGTCGCAGGACCTGTTCGGCGATGTCTTCCTCGTCGTCGACGGCTGGGCGACGATCCGCTCCGAATTCGATGTGCTGGAAGGAGCATTCAACGCCCTCGCCGCCCAGGGCCTGTCGTACGGCATCCACCTGATGATCGCCGCGACCCGCTGGGGTGAGGTTCGTGCGGCGATCAAGGATCTCATCGGCACCCGGCTGGAGTTGCGCCTCGGTGATCCCAGTGATTCCGAAATGGACCGTCGCACAGCGGTGATGGTTCCGGTGGGCCGGCCCGGCCGCGGTCTGACCCCGGAGAAGTTGCATATGCTGGTCGCTCTGCCGCGCCTGGATTCCAACTCCGATCCGGCGAGCCTCTCGGGCGGTATCAGTGTGGCGCGCAACCAGTTCGCCGAGCTCTACGGCGACCGGCGCGCTCCGGCCGTACGCATGCTGCCACTGCGGATACCGCGCGAACAGGTCCTCGCCGAATCCGCGCGCCGCGGTATCGAAAGCAGTGCCACTCGCGTGGTCGTCGGTCTGGGCGAGAACGAATTGGCTCCGCTGGTACTGGATTTCGGCGCCCAGCCGCATCTGATGGCCTTCGCCGACGTGGAATGCGGCAAGACCACGCTGCTGCGAAATATCGTCATGGGCGTCACCGAGAACTCGAATGCCGACCAGGCCCGGGTCATCCTGATTGACTATCGGCGCACCATGCTGGGTGTGCTGGAGGGTAAACAGCTGGCCGGCTATTCGACCTCGGGCCAGACCTCGTTCGATATGATCCGGGAGGTCGCCGCCTATCTGCGGCAACGGATTCCGGGCTCGGACATCACTCCGCAGCAGCTGCGCGACCGCAGCTGGTGGGCCGGGCCGGAGATCTACATCGTGGTCGACGACTACGACATGGTCTCCACCGGTGCCGGCAATCCACTGGAACCGCTGCTGGAATTCATTCCGCAGGCGCGCGATATCGGTATGCACCTGATCGTGGCACGTCGTTCCGGTGGCGCCTCGCGGGCGCTCTACGACAAGGTGCTGGGGATGATGAAGGATCTCTCGGTGGACGCGTTGCTGATGTCGGCGCCCAAGGACGAGGGCAAACTCATCGGCGATGTGCGTTCGGCCAGATTGGTGCCCGGCCGCGGCACCCTGGTCTCACGTGCGCGGGAGAACGAGATGGTTCAGATCGGGTATCTACCGCCGGTATGACCCGGCGCGGCGTGCGGCCGGCGACCGCTGCCGGCCGGCCGTCGCTGTGAACAGCAGGTTTTCGGCGACGAGCACCTGAATCGCGTTGCGAGTGGTGGTGATCGACACCTTCATGCGTTCGGCCGGTAAAGAGTCTAGCCCCCTGCCGTCAAGGGGGGTGTGACTGTTGACACATGCATTTAGAGGTTTATTGTTGTGAACGTCCTGAACCCTAGGTTGTACGGCGAAGACGGCGAGGCAACGTGGCTGGTGTGGAGACCTCCCCAATGATGGTCGTGGCATGGCCCGACACGCCTCAAATGCCAACGGTTGTCGAATTTCTGACCCCAGACCTTCTGCCGAGTTCCGATCTGCTGTTACGTGCGTGCCGGGGACATCGCGTGATCGGCGGACCGATTCTGTGGTTCGCTCGCGATCTGGGAGTCCTCTATGAGCGCCAGCTCGGACGCGGGGGTTCGACACCGGATCCGGATTCCGCGCTGATCGTCGAAATCGACAAGCGCCGTCTGGAATTGGTGATGGCGATCGACGACTGGATCGTCCGCACCGTGGCGCAGCGCCGCCCCGGCGCCACCCTGCACACCGAGACCATCGGCGCGGTCATCGATCGACTGGCCGAAGCGTCGGTGCAGGCTCATCACACGCTGATGACCCTCGACGCGAACGACGATGCGCTGCACAGTGCTTGGCACCATCTGGCCGAATTGGCCGACGGCTACGACGATCTCGTGCGCGAGGTCGTCGCAGGCCGCCGGCGCCTGCCCAGCTGGTGACGGTCACTGGTGACGGTCAGTAGATATGGGACCGGCAGGATCCGGCGTGCCTGGGTGCGCGGCTGTGCCGATGCCGCACCCGTAACTGCGGGCCCGCGCGCAGCCGGGTGATCCGCGATGACCGGGGCCCACCGTGGACCTCGAGATGACGAACGGTGTTCCAGCCGAACGGCATCAGATGGACGAGTTCGCCACGCTCCTCGAGGCGTTCGGTCACTTCGGCCAGGACGTCGAGCGTGTCGGCGAGCCCGGTCAGCACATCGAATCCGCGGATATAGCGCGGGCGTCGCCATTCGGCGCCCCCATTGATGACGATGCAGGCCGAATCGCTGCGCGCCGCCATCATCTTGATGATCTCGGTAGCCGCCGACGCCAGCGATCGATCACCCGGTTCGACGCTGACCTTCAGGAGCAGGCAGTCCACGAACAATTTTCGGGTACCGCTCGCGACGCCGGCGAGTTCGACCGCGCACGGGCCGGCATCGGTGACCGTGTATATGAACGTGTCGCAGAGCCTGCTGAAGATCCGCATCGTTGCTTCTCGTTTCCGGGTATCAGTTCAGTGGTGCGGTCAACTCGAGATGAATGCCGTCCGGATCGCTGAACGACAGAATCGCGATGCCCAGTCCGGGCAGCTCGGTCACCTTCCCGTGCTCGACATCGGTATCAGCGAGTCGCTGTGCGGCGGTATCCAATTCGGCGACCGATCCGACCGTGAAGCTCAGATGGTCCAGGCCGACGCGCTCCGAATCGAAACGATCCGAGCGCGCGGCCACCGGGCGCAGACCGAACAGCATCCCGTTGGTCCGGAAAACGACACCGCCGTAGAACTGAGCCGGATCGTTACGAACCGCCGGATCGTCGGGACTGTCGGGGGATTCGACGGCGATCGCGAAGCCCAGCACATCGCGATAGAAGGCTCGCGAACGGTCCAGATCGGTCACGGTCAAGCGGATGTGGTGAATACCGGCCGTGTCGAGAAGAGTCATGTGATGAACATATGCTGCGGGATCTCGCGATATCAGTGTCGTAAACGACATGTTTAGTACTGTTCGCGACATGGATGTCGCAGTTTTCATCGTCGACGGCGTCGCGGATCTCGGTCTCGCCTGCGTACTCGAGGTATTCAACACCGCGAATGCGCTTGTCGGAGATCTGGAAGTGGAACCCGAACCGTGGCGGGTGCGCATCGTCTCGCTCGGCGCGAGCGTACGTTCCGGACACGGTCAGTTGATTCCGGCCACGCCACTGGCAGAGCTCCCCGTGGACCCCGGACCGATGATCCTGCCGGCCGTGCTGGCCGAGAACGCGGCCGCCGTAGTGGATCTGATCGGGGCTCCGGTCAACCGGCGCGTACTGGAGCGCATCGTGGAAGCGGACGCCGCCGGTGCGCAGCTGGCCGCCGCATGCACCGGGACCTTCTTCTTGGCCGAGGCGGGGGTGTTGGACGGATTGCCGGCCACCACGAGTTGGTGGCTGGGTCCGGCTTTCCGGCACCGCTATCCGAAGGTGGAACTCGACGAGGCGCGCACACTGTGCCGCTCCGGAAATATCGCCACCGCCGGTGCGGTACTCGCTCATCTGGATCTGGCGCTGTCGATCGTCGCTCAGCGCAGCCCGGCGCAGGCAGAGCGTGCCGCCCGGACGATGCTCGTGGGCAGTTCCGGCCGGCAGCGGGACTTCATCGTTCCGCAGGTGATCGCCCGGGGGAACTCGCTGGTGGCCGAGTTCGAGCGGTGGGCACGCGAACATATCGCCGAGCAGTTCCAGATCGCCGACTCCGCGCGGGCGCTGGGGGTCGGCGTACGTAGCCTGCAACGCGCCACCATCGCCGAAACTGGGATGTCGCCAAGGGATTTCGTCAACGAGGTCCGTCTCGAGCGCGCCACTCGGCTGTTGCGGACCACGACGCTGACCGTCGACACGATCGCGACCCAGGTGGGCTACCTCAACGCCGGTACCCTGCGCGGTCTGTTCCGCCGCCGCCGCGGCCGCACGATCGCCGAGGTGCGCGCCAGCCCATTGGTGTGGGAGAGCGACTCGGCGAGCGGCGGACGGCCCGTCGAGCCGAATTCGGAATCGGTGAATTCGGCTCAGAACCTGTTGAAGGGGCGGTGATCGGTGGCGAAGTCGTCGGCGACCGTCGCCGCCAGCTCGACCAGTGCCCGCTTGGTGTTCTTGCCCAGGCGGGCCAGATCGATTTCGGCGCCCTCGGCGAGATGTGGGTCGTAGGGGATCACGTGTACCGCGCGGCAGCGGGCCAGGAAGTACTCCCGCAGGTGCTGAATCGCCACATTCGGTGAGCCCTCGCGCGGCAGGTTGATCACCACCACGGCATTGCGCACCAGGTGATCGTGACCGTGCAGCGACAGCCAATCCAGGGTCGCCGCCGCACTGCGCGCACCGTCGATGGCCGAGGACGAGATCAGCACCAGCGAATGCGCCAGGTCGAGAACACCCGCCATCGCCGAATGCATCAGTCCCGTACCGCAGTCGGTGAGGATGATGTTGTAGAACCGCTGCAGGACGCGCAGCACCTGGCGGTACTCGTCCTCGCTGAACGACTCGGAGGCGGCCGGATCCCGTTCGCCGGCAAGCACTTCCAGCCGGCTGGTGGCCTGTGAGGTGTGCCGGCGCACGTCACCGTAGCTGTTGAGCGACTGATCCAGCAGCAGATCGCGCACCGATGAACGGGTCTGCAGCGGAACCCGCTGCGACAGGGTGCCGAAGTCGGGATTGGCATCGACCGCGATGACGCGGTCACCGCGGATCGAGGCGAAGATCGAACCGATACCCATCGTCGTGGTTGTCTTGCCGACACCACCCTTCAACGAGAGCGTCGCGATCCGGTAGTCACCGCGTACCGGCTGGCGGATGCGCGCGACCAGTTCTTGCAGGCGCATCTCCTCGGCCGACATGCCGGGGTTGATGGCACCACCGGACATGTGGTGTACCGCGCGCCGCCAGCCCGATCCCGGTGCCTTCTTGGCGCGCCGCAGCGGCACATCCTCCAGCGCGGGCCCGGGTCCGTTCGGCGGATACTGCCCCAGCTGGAACTGCCCCTGCTGCGGGAGCTGCTGATATTGCGGGCCTTGCTGATACTGCTGGGCCTGCGGATTCTGATACTGCGGCGGCCCGCCCTGCTGGTACTGCTCGGCCGGTCCCGGCTGCGGCCCTTGGGCATACGGGTTGGGTTGCGCGTACTGCTGGGGCTGGGAGTACTGGTCGGGGCGCTGCTGCGCGTTCCACGTCGCATCCGGACCCGGTGCCGGTGGCGGCGTGCTCGGCGGCGCCTGGTACGGATCCTGCTGCCGGCCAATCGGATTCGATACCGGCGACTGCTCGGGCCGGGGAATGTACGGCTGCGGCATCTCCCGGGGAACGACGGTGGTCGATTCCACATCGGCGACCGGTGGGACGGGTCCCGTCTGCGGCGGACCGGAATGGACTGGGCGGGAACCGGATTCCGTTCCAGCGGCGAACGGCGGCTGTGCCGGAATACTATCGGCGGCGAGCGGTCCCGCGGCCGATTGATCGGCATTGCCGGTCAACCAGTTCGGGGCTTCCTGTGCGCCGCTCGCCGAGGCGTCGGATTCCGATGGTGCGTTCGAAACAGCCTCGTGCGCAGTCTGATCGGCTCGGGTTTCGGTCGTCGGCTGTCCTGGCGCCGGACTGCCGACGGGCGTATCCGTCCCCGGCGTGGACTGCCGGTCACCTGCGTCCGGCCGGGAAACCGGTTGGGCTCCGGCCGAGTCGGTGCCGTATTGCTCCGGAACGCCCAGGCGCGGCGGCGGCCCGGACCTTTCCGGCGCGGCGGCCTGTGACCAGTCGGGGAGGGGCGGCGGCGTAGGTGCGGACTGCGGGGGTGCGAGGGGGGTGGGCCGCGGCGGCGACGGCGGCAGATCCGGCCGCCGTGTGACCCGCACGGTCATCTCCTCGTTCCCGCCGTCCGCAGGCTGCGGCGGGGCAGGCGGAATCGGCAGCCGTGACGCTGCGGATGGCTGCGGCACACCCGTACGCGGCTGCGTCGGTACCGGTCCGGTGGCCGGTGGCATGTGGTCCGCGGGTCGCATCGGAGCCGGTGGGGGAGTGTATGCCGGCGGCTGCGGATGGCCGGGCAGGTAGGTCTGTTCCGGCGCCGGCGGCTGCGCGAACTGCTGTGGCGGTGCCGGGCGGTACTCCGCGGCGGAGCCGTCCGGGCCATAGGACTCCGGCTGCTGCCACCCCATCGGGCCGGTGCTGTGAACGCCGTTGTGCGGTGCGTCCGGCCGGGGCGCGGGCGGTTCGTCGCGCGGCGCGGCCGATTCCGGCGGTCCCCACGACGGTGCCGATTCGGCGGGGCTCGGTGTGTCCTCGGTTTTGTCCCTGCGCCGGGACTTGCGCTTCTTCTTATCGGGTTCGCCGCGATCGTCGGTCTTGCGGGAGAACAACCGCCGCGCAACGCCGTCTTCGGGGATGTATTCCTCGTGCGGCAGGTTCTGGACCGGAGCCTCGTAGCCGGTGGTGGTGACCTCGCTCTCCGACAGCCACGGAGGCAGCATCGGGAGATCGTTGTTGTTACGACTCACTGCAGTGCCTCGCCGAGGCTGATGATCGGAGCCTCGCCGAGGCTGGTGATCGGGTTCGAGGGCGCTGCGTCCACAATTCGCTCGCTGCGCACGCTCACGGGCGTCCCCCTGGGATCTGCGTTACCGATTTTCCGGACAGCCGGTAGTTTACGCGAGGGCCATCGACCGCGACGGGCGTCCTACCCTCCGCCGGGAAAACGGTCGACCGATACATCGCGGACCGCCCGGACGCCGCGATTGCCCTTCGGTTGCGAGGTCGGGAGCGTTTCGAGATGGCAGTCACCGCGGACGGCGGACCCCGGCTGGACGAACTGCCCGTCCGGCCCGTGCATCGCAAACTCGTCGCCCTGGTCGGCATGGGCCTGTTCTTCGATCTGTACGAACTGTTCCTGGCCGGGACCATCACCGGTGTCCTGAAACAACAGCTGGACCTGTCGACCTATCAGCTGAGCGGAATTCTCGCCTCGGCGTTCATCGGCCAATTCCTCGGCGCGCTGGTCATCGGCCGCCTGTCGGACGTGTTCGGCCGTCGCCGCATGTTCATGATCAATATCGGCATGTACGCGGGCTTCACACTGCTCGGCGCGTTCAGCCCGAACGTCTGGTTCCTGATGGCGACCCGGGCGCTGGCGGGTCTGGGGATCGGCGCGGAGATGACGGTCTCCGACACCTATCTGTCCGAAGTGATGCCGCCGCAGGTCCGCGGCCGGATGATCGCCATCGCCTACACCATCGGCTTCTGCGCGGTACCGACTGTGGGATTCCTCGCTCGCTGGCTGGTTCCGCTGGAGCCGTTCGGCACCGACGGCTGGCGCTGGCTGTTCGTATTCGGTGGTCTCGGGGCCGCGCTGGTCTTCGTCGCCCGCCGCCACATGCCCGAATCGCCGCAGTGGGAAGCGCAGCATCGCGGGATCACCGGGCCGTTGGACGCCGAGGTCCGTGCCACGGCGAACGCGCCCGCGGCCCCGGCCCGCGACCGGGTGGCCGGGCTTCCGGCCGACGAGACAGCGGCACCGCCGAAGGTCTCCTTCCTCGATATCCTGCGTGGTCCCAATCGCGGCCGCACACTGCTGTTCTCCGCGGTGATGATCCTGCAGGTCTTCGGCTACTACGGATTCGGAACGCTCGCGGTGCTGGTGCTGCAGCACAAGGGGTTCACGGTGGTGAACTCACTGGGGTATCTGACCATCACCTATCTGGGCTATCCACTCGGTTCGATGCTGTCGATCCCGCTGATCGAGCGGATCGAGCGCAAATATCTGGTGCTTGCCTCTGCGAGCTCGATGGCGATCTTCGGCCTGATCTTCGGATTCGCGACCAGCGTCCCGCTGATCCTGCTGTCCGGCGGCCTGTTCACCCTGTCCAGCAACGTCTTCTCCAACGCGTTGCACACCTATCTGCCCGAGTCGTTCCCCACGACCGTGCGCGGTACGGCCTCCGGTACCACCTACTCACTGTCGAAACTCAGCACCGCGATTCTGCCGTTCCTGCTGCTGCCGCTGCTGAACAACCAGGGACCGGGCGCGGTGTTCACGGTGATCACAATCGCGCTCGTGGTGATGATCGGATTGATCGTGATGTGGGGGCCGCTGACCGGACGCGGTCCGCTCGCATCCCGATGAGTGACCGGGCCGGCCCGCCGTTCAGTCGATCAATGTACCGGGTGGTCGCCGGCAACAGCGATCAGTGCCTGAACTCGGAGCACCGTCGCCGCGCTTGTGACGGGCGGCATAGTAAGCCCGCCGGAACCAGGCCGCAAGGGGCGCATTTGGACGGATCGTGGCACGCGGGTACGCTTGGTCGGCGGTGCATCTACCCGACGTCTGCGCATGTCCGGATGTGCCCTTTCATTGAGGACCGAAGAGTTGAGGCCACGCAGGGTTTCAACGTAAGCGGGATCGCGGAGGATATGGCGAAGAAGGACGGGGCCATCGAGGTCGAGGGTCGAGTTATCGAGCCGCTCCCCAATGCGATGTTCCGCATCGAGCTGGAGAACGGTCACAAGGTTCTCGCACACATCAGCGGCAAGATGCGTCAGCACTACATTCGCATCCTGCCCGAGGACCGTGTGGTCGTGGAGCTCTCGCCCTACGACCTGTCGCGCGGTCGCATCGTCTACCGCTACAAGTGAGTTTCCGGGGCACGTCCCCCGGAAGGGAGTTCGGATTCTCTGCCTCCGAACTTCGGACAGATTCGGGGTTTCGACCCCGGGATCTGCGACAAAAGACTTCCCCGGTCGTACGACCGGGGAACACCTGTGTTCTCGCCCAGTGCGTGAACCACAACCAGATTGGACGGACGTGAAGGTTCAGCCGAGCGTCAAGAAGATCTGCGAGAAGTGCAAGGTGATCCGGCGTAACGGCCGGGTCATGGTGATCTGCGACAACCTGCGTCACAAGCAGCGCCAGGGCTGATCCCTGGGCTGTACCCCGACGCAGGGGTTCACCAGCCAAGCACCGAACGCAGTTCGGATTGGCACATCAAAGAAGACCTCCCAGCGCCAGTCGCCCGTCGGCGAGCCCGCGGTTCGGAAACGAACTCCCGGGCGGACGAGCGACCTACCCCCGGAACGGAGGCCGGGGCCCCATTCGAGGGGACGGACAGGGAGCAGACCTCCGCAACAATTAAGGAACTGCCACATGGCACGTCTGATGGGCGTCGATCTCCCGCGCGAAAAGCGCATGGAGATCGCACTGACCTACATTTTCGGGATCGGGCGCACCCGCTCCCACGAGATCCTCGCCGCCACCGGCGTCAGCCCGGACCTGCGTTCGAAGGATCTCAGCGACGACGACGTCACCCGGTTGCGCGATTACATCGAGGCGTCGGACCTCAAGGTCGAAGGTGACCTGCGCCGCGAGGTGCAGGCCGACATCCGCCGCAAGATCGAGATCGGCTGCTACCAGGGCATCCGCCATCGCCGCCACCTGCCGGTGCGCGGACAGCGGACCAAGACCAATGCGCGCACGCGCAAGGGTCCGAAGAAGACCGTCGCCGGCAAGAAGAAGTAGGGATAGCTGAATGCCTCCTAAGAGTCGGGCCTCGGGCCCCAAGAAGTCCCAGAAGGCGCGTCGCCGGGATAAGAAGAACGTCCCCCACGGCCACGCGCACATCAAGTCCACGTTCAACAACACGATCGTCTCGATCACCGATCCCGAGGGCAACGTCATTGCCTGGGCGTCGTCGGGTCACGTCGGATTCAAGGGTTCGCGCAAGTCGACCCCGTTCGCCGCGCAGCTCGCTGCCGAGAACGCTGCCCGCAAGGCGCAGGAGAACGGCGTCAAGAAGGTCGACGTGTTCGTCAAGGGCCCGGGTTCGGGCCGTGAGACCGCGATCCGCTCGCTGCAGGCCACCGGCCTCGAGGTGGGCACGATCTCCGACGTCACCCCGCAGCCGCACAACGGCTGCCGTCCGCCCAAGCGGCGTCGCGTCTAGCGGGAAAGGATTTAGCGAAAAATGGCTCGTTATACAGGCCCCATCACCCGCAAGTCGCGTCGTCTGCGTGTCGACCTCGTCGGAGGCGACCAGGCGTTCGAGCGTCGTCCCTACCCGCCCGGCCAGCACGGCCGCGCGCGGATCAAGGAGAGCGAGTACCTGCTCCAGCTGCAGGAGAAGCAGAAGGCGCGCTTCACCTACGGCATCATGGAGAAGCAGTTCAGCCGGTACTACAAGGAAGCCAACCGGCAGAAGGGCAAGACCGGCGACAACCTGCTGCGTCTGCTCGAGACCCGGCTGGACAACGTCGTGTACCGCGCCGGTCTGGCCCGTACCCGCCGCCAGGCGCGTCAGCTGGTCTCACACGGTCACTTCACCGTGAACAACCGCAAGGTCAACGTCCCCAGCTTCCAGGTCTCCCAGTACGACATCATCAATGTCAAGGAGAAGTCGCTGCCGACGCTGCCGTTCCAGGTTGCTCGCGAGACCATCGGCGACCGCCCGAATGTGGGCTGGCTGCAGGTTGTTCCGAACCGGCTGCGGATCCTGGTCCACCAGCTCCCGGAACGCGCGCAGATCAATGTGCCGCTGAACGAACAGCTCATCGTCGAGTACTACTCGAAGTAAGCCGTTCGTGCTGCTGGTGGGTGAGCGTGCCCGGCATGCTCACCCACACCCCAGTTCGTGGGCGTCAAATAGCGGGCGCCCCTGAAGGAGGAGATCCTCATGCTGATTTCACAGCGACCCACACTGGCCGAAGAGGTATTGGCCGAGAACCGCTCGAAGTTCACCATCGAACCCCTCGAGCCGGGCTTCGGTTACACCCTCGGCAATTCGCTGCGCCGTACCCTGCTGTCCTCGATTCCGGGGGCCGCGGTGACCAGCATCCGCATCGACGGCGTGCTGCACGAGTTCACCACCGTCCCGGGTGTGAAAGAAGATGTCACCGACATCATCCTGAACCTCAAGGGCCTGGTCGTGTCGTCCGAAGAGGACGAGCCGGTCACCATGTACGTGCGCAAGCAGGGCCCGGGCACCGTCACAGCCGGTGACATCGTCCCGCCGGCCGGTGTGACTGTGCACAACCCGGATATGCACATCGCCACCCTGAACGACAAGGGCAAGCTGGAGATCGAGCTCGTCGTCGAGCGCGGTCGCGGTTACGTCCCCGCCGTGCAGAACAAGGCGTCGGGTGCGGAAATCGGCCGGATCCCGGTGGATTCGATCTACTCGCCGGTGCTGAAGGTGACCTACAAGGTCGAGGCCACCCGTGTCGAGCAGCGCACCGACTTCGACCGGCTCATCCTGGATGTCGAGACCAAGAACTCGATCTCCCCGCGGGATGCGCTGGCGTCGGCCGGTAAGACCCTGGTCGAGCTCTTCGGCCTGGCGCGCGAGCTGAACGTGGAGGCCGAGGGTATCGAGATCGGGCCGAGCCCGGCCGAGGCGGATCACATCGCCTCGTTCGCGCTGCCGATCGAGGACCTGGACCTCACCGTGCGCTCGTACAACTGCCTCAAGCGCGAGGGTGTGCACACCGTCGGTGAGCTGGTTGCGCGTACCGAGTCGGATCTGCTGGATATCCGTAACTTCGGCCAGAAGTCCATCGACGAGGTGAAGGTCAAGCTGCATTCGCTCGGCCTGTCGTTGAAGGACAGCCCGGCCTCCTTCGATCCGTCCAGCGTCGTCGGTTACGACGCCGCCACCGGAACCTGGAGCGACAGCGGCTCCTTCAGTGATGCAGACAACGGCGAGCAGGACTACGCCGAGACCGAACAGCTCTAGGCCTTCGGGGCACAGCCCCGTTCGGCCTTCCCACCCGGCGCGAACGACGGGCCCGTAGGCGGCAGCGAAGGCGTAACCACGAAGGGCCCCGAGAGCGCCGGAATAGACACAGGAGAACAACCAATGCCCAAGCCCAAGAAGGGTGCTCGCTTCGGCGGGTCGGCGTCGCACCAGAAGGCGATCTTCGCCAATCTGGCCACGGCGCTCTTCGAGCACGGTCGGATCACGACCACCGAGGCCAAGGCCAAGGCGCTGCGCCCCTATGCCGAGAAGCTTGTCACCAAGGCCAAGGCCGGCACGCTGGCCGACCGCCGCGAGGTGCTCAAGGTCATCCGCAACAAGGATGTCCTGCACGAGCTCTTCGCGAACATCGGGCCGTCGTTCGAGGGTCGTGATGGTGGGTACACCCGCATCATCAAGACCATCCCCCGCAAGGGTGACAACGCGCCGATGGCGATCATCGAGCTGGTCCGGGAGAAGACCGTGACCAACGAGGCCGATCGCGCTCGCCGGGTTGCCGCCCAGCAGGCCAAGACCGAGGTCGCCGAGCCGAAGGCCGAAGAGGCCACCGAGGCTGTCGAGGCGAAAGCCGACGAGGCCGCGGAGTCCGCTGAGGCTCCCGCCGAAGACAAGGCGGAATGAGCTGATCCCCGCCGCGTGCGGGGACATCATGCTCACCTGCGTCGGGAATTCACGAGAGAGCCCGCCGTCCCCTCCGGGTCGGCGGGCTTCTCTCATGTTAGCCAGGAGATTGCTGTGACCGTGGAGGATCCGGAGGCGACCTCGGTTGCGGTTCGAGTACGGCTCGATATCGCCTACGACGGCACCGACTTCACCGGCTGGGCCCGGCAGCCCGGCATGCGTACCGTGCAGGGTGTCCTCGAGGAGTCGCTCGGTAAGGTTCTGCGCGAGCCGATCCAGCTGACGGTGGCAGGCCGCACCGATGCCGGAGTGCACGCCGAAGGTCAAGTCGCCCACTTCGACACCGCCGCCGGTCCCGACTACGACAAGCTCCTGCACCGGCTGGCGCGCTTCCTGCCCAAGGATGTGCGTGTCACCGGAATCCGCACGGCACCACCGGAATTCGATGCTCGCTTCTCGGCGATCCGCCGCCACTACGCTTACCGGCTGACCACCGCCCCCTACGGCGCACCGCCCCTGCTGGCCCGCAGCGTGGTCGCCTGCCGTCCGGGCGTCGATATCGACGCCATGCGCGAGGCATCGCGAAAGCTGTTGGGCCTGCACGATTTCGCTGCGTTCTGCCGCCGCCGTGAAGGGGCCACGACGGTGCGGGAACTGCAGCGTTTCGAGTGGGTCACGAGTCCGATCGAATACCTTCGAGAGGGCGGCTGCCGATGGCTCGGCGGGCGGTGCGGCCCATATGCTCACCGCCTACGTGAGCGCCGACGCCTTCTGCTGGTCCATGGTCCGCAGCCTGGTCGGCGCGGTCCTGGCCGTGGGGGAGGGGCGTCGCACCCCCGAATGGATGGAATCCCTTCTCGCGCAACGTGAGCGATCCAGTGCGGTGGCCGTCGCCCCCGCGCACGGCCTCAGCCTGACAGCCGTCGACTACCCCGCCGACGCGGACCTGGCCGCGCGGAATGCGGAAACCCGCGAGAGGCGAACGGTTCCGCGTCCGGAAGGGTGTTGCGGCGACTGACTCCGGGCCGGTCGGTGCCCAGGACTGGTGCCGGGCCTGCCGCGTGCACACGCCCGGGATCGTTCACGGCGGCTGTGCCGATGCCGGCGATCAGTGTGGGCAGCCACGTGTCTTCCCGTTTCTCGGAATAGTCCGGACCGGGGCAGAGTTCGCACCGGGTATGACTGAACGTGCGCGCAACACGGGAATCGGAAAATTCGGTGTCTGGCGGTACTACGCCGGATTCGAGCCCGGGCAGGCCAGGGAGCTGGAGACGCTGGGGTACAGCACCCTCTGGCTCGGGGGATCGCCGCCCGCGGAGTTGCCGGCGGTGGAATCGCTACTGGACGAGACCGAGAATCTGACGGTCGGAACGAGCATCGTCAATATCTGGTCGGCGCCGGCCGCGCAGGTGGCGGAGTCTTTCCATCGTATCGACCAGCGGTTTCCGGGGCGGTTCATCCTCGGTTTCGGAGCCGGTCACCCCGAGCAGGATTCGGATTTCCGCAAGCCATACGACGCGCTCGTGGAGTACGTCGACGTCCTCGACGCCAATGGCGTTCCGAAGCGGCAACTCGCGTTGGCGGCCCTCGGCCCGCGGGTGTTGAAATTGTCGGCCGACCGTACTGCCGGTGCCCTGCCGTATCTGGTGACCGCCGAGCACACCCGGCAGGCCCGCGAAATCCTCGGCCCGGATGCGCTACTCGTACCCGAACACAAGATCTCGTTCAGTGCCGATCCGGTCCAGGCGCGGCTGACCGCTCGCCCGCGCACCGAGTTCTACCTGAACCTGCAGAACTACGTCGCGAATCTGCGCCGACTGGGCTTCTCCGACGAAGATCTGACCCCGCCCGGTAGTGATCGGCTGATCGACGCGCTGGCCCTGCACGGTACCGCCGATCAGATCGCCGACGCGCTGGTCGAACATCTGAAGGCGGGTGCGGATCAGATCGCCATCCAGGTCACCGACGAGGACCATATCGGGGTGCTGCGCGCACTGGCCCCCGTGCTGGCCGCACGCGTGTGACCGACTGCCCGGTCGGGGTCGGAGATTCGGGTCGACGACCGGATCCGCACGACTCCGGCCGGGCGCCGGCGATGCCTCGCGACGCGTCCGAACTCAGGAGCGGACCAGCCGGGCGATGGCGTCGGTGGCCTCTTTGATCTTGGCTTCCGCCTCCGGCCCGCCCTGTACCGCGGCATCGACCACGCAATGGCTGATGTGGTCCTCGAGCAGGCCCATCGCGACAGCTTGCAGCGCCTTGGTCATGGCCGAGACCTGCGTGAGGATATCAATGCAGTACTTCTCTTCTTCGACCATGCGCTGCAGGCCGCGCGCCTGCCCCTCGATGCGGCGCAGCCGTTTGAGGTAATCGTCTTTGGCCGTGATGTAGCCGTGGCTGGCGTGGTCGTGTCCGACCTGATCCTCGGTCACCGGCTGTTCCTCACTCCCGCGCCATTCGCTAATACCCCCCTAGGGTACAGTATCCGGGCACTGTTGTCAGGGTACGGCGTCGCGGTCGAGGCGGCCGCACTCGGTGCGGCGGGGTACGCGAGAATCGGAACATGAGCTTTTCGAGTCCCGCCCTCGCCATCGTCGGCGGTACGGGCTTCTACGACTTCTTCGGCGACGACGCGACAACCCTCGAGGTCGATACGCCCTACGGTTCCCCGAGTGCGCCGATCACCGTCGGTGAGGTCGAGGGACGCCGGGTCGCGTTCCTGCCGCGCCACGGGCGCAAACACGAGTACTCACCGCACACCGTGCCGTACCGGGCCAATATGTGGGCGTTGCGCTCCCTCGGGGTGCGCCGGATCTTCGCGCCGTGCGCGGTGGGCAGCCTGCGCGCCGATTGGGGGCCCGGCACGGTGGCGGTGCCCGATCAGCTGGTGGATCGCACATCGGGCCGGGAGCAGACCTATTTCGACAACGGCGGCATCCACATCTCCTTCGCCGATCCCTACTGTGCCGAATTGCGTTCGGCGGCCATAAGTTCCGCGGTTTCCGAACTGCCGCTGCACGACGCCGCGACCATGGTCGTGGTGCAGGGCCCCCGTTTCTCCACCCGCGCCGAGAGTCGCTGGTTCGCCGGGCAGGGCTGGGAGCTGGTGAATATGACCGGGTATCCCGAGACGGTCCTCGCTCGTGAACTCGAAATGTGTTACGCCGCAATCGCGCTGGTCACGGATCTGGATGCCGGGCTGGAAGCCGGTGAAGGAGTCAGCGCCGCCGCGGTATTCGCCGAATTCGAGCGGAATCTGGTGCCGTTCGAGATGCTCGTGCGGCGTGCGGTCGCGGCGGTAGAGCAGGAGGTGACCTGTGCCCGCTGCACGGTGCACGAGGGTGTGAAACTGCCGTTCGAACTGCCCTGACGCGTCGTCAGTGATCCCGCAGATCGATCCGTGCCAGGGCGAAATGCGGGATACCGGCGCCGTCCGGGCCGTGCGGCAGGGGCGAGATCTCGGCGTCGACGGTGATCCAGCCGCCGTCGACGGCCGCCAGCCGCAGGCCCGGCAGTGAAATCGACGATGCGCCGGCGCGGATATCGCGGCGCGCGGTCGCGATCCGCTCGCGATCGGCGGGATGCGGCATTTCGCGTTCATCGGTGCCACCGGACCAGGCGAGCCCGGGAACGGGCGGACTGATCCACCGGATGACCCGGACGCGTTCGGTGTCCATCACCACCAGATGCATCCCCGGATTCCGGCTGACCAGCGTGTCCACCGTGGCCGCCTCGAATGACTTGGCCTGGGGCACAACACTGTCGGTGATATCGGCCAGCAGGCCGCGCCACAGGTTCGGATCGATGCTGGAGTTGCGGGTGGCCATCATCAGGGTGCGCAGACCGTCGGGTGTGCGCACGACCAGCTCACCGCACCAGCGAGATCCCGGCACCGCGCGAGCCACCGTAGCCGCCAGATCGAGGGCATCGTCGAAACGTTCGACGTATTCGAAGGATTCGGCGCCGACCCACACCGAGCGCCGCCGATCGAACGCCGGCCCCAGCGCCACGGAACGCACCTCGGTCGCGCGGGTGCGGGAATCGAGCAGCTGGGTCGCGACCGGCGGGGGCGGGGGCGGACGGTCCGGCCCCACCCACATCTGCACCGCGTGGATCCGGTCGTCGGGCCCAGGCAGCGCGACGGCAACGGCATGGTGGCCCGACCAGGCGTGACGGGATTTCGGCAGCTGCCGCTCCACGGTCTCGCCGGTCGCGGCCGCCGCGATGAGGATCGGCATCAGCCGGGCGGGAACGGTGCGGGCCAACGATTTCCAGCCTCGCGGCGCGGTATCGACAGCGAGTACGGACCAGGTGGCGGGGACGTCGAGTGTCTCGATCAGCAGCCAGTGCCCGAGAATCACGCTTCGTTCCCTCCCGATCGTTTCGCCGTACCGTCCTTCGCTCGTCGCCGACGAATATCGTGCCGGACGCCCTCCGGGCCGCACACACAGGGGCCGAGTGCCGACTAGGCTCAGCGAATGGAAGATCCGCTGCGACTCGAGGTCATAGTGGCCAGCGTGCGCCCCGGGCGGTTCGCGCCGTTGGTCGCCGACTGGTTTCTGCGCACCGCCCGCACCGCCGGCGGAATCGATATCGGGGTCATCGATCTGGCGCACACCCCGCTGCCGGTGGACTTGAAGGTCGATCCGGCGGTCGAGGCCTTCGGGCGGCGAATCGGCGCGGCGGACGGATTCATCGTCGTCACCTCCGAGTACAACCACGGCTATCCGGCCGCGCTGAAGACCGCCCTGGATGTGTGCAAGCGCGAATGGCGCGCCAAACCCATCGGATTCGTGAGCTACGGCGGCCTGTCGGGCGGCCTGCGGGCCGTCGAACAGCTGCGTCAAGTGGTCGCGGAACTCCACATGGTCTCGATTCGCGAAACGGTGAGCTTCCACGAGGCGAAGCGGAAATTCGACGCCGCCGGTGAGACCGCGGACGGCGCCGCGATCGACGCCGCCCAACGTCTGCTACGGCAATGGTCCTGGTGGGCAGGGCATTTGCGCGCAGCTCGCGCGACCGATCCCTATCCGGGCTGATCTTCCACGGAACTAGCGGCGTGCCGGTGCGGGTCGCCGGCGGGGCTGCGGCTGTTGCTGCTGCGGTGCCGGGCGGCGGCCGCGGGGATCGCCGATGTAGGTGGTTTCCCGGGGAATCGAGACCAGCGTCAGATCGACCTGTGCGGTGCCGGTGCGCATCACGACATGGTTGCCCATCGCGCCGGGCTGGTGGATGGACATATCCGGCTTGGTCGCCGGCCAGCCCATCGGATCACCGGTGAGGTAGATCGTGGTCACACCGGCGTGCGGTGCGGGTGCGAGGACACCGTCGACCACGGCGGCGGTGAAGCCCGCATCGCTCTGATGGGTTTCCATCGCGATGGTTAGCCGCTCGGGATTGCCGATGGTGGATACCAGCTGTTCCCAGGCCTGCGGGCGGTCGGTACGGATCAGGATCCGTTCGCCGACCGCCAGCGCGCGGAAGACCAGCTGCTGTGCCAGATACAGTTCGCCGGCCACGTAGACCGCCGAAATGCCCTGGCCGACAACACGAACCGCGACACCGTTACCCTCCGCGTCCGAACCGATCAGTTGACCGCAGCCGGAGGAGGGTAGATGCAGCACACCCACCACGTCGATCGGATACTGACTCATCGGGACGGTGTCGTCCATTCCCGGGACGGCGATCGGCAGATGCGCGAGCAAGCTCCGGCGGTGGCGGCCGCTCAGCGACACCATGCCCTTGCTCTTCGTCTTCTCCGGCAGCTCGCGCGCGGTGAGCCGCCAGGCGGCGCCGATATTCACCGTCTCCGCCGAGCTACCCGGCCGCAGTCGCACGGTCACGGTGGTGCCGCGTGAGGGGGCGACCCACAGCTGTGCCAGCAGATCCGAGCCCAGCTGCGTCGGATCGACCGCGGCGCCGATGTTGACGCCGTTGCCCAGCTCGGCGCAGCGCCAGCGCTGGGTCAGTTCGCGCGGATCGACACCGGCGCTGATCTGCCATACAGCCTGGCGGATCTCCGGAGCGGTAAGTACTCGTGACGAGCAATCGGCGTCCTCGAGGGCCCGCACGATGCGCTGGGTGGCGATGGTGACCGCCCGGCCCGCGCCCTCGGTGCCGCCGCCGCGCCGGGAAGTGGCCTCCGGGCAGTTCAGCGCGTCGAAACTGATTGCGAGCCAGACGGTTCGGTGCGCGGTGGCGGGCAGCGGGCCGAGCAGCGACTCGTAGATCGGACCCGCGGGTGTGCCCGAGCGACTGCGGTGACCGTGGCTGATGATGTCGATGCCGGACAGCAGGATGTCGTGCTGGCTCAGGCATTGCGCCAGTTCCGGCAGCGGCAGCAGGTGCGACGCGTGCACGGTGTTTCGGTCGATGCGGGTCAGCCCGCCCCGGGGCGGCAGCACCTCGACGACGGCGACGACCCGGCTGCCCTCCCAATACAGGCCGAGCGACCTTCCGTCCGGGCCGCGGAAATCGACCGTGTCCCCGAGGTCGTAGTCCTGGCGAGTGAAGTAGTGCCACATCGTGGCGATCCAGGAGGCGATGGTCCGCTTGCCGATCGGGATCAGGATGAGCAGACCGGCCACGATCGCCGCGCCCAGCGCGTACCAGCCCGCAACGCCCGTGACGAGCACGGCTGTTCCGACGATCAGACCCAGTACCTGCGCGGCGAGCAGGTTCGGTAGCGAGATCCGTCCGAGGAGCGGGCGGCTTTCGGTCCCACTGGATTCGGCCATCATCGTCCCCCATGTACCCGGTGCCGGCCGAGGCGTCGACGGCCGAGCTGAACTTCAGTCCCGCTGAACTGTACTGTGTTGAGCGAACGCGAGCACTGTTCGGGGGAGGACGCATGCCTTCAAAACCCACTACGCGCTGGCAGGTGAGCGGTTATCGCTTCCTGGTCCGGCGGATGGAGCATGCCCTGGTGCGCCGGGATGTGCGGATGTTGCACGATCCCATGCGCTCGCAATCGCGCGCATACGCTGCCGGGCTGGTGCTGGGTATCGTCGCGCTGGCCGGCTGCGGTGTGCTGGCGCTGCTGCGCCCGCAGGGGGCCATCGGCGACAACAAGATCCTGCTCGGCAAGGATTCCGGCGCGGTGTACGCCGTGATCGACGGTGTCGTGCACCCCGCGCTCAATCTGTCCTCGGCACGGCTCGCGGTCGGTGAACCCGCGAAGGCGGTGTCCATCAAGGAATCCGAACTGGCCAAGAAGCCGCGCGGCGCGCTGATCGGAATACCGGGCGCACCCTCCTCGCTGAATTTCGACAGCAGCGGTAAGGGGCGGGCCTGGTCGATCTGCGACGGGTTGAAGAACGACGGCAGTCAGGACCTGACCACCACGGTGGTCGCCGGAAATCCGGTGCTGGGCAGTAGAGCCGGCAAGCTGGGCGGCAATTCCGCGCTGCTGGTTCAGGGACGGGACGCGGCCTATCTCGTCTACAACAATCAGCGCGCGCGCGTCGATATGAACGATCCGAAGGTCACCGAGGCGCTCGGGATTCGCGGCAAGACGCCGCGGCCGATCAGCTCCGGTCTGCTCAACGCCATTCCGGAAGTGCTGCCGATCGAGCCGCCCAAGATCGTGGATCCCGGTGGTATGCCGACGTATTTGCTGAACAACCATCGCATCGGCGATGTGGTGCACGTCGCCACCAAGGATCAGTTCTACGTGGTGCTGCGCACCGGCTTGCAGCCGATCTCCTCGCTGACCGCCGACATCATCCGCAACTCGAACTTCACCGCCGCCGGCAATCCGGAGATCGACCAGTCCCAGGCCGTGGGGCCCGATGTGTCGAATGAGCTTCCGGTGCAGCAGTATCCGGCGAAGGCGCCGACGATCGTCGAGGCCAAGGATCAGCCGATCGCGTGTATGTCCTGGAAGCCGGTCGCGGGCGCGGGGGACAAGGCCGATGGCAGTAGACGCGCGGACTTGGCTGTGATCACCGGCTATTCACTGCCGATTCCCGACAGCTCTCAGACCACGCCGCTGGCCCAGGCCGACGGTTCCGGTCAGAACGTCGACGCCTTCTACTCCACCCCCGGTTCCGGATTCTTCGTGCAGACCACGGGAATCGAGCCGGACAGCCAGCGCCGCGACAGCATGTTCTTCATCGCCGACACCGGTGTGCGCTATGGCATCAAGGACGACAAGGCGCAGAAGGCCCTGGGGATGGACGCGCAGAAGGCCAAACCCGAACTCGCTCCGGACCAGATCGTGGGCCTGCTCGCCGCTGGTCCGGCGCTCGGCCGTCAGGAGGCGATGGTCGCCCACGACGGTGTGGCCCCGGACCCGGCGCCGGCCAAACAACTCGTGCAGTCCAAACAGGACCAGTCCGCCCAGCAGCAGACCCCGAACTAGCGGCCCCGGCTCACGGCCGGGACCGCACTTCGGGTAGGGCGCTCGCATCGGTGCCGAACCGAATCCCCTTGGCCTCCTTGCCGATCAGAGTCAGGAACACCACGACCACCAGGACCGGCACGATAGTGACGGTGAGAGCGAACGGATAGCCGTGACTCTCGGCGACGCGCTCCTGGATGGGCAGGTTGAGCGAGGCGAGCAGATTACCGAGCTGATAGGTGACGCCGGGATAGAAGCCGCGGATCGAATCCGGTGACAGTTCGGTGAGATGGGCCGGGATCACACCCCAGGCGCCCTGGACGAACAGCTGCATGAGGAACGAGCCCAGGCACAGCATTCCGGCGGTCGTGGAATACGCGAACAGCGGGACGATCGGCAGCCCCAGCAGGGCACAGAAGATGATGGTGTAGCGACGGCCGTACTTCTGCGACAGGCTGCCGAACACCAGGCCACCGATGATGGCACCGATGTTGTACACCACCGCAATCCATTTCGCGGTCGCCGAGGACAATCCGGCGCCGCCGTTGTCGACCGCGGACAGGAAGGTCGGATAGATGTCCTGGGTGCCGTGGCTCATCCAGTTGAACGCGGTCATCAGCAATACCAGATAGGCGAAGCGGCGAATGACCACCGGATTCATGAGCACATCGCGCAGCGACGTCTGGGTGAGCCGCATATGTTCGCGGCTGCTCTCCCATGCTTCCGATTCACCCACCCGGGTGCGGATGACCAGGATGATCAGCGCCGGAATCACCGATAGCGCGAACAGCCAGCGCCAGGACAGCCCGAGCCAGTTCATCGCGAGCAGGGACGCCAGCGAGGCGAGCAGATATCCGAACGAGTACCCCTCCTGCAGCAGACCGGAGAAGAAGCCGCGTCGCTCGGCGGGGATCTTCTCCATCGCCAGTGCCGCGCCGAGTCCCCATTCGCCGCCCATGCCGATGCCGTACAACAGCCGAAGTATCAGCAGCACAGTGAAATTCGGTGCGAAGGCGCAGAGGAATCCGGCCACGGAATAGAAGGCGACATTCACCATCAGCGGAATGCGGCGGCCGACCCGGTCGGCCCAGACGCCGAACAGCATCGCGCCCACCGGTCGCATGATCAGTGTCGCTGTGGTGATGAAGGCGACGTCGGACTTCGGCATATCGAAGGTGACGGCGATATCGGCGTAGACGAAGACGACGAGAAAGAAGTCGAAGGCGTCCATCGTCCAGCCCAGCTGAGCGGCGATGAACGAATTCCGTTGATCCGGCGTGAGACGTTGTTTGCCGGCTACTGCCATAGCGGTTCCTGCCCTCGGAGGTCTGGCGGCGGAGGTCCGACCGCCTCCGCTGTCAGAGATATTGAGTCATGCGGTGGGCGTCCGTGTCGATCTTGGGCGGATTGACCTCGTTATATCGCCCATACCGGACAAATGGGCGCCGCGCCGACCAGCCTGCCACCGGATCCGCGGTCCGCGCATCGATGCGTACTCCACAATCAAAGGGAATTCGATGGAACCGCAGGCGGTTTCGGCTCGTCGTATCGAGAAGGAGGAGAAATGACTGTGCCCGACGCCGAGCGGATCGTCTCGGACAGCATCCTGTTCGGGAATGTGCTGGTGGACCGTGCAGATGATCGTATTTCGGCACGACTGGAGTCCGGCGATGATGCCGACGGCTGGCGCGAGCGGCATGGCGGTCGGACACCGCCCGCTGCCGCGAATCGCGTTGCGTTGCGCAATGTCACGTTCGCCTACCCCTCGGCCACCCGGCCGGGGGTCAGCGATGTCACGCTCGATGTGGCCCCCGGGGAGGTCATCGCGTTGGTCGGGGAGAACGGTGCGGGAAAGTCCACACTCGCCAGGGTGATCGCCGGGCTGTACCGGCCGCAGAGCGGGCTGGTCAGCTACGGCGGCATACCGGTCGACAGCCTCGATCTGCAACGGTTGCGCCGGCATATCGCGGTGGTTGCACAGGATTTCACTCGCTGGCCGCTGTCGTTGCAGGACAACATCACGGTAGGCGAAGCGGCCGACGACGCCGGCACCTGGCGCAGGTCGCCGCCGCGACCAGCATAGATCGCGTGGGCGAGCGCTTGTGCCGCGGTTTCGATACCGTACTGGATCCTTCCTTTGCGGATGGAACCGATCTATCGGGCGGGCAGTAGCAGCGAATTCCCCTGGCGCGCGGTCTTTACCACAATTCGCGACTGCTCATCTTCGACGAGCCGACCGCTGCGCTGGATGCCAGGATGGAGAGATCGCTGTTCGACACCATCCGCGAACATGCAGCGGGTCGTGCGGTCGTGATTATTACCCATCGGCTGGCCGGGATTCGCTTCGCCGACCGTATCTATGTGCTGAATCAAGGACGCATTGTCGAACACGGTACCCACGAGCAGCTGATATCCGGTGCCGGTACCTATCGAGACCCCTATCTCCTGCAGGCCCCCCTATCGAGGCATTGATCGGGCGGTTTCGTGACGGAGATGGAAAGTGTTATGGAAATTGCAAGTCCACACTCATACGATATTCAGCGTTCGAAATCATATCGGGTAGCCGGGTTGATAAATCACATGCGATCGACCCGTCGTAGGGGGAAAGATGATCATGGATGTGCCTGCGGTGCAGGCTATTTCGACAAATTTGCAGCAATCGGCAACCGAACTGAACCAGAGCGTCCTCACACTGTCCGGCTCCGTCGAAGGCTTCACGGCCGCCGACGCGGGCCACGACTACAGCACTCAGGGTGAGCGCGTCATCAGCGGCCTGGAGGGCCTGCGGACGCGGATGTTCATGTGGGCCAACTGCGTCAACGACACCGGCATGGTGCTCGGGCAGGCTGCCACCACAAACGGCCGGATCGACCTGGGGTCGGCCGCGGCCCTCGCGCAGAACAGCGTGAGCATATGAGGCACGGGGACTCGTCGAGCACGGGGATCGACAGACTGCTCGATTCGGGTAAAGACGGCTTGAACTTCTTCAGCACATTCATCCCGAGGTATAGGACTTGGACCGGTGCGAATCCCGCCGGTGGTGATGAGACCGCGCTGACCACACGTTACGACCAGCAACGTGGGATGGATGTCGAGCCGCTGCGCACCGTCGGCACAACGATCACTCAGGAGGTCAACGGCAATATCGGCGACGCCATCCGGATTCAGCAGCTCCGTCTGGGCGAACTTCCCTCGCGGTGGAGCGATTCGCCGGCCGCGGACAATGCCGCCCAGATGGTGCAGCGGGTGAGCGGCGACGTCGGCAAGGAACACGACAACCTCAGCGGTATCGCCCAGGCGTTGTCGACCGCCGCCGAGCAGCTGGAGAATGTGGTACGCACCAAGGCGGATGCCGTCCGCACCGATTTCGCCACCGCCACCACGCTGGCGGGAAAATCGGCCGACCAGATCGACAAGGTCATCGCCTATGCGCGAAGCGATTTCGGTGGCGCGTCCGATGTCGACGAACAACGCACCAAGGTCCGCGACATCCTTCCGGAAATCGGCGCGGCCGATGAGCCCGCCACCTATGCGAAGAACTGGCTGGACCGGGTATTCGTCCCCGCGCTGGACGGGAAGATCGCAGCGTTCACGGGGTTGACCGACGCCACCCATACGGCGGTGACCGGTGTGTACGACCAGCTGGGCAAGGCGCTGGAGAGCCTCGGGACCTCGCCCTACAAGGGGCCGGATGGGCAACCTTCCGCGAGCACCAGTCTGGATTCCGGGCAGCCGGGGAACATGCAGGCATTGTTCAGCGGTCTGCCCACCGTGACACCGGCGTCGCTGACGACTATCACACCGGCTGCCGCGGATGTGCCTGCTGCGGATACGGTGGATCCTTCCACCGGGAAGCCGACGGTCAGCCCGGTATCGGCACTGACCGGCGATACGCCGCCGAGTCAGGCGAGTCCCATTGCGGCTACCTTGCCCAACTCGGCTCAGCCGAATTCCGCCCAGCCCAACTCGGCCCAGCCCAACCCGGCCGATACCCCCGCTCCCAAGCCGGCCTCCACCACCGATATGGGTAAGGCGGGTGAATGGCGGCCGGGCGATATCTCCAATGTATTGACATCAGCGAGTCAGATCACCGGCAAGGTTCCCGATATTCTGACGCACCTCGGTGACCCGCTGAAGGCCGTGGGGGAGACGGCCAAGGACTTCGGCGAGGCATTCAAGTCCGTCGTCGGCACCGAGGGGGTCACCGGTCTGGTGAAGGAGGGCGTGGACGCCGCGGAGAAGATCGACAAGCTCGTCGACCACCACACACATCCGGGCGCGGCCGAACAGCCGGCGAACCCGGCACAGCCGGGCAACAACAACCCGAGTGGCCCACAGGAGCACGGTGCGCCGAACACTCCACCGGCACAGGACAAAACGGCGGGCGCGGGCGCACCGACGGAAGGGGCCGGTCACCCCACCGGCACATCACCACAGAACCCTGCACCGCAGGGCAACGTTCCGCTCAGCAACGACGGAAAGGCGATTCCCGGCGCGGCCAACCCCCAGCCGGCCGCGCAGACCCTGTATTCACCCGCCGCCGCCACCAACCCGAACGCATCGTCGGCGATGTCGCCCAGTGGATTCCTCGGTGGGGGGCACGGTTCGCCCGCCCGCTCGGAAAACGAGGCGGAACACCGGCCGAAGATCCAGTACACCGCCCCGGTCCGCGAGGACGGACCCGAGTTCGTCGACCCCGCCGACATCGGCCGCACCCAGCCGCACACCGAAGATCCTGGCCCGGAACTGCCGGTAGCCGGGCCACTCCCGGACGCCGCCGACGAGAAACCACAGGAGCCTGAACCGGAGGTACAGCGCGCATGAACTGGGCCGAGAACATGGAGAAGATCGCCGGCGATCACGCCGACAGCATCCGCCGAATCCGTTACCGGATAGAGGAAGTGGACGACGAGGCGCGGGAGAACAACGCGGCGCTGGGAGTCATTGATTCCAGAGGCCAAGGGGATGGTGACGTCCCGAAGGAGCCGCCGAAGCGGCGACGCTAGCCGCTCGGAATTTGTTGGACGACCAGAATAGTCCGCTCAGTCGAGACTTATGGGGGTGTTTTTTTGCTGCAACCCTCTCGGATGGTCATTGATTTCCGGTACGTACTACTGACCATTGGTCGAGTTCGTGGCCTTATGGTTTGGGGCTATAGAACGCTGATGTCCCGGAAGCAATTTTGCTTCCGAGACATCAGCGTTCCTGCTTCATTCGTTTCTGCTGAATTTCCGGCGCAGCGGGAAAGAAACGAGAATTCCAAGCACGACTAAAACCCCGGTGCCGATGGATCCGATCAACGCCACATTCCGTGCGGTGTGATCGGGGGGCGATGGGGTCACAGGGACCGGGAGCTGACGGGACTTGACCGGGTACTGGGCCTTCGGCGGGAGTTGGGCGGGAACCTGATCGGTCAGCGCGGCCACCGGGTCGATGATCCCGTAGCCGATATAGGGGTTCCAGCCCTCGGCGGGTGCGTGCGCGGTGGCCTCGATACGTTTGATGACCTCGGGTGCGCTGAGTTGCGGGAAGCGGGAGCGCACCAGGGCTGCCAAGCCTGTGACATATGGGGATGCGAAACTCGTTCCGGTGATCGGTTCAGCGTGCCCCTGGGCGTCGACTTTGGCGGTTGCGGTGCCCTTGCTCTGTGCGTCGTTGAAATGCGGGTCGAGCGAGATGAGATTCTCCCCCGGCGCGGCGACGCCCAGCCACGGGCCGGGGACGGTGAACTTCGATGCTTGACCATTCGAATCGACCGAGCCGACGGACAATACGTAATCGTCGTAGCGGGCAGGTGTGACGTTGAAATCGATCTTGCTCCACGGATCAGCTGTCGGATCCAATGGGTCGAACACCGGATTCTTTGCGTTCTTGCAGTCCTTGTCGGTATTACCGGCGGCCGCGACGACGACGACATCGTGTTCGGCGGCATATTGTACGGCGGCACCCAACGCGCGATCATCCAGCGGCTCGGATACTGCTTTACAGGCCGTCAGCGACATGTTGATGACGGTGGCGTGCATGTCCACCGCGTGCCTGATTGCCCACGCGAGTGTGGTCGTGCTGCCATAGGCGTCAGGCATCTCGTCAGGAGCCTTCTGGAGACTCCTGCCCTTCTTTTGAAAGAGCGATGAGGACTGGCGAATGCTGAGAATGCGAGCGTCGGGAGCGATACCAGCGAACCCTTGTCCGGGGACCTGACTCGCCGCGATGATCCCGGCAACAAAGGTTCCGTGTGCATCGCAGTCTTCGGTGCCGTCGGAGTGGGAGACGTAATCGCCGCCGGCGATCAAGCCGGGGAGCCGAGGATTGGGCGCGACACCGGTATTGATGACAGCGACCAGTTGTCCCGCACCCCTGGAAAACTGCCACGCCTTGTCGATACCGAGAGCGCGCTGTGCATCGGGGACCGCTGGCCCGTCGCCTCCCGTCTGGGTACTGGCGCAGGGCGTATTGCTGGCTTGTTCGGTTTCGTCCCGCGGCCCCATCGAGGGCCCGTCCGGCATCAACCCCGGAACAATCGGCGGCGGCCGATCCGCCCCCGCAGTGCCAGCCCCCACCGACGCGCTCAATCCCACCACCGCCGCAACCGCCACAATGCGAACAACGCGCTGCCCGAACATTTTCGGATTCATGCGGGGCTCAGAGGGATCGAACGAGCGTGTAGAGCTCGGCCACCCAGAACACCAGCGGCAGCACCGCCGCCACGAAGGCGTACTCCAGCAACTCCACCGCGCGCCGCATCGGCGGGGTCGCCTGCTGATTCGGGACCACCGTGCCCAGCACCAGGGCGGCGATCAACATCGCCATCGCCGCGCCGAAGATCGCGAGCGGTTGTTCCACCACGAAGGCGGCGCCGACCGTCATGATCAGCAGAATCGCCGCGCCGCCGACCAGAAGCACCACCGCCAGTTCGGCACTGACATAGGTTCGGCTGCGGAACATCAGCACCACCGCGCAGACCAGCGCGAGTGCGATTCCGGGCCAGAACGGGCTGTTCGCGGTCGGATCGGTGGAGGTCAGCGCGCCCACCACGGTGACGAGTGTGGTGGCGCCGACCAGACCGGCCAGATACATCCGTGCGCGTTCGGATTTCGTGCGCAGCACATCCATGGTCGGCAGCGCGCGATGGTCGTCGGGATCGTCTTCGGTCGGATCGATCGGTGTGCCGGGCGACGGCACCGGCGGCAGCGGCAACTTCGCCAGGATCATCGACACCCGCGGCGCCAGCGACAGCCCGCCCAGGGCGAGCGCGGCGGCGACGGCGCCGATCGCCTTGACCGGCTGCGAGGTGAGCAACCCCACCAGTGCCGCCGGTATCGCGAAGACGGAAACCATTGTGGCGCCGATGAACAACGCCAGTCCGACGCCGCTGACCCGCCAGGCCAGGACCGCGGTCGCGCCGAACAACACCGAGCCGAGCAGTAGATTCGCCCAGCCGTAGTGGTCCGGCACGATCAGCATCCCGGCGGCGAACGCGCTCGGCAGCGCGCAGCCGCCCAGGACCAGCGCGGAAGTGGTGTCGCCGTACATGCGGCTCATCACGGTGCCGGCCACGACCAGCAGAATGGTGACCGCCGCGGCGATCGAGCCGGTTATGTACCCGGACATGGCATCCGGTGCGGCCAGCAGTCCGGTACAGCCGGCGAGCATGATCAGCACGGCGGCGATCGAGCCGGTGATTCGCGCTACCCGCGGCGACCAGCTGCGGAAGTGGTCGACGTCGGCGATCGCGACGTTGTACATGATGTCGTCGAACAGCGGGCTGGGGGCCACATGGTCGGCGCTCTCCAGCATGAGCAGTTCGCCGTCGCGCACGCCTTGTTCGCCGAGGCTCAGCGAATTGGAGAACGGCGGCTGGCCGATTCGGGCCAATACCCATTCGGCGGGCTGGAATTGTTCACCGCTGTTGTCGAAATCGTTGGTGCGACTGTGCTGGGCGACCATGTCGACCACACTCGGAATGACCAGAGCGACCGGCACATCGACCGGAATGGCCATATCGACCTGTGTGTGCTTGGCCAGAATTGTCACCCGTGCCAGATCGGGCGCCCGAACGATTCCGCGGCTCGAATCCTCTTCGATATGGCTCAGTCGCGCGTGCGTCACGCTTCCCCCCAACTCCATCTCTACCTCGTGTTTCCGCAGCGCTCCGGTTTGCGGTGGCGCGGGGCGTCCGTGCAGAATGCTGCCCGAACTGTACGACATGTCGGCCGCTGCCTCTACACTGAGTCCGCAGTACAGCCGCCGAAGGGGGATCTTCCGACGATGAGCACAGTCAGGTTTCAGAGGCGTGCGCGCCGGGAGGTTCCGCGGTCGCCGGGGGGCGAGGTAACGCTCCAGCCGCCCCCGGAAATCCCACGTGCCATCCCGGGCAGCTTGCTGGGCAAACTGATGCCTGTCGTCATGGTCGTCGGCATGGTCGGCATGATGGCGATCATGTTCACCCGCGGTGGGGGCATCGCCTCCAACCCGATGAGCATGATGTTCCCGATGATGATGGTCTTCTCTATGGTCGGCATGTTCGCCGGTCAGGGCGGTAAGGGGCAGAAGGCCGCCGAGGCCAACGAGGACCGCAAGGACTATCTGCGCTATCTCGACCAGGTCCGAAAGGATGTGGACGAGACCGCATCCCAGCAGCGTCAGGCCGTCGAGTGGAGCCACCCCGAACCCGGCCTGGTCTGGATGCTGGCCGGTACCAGCCGGATGTGGGAACGCCGCCCCGGCGACAAGGACTTCTGCCACGCCCGCATCGGCCTGGGCGGTCAGCGTCTGGCCACCCGCCTGGTGTCACCGGAGACCGGCCCGGTGGAGGAATTGGAGCCGATCGCGGCCGTCTCACTGCGCCGTTTCGTCCGCACCCACTCCACGGTGCCGGATCTGCCGACAGCCATCGCGGTCAAGGGTTTCGCGACCATCCAGCTCAACGGTGACCGTGCCCAGGCGCGCGACATGACTCGTGCGATGTTGTTGCAGCTGTGCATGTTCCAGGCCCCGGATCAGGTTCTGGTCGCGGTGGTCCGCGGTACCGATACGGCGCCGGAATGGGAATGGACCAAGTGGCTGCCGCACACCCAGCACCCGGATTCCCAGGACGGCGTGGGTACCGGCCGTATGGTCTACGGGTCGATCCGCGAGCTGACCGACAGTTTGGACTCATTGCTGCACAATCGGGTTCGTTACTCCCGTAATCAGCCGGCCAGCCAGAATCTGGTGCATATCATCATCATCATCGACGGTGGTCTGCTCGAGGCCGAAGAGGACTCGTTGCGAGAATCTGGCTACGAGGGTGTGACCATTCTCGATCTCTGCGGTTACGCACCGCGCCTTGCGGTTTCGCGCGGTATCCAGATGGTGGTGGAGAACGGCGAATGTGTCGGCCGCGGCGCCACCGGCAATATGGAGCGCTTCGCTCTCATCGACCGGATCAGCGCCCGTCAAGCAGAGCAGGTCGCTCGCCGTATCGCCCCGTTCCGGGTGGCGCCGATGCAGCGCGGTGGCGATGTCGTCGTGGAGGAGAGCAACGCCGAGGCGATCACCTCCTGGGCTCAGTTGATGGGCCTGGGCGATATCGGCACGTTCAATCCCGAAAACGGCTGGAAACCGCGTTATGGCCCCGACCGACTTCGAGTTCCGTTCGGTCTCGGCGCTGACGGCCTGCCTGTCTACCTCGATATCAAGGAGGGTGCCGAGCGTGGTATGGGCCCACACGGGCTGTGCATCGGTGCCACTGGTTCGGGTAAATCGGAATTCCTTCGCACCCTTGTACTTTCGCTGCTGGCCACACATTCGCCCGATCAGCTGAACTTGGTTTTGGTCGACTTCAAGGGTGGCGCTACTTTCCTCGGCCTGGAAGGTGTGCCGCATGTCGCGGCGGTCATCACGAATCTGGAAGGCGAGGCGGACCTCGTCGACCGCATGAAGGATGCGTTGGAAGGGGAGATGAACCGGCGCCAGGAAGTGCTACGCGACAAAGGCAACTTCGCCAATGTCTCGGAGTATGAAAAGGCCCGTGCCGCCGGTGCCGATCTGGATCCGCTGCCCGCGCTGTTCGTCGTGCTCGACGAGTTTTCCGAACTGCTCAGCAAGCACCCGGATTTCGCGGAACTGTTCGTCATGATCGGCCGCCTCGGCCGCTCCCTGCACGTCCACTTGCTGCTGGCCTCGCAGCGCTTGGAAGAGGGCAGGCTCAAGGGCTTGGAAGCGCACCTGTCCTACCGCATCGGCCTGAAGACCTTCTCCGCCAACGACTCCCGTCAGGTGCTCGGTGTGCCCGATGCCTACAATCTGCCGAACAACCCCGGCGGTGGATATCTAAAGTCCGATTCCGGTGAGATCCAGCGTTTCCAGGCATCCTATGTTTCCGGTGCCTATGTTGGTGGCGGTGCGCAGCGCGAGGTCACGCAGGCCGGTATCGTCGGCGGTGAGATCGATATCAATGTGCGGAACTTCCAGGCCGCTTTCGTGGACTTCCGCCCCGGTGACCGAATTCTGCTGCCGCCCGAGCCGACCCTGATCGAAGAGAGCCAACCGGACGAAAAATCCGTGAAGGTCTCGAATCTGGACATGATGGTCGCGCGTATGCAAGGCCACGGCCGCCCAGCCCACGAGATCTGGTTGCCGCCTCTGGACGAGCCGCCCACTCTCGATGAGCTCATTCCACGCTCGATCCTGACCGGCGATTACAGCGCAGTGGCCGGATTGCGCGCAGCGATCGGCATCGTGGACCGCCCTTACGATCAGCGCCGAGACAACCTTTTCGTCGACTTGTCCGGCGCCCGCGGCAATGTCGCGATCGTGGGTGGCCCGCAGTCGGGCAAGTCCACCGCATTGCGTTCACTGATCATGGGCATGGCCATGACCCACACCGCCGAGCAGGTGCAGTTCTACTGCCTCGACTTCGGTGGTGGCACCCTGACGGGTCTCGAGGGACTGCCCCATGTCGGCTCGGTCGCGGGCCGTCTGGATGTGGACAAGGTCCGTCGCACCATCTCGGAGACGACGACCATCGTCCGCCAGCGCGAATTGCGTTTCCGCCAACTGGGTATCGAGTCGATGGCAGACTTCCGCCGCCTGCGCGGCACCGACCCGTCGAGCAGTCCCGCCGCGGCCGGCGCCCACGAGGACCCGTTCGGTGACGTCTTCGTCGTGGTCGACGGATTCGGTTCCATCCGCCAGGATTTCGACGCACTCGAACAACCGATCATGAACCTCGCCAACCAGGGTCTTTCCTACGGCGTGCACGTGATCATCGCCCTGAACGCGTGGCGCGAAGCCCGCCCGGCCCTCAAGGATCAGATCGGTACCCGCATCGAACTCCGCCTCGGCGACCCGATGGATTCCGACCTCGGCCGCAAGGTCGCGGCCCTGGTTCCCCAGGGCCGCCCCGGCCGCGGTATGACACCGGACGCCAAGCACATGCTCACGGCTTTGCCTCGCGTGGACGGGGATTCGAACCCGGAGAACCTGGGTGCGGGAGTCGCGGATGCGGTGCAGCGGATCGCTGCGGCGACACCGGGACGGCCGGCGCCGCGGGTGCGAATGCTGCCGGAACTGCTTCAGCGGGACGAATTGCTGCATGGCATGGGAGGATGGCCGGCAGGGCTCGAGCCCTCCGCAGCCAACCTGTCGGTGCCGATCGGTCTCAACGAGGCCGAATTGGCGCCTGTATTCCTCAACTTCGGCGAACTGCCACACTTCGTCACCTTCGGTGACACCGAATGCGGAAAGACCAACCTGCTGCGCAACCTCGTGCAGAATATCGTTGCGTCGAACGCACCCTCGGAAGCGAAGCTCGTGATCGGTGACTACCGCCGGACAATGCTGGGCTTGGTGGAGACCGATCATCTGGCCGGGTACGCGCCATCGAGCGAAATGCTGACTGGAATGATGCAGCAGGTCGCGGACATCCTGCGACAGCGGATGCCCGGGCCGAGCATCACTCAGCAGGAACTGCGTCAACGCTCGTGGTGGAGTGGCCCCGAATTGTACGTCGTGGTCGACGATTACGACCTGGTCGTCACTCAGACCGGTAATCCGCTCAACGTCCTGGTCGAGTACATTCCACATGCCAAGGATGTCGGCTTCCATCTGATCATCGCTCGCCGATCCGGTGGTGCCGCACGTGCGATGTACGAGCCGGTGATTTCTCGGATGAAAGACGTCGGCACGTATGCGCTGGTGATGAGCGGTAACCGCGAGGAAGGCAATCTCTTCGGCAACGTGCGGCCGAGCGAGATGCCTCCGGGACGAGGAACATTCATCAACCGACAGGGTCCAAGCCTGGTTCAGCTGTCATGGAGCCCGGAGCAATGACGGACTCTCCCAGTTGTTGTGGCGTACGCCACCCTGGGAGATTAGGACCGAATCTGCTTAGTCGCTGGCGCTTGCCGCGCGAAGATGGCACTCTCAGATCTGGACAGTTCCGGATGCGGCAGTGTGAAGGGGTGCCGGGTGTCCGTGCAAGGCTGGGGCTTCGCGAGTTGCAGGGTTGGCTCGCGGTAGGCCTTGACTCATCGGCCGCGGGCAGGTGCAGCCCGCGGGGACGAGAGGGGGAGGTGGAACACAAACGAATCCACGTGTGAGCACGTCGTGCGGTCGCTCGTCACCTCCCCTTGTGGGTTCTCGGAAATTCAGGGGGAACCGATGGAACCGATGACGAGGGCCACGCGTCCAATCAAGATGTAGGACCAGTCCACCGGGCTGCCTCGGGGGCAGCAACATACCAACGCTCAGGGAGTAAAAATGGGTTTCAAGGCATCAGCGCCCCAGATGGATAAGTTCTCGCAGGACATGCAGAAGAAGCATGATGACATCGGCGGCCTGATCCAGGCAGCTCACGGGATCGCCGACAATGTGAACAATCCTTCCTTCCAGGGGCAAGCAGGCCGGGCCTTCCAGAGTGCGATGGAAGAATTCCTCGCAGCGGCTTCGAAGCTCAATGAAGAGTTGAACACCAACGCGCAGACGGTGAAAACAATCGCTTCGCAGTTCTCCGACAGCGAGCTCGAGAACTACAAGCGCATCCACGCCGCCGATATGGTCGAGGTTCCGCAGCTCAAGATGTGAGCGCTGGCCAGGCACATATTTCGACCCCATACTCTAGAGAGGCTTATCCATGAGTGACTTCGAACTGCTGTCATACAACTTCGATGCCATCAACGATGCCGGTACCGGCCTGAGCCAGCAGGCGCAGAACATCACCAACGAACTCGAGCATTTCGAGCAGATGTTCCAGCGTTTTATTCAGGATCACTGGTCGGATGGTCAGGGCACCGTCGCGTTCCAGGAAATGCAGAACAAGTGGCGTGCCTCCTCCAACGACCTCGTCGCGAAGCTCGCGAAGCTGGGTGTGGCTGTGTCTACAGGTGGCGACCACATGCGCGAGGCCGACGCGCTCGCTGCGAAATCGTTCGGCTGAACCGAACGCGTCCGACAGCAAAGCACGAAGGTGGCGGGGCATTCAGCACCCGCCACCTTTGTATTTCAATCCCATTTTGGAGCAGCGTTGACGATCCGCCGACGACAAATGGTGCGCTGTATGCTGGCCGTCGTAGCGGTATTGGTGTCGGGCTGTACTTCCGCCGTGTCGGGGGATGCTGTCCCAGGGGAAATCGACGTTCGAACTCTGGATGTCGGCTCGTATCGCACAGGAAAGCCAAAGCTACAGAGTTCACTCCTCGACAGCGAGCGTCCCGTCTTGGAGGTCGTGCGATTGGCCGATGCGGTCGTCAACCCGTACGACATTGATTCCAAATACGATAAGAGTCCCGGCGGGATGTTCGAGTTGAGTCCGAGGGATATTACTGTTCAGTGGCCGGGTTCCTTGGAGCCGATCGTGGCCAAGTTCGGAATGGTGATGGCTGTTCGCACCGCAGCCGCCGACGATTCTGGGCTCGGAGACGGAAAGAACTCCGAGAGTGGCCTGTTCGAGGGGGTGGCAGCGACGATCATCCGGTTTCCCGACGAGGCGGCAGCCAAGTCTGCAGGGGCCGAGATGGATGCCGCGGACTCTGCTGCAAGCCCCGACAGCATCGCTGTTGGATTACCGGAACTTCCAGGGGCTCTTGCACATCGGCGCCCAGCGGCGCCGACAATCGCCGTCTTTGCGCCGCGTGGACCGTTTGTGGTTGCCGTCTATGCCGGTCGGCGCACTGTTGACGAAAGCGCGCTGGTCAGCATGGCCACGAAATACGTGCAGGCTCAATTCAAGGCGCTCGACGCGTTCCGGCCGACACCCGTTTCCGAATTCGACTCTCTGAAGCAGGATCCGGATAATATGCTGGTTCGTACTTTCCAGCCGTACGGGAATATCTGGGGGCCTTCGACGGAATCCAATATCGTCCTGTCGGCACGTGCCTTTCTGAATTTTCAAACCGATGTCGCCGGAAAAAAAGCCCTGTTTTCCAAGTTTGGTATCGATCGTGTGGCCGCATCGGAGGGTAACTTCTTGTTCAGAGCCCGAAATTCAGAGTCCGCCAATCTCTTTCTTGTCGATTCGATATCGGTCCTCGACCACGATAAGTTGAACAGGAAAGATCTAGGAGCCGTAGCCGGGCTGCATGACTCGAAATGCATCGAGTATTCAGCATCATCAGCTTCATCGCTCACCCATAATCGCTACAGCTGCTACGTACAGTATCGGCAATACGTGGCCATGGTGAAATCCGATCAGCTGATCGACGTCCATCAGAAAGCGGCGGCGCAGTATGCGGTTCTGGCCCATAATCAGTAAGCCTCGTATCCAGGGGATGCGCACAATTTCCGGAAAATCTGTGCGCGCGCCCGCTGTGTCTGTACTGGTTGTGTGCACTGTGATTTTCGGGTCGGCCTGTGGAGTTTCCGGGACGCCGTTACCCTCCTCCCCTGCGGTCGATGTAGCGAAGCTCGATGCCGGACCGTACAGCACTACGGCGCGTGTGGCGCCCGATGCGAACGCATCGGACGTGGCGCAGAGGGTCGAAGAGTCGCAGCGGATGGCGAACTTTCTGGTCGATCCGTTCCAGATGAATGACACACTGACGAAGAAATTGGATCCGACAGGCATCCTCTATCAATTCTCTGATCCCGCGAAATACGAGGCGGCCGGATTCGGCACAAACGGACTGGAGCCGTTGACCCAGGCTGCCCAGCAGAACAATTTTATCGGCGGAGCCTGGGTATCTCGCGGCGACGGAAAGGAGCGCGGACCCGAGATGTCCAATTCGATCATGCGCTTCCCGGATTCCGACTCTGCTGCGCGCGCATCTGCGGCAATGTCGAGCGCAGCGCGTGACTGGAGCAATTCTCCCAGCTTTGCCTCTGTCCATAAGGCGCCGGCTGTCGATATATCAATTCCCGGGTATCCAGACGCGCATGCGTACTATGCAGTGTCGGATTACGGGTTGGTGAGTTCGTGGTATGCCACCGGTTCGTTGGTGATTCATACCAACGTGGTTCAGTTCGACCAAGAAAGGTTAGCGACAGCCGCGGTGAATGCCAAGGTCATCGACCGGCAAATCGAATCTATGAGAGAGTTTGTTCCCACGTCGCTCGACAAGTTGTCGACCCTGCCGGTCGACAAAGAAGGGATTCTCACCCGCGCGGTCGCCATGACGAACGGGCAGCATATCGGCCCCGCGCAGCAGGCATATTATGCGCCTGCCGGAATATTGCATTTCGCCGACGATGCTGCCGCATATCAGCGGATGATGGCTGATGCCGGAGTCGACCTGATCGGATACAACGCCAGTATCCTGTTTCGTGCCAAGGATCGAGAGTCGGCCTGGCGGATGCAATCTGCCTGGCTGCGGGCTCATCGAAAAGGGTTCATCGAGCGGAAACCGGACTCGGGGCAGCCCGAGATCGAGTGCGTGGATAAGAAGCAGGATCCGCAGGGCAACGGCTGGCTCCCGACAGATGGCCGTTTCAAGTGTGCTGTCGCGTACGGCCGGTATATGGCAGAGGTCGAAAGTAGCCAGAGACTGGATGTGGACCAGATGGCAGCCGCGCAACTCGCCCTGTTGGTGAAGAATCCGTAAATCGGTTCTTCGTTATTTCCCCTGGCTGGTCGCGAGGAGGGCGTATTCGGCGGACGTGGGCGCTACCGGTCGGGCATTCGAGGCATCGGATCCATACGCGCTACGGTAGCTGCCACTGTGGCCGACAATGCCGATGCCAGCTACCGCACGCGATCGTGCAATAGCGGCGCAAGTTTGGTCAGCATCGTCTGCTCTGAGTTGGTCGACCAATTTCGCATTCCCGAGACAGAGGCCGGATCATCGAGTGGAATGACCGTCGCGCGTGAACCGCTGAGTTTGTACGGCAGACCGAGCAGTCCGCCTCCTCCCGCGCTCTTGTCACTGCGTACCGCGAGGATGAAACTGTCGTCCGCTACAGCGAATGCGTTGTAATCGTCGCTGGCGACCGGTCGGGGTGACGGTTCGTCCCCCTTCTTCGCGTATTGCAGGTTGTAGACGAAGCCGAGGTCTTCGAGGAATTTCGTTTGAGGTGTGCCATCGAGGTAGATCGCCAGACCGCCGTCGGTGACGTCGACCATGGTGATGGTCTTACCCGCGAATGCCGGATTCGCTTCCCGCGCTTGCTGTACGGAGGTGTAGGTGGCGGCCCCCGCGGCTGTGGAGGCGGCTGTGGATGATGTGGTTGTGGTCGGCTGGTCGGGGGTCGAACCGCCCTGGGTTGCCCAGACTCCGATGCCTACCGCCAGCGCTGCTGCCACAACCACCCCGACGCCGCCCAGCACAATCGGCTTGCGGCTCTTGGGGTTCGATTCCAGGAGTTGGGACAGGTCGGCGTCGGAGCGGCGGCCGATCTGGGTCTGGATTCCGGACTGGGTCTGGTGGACGACCTGGCTGCGCGGATCGGTCGGCGGGCGGTTGTCGAAGACCTGGATGGGGTAGGTCGGGGAGGTGGTGGTGCGGACCGGGCTGTGGCCGGGGGTGAAAGCGTTGGCGGCGGCGTCGGTGAGTTCGCGGCAGGTGCCGAAACGGTCGGCGGGGTTTTTGGCCAGCGCTCGCGCGAAGACGTGGTCTATCGCGGGGGGCAGACCTGGATTGACCGTTGTCGCGCGGGGCGGAGGTTCGTACAGGTGCCCCATCATGACCATCGCGGGTTGCGTTGCGGGATAGGGGTTCTGGCCGGTGACCAGCTTGTACAACGAGCAGCCGAGGCTGTAGATATCGGCCCGGCTGTCGACCGCCATACCCTGGAGTTGTTCCGGCGGCGCGTAGGCGATGGTCGCCACGAAGCTGCCGGTCTGGGTGAGTTCGGTGGCGTCGTCGTCGGATTTGGCGACACCGAAGTCGGTCAGCAGGACGCGTTCCTCGTCGCCGTCCTCCCGTTTCGACAACAGGAAGTTGGCCGGTTTGACGTCGCGGTGCAGCAGACCGCGACGGTGTGCGTAGTCCAGGCCCTTGCCGACCTCGGTGATGATGCGCAGTGCGCGCAGCGGTGTCATCGAATGGCGGTCGCGCGCCAGTTCCGCCGAGGCGTCGGTGCCGTCGACGTACTGCATGGCGATCCACAACTGGCTGTGCTCTTCACCGCGGTTGTAGACCGAGACGATATTCGGATGATCCAGCCCCGCCGCGAGATTGGCTTCGCGTTCGAAACGACCCCGGAATTCATGATTGGACGACAGCTCACCACTGAGTACCTTGATGGCGTCCATACGCGGCAGGCTGGGGTGTTTGCCCAGGTAGACCGTGCCCATGCCGCCGGCGCCGAGCTGGCGGACGATCCGGTACCCACCGACGATGGTGCCGGGACTCATCACCATCAGTAACAAACTCCTGGTCGTTCGGTGGGCCGCGTATCGCCGCGGAGCTTACTGGACTGCGCGGTGGACGGTCGAGTCACGGCTGCCACTGGCTGTTGGCGAACAGCGCGTATTGAGCGGCCGCGCGCTGGTGCACATCGACCAGCTGACTGGCGGTCACATAACCGACGTAATTGCGATAGGCGACCATGCAGATGTACCGCTTGGGATCGCCCGTTTTGCTGCTCGTACTGCTGTTTTCCACACAGGCCGAATCGGGAACCTTGGGCACCGCATCGACGACGGGACCACCACCCTGGAACGTGATGTGTTCGGTGACTGCCTTTTTCGCGCTCGCGGCATCGGCGGTACGGACGACGAGCGCATCGGAGGTCTTGGCGAACTGGTTGGCCTTCACCGCGTTGACACTCTGTGCTGCGAGCTTGCGGTCGGCCATATAGTGCACGATGGCGTGCGGACCGAAGACACCGTTGTCGTCGTCGAATTGCGGGCGACCGCTTCCGCTGGTGTTCAACGTGCGGCTGAGCACATAGTCCGGATCCCACGGCAGGGTCACCGTTTCCTCGTCCGTGATCGGCTTCAGCTTGTCCAGCAGCGGGAACTCGGTGTCGAGGGTCTTCTCGGTGAGGGTGGTGAGGCTGTCGGTATCCGCGCTCGGAGTCAGTGCGAGGACCGACACGACATAGGGGCCGTGCGCCGTGAAGGACCGCATCGACGCGGTGCCCGGCTGCCAATGTGCATGGGCGTCAGAGTATTTCGGGAGCTTGACGGGTTGATTCCGGTCCTTGAAGGCGTTGAAATCGGTGTCGTAGAAGTCGGTGGCCGCGCGGGTGGCGGTGTCCGGGTCGTTGAATTGCATCACCGCCAGCGACAGCACCGTCGCGTTGGGTTTGCTCGGCTTCGGCCAGCCGCTGTAGCCCCAGTCCGCATCCTTGTCACTGCCGCTGGTGGCGAATCCGTACACCATGGCGTTGCGCTTGGCGGCATCCGACATCGGGTGATCGTCGCCCAGCGAGTCGGGCACGAATCCGGCCGAGAAGGTGGTGGTGTCGCCACGCGTCGTGAGGTTCGGATCGACCTGGTCGGCGGTGACGACATAGTCGGCGAGGCGCATACCGGACGCCTGGTAGGCGTAGGTGAAACCCGGCCGGTAGTCGACATGAATATCGAGCGGTTCGACCGGGTACGGACCGACATCGAGAGTACGGACGTCGATTTCCGACGGACCGGCCCAGCCGCCCACCGTCGAACCACAACCGGCGCTGGCGGCGAGTGCGCACAAGGACAGGACGGCGCCGGCCACCCGGCTGAATCGCTTGCTCATTTGCCGTCCGCCTTCACCAGAATGGCGTACTGGGCCGAAATGCGTTGTTGCGCATCGAGTAACTGCTCGCCGGCCGAGAAGGCGGCGTAACGGCCGTGGTAGACCGAACAGTAGTAACGGATGGCCAGCTTCTCACGCCCGTTGTATTCGCGGCATTTCGCCACCGGCAGATTCTTCGGTGCGGCTGCGCGTTTGGAATGTTTCGCCGGATCGCCGAGTTCGTCGCGAACCTTCTCCGCGGCGGCCGTATCCCGGGCCCGGTAGACCTGATTGCCGTAGTCGGCGAACCGATCCACCCCGTTGGCCTCGAACCACCGGCGCGTGTCGGCAGGGTCGGAGGCGAATGCGGCGCCGGTGTAACCGGTATATGCCCCGGGGGGATTCAGCCACTCACCCTTGGCTTCCTTCGGACGGATCATGGTGCGCCCGAGCATGCCGTCGATATCCATCGGCTGATCCATCAACTTGTCCGGCGGGGTCGGACGAAAGGCGGACAGCGAGGGCACCAGCCTGTCGAGGCTGGTCGTCGCGCGGTTGACCAGATCGGCCAGGTCGGATTTGTGGAACCAGATCTTGGCCTGGTCGTACACCACGGCGAAGACGACCAACCTGCCGAGCGGAAGCCAGACATCGATGGCCTGCTTGCCCTGTACCCAGTGGGCATGTGCCTGTGGAAACTTGGGGATCGCCACGGCCTGGCTCTGCGGATCGCGACCGAAATCCCGGCGTTCCAGCGCGGTAGCGACCTCCGTGGCGCGCTGTTCGGTGGGGAAGATCATCGCGGTATTGACCAGTTCGATGCCCAGATTATCGGAATCGTTGCGGCCGTAGACGCCGAAGCCGCTGATCAGATCTGGTGCGTCCTCGGTGAAATTACCGAGGTCGGTGAAGTCTTTCATCACCGATGACTTGGCATCGATGAAGACCAGTGAATCCAGCAAGCCGGTGTACTTGAACGCCGGATCGATATCGACGATCAGCGGCATGGCATTGCCGAGGCGCTCGGCCTCCATCAGCGCTGCCTGACCCGCGTTCTTCGGTTTGCCCATATCCCGGGGGTTGGCGTCGTAGGGACCGACGTCCAGCGTCGAGATATCAATGGTGGGCTCGGCGACGGGCGCCGGACTCGGATCGGATCCGCATCCCGACGCGGTCAGCGCGATAGCGGCGACGGCAGACGCCAGCAAACGCACAGATCCTCGCATTGTTCCCCTCCCGCAGACTCGGCGCCGGTGAACATCCTGCCCGCTCCGTCGGCGCTGCGAAGAAGATAGCACCCACCTCTGACGGGCGGAGCCCTACCTGCGACGGTGCCGAAGCCCGGAAATTATCGCGGCGGGGGTGTCACGGTCCGGTCCGCAGGTCCCCGACGAACTGTTCGCAGACCCCCGCCAGGGGTGACCAGTTGTCGGCGGCGTACTGACAGCCCACGCTGATCTGTCGGCCGGAGTCCACCATGACCTGCCAGCGCACCGTGGTGCCGTCGGCCGGATGCTCCTCGTAGGACAGACCGGGCCGACCGCCGAAGACGACATCGCGCCGTAGCGGGCTCACGGTGCCCGGTGGCCGCTTACCGATCTGGGAGTCGAGTGCGGTGGCCACCTCATCGATCCCCGATCCGTCGGGAAGGGATTTCTGTGCCATCGAGATACGTTGGCGCGCACCGCTATCCGGGGAAAGATCAACCCTGGTGTCGGAACGGTTCGCGATGTGCCAACCGGCCGGTACCCGCGCCCGCACCCGGCCGAACGTCTCCGCGGACGCGCCTGCGGGCGATGCCGCCGGCGCGGTGGTTCGACCGGTCGTTCCGGAAGCGCCGGGCGCCGGATCGTCGCCGGAGCCGGTCAGCACGACCGCGACGGCGACCCCGACGGCGATCACGGCGATCACCGCCGCGGCGACGAGGACGATCGGGTTGCGCCGCCGCGGCGGCGGCTGCAGTGTGGCCGCGTGATCGTGCAGCGACCCCGTCCACGGTGCGGGCGGTTCGTGTCGTATGGCGTGGGTGGCCGCGGGCCCGGCCGGACCGCCGCGGATCAGGTCCAAGCCCGAGATCGCTCGCAGGTCGACACCGAATCCGTATCGCCGGGTGAGGTCTTCGCGCAGTGCGCCGAGCACCGCGGGGTCCGAAATGCCCACGACCACCAGATAACTGGGTTTGTGCCCGCCGAGCAGACGATCGATCACATCGGTCATCGCGTCGATACCGCGGCCCTCGGCGAGGTCGGCCGAGCCGAGTGCGGGCTCGTGTTCACAGGCCTCGATCCAGGTCTCGGTGCCCGATCGTCCGGCCAGCGTCACCGTAGTGCTGAGCGGACTCGATTCGACCACCGCGATCCGCTGCATCTGAGAGGTGCTCGATGACAGTCCCGCCACCCGCAGAGCCAGCGGTTCGACCGTGACATCGCCTACCAGACGCTGTGCTCCCGCCTCGAGCGCGCGCCGGCGCCGGGTCCCCCATTCCGAGGGGCCCACCACGGTCATCCGATCGCAGGCAGCGGTCAGCCGCAGATTCGTCAGTACCGTGCCGAAGACGGCGGCGAAGGCATCGGCGACCGTGGGTAGTGGGGGTGCGAACGCGATGCGATCGGCGTCGGCCAGCCGGACCACCGATACCGCCGGGTACGGCGGTTGAAGTGGTTCTCCCACAACGAGACTCGTGCCGTCACTGGCCGGTGTCACCGAGGGGGCGCCGTCCCAGTGGGTGGCTTCGCTGCGCGCCCACAGCCGGGTGTCGGTCAGGATCAGATCGACCGTGGACATCAGCCGGGTATCCGGATTTTCACGCTGAGCGGCACGGCCTCCCCCTTCCAAGGCTGGTCTCGCGGCATCGTACTCCAGCTCGATGACCACCCGGCGCGTACCTCGTGCCGGTCAGAAACTATTGGCCAGCAACGCATACGCCGCGTTTGTGCGCTGCTCGATATCGCCGCGGCTGTTGGCGTTCACCACCTCGACGTACCGGCGGTACGGCACATAGCAGCGGAATTTGCTGTCCTTCTGTACATCTCCGGAGTTGTTCAGGGTGAGGCATTTCGCACCCGGGACACCCTTGGGCGCGTCCGCCGGATCGTACTGCTGTCCGGAGCTGGTGATCATTCCGTTGATCAGCCGGGTCCCGGCATCGGTATCGCGCACCCGCATCACCGAACTATTGTCCGCCACCGCGATCGCGTCCATTCCGGTGTCGTCCACCAGGTGCTGGCGGCCCGGCACATCGGAGGAGATGGTGACGAAGGCCGGTGCGCCGTACACGGCGAAGTGATCCACATCGGGTGCCCGGTTCGATCAATCCTTGACCACGGCGCGTGCGAGCAGCCCGCCCGGATCGATCGGAAGCGAATCCAGCTTGTTCTGCGGTGTCGCCTGGAAGTGTTCCAGCGCGGGAACTTCCGCGTCGAGCGTCTTCTGCGCCCAGGCCAGTAGATCCGCTTCCTCGGGCCGCGGACGCTCGATGAACAGCGAGATCACGAACTGTTTGTAGGGCATGAAGGCGCCGACGGTCGCGACACCGGGCCGGTAGTGGATGAACGCGTCCTGATATTTCGGCAGGGTGAGTTTGCGATTGAGGTCCGGTGCGACCCCGAAATCCGCATCCTCGAGTTGCCTCGCCGCCGCACGCGCGGCCGCCTCGTCGGGGAAGCGCATCACCAGATCGGTGACCGAAGTGGCCGTACCCTCCATCGAGCCGGGCTTATCGGAACCCGCGGCGACGTATCCGACGACCATCTTGTTCCGGTCGAGCGCGGGTTTGGAGACCACCGCGAGCAGATGCCGGGTGGCATCGGTGCTGTCGACGACGACGCGTCCCCCCGATCCGACCGTCAGACTCGGATCGATGCGGATGCCGGGTACCACGGCGTCCGACATCCGCATACCCTCCAGCAGGGCCCCTTTACCGGATGCCGTGCCGTCGTAGCTGTGCCGGCCCACCGGGTACTGGCCGGCGTCGAGTGTGCGGACATCAATCTCGGCCGCGGTCGGAGTGCCCGGCACCCCGCACCCCGCGAGTGTGCCCGACGCCAGCGCCGCACAGCTGAGGATCAGAAATCTGCGAAGTGTTCGGCCCATGGAATGCCCCCCGTTCTGCCGGTACTTTCTCCGGGTGAAATTACCGGACCTGACCGGACGGCGGGGGCCGGTGCGCAGGGATTGCCTTAACCTGGTGACTGTGGTGACCGCTGTCCTGGAATTGTCCGGAGGCCGATTCCGTTGATGGATCGGCAAGTCGAGGTCGTCGCCGGTAACCACGTCGTGGTGCGGGTCACGGGCGCCGTGGTGGTGGTCGGGTACCGCGGGCCCGGCAGGGTGCGTCCGGACAGCCCGGCCATGCGGGCCGCGGAGACGGTGGCCCAGCTGGTTTCGGAGGCGTCCGAACGCGTTCCGGACGGGCCCGGCCGGACGATCGCCCGGGAAGCGACCCGCTGGCTCATGCAGGAAGCCGAACAGGTCGACGGCAGTCCGGTCGATCTGGGCATACTGTCGCACTCCGAAACCGGGGGAGTGGCGATCTTCCTGCACGGCGCGGTGACCGCGGTTCTGGTGGGCGCGCGCGGCGCCGAGTACTACCGCGGTGTGGACGCGGCCTTCACCGTCGACCGGGTTGCCGAGCCACCGGCACGCGCCGTGGCGATCTTCATCGACGGCGAGCGCGGCCGGATTCCGGATCTACCCGAGCGCGGTATCGGCTCGCTCGTGGAGGGCGTGGCCGCGGCGGCGGGGGCGGTGGTCTGGTTCGACGGCGACCGGACGCGCGCCCGCGATCGCACCGGGCGGCCCGCGCCCGCCGGTGCGCGACATCGAGCCGATCCGCCGACGGCCCAGCTGGACGAGCAGCGGGCCGCACCGTCACCGCCGTCGCAGCCACCACTTGCTCGGCCACCGGAAACCGATGAGCGGCAACCGATGTCGAGGCCCGGGGCGGGGGAATCCGGGGAGTCGGTTGAGGATCCCCGGCTGGCCCGCACCCAGCTGCGCGGCACCAATCCCGCACCCGAGCCGGATCCCGCGCTGGAACGCCGGATGGAACAGACGGCCCGCGCGACCTCGATCTCGGTGCGGGTCATGGGCTTCAAATGTGCCCGTGCCCATCCGAGCGATCCGCGGTCGGCGTTCTGCACGGTGTGCGGTATGCCGGTCGATCAGACCCAGCCGCCGGCCGAGGTGGTCCGCCCACCGCTCGGCATGCTCGTTCTCGACGATGGGATGACCTATCTGCTGGCCGCCGATGTGGTCATCGGCCGGGATCCGGAGAATTCCGAGGCCGCCGCGCGCGGCCTGGTTCCGGTGAAGATCGAGGACTCCTCGGGTGGAATGTCGCGAGCGCATGCCGAAGTCCGCCTGGTGAACTGGGATATCACGGTGATCGACCGGGGATCCACCAACGGCACCCGGGCCCGGCCGGCCGGATATCACGACTGGATCCGGCTACAACCCAATCAGCCGATGGTGCTGCCGCAGGGTTCGGAGATCATGCTCGGCAACCGGGTGCTGCGGGTCGAGCCCGCCGCACCCCCGCCATTCGGCTGAGCGACCGTAGCGACGCGGCCGGAGGCGGCAGCTTGCGTAACCACGGAGGCCGCCGCGGAGGTCGCCATCAGATACGCGATCGTAGCGACGCGGCCGGAGGCGGCAGCTTGCGTAACCACGCAGGCCGCCGCGGAGGTCGCCATCAGATACGCGATCGTAGCGACGCGGCCGGAGGCGGCAGCTTGCGTAACCACGGAGGCCGCCGCGGAGGTCGCCATCAGATACAGCGTCAGGTGTAGCGCGCCTCGCAGATCTCCTGTGTGCCGAGCACACCCGCGCGGAACGCGTCGACCCGGGAGAATCCGCTGGGCACCGTATTGCCCTCCACATCGCTGGCCGCCAGTCCGTCGCTGAGCAGTCCGGAGACCGCCTTGTCGAGATCGCCGGGGGACAGGGCTATATCACCCTGTCCCGGATCACGATGCGGGTCGGCCAGTTTCGCGGTGATCACACCCGACAGGCAAGCCGCCCGCAGCCCGGTCTTCGCACCCGTCAGTTGCTGGCGCGCACTGCGCTGCACGGCGAGGGCGTACCGCGAGACGAAGACCACGTAGGCGTTGTAGTCGCCGCCGACGCGGGTCGGAAAGCCGTCCTGCTCATCGGTATTCGCCTTGCCCCGCTGTACCAGTGCGGGGATGTCGGTTCCGATGGTGTTGGTCGCGGGGCAGTAGGTGACCGGAACCGTATCGGCGCCGTTGCTGCAGTTCATCATGGCGCCGTGATAGTCGTAGGTCGGTTCGGACGGGATCGGCATGACCGCTGCCATCGCCTTGCTCAATTCCTTCAGATTGTCCTTGGTGATCGCCAGCTCGCCGCGGCTGGTGTCGTTGTCGAACGACTGCGGCAGATTCTTGCGGCGGCGCTGGATATCCTTCATATCGATCGCCTTGCAGCCCTTGGGCCCATCCGTGAAGCCGATCTGCACGGCGGTGACCCGCTCGAAGGCCGATCCGTGCACGGATTCGGGATCCTCGGGGTTGGCGTCGCGGATGGCGACGGTCGCGGCCAGCACATTGTTGAGGCCCTCGGAGGTGTTGATGGTGAAATGCGGGGACTTGTCCTCGGCGACGTGCCGCATGAACGCCCCGGCGAAACAGTCCGCCTGCTGTTCCTTGACGATGACCGGATCCTTGGCCGACACGATATGTGACATGGTCTGGATGGCGTGGCCGTACTCGTGGGCGAGCACCATCACCACCGCCATCTTGCCGAAACTGTCCTGCATCATCGGCAACAGCACCGCGCGGTCCCAGCCGACCGAGTTGTCCAGCCGGCAGTAGGCGGCGTTGACCAGATGGTAGGTCGTGTCCTTGCAGAACTGGGTCTCCTGCGAGCGCGGCGCCTTCGCGCTCCACGAATAGAACTTGGTGACCGGGGTGAATTCACCGTCGAATTCGTTGTGGTACTCGCCGCGCCAGAAGCTCTGGATATCGTCGATCGCGTTGAGCGCCAACGTGTCCACCGCGCCCTTGTCGCCACCGGCGGCGGTGAGCGTGACGTCCTGGGAGCCGGGGCGGGGTCCGCTGGGGCCGCTGGTGGTGGGCAGTCCGGCGACCTGAAATGGGTCGTCGTAGATGGATACCGCGTGCCCGCCGGTGGTCACGGTGCATCCGGTGAGCACTTCCACCATCAGCACCAGCGCGGCGAGTATCGCCGTCGCCGGGCGTTTCGCCATATCCCCTGCCTCCCCGGGCCGCAAGTCGATCTCCTGGTCCACACCGCCCAGGCCGGAGGAGGAACATTCGACCCCCACCGATGTCGCGGCCATCGCATATTATCCGGCCATGTCATTACCGGGGGCGCAGAAGATCACCGTGCGCCATGAGGGAACGGATCGGACCTTCGAGAACACCCAACAGGTGACATTGGGGCGCGCACCCGAGGTCACCGTGTTCGTCGACAGTCCGCTCGTCTCTCGTGTGCACGCGACACTTGTTTGGCAGGGGGGCGCCTGGCTGCTCTCCGACAACGGCAGTACCAACGGCGTATTCGTGGATTCGCTGCGGATCAACCGGCCGGTGCCGGTCGATCGGCCGATGCAGATCCGGCTCGGCGACGGGCTCACCGGCCCGCTGGTGCACTTGCTTCCCGAGGCGGGGTCCCGGCCGGCGCCGCCCACTCGGGCGCAGGGGCCGGGGCGCGGGGCGAATCCGCCCGGACCCGATAATCGGGGGCGCGGCGGGGCGCCGGACCAGCGCCGGCAGCCGCCACCGCAGTCCGGGCAGGTGCGCCGGCCGTCCGCGCCGCAGCCGCCCGCACGTCCGATGCAACGACCGAATCAGCGCCCGTCACAGCCGATTCCGGCCGCGGGCGGTGCTCCGAACGTCAACATGACCACGAAGGCCGACACCTCGGCGCTGCCACCGGTACGTGCCCGCGCCTCGACCGCGCCGGTCGCCCGCGCCGACCGGATTCCGGCCGGTGGCCTGACCATCGGCCGCACCAGCGACAACCAGATCGTGGTCAACGATCCGCTGGCCTCGCGCCGGCACGCGCGTCTGGTCAAGGGCGGGGAGGGGCTGGTCCTCGAGGACTTCGGTTCCGCCAACGGCACCTTCGTCAACGGTCGCCGCGAGCAGCGGGTGGCGCTGCGCGAACGCGATATCGTCACCATCGGCAACGTCGACTTCGTCGTGCAGGAGGGTGCGCTCAAGCACCGCAAGAAGCCGGTCACCGAGCAGGGCCTCACCGTGCACGGCGTCGGGTTCGTCGTCGAGGGCAATAAGCAGTTGCTGGTCGACGTCAATATGGAAGCCCGGCGCGGAACGTTGACCGCGCTCATCGGGCCGTCCGGCGCGGGTAAGTCGACATTGTCGAGACTCATTGCGGGAACGACACATCCGTCCGCCGGTGTGGTCACCTTCGAAGGCCGCAACCTGCACGCCGAGTACGAGGCCATGCGCAGTCGGATCGGCATGGTGCCGCAGGACGATGTGCTGCACCGGCAGCTCACCGTGCGTCAGGCACTCGGCTTCGCCGCCGAACTGCGGCTGCCGCCCGACTCCTCGAAGGCCGATCGCCAGCAGGTCATAGACGGAGTGCTCAAAGAACTCTCGTTGACCGAGCACGCGGATACCCGCGTGGATCGGCTGTCGGGTGGTCAGCGCAAGCGCGCGTCGGTGGCTCTGGAACTGCTCACCGGTCCTGCGCTGTTGCTGCTCGACGAGCCCACCTCCGGTCTGGACCCGGCGCTGGACCGCCAGGTCATGACGATGCTGCGCGAACTGGCCGATGCCGGACGCACCGTCATCGTGGTCACTCACTCGGTGGCCTGCCTGGACATGTGCGATCAGGTGCTGTTGCTGGCGCCCGGCGGTAAGACCGCGTTCTGCGGACATCCCGCCGGTGTCGGGGATTTCCTCGGCACCAGCGACTGGGCGGAGATCTTCGCCCGAGTGGCCGCCGATCCGGACGGGGCGTTCGCGAACTATCGCTCCCGGCAGGCCGCGGTACCACCGGCTCCACCGGCGGTGGCATCCCGCGGTGTGGTGGGGCAGCCACCGAAATCCAGTGCGTGGAAACAACTCTCGACACTGTCACGCAGACAGGTGCGCCTGATCCTCGCTGACCGCGGGTATCTGGCCTTCCTGGTTGTGCTGCCGTTCGTGCTGGGCGTGCTGTGCCTGGTGGTGCCCGGGAAGAACGGATTCGCGGCCGCCCCGTGGATCATGGGCCCGGACGGTCAATTGCATCCGCAGCCCGCCGGCGGAAGCGAATCCCAGCAGCTGCTGGTGGTTCTCATTCTCGGCGCGTGTTTCATGGGGTCGACGCTGACCGTTCGTGACCTCGTCGGGGAACGGCCGATCTTCCTGCGGGAGCGAGCCGTCGGCCTGCTGCCCTCTGCCTATCTGCTGGCGAAGGTGATGGTGTTCGGCATCGCCGCGCTGTTGCAGTCGGCGGTGCTGGTCGCGATCGTGCTGGCCGGCAAGAACCCGCCGGGCGCGGGCGCGCTGATCCCGCCGGGCGCCATCGAGCTGTATGTGGACATCGCGCTGACCGCGGTGACCTGCGTGGTGGTGGGTCTGCTGCTGTCGACGCTGGCGAAGTCCAACGAACAGGTCATGCCGCTGCTGGTGGTCATGATCATGTGCCAGCTGGTGATGGCCGGCGGCATGATCCCGGTCACCGATCGCATAGTGCTGGAACAGATTTCCTATGTGTTCCCGTCTCGCTGGGGCTTCGCGGCCGGATCGTCGACGATCGACCTGCGAACGCTGTTCGTGAATGCGCAAGCCGATCCGATCTGGCAGCACACCGCGGGCTTCTGGGCCCTCGACGCGTTCATGTTGATAGTGCTCACCGCACTGCTGTCCACCCTCACATGGTGGCGTCTGCGACTGAAGAAGTCCGCGGTATGACGGGGTCCGGGAGCGTGCCGACGCGACAGCAGGCACACTTATGGCTGTGACGGCTCGAATTGGGGCGATACATCTCGGATGGGATGTGGTGTCCGTGGCCGCCGGCGGCGGCGGGACACCGATCCGCCCGGTACAGGTGGAAGGCACGTATACGCCGCCGGCGTACCTGCTGGCTGATAAATCCGGACGTCTGCACACCGCGGGCGCGGAACGGCAGCGACCCGATCTGGGCATCGCGATCTCCGATGTCCGCGACATCCTCGGACATCAGCAGATCCGGATCGCGGGTGCGACCTGGCCGGCCGAGCTGGTGTTCCGCGCACGGCTCTACAACCCGCTCGCCGCGATCGGCACCCGGCTACGCGGTAAACCCGATGTGGTCGCGCTGCCGTTCCCGGACGACTGGGCCGACGAGAAGGTGGAGGAGTACTGCCGCCTGATCGAGCAGATGGGCGTCGACACCGATCCGCTGCCGGAATCGGTGGCGCTGTCGGGGTACGTGCGGGCACTGGGACTGGTGTCCCCGCCCCAGCACGGACGTCGCGGCGTGGGTGCCACCGGGGTTTACTCCGACGGCCGGGTGTGCCTGGTGGTGGCCGTCGACGGCGATGACGAACAGCCCACCGAATCGGTGGGCGTGCCCATCTCGGTGGACGCCATCCGGGACGCGCACTCCGCGGACAATGTCGTGATCGAGGTGATGGCGGCGGCCCGCGCGATCGGTGCCGACACCTCGACGGTATTGCTCACCGGCAATGTCTGCTTCAACGACGCGCTGCGCCTGGCCTTCCAGAATCATCTCGGTCATCGGCTGCGGGTCGCCGACCATCCGATGCACGCGCTGGTGCTGGGCGCGGCGCATCTGCTGGTCACCGACAGCGAATACGCCGATATGAATTCGGCGCCCGAACCCGCCCCGCCGCGCGCGGCCCCCCCGCGACCCGAGGACGCGGGGCGGCATGCCCGGCGCGGGGAAGCAGGTTCCGGACCGGTCGATCCACGATCCCAGCAACCCCCTCAGCTGCTGGAAGGCCGCCATGCGGCTCGTGGCGGCGGGCCCGGTTCGGGACCGCAACCGAGAGTTCCCGGCGCGGGTGACCCGCCGGGCGATCAGGGAAGCAGGTTCACCCGCCCCCCGGACCTGCCGGTCGATGAGCAGCGAACCACCGTCCCGGGACGGAACGGTGAGCCATCGGCCGGCGGAAACAGCGGCGAGGGCGAGCACAAGGGCAAGGGCTGGAACAAACTCACGGACAATCTGTTCGGTGCACCGGCCATCGCGGGCGCGGTCACACTGGCCGCGATCGGTGTCTACGTCGACGGCAGTGCCGATCTCACCGGCGCGTCGGTGGTGACCGCGACCCATGCGGTCGCCCCGGACGCGCAGGTGTCCGACGGCACTCCACAGTGTGCGATGACGTCGAATACCGGCATGCCCGATCGGTTCGCACAGCCGGTATCGCAGCCCGGTTGCGCGCGATTGACCATCGACGACCTGCGCTATCTCGTTCCCGATGTGCCCGGCGCGATCGACTCGGGTCCGCCGATGCACATCTGACCGGGCGTACTCGGTCGCGACGAGGGCGATTGCGGGGAGATCACCCCGCCCTGGTATCGTCCTCTGTCGGTGTGCGGTACCTCGCGGATTCATTCGCGTCGTCCCACGAGCTCCTGGGTCTCCACCGGCCGCCGGGACCACTCGACCGCTCATCGGGGCTGGCAGAACATCAACGACAGACAGGGAAGCACTGTGCCTACGTACAGCCCGAAGGCGGGTGACGTGACCCGGCAGTGGTACGTCATCGACGCCACTGACGTAGTGCTCGGCCGCCTTGCCGTGCAGGCAGCGAATCTGCTGCGTGGCAAGAACAAGCCGACCTACGCCCCCAACGTTGACGGTGGCGATTTCGTCATCATCATCAACGCCGACAAGATTGCCCTCTCGGGCAACAAGCGCGACGCCAAGCTGCTCTACACCCACTCCGGGCACCCCGGTGGCCTGAAGTCCCGGTCTGTCGGTCAGCTGCTCGACACCCGGCCGGAGCGCGTCGTGGAGAATGCCGTCAAGGGCATGATCCCGAAGAACAAGCTGGGCAACCAGATTGTGCGCAAGCTCAAGGTCTACGGCGGCGCGGCGCATCCGCACGCCGCTCAGCAGCCCGTTCCGTTCGAGATCAAGCAGGTGGCCCAGTGACCGCTCCTGAGGAATTCAACGAGGAATACACCGAAGAGGCCGCCGTGGAGGTCGTCGACGAGGGTGCCGGCTACGAGGCCGAGTACACCGAGTCCGAGTCCGACGCCGAGACCTACGCTGCCGCCCCGGTCCTGATCGACCGTCCGGTGCAGACTGTCGGCCGCCGCAAGGAGGCCGTGGTTCGCGTGCGCCTGGTGCCGGGTTCCGGCCAGTTCACGCTGAACGGCCGCACCATCGAGGACTACTTCCCGAACAAGGTGCATCAGCAGCTCGTCAAGTCTCCGCTGGTCACCGTCGAGCGTGTCGAGAACTTCGACGTGCACGCCCGCCTGCACGGTGGCGGCCCGTCGGGTCAGGCCGGCGCGCTGCGCCTGGCCATCGCCCGTGCGCTGATCGAGGTCACCCCGGACGACCGTCCCGCCCTGAAGCGGGCCGGCTTCCTGACTCGTGACCCGCGTGCCACCGAGCGCAAGAAGTACGGCCTCAAGAAGGCCCGCAAGGCTCCGCAGTACTCGAAGCGCTGAGTCGAATTGCAGCATGGTCGGGGCCCTACGTGGTTACGCAAGCTACCGCCTTCGGGCCTGACCGATCATGCTGGGTCTTGCAGCGTACGACCCGCCTGTCCGGCACCCGGTGTGCCGGACAGGTTGCGGTCGGCGCGACCACAGTACGAGAGCAGGCGCCCATTCCGGGCGCCTGCTCTCGTGCTGTATTGATGGGCGGTCGGCCCGGGGCCGGGCAGCCCGCACGATCGTGCGGTGGCTTTCGCGCGCGCCGTAATTCAACCCGAGGGGCGAGATAGATGGGGCGTTTGTTCGGTACCGACGGAGTCCGCGGTCTGGCCAACGAATCGCTGAGTCCGGAACTGGCACTACATATTTCGGCCGCCGCCGCGCAGGTGCTCGGCCGGGGCCGGGAGCGTGGTGTGGCCGTGGTCGGCCGGGACCCGCGGGCCAGCGGCGAAATGCTCGAAGCGGCGGTGACCGCGGGATTGACCGCCGCCGGAATGGATGTGCTGTCGGTCGGGGTACTGCCGACGCCGGCGGTGGCTTATCTGACCGCCGCTTACGACGCCTGCCTGGGCGTGATGATCTCGGCCTCGCACAATGCCATGCCCGATAACGGCATCAAGATCTTCGCCGCCGGTGGGCACAAGCTCGATGACGGTGTCGAGGACAGGATCGAGGAATTGGTCCGCACGAAATCCTTCATCCGCCCGACCGGTGCGGGTATCGGGCGGGTACTCACCGTCTCCGGCGTCGACGGGCGGGTGGACGAGCACTACACCCACACCGGGCGGCATGAGCGTTATGTCGCGCATCTTGTCGAGGCGACCGGCCGTGACCTGTCCGGGCTCACCGTGGTCGTCGACTGCGCACACGGCGCCGCCTCCGACGTCGGCCCCGCCGTCTACCGCGCGGCCGGCGCCCGGGTGATCGCGATCAACGCCGAACCGACCGGCCTCAACATCAACGAGGGCTGCGGTTCCACCCACCTTGAACAGGTTCGGGCCGCGGTGGTCGAACACGGCGCCGACCTCGGGCTCGCCCACGACGGTGATGCCGACCGCTGCCTGGCGGTCGATGCCTCCGGTGAGGTGGTCGGCGGTGACCCGATCATGGCGATTCTCGCGCTGGCCATGCACGAGGCGGGCGAGTTGGTGGACGACACCCTGGTCGCCACCGTGATGAGCAATCTGGGTCTGCATATCGCCTTGCGCGATGCCGGAATCACGGTGCGCACCACCGCGGTCGGCGATCGCTACATCCTCGAGGAGTTGCGGCGCGGTGGCTTCAGCCTCGGTGGGGAACAGTCCGGACATGTGGTGTTCCCGCGTTTCGGCACCACCGGCGACGGTGTGCTGACCGGCCTCAAGTTGATGGCGCGGATGGCGGATACCGGCCGCAGCCTGGCCGATCTCGCCGGTGTGATGACGAATGTGCCGCAGGTCCTGGTGAATGTGCCGGTTGCGGACAAAGCGGCGGTGGCGGTGGCACCCGAGGTGCGCGAGGCGGTTGCCGAGGCCGAGCAACTACTCGGGGAGAATGGCCGAGTCCTGTTGCGTCCGAGCGGGACCGAACAGCTCATCCGGGTGATGGTCGAGGCCACCGACGCGCATCGGGCCAAACAACTCGCCGATGATCTCGCCAAAACCGTGGCCTCGGTCTGACCCTCCGGTGTTTCGGCACCGGACGGGTGCGTGAGCATCCCGGGGGTGCGGCTGTTCGAAGTCGTCGCGGGCCGCGACTCGCCGTCGCCGGCGCGCCCCCCGTTCCGGCTCCCGATGAGAATCGGCTGGTAGAAGGCCATCCGCGAGCGGCGCGATATCGCATACTGGAGTGTGCTGAACGTCGTTGCGGCCCCGGTGGTCCCGGAGATGGGGGCGCGTCCGTCGGCTCCGGGAAGTATTGTGGGACGCGAATCATGATGCGACAGCGAAGCTTGATTTCCGTGAGGGGGAACAGTGGACCCGCTGAAGCTTGATAAGAGCCCGACGCTGGATCAATCCGCGAGTTCGGATCCATCCGGGCCCGCCGTGGCACCGGACCGGGTCATGAGGGTGGATCCCGCGGCGATGGCGACTTATACCGCCATCGCGAATACCGTCTCCCAACAACTCGCCTCGGCGGCGTCGGTCACAGCGGGCGCGGTGGACCCGCAGAAACTCACCGCCGATCTGGGCATGGTGGGGGCCGATTTCGCGGCCAAATTCGTTGCCGCGGTATCCGAGCACGCTCAGGCGCTGTCCACCGCGGGCAAACTGGTGTCGGCGTACGGCCGCACACTGGACACCTACACCGCGGGAGTGCAGGGTTCCGATGCGGATTCCGCCGCCGCGATCGCCGGGACGGAGCAGCGGATATGAGGCGACCCACAGCGCTGCGGCGACGTCCTTCCACCAGCCGCGGCGACAACACCACGCCCGCAACGAGTTCCGATCCCACCGTGGATCCGCCCATCGTCGCGACCCTGGTGCAGCCGCTGCTGGCCCTGCGCGCCTCACTGGGCACCGGGGTGGCCGCGCCCGACGCGATCATCACCACCGCGCTGTCCAATGCCTCCACCCAGGCCGCCGATACCGAGGGCCCGCACCGGGACGGCGTTCATGCTCTGGAGTCCACCTGGACCGGGCCCGGTTCTGATGCCACGGTTCCGGCCTTGCGCACCACCCAGACTCAGATCGGCGACATCTCCGACCGCGGCCCGGCCTATCTCGGTGTGCTGTCGGATGCGCACACCACCAGTGCGCGTGCGGCCGGGCGGGTGGACCGGATCATCGCCGATTTCCGGAGCGACGCCCGCACCATTCTGGGCAACGCCAAATCAGCGCCGGATACCGACGCGGTGATCAACCGGGCCACCCAGGCACTGCGGGACGCGATCACCACCGTCACCTCGGCTCGCACCGAAATGGACGACCACTCACGTCGTCTGGACGCGATGGGGCCCCTCACGGTCACCACTCCGGCCGGTCTCTCGGACTCGTCATCGCTGGGTGACGACACCACGTCGGATCGGCCCAGCGGTTACAGCGCGAGTCCCGCACCGTCCGTGGCGATTCCCGGCCAGCTCGGCGCGGCTCCCGGCCAGCCGATCGATCCGGCGCAGCTCGCTCAGCTGCAACTGCAGCAGTTGCTCATACAAGCCGGTGTGGATATCGGCACCTCCGCGATCAACGCGGGTGTGGATATCGGCACCCACCTGATCGACAAGATCGCCGAGGTCGGAACGCACACCATCGATACGGTGGCCTCCTCGGTCGATCAGGCGATCCCGCAGTTGATCAATCCGGACAACGCCGATAAGACCAATCCGGCGGGGACATCGGGCACCCCGGGCGATTCGCAGAGCAAGCTGTTCAACTTCGGCCCCGGTCTCGGACACACCGCCCCCGGCACGACCGGTCCGGGCTCGATCATTCCGGGCGCGCCCGGTGACAAGCCGACGGATAAGCCGGATGCCACGCCCGCTTCGCCGCCCCCGCCCATCGTTCCGCCGGTCGGTGACAGTGGGGCCGCGCCGATGCCGAAACCACCTGTGCCGGCACCCGCGCCGGAACCACCTGCGCATCCCGGTGGTGTGGCGGGCGGTATGGCGCTGCCGCCACCGGCAGGTGGGGGACAGGACCACAAGCCCCGGGACGGTCAGCTCGGTGTCACCGTGCCGGCGGCCGAGACCACGGTTCCCGCCGCTGTGATCGGCGACTTCGGCGATGACACGGTCTGAGCGGGATCCGGAGCAGGACAACCCTTTCGACCTCGGCCTGCCGATGGTCAGTACCCCCGTTGGCAAACAAGGGCGAGGCAGGCGGACGGGGCGGCGCACACCCCGCGGTGCGGTGCCGGCCTCCGCTCGTGGCCCTGCGTCCGCGCCACCGCGGCCGGTTCCCGGTTCGCCGGTGTATCCGGCCGGGGACTGGGAGCAGTGGCTCGAACCCACCGAGCGACGGGAGCCCGAACTCGTCGAACCGGAACCGCGCCGGATCCCGATCGGTGGTCCGCTGGAACAACCGGAGCCGGCGGACAATCCCGCACTCGTGCCCAGGATCGTCGATCGTTCCGGTGGAAATCCGGGTCCGGCCCTGCGCCGGCCCCGGCCCGCGGTGCCGCGCCGCGACCGTCGTCGTGGTGAGAAGTTGCTGGCGGCACTGACTTTGATCGGTGTGGGCATCGTGGTCGTCTCGGTGGTTCTCGCTGTCATCCACACCGGCAATCGACCCGACCGACCGGAGCCCACCACCAAACCCTCGATGATCGCCGCGGTCCCGATGAACACCTCGGCCGCCCCGGCGCCACCGGCCACCTCCGTGCCCTCGTCGCCGATCGCGACCGACGGCTGCGAACAGGAACGCACCGCGGAGGTGGTGTCCGGAACCGATCCGGGCGGTACCGGGACGGGGCCCGACGCGATCCTGGCCTTCGAGCGCGCGTATTACGTGCAGCGTTCGGGATACGCGGCGCGCGCGGTCGTCGCCGACGACTCCTCGGTACCGGCGGCCGATCAGATCCAGCGCGGTATCAACCAGGTCCCGGTAGGCACCCGCTACTGCGTGCAGGTCACCCGCACCGGCGACGAAGGACAGTGGGAAGTCCGCCTCACCCAGCAGCTACCGGATGAGCAGCCGCACGCGTTCACCCAGATCATCAGTACCCGAAGCGAATCGGGCCGGACGCTGATCACGGCCATCGCCGCCGGTTGAGGCAGCGGCCGGATCAGAACCGGGCGTGTACGAATCCGGTGAACGGCACCAGGAATCCGCCGATCTCGCAAAGGATCAACGCGTACATGGCCAGCCGTAGCGGTAGCCCGATCTCACCGCGGAACTGGTTGGTGGTGTCGCGGCGCAGGCCGTGCAGGCAGTAGGAGCCGATCGCACCGGCGAAGAAACCGAGAACGACCAGCGCGGCCGCGAGATTCACCGCGGTCGGCCAGTCCGAGAGCTCGACGAATACCGCGAGCAACAGAGCCGCGAAGCTGTAGAGCAAGGCGGCTCGATGCGCGATATCGACATACGGATGTGCCTGTCCCGCCGCGGATGTCCGCATCCCCTGGTACTTCCAGACTCCGAGCAGCAGGGCCCAGACGAAGAGGAGTCCGGCGATCAGCAGCGTGATCCGGGTATCCACTCCGAGCGTTATCCGTTCCATCGGGGTCTCCTGCGCGGCGTTGCCGGCTACGGCTCGGCGAGCGGGGTGAGCGGTCAGTGGTCGTCGGTCAGCTGTCCGCCCGTCATCCGCCACTGCCGTGTCGCGCGTACCGAATCGAGCATGCGGCGGTCGTGCGTGACCAGAATCAGGGTGCCGTCGAATACTTCGACCGCCTGCTCCAACTGCTCGATGGCGGGCAGATCCAGATGGTTGGTCGGCTCGTCGAGCACCAGCAGATTGACACCCCGGGCCTGGAGCAGTGCCAGGGCCGCCCGGGTGCGTTCGCCCGGTGACAGTGTCTCGTTGGGTCGCATCACATGCGCTCCGCGCAGTCCGAATTTGGCCAGCAGCGTGCGTACCTCGGAATCGGGAGAATCCGGGACCTGGGCGCCGAATGTGGCCGCGAGGGAGGTATGTCCGCGGAACAGCCCGCGCACTTGGTCGACCTCGCCGACGGCGACGCCCGATCCGAGTGCCGCACCACCGGTGTCCGGGCGGATCTTGCCCAGCAGCAATGCCAGCAGGGTGGATTTTCCCGAGCCGTTGGGCCCGGTCAGGACGATCCGATCACCCCAGTCGATCTGTGTGGTGACCGGGCCGAGGGTGAAGTCACCGCGGGTCAGCACGGCATCGGTCAGCGTCGCCACCACCGATCCGCTGCGCGGCGCCGAGGCGATCGACATCCGCAATTCCCATTCCTTGCGCGGTTCCTCCACGACCTCGAGGCGTTCGATGCGCCGCTGTGTCTGTCGTACCTTCGATGCCTGCTTCTCGGTGGACTCGGCTCGCATCTTGCGACCGGCCTTGTCGGAATCCACCTTTCGAGGATCCTTCGTCTTGCGCCGCGCGTTGCGTACCCCGTGTTCGAGCCAATTGCGTTGCCTGACCTGGCGTGCTTCCAATCCGGCTCGGGTGTCGGCGTACTCCTCGTACGCCTCCCGCGTGTGCCGCCGGGCGATCTCGCGTTCGGCCAGATACGCGTCGTATCCGCCGTCGTAGGTGTCCACCTGCTGCTGAGCCAGGTCGAGTTCGACGATGCGATTGACCGTCCGCGCCAGGAACTCCCGGTCGTGGCTGATCACCATGAGCGGTGTCCGCACGCCGGTGACGAAGTCCTCGAGCCGGGTCAGGCCGTCGAGATCGAGATCGTTGGTCGGCTCGTCCAGGAGCAGAATGTCGAAGCGCGACAACAGCACCGAGGCCAGTCCCGCGCGTGCGGCCTGTCCACCGGACAGCGCTGTCATGGGGGTTTCGAGTCCCTGCGGCAGGCCGGTGGCGAGCCCGAGTTCGGCGGCGACTTCGCCGGCCCGGGCTTCCAGGTCGGGGCCGCCCAGGGTCAGCCAGCGCTCCAGGGCGGCCGAATAGTCTTCCGCGGCGGCATCATCCGATATGCCGGCGAGACGTTCGGCGGCGGCGTCCATCGTCTGCTGTGCGGTGGCCACGCCTGTCCGGCGTGCCAGGAACGCGGCCACCGTTTCGTCCGCCAGTCGTTCGGGCTCCTGCGCCAGATAGCCGACGGTGGCGTCCGGCGGACTCAGGGTGACACGTCCGTCCTGGGGGCGACCCTCGGCCAGTATCCGCAGCAGGGTCGACTTGCCCGCACCGTTCACCCCGACCAGGCCGATCACATCGCCGGGTGCCAGCACGAGGTCCAGATCCTCGAACAGCACCCGCTCCCCGTGCCGAGCCGTCAGGCCGTGCGCGTGCAGGGTCGTGCCAGTCGTACTCACCCGTACGAGTCTGCCCGGTTCGGGGTACGACCCTGATCCCGGGCCGGTGGAAATCAGGGTCGGGATGGGTCGTGCGCCCGATGCGCGAGCGGATACGCCGACGGCACAGTGGAACTACCGCGGCACGAGCACAATCGCCGCGCACAACCGTGATAGAAGGAGAGCATCATGACCGCCCCCACCCGCCGTCTCACCCGATCGACCTCCGATAAGTGGATCGGCGGCGTGTGCGGCGGTCTCGCCGAATACTTCGGCTGGAACGCCAACCTGGTGCGTCTGCTGTTCGTACTGTCGTGCTTGCTGCCGGGGCCGCAGTTCATCGTCTATCTGGTGTTGTGGATCATCATCCCGAAGGCGTGACCGGACAGCGGTTGTCCACAGGCGGTCATCCGGCGCACGTCCACTCGGGCAAGTTATCCACACGTTGCCCAAACGGGGGTGCGCCGCAAGGCGTCCGGATGCCAGGATGGAACAAATTCCCGCACGTCCTCGAGGAGCACACACATGATCCATTCGGGCGATCTGCCGGGCCTGGACCTGCCGGAGGTCGACGCCCACTCCGATCTGGGCGGAATCGGCGCCGTCGAGCTCAATCACCCGTCTCAGGACATCGACGCCGATGGGATTCTGGATACCGAGACCTTCCACAGTGATCACTCGATGGAGGTCTGGTCCGATATGGACCACGACGGCCTCGCCGACCACGTCAACATCGTCGACGACGGTGGTGACTACGCGGCCTGGGAGTTCCATCACTACCCGGACGGGCGCTCCGAGTGGGTCCAGGTGGACAAGGGCAAGCTGGGCAAGTGAGTCGCGGCGGACGGCTCGGTCCGCCAACGGATTCTGTTTCCCGCCCCGTCGCCGCGGCTCGCCGATAGCGTGGAAACACCTGTCCGCCAGGTGATTCCACCGCGCCTTATTTGCGCAGGGAGCGCGCGACCTGGGCGACCTGGAGTGGTGACAGTCGTTCGGGCCCGGATTCTTCCGTTACTTCCGGGTCCACCACCCGGGTGTGCGGGATCTGCGCCTCCGGATCGGCGAACGCCTGGTACTTCTTGTCGCCGAGCAGTTGATAGCTGAGGTAGCCGACCAGCAGGGCTCGAGTGATTCGCTGGGTCCGGGGCTCGTATTTGGCGGCGCCGAGTGCGGCCAGCGCCCGGCGGCCCTCGACGATGCCGTTCTGAGTGGCCTTGTCGACGGTGCGCAGCGAGGTGGGACCGCCCCACAGCTTCGCCAGTTCGACGGCGTCGCAGTTGTTGGTGGACAGATCGACTCCACCGGCCAGGACGAGGGCCGGAGTATTCGATCTCGGGCGCGAGGCTCTCCGCGCTGGGGGCGGTGGGTGCAGGGTAGAGCGCCGCGACGGCGCCCACCGCGCGCTGTGAGGCGGCGATCACCGCCGCGCCGGCGCCCATCCCGTGCCCGGCGAGTGCCAGTTTGTCCGGATGAACGCTGATGTCGCCGCCACCCAGGCGTACTCCCGCGCAGATCTCGAGGGTGGTGAGCAGATCGGTGGCGAGGTTCAGATGCGAGGGCAGCGGGCCGTGCTCGGTATCGGGTGCGGCGGCGACGAAACCCCAGGACGCGAGATGCTCGAGCAGCCGGCGGTAGTTCCCGGCCCCCGCGAGCCAGCCGTGCCCGAAGACCACCGCGGGCAGATTGCGGCCCTCCTCCGGCGTGTACACCACGCCGGGCTGCCCGGCGATGCCGAGATTTCCGCGCATGATCCGGTGCGGACCAGGGCTGGTCAGGATGCTCAGGAGCGATTTCACAGACACCGACACGAGGGTGAACTCTACCGATGTGCGGCCGGATCGCCGCACTGCCGGAATCGGGAGGTCCGCACGGGGTCGCCACCAGGATCGATAGCGGTCAGATTCGCGTGTCCGGGGCGCCCAAGTAGGCTGGGACACCATGTGCGGAATCGTTGGCTACGTCGGGTACCGGGACGCGCTCGGCGTCGTCGTGGACGCACTGCGCCGCATGGAGTACCGCGGTTACGACTCCGCGGGGGTGGCGATCCTGGACGGTGCGGGCATCGCGGTGGAGCGGAAGGCCGGTCGGCTGGCCAATCTGGAGGCCGAACTGACCGAGGGCGGTGCCGCGGCATTCGCCGGCACCACCGGGATGGGGCATACCCGCTGGGCCACCCACGGCGCGCCCACCGATCGCAATGCCCACCCGCACCGTGATGTGACCGGCCGGGTCGCGGTGGTGCACAACGGGATCATCGAGAACTTCGCCCCGCTGCGGCGCGAACTCGAGGACATCGGGGTCGAACTGCGCAGTGATACCGATACCGAGGTCGCGGTACATCTGGTGGCGCGCGCCTATGACGAGGGACCCACCGCGGGTGATTTCGTCGGTAGCGCGCTGTCGGTTCTGCAACGGCTCGAGGGTGCGTTCACGCTGGTGTTCACCCATGCCGATCACCCGGGCACCATCGTCGCCGCGCGGCGTTCGACACCGCTGGTGGTCGGCGTCGGCAAGGGCGAGATGTTCATCGCCTCCGATGTGACGGCTTTCATCGAGCACACTCGCGAGGCCGTGGAACTGGGTCAGGACCAGGCCGTGGTGATCACCGCCGACAGCTATGCCGTGACCGATTTCCGCGGCGACACCGACGGTGTGCGGACCCGCCCGTTCACCATCGACTGGGATCTGGCCGCCGCCGAGAAGGGGGGCCACGACTACTTCATGCTCAAGGAGATCGAAGAGCAGCCCGCCGGTGTGGCCGAGACGCTGATGGGGCACTTCGACAACGGTCGCATCGTGCTCGACGAACAGCGCCTGTCCGATCAGGAACTGCGCGAGTTCGACAAGGTGTTCGTGGTGGCCTGCGGCAGTTCGTATCACGCGGGTCTGCTGGCGAAGTACGCGATCGAGCATTGGACTCGGGTACCGGTCGAGGTCGAACTGGCCAGTGAATTCCGTTACCGCGATCCGGTTCTGGACCGGTCCACGTTGGTGGTGGCGATCTCCCAATCGGGTGAGACCGCCGATACCCTCGAGGCCGTGCGCCACGCCAAGGATCAACGGGCGCGGGTGCTCGCGATCTGCAACACCAACGGCGCGCAGATCCCACGGGAGTCCGACGCCGTGATCTATACCCGCACCGGCCCGGAGATCGGCGTCGCCTCGACCAAGGCATTCCTGGCCCAGATCACCGCGAACTACCTGGTGGGCCTGGCTCTCGCACAGGCTCGCGGCACCAAGTATCCCGATGAGGTCGCCCGCGAATTCGGTGAACTCGAGGCCATGCCGAAACTGGTGTCGCGGGTACTCGAGACCGCACCACTGGTGCGCGAGATCGCGCGCCAGTTCGCCCATCAGTCGACGGTGCTGTTCCTGGGCCGCCACGTCGGATATCCGGTGGCGCTGGAGGGTGCGCTCAAGCTCAAGGAACTCGCCTATATGCATGCCGAGGGTTTCGCGGCCGGTGAGCTCAAGCACGGGCCGATCGCGCTGATCGAGGAGGGGCTGCCGGTCATCGTGGTGATGCCCTCGCCGAAGGGGCGCGCGGTGCTGCATTCCAAGCTGCTCAGCAATATTCGCGAGATCCAGGCCCGCGGCGCGCGCACCATCGTGATCGCGGAGGAGGGGGACGACACCGTCCGGCCGTTCGCCGATCATCTGATCGAGATCCCGGCAGCGCCGACGCTGTTCCAGCCGTTGCTGTCGACGGTGCCGCTGCAGATCTTCGCCGCCGAGGTGGCCCAGACCCGCGGCTACGATATCGACAAGCCGCGCAACCTCGCGAAATCCGTCACCGTCGAGTGATCGCCGGATCTCCCACGGCCACAATTACTTCGGGAGCGCGGGCCGCTACCGCGCGGTGACCGTGCCGCGCATCTCCGGATGCAGCGGGCACAGGTAGCGATATGTGCCCGGTACGGAGAAGGTGTAGCTCCATTCGCCCGTATCGAAGATCGGACTGTTGATACCCATCGCGGAATCGCCGATCCCCTGCACCGCGTGCGGCACCTTGTCGGAGAACTTCCAGGTCACAGTGTCGCCGACCTTCACAGTGACATTGTCGGGCGAGAACTTCATCTTGTGCACGTCGATGGTGACCGCGGCCGGTTGATGCGCGTTCGGTGCGGCCGAGCCGGTGGCCGACGGCGCGGTACCGGTGGTCGAGGGTGTGGATGTCGTTGAATCCGAACCACATCCGGCGACCAGCACGGTCGCGGCCAGCGCTGTGGCGAGGAGGACGAGGCGCGGTGCGGTGCCGATCGACATGCGAGAAGCCTAGACCTCGCGGATGCGCCGGCTTCGCCTGCCCGAGCACCGGCCGCGTTGGCCGTGACGAGCCGGATCGGTGTCCTGCGGCTCGATCGGATCGCACCGCGCCGGCGTACTCTGCTGTGGATTCGCCCATCGTGAACGGACCGGCCGGCGGGGTACGCGCCGGGTAGGTGAACCGAGGAGGATGCGAACCATGGCACCGGCACTGCGTGGTTACTACACCGCCGACGAGGTCCGCGCGGCGGAAGCCGAACTCTTCGAACGCGTCGCCGAGGGGGTTCCCATGCGCCGCGCGGCGCACGGTCTCGCGACCGTGGTTGCCGCGGAACTGCGCGAGCGGACCGGTGGTGTCGCCGGGCGCGACGTCACGTTGCTGGTCGGCTCGGGTGACAACGGTGGTGACGCGTTGTGGGCCGGTTCGATATTGCGGCGTCGCGGCGTCGTGGTCACCGCGGTGCTGCTGGCGCCCGAACGCGCGCATCGCGCCGGACTGGCCGCTCTGCGCCGGGCCGGCGGCCGGATTCGCGATGCCGCCGGCGGGGCCGTGGCCGAACTGCTCGGCTCGCCGGATCTGGTCGTGGACGGCATTGTCGGAATTTCGGGGCGCGGCGCGCTGCGCCCGCGCGCCGCCGAAATCGTCGCCGCGGTGACGGCCCCGGTCGTGGCCGCCGACCTGCCCAGCGGTGTGGATTCCGATACCGGCGCGGTCGCCGGACCGGCCGTGTGCGCGCAGGTGACGGTGGCCTTCGGCGCCCGGAAACCGGTGCACGCGCTGGCCGCGCCGTGGTGCGGCCGAATCGAACTCGTGCCCATCGGGTTACGGCTCCCGGATCCGAATCTGGCTGCGCTGGAACCGATGCCGATCGGCGCGGACTGGCCGGTTCCAGGCCCGCGCGACGACAAGTACTCCCAGGGTGTGACCGGAATCTGTGCCGGCAGCGCCGTCTATCCGGGTGCGGCGGTGTTGTGCACCGGCGCCGCGGTCGCCGCGACCTCGGGCATGGTGCGATACGCCGGAACCGCTGCCGCTCAGGTCCTGGCCCAATTCCCGGAGGTCATCGCCACCGAGGGCCCGGCGGACGCCGGCCGGGTGCAGGCGTGGGTGTTCGGTCCGGGAGCGGGTGTCGACGATTCGGCACGCGATCGGCTGGCGGAGATCCTGGCGACGGATCTGCCCGTGGTCGTCGATGCCGACGGCCTGACCCTGGTGGCCGCCGAACCGCAGCTGATAGCGGACCGCGGCGCGCCGACCGTATTGACCCCGCACGCAGGCGAATTCGCCCGCCTCACCGGTCACGCCCCGGCCCCCGACCGGGTGGCGGCGGTAAGGGCTCTCGCCGAGGAGTGGCGGGTGACCGTATTGCTCAAGGGTCGCGCCACGCTCGTCGCCGCACCCGGGCGCCCGGTACTGGTCAACGAGGCCGGTGGTTCCTGGGCCGCCACCGCCGGCGCCGGCGATGTGTTGTCCGGGGTGATCGGGACACTGCTGGCCGCCGGACGTGATCCGCAGTGGTCGGCCGCGGCAGCCGCACGGGTGCACGCGCTGGCCGCCAACCTCGCCGCCCACACGGACAGCGCTGCCGGAGCACCGATTTCGGCCACGCCGCTGATGCGGCACGTCCGGAGCGCGGTACGGACCCTGCGCGACCTCGCTCATCCCGCTCTGACCAATCGCGCCGTTGCCGAGGGAGTGAGTGGCGAGTGACGACAGGCCCGCCGTCACTCGCCGCGATCGATCAATCCCCTTGTGCCGCCGCCGAAACCGATTCCCACTCCCGCCAGGTCGCCAGCCGTGACTCGTAGTCTGCGGTCGCGATCTGCAGCGGGGCGGTGCCCAGGAACAGGCGCAGTGGTGGCTTGTCGGCATCGACCACGGTCAGGATCGCGGTCCGGGTGGCTGCCGGCTCACCGGCAGCCACGGCCGAGCGGGTGCGATTACGCGCATCGCGGATCTCGGCGTAGGCCGGGTTCTGCTCACTGTGCACCGACGACGGGCCGGACCAGTCGGTGCTGAAGCCGCCCGGTTCGATCAGGGTGACGTGGATGCCGAATTCGGCCACCTCTGCGGCCAGCGACTGTGAGAAACCCTCCAGCGCCCACTTCGACGCGTGGTAGGCGCCCAGATTCGGGAAGGCGCTGATACCGCCGATACTCGACACCTGGATGATGTGCCCGCTGCCCTGCTCGCGCAGGATCGGCAGCGCCGCCTGGGTGACCCAGAGCGCACCGAATACGTTGGTCTCGAACTGTGCCCGGATCTCGTTCTCGGTGAGCTCCTCGATCATGCCGAAATGGCCGTACCCGGCGTTGTTGATCACGATGTCGAGGCGTCCGAAGTGCTTCGCGGCCTCGGCCACGGCCGTGAAGTCCGCGGCCCGGTCGGTGACATCGAGCGGCAGCGGCAGGAAGGTGTCGGGGTAGGTGGCTACCAGATCGTCGAGTGTCTCCAGTTTGCGGGCCGTGCCGGCGACCCGGTCACCGCGTTCGAGTGCCGCCAGGGCCCATTCACGACCGAATCCCCGCGATACGCCGGTGATGAACCAAACCTTGCTCATGAATTCCTCGGTTCGATGGGTTGGGGTTGCGGGCCGGTCGGCCCGTGCCGACCACGCTAGCGACCTGGAGTGCACTCCAAGCAAGCGTTGTTTCCGTATCGATCCGGATTCGGCCGGGCGTGCCGGGGGCGACGGTGTGCCCCGTGGCAGGATCGGTAGCCGTGACTAGCGCTGATCCGCAGGTGGAGACCGTCGTCGATCTGGATGCCATCGCACACAATGTGCGGATATTGCGCGCGCACGCCGGCGATGCCGCGGTCATGGTGGTGGTCAAGGCCGATGCCTACAACCACGGCGCGGTGCAGGTCGGGCGTGCCGCGCTGGCGGCCGGTGCCGCCGAATTGGGGGTGACCACGATCGCCGAGGCATTGGAGCTGCGGGCGGCGGGAATCACCGCGCCGATCCTGAGCTGGCTCAACAACTCCGATGCCGATTACGCGGCCGCGATCGCCGCCGATATCGAGATCGGGGTGTCCTCGGTCGGCCATCTGCGCGCGGTGGAGCGGGCCGCGCGGGCGAGCGGAACCACCGCGACCGTCACGCTGAAGATCGATACCGGGCTCAATCGCAACGGTGTCTCCTCGGTGGAGTACCCGCAGGTGCTGGCGCTGCTACAAGACCTGGTCGCCGAGGGTGTGGTGCGGTTGCGGGCGATCTTCTCCCACCTCGCGCACGCCGATGAGCCCAACCATCCGGTGATCGATGTGCAACGTGACCGATTCCTCGCGGCCATCGCGACCGCCAAGGAATTCGGCCTTCAGCCGGAACTGGTTCACCTGGCCAACTCCGCTGCCACCCTCACTCGGCCCGATCTGGCCTTCGACATGGTCCGGCCCGGTATCGCGGTCTACGGCCTGAGCCCCACCCCCGAGATCTCGGACTTCGATCTGCGCCCGGCGATGACCTTCCGGGCCCGGGTCGCCCTGGTGAAGCGGGTCGCACAGGGGGAGGGGGTGTCCTACGGGCACGAATGGATCGCTCCGCACGACACCACCGTGGCCCTGATCCCCGCCGGATACGCCGACGGTGTGCCGCGCGGAGTGGGCGGGCGCATCGCGGTGCGAATCGGCGATGCGGACTATCCGAATATCGGCAGAGTCTGCATGGATCAGCTGGTCGTGGACCTGGGCGAGAATCCCAGGGGGGTGGCCGAGGGCGATCGTGCGGTGCTGTTCGGTGGCGCGCCCGGCGATCCGCGTGCTCAGCAGTGGGCGGAACTCATGCACACCATTCACTATGAGATCGTGTGTTCCCCGCGCGGCCGTGTCGTGCGAGGCTATACCGGACAGGCAGGGGTGGTGTGATGAAACCGGAACGGCCACAGCATTTTCCGGCGAGCGGAGCCGGGCGCCGGAGGCCGATGCGCGGCCGGGTGCTGCGTGGCGGCGTCGCTTCGGCGAGTGTGCTGGCCGCACTCGCGGGCGCGCAGGCGTTGCGCCGGGTAGGGGCCGCGGTGACCTGGCCCGCCCACGGTGACGATCTGCGCGACGAGGATTTCACCCTGCTCGACCACGATCCCGCACGCCGGGTGCTCACCGAGGACGGCGTTGCGCTGGCCGCTCGCGTGGTCGGCCCCGAGAATGCCGATGCCAGTGTGGTTTTCGTACACGGTTTCTGCAACAACATGCAGTCGTTCCATTTTCAGCGCCGCGATCTCGCCGAACTGTGGCCGCGGGTGCGCATGGTGTTCTTCGATCTGCGCGGGCACGGCAGTTCCGGCGTGCCCAGTAGTGCGAGCTGCACGGTCGCGCAACTCGGCCGCGATCTGGTGCGGGTGATCGGGGAGTGCGCCCCGAGCGGTCCGCTGGTTCTGGTCGGGCATTCCATGGGCGGCATGGCGATTCTCGCGGCCGCCGCACGGTTCCCGGAGCTGTTCGAACGACGGGTGCGAGGCACCGCGCTGCTGGCGACCACCGCGGCGGGCGTCACCCGCGCGGGCGCGGCACAGCTGTTGCGCGGTCCGGCCGTCGACGGGTTCCGGCTGCTGGTGCACACCTCACCCGCGCTGGTCCAGGCCGGCCGGACCACGGCACGGCAGTTGATCACTCCCGTCCTGCACGTCAGCTCCTTTCACGGCGATGTGAGCCCGACCCTGTCACGGTTCACCACCTCGATGATCGATCGGACGCCGGTCGAGACGGTGGTGAAATTCCTGGAGGCACTGCAGGTGCACGACGAGTCGGCGGCGTTGCCGACGCTCGCGCCGCAGCCGGCACTCGTGGTCGGCGGCGGGCACGACATGATCATCCCGTTCCGCAATTCCCGCGATCTCGCCGCCCGGCTCCCCGGCGCCGATCTGGTGCGGGTCACCGATGCCGCGCATATGGTGCATCTGCAGTATCCGGAGCTGATCAATGCCGCTCTGGATCGACTTCTGTTGCGCGCCGGGGTCTTCGGCGACGCGGCGGCCGAATGCGAACGGCACGGCCGGGAGGCGAGCAATGGCTGACGGTGGCGAGACCCGGAAACTTCCCACGGTTGCCGACACCGAGGCATTGGGGCGGGAACTGGCGGCGGATCTGCGCCCGGGCGATCTGGTGGTGCTGGACGGCCCGCTGGGTGCCGGTAAGACCGCGCTGACCCGCGGCATCGCGTCCGGGCTCGGGGTCGAGGGCCGGATCAGTTCGCCGACCTTCATCATCGCGCGTCAGCATCGGGCCGGTTCTCGACCGGATTCGATTCCGCTGGTTCATGTCGACGCCTATCGGCTGGGTGGCGATCTCGACGAACTGGATGCGCTGGATCTCGACGCCGATCTGCACGAGTCGGTCGTGGTGGTCGAGTGGGGACTCGGGGTGGTCGAACATCTCACCGATCGGCATCTGCGGGTGCGGTTGCACCGGGAGCCGGAATCGGAGGTCCGGACGGCCACCTGGGAATGGGTCGGACAGTACTGACTCCGCTGTGATGCTCGCCACCGCGACGAGAGCGGGCGGATACCCGGTGGCGCGGAATCGGATCGCGCTCCGGGCGGCGTCCGGCGGCCGGACCGGCAGTTGTTGCGGCCCTTGATTGTTGGGCGGCACGCCGGCGCGGCGGTGATCCGGTGCCGAATGACGGGTCGGCCGGGCGGTTGCGACATGCGATTACACCGGTGGCGCTGATGGCATACGGGAGGTGACCAACCGGTATCGTTGAGGCAATCATGCTTGTACTTGCTGTCGATACCGCGACGCCTGCCGTTACAGCAGGACTGGTGGAACTGGAGCAGGCCGCCACAGCGCCGCAGGTCCGTACCCTGGCTTCCCGGGTGACTGTGGACGCGCGCGCCCACAACGAAGTTCTCACCCCGCAAATCCTCGCCTGCCTCGAGGAGGTCGGCCGGGCGCGGACCGATATCGCCGCGGTGGTCGTGGGTATCGGGCCCGGCCCGTTCACCGGGCTGCGAGTGGGGATGGCCACCGCCGCCGCCTTCGGTGACGCGCTCGGCCTGCCGGTGCACGGCGTCTGCAGCCTCGACGCGATCGCCGCCGAAGCCTGGCCCGAGGTTCCGGCCGGGTCCGAATCCTCGAACGGGGATTCCGCCGCCGAACTGCTCGTGGTCACCGATGCCCGCCGCCGCGAGGTCTACTGGGCGCGCTATCGCCACGGGGCTCGTATCGAGGGGCCCGGTGTGTGCAAGCCCGCCGATCTGGAGTCCGCCGATGCGACAGCGATCGCCGGATCGCCCTCGCACGTCGATTTTTTCGATCTTCCGGTGCTGCCCGTGGAAACCCCGTCCCCCGCGGGACTGGTGCGTTGCGCCGCCCTCGATCTGCTCGCCCGGGCGACGCCGGAGCCGTTGGTCCCGCTGTATCTGCGCCGTCCGGATGCGGTCGAACGCAGCTATCAGGCGGTGCGATGAGTACTCCGCCGACGGTCCATATCGAGCCGATGGCTCCGGCCGATATCGCGCGCTGTGTCGAACTGGAACTGCTGCTGTTCCCCGAGGACGACCCCTGGCAGGATGTGGCCTTCCGCTCGGAACTGGCCGGATCGCACAACCGCTATCTGGTCGCGCGGGACGGGGCGGGCCACACCCTCGGCTACGCGGGTATCGCCCTGCTCGGCACATTCGATCATCCCGAGGCCGAGATCCACACCATCGGCGTCGATCCGGAGTTGCATCGTGGTGGTGTCGGCACCGTGCTGTTGCGTGCGTTGCTGTCGGAGGCCGGTAAGCGCGGCGGGCCGGTCTTCCTCGAGGTGCGCACCGACAATGCGCCGGCCATCGCCATGTACGAGAAGCACGGCTTCCACATCATCGGCCTCCGCAAGAACTATTACCAGCCCAGCGGCGCCGATGCGTTCACCATGCGCCGCCCGGCGATGACCGGATTCCCGCACCCGGGCGCCGAGTCCGCCCATGACTCCGAGGTCGTGTCGTGATCGTCCTGGGTATCGAGAGTTCGTGTGACGAAACCGGAGTCGGCATCGTGCGCCGTCATCCGGACGGCACCTGTGAACTGCTGGCCGACGAGGTCGCCTCCAGCGTCGATCAGCATGCCCGGTTCGGGGGTGTGGTCCCCGAAATCGCTTCCCGCGCCCATCTCGAGGCCATCGTGCCCGCCATGCGCCGTGCGCTGTCGGCCGCCGGAATCGCCAAACCGGACGCGCTGGCGGTGACCATCGGACCGGGTCTGGCCGGTGCTCTGCTGGTAGGTGTGGCCGCGGCGAAAGCCTATGCGGCGGCCTGGGATATCCCGCTCTACGCGCTGAACCACCTCGGCGGCCACGTCGCCGTCGACACCCTCGAACACGGCCCGATGCCGCCGTGTGTGGCAATGCTGGTGTCCGGTGGGCACACCCATCTGCTGCATGTCACCGATCTGGCCCATCCGATCGTCGAACTCGGCAGCACTGTCGACGATGCCGCGGGGGAGGCCTTCGACAAGGTGGCCCGGCTGCTCGATCTCGGATTCCCGGGCGGTCCCGCGCTGGATGCTGCCGCGGCGCACGGAGATCCGGCCGCCATCGCCTTCCCGCGCGGTATGACCGGCCCACGCGATGCGCCCTACGACTTCTCGTTCTCGGGCCTCAAGACCGCCGTCGCGCGGTATGTGGAGGCCGCGCAACGCAACGGCACCGAACTGCCGATCCCCGATATCGCCGCCTCGTTTCAGGAGGCGGTCGCCGATGTGCTGACCAAGAAGGCGGTGCGCGCGGCACAGGATGTCGGGGTGGACACGCTGGTTCTCGGCGGTGGGGCCACCGCGAATTCCCGGATCCGATCGATGGCCGAAGAACGTTGTACCGCAGCCGGTCTGACCCTGCGCGTGCCGAAACCGCGCCTGTGCACCGATAACGGTGTCATGATCGCGACTCTGGGCGCGCACGTGATCGCCGGTGGCGCCGCGCCCTCACCGCTGACCGTCGCCACCGATCCCGGACTCTCGGTGTCCACCAGTCAGATCCGTTGAGCGCACACTCACGCGGCCGGACCTCCGGGCCCGGTCAGTTCTGAGGGTGCGCCGATTCGGTGGGCGATGGCGGCGTCGTGGATTCCGTGCGTGGCGCCGTTTCCGATCCCCCCGACCCCGAATCCGAACGAGGAAGAACCGGGATCCGCGAGTGGCCGGGTTTGGTCGGTCCGGCTCCGGGCATCTGGGGAGAGGGCGTCCCGTCCTCGGATGCGCCGGGTTCCGGTGTGCTGGTGCCCAGCAGGGGACCGAACAGATGCGGAAGGTTCGGTAGCGGAATCTGCGGCAGATTCGGATCCGGACGCAGTGCGGGCGCACTCGTCGTGGGCGCGACCGTGGTCGGCTGATCCGGGTCCGTGGTCGGCGAGGTGCTTCCCGGCGTGGTGGTTGCCGTGATACCGCCCTGCTGCTGTACCTGGCCGGCGGCGGATGTCGGCTCCGGCTGTCGCTCGGTCCGGCTCCCTGGGATAGTCGTCGGGCTGCCGGCCGGCGTCTGCGTCTGCACCGGGGGAACGGTGGTGGCCTGGGTGGTATTCGTGGTACCCGCCGGCGTCACATCCTGGTGTGCCGTCGGTACCAATTCCTTGACGCCGTAGCCGACCACCAGGCCCACCACCACGATGGCGCCGGCCAGGGTGCCGACGAGCTTGGTGAAGGTGCCGGCCGACCGCTCGGCACTCAGGGTGATCGGTGAGAAGGCCGAGGGTTGAGCGGAATCCGCGACCAGCGCCGCGCCTTTCGCGGTGGCGGACTCGGGTTCGGGCACCGACAACACCGGGATATCGAGCCGTGCGTCCAGTCCGTCGACCAATGTGGCGATGTTGGCACCGCCGCCGATGATCGCGACCGCTTCGGGGAGCTTCGGTGCCCGTGCGAAGACCGACCGACTGTAATCGGCGGCCTCGTCCAGCAGATCGGCGATGAGCTCACCGAAGTCGGCCCGGGTCAGTTTGAGCGGTTGTCCGGCCACATGGTCGATGGTCACCGTGGGAGCGATGGACAGATGTTCCTTGGCGACCCGGCTGCGGTTGATCAGCATGTTCCGATTGGGCCGGGTGCCGCGGCGGGCGAAGTGACAGTCCAGCAGATGGTGGTAGATCTGCTCGTCGACGGCCGCGCCGCTGATCGCCTCGGTGCGTTCCGAGCGCAGGACCGTGTCATCGGCGAGATCGGCTACCGTGACGGTCATTCCGGAAGCGCCCAGATCGATGACGGCCACTGCCGCGTAGCGGTCGAGCAGCCCGGTGTGGCGCAGATAGGTTAGGGCCGCGGTGCTTTCGGGGATGAGCTTCACATCGTGGCGCTGCCGCCCGATCGCGGCGCGAATCGCCATGGCCTGCTCGCGATCACGGTATGCCACCGCGATGGCGCCGGCGGGGACGGGCCGCGCCTGCGGCGCGGAGGCGCCGGGAGTATGCGTGCCGACCCGGTGCAAATAGTCGCGCGGCATCTGAGTGGTCATCAGCTCGATCGACGACGCCACCAGATCACCGGGGTCGGAATGTGCCACATCCGCCGAAACGACGCGGTAGTCGAAACTTTGGGCGCCGTTGGTCGCGGTGGTGACGACGGCCGAGCAGACGACCTCGTTCCCCGCGGAGATACCGAGGGATGTTCGCATATTCACCTCCCTTCTCGAGCTGGTCGAGCGGACGGCCACGGTAGTGGTGCCGGCCCCTCGATCGGACATCACGGGCATCCGCTGTGCGGCGGACACTCCGCGCGCGGATCGGTCTTGCACCGTCCGGTGCGACTCCGGTGCGTTTCCGTCAGGCTGTCGATGCCGTCGGGGTGCCATACGTTGCGGGTCGGGTCCGGCCGTCGATCACGTGCGGTCTGGTTCTCGTCTCAGGCTGTGCGCGAATTTCGCGCGGATGGGTGATGCGGTTGGTGGTGGGTTCTCGACGGATCGCGTGACGGCTACCGATGGCTTCCCCCTCGGGACATGACCGATCACGGAACCGTCTTACATATTGTCACATTCCGTTATCCGAACGTTACAGATTTTTTGGATCAATTGCCACGGCTTCGGGTGTGTCGCCGCACCCGTGTTCCGGCCCCGCGGCATCTGCACGACCCGCCCGCGCATATCAGCACTGCCCACCCTTGAGCGCTGGCACTCTCATGTATAGAGTGCTAGTCGGCACTGGTTGTGCTCGAGTGCCAACTCGACTTCTGGGCAGCTGTCCCGGCACCGCGACGACGGGGCTGCGTCACAGGGTCGGTGGTAGTAGTCGGGCCCGATGGAGGCAGCTTCGTCGCCACGGAGGGCCCAGCGAACTCCGCAAAATAGCACAGGCGCACACATACACACCGAAACCGTGAGTCCGGGGAACGGCCCCGGATGACCGAATCCCGTGAAAGTGGAGGGCTCAACGTGGCGAGCGTGAACATCAAGCCGCTCGAGGACAAGATCCTCGTCCAGGCCAACGAGGCCGAGACGACGACCGCCTCCGGCCTGGTCATTCCCGACACGGCGAAGGAGAAGCCCCAGGAGGGCACCGTCGTCGCCGTCGGACCCGGCCGGTGGGATGAGGACGGCGAGAAGCGCATTCCGCTGGACGTCAAGGAAGGCGACGTCGTCATCTACAGCAAGTACGGCGGCACCGAGATCAAGTACAACAACGAGGAGTACCTGATCCTGTCGGCGCGTGATCTGCTGGCCGTCGTCAACAAGTGACGACCCGGCGATGACCCGCGTGGTCGTCGCCCCGTGACGAACACTGCCCCGGTGCCCCACACGTGGGCGTCGGGGCAGTGTTCGTAGCGGGCACAGGCCCGTCCACCACTCCCACCTCAAGGACATCTCAACCATGGCAAAGCAGATCGCGTTCGACGAGCAGGCTCGTCGGGCAATGGAACGCGGCGTCGACAAGCTGGCCGACGCCGTCAAGGTCACCCTCGGCCCCCGTGGCCGGCACGTGGTCCTCGCCAAGGCGTTCGGTGGCCCGACGGTCACCAACGACGGCGTCACCATCGCGCGTGACATCGACCTCGAGGATCCGTTCGAGAACCTCGGCGCGCAGCTGGTCAAGAGCGTCGCCACCAAGACCAACGATGTTGCCGGGGACGGCACCACCACCGCCACCGTGCTGGCACAGGCGATGATCAAGGGCGGCCTGAAGAACCTGGCCGCCGGCGCCAACCCCATCGGGATCGGCGCGGGTATGAGCAAGGCCGCCGATGCCGTCTCCGAGGCACTGCTGGCCGCCGCCAAGCCGGTCGCCGGCGAGAAGGCCATCGCCCAGGTCGCCACCGTCTCCTCGCGCGACGAGGAGATCGGCGAGATGGTCGGCAAGGCGCTCACCACCGTCGGCAAGGACGGCGTGGTCACCGTCGAGGAGTCCTCGCTGGTCAGCACCGACCTGGAGATCACCGAGGGTGTGCAGTTCGACAAGGGCTACCTGTCGGGCTACTTCGTCACCGACCCCGACAAGCAGGAAGCCGTCCTCGAGGACGTGCAGGTGCTGCTGCACCGCGAGAAGATCAGCTCGCTGCCGGATTTCCTGCCGCTGCTGGAGAAGATCGCCGAATCCGGTAAGCCGGTGCTGATCATCGCCGAGGACGTCGACGGTGAAGCGCTGTCCACCCTGGTCGTCAACGCCATCCGCAAGACCCTCAAGGTCGTCGCGGTCAAGGCGCCCTTCTTCGGCGACCGCCGCAAGGCGTTCCTCGACGACCTCGCGGTCGTCACCGGCGGCACCGTGATCAACCCCGACCTGGGCATCAACCTGCGCGAGGCCGGACTGGACCTGCTGGGCCAAGCCCGCCGGGTGGTCGTCACCAAGGACGAGACCACCATCGTCGACGGTGCCGGCACCCAGGACGCGATCGACGCCCGCGGCGCGCAGCTGCGTGCCGAGATCGAGGCCAGCGACTCCGACTGGGACCGCGAGAAGCTCGAGGAGCGGCTGGCCAAGTTGTCCGGCGGCGTCGCGGTGATCAAGGTCGGCGCGGCCACCGAGACCGCGCTCAAGGAGCGCAAGTACCGGGTCGAAGACGCGGTCAGCGCGGCCAAGGCCGCGGTCGAGGAGGGCATTGTCGCCGGCGGTGGTACCGCACTGGTGCAGGCGGCCGCCAAGCTCGTCGAACTGCGTGATTCGCTGACCGGCGATCAGGCCGTCGGCGTCGAGGTGGTCCGGCAGGCCCTGCAGGCGCCGCTGTACTGGATCGCCGCCAACGCCGGCATCGACGGCGCGGTCGTCGTCAGCAAGGTCACCGACGGTAAGGACGGCTTCAACGCCGCCACCCTCACCTACGGCGACCTGATCACCGACGGCGTCGTGGACCCGGTCAAGGTCACCCGCTCCGCGGTGCTCAACGCCACCTCGGTGGCGCGGATGGTGCTCACCACCGAAAGCGCCGTGGTCGACAAGCCCGCCGAGGAAGAGGCCGACAGCCACCACGGTCACGCGCACTGAGTTATCTGCCTCCGCTTCGCTCCGGCGGGGGTGTGGCCCCCGCTGGCTCGTCGATCGGCACCCGTTGCTTGCTCCTTCGTCGCCTACGCAACGGGCACCGATCGACGAGCCGGGCCACACCCCTCCCGGGCGATCGGTCGCGGCAGGTTCGATCGGTGTGGTCGGGTTGGAGTGTTATGGCACCGTTCGAATACCGATGATCGGGCAGCGGCCGGGATCGGGAGGACATTCGGTTCACTGGGGCTCGGTAGAAGCTGAAGCGAACGGCCCGTTCACAATTCATTCGAGTGTGAGCGGGCCGTTCGTCGTTCGCCGGAGTAATTCGGCGGCTTCGGGCGCTTGGTCGCCGACGTTCGTGCATGGGTTCGGGGCGCACCCGATTCGGAGCGGACGGGGCCCCGCACAAGTCTTCGCCGGTGTGCAACGCGATGCTGTCACCACGTGCTGAACTGGTTTCATGCGGTTGAATCAGGTGACCATCGGCGCCACGGATCTGACTCGGTCCGAACGTTTCTACCGGTTACTCGGTTTGCGCCCGATCGTTCGCACAGACAGCTATCTGCGGTTCGAATGTCCCGATGGTGGCAGTACCTTCTCGGTCGAACTCGTGACCGCTGTTTCCGCCGGCGAGCAGGTCACTATCTACTTCGAAACCGAGTCGCTGGATGTCGAATACGATCGACTCCGGCAGGCCGGGATCGTCTTCGATCTGCTACCCGCCGATATGCCCTGGCTCTGGCGTGAGGCCCGGTTGCGGGATCCGGACGGGCACCGGCTCTGTCTGTTTCACGCGGGGGAGAATCGGCGCGATCCACCCTGGCGGCTCGGCGACTGAGAATGTCCATACGGTCCCGTCCGTCCGGCCCTCGGCTCAGCCGAGAGGGGTCGGATCCGCTCCGTTGTTGTGCCCCGGGTGGCGCGCTGCGGGGGCGGCGATCGCCTCCAGTAATCGGGTGCGCAGGGTAGCGGGCGGGCGGATGGCCGGCGCCGAGGCGAACAGGGTAAGAGCTTCTCTGGTTCGTTGCACTTGCGTGTCGAAGTCCGCGCGCAATCCCGGGTCACCGGAATCCAGTAGCTCCTGTATCGCACGCTGATCCTCGTCGCCGATCGATCCCAGCGCGACGGTATGCGCGAGATTGATCTGGCTCTCGTTCATCTCAGGTCACTCCCAAATTCTTCTTCAGTCGTGTCAATCCGTCCCGGATGCGGGACTTGACGGTCGGTAACCCTACTCCCAGGTAGGTTGCCACCTCGGCGTATGTCCGGCCGCCGAAGTACGCCAGCGAGATCGCCTCGCGCTGGGTATCGGTCAGGGTTGCGAGACTCTCGCGTACGGCCTGTTGTTCGAGTCGGCGGCCGACTTCCTCGGTGACCTCATCGAATTCGTTGCCCAGGGTGCTGGCGCCGTAGGTGACCTCGCGTTGTGCATGTGCCTGCTCGGCACGGACGCGATCGACCGCACGCCGGTGGGCGAGCGTCATCAACCAGGTGATCGCCGAACCCTTGGTGGCGTCGAAATTGCCGGCGGTGCGCCAGATTTGGAGGTAGACCTCCTGCGCGGTCTCCTCGGCATAACCCGAATCGTGGAGGATCCGCAGCACGAGACCGAACACCCGGGCGCTGGTGCGGTCGTACAGTTCGGCGAATGCTTGCTGATCGGACCGGCCGCAACGCTCGAGAAGCGCGGCTAGTTCGATACCTTCGGCTGCGCGTGCCGTGATCGCAGAGTCCACACTCGGCGTGGCCGTCCGACCGTCCCCTATGGATCCTTGGAACGAGTCGCCCTCTGCGGCCGTCGGCCGCGTTGTCACAACGCTCCATTCTGTGTCATCGGCCACTACCGTAGCGCGCGGCTATGACCTCCTTTCGGCTGGGGTGCGTCGAATAAGGCACCTGTGGCCCAGTCGATTTCGCGCGCCAGTCGACACGCCGAGGAGCGTGCGAAGACACGCCGCGACACGCCGATGGCATCACGAAACGCCGAGGTTGAGTGCGATTGGTGGCCATTGCTTCCGCAGGCAGATCGGCGGTGGCCGAAAACCTGCACACGTACCGGTGTCGCCGACCCCGTTCGGTGGCCGGGTGTTTGCTATGTATTCGGCGTCCCGACGGGTTCGGATGGGCGGGCGTGCCCGAATTTCGCGAGTGCCGCTCAGACCGCCAGGCGCCGGCGGTTGCGCCTGGCGTGGAGCTCGCGTTCGGTCTCCGACATGCCGCCCCAGATGCCGTAGGGCTCGCTGACCTTCAGGGCGTGGCTGCGGCACTGCATGAGCACCGGGCAGGTCCGGCAGATCTCCTTGGCGCGCAGCTCTCGCTGGGTGCGGGCGCGGCCGCGTTCGCCGTCGGGATGGAAGAAGACGGCGGAGTCCACACCGCGACATGAGCCGCGCATCTGCCAATCCCAGATGTCGGCGTTGGGACCCGGAAGGTGGGTGGGCATGGGCATGGTGAACTCCTATGGCGCGAGCTCGTCGGCGTTGTCGAGCGGTGCTTGTCAGCAGCGGTCTGTCCGGACCCTGGGCGGGGGCGACAGTGACCTCGCCGAGATCGGGCTCGGACCGTATCGCCGATCTCCGGCGATCGCAGTACGCGGTCGCCGCAATTTCGCGCGGCGCCGACGACGGCGATGAAGTACGTTAGGTCGCGCGGTGAAATCACGTCAATAGTTACCCCGTTCGTGATTGCAATTCCGGCAGATCCCAGATTTAACCTACACGGTGTTTACTTCCCGGTGCTGGAAAGCGATAATGATCGGTTGGCTGTGTTTGGCCGAGATCGCGACATGTCTGTCGATTTTTGCATTTTCCCAGTTCGCGGCGTATTTCGCCGAAGAAATGACCTGTCATGTTTGCCAGTCTTGGGAGGTGTGATATGTGATGCGCCACACTGTGGGGTTCGGCGTCGAAGAAGCTCGGATGGCCGTTCCGGGGCGTGCAGGTTAATAGTCCGAAAAGCGTCCGAATTTCGACTCGGCGCGCTGATGGTTAGCTCGTCGTAGATTTACGAGATGGAAACACGGTGCCGGACCTTTTTCGCTGAGAAATAGCCCGCGCGGCGTATCTCGTGCGACTGGCATCCGGATAAGGTGCGCTGGTGTTGGATTTGTCCCCGCGGGGCGACCGGTTGCTGGGCCCGGGGCGTGCGTTGTTGACGGAAGCGGCTTTCGGAACCCGCCCGGATCTCGATCCGGCGGAGCTGCCCGGTGCCGCCGATCCCGTCGAAGCCTGGCTGCGAGCCGTCGTTCTCGGTGGTCGCGGCCGGTATGCGGCGGCTCGTAGCGAACTGCTCGGCGGCGGCAGGCGCACCCGCGATCCGGTGCTGGTCTCCCTGCTGCTGTCTACCGGGGCCTCGTTATCGCGGCAACTGGGCTGGCATGCCCGGGCTGCGGTGCTGGACGGGCGGGCCCTGGCCCTGGTCCTGGACCCGCGGTCCGATACGTCCGCCGAACGATTGCGTGACGAAGCGGTCTGTGACGCGATGATCGGTTTGGCCGCCGATGCACTCGGTACCGGGCAGCCGCGGGTGTCCGCGCGGTTGCTGGCGCGCTGCCGTGCCGAAATCGACCGCCGGCCGGGAAATCCGCGATCACTGGTTCGCTGGCACTGGGTCAGCGCGGAAACCGGTCTCGCCGCTCCCGGTGCGGGGTTGATCGAGGAGTCGCCGATCGTGCACGCCGAGACGGCACTGGCCGTGGCCGCGGAACTCGGATCGATTCGGCATCAGGTGAAATCGCGGTTGCTCGCCGCGGCCGCGGCGGCGGGTGCCGGTGATATCGGTCGCAGCCGCGAGCTTGCCGCGGAGGTGGACGAGCAGTGTGCTCGTTACGGTCTGCTGCCGCTGCGCTGGGCCGCCGCGATGTTGCGATCGGGGGTCTGCGAGCCCGGCGAGGCCGGCCGCGCGGCGTCGGAAGCTGCCGAATTCGCGCTGATCCTGGCTGGTCGCGGCGGGCACTTGCGCGGGTGACGGTGTTTCACAGTGAGCAGTGATCCCCGTGTTGTCGGACTCACATAGTTGAGCCGCTATTGTTGGTTCCGTTCCGCCGACCGGTGGAAGCACATGCCGAACTCCGGCCGTGCCACTTGTAACGCCAGGAATATCTCTGACGATGACGCACTCGGGCGAGGAGTTGGACGCCGCCGTAGCTGCCGCAGCTCAGGGCGACCGTTCGGCTCTAGCTCAGGTACTGGAAATCATCCGCCCGCTGGTAGTGCGATATTGCCGTGCGCGGATCGGTGCCGCGGAGCGTGGGCAGCTCTCTGCGGACGACGTGGCGCAGGAGGTCTGCTTGGCTGTGATGACCGCCCTGCCGCGTTACCAGGACCAGGGGCGGCCGTTCATGGCTTTCGTGTACGGGATCGCTTCACACAAGGTTGCCGACGCCCATCGCAACGCCGCCCGTAACAAGGCGGACGCGATGGCCGAAGTACCAGATGTCATATCCACCGACCAAGGACCCGAGCAGCGCGCTCTCGAGTCGGAGACGAGTCGGCAGATGAACAGTCTGCTGGCCACGCTTCCGGAGAAGCATCGAGAGATCCTGATCCTTCGCTTGGTCATGGGTTTGTCAGCAGAAGAAACTGCTGTCGCCGTGGGCAGTACGGCGGGAGCTATACGAGTGGCTCAGCATCGGGCACTCGCGAAACTGAAGTCACAAGTGGCGAGGGCAGGTGAAATGTATGGCTAGGGATGGCGAGCGCGGTCGGGGCGACTGGAAGGCGCGGCTTGGATCGCCGAAAAGCGGTCCCTATGCCGAGGCGTCGGAGACCTCCGGTGATACCGGTCCGGTCGATATCGCAGCGGTTCGCCGCGACGATGCGCTGATCAATGCCATCGCCGGTGATGGCCCCGTCGCGACCGACAGCGCCGAGGAGTACCAGCTCGCGAGCCTGCTCGCGAATTGGCGCAGCGATATCGTCGATGCGCCGATACCGGCCGGACCCGATCTCGACGCCGTGATGGCGGCGGTCAATCAGGAGATCGGTGCCCGCGACGCGAGGGTCAACGCCACTCGGCGCGGCAATCTGCGATTGGTACGTCCCCTGATGGCCGCGGCCGCCGCGGTGGCGGTGATCGCGGGTGGCACAACGGCATTCTCCTACGGAGCTCAACCGGGTGACCCACTGTGGCGGGTGAAGGAGGTCGTGTTCAGCCAGCAGGCGCAGACCACGATCGCCCAGCGCGCCGACGACGATATTTCCAAGGCGCAGACCCTGATCGATCAGGGGCATCCGGAGCAGGCGAAGGCGTTGCTGGAGAGCGCGTCCACGAACACGACACAGGTCGACGACCACGCGCGCAAGCAGGACCTGCAGGTGCGCTGGCAGCACCTGCTCGATCAGCTGAGGACGCGAGCGCCCGATGTGGCCGCCCAGTTGCAGTCGCTCGAGCCGAAGCCGTCGACGACGGGGCCGACTACTCCGCCGGTGACGCCGCCCACGAAGCCCGGGAATCCGGTCGAACCCGGACGCGGCACCAGCGGTGCCAAGCCGACGACCCCGGGGCCGGAGATCATGCTTACCCCGGGCGCGCCCGAAACCGGCGAGAACGGTTCCGGCCCAGGCATTCCGGGCACTCAGCCCGGTGGTTCCAAGCCGCCCACGCATGAGCAGCCGCCGGCGACCCAGCCGCCGATCAGGCCCGACCACGGAACCGCCGGTAACGCACGAACCGCCGGCAGCCACCTATGAGCCGCCGACGAATCAGCCCACCGTCGCCCCGCCGACCAGCATCGGCGGCGGGGGCGTGGTGGTTCCGCCGACGCATCAGCAGCAGACCGTGGCCCCGCCGGTACGGCCGACGGTGCCTTCGGTGGAAATCCCGCAGCCCGGCGCCGGACTTCCGTACAGCGGTGGGATCAACTAGCGAGACCGACCGGTAGCGAGAATTTTCGATCGGGATCCGATCGCCGATATCCGGCGGTCGGATTTTTTGTGTCCGGGACAGAGGCATCCGGAGATGATCAATGTCCGGCATGTTCACGGACAAATGGTCGGCCGCATTCGCGAGCCGACGATGTGCACAGACGGGCGCGGTGGAGATCAGGCGTCGAAGCCGTCGAAGCCGTCACCGTGCAGGGCCTCGTTCATGGAGGCATCCGCGTATCCGCGGCAGTAGTCCCACGTGACATAGGCTTCCGGCGTCGGGTCGTAAGCCGGCTCGTGCGGGCGGACGGTGCCGTCGACCAGCAGCTGCAGCAGGTTGGCGCGCAGCATGTCCCAATCGTGGTAGTGGTCCTGCCGACAGTCCTCACAGCTCACCACGAGACCGCGAATGCCCCTGTGGGACAGCAGTGCCTCGTACACCGCGAGATCGGCGAGATCTTCCTCGACCGCGAGGCGCTCGTGAGGATCCAGCGGCTCCCCAGGCTCAATGGCATCGAGCGCGGCCGACGGGTCGGAGGGATCTCCGGCGAAGGGATCCGGCGGCAGGCCAGGTGGTAGATGGTCACGCACATTCCCACGGTACGCAGAACCACCCCCTCCGCGCCAGCGCTGAAGGTATTTCGACACGCTTGTCACGACGTTTCGATGCGGTGTGACTGTGTCGGCGGCCCCGGCGGGAGATTCACGGCGGGATGTACGGCCGCGTGTGTTGGAGGCGACGCGGTCCGCGCTGTGCCGGGCCGATACCATGGACACACAGGCGCCGGACAGCACACTTCGGCTCCGCCATCCATCAGTTTTGTTCTCGATTCGGTACCGAGGTCCGGGAATCCGGGCCGCAGGGCCGTATCGGTGCTTTCGAGGTCCAGGAGGGGTCGATCAGATGAGTAGTCCCGTGATGGGCGAAGCCGTCCGCCCGCATACGGGTGGCGACGATCCGAACAAGATCGCCATGCTCGGCCTCACGTTCGACGACGTGCTGCTGCTGCCTGCCGCTTCCGATCTGATCCCCAGCTCGGTCGAGACCGCGAGCCGGTTGACCCGCGAGATCACCCTGCGCACACCGCTGGTGAGCTCGGCGATGGACACCGTCACCGAGGCCCGCATGGCCATCGCCATGGCGCGCGCCGGCGGTATGGGCGTGCTGCACCGCAACCTCTCGGCAGCCGATCAGGCCGCACAGGTGGAGACGGTGAAGCGGTCCGAGGCCGGAATGGTGACCGATCCGGTCACCTGCCGCCCCACCGACACCCTGGCCGAGGTCGACGCGATGTGCGCGCGCTTCCGGATCTCGGGTCTGCCCGTGGTGGACGAGACCGGCGCGCTGGTCGGCATCATCACCAACCGCGATATGCGCTTCGAGGTGGACCAGGACCGCCGGGTCGTCGAGGTGATGACCAAGGCCCCGCTGATCACCGCCCGGGAGGGCGTCACCGCCGAAGCCGCACTCGGGCTCCTGCGCCGCCACAAGATCGAGAAACTGCCGATCGTCGACGGTGACGGCCGGTTGCGCGGTCTGATCACCGTCAAGGACTTCGTAAAGACCGACCAGTATCCCAATGCCACCAAGGACCGCGACGGCCGGCTGCTGGTGGGCGCCGCGGTGGGTGTCGGCGCGGATTCCTGGTCGCGGGCGATGACCCTGGCCGACGCCGGAGTCGATGTACTGATCGTCGACACCGCGCACGGACATCAGGTCCAGGTGCTGGAGATGGTCGCCAAGGTCAAGAACGAGGTGGGCGACCGGATCCAGGTCGTAGGCGGGAACATCGCCACCCGTGAGGGCGCCGCGGCGCTGATCGAGGCGGGCGCGGACGCGGTCAAGGTCGGCGTGGGCCCGGGGTCGATCTGCACCACCCGAGTGGTCGCCGGTGTCGGCGCGCCGCAGATCACCGCGATCCTCGAGGCCGTGGCCGCCTGCCGTGCCGCCGATGTGCCGGTGATCGCCGACGGTGGCATCCAGTTCTCCGGCGATGTCGCCAAGGCTGTCGCAGCGGGGGCCTCGACGGTCATGCTGGGCTCGCTGCTGGCCGGTACCGCCGAATCGCCGGGTGAACTGATCCTGGTGGGCGGCAAGCAGTTCAAGAGCTACCGCGGCATGGGCTCGCTCGGCGCCATGCAGGGACGCGGGCAGGCCAAGTCCTACTCCAAGGACCGCTACTTCCAGGACGATGTCCTCGCCGAGGACAAGCTGGTGCCCGAGGGTATCGAGGGCCGGGTGCCGTTCCGCGGTCCGGTCAATCAGGTCATCCATCAGTTGGTGGGTGGTCTGCGGGCGGCCATGGGCTACACCGGTTCGCAGTCGATCGCCGACCTGCAGCGGGCACAGTTCGTGCAGATCACGGCGGCGGGTCTGAAGGAGAGCCACCCGCACGACATCACCATGACCGTCGAGGCGCCGAACTACACCGGTCGAGGCGGTAAGTAGCAGGGGATTCGAAACCCTTCCACGGCAAGGCTTGTCACGCCGATCGGCACGGCCGCCGGAGCCGGGCTCCGGATCGGTCGGCCGCGGCGCTGCCCGGCGGGCCCGGCGCGCACCGCCCCGGGCGGACGGCGTATGCCGGGAACTGGGAGGATAGGTGCGCTCCGGCGTGAGATCGCTGGAACATCGTGATGCCCGGCGCATGGCATCCACGGACTAAGGAGAGTCATCAGTGCGGGACATGGTCGAGATCGGGATGGGTCGCACCGCCCGGCGTACCTATGAGCTGGACGATGTCGACATCGTCCCGTCGCGTCGCACCCGTTCGTCGAAGCAGGTGTCGCTGTCCTGGCAGCTGGACGCCTACCGGTTCGACATCCCGCTCGTCGCGCATCCGACCGACGCGTTGGTCTCCCCGGAATTCGCGATCGAGCTGGGCCGTCTCGGCGGTCTCGGCGTCATCAACGGTGAAGGGCTGTGGGCCCGGCACGCCGATGTGAGCGCGCGGATCGAGCAGCTGGTCGAGGTCGCCGAGCACAAGGGTCCCGAGGCCGCGGTCGAGTTGCTGCAGGAATTGCACGCCGCGCCGATGCAGCCGGATCTGCTGGCCGCCGCCGTCGCTCAGGTGCGTGCCGCCGGGGTCACGGTCGCGGTGCGGGTGAGCCCGCAGAACGCGCGGAATCTGACCCCGAGCCTGGTGCAGGCCGGTGTGGACCTGCTGGTGGTGCACGGCACCATCATCTCCGCCGAACACGTCGGCGGCGCGAGCCCGGTGGCTGTCGACGATGTGAGCTCGGTGGAGCCGCTCAATCTCAAGACCTTCATCGCCGAACTGGATGTGCCGGTGGTGGCCGGTGGTGTCAGCGATCATCGCACCGCACTGCATCTGATGCGTACGGGCGCGGCCGGTGTGATCGTCGGTTACGGCTCGATGCCCGGTTCCACCACGACCGGCGAGGTGCTCGGTATCGGTGTGCCGATGGCCACCGCGATCGCCGATGCCGCCGCCGCCCGCCGTGACTACCTGGACGAGACCGGCGGTCGCTACGTCCACGTCATCGCGGACGGCGATATCGTCAGCTCCGGGCAGCTGGCCAAGGCCATCGCCTGCGGTGCCGATGCCGCGATGCTGGGCGTTCCGCTGGCGCTGGCGCACCAGGCGCCGGGGCGGGGCTGGTATTGGCCGTCCGCGGCCGCGCATCCGTCGGTGCCCCGGGGTGCGATGCTGCAGTTCGCCGAGCCGGAAGAGCGGCCCACACTCGAGACGGTGCTCTTCGGTCCGTCGAGCGATCCGTGGGGTTCGGTCAATCTCGTCGGCGGCTTGCGTCGTTCGATGGCCAAGGCCGGATACTGCGATCTCAAGGAATTCCAGAAGGTCGGCCTGAGCGTTCGCGCCTGAGGATGCGCCCGGATCAGTTGATCCGGGTCAGGACATCCCCGCGCAGGAAATCCCGGATGACGGCATTGACCTGCGCGGGGTGTGTCATATTGACGGCCTGACGAGCGCCCTCGATTTCGTGGAACCGCGATTTGGCCAGTCGTTGCGACATATCGAGTGCGTGTGCCCGGGGGATACCGGCCCGGGTCGGATGGATGACCAGTGCGGGACAGGTGATCTCGCCCAGCCGATCCAGAATCGAGTCCCGGGCCAGCAAGCAACCGGCGGCGATCTCGAGTTCACGCGGATCGCGTGCGAGCCACTGCTCGGTCCACACCGCCCGATGCCGGTCATCCTCGCCGATCAGCCAGAGCGCCAGGTGCTCTGCCAATGCCTGCCGGATATTCGGTTCCCGCCAGTGGTCCAGGAATCGGCGTGAGGTCTCGATTTCCTGCCGGGTCGGGCTCTGTGCCTCGGTGGCGATCAGAATCAGCGCGGCCACCCGCTCGGGAGCCAGCAGTGCGGTGCGCAAGGCGCTGAATCCGCCCTGGGAGGTGCCACCGACCACAGCGCGCTCGACGCCCAGTTGATCCAGCACGGTCAGCGCGTCGCGGGCGGCGGTCCAGTACGTGAACGGCAATCCCTCGTCGCGGGTGCGGCCGTGTCCGCGGGCATCCCAGGTGACGATGCGGAATTCCGGTGACAGCGCGGCGGCCTGCGAGGCGAACATCGTTCGGTCCATGAAGAATTCGTGCCCCATTAAGACCACCGGCCCTCGACCGCCCGTGTCCTCGTAGTGGATCTCGGCATCGATCGCATGGGCGAATGGCACGAGCACGAGGATAGCGGGCGGCGTCACCCGGTGCTCCGGCTTCGGCTCGGGCGCCCACCGACACACGGATCGCGTTGCCGGATAGGCCGTTTCGCCGGTCGCGACAGCACCGTCGCACGACATCGGACAGGCGTGCCATCGCGGTGTGCCCGTGTGGCAGATCACGGTCACGGGTATCCGGTTCGCCCGGCCTCGAGGTGCGCGAATGCGCTCACTAAACTGTGTGGGTGGCAGAAACCCAGCGACCTGTTCTCGTCGTCGACTTCGGTGCGCAGTACGCGCAGTTGATCGCCCGGCGCGTGCGCGAATCCAGTGTCTACTCCGAGGTGGTACCGCACAGCACCACCGTGGAGGAGATCGCGGAGCGCCGGCCGCTCGCGGTGATCCTGTCCGGCGGTCCGGCCAGTGTGTACGCCGAGGGCGCACCGCGGCTGGATCCGCGGCTGTTCGATCTAGGCATTCCGGTGTTCGGCATCTGCTACGGATTCCAGGCTATGGCCCAGGCGCTGGGTGGCACGGTCGCTCACACCGGTACTCGTGAATACGGGCGCACCGAGCTGAATATCGACGGCGGTGTCCTGCACGGTGGCCTGCCGACTGTTCAGCCGGTGTGGATGAGCCACGGTGACGCGGTCACCGACGCACCCGGTGGTTTCGAGGTCACCGGCACCACAGCCGGTGCACCGGTCGCGGCGTTCGAGAACCGCGAGCGGCGGCTGGCCGGTGTGCAGTACCACCCGGAGGTGCTGCATTCGCCGCACGGGCAGCAGGTGCTGAGCCGGTTCCTGCACGAGATCGCCGGAATTCCCGCGACCTGGACTCCCGCCAATATCGCCGATGCGCTGGTGGAGCAGGTGCGCGCGCAGATCGGTGACGGGCACGCGATCTGTGGCCTGTCCGGTGGTGTCGATTCCGCGGTGGCGGCCGCGCTGGTGCAGCGCGCCATCGGTGACCGGCTGACCTGTGTCTTCGTCGATCACGGCCTGCTGCGGGCCGGTGAGCGCGAACAGGTGCAGCGGGATTTCGTGGGGGCGACCGGAGCCAGGCTGGTGACCGTCGACGCGGTCGACAAATTCCTCGGTGAGCTGAAGGGCGTCACCGATCCGGAGGAGAAGCGCAAGATCATCGGCCGGGAGTTCATCCGCTCCTTCGAGGACGCGGTCGCCGAGGTCGTGAAGTCCACGGGCGCCGAGATTTCCGAGGGGGCGGCTCCGGCGGTCGAGTTCCTGGTCCAGGGCACGCTGTATCCGGATGTGGTGGAATCCGGCGGCGGTTCGGGAACTGCCAATATCAAGAGTCACCACAATGTCGGCGGGCTGCCGGAGGATCTGGAATTCGAGCTGGTCGAGCCGCTGCGGCTGCTGTTCAAGGATGAGGTCCGCGCGGTCGGCCGCGAGGTCGGGCTGCCCGAGGAGATCGTTGCGCGCCAACCCTTCCCGGGGCCGGGCCTGGCGATCCGGATCGTCGGCGAGGTCACCCCGGATCGGCTGGACACCCTGCGTCAGGCAGATGCCATCGCGCGCGAGGAGCTGACCGCGGCCCGGCTGGACGCGCAGATCTGGCAGTGCCCGGTGGTCCTGCTCGCCGATGTGCGCAGTGTGGGCGTACAGGGCGACGGCCGCACCTACGGTCATCCCATCGTGCTGCGCCCGGTGTCCAGCGAGGACGCCATGACCGCCGATTGGACGCGCCTGCCGTACGAGGTGCTGGAGCGGATCTCCACCCGGATCACCAACGAGGTCGCCAACATCAACCGGGTGGTCCTGGATGTGACCAGCAAGCCGCCGGGCACCATCGAATGGGAGTGAGGCGTCCGTCTCGCACATGAGGCGTCGCACCGACGCCACGAGGGGCCCGCCGGTCGTGTACCGGCGGGCCCCTCGGCTGTTCTCCGCTACTTCCTGCGTCTGGGCGCGACCACGAGGGCGATACCGACGACGATGGCGGCGCCCACCACGATCCAGCCCACGGGCACGGCGCTGTGGATCGGCCAGGAGTTGGGGCCGATGAAGGCCCAGATACTCACCAGCAGGGCCAGGATTCCCGCTGCCAGCAGTGACAGCGACGGTCCGCGACGGGTTTCGGTCCGAGTGTCGGCCTGATCGTTGTCAGCCATGTTTCACCTCCGCGTTTCCGGCGTGGACATCGACATCGAGAGTGAGTACGGGACCGCTGGGCGGCCCGGCGGGGCCCTGCGGGCAGGTCACTTCGCCCATACTCGCGTTGCAGGTGGTGTGCAGGCGCATCGACTCGGGAACCAGCACCCGGAAATCGCCCATCTGCACCCGCACGTGCACGGTGCGGTCCTCGGTGAGTGGCAGTCGGCGCAGGTCCAGGGTCCCCGAACCCATGGTGATCTTGTAATTCGAGGCGAGGTCGGCGGTGCCGGTCGGGGTCCAGACATGCTCGCCCATCGCACCGCGATCGAATTCGACCGGACCGACCAGGGCGGCGAGGACGACGAAACCGGCCAGTGGCGCCAGCACCACCATCAGACCGTATCCGCGGCGCAGGAAGGCGCCGATGATCAGGCCGAAGCCGACCACCGCCAGTGCCACGGCCCCGATCCGGGCCGGAGTCATCCAGTCCGCGCCGGCGGCGGCGAGCGCTCCCGCGGCGGCCGCGGCCAGGACGGCCAGGCCGATCACCACCGGGGTGAGCCGGGATCGGGGGCGCTGCGGGGTGGGCAGGACCGCGACCGGGCGTTGCGGAGCGGTGGTGGGCAGATCCCATGCCATCGGAGCCACACCGAGCGGATCCCAGCCGCCGGGCCCGAGGGGCACCGGGTCGGGGGTGCGGGCTGCGGGAGAGGCGGTGCCCGCGGCGGAGGTAGGTGTTCCGGGGCCGGGAGTGCCGGGGCCGGGGGCCGTGCTGGGTGTCCCGCCGGTGTCGTCCGGATCCGAGGGCTCGGCCGATTCGGCTGCCACGTCGATGACCTCGGTCTCGGAGTCGATCACGAGCGGACGGGTGAGCGCGACGGTGGGCCGATCGTCGGCGGGCATTGTGCTGTGGGGCGAATCGTTCTCGGCCGCAGAATATTCGGCCGGCGTGGCGGCGGCCGGGATTTTGGTGGCGCTGTCCGCTGAGGTCGCCGTAGCCGATTCGCTGGTGGTCGTATCACCCTGCGCCGATTCGGCGTTCGATGCGGTACCGGGTGCCGCGACGACCCCGCCCGTGTCGGCGCTCGGCTCGGCCGCGGACGAAACCCGATCGCTCGCAACGGGGTCCGGTTGGTAATGATCGGGCAGTGTGGTGAACGGGCCGTACTGGCTGCCGTTCCAGGGCTGAGTACCGCTCCACGGCGATCCGCCCGGGAAGCTGGCCCCCGGATATCCGGTGGCCGCGATTCCGCCCTCGGACACCGGCGGATACACATCGTCGACCGGTGGTTCCGGTTGCCGCATGTACAGCAGCCACCATCCCGCGATCATCAGCGCGAAGCTGACCACCCCGGATCCGCCGAGTCCGACCCCGACCGGGCCCATCGTGGTCACCGCGATCGCCAGCGCGACGATCAGCACGATGGTCTTGGTGGACGACTGTGAACTGTGCCCGCGGTTGACCAGCCCCTCCGCGGGCGATACCGGATCGCCCGCCGGAGGCAGCAGCAACCAGGCCGCCAGGTACAACACGATGCCCGCACCACCGAAGATCGTCGACACCACGAACGCGACCCGGATGAGTACCGGGTCCACGCCGTAACGACGGCCGAATCCGGACGCCACGCCGGCGACCGGACTCTGCCGGGGCAGTCGCATGGGCCGCGTCCGCCACAGGTGGTGGAGCTGTTCGCTGAATCCGGTCCGGCTCGTGCCGCCGGCCCCGCCGCTCGCTGTGGTCATAGCTCAATGGTGGCTGTGAGCAGCGTCGAAGCACATCGGGGTTCACCCTGAAAAAGAATCCGGATCGGACCCGGATCGGATCGACCGGAATCGTGCCGTGGTGTGAGCCGTGCCGGAAACGGGCCGCCGCCGTCCGGGACCCCGATATCGGAATCCGGGTATTTCCCGATGGTCGGCTGTCGGTCCGACGTGCCAGTATCGAGTACATGTACCCCTCCATGCCCGCATTCGACGCGCGTTCGGGGTTCGATGGCCGCGCGGGGTTCGAACCGCGTACCGTTCCCGGGCCGGACGGCCGCGGTGGTGAGCCGGTGGCGCCGCAACCGCGGCTGCTGCGCCGCTCCGGTGGCCGGGTCGTCGGTGGTGTCGCCGGTGGTATCGCCGACCATCTCGGGGTCGACGTCTTCAAGGTCCGGATGGCGTTCGTTCTGCTCTCGGCTCTCATGGGCGCGGGCATCGTGACCTACGGGATGCTGTGGATCTTCACCTCCTCCGGTGCGGACGGACCGCCGCCCACGGCGTCGGAGCGGCGGCAGGCGGTGGGGCTGGTCCTGCTCGGGCTGGCGCTGTCGGTGTCGATGGCGTGGTTGTTCAACGGCACCGCCGCGCGGGTGGTGGCGCCGATCATCGTGGTCGCCATCGGCGCGGCGCTGGTGTGGCGCGAATTCGATGCCGAGGGCCCGCGGTCCATCCTGGGTCTGCCGGCCCGGCCGACGGTGCTCACCTGGACCCGCATTCTGGCCGGGGCGACGCTGATCGTGGTGGGGCTGGGTGTTGTCGTACTGGCTCGCATCGATCTGAGCTCGCTGGGGTCGGCACTGATCGCGGTCGCGGTCACCCTGATCGGGGTGGGCCTGCTGACAGTGCCGCTGTGGTTGCGGATGATGCGCGCCCTCAACGCCGAACGCTCCGCCCGCATCCGCAACGAGGAACGCGAGGAGATCGCCTCCCATCTGCACGACTCGGTATTGCAGACGCTGGCACTGATCCAGCGCCAGGCCGACGATCCGCAGGAGGTGGCCCGGCTGGCCCGCAGCCAGGAGCGGGAACTGCGGAAATGGTTGTTCGAGGATTCGGTGCCCGCGCAGTCGAGTCTTGCCGCCGCACTGCGCACCATCGCGGGTGAGGTGGAGGATCAGTACAGCGTCCAGGTCACGCCGGTGATCGTCGGCGATGTGTCGATGGATCCGGGAGATACCGGAATCGGTTTGCCGAGAGAGCATTTCACCGCCCTGCTGGGTGCCGCGCGGGAGGCGCTGGTCAACGCCGCCAAACATGCGGGCGTTCCCACCATCGACGTGTTCGCCGAGGTGGAGCCGCATCAGGTGAGTATCTTCGTGCGTGATCGTGGTGCGGGATTCGATCCGGCCGAGGTGCCCGCGGATCGGCAGGGGCTGGCGAAATCCGTCCATGCCCGCATCGAGCGCCGGGGTGGCACCGTCGAGGTGCAGACCTCACTCGGCCGCGGCACCGAGGTGCGAATCATGATGCCCCGCAACGATTCCGAGGAGCAGGGGGAGCAGGACGAGTTCGGGGGCGTTGCGGAGTGCGATGGTGTGGATGTCGCAAGCTCCGGGGATGCGGGCTCTTCGCGCCTCGATACCTCCGGTCGTCGCGCCTCGCGGTGACACGGGCGGTTGTTGCCTCAGGTCTGCGGGTGTACTGCCTCGGAAAGGTATTGGCTGTATTTTTGGCCTCCGCTTCGCTTCGGCGGGGGTTGGCGGCCCAGTGGTCTCGCCGTTCGGGTACCGCTGCTTGCTCCTTCGTCGCCTACGCAGCGGCACCCGAACGGCGAGACGGCCGCCAACCCACCCAGGTGGATCTACTCCGGAATCGCTTTCAGCGTGCCGGGGCACGTTATGTGCGCAAGGTCGCCTCGTTCGGGGCGGTTGTCCAGGGCTCGCGCGGCTTGTAGGGGAGGGCAGAATGCGCGGTCGAGGGTGCAGGGCTGCGACTGGCAGGGACGCCGGGCACGCGGATCGGCGGGACCGGGTGCATCTGTCGGCGTTCCCGGCGGCGTCGCGGCATCCGATGTGGTACCGATGAGTTGTGCTGCCGCGCCCGGTAATGGGCCGGTCCGAGGTGAGGAGAACTGTGGCTGTCCGGGTCTTTCTGGTCGATGATCACGCCGTATTCCGGTCCGGTGTGCGGGCCGAGCTGAGCCGCGAGGACGATATGGATGTGGTCGGAGAGGCGGGGACCGTCGCCGAGGCCGTGGCCGGGATCGACTCTGCGAAGCCCGATGTGGTGCTGCTGGATGTGCACATGCCCGACGGTGGTGGGGTGGCGGTACTGCAGGGGATCGACGATCGCCGCGACGGTCCGGGATCATCGGGTAAGGGACCGGTATGCCTGGCGCTGAGCGTCTCCGATGCCGCCGAGGACGTGATCGCGGTGATTCGCGCGGGTGCCCGCGGATACGTCACCAAGACCATCTCGGGTTCCGAACTGGCCGAAGGGATTCGGCGGGTCGCCGGTGGCGATGCGGTGTTCAGTCCGCGGTTGGCCGGATTCGTCCTCGACTCGTTCACCGGGCGTTCCCCGGCCCCGGAACCGCCGCTGGATCCCGAATTGGATTCGCTGACCCCGCGCGAACTCGAGGTGCTGAGACTGCTGGCCCGCGGCTACACGTATCGCGAAATCGCCGAATCCCTCTTCATTTCCGTGAAAACCGTCGAAACCCACGCCTCGAATGTGCTGCGCAAAACCCAGCAGTCCAATCGCAACGCGCTGACCCGCTGGGCGCATCGGCGCCGGATCGACTGAACCGGGCGGCTACATCGCGGCGACGAGGATGACGATCAGGATGAGTAGCCCGATCAGCAGTCCGACGGCGATCGCCAGCGGTGCCGCATTCGGCCCGAATCTGGTGAAGTCGATATCGACCAGCTTCGACCGGCCCAATTTCTGTTGCGATGCACCGGCATTGGGCGCGGCCACCCGCGGCGGGCGGGGCAACGGTGCGGAATGCGGACTGCGCAGACCGGAGGCGGAATTGCGTGCCGCCCAGGCCGGAATGGTGCCGTCGTCGGTGCGGATCGGGGCGCCGAGAATATAGGGCGCGGTGCCGGGACCGAAGGCGGCGGTGAGGATTTCCTCGCGTGCCTCGGCCATGGTGGGGCGGCGCTGCGGTGCCGGCTCCATCATGTGCAGCAGTACCGAGGTGAGCGGTCCGCTGCGGGTGGGCGGGATGACCTGTGCCATGGCCGCCCGGGTGATGATCACATCGTTGTCCTCGTCGAATCCGTACGGCGGCTGGCCCTCGATCGCGGTGTACAGCGTTGCGCCGAGCGAGAATACGTCGCTGGCCGGACCCGGCTTGACCCCGCGCGCGACCTCCGGCGGCAGATAGGACGGCGTGCCGGTGATCACGTCCTCCGGTTCGTCGAAGGCCTCACCGGCGGTCGAGATACCGAAGTCGCTGAGTTTGGCCATACCCACTTCGGCGCCGCGATCGGCGACGAGGATATTGCCCGGTTTGATATCGCGGTGCACGATTCCGGCGGCATGGGCGGTCGCCAGCGCGTCGGCCACCTGGGCGCCGATCTGCGCGACCTCGACGGGAGGCAGGGTGTCGGCCATCGCCAGCGCCTTGGCGACACTGCGGGAGGGCAGATACTCCATCACCAGCCACGGCTCACCGGCCTCGAGTACCACGTCGTAGACGGCGATGGCGTGCTCGTGTGACAGCTTGGCCGCGACCCGGCCCTCGTGCACGATCCGATTGCGCACCTCGGTCGCCTCGGCTTCGCTCAGCCCGGCGGTGGTGAGCACCTGTTTGATGGCGACCTCGCGATTGAGCAGGCGGTCGGTGGCCAGCCAGACCGCGCCCATACCTCCGCCGCCGAGTTTGGACTGCAGGCGGTAACGGCCTGCGACGAGATAGTCGGGGCCGACGATGGGGCGAGCGCGTTCGGTCACGGCGCGAGGATAGCCGAAAACCAAGGCGACCGGCCTGGTTCGGTCTCCGGTTGGCCACGGTCACAGCCGGGCGGACCGGTGTTCGGGGTGGCGCTGGAGCCCTCGTGCACAGTACGGCGGCCGCGGTGACGGAACCGTCGCATTGGGGCTGATGTGGTGGATGGGCCCGCGTGGCTTGACGGAGACCGGTCGGAAGGTTCTACTTTGGTTCTATCGAACGTATATTCGAGTTGAATCGATAGCTGGATCGGTGCTGAAGGCTCGTAGACGGAGGCAGGTGGTCGGCGAGATGGGTTCGGCTGGAGATGCGCGGGCCGTGCAGCTGGCAGAGCTGCGGCGGCGGATGGCCGCGGTTCCGGCCCGTGGCGCCGAGGTCGCGGTACCTCCGCCGGTTGCCGCCGAACCGGTCCGGGAGCGCATGTCCGTTCCTTCCGCGCTGGCCGGACTCCTGCCCGAGAGCGGGATACCGAAGGGGTCGGTGGTGACGTACTCGGGTGCGGGTTCGTTGCTGGCCGGACTGCTGGCCGCGGTGACGGGCGACGGTGGCTATGCCGCGGTGATCGGATTGCCCCGGTTGGGACTGCTCGCCGCCGCGGAGATGGGTGCCGATCTGGGGCGGCTGGCCGTGGTGGCCGAACCAGGGCCGGATCCGGTGGAGATCGCCGCCGTGTTGCTGGATGGTTTGGATCTGGTGGTCCTGGGTTTGGCCGGTGGGTCGGTGGCGCCCAGCCGGACGCGAGTACTCGCCGCTCGCGCGCGCGGCAAGGGATCCACGCTGGTGGTGACGGGCGGGGACTGGAGCGGGCCCGCGCTGCGGATCGATTCCGAGATCGCGGGTTATTCGGGCCTGGGGAGAGGTCGCGGCCGCCTGTGCTCGGTACATCTGGATGTGCGGGTCGATGCCCGCTCATCGCAGCCGCGCACCGGCCGCCTGGATCTGTGTCCGAACAATGGGCGTGTCGAATGGATTGCACCGGAGTCGGATTCGCCGCGGGTGCAGGCCGCGCCGGCAGTGGAGATCAGCGGCGATGTCGCGTCCTGAACACCGCGCCGCCGCGGTGAAGCGCCCGGGAGCGCGGGTGCTGGCGGTGTGGTGCCCGGACTGGCCGGCCGTCGCCGCGGCGGCCGCGGCCGATATCGCACCGCTGCGACCGGTGGTGGTGCTGCACGCGAATCGGGTGGTGGCCTGTTCGGCGGTGGCTCGCGATGCCGGCGTGCGGCGCGGGCTGACCAGGCGGGAGGCGCAGGCGCGGTGCCCGGATCTGCATGTGGCGCAGTCGGATCCGGACCGGGATGCGCGCCTGTTCGAACCGGTGGTAACGGCGGTGGATGCCACGGTGCCGGGGGTGGAGGTTTTGCGCCCCGGACTGCTGGTACTCGGCGCACGCGGCGCCGCCCGCTATTTCGGTTCCGAGGAGCAGGCCGCGGAACGCCTGGTCGACGCCGTCGCCGCGACCGGTGTGGAATGCCGTATCGGTATCGCCGACGAACTGTCGGCCGCGGTGATCGCCGCTCGTCGTGCGCAGATCGTCGCATCCGGTGCGGCCGCGAACTTCCTGGCGCCGCTCGCGGTGAGTGAATTGGCCGTGGAGCCGAGTCTGGCCCCGCCGGAACGCGCCGAGCTGGTGGACCTGCTGCATCGCCTGGGGTTGCGCCGGGTCGGTGATTTCGCGGCACTCACGCCCGCCGAGGTCGCCTCCCGGTTCGGCGCCGACGCCATCCGCGCACACCGCTGCGCCCGTGCGGAACCCGAGCGCCCGCCCTCGGCGGCCCCGCCCGCTCCGGACCTGGTGGTCGAGTATCGCTGCGATCCGCCGATCGAACGGGTCGATGCCGCCGCGTTCGCGGGCCGCATGCTCGCCACCCGGCTGCACGATCGGCTGTCGGCGGCCGCGGTGGCCTGCACCCGGCTCGCGGTGCACGCCGAAACCGCTGACGGGGAACGACTGTCGAGAATCTGGCGCTGTGCGCAGCCGCTGACCCCGGAGACCACCGCGGACCGGGTGCGCTGGCAGCTGGACGGCTGGCTGACCCACCGCGCCTTGGCCTCTCGTCGTGCGAATGCCGGAAATCACGGTGATGCGGGTGATCCCGACCTCGCGGTGGGTTCCCCGATCATCCTGTTGCGGCTGGAGCCGGTCGAGGTAATGACGGCCGGCGCGCTCCAGCTCGGGCTCTGGGGCGGGGTGGGCGAGGAGGAACAGCGTGCCCGGCGCGCGCTCGTCCGGGTACAGGGGCTGCTCGGCGGTGAGGCGGTGCGGATCGGTGTGCCCAGCGGTGGCCGCGGCCCCGCCGAGCGCGTCACCCTCGTGACCTTCGGTGAGGAGGCGGTACCCGCCACCGATCCCGATCAGCCCTGGCCCGGCCGGCTACCGCAACCGGCTCCCGCGGTGGTGCTGCTCAACCATCCCGAGGTGCGGCTGGAATCCGTTGCAGGCCAACCGGTCTGGATCACCGAGCGAGGCATGTTCACCGCCGAACCGGCCGTACTGCACTGGGGCAGCCGTTCGTGGCGGATCGCGGGCTGGGCCGGTCCGTGGGTGCTGGACGAACGGTGGTGGGGCACCGGCGATTCCGGTGGAACCGCCCGCACTCAGATACTCCTCGACGACGAGAAACGGGCGTTACTGCTACTGGGCTACGAGCAGGTCTGGCATGTGGAGGGCCTCTACGAGTAGACCGCATGGACCGTATCGGTCAGTTCCGCCAGTGCAACAGCCGATAGAAGTTCAGGTCGTAACCCCAGCCGAACGCCCTCGGGGTGAACAGCCGCGGATCGTCCGGATTCCACATCCGGGCGCGCATCCGCTCGCGGGTGGGGCGCCGCCAGTCGTAGGGCATACCGAGCGCCTTGCCCTGAGGTGCGGGGACGCGTTCGTCGGGTTCGGTCATGGCGGAAGGTCCCTTCGCTCGATCGAAATCCGGGCACTGCCACACCGACTCTACTGCGCTCGCCGGGTACGGCCCGCGCACTATGGAACGGCCCACAGGCAGCGGCGATCGGGCTCGTGGCGACGTACGCTGGCTGATCGTGGAGTCGAACGTCGTCCGGGTGCCCTTGGCGGGTGTGCACATCGCCTACCGCGATTCGGGTGCCGCGACGCCGTCGCATCCGCTCTCGGACGTACCGGTGCTGCTGGTGCACGGGATGGGCGGTGACGGGCACACGTGGGACCGGTTCGCCACCGCGCTGATCCGATCGGGCCGCCGGGTCATCGTCCCCGATCTGCGCGGGCACGGCCGCAGTGAGCGCACCGCCACCTATCCGTTCGACGAATTCGGCGCCGATCTGTTGCGGCTGTGCGAGCAACTGGAACTGACCACTGTCGATCTGGTCGGTCATTCCCTGGGCGGCTACGCCTGTTCGTGGCTGGCGATCGAGCGCCCGGATCTGGTGCGGCGGCTGGTGCTCGAGGAGCAGCCGTTGCCGCTGCGTTCCGATGCCGAAAAACTGACTCTCACCAGGCGGCTGCCGTCACTGCCGGAACTGTGGCATGCCACCACGAGCCTGATCCGGCATCCCCGGGCCGTCCTGGCCTACGACCGGTCGATGACCGCGCCGGCGCTGGAGCAGCTCCGCGCGCCGCATCCGCATTGGTGGGAGGGACTGACGAATATCACCGCACCCACACTGATGTTGCGCGGTGGTCCCGGCGGCCTGGTCGATCCGGAGAGGCTCGAGTTCTTCCGCACCCGGGTGCCGGATTGCCGGGTCCAGGTTTTCACCTGCGGGCACAGCATCCACCGCGACCGGTACCGGGAGTTCGCGGCGGTGGTGCTGCCGTTCCTCCGGCGATGAGCGGCACCGAGGAGGCAGCGTGAGTGACACTGGCGAAGCTGCTCGCGATGCCGACCGGGTGCGGGTGTCCCGCAAAAACACAGCAGGCAGCGTGAGTGACACTGGCGAAGCTGCTCGCGATGCCGACCGGGTGCGGGTGTCCCGCGCGGGCACAGGGGACCTGCCGTGTTCGGCGGCCGCCGCCGATATCCCGCTACCGGGCAGTGCGACCCGGGTTGGTGGCTGGTTGTGTATCGAGCATCCCGGGGCATGGGGCCGCGATGTGATCGGCGACGAGGTGCTGGGGCCCGAACTGACCGCCGAACTGGCGGTTCGCACCAAGGCCGCACAGATCCGGCCCACCCTGATCCGGCGGCCCGGTCGCAGTGAATTCACCGGTGCGCGAACGGTTCTGCTCGCCTCCAGCCGGCCGCACGGATCGTGGTGTGAGCGTCTGGAGATCACGGACCTGAAGCAACTGCTCGATATAGATCTGCACCTGCTGAACGGTCCCGCGCCGGGAATCGGTGCGGCGGTACCCGATCCGCCGATCCTGATCTGCGCGCACGGTAAACGTGATCAGTGCTGTGCCCGGCTCGGGCGTCCGATCGCGGCCCGGCTGGCCGCGGAGTTTCCCGGCCTGGTCTGGGAGTGCTCGCACACCGGTGGTCACCGCTTCGCGCCCGCCATGGTGATCCTGCCCATGGGGCTGACCTATGGGCGTGTGGACGGTGACGCGGCCGTTCGTGCGGTGACCGCCGCGCGCCGGAACGCGGTGTCGCTCGATGGTTTCCGCGGCCGCAGCTGCTATTCGCCGATCGCGCAGGCGGCGGAGATCGCGGTGCGCGAGCGGGTGCCGGCGGCCGGGGACGAGCTCACCGTTTCGATGGCCCCCGGAGATTCCGCCGATACTGTCGAGGTGGCCCACGCCGACGGCCGCCGCTGGCTGGTGACTGCCGAGACGGCCGGCTATCCGCCCCGGCAGGCCAGTTGTGGTGCGAAACCCAAAGCCGCTACGGCGGTCATCGTGCGCGATATTCGTGCCGGTCGCCGCCCGCCTCACCAGTAGGTGCCGGGCACCAGGCGCGCGGCACGGCGCAGCGTGGACCGCGTGACACGACCGGCGGGCGAGGACTTGCGCGCCGGTTTCGGCTGTGGCGCGGGAACTTCCGGTGCGGAACCGTTGTCGTCCGGCACTTCACCCCGGGCGGCGGGAGAGTCCGGCAGCGCCCGGTAGTACCGGTGCAGCACGCGATCCTTGATCCCTGGCGCGAACAGCGTCCCGTACTCGGCCAGAGTGCCCAGCGGCACATCGATGCGCCGGGGTCGTTCGCTCAGGGCGCGCACGATGGTGGCCGCCGCCCATTCCGGGGATTCCGAGGGTCCCTGATCGCCACTGGGCGCGATCATCGCCGTGCGTACCAGCGGCATGTGGATGGTGGTGAAAGTGACCCTGTCCGACAGCATTTCGGCCGCCGTCACCTCGGCGAACTTGTCCAGTGCGGCCTTGCTGGCGAGATAGGCGGCGAATCGCGGCGCGGCGACCTGCACACCGGCGCTCGAGATATTCACGATGTGCCCGAATTTGCGCTCGCGCATCTGCGGTAACAGGGCCAGTGTCATCCGCACCGCCCCGAAGTAGTTGACCGCCATGGTGCGCTCAAAATCGTGCAGCCGATCGGTGGAGCGATGCACCGCGCGGCGGATCGAACGCCCGGCATTGTTGACCAGCATGTCGACATGGCCGTGGGTGTCGAGAATGGCTTGCACGGTCTGGTCGACCGAGTCGGAGTCGGTGACATCGCACTGATAGGCACAGGCCCGTCCGCCCGCGGCGGTGATCTCCTCGACCACCGTGTTCAGTTCGTCTGCGCGCCGGGCGAGCAGCAGCACCAGTGCGCCCTTGTCGGCCACCGCCCGCGCCGCGGCCCGTCCGATTCCCGAGGAGGCGCCGGTGATGACGACGTGTTTCCCGGCCAGATCCCGATCGGCCCGCCGACGGGCCACATATCCGTTTCCGGTGGCGTGTTTATCCGACATCGCTGCTCCCTCGCAGGTCCGATTTTCTCCGAACTTACTCCAAAGTAAGATAGCCTGCCAAGGGGTGGACTCACATTCGTGCGACGGGTTGCCTACCTCTCGAGAGGTAGGCAACCCGCCCGGGTTCATCCCGCAGGGCGATCCGGGCGGACGCCTTTCCGGCCATGCTGAGGGGGTTCGGATATTCGTGAGAGCCGGAAGGGGATGACGGTGGGTCTGTGGAATACGTTGCGTCAGCGGTCGGCGGCCAAGGAGGAGAAGGCCGGCGCCGAGGCATATGCGAAGGCGATCGCGGCCGGTGCCTCCGAACAGGAGGCGAAGGCGGCGAGTGAGCAGGCGGCGCGGCGCAATCGCCGCCGGCGCCGCATCCTGTTGTCGGGCGCCGGGCACGGCTGATCGGCGTCAGGCGGTGAGCCGGTCGTCTTCGCTGATGAACAATGTCGCGATCACACTGATCACCGCCGTCGCCACCAGATATCCGCAGGCCAGCCAGGGCGTCTTGCCGCCGGCCGCGATCAGCGCCGTGACGATCATCGGGGTGATGCCCGAGGCGTAGATTCCCGAGACCTGATACACGAACGACAACCCCGTATACCGGACCTCGGGCGGATACAGTCCGGCATACAACGTGCCCTGCGCGCCGTAGAACAGCGCGTGCGCCACTCCGAACACCGCGACGATCGCGATCGTGAATACCGCGATATTGCCGATCTCGAACAGTGCGAACACCGGATACACCAGTACGCCGTAGGCGGCGATACCCGCGATGTAGACCCGCCGCGGCCCGAATCGATCGGTCAGATTCCCCGATACCGGGATGAGTACGGCCATCACCAGTGCCGCGGTGGTCACCGCGAGCAGCACCGGCACCTGCCGGAAGCCCAGATGTCCGGTCGCGAAGCTGATCGCGAACACACCCCAGGTGTTGAACGCCGCGCCCTCGCCCCAGCGCGAGAGCAGTCCGAGTACGGTGTTGCGGCGACTGCGCGCGTTCCGGAACAGTTCCACCACAGGAACTTTCGAGATCCGGTTGAGCCGGTCGATCTCCCGGAACGCGGGTGTCTCGTCGATCTTCAATCGCACGATCACACCGATCAACACCAGGAATACGCTGGCGCCGAACGCGATTCGCCAGCCGTAGTTCAGGAACGCCTGTTCGCTCAGGGTCGAGCGCAACAGTGCGAAAACCCCGGTGCCCAGCGCGAGTCCGAGTGCCAGCCCGATCTGCGGATAACTGCCGAACCGGCCGACCTTCTTGCGCGGACTGTGTTCCACGGCCAGCAGTACCGCACCGGCCCACTCGCCGCCGAGGGCGAATCCCTGCAGAATGCGCAGGGCCAGCAACAGAATCGGCGCCGCCACACCGATCGACGCACTGGTGGGCAGGACGCCCATCAGCGCGGTGGATCCGCCCATGATCGCCATGGTCAGCGCGAGCGTGCGTTTGCGCCCGATGCGATCGCCGATATGGCCGAAGACCAGACCACCGATCGGGCGCATCAGGAAGCCGATGGCGAAGGTCGCGAACGACAACATTGTTCCGATGAATGCGCTGGTGTCGGGGAAGAACAGGGTATTGAACACCAGACCGGCGGCGGTCGAGTAGAGGAAGAAGTCGTACCACTCGACGGTGGTCCCGATCAGGCTCGCCGCGGCGGCGGTCCTGGTGTCGGCGACACCGAGTTCTCGGTGCTGTGGTTCGTCCTGTCCCGTGGTGCGCTCGCCGAGCGTGGACTCCAGAAGCGACATGGGGTCCCTTTCCCTCGCCGTCGGTTGGCCGAAGCGACCGTAGGTCGGCGTCGGCGCCTGCGAAAAGGGTTCGAATCAGCCGGATTTCAGGACGAAATGCCCGGCCGGTCGGCCGGTTGCGGCCGGTTCATCGACCGCACCGGCGAGATCACCTGGTCCTGACCTCGGCCCGCCGGATGGTTCGATCGCGCCCGATCCGGACCGGGTCAGCCCGCGAAAGCCGACGGGCGGGGCGGGTCTGCCGCGGCCAGCCGGGCCAGTGCGCCGTATTCGGCCGTGCCCGGCTCGGCGCTGTAGGCCACCAGTCGCTGCCCGGCCGCGTTGGGAACCGCGAGCACCACATAGTCGAGGGTGAATGAGCCGACCAATGGGTGGTGCAGGTGCTTGTGCCCGCTGACCTTGTGCCGTAGTTCGTGATCGGCCCACAGCTCGCGGAAGGTGGCGCTGCCGGCATCCATCTCTGCCACCAACCGGCGCAGCACCGGATCGTCCGGTCGTCGTCCGGTGGCCGCGCGCAGGTGGGCTACCGAGTCGGCGGCGATATCGTCCCAGTCCAGGAAACGCTGCCTGGACTCCGGATCGATGAATACATAGCGCACATTGTTCGGGCGGCGCGGGCCTTCCAGCAGGTGGCCGAATATCGCTGCGGCACTGGCATTCCAGGCGAGGACATCGCTGTAGCGGTTGATCACGTAGGCCGCGGTCGGCTCCGACAGCAGTTCCAGCATGCGGCGCGCACCGGAGGTGAGATCATCGGGTTCGGTCGGCAGCAGCCGCAGGTCGCCGCCCAGCGCGAACAGATGCTCACGTTCGTCGTCGGACAGTCGCAGCGCGGTCGCCAGCGCGGCGAGCACACTCGGTGACGGATGCGGGGCACGACCCTGTTCCAGGCGGGTGTAGTAGCCGGGGCTGACACCCGCGAGCGCGGCCAGCTCCGTTCGGCGCAGCCCGGGGGTGCGACGTGGCCCCTCGGCCCGGACGCCTACCGTCCCGGGATCGAGTGTGGTTCGCCGCGAGCGCAGGAACGAACCCAGCTCGCCCGCCTGTGTACCTGGCACATCGCCCTCCATACACGCTTCGTGCTCGGTTCAGGGTAGCCCTGGTAGGTGCACCCTCGGCTATTGTCCTGTGGCGCTGCGCGATCAATGCTGACGACGTGAGCACAAATGTCATTCTCCCGGCTTCCGGCATCGAGACCGTCAAGGCGTCGGCGCGGGCCCGGTGGACACTGTTCGCGGCGTCCTTCGGATTTTTGATGGTCAGTCTGGACGCCACCATCGTGAACGTCGCATTGCCCACGCTGAGCCATCAGCTCGGCGCGGGTCTGAGCCAGTTGCAGTGGGTGGTGGACAGCTACACCCTTGTTTTCGCCGCCTTCCAGTTGCTGGGCGGCACACTGTCGGATCGGGTCGGCGCGCGGCGCGCATTCACCGTGGGGCTCACCCTGTTCATCGTCGCGTCGCTGGTCTGCGGACTGGCGGCGTCTCCGGCCATGCTCATCGGTGCCCGGTTCGCGCAGGGACTCGGTGCGGCGATCCAGCTGCCCGCGTCGCTGGCGATGATCCGGCACGCGTACGACGACCCCAAGCAGCGCACGCACGCGATCGGACTGTGGGCCGCCGCGGGCGGTGCGGCGGTGGCGGCGGGTCCGGTGATCGGCGGGGTACTGCTGGTGACGCTCGGCTGGCGATCGCTGTTCCTGGTCAATCTGGTGATCGGTGCGCTGGGACTGCTGGCCACGACCCGGGCGGCCGCGACACCCGCCGTCGCGGGCCGCCGGATCGATCCGGTCGGGCAGCTCGCCATCGTGTCGGCCCTGTGTGGTGCGACCTACGGACTGATCGAAGGCGGCCATCAGGGCTGGACCGCGGCACCGGTGCTGACCGGCCTGATCGCGGCCGTGGTCGGTGTGACGTTCTTCATCTGGTGGGAGGGCCGGGTCGAGGGCCCGATGCTGCCGCTGAATCTGTTCGCGCACTCCACCTTCTCGGCCGCGTCGATCGTCGGCTTCGTGCAGAATTTCGCGTACTACGGCATTGTCTTCCTGCTGTCGCTGTTCCTGCAGGAGCAGCGCGGGAATTCGGCGCTGGTGACCGGACTGGTGTTCCTGCCGATGAGTCTGGGTGCACTGAGTGCCAACCTGCTCGGTGGCCGGATCACCGCGGCGCTCGGCCCTCGGCTTCCGATAGTCGGCGGCCAGATCGCGTTCGCCGGCGGCCTGCTGGTGCTGCTGCTGGGTGGTGCGGATATCCCGCTGTGGATGATCTGGGTGGCGACCATCCCGGTCGGTTTCGGTGCCGGGACGGTCGTGCCGGCAATGACCAGTGCGGTGATGGAGACCGTCCCCGCCAGTCATGCCGGTGTCGCCTCCGCGCAATTGAATACTGCCCGGCAGGTCGGCGGAGCGGTCGGCGTCGCGGTGTTCGGCACGTTGGTGGCCGGGGATTTCCTCGGTGGTCTGCGGACCTCACTGGTGACCGCCGTCATTGCCCTGCTGGCAGCCGCGGCACTGGGCGCGAGGTTCATCCGGGTCCGCTGAACGCGGCCGAACCCATTTGTCGGACCCGGGCGCTACCATCGATTTCGAAAGTATGTTCGAGTCGAGAGGGTGTGCGCATGGGCTGGGGCCACGGTCCGCCGACCTGGGCGGAGATGGAGCGGGTGCTCTCCGGTCTGCCCGGTCGCGGATCGGAGCCGCCGGGGGACGGCGGGGACAGCCCGGCGTGGTCGCATACCCGGGGTGAATATCGGGCGGGTGTGCGGCCGGTATCGGCCGGGCCGGTGGTGCCGTATGCGGAACTGCACGCGCATTCGGCCTACAGCTTTCTCGATGGTGCCTGCCGGCCCGAGGAACTGGTGGAGGAGGCGGTGCGGCTGGGGCTGGAGGCGCTGGCGCTCACCGATCACAACGGCTTCTACGGGGTGGTGCGGTTCGCCGAGGCCGCCGCCGAATGGGGTATGCCGACGGTATTCGGCGCGGAATTGTCGCTGGGCGAAACGCTCGATCCGGCAACGCTGTTCGGACCGGACGCCGAATCACGAACGATGGCCGATTCGCGGCCGCGCACCGGAGAACCGGACCCGTCCGGTCCGCATCTGCTGGTGCTGGCCCGAGGGCAGGAGGGGTATCGGCGGCTGTCGCGGGAGATGTCGGCCGCGCATATGGTGGCCGGTGAGAAGGGAATTCTGCGCTACGACCCGGATCGGCTGGCCGCCGCCGCGGACGGGCACTGGCATATCCTCACCGGCTGCCGCAAAGGCCATGTGCGGCAGGCGCTCGAGCGCGGTGATGCCGAGGCGGAGGCCGCGCTGCGGGATCTGATGGATCGTTTCGGCCGCGACCGGGTCACGGTCGAGCTCACCCAGCACGGCATTCCCACCGACGATGAGCGCAACATCAGGCTGATCGCCCTCGCCGAGCGGCTGCGGCTCCCGATGGTCGCCACGACCGCGGCACATTTCGCCGGCCCGGCTCAGCGCCGCCGCGCCATGGCCCTGGCGGCGATCCGCGCCCGGCGCAGTCTGGACGAGATCGACGGCTGGCTGCCGCCGGCCGGTGGGGCGCATCTACGGTCGGGTGCGGAGATGGCGCGGTTGTTCGCCGATTGCCCGCAAGCGGTGACCGGTGCCGCGGAACTGGCTGCCGAATGCGCCTTCGATCTGAAGCTGATCGCCCCGCAACTGCCGCCGTTCGAGGTACCGGACAGGCACGACGAGAACTCCTGGCTGCGCAAACTCACCTTCGACGGCGCATTCGAGCGGTACGGTCCGCCGGAGCGAAATCCCAAGGCGTACCGGCAGATCGAACATGAACTGGACGTCATCACCGGTATGAATTTTCCGGGCTATTTCCTGGTCGTGCACGATATCGTCGATTTCTGCCGGAAGAATGACATCCTGTGCCAGGGCCGGGGTTCGGCCGCCAATTCCGCGGTCTGCTACGCGATCGGCATCACCAATGTGGATCCGGTCGCCAATGATCTGCTGTTCGAGCGATTCCTGGCGCCCGAACGCGACGGCCCGCCCGATATCAATATCGATATCGAATCCGATCGCCGCGAGGAGGCCATCCAGCACGTCTATTCCTCCTACGGCCGGGAGTACGCCGCTCAGGTGGCCAACGTGATCACCTATCGCGGTAGGTCCGCGGTGCGCGATGCCGCTCGGGCACTGGGCTTTTCGCAAGGCCAGCAGGATGCTTTCGGTAAACAGGTGAGCCGCTGGACCGGGGTGTCGGCGGAAACGCACACCGAGATTCCGGAGCGGGTGCTGGAACTGGCCGGTGAGATCGAGGGACTGCCGCGGCACCTGGGTATTCATTCCGGCGGCATGGTCATCTGTGATCGGCCCATCGCGGATGTGTGCCCGGTGGAATGGGCGCGAATGCCGGGCCGCAGTGTCCTGCAATGGGACAAGGACGACTGCGCCTCGGCGGGTTTGGTGAAATTCGATCTGCTCGGGCTGGGCATGCTGTCGGCGCTGCATTACATGATCGATCTGGTGCGCGAGCACGAGGGCGCCGACATCGCCTTGTACGCCATCGATCTCACCGAACCGGCGGTGTACGAGATGCTGTCGCGCGCGGATTCGGTGGGGGTGTTCCAGGTGGAGTCGCGCGCGCAGATGGCGACGCTGCCGCGGCTGCGCCCGCGTGCCTTCTACGACCTGGTGGTGGAGGTCGCGCTCATCCGACCCGGACCCATTCAGGGCGGTTCGGTTCATCCCTATATCCGCCGTCGCAACGGTAGTGAGGATCGGACGATCGACCATCCGGCGCTGGAGAATTCGCTGGCCCGGACGCTCGGAATTCCGCTGTTCCAGGAACAGCTCATGCAGATGGCGATCGATGTCGCGGGCTTCACCGCCGCCGAGGCGGATCAGCTGCGCCGGGCCATGGGGTCGAAACGCTCGCCGGAACGTATGGAGCGGTTGCGCGAACGCCTGTACGAGGGCATGCGCGAACTGCACGGCATCACCGGTGCGCTGGCCGACCGGATCTACGAGAAGATCTACGCCTTCGCCAATTTCGGTTTTCCGGAGAGTCATTCGCAGAGTTTCGCCGCGCTGGTGTTCTATTCGGCCTGGTTCAAACTGCATCATCCGGCGGCTTTCTGCGCGGGTCTGCTGAATGCCCAGCCGATGGGTTTCTATTCACCGCAGTCGCTGGTGGCCGATGCCCGGCGGCACGGTGTGGTGGTGCACGGGCCCGATATCAATCACAGTCTCGCCGCCGCGACCCTGGCCGAACACGGCACCCGGGTGCGGCTGGGTTTGTCCTCGGTCCGGCATATCGGTGACGAGCTGGCCGAAAAGATCGTCGCGGCACGTTCTTCCGGTCCGTACACCTCATTCCTGGACCTGACCGGGCGGGTCGAGCTGACGGTGCCGCAGGCCGAAGCGCTCGCAACCTCGGGTGCGCTGGGCGGTATCGCTACCGAATCCGGTCGCGGACTCGACCGGCGGCGGGCGCTGTGGGCGGCGGGCGCGGCCGCGGGGGAGCGGGCCGACCGGTTACCGGGTACCGGTGCGATCACCGATGCGCCGATGCTGCCCGGGATGAGCGACTTGGAGGCGGCGGCCGCGGATGTGTGGGCGACCGGCGTATCGCCCGGCAGTTATCCGACCGAATTTCTGCGTGCACGCTGGGACGGCCTCGGCGTGGTCCCGGCGAATCGGCTGCTGTCGGTGGCCGATGGGGCGAAGGTGCTGGTCGGTGGCGCGGTAACGCATCGACAGCGGCCGGCCACCGCCTCCGGGGTCACCTTCGTCAATCTGGAGGACGAGACGGGGATGGTGAACGTGGTGTGTTCGGTGGGACTGTGGCGCCGCTATCGCCGGATCGCGCAGGGGGCACCGGCTCTGCTGATTCGCGGCAGGGTGCAGAACTCGGAGGGGGTGGTGACTGTCGTGGCCGAACATCTACAGCGAGCAGATCTGCGTATGTCGTCGAAGTCTCGCGATTTCCGTTGAACGGGTGCGTCTTCCGATAAGGGGTGCGGCTGCGGTTCAAACGTGGCAGCGGATGCGAACCCTGGTTACGTTCGAAGGGGGGCGCGAAACAGGGATTCCGATCGTCGGTATCGAGCGATCGAATCCGACATCGGGATATGGAGAGACAAGGGGGCGGATATGAACCGCAGAGAAATCGGAACGTCCGCGAACAGATGTTTTACCAAGGGCTTTACCGCACATCGGCCGGAACCCGGCTCGATCCCGCTTCGTTCAATGCTCGATATCCGGCGTACGGCCGATTGCCCGCAGGCGCCGATCGCTCGGCGGATCGCGGATCTGGCGGCGGCCTCGGCGTGGGCCCGCGATATCTGCGGCCGGCTCGGCGGCCCCGGATCCCGTGGTGATGCGGAATCGAGCCGGGACGGGGGATCGATCGGCGAAGGACTGCGCATATCCCTACGCGCCGCGGCCCTGTGCGATATCGCGGAGCAGACCCTGCGCGATCTGCACAATACGATATCGGCGCTATCGGACTGCGTTGCCGATGCCGAGTCCGCGGGCTGCACGGTCGACGCGGACTGGACCGTCACCGGTGACGGGGACGACAATGCCGGGGAATGGACCGAAATCGTCGCCGCGGCGGTCACCACCGTGCACACGGCCGACCAGCGCAGCCGGGAGGCGATCCGAGCCGCCGCCTCCGCACTACTGGATATGGCGAATGCCTTCGAACCGAATATCGGCATCGGTGCGGTCGCGTGGACGGATTCGCCGCTCACGGAGGCGCTGGGCGAACCAGGATGCAGCCCGTGATTCGCACATCGCGGCCCTACACCGCTCCCGGGAAACCCAGCTGGCGCCACGCCTCGTACACCGCGACGGCCGCCGCGTTGGACAGGTTCATCGACCGGCGGCCGGGGAGCATGGGAATGCGCAGCTGTTCGGTGATGTGCGCATCGGCCAGGACCTCATCCGGGAGGCCGGTCGGTTCCGGGCCGAACAGCAGGACATCTCCGGCGCGGTAGGAGATATCGGTATTGCGGGTGGTGGCGTGGGTGGTGAAGGCGAACACTCGCTCGGGGCGCAGCGATTTCCATGCGGCCGTGAGATTTTCGTGCACGGTCACCACCGCCAGATCGTGGTAGTCCAGTCCGGCGCGGCGCAGCTTCGGCTCCGACAGATCGAAACCGAAGGGTTCGATCAGATGCAGCTCGCACCCGGTGCCGGCCGCCAAACGGATCGCATTGCCCGTATTCGGTGGGATACGCGGTTCGAAGAACACCAGCTTGAGCACACCGCGACGGTACCCGCCCGCCCGGCCGGTCATGCGACAGACCGTGGCGCAGCCCGTGCTCGGTCACCGCTGTCGGCGGCGAGCGGACCGGACATGCGAGAATCGCAGCCGTGACCGATGCCCCCGCCACGCAACAGCAGCATGCCGGCCCGGTGAACCGCTTTCTCCAGGTTCATCTGCCGATGCTGCTCGTCGTGGTGGTACTGCTGGTCGCGGTGGTATTCGTGGCCCAGGACCGATGGCGCCGCGGCGCGTTCTTCATCGGCGGTGCGACATTGCTCGCCGCGGCCTTGCGACTGTGCCTGCCGACCGCCCGGGTCGGGTTGCTGGCGGTGCGCAGCCGCCCCTTCGATATCGGCGCCTACGCGGTGCTCGGCGGCTCCATCGTCGTGCTGGCGGCAACCATCAGCAGCCTCGGCGTCGGCTGAGCCGAGGCCGGACTCAGGACGCGCGCGCCTCGCGTGCCGCCCGCGCCAGCTCCATGGTCTGTTCCAGCATTTTGCCGATCGCCGTGGTCTCGGTGAGAAATCCGTCGTGACCGTCGCGGGAGTGCACCACTTCCAGCCCCTTGCATCCGGGCAGCAGATCGGCCAGCTCCTGCTGGGTTCGCAACGGGTACAACCGATCCGAATCGACGCCGCCGACCAGGCACGGCACCGGGGTGGCGGCCAGAGCGGCCTCGATACCTCCGCGACCGCGTCCCACATCGTGGCGGTTCATCGCCTCGGTGAGCAGGATGTAGGTGGCGGCGTCGAATCGCGCGACCAGCTTGTCGGCCTGATGCTCGAGATAGCTCTGCACCGCGTAACGCCCACCGTCCCGAGGGTCTTCATCGCCCTGAGCGCTGTTGGCGAAGCGGTGATCGAGTTCGAATTCGGTGCGGTAGGTCAGATGTGCGATGCGGCGCGCGACACCCAGTCCGGCCCGCGGGCTGCGGCCCGTGCCGTGGTACTCACCGCCCTGCCAATCCGGATCGGCCTTGATCGCGGCGATCTGCGTGGTCTGGGTGCCGATCTGATCGGCGGTGGCGCGGGCGCCGACAGCCAGGACCAACGCCGCGTCGACACGATCCGGATGGCCGGCCATCCACTCCAGTACCCGCATACCGCCCATGGAACCGCCGACCACCGCGGCCGTGCGGGCGATACCCAGCAGATTCAGCAGCACGACCTCGGCCTCGACCTGATCGCGGATCGAGATCTCGGGAAACCGCGTGCCCCATGGCTTTCCGTCCGGGGCCGTGGAGGCGGGCCCGGTACTGCCCTGACAACCACCCAGTACATTCGTCGAGATAACACACCAGTGATCGGTGTCGAGCGCCGCGCCGGGACCGACCAGGCCGTCCCACCAGCCGGGCAGCGTGTGCCGATCGTCCGGCCGTCCGCTGACATGCGAGTCGCCGGTCAGCGCGTGCTCGACCAGTACCACGTTGTCCAGTTCGGGCGAGAGTTCACCCCAGCGCTGGATGGCCAGTTCGACGCCCGGGACGACCGCACCGTTCTCCAGCCGGACATCGCCGATCGCGACGACTCCGAGACTGCCGTCCGGGGGCGGTAGCAGCGCGGTTGCGCCCGTGCGGGGCGCGCTCGACTCGATACTCACGGTCACCGCGCCGTCACCGCGTCGTACCGGACCGGACGGTCGATTCCCGCCGTCACCATCGCTGTGCGAGCCGGCCGGGACCTGATACCGGCGGCCGCCAGATCGGCGCGCGCCGCGCACGCGCGCGGGGTCGAAGCGGTACGGATGACGAGGGAACACACATCCACGATGTTAGCGACACGGTTCCGACGCCCTGCCGCCTCCACACACTTGTCGTCGGGCACGGTGAATTCACTCACTGGTTGCTCCTGATCGTCGCGCTTGCCCTCGGCTTTCGAGGGCCCGGTCAATCACCCGGAGCACCCCACCGCAACTGGAGGGTTGCCGGCCAGCGAGCCGGGGCTTGGCGCTGGCACTCATGACCTGTCGTGGATGTTAACAATCGCCCCTTGTGGACGCGAGGGTTGGGCTCAGCCGATGCGGCGCCGGCAACCGGGTCGATGACCCCGGTCGGGCAGGGCGGCTGTGACGTGGATATCTCTCAATGGGGCAGCCCCTGTCATTGAGACCCAGCGCACCAGTACGCTTGTCTTGTTTAGCACCAGGCGTCTCGTGGACAACGCGGGGCGTATACGTTGTCTGTTGAACAGCTGGGGTCCGCTCACAAGCGTGCTCGCCTGGCCGTGCAATGGGAGCACACCTTCCTTAGGAGGACACGAAGATCCATGTCCAAGATCAAGGTTGAAGGGACCGTCGTCGAACTGGACGGCGACGAGATGACCCGGATCATCTGGCAGTTCATCAAGGACAAGCTGATCCACCCGTACCTCGACGTGAACCTCGAGTATTACGACCTGGGCATCGAATACCGCGACAAGACCGATGACCAGGTGACCGTCGACGCGGCCAACGCCATCAAGAAGCACGGCGTCGGCGTCAAATGCGCCACCATCACCCCCGACGAGGCGCGGGTCGAGGAGTTCAATCTCAAGAAGATGTGGCGTTCGCCGAACGGCACGATTCGTAACATCCTCGGCGGCACCATCTTCCGCGCCCCGATCATCATCTCCAATGTGCCGCGCCTGGTTCCGGGCTGGACCAAGCCGATCATCATCGGCCGTCACGCCTTCGGTGACCAGTACCGGGCCACGGACTTCAAGGTGCATCAGGCGGGCACCGTCACGCTGCAGTTCACCCCGGAGGACGGCTCCGAGCCGATCGTCCACGAAGTGGTGAAGATGCCCGAGGACGGCGGCGTCGTCATGGGTATGTACAACTTCAAGAAGTCCATCGAGGACTTCGCGCGGGCCTCACTGAACTACGGCCTGCAGCAGAACTACCCGGTCTACATGTCGACCAAGAACACCATCCTGAAGGCCTACGACGGCATGTTCAAGGATACGTTCCAGGAGGTCTTCGAGACCGAGTTCAAGCAGGAGTTCGAGGCCGCCGGCCTGACCTACGAGCACCGTCTGATCGACGATATGGTCGCCTCTGCCCTGAAGTGGGAGGGCGGCTACGTCTGGGCCTGCAAGAACTACGACGGCGATGTGCAGTCCGACACCGTGGCGCAGGGCTTCGGCTCGCTGGGCCTGATGACCTCGGTGCTGCTCACTCCGGACGGCCGCACCTGTGAGGCCGAGGCCGCACACGGCACCGTCACCCGTCACTTCCGCCAGCATCAGCAGGGCAAGCCCACCTCCACGAACCCGATCGCCTCGATCTTCGCGTGGAGCCGTGGTATCGCCCATCGCGGCAAGCTGGACAACACCCCCGAGGTCATCGGCTTCGCGCAGACCCTCGAGGATGTCGTCATCAAGACCGTCGAGAGCGGTCAGATGACCAAGGATCTGGCGCTGCTGGTCGGCGGCAACCAGGGCTATCTGACCACCGAGGAGTTCCTCGGCGTTCTCGATGCCAACCTCGCGCGCGAACTGAAGTAACGCGATCGGCCGGGCACTCCGGCCGGACGACGGATATCCGGGCACCCGCCCCCACCGTCTCGGTGGCCGCGGGTGCCCGAATTGTTTGTGCCGACCGCTGTCGTGAGTGGAATCACCTCGGGTATCGGTAAGGAGCCGGTACCTGCTCGCGTTGGCCACACTCATGGCCGAATCCTCTGTGCGCACCGTCGACGCCCCGCCGGCTCCTGTCGAGGGCGACGCGATACCGGCTTCGGGCGGGAATACGGCCGATCGCACGAGCTGGCACATTCCCGCGATGCTGGCACTGGCGCTCGGTGGTTTCGGGATCGGCACCACCGAATTCGTCACGATGGGCCTGTTGCCCGATATCGCGGCCGATCTCGGCATATCGGAGCCCGCCGCCGGGCACGCGGTCTCGGCATACGCCCTGGGTGTGGTGGTCGGCGCTCCGGTGATCGCGGCGCTGTGCGCCCGGATGCCGCGCAAGCGCCTGCTGATCGCCTTGATGATCGCGTTCACCGTCGGCAATATCGCCTCGGTCGCCGCGCCGGTTTTCCCCGCATTCGTCGTGGCGCGTTTCGTCTCCGGATTACCGCACGGTGCCTTCTTCGGTGTCGCCTCGCTGGCGGCGGCCTCGCTGGCGCCGGTCGGTCAGCGGGCGAAGGCGGTGGCCGCGGTGATGCTGGGGCTCAGCGCCGCCAATGTGGTGGGCGTTCCCGCGGCCACCTGGCTGGGACAGGGGCTGGGCTGGCGTGACGCCTATGTTGTCGTCGCCGTCATCGGGCTCGCGACGGTCTTCGCGATCTCGCGGTTCGTCCCCGATCTGCACGGTGTGCGGGTGACCGATCCGCGCACCGAACTGACTGCGCTTCGCCGTCCCCAGGTCCTGCTGACTCTGCTCGTTGGCGCGGTCGGCTTCGGCGGCATGTTCGCGGTGTACACCTACATCACCTCGACCCTCACCGACGTGGCCGGAATGTCGTCGGGGCTGGTGCCGATTGTGCTGGCCCTGTTCGGCCTCGGCATGGTCGCGGGCAATATCGGGGGCGGGGTGCTGGCCGATCGCGGGGTCGATCTCTCGATATTCACCGCCCTCGCCGCCATGGTGGTGATTCTCGCCGGATTCGTTGCCGCGGCACACAATCCGTTCACCGCCGCTGCGGGCGCCTTCCTGGTCGGCGCGTCCGGAGCCGCCCTCGCACCCGGCCTGCAGACCCGCCTGATGGACGTCGCCCACGATGCGCAGACCTTGGCCGCCGCCCTCAATCACGCCGCCCTGAATATCGCCAACGCGGCAGGCGCCTGGCTGGGCGGGCTCGTCATCGCCGCTGGGCTGGGGTACACGGCGCCGGCTGTGGTCGGTGCCGGTCTGGCCGTCGCGGGGGTAGTGCTGTTCGTCCTCACTGTGTGGTCCGCCCGCCGGCCCGCGATGGGCCGCGAACCCGAACAGGCCGCCCTCACTCGCGTGTGAGGCCACGACCCGCCTGGTCCGGTGGTCTCAACTCGACCGCCCTGATGCGGAGGCGCAAATTTCCACTGAAGGGAACCGGCGGGCCGCAGCGCAACCTGCTGCTGTGGAGACGTCCGCCGTGGTTGAGTGAACCCGGCGCACGCGGCAGAACTGGACCGGGAGGTCGGGATGGATCCGCAGCAACCGGGGCACGGCGACCAGGCGCGGCGGCGGGCGGCATTGGCTGCCGCGGCTCGAATCGCGCTGACGACCATCGCGCTGGTCGCGTTGTATTTCCTGCTGCCCTTCCAGCATCTGGATAAACTCGGTCCGATACTCGGTCTGTGCGGCGGCCTGGCGCTGGTGGTCGTGCTCATCGTCTGGCAGACCAAGCGCATTGCGGCGGCCCGTTATCCGGGCCTGCGCGGGGTCGAAGCGCTGACGCTGGTCGCGGTGGCTTTCATCCTCTTGTTCGCGACGGCATATGTGCTGACGTCGGACGTCGCACCGGACAGTTTCACGGCCCCGCTGACTCGGATCGATGCCCTCTACTTCACGGTGACGGTGCTGGGGACGGTCGGATTCGGTGATATCGCGGCGGTCTCGCAGGGCGCGCGGATCATGGTGACCGTGCAGATCCTGGCCGATATCGCGCTCATCGGCGCCGGCGTGCGGGCGCTGTTGGGCGCGATTCAGCGCGGGAGAGCGGCGCGAGCACCCGAGTGAGTTTCATGCACCTGTGTATGTAAGTGTAGGATTTCCGGAATGGCCAGATCTGTCGTCGGTAGGGCGCCGCGGCGCACGCAGGAGCAGCGCAGTACCGAGATGCGGGCACGGCTCCTCGATGCGACGATCGAGTGCCTGGTCGAGTACGGCTACGCCGGCACCACCACGCCGCGGGTCGCCGAGCGGGCGGGGGTGACCAGGGGAGCGCAGGTTCACCACTTCGGCTCCAAGACCGATCTGGTCGTGGCCGCCATCTCGCATCTGGCCCAGCGGCGCACCGAGGCCGCGATGAAGGAGCTGGGCCGCATGCGGGCGGGCGACGATCCGATCGGCACGACGCTGGATGCGATGTGGGATCTGCATCAGGGGCCCCTGTTCATCGCCGCGATGGAACTGTGGGTGGCCGGTCGCACCGATCCGGTCCTGGCCGCCGAGGCGGAGAAGGTGGAGCCGTTCGTCAACAACGCGGTTCTGCTGGCCGTGTCGCAGCTCGTGCCGGATGAGATGCGGCGCAAGGAAGTTCGCGATTTCGCCTACACCGCGATGGACACCCTGCGTGGAATTCTGGTGTCGAACTTCGTCTCCCCGGACCCGGATCGGGCCTATCGGCGCTGGCAGCGAGCATCAGCCCAGCTGCGGCTGGCGGCCCAGGCGGCGTTGCCGGGGCTGGGGATCGCCGAGCGCACTGAGCCGGAAATCGAGTAGCGCGGGGGAGTCTCATCGGGCGTGGTCGTCTGCGGACGGCGGTGTGTGCGGCGATCCCCGGTGTCGGCCGTAATCCGCTGGGCTGCCGTATGTCTCGCCGACCTGGCCTGAGTGGCGCGCCTGCCGCGGCTGGTCTCGCCGTTGGGTTCGGAATGCGTGGTCGCTGCCTTGTGATCGCCGATTCGGACCACCTGACACCTCGCCCTGTACGTATCAATACAAGCCGCTGAACTGCATGTTCGCAAACAGTTTCGTCCATCTTTCACCGCACCCTTGCGTATTTACATACAGCTTCGTATGTTTGTTTTAATCCTGATCGGAACGGATCGGTCACTACCGCCCGGTCCTGCGAGGCGGTGCGGATGGGAGGAGTTCGATGACGAACAAGGTCTATGTCGTCGGCGTCGGAATGACGAAGTTCGAGAAGCCGGGACGTCGCCAGGTCACCGAGGCCGATGGAACGACCCGGGCCTGGGATTACCCGGATATGGCCCGCGAGTCCGGCACCAACGCACTCGCCGACGCGGGTATCGACTATCGCGAGATACAGCAGGCCTATGTGGGCTACGTCTACGGGGAGTCCACCTCGGGCCAGCGCGCGGTCTACGAGTTGGGCATGACGGGCATTCCCGTGGTCAATGTGAACAACAACTGCTCCACCGGCTCGACCGCGTTATATCTTGCGGCGCAGGCCATTCGGGGCGGGCTGGCCGACTGCACACTGGCGCTGGGCTTCGAGAAGATGCAGCCGGGTTCGCTGGGTTCCACCTGGGACGACCGCGAACAGCCCATGGCGAAGCACATGATGGCGCTGGCCGAGATCTCCGAGGTGCTTTTCCCGCCCGCACCGTGGATGTTCGGCGCGGCGGGCCGCGAGCACATGAAGCAATTCGGCACCACCGCGGAGCATTTCGCGAAAATCGGCTTCAAGAATCACAAGCACTCGGTGAACAACCCGTATTCGCAATTCCAGGACGCGTATTCGCTCGATGACATCCTGTCCGCGCGCATGATCTACGACCCGCTCACCAAACTGCAGTGCTCACCGACCTCGGACGGTTCCGGCGCGGTGATCCTGGCCTCGGAGGATTTCGTGGATCGGCACGGCCTGTCGGCCCGCGCGGTCGAGATCGTCGGCCAGGCGATGACCACCGATTTCGCCTCCACCTTCGACGGCACCGCGAAGAACCTCATCGGCTACGACATGAATGTGCAAGCGGCGCGCCAGGTCTACGGGCAGTCCGGTCTCGGCCCGCAGGATTTCCAGGTCATCGAGCTGCACGACTGCTTCTCCGCCAACGAGCTGCTGCTCTACGAGGCACTGGGTCTGTGCGGTGCGGGTGAGGCGGGCGGCCTCATCGACGGCGATCAGACCACCTACGGCGGAAAGTGGGTGGTCAACCCCTCCGGCGGCCTGATCTCCAAAGGTCATCCGCTGGGCGCCACCGGGCTGGCGCAATGCAGCGAGCTGACCTGGCAATTGCGCGGTGAAGCCGACAAACGCCAGGTGGAGGGTGTCACCGCCGCACTGCAGCACAATATCGGCCTCGGCGGCGCGGCCGTCGTCACCGCCTATCAGCGCGCAGATCGCTGAATTCCGCTACATCCCGACCGAACTCGACGAGGAGTATCAGCATGGGGCACATCGAGGCAACGAAGAATCTCACCGCCGCTCCCGACGCGCTGTGGGAGGTGGTGTCGGACCCGCAGACCTGGGACAAGTGGTTCACCATCCATGAACGCTGGATGGAGGAACCGCCCGCCACACTGACCGCCGGTTCGAAACTGGTCGCCAAGATCATGATGCTGGGTATGGCGAACAAGATGGAATGGGTTGTGGAGGAGGTGAATTCACCGAACAACCTGGTGCTCAGCGGCTCCGGCATGGCGGGAGTGAAGGTGCGGTTCTCCTTCGGCATCGCCCCGAACGACACCGGCAGCACCTTCTCGGTATCCGGTGATTTCGAGGGCGCGCTCATCAAGGGAGCGCTGGGTAAGGCGGTCGAGAAGGACGGAGCCGCCCAGCTCGACAAGACCCTCGGCCAACTCGACGCGCTCGCGACCGCCTGAGCCCGCGAGGAGATGGCATGGCAACCGAAACCGCCCCGCGACCGGTCGAATTCGACGATTCGGGCCTGAACGTCTGGTCGGACGAGGAACGCTTCGAGGTGACACGTGAGCGGATCGCCGAATACGCCGCGGCGACCAACGATCCGATTCCCGCGCATCTGTCCGGCGATATCGCCCCTCCGGTCTTCGCCGTCGTCCCGGTCTTCGAGGCGATGATGATGCCGGTCATCGACGTGGTGCCGATGGATATCTTCGGCCGGGTCGTGCACGGCGAGCAGGATTTCCATTTCCACCGCCCGATCCGGCCGGGGGATCGGCTGGTCTCGCGCGCCCGGGCGATCGGCTACGAGGGCCGGGAGAACGGCACCACCATCACCATTCACATCGAATGTCGCGCCGAAGACGGCGAATTGGTGAACGAGCAGTATCTGACCGCGTTCTTCCGCAATATCGATGTGGGCAAGCGCGTCGGCGCATCCGGTCCCGCGCACAAATTCGATCCCGCGTGGGCCGATCGGGCGTCCGTTGCCACGGTGCCTCAGCATGTGGACGACGACCAGACCTACCGCTACGCACCGGCTTCCGGCGATCCGGTGCCGCTGCATCTGGACGAGCAGGTGGCCAAGGACGCCGGTCTGCCCGGCATCATCGCGCACGGACTGTGCACCATGGCGATGTCCTCGTGGGCGGTGCTCACCGAGGTGGTCGAGTCGGATGTGCACCGGCTGAAGCGGTTCGCGGTGCGTTTCTCGAAAATGGTGTTCCCCTCCGACGATCTCGAGACCCGGATCTGGCGGATCGACGCCGCGGACGGCGAGACCGGTTACGCCTTCCGGACCACCCGCGGTGCCGATTCGGTACTGACCGACGGACTCGCGATCATCGCGGACTGAGGCCCCCTCTGCGGCGGTCCGCGTGGAATCCGATTCACCGCAGTACCTTTCACGTTTCGAAGCAAGGAGGCACCCATGGGTGCACTGGATGGGCGGGTCGCCGTCGTCACCGGCGCCGGGCGCGGAATCGGCCGCGAACACGCGCTGTTGTTCGCCGCCGAGGGCGCGGCCGTGGTCGTGAACGATCTCGGTGGCAGCAATGCGGGCGAGGGGTCGGATGCGGGCCCCGCACAGGAGGTGGTCGACGAGATCAGGGCAGCGGGCGGAAGGGCCGTCGCCAACGATGACAACGTCGCGATGTGGGATGGCGCGAAAAACCTTGTCGAGCAGGCGATCTCGGAATTCGGCACGCTCGATGTGGTGATCAACAACGCGGGTATTCTGCGCGACGGATTCATCGCCGCACTCGAGGAATCGCAGTGGGATGCGGTGATCGCGGTCCATCTCAAGGGACACTTCAATGTGCTGCGACATGCGGCGACCTACTGGAAACAGCAATCCAAGGCCGGCAAGCAGCCCAATGCCGCGGTCGTCAATACGGCCTCGGCCTCCGGCGTCACCCTGCCCAATGCCGGCCAGGCCAATTACGGTGCCGCGAAGGCCGGTATTGCCGCGTTGACGCTGGTGGCGGCCGACGAGTTGGAACGCTACGGCGTCCGGGTCAACGCCATCGCCCCGATGGCCCGCACCCGGCTGACCCTGGCCACCCCAGGCATGGGCGCGATCTTCGCCGCTGATGTGCCGGAGGGCGAGTTCGACGCGTTCAGCCCCGCCAATATCTCCCCGCTGGTCGCGTATCTGTCGACCGATAAATGCCCGCTCACCGGCAAGGTGTTCGCGGTGCAGGGTGGCGCCATCTCGGAACTGGGGGGCTGGCACGACGTGAAGACCATCGAAACCGACGGGCCCTGGCTGATCGACGACATCGCCGCCCGCCTGCCCTGAACGGAGAACGACGATGTTCGAATGGTCCGAGACCGATGAACTGATCCGCGCCGCGGTACGAGGTTTCATCGACAAGGAGATCCGCCCGCATCTCGACGCCCTGGACGGCGGTGAGATGCCGCCGTATCCGATTCTGCGGAAGTTGTTCGCCGACTTCGGAATCGACGCGATGGGCAGCGAGGCGATCGAGAAGATGCTCGCGAAACAACGCGCCGCCGAATCCGCGCCCGCCGGTGAACGGCCGAAGCGGTCGGGCTCCGGTCCCTTCGGTGATCAGCAGTCGATGATGGCGGTGCTGATCAGCGAATTGTCCGGGGTGAGTATGGGGTTGGTCGCCGCGATGGGCGTATCCATCGGCCTGGGCGCCGCCACCATCATGTCCCGCGGCACACTCGCGCAGAAGGAGCGCTGGCTCGCCGATATCGTCACCCTGAAGAAGGTGGCGTCGTGGGCGATCACCGAACCCGACTCGGGGTCCGATGCCTTCGGCGGGATGAAGACCTACGTCAAACGGGACGGCGACGATTACATCCTCAACGGGCAGAAGACCTTCATCACCAACGGCCCCTACGCCGATGTGGTGATCGTCTACGCCAAGCTCGACGAGGGGGACGGGGCCGACAAGCGGGACCGGAAGGTGCTGACCTTCGTCCTCGACAAGGGACTGGAGGGGTTCACCCAGGGCAAGCCTTTCAAGAAGATGGGCCTGCACTCCTCGCCCACCGGCGAATTGTTCTTCGACAATGTGCGATTGGGCCGTGACCGGCTACTCGGCGAGACCGAGGAGCACAAGGGCGGTGACGGACGCGAAAGTGCCCGAACGAGTTTCGTCGCCGAACGCGTCGGCGTTGGATTCATGGCGCTGGGCGTCATCAACGAATGCCACCGGCTCTGTGTGGAATACGCCAATAGTCGAACGCTGTGGGGGCAGGAGATCGGCCGCTTCCAGCTGGTCCAGCTCAAGCTGGCCAAGATGGAGGTCGCCCGGATCAACGTGCAGAACATGGTGTTCAACACCCTCGAGCGCGGTCGTGCCGGGAAACCGCCTACGCTCGCCGAGGCGTCCGCGATCAAGCTGTACTGCTCGGAGGCGGCCACCGAGGTCGCGATGGAGGCGGTGCAGTTGTTCGGCGGCAACGGCTATATGCAGGAGTACCGGGTCGAACAGCTCGCCCGCGACGCGAAATCACTGATGATCTACGCGGGCAGCAACGAAATCCAGGTCACCCACATCGCCAAGGGACTGCTCGGCAGATCGTGAAGGTGGTACGGCCGGCGGATCGGTGCCGAGGGGTTCGAACCGATCCGCCGACCTATTCACACCGCCCGCAGACGCGTGCGGCTGGCATAGACGTGCTCGGCGATGAGGGTCGCGATGCGGTCGGGCGCCTCCAGCATCGGGACATGTCCCACTCCGTGCACCAGGATCCGGTCGGCGGATTCGGGCAGTTCACGCAGGAAACGCTTGGCGTAGGTGCGGTGGGGGATGATCCGGTCGTTTTCGCACATCAGCAGCCGTACGGGGGCGGGCAGCGAGTTCAGACCGGCCAGCGTCGACATCCGTAGCCCGCCCGCGATCAACGGAAGCAGGGCCGTGCAATGGATGGCCGACGTGATCGCGGCTTCCACCCCGCGCCGGGAGGCCCCGGTGGGATTCTTGCTCAGCAGCATCGAGACGCAGCGCCGCACCGGAGCGCTGAATCGGACCGATGCCGGTAGCCGCTTGCCGACCTCGACGATCGGGACCAGCGACAGGAATTCCAGGCCCACCCGTAGCTGTGCCAGTGAAGGGTTGTGCCAGCCGCCGGCCGGTGCGATGGCGGTGAGCGTGCGGGCCCGCCCGCGGCGCGCCAGCTCGAATCCGACCCAGCCGCCGAGTGAGTTCCCTGCGATATGGCAGGTGCGCCATCCCAATTCGTCGAGCTGCTGCTCCACGCGGTCGGCGAGCTGATTCACATCGGTGTACCAGCCGGTGAGATCCGATCCGCCCCAGTGACCGGGGAAGGCGGGTGCGAATACCTCACAGGTGGCCGACAATCGCATCGCCACCTCTTCCCAGCAGTGCGGCGACAGCATGAACCCGTGCAACAGGAGTACCGGATCGCCCGATCCGGTGTGCAGCGCTGTCATCGGCGCGAGGGAGGAACGGTCGTGGGTGGTGGTCGACATCATCGTCGTCACCCCTTCCGGATCGGTCCGGGCCGACTCGATCCGGCCCGTATGTCCGTGAGGACGGGTAGATGTTCAGCATTGTACGGTCGTTCGGTGGGCAACATCGTCA
>CAWAJX010000002.1:0-126038 GCA_963782405.1 uncultured Actinomycetota bacterium
GTTCGATCAATGTCAATGGCATACGCGCGGCTACCGCCAAGACCGGAAAGGGAATGCTCGAATGGCTGGCGGTGACCGAGGCCGACATCATCTGCCTACAGGAGACCCGGGCAACCGATGAGCAGACCCGTAAAGCGCTCGCTCCGGCACTGGACGCCGGCTGGTATCTGACTCATGCCGAACCGTCCACCAAGGGCCGCGCCGGGGTGGGCATTCTGTCGCGGCGCGCGCCCCGCAGCATCCGGATCGGATTCGGTAGCGACGAATTCGACGGGCTCGGCCGTTTCGTCGAGGCCGAGTTCGATGAGCTCACCGTGGCGAGCGTGTACGTGCACACCGGTGAGGCGGACACCCCGGTCCAGGACGAGAAGTATCGCTTCCTCGCCGGGCTCGGCGCTCATTTGAAGGCGAAGACCGGCGACTACGTGATCTGCGGCGATTGGAACATCGCCCACACCGAACTGGATATCAAGAACTGGAAGGGCAATATCGGCAAGTCCGGTTTCCTGCCGGGGGAGCGGGCCTGGCTCGACGAGATACTCGCCGCAGGATACGTCGACGTGGTGCGTGGTCTGCACCCCGACGTCCCCGGTCCGTACAGCTGGTGGTCCTACCGCGGCCGCGCGTTCGATACGGATGCCGGCTGGCGGATCAATTACCACCTGGCCTGCGGAGATATCGCCGGGCGAGCGAAGCAGGCCGTCGTGGAGCGCGCGCCCGAGTACGCGCTGCGCTGGTCCGATCACGCCCCGGTGACCGTCCAGTACCGATGAACCTGTCGCGGTGACGCCCGCGAGTAAAGTGCGCGAATCGGCTGGTCAGCAGAGACCCAAAGTGGCGCAGCGGCTTTGGGTCAGATCGGGCCGTGTAGCCTTCGATTCCGCTCGGACATCGACGTTGGATGGTTCGTGGTGTCGTTTCCGGCCCTGCGGCGCTCGACGCCACGGCGACAGTCGCGCCACGGTGTCGTCGAGCGCATCTTCGACGGTTGGTCGAACACCGCCGTCTCATCCGTGATTACGAGACTGTCCGTCGTTACGGTCTCGAATCCCCGATTTCTGGCGAGCGCTCCGTGAGGCCGTCGGCCAATGGAGCTTCCGGCCGCATGCGTCGGCGCCGGAGCCTGCGGCGAGCCCGACGGCGACGCCCGTGGCGATACCCGCCGTGATGTCCATTCCGGGTAACAACAGGCCGGTCACGGCGCCGACGGTGGCCCCCGCCGCGATGTACAGGTACTGCCGCTGAGGTTTCATTGCTGATCACTTCCTGTCGTTATCGTGCAGCTGCGGTGAGGATCACCAGCAGCGGGACTACCCGGGCGCCGGGGATCTCGTAGTGACCGCGCTTGCCGGTGTGCAGCCAGCCGGCGGCGACCAATTGACGCAGGTGGTGGTAAACCTGCCCGCTGGTGCCGAGATCTTCCAGCTCGCTGAGCTCGTTTGCGGTACGTGTGCCGTCCAGCACCGCGCGGAGCAGCACCAGCCTGATCGGATGGGCCAGCGCGCTGAGCGCGTCTACGAGCGGGGTCCAGTCCGTGTCGAGCAGCGCGCCGGCATCGGTGCCGTGTTGCCATTCGAAGTATTCGCCGGTCCGCAGGGCGACAGCGCCGCTGAACAGGATCGCGCTCGCGCCATGAGCGCGGACCTTGAGCTCGTTGAGCGCCCAGAACGCGTCTCCGCTGGATGCCGAGTTGTCGCTGGGCGCAGCAGTATCGAGCCTTGCGGCCGACCGGCCCCGCTCGCGGCGTTCCAGTGCGGTGAGCCGCTGTTCGATCTGGTGCAGTCGGTCAGCGAGTTCGGCCATTATATGAGTTTACGTAGTTCCGTATATTTCGCAATACTGGATCTCGTCGCCGTCCATCTGCGAGCCCGCGTAGCACCGCGGCCGTGTTCGAGCTGTCGAGCGGGTGACGTAAATTTGTCCGTCATGACCGATAGCCGTGCGACCACAGGCCGTGGTGGAGCGCGCGCCCGAGTACGCGCTGCGCTGGTCCGACCACGCCCCGGTGACCGTCCAGTACCGCTGAACGCCCGATATCGGGAAGAATCTGCGGCGTCCGACACCCCACGATCCCTGTCCTCCCACGAGCTGTGCACCACCGTCCGCCGGTCGCATGCGGACGGCTCTCTCATACCGCATCAATGAACAGGCAGTAGCAATGTCAGACAAGAGAATTCGTATCCTGATGGTTCTCGGCGGCCTGGTGGTCGCGGCAATAGTCGCGGGCGTACTCGGCCTGCGCGGTGGCACCGCGGACCATGCCGCCACCGCGGCGGCGTCGAGTTCGGCGGTCGCATCGTCCACTCACGCCAAGCCCGGACCGGGAAAGTCGGCCTCCGGTAATTCGGCGGCGGTTCCGGTCGCCGCACCGGATCACGCCGCCGGCGTTCCCGGCCACGCCTACGACACACTCACCGAAATCGACGCCGGGCGCTGGCCCGGATCCGCGAACGCGCCCGGCACCAAGGGCGGTGACCAGTGGATGAACCGGGCGGGCACCCTGGCGAAGACCGATTCCAGTGGTAAGACCATCAGCTACCAGGAGTGGGACGTGAATCCGAAGAAGCCCGGCCAGAGTCGCGATGCGGAACGCATCGTCACCGGCAGCGACGGTTCGGCCTACTACACCGGCGACCACTACAAGACCTTCACGAGGATGCGTTGATGGCACCGTCGCTCACCTTGGCGCGGTTCCTCGCGGCACCGGACCCGGCCGCGGTCGGGCCCGGTGCCGCGGGCCCAGTGCTGGGCACACTCGATCTGGATGCCGGACCCTTCAGTGGGGTGCGTTATCAGGTCCCGTCCGGATATGTCGCGCGCGAATTGCGGGGGGCGAAGATGCGCACCGCCACCGGCCTGCTCGACGAATTCGCCGCGACCTTCCAGTTCCCCTACTACTTCGGCGACAATCGAGACGCCTTCGACGAATGTCTGCGCGACCTGGACGAATTCGTGGGTGAGGCGCTGGGATATGTTGCGTTGATCCGCGATTCGGCCGGTCTGCTGGCCGATCAGCGCGAGGATCTGGAGTGGTTCGACGCCGCGATGCGCGATGCGGCCGACTACTGGGCCCGGCGCGCAGTGGCGTTCCGGGTGGTGCTGCAACATCGGCCCGCCGCGCTGGCCCCCGTTGAGCTCACGCTGACCGGCCCGGTGTGAGACCGGTCAGCGCAACCGGCCGGCCAGATCCTCACCCAGCAGTACGAACACTTCCGTGGTTTCGTCGATGAGTTGCTCGCGGGTCATCGCGATCTCGCCCTGCGACCAGCTCGACAGCGTCTGCACCAGCCCGCCCACGAGATAGGTGGCGCGGAATCCGATCGCCGGATCCGGGACCGGCTCGCCCAGATGGTAGAAGTCGATCCCCTGGGCGGCAACGAGATTGGCGAAGGTGCGGATACTGTCCATGGTGCGGGCGCGCAGCTCGGGGGTCGAGGCGCTGACCGCGAGTGCGACCTGGGCCTTGCGTGGATCGTCGGTGAGCACGTGGATACCTGCCGAGACCGCGGCATGGGCCATGGTGCGGGTATCCGAGCGGCCGGAAGTCTCGCCCATCAGCGGATGCAGCGCACCGATGATCGCGCCCGCCAATTCCTCCGCGATCTCGTCGAACAGGGCGGTGAGCACGGCCTCGCGGCCCTTGAACTGCTCGTAGTAATAGCGCTCGTTCAATCCCGCCTGGGCGCACAGTCCCGCGACCGTCAGCTTGTCGGCGCCCTGCGTGCCGACGATCTCCAGTGCGGCGTCCAATAGCGCCGCCCGCCGTCCCGCACGGCGTTCGGCAGCCGAGATACCGCCATAGGTTCGCTGTGCCGTCACGGTCCGATTGTGGCACGGCCGCGATTCTGGTGGTAACTCTTGCCAGAACTTCGATTCTGGTAGATCCTATTGCCAGATGAAGGAGGCGACGATGCCTGGTCCGGGATACTTTTCCGACGATTCGATGATTCGCCGTGTCATGCGCAAGCGGGCGGTCGGACTCACCTACGGGCTGCGCGCGCTGGTCATCGGGGCCGTGCACCCGCTGCTGTTCGTCGGCACGGCCGAGAACACCGCGCACCGGGCCACTCCCTACACCCGCCTGGCCCTGACCGGACGGCTCTTCGAAGCGGTCTTCCTCGGTGACAAGGCCGAGGCCGATCGCGCCCTCGCCTTCACCCGCAAGCGGCACGTTCCGGTCTCCGGCGTCCTGCCCGAGGATGCCGGACCGCACCATCCGGCCGGTTCGCGCTACTCGGCATTGGACCCGCATCTGATGTTCATGACCATGGCCTTCACCGCCGACTCGGCCGAGGTCATGTACGACGCGCTGGTCCGGAAACTGACTCCGGGCGAACGCGAGGACCTCTACCAGGACTACGTGCGCTGGGGCGAACTGTTCGGCATGCCGCGTACCGCCGCCCCCGCCGACTATCCGGCCTTCCGCCGCTACTTCGACGATTATCTCGCCTCCGACGAGCTGTACCTCACCGACGAGGCGCGACTGGTCGGCTCCTACCTGGCCGGCAAGACCGTCCCGCACCCGCTGCCGCGTCCACTGCAGCAGGCCAGCAGTGGTGCGCATCTGCTGGTCCAGGGCAGTCTGCCGGCGCGCATCCGAGCCCTCTACGACATTCGCTGGGGCCGGACCGAACAGCTCGCCTATCGCGGTCTCGCCCAGACCGTGCGCACCGCCCACCTGCGGCCGCCGCTCGCGCCGCCGCTGCTGCGCGGCACCCTGTCCGGTCCGAGCGCGCCGGTCTACCGGCTCATCACCCGGCGCGAACGTGATCTGGTCGGAAGTGGCCGGTCGAGCATGCCCGGGGTCGATCCGCGCAGCTATGCCGAACGGCACGCCGGCTGATCCCTGATCGCGATCCACGCAAAATCCCGTTGGACGTGCATGCGAAGATCGGTTCATGTCCAGTCCTGCGCCCAGTGATCGCAAGCAGCGGGTCCTGTCCGGAATTCAGCCGACCAGCGACTCCTTCCACCTCGGCAACTACCTTGGTGCGCTGCAGTATTGGGTGCCGCTGCAGGACGACTACGACGCGCTGTACTTCATTCCCGATCTGCATGCCATCACCGTGCCGCAGGACCCCAAACAGCTGCGCGCGCGCACCAAGCGTTCGGTGGCCCAGCTGCTGGCCCTGGGCATCGACCCCAAGCGGGCGATTCTGTTCGTCCAGAGCCAGGTGCCCGAGCACGCCGAGCTGACCTGGGTGCTGAACTGCATCACCGGTTTCGGCGAGGCCAGCCGGATGACCCAGTTCAAGGACAAATCGGCCAAGCAGGGCGCGGAGAACGCGACCGTGGGCCTGTTCACCTATCCGGTGCTCATGGCCGCCGACATCCTGCTCTACCGTCCGCAGCTGGTGCCGGTCGGCGAGGATCAGCGCCAGCACCTGGAACTCACCCGAAATCTGGCGCAGCGCTTCAATACTCGCTTCAAGAAGACCTTCGTGGTGCCCGAGGCACACATCGTCACCAACACCGCCAAGATCTACGATCTGCAGGATCCGACCTCGAAGATGAGCAAGTCCGCGGCCAGCGATGCGGGCCTGGTCAATCTGCTCGACGATCCGAAGGTCTCGGCCAAGAAGATCCGCTCCGCGGTCACCGACACCGAACGCGAGATTCGCTACGATCCGGAGACCAAACCCGGCGTCAGCAATTTGTTGGTCATCCTGTCCTCGCTCACCGACACGCCCATCGTGACACTCGAAAAAGACTATGTGGGCAAGGGATACGGGGAGCTCAAAGGCGATGTGGCCGATGCGCTCACCGAATTCGTGATTCCGCTGCAGACGAAAGTGCAAGAGTATCTGGACGATCAGAGCGAACTCGATCGGATCCTGGCCTCGGGAGCCGAACGGGCGCGTGAGATCGCCGGCAAGACCCTCGCGCAGGTATACGACCGAGTGGGTTTCCTGCACCGCTGACGTCGGCCTCGCGAGACCGTACTGATCGAGGTTGCGGGAGGACAGGTGCTCGACAAGGCCAAGGCGCGGATGCGGCGTGAGGTCCAGGCCCGGCCGTGGCTGGACCACGCCGTGCGCGCGGGTGGCAGCTACCAACGTCAGCGCGGCGACTACTTCGCCGCCGGCATCACGTATTTCACCGTGCTGGCGTTGTTTCCGCTGATGATGGTGGCGTTCGCAGTCGCGGGCTTCGTTCTCGCCAGCGACCCTGGTCTGCTGGACGAACTGCGCGACAAGATCGTGGAGAACATCCCCGGTTCGTTCGGCACCCAGATCAACGACCTGATCGATCAGGCGATAAAGTCCCGCGGCACGGTGGGGGTGCTCGGTCTGCTCGGTGCCGCCTACGCGGGTCTGGGCTGGATGGCCAATTTGCGGGCCGCCCTCACCGAACAATGGGAACAGCCTGCGCAGCAAGGCAACTGGTTCCGGACCAAACTCTCGGACCTGCTGGCTCTGGCCGGGCTGGGACTGGCCATGGTGGTGTCACTGGGGCTGTCGGCGGTGTCCTCGGGCGGCCTGGCCCGGCGTCTGCTGGAACAGCTCGGCCTCGACGACGTCCCCGGTGTCCCGCTGCTGCTGCGCCTGCTGTCGCTCGTGCTCGCGGTGTGCGCGTCCTGGGCCGTGTTCGTGTGGATCATCGCGCGACTGCCGCGGCAGCCGGTGACCCTGGGCAGTGCCGTGCGCGCGGCATTCATCGCGGCGGTGGCCTTCGAGATCTGGAAACAGGTGGCGACGATCTACCTGCAGAAGGTCCTGCACAGCCCCGCCGGCGCGGCCTTCGGCTCCATCATCGGCCTCATGGTCTTCGCCTACATCACCGCCCGGATCATCCTGTTCGCCACGGCCTGGGCCGCAACCGCCCGCGAGAACGAGATCGAGGCGGAAATCCCCGCACCCGGCCCCGCGGTCATCGAGCCGCGAATGTACGCGGGGATGACGGCGACCACGGGGGCTGCCCTGTTCGGGGTGGGGGCGGTTTTGGGCGGACTGTTCGCCCGGCGGAAACGGTAGTCGCGCCTATTGCCACCGCGCCCGTCACGGAGCAGTGTGAAAAGACCGGTAGCGCCGCCGGGCGCTGCCCTGAGCAGAGAGGGGGTGGATCGTGTTCGCACGGTCGACCACAATTCAGGCGCAACCCTCCGCTATCAATGCCGGAATTGCGCATATGCGAGATCAGGTCATGCCCGCGCTCGAAGGTGTTCCCGGCTGTACCGGGCTGTCGGTGCTGGTCGACCGGACCTTCGGGCGGTGCATCCTCACCACCGCCTGGGCCTCCGAATTCGCCATGATCGACAGCGCGGACCAAGCCCAGCCGATGCGCGACCAGGCGGCGGCGGTCTTCGGCGGGGCCGCCCAGGTCGCCGAATGGGAGATCGCTCTCCTGCACCGGGAACACCGTTCGCTTCCGGGTGCCTGCGCGAGCGTGACCTGGGTAAAAACCGACCCCAGCCGCCTCGACATATCCACCGACGTCTACCGGTCCTACATCCTGCCCGGCCTCGAACAACTCGACGGCTTCTGCAGCGCGAGCCTGCTGATCAACCGATCATCGGGCCGCGCGGTCTCCTGCGGCACCTTCGACAGCGCCATGATGGTGCAGAGCAACCGCGAACAGCTCGCGGCCCTGCGCGTCGACGCCGCCCGGCAAGCCGGGGTGGAGGCCATCAATGTGCGCGAATTCCAGCTGGCGGTGGCGCATCTGCGAGTGCCGGAAATGGTGTGAGGTGCGGGGCGGCGGCGCGGGGCGCCGCCTTCTACCGCCGTCGCAGCGGGTGAGTAGGCCGGCACCGATCGAGGTCTGCGACTATTCGCGTATTCGATCGAGCAGTGCGGTGATCACAATCGTGGCCAGGTAGATCAGGAGTGGCGGGCCGAGCAGCACGAGCGCACCGATCAGTAGAAACGGCCACAGTGGTGCGGCGAGGACGATCGACAGACCGGCCCCGATGCGACGAACGGCACCGCGAAATGCGAGCAAGCCCACCGGGACGGCGATTTCCAGGACGAGCCAATATCCGCCCCGGGGATGTATTCCGTAGGGTGACAACACAATCCACAGTACGAGCGCGCAGACTGCCGTAGCGACCCCGATCACTCCCACCCATTCCGTCAGAAATGTGCGGATCCGGGCCAGTCGACTACCCGACGCGAACGAGGGATCCCACCGCCGGCGAGTGCCGGAGAGGACGGCGATCGGTAACCAAACGATCCAGCTGCCGAATACTGCGGCCATCTTGTCGATCTGATCACTCGCCGCGAGCCCGACCAGCAATCCGGTTGCGGAGAGGCCGGCACCCAGCGATACGACGGTATATGTTCGGCCGCCGATCGGGGGGCCATGGTGTGAATCGCCGAGCTCGCTCATCGGGCGCATCTCCTTCCCTGTCGCCGTCAGATCATGGGGCCATGGCTGGGCGCAGGCGCCGCCGACGGTGGATGCACGTATCGGCGGGTGCCGGAGCCGGTGTGCGGTGAGAGCAGCTGGTACCGGTCGTCAGCGGGCTACTTCGGCGGCGAGAGCTGATCCATCTTGGAAACGAGCCATCGGCCGTCGATGAATTCCACGGTGAGCAGGAGTGACATCTGACCGGGTTGTTCCGTGGTCGTGGTGGAATTGGTGTGGACCTGGTTGATTATCGCGGCGACCTCGGCGCGGTCGGATGCGGATGTCTTCACGAAACATTGGGCGTCGGTGGCGTGTGCTCGCGCCTTCGACTGGGTGATCACACCCTCCAGCGAATCCAAACTGGTCTGGAATTGCTGCTTCATATCCCCGGTTGTGCTCGCGAGCATCTCGGTCCGATACGCCGCGAAGTTGTCGTAGTCGTAGGTGGCGGCGGACCGGCCGAAGGCACATGCCGCATCCCGGGCGGCGTCGGCCGATTGATTCGGGTCGTCGCCGGATTTGCTGTTGTACCAGACGAATCCGCCCGCGCCGAGTACCACGAGCACGGCCGCGATCGCCGCGATCAAGCCCCAGCGACGTCCACGCTTCGGAGCGCCGACCGGAACCGGCACGACCCCCACCCATCCGGTCAGCGCGGCGTGCGCTGCGGCGGCCAGCTCACCACAGCTTCCGAACCGTTCACGCGGATCCTTGGCCATCGCGCGTGCGACGACGGCATCGAAACCTGCCAGGTAGGCGTTGTACTGCCCGGGCCGCGGCGCCGGCTGATTGAGGTGGCCGTGAATCAGCTGGCCCGGAGACGTGCCGGGAAACGGCGGCGTTCCGGTCAGCATGTGGAACAGCGTGCACCCCAGGGCATATACATCGGCCCGACGGTCGATGGCGGCGCCACTGTCCAACTGCTCCGGTGCGGCATACCGGAAGCTGGCGTGCACATCTCCGGCCTGGGTCAGATTGTCGGTGTGATCGAGAATCTTCGCGATACCGAAGTCCGCGAGGAATACCTGCCGCGAAACACCCTGTGCGAGGAGAATATTCGCGGGCTTCACATCACGATGCAGAACTCCCGCACTGTGCGCGAAGTCGAGCGCTTTCGCGGCCTCGCCGACAATCCCGACCGCGTGCTCGGGATGCATCGCCCCGCTGTGCAGCACAGCGGCGACATCGGTGCCCTCGATGTACTGCATCGCCATCCACAGCCGATCCCCCTCCTGACCGCGGGCATAGACCGTGACGATATTCGGATGTGACAGGCGCGCAACGGTATCCGCTTCGAGCAGAAACCGTCGCCGCGCCTCGTCACTGTCACCGAACGCCGGGCTCAGCACCTTCAACGCCGTGAACCGTGGCAGATCGCGGTCCCGCGCGAGATGCACTTCGCCCATGCCGCCCGCCCCGAGCAGCCGCTCGATCCGGTAACCGGCGAATACCTCTCCTTGTGTCAGCGTTTGACCCACCCGGCTGTACCTCCCGCCCTGGCCTTCGCACTGAGAGTACCGGAGGGCGAGGAGCGACGATCAATCGTCGCGCTGCTCAATCGATCCGTGAAAACTCCTGCTGCACTTGCATCATGTGAGTGATCTCGCGGCAGATGTCGTCGGTGGACGAGGGATCGATCCGAAACTCGTTGTACTGCTGGCGATACGTGTACCGGCCGTCGCCCGCGACATCGAACCAGCTCAGATATTGCGGGGGATAGGGGCGGGAATCCTGTAGCCCGCAACGGACTTCGATGTGACCAGCACCCGCCTGCGGGGCCTTCAGTAGCTTCTTCATCCGGTGGGTGGTGGTTTCCTTGGTGCCGGTCCAGGATTCGAGATCGGTGCGGATGCGGTCCAGGCTCTCGACCATGGTGGGGTACCGACCGGCTGGAAGGGATCGCGACGACACGCAGTGCGACCGACAGGTACCTGGCGGCGCATCATCGATCAATGGGTGGCGGCCCAGCGTGCTCGCGGTGTCCCGATCACTCGTCGCGGCGCGGATGTGAAGAGGTGGGAGGAGTCTCGTCCGGGCCGACCCCGAAAATCGCAAACAGCTGATTGATAGATCCGCAACGTTTGTCCGATAAATCCGCAGAAACCCTCTGATAAATCCGCAACGATCATCTAGGGTGGGTGCATGACAACGGACCTGATCCGGCGGAATGCGGCTCCCCTCGCTGAGGAGACGCTGGCCGACACGCCGATCACGGTCATCAGCGGTGCCAGGCAAGTCGGCAAGACCACACTCATGCAGCAGCTTGTGCGCAGTCGTGAAGCACGTTTGGTGAGCCTGGACGACACCATCGATCGAGAGGCCGCCGAGGTCGACCCCGATGGGTTCGCCGCACAATACCCACAGGGACTTCTTGCGATCGATGAGATCCAGCGCGTCCCCGCGCTGCTCACCGCGTTGAAAGCATCCGTAGACCGGGACCGCCGCCCCGGGCGCTTCATGGTCACAGGATCTGCCGACCTGCTGTCTCTGAGGGGTGCGCAGGAGTCGCTTGCCGGACGCGCGCAGACAATCTCTCTCGAAGGATTCAGTCGTGACGAGTTGTCTGGACGCGCCGCGGACTTCGCCTCCTTCGCCTGGTCGCTCCCGACCAGCGGCACCCCGGATGATCGCCCCGGTCCTGCCCGTCGCGACTACTTGAAACTTGTTACCACACCTGCGTTCCCCGAAATCGTGGACCGCTCCACCAGGCAGCGCGAGCGTTGGTTGGACAACTACACCCAACGCATACTGTCCAAAGATTCGAGCGACATCACGGGAATCCAGCACCCCGACCGGCTCGAACCACTGCTCAACGTGATTGCCGCCCGCAATGCCGGCGAGTTCGTCGCCGCCCGGGTCGGTCGAGAGCTCGATATCCCCGAACGATCGATCCCGACTTACCTGCGCGCGCTCGAATCGGTATTTCTGGTGCGGTCCATCCCGGGATGGACAAAGAACGGCGCATCCGGCGCCGTGTCGCGTCCGAAAGTCACCGTCACCGACACCGGGCTTGCCGCCCACTTGGCGGGGGTGGAAGTCGACGGCTTGGAACGAGAGATCTCGTCGACACTGACAGGTGGACTCGTAGAGGGTTTCGTCACCGGCGAACTGGCCAAGCAGAGCACTTGGTCTGCGAAGACAACGCGGATGTCTCACTTTCGTGACCGCGGCGGGCACGAGGTCGACATCATCCTCGAAGACCGCCGACGCGACGTCGTCGGCATCGAAGTCAAGGCAACCTCCACCCCTCGCGGCCCCGATCTCAAAGGGCTCATCTACCTCCGTGAACTCCTGGGCGAACGATTCATCGCCGGCATCGTGCTCCACACGGGGACCGCTTCGCGCCCCTTCGGTGATCGCCTCTGGGCGCTCCCGATCGCAACACTCTGGGACCACTGAGCAGGTGCCGTGGCACTCTGTGGATCTGCGAGCGGATGCTCGAGGGTGTCCGCGATGATCCGCTCGAACGGGGCACGGCTCGAGGGAGTTGCCGGCCCGAGTATTTGAGTGCGGTGAACCGAGGTAGGTCGAGATCGTGCGAGATAGGCCTCGCCCATACCGCAGGCCCCGAACAGCTGCTCAATCGATCCGTGAAAACTCCTGCTGCACTTGCATCATGTGAGTGATCTCGCGGCAGATGTCGTCGGTGGGCGAGGGATCGATCCGAAACTCGTTGTACTGCTGGCGATACGTGTACCGGCCGTCGCCCGCGACATCGAACCAGCTCAGATATTGCGGGGGATAGGGGCGGGAATCCTGTAGCCCGCAACGGACTTCGATGTGACCAGCACCCGCCCGCGGGGCCTTCAGTAGCTTCTTCATCCGGTGGGTGGTGGTTTCCTTGGTGCCGGTCCAGGATTCGAGGTCGGTGCGGATGCGGTCCAGGCTCTCGACCATGGCCGGGCGTTCACCTGCCGGTAGATTGCCCAGGACGGCGGCGAAGACCTTCATAACGATTGTCGAGGAACCGAATTCGACCACGACGTTTCCGCCGTACGCTTCGACCGGCCCGGGACGCTGGACCAAGGTGACGCCGGCCGTGGTGTCGATCCCGGCGTAGAACCGCACCGGTCGCTTACGAGTTCCCATGAGCAGCAATGACATCGGAGGATCAGCCACGATACGCAGTGCTGCCGACAGTTGCGGATCGAAGCCCTTCGGCATTCGAAACCGAAGCTCCGAATGCATACGGTCGTAATCGCTCTGCCACTCCGCCGAAGAACTCAACTGCATGGGGAACGGATACCGATCCTTATCGGTCTCTTTCCAGATATGCATGAACTCGTCGGGCGTGAACTCCCATTTCACCGTCGGCGCTCCCGATCCTCCGGCCGGAACTGTGCCGAGGGAACGTCGGCTCCGATGGCGCCGGGGAGGGTTCGATCGCGAATACCCAGCAGTTCCTCTTCGCGATCCATGATCAAGTAATCGGGAGTCTTGTGCTCACCCTCGGATTCCTCGTTCTTGCGTGCGCCACCGAGGCCACCCATGCCCGGCATACCGCCGACTCCGGCCTGACCTGGCCGGCTACCGAATGCCGCCGCGCAGCAGCGGGATTTACGCCACCCGGCTTCCCCGGAATGCTTCGACCCGGACCCGCTGACGGTTGACCGTTCGTGCCCGCCGGGCCCGCCGGAGGATCCGAACCGGGTTCCCGGACCCCGCCGTATCCGGCGGCCGCTGGTCGAGTCGGCTCCCAGGCCGGGTATCACTGCCGGGAAGTGAACCGGCGGGATTCGACGGGTTCTGGCTGCCGGCTGATTGCCCTGTCCGGCAGTGGATCGTGCCTGCGGGATCGGTCTGTTGCGACTGATCGGAAGGCTTGTCGCCCTGGTCGCCCGGTTTCTGCTGATCGTCAGGGGAAGTGGTCGTGCCCGGCGTGGTCGGGCCGTTGCTATTGCTGTTCGGGCCGCCACTATTGGGGTTGTTCGTTCCGCCGTCATCGGGGCTGTCCACGGGGACGAAGGTGGGGACATTCTCGCCTGCGGGGCGATACGTGGGGTTGTAGTTGTTCTTCATGGCCTCCCGAGCAAGGTGCTTCTGCTCGCGGTGGCTTCCCCTCGTTTATCGCTGTGCCTGGGAGAAGGGCACCCAGATTGGTCAGTGGATCGTTCGAACCGGTGGGAGGCACCGTGGCGCTCTGTCCCGGCGGCGGAACGGCGAGCTGGGCTGCCTCGGCACCGTATGCCGCGGCATGGATTCGCGCCCCAACAGCGGTGATGACCTCTTGAATATCGGTGCCTTGCTGTACGAATTTGCTGGCGGCGTCCCCGGCGGCTCCGGCGAACTGGCCATGAAATCCATCGGAGAGCTCTTTGTGGATTGAAAGGTTCAGGCCGAACAGACTGCCGCCCACAGCCGGCTGCGATGTTGTTCCAACGGTCGCATGGTCATGCATCGTGCCGGAGTTGATACTGTGGACCATCGTATAGATTTCTTGATGCTCAAGAGTATCCCATGGTTCCGTATCCGTGACATACGCGGGATCCGTGCTGCCGTGATGGATGCCATGCTGGATCTGCTGCGCGCCACGCTGCGCCCGATCGGCATCATGTCGATTAGTGGCGATACCAGGGTTGGGTTGCCCCTGCTACGAAATTCCATTGATCGAACGGCGCGGGTTGATTGTCGCCACCCATGATCAGTTGCCCTTGCCGATATGGAGGATTCGATGACGGAGCAATAGACTGCCAGATTTCCGCACGGCCGGGTAGTTGCATTCCCTACGGCCGTTGAGCGTCGACGATCTGCGTACAAAATCCCGCTTTGATGCGCAGATGTACTTCGCAGGATTCTGGCATCGCGGATCCTGGCCGGACCCGCCGCCTCTCGTCCATTGACGGGAGAGGTGGGCCGCAGCTATGAACCATTCGTACTTCTGATCCTCCCGAATGAAATATTTAGCGAGTCCACATCAAGCGATCGAAGTCTGAGGGAATCTGCAGGTAAAAGCTGTGTACTTCAGTGACCTGATCGTGGCCTCGTTTCCGGGCGGCCGGATCGAACCCGGATTGCGTCAATTGTGTCATCGCCGATCCAAGTGCAGGGATCGAATACAACCTCCGGTCGCCTGCCTGCTCGTGGTACTTGGTTGGGCGGTTGGAGATCAGGATTTGTCAACTTCGAAGCGGTGAGGGTGCGTCGGGTCGGAATCGGAACCGAGCTAGTCGTTGTCGGGGCAGAGTCGTCGCCGGTGGGAGCATGCTGCGCGGATCAGTGGGCTGCAGATACGCGAAGCATGCAGTGGCCAGTACGGGTGATTTCATTTGTTCACGCTCGTCGCGTTGATCGCTCGCTGGTTCATGATCATCTGCTACCCTGAATCGATCATTGCCTGCCCGGAGATATGCGGCAGCCATCTTCAATGCCGCTTCCTGCATGCCGGTGAGGACTTTGGTCAGCTCTTGCCTTGTCCTTAGAATCCGCCTTGTAGAGCTTTTGCGGAACTGAAATCTCCGAATCCGCGAGCTGATGCAGCATGTAAGAGTTCTGAACCTGATCTCCGACGAGTATGCGAATCGGTCAAAGGTCTTCGCGCACTTCTGCGCTGCCTCCGGTTCCATCTTGAATGCCCCGTCGACCGCCTGTTGCCACAGCGCGTTCGCCGTTGACTGCCCCACATCCATCGGCGTCCCTCCCGTCGTGCGTTCCGCCTACCTTACTGGACGTTCGGTGAGGCGTAGCGGTTCCCTTGCCGCTGGATCTGCCCACCGATCGCGGCCCAGGATGCAACACTTGCTGGGGTTATGTGGATTCTGAATGAGATTCCGCATTGGTGGGGTCATGGGGGGATCTTGCGGTGATGTGCTGGTGCGGACCAATGACGTGGAGGGAGGCGGTATGTCGGAGTAGTGGGTCGACGTTCCGAGGCGGCAGCTCGGGAGGTATTTGCGCAACGGGCGCGAGGAGTGCGGGCTGACGTTGCAGGAGGCCGCGGCGCTGCTGGAGCGCAGTGGGAGCACCTTGCAGCGAATCGAGCGGGGCATGGTGGCGCATCTGCGGGAAGTGGATATCGCGGCATTGTGCAAGATCTACGGGTTCGGTGATGAACAAACCAAGGCGATGAAAGCTCTTGCAGCACAGGGCAACGAGTTGAGCTGGTGGTGCGAGTACGGGGACGTCATCCCGGAGAACTTCGACTTCTACGTGGGACTGGAGGCTGCGGCTCAGCATCTGATCACCTATGAGTCCGAACTTGTGCCGGGCTTGCTTCAGACACCTGCTTACGGAAGTGCTCTGATGCACGCCTCGCATCCCGAGGACGGTGCGGAGGAACACGCTCGGCGGCTGCAATTGCGGATTCGCAGGCAGACGCGGATCACTCGAAAGCACAAGCCCGCGTCCCTGGATGTCGTTCTGCGGGAGTCGGTCCTGCATGGTGTTGTAGGAGGGCCGAAGGTAATGGCGGTGCAGCTCCGCCATTTGGCCGATATGGGTACTCGCCCCAATGTGAACGTGCAGGTCCTGCCATTCAACTGTGGTTTTCCGCTCGGCGAAGCAGTTGGGCCGTTCGTGATTTTGCAGTTCGACGAAGTTGGTAGGGTTGGCCCGGTCGAGCCACCGGTTGTCTACACCGAATGCTTCACCGGGGGTTTGTATCTGACGAAACAGACCACGGTGCACCGGTACCATCGGGCGTACCTGGATTTGCGGCGAGGCGCCCTCGATGCGGACGCCAGTCGCCTCCGGCTCCGGCAGATGGCGAAGGAGTATATGTCGTGATGGCAGATTCATTGGGTGCGCGCTGGTTCAAGAGTAGCTGGAGTGGTGGCTCCGAGCCAGCAGTACCATCGAGCTTACGAAGATCTCCGGCGCAGTGCGTTGGACGCTACAGCCAGCCGGTCCTTGCTCCGGCAGATCGCGAAGGAGTTCACACCGTGATGGATGATCTATCGCCTGCGAATGCGAAGTGGTTCAAGAGCAGCTACAGCGGTGCGTCCCAAAACTGCGTCGAGGTCGCCTTCCTTCCGGACAGTGCTGTGGGGATCCGCGATTCGAAGAACCCATCAGGCCCGGCCCTGGTCTTCACCGCGGCCGAGTGGTCGAGCTTCACCCGCGCAGCGACGCGAGGCGATCTCGACCGCTGAGTGTGCCGTGCGGCAACCCTCAGGCTGTCGGCGGCGCCTCGTCATCCAATCTCGTTCGCGCCACCTCGATCTCAGCAGAGAGTTGCCGATGCAGTTCTGGCGCGTGCGTTTCCACGACAGACCAGACGATCTCGTCATCGACCAACCAGTAGTTGTGCGCGATCCGATTGCGCATGCCTTTGATCAGACGCAGTGGGATTTCCGGATGATCGGACAACCAGTCCTCGCCGAGCCGTTCGAGGTCCGCGGCCAGGCGGATTACGTTGAACTGGCAGCGCGAGCCACCGCGATATCGGAGTTGTAGGCGTCCCGTCCCCTGTAACGCAGATCTGCCATTTCGATGAGCGTCGTCGCGAGATACAGCAGCCGCTCATCCACTCGGGACTCGGTCATGCGGCGAATGCAAGCGGAAGATCATCGCGCTCGAGTCCACGACGCAGAAGCCCGTTCCCATCGAGTTCGGCGGTTGTCACCACGTCGACCGGGCATCCCAGGACGCCGGCGATGTCCTCTTCCAAGCCGAAGATATCGACAACCGAGCTGCCGGGATCGAGTTCGACGAGCAGATCCAGGTCGGATCCGGGTCGATCTTCTCCACGCGCGACGGAGCCGAATACCCATGCGCGGACGACAGGATACCGAGTCAGGACTTGGGTGAACTCTGCACGGTATCGGTCCAGCAATTCGCTGGGGCGCACCGTATTCACGAGGCCCGTGTCGAGACGGAAGCCGGCGGCGGCGAGGATGCGCTCGAGCATGGCGACGGAGGGTTGCCTGCGGCCTGATTCGATATTGGCGATGCTGGATTGAGCGACCTTGGCACGCAGGGCGAGTTCACGCTGGGACAACCCGCGACGCGTTCGAGCGTCGAGGACCAGTTTCGCCGCCGTCGTGGGCGATGGATTGCGTGAGGCGGTCACCTGAGAATGATAGCGTATCCGCTATCGATGATCAGGTCTCCGTTCGGGAGGCTGCTCGTTGATCTCGGCGCACCCTGCCCTCGTCAACAAGTCGTATCAAGCCCGTAGAACCGCGAGATCTCACTCAACAGCCGCTCCGAACTGACCTTCATCGCATTCCACGTCATTCCGGCGACATGCGGGCTGAGGGTGGTGTTCGGGTTCGAGGCCAAGGGCGAGGCGAAAGCGGCTCCCTCCGTGGCGAATACATCGACGGCGACGTGGCTCAACCCGCAGGCCGGATCGCGCACCGCGGCATCGAGGGCATCTTCGGGAACCACCTGTGCGCGTGAGGTATTGACCAGGATCGAACCCGGCTTCATCCATCGAAGTTCCCGCGCGCCGATGAGTCCGGCGGTTGCCGGCGTGGACGGCACATGGACCGAGACGATGTCGCAGTTCATCAGAAGGTCGCGAAGATTGCCGGCTCGGCGTACGGGCCACTGTTCTGCTTGTTCGGCGGTGAATCGTTCCGACCCGTGGGCCCATACCTCGGCACCGAACGGTGCAAGCCTGGCCGCGACCGCACGCGCGATGGCCCCGTTGCCGACCAGGCCGACGCGACAGTCCGCCAGGCCACGAACAGGAACGTCCTCGACCGCCGCACTCCAATCAGCGACGCGCAGAGCGGAATCGCGCCTGCTGATACCGCGGAGAGCATCGAGCATCAGTCCGATGGTCAGCTCCGCGACCGCACCCGCATTGGCCCCTGGCGTGGAACGGACCGCGACGCCGAGTTCGCGCGCCGCGTCGAGATCGAAGCTGTCCAGTCCCGAGGCCGCCTTGGCGACCAGTCTCAGTGGTTGTTCATGAGAGTCCGCGGTCATCCGCTCGAAGACGGAGCGGGTCAACGGGATTCCGCCACGACACTTCACCGCGTCGTATCCACCGGCGCGCTCGAAGGTCCGTACGATCTCGCCCGCATCGAATCCGGCGATATCAATACATTCCCACCGTGCGGCGATCTCGCTACGAAGTCCGGAATCACCGACCCGCCGCACGTTGACTGTTGGAACCACTCCGAGCCGCGCCAGCCCCTCGATTTCGGCCACAGCGAGATCGCCCGGCGCGGGGTCGAATACGAGTATGCGGGGATGTCGAGGGGGAGGACGGTGCATCCGCTCACCTTGCCAGTGAACGCCGGGCGGGACTGCTCTTGACGCTGCGCAGTCCGCTGGCAGTGATGCTGCTCTGTCTGCGATGATCGGAGGACGACGTGCCTCGACAGGCCGCGTTCATGCATCGAGTTCGAGGATCAGGAGGGGGCATGCGTTTCGTTCCGGAATCTGTGCTGGGTATGGCGCAGACGATCGAACCGGCCGTCGAGGCGACCAAGGCACATGCGACACAGATCGCGAATGTTGGCTTCGAGCCGTCACATGCGGGTCAGGACTACGCTGCGGAGGGGCAGAGGATCGCGGCGGGCGTGGATGGTCTTGTGACCATGCTGCATTCGTGGTCCGACGCTTCGCAGGCGACCGCCGGTGTGCTACGTCAGGCTGTCGCGCTGACTGTGTCTACAGATCAAGACAATCGTGCCGGGATCGCCGACTCCAGTGACGGTTCGACGCGCGGATGACTACAGCGCAGGAGTGGGAGCAGAAATATCAGGGCGGCTTGGCAGCCAGCCGGGGCCAGCTTCTGCGATTTCTTGCGGAAGACGGTTCCAATGTTTTCGACCCGCAGAAAATATGGCGGACCGATAAGCCGCAGATCGCGGCTGGTGACGTAAATACAGTCTTGGACGCCGGTGCCGTCGGTCTCGAATGGTTTCGCTTGGCTCTGGTTCGCTATCATCGCGTATGGGACTTGTTGAAGCTGGATGGATTCAATCAGATCAGCGTTCCGCCGTTACCGATTTCTGGAGCTCTGAACGGCGCTGAGACTATTGATACGACAACTGATCCGAATAAAGGGGAAATGCAGCGGCTGGAGGGGAAGTATTACGACCAGCAGCGCCACATGAACCTGGTCAGTCTTCAAGACCTCGCGACCGCCGTGAGCGGGGCTGCTCTCGGGAACGGAACCGATCCCGGAGGGTCGCAAATCACATCCGATCTATCGCGAATAGCGCAAGCGGTTCCGGAGTACTGGGAAGGTAGTGGCGGTGCCGCAGCGAGCGATCATCTCAGTGGATTTCACGCGCACGCGGATCAGAAGACCGAGTATCTCCGGGCTGTCGCATCCGCGCTGAATGGGCTTCCGGGTGTGCTTCAGCAAATCGTTGCGGATAAGGCAAATTTTGTTGCCGCATTCGATTCGCCGCAATGTCCGGTCGCAGGACATGCGATGCGTCTGGGTGATGAAGATCCGGTGAGTACCATTATTACCGTCGCGGCCAACAAAGGTAGTAGTGGTTCGCTGAGTACTGATCGGGAAGTCGTTGCCGGACAGTTTCATCTGGCTCCGAACAACGACGAAGACGGCTATAAGAAAATGGCGACCGCTAAATGTAAGGATTGGTTGATCAACCATTTCGGGCCGGCAGTGCGTGAGGCGTTCACGGCGTTCGTTCATCAATGCACGCTCGCCGATTACTACATTCGTCAGGCGTACGACCCGGTCATCAAGCTGCTCGACTCTCATGACCCCACCCCCTTCCCGAAACCGCCCGGCGACCAGAATCCCGATAATCCGCCCAACCCGTCGATCCCCGGCCCCACCGCTCCCGGTAACGCCGGCCCGACAACCCCCGCTTCGACCACGCCGGCGACCACGCCGACGCTGACGAATCCCGCTGGTAACCAAACGAATCCGGCGCAACAACTTCTCTCGACCTTGGCGAGCCAGGCGAGTCAGACTGTGCAACAGGGGCTCAGTCAGACTCTTCAGCAGGGCATGAGTCAGATCCAGAACGTCGCTCAGCAGGGTTTGGGGTCGTTGGGCGGGAACCTGTCTTCGCTGGGGTCTCAGATACCGGGCGTCGGTTCGCTTTTGACCGATGCCAAGGGCGTCACGGCCCCCAAAGAGTTGGCGAACCTCAGCGCGTTCGGTGGGAATCTCACGGTGTCGCAGGCGGCCAATGGCACGATCACCGCGAAGGTGACCGGACCGGACGGGAAGCCGCAGGAATATTCGATGGGGATCAAGGACGGTGTGCCGTTCTTGAAGCCGGGGCCGGCGGATTCGGATCCGGCGGCCCCGGATCCTTCAGAGGGAACCGGCCTGGGGAAGGGGACCGACGGCGCTGGGAGCGGTGTTCCTGGTGGCGGCGGATCGCCGCGGCCGGGCGCCAATACTCCTCCCGAGGGCCTCGGTCCGCGTCCTGTGCCGGGGCAATCGGTGGATCCGCATGCAGGCAAACCGGATTCGGGTGGCGGCTCGCCGACGACCGGACCTGCGAATCCCGATACGTCGCAGAACGGAATGCCGGGTATGCCAGGAATGCCTGGCGGTGGGAAACCCGCGTCCGGTGCCGAGCGCCCGCCGGCCGGGATCGTTCCGCCGAAACCGATGTGGACGACCGTCCCCGGCGATGAGGCCCAGATTCCCGGTGGGCCGGTGGGGCCACCTGTCGCCGGACCGGAACTGGCCACAGTCGGTCCGTTGGACCGCGCTCCGGCAGCTCCGACCCCGGGACCGGAATTGGCGACGTCGGGGCCGTTGAACGCGCCGCCGCCGGAACAGGCGAGCGCGGCCACCCCCGCGCGTCCCTCCGACGGGGTGAAGATCGAAATCGACATGGGCGACGCCAAATGACCGACTACGCGGCGGAATACGATCGACTGCTCGCTGACTACCGGGCCGGTGCCCGTGGCGTCCGAGAACAGTTCTTGGAAGCGGATGCGCGAACCACTCGTGATGGTGCGGAGCTCTTCGCTGAATTGCGGGAGCAACTGCGTCGGCAGGACGACGGGGCCGAGCAGAGTCCGGAAGAGCTTGCGGAGCAAGAGGAACGGGTCGAACGCGAGCGTCTGCTGCGAGAAGAGGTCGAGCGCGCCCGCATGCGGGCGGCGGAACGGCATCGGCCCCAGACCGGCCGGAACGCGGTGGTCATGCCGTCGGATTGGACAGAAGAGGACGAAGCGCGAGCCGAGGGCTACGGTCCTCCGGACTCCTGGCTGGGGTAGCGTGTCCGACGCGCTGCCCCTGGGAGGGGGCGCGAAATCTCGAGTGGGTGAACGGGGGTACGGGGTGGTCCAGGACGATGTGCGGCGCGTTGCGCTGACCGATCGATTCGGGACCGATCCCTCGCGTTGTGCCCCGAGATCCCGGGATATGGCCGGTTGGCCGCTGACCGAGCGGTGGGAGCAATGGCGGGAGGTCGAGCGCGTCCGTTCGGCTCGGGAAGCCGGAGGGCAGTAGTTCGTGGGCACATGGGACAGAGAGCAGATCCGTTCCGCCAATGACGGATTGCGCGCCACGCTCGATTCCATCGAAGGTGACTTCGAGCGTGAGCTGGGCGAACTGGGCGAGGTGCAGCGCAAGTTGGCCGCGCTGCAGGTCCGCGCCACGACGCCGAACAATCTGGGGAAGGTGACGGTCAACGGGGCCGGGGCGGTCACCGAGATCACGATCGCCGACGACGCGTTCCGGCGGACTACCCCACGGCAGTTGAGCGAGGACCTCAACGCGGCGATCCGGGGCGGTGTGGACGCGGCGATGCAGGCGCGGGCGAAGATTCTCGAGCCGCTCGAGTCCGTGGTCGACCGGATGGCCGACCTGGACGAGATCATGCCCGGGATGCCCAGTATGCGCGAATTGCGCGAGCGATTTTCGGAGAGCCAGCCGCCGCCGGAGCAGTAGATATCTTGTGTTGCCGAAAGATTGGTGGAACCGGTACCGGTGCCGATCCGTCCAAGTGGGGGACGGAACCGATGACTGAGGAGTGCGGGCGTGGTTGACTTCTTCGCTGATCCCGAGCGGCTGCGGGCGATATCGCCGCAGTTCGAGGCACTGGGCGAGGAAGTCGAAACCGCGCTGGAGAAGCTGCGGACCGGACTTGCCGCAGAAGGTCATTGCTGGGGTGGGGACAGACCCGGCAAGGAATTCGAGAAGAGCTACCCGCAGGACGGTGACGGAGGTGTCAACAAGGCACTGACCGATCTGCAGGCACTGGCGAATGTCCTCAAGAACACCGGCGACAAGATCACCGGCACCGCGAATATCGTTCAGAACCAGGATCAAGACAGCGCCGACGGCATCAGCAAGACGTAGTGGGGGAGTAGCCGAGTGACACTGTGGCGCCCGCCTCAGATCCCGTACCTGTCGGACTTCGTATTCGGCCACTGGCCAGACGGCGACGAAGACGCCATGCGCCGCGCGGCGCAGCACTGGACCGATATGGCCGAGGCCCTGAAAAAGCTGCAGCAGCCGGCAGGTCAGGCGATGAACGAAGCGCTGTCCGCGATCGACGGCAAGGCGCACAATGCGCTGTCGAGCTATTGGCAGGACATCGCCGGGACCGACGGCAGCGACCTGCAGACGCTGATCAACCACTGCGAGAGCTTCGCGAATCAGCTCGAACACGGTGCCACCGATATCGAGCACACCAAACTCATCATCTATATCTCCGCGATGGCGATGCTCGCGAGTTTGGTGTGGACACTCATTCCCGGTGTCGGTGAGGTCGCGGAGGCCGGAGCGGTTATCGCCGCCAAGGCCGCCATTACCAAGGCGGTCGAAGAGCTGATCGGCAAGATCGCCGCCAAGGGCGCCATCTTCTTGGGTGAGCGTCTCGCCGGCATCGCTACCAAGGTCGCGGTGGGCGCGGTTGTCGGTACCGCCTTCGGCGCCGGGACCGACGCTGCGGCCCAGGGAATTCAGCTCGCCGAGCATCATCGGGACGAGGGATTCGACTTCGGGTCGCTCGGAATGTCTGCCGCTTCGGGCGCGCTCGCCGGTGGGATCGCGGCACCGGTCAGCGGTGCGTTGAGCAGCAAGCTCGACAACAGCGTGGTCTCCGCCCTCGCGGGAGATGCCAAACCGGGCAAGCTGGCGCAGTACGTCACCAACAATGTCGCCGAGATCCCATCCAATGCGCTGGGTAATGCCGCTGCTCAGGTCGCTACGAATCCCGATCACAAACTCGACCCCGGAAGTCTGTTGGAGGGGGCCGGGGGCAGCCTTGCCAGTAAGCCGGGGACGCATCCCCCGTCGGGAGAACACGGGGCCTCCCCGGGAGCAGATCGTCCACAGGCCGCGGACGCGCCTGCTTCGGGCGGTGTGCACCCTCCGGCCCCGGCGCATTCCGACCCCGGTGTGACTCCGGCTGCCGCGGACGCCCCCGCGGTGCCGCCGGGAACCGGCGGCGAGCATGCGGCCACGACAGCTGCCGGACACGAGACATCGGCTGTCTCCCAATCGGATTCGAATCCGAGCCAGAACGGTGACTCCCGTGCTACCGCACCCGATTCGCGGCCGAACGCTGCGCCGCCGTCCGGTTCGGAACCCGGATCCGGACAGCAGATGCCCGCGCAGGCGCCATCGTCGGATCGTCCCGCCGCGCCCGCGCAGGGATCAGTATCGGATCGGCCCGCCGCGCCCGCGCAAGCGCCGGTGGCGGATCGTTCGCCGCGCCGCGCCTGCGTCGGTACCCGATCGTTCCGCTGCGCCCGCGCCGGTGGCGGATCGCTCGCCTGCGCAGCCGAACTCGCAGGGCGTGGCGCCTGGCGATCGCCAGCCGCCTCCGGCGCGAGCGATGCCGGACAGTGCTCCCCGCGGCGACACACCCGTATCCGGCGATCGGGGGGCGCAACCGCATCGACCGACGGAAGCGCCGCGCTCGCCCGGTGCCGAGGTGCCGGAACGCAGGAACCCGGAAACGTCGACCGCGCCGCGTGCGGATGCCGCGCCCGTGCGGCTCGCCGATCCGATAGTTCGCCCGGATACCGGATCGCGGCCGGACCCCGCGAATCGTCCACAACCCGCGGCCGCTCGTCCCGAGCAACCGCGGACCGATAACGGACCCGGTCGTGAGAACCGGGCGCCCGGTGCGGACGGCCAACCGGATTCCGTTCGGCCCCAACCGGATAACGGTTCCGGGGCGCCTCCGGATCATGGGGAGCCGACTCCTGCCCCAGGCCATGACCAGCGGGGTGAGCAGGACCATCGGCCGGCGGGCCGAGCACCGGCGGAGACCATAGGATCGGAGGTCGCGAACCGCGATCGAAACGACTCCGACGGCCCTGATCAAGTTTCAGATTCAGACGCCACGCCGAATGCGGCGATCGAGCCGGTGCCGGTTGTGATGGCAGCACCGGTTGGCGATGCCGCCCCGCCGCCCAGCGCGCACGTCGCCGCGGCGGGACAGGATCCCGCTCGTGGCGCCGATCAGCAGCATGTCATCGACAGCGCGGACCGGAACACGCCGGACCCATCGCAGAGTGGAGGCGCCACGCGGCCGCGCGATCCGCTCGATGTCACGGCTCAGGACAAATGGGCGGACGAGGCATACGACACCATTCGCGCATCGGACACCGACGTCCGTGACATGGCCGAAAACCTCGCTACCGCACCGCGTCTGGATGGCTCGACCGGTTTCAGCGAGCGTGAGATCGGACAGGTCAAACAACACCTGTTCGAGGATGAGCACAAACTCAGCGTGTTCGATGACGACGGTCATGTCGTCGGCTACGAGAATCGCCGTTTCGACGCCGACCCCGATATCGCCGAGGCATGGATGCGGCTCTCGCGCGGCGAGCCGCTGCCCGCGGACATCAAGCTGCTCGAACATGAGCTGACCGAAGCCGCATATCTGCGTGAACATCCGGATGCCAGCTATCGAGAGGCACATGCGCACGCCAACACCAAGGCCGACTGGGAAAACGACATCCCCGAGCGAACCGGCGAGAACTACCAGAAATGGGGAGAAAACGATGGCGCTGTACGTGATCTACCGGAAGACGGCGGAAACCGAGACCGAGGTGACCTACCGGTTCGGGAGCAGCGAGACGGAACTGAACCGGGAACTGGTGATCGAGAAGGCAGGCCCGGCCGTCAAAGCGGAGGGCGATACCAGCGACCCTCTGACGCTGAAGGTGGCCGGCCGCATCCTGGCGCGGAAGGGCAACGACCCGAACTGGCCAGGCGGGGGCGGGATTCAAGCCTGAGTAATGGGGGTGGGCCCTCGAGTGCGGGTGGTCCCCACGCCGGTTACCCGGACAACCGGTACCGGGCACCGGATTCGAGCGTGCCGTATTCGGGGCATCTCGGCAATGGGATGGACAGTCCTGCGTCGCTGCCGGACAATCGCGCGCCCCTGTCCAATCCGCCGGGTCACGGGTATCGGCCGCAGCACTCGAATCAGGTTCCAGCGCAACCTCATCGTGAGGGATACGCGGCTTCCTACCCTCCCGGCCGGGTCCCGCCGAGTCAGCTTGCGCCAGAGCATCGGCCGCAATACGGCCAGGGCCCGCATGTTCCAGGACAACAGCATCAACCCGAGCAGGCGCCGCCGCGTCGACCTGGGGCGCCAGCGTCGGCTCCGCAGCATCAGGCGGCGTCCCCGTACCGACAGGCGCCGGAGCAGCGCTCGGGACCAATTCCACCGCAACGTAATTCGCCACCACCGCACGATCCTCGGATCCAACGGCCGGACAGGTCCCAAGGTTCCGGATATCCGGCCGCTGGGCACGATCCACGGCAGCCACATCAGGATCCGGTGCAGCGCCCACCGTCCCCGCCGGATCCCGCCCGCATGGCTCGGCAAGAGCGCGAGTACTACCGCACTCAGCAGCCCGAAGACGGCCGGGTCACCCCTGTGCGTGCTCACCCCGACAGCCCGAACCCGTCCTACGACGTCCGGCGCTACCCGAATGCGCCCGGTGGACCGGTCACCGTGGTCACGATGCGGGTGAACGTCACGAGTGACGCGCACCTGTCGCCGCGCGATGTCCAACACCTTTGGGAAAACGCGCAATTCGCCACGGACCGCGCCTACAACCAGCAGACCCGGCTTCCGTCCGGTGACCGCGTCGTCGTGGACCTGGTGCATACGCCCGACCCAGCCAAAGCGAACTTTCGCATGCACGTGAGTGATGCACCGGGAAGCTGGCATCCAGCCACTTCGCCCGAGGCGATCGCGAAGCATCTGCATCAACAGCTCGGACTGACGCCGGAACGCTATTTGGGTTTTGGCGAAACGAGTCTGCGCGAGTTGAGTACTGCCATCGCCGATTCGTCTTCCGGAGCTCACGAGGGTGTGCCCGGCCGAAGCGCCCCTCACCAGCAGGTGCCGGATGCCCCCGTTCGAGCCGGGCTGGGTGATCTTTCCGATGCCCCACCGGGTGAGCGGCGGCCAGGCGACAGCGGAGCTCCCCGCCCGAGCCGGAGTGATAACCGGAATCCCGAACCTGCCGGTCGAGACGGTCGCCCGGCTGTACCCGGGGGCGATCAAAGACGGTATCCGGATGCGTCGCGTCCGGAGTCATCGACCGCGAACTCGCCTGCACGCGAACCTCATCCGAGACAACCGGATCCCGCTCGAGCATCCGACCCGACCCGAATCGACAACCGATCCCCAGCCGACAGCGGACTACCTCCTGGCGCTCGACCTGAGCGCCCGGATACCTCGGCCGCCCGCGACTATGAGCATGATGGCCGCAGCGTCGATCAGCCATCGGGAGCCCACGAACGGGATCTGGCCAACAGTAGGGACCGCCCAGGGTTGGGGCGCGAGGGCGATCTCCCGTCGTCCGATCGGCTCGAGAACGACACACCTGAGCCGGTCGAGCGATCTGACAATGAGCGCCCGGCCCCGGAACTCTCGGGCACGGAAGCTGATCACGGTGACTCGCCGGACCACCCCACTCAACTCAAGCCGAGCCTCCGCGACATGTTCTCGCCGGATGGTGATCCGCTCGACGTGGAACATGTGTTGCCGCAGTTGCGACAAGCTATCGAGGGTGAGTACAGCGGTCTTCGCGTCGTCATCGAGGATGTCTCGAACGGCTGGGGATTGCGTGTCGAAACCGGCATCTACGACACAAATGGCAATAGGGTTGGATACGCCAACCGGACCTATCATTACAATGAGGGGAATCTCACTGCCGAGCACAATACCTTCAGGCTTCAAGATGATTTCCGAGGCCGAGGGTTTGCTACTGAATTCAATGAACGCATGTTTGATTGGTATGCGCAGTCCGGCGGTGCAGATGTGAGACTGGTTGCGAGTAGCTCTGTGGGGTGTTATGCCTGGGCGTCGGCAGGATTCGAATTCGGGAGCGAACCGGGAGCGTGTCAACATATTCGCCCCAATCTGGATCGAGAGATTCGTAGGATGCGTGATGAACTTGGGCATTTGGAACGTGAGCTGGCGGACAGTCCCGACGATGAACGTAGAGGAAAGCTTAAGGAGCTCCGCGATATGATCGTCAAGGCCGACGAGATATACGCGCGGTTTAAAGTTGGATCCGATAACTTTCCTACCCCGAGGGAAATCCTCGAGATCGGTAAGCCGGACGGACTCCTGCCAGGGCAGTCTCGTCACCTGACATGGCCTGGCAAAAGAGTATTCACCGAGCCCAAAGGCAAAGTCTCCTGGCAAGGAGTAAAGACGATCAAGGAGCAATGACGGTGAGGGATTCCAAGATCGTTCTTCGTGGATGGTCGGATGTCGAAAAAGACCGACGAAATATGAAGCTCGGCTATTGGCATGACGATTGGGCCAGCCGATGGGAGGATCGGGTAGAGTTTCGGCCCGAAGACTGGGTGGGTGAAGAAAGTGATTACAACCTTCATCATGTCGATGCCGAAGCTCCGCTCGAGGCTCGAATAGAGTTCGGTGATCGTTCGAATGAAATAAGCGGCAGTCAACCGACTGGGACCAGGAAACTTCGGGTGCCGACCGGCGCCGAGCGGCTGCGCGGTGCAATGGTGGCTGCTGCGGTTGGTGACGCTTTTGCCGATGAATGCAATGATGGTGCGCTGAAGAAATACCCCTGGAAAACCGGCCGTAGCGGCAAGGGTGAACTACTCGACTACCTACCGAACGCTTTCGCTTCTCCAACTTACGCTACACAGTTGTTAGCGAGTTCCGGCGAGGGGTTACTTCGTGCACTGGGAGGGCGACGTACCGGCAATCAGGTCGACCCGGTCGCGTCCGTGCAGCACGCTTTTCAGCGGTGGCTCTACTATATGAAACGAGACTGGGAAAAACTCGGGATCGTCGACGAATGGCCCATCTACGGCGGCGTTTTCGCTCGCGGTACTCGCGAGGGTGATGGCCCTGACGGCACCGTCTTGGATGACGCCGAGCTCTGCTCGAATCGTCATCCCGACCCTACGGTCGTAGACGCTCTGATGAGTTTCGCTGATACCGGGATTCGCTCCACTCCCACTGATCCGCGCAGTAATGCCCGAGGTGGTGCAGTGTTGGTCCGCGCCGCTTTGGCCGCGGTGTGGTCGGAGAATCTCTCGGAGACCTTCGATCTCGCGACTTCCATTGCCGCGCTGACTCATCCCCACCCGGATGACTGTTTGGCTGCCGGTGCCATGGCCGTCGTGCTGCATCAGCAGATTCGCGACCGTCCGTTCATGGACTGTGTTTCCACTGCCTACGACGAGTTGGTGCGTCGGCCCGACCACGAAAAGACCCGTCTGATGATGAGTCGTGCGGTCCTCCTGGCTCGCGAAGAGCGGGTCCCCGCCGACATGAACAACGTGCGCCGGTATTTCGAGGGGTGCGGTACCGACGGCGCCGAAGCGCTGGGTGTCGCACTGTACTGCGCCATGTCCAGCGATTATCTCCGTGAAGGGCTGCTACTGGCGTTGAACTACGCCGCCGATCGCTGCGCGGTGGCGGCCGCGACAGGAATGCTGGTCGGTGCCGAATACGGGATTCAGGCCGTCCCCCGCGTCTTCCTCGAACCGATCAAATCGGCCCCCACCCTGGACACTCTCGCTCACGACCTCGCCACCGAACTTCGCGATGTCCTCACCGACAAGGAGTGGTTACGTCGCTACCCGCCCACATAGCTGTCGGGTTCGAGGCAGCCGAACATGCACGTGTGAAGTAGATCCGACGTCAGCGGTCGTCGGTGCCTATACGAACCTCTCGATATTTCTACCGACGAGTTGACGAATTGCGTTGGCCTGCTCGCCTTCCAACCTGGCGACTGTGGCATCGAGCGATTCGCCGACAGCCTTGGCCAGATCCGCGACGATCCGTTCGACGCGCGGTTCTTCGAGGCCGGAGGTCCGTGCCAGCTTCCGCCAGTGCTGTCGCCCGACCTCGGGTGCGCGTTGCGCTCCGCCGATCCGCATCGCGAGCTTCTGATCGAATTCCGGGTACAGACCTACCGGCACAACGTCATACATCGGCGTCATCGAGATGCCGTCCGGGCGGATCAGCAGCGAGTAGTTCTTGGCGTGCGCGTCGGCGTTTCCGAGGAAGGTGTTGAAGGCGAGTTGGCCGATGAAGGTGTACGCCGTCTCGTTGTCTGCCCTTTCTCGCAGCAGTCGGATGATCTGCACGGCTGAGATCGCATATTTGTTGTATGGCCCTTTGCCCATCGCCTGAGCCATGTCCTCCGTGTGGATCCGGGAGGAGATCTGACCGGAGCGCTCTCGGTCGAATCGTTCTACGAGATAGGCGGTTTGATCCTTCACCTGCAGGATCCGTGCCAACGGTGCCCCGACCCCGACGTCGGCGGCGAGCTCGAGGGCTGTGGCTTCGGCCGCTTCCAGACCCGGCAGATTCGGACGAGCTGGTTTGATGATATGAGTCGATGGCACAGTCGCGTTGGACCAGTACCATTCGCCCCCGATATCTGCCAGCGCGAACTTGCCTTGTGTTCCGGCCAGCGAGAACCGTGCCGGACTGCGGGCATCGACCCACTCGTCGGGGGCACGTTTGATTGCCGCAATCCGTGCGGCTATATCCCCGTCGGTCGCAGGATCCAATATCAAGGGACCGGCCGTCGGTGGCTCGTCGTGCGCAGCAAGCATCAGTCCGCCGGCGACATCGCCGCCGGCTACTTCCAGAAGATCGAAGGTGTCGGTCGTCGTGACACCGTATGCGCCTGCCATTTGCCGACGCGTTTCACTGTGGTCGGGTAGCAGATTCTCGAGGAAGTTCGCCGCGGCGCGCCGGGATGTCTCACCCTCGCGCGGCAGTGACAGCGAGATCGGCACCGCCGGTGTGCCGGTGTCGTATTCGAACCGGACAACTCCCGCGCTGTCACGAGTGAAACGGCCCGCATAACTGCCCTCCAGCCAGGTGTGCAGTACGCGGGTCACCGAAGGTCCATCGGTGGAAGGGCCAGTGGCTCGATCGCGATGGCGGCGAGTACCTTTCGGAGGCCGACGATGTCGCTCAGCCGCTCGGCTCGTTCGATGGATCCGACGAGAGGGGGGTCCACGCCGGCGCGCTCGGCCAGTTCGTTTCTGGTGAGACCTTTGATCGTGCGTTCGTCTCGGACTGTCTGTGCCAGCGCCGATGGTTCGCGGAGGTATTCGCTGCGCGGGCGATGCAGTACTTCCCGCACTCGGTCGCGATCTCCTTCGATCGCATGCATGACGAGGTTGGAGCCGCCGTCGAGGTGGGTGGGTGCGACGCCTCCCCACCAATCGAACAAGATATCGGCGGGCTCATCCGCGGTGCGCAGCAATCGGATTCGTTCTGCGGTGCGGGCGCGCAGCTGGCCGGACAGTCCGTCGAGGGTTCTGGTGTGAAGCGAATGGGTGAGTGCCAGTCGCGATCCTTCGGACAACGGACGTCGGGTGCGCCGACGAGGCGCGACTTCGTCGATCTCCCAATGACCGCCGACGCGGTGCGCGCGGATGGTGCCGGACCGCGCCATGGCGCGAACTCGCCTCGGCGACACTTGTGCCACCTCCGCATACTCCGCGACATTCATGACACAACTATACCGTTGTGTCGGCGGCCGGTTGTGGCCGAACAGTTGGTCCTCTACCGACGGCGTCCCATCCGCGACCACCCGAACAATCCCAGCCCGATCACCAGCACCAGGCCGCCGATAATCCCCACCGTCCGCAGATTGCTGCTGTTGTGCGCAGGGACCGGGCCGGCGTCGACCGGGGTGTCATGGGAGGGCGGGGAGGCCAGTGCCACGTTGGTGTTGTCCTGCTTCCCGTTCGGGTCCGGTAAGGACCCGACACTCGCTCCGGCCGGCAGGGCGAAGGCGTAGTCGAGGAGGCGGGCGGCCTGTTCCGGGGGGCGGATGGGCAGGACGTCGGCCTTGAGCAGGGTGACCACCAGTCGGTGTCCGTTGCGTTCGGCGCCGGTGACGAAGGTTTGGCGGGCGTCGTCGGTGTAGCCGGTTTTGCCGCCCAGATCGCCGTCGTAGTCGTAGAGCAGGCGGTTGTCGTTGGCGATGGGGAAGCCGGGGTGGTCCTTGTCGTCGGGGATCTTCGGGTCGGCGGGGTAGCCGGGGAAGTCGTACTGCTGGGTGTGGATGATGTCGGCGAAGGCCGGGTTCTGCATGTCGTGGCGGAAGATCGTCGCCAGGTCGAAGGCGGAGGTGCTCATTCCGGGGCCGTCCAGACCAGATGGGGTGGCGGCGCGAGTGTCCATGGCCTGCAACTGTTTTGCCATCGCGTTCATCTTCGCGACGGTCGCCGCGTCACCGCCGAGCTGGGTGGCGATGGCGTGTGCCGCGTCATTGCCCGAGCACATCAGCAGTGCGTGGAAGATCTGATCGTTCGTGTAGTGCCCGCCTGGGCCGATGCCGACGCGGGTGCCTTCGGCGTTCGCGTCGTCCTGGGTGCCGATCACCACCTGATGCGGATCCAAGGCCGGTAGCGCGACCGCGGCGAGCAGGGTCTTGATGGTGGAGGCCGGCCGGTAGCGGCCGTGCGGATCCTTCGCGGCCAGCACCTTGCCGGTGTCGAGGTCGGCGACCAGCCAGCCCGTCGCGGAGATATCGGCGGGAAGCGGGGGTGCGCCCGGTGGCACCACGACCCCGCATGCGCCGAGCTTGTCGCCGCCGATCGGTTTCTCCGGGATCGGCAGCGGCTTCGGGGCCGTTTCGCCGGGTTCCGGCACCTCGGAGGTGTCGATCGGTGGCGGCGGGGATGTCCGGTTCGGGCAGGAATCGGTATTCGGCGTGGTGAACGGCGTGGAGGTGGAGGCGGGCTGTGCGCCGGCGACCGCAATTCCGGTGACCGTCGTGGCACCGAGCAGCCCGGCCGCCACTACGGCGGCCGCGAAGGAGCGTGGTCGGAAGGGACGGTCGCTGCGGGACGTGCGGGTGTTCATCGACATGCAGCTTATGCGGATCGTGCCGATCGTGCCGTCGCGCCCGCTCGCAGCGGGTATGACAGCACCTGTTGACATAGGCTCGAAAATGAGAGTTACTATTAAAAAGTAGAAACAATCAACTGGATGGATCTGTCATGAACTTGCGGAGATCGGCGGAATCGCCCATGGCCGGCGAGCCAATCGGTAGCGAGGGCCCGGAGATGAGCGCTGCCGCGGAGATCGGCGGGGGCCCGGCCGGGCGGGCCCGGTGGCTGGCCCTGGGCGCGCTCGCGCTCGCGATGCTCACCATCGGTCTCGACACCACGGTTCTGGTGGTCGCGCTGCCGACGATGGCGATCGATCTGCACGCGAATACCGCTGCGCTGCAGTGGTTCACAACGGCCTACACGCTGGCTCTGGCCGCGATGATGCTGCCCGCGGGTGCGCTGGGCGACCGCTACGGCCGCAAGAAATTCCTCCTGGCCGCGCTGGTCGTATTCGGTGGGGCATCGCTGTGGTGCACCCTCGCGACCTCGGCGGGCATGCTGATCGCGGCACGCGCGGTGCTGGGTGTGGCCGCCGCCGCGATGATGCCACTGTCGATGGCGGTGCTACCCGGCCTGTTCCCCGATCGCACCGAACGCCAACGCGCCCTGACGATCTGGGTCAGCTCGACCGCGCTCGGCCTGCCGCTCGGGCCGATCGTCGGTGGCTGGCTGCTCGAGCACTTCTGGTGGGGTTCGGTATTCCTGATCAATATCCCGCTGGTTGTCGTCGGCACGATCGCGGTCGCGATCCTGGTGCCCGAATCACGCAGCGAGAACGCGTTCCGTATCGATCTGCCCGGTGTGGTGTTGTCCGCGCTGGGAATGCTCGGGTTCACCTACGGATTCATCCGGCTCGGCGACAAGGGCTGGGGCGACGGCACGGCGTGGGCGGCGGTTGTGGCGGGGGCGGCCCTGCTGGGAATTTTCGTCTGGTGGCAGCGGCGGACCACCCATCCGCTGGTGGATGTCGGCCTGTTCGCGAACCATGGATTCCGTTGGGGCACTGTATATTCCGTATTCGTCAACTTCGCGATGTTCGGCATGTTCTTCACCGTGCCGCAGTATTTCCAAGCGGTTCTGGGCGTCGATTCGCTGGGGAGTGGTTTGCGTCTGCTGCCGTTGATCGGCGGAATCGTCGTCGGTACCCGGGCTGTCGACAAACTGTTGCCGAAACTCGGGAATCGGATCGTGCTCACCGGTGGATTTCTGATCCTGGGCGCCGCCCTGGCCATGGGTGCGATGACCGGAACGGGCAGTGGCTACGACTACACCGCGACCTGGACCACGCTCCTCGGCTTCGCGATGGGCCTGGTGATGCCCGCGGGTATGGGGATGGCGATGGGGCAGCTCGATGCCGAACGAGCCGGCTCGGGTTCGGCGCTGCTGCAGGCGCTGCGCCAAGCCGGCGGCACCATCGGCGTCGCCGTGCTGGGTACCGTTCTGGCCACGCGATATCGCTCCGAACTCGGCTCTTACAACCATGACCCGGTAGCGGACGGGGTGAATGCCGGTGTCGCGGTGGCCCGGGCGACCGGGGACAACGCCATGCTCGAGCAGGTGCAGTCGGCATTCGTTTCCGGCATGGGCGCGATGTTGTGGTTGTGCGCCGGGGTATGCGTGGTGGCGGCGGTTCTCGCGGCACTGCTGACGCGAAGTGCGCGGCCCGCTCCGCAGACCGATGTCGATGCGGGACAATCAGTGCATGTCGGCTGAGTCGAAGGCACCCGCACGGGCCCATTCCGGAGCGACCGCGTCGCCCCGGATGGGCCTGCGTGAGCGGAAGAAACAGCGCACCCGCCGCACCGTCCGCTCCGAGGCGATGAAATTGTTCCAGCGGCAGGGATACGCCGCGACCACGGTGGAGCAGATCGCCGAGGCCGCGGATATCTCGCCGAGCACCTTCTTCCGGTACTTCCCCTCGAAGGAACAGCTGGTGCTGGTCGACGACGTCGACCCGATCATGATCCGCGCGGTCGAGTCCCAGCCCCCGGAGTTGTCACCGCTGGCCGCGTTCCGCAGCGCGATCCACGACACGTTCGAACAGCTCAGCCCGCAGGAATGGGAGTTCGAACAGGATCGGATGCGGTTGATCTACGACGAGCCCGAGCTGCGCAGCGTGATCATGCGGGAAACCGAACGCAACGTCGACATGATCGCCGGGCTACTTGCCCGCCGAATCGGCCGCACGGCAGACGATTTCGAGGTTCGTGCCTTCTGTGGAGCGCTGATCGGCGCGATGATGACGGCGTTCGGCCGGGACGGGCTCGATCTGGACAAGATCGACCGGATCGCCGAGTTCATGGAGGCGGGAATGCCGCTGGGGCCGCGGCAGGCGCCCGATCCCGCGCCGTAGCCCCTCGAATCGAGGGTCGTGGCCGACCGCACGGGGCTGTGTCGTCAGTGCGCCGCCAGCTGTTCGGCGACGGTGTCGTCGGTCATGGTCGCGAAGAATCCTCCCACCACGTCCTCGATCTCGGAGATGGATTCCGCGCAGTACAGAACCGGCTGGTAGTGGGTGATGTCGTAGGTCGCGGTGCCCATCCGGTGGATGTCCAGTGGCCACAGTCGTGCTTGCCGGAACTCCTCGATCTCTCCGTAAGATGACAGCAAACCGGCACCGTAACAACGGATTTCGCCCGCTTCACGCACAACGCCGAATTCCATCGAGAACCAGAACACATCGGCGAGGAATTTCAGCGCGGTCTCCGTCTCCAGTCGCGCCACCGCCGCACCGACCTCGGCGTAGATCGCGGCGAATCGCGGTGAGGCCAATTGATTGGCGTGCCCGATGATTTCGTGGATCGCGTCCGGTTCCGGTGTGTAGAGCGGGGCCGAATGATGGCGGATGTACTGGGTGGAATGGAAGGTACGATCGGCGAAGGAGCCGAAGAACTGCCGCAGCGGTACCAGTCCCGCTGCCGGAGCGTAGCGAAAACCGCTGAGCGGCACCAGTTTCGCCGTGACCTCTGCCAGTTGCGGAATGTGATCGACGGGTAGCCCCAGCCGCTGCTCCCCGGCCAGTACCTCGGCCGAGGCGTACTTCCGATGCCTGCCCAGCAGTTCGGTGGACACGATCCGCCACACCTGCTGTTCCTCCGCGGTGTAGTCGATCCGCGGCGGTGACTCACCCTCCCGATAGGCCAGCGCCAGCGTCGCGATCGCATTGCGCCGCTCCCGATACTCCGGATCGCGCACTCCCGGATGCTCGTCACTCAGATGCACCGTCACATCGCCGTCGCTACCCGTGGTAACCGGCGAGTACAACTGAGCTTCGCTGAACATGCCTCCAGGCAAGCACTACTTGCCCGAACCGACAACAAACCCCCAGCAAACTGAGCAAATTGCCTAGTTGGAGGAGCAGATGCCCGTCGGGTATGTGAGGTGTGTCGAGTACGTTTCCCGACCGGCTCGGCCCGCACAGCACAGGCATACGAAAGCCGCCCGCATCGAATAATGCGGGCGGCCTTCGTTTTTCGGGTTCTGTGTTTTCCGGAATCAGCGGGCGAACAGCAGTGCGCGCTTGACTTCCTGGATGGCCTTGGTGACCTCGATGCCGCGAGGGCAGGCGTCGGTGCAGTTGAAGGTGGTGCGGCAGCGCCACACGCCCTCGACGTCGTTGAGGATGTCGAGGCGTTCGCGGGCGCCCTCGTCACGGCTGTCGAAGATGAAGCGGTGCGCGTTCACGATCGCGGCCGGGCCGAAGTAGCTGCCGTCGTTCCAGTACACCGGGCACGAGGTGGTGCAGCAGGCACACAGGATGCACTTGGTGGTGTCATCGAAGCGGTGCCGGTCGGCCTGGGACTGAATGCGCTCACGGGTCGGCTCGTTACCCGAGGTCATCAGGTACGGCTTCACCGCGCGGAAGGCGTCGAAGAACGGCTCCATGTTCACCACGAGGTCCTTCTCCACGGGCAGGCCCCGGATCGGCTCGACGGTCATGGTGAGGGTCTTGTCGTTCTTCGGCAGCATGTCGCGCATCAGTACCTTGCACGCCAGCCGGTTGACACCGTTGATGCGCATGGCGTCGGAACCGCAGACGCCGTGCGCGCACGAGCGCCGGAAGGTGAGCGTGCCGTCCAGGTAGGACTTGATGTACATGAGCACGTTCAGGAAGCGGTCGGTGGGAAGCACCGGCACCTGGAACGAATCCCAGTGCGCGCCCTTCTCGTCCTCGGGGTTGAACCGTGCGATCTTGACGGTCACCATGGTCGCCCCGTCCGGAACCGGAGCGGGTTTCGACGGGGCTGCAGCGTTCTCGATTACAGCAGTCATCAGTACTTACGCTCCATCGGCTCGTAACGGGTCTGCACGACCGGTTTGAAGTCGAGCTGGATATCGGCGATCAGTTCCGCCGGCTTACCGGACTCGACCTGCTTGTACGCCATGGTGTGGCGCATGAAGTTGACATCGTCGCGGTCGGGATAGTCCTCGCGGGCGTGGCCGCCGCGCGATTCCTTGCGGTTGAGCGCGCCCACGACGGTGACCTCGGCCAGCTCCAGCAGGAAGCCCAGCTCGACCGCCTCGAGCAGGTCGCTGTTGTAGCGCTTGCCCTTGTCCTGGACGGTGATGTGCGCGTAGCGCTCCTTGAGCCCGTGGATATCGGTGAGCACCTGCTTGAGGGTGTCCTCGGTGCGGAACACGCCGGCGTTGGCGTCCATGGTCGCCTGCAGCTCGGTGCGGATATCGGCGACCCGCTCGTTGCCGTGGTCGGACAGGATCAGTGCCAGCCAGTCCTGCACCATGGCCGCCGGGTTCTCCGGAAGTTCGGTGAACTCGGTGCGCTGCGCGTACTCGGCGGCCGCGATACCGGAGCGGCGGCCGAACACATTGATGTCCAGCAGCGAGTTGGTGCCCAGACGGTTGGAGCCGTGCACCGACACGCAGGCGCACTCACCGGCGGCGTAGAGGCCCGGGACGACATCGGTGTTGTTGCGCAGCACCTCGCCGCGGATCCGGGTCGGGATGCCGCCCATCACGTAGTGACAGGTCGGCATGACCGGCACCGGCTCCTTGACCGGGTCCACGCCCAGGTAGGTGCGGGAGAACTCGGTGATGTCGGGCAGCTTCTCCTCGAGCACGTCCTCACCGAGGTGAGTCACGTCGATGTAGACGTAGTCCTTGTTCGGACCCCCGCCGCGACCCTCGGCCACCTCCAGCACCATCGACCGCGCCACGATGTCGCGCGGCGCGAGGTCCTTGATGGTGGGGGCGTAGCGCTCCATGAACCGCTCGCCGGAGGCGTTGCGCAGGATGCCGCCCTCACCGCGGACGGCCTCGGAGATCAGAATGCCCAGACCGGCAAGGCCTGTCGGATGGAACTGGTGGAACTCCATGTCCTCCAGCGGCAGGCCCTTGCGGAACACGATCGCCATACCGTCGCCGGTCAGCGTGTGCGCGTTGGAGGTGGTCTTGTACATGCGGCCGGAACCGCCGGTGGCGAAGATGATCGACTTCGCGTGGAAGACGTGGATATCACCGGTGGCCAGCTCGTAGGCGACCACACCGGTGGCGACCTGACCGCGATCGGTCTCGGTCATCACCAGGTCCAGCACGTAGAACTCGTTGTAGAACTCGACGTCGTGCTTGACGCAGTTCTGGTAGAGCGTCTGCAGGATCATGTGCCCGGTGCGGTCGGCGGCGTAGCACGCGCGGCGCACGGGTGCCTTGCCGTGATCGCGGGTGTGTCCACCGAAGCGACGCTGGTCGATCCTGCCTTCGGGCGTCCGGTTGAACGGCAGGCCCATCTTCTCCAGGTCCAGTACCGCGTCGATGGCCTCCTTGGCCATGATTTCCGCGGCGTCCTGGTCGACCAGGTAGTCACCACCCTTGACGGTGTCGAAGGTGTGCCATTCCCAGTTGTCTTCTTCGACATTGGCCAGTGCGGCGCACATACCGCCCTGGGCGGCGCCGGTGTGGCTGCGGGTCGGGTACAGCTTGGTCAGCACGGCGGTGCGGGCCCGGGGCCCGGACTCGATCGCCGCACGCATCCCCGCGCCGCCGGCACCGACGATGACGACGTCGTAGCGGTGCTCCTGAACCGGTCGAGATTCACCCGGGCCGTTGACTCGTTCGCTGCGCTCACTCATGCGAGGTGGCCTGTTCCTAACTGATGTTGGGGTCGAAGGTGAAGATGACGTAGGTGCCCACGCCCATGATGAGGATCATCGCGACGGCCAGCAGGGCCTTGAGCCAGAAGCGGGTGGAGTCCTTGCGGGAGTAGTCGTCGATCACGGTGCGAAGGCCGTTGCCGCCGTGCAGCTGAGCCAGCCACAGCATGGTCAGATCCCAGAACTGCCAGAACGGGCTCGCCCAGCGGCCGGCCACGAAGCCGAAGTTCAGCCGCTTCACGCCACCGTCGAGCATCAGCATGATCGTCATGTGGCCGAACACCAGCACGATCAGCAGCACGCCGGAGAAGCGCATGAACAGCCAGGCGTACTTCTCGAAGTTGTTGCCGGAGGTCCGCCGCGGTGAGCGGGGTGAGTCGAGGCTGGCGGGGCGATCGTAGGACTTGCCGAGAACGGGTGCAGTCATGGTGTCAGAGCTCCGTCGTGATCATGTAGAAGAGCTGGCGTCCCACACCGGCGGCGGAGACCAGAACCCAGACACCGAGCACGATCCACAGCATCAGGCGCTGGTACTTGGGTCCCTTGGACCAGAAGTCGACCAGGATCAGGCGGACGCCGTTGAGTGCGTGGAACAGCACGCAGACGACCAAGCCCATCTCCATGAGGGCCACGACCGGGTTCTTGTAGGTCTCGATGGCCCGGTCGTAGGTGTCCGGGCTGACCCGCACCAGAGCGGTGTCGAGTACGTGGACGAACAGGAAGAAGAAGATCGTGACACCGGTGATCCGGTGCATCGCCCAGGACCACATTCCAGGGTCGCCGCGGTACAGGGTCTTCCGCTTCGGCTGGGCCGGAGCTTCCAGTGTGGTCGTCATAGAGTGCGGTGCCTCCAACGTCGTTGATGGACACGCCGGGCGAGCCGGCAGTCGGATCCGGTCGCAGATTCGGCATACGCCGCGCAGCCACTGAATCTGGAGAAACACCAGCTCATATCGTGTGCTGATATCCGGAGGCGGTGGCCGGAGGTGCCGCGCCAAACCTGGACCGATCTGTGGAGAACTCTAATCCCCGGCGATTCGCGGAACTAATTCGGCGTGCGGCGCGTTGACTCTCTGATCAGTGAGTTAGGTTTGCCTTGCCTGAATTATCGACTACCTCGCGACACCTTTTCTACGCTGTCATATCGACTGTTCGAGCGGAGGTCCGTTATGCCGGAAATTGACTGGAATTCCCTGCGCGACAATGCGTTTCAGGTCATGCGCAATGCCTATGCGCCCTACTCGGAGTTTCCGGTGGGTGCGGCTGCTCTCACTCTCGACGGGCGAATTGTGAGCGGCTGCAATGTGGAAAATGTCTCATACGGTCTCGGCCTCTGTGCCGAAACTGTACTCGTCGGTAACTTTTGTTCTTCGGGAGGCGGGCGGTTGCTGGCTATTTCCGTATGCGACTCGCGCGGTGCGGTTCTGATGCCGTGCGGACGCTGCCGGCAGGTCCTCTACGAGCATGGCGGGCCGGATCTGCGCATTGATCACCGCGACGGACCGGTCGCGCTGCGGCGTTTGCTGCCCGATGCCTTCGGTCCGGATGATCTCGCCGCGGGCCGGCGATAATGTGAAATTCCGCACCCATTCGCCGAATTCGCGGGAGTCGCGGCCCGATTCGGTTCGCCGGTCGATGGCAATCCCTCCCTCGCCCCCGGTAATAGCGTCACGGTATCGCCGATCGCCGACACATTCGGCAAGCCGCCTGCACCGCGGCGATCTGGAAGGCTTTCCGATATGACGCAGGCGCATTCGGCGGTATCGGTGATCGCGGCCAAACGCGACGGCGCGGCCCTCGACGACGATCAGATCGACTGGGTGATCGACGCGTTCACCCACGGCACGGTCGCCGACGAACAGATGGCGGCACTGGCGATGGCGATTGTCTGGCGGGGCCTGGATCGGCGCGAGCTGTCGCGATGGACCGAGTCGATGATCGCCTCCGGGCAGCGGATGGATTTCACCGATCTGCCGCGCCCCACCGTCGACAAACACTCCACCGGCGGAGTCGGTGACAAGATCACCCTGCCGCTCGCCCCGCTGGTGGCCGCGTGCGGTGCGGCCGTACCGCAACTGTCCGGACGCGGACTGGGGCACACCGGCGGCACTCTGGACAAACTGGAGTCCATTCCCGGCTGGCGAGCCGATCTCGCACCCGGGCCGATGCGCGCGATTCTCGCCGACCCGGATATCGGGGCCGTGATCTGTGCGGCCGGTGCGGATCTCGCACCCGCCGATAAGCGCCTGTATGCACTGCGCGATGTCACCGGCACGGTGGAATCGGTCCCGCTGATCGCGAGTTCGATCATGAGCAAGAAGATCGCGGAAGGCACCGGTGCGCTGGTCCTGGATGTGAAGGTCGGCAACGGCGCATTCATGAAGAACCTCGGCGACGCCACCGAACTGGCCACGGCGATGGTCGAATTGGGGGCCGACGCCGGGGTGCGCACGGTCGCTCTGCTGACCGCGATGGACACCCCGCTGGGCCGGACGGCCGGCAATGCCCTCGAAGTCGCCGAGGCAGTGGAGGTGCTGGCCGGGGGAGGGCCATCGGATGTCGTCGAGCTCACTGTCGCCCTCGCGCGGGAAATGGTGGCGCAAGCGGGAATTCGCGATATCGATCCGGCCGATGTGCTGTCCGGCGGCGGTGCGATGGACCGCTGGCGCGCGATGATCGCGGCACAGGGCGGCGATCCCGCCGCACCGTTGCCGCGGGCCCGGCACACCGAAACCGTTGTGGCACAGGAGTCCGGCGTGCTCACCCGGCTGGACGCACTCACGGTCGGTCTCGCGGCGTGGCGGCTCGGCGCCGGTCGCGCTCGACAGGGAGATCCGGTGCAGTACGGCGCCGGGGTCGAAATGCACCGCAAGCCAGGAGAATCGGTCGAACGTGGTGAGGCGTTGTTCACCGTGCACACCGATACCGAATCGGCCATTCCGGCGGCTGTGGCGGAACTTCGCCGCGGATATGACATCGGGGCCGTGCCGCCGCCGGCGATGCCATTGATCATCGATCGCATCGCAGATTGAACGATGTCCTCCCGCCTCGCCTGAACCACGCGCCACCGCTGTGCCTGCCGGACCACATTCTTCGTCTGCCCGGGGGCGCTCGGTCCATCGGCTGAACGGCGCGTTCGCGGCGCATCGAGGCCGCTTCCGCGCGAGCAACATGCGGGCGACATGCCGGCAACGACTTTTCTGCGATTGCGTGCACACCTCGGAAGTCGCCTGCGCGAAGCCGGTAATGCCGATAGCGTCGTTACATGACTGGACCGATGCCTCTGACTCTCGCCTCGATCCGCCAGGCCCCCAAGGCCGTGTTGCACGACCACCTCGACGGTGGCCTGCGCCCCGCGACCGTACTGGAGTTGGCCGCCGAATGCGGATACGACGAACTACCGGCCGATGACGCCGAATCGCTGGGCCGCTGGTTCCGCGACGCGGCCGACAGCGGATCGCTGGAACGATATCTGGAAACCTTCGCCCATACCGTGGCGGTCATGCAGACGCCCGAGGGCCTGCGCCGGGTGGCCCGCGAATGCGCCCTCGACCTGGCCGCCGACGGTGTGGTGTACGCGGAGGTCCGCTTCGCACCCGAACAGCATCTCGACCGCGATCTGACCCTCGACGAGGTCGTCGAGCACACGCTGGCCGGTTTCCGGGAAGGCGAACGGCTCGCGGCCGAGGCCGGTACCCCGATCCGGGTGACCTGCCTGCTCACCGCCATGCGTCATGCCGCCCGCTCCCGCGAGATCGCCGAACTGACGGTGCGTTTCCGGGACCGGGGGGTCGGCGGATTCGATATCGCGGGCGCCGAGGCGGGCTATCCGCCCTCTCGCCATCTGGATGCCTTCGAGTACATGCGGGCCAACTGCGCGCAGTTCACCATTCACGCCGGTGAGGCATTCGGCCTGCCCTCGATCCACGAGGCGCTTGCCTTCTGCGGATGTGATCGGCTCGGGCACGGGGTGCGCATCACCGACGATATCTTCGACAGCGGTGGTTCCGAACCCACCCTCGGGCTGGTGGCGAATTACGTTCGCGACAAACGGATTCCGCTGGAGCTGTGCCCGTCGTCCAATGTGCAGACGGGTGCGGTGCCCGCACTGGACAAGCATCCGTTCGATCTGCTGGCCCGGCTGCGGTTCCGGGTCACGGTCAACACCGACAACCGGCTCATGAGTGATACCGATATGAGCCGGGAGATGCTCAAACTGTCCGAAACCTTCGGCTACGGCTGGAGCGATCTGGAGCGGTTCACCATCAACGCCATGAAATCGGCGTTCATCCCGTTCCCGGACCGGCTGCGCATCATCGACGAGGTGATCAAACCGGGGTACGCGATTCTGATCGGATAGTCGGCGCGGCCGGGCCGGGGGTATGCGCCCTATTCGCGCTGCAGCCGGTTCTCGAATGCCTGCTCGAGGCCCCGCCAGCCCTCCGCCTCCGTGGTGAACGGCGGGCTCGGGGCCATGCGGCTCGGGTCCGGTTCGAGCAGGTAGGAGATGTACCAGCCCAGCGGCGTCGATTTCGCCAGCGCCTGCTCGACACCGTCGTCGCCCACGTAATCGGCTGCGTCGGTGAACAATTCGACCACCAGATCGAGCTGGTCGAGATCGACGGATTTGGGCCCCTGTCCCAGATCATCGGCCAGGCCCGGCAGGACGTAGATATTCTCCTCGGTCACCTCGACCTCGAGCGAGCCGTCCACGGCCGCGGTCCGCACCTCAGCGTAGGTGCTCACCTTGGCGAGGTCGTGATCGTGATCGTCGGCCAGATAGCGGGCCAGGGCGCGCTCGGAGCCGAAGACGGTGATGCCGCCCTCCTTGCCCAGGAACACCGGCTCGTCGTCGAGATAGCAACGCAGCGTGAAGAACTCGCCCTCGGAGGTGATGATCTTGACCGGGTCGATACCGACCTCGTTCCAGAATCGTCTCGTCCTCGTCGTCTTCGTCTTCGTCTTCGTCCTCGGCGTCGTCCTCGTCGAGGTCGACCTGCTCGATATCGTCGTCATCGGTATCGGCCGCGTCCTCGGCGTCGACGACGTTCTCCTCGGCCGCCAGCATCTCCGCCTCGGCGACGGCGAGCGCGTCGGCGTCCACATCCGGTGAGAAAACCACCGAATCGATGGCGTCGATCACCTGGTCCCAGTCCTTGGCGATGGCGGTGCCGACCTGGTCCCAGAGCTGCTCGCCCTCGCGGCCCACGAAGGCCGTCACACCGGCGGGCAGGGCGCCCAGGATCGGATGTGAACCGAAGAACTTCGTCACGACCTCGAGTTCGCACACCTCACCGATGGTGCGGACCATCTCGAGGGTCTCCTCGAGTTCGGCGAGGGTGTCCGGGTCGGGCTCGCCGGCCGCGAGTTCGGGCACCCCGACGAGGTCGAAAACATGCTCCTCGTGCGGCTCCAGCTGGGCCGCCGACAATCCGACGACGACCTTCCAGGACGGATGGTCGACGAGGTCGTTGTCGTCGTCGGCGCGGATGAACGCGGCCAGCTCGGCGGGTGTATCGAACCCGTACAACTTGTCCTCGTGCCCGAGGAATGCCTCCCACTCGTCGTCACCGTCGCGCCAGCGTGGTGCCCACAGGGTGACCAGATCGCCGTCGGTGAGACCGAGCTCGATCGGGACGATGTCTCCAGAAGCCATGACCGAAAGCCTATCGAGCCGTAGCGTGCGGCACTATTCGGCCCGCCCCGCAACGTTTCCCGATTCGGGCGCGGTGAAGGCGGAATTCAATGTGGACACCACTTCCGAGCGCTGTTCGCCCGCGTTCTGGGCCGCCTGCTGGCAGGCCCAGATGATCAGCTGGCCCACTTCGGCGGGGGAATGGGAGGTGACGTTCTCCGAGAGGGTGAGCCCGACCATGGCGCCGTCGCTGTCCACCTCGACACCGACCGAGCCGTCCTCGGAGCTGAAGCGGCCGCGCACGTTCTTCAGGCTGTAGAGCGCGGCCTCGAGGGCCTCGAGTTTGTCCGTCGCCGCGGCCACGAGGGCATCCATTTCCGCGCTCATACGGTGTCCTCAGCAGTGTCAGCGGTATTTCCGGTCGATGCCGTGCTCATCGAGAAAGCTCCGAGTAAAGCCCTTGTTTCAGCCGTGGGGAGGAATCGGAGCTAGGCGTTCTTCTGGTTCTCGACATAGCGTTTCGCTTCCTCCGAGGTTGCGCCGCCGACAGTGGCGACGAAGTACGAATTGGTCCACAGGGTGGGTAAGCGGGACTTGAGGGTGGGGAACTCGGCGCGCAGGACACGGGATGAGTGGCCCTTGATCTGTTTGACCAGGCGGTGGATCCCGAACTGCGGATCGCACGAGACGAGCAGTTGCACCTGGTCGGGCATGGTCTCCAACTCGAGGATGTGTGCGTCTCGTTCGCCGCAGACTTCCCGGATGAGTTGTGTGAGGCGATCTTCGATGCACCCGTCGATGACTGGCCGTCGATACTTCGGGCACCACACGACCTGATATGTGCAGCGGTAGACGATGTTGTTGTTCGATCTGATCTCGTCCATGCTAACAGCATATTGCTCAGAGCTGTATAATGTTGGGCGTGGAGGAGATCGTGCGCTACACCTACCGCTTGCGCCCTGGCGCGCACGCGGTGTGCGCGCTCGAATCCGAGTGGCATCGCTGCCGATTCCTGTGGAACGAAGCCGTCCATCAGCAACGCACCGGGCAAGCGCCGAACTTTTCGCGCCTGTCGAAAATGCTCACCGAAGCGCGGGGCCGAACCACTTGGCTGCGGGATGGTTCTCAGGTCGCCCAGCAGCAAACCTTGCGCACCTACGGGCAGGCGCTGAACGCTTCCTTCACAGTGAAGGGGCGAGGCAGACCGGTATGGAAGTCCCGCAAGACGTCTCTGCCGTCGCTGGAATACACGACGCGCGGTTTCTCGATCAATGACGGCAAGCTTCGACTGCCCGGCAAGGTCTCGATCCCGGTGGTGTGGTCGCGGGAGTTGCCGTCCTCGCCGTCGTCGGTCCGCATCTACCGGGATTCGCTCGGACACTGGTACGCCTCGTTCGTCGTGCGGCGCGAAGTCGAAATCACTCCTGCCGCGACCGGGGCTATCGGTATCGACTGGGGTGTGTCCACCACGGCGACCACCACCAGCCCCGCACATGACTTGCCGTATGCGGGACACCGCCGCCGCTGTGCTGCCGAACTCGCGTGTGCTCAGCGGAAGATGTCTCGCCGTCGTCGCTCCACGGGGCAGGCGCAGAGCAACGGCTATCGGCAGGCTCGGCGAGAAGCTGCCCGCCTGCACAAGAAAGCGGCCCGGCAGAACACTCACGCCGCACGGACGTGGGCTCGCCGTGTCGTCGCCGACCATCACCTGATTGCTGTCGAGGACTTCGAACCGAAATTCCTCGCCCGCTCCACAATGGCCCGGAAAGCAGCGGACGCCGCTATCGGTGCTGCGAAACGAGAGTTGATCGAGCGTGCTACGCGGGCGGGGCGGAAGGTGGTGTTGGTTCCGCCCGCGTATACGACTATGACCTGTGCGAGCTGTGGTGCGAGAGCCAAGCAGCGGCTCGCGTTGGATGTGCGTGTCTTCCGCTGTGACGCTTGCGGTCACACCGCAGACCGAGACCGCAATGCCGCCCACGTCATTTTGGCGGCCACGGTAGAACTCGACCGTGTCAGTGTTGACGACGTAAGACATTGCCGGCCTCCCTTCGGGGCGGTCAGTGGTGCGGTCCGAGCTGGAAATCCCCCGGATTTATCCGTGAGGAAGGGTTAAACGGGCCTCATCCAGCTGGTGGGACCGGTGTCCTCATCGTCCATGCGGTCGAGTTCGTCGACGGCTTCCTGGCGCGTGGGCAGGCCGAGCTTTTCGAGGATCTCGGCGGGCATTCCGGATTCGGCGAGCAGTTCGCGCCGGCGGGCCTTGGCGACGATGGCCGACCGCTTGGTCAGGCGCAGGATTTCCGTGGCCAGAGCCTGTGCGCCGTAACGGTATTCGCTGCGCTCGAATTTGATCTCCACCGGTACGCCCTGATCGGTGGCTCGCACACTGATGGTGCCTGCGCGATTGGCACTGGCGGCGACCGTGACGCTCGGGATCTGCTGCTGTGGCCGGCTCATGAAGTCGGCCTGTAGAACCCGTGGAACGCCATTCCCATGTTCTCCGTTCGAATCGGGTCGATCTGGACCGGATCGCCGGCCTCGACCATCTGTCCGTTTCCGACGACCATCGCGACGTGACCGTCCCAGATGGCCAGATCGCCCGGCATCACATCGCCGGGGCCGACCGGTGTCGCGCCCTGGCTCTGATCACAGGCCAGGCGCGGCAGATCCACCCCGGCCTCGCCGTAGGCCCATTTGGTCAGGCCGCTGCAGTCGAGACCGGAGCCCGGGGAGTTGCCACCCCAGACGTAGGGCGTGCCGCACGCGCTGACGGCCGATTTGACCGCGGTGGCGGCCTTCTCGTTGGGAGCCTCGACCTGACTGCCGTCGGGCAGGGTGATCATGACGCCGCCGTGCTTGCCGGGTTTGTCGGCAGCGGGCTGGTTCCCGCCCGGAGCTGCCTTCCCCCCACCGGCGTGCGACTTCGACGACGTCGACATGCCGGCCGGGCTGGTCATACTGCTCATCATCGAGCCGCCGGAGGACATCAGCCCGCTCATCAGCGACGAGGCCTGCTGCGCGCCGGTACTCAGCAGCGGCGCCGCAGCGGCGGCCGGGGCCACCGGCGTACCGGCTACCGACGGGGTCGACGGCGGCGGAGTGAGCTCCGACATGGAGGCGGTATGGGTGTCGAGTTCGGTTCGCACCCGCCCCACCACGCCCAGCGCCTGGCCGAAATGATCGATGGCGGAGTTCACCACGGTGACGAGGCCGGGCGGTGTGGTCACCGCGGGGCCGAGTGCCCGGACCGAGCCGACGAACGACTGCACGATCCCGTCGAGTTCCTTCTGACCGGTCTGCACGGAGGCCGCCGCCTGGCTGACCACATCGGCCATGCCGTTGCCGCGGTCGGAGATCGAGGCGGCCGAGGTCTGCACCTTCATCGCCTTGTCCATCGCCGCGTCGCCGCCGCGTCCGTTCCAGGCATCGGTCATTTGATTGATGCTCGAGCTTCCGGCCTGATGGATTCCGTCCAGATGGGTGGACACCTGGCGCAGCGCGTCGGCGGGGCCGTCGGTGGGCAGGACGCCCGAACCGAAGCTGGTGAGCAGGTCGATGAGCGGCTTGGCGAGAACGTCCAGGTCGATGACGCCGGTCATGCGAATTTGCCTTCGGTGGCGCGCAGGCCGGCGGCTCCTTCGGCATCGGTGCCCGAGTAGGTGACAGCGGCGCCCGCGGCGGCGGCGCCCATACTGCCCAGCACGGCGCCCAATTGACTGATCCCCGCGACGTGTCCCGCGTGGGCGGCGGCATAGGTGGCGACGAAATCACCCCCGATCAAGCCCATGATCGGCCCGAGTAGCAGCGGGTCGGCGCCGGCGGCGTGCGCTGCGGCGAAGCCCATGTCACCGGCCAGGCCAGTAGCTGTGGCACCGTAGGCGGCGACGCCCTCGGTGTCGACCGAGATCTTGTGCATCAACATCCCCCATCGTGCTGGTCTGGTGGCAGATTACGTCATTCGAGTAGTTCGACGCATGGCTCCGCGCAACGGTTCCCTCTCCGATTGCGGAAATCTGCCGTGGGTTCCGATCTCGAACCCCGACAGACCTTATCGTTCCCTCATGCGTACGCATATCGTGGATCACCCGCTGACAGCGACCCTGCTGACAATCATGCGCGATGCTCGCACGTCGAACGCGGGTTTCCGTGCCGCACTGGCCGACCTGACCAGATTCCTCGTTTACGAGGCACTACGAGAGGTCCCGCTTCGAACCTTCGATATCAATACGCCGGTCGCGACGACCCAGGGGGCCCGGCTCGCGCGGCCGCCCCTGCTGGTGCCGGTGCTGCGGGCCGGACTCGGCATGGTCGACTCCGCCAGCGCGCTGATCCCGGAATCCCGGGTGGGTTTCGTCGGCATGGCGCGTGACGAGCGCACCCATCGGCCGGTGCCATACATGGAGTCGCTTCCGGCCGATCTGTCCGGGCTCCCGGTTTTCGTCCTCGACCCGATGTTGGCGACCGGCGGTTCCATGTGCCACACCCTGGAACTGCTGGTCGATCGTGGCGCCACCGATATCACCTCGGTATGCGTGGTGGCCGCGCCGGAGGGCATAGCGGCACTGGAGAATTCGGGATTTCCGGTGCGGCTGGTGACCGCGGCCGTCGACGACCGGCTCAATGACGATGCCTTCATCGTGCCCGGACTGGGCGACGCGGGTGACCGTCAGTTCGGCCCGCGGCAGGATTGACAGAACCGCCCGCTCACAATCCTTCGCAGAACTCGCGCAGATCCGAAAGACGCCGCGCGGCAAGCTGTTTCGCCTCGGTGAGGTGTTCGTGCGTCGCGACCGGTTCCACGACCTCCAGATAGCATTTGAGCTTGGGTTCGGTACCGGACGGCCGGATCACCAGCCGCTGTCCGCCGCCTTCGAAGATCAGCGCGTCGGTGCGCATCCCGCCGCGGACGGTCGACAGATCGGTGCTCGTCACGGGCACACCGGCGATCCGGTCCGGCGGGGTATCGCGCAGGCGGGCAACAACTTCGGCCGCGGCCGCGGAATCGGCCAGCCGCAGCGAGACCTGGTCGCCCGCGTGCAGGCCGAATTCGACCGCGTATCCGTCGAGGGTTTCCAGCAGGCCGCTACCGGCCTCGGCCAGGCGCGCGGTGAGATCCGCCGCGGCCACGGCGGCGGTGATGCCGTCCTTGTCGCGCACCGCGGCCGGGTCCACACAGTGCCCGATGGCCTCCTCGTAGGCGTAGACCAGTCCGTCTCCCGCGCGCGCGAGCCATTTGAAACCGGTGAGCGTTTCGGCGTACCGGGCTCCCCGGGCGGGCGCCAGCGCGCCGAGCAGTCGCGAGGACACCACGGTGGTGGCGACCAGAGCTCCGGGTTCGGTGTGCCGCAGGACGTAATCGGCCAGCAGGACACCGGTTTCGTCGCCACGCAGCATCCGCCATCCCCGCGGTCCGCGCACGGCCAGGGCACAGCGATCGGCGTCGGGATCGAGAGCGATGGCGAGATCGGCGCCGATATTCTCGGCGAGTTTCACCAGCAGATCCGCCGCGCCGGGTTCCTCGGGATTGGGAAAGGAAACCGTCGGGAAATCCGGATCCGGATCGAATTGTTCGGCCACCACATGCACATCGGGGAAACCCGCAGCGGCCAGTGCCGCCACCGCGGTTTCGCCGCCGACGCCGTGCATGGGGGTCAGCGCGATCCGTATCCGCCTGCGCCGAGCGACGATTCGATCGTCGGCGGGGCCACCGATGATCTCCGGAATCGCGGCCGCGCGGGTCAGATAGCGGCGCAGCAGTTCCTCACCGAGTTCCGCGGGACCGGCGTCACCGGGCAGGGACAGCAGCGACGCCGGCGGTGCGGCGGGCGCGGTGCGGGCGATCGGTTCGGTCACGGCGTCGATACATCGCTCGATCTCCCCGTCCGCGGGGGGAATCAGCTGCGAGCCGCCGTCGAGATACAGCTTGTAGCCGTTGTCGGTGGCCGGATTGTGCGAGGCGGTGATCTGCACCCCGGCCACCGCGCCCAGTTCCCGCACCGCGAAGGCGAGCACCGGAGTGGGTAGCGGCCGCGGCAGTGCCAGGACAGAGAATCCCGCCGCCGCGAAGACTTCCGCGGTGACGGTGGCGAATTCCGCCGAACCGTGCCGCGCGTCGCGGCCCACCAATACCAGGCCGCCACCGAGGCAGCGTCCCCGAAGCCATTCGGCCACACCGGCACTCGCCCGCGCCACCGTGCCGGCGTTCATTCCGTCGGGGCCGTCCGTCATCGGGCCGCGCAGACCCGCTGTCCCGAATCGCAACATACCGCCCGCCTACATCCGCTCCAGCACACCGCGCAGCAGCTTGCCCAATCTCGGTGCCGCGGCCTGTCCTTCGGCAAGCACCTCCTGGTGGGACAGCGGTGCGCCGGTCACTCCGGCGGCGAGATTGGTGACCAGGGAGATGCCCAGCAGACGCAATCCCAGCGACCGCGCCGCGATCGCCTCCAGCACCGTCGACATGCCCACCAGATCCGCGCCCATGCCACGCAGCATGCGGATCTCGGCGGGTGTCTCGTACTGCGGGCCGTGCAGTCCGGCGTACACCCCCTCGGTGAGCGACGGGTCGACTTCGGCGGCCAGCGCACGCAATCCGGGATCCCAGGCATCGACCAGATCGACGAAGGCAGCGCCCGTCAGCGGGGTGCGCCCGGTCAGATTGAGGTGGTCGGCGATCAGGACCGGATCACCGACGCGCATACCGTCGCGGATCCCGCCCGCGGCATTGGTGAGGACCACCGTCTCCGCACCCGCGGCGGCCGCGGTGTGGACGGCGTGGACGACCCGTTGCGGTTCGTAGCCCTCGTAGAGATGCTGGCGCCCCATCATCAGCAGGACCGGCGTTTCGCCGACGGTCACCGAATGCACGATGCCCTGATGCCCTTGGGCCGTCGGGGGTTCGAATCCCGGAATCTCGACCATCGGCATCGAGGCCTGGGGGGTCGCGATCTCGGCGGCGGCGGACTGCCAGCCGGAGCCGAGGATCACCGCGACCCGGTGTTGAGGTACTTCCGTACGTATGGCGATCGCCTCGGCGGCCTGTTCGGCAAGCATGCGCCCACGATAGTGCGCGCGGGGGCGGGCCGGGCGCCGCGCGCCGGACACGTTCGGCGGCCGCCGCGCGTCCGTGCCGGGGCCGGGGCAGGATGGTGCCGTGCGTGAACTCGTGGTCCTCGGTACGGCCAGTCAGGTCCCGACCCGCCGGCGCAATCACAACGGGTATCTACTGCGCTGGGACGGTGACGGGCTGCTGTTCGATCCGGGCGAGGGCACCCAGCGCCAGATGTTGTACGCGGGTGTCGCGGCCAGTGGTATCACTCGCATCTGCCTGACCCACTTCCACGGTGACCACTGTCTGGGCCTGCCCGGTGTGCTGGCCCGGCTCAATCTGGACCAGGTCGCCCATCCGGTGGACATCTGTTTTCCGGGTTCGGGTGCGGATCTGCTCGCGCATCTGCGCGCGGTGGTGCCCGAATTCGCCGGTCTGCGTGAGCATCCCGTCGCGGCCGACGGTCCGGTGGTGCTACCGGACGCACCCTTCGGCTTCGAGGCGGTGCGGCTGTCCCACCGCGTCGACACCTTCGGTTATCGGCTCACCGAACCCGACGGCCATCGGTTCCTGCCGGATCGGCTGGCCGGATTCGGGGTGTCCGGACCGGCGATCGGGCGGTTGCAGCGCGACGGCGTGGTGCGACTGGACGACGGCCGGACGGTCACCGTGGATCAGGTGTCGGCCGTCCGGCCCGGACAGCGCTTCGCCTTCGTCATGGATACCCGGATGTGTTCGGGCGTAGAGGAATTGGCCGAGGGCGCCGATATGCTCGTGATCGAGTCGACCTTCCTCGAGGCGGAGGCGCGGCTGGCGCACGACTTCGGCCATCTCACCGCCGGGCAGGCCGCGAAGGTCGCCGCGGCGGCGGGAGTGCGGACGCTGGTCTTGACGCACTTCTCGCAACGGTACGGCGATCTGGCGGGCCATCGCGACGAGGCACGACGCTATTTCGACGGAGATCTGGTCGTCGCGGAGGATCTCATGCGGGTGCCGGTTCCAACTCGTCGGTAACTTGCCTGGTGGGAGCGACGCGCCCGGAGGAGGCAGCTTGCGTAACCACGGAGGGCGCCGCGGACACCAGCATCGAAACAGCGGGGTGCGCCGCCGGGTTCATTCGGGGCTGCATATTCTCTGGTTATGCCGTACTTGGACCGTGACGGGGACGTATTCGTGCTCTACCTCGGCAACGAGGGACAGACCGACAGCGAGAACCGCTTCCATCCCGACTGGATCGATGAATTCCACGACCGGCTGGATCAGGTGGAAGCCGCCGAGGGACAGGCCGCGCTGGTGACGGTGGCGACCGGCAAGTTCTTCAGCAACGGCCTCGACACCGACTGGCTGTTCGCCAACATGGACCGGATGCACTGGTATCTGGACCGGGTGCATTCGATGTTCAGCCGCCTGCTCACCTTCGGTATGCCCACGGTGGCCGCGCTGAACGGGCACGCCTTCGGTGCCGGCGCCATGCTCGCCACCGCACAGGACTTCCGGGTGATGCGCGCCGATCGCGGTTACTGGTGCCTGCCCGAGGTGCATCTGGGCATGCCGTTCACGGTGGCGATGAACGCGCTGGTGACCGAGCGGCTGACCAATCAGGTCGCACTCGAGGCCATGACCACCGGCCGCCGCTACGGTGCCGTCGACGCCATCGCCGCCGGAATCGTCGATCAGCAGGCCGACGCCGATCGGGTGCTGGCCGACGCGGTGGCGCGGGCCGCCGCGCTCGCGGGTAATCGCAAGCCGAATCTGCCGGTCATCAAGCGTGCCCTGCACGAGCGGGCGCTGCTGGGGTTGACTACCCCGACCACACCGGAGAACCTCGCCTTCGGCGCCTGACAACCCGATGATCATCGCGTGGCATTCAGTGCGAGACTGGGTGCCATGCCACGCAGCGGGGATGATCGCAGCTGGAGTCGAACGGGCCAGTCCGGGATTCGGCCCACGCCCGGCTGCGTGCGCGCGGACGGGCTCGCTGACGCGGACCCGGCCACCACACCCGATCCGGAGCTGATCGCGGCGGCCGAGGGCGCGTTGTCGGCCGCCCAACCGGAGCTGATCGAGCTCTCCCATGCCATTCACGCCGAACCGGAACTGGCGTTCAACGAATTCCGCAGTGTGCACAAGACGCTGATCCCGCTGCGGGCGCGCGGATTCCACATCGAGACTCCGGTCGCCGACCTCGACACCGCCTTCGTCGCCACCTACGGCAGCGGTGAACTGGTGGTCGGCATCTGCGCCGAATACGATGCGCTGCCCGAGATCGGACATGCCTGCGGGCACAACATCATCGCCGCGTCCGCGGTGGGTGCGGCGCTGGCACTGGCCGAGGTGGCCGATCGATGCGGGATCACGGTGAAGGTGTTCGGCACGCCGGCCGAGGAGAGTGGCGGCGGCAAGGTGCTGATGCTCGAACGCGGAGTGTTCGACGGTGTCGCGATGGCGATGATGGTGCATCCGGGACCGTTCGACATCGTCGGCGCGCGATCACTGGCGCTGGCGGACCTGTCGGTCACCTTCCACGGCCGTGAGGCACATGCCAGCGCGGCGCCCGAATACGGCCGCAATGCCGGTGACGCCGTCACGATCGCGCAGGTCGCGCTGGGTCTGCTGCGTCAGCATCTGCGGCCCGGCCAGCAACTGCACGGTATAGTCGAATCGGGTGGTGTTGCCCCGAATATCGTCCCCGGCTTCGCGGAATTGCTGTACTACCTGCGGGCAGAAGATTCGGCATCCCTCGACGATCTGCGACAGCGCGCCTCGGCCTGTTTCGAGGCGGGAGCGCTGGCAACCGGATGCACACACGAGATCCGGGCGCTGGCGCCCACATATACCGAGCTCACACCGGACCCCGCGCTACTGTATGCCTACCGCGAGCAGATCATCGGTATGGGTCGCATACCGCTCGCGCCGGAGCTCGAGGCAGCGCGGCCGCTCGGCAGCACGGATATGGGCAATGTCACCAACGCCATTCCCGGAATTCATCCCGTGATCGGCATCGACGCGAACGGCGCGGTGACGCATCAGCGGGAATTCGCCGCGGCGGCCGTGACGCCGTCGGCCGATCTCGCGGTGATCGACGGGGCACGGGCCCTGGCACGGACCGCGATCGGGATCGCGGGCGATCAACTGCACAGGGACAGGTTGTTGGGGCGCAGTATTCGGCGACAGGAGGATATTCGGTGAGCACGATCGGCCGGTCAGCGGCGGGCCGCGAGGACGATGCCGCGGAGGGCCACCAGTCGACGACCACGGGTCTGCCCGGACGCACGTCGGGTTCCGCGGCGGGCCCGGACGCGGGCACCTGCCGCCACACCGGACTCGCGACCGGACGTCAGACCGACGTCGCGGCCGGACAGGCCGCCGTCGAGACCTGGTTGCGCGAACACGGAGACGATCTCATCGGCTGGCGCCGCCATATCCACGCCAATCCGGAACTGTCCCGGGCCGAGCACGCGACCACGGAATTCGTCGAGTCATGGCTGGTCAAAGCCGGTCTGGAACCGCGAAAACTGCCCACCGGAAACGGCCTGATCTGCGATATCGGCCCGTCCGGTCCGCGGCTGGCGCTGCGTGCCGATATGGACGCGCTGCCGTTGCAGGAGTACACGGGCCGCCCCTTCGCCTCGACCGTGCCCGGGGTGTCGCATGCCTGCGGCCACGACGCGCACACCGCGATCCTGCTCGGCACCTGCCTGGCACTGGCCGAACTCGACGAGCTGCCGGTGGGTGTGCGGCTGGTATTCCAGCACGCGGAGGAGGTCATGCCGGGTGGCGCCATCAATATGGTCGCCGCGGGCGCGATGGACGGTGTCTCGCGGGTCTTCGCACTGCACTGCGATCCGCGACTCGAGGCCGGCCGGATCGGTGTGCGGGTCGGCGCTATCACCTCCGCCGCCGACACCGTCGAACTGGTACTGGACTCACCGGGCGGGCATACCTCGCGACCGCATCTCACCAGCGATCTGGTCTACGCCATCGGCACCGTCATCACCGGACTGCCCGGTCTGCTGAGTCGTCGCATCGATCCGCGGACCAGCACGGTCATGGTGTGGGGTGCGGTATCGGCGGGTAAGGCGCCCAATGCCATTCCGCAGACGGGCATGCTCACCGGAACCGTCCGCACCGGCGATCACGCCACCTGGTCCCTGCTCGAGCCGATGGTCCGCGAGATCGTCGACGGCCTGCTCGCGCCGACCGGTGTGCGGTATCAGCTGAACTACAAGCGTGGAGTGCCGCCGGTGGTCAACGACGAATTCTGCACCCGGATGTTCGAGGACGCGATTCTCGGCCTCGGCCCCGACGCGCTGTCGGATACCCCGCAGTCCGGCGGTGGCGAGGATTTCTCCTGGTATCTGGAGGAGGTACCGGGAGCGATGGCTCGCCTCGGCGTGTGGTCGGGGGAGGGCCCGCAGCTCGACATCCACCAGCCGACCTTCGATATCGACGAGCGCGCGCTGGCGGCCGGCGTCCGGGTGATGACCAACCTGGTCCTGCAAGCACGCTGACCGGCCGGTCTTCCACCGCGCCGGAATCGGCCCGCCGCACATCCGGCGGGCCGATCGGCTACATCGAGCCGAAGGTGCCCGGCCCCACATTGCGACTGTTGCGGGTGCGCAGTGCGTGTACGTATTCGGATGGGGCACCGGCCTTTTCGGCCGCATCGGCGATCACACCGATATAGCGGGCCGAGGGCAGCCCGCCCTCGTAGGCGTCCAGGACGTACAGCCACGCCAAGACCGGCTGGGTGCCGGTGCCCGAATTGGGCGAGACCCGCAGGCGGATCTTCTTGTGGATGCCGAAATCCGAACCCTCCCAGCGATCGAGACTCTCCTCGTCGTCGGGAGAGACGTCGTAGAGCACGACGAACACCCGGGAACCGGGATCCTCGACCACTGTCGCCAGCGGGCCCTCCCAGCCGATGTCATCGCCGGCGAAGGTCAGGCGCCACCCCTCCAACCAGCCCGTTCCATAGACGGGGGAGTGCGGACAGCGCTTGAGCATCTGCTCCGGGGCCATATTGGATCCGTAGGCGGCGTATATCGGCACCCGGCAAGAGTATCGAATGTAGGGACGGCGTGTTTCGAACCGGCCGTGTTCGGGTGCCGACGATGTCCGCGCGGGCTCGGCACATGTCCGGCGATTTACGAGAAGGTGACACGCGCAACCCCACCCGTGGTGCGGTCAAAACTGTGGGGATCAGGACCGATAACGTTGACGGCAGTGCCGGAGATCCCGGCCGGACGCACTCGATAGCGGAGGTACACATGGCCCGCATAGCAATCATCGGGGGCGGCCCTGCCGGCTACGAGGCGGCGCTGGTGGCGGCTCAGCACGGGGCATCGGTCACGGTGATCGACTCCGACGGTATCGGTGGCGCGTGCGTGCTGTGGGATTGTGTTCCGTCCAAGACCTTCATCGCCTCGACCGGTGTGCGCACCGATCTGCGCAGAGCCCGCGATCTGGGCATCACGGTGCATATGGCGCAGGCCCAGGTGCGGCTGTCGGAGGTCAACTCGCGGGTCAAGGCGCTGGCACAGGCCCAGTCCTCCGATATCCGCTCCAAACTCCAGGCCGCCGGTGTGGCCATCCTCAACGGCAGCGGCCGGCTGATCGACCAGATTCCCGGTCTGGCGACCCATTTGGTGCGCGCCACCCTCACCGACGGCACCGAACGGGTGATGGAGGCCGAGGTGGTGCTGATCGCCACCGGCGCCGCTCCGCGGGTGCTGCCCGGCGCCGAACCGGACGGTGAGCGCATTCTCACCTGGCGCCAGCTCTACGACCTCCGCGAACTGCCGGAAACACTGGTGGTCGTCGGATCGGGTGTCACCGGCGCCGAATTCGTCTCCGCCTACACCGAAATGGGCGTCAAGGTGAAGCTGGTGTCCAGCCGCGACCGGATGATGCCCGGTGAGGATGCCGACGCCGCGCTGGTACTCGAGGACGCTCTCACCGAACGCGGTGTGGAACTGGTGAAGCAGGCCCGCGCCGATGCCGTCGAGCGCACGGCCGACGGCGTCGTGGTGAAAATGTCCGACGGGCGCACCGTTACCGGCACCCATGCGCTGATGACCGTCGGGTCCACGCCCAATACACACGACCTGGGGCTGGAACGGATCGGCATCGAACTCGACCGCGGTGGATATCTGCGAGTGGATCGTGTCTCACGCACCGGGGTGCCCGGTATCTACGCCGCCGGTGACTGCACCGGGCTGCTGCCGCTGGCCTCGGTCGCGGCCATGCAGGGCCGGATCGCGATGTACCACGCACTCGGTGAGGGAGTGCAGCCGATCCGTCTGAAGACCGTCGCCTCCGCGGTCTTCACCCGCCCCGAGATCGCGACCGTCGGCGTCAGTCAGACCGCGATCGACAACGGTGAGGTCCCCGCCCGCACGGTGATGCTGCCGCTCAACACCAACCCGCGCGCCAAGATGTCGGGACTGCGCCGCGGTTTCGTCAAGATCTTCTGCCGCCCGGCCACCGGCGTGGTGATCGGCGGCGTCGTGGTCGCCCCCATCGCCTCGGAACTGATTCTGCCGATCGCGATCGCGGTCCAGAACAATCTCACCGTCAACGATCTGGCGCAGACCTTCTCGGTGTACCCGTCCCTGTCCGGATCGGTCACCGAAGCGGCCCGCCAGCTGATGCGCCACGACGACCTGGACTGAATTATTGGCCTTCGCTTCGCTCCGGCGGGTTCGCGGCCCCCGAGTCTCGCCGATCGGTACCCGTCGCTTGCTCCTTCGTCGCGTACGCGAAGGGCACCGATCGGCGAGACGGCCGCGAACCACCCACTGGATCTACCCCGGAAACGCTTTCGGCGTGCCGGGTGGGTCGAGTGGGTAGCGTCGCCACTCCGGGCCGGGTAGCGAGTCCGTTCAGCCGGCACATCGCGGAAGCTCCCTGGACAGAACACCCGAAAAGGCGACATCGCGCACACGAGGCGACCCGGCACGCTGAAAGCATTTCGGGGGTAGTGCTCCCTGGGTGGGTCGGCGGCTGTCTCGCTGTTCGGGTGCTGCTGTGTAGGCGACGAAGGAGCAAGCAGCGGTGCTGGATAGGCGCCCTTTTTTCGCTTGACGTGCCCCGGCACGCTGAAAGCGTTTCCGAGGTAGTGCTACCCGGGTGGGTTGGCGGCCGTCTCGCCGTTCGGGTGCCGCTGCGTACGCGACGAAGGAGCAAGCAGCGGCACCCGAACGGCGAGACCACTGGGCCGCCAACCCCGGCCGAGCGGAGCGAGGCCAGACCAACACAGCGCCGCCAACCCCCGCCGAAGCGAAGCGAAGGCCAAAAATACAGCTCTCAACCCCCTTGTCATGCAGGGTTTTCACCCGTTGGTGTGACCTTCCCAGGGATGCGAAACATCCCTGTTGCCTGAATTCTGTTCGTATGGTTCACTTCCCGCTGAGATGTCATTGTCGGGCGGTTGGCGGCGTCCATGTGCGGGGGGAACTCATCTTTCCGGGCCGGGAATCCGCAGGCGGTTCGCGGGCCGCAGCAGGGTGCGGACCGGACAACGATGAGGGATAGATGAGCCGGTCTCATCGGACGGCGACAGCCGGGCCGATCGCAGGTCCGAGCTCTGGAAAGGGACTCCGAGACAGTGAAACATCGTAAGCAGGGTCGGCCGCAGCAGCGTGGGCTGGCCGCGACGTCGTTGCCACTGGCCACCGCCGCCGTTGTGGCGACCATCCTCGCATCGGGGACAGCGGCCGCCGCGCCGGCGGATCAGCCGAGCGTGCCGACCACTCCGGCCCAGCCGGGCGCCACCGACGACACACCGTCCCAGGACGGCGACACCGGTTCGCCGAACGGTCAGAACACGCCGGGTACCGATCAGAACGGTCCTCAGCAGGACGGCAACACCCAGCCGGGTGTGACTGCTCCGGGGCAGCAGCCGGGCACCACCAGCCCGCGGCCGGGTGGGACCACCCCGCAGCCGGGTGTCACGACTCCCAACCAGAACAACCCGAAGCCGGGCCAGACCTCGCCGACGCAGCCGGGTGTCACCGCTCCGCGCGTGGCGCCGCTGCCGGTGCCGGGTCAGGGCAACCAGGTCGCGCCCGCGGTCACCCCGGATCAGCACAACCCGAACGACCAGGCCGATCAGCTCAAGCCGGGACAGCAGCCGGATCAATCGGTGGTCACGCCGAATGGGCCGCTGCCGCAGCAGAACAACAACCAGCTGGACACGCTGCGCGGTCAGCAGGGCGGCGACCACTCCGCCGAGCGGGCACAGTGGTCCTCGCCGAGCCTGCAGTCCGCACCGGCCGCGCCGGTGGTCGCGATGAACGGCCCGCACACCGAGGTCGGCGCCAATGTCGACGGTGGCGGTCTGCTGCCGGGCTATGTCGCCAACACCCACCACTTCAGCAACCTCGACGGTTACGTCGGCACCGTCGGGTACAACACCCCGAACGGTGTGGGTGACGCGGGTGTCTCGGTGGAGTTCGTCGAGGCCAACAAGGTCAAGGTCACCTCGTATACGCACGCGACCGGGTTCGACGATCTGAAGTCGGAGAACTACATCGACACCACCCAGCCCAATGCGGCCAAGGCGGCCGTCGAAGGCTGGATCAAGCAGCAGCCCGGTGGTGCGGCCGCGCTGGATGCCGCGGCTCAGATTGGTAGACTCCCGCAGGGTGATATCGCCCCGCAAACTGTGAATGTCGCTGGTGCGACCACACAGTGGGGTGGCACAGTCCAGTACTGACAGCAGGCTGAATCGACGCGTGGGGCGGTCGTTCGCGACCGCCCCACGCGTGTGTCTCGGGGAAGGGACGGGTTGATGGCTTCCGGCGATGACCAGAGCCGGGAGGGCGATTCGGAATTCGGCCCTCCGGTCTCCGGGTTCGGACCACCGCTGAACGATTTCGGTCCGCCCACCGGCGATTTCGGGCCGCCGATGGTTGAGTTCGGTTCGCCCACAGGCGATTCCGCCGGGATCGGCTGGTCGCCGGTCGGGGAACCCGATCGTCCCACCGTCGGCTGGCAGCCGGCCGACACTCCCGCGGCGCCGCCCGTCCCGCCGCCGCCGCCGCAGTATCGAGCGCCGGACTCGACCACGGCACCGGAATCATCGCGGGCACCCGCGCCGGAGACACGTCGTGCACCCGCGCCCGAGCAGTCGCGAGGGACCAATCCCGCGCGGAGCCCCGAGACGGTTCGCTTCTCCGATTCCGGATCCAGGGGCTCCTCGGCTCCTGCCGACACCGATGACGGTTCCTGGTGGAACGCCGACGATTCCGGATTCCCGCCGACTCCGCCCCGGGAGAAGCCTGCCTCGCTGTGGGACGACGACGAACTCGCGAAGAAGCTGGCCGTTCCGCGCCCGGGTAATGAGCCCAAGGCCGGTTCCGGTTCGCTGTGGGACGACGACGAACTGGCCAAGAAACTGGCCCCGTCCCGTCCGGCGCCCGGCCCTGATCCCGAGGAGCATCACCGCAACCGGGGTGTGCTGTTCGGCGGCATCGGTGCCGCGGTCGTGCTGGTCGTCGCACTGGTCCTCGTGATCGTCTTCGCGACCCGCGGTGGTGGCGACGACCCGACCCCGACGCCGGCGACGAACGCCGCCGACGGCGGCTGCGTCGCCCGCAGCGAGGGTTCCATCGTCTATGGCAACGGGCCCGGTGATACCTCCAGCGGGGCCAATGCGATCTTCGGCTACGAGCACGCGTATTACACCGAACGCAGTGCCGAGAAGGCGCACACCTTCGTGGCGCCCGATGCCAACGTTCAGCCGGTGCCCGATCTGCAGAAAACCATCGCCGAGCACGTGCCGCAGGGCACGACCTACTGCCTGCGCATCGCGTCGGCCGGGCCGAATCAGTACAGCGTCGAGGTCACCGAGCATCATCCCGACAACTCGCGGGCGGTCTACCTGGAGTTGATCGGCACGGTGAATCAGGGAGGCCGGTACCTCATCCAGCTGATTCAATAGTTCCAATTCTCACACTATGAGAATCTAAGTTCATATTCTGGATTGCTCTGTGCGAAAGTGGAGGTACCACCCTTTCGTCCGGAGGTATATCCATGTCGCCGAGTACTCCACCCCTGTCCCGTCGGCTGGACGGTCTGCAGAGTTCGGCGATTCGCGATCTGCTCGAGCTGACCGCCCGGCCCGCCATCATCAGCCTGGCCGGCGGCCTGCCCGACGAACAGTTGATGCCGCGCGATGCCATCGCCCGCGCGGCGGAGTCGGCACTCACCGATCCGGCGCGGCTGCAGTACACCGAGTCCGCGGGCTGGGGTCCGCTGCGCGAGGTGCTGGCGGCGCGGGAGTCCGCGCGGCTGGGCCGTCCGGTGCCGCTGTCGGAGATCTTCGTCACGCACGGCTCGCAGCAGGCCCTGTCACTGCTGGGCGAGGTGCTGCTGGATCCGGGCGCCCTGGTGGTCGTCGAGGATCCCGCCTACGTCGGGGCCCTGCAGGTGTTCCGTGCCGCGGGTGCGCGCATCGAGGCGATCGCGCTCGATGCCGAGGGGATGCGTGTGGACGCGCTCGCGGAGTTGCTGGCCCGCGGTGAGCGTCCCGCACTGGTTCACACCGTCAGCAACTTCCACAATCCGCGCGGAGTCACGATGAGTGCCGCGCGCCGGCGCGAGCTGGCGGCCCTCGCGGAGCGGTACGGCTTCTGGGTCGTGGAGGACGACCCCTATGGCGAACTGTGGTTCGACCGGCCCGCGCCCGATGCGGTGGCGTCCTACTCGCCCAATGTGATTCGGCTGTCGAGTGCCTCCAAGATCCTGGCTCCCACGCTGCGCGTGGGCTGGATGGTCGCGCCGGACGCGGTATGTCGCGGAGTGGAGCTGCTGAAGCAGGGCGCGGACCTGTGCGGTTCGGCGCTGACCCAGCAGATCGCCGCGGACCTGCTGGCCGACGAGGGGTGGCTGGGCGCTCATCTGGACAAGGTGCGCGGTATCTACGGCGAGCGTGCCACCGCGCTGGTGGGTGCGGTGCGTGATCGCTTCGGCGACCGGGTGGTGAGCACCGATGCGGCCGGCGGCATGTTCGTGTGGGTCGATTTCACCGACGGCACCGATACGGTCGAAATGCTCCCGCGCGCGGTCGACGGGGGCGTGGCCTACGTGCCCGGTTCGGCTTTCGCGGTGTCGCGCAACTACCGCGGCTCGATGCGCCTGTGCTTCACCACCTCCGATGGGGACACCCTGATCGAGGCGGTCGATCGGCTGGCCGTCGCGGCCGGCCGCGCGGGTCAGTCGGCCCACCCGTAGGTGCGTTCGACCGCCTTGTTCCACTCCTCGTAGCGCCGGACGCGCTCATCGTCCGGCATGGCCGGGTGCCACACCTTGTCCTCGGCCCAGTTGGCGCGGATGTCATCGGTTCCCGACCAGAAACCCACAGCCAACCCGGCCGCGTAGGCGGCGCCCAGGGCGGTGGTCTCGGTGATGACCGGCCGCACCACGGGGACGTCGAGGATATCGGCCTGGAACTGCATGAGCAGTTCGTTCGCCACCATGCCGCCGTCGACCTTCAGGGTGGTCAGTTCGACATCGAGATCCTCGGCGTCGGCGCGCATCGCGTCGAGCACCTCGCGGGTCTGAAATGCCGTGGCCTCCAACACCGCTCGCGCCAGATGTGCCTTGGTGACGAAGCGGGTCAGGCCCGCGATCACGCCGCGGGCGTCCGGCCGCCAGCGCGGGGCGAACAGTCCGGAGAACGCCGGGACGATGTAGGTGCCGCCGTTGTCGTCCACACTGCGCGCCAGCGGTTCGATCTCCGCGGCCGATTCGATGACGCCCAGATTGTCGCGCAGCCACTGCACCAGGGACCCGGTGACCGCGATCGAACCCTCCAGCGCGTACACCGCGGGCTGGTCACCGAGCCGATAACACACCGTGGTGAGCAGACCGTGTGTGCTGAACACCGGGGTGGTGCCGATGTTGAGCAACATGAAATTGCCGGTGCCGTAGGTGTTCTTGGCCTCGCCGGGGATGAGGCAGGCCTGGCCGAAGGTGGCCGCCTGCTGATCGCCGAGGATGCCGGCCACCGGAACGCCGGTCAGCGGCCCGGTGGTGATCTCGGCGTAGATCTCCGAGGAACTGCGGATCTGCGGCAGCAGTGAGACGGGGATGTCGAATTCCGCGCAGATATCCGAATCCCACTGCAGGGTATGCAGGTTCATCAACATCGTGCGCGAGGCATTGGTGACGTCGGTGAGGTGACGGCCGGTGAGTTTCCAGAGAATCCAGCTGTCCATGGTGCCGAAGCACAGCTCGCCGGCCTCGGCCCGGTCCCGCGCGCCCTCGACCTCGTCGAGGAGCCAGCGCAGTTTCGGCCCGGAGAAATAGGTGCTCAGCGGCAGTCCGGTCCGGTCGGCGTAGCGGGCGGCGCCGGCCTCCCCGGCCAGTCGTTCACACAAATTCGCGGTGCGGGTGTCCTGCCAGACGATCGCGTTGGCGATGGGCGCGCCGGTGGCGCGATCCCAGACCACCGTGGTCTCGCGCTGATTGGTGACGCCCACCGCGGCGATATCGGCCGCGCTCGCATCGGCCGCGTCCAGCGCCGCCTCGATGACGTATTCGGTGTTGCGCCAAATGGCTTCCGGGTCATGCTCGACCCAGCCCGGATGCGGGAACAACTGCTCGTGCTCGCGTTGGGCCAGTCCGGCGATGCGGCCGGAACGGTCGAACACGATGCATCGGCTCGAGGTTGTCCCCTGATCAATGGCGGCCACGAAGCGTCGCATCTGTGCAGGCTACTAAACCTGCCGCGCGCTGCGCATCACATCGCCGCCGCACCGCTGGTGGACTAGGGTGGAAGCCGATTACCGACGAGTAGCGCAGGACGATCCCACCGAAACAGTGCGGAGGAAGTCGAGGCGATGAACGAGAAATCACACGGTCAGCACACCGGCGAGCTGGGCCCCGAGCAGCGCGTGGCGACCTGGGATGCTCTGGGCACCAAGCATTTCGATGTAATCGTGATCGGTGGCGGTGTGGTCGGCGCGGGCATCGCCCTGGATGCCGCCACGCGTGGCCTGGACGTGGCTCTGGTGGAGGCGCGTGATCTGGCCTCGGGCACCTCGAGCCGTTCGTCGAAGATGTTCCACGGCGGCCTGCGGTACCTGGAGCAATTGGACTTCGGCCTGGTCCGGGAGGCGCTGCGGGAGCGGGAGCTGAGCCTGAAGACGCTGGCTCCGCATCTGGTGAAGCCGCTGCGTTTCCTCTATCCGCTCACTCATCGGGGGTGGGAACGTCCGTACGTCGCCTCCGGGCTGATGCTCTACGACTCCTTGGGCGGTGCGAAATCCGTTCCTGGACAACATCATGTGACTCGTTCCGGTGCGCTGCGACTGGCTCCCGGCGTGCGCCGCGATGCGCTGATCGGCGGTGTCACGTACTACGACACCGTCGTCGACGACGCCCGTCACACCATGACGGTGGCCCGTACCGCCGCCCACTACGGCGCGGTGATCCGGACCTCGACCCAGGTCGTCGATTTCCTGCGGGAGGCCGACCGGGTGGTCGGGGTCAAGGTGCGCGACAGTGAGGACGGGCGTACCACCGACGTCCGCGGCCATGTGGTGATCAACGCGACGGGCGTGTGGACCGACGAACTGCAGGCGCTGTCGCATGTGCGCGGCCGATTCCATGTGCGCGCGTCCAAGGGCGTGCATATCGTGGTGCCGCGCGACCGGATCACCAGCGACGCGGCCCTGATCCTGCGTACGCGGACCTCGGTGCTGTTCGTGATCCCGTGGGGAAGCAACCACTGGATCATCGGCACCACCGACACCGACTGGAATCTCGACCTGGCCCATCCGGCCGCCACCAAGGCCGATATCGACTATCTGCTCGACCGGATCAACGAGGTCCTGGTCACCCCGCTCACCCAGGACGATATCCAGGGGGTGTACGCGGGACTGCGGCCGCTGCTGGCCGGCGAGAGCGATGAGACCTCGAAACTGTCGCGGGAGCACGCGGTGGCGCGGATCGCCCCGGGACTGGTCGCCATCGCGGGAGGTAAGTACACGACCTACCGGGTGATGGCCTACGACGCGGTCGACGCGGCGGCCCGCGATATTCCGCAACGGGTCTCGCCCTCGATCACCGACAAGGTGCCGCTGCTGGGCGCCGACGGCTACTTCGCCCTGCTCAACCAGACTCCGCAGCTGGCGCAGACCTACGGTGTGCACCCGTACCGCATCGAACACCTGCTCAATCGCTACGGTGCGCTGGTCACCGACGTACTCGATCTGGCCGAGGGGAAACCCGAACTGCTGCAACCGATTACCGAGGCACCGAGCTATCTGCGGGTGGAGGCGGTCTACGCGGCCGCGGCCGAGGGCGCGTTGCATCTCGACGATATCCTCGCCCGCCGTACCCGCGTCTCCATCGAGTACTCCCATCGCGGCACCGAATGCGCCGAGGAGGTAGCGCGACTGGTGGCGCCGGTGCTGGGCTGGGATGCCGAGCAGATCCGGCGCGAGGTGAGTACGTTCGTGGCCCGCGTCGAGGCCGAAGTGCGGTCCCAGACCCAGCCCGATGACGTATCGGCCGATGCGTTGCGCGCCGCGGCGCCGGAACCGCGGCCGGAAATCCTCGAGCCGGTTCCGCTGCCGCAGACCTAGCCGATATTTCCGCTGCCGCAGACCCAGCCGATACCCTGGGCTCGCCGCCCCGCCCTAACGCAACACCGAGGCGGGATCGGCGGGTCCGGGCGGCGCGGATGTGGGCGGCGAGGATTCGTGTCCGGTGCGGCTGGTACTGGATGCCGAATGCTGTAGCGCGTTGCTGAAGAGCACGGTGGCCGCGATGGCGAGGGCCGCGATCACGAGTTGGGTGGCCAAGCGCGTGCCACGCCGCACCGTAGTGCTCGCATATGTCATCTGGCCTGCTCCCGGACCCGTGGCGAAAGTTGTCGCCCCTATGTCGGCTCGGCGGGCCGAAACGTTAGCCGACGGAAGAAATGTCAGCTATTCATCGGCAAATATTGCGTACCGGCGGGGTCCGGCGGCACTGACTACCCTCGTGCTGGGGGCCTGCGGTGGGGTCCGGCGGTTACGGCCGAATACTCGGAATCGAAGGAGCATCATCTTGAAGTCACTGATTGTGTGCACCTCTGTCTCGCACGGCAACACCGAGCGGGTCGCCGACGTTATGGCCGAGGTGCTGGGGGCCCGTGTCGTCGAACCCCGGGAGGTGACGGCGGATGAACTCGCGACCTGTGACCTGGTGGGGTTCGGATCGGGGATTTTCACTATGAACTTCCATCCGCGCCTGCGTGAATTCGCCGGCTCGCTGCCACCGGGGCAGCAGCGCGCGGCCTTCGTCTTCGCCACCAGCGGGCTGCCCGAGCCGCCGTTCCGGCGCTACACCCGCGCGTTCGCGCGACTGCTCGAGGGCAAGGGGTTCGAGGTGGTCGATACCTTCGGATGTCGCGCGTACGACACCTGGTTCCCGTTCAAACTCGTGGGCGGTATCCGGAAGGGGCGGCCCGGCGCCGCCGATCTCGAAGCGGCTCGCGCCTTCGCCGAGGGGCTGCGCGCGCGAATCGCACCGACGGCCGGCTGAGGCCGCATCGGAAGTTTCGGTGCCGTAGGAGATTACGATCCCGGGCCGGGGATAGCGGCCGGGTCACGAACCGTGGTGCCACCGGGCAAAGCCATCGCGGTTTCGGTACGAATGGGACATAATTCCTGGGTCAGCATGCCCGGTGAACATGAAAGCAAATCATGACGTCTTATGAACCTCCCGAGCACCAGCAGCCCTATCCCTCCGGTGGTCAACCGGGCGGGCAGTCGCCCGCGGGTGGCCTGGACAAGAAGACCAGTGCGATTCTGTCCTATGTTCTGGGATGGCTCACCGGAATCATCTTCCTGTTCGTCGGAAAGAACGATCCCGATGTGAAATTCCATGCGTCGCAGTCGATTATCTTCTTCGGCGCGGTCACCGTCGTCAATATCGTGCTGAGCTTCCTCGCCGCCCTGCTGGGCACGGTGGGGATCCTGTTCAGCCTCGTGAGCCTGGTGGTCGGGGTATTCGCCCTCGTCATCTGGATCATGGCCATGGTCGCGGCCAACAACTCCGGTGGCGCCCGTGTCGAACTTCCCGTCGTGGGCAAGTTCATCGCCCCCTACGCCGACCAGCTGGCCAATTCGGTCAACTAGCAACAGATTCCGGTAACGATTCGAAGACCGGACGCGCCGGCCGCTACTCCGGTGGCGGCTGGCAACGCGGGCAGAAATAGATGCCGCGCTCGCGGTTCGGGGTGGCAGGGTCACCGAGCAGATGGACAACCATGGCGGTGCCGCAGCGCCGGCACGGCCTGCGCTGCCGCCCGTACGCCAGCGCCCGCCACGGCGGTTCGAGGGCGGCCTCGGTGAGCACTCGGTGGGCCTCGTCCACCAACCGCGGCAGATCCACGGCCGCGACCGGGGTGGCCGGATGGATCCGGCGCAGATAGCAGATCTCGCTGCGGTAGATATTGCCTATCCCGGCCAGGTTCACCTGATCGAGCAGTGCCAGGCCGATGGGTTGCTCCGGATGGGCACTCAGGCGCCGGACCGCCTCGGCGGCATCCCAATTCGGCCCCAGGAGATCCGGGCCGAGATGGTCGGTGGCCGTGTGCTCGTCGGCGCGGGGCAGCACCTCCACCGTTCCCAGCGAGAACCCGACCACTTCGGCGTCCGCCGTGCCGAGAATCAACCGGGCGGTGAATCCCGGTTCCGTCCACCGTGCACCCGGCCGGTAGATCCGCCAGCTGCCCTCCATCTTCAGATGGGTGTGGATGCTGAGCGTCTCGGTGCGCACGAACAGATGTTTTCCGTAGCTGCCGACGCTGTCGATCCTGCGATCACGCAGATCGAGTGTGGCATAGCGTGGAACGCGGAAATCGCTGCGGGTCAGAGTCTTTCCTGTCAGCGCGGTCCGCAGTCGCGCCGTTGTCCGATAGACGGTGTCGCCCTCCGGCACGGCCGCTCACCCTCCCGTACGCGGGCGCCGGACGACACCCCGACTGTCCCGTTCTTGACAGCCCGCGGCCGTCACGGGCGGCTCCGCAGCCGGAAACCCCGGGGGGTGGTGTTGAATCCGGCCGCAGTGAGGAAGTTGGCAAAGGTGTTGCCGTGCACGGATTCTCCATCGACCCGCTCGACGACCAGTGAGTCGATGCGCCGGTCGTGGACGAGTGCGGCCAGGGCGGTCGCCGCCCGGGTGCGCACCTCGGGATCCTCGGTGAAAGTGAGCAGTGTCTTGCCGCCACGCTCCAGGTAGAGGGCCGGCTCGCCATCGGCCAGCACCACCAGCGCGCCCGCCTTACGGCCCGGCCGATGCCCGGCGCCCTCGATCGACGACTTCGGCCACGGCAGTGCCGCGCCGTACGGGTTGGCGGGATCGCACGCCGCGAGCGCCAGGGTGTGGGGTTCACCGCCCCGCTCGGTATCGAACGAGCGCAGGCGATCGACCACATCGGTGCTGGAGAACTGCGCACCGCCCAGGGTGTCGATGAAGTAGCCGCGCCGGCACCGGCCCCGGTCCTCGAATTCCGTGAGTACCCGGTACATCAGCGCGAACCCGCCCGCGACATCCTCACTCTGGACCGAACCGCGGGTCAGCACGCCGTAGCGTTCCAGCAGCAGATCGGCGGTGGCGTGCGCGCGAATCGTATTGTCGGCCGATCGAGGTGGCAGCAGTGACCAGCGTCCGGCCACGGCCGGCGGGCCGGATCGCGTCGGCACGGCCGGACGCGGGAGGTACATGCGTCCGCGCGGGGTGCGCCGCGGTGAGCGATGTGTGGTGGTACTGCGGGAAGTGCCCGACAGCCGGGCCCGGACCGGTGCGAAGGTGTCGCCGCTGACGTAACCTGCCCACACCAGTTCCCACAGGGCCGCCGCCACCGCTGTGTCGTCCAGAAGTCCGGTGGCATCGGACAATTGGCGGAAGAAGTAGGCACCGCCCGCCGTCGGCTGTGGACTCGCGTCGTCGGCCGCGGCCGACGACAGGGCCGCCGGATCCGCGCCCCACGCGGCGAGCAGCCGGAGCTGGGTATCGGTGAAGTCGATCTGCTGGACGGGGGCCAGCGTCACGGGTGCCTGATCGGCCGGGTGCAACGCGATCCAGCCGTCCTTGGCGGTCAGGGAACCGTGACCGGACCAGATCACCTCGCCGGTCGCGGTCAGTTCGTCGAGCATGGCCGGTGTGTAGTCGCGCACCCGGGACGGGAGGATCAGCGATTCCCAGGCCGAGGCCGGGATCGGTACGCCCGCAAGCTGTTCCACGACCGTGGCGACGCCGTCCACACCGCGCAGGGGCGAGGTGCCGATGTGCTGCCAGGCCGGGAGGAACCGTCCGAACGCGGCGGTGGACACCGGCTCGACCTCTTTGCGCGCGGCCGCGAGCGAACGGCGCCGCAATCGCCGCAGCACCTCGGTGTCGCACCACTCCGCACCGGCCGATCCGGGCGTGAATTCGCCCTCCACGACGCGCTTTTCGGCCCCGAGCCGGTACAGTGCGGTGGCCGCCACGGCGGTGCCGATACCGAACCGGCGAGCGAGCGCGTCGAGGGCGAAGGGTGCGTGCGTGCGGGCGTAACGGCCGACGAGATCACCGAGCGGATCGGGTACCGGTTCGATGAACGCCGCCGGGGTGCCGATCGGCAGCGGAACCCCGAGGGCGTCACGCAATCTGGCGGCATCCTCCACCGCCGCCCACCACTGCGATCCTGCGAAGGAGACCTCGAGTGCGCGTTTGGCCCGCGCCAGTTCCGCGAACCACGGAACGGGATCGTCGGTGCAGCGCGCCGCTGCCTCGTCCGCGGTGAGCGGCCCGAGCAGTCGCAGCAGATCGGCGAGGCCCTCGGCATCGCGGGCATGGCGTTCGGGCGTGAGCCGTTGCAGTTCGCGCTCGAGCTGTTCGATGACCGTGGTGTCGAGCAGTTCGCGCAGCTCGACCCGGCCCAGCAGTTCGGCCAGCAGACTCGAATCCAGTGACAGTGCGGCCGCGCGGCGCTCGGCGAGCGGGCTGTCGCCCTCGTACATGAATTGGCCGATGTAGTCGAACAGCAACGCATTGGCGAACGGTGAGGGAGTCGCGGTTTCCACCTCGACCAGCCGCAGTTTGCGGCGCGCGATATTCGTCAGCAGATCGTGCAGCGCCGGCAGATCGTAGACATCGCGCAGGCATTCGCGCACCGTCTCCAGCAGAATCGGGAAGTCCGGGAATTTCCTTGCCACATCGAGTAATTGCGCGGCGCGCTGGCGCTGCTGCCACAGCGGTGCGCGCCGTCCCGGATCCCGGCGCGGCAGCAACAGCGCGCGGGCCGCGCATTCGCGGAAGCGGGAGGCGAACAGCGCGGAACCGCCCACCTGCTCGGTGACCGCCTCGTCGATCTCGTCGGGCTCGAAGACGAACAGTTCGGCACCGGGGGGATCGTCGGTGGTGTCGGGCAGCCGGACCACGATCCCGTCATCGGATGCGATGGGTGCGGCATCGACGCCGAATCGCTCGCGTAGCCGTGCCCCCACCGCCAGCGCCCACGGAGCGTGCACGGGAAGGCCGTAGGGCGAGTGCAGGATCAGCCGCCAGTCACCGAGCTCATCGCGAAATCGTTCGACCAGCAGCGTGCGGTCGGTGGGCAGATGTCCGGTGGCCTGCCGCTGTTCGGCCAGCAACGACACCAGATTCGCGGTGGCGAAATCATCGAGTCCGGCGGCATGCACGATCTGTTCGAGTTCCACCAACTCCGGAGCCCGCTCGACCGCCTTACCCGCCGTGCGGACGAATTCGCCCAGGGCCGCGCCCAATTCGGCCGGGCGGCCCAGGGAATCGCCGTGCCAGAACGGCAACCGGCCGGGCAGGCCGAAGGCGGGGGAGACCAGCACCCGATCATGGGTGATGTCCTCGATCCGCCAGCTGGTGGCGCCCAGTGCGAATACGTCGCCGACGCGGGATTCGTAGACCATCTCCTCGTCGAGTTCGCCTACCCGAGAGGCCTTCTCGCCGACCATGAACACCGGGAAGAGACCGCGGTCCGGAATCGCGCCGCCCGAGGTGACCGCGAGCCGCTGGGCGCCGGGCCGCCCGGTCAGCGTGCCCGCATCGCGATCCCACACCACTCTTGGCCGGAGTTCGGCGAATTCGTCGGAGGGATATCGGCCGGACAGCAGATCCAGGACGGAGTCATACGCGGAGCGCGGCAGGGAGGAGAAACTTCCTGTGCCCCGGACGGTGTCGAACCATTCATCGACATCGATCGGCTCCAGCGCGCAGGCCGCGACCGTCTGCTGCGCGAGGATGTCGAGGGGATGGGCCGGAATTCGCAACTCCTCGATCTGCCCCGCCGTCATCCGCATCGAGGCCACCGCGCAGTGCACGACGTCGGTGCGGTGCTTGGGGAAGATGACCCCCCGCGAGATCTCGCCCACCTGATGCCCGGCCCGGCCGACGCGCTGCAGCCCACCGGCCACCGACGGTGGCGCCTCGACCTGGACCACCAGATCCACCGCACCCATATCAATGCCGAGTTCGAGGCTGCTGGTGGCGACTACGCAGCGCAACCGCCCGCTTTTGAGATCGTCCTCGATGATCGCGCGCTGTTCCTTGCTCACCGATCCGTGATGCGCCCGCGCGAGCAGCGGCGCCGCGCCGTGAACGACCTCGGTGGTCGACCCGAGCTGCGCGGGCGGGGCGTGTTCCTTCGATACCGGTCGCACCGCCGCGGTGGAATCAATTGCGGCGGAATCCGGTTCGGCGATCCGCTCGGCGTATTCCTCGTTCAGGCGTGCGGTGAGCCGCTCGGCGAGCCGGCGGGAATTCGCGAACACGATCGAGGAACGATGTGCCAGCACCAGATCGACGATCGCGGCATCCACATGTGGCCAGATCGAGCCGGGCTGATCGGATTCGCCTGGCTCGGTCATATCCGCGACCGGAACCCGCACCGACAGGTCGAAGGTTTTCGGCGCAGGCGGCGCCACGATGGTGATCGGCGCCGTCCCGACCAGGAAACGGCCCACCGCATCGGGTGGGCGCACCGTGGCCGACAGTCCGATGCGCTGCGCCGGGCGTTCGGTGAGCTGATCCAGCCGGGCCAGCGACAGTGCCAGATGTGCGCCCCGCTTGGACCCCGCGATCGCGTGCACCTCGTCCACGATCACCGTGCCCACCTCCGACAGCGTTTCGCGTGCCGCCGAGGTGAGTATCAGATACAGCGACTCCGGGGTGGTGATCAGGATGTCGGGAGGTTTGCGCGCCATCGTGCGGCGCTCGGCCGCGGTGGTGTCACCGGAGCGGACGCCCACGGTGATGTCCGGCGCGGCCGCGCCCAGCCTGGCGGCGGTCCGGGTGATGCCGACCAGCGGCGCTCGCAGATTGCGTTCGACGTCGACCGCCAGCGCTTTCAGCGGGGAGATGTAGAGCACCGATGTTCGCGGCGGCCCGTCCGGCGGTTCGCGGTTCGCGAGCCGGTCGATGGCCCACAGGAAGGCGGATAACGTCTTGCCCGACCCGGTCGGGGCGACGACCAGCGTATGTTCCCCCGCGGCGATCGCCTGCCACGCGCCCAGCTGGGCGGCCGTGGGCCCCGGGAACGCACCGTCGAACCACTCCTGGGTCGCGCGGGCGAACTGCTGCATGAATTCAGTCTGCACCCCGGCACCGACACGAACGCGTCTCGCTACGTGGCGGCCGTGCCTGCGATGGTTAGGCTGGGCCCCGGCCGAGATCACGCTCCCGGAGTTCGGACGACAGGAGCAACGATGACCGACAATCGCGCAGCCCGGGCGTCGCTGCGACCGGGTGCGGGTGTCCCGAGAAACAGGACCGACCATGCGTGACAGCCCTGAACCGGTTACCGAGATCCCCTCCGATCCCATGCGGGCCCGGGACCCGGAACATCCGCCCGTGCCGCCCGGCGCCCTGCTGCTGGAACTGGTACCGGTGCCCGTCACCGATGTGGATCGGTCGATCGGGATGCCGTGGCGATGAGGTTTCCCGGACGGCCGTGCCGCCGATCGGACCTCGGCTAGTGTTTGAAACTATGGGTAACAGTAATATGCCGCAACGGCGCGGCCTGGCGATCGGCTGCGGCGGTACGGTCGGCGCGGAAATGGTGACGATGCTGGCCGCGGGCGTCTCGGTCGACGAGCTGGTCGCCATGCAACGTGGAACCGTCGCCGACCCGGTCCTGATCCGGCATATGGCGGCGACCCCCGCCCGCTTCCCGCCGTTGCCGCGCCCGCGCCTGGGTGCGCCTCGAATGGCATTGTGCGGCAACAGCTCTCGCCAATCGGTGCTGACCGCCGGCAGTCGTCTACTGCCCGTCGGCGGCGGCGACGCCGACTGGTTGCAGCGGCTGGCCGCCGATCTGCACGCGGAGCGGGCCCGGCCCGAGCATCCGGCGGCCTGGCTGGTGGCCATGGACTACGACTCCGGCCGCCGGGTGGCATTCGGCTCACCGGGTGCGCCGTCCGCGACGGTCGGTGAGGCATTGCGCGCGTCGTGGGCGGTGCCGGGCTGGTTCCCGCCGGTCTCGATCGGCGGGCGCCGTTACATCGACGGCGGCGCCGCCTCCACCGCCTCGGTGGATCTCCTCGAACCGCTGGCGCTGGACGAACTGGTGGTTCTCACGCCGATGGCCTCCGCGCGTCCGATACCGGCCCGCGACCCCGGCCACTGGCTCGAACGCCGGCTGCGGCGGCCGATGAGCGCGCAGCTCGACGCCGAGATCGCCGCGATCCGGGCGGCCGGCGCCCGGGTCCTGCATCTGGCCGTGACCGCCGGGGATCTGGCGGTCATGGGCCCGAATTTCATGGACGGCCGACGCCGTGCCGAGACCTTCGAACACAGTCTGCGCAGCACCCGCCGCGAGATGGAACGGAGTGAGTTTTCATGAGGTTTCTCGGACCCGATTATCCCAGGATCGATCTCAACGGAGCCCGCGTGCTGGTCACCGGCGCGGGTCGTGGAATCGGCCGCGCCACCGCGGAAATGTTCGCGCACAGGGGATCCCGGGTCGTCATCGCCGATGTGGACGGTGTCGCCGCGCAGTCGGCCGCCGCGGCGCTGGGCGCCCGCGCGGTAGAACTCGACGTCCGGGTGCGCGAACAGTGGGATGAGGTCGTCGCCGAGCTGGACCGGGTCGACATCCTGGTCAACAATGCGGGTGTCATGCCCGCCGGGCCGTTCCTCACCGAACCGGATGCGGTGGGGCACACCACGATCGACGTGAACGTCTGGGGACTCGTGCACGGTATGCGCGCGGTCGCACCGGCCATGATCGAGCGCGGGCGTGGGCACATCGTCAACATCGCCTCGCTGGCGGGCAAGATTCCGCTGCCCGGTCTCGCCATCTACAACGCCAGCAAATTCGCCGCGGTCGGTTTATCGGCCGCGACCCGGCTGGAATTCGCCGAATCCGGGGTCAGCGTGAGTTGTGTGCTGCCCGCCGCGGTGCGCACCCGGCTGTCGTCGGGACTCACCCTGGGCCACGGCCTGCCCACCGTCGAGCCGGCCGATGTGGCCACGGCCGTCGTCCGGACCTGCCGAACCCGCCGTGCCGAAGTGACCGTGCCGCAGTATCTGGACCCTGTGGACATCGCGCTGGCCGCCGCCCCGGAATCGATCGTGCGGATGGTGCGCGGTCTGTTCGACGGCGACCGCGCCCTGCATCCGGGCGACTCCGCGATGCGGGCGGCCTACGAGGAACAGGTCCGCTCCATCACTCGCGGGCCGGGCCGCTGAGCGTCAGCCGAACCGAATGCCCTGGGCCAGTGGCAGTTCGGCGGAGTAGTTGACGGTATTGGTGGCCCGGCGCATATAGGCCTTCCAGGAATCCGAGCCCGATTCGCGCCCGCCGCCGGTCTGTTTCTCACCGCCGAACGCACCGCCGATCTCCGCGCCCGAGGTCCCGATATTCACGTTGGCGATACCGCAATCGGAGCCGTCGGCGGCCAGGAAACGTTCGGCCTCGCGCTGGTCACCGGTGAAGATCGCCGATGACAGTCCCTGCGGCACCGCGTTGTGCAATTCGATCGCGGCATCGAGATCGTGGTAGGTCATGACATAGAGGATCGGTGCGAAGGTCTCCTCGCGCACCACCGCGGTCTGCGCGGGCATCCGGACGATCGCCGGGCGCACATAGTAGGAATCGGGATCGCCGACGTCGACGCGCTCACCGCCGCAGATCAATTCGCCACCGTCGTCGATCGCCCGATCGATCGCCGAGCGCATCGCGGCGTGCGCGCGCCCGTCGATCAGGGGTCCTACCAGCACCCGATCGTCGAGTGGATTGCCCACGGGCAGTTGGCTGTACGCGACACTCATCCGATCCAGCAGGGGCCCCGCGATATCCACGTGCGCGATCACCCGCCGCAGTGTGGTGCAGCGCTGCCCGGCGGTGCCCGCCGCCGCGAAAACGACAGCGCGCGTGGTGAGTTCGAGATCAGCGGATTGGGTGACCACGGCGCCGTTGTTACCGCCCAGCTCGAGCAGGCACCGGCCGAAGCGCGCGGCGACCCGCGGTGCCACCGTGCGGCCCATCCGTACCGAGCCGGTGGCGCTGAGCAGCGCGACCCGTTCGTCGTCGACGAGCAGTCCGCCGACCTCGGTCCCACCCTGGACGAGCTGATGGATCTCCGGATCCATCCCGACATCGGCGGCGGCCCGGCGCAACAGCGTATGACAGGCGAGTGCGGTGGAAGGCGTGGTCTGGGACGGCTTCCACACCACGGTATCTCCGCAGACCAGCGCGATCGCGGTGTTCCACGACCACACCGCGACCGGGAAGTTGAAGGCCGAGATCACGCCCACCACGCCGAGCGGATGCCAGGTCTCCATCAATCGGTGGCCGGCCCGCTCGGACGCCATGGTGCGGCCGTAGAGCTGGCGGGACAGGCCGACGGCGAATTCGCAGACGTCGATCATCTCCTGCACTTCGCCGCGCGCCTCGGCGCCGATCTTGCCCGCTTCCAGCGTCACCAGTTCGGCCAGTGCGTCGATATCGTCGGTGAGTAATTGCCCGAGCCGGCGCACCACCGCCGCGCGCCGGGGCGCCGGCACCGTGCGCCATGATCGAAAGGCGTTGTGTGCCTTGTCGATCGCGTACATCACATCGAGTTCGGTACTGGCACGCAGATGTGTCAGTACCGTACCGGTGATCGGGCTGCGCACGGGGAGATCGCCGGATTCCACGGTGCCGGCGCCGAGTTCGAGCAAGCGCTGCGCCAGGCGGTCGCGCAGTTCGCCGGTGCTGGGCAGGGCGGGGGCGGATGTCATGTGCGGCTCCGTTTCCGGGATCGGCATCGGGTTTGCTTCGGGGACTTCGGACCAGGGAGGAATCGGTTTCGGCCACGGCTGCCGCGCACTGGGTTAGCCTTCGCTGATGGCGGATGCACCTGCGAAACCTGTTCTGGACGATATCGATCGGCTCCTGATCCGCGAATTGATGGCCGACGGCCGTGCCACACTGTCCAATCTCGCGGAGAAAGCCAGCCTCTCGGTGTCGGCGGTGCAATCGCGAGTTCGCCGGCTCGAGGCGCGCGGTGTGATCCGGGGTTACTCCGCGAAGGTCGATCCGGAGGCGCTGGGGCAGATGCTGTCGGCATATGTCGCGATCACTCCTCTCGACCCGTCGCAGCCCGATGACGCTCCGGCGCTGTTGCAGCACATCCCCGGCATCGAGGAGTGTCATTCGGTGGCGGGGGAGGAGAGCTACATGCTGCTCGTCCGGGTTGCTTCCCCACGGCATCTCGAACAGTTGCTGGCCGAGATCCGCGCCACCGCCAACGTCAGAACCCGAAGCACCATCATTCTGCAGACATTCTACGACCAATGAGACCTGATCGTAATTTATACGATAGTTCGTAGTGAATACATAAATATTTACGTATCCTTCGAGGGTGACCCTCGAACTGGAACGTCCCGGTACGACCGACGCGGTGGTTACGAATCCGGCGTCGCTCGCAGCCTCGCGCGTACACGAGATCCTGTCCGGCCACATTCTCGCCGACGGCTTCGACCTGGTGCTCGACCTGCGGAAATCGCAGGGCCGACGACTGGTCGACGCACGTGACGGAACGGCCTACCTCGATATGTTCGGCTTCTTCGCCTCCTCGGCGCTGGGCATGAACCATCCGGCACTGGCCGACGACGAATCGTTCCGCGTCGAACTGGTGACGGCCGCGCTGAACAAACCCAGTAATTCCGATATCTATACGGTCGAGATGGCGCGTTTTGTCGATACCTTCGCGCGCGTCCTCGGTGACCCGGCGCTGCCGCATCTGTTCTTCATCGACGGCGGCGCGCTCGCGGTAGAGAACGCGCTCAAGGTGGCCTTCGATTGGAAGAGCCGGCACAACGAACTACATGGCCGCACCGCTGGGCACGGCACCGACATCACTGCCGGGTTCGGCACGAAGGTGCTGCATCTCACCGGCGCGTTCCACGGCCGCACCGGCTACACCATGTCGCTGACCAATACCGATCCGATCAAGACCGATCGCTTCCCGACATTCGACTGGCCACGGATCAATTCGCCGTATCTGCGCCCGGGCGTCGATATCGAGGCCGCCGAATCCCGGGCGCTCGCCCAGGCCCGGGCGGCCTTCGCCGAGAATCCGCACGACATCGCCTGTTTCATCGCCGAGCCGATTCAGGGCGAGGGCGGCGATCGGCATCTGCGCCCGGAATTCCTGCAGCGGATGCAGCAACTGTGCCTCGACAACGACGCGCTGTTCATCGTGGACGAGGTGCAGACCGGAGTGGGGATGACGGGCACGATCTGGGCGTATCGGCAGCTCGGCCTGCAACCGGATGTGGTCGCCTTCGGGAAGAAGACCCAGGTGTGCGGGATCATGGCGGGCGGTCGCGTCGACGAGGTCCCCGGCAATGTGTTCGAGGTGAGTTCCCGGCTCAATTCCACCTGGGGCGGCAACCTCACCGATATGGTCCGCGCGCGGCGCATCCTCGAGGTGATCGAGTCCGACCGGCTCGACGAACGCGCACGCGACCTCGGTGAGCTGCTGCTCGATCGGCTGCGGGATCTGGCGCGGCGTTATGACAACCTCACCGATCCGCGCGGTCGCGGACTGATGTGCGCGGTGACAGTGGAATCCGCGGAGTTGCGCGATGCCGTGCTCACCGAGGCGCGGGAGCGGGAGCGGGTGCTGCTGCTCGGCACCGGTGAGCGGGGCATCCGGTTCCGGCCACCGCTGACGGTCACCGCCGCCGAGCTCGAGGAGGCGGTGGCGGCCCTGGACCGGGTACTGGCCCGGCTGCGGAATCGATGAGGATTCGAGGCCGATTCCAGCGATAACGACCCGGCTATTATGGCACTTCACCAGGGACTTTCTGCTGGCGAGCAGTCAATAAGGGTACTGATCGGTAGTACCCTCTGGAATTCCGCGCAGGCTTGTCACTGGTTACACTCCGGGACATGACGAGTGTCCAGCAGCAGCCTTCGCCGGATTCGGCAGAGGCCCCCGATATCCACACCACCGCCGGGAAGCTGGCTGATCTGCGTAATCGGCTGGAAGAGGCCAAGCACCCGATGGGTGAGGGCGCGGTCGACAAGGTGCACGCCAAGGGCAAGATGACCGCCCGCGAGCGCATCCTGGCCCTGTTGGACGAGGGTTCGTTCGTCGAGATGGATGCCCTGGCCCGGCACCGCAGCGTCAATTTCGGGCTGGAGAACAACCGCCCGCTCGGCGACGGTGTGGTCACCGGCTACGGCACCATCGACGGTCGTGACGTCTGCATCTTCTCCCAGGACGCCTCGGTCTTCGGCGGATCGCTGGGTGAGGTCTACGGCGAGAAGATCGTCAAGGTCATGGATCTGGCCGTCAAGACCGGCCGGCCGCTGGTCGGCATCAATGAGGGCGCCGGCGCCCGTATCCAGGAGGGCGTGGTCTCGCTCGGCCTGTACGGGGAGATCTTCCACCGCAATGTGCAGGCCTCGGGTGTGATCCCGCAGATCTCGCTCATCATGGGCGCTGCTGCCGGTGGCCACGTCTACTCCCCGGCGCTGACCGACTTCGTCGTGATGGTCGACGAGACCAGCCAGATGTTCATCACCGGCCCGGACGTGATCAAGACCGTCACCGGTGAAGAGGTCACCATGGAGGAGCTGGGCGGCGCCCACACCCACATGGTGAAATCCGGTACCGCGCACTACGTCGCCTCCGGCGAGCAGGACGCCCTGGACTGGGTGAAGGATCTACTGAGCTACCTGCCCAGCAACAACCGCGCCGAGGCGCCCCGCTTCCCGGCCACCGATCCGATCAACGGCGCGATCGAGGATTCGCTCACCGACGAGGACATCGAGCTCGACACCCTCATCCCGGATTCGCCGAACCAGCCCTACGACATGCACGAGGTCATCCGGCGGCTGGTCGACGACGACGAGTTCTTCGAGGTGCAGGCCGAGCGCGCGATGAACGTCATCGTCGGTTTCGCCCGTATCGACGGCCGCAGTGTCGGTTTCGTGGCCAACCAGCCCACCCAGTTCGCGGGCTGCCTGGATATCGACGCCTCGGAGAAGGCCGCGCGTTTCGTGCGCACCTGTGACGCGTTCAACATCCCGATCATCACCCTCGTCGACGTGCCGGGCTTCCTGCCGGGCACCGGCCAGGAGTACAACGGCATCATTCGCCGCGGTGCCAAGCTGCTGTACGCGTACGGTGAGGCCACTGTGGGCAAAATCACGGTCATCACCCGCAAGGCATACGGCGGCGCTTACGACGTGATGGGTTCCAAGCACATGGGCGCCGATGTGAACCTCGCGTGGCCCACCGCCCAGATCGCCGTCATGGGTGCCTCGGGCGCGGTCGGCTTCGTCTACCGCAAGAAGCTCCAGCAGGCCGCGGCCGAGGGCGCCGATGTCGACGCGCTGCGCCTCGAGCTGCAGAACGAGTACGAGGACACCTTGGTCAACCCGTACGTGGCGGCCGAGCGTGGCTACGTCGACGCGGTGATCCCGCCCTCGCACACCCGCGGCCAGATCGTGTCGGCACTGCGTCTGCTCGAGCGCAAGCTGGTCACGCTGCCGCCGAAGAAGCACGGCAACATTCCGCTCTGATCCGACGATATGTGCGGTAACGGAGGCACACTTTCCGGGTGAGTGGTGCAACCGCTGCGCGCACGATTGCCGCATCCGGGTGAAGATGGTAGGAACAGGCACTCATTGCATGAGAGCCGCAACGAGTACCGTTCGCGGCGCGCGGTTCGACCCGCGCCGTGAACGCCGGGCCCTCGCGGCCCGGCGCATGGACAGGAGGAGTTGGCGCTGTGACGGCTGTGGCTGACGAAGAGATATTGCGGGCTGCCGAATTGGATTTGGCGGCAGGTGGTTTCGGTGACGACGCGACGCTCGTATCCGAGCCTGTCGTTGCCGAATCCGAGCCGGATCGGGGCCCGGTCGTCCGGGTCCTCAAGGGTTCGCCCACCGATGCGGAACTGGCCGCCCTGGTCACCGTGTTCGCCGCCGCGGCGGGTTCCGGTGTGGCAGCGCAGGACCAGAGCCCGGTGGACAACTGGGGCCGGCCCACGATGATGCATCGCGGTGCCTCTCCGAACTCCCCATACGCATACCCCTACGTGTCGCACCTCCGCGGCTGACGTGACGGGATTCGTTCTCGGTTCCGCTTCGCCGGCGCGCCTGCAAGTTCTGCGTTCGGCCGGGCTGGATCCGGTGGTGCGGATCTCCGATGTCGACGAGGACGCGGTCGCCGCGGCACTGCCGCCGGACACCTCGGCGGCCGGTGTGGTGACCGCTCTGGCCCGAGCCAAGGCGCGGTCGGTGGCCGCCGCGGTACTCGCCGAGACCGCCGCCGGATTCGATCCGGCGGCTCCGGGCGCGCCCGGTGACCGGGCGCCCCGTCTGCTGGACGACTGCGTGATCGTCGGCTGCGATTCCATGCTGCTGGTCGATGATGTGCTGCAGGGCAAACCGCATACGCCCGATGTCGCCCGCGCCCGCTGGGCCGCGATGGCCGGGCGCAGCGCCGATCTGCTGACCGGCCATTGCGTGCTGCGCGTGCGCGACGCCGAGATCGTCGCCGAGGCACACGATTGCAGCACCACCACAGTGCATTTCGCCGAGCCTGATCCGGTCGAGCTGGATGCCTATATCGCTACCGGTGAACCGCTGCAGGTCGCCGGTGCCTTCACACTCGACGGAATGGGCGGCTGGTTCGTCGATCGCATCGACGGCGACCCGTCCAGTGTCATCGGTATCGGACTACCGCTGTTGCGTCGCCTCCTGGGCGATATCGGTGTCGGCGTTGCGCAGCTGTGGGTCGGAGCGCAACTGCGGGCCGACGCGATTGGCTGACGGCGTCTGGATTCGGGATGCCGGGCCCGCCAGATCGGTTATGTGCGCCGGATCCGGCACCAGCGCCGCGGCCGATGTCTCCAGTCGCAGGACGCACAGATCGGGTCCGACGAACGGGTGCAGGCGCGCATTCACCACATCACGGCCGCCGTTGCGGTCGAGCACCTCGCGCATGAGGCCCTGATGAACCCCGCAGACCACCTCTGAGTGGGTGCGGGCCAGTTCGCGCAGCGGGCAGGCGGTGAGCCGGACGTTCGATTGCTGCTCGGTCTCGGAGGCGGTGTCCCGCTCGGGGGCGAAACCCAGCTCCGAACTCACCGTGATCGCGACGTCGCGGGCATCCTCGAGTGAGGCGATGGGTTGCTCGCATTGTTCGACCTTCGCGCCCCAGGCCCGGCCGGCCGCGACCGCCAGATCCGCCCGGCGCCGGGGATCGCTGCCGAGCTGATCGGCGAGCACCTGTGCCAGGTCCTGATAACCGACCGATCGCTGCACCGCGGTGTATCCGATACGCGGGCGGCCGCGGCCGCGCGGGGGTTGCTGAAACTGGCGTACCAGGGATTCCCGTGTGAGAACATCCAAATGGAAGCGAACGGTGGTTACGTGTTGTCCGGTGATGCGCGCCAGTTCCTGCGCATCGAGAGGCTCGCTGGCGCCGCGTAGGATCGCAAGCAGGCGCCGTCGTGGCCAAGAATCGGACATAGCTCACCCCTCCTCCCTGGTGACTTTATCGGACGAAGCTGCGACTTAATCGCTCTTCATCCGATTCGTGATGTGAGACCGTCTGTGCACATTCTTCGCACCTACGATCGGTACCGCACAGCCGACCATCGTCTACCACGCGTGAAGGATCTTCCACCGTGCCCGTCGCCCCGGACCCTCATTCATCCTTCGGCTCCTATGTATTCCCACAACGACTAGTAACCACTGAGTGGCTGTCGGCAAACATCGGCGCCCATGGCCTGGCCATCGTGGAGTCCAACGAGGACATCCTGCTCTACGACATCGGACATGTGCCAGGTGCGGTCAAGGTCGACTGGCGGGCCGAGCTCACCGATCCGTTGACCAGGGATGTCATCGACGGTGCGCGATTCGCAGAGCTGATGCGGGCCAAGGGGATCACCCGGGACGACACCGTGGTGGTGTACGGCGACAAGGTCAACGGCACGGCGGCCGCGACCGCATGGGTGTTCGGACTGTTCGGTCATCCCGATGTGCGCCTGCTCGACGGCGGGCGCGAGGCGTGGATCTCGGAGGCGCGCGACACCACCTTCGAGGTGCCCGCCGTGGGACTGGGGGACTATCCGGTCGTCGAATGCGACGATCGGGACGCCCGGGCCTTTCTGGAGGACGTGCGGGAGGGCCTGGATCGGGCCGCCGCGACGACCCGGCTGGTCGATGTGCGCGAGACCGGAGAGTACACCGGCGAATCCGGCCGGATCCGGGATCGCCCGGAGGAACAGTCGCTGCGCGCCGGGCACATTCCGACCGCGATCAGCATTCCGTGGCGGGCGGCGCTGTACGCCGACGGGCGGTTCCGCGCCCGAGCCGAACTGGAGCAGATCTACGCACCGCTGCTGGACGCACAGGACACCATCGTCTACTGCCGCATCGGCGAGCATTCCGCGCACACCTGGTTCGTGCTGACCTCGTTGCTGGGGGTGGCCAACGTGCGCAACTACGACGGTTCCTGGACCGAGTGGAGCAATGCCGTGCGCAGCCCTATCGTCAAGGGACGTGAACCCGGTTCGGCGCCTGCCCCTGTGTCGGCGGCAACATAGTCCGTCTAGGGTGTTGTTCACCTCACCGGCCGGATCTACCGTCCAGTAGCCCGGTCGGTGTTCGGCGACTGTTGGCACACTGCCTACACTCACCGAGACGTTAGTTTGTCGAAAGCACAGGAGGCTCAGTGGCCAGCCATGCCAGCGCGCAGATCACAAAGGTCCTGATCGCGAATCGGGGCGAGATCGCGGTGCGTGTGATCCGGGCCGCGAAGGATGCCGGTATCGCCAGTGTCGCCGTGTACGCGGAACCGGATGCGGACGCGCCGTTCGTCAAGTTGGCGGACGAGGCATTCGCCCTCGGCGGTCAGACCTCGGCGGAGTCGTACCTGGTGTTCGACAAGATTCTCGACGCTGCCCGCAAATCGGGCGCCGACGCGATTCACCCGGGTTACGGATTCCTCTCGGAGAACGCGGATTTCGCGCAGGCCGTGCTGGACGCGGGCCTGATCTGGATCGGCCCGTCGCCGCAGTCCATCCGGGACCTCGGTGACAAGGTCACCGCCCGGCACATCGCCGAGCGCGCGCAGGCGCCGATGGCCGCGGGCACCAAGGATCCGGTCAAGAACGCGACCGAGGTCGTCGAGTTCGCCAAGGAATACGGCGTTCCGGTGGCCATCAAGGCGGCCTTCGGTGGTGGTGGCCGCGGTATGAAGGTCGCGCACACCGTCGAGGAGATCCCCGAGCTGTTCGAGTCGGCGACCCGTGAGGCCACCGCCGCGTTCGGCCGCGGTGAGTGCTTCGTGGAGCAGTACCTGGACAAGGCCCGCCACGTCGAGGCACAGGTGCTGGCCGACCAGCACGGCAATGTGATCGTGGCCGGTACTCGTGACTGCTCGCTGCAGCGCCGCTTCCAGAAGCTGGTCGAGGAGGCCCCGGCCCCCTTCCTCTCCGATGAGGTGCGCTCCAAGATTCACGAGTCCGCCAAGCGGATCTGCAAGGAGGCCGGTTACTACGGCGCCGGCACCGTGGAGTACCTGGTGCAAGGCGAGACCGTGTCCTTCCTCGAGGTGAACACCCGCCTGCAGGTCGAGCACCCCGTCACCGAGGAGACCTCGGGTCTGGATCTGGTGCGCTGGCAGTTCCGGATCGCCAATGGCGAAGAGCTCACCATCACCGAGGACCCGACTCCGCGCGGCCACTCGATCGAGTTCCGCATCAACGGTGAGGACGCGGGCCGCAACTTCCTGCCGGCCCCCGGCCCGGTCACGGTGTACAAGGAGCCCAGCGGCCCCGGTGTGCGCGTGGATTCCGGTGTGGTCGAGGGCAGTGTCATCGGTGGCCAGTTCGACTCGATGCTGGCCAAGCTGATTGTGACCGGTGAGAACCGGACCCAGGCGCTGGAGCGGGCGTCGCGCGCGCTGGCGGAGTACGAGATCGAGGGCCTGGCGACGGTGCTCCCGTTCGACCGCCACATCGTGACCAACCCGGCGTTCATCGGTCATGTCACAGCTGATGGCGCCGAAACTTTCGACGTCTACACCAAGTGGATCGAGAACGACTGGGACAACACCATCGAGCCCTACACCGGTGCGCAGCCCATCGAGGACGAGGACGAGTCGCCGCGGCAGACCGTGGTCGTCGAGGTGGGCGGACGCCGGGTCGAGGTGTCGCTGCCCGGTCAGTTCACCGTCGGCGCGGGCGCCGCGGGTGCCGCCGCCAATGGCGCGGGAGTCATCCGCAAGAAGCCGAAGGCGCGCAAGCGTGGCGGTGCGGGCGGTGCGGCCGCCTCCGGTGATTCGGTGACCGCGCCCATGCAGGGCACCGTGGTCAAGGTGGCAGTCGAGGAGGGCCAGACCGTCGAGGCCGGCGATCTGATCGCCGTTCTGGAGGCCATGAAGATGGAGAACCCGGTCAACGCCCACAAGTCCGGTGTCGTCACCGGACTCGCGGTCGAGGCCGGCGCCGCCATCACCCAGGGCACGGTGCTCGCCGAGATCAAGTAGGCCCCAACGGGTTTCGAAGGCCCCGCGTCGTGCTCGGCGCGGGGCCTTCGCATGTCCGGCGGGTTCGGAGACGAGCGCCGAAGTACCCGGCGGGAGTCCGGAACTGTCGGGTGGGTGCCGACATTCGCCCAGCATGTCTCGATGTGTGACCGGGTGTCGGAGGGCGCGGTGAACGGCTCGGCTCGTGGACTGCGTGGCTCAAGCCAATATCACTGTCCAGCAACGTGATCCCACACGCAGAGGAACACCGGAACGGCCGTTGAGGTGGCGGTGGCTATCGGTGGCGACGGTGTGGCCGAGCGAAGACCGCTCTCCAGCAGGACGGTTGCTCATCTTGCGGAGGCGCCAGGGTTTCAGGCAGGCGTACGGCTCATCGGCGCCGGTGTGCCATTCCGCTTACGACCGGCGCCGGAGTGGCGGCGGCCGGCGGCTCCGCTGGTGGGGCGCGGGAATTGGAGCGGCGGGAAGATGTTCGTCGGTATCGGGATGGTCCACGGTGGCGGCACGACGGCAGTGGAGTACTGCGGTTGCGGAGTGGCCGGCGCGTCGGTGACCCGGGGTCGTGTGGTCGCCGCCGGATCGTTCGTGACCGGGGCCGACGGGGTGTAGAAGTGGATCCCGTTGCCGATCAGCGCGGTGCATCCGGCGACGACCGCGAAGACGACGATCGCGGTACCGATCAGCGCCGCCACGACCAGGCCGGGTGCCCGGCGGCGTGGCCCTGCCGGTACGCCACTCGCACTCCGGCCGGGTACGGCGAGCGGCCGGGATGTGTCGGGTGGGAAGGGAGCCGGATGCTGCGCGGGCGCGGCGCGGTACGCGCCGGATACCGCCGTCGGCCGTAGTGGTTGTGCCTCGGCCGGTTCCGGCATGACCAGTGTCGGCCGTGGGGCGTGCGCCGGTGGCGGGCCGGAACGGACGGTCGGATCGGCGGGGACCGGCACCGGGGGCGTGCGGACCGGCCGGACGGTCATCGTCATCGCCGCCCGGGCGGCTTCGGCCAGCTCACCCGCGGTGTGGAACCGGTCGCCCGGCGCCTTGGCCATACCGCGGGCGATGACACCGTCGAGTGCCGGCGGGATCGCCGGATCTTCGCTGGAGGGCCGCGGTGGTTCCTGATGCAGGTGGGCGTGCAACTGCTGGACGGCGTCGGTATCGCCGAAAGGTCTTTGCGCGGTGAGGCATTCGTACAGCACGCACGCGAGCGAATACACATCCGAGCGCGCGTCCCCGCGGCCGGTGAACCGCTCGGGCGCCATATAGGCGAGGGTTCCGACAGTGAAACCCGTTGCGGTGATGGTGGTTTGCCCCTCCACGCGAGCGATGCCGAAGTCGATGAGGTAGGCGAAGCCGCTGGTGTGCACGATGATGTTCGCGGGCTTCACATCCCGATGCACGAGCCCGGCGGCGTGGGCGGCATCCAGGGCCTCGGCGACCTGGGAGACGAGATCGACCGCCTGAGTGGCCGACATCGTGGCCGACCGGACCAGTTTCGCGAGATCGACTCCCGGAATGTAGGCCATGTCCAGGTACAGGCGCCCGCCGAATTCCCCGAAATGATGGATCTCCGCGATGTGTGGATTGTCCAGGCGGGCGCCGATACGAGCCTCCCGCTCGAACCGCCTGCGATAGTCGGCGTCCTCGGCGGCGCTGCCCGACAGGATCTTCAGCGCCACCGTGCGCGCGTCGGCCGAGTCGTAGGCGAGCCACACCTCGCCCGCCGCCCCGCGGCCGAGCAGGCGGTCCAAGCGGTATCGGCCGAATTGCCGTGGACTCATCGAATCCGTCCGTGCTCGGCCGGTGTGCCGGAACCTCGCGGCGAGGTGTGGGAAAGTGCCGACGCGGCGGCGACTGGGGCGACGGCCGTGCCGATGCCGCGCTGGCGGAACATATCCAGACCATAGTGCCGATCCGGGCGCAGCGGTACCCGGCCGGTGTCCACTCCTGGCGGCTCCGCGCGGCCGGAGCGACGGGGCCGGAGGTAACAGCGTGTGTCACCACGCAGGCCGCTATCGAACGCCGCCGGTGCGACGGCGGCCGCGTCACCGGCAGGGCCCCATCCGATACCGCCCCGGCGGTACCCCCGCTCGACGCGGTCGTGCGCGGTAATCTCGTGAGATGGCTGATTCTCCCGACGTCCGCATCGGTACCGCGGAGCGTGAGCAGGCGATGCAGCGGTTGTCGGAGCATTTCGCCGCCGGGCGGTTGTCGGTCGCCGAATTCGACGAACGGAGTGGCCTGATCGCCGCGGCGGTCACCCGGGGCGATCTGGCTCCGATCTTCGCTGATCTGCCGGCATCGGTACCCACCGCGCCGGAACCACCCGAACCGGCGGCGCAGCAGAGCGGCGGTCGCCCGGAAGTGGCCGCGCCGATCATGGGCCTGATCGTCATCATCGCGCTGGTGCTGTTCTTCACCACTCACACCTGGGTGTGGTTCCTCTTGATTCCGGCCGCGGGCATAATCACCGGCGGACTGCGGCAGCGCGATCACGAACACCGGATACTCGGTAACGGGGAATTCGGGGATCGGATACTCGAGCGCCGGCAGCGGCGCGACCGGCGGCGGAGGCGTTGATGGAACCGATCGAGATCAATGCCGGTAGTTGGTACCTGCGCGCCCTGCGGGCCGACGAGCGCATCGACGACCGCCCGGCGCTGTCCGACGGTGGCATCACCGATCCGGATTACGTCGAGCGCCGGGCCCGGGAATGGGCCGAGCAGGTCACCTATTCGTGGGCGGTCTGCGAACCGACCACCGCGGAGATGGTCGCCGAAATCGTGGTCACGCCGAAAGCCGATGGCACCGCCGAACTTTCGGGCTGGTCCCGCGCGGGCTACGACGAGGCGCTGGCGTCCGGCCTGACCGCGGTGAGTCGCTTCGTGGCCGGTGCCCTGGGCCTGCAGCCACTGTGATCCTCAGCCGAAGGCTGATCATCCTCGAAGTTACTGCTTAACAGCAGTTTTCGAGCCTCCTCGCAACCTCGCCGAATTAATTCGGTGGCCCGGAATCGGTGTCCGCGGTTACCGTGAGGACTCCGATATCCCGGCACTGGGGAGGAGGTGCACGATGTGGGAATGGGGTACCAGGGTGGCGCGGCGCGCCACCGCCACGGCGTGGACGAGACCGGTTGAGCCGGCTCCCACGATCGTGGACCCGGAGGTGTGGACCGAATCGGCCCCGCCGGGTGATGAGCGAGATGGTGCGGAGGGCGCGGTACGGAGCGCCCTCCGGGACTACGGCCTCGCCGGGTGATCGCGCCCGCCCGCGGAGCGGGAGCGGGAGCGGTCGCCCGGCAGGAGTAGCGTGCTGTGCGTGCCGAGGTCACCGTTGGATGCCGAGATCCTGCGACGCGCAGTCGCGGAACAGCCCGATCTGTCGTTCTTCTCCCGCGTCGATGTGGTGGAGACGACCGGTTCGACCAATGCGGATCTGATCGCGCAGGCGGCCGATCCGCTCGCCGATCACCGGGTGTTGATCGCCGAATATCAGGACAGTGGCCGCGGCCGCCACGACCGGTCGTGGGTGTCGCCGCCGCGGGCCCAGATCGCGATGTCGATTCTGGTCCGGCTCGGCGGGATCGACCCGGCACGGCTGGGCTGGTTGCCGTTGCTCACCGGAGTGGCCGCCGTCGACGCGATTCGTTCCGTCGGCGTGGGCGCGAATCTCAAGTGGCCCAATGACGTTCTGATCGGTGGCCGCAAGGTGGCCGGCATCCTGGCCGAGGTGGCCGCCGCGGCCGACGCCCCGGCGGTGGTGGTCGGCATGGGGCTCAATGTAAGCCTTACCGAGGCCGAACTGCCGGTGCCCCATGCTATTTCGCTGGAACTGGCCGGTGCGGAGAACATCGACCGCACCGAACTGGTGCAGGTTCTGCTGCGTTCGTTCGCCGGTTATTTCACGCGCTGGCGCGACGCGAGCTGGGATGTCACCGAATTGGCGGTCGCTTACCGCGAGCGTTGCGTCACCCTGGGCGCCGAGGTGCGCGCCGAATTGCCCGGTGGTGACGTCCTCACCGGCGTGGCCACCGATGTCGACGAGTTCGGGCGGCTGATCATCGGTGACCGCACCGTCTCGGCGGGGGACGTCACCCACCTGCGCCCGGTATAGGTACCGGGCGCAGCCACAACGGATTGCGGCGGATCAGACCGTGGCGGTTTCGCGGGCCGCGGCGCGGGCGGCCTCCCGGGCCAGCATCCGATCACGCTGTTCCTCGAAACGCACCACGTCGATTTCGAGCTTGCCCATGAACGCCGCGAGCTCATCGCGTGCCTGCTCGCCGACAGTGCTGAAATCGTTGCGCTCGAAGACGTTCCACTTCTTCAGCACCGGCGCGACGACATCCTCGAGGTGCTGGCGCAGATCGTAGATGCCGTGCTTGGCGATCGCGACACTGTTGCGGCGGAAGTTCGGCATGCCGGCACCGGGCATCACGAAGTTGGTGAGCACCTTGGTGATCGCGCACATCGCCTGATCCGGCACCAGATCCAGCGCGGCTCCGCACAGGTTGCGGTAGAAGATCATGTGCAGGTTCTCGTCGGTGGCGACCCGCTGCAGCATGCGGTCGGCGATCGGATCGTCGCAGACCCGGCCGGTGTTGCGGTGGCTCACGCGGGTGGCGAGCTCCTGAAACGTCACGTACGCAACGTTTTCCAGGAATCCGCCCCAGCTGTCCGGTGACTGGGCGCCGTGGGTCATGTGGATCATGCGGGCCTGCTCGAGGGCGACCGGGTCCACACCGCGGGTGACCACCAGGTAGTCACGCATGACGATGCCGTGCCGGTTCTCCTCGGCGGTCCAGCGACCGACCCAGGTGCCCCACGCGCCGTCCTGGGAGAAGTTCTCGGCGATCTCGCGGTGGTAGGAGGGCAGGTTGTCCTCGGTGAGCAGGTTGGTGATCATCGCGATCCTGGCGACTTCACTCAATTCCGACTGCTCCGGATCCCAGTCGACACCGCCCATGGCGGCGAAGTTGCGGCCCTGATCCCATGGCACGTAATCGTGCGGGTGCCATTCCTTGGCTATCGAGAGATGACGGTTCAGGTTCTCTTCGGCCACCGGCTCGAGCTCCGTGAGGATCTCGAGCTGGGTCATCTTCCTGGTCACACACGCCTCCGCTATCGCAAATCGAACGTTCACACAATGCTGACTTCCGGGTGGCGCGATTCCGGCCCGGTAGCCGGGCATGGACATCCGAGTGGGCACCGGGGCCGGTGTTGTTCTGTCGCGGACACCATTGGTGCAGGGTACCGCCGAGCCGGTACCGTCGACAGAGACCGCAGCTGATTGTGCAGCACAACGGCGTTCGCTGTCAGGCAATCTCACAACATCAGGGGGTAGGGTTCGCGTATGGGTTATCCGGAGGAGCTGCTCGCGCCGGACGAGCAGTTGCTGCTGCATCGGCATCCGCATTGGAAGATGTTGTTCCTGCCTGCGCTCACATTCATCCTCGCGACCGCGCTGGCCGGGTTCGCGAGCGGTCTGGCGTGGCGCAATACCGAGGGAACCGCCCGCAGCGTCGTGGTGATCGCGATAGTCGTGATCTGGCTGCTGCTGTTGGTGTGGCGTTGCATCGGGCCGGTGATTCGTTGGAAGTCAACACATTTCATCATCACCGACCGGCGGGTGCTGGTGCGCGAGGGTGTGCTCACCCACACCGGTATCAATATTCCGATGAACCGCATCTCGAGTGTGCAGTTCCGCCACGGTCTGTCGGATCGGCTGCTCGGCACCGGCACACTGATCATCAATGCCGCGTCCGGGGATCCCCTGGAGTACGACGACATTCCGAATGTGCAGAAGGTGCACGCGCTGCTGTATCACGAGGTATTCGACAACGCTGGTGGCGATCCGCGCTACGACCAGTTCTCCGATCCCCGCGAACACCGGCGTTGAAGTGCCCGGCCGGGTAACGCGTGCCCGGCCGGACCGATCGGCCCGGTTCGCCAGTAATCTTGTGCTGTGACCGCCGTACTGCTGGCCGAGGACGATGATGCCATCGCCGCCCCGCTGTCGCGCGCGCTCGGCCGGGAAGGCTACTCGGTGACCGTCGAGAGCTTCGGCCCCGCGGTGCTGCGCCGAGCACTGGAAGGCGAACACGATCTACTCATCCTCGATCTCGGCCTGCCCGGGATGGACGGCCTCGAGGTGTGCCGCCAGGTGCGCGCCCGGGGGGCCGATCTGGCGGTCCTGATGCTGACCGCCCGCACCGACGAGGTGGACTTCGTCGTCGGGCTCGACGCGGGTGCCGACGACTATGTCGGCAAACCGTTCCGGCTCGCGGAGCTGCTCGCCCGGGTGCGAGCGTTGTTGCGGCGCAGCGGAATCGGGGACGAGGTCGTCGAGGTCGGCGGCGTGCGACTCGAACCCGCGGCCCGGCGGGTGCTGGTCAACGGCCACGAGGTCAACCTGGCCAACAAGGAGTACGAACTGCTCAAGGTGCTCATCGACCGGGCGGGCCAGGTCGTGCCGCGCGAGACGATTCTGCGCGAGGTCTGGGGCGACGCCGATCTGCGCGGCTCCAAGACTCTCGATATGCACATGTCCTGGCTGCGCCGCAAGATCGGGGACGAGGGCCCGGTCGCCGAACGGCGGATCGTCACCGTGCGCGGTGTCGGCTTCCGCTACAACACCGACTGATCGCCGATGCGCCGCCGAATACTGCTGTCGATGCTGGCCGCGTTGACCCTCACCACCGTGGTGCTGGGTATACCGCTGGCATTCACCGCCTGGCAGTGGGTCGCCGACATCACCCGCAGCGATCTGCGTGCGCGACTGGATCGCATGTCGGTGGAGATCGTCGGCCAGGAACATGAGGACGGGATGGTCCACGGGGTGCTGGATCTGCGGTCGGCGCGCCCGCTGATCCCCTCCGGCGGGCGGCTGACCATCGTCTATCCGACCCCGGAGGATGCCGCGATGCGGGTGGACGCGGGCGCGCCTGTCGTCGACGATCCGGTCGTGGAATCGCTGTCCATGGGTACCTCCGGTTCGTTGCGGCTGGAGGTGCCGGCCGCGCCCATGCACTCGATGCAGCGTCAGGCAGTGGGCGCTGTCGCCCTGGTGGCGCTGGCCTCGCTGGCCGCGGGGGCGGCGGTGGCGGTGGTGACAGCGCGCCGGGTCGCCGATCCACTGCGGGATGTGGCCGCGCGGGCCGCCCGGCTGGCCAAGGGTGATTTCCGGCCGGACCCGCGCCGGCACGGCATCACCGAACTGGACCGCGTCTCCGATGTGCTCGATTCGGCGACCGTCGAGATCGCCGGGCGTCTGCAACGTGAGCACGCACTGGTCGCCGACGTGTCCCATCAGCTGCGCAGCCGCCTGACCGCGGTGCGATTACGCCTCGACGAACTGTCGGCCCATCCCGATCCGGCGGTCGTGCAGGAGTCGGAGGAGGCGATGGCGCAGGTCGACCGCCTCACCGAGGCCATCGATGAACTGGTCCGCGATTCCCGGGACGAGGACGCCGCCGACCACGACCCCGTACCCGTGGTCGCGGAGTTGCGCGGCGTGGTCACCGAGTGGCGGCACCCCTTCGCCGAGGCGGGGCGCAAACTCGTGCTGTCCGGTGAGGCAGGATTGCGCGCGCCGATCACCGGATCGCGGTTGCGGGAGGCCGTGGCCGTCCTGGTGGACAACGCCTTGGTGCACGGCGGCGGCGACTGCACGGTGTCCGTGCGTACCGTCTACGGCGGCCCGGATCGTGAGCCACTGGTGGCCGTCGAGGTCGCCGACGAGGGGGAAGGGGTCAGCGATGAGCTCGCCCCGCACATCTTCGATCGCGGATTCTCCGGTGCCGGATCGACCGGCGTGGGGCTGGCGCTGGCTCGCGCGCTGATCGAGGCCGACGGTGGCCGGTTGGAGTTGCAACGGCGGCGGCCCGCGCTGTTCGCGGTATTTCTCGGGAAACCGTCGGCGGGGCGATCCGGTAACGGTGTCGTCGGCGAACCGCGATGATGGTTGTATTGCCCGGTAATCAGCTGCTGCCGAGCGGTCTTTCCTCTTCGTACAAATCTTCGAATTCCTCGACCAGCGCATCGATTTCGTCCGGGAACACCCAGCGTCTCATGGCCCAGAAACGGAACACCATCTGCAGGATGTTGCCGATGACGAACGCGCTGACGAAGTCGGCGATGTTCTCCACCATCAGGCTGACATCGGGGACGTGCAGGTTGAAGGCGTAGCGCGACAGCCACAGTGGCAGATTCGACAGCAGGATGCCGATGGCGCTGACCACGAAGAACAGCAGTGCCTCATGGTGGCGCTCACGTCCGCCGCGGCCCTTGAAAGACCATTCCCGATTGAAGATGTAGGACGCGATGACAGCGATTACGCCGGAAATGATCTTGGCGGTGATCGGTTTCGGCGACAGCACCGTCAATTTGAGAATGTAGAAGATGCCACTGTCGATGACGAAGGTGGTCGCTCCGACAATCGCGAACTTGATCAGCTCGTTATGACGGATTGCCAGGTCCCGGAGGGTTTTGGGCAGGATGTTGACGACATCATCGACAAATGACACTCGCTGAGTCTACGACTGCCCATCGGTGGGCAATCAACCCGCACTCATTGTGGTGTGTACGGCCATGACAACATGGTGGGCTGTGAGCGAGCGTAGTGGGCCATCAATGGGTCTCTCAACCGGGGTGCGAACGGTTGCCGAGGGTGAACCGAAGCCGGCGTCGCGCGGTCTGGCAGGCGGTGCGATGCCGACGGTGGCGATGATCGGCGGTGGGCAACTGGCGCGGATGACACATCAGGCGGCGGTCGCGCTCGGCCAGTGCCTGCGGGTGCTGGCCGAACGGCCCGACGATCCCGCCGCGCAGGTGAGTCCCGCGGTGGTCCTCGGATCGCACACCGACCCGGCGGCGCTGCGCGAGGTCGCCACGGGTACCCACGCGATGACCTTCGATCACGAGCATGTGCCGACCGAATATCTGCGTGCGCTGGTGGCCGAGGGCGTGAATGTCCAGCCGCCGCCGGAGGCGCTGATCTACGCCCAGGACAAGCTGGCCATGCGCGGCAAACTCGCGGAGATGGGGGTGCCGATTCCGGGGTTCACGGCCGTCGAGTCGGTCGACGATGCCCTCGGTTTCGCCGCCGAACACGGATCGTTCGTGCTCAAGGCGGTGCGCGGCGGTTACGACGGCCGCGGGGTGTGGATGCTCGATGACGATGCCGAGACCCGGCGCATCGTCACTGAACAGCTGGAACACGGTGTCACACTGCTCGCCGAACAGCGGGTGGAGTTGAAGCGGGAGCTTTCGGCGATGGTGGCGCGGTCGCCGTTCGGACAGGCGGCGGCCTGGCCGGTGGTGGAAACCGTGCAGCGCGAGGGCCAGTGCGCGGTGGTGATCGCGCCCGCGCCGGGCCTGTCGGACGACGCCGCGACCGAGGCCGAATCGCTGGCCCTGCGCCTGGCCTCGGAACTCGGTGTCACCGGTGCGATGGCGGTGGAACTGTTCGAGACCCTGGACGGCAGCCTGCTGGTCAACGAGCTGGCGATGCGGCCGCACAACTCCGGGCACTGGGGTATGGACGGTGCCGTCACCGGACAGTTCGAACAGCATCTGCGCGCGGTACTGGACTATCCGCTCGGTGCGACCACGGTGCTGGCTCCGGTGACGGTGATGGCGAATATCCTGGGTGCGGCGCAGGCACCGGCGATGTCGATGGACGAGCGCCTGCATCACCTGTTCGCCCGGATTCCCGAGGCGAAGGTGCATCTCTACGGCAAGGGGGAACGCCCGAAACGCAAGATCGGGCATGTGAACATTCTCGGCGACGACGTGGCCGAGGTGCGAGAGAAGGCCGAACGTGCGGCGCGTTGGATGTCGCACGCGGTGTGGACCGATGGATGGGATCACCATGAGTGACGTGACAGTGCCCGATGGTCGCTCCGCAGGCTCCGCTCAGGTCGGCCTGATCATGGGCAGCGATTCCGACTGGCCCACCATGGAGGCCGCGGCGGAGGCCTTGGCGGAGTTCGGTATTCGTTTCGAGGTGGGTGTGGTTTCGGCGCATCGGACTCCGCAGCGCATGCTCGACTATGCCCGTGCCGCCGCCGGCCGGGGCATCAAGGTCGTCATCGCCGGTGCGGGCGGCGCCGCTCACCTGCCTGGAATGGTCGCCTCGGCCACCGCGCTCCCGGTGATCGGCGTGCCGGTTCCGCTGAAATATCTCGACGGCATGGACTCCCTGCTCTCGATTGTGCAGATGCCCGCCGGTGTCCCGGTTGCCACGGTCTCCATCGGTGGCGCCCGCAACGCGGGACTGCTGGCGGTCCGCATCCTGGCCGCCGCCGACCCGGCCCTGCGCACCCGCATGGAACAGTTCCAGGCCGATCTGGAAAAGCTGGTTCTGGAAAAGGACGAAGCCCTGCGCACCCGCCTTTTGGGATAACGGCGTGCTGCCGGGAGCAGTCGATCGGCTATGCGTTATCGGGCTCCGCTCTGCCGGGCTCGTCGGGCACAGCCCCCTCGAACAGCTGCTGCCAGCGCTGCGCCGAGGCGACCATGTCGTGGCCGACGAACTCGAGGAATTCGCTCATCATCCGCAGGCGGGATCCGGCCTGGCTGGTGGGGCCGAATACGGCTACCCCCTGGTGGGCCGCTGCGGCGAGGGAACGGACCTGCTGTGCACTCGCCAATGTCGCTCGGACCCATGCGTCATCGCCGATGACGTACCGGTCGCGACGGCCCGAGGCCTTGCGTTCGCGCCGGATCAGCCCCTGGGCTTCCAGTAGCCGAACGGCGGCGGAGATGGTGGCGGGGCTGACGCGCAGCCGCTGCGCCAGATCCGCGGCGGTGAGACCGGCGCTGTCGTCGGCGAAGAGGGTGGTCATCACGTTCGCGGCGGTTCGCGGGATGCCCGTGCGTGTAATCAATGTCCCCAGCTGGTCGAGGTATTCGCGCGCCTCGCTGTCACTGTCATCGATCATCGTGAGCGCTGCGGGCTTCTTCCGCCGACGCGCGCGATGTTCGGTGGCCCGCTGTGCGCGGTGCGGCTGATAGCGATTGGGACCGCCGTTGCGCAATACCTCCCGGCTCACGGTCGAGGTCGGGCGGTCCAGCCGGCGGGCGATTTCGGCATATCCCAGACCGTGCGCCAGCCCGTCCGCGATCTGCCGACGATCCGCGTGGTTCAGCCTGCCGCCTGGCATTCTCGGATTCTCCTTCGGCTCGTGGTGGGCTGCTGCCCCGGTACGCACAGCATGCGTTCAGCAGCATTTCATTGCAACTTTCGGATTGTGAAATTGCATTGAGCTTCAGCGTCAACGCAATCAATATTCCTTATCTAACTGCACATATGACAACTTCAACTGACTCGGTGATGGAAGTGATCGTCGAATGCAACGTAGCGTTCAGTTCAATCTGAAACATGCTTGAAATGGAAGGCGGCACAGTGTCAGAGTCCTTGTCCGAAGTAATGCAGCTCCCCACCACCCGACTTCCGGGCCGCCCGTTCGACCCTCCCGTCGGACTGGCAATGCTCCGGGCGTCCCGTCCGCTGACCCCGATGCTCTTTCCCGACGGCCACCAGGGCTGGCTCGCCACCGGCTACAGTGCGGTGCGCACCGTGCTGGCCGACCCGCGCTTCAGCGTGCGCTATGAAATCACGCACTATCCGCTGGCCGACGCCGGCGATATCCCACCGGCGACGCCGGGGGACATGCTCGGGGTGGACCCGCCCGAACACACGCGCTATCGCAAGCACCTGGCCGGAAAATTCACCGTCCGGCGGATGCGGCAGCTCACCGAGCACGTGGCCGAGCTCACCGCGGCACATCTCGACGCGATGGAGAGCGCCGGTGGCCCCGTCGATCTAGTCGAGACCTTTGCATTTCCGATCCCGGCACTGGTGATCTGCGAACTACTCGGAGTGCCCTTCGGCGACCGCGATCTGTTTCAGCAGAACATCGCCGCCCTCGGCGGCGAGGACGATTCGATGGAGGAGCGGGTCGCCGCCTTCGCAGCCATCCAGAACTACATCGGCGATCTGGTCCGCGCCAAGCGCGCTGCCCCCGCCGACGACCTGCTCGGCGATCTGATCGGGACCGACCTGACCGACGACGAGCTGTCGGGTATCGGAGCGTTGCTGCTCGGTGCCGGCCTGGACACCACCGCGAACATGCTGGCGCTGGGCACCTTCGCGCTGTTGACCCACCCCGATCAGCTGCGGGCTCTGCGCGATGATCGCGACAACGCCGACCGCGCGGTCGAGGAATTGATGCGGTACCTGAGCATCGCCCACACAGCGGTACGCACCGCTATGGCCGATGTCGAAGTCGACGGACAGCTGATCAGGGCGGGGCAGAGTGTCGCGGTATCGGTACAGGCCGCCAACCGTGACCCCGCGAAATTCGACGATCCGGACAGCCTCGACATCGGCCGAAATTCGGTCGGGCATCTGGGTTTCGGCCACGGCGTCCATCAGTGCCTCGGCCAGCAGCTGGCCCGGGTCGAGATGCGAGTCGCGCTGCCGGCGCTCATACAGCGCTTCCCCACGTTGCGATTGGCGGTGCCGGCCGAGGAAATTCCGCTGCGGCACGGCCTCGATATCTACGGCGTGCACGCGCTGCCCGTCACGTGGTGATGACGAGCCGATGAAGATCGCCGTGGACCGTACGCTGTGTATCGGCGCCGGCATGTGTGCCCTGACCGCGCCCGCCCTGTTCGACCAGGACGGTGGTGGCACATCGGTACTGTTGGAACCCGATCCGGCCCCGGATCACCATGTCGCGGCCCGTGCCGCCGAGCAGATGTGCCCGGCCGGGGCGATCCGGATCGGCGACGATGTGACCGAATGATGAACGGCCCCGGATCGCACGGTACGGTCGGATCCATGGCCAGCGGCGATGCGATCCGGGGAGGTGGCACGGCCGTCGATCACGCGTTGCGGCTGTTCGCCGAGCAGGGGTACGAGGCGACGACGGTGGACGAGATCGCCGAGGCGGCGGGAATTTCGCGGCGGACGTTCTTTCGGCAGTTCCGGTCCAAGGAGGATGTCGTCTTCGCCGATCATGAGCAGCAGTTGGCGCTGGCTCGGGCGTATCTGAGTGCGGCACCGGGCGATCCATGGGATGCCGTGCGGGAGGCGGTGGTCGGGATATTCGAACGGTTCACCGAGACCAGGGAATTGGCCGCGCTGCGCTATCGGGTGGTCCGGCAGGCGCCGGTGCTGCGGGATCGCGAGATCGTGACGGTGTTCCGCTACGAGCGGCTGTTCACCGACTATCTGCGCAGCCGCCTGCCCGAGGTGCCGGATCTCGCGCTGATCCAGTTCAGTGCCGCGGTGACCGCCACCCACAACTATCTACTGCGGCGGATGGTGCGTGGCCGCTCGGAGGCGACCGCGGCCGATCTGCGCGCCGCCGTCCGGGCCATCGGACCGGGTGTCGCGGCGCGGGAGTCACCGGACATGGTGGTGGCGGTGTTCCCGCGCGACATGTCGGCGCGGCAGATCGCCGATCTGCTGGCCGACCGCCTGGGTAGCCTGTGAACACGGCCACATCCGCCGGTTGATGACACTGAGTGCCAGCTCGCGTCTGCGGTATCTGCTGATGTCACGGACGCGTCCGGGCGTATACTTGGACTCGGCTGGCACTGAGTGTCGAGGTGTTGGCAGTGCCGGAATTCGCGGACCAGGCGAACCCGAAACCCCACGACCAGGAGCGAACCCATGGCGGGCAACCCAGATTTCGATCTCTTCAAGCTGGAAGACGTCCACGACGAGCTGCGCGGGGCGATTCGCGGCCTGGCCGAGAAGGAGATCGCCCCGCACGCGAAGGATGTCGACGGTAACGCTCGCTTCCCGCAGGAGGCCCTGGACGCGCTCAACGCCGCGGGCTTCAACGCCGTGCACGTGCCCGACAGCTACGGCGGCCAGGGTGCCGATTCGGTCGCGACCTGCATCGTCATCGAAGAGGTCGCCCGTGTCTGCGGTTCCTCCTCGCTGATTCCCGCGGTGAACAAGCTCGGCACCATGGGCCTGATTCTGCAGGGTTCGGAAGAGCTCAAGCAGCAGGTGCTGCCCGATCTCGTCGCGGGCAAGATGGCGTCCTACTGTCTGTCCGAGCGTGAGGCCGGTTCCGATGCCGCCTCCATGCGCACCCGCGCCAAGCGGGACGGTGACGACTGGGTGATCAACGGCTCCAAGTGCTGGATCACCAACGGCGGCAAGTCCGCCTGGTACACCGTGATGGCCGTGACCGATCCGGAGAAGGGTGCCAACGGCATCTCCGCGTTCATGGTTCACGCCGATGACGAGGGCTTCGTGGTCGGCCCGCTCGAGCACAAGCTGGGTATCAAGGGTTCGCCTACGGCCGAGCTCTACTTCGAGAACTGCCGGATCCCGGGCGACCGGATCATCGGCGCCGAGGGCACCGGCTTCAAGACCGCGCTGCAGACCCTCGACCACACCCGCCCCACCATCGGCGCGCAGGCCGTGGGCCTGGCCCAGGGTGCGCTGGACGCCGCGATCGCCTACACCAAGGACCGTAAGCAGTTCGGCAAGGCCATCGCCGATTTCCAGAACACCCAGTTCATGATCGCCGATATGGCGATGAAGGTAGAGGCCGCGCGTCTCATGGTCTACACTTCGGCCGCCCGCGCCGAGCGTGGTGAGAAGAACCTCGGCTTCATCTCCGCCGCCGCCAAGTGCTTCGCCTCCGATGTGGCCATGGAGGTCACCACCAACGCGGTGCAGCTGTTCGGTGGCGCCGGCTACACGACCGACTTCCCGGTGGAGCGGATGATGCGCGACGCCAAGATCACCCAGATCTACGAGGGCACCAACCAGATCCAGCGCATGGTGATGTCGCGCCAGCTGCTCAGGTGATGTTTCGCTGACCTTGCCGACACTGGAGGCGGTCGAGAATCGCATCTCAGGCCGCCTCCAGGCCGTCATCCGCAGGAGGCCGGAATATGTCGTCCACGGCCTGGCGCGCTCGCTCGTGGCTGGACGACACCAGATGCGTATAGGTCCGCAGGGTGAATCCGGGGTCGCCATGCCCGAGGTACTCGGCGAGTTCCTTGATCGAGACACCGCGAGACAGCAGCGTCGAGGCGTAGAAGTGGCGAAGCGCGTGCATTCCATCGGCCCGCTTGCGATGCTCGATTCCCGCATTACGGAACCCCCCTTGCCAGACCACCTTGGTGAATAGATCGCCGGAATAGAGGCGACCACCCTCACCGGTCACGATCAGATTCGCTGTCACCGGATCGCCGTCCACACGGGACCACGGCAGGGTGGTCGATACCGGCGGAAACTTCGACATGTGTGCGTCCAGCTCCGCGAGGAGGCCCACGGAGAGTGGGACTGTCCGAGTCTTCCCCTTCGGGAGCGCGAACATCTTCACGCCGTCAGCGGTTTTGATCTGCCGGCGGACCGTCACTACCAGCCCATCGCGGTCGATGTCCTCTGGGGCGATGGCGAAAATCTCGCCTTGCCGAAGTCCCAGCCCGGACCCCAGCGCCACAATCACCGCGAATCGTTCGTCCAGACCGTCACGGACCGCCCACAAGCGACTCTCCGGCCATACCTCGATTTGGGGGGACGCCGGAAGCGGGCGGCGAACCGTCTTGGCCTGACACGGATTATCCCGGATCAGCCGATCATCCTTGGCCGAGTCGAGCACTGCCGAAACGATAGTGAACAGCGCCAGCTTGTAATTCTCCGAGAGTTTCTGGTCCTCCAGCACGCCGAGCCAATCCCGAATCGTCGCTGGTTGAATACGCCCGAGGGGCTTGTCGCCAAGGGTTGGATAGATCCGCCGTTTCAGACGGCTACGCAGCACCTCCCGCGTAGCCGGGTCGGGAGACTGTGCCTTGTACCAGTTTTCAGCCTGTTGCCGAAAGGTCTTCCGTACCCCTTTCGGGTCGATGTATTTGCCCTCGCGCTTGTCGGATTCGACCTCGATCAGGAAGTCGTCGGCGCGCCCCTTCTGTCGATCCGGGAACGACTTCGACCGCTCATCGCCATCAGGATTGATGTAGCGCACCCGGTACCGAAGTCCTGTGCCGTACAGCTCGGTTGGCTCCAAGACTGGCTTACCGCGACCGTTGAGCACGAGCTTGCCGTCATCGCCCCGCTTGGGCCGCATCCAACGATCTTCAACATGCCCCATCAGGCCGCCTCATCCAGATCCACCCAGGCCCGCAGCTTCACCGGGTGATACCGCAGGTGACGACCAACCTTGCGTACCGGCGGACCCTCACCCTGCCACTTCCACTGATAGAGAGTCTTCACCGGCACGTTCAAGAAGTACGCCGCTTCCTCCGGGGTCCACAGCCGATCCTCGGGCAACTCCACGATTCCCCCTACGCCGCTGTCTCATCGGTCGAATTCTGTTGTGGCGCTTGGGTTTCATGTGAAACCCCACCACTCTCCGCTTGCGCGATCTGAGCACGTGTGTACTCGGCCCGTCTCGCTGTCTTCTCCGCGATCATGGACAAGATCAGATGCTCACGCGGTGGGACGTTCGGGTCGCCTGGTTCGACCGGCCGGATGATCATGCGGTCGAGCTGGGGCTTGGAAATGCCTGCCTCAGCGAGCCGTTGCCGAACGAACTCAACGCGATCGGCCTTGTGGTCGGACAGGTCTTTGCCGGTCCACTTGCGCGACACCAGGACCCGACGCCCGCGAATCCCGAGGGTGTCGCGACGATGCGCCTTGCCCTTGCACACACCGGGAACCGTCTTCGCGTTCGCACCCTTGGGGATCACGCCGTAGCGGAACCACAGCCCACACGACGGGGAGCACGGAGTGATCGCCAGTTCCGCGTGCAGCCGGTCGTAGTGATCGGCCACGCGCTGGGACTGGGCTTCGATCACCTCACCGATGGACTTGGTGAGGTACTTCGTCAGGTAGCCGATGTGGCGTCCCGCTTCCTCGGTACCACCGAGAATGCCCTTGATATTGATCTGGGAACCGAACCGGACCACATGCGCGGGTTCGAGGTCATCGACGGAATCCATCACGTCCAGGGCCTCATCCCACGTCGGCACCGGCACCCGCTTACCGGTCTCCGGGTCGACCCGATCCGGGTCCACGAAACGGCCGGCCGAATGGTCCCAGAACGGAAGCCGGTCGGTGTAGACCTCCTGGTCGAAGTGCGGCCACCACACCTGGTGATACGTCGCGGCCACCAATTGCCGGATCACCGCGCGAGGGTCGGAACCGCGGACTCCGATGTGGATGTGCGGAGCTCCGCGCTTCTGCGGTTCCACCGACGCGAAGTACTGCACATCCCGCCCGGTCACCCGCCGGTAGTTCTGGATGAACCGATCGAACAGCGCCGCGAAGTGCAGCGCATCGCGGGCAGCCTGCCGGTAGTCGTAGCCGTCCGGATCGATCGGCGCACCGGCGTCCGGGTGATCACCGTTGAAGACCTTGCCGTAGGAGGGCAGGGTGAGCGTGATGAACATCGAGGGCCGATACTTGCCCGCGTACACCCGCCCGAGCGTGGACTTGGTGGCCTTGCGCTGGGGCAGATCCGGGGCCGCCTGCCGCCGCCTGGTCGACCGCTTCCGGGCCTCCTTCGCCGGTTCCGGGTCCAGACTGGGCAACTTGCCGCGAATCCCCGAATCCCGAAGCTGGGCATCCACATCGGCGAAGGCTTCGCGGATGCCGTCCATCGCGTCTTCGTCGCCGTCGTCCTTCGCGGTGGCGTAGTCCTCGATCAACATGCCCCGCACGATCATCAGATCGGACTGTTGCTCGGTCGGCTCGTTCTTCTCGATCACCGGTTCCTCCTGGATGTGCCAGCCTTCGCGGGCCTGATGGATACGAAGCGCCCGCGCCTTGGCCGCACAGGCCGGACACACACACTCCATAGTTGATTTGCACGGTGCGCCAACGTATTTCGCGGCACCGATGGAGTCGTAGCCAACCATCGCCAGAGGTCGACGGCACACGTCGAACTTCTCCGCCGAGGCTTGGGCCAGTTCGACCAGATTCAGCTGTGCACGTCGGTCGGCCGCCGTCTCACGGACCGCAGCCCCATCACCATCAGTGACAGGGCCGGGCAGGTTCGTAACCTGGGTATCGGTCATGCGCTGGCCCCCGCGAGCTGACGACTACCTTCCAGCACCCGCAGCCGTTCATTCATCCGGTCCAGGCGAGCTTCGATAATCGCCAACCGTTCCGCGACCTTCGCGCGAGTCTCGGCGTTCATCACAACCACATCCCCACCGGACGCGATCCCGCAGCTTCCTCCGCCGCGTACCGGGCAGCCGCCGCGTGGTAATCCCACGCCGGAACCGTGTGCCGGGGCCGAGGCACCAGACCGGCAGCCTCCCACACCTCCGCCGGGGCATCCTCGCCCAGCAGCCGAGCTTGCGTGGCTGCCTCCTGCTCGATGTTGTGACGCCACTTCGCCGGATCGCCCACCACGACGAATGTCGGTTCGTCGGACAAGGCCAGCTGAGTTCCGAAATCCAGTACCGCAGTCATGCCGATCACCGACCCGTCCAACGCACCGGAGCGCCGCCGTCAGCGGGCCAGCACTCATAGACCACCGAAGCCGCGGGAACATTCACCGGCGGCTCGGGACGCAGCGGAACCACCTCCGCCAGCGGCCGGGGCGACTCCATCTCCGTCAAGCCGTGGATGCAATCGCAGCGTTCCGACGACGTTTCCGGATCAATGTGTCCACCGACGTACTCGGTACCGCCGCAGCGCTCGCAGGTCTCCCAGACCGACCGCGCGTACATCGCAATGCACCGAGCCGAATCACACTGCGCTGTCAGGCAATACACGCACCTACCGGCCGCGTTCAGTCGAGACGGGCGAAGATCCTTCGTGATCGGTGATTTCAGAGCCTGCATGATGTCCTCCGGTTGTTCCGGCCCGATTCGTTGCGTTCGGCCCCCGACTCCTCCGTTGCCGTGAATCTCCGGCGGAGTCCCTTGTCGGTGCCAGCCCTTATGATGACCTGTCTTCACGTCTTCATTAAGACTGACTTTAGTATGACCGGCAGGGCGGTAGAGGTCAAGTCCTCATGAAGACTAGAATTTGGGAACGACCGCAACCGTGCAGACAAGGGCAGCCAGTGGATAGCGACACCAGCGCGTACGCGCCGAAATACCGGCGAATTGCACAGGACCTCCGGCAGGAGGTTGAGAATGGAACGCTTCGTCCCGGTCAGCGTCTACCGACCGAGCCGGAACTTGCCGAACGCTTTCGAGTGAGCCTGCCCACTGTGCGCCAAGCGCTGGGCGTCCTGCGCTCGGAAGGGCTGATCGAGTCCCGGCAGGGTATTGGGTCATTCGTCAAGGAGACTGACCGCCTTCAGCGGGCCGGGTGGCGGCACTACGGTCGCGCCCGAGCTGACCAGAAGCTTCTGACGCCCCATCTGAGGCACGAAATCGTTTACGCCGGAACAGAATCCGTTCCAAGCCACGTGGCGGACCTGTTTCCGGTGGGGACGACTCAGGTCGTGACTCGACGCCGCCATCTGTTCGACAAGGAGACCGGCCGACCGGAAGAAATCGGAGCTAGCTACATTCCGATAGAGTTTGCGGGCGGAACCTTCCTCGAGGAAGCGACAGTAGTTCCGAAAGCGTTGTTTCTCTGCATCGAAGACCTGGCAGGGAAGCGGTATGCCAAGGCTCGGGATCGCCTGATCGCCCGGCTCGGGACGGCCGATGAACTCTCGATTCTCGACCTCGCGGCAGGATCGCCAGTCGTGCACGTCGTTCACTGCGCGATGGCCGACGACGACACGGTTCTCGAAGTCGCTGAGTCGATCTGGCCCGCCGAGCGAACTGTCATCGTGAACGAGTATCCGATCTCGACTGACGGTTAGCCGCTGTGGGTCACGCATCAGCGCGCGCTCACCGCTGCGAGTTCTTGCCGAATTTGCCTATATAGGATCAAGGGCGGCGCTGGCGCGCCGCCGAGCGGCGCCGCCACGCGGCGCCGCGCAAACCGCCGGCCTACGCAAGCTCCGGCAGGCGGGCCCGTCGGGCGCGTCGGCGCCGCTTTGGCGACGTGGTAGAACGCCGACTGTTCCTATCTGGCTACTTTCATCAACGAGGCAGTGCTGGGCACGACGTTTGCCGTCCCCGACTTGCTCTCCCGCAGCCGAGCGCGAATCCGCCCAGCTGCCAGCCGAGTCGACCGCTCGTGTCACCACCCCGAATCCCCTTCGAACCGATCGTCTCGTCGAGCAGTGGGGGAGTGCGCGACCTCCGGCCGCGTGGCCCTGGTGGTGGTCGGCCTGCATTGTGTTCCCGCGCCCCTCCAGCCTCAAGGGCGCATCCGCGTCAGCTTCGCTGATGGGCATCCGCCCACCCTTGACCCCGGAGCCTCTACGCGAGAAGGGCAGGCCATATCGGGCAGGCGGGAGCCAGCCCACCCATGTACGCATCCCGACCACCCCCAGGGCCACCCGTGGACCGGCCAGGCCGTCACCAGGCCGTAGGAGGCCAAAAAGTGCCCAGAACAGGCGAGAACTCCCGAGATGCATACGCGCAGCTCAGGAGCTATTTTTCGGTTCTATCCGCAGGTCACCCAGAATCGGCCGAGAGATCACCCAGATCTACGAGGGCACCAACCAGATCCAGCGCATGGTGATGTCGCGGCAGCTGCTGCGATGATCGTTCGCGGGTCGTAGCCGTCGAATGCGGCGGCCGGTGGCATCCCACCGGCCGCCGCGGTGTTTCCGTCCTGGATCGACGATGCGTGTCACCAGTGCGCCCGTCAGGGCACTTACGGGTAACGGATCGGTGAATTCAGTGAACTACCGGCAATTTTCGCTGGTAGAACGGTAGTGCCGAGAAGAACTGGGTGGGGGATTCGCAAATGCAATTTCAAATGATCGTTCAATCGCAATAGGGCGAATTCGGAATTGTCCCAAGGGCTTTCGCGGCGCAATATTGATGCATGGCAGGCGTGGAGATCACCGACGGGTTCGTCCGCCGCACCCTGGACAACGGACGAATCGAAGAGGTCGCGTGGCAGGAGCTGACGGAGGTGCGCATCATCACCACCGCCGACGGCCCCTTCGCCGACGATGTCTTCTTCGTCCTGATCGGTGCGCGCGGGAACGGTTGTGTGGTGCCGCATTCCGCCGCCGACAACGAGTTCCGGGGCCGTCTGCAGCAGTTGCCCGGTTTCGACAATGCCAAGGTGATCGAGGCACTGGGTACCGTCAATGATCGGCAGTTCCTGGTCTGGCGGCGCCGCAGCCGCGCGGTGACGCGCTAGTCGCGCTCAGGCGACCAGGTCGGCGTATTCTCGGTGATCGCCGATGTATTGCTCGACGTACCAGCAGGTGGGGATGACGGCGAAGCCGGCTGTGCGGCAGTCGGTGAGTGCGTACTCGACCAGCTGTGCCGCCACCCCGCGTCCCCGGAACTCCGGAAAGGTCAGCGTGTGGTTGATATCGCGGATCCGGGTGCCTGCCTCGGCGGTCTCGGTGTAATCCGCGTATCCGGCGAGCGTGTCGTCGATGTAGATCTCGTACCGGGTGGCGGCCGTATTGTGCTCGAGCCTGGTCGTCATATCGGGTAGAACGGCCGCGGCCGGCCGATTTGTTCCGGAGGTTCAGCCGCCGCAGACGCGATTGAGTTCGGCGGTGAACGGGCTCAGGTCGGTGACGTTGTCGTCGATCAGTGCGTCGGCGTATCCGGTGATCGCTGCCCGTTCCTCGCCGACGGCGAGGTCGCCGGCAGTCCACAGCCTGTCGTGCAGGGCCCGAGCCGTCTCGGCGTCGAAGGTTCCGCCGCTCATCTGGACGCCGGCATTGACCAGGCTGATGGCTTGGTCGCAGGCCGGGGATTTCGCCTGCGCCTCGGCTGCGGGGAACGTCAGGACCTGCAGGGAAGCGATTGTCGCAGTGGTGAGCAGGGCAGCAGACAAGGTCTTGATCATGATGTCCTCGAAGGGCTTTCGCTGAGGGGCGCTCATCAGACGAGGACCCGAGAACTCGCAGCCTAGCGACTATTGTCCGGTTTGCGAAACTTGTTTCGAGGCTTCGGGGACGACATTCAGAGCACGGCGCCGGGATTGAGGATGCCGTGTGGATCGAGCGCATCCTTGATGCGGCGGGTCAGCTCCATCACCTCGGGGCCCACCTGATCGGGCAGCCACGCCTTCTTCAATCGTCCGACTCCATGCTCACCGGTGATGGTGCCGCCCAGTTCGATGGCCAGATCCATGATCTCGCCGAAGGCTCGGTGAGCGCGCTCGGTCTCGTCCGGATCGTCCGGATCGTGCACGATCAGCGGATGGGTGTTGCCGTCACCCGCGTGCGCGATCACCGAGATCAGCACTCGGTGGCGTTCGGCAATGGTGGCGATACCGCCGACCAGATCGCCGAGCCGGGGCAGCGGTACTCCCACATCCTCGAGCAGTAGCCTGCCCTTGCGCTCCACCGCGGGAATGGCGAATCGCCGTGCGGCGCAGAATGCTTCGCCCTCCTCAGGATCCTCGGTGCGGAACACCTCGGTGGCATCGGACCGCTCGCAGGCCGCGGCGATGATCTCCGCCTCCCGGGTGCGGAATTCGCCGGGAGCGTCCGAGCGCGCAACCAGCATGGCTGCGGCGGTTCGATCCAGGCCCATGCGCATCTCGTCCTCGACCGCGTTGATCGCCACCGCGTCCATGAATTCCAGCATCGACGGGCGCAGCGCGGCGGTGATCGCCTCGATCGCAGCGGTGGCGGCGCCGAGCGTGGAAAACGTTGCGACAACGGTACTTTGCTGCGGTTGGGCGGGCAGCAATCGCAGGGTGAGTTCGGTGATGACGCCGAGGGTGCCCTCACTGCCGACGAACAGTTTGGTCAGCGAGAGCCCGGCGGAATCCTTCAGGCGCGGTCCGCCCAGGCGCACCATCGTTCCGTCGGCAAGCACCACCTCCATGCCCAGGATGTAATCGGTGGTCACGCCGTATTTCACACAGCACAGCCCGCCCGCGTTGGTGGCGGCATTACCGCCGATCGAGCAGATCTCGAACGACGAGGGGTCCGGTGGATACCACAGCCCGTGATCGGCGGCGGCTCGCTTGACCTCCGCGTTCAGCAGTCCGGGCTGGGTGACGGCGGTTCGGGTCACCGGGTCGACGGTGATGGCGCGCATCCGCTCCGTACTCAGCAGCAGTGCCCCGTCCTGCGCGGTCGCCCCGCCGGACAGGCCGGTTCCCGCGCCGCGTGGAATGAGCGGGACCCGGTGTTCGTGTGCCCAGCGCACAATGGTCGCGACCTGCTCGGTGGTGAGCGGGCGGACCAGCGCGGCGGGGGTACCGGCATGTGGATCGAGCGCGCGGTCCCGTCGATAACCGGCGAGGATATCGGGATCGGTGACGATCGTCCCGTCGGGAAGCTGTGCGGCGAGGGCTGCGATATCCACCACCCGAACCTACGTGCTCGGCGGCCGCTCGACAGCCGATACCGCCGCCGGGCGACGGTTCCGTGCGCAGTACACTGCCGCGGTGTCCGATGCCCAGCTCGAGATCCAGATGTTGCACGACCGGATCATGGTTCGTGTCTCCGCCGAGGAAGGCGAACGGCGCAGCAGCGGCGGAATTCTGATTCCCGCCACCGCCCAGGTGGCCAAGCGCCTCACGTGGGGCGAGGTCAGCGGGGTCGGATCGCACGTTCGCAGTGTGGGCGTCGGCGATCGAGTGCTGTTCAGCGCCGAGGACCAGTTCGAGGTCGAGGTGCAGGGGCAGGCATATCTGGTGCTGCGAGAACGCGACCTGCACGCGGTGGCCAGCGAACGCCCCGAACACGGCACCGGCCTCTACCTCTGATCGGAACGGCACGACCACGCCCCCGCCTGACATGGGGACACGGTCGATCGGCTCAGCGGGATTGCCGGGGCAGAGCCAGTGCCGCGGCCAGCACCGCGACGAGGACCGCTACCCCCGCCATCGCCGCCGCCTCCATGGCGTGGACATAGGCACCGGTGGTGTGCATCGAACCCAGTGCCGAGAAGAAGATGACACCGAGAACCGTTGCGCCGACGGCATTTCCGAATTGCTGCGCGGTGGTCAGCACGCCCGCGGCCATACCGGCTCGCGGTGCCGGGATGCCCGAGGACAGCACCGCCGATACCACCGACGGAATCGTCAGGCCGTTGCCTGTGCCGACGATCATCATTCCGGGCACGAGCGCCCACGGCGATATTTGTGGGCCGAGGCCGTACAGCGTCGCGAGGGTGGTCGCGAGGCCGACGAGGCTGGTGCAGGTTCCGGCGACCATGACCCGGTTGCCGATCCGATTCGTGATCCGCGGCGCGAGAAACAGCGAGCTGCTCGCGAAGCAGAGCCCCAGGGGCGCGAAGGTGATCCCCGCCGCGAGCGGTGACAGTCCCAGTCCGTTCTGCAGCATCAGTGTCAGGCACAGCATGAATCCGGCGAAGAAGGTCAGGTAGCCGCCGGCGATGATCAGGCCCAGGCGGAAACCGCGGGCGCGCACCATGCCGATATCGATGACCGGTTCCCCGCCTCGCCGGGCGAGCCGATTCTCGTACCGCACCGTCCACGCCAGGACCGGAATCGCGGCGCCCATCGAAATCCACGTCCACAGCGGCCAGCCCGCCGGGCGGCCCAGCGTCAGCGGTACCAGCACCAGCGCGAGCGCTGCCGAGATACCCAGTGCGCCAACGGGGTCGAGTCGTGGTCTGGTGGTGGCGGGTTCGTGGCGTGGCAGCCAGCGAGCCGCCAGCAGCGCCGCGGCCAGACCGATCGGGACATTGATGTAGAAGGTGGTGCGCCAGCCCCATCCGAAGAGGTTCGCATCGAGCAGCACGCCGCCGAGTACCTGCCCGGCGACCGCGCCCAGGCCGATGGTGGCGCCGTATCCGGCCATGGCGCGCGGGCGTTCGGCGAGCGGGAACATCGTGTTGATCAGTGCGAGGAGTTGCGGCACCATCAGTGCCGCGGTCACGCCCTGCAGTACTCGGAAGGCGACCAGGGCCCACGCGGTCGGGGCGAGTCCGCACAGCAGTGACGCGCCGGCGAAGGTGAGCATGCCGGTGACGAACAATCGCCGGTGTCCATACAGGTCGCCGAGTCGGCCGCCGGTGATCAGTGCCGAGGCGAAGGCGAATCCGTAACCGCCGACGATGAGTTCCAGTGCCGATTCCCGGGCGTGCAGGTCGTGCTGCAGCGAGGAGGCGGCGACATTGACGACGAACCAGTCGAACATCGCCATGAACATGGCACTCAGTACCACCGGTAGTACGCGCCAGCGGGCCGGATAGGGGATGGAATCGAGCGCGGGTGCGGTGAGAGTGGTTGGTGCGGAGCGAGTTTCGATGGTTGACACGTGGGTCTCCCGGAACTGGGTGGGAATCGGGAACGGCGCGCCGCTGCGCCGTCGGGACGCGGATCTCGATCCGCGGATGTTGTAACTAACCGGTTGGTTAGAACTATTCCAGCGGTCGTCCAGCCGTGTCAACCGAATAGTTGGTTAGCATCGTTGTCATGTCCCCGCGCGATCCCGAAGCCACCAAGGCCCGCATCTTCGAGGCGGCGACCGAGGAATTCGCCGCCTACGGAATCGCCGGAGCTCGCGTCGACCGGATCGCACGCAACGCCAAGGCCAACAAGCAGCTGATCTACGCCTATTTCGGTGATAAGCGGCAGCTGTTCGAACAGGTACTGGAACAGGCGATGCTGGATGTGGCCGCGGCAGTCTCGACCGATATCAACGACATCAATGCCTGGGTGGATGCCCATATCGCCTACCACCGCGAACATCCGGAGTTCCTGCGGTTGCAGATGTGGGAGGCGCTCGAGATCGAACCCGATCAGGTCACCGCCGGCACGGCGCGGGCCGCGCGTTACCGCGACAAGATCGAGAAGGTCGAGGTCGCCCAGGACGGCGGTGTGCTGCGTGGCGATATGCCGGCGGGCTATCTGCTGACACTGCTGACCGGGTTGATCAACTATCAGCAAGCCCTGCCGCAATCGCGCCGATTCGTCGTGGGCGCACCGGACGATCCCGGGGAACTGCGCCGCTGGCTGCGCGATGCCGCCCGGCGGATCATCGCTCCCGCGCCGGACGGCGATCGCTGATCCCCCGCCGCTCGCTGGGTACCGTGAGGCCATGCCGGACAGTACTGTGCCCAGCCGGGCGGGCCGCCCCCGTGATCCAGGTCTGGACGCGGCACTGCTGTCGGCGGCGGCGGAATTGATCGCCGAACGCGGGTACAGCGCGTTCACCCTGCGATCGGTGGCAGAGGCGGCTGCGACCAGCAGGCCCGCTCTTTATCGCCGGTTCCCCGATCGTGCGGAACTGGTTCTGACGCTGCTGATCGAGCGCTTCGGTCTGCAGCCCGGCGAGCTCGATCTGGGTGGGATCGAGGCCGAGATGTTCGCGATTCAGCGGCATCAGGTGGAACTGTTCACCGATCCGGTATTGCGGAACGCGCTGCCCGGACTGCTGGAGGAATTCTCGCGGAATCCGGAACTCCTGCGCCGGTTTCATGAACAGTTCCTGGTTCCCAGGCGGGTATCGACGGCCTCGATCCTGGATCGGGCGGTGGCGCGCGGTGAGATCGCGCCCGGTACCGATCCGGAATGGATCTGCGATCTGATCACGGGGCCGATGTTGATGCGCGCGCTCATTCCGACGGTGGGCGCGATCGATGAGGATCTGGTGCGCTGGACGGTCCGTTCGGCGCTGGACGCGGTCGGCTATTCACGAAGCTGAACATTGTGTGCTTGACGTCACAACGGGCTGCCCTTTACGGTTTATTGCGTTACACAGGGTAACGAAAGTGGAGGCTCGGATGCGTGTCGATGTCGAATTCGCCAGCGGCGGTGTGACCCTGCGCGGGTGGTTGTATCGGCCCGAGCGCAGCACTCGGGAGCGAACTCCGTTGGTCGTCATGACGCACGGATTCGCGGGGGTCAAGGAATGGGTGGCGCCGTTCGCGGAGGCGTTCTGCGCGGCGGGGCTCGCCTGTCTGGTGTATGACCACCCCGGATTCGGCACCTCGGACGGTGAGCCGCGCTACGAGGTGAACGCGGGTGCGCAGATCGAGGGATATCGCGACGCGATCACCTTCGCGCACACCCTCGACGGCATCGATCCGGACCGAATCGCCGTGTGGGGCACCAGCTATGCCGGTGCGCATGTACTGGTCGTCGCTGCCACCGATCGTCGGGTGCGGGCGGTTGTCTCGCAGGTGCCGCTGGTCGGCGGCTGGGCGACGTTCAGTCGCCTGGTGCCGCCTGTGATGCTGCCCGCCGTGCACGCCGCCATTGCCGCGGACCGCCTGGCGCGGGCGGCGGGAAAACCGCACGAGATCATCAAGGCGGCCTCCGACGACCCCGCGGATATGGTCGCGATGCCGGGACTCGAGGTCTATGAGTGGCTGATGGCCAACGGCCCGCAGGTACCCACCTGGCGCAATGAGGTCACGCTGTCGAGTGTGGACAATTTCCAGTCCTATGCGCCAGAGGCCTTCGTGAGCAGGGTTTCTCCCACCCCGCTGTTGATGGTGGTGGCCGAGCAGGACACCCTGACGCCGACCGATATCGCGCTTGCCGGCTATCGGGATGCCCTCGAACCCAAACAATTGGAATTGGTGCCCGGCGGTCATTTCTCGGTCTACGGCGATCAGTTCGACCGAGCCTGCGGCGTAGCCCGCGACTTCCTGGTCGCCCGCCTACTGAACTGACCCTGCCGGAATTTCGTTGCGGGGCAGGAAATATGCGTTTGGCGGCAAGTCGTGCCGATGCTCCTGGGCATCGGCACACGGACGACCGACACTGATTCGGTGGGCCCGTGGGCCGGATGTGATGGAGAAGAATCAGTGACATGGGAAAGGTCGTGATGGAGGTGATCTCATGACCGTGCTGGCGATGTCGATCGGGAACTCGACATTCGCGGTCGGTCCGGTGACGGTGGACTTCGGCGCGGAGCAGGTACGGCGGCTCCCGGTTCCGGTGCTCACCGACTGGTATCGCTGCCGGGACCTGCTACTTGATGTCGCCGGGGACGACGAGATCACCGCGATCGGAATCGCCTGCGCGGACACCATTTACGGGCCGATGACCGCCGCCGCGATGCAGCGCCGGCCCGGTGGCTTCACCGTGGTGGCCGCGATGCGCAGGCTGTTCCCCGTCGCCGTCGTGGAAATGGCAACCGACCGGCTGTGCGAGACCCTGGCGCGGCGCACCTTCGGTGTCGGATACCGGGTGGAACCGGCGCTGGCGGGCGCCGGTGTTCTCGCGCTGTTCGCCGAGGAACGGGCCGAGGGGAGCGCGCCGGCCGGATATGGGGTGGACCCCGCCCCCCGCTTTCTCCGGGCCCGTGCGGAGCGCATCATGTCGGACCGCAAACGGTGCCGCCGCCGGCCGCTGTCGTAGTCAGCCGGTCAGTACCCGAATCCGGGCGCCGTCGAGCACGATCGCGTCGTCGTCGGTGAGTGCCCAGTGCGCGATACCGCCGGCCCGCAGGCGGGCGGCCAGCCGATTGCCGTGGCCGTCGGGATCGGTGCCCGGCGAATCGACATGCGGAACGATCACACGATCGACCAAACCCAGACCGTCCCAGCGTGTTTCGATACCGCACGCGGACCGCACCTCGGCCGGATCGTCGGACTCCTCCAGGCCGTGCAGATCCGGAGTGAGCAGGCAGGCCCCGGCGCTGTAGCCGGTGTAGGCGATCGCATCCTCGGCCAGTAGTTCGCTCAGTACCGAATCCGCTCCGCTGCGCGCGAATTGGGCGCGCAGCACGAAAGTGTTACCGCCACGAACCCATAGTGTGCGACAGCGGCGCATCGCCCGCTCCAGCTCCATCTGGCGTCCGATGTAGTCGCGCAGATCCAGCACCTCCGGTCGGAATCCCAAGCGGCGCAACGGTTCCCGATCGCTGGCTACCGCTCCCGGCCTAGCGGCCGGCCATGCGTCGCAGGCATTCGGTATCACCGCGATGGGACCGGGGCCGCCGACCAGTTCCGCGAACCGGTCGTAGTGCGCCCCGAATCGGTAGCTGGACAGGAACAGTCGCACGGCGGATCAGATCGTGAAGGCGAGCCGGGCGGCGATGGGCGACCCCAGATCCCGATCTCCGTCGACCTCGATCTCCGCGCGATGAGACTCGGCATCGGTGCGGCCGCCGCAGAGGCGGGCGAACAGCCCGGAGCTCAGGCGGATCACCGTATCGGCCGGGCGGTCCAGGGCCGCGACGATTTCCGCGCGCCCATCGACTCGGATGAGGAATTCGCGCGTGACCGGGCCGGTGAGCCGGATGGCGATGCGCGAGCCGTCGGGTGCGCCACCGCGTTTGACCACCACTCGGCCGAGAAAGGGTTCGATCTCGTCGATCGCGAGTTCGGCGCGGGTGCTGCCCTCGTCCATCCCCAGCGACTCGGCGTCGCCGCCGAGTCCGTCGGTGATGTCGAGCTGATGCATCCAGCAGTCGAACAATCGCACCCGCATGAAACGCCCATAGGGCACCAGGCCGATCGGTGACTGGATATCGGCCTGCCAGGCGGCGTCGTCGATGGCGGCCAGGGCATTCCGGCGGCGCTCGGTCACCTCGGTGAATCGGCGCAGCAACTCGGCCCCGGTCAGAGGGCGCAGTGCTTCCAGCCAGATCTCGTTCATCGCACCGGTGTCGTTGCGGACGTGAGCGAGTTCGCGCACATCGGTGCCGATCTCGGGTAGCGGTTCACCGAGCAGCATTGATTCGGTGCCGACGATATGGGCGAGCACATCGAAGATCGACCATCCCGGTAGTGGCGACGGCAGCCGCCACCGCGTCTCGTCCAGCCCACTGACCAAGTGTGCGAGCGCATCCCACTGATCGGACAGGGCGGCGGTCAGTTCGGCGCGGTCGAGTCCGGCTGTGGTCATGGGTGAGTCTCCCTGTCCGTATTGTCGAGTCCACCGGGTGCGGTGCGCAACCGATCCAGTCCGGTCCGGATCGCCGCGGCGGTCGTTTCCGGCTCGTGCGGTCTCCGCAGCAGGAATCCGCGCGCGAAGGTGAACAGATCGCCGCCGCTCCGCGGCACCACATGCAGATGGACATGGTGCACGGTCTGGAAGGCGGCCTTGCCGTCGTTCAGTACCAGATTCGCACCATCGGCGCCGATATCGCTGCGCCGCAACGCCTTTGCGATGCGATGGCCGGCGCGGAACAGATCGGCGCCCAGCTCGGCCTCCAGTTCGTCGAGCTCGCCGGCATGGGTCTTGGGGATCACGAGAGTATGGCCGCGGGTGATCGGCCGGACGTCGAGGAAGGCGAACACCCGGTCGTCCTCGTATACGCGGGTCGCGGGTGCCTCGCCCGCGACGATCCGGCAGAAGATGCAACCACTCACCGGGCAGACATTACGGCGTACAGAGCGACGGGTACAGCCCCGCGTCTCGTCTGTCGGAACGGGCAATCCGGAAAAAGCATGCCGTGGAGTGTGATGTTGATCTCGGCTACGCTCACCGGGGTGCCGGGTACAGTTGCGAGAATTATTTCAGAACTTACTGAAGAGTAAGTTCCGCTCGGCCAGACCGGTAACAGGCGGCCCACCTGGACTTCAGGGGGCCAGCTTGCTGTCACAAGTAAGGAAGTTGACCAGTGGAGACAACGCAAGGCGGGGACGAAGGCGCGCAGCCCCGCGACGACAGTCGTGCTCCGCACTGCACGCGGGTCGGTGTGGTTCGTGAGACCAACGCCGGCGAACGACGCGTCGCGTTGGTGCCGAAGATCATCGGAAGCCTGGTGAAACAGGGTGTGCAGGTAATCGTCGAGGCCGATGCCGGTGCGGGGGCCTTGATTCCCGACGATGCGTATGTCGCCGCTGGGGCGACGATCGGTGATCCGTGGCAGGCCGAGGTCGTGGTGAAGGTGGCCCCGCCCAGCGACACCGAGATCGCGAAGCTGTCGAAGGGGCAGACGCTGATCGGATTCCTCGCACCGCGTAACGCGGACAATAAGATCGGTTCGCTCGACGAGGCGGGGGTGCGGGCCTTTGCCGTGGAGGCGATTCCGCGTATTTCGCGCGCGCAGGTGATGGACGCGTTGTCCTCGCAGGCGAATGTGTCCGGGTACAAGGCGGTCTTGCTGGCGGCGTCGGAGTCGACGCGGTTCTTCCCCATGCTGACCACCGCCGCCGGAACGGTGAAGCCCGCGACGGTGCTGGTGCTCGGTGTGGGTGTGGCCGGTTTGCAGGCGCTGGCCACGGCCAAGCGGCTCGGCGGTCGCACCACCGGGTACGACGTGCGCCCTGAGGTGGCTGATCAGGTGCGGTCGGTGGGTGCGCAGTGGCTGGACCTCGGTATTGATGCCGCCGGTGAAGGCGGTTACGCCCGCGAGTTGACCGAGGACGAGAAGGCCCAGCAGCAGCAGGCTCTCGAGGACGCGATCAAGGGTTTCGACGTGGTGGTGACCACCGCGTTGGTGCCGGGTCGTCCCGCGCCGCGGTTGGTGACCGCTGCCGCGGTAGAGGGAATGAAGCCGGGCAGCGTGATCGTGGATCTAGCGGGGGAAACCGGTGGTAACTGCGAGCTGACCGAGCCCGGCCAGACCGTCGTCAAACATGATGTGACGATCTGTTCGCCGTTGAATCTGCCCGCCACGATGCCCGAGCATGCTTCGGAGCTGTACTCGAAAAATATTGCGGCACTGCTGGAATTGATGCTGGTCGACGGGAGGCTGGAGCCCGATTTCGGTGACCAGGTCCTCGCCGATTCCTGTGTGGCCGGCGCACCGGCCGCTGCCGATGCCGGGACGGAGAGCTGATGTATACGGAACTGTTGGCGAATATCGCGATTCTGGTGTTGTCCGGATTTGTGGGTTTCGCGGTGATTTCCAAGGTGCCCAACACTTTGCACACGCCGTTGATGTCGGGTACCAACGCCATTCACGGCATCGTGGTGCTGGGTGCTTTGGTGACCCTGGGCAATGTGAAGGACCCGTCGATACTGACGCAGATCATCCTGTTCGTGGCGGTGGTGTTCGGGACGTTGAATGTGATCGGTGGTTTCGTGGTCACCGACCGGATGCTGGGCATGTTCAAGGGTAAGAAGCCCGGCGCGCGGGAGTCTTCGGTTGCGTCGGGTAAGGGCGGTAAGTGATGCATACGTTCGACAACATGACCTACCTGGTCAATGGCCTCTATATTGTCGCGTTTTCGCTGTTCATTTACGGCCTGATGGGTTTGACCGGCCCGAAGACCGCGGTGCGCGGCAACCTGATCGCCGCGGTGGGCATGGTGATCGCGGTGGTGGCGACGTTGATCTCGGTGCGCCACACCAGTAACTGGATTTTGATCGTCGCGGGCCTGGTTGTGGGTGTGGCGCTGGGTGTTCCGCCGGCGAAGTTCACGAAGATGACCGCGATGCCGCAGTTGGTGGCGGCGTTCAATGGTGTGGGTGGTGGCACGGTCGCGTTGATCGCGTGGTCGGAATTCATCAACTCCCACGGTTTCTCGCATTTCGATGAGCAGCCCACGGTGCATATCGTGATCGGGTCGTTGTTCGCGGCGATCATCGGTTCGATCTCGTTCTGGGGTTCGTTGATCGCGTTCGGGAAGCTGCAGGAGATCCTGCCCGGCCGCCCGCTCGGTGTCGGGAAACTGCAGCAGCCGTTGAACGCGTTGTTGTTTCTGGGTGCGGTCGCGGCGGCGGTGGTGATCGGTGTCGGTGCCACCAATGACGGTGTGTCGCAGTTGTGGATGATCGCGCTGCTGGTGCTCGCGGGTGTGCTGGGGTTGATGGTGGTGTTGCCGATCGGTGGCGCCGATATGCCCGTGGTGATCTCGCTGTTGAACGCGTTGACCGGATTGTCGGCCGCGGCAGCGGGTTTGGCGTTGAACAATACGGCGATGATCGTGGCGGGCATGATCGTGGGCGCGTCGGGCACGATCCTGACCAACCTGATGGCCAAGGCGATGAACCGGTCCATTCCGGCGATCGTGGCGGGTGGTTTCGGTGGTGGCGGTTCGGCTCCCGGTGGCGCGGGTGGTGGTGAGGCGAAGCAGGCCAAGGCCACCTCCGCCGCGGATGCGGCGATTCAGATGGCGTATGCGAATCAGGTGATCGTGGTGCCGGGTTACGGTATGGCGGTCGCGCAGGCTCAGCACGCGGTCAAGGAGATGGCCAGTTTGCTGGAGGCCAAGGGTGTCGAGGTCAAGTACGCGATCCATCCGGTCGCGGGTCGTATGCCCGGGCATATGAATGTGCTTTTGGCCGAGGCCGAGGTGTCCTACGACGCGCTCAAGGAAATGGACGACATCAACGGCGAGTTCTCCCGCACCGATGTTGCGTTGGTGATCGGCGCGAACGATGTCACCAACCCGGCCGCGCGGGAGGATTCCTCCAGCCCGATCTACGGGATGCCGGTACTCAATGTCGATCAGGCGCACAGTGTGATCGTGTTGAAGCGGTCGATGAATTCCGGTTTCGCCGGGATCGACAACCCGTTGTTCTATGCCGACCACACCTCGATGTTGTTCGGCGACGCCAAGAAATCCGTCGGCGCCGTCACCGAAGAACTCAAAGCACTCTGACCGGATCACACAACACTCCGACCGGAGATTGACGACGGCCCGCGCCCCACGGCGCGGGCCGTTCTCGTCGCTCGGACCGGAACCTGGGCTGCGGCCTCCGTAGGCGGACCCATTAGCCAGTGTTGTCTGCAGCCGAATGGGGCGCCCTGCGTGGTGACGCTTCGCTGCCGCCTCCGGACGCTGACCCATTAGGCTGGCCGCAACGCCCGCGGTTCCGATACCGGCGGCAGAACAGGGGAAGGGGTCGAGATGACGGTGCGAGACGAGTTCGATCTGCCTGCGGTCGCCGGTGATTCGGCGGTGTACGGCGCTCCGTATCGGACGCCCGAGGGAGTGACGGTCATCCCGGTTACGCGTCCGGCGGGCCGCTTTCGGCAGTCCCGGCCTCTGGGCGTCTTCGTGATCGACGACGGTCGGGCCGCATGGCACGCCGTCACCGACGACACCGCTATCGCGCTGCTGGGCATCTTCGTCGGCCTGGTCGCCACCACGCTGTCGCTGATCGCGGTCATCAAACGGCCGCCGTGGCCGGATGTCCGCATTCGGGTGCTGCAGCACAAGTCCTGATCACTTCCGGTCGAAGGTCTCGATGCGCTCGGCGTTGGCGAGGAAATCGTCGACCATGCGGTGATTCAACGCGGCCAGTTGCCGTAGATCCTCGATGGTCCAGCTGCCCAGCGCCTCCCGCATATGGCGGCGGCTGACCGCCCGGATCGCGTCCACGGTGGTTCGTCCCTCGCCCGTGATGCCCACCCGTTGTGCCCGCCGATCGTCCGGGTCCGGGATCCGGTGCACGTAACCGGCGCGTTCCAGCCGCTGGATCTGCCGCGTGACATGCGGCGCCTCCACATCCAGGCATGCCGCGAGTTCACCCATGCGCATCGGCTCGGCGGCATCGGCGAGCATTCGCAACAGCGGCACGTTCGCGCGATCGACAGAGACGCCGGCGGCCGCCACCGTGCGATCGTGACGCCGTGCCCGGGTCAGCAGATGGGCGATCCGGGTGAGCGCACGCTCGAGTTCGATGACGTAGTCGGCATCCACCGATGATTCGGGGCTTCCTTCGGCACGTGGCACAGGGTTACTCTATCAAGCACCTTACTTAAGTTAGGTAAGTATAAGGACAAGGATCACAGATGACGTCGACCGTCACCGGCCGAGCCACCGCCACCACATCCGCAGCCCCCACACATCTCGGCCTGACCCTGCTCGCGCTGTGTGCCGCCGGTCTGGTGGTTTCCCTGCAGCAGACCGTGGTAATTCCGTTGCTGCCCAGGCTGATCGGGCAGCTGCACACCGACGTCGCCGGCGTCACCTGGCTGTTCACCGCCGCATTGCTCACCGGAGCCGTTGCCACACCGCTGCTTTCCCGATTCGGCGATATGTACGGCAAGAAGCGCATGGTGATGCTGTGCATGGGACTGCTCGTCGTCGGATCGGTGATCTGCGCGGTGGCGAGCTCCCTGGGCGTCTACATCATCGGCCGCGCACTGCAGGGCACCTCGTCGGCGCTGATTCCGCTGGGAATAGGCATCATTCGCGACAGTTTCCCGCGCGAACGGCTCACCACCGCCATCGGAGTCATCAGCGGCACGATGGGAGTCGGCGGCACCATCGGCATGCTCGTCACCGGTGTCATCGCCGACCGGACCACCGATCCGCATCCGGTGTTCTGGATGACCGCGGTCCTCGCTGTCGTCGCCACCGTGCTGGTGGGGGTGAGTGCCAAGGATGTCGGGCAGCGACACGGCGGTCAGCCCGACTGTGCCGGTGCGGCACTGCTCGCGGCACTACTGGTGTGCCTGCTGCTGGCCATCAGCGAGGGGCCGCGCTGGGGCTGGGGCGCCGGCAGTGTGATCGGCTTGTTCGTGGCCGCCGCGGTCCTGTGTGTGGTGTGGATCGTGGTGGAGTGGAAGCTGGCTCAGCCGCTGGTCCGGTTGCCGCTGCTCGTCGGGCCGCGATCGCTGTCGGCCAATCTGGCCTCGGCGCTGCTGGGATTCGCGATGTTCGGATCGTTCACACTCATCTCCAATTTCGTCCAGACCCCCGCGGACAAGGTGGGATACGGGCTGTCCGGATCGGTTCTGGCGGTGGGGCTCTACGGCATTCCCAGTTCGGTGCTGATGACCTTCTTCTCCTTCCGGGCCGGCCGGATCGTCGCGCGACTCGGGCCCGCCTACACGCTGGCCATCGGTGCGGCGTTCGCCGGTCTCGCGACCGGCTGGATCGCACTGTCGCACGCGCACGGCTACGACATGATCATCTCCAACACCCTGCAGGGCATCGGCTTCGGCATTGGCTACGCGGCCCTGGGAACCCTTGCCGTCCAGCATGTTTCGATGAGCGAGAGCGGGATCGCCAGCGGGATCAACTCGCTGGTGCGCACCGCCGGCGGCAGTATCGCCGGCGCCGTCACCGCGTCGATTCTGAGCGCCCTCACCATCGGTCGCACCGGTGTGCCGAGCCTGCGCGCCTATGTGATCAGTTTCGCCGTGCTGAGTGTCGGTGCGTGGTTGGCCGCGGCCGTCGCCTTCGGAAACGGCCTGCGGCACAAGCACGAACGATAGGCGATCGCTACGCGACCTTCAGTGTCCCGCCGTCGATGACGTAATCGGCGCCGACGATATTGCCGGCGCGTTCGGAGGTGAGGAAGGTGACCAGTGCGGCCACCTCCTCGGGTTCCGAGATCCGTCCGGAGGAGATACCGAAGCTCTCGCTGATCCCCGCGAGTAGATCCTCATGGGATACGCCTTGTGCGGCAGCGAGTTTCGCGCCGAAACCATTGGTATCGCGCCACAGCGGACTGCCCACGACACCGGGGGAGACGGTATTGACCCGGACGCCGTGCGGGGCCAATTCCTCGCTCAGGCGTTTGCTCAGTGAGGTGAGCGCGGCCTTGGCTTCGCTGTAGCCGATCGGGCCGGCGGCGGGCAGGCGCGAGTTGATCGAGGAAATATTCACGATCGAACCGCGGCGTTCCAGCAGGCTGGGCAACGCGGCGCGCGTAGTCCAGATGGCGCTGAACAGGTTGAGGTCGAAGAGGTTTCGCCACTGCTCATCGGTGATATCGAGGAATCCGCCCAGCTTCATACGGTCCGCATCGCCCCCGCCGACATTGTTGACCAGGATGTCGATGCCGCCGAGTTCGCTCAGCGCGGTATCGATCAGCGTGGTGACGCCCTCGGGCGTACCGAGATCGGCCGGAACGGCTGCGACACTGGCCTTTTCGAGCTCCGGTGTGACGGTGCGTGACGCGCCGACAACCAGTGCGCCTTCGGCGGTCAACGCCTCGGCGATAGCGAGTCCGATACCGCGGCTCGCGCCGGTGACGACGGCGGTCTTGCCGGTCAGTCCGAGTTCCATGATGGTTCCTTTCTTGAACTACAGGTCAAAAATCAGGGCGTGCGTACGGCGGCCGTGTCGATTTCACGGCCGATCGAGGGGCTTGATCAGGGTTGAATTCGGAGGGTGGTCAACGCGGTGCCGATGATGCGGTGCAGGGTCGTGGCCTCGCTGGTCTTGGCCATCACGCGCAGTCCGACGATGGTGTTCATCAGGAATTCGGCGGCGGTGCGTGGATCGGTATCCGGTGGCACATCGCCGTCGCGCCGGCCCTGATCGATCCGGGCGGCCATCGCCGCCATGGTGTGTTCCTGCATGGTGCGCACGGTGCGGGTGATCTCGGCGTCGGTCCCGGAGAACTCCGAGACGGTGTTGACCGCCAGGCAGCCGCGCCGAACCGGCTGGGCCACATCGGAATCCACCAGAAAATACAGGAAGGCGCCGAGGCATTCTCCCGTTGTTCCCGGCCGGTTCATGAACTCCGCGGCGAGCTGCGCGCCCATGCGGTCGTACCGATCCAGCGCTCGTTCGAACAGCTCCCGTTTGCTGCCGAATGTGTTGTACAGGCTGCCCTTTCCGATTCCGGTGGCCTCCGCCAGTCGTGCCGGTGAGGTATTCGCATAGCCATGGTTCCAGAACGCTTCCATCGCCCGATCCACCACGGCATCGGTGTCGAAGTTTCGCGGCCGTCCCATGAGACAAACTCTACGAGTTCTTGTCCTCTAGGTCAAGAACTGGCTCGGGCTCGCCGACGACCCCGGCGAATGCCGCGCAGAGCAGGACGGCGATGAGTGGGAACGCGAACGCGGTGGTGAGGGAGGTCAGTTGGGCCAGCCAGCCGATGATCGACGGCCCGGCGAGGAAGCCGAGATAGCCGAGGCCGAAGACCTTCGACATATCGGTGGCGGCGGTAGCGGTACCGAGATTGCCTGCCGCGGTGAAGATCTGGGGGATCCCGCCCGAGAGGCCGAGGCCCGCGAGGATCCAGCCCGCGAGGGTCAGGGGGAGCCACGACGATGCCACGACCACAGCGAGACCGGCGGCGCCCAGAACCGAACCCCAGCGCACCACGGCGACGCGGCCGAACCGTCCGCTGACCCGATCAACGCCGAAGCGCCCGATGGTCATGGCGGTGGAGAACGCGCCGAACGACAGCGCCGCCGTGGCCTCACTGACGCCGAGATGTTCGTGGGTCTGCAGCGCGCTCCAGTCGTTGGCCACCCCCTCGGCCATCAACAGGGCGAAGGCCACAGCACCCAGGGCCAGCACATTGCGCGGCAACCACATTCGGACTCCGCGTGGTACCGGATTCGCGGAAGTAGGCGCGGCGGCGGGCGGATCGGGCAGGACTTCGGGACGTGAGGCCGCGAGTGGACGGGTCAGTAGGTGGGGAACACTCATCACCATCACCAGCACGCCGATCACCGCGGCGGCCGCGAAAGTCGTGCGGATATCTCGGTTGGCGTGCATGGCCGCGGCACCGGCGAGCGAGCCGACCAGGCCGCCGCAGGAGAACAACCCATGGAAGGCCGCCATGATGGGCCGTCCATACGCCCGTTCGACCTGCACGGCCTGGGCGTTCATTGATACGTCCAGTGCCCCGTTGCCGAAGCCGAAGAATGCGAGGGCGACGGCCAACTGCGCCGGCCCGGTGGCCAAGGCCGGACCGAGCACCGCCACCGCCACCCAGGTCACGGCCGCACCGACCAGAACCCGGCTGCCGAAGCGATCGGCAAGCGGTCCCACCGCCTGCATACCGACGATGCCGCTGCCGGCCATCACCAGGATCAGCAGGCCCAGCGTCGCGTGGGAGACGCCGGTGCGATCGGTGATGGCCGGGATGTGCACAACCCACATGGCGGCCAGGAACCCGTTGAGCGCGAATACCGCGAAGACCCCCGCCCGTGCACGACGGGTGAGCCGATCCGGCCGCGTCTGTACCGATGCGTCCACCGCCTCGACGGTACCGGGCATCGGCAGCGCCATTCGGCACTCCCGGCGCCACGCGGCGCGGATTTCGTTGCGACCCAACGGCGCAATCACCGGAGACGCGCGGCGCTGCGCCCTCCGGCCGGTATGAATCCGGAGCGGAGGAGTGCGTCGAAGCGTCGTCGATTCGGCGGTGCCGGCCTGCGGTCGGCGGCTCCCCATGTAATCCCGAGCGGCCACGGCGTCGTCGGCGTGACCGCACGAGCTCCGGATTCAACCGGTTCGAGTCGAGTGTATGACCTACCACCGACACGTTTCGGCGGCCCAATGGGTTCAAGGTCTTCGCTATTGTCGAGGCGGTGACCACACAGCAGGAGTATCCGGTGCTCTGGCCGGTGCCGACCCGATGGGCCGACAACGACCACTACGGCCACGTCAACAATGTGACCTACTACTCGTACTTCGACACTGCGGTCAATGCCTGGCTGATGGCGGCTACCGGCACCGATATCCGGATACTGCCCGCGATCGGCGTGGTGGCGCAGACCTCCTGCCAGTACCTCGGGTCGCTGAGCTTTCCGGACCAGTTGCGAGTGGGGATGCGCATCTCCCGCCTCGGCCGGTCCAGCATCACCTACGAGCTGGCGATCTTCCGGGTACTGAACAACGCGAATCCGGACGAGTCACTGGAACTGGCCGCCACCGGTTCCTTCGTGCACGTCTACGTCGACAGCGTGAGCCGCAAATCCGTCGAGATCCCGCCGGTCATCCGGACCGCCGCGGCCGCACTGGTCACATCGAGCGAGTAGCGCCTCAGATCCGTCCCAGCAGGGTGAGCGGATCCTCGAGCAAGGCGGCGACCGTCGACAGGAACCGGGCGCCCAGCTCACCGTCGATCATCCGGTGATCGAAACTCACACCGAGGGTGGTGATCCAGCGGATCGCCGGTTCGTCGCGATACACCCACGGCCGTTTGCGGATCGAGCCGAGGCACAGGATCGCGCCCTCGCCCGGATTGACCAGCGGCACCCCGGTATCGACACCGAAAACGCCCACATTGCTGATGGTGAAGGTGCCACCGCGCAGATCGGCCGGTGTCGCCGAACCCGCCCGTGCCACATCGGCCAGCCAGCCGATCTCGCGGCACAGCTCGCGCAGACTCAGCGACTGCGCCTCCTTGATATTCGGCACCAGCAGGCCGCGCTCGGTGGCCACCGCGATGCCGAGATTGACGTAGTGCTTGGTGACGATCTGCTTGGCTTCCTCGTCCCACCAGGAATTGATCCCGGGAAACTCGGCCATCGCGGCCAATGCCGCCTTCGCCACCAGGGCGAGCGGGGTCAGTGACAGCCCGGTGAAGGAATCGGTGCTGCGCAAGTGGTCGAGCAGTTCCATCGACGCTGTGAAATCCGTGGTGACGAACGCACTGGCCTGCGGAATGGTCCGGGCGCTGGCGGTCATGGCGGCCGCGATGCGTTTGCGCACCCCGTTGACCGGGGTGCGGGTCTCACGCTCGCTGGGAGTGGGCCGGATGATGCCGCCATCGGGGCGCATGGTCGGCACCGGCGGATGCGTGGGGCGCGGCGCGTCCGGGGACTCCTCCTCGGTCTTCGCTCGGCGGGGTGGCTGTGAGACCGGCACGGCGTGGCGCACATCCTCGACCGTCACCGCACCGCCCGGACCGGACCCCGCCACGAAGGCGATGTTGATGCCGAGTTCACGGGCCAGTTGCCGGGCCGCCGGGGTGGCCGGTGGGCGGCCGGGAAATTCCGGCGGAATGGCATCGGTCGTGAACGTATCCGAATGTGGTGCGCCGGTACCGTTTTTCGAGGCAGGACGACGCCGGCGGGTGGGCGATTCGGTGTCCGGTCCGTATCCGACCAGCACCGACTGCCGGGGTTCCG
>CAWAJX010000003.1:0-58879 GCA_963782405.1 uncultured Actinomycetota bacterium
GGGCCTGAGGAGCCTCGACCACCGCATCGGTGCGCACCCGGATCAAGGGTGCGCCGACCGCGACCGTATCGCCCGGTTGGGCCAAGAGTTCGGTGACCCGGCCGGAGAACGGGCACGGCAGCTCCACCTGGGCCTTGGCAGTCTCCACCTCGGCGATGGTCTGGTTGAGTTCGACGGTGTCGCCGACCGCGACCGCCCACGAGATGAGTTCGGCCTCGGTCAATCCCTCGCCCAGATCGGGCAGGCGGAATTCGAGGATGTGGTTGTCGTCTGCTGCGGGATCTTCCAACGGGCACCTCTGTCTGCACAATGCGGTCAGGCCGAAATCGCGAGCGTTCGATCGACCGCGTCGAGAATGCGGTCGGGGTCGGGCATGTGGTGCCGTTCGAGCTTAGCCGGGGGATATGGGATGTCGAAGCCTCCGACGCGCAGGACGGGTGCCTCGAGGTAGTAGAAGCACCGTTCGGAGATCCGGGCGGCGATCTCGGCTCCGAGCCCGGCGAATACCGGTGCCTCGTGGGTGACGATCAACCGGCCGGTGCGGCGTACCGATTCCTCGATGGTGCCGAAATCGATCGGGGACAGGCTGCGCAGGTCGATGATCTCGAGCGAGTGCCCCTCGCCGGCCGCGATTTCCGCCGCGGTGAGGGCAGTGCGGACCATGCCGCCGTAGGCCACGATGGTGGCATCGCGCCCGGCGCGGAGGACGCGAGCCCGATCGAGGGACAACGACTCGGTGTCCAAGGCGGCGAAGTCGAGGTCGGCCTTGTCCCAGTAGCGGCGCTTGGGCTCGAAGAAGATCACCGGATCGTCGCACGAGATCGACTGGCGCAGTAGGAGATAGGCGTCCTCCGGGCTGCTCGGCGAGACGACCCGGAGACCGGCGGTGTGAGCGAAATACGCCTCCGGTGATTCCGAATGGTGTTCGACCGAACCGATGCCGCCGCCGAACGGGATACGAATGGTGATGGGGGCGCGCACCTTCCCTTCGGTGCGGTAGTGGATCTTGGCGACCTGGGAGACGATCTGATCGAAGGCCGGATAGACGAATCCGTCGAACTGGATCTCGCAGACCGGCCGGAAACCGCGCAGCGCCATTCCGAAAGCCGTTCCGATGATGCCGGATTCGGCCAGCGGCGTATCAATGACACGGTTGTTGCCGAAGTCCTTCTGCAGGGTGTCGGTGACCCGGAACACCCCGCCGAGCCGGCCGATGTCCTCGCCCATCAGCACGACTTTGGGGTCGTCCTCGAGTGCCCGGCGCATTCCGGTGTTCAGAGCAGCCGCGAAGGTCGTGATCATGGCCGGACTCCTTCCTCGAAACCCGCCAGATATCCGGCGTATTCGTCGCGCTCGGCGGCGATGAGGGGGTGATCGGTGGTGTAGACGTGATCGAACAACCGCATCGGGTTCGGATCGGGCATATCTATGGTGGCCATGCGGACCGCGGCGGCTACGGCATCGGCGCGGTCGGTGACCCGGCGCTCGAAATCGCCGTCCCACAATCCTTCTCGCTCGAGCAGCCGGCGCATCCGGTCGATCGGATCGCGCCGCTTCCACAATTCGGTCTCCGCCGCCGAGCGGTACCGGGTCGGATCATCGGCGGTGGTGTGCGGACCCATGCGGTAGGTGATGGCCTCGATGAACGACGGTCCGCCACCGGCCCGCGCCCGTGCGACCGCCTGCCTGGTCACCGCCAGCACGGCCAGCACATCGTTGCCGTCGACCTGGACACCGGGAATTCCGTAACCGTAGGCGCGACGTGCGATCGGGGTCTGGCTCTGCACCTGCACCGGCTCGCTGATGGCCCAGTGATTGTTCTGGCAGAAGAACACCACCGGCGCGCTCCAGCAAGCGGCGAAACCGAGCGCCTCGGCGATATCGCCCTGGCTGGTGGCGCCGTCGCCGAAATACGTGACCACCGCGATCTCCGCTCCTTCGAGATGGGCCGCGTAGGCGTAACCGGTGGCATGCAATCCCTGGGAGCCGACCACGATCGCCGGATTGGTCATGTTGATCTCGTCCGGATCCCAGCAGGAGTGCGCCACACCGCGCCACAGGCGGGTGATGAGGGCCGGGTCCACGCCGCGGGCGTAGGCCACGCCCGCCTCGCGATAGCTGCAGAACACGTAATCGTCGGCGTGCAGGGCGCGGGCCGAGCCGATCTGCGCGGCCTCCTGGCCGAGCAGGGGCGGCCACAGGCCGAGCTGGCCCTGGCGTTGCAATGCGGTCGCCTCGACGTCGATCCGGCGGATGACCACCAGGTCCTCGTACAGGTCGCGCAGTTCCTCCGGGCCGATATCGGCGACCAGCGCTGCGTGGTCGCGATCGAATACCCGGCGGCCGTCGGGCTGGACCAGCTGCACCGGATAAGGGGTCGTCTCGGTGTCGTGCCTGGTTGTGGTGTCGTCCACAGCCGTCACCTCCTCGGTTGTCGCAAGCGGGGTCTCCGCATATCGCGATCCGGTGGAACTGGTGTTTCGCCAGCAGTGTGCTGTAACTCTCAGCATCCACGATTGTGCGAGTTGCGCAAGTGCCAACACGCAAACTGAGCAGAATGCTCGATCAGCCCCCGTTGCGAGCTGTCATACTGCCTTACATGGCCAGTGCCGAAACCGCTCCCACCGCGCCAGACGCCACCGATGCCCGGCTGCTGCTGGAACTGGTTGCCAACCCTCGGGCCACCGGGGTCGAACTGGCCACCCGGCTCGGGTTGTCCCGCAATACCGTGCAGGCCCGGCTCGCACGCTGGGAAGCCGGCGGGGTGCTGACCGGATTCGAGCGCCGGGTGGATCCGCGGGCGCTGGGTTACCGGCTCGCGGCCTTCGTCGCGGTGGTGGTCGATCAGCATCGGCTCGCCGAGATCGTGGCCGAGCTGGCGGATATTCCCGAGGTCACCGAGGTGTGCGGAACCACTGGACCGTCGGATCTGACCGTGCGGGTAGTCGCTCGGGATGCCGACGATCTGTATCGCATCACCGGTGCGATCCTGAAGATCGCGGGTGTGCAGCGCACCAATATGGCGCTGGTGATGCAGCAGCTGGTGGGTCCCCGCACGGCACCTTTGCTGCGGCGGCTGGCGGGCGATGCGGCTTCGGAGGCCGATCCGATCGGCGGCTGACGGCGGCTCGGGTGGACGGAATTCGGTCCAGTTTCGGAGGATTGGCTGCTGACCCGGGGGCCAGTGGCTCGTGAGAATAACTCGGTGACTGCTACTGCTCCGGAATCCCGCACGACGTCCGTCCCCGAACCGGATGCCGGCCGGCGACCGGTACCCGCCGGGGCCGGCCGGGGGCAGGCGGTCGGCGCCGGGATCATCGCGGCCTCGGTCGGTTTCACCAGTTCGTGGGCTGTGGTGCTCGCGGGGCTGACCGCGGTCGGGGCCACTCCGGCGCAGGCGGCCTCGGGGCTGCTGGCAGTCTGTGTCACCCAGGCGCTGGGAATGTGGGTTCTGGGTGTGCGTTACCGCCTGCCCATCACTCTGGCCTGGTCAACTCCCGGTGCGGCTCTGCTGGCCGGCGCCGGTGCGGTCAGCGGTGGCTGGCCCGCCGCCGTGGGCGCGTTCGTGGCGACCGGAGTGCTGATCGTGCTGACCGGCCTCTGGTCCCGGCTGGGCCGGTTGATCACGGCGATTCCGGCCGAGGTCGCACAGGCCATGCTGGCCGGCGTCCTGCTGCCGCTGTGCCTGGCGCCGCTGCGCGCGCTGACCACCTCGAGCGCCGCGGTCGTCGCGCCGGTGCTGGTGGTGTGGCTGGTATTGCAGCGCTTCGCGAGCCGCTGGGCGGTACCGGGCGCGTTCGGCACCGCGGTGGTCGCGGCCGGGATCGCGATGGTGGCCGGCCATCACGGTGTCCGCGCGGCGGATCTGGTGCCGAGGCTGGAATTGACTGTGCCGCACTGGAGTTGGCAGGCGATGATCGGGATCGCGGTACCGCTGTACGTGGTGACGATGGCCGCGCAGAATCTGCCGGGTGTCGCGGTGATGAGTTCGTTCGGATACCGGGTGCCGTGGCGGGCGTCGATGACGGTCACCGGGCTGGGGACCATCGCCGGGGCGTCGGCGGGCGGGCACGCGATCAATCTGGCCGCGATCAGTGCGGCGCTGGCCGCGGCGCCGTCGGCTCATCCCGATCCATGTCGGCGCTGGTGGTCGACGATGGCCGCGGGGGCCTGCTATCTGATCCTGGCGCCGGCATCGGCCGCATTGGTCGCGCTCGCCGCGGCCGCGCCCGCGGGAGTACTGGAAACCGTTGCCGGACTGGCCCTGATCGCGACATTCGGGGCGGCACTGACCGCCGCGCTCGGATCGGCCACTCATCGGACCGCGGCCATGGTGACCTTCCTGGTCTCGGCCTCCGGAATCGCCGTATTCGGAATCGGTGCGGCATTCTGGGCGGTACTGGCGGGTCTGCTGGTGCGCTGGGTGCTCGCACCGAGAACCACCGTGGACCCCGGAAGCGCTCCGGCGGTGGACTCCCGCGGCGACGACCCCGGTCCGATGCACGAGGACTCGGCCGCGTATCGCGATGATCGCGGTGTCCGCGGTGCGCCGTCCCCGGCACGCACGGTGTCGTAGGCTGGCACCGTTCGCGTCAGGGGTATGTCTCTGGTAGAGGAGCCGGGATTGGCCGCCGTATTGATTTCGCCCGAGGAACTGCGGAATACGCTGTCGGACAGCGATTGCCGGGTACATCTGCTGGATGTGCGCTGGGCGCTGGGTGATCCCGACGGGCCCGAGCACTATCTGGCGGGTCATATCCCCGGCGCCGTATTCGTCGATCTGGAGACCGAATTGGCCGCGCCGCCCTCTCCGTCGCACGGCCGCCACCCCCTGCCCGCCCCGGAACATCTGCAGCGGTGCGCGCGCAGTTGGGGACTGCGTGCCGGGCAGACCACCGTCGTCTACGACGCCACCGGTGGGATGTCGGCCGCGCGGGCCTGGTGGCTGCTGCGCTGGGCCGGGATCGGCGATGTGCGGATCCTGGATGGTGGCCTGCCCGGCGTGGCAGCGCGGCGGTGGTGAACTGGCCACCGGCAGCGAGTCCGATCCGGTCCCCGGTGATGTGGTGGTGCAGCCGGGCAATATGCCCGTGGTGCAGGCCGACGAGGTCGCCGAATGGTCCGGTGCGCTGCTGGATGCGCGGGCCGGTGAACGCTATCGGGGACAGGTCGAGCCGATCGATCCGCGGGCCGGGCACATCCCCGGTGCGGTGAGTGTGCCGACATCGGACAACCTCACCTCCGAGGGGATGTTCAAATCAGCGGAACAGTTGCGGGAGCGTTTCTCCGGACTGGGATCCGGCCCGGTCGCGGTGTACTGCGGTTCAGGGGTCACCGCGGCACATCAGATCGCCGCATTGTCGGTGGCGGGGGTGTCCGCGGCGCTGTACCCCGGGTCGTGGTCGCAGTGGTCCAGTGATCCGGAGCGGCCGGTCGCCACCGTCCTGGACTGACCGCGCCCGTTCGAATCGAGAGGACCGGGCGCTCCAGCGCGCCGGACCGGGCAGCTCTCGGACCGGTACGCGCAATCCCGCTGTGTGCCCGTGCCGATCGCGGCCCAGTCTCGGCTGCCGTTACCCGACCGCGCCGGCGGCCAGTGCCGCTCGCCAGCCGCCGTATTCGCTGAGGTTCTTACCGGCGGCTGCGGCCTCGCCGTCACATCCGAACGCCGTGTGCCAGGTTCCGTCGTCGAGTTCGACCGCGCCGAGCTGCATGGGTGCGGGCAGTTCCGCCAGGAAACGACCCAGTGCGGCCGGTGACAGCAGCCATCGTTCGCCCGCGACGGACACACCGCCTTCGCACCGGGTGATGGCCGGTTTCGGCGGTGTGGTGTCCAGTGCGGCGAGCCGATAGGCCGGCGCGGTGGTGACCTCGCCGGCCCAGCGCGCGCCGAGCGCGTGCAGCTGGCCCTCCAGCGGCTGGCCGCGCAGATGCGCGCCGAAGACGATCAGTTCACATGGCGGTGCGGCGGCCAGCGGCCACGGCCGTGCGATCCGGTCGGAATCGGTGATCAGCGCGGCGATATCGGCAGCCACGGCGTCCTCGAACGGACGGGCGAAAACCGTGACCCCGAAACAGGATTCACCCGCCGTCCCCGCGGGAACCGCCACCGCGCACAGATCGAACAGGTTGCAGAAGTTGGTGTAGGTACCCATCAGGGAATTGACGCCGACCGGATCGGCCGCGACCGCCGCGATGGTCGGATGCGCCGGTGCGGTGGGGGTGAGCAGCGCGTCGGCGCCGGACAGGCCCGCCATCGCGCGGGCGCGCAGCCGCTCGAGTTCCGCGCGGTCGTCGATCAGCCGGTGTGCGGGAATCTCTTTCGCCGCGCGGATGATCCCGGCCACGGTGGGATCGACCGCATCGGGGTGCGCGTCGATGAATTCGCCCACCGCGGCATATCTTTCGGCGACGAGCGCGCCGTCGTAGAGCAGGCGTGCGGCGGCCAGGAAGGGTGCCGGATCGATCTCGACGATGGTGGCACCGCGCTGCCGCGCAGTGTCCACGGTCCGGTCGAAGGCGCTGCGCCACTGCGGATCGAGTCCGGGCAGATCGGCGAAGACCGCGACGGTCGGACGCGACGGCGCCGCCAGGCGGATATCGCTGGGCCAGGGCCGATCAGGGGCGCCCGTGGCCATGACCCCCATCGCGCGATCGGCCGTGGCGAGATCGGCGGCGAAGATCGTGACACAGTCGTAGGAGCGGCAGGCCGGGACCACACCCTCGGTCGAGATCACGCCCACGGTCGGCTTGATACCCACAATGCCCTGCAGCGCGGCCGGAATCCGGCCGGACCCGGCGGTATCGGTGCCGATGGCGATATCGGCGGCACCGGTCGCGACGGCGACGGCCGAGCCGGAACTCGAACCGCCGGAGATGAATTCGGGACGGCGGGAATCGGGTACCGCACCGTAGGGCGAACGGGTGCCCACCAGGCCGGTGGCGAACTGATCGAGGTTGGTCTTGCCGACCACCACCGCGCCCTCCGCGCGCAGTGCGGCCACCGCGGACGCATCATGTTGCGGCACAAAGGAATAGCCGGGGCAGCCCGCCGTGGTCGGCACCCCGCCGACGTCCACATTGTCCTTGACCGCCAGGCGCAGGCCCGCCAATGCGCCGGTCGTGGCGCCGGTGCCGGGTTCGAGTCGATGAATCCAGATGCTCATATGTCGTCCACCCTCAATCTCGTTCGGATAGCTCACCGGCGGCGCGCCACGAATTCCGCTCGGCCGTGAAGGCTTCCGCCTGCCGCGCGCGGAACCCGGCGATCGACTCGGAGTTCGCGGTCAGGAATTCGTCATAGTCGGCGAGCCGGAACTCACCCTCCTCGGTGCGCGGTTCACCGCCACCGCGGGCGATGTCGGCCCGCATATCCAGCAGTTCATCCGCGCCGACCGGATACCACCGGATCCGGTCGAAATACCGCAGCAGCCAGGGATCTTCGTCCCGGCCGGAGCTGCGGTGATTCCACACTTGCGTGGTGCGCCCGACGAACTGATATCCGCCGGGGCCCTCCATGCCGTAGATGCACAGATACGCGCCGCCGATCCCGACCGCGTTCTCCGGGGTCCAAGTACGAGCCGGATTGTATTTGGTGGTGACCAGCCGGTGCCGCGGGTCGGTCGGGGTGGCCACGGGCGCTCCGAGGTAGACGTCACCGAGTCCGAGCACCAGGTACTCCGCGGCGAAAACGGTGTCGAAAACATCGGCGACGGTGGACAATCCGTTCATTCGGCGTATGAACTCGATATTCCACGGACACCACGGCGCATCCGCGCGGACACCGTGCATATAGCGAGTGATGGCCTCGCGGGTGGCCGGATCGTCCCAGGACAACGGTAGATGCACGGTGCGGCTGGGCACCACGAGTTCGGTGGCCGCGGGCATCGCCGATTGCGCCTCGCTCAGGAGCCGGAGCAGCTTCGGCCGCGACAGCCGGTCCGGATCGAAGCGGATCTGCAGTGAGCGGATGCCGGGGGTCAACTCGGTGATACCGGGCTCGGCATGTTCGAGCAGATGGTGATGCAGGGCGTGCACACGTGCCCGCAGACCGAGATCCAATGTCATATCGCCGTATTCGACGAGAACGCCGTCATCGCCGGCGCGGCGGTAGGTGATCGAGGTGGCGTCGTCGGTATCGGCACGTGCGAGAATGCCGTCGTCCGCGTCGCCGCCGTCGGACAGGACGATGGGCCAGTCCGCGCGCCGGGCCGGTCCGAGCGCGCGGATCGAGGCCGCCCGATCGGCACGGACCGGCACGAAGCGCACGGTATCTCCGGGGCAGAGCTGGCCCAGCTTCCACCGCTCCGCGGCGACGACCGTGACGGGGCAGACGAATCCGCCGAGGCTGGGGCCGTCCGGGCCGAGCAGGATCGGGGTGTCGCCGGTGAAGTCCAGGGCTCCCACGGAATACGCGGTGTCGTGGATATTGGACGGATGCAGACCGGCCTCACCGCCATCGGTGCGTGCCCAGCGCGGCTTCGGTCCGATGAGCCGCACGCCGGTGCGATCGGAATTGAAATGCACCTCGTAATCCGTGCCGAGGAGGGTGTCCATATCGTCGCGGGTGAAGAACTCGGGCGCACCGTGCGGTCCCTCGGTGACCGCGAGCTCCCAGCGGTGCGACAGCACCGGCTGATCGGCCATCGGCACACCGGAGCCGATCCGGCCCCGGTGCGCGCCGAGCGGCAGGCGGTCGCCGGGACGGAGCGCGGCGCCGGTGCCGCCGCCGAACTTTCCCAGCGTGAAAGTCGCCGCACTGCCCAGATATTCGGGCAGTTCCAACCCGCCCGCGACCAGCACGTAGGTGCGCATACCGGGTCCGCGGACCGCGCCGATATCGAGTACCCCACCGGCAGGGACCACGACCGTGCGCCATTGCCGCACCGGGTGGCCGTCGATGGTCACCGCGGCGGGAGCGCCGGTGACACAGACCGATGTCTCGATGCCGAACCGCAGCGCGGGCCCGGCCAGTGTGCATTCCAGCCCGGCCGTACCCTCGTCGTTGCCGAGTGCGCGGTTGCCGAGGCGGAACGAGAGATCGTCCATCGGGCCCGAGGGCGGTACACCGACATGCCAGTAGCCGACTCTGCCCGGCCAATCCTGCACGGTGGTCAGCATTCCCGGGCGGACGACGTCTATCGCGGCGGCGCTGTCATCGATGGCGGCGACCGCGGCCGTCTCGAGCTGTGCGGTACTCATCGCGACACCACCATGCGCACCGGGGTCGGCTCGAATCCGTTGCAGGGGTTGTTGATCTGCGGGCAGTTCGATACCAGGACCAGCGTGTCGATCTCGGCGCGCAAGGTTACCGATTTCCCCGGTGCGGACAGGCCGTCGACGATGCCGAGCGTCCCGTCGGCCTCGACCGGAACGTTCATGAACCAGTTGATATTCGAGACCAGATCCCGCTTGCCCAGACCCCACCGAAGTGCGGCGGTCAGGAAGTTCTCCACACAGGCGTGCTGATGGCGGGTGTGGTGGCCGTAGCGCAGGGTGTTGGACTCCTGGGAGCACGCACCGGCGATGGTGTCGTGATTGCCGACATCGTCGGCGACCACCGTCATCAACGGGGTACCGGATTCGGCGCGCAGGACGCTGCCGGTGGTCAGGAAGATATTGCGCTGCGCCGCCACGGTGACCTGCGCGCTGTAGCGGTCGGTACGGTCGGCGGCCGAATAGAGCAGGCAGTCGACCGCTTGATTACCGTGCAGATCGATGATCTCCAGCCGATGGCCCGCGGCCACGACAGCCGACCAGGGCGCGCAGGCGGCGACCGTCTCGTCCAGTACCACGGTGGGTTCGGCAATGCTGTTCATGCGACGGTCTCCAGATCGTGTGCGGCCAGCCAGGCCCGTTCGGTGTTCTCCACGGCACGCCGGTATTCGGGATCGTCGTTACCGGTGTGGTACGGCTCGGTGGTGCGCCGGGCGACGACATCCAGTGCGGTGGTGGGGCGGTCGTCGAGCGGGTGGGCGCCGTTGGCGATCAGGACGGTCAGTGGAAGATGAATCAGCAGTTCGACCGCGCGTCCCGGACCGGCATTGCCGGTGGCGGTCAGCCCGCCGTCGGCGCGCACCCGGACACCGCGGAAGAACGAGAGGGTCGGGCCGATATCGCGCGGTGTGAGCCCGTGTTTCGCACCGGCCACCCGGAGTGCGGCGCGAACGGGTGCGGCCGGACCGCACAGCGCGTCGTGGCGGCCCGAGGTGTCGGACACGAACGTGGCCAGCACCCGCCCCTGATCCGACAGCAGTGGATGTCCGGGACCCGGATATGCCTGCCAGGGCACCTTGACGGTATCGGCGACGTTCAGCCGTTCCCACGGCGCTTCGGCGCGCAAGAGCAGCAGATGCGCACAGGCAGCGCCCTCCGGGTCACCGAGCCGGATCAGTGTGCCGCGGCCGAGTACGGCAGTGATGTACCCGCCGGCCGGAACACGTTGTGCGAAGGTGATTTCCGAGGGATCGACCGATTCCGGCAGCTCGGGGCCGGAGACGGTCGCCGTCGCGGCCTGCGATCGTGCGTGCGCGCGGGCGGTGGTGGTGGATGCGGTATCGGGCATGGGGGCTCCTCGCGGACGGGAATGGATGCCGGTCAGGCGGGTTGCGGTGCGGGCCGGGCTTCGCCCGCGGTGACCGCGGGAGTGACGCCGCGGTGCACGACCGCGCCCACGGCGATGGTCAGAATCAGGAAAAGCGGTGCGGCCCAGAGCATCCACCAGCTACCGCCTTCGGGCGTGTAGACCTCCGATCGCGGCCAGGCCAGATTCACCGCCATGGCGATTCCCCACACCACCGCCAGCAGATTCACCGGGATGCCGAAGCGGCCGAGGGAGAACAGGCCGGGCTCCGCGGCGGGCAGCCCGCGCAGCCGCCGGATCAGCAGCGGAACCGTGACCAGCAGATACGCGGCGTACAGCGTCACGATGCACACACTGGCCAAGGTCGCGAACACGGCTGCGTTGCCGAGGTTGACGACCAGCAGCGCCACCGCGAGCACTCCCATGACCACCGCGGGCAGTACCGGCGTGCCGAATCGGGGATGCACTCTGGCCAGCCGTTCGGCGAACGGTAGCCGGCCGTCGCGGGCCATGGAGAAGATCAGCCGCGAGCCCGCGGTCTGAATCGCCAAGGTACACACGGTGATAGCGACCGCGACGCAACCCAGCAGGACCGATCCCGCGGGGCTGTCGAGCTTGGCGGTGATCACATAGGCGAGTCCGTCGGTGGCCAATCGGCCGTCGCTGACGCTCGGGGCGGCCATCAGCGCACCGAGCAGCAGCAGTCCGCCGCCGAGGGCCGAGGCCGACAGCGCCAGCAGAATTGTGCGGGGCGCCACCCGGCGCGGATTCTTCGTCTCCTCGGAAAGCTCACCGGCGGAGTCGAATCCGACCATGACGTAGGCCGCCATCAGCCCGGAGACAAGGAAGGCGGCCCAATACGGCCCGGGTGCGGCCTGATCGGTGTGCAGCACGACACCGGCGCCGCGTTCGGTGTGGGTGAAGAACAGCGCGATGACCGCGAGGACGCCCACGATCTCGACGGTGACGCCGATCGAGTTGATCCGTGCCATCAGATCAATACCGATCACATTGATCACCGTCGTGACCACCAGCAAAATGCTGCCCAGCACAACGGCATTGGTCGCGCCGTCGGTGGAGGTGAGCGCGGTCTCGGTGCCGATCAGCTGGAATCCGCTCCAGATCGAGGGCAGTACCACCTGCAGCGCGATGGCGGCCGCCGCGGCGGTGACGATCTGCGCGATGATCATCATCCAGCCCGCGAACCAGCCCACCAACTCTCCGCCGAGCCGACGCGACCACTGGTAGATACAGCCCGAGATCGGGTAGCGCGCGGCCAGTTCCGCGAAATTGAGGGCGACCAGGAACTGTCCGGCGAACACGATCGGCCAGGTCCAGAAGAACGCCGCGCCACCGAATCCGTAGCCGAATCCGAAGAATTGGAAGATGGTGGTCAGAATCGAAACGAAGGAGAAGCCCGCCGCGAACGAGGCGTAGCGGCCCAGCTTGCGGTGCAGTACCGGTTGATAACCGAAACGTTCGAGATCGGCGCTGTCGGGCGCGGATTGCGGGGGTGGATCGAGGGCGATGGCCATGTGCGGTCCTCCGGCGTGGCGGCCAATATCTATCGCTTGACAGTTTTGCGGCCGAGATCGCGCTTCCGGTGTCCGCTGTGTATCGCTTGCGGTAACGCGCGTAACTTCTGTGTTGCCGGTATTTCTATCGAGTGACAGATATTTCACAGGCGCAGGTGAGCGGTGGTGCGGGCGATTACGCCCGTGCCTCGGTGGCACGATGAGGCGGTGACACATCTCGGGCCGGGCCGCCCCCGCGCCGATCAGCGCAGTCGTCGCGGAGGTACGCCGCGCGCCGAAATCCTGGACGCGGCAGCCGAATTGTTCACCGCCAACGGATACGGCAGCACCTCCACCCGGGGCATCGCCGACGCGGTCGGTATCCGCCAGGCCTCGCTGTATCACCACTTCGCGGCCAAGGACGACATCCTCGACGCGCTGCTCGCCGAGACCATCACCGCACCACTGGATCTGGCGGGCCGGTTGCGCGCCGACGCCGCGCCCGCCGCGGTACGCCTGTACGCGCTGGCATGGGCCGATGTGCGCCAGCTGTGCTCGTCGAAATGGAATCTCGGTGCCCTCTATCTGCTTCCCGAACTGCGTGGTGAGCGGTTCGCCGAGTTCCGCCGCCGGCGCGCCCGGCTGCGCCGCCACTACGAGGAGTTGGCCGCGGCCGTGATCGAGGCGGCGGGCGCGGCCGGTGTGCCCGGCTCGGAGGTTTTGCCTTTCCGGGTCGTGGAGACGGCGATCAACATTCGCTCCGATGAGGGCGAGGCGCCGGACTACGCGCGGACCGCCATTCCCGATGCCGCGCTGCGCCTGCTCGGGGTACTCGAGGAGCCGGCGGAACTGCGCGGCGCCGCGCAGCGGCTGCTGACACGCCTGGAGCAAGCGGGCTGAACCCGTCGCGATCGTCACGGGCAGCTCCCGGCCACATGTGCCAGGGCCGAACGGTCGCCGGCGGTGATCGGCAATTCGTATCGCACGGCCGTGGTGAGGTATTTTCCCGCGTAGAAACAGCGGTACGCGCGGGCGGGCGGTAACCAGTCGGCCGGAGTGCGGTCACCCTTGTCCATATTGCTGGTGCCGTCGACCGCCAGCAGATTGAATTGGATGTCGTTGGCGAAGCGCATGCGGGCCGCGATCGGCCATCCGGCCGCTCCCATATCCCAGGCCGCGGCCAGCGGATACACATGATCGATCTGCACCTCGCGGGCCCGCGCACGGTCGAATCCGATCCGGCGGCCGGTGTACGGGTCGTAGAGGGTGCCCGCGACCACGACACAGTTGTGCGTGCCCGGCCGGAACCGGACGTCACGCAGTTGCCCCGTCAGCACACTGTTGCGTGAATCGCAGCCGTCGTGCCCGCCCGGCCCGTCGTGATCGTCCGACCACGCCGGACCGAACACACACCTGTGCCCGGTACCGCAGTCCCGGTCGTACCCACCCGGACGCGGCCGCTGCGGCACCACCCGCACCACACCGAGCAACTGCTCGATCCGGGCCCGGCTCGGACTGCCGGGTGCGGGCGCCGGGCCCCGCAGCACCCCGCATCCGGCCACCATCAGGATCACACCGGCCACCCCGCCGATGACCCGGATCACCCGTCCCGCCCCTCGCCATCCCCGTCGCATGCGCCAGATCTATCGCCCACCCCCGACAGAGAACGACCGGAACGCCCTGCACGGGGTGCGGCAACATCGAATCCGCCCGGTCCGCGCGAATTCGTGCCCCGATGCCGAGCACGATGCATAGAGGAAGTGCGGAGCCGCGGCATCCCGTTCCCCGGCGCCGTCCGTTTACGGCGGCACCGCGGTGGGACGGGTCGGTCCGGCTGTCGGTGGTGGCTGATTGGATGGGGGCATGCTGCACGGTCTGTGGTCGCCGGGATCAGGGCTGGTGCTGTGGCGCCCGCCCGGCGCGCAGGACCGTCCGGCGGCGGAGGAGTTCGCCGGGCTGGCCGATCCACTCGGGGACATCGCGCGCACGGGACGGTTCCGGCATCGAGTGCGGGTGCTGCTCGCCGAGGCCGGAGAGGCGGAGGTCGCCGAGGTTCGGGGCCACGCTCTCGCACCGGCGGTCGCGGCCCGGGTACTCACCCAGCCGCTGCCCGAACGTCTGGTCGCCGCGGATCTGCGGTACCTCTCGCATGTGGCGCGCGGCGTGCGCCGCTGGGTGCGGGCGGGGCGGATCGTGCCGGAACTGCGTCGTGCCGACGGGGAGTGGTGGGTGCGCTGGCGGCTGGTCGGCGGACAGCGGCAGCGCGCGTGGCTCGCCGAACTCGCCGCGGCCATGCCACCGGCGTTGCGCGTACCGGACGAACTGTCCGCGACCGCGGTCCTCGAGGATCTGGTCACCGAACTGGCCGATCCACTGGCTCGCATGGACCTGCACACCCCCGAGCCTGTCCACCCACTGCTGGCCGCGCTGGTCGCCGATGTGCCCGTGGACTCGGGCTCGCACCGGGTCGCCTCGGTGCTCGATCAGTGGCGCGCCGGCCTCACCGCCGGTGAACCCGAACTGGTATTGCGACTCCTGGAACCCGACGACGATCCAGACGACGACCCGCAGGCGATGGCGGCCCTGTGGCGGCTCGAGGTCTGCCTGCGCTCGGAAGGTGAAGCACCGCAATCCGTTCCGATCCAGGGCGACCCGGCTTTGATCCGGCTCGCGGGGGACAGGGTGGCCGCGGCGGTCCAGGCCTATCCGCGGCTACAGCAGGTGCCGCGCGACCCCTACGGCATGGATTTCCTGCTGCCGACCCCGGTCGTGCAGGAATTGGTGGCGCACGGCGCGCACGCGCTGCGCGAGGCCGGGGTACAGCTGATGCTGCCGCGGGCGTGGCGCATCGTCTCGCCGAGTATGCGATTGCGCGTGCAGTCCCCGGCGGCCACCGAAACCGCGGTCGGACTGAGCGGGCTGGTGTCCTACCGCTGGGAGCTGGCCCTCGGCGATACCGTGCTCACGGCCGAGGAGATGAACCGGTTGATCCGGGCCAAATCCGATCTGGTCCGGTTGCGCGGCCAATGGGTCCAGGCGGATCAGCGCAGCCTGACCGAGGCCGCGGCATATCTACAGGGCCGCACCGACGACCGTCCCGCGACGCTTACCCAGTTGCTCGGCGAGATCGCGGCCACCCAGGTTCGCCGGGTTCCGATCGAGGAGGTGACCGCGACCGGCTGGGTACGGGAACTGTTCGACGGCGTCCACAACGGTGATCCCGTCGAACCACCGGCCGGATTGAAGGCACAGTTGCGCCCGTATCAGCTGCGCGGGCTGTCCTGGCTGGCGACGATGAACCGGCTGGGCTGCGGCGCCATCCTCGCCGACGATATGGGCCTCGGCAAGACGGTGCAGGTGCTGGCCCTGCTGGTGCACGAAAGAGAGTCCGCCACCAACGATTCCGAACCGGCACCGACCCTTCTGGTCTGCCCGATGTCGGTGGTGGGCAATTGGCAGCGGGAGACCGAACGCTTCGCTCCCGGACTACGGGTGCTTGTACACCACGGCCCGGCCCGGCGTTCGGGTGCGGAATTCGATGCGGCCGTGCGGGATTCGGATCTGGTTCTCACCACCTACGCCCTGCTGGCCCGCGATGTGGAGGAATTGAAACGACAGCGGTGGGAACGGGTGGTGGTGGACGAGGCTCAGCACATCAAGAACGCCGCCACCCGCCAGGCCCGCGCGGCCCGGGCGATCGGCGCACGACATCGCCTGGCGCTCACCGGAACGCCGGTGGAGAACCGGCTGGAGGAATTGCGCGCGATTCTCGATTTCGCCGCACCCGACATCCTGGGTAAGCCATCGGAATTCCATTCCCGCTTCGCCGTGCCCATCGAACGCGAGCACGACGAGAACGCCGTGAGCCGGTTGCGCTCCATCACCGCGCCCTTCGTCCTGCGCCGGGTGAAGACCGATCCCTCGGTCATCTCCGATCTCCCAGAGAAGTTCGAGATGACGGTGCGCGCCAACCTGACCGCCGAACAGGCAGCGCTCTACCAAGCCGTCGTCGACGATATGCTCGAGCAGCTGAAAGCCTCGCGCGCAACGGGTTCGACCGCGGTGAACATGGCCCGCCGCGGCGCCGTACTGGCGGCGCTGACCAGGCTCAAACAGGTCTGCAATCATCCCGCGCACTATCTCGGCGACGGGTCCGCGCTGATGCGGCGCGGCCGTCACCGCTCGGGCAAACTCGCCTTGGTCGAGGATGTGCTGGAATCGGTACTGGCGGAGGGGGAGCGGGCCCTGCTGTTCACCCAGTTCCGTGAATTCGGTGATCTGATCACCCCGTATCTGAGCGAACGGTTCGGCACCGGCATCCCGTTCCTGCACGGCGGCGTCGCCAAGAAGCGCCGCGACGGGATGGTCGAGCGGTTCGCCGAAGCCGACGGCCCGCCCATCATGGTGCTGTCGCTGAAGGCCGGCGGGACGGGGCTCAATCTGACCGCGGCCAATCATGTTGTGCACCTGGATCGCTGGTGGAATCCGGCAGTCGAGAACCAGGCGACCGATCGCGCTTTCCGCATCGGCCAGCGTCGCGATGTGCAGGTGCGCAAGCTGGTGTGTGTGGACACGATCGAGGAGCGCATCGACGATATGCTCTCCGGCAAACAGGAATTGGCGAATCTGACTGTCGGCGCCGGGGAGAACTGGATCACCGAACTGAGCACCGACGAACTGCGCGATCTGTTCGCGCTCGGCGCGGAGGCGGTGGGCGAATGAGCCCCGATTTCGGCGTATACGGCAAACGCCGCCCGGTGCGGGGAGGTGTGGAACCCCGCAATCGGCGCGGCTCGTTCGCACGCACCTGGTGGGGGAAGGCGTTCCTGGAGGCCGTGGAGCAGGTCGCCGATGCCGGCCGGCTCTCGCGTGGGCGCACCTACGCTCGTTCGGGGCAGGTGGTCGACTATCACCTGGAGCCCGGTGCGGTGGCCGCCGAAGTGCAGGGCAGCCAGCCGCGGCCGTTCACCGCGGTGCTGACCCTGCGCGTATTGCGCGCTGAGCGGCTCGATGAACTGGTCGATCTGGTCCGTGGCACGCCCGGCATGCTCGCCCAGCTCGCCTCCGGCGCCCTGCCTCCGGAGCTGGGCCCGCTGCTGCTGCCGAATACCGCCGCCGAACTGGATTTTTCCTGTACCTGCCCCGATGACGGCCGGCCCTGTAAACACGTGGCCGCGCTCTGCTACATCGTCGCGGAACGTCTCGACGAATCCCCGGTGATCATGCTGACCCTGCGCGGATTGGATCTGGACACCCTGATCCGGGGCGTCCAGGCGGATCAGGGGCCGACGGTCTCCGACGACATCTACGGCGAGAACATCGTCCTGCCGGATCTGCCCGCCCCGGAGTTCCGCGCGGCGGTCGAGGATCTCGATCCGGTGCCGCTGCGTCAGGCCCTGCGCATGACCAGCGAGGACGAAACGGTGGTGGAGGCGGGCCTGCGCGAACTCGACGCCCTGTACCGCGCCCTGGAGAGTTCGAGCTGATCGCGGGCCCGGTGCCCGAACATCTTCACTATCCTGGCGGCCATGGACGCGAAGCGGGTCGCCGACGATCTGGGTGCGCCCGTAGCGCTGCCGAGCGGGGTGGGCCGGGTGATATCGCTGGTCCCGTCCCTGACCGAGGCGATCGCCGTCACCCGCCCCGGCCTGCTCGTCGCCGCTACCGAATGGTGCACCCACCCGCCCGGGCTGGCCGTCGAACGGGTTCGCGGCACGAAGAATCCGAATGTGCGCCGCATCGCCGAGCTGGCGCCGGATCTGGTGATCTGCAATCAGGAGGAGAACCGCCGCCTCGACGTCGACCGGCTCCGCGATGCCGGAATCCCGGTGTGGGTCACCAGGATTCGAACCCTCGATGAGGCTCTGGATTCGATGTCGCGGCTCTTCGCGATCGCCCTCGGCGGCAGCGTCCCGGAGTGGCTGACACGGGCTCGTGCGATCTGGTCCGCTCCGGCGCCGCAGTCGATCGCCGCCGTGATCCCGGTCTGGCGCGATCCGTGGATGGTGGTGGGACGCGATACCTTCACCGCCGATATCGCCCGCCGTCTGGGCCTGCGCCTGATCCATGCCGAGGGCCCGGATCGCTATCCCACCGTGCCGGAATCCGAGCTCACCCGCGGCGTCGAGCTGGCGGTACTACCCGACGAACCCTATGTATTCACCGAAACAGATGGGCCCGACGCCCTTCCGGGAATTCCGGTGGCGCTGGTGAGTGGCCGCGATCTCACCTGGTACGGCCCGTCGCTCGTGGAGGCCCGCGCCCGCCTCATCGCTCAACTGGCCGGTGTGCGCGACAGTTGAGCGCCCACCTCGGTGAAAGCGTAGTCGCCGAGGTCGAAATGTGTTGCCCGCCAGGACGCTTCGATCGTGCTCATCGGCTTCAACGGCACATCGCCGTGTTTGTCGAAGTAGTAGCTGTTCGAGACCGCGCAGCTGTCCTGCCAGAACACTTGTCCCTCGCGCCGGTCCAGCATCTGCTGAAAGTAGCGTTCGTTGGCGGCCTCGGTGACCTCGATACGATCGGCACGCCTACCCCGGGCGTGCCGCAGCAATCGCAGGATGTGCTGGGTCTGCATCTCGATCAGCGTGAAATACGAGGCGCCGTTGTAGCCGTAGGGGCCGATGATGGAGAAGAAGTTGGGGAATCCCGGCACGCTCACACCCTCGTAGGCCTGGAGCCGGTTCTCGTCCCACCATTTCTCCAGATCGCGTCCGCCGGCGCCGGTCATATCGAAGGTCGGCATATTGCCCGACTCCATGACCTTGAATCCGGTGGCGAGGATCAGCACGTCGGCTCGATACTCGGTTCCGGCGGTACGCACACCGGCCGGGGTGATCTCGGTGATCGGATCGGTCTCCAGCGTCACATTGTCGCGATTGAACGTCGGCAGATAGTCGTTGGAGAATCCGGGCCGCTTGCAGCCCAGTGCGTACCGCGGGGTGAGTTTGTCGCGAACCACCGGATCGCGCACCTGCCGCCGCAGATGTGCGAGGCCGCTGCGTTCGCCCAATTTCGCCAGCGGCAATGTCGAATAGTAGTGCGCGGAAAGCGGGAAGGTCAGCTCCACGAAGGTCTGACTGACCAGTCGCGAGATCGACTGCCCGCCGGGCAGATACCGCAGTGCCCAGCGCGCCGGGGCCGGTAGAGCGCTGTCCGGTCTGGGTAGGCACCAGATCGGGGTGCGCTGGAAGACCGTCAGCTGTGCGACCTCCGGTGCGATCGAGGGCACGATCTGCACCGCGGAGGCGCCGGTACCGATGATCGCCACCCGCTTACCGCGCAAGGACTGGTCGTGGTCCCACCGCGAGGTATGCATGGTGATGCCCGAAAATGATTCCACACCAGGGATATCCGGGAGCTTCGGCCGGGTCAGCACGCCGGTGGCGCCGATGACGAAACGCGCGGTGAGTCGATCGCCGTCGCCGGTGTGCAGAGTCCACACCGCCGCGTCGGAATCGAACTCGGCGGCGGTGATGGTGGTGCTGAACCGGATCCGCGGCCGCAGCCCGTACTTGTCCACGCAGTGTTCGGCGTATTCCTTGAGCTCACGCCCGGGTGCGTAGACCCGCGACCATCGCGAACTCTGTTCGAACGAATATTGGTAGCTGAACGACGGAATATCCACGGCGATACCGGGATAGGTGTTCCAGTGCCAGGTACCGCCCACGCCGTCGGCATCGTCGACGATGAGAAAATCCCGGAAACCGGCCTGTCGCAATGTGATCGCCACTCCGATACCGGAGAATCCGGCCCCGACGATAATCACCTCGTGGTCGATGGTCATTGCTGCTCCTGTATCTTGCGGGACACCCGCACCCGGTCGCACCGATGGCCGGCTGCGCGATTGTCGGTCATCGGTGCTCCTGTGTCTTGCGGGACACCCGCACCCGGTCGCACCGATGGCCGGCTGCGCGATTGTCGGTCATCGGTGCTCCTGTGTCTTGCGGGACACCCGCACCCGGTCGCTGTGCACGAAAATGATGCAGTCGACACGGTGTTCGATCCCGTCGACCGTGCGGATTCCCAGCGGCGCGAGAGTGGCAATGGGCCAGGTCACCAGCTTGCAGTGGGGTTGCCGCAGGGCCCGGTAGTAGTGGTTGTGCCACCGGACGCCCGTCTTGCCTTCGGGGGTCAGTTGGCGCCGTACCCACTTGTCGCGGACCTGAATTCGCAGATTCGCCCGCGCGGCGAAGCGGGTCAGCGGGGCGGGGACGAACGCGGACACGCCGGGTATCGGTAACCGCGGGAGCATCCACACCGAATCGTGCTGGAATACGGTGACCCGATCGGCCTGTGCGAGGACCTCGGGCAGCACGCGCGCCACCGCCGTGGCCGGGCCGACCACCGCCACCCGCAGCCCCCGCAGATTCCGCCGCCCGTCCCAATGCTCACAGTGGATCTGCTCACCGGTGAAGGTCGATCCGCCGCGCGGCTCGGACAATGCCGCGCTGCTCATTTCGCCACCGGATCGTAGGTCAGTTCCCGTGACCAGGACGGCGGTGCGCCGAAGAGCCGGGCCGGGATGCGATCAATGCCGACATTGAGCAGGTCGACGGCCAGCTGCATCGGCTGGACCCGATGGATGGTCATGCGCGCGTGATAGCGGACCACGTGATACAGCGGTACCCGTCGAATGTCGGGCTTGCGATCGCCGAGGGTTTCGTAGCGCCGCACCGCATTCCACAGCTTTTCCTCGTCCAGTCCCAGCGCGACGATATTGGCGGCCATCCGCGACAGCAGCGGTGCGTAGAGCACCGCGCCGAGTGCGAAGGTCGGCCGCAGCGCGAATCCGGCCGTCTCGATCGCGAGTCGCCGCATCGGCCCGGCCCCGAGTTGCTCGAGCACCTGGAATCCCACGGCGAGATGACGCGATTCGTCGCTGTTGATATGCCGGAAAACCTCGTGGCACAGAGGATCCTGCACCTCGTCGAGCAGGAATCTCACCAATGCGCCGTCGAGTGCCGTCTCCAGCGACGGGATCACGGTGCCGAGCACCGGCAGTGACAGATCGTCGCCGTAGCGATCGAGCCATTCGATCACCAGGCGAATATTGTTGTTGGGCACCGGCATTGCGGCGGGAGCATCAGGCCCGGAGGAGGCAGCCTGCGTAACCACGGAGGGCCCGCGGACGCCGCCATCGGAGACTGCGGCGGGAGCATCAGGCCCGGAGGAGGCAGCCTGCGTAACCACGGAGGGCCCGCGGACGCCGCCATCAGACCCCGCATCCTCGGGCAGCATGCCCCAGCGCCGCATGAGCGCCAGCTCGGCATTGGCGTGCTTCTGCTCCTCGGCGTGGAAGTAGCGATAGATCTCGCGCAGGGCACCCGGGGGAGCCTTGCGGGTCAGCGCCGCGAAACCGCGCGCGCCGACATGTTCGATCCACACCAGATCGGCCATGAAGGCCGCGAGCCGGGGCCGCTGTTCGGCGGTGATCAGCTCGGCTCCCGGTGCGTCCCAATCAATATCGGCCAGCGACCATTGCCGGTCCTTGACCGTTTCCAGCATGTCCGGATATGCGAACGCCATTGTTCGACCTCCTTGCGGTGGGCTACCGCATGATTCGTTCGAGTAGCCCGGTGACCTGTGTGTAGGGGCTGGGGAGCAGTCGTTTGGACTGCCAGATGAGTTTGGCCTCGACCTGCGGCACGACATAGAGACGGCCGTGGTCGACGGCGTCGAGGGTGGTACGCGCGATGGTGCCGGGGGAGCGGCCGGTCCAGCGCAACATCGCATCGCCGAGGCGCGCGATACCGGGATCGGCGATGGATGCCTCGTCCAGGATGGCGGTGCGCACCGCGGTCGGGCACAGCGCGGTGACGCTCACGCCGGTCCCGGCGAGTTCGGCCGACAAGGTCTCCGACAGCGCGAGCACCCCGGCCTTGCTGACGTTGTACGCGCCCATCCGGGGTGCGGTGCCGAACGCCGCGGCCGAGGCGGTGTTGACGATCGCGCCGCGTCCGGCCGCCCGCAGCCGCGGTGCGAAGACATGGCAACCGTGCACGACACCCCACAGATTGACATCGAGTACCTGATGCCACTGCGCCAGCGGTGCCTCGCCGATCACCTCGCCACCCCGCCCGATACCGGCGTTGTTGATCACCACATGGGGTGCGTCGCCGAACCAGTCCTCGGCGGTATCGGCCAACTCCTCGACCTGTTCGGCCACGCGGACATCGCATTCGACGGCGAGTGCGGCCGCGCCGGACGCCGTGATCTCGTCGGCGGCAGCGGCGGCGGTTTCGGCGTTGATATCGGCGCACACCACCCGGCCGCCGCGGCGCGCGAGTTCGGCCGCGAATGCCCGGCCGATACCGCTGCCGGCGCCCGTGACCACCGCATCCGCCCGTTCGGTCCGGCGGGGACCGCCGAAGGGATTGAGTCGCATGAGAACTCCCGGAGCCGTCGTTGGCCTGCGCGGCTAATTGGCCGCGCCTGCCACCAATTAGGCGCGCGATGGGGGAGAATGTCAACCATGAATGCGCGACAACCGGCGCAGACGTCCCGGAGTTCACCGTCCGGCGACGGTGGCGCGGAGCGAGCCGAGTCCACCCGCGCGGCGCCGCGCACATGGGGCGGGCGCACGCCGGAACAGCGACGTTCCGAGCGGCGCGCCCGGCTGCTCGGGGCGGCCCTCGACATCTGGCTCGAACACGGCTGGGCGGCGGTCACCATGCGCGGGGTGTGCGCCCGCGCGGCCCTCAATGATCGCTACTTCTACGAACATTTCGCCGACCGCGACGAACTGCTCGCCACCGTCTGGGACGAGGTGTGCATCGAGGTGTTCGGTGAGCTCACCGCGGTGATCGCGGAGAACATCGGCCGCCCGCCCCTGGAGATACTGCGCACCACGATCGCCCGCGCGGTGGAACTGCAATTCGACGGCCACGCCCGGATCCTGGCCGCCGACCACGCCGGCAGCGCGATCCTCGAGGCCCGCCGCTCGAAGATGCTCGCCGACGCCACCGACTGGCTGATGGCCGCGGCGGAACCCTATCTGCGTCCCGGCGTGGACCCGCTGTCGCTGCGCATGAGCACGCTCATGGGTATCGGCGGATTCGTGGAACTGCTTGCGGCATGGCGGGCCGGCACCCTCGACGTCGATGCCGATCGGATGGTCGAGCACACCGGCGCACACGCGGCACTGCTGTCGGCGCAATATCTGGAGATCATGCCATCGTGAACTGCACAACGCTGAATGTTGGTGATGTGGTAATGTTTGTACATTGCCAACATGGGGGTGAATGATGACCGTTACCCAGATCGATCTCGATGATGACGCACTCGAACACGCAATGGCGGTTTCGGGACTGCGGACCAAGAAGGAGACGGTGAACCTCGCGCTCAAGTTCTACGCTGAGCAGCAGGAACGGGCGGCGATGGCGGCGAAACACTTCGAACGAGCGCAACGGTGGGGCGCGGTCGAGGACGCGGAACGCTTGCATCGTGCCGAAAAAGCCAACCGCGATCGGTGATCTATCTACTGGACACTTCTGCTCTGGTTCGCTTGCTGGCTGATGCGCGGCTGCGGGAACGCTGGGCCGAGCCGATCGAGGCGCTGACGATCGCCTCCTGCTATCCGCAGCGGACCGAATTCCTTTACAGCGCGCGGGATTCTCGCGAATTCGACGAGATCTCGGAGATGTTCGGTGACCTGTTTCCGGACATAGCAGTGCCGAAACATGCCGGAAGATGGATAGCGACCACACAATACGAAATGTCGCGCGCGGGTACGCATCGCAGCGCATCGGCAGTGGATCTCCTGATCGCCGCGACCGCCGCTCACCACGGCCTCACGGTTCTGCACGACGATCGGGACTATCGGACTGTGGCACGTCACGCGTCGGACCTTGTCGAGCACAATGTGCACGACGTTGCGCCGGAATGAGCGGGTGCACAACCGAGGTCGAGCGCACCTGAGCGAATTATCCGGCACATCGAGAGCTGTGTGAACAACTTCCGAATCCGAACTCCCGGCCGGTGCCGCGTAGGTCCGATCAGGTCAGCAGTTCGGCATCGATGCCGTACACCCGCTGGGCGTTGGTGCGGAAGACCTGTTCGAGTTCCTCGGCGCTTCCGCCCCGGTCGGCGAGGACATCCAGCACTGCCTGCGCGCCGTTGGCGATCGTCGCAATCGGTTTGTCGACAGGGTAATTCGAGCCCCAGATCAGGCGCTGCGCGCCGAATACGTCGAAGGCGTGATGCAGCAGCGGGGCGGTGCGGTCGAGCAGTTCGGCCACCGAGGTCGTGCTGCCGCGCATCGGTACCGGATGGCCCAGAATCGGCATGGCCAGTCCGCTGACCTTCGCCATGACATTGGGATGTGTTGCGAGCGTGGCGATATCGTCGCGCCACTGGACGAACAACTCGCGGCGCCGGCCGGGATTGGTGCCGGTGTCCTTGCCCACCGGCCCGAAGATCCCGGCCGGAGTACCGAGGTGGTTGAGCACGATGGTCACCTCGGGATAGCGGCTCGCGAGCCGGGTGACCTCTGGGATCTGGTGCGAATACACCCACGCCTCGAATGACAGCCCGCGCTCGGCCAGCACCGCGAATCCGTCGAGGAATGCGGGAGCCGACAGCGCGCCCTCGGCCTTGCAGAACGACCGCACCCCCGAATCCGGATGGTGGGCGACCATGGTGCGGATACCGCGGAACAGTGGCGACGCCGACTGATGCTTATCGATGAGCTCGCTGAAACGGGGCGCCGCCGGATTACCGCTGCCCATGATCGCGCCCAGCGCCGGGGTATCGACGCCGAAGGGCAGACTCGCCACCCAGCGCGTCTCATCGGCCTTGGCGTCGGGCGCGCGACCGGCCCATTCGACCTCGATGTGGACCAGTGCCTCCACCGGGATGTCGCCGATATCCGCGCGGTAGTCCGCGGGCAGATACGGCCGCAGATAGGCATCGGGGTTGCCGACGAAATCACGATCCCGCTTGGGTGCCAGCCGCGCGGCCCTGTCCACCGATACCGGGACGAACCGGAACAGTTTGGCCAGGTTGCTGAAGTCGCGCGGAGTATTCAGCGGGTCCCACTGATGAACGTGTGCGTCCACAACGCTGATACCGGCGAGGTCCATGGCACCCTTTCGTCGCGTAAAGGTCCGGTCAGCGCATTATCGCGCCCCTCGGGTGCGAATGGCCGAGATTGCTCGCATCGAGTGGGTCCGCGCCTTATCGACGCGGCGTCTGTTCCAGTAGCCGGGTCGCTGAGCGATGGATCTTGTCCAGCGCGGTGAGCGGTCTCGCTCGTAACCGCCGGCCCCCTCGTCACACATTCCGGCGGTATTGCCCGCCGACGGTGAAGAAGCTGTCGGTGATCTGCTGCAGGGTGCACACCCGGGCGGCATCCATCAGCACATCGAAGACGTTGTCGTCACCGCGCGCGGCGGTCTCCAGCCGGGCCAGCGCCTCCTGCGCGCTGTCGCGATGGGCGGTGACGAATTCCTCGGAGCGCCGCAACTGGGACTGTTTCTCGGTTTCGGTGCCGCGGGCCAATTCCAGTGCCTGATGTGTCTCGCCGTGCGGATTGCGGAAGGTATTGACTCCGACGATCGGCAACGTGCCGTCGTGTTTGCGGTGTTCGTAGCGCATCGACTCGTCCTGGATCCGGCCGCGCTGATAGCCCGTCTCCATCGCGCCCAATACCCCGCCGCGCTCACTGATCCGCTCGAATTCGGCGAGTACCGCCTCTTCCACCAGATCGGTCAGCTCGTCGATGACGAAACTGCCCTGCAGCGGATTCTCGTTCATCGCCAGGCCCCATTCCTTGTTGATGATCAACTGGATGGCCAGGGCACGGCGTACCGATTCCTCGGTGGGTGTGGTCACCGCCTCGTCGTAGGCATTGGTGTGCAGGCTGTTGCAGTTGTCGTAGATGGCGATCAGGGCCTGCAGGGTGGTGCGAATATCGTTGAAATTCATCTCCTGCGCGTGCAGCGAACGGCCCGAGGTCTGAATGTGGTACTTCAGCTTCTGCGATCGGTCGTTCGCACCGTATTTGTCGCGCATGGTGATCGCCCAGATCCGCCGTGCCACCCGGCCGATCACCGAATACTCCGGGTCCATGCCGTTGGAGAAGAAGTAGGACAGATTCGGCGCGAAATCGTCGATATCCATGCCGCGCGCCAGATAGGCCTCCACATAGGTGAACCCGTTGGCCAGGGTGAACGCGAGCTGGCTGATCGGATTGGCCCCCGCCTCGGCGATGTGATACCCCGAGATCGACACCGAGTAGAAGTTACGAACCCTGTTGCGCACGAACCATTCCTGGATATCGGCCATCATGCGCAGGCTGAACTCGGTGGAGAAGATGCAGGTGTTCTGTCCCTGATCCTCCTTGAGAATATCGGCCTGCACGGTGCCGCGGACCGTCGACAGGGTGTGGGCGCGGAGTTCGGCGGCCTCGCCGGCATCGGGCTCGCGCCCGGTGCCGTCCCGGAACCGTTGCAGCGCCTGATCTATCGCGGTGTTGAGGAAGAAGGCCAGGATCGTCGGCGCCGGACCGTTGATGGTCATCGAGACCGAGGTGGTGGGCGCGGCGAGATCGAAGCCGTCGTAGAGCGCCTTCATATCGTCGACGGTCGCGATGGAAACCCCCGAAGTGCCGACCTTTCCGTAGATATCGGGCCGGGGCGCCGGATCGTGGCCGTAGAGGGTCACCGAATCGAAGGCGGTCGACAGCCGTTTCGCCTCGGAATGTTCCGAGAGGACCTTGAACCGGCGATTGGTGCGGAACGGATCCCCTTCCCCGGCGAACATGCGTGCCGGATCTTCGTTGTCGCGCTTGAAGGGGAAGACACCGCCGGTGTAGGGGAAGTATCCGGGCAGATTCTCCGCGCGCAGGAACCGCAGCAGCTCACCGTGATCGGTGAAACGCGGCAGCGCCACGCGCGGAATCGAACTGTCGGACAGGGAGGTCCGGCGCAACGCGGTGCGGATCTCCCGATCGCGGACCCGCACGATCTGCTCGTCACCGCGATAGGATTCCGCGAGCTGCGGCCAATCCTTCAGCAGCGTAGCCGATTCCGTGCTGAGGTCGCCGGTCGCGTCGTCGAGCAGCCGGGACAGCTCACCCCGGGCGGCGGAAACGCCCGTGGCAGAACCCGATTCGCCCTCCGGCAACTCGGCGAGGACCCGGTCGATGCGCTGCACCCGCTGCGCCGCGGCCACCTGACGCAGCGTTTCGGCATGGTAATCCCGCACCGTTTCGGCGATCTCGGCCAGATACCGCACCCGGCCGGGCGGAATGATCTGCGCGAATCGTGTGGATGCCCGCGTGTCGACCCGGGGCAGCACGCCCGCCTGCACGGGCAATCCCTTTTCGCTCAGCCGGGCTCCCAGATACTGGTAGAGCGCGGTCACGCCGTCGTCGTTGAATGTCGCCGCGCTGGTACCGAATACCGGCATATCCTCCGGCGCGGAGCCGAAGGCCTCCCGGTTGCGTACCAGTTGCCGCGAGACATCGCGCAGGGCGTCCTCGGCGCCGCGGCGCTCGAACTTGTTGATTGCCACCACATCCGCGAAATCGAGCATATCGATCTTCTCGAGCTGCGAGGCGGCGCCGAATTCCGGCGTCATCACATACATGGACAGGTCGACGTGATCGACGATCGCCGCGTCACCCTGCCCGATCCCCGGGGTCTCCAGGATCACCAGGTCGTATCCGGCCGCTTTACAGGCCACGATCATCGCGTCGATATTCGTCGGCAGTTCATGGGCGCCTCGCGTCGCGAGCGACCGGAAGTAGATGTGGTCGGCGTCGAGTGAGTTCATCCGGATGCGGTCGCCGAGCAGTGCTCCGCCGCCGCGACGCCGGGTCGGATCGACCGCGAGAATCGCCACGCGCAGTTTGTCCTGCTGATCGGTGCGCAGTCGCCGGACGAGTTCGTCTGTGAGCGAGGACTTTCCGGAGCCGCCGGTACCGGTGATGCCCAGCACCGGCACGCTGCGCCCGGCGGCGGCGGTCCGCAATCGTTCCAGATCGGCTGCGGGCAGCGCATCGGCCTGCAGGCAGGTCATGGTGCGCGCCAACGCGAATCGCTCACCGGCGAGCACCGCCTCGATCGGCGCCGGATCGGTGGACAGATCCACATCGCAGGTCCGCACGAGTTCGTTGATCATGCCCGGCAACCCGAGCTGCTGACCGTCCTCGGGGGAGAAGATGCGCACTCCGGCCGCGGCCAGTCGCTCGATCTCCTCGGCCACGATCACACCGCCACCGCCGCCGAAGATCTTGACATCTCCCGCGCCCGCCTCTCGCAGCGCCGATGCGAGATACTCGAAGTATTCGACGTGGCCGCCCTGATACGAGCTGACCGCCACACCCTGCACGTCCTCGGCCAGGACCGCGTCCACCACTTCGTGCACCGCGCGGTTGTGCCCGAGATGGATCACCTCGGCGCCCTGTGACTGCAGGATCCGCCGCATGATGTTGATCGCCGCGTCATGGCCGTCGAAAAGGGCCGCCGACGTCACGAATCGGACTGGGTGGACCGGAACGTGCAGTTCGGCCATGTCACTCTCCAACCAGGGGCAGGCGCGGACTTCCGCGCACCGTCAGTTGGCGTCCCGATAGTAGGACGTCAAATCAACTCTACTGTGATGCGGGCCACCTCGCTATCGGTGGGATAAATCACAGGGCGACCAATACTTGGATGTCCAACTATAGGGTGACCGTGTACCGCGCCGCCCGGCGTGGCGGCAGCAGCGGCGGCATCGAGCGCAGGCATCGAGAACAGGACTGACATGGTTCGCGAACTCAATCACTTCATCGGCGGGCAGCAGGTGCCCGGAACGTCCGGCAAGTTCGGTGACGTCTACGACCCCAGCACCGGCAAGGTGCAGGCGCGGGTGCCGCTCGCGAGCGTGTCCGAAGTCGAAGCGACGATCGCGAACGCCGCCGAGGCGCAGAAGGTCTGGGCCGCGTTCAACCCGCAGAAGCGGGCCCGGGTGCTGATGAAGTTCGTCGCGCTGGTGCAGGACGAGATGGACTCTCTCGCCGCGCTGCTGTCCAGTGAGCACGGCAAGACCATCCCGGACGCCAAGGGTGATATCCAGCGCGGCCTCGAGGTGATCGAATTCGCCATCGGCATCCCGCATCTGCTCAAGGGGGAGTACACCGAGAGCGCCGGTACCGGCATCGATGTGTACTCGATGCGCCAGCCGCTGGGTGTCGTCGCGGGTATCACCCCCTTCAACTTCCCCGCCATGATTCCGCTGTGGAAGGCCGGCCCGGCGCTGGCCTGCGGAAATGCCTTCGTACTCAAGCCATCCGAGCGCGACCCCTCGGTGCCGCTGCGCCTGGCCGAACTGTTCCTCGAGGCCGGGTTGCCGGCGGGTGTGTTCAACGTGGTCAATGGCGATAAGCAGGCCGTGGACACGCTGCTCACCGATGAGCGGATCAAGGCCGTCGGCTTCGTGGGCTCGACCCCGATCGCGCAATACATCTACGAGACCGCCACCGCCAACGGTAAGCGCGCGCAGTGCTTCGGTGGCGCCAAGAACCACGCGATCGTCATGCCCGACGCCGACCTCGATGATGTGGCCGATCAGCTGATCGGCGCCGGTTACGGCTCGGCCGGTGAACGCTGCATGGCGATCTCGGTGGCGGTGCCGGTCGGTGAGCAGACCGCGGATCTGTTGCGGGCCAAGCTGGTCGAGCGCATCGGCAAACTCAATGTCGGCCGCTCGGACGATCCGGGCGCGGACTTCGGCCCGCTGGTCGGCCGCGACGGTGTGGACCGGGTGAACAACTACGTCCAGATCGGTGTGGACGAGGGTGCCGAGCTCGTGGTCGACGGCCGGGGCCTGGTGGTCGCCGGTGCCGAAGACGGATTCTTCGTCGGCGCAACACTTTTCGACCGTGTCACCCCCGAGATGCGGATCTACACCGAAGAGATCTTCGGCCCCGTGGTCGCCATCGTGCGCGCCGCCGACTACGAGGAGGCGCTGCGGCTGCCGAGCGAACACGAATTCGGCAACGGCGTAGCGATTTTCACCCGTGACGGCGATACCGCCCGCGATTTCGCGGCCCGGGTCCAGGTGGGCATGGTCGGTGTCAACGTGCCGATTCCGGTGCCGATCGCCTACCACACCTTCGGCGGCTGGAAGGCTTCCGGTTTCGGCGATCTCAACCAGCACGGCCCCGACTCGATTCGCTTCTACACCAAGACCAAGACCGTCACCCAGCGCTGGCCTCAGGGCCTGCGGACCGCGCCGGCCGCCGACGCGAACGCCGATCACTTCAGCATTCCGACGATGGACTGAACCATGTTCGTACTCGACGAGGACGAGAAGGCGATCGCCGACACCGCGCGAAGTTTCGCCGACGAGTTGCTCGCCCCGAACGCACTGGAATGGGACGAGCACAAGCACTTCCCGATCGACGTGCTGCGCAAGGCCGGCTCAGTCGGCCTGGGCGGTATCTACGTCGGCGAGGATGTTGGCGGTTCGGGACTGCGCCGTCTGGACGCGGTGCGGATCTTCGAACAGCTGGCCACCGGCTGCCCGGCCATCGCGGCCTATATCTCCATCCACAACATGGCCGCCTGGATGATCGACAGTTACGGCACCGAGGCGCAGCGGCATCGGTGGCTGCCGGGACTCACCTCGATGGATCTGCTGGCCAGCTACGCCCTGACCGAGCCGGGTGTCGGATCGGATGCGGCGGCATTGAACACCAAGGCCGTTCGCGACGGTGACGACTATCTGCTCACCGGGGTCAAGCAATTCATCTCGGGCGCGGGCAGCACCGATGTGTATGTCCTGATGGCCCGGACCGACGATGTGGGCGCGCGGGGTATCTCGGCGTTCATCGTCCCCGCGGATACTCCCGGAATCTCCTTCGGCGCCAACGAGAAGAAGATGGGCTGGAACGCGCAGCCCACCCGGCAGGTCATTCTCGATGAGGCTCGGGTACCGGCGGCGAATCTGCTCGGCGGTGAGGGCAACGGGTTCCGGATCGCCATGAATGGACTCAACGGTGGCCGGCTCAATATCGCGGCGTGCTCGCTCGGCGGCGGTCAGACCGCACTGGACCGGACGGTGACATATCTGGCCCAGCGCAAGGCCTTCGGAGCCCGGCTGCTCGACAACAGTGCGTTGCAGTTCGACCTCGCCGATATGCGCACATCCCTGGAGGCGGCGCGGACACTGCTGTGGCGGGCGGCGGGCGCATTGGACGCCGATGCCGACGACAAGGTGGAACTGTGCGCGATGGCCAAACGCTTCGCCACCGACGCCGGATTCGACGTGGCCAACAAGGCTCTGCAATTACACGGCGGCTACGGCTATCTGGCCGAGTACGGAATCGAGAAGATCGTGCGCGACCTGCGCGTACATCAGATTCTCGAGGGGACCAACGAGATCATGCGGGTCGTGGTGGCCCGCTCGGTAGTCGGCGCGGCCTGAAAGGACAAGAGGACAACCATGACCGAGGCAGAAGTTCTGTTCGACAAGCGTGACGGCGTCGGCACGATCACGCTCAACCGGCCCAAGGCCATCAACGCGCTCAATCACCCGATGGCACAGGCGATTCTGTCCACTCTGCGGGTCTGGGCTGTCGACGACGAGGTGCGTACGGTGGTCCTCACCGGCGCCGGGGAACGTGGCCTGTGCGCCGGCGGCGATATCGTCGCCATCCACACAGACGCGAAGAACGCTGTAGCCAACCAGGTTTCACGGCACGACAGCGCGGATTCACCCAGCGGCCTGTTCTGGCGCGACGAGTACATTCTCAACGCGCTGATCGGAAACTATCCGAAACCCTATGTGGCCGTGATGGACGGCATCGTGATGGGCGGCGGCGTCGGCCTGGCCGCGCACGGTAATCGCCGCATTGTCACCGAACGGTCGATGGTGGGCATGCCCGAGACCGGTATCGGTTTCATCCCCGATGTCGGCGGTACCTATCTGCTGTCTCGCACGCCCGGTGAGCTCGGTACGCACGTCGCGCTGACCACCGCGCGGATGGGTGCCGGTGATGCGATCGCGGCCGGCTTCGCCGACCATTTCGTTCCCGCCGAACGCATTCCGGATCTGCTGGCCGAACTTCGCCGCACCGACGCCGACGCCGCGATCGCCGCATTCGCGCAACCCGCTCCGGTCTCGGATCTTGCCGCGCAGCGGTCCTGGATCGACGCCTGTTACAGCGCGGATACGGTCGAGGAGATCGTCGCCCGGCTGCAGGGCTACGACGCTCCCGAAGCGGCCAAGGCCGCCGGTGATGTGTTGTCGAAGTCGCCGGTGGCCCTGAAGGTCACCTTGCGCTCGCTGCGCAATGCCCGTGCCGCCGCGAACCTCGAGCAGGCACTCGACGAGGAGTACCGGGTCTCGGTGGCGGCGTTGACCACCCACGATCTGGTCGAGGGCATCCGTGCCCAGGTGGTCGACAAGGACCGTAATCCGCAATGGTCGCCGGCGACTCTCGTCGAGGTGTCCGATGCGCTGGTGGAGAGCTATTTCGCCGACCTCGGTGACCGGGAACTCGGGCTGAGCGATTCCCGCAAATTTCAGGAGCGACGGTGACCGACAATCGCGCAGCGGGTCGCCGGTGCGACCGGGTGCGGGTGTCCCGCAAATTTCAGGAGCGACGATGACTATGACAAACAAGGTGGCCTTCCTCGGGCTCGGCCACATGGGCGGGCCGATGGCCGCGAATCTGGTGCGGGCAGGCTATGAGGTCCTGGCCTTCGATCCGGTACCGGCCGCCCAGGAACAGGCGCGTGCGGACGGCGCGACCGTGGTGGAAACCGCCGCGGGGGCTACGGCCGAGGCCGACATCGTGATCACGATGCTGCCCAACGGCCGGATCGTGCTCGACGTCTACGCCGATGTACTCGCCGCCGCCAAGCCCGGGACCCTGTTCATCGACTGCTCGACCATCGACGTCGCCGATGCCAAACGGGCCGCCGAAGTGGCTGTGACAGCGGGACATCGGGCGCTGGACGCACCGGTGTCCGGAGGTGTCGGCGGTGCCACCGCCGGCACGCTGACCTTCATGGTGGGTGGCGACGCCGAGGATTTCGCCGCGGCGCAGCCGGTCCTGGACGTGATGGGTGGCAAGGTCGTGCACTGCGGTGGTGCCGGTGTCGGCCAGGCCGCCAAGATCTGCAACAACATGATGCTGGGTATCTCGATGATCGGGCTGTCCGAGGCGATCGTGCTGGGGGAGAAGCTCGGCCTGACTCACGACAAGTTCTACGACGTGGTCTCCACGGCCTCGGGCCAGTGCTGGTCGCTGACCACCTACTGCCCGGTCCCCGGCCCGGTACCGGCCAGCCCGGCCAACAACGATTATCAGCCGGGATTCGCCACCGCGCTGATGAACAAGGACCTCGGCCTGGCCGCGAATGCATTGCGCGACAACGGGGTCGAGGGCCGGTTCGGCCTGTTGGCCGCCGAAATCTACGAGCAGTTCAACCGGTCGGCGGGCGACAAGGACTTCTCCGCTATCGTCACCGATATTCGCCGCCGTTCCGGCGAGTAGCCGGCGAAAGCCCAGAAAGGACACACTGTGACCGACTTCGAGACCATTCTGCTGGAGCGCACCGGACGGGTCGCGGTGATCACCCTGAACCGGCCGAAGGCACTCAATGCGCTGAATTCGCAGATGCTCATCGATATCACCGCCGCACTCGACGAACTGGAATCCGATCAGGGCGTCGGCGCGGTCGTGCTGACGGGTTCGGAGAAGGCGTTCGCCGCCGGTGCCGATATCAAAGAGATGCAGTCCAAGTCGTATATGGACATGTTTTTCAGCGATTTCTTCCAGGGCTGGGACCGGCTCACCGCGTTCCGTAAGCCGATTATCGCGGCGGTGTCCGGATACGCGCTGGGCGGCGGTTGTGAGCTGGCGATGATGTGCGACATTCTGCTCGCTTCGGACACCGCGAAATTCGGCCAGCCGGAAATCAAGCTGGGCGTGATTCCGGGTATGGGCGGCTCCCAGCGCCTGACCCGCGCGGTCGGCAAGGCCAAGGCCATGGATCTGATTCTCACCGGCCGCAATATGGGTGCCGAGGAGGCCGAACGCGCGGGTCTGGTGGCCCGGATCGTGCCGGCCGCGGAACTGCTGTCCACCGCGACGCAGGTCGCCGAGACCATCGCGGGTATGTCGTTGCCGTCGGTGATGATCGCCAAGGAGGCGGTGAACCGCTCCTACGAGTCCACTCTCGCCGAGGGGCTGCGTTTCGAGCGTCGCGTATTCCATTCGCTGTTCGCCACCGAGGATCAGACCGAGGGGATGAGCGCGTTCGTGGAGAAGCGCGCGCCGAACTTCGAACACCGCTGATCTCCGGATTCCGAGGGGGCCCCGGGCCGTGCGACGGCCGGGGGCGACCCATCCGTATTTCCGGGAAGTTCCATATGCCGGCGTAGTGAGGTCCTCGAAACTACTTGCCCGGCAACGGATCCGAGCTGGTTCCCGCCACTTCGACCGGGCCGGAGGGGATACTGTTCCGTCCCGGATGCGTGGAATCGTGGCCGGTTATCAGCAGCCCGGTGACGGTCGCGCCGAGCGCTGTGGTGACCATCAGCGCGGCGACCACCTTGCGGCGCGACATCAGTGCCGGGCGCGGCGGCGGCGTGCAGCGGATACCGCGCACCCGTCTGGTCGCGGGCTGTTCGCTGGCCATCAGTACCGCGCCCCGCACCGAGACGTAGTCCGGTTCCGGGTCGTAGACGGTGGGCAGATCGAGCAGTTCGGTCAGCGCTTCCCGGATTCCCGGACTGCGGGTGCAACCGCCCAGTAGCGCCACCGCACGCGGCGTCACCCCGGTCTCTTCGATCAGTTGCCGCACATACGACACCGAATGATGGATCCCGGCGACTGCCAGATCGTGGAAATCACTGCGGGTCAGTACGATTCGCTCTCCGGTGACTGGGTCACCGGCGGTGAGTACGGGGGTGGAGCTCAGCTGCTCCTTGTACGCGCGACTGGTGCCGGTGTCGATATCGACTCCGCTGTGGGACAGCCGCCAGCGCAACAGCGCGTCGTGGCCGTCACCACCGAGCAGGGTGCTGTGGGTGCCGGCGAGGATGGCCTCGGTACGGCAGTCGGCTTCGGTGAGAGTCAGGCCCGCGCTGCCGAGGTCGTAGAGCAGGACCGCACCTTCATCGGGGAGCTGCCCGGTGAACCGCAGATAGCGCAGTTGCGCCACGGGTTCGTCGATGACGGTGAGACGGCTGCGCCCGGCCGCGGCCCGGATCGCGTCGGCGTGCAGGGCGCAGCGGGAGGTCACCGCGATGCCCGTAACGAATTCGTCGCGCGCGGCCGCTGAATCGCGCATCGTGGTAATGGCCTCGAAGACCGGTTCCTCGACACCGGCGCCCGCGCGCCGCGGCACCGCGCAGCGATCGATCGGAGGCAGATGCGGCTGATCGGAGTGGGTGAGCATGGCTCGCGCGCCACCGGCACCCGCCGACACGCCCAAGACCAGCACCATGCGCTCCATGGTGAACCTTCCGGCTGCCGATGGGAAGGCTGCGGGCCGGGATGTCGCCGGAGGAATGCCGGGGACCTGCTGTCAGAGCCAGCGGGTGGGTTCCTCGCCGGCGTCGAAGTCCCCGGCGTCGTGCCGGAATTCCGCCAGCAGGCGAAGTAGTTGTTCGACGCGATCCGGCGGTAGGCCCGGTTGGGCGAAGACCTTCTCGTTCAGTTCGCGGGTGGCCGCGGCCGCCAGCTCGCGTCCCGCGTCGGTGATCTCGATCAGGGTTGCCCGGCGATCGCTGGGATGTGGTACTCGTTTGACCAGTTGAGCGGCCTCCAGCCGGTCGACGGTATTGGTGACGCTCGTCGGATGAACCTGCAGTCTGGCGCTGGCCGTCGCCATGGGCAGGGCGCCCGACTTGCTGAAACCGAGCAGGGTCAGCAGTTCGTAGCGAGAGAAGGTCAGCCCGGACGGACGCAGGGCCTCGTCGACCCGGGCCATCACGATCTGCTGGGCCCGCACCAGGGAGGTCACCGCGGCCATACCGTCGGCGACATCGCCCCAGCCGTGCGAGGTCCACTGCCGGTGGGCCTCCTCGATGGGGTCCAGCGGGAGCGGGCGAGGTGCTGCCATACCGCGAGTGTATTTGCCCGGCTGCCCGAATGGTGTGGTCCGGGATTCACCATCGGTGGATTCAGGACAGCCCCGAAAGATCTCCGAGCACAACGTGGTTGCGATCGGCGGTGGTGCCGAGGGTGTAATCCGGCATCAGGCCCACATACTCGGCACGGCTGCGCGTACTCCAGCGGCGGGCGTCGGGTGTGCGGGTCTTGTGGAAATTGACCATGTAGCCGCCCTCGTACAGGCGCAGCAGGGTGTAGCCGCCCGGATATTCCTTCACCGCGCCCACCTCCAGGAATTCCACGCCCAGTGGGATATCCGGCCGGGTGCGGCGATTGCGATGGGTGTGGCCCGCGTGATGGAAGAACACCCCCGGTGCCGATTGATACAGCTGCTGCAAAGTGAGCGCATCGGACCGATTCAGCACGAAATTCGGGCCCGCGATGTTGGTCAGGCCCGATTCGGCGGTCACCGGATGATGCCCGAAGGCGATCGTGGGCCGATCCGGATCGCCGCGCAGCGATTCCCGCAGCCGATCGAACTGGTCGCCGCCGATCGTGCCGCCGGAGCCGTCCGGCTCGGTGGTGTCGAGTCCGATCAACCGCAGGCCGCCGAGTCGATATTCGGTGGACTGCCCTGGGGGAAGGAAGGATTCGCCCCAGCAATCGTGATGATCACCGGCCACTACCGGGCAGGCGGCATAGTCGGCACCGGTATGCGGCCGGTCGTGATTACCGCGGGCCGCGAACCAGTCCCGGCCCGCGACTCCCCAGGCATCCAGATGCCGTCGCACCGCGCGGGACTGCTCCGGGGTGGCCTCGGAGGTCAGATCGCCGGCCAGCACCAGCTGGTCGGCCGCGCGGTCGGGACGGCGCAGATCGTCCAGCAGCGCGGTCAGCATCACCTCGGGATACGGCGGTAGCCTCGGCTCCTGATGAACGCCCGGTGGCAGTCCCGCGGCGATCAGGCCGCTGATCTCCTCACCGAGATGGACGTCGTTGCACAGTGCGAGGGTGCGCAGCAGCCGGCCGGGCGGCGGGGTCAGCGTGCCGAACTCTCCGGTGCACTCGGGCGCGCCGGGAAGATGGGTGACCAGATCGGCGGCCGGTGCCGCTCGGACGCCGTCCGACCATGCCTCGAAGCGATAACGCCGGCCCGGCTCCAGCCCGTCGATCTGGGCGTAGTGATACGGCGTGCGGTCGCCGCCGGAGATCGGGACCGGCCGCGGCGGCGCAACGGAATCGGCTGGAGCCAACCGGATTTCGGTGCCGGCGTCCACCGGTGCCGGGGTGCCGCCGGCGTCGGGCGCCAGGGTCGTCCAGGTGAACACCGCGGAGGTATCGGTGATGGTCACCACCTCGAGATCGGTGGCGGTCAGCGAATTCGCCCGGGCCCGAGCGGAACTGGCGAACGGCACGACCGGTGCGGCCGCGGCCGCCGCGAGGGCGGCCAGTACGCGGCGGCGATTCGGTCCGCAGCAGGTCATCTCGAGCTCCCTCGGGCGGTCGTGGTCGTGGTCGCTCGCCGACCCTACCGAGCGCGGCCACACCGTGTTTCGCGCCGGGCGGCCACCGGGTAGGTTGGCTAGCCGATCGCAGCGGCGATATCTCCGATCGGAAGGACGGTCCATGGCGAGGGCCCCGTGGAAGCTCGTACTTGGTGTGGTGGTGGCGACAGCGGCGGCGATGGTCACCGCGTGTTCGGCACCCTCGGACGAGCATCGGATCGTGGTGTACAACTCCCACGATCAGCGGCTGACCCAGCAGTGGGCCGACGCTTTCACCACGCAGACCGGTATCCGGGTGATACTGCGCAATGCGAGCGAGGACGAGATCACCGATCAGGCGCTCGCCGAGGGGGATCGTTCACCGGCGGATGTGATTCTCACCGAGAATTCCCCGGCCATGGCCAAACTCGAGCGCGCCGGTATGTTCGCCGATATCGATCCCGCCACCATCGCCGGGGTACCCGAGGAATTCCGGCCCGCCTCCGGACGCTGGACCGGAATCGCCGCGCGGGCAACCACATTCGCCTACAAACCCGATCGCCTGCCGGCGGACCGGCTGCCCGCATCGCTACTCGATCTGCAGCAGCCGCAGTGGCGCGACCGCTGGACCGTCGATACCGGTGGCTCGGATTTCCGGGCGGTCGCCGCGGCACTGCTGGAACTCGACGGCGCGGATATCACGCGTGCCTGGCTGCGTGGGGTGCACGACAATGCGGCCGTCGCGCCGGACGGTATCGCCGCGCTGAAATCGGTGGGTACCGGACGCGCCGGCGGCGCCTTGATCGTCGCCACCGACTGGTATCGCGACCGGCTCGCACCCGAACCGGTCGGCGGCCCGTCGTTGCCGCACTATTTCCGCGCCCAGGATCCGGGCGCCTATCTCGGACTGGCCGGTGCGGGTGTGCTGAAGTCGAGCGGTCATGCCGACGATGCTCAGCGCTTCGTCCGTTATCTGACCGGTGCGGGCCAGCACCGGCTCAGTGGTGGCGCGGCGATGGAGTATCCGGTGGCCGCCGGTGTCCCCGCCGATCCGGCGCTGCCTCCGCTGGATTCGCTGGGTGCGCCGCGGGTCGACCCGAGCCGGCTGGACCCGGACGCGGTCGACGAGCTGATGGGCGCCACCGGACTGGACTAGGACCCGGTCAGGTCGTAGCGGTAGCGGCTGGTCGGGATGACATCGAGATCGCGATCGGCTCCGAAGGTGGCCACACTGGCCATCATGCGCTCGGCCCGGCGCCGCAACTCCGCATCATCGCCGTCGCTGCCCCAGAACGCGTGCTGATCGGTCATCGCGGCCATCGGGAACAACTCCTCGACCAGGCCGTCCACCCGTTGCCCCGGCGTTACGGCGGCGACGACGGTGTTCTGGACGTAGCCGAAGGTGGCCTGGGTTTCGATCGCCACGGTGGTGTGGCGGTCGTGCCAGTTCCGCAGCCATTGCTCACGGCTCAGCTCGGCCGGAATCCGCAGCAGCGCGATATTGGCCAGTGCGTCGTAGCGGGTTCCGTCCGGCGGGCGCGGGGTGGGCAATGGTTCGCGTTCGTCGACTATCCAGCCGTCCACGCGCTCGGCGACGGTATTCAGCACATCGGTGATCGGCCCGTTGTCCGCCTCGCTCCACACGCCGACGACAGCGGCCACCGGTTCGTGGTAGCTGCTGATGCGCAATTGCGCCGCCGCCACATCGGCGTCGCAGATGTTGAGCTGCAGAGCGGTGGCGCCCGCCGCGGCCAAGCGTCGGTGAAAGGCCGGGTCGTGCAGCGCTTCCGCCGACACCGGGCCCCACAGCAGATACATCAGTTTCATTCGGATCCTTTCGCGGGCAGCGTGGCGCTGCGACGACGGTAGTGTCGTCTACCCCGCCCCACCGGAGATTCGACGCGCGGTCCCGCTCATCGGGACCGGTGCGAGCGCTGATTGCGCCTACAGTGAGACGACCATTTCCATGAGAGGAGATCAGGTGCGCCGCATACTGTTCGCGATTTCGCTGTGTGCACTCGTCCTGCCCACGTTCGCCTGCTCCGCCGACGCCGACAACAACAGCGGCAGTTCCGGCAAGAGCGACGTCGGCACGAGCGCCGCCGGTAAGAGCGAGGTAAGCGGCAACAACGGCACGATCGAGGTGGTTGCCACCCACGGCCCGGAGAAGTACGCCGCGTCCGGACTCGCAGTCGGTGTCACCAGCTGTCAGGCGGGATCGGCGCCGGCAACGCTGACCACGGGACGAGATGGTCACGCGCACCAGGACTTCGCCACCGACTGCTACCAACTGCACGTGACCTCGGTGCCGATGGGCTGTCGCCTGGCGACCGAGGCCGACCGCAAGGTCGAGGTGGAGGCAGGGAAGACCGCCACCGAGGAATTCGGACTGACCTGCGCCTGAGCGCATTTCACCGGGTCTCCAGTTCGGCCAGCCGATAGGCCAGGGCGGTGCGCACCGGCCCGATGCGGGTCGCCACCCGGATGACGGTATTGCGCACCGCCCGCGCCGGACGCGGCCGCAGTGTGGCCATCCGGGTCATGCGATCGGTGAAGGTCACCACGCCCAGCGCCACCGGCCGGCGGGTCCGCTCGTAGTCGTCGAGCAGGGATTCGGGCTCACCGGCCAGCACCCGGGTCAGCAGAGTGCTCAGCAGCGCCGCATCCTGGATGCCGGTGTTCATCCCCTGACCACCGGCCGGGCTGTGCACATGGGCGGCATCGCCGGCCAGCAGGATCCGTCCCGCGCGGTAGTGGTCGGCCAACCGGTGGTGAACCCGGAAACGCGAGCCCCACAGGACTTCTCGCACCCGCGCGCCCGGGCAGCGGTCGTCGAGCAGGGCCTGCACCTGGTCCAGGGTGGGGTGTTCGGGGGCCTCGGCGACGGTGGCCACGATGCGGAATCGATCCTGTTCGGGATCGGGCAGTGGTGCCACCACGGTGACGCCCTCCGGGGACAGATGCAGTGAGACCTGATCGCGCGGCGCCGGCCAATCCATCCGGACATCGGCCAGAACGAACGATTCCGGGTACGTCGCCCCGGTGAACCCGATCCCGGCCGCCTCGCGCACCCGGCTGTGCATCCCGTCCGCGCCGATCACGTACCGCGCCCGGATCGAGCCGGAATCGCCTGCGGAGTCGGTGAATTCGACGACCACACCATCCTCGGCAGGTGTGATCGCGGTGACCTCACAGGGCCGCCGCACCGTACCGCCGGCCGCGTGCAGCCGGTCCAGCAGTACCGCCTCGGTGGTCTCCTGGCCGATCATCAGGGTGTACGGGAACGGTGTGGGCAGCCCGGAGAATCCGACGGTCGCCAGCTGATGGGCACCGTCTCGGACTACGAAGCGCGAAACCTCGGTGCCTCGTTCGCGTAGGGCCGGGGTGATGCCCAGTTCGTCGAGTACCTCCAGTGTGCGGGCATGTACGACCGCGGCGCGCGAGGTGTTGGCGCCCTCGGCAAGCCGGTCCAGCAGGACCACGTCGGCGCCGGCGTCTGCGAGGACAATGGCGGCGGTCAGTCCGGCGGGGCCGGCGCCGACGATGACGACCTCCGCGGTGGCGGGAATGGTGCTGGTCATGATGACTCCTCGGCCTTGCCAACAAGTGTTGGCCAACGAATGTTGACATAAGCATAGGGTGGGCCGGAGTGGATAGTCAACAGTTGTTGGCCTACGCTTGTTGGCATGACCGAAGAAGTCGTTCCGCGCCGCTCCGACACCACCCGGGCGGCCATCCTGGAGGCCGCGCGCCGGCGTTTCGCCCGCGAGGGCTTCGGCAAGGCGACGATTCGCGCGATCGCCGCCGACGCCGGCATCGATCCGTCGATGGTGATCCGGTATTACGGCAGCAAGGACGGCTTGTTCGACTCCGCGCTGAGTGTCGATCTGGGGCTGCCGGATCTGAGTGCGGTGGCGCAGGATGCGATCGGCGAGACGATCGCCAGGCGCTTCCTGGAACTGTGGGAGACGGCGCCCGGCAATGAGCTGCTATTGGCGCTGCTGCGCTCATCGATCTCCGATAGCACTGTGGCGCAACGCTTTCAGCGTGTCTTCGCCGAACAGTTGATGCCGATGGTGACCGCCGTCGGTGATCCCGCGGACGCACCCAGGCGCGCCGGGCTGGTGGTCACTCAGATCATCGGGCTGGCGCTGTGCCGCTACATACTGCGGCTCGCGCCGGTGGTGGACTTGGGGCCGGAGCAGATCGTCACCACGATCGGCGCCACATTGCAGGGGTACGTGACCTCGTCGCCCGAGTGAAAGATATTTGGCGACAAGCCATTTCGATCCGGATATGAATAAGCCCCGAGTCCGGGGTCCCGGTCTCGGGGCTGTCTGGGCGAGGTGCGGTTGTCGAGTGTCGGCGCACGGCATCTACCTCCGATCTGCCGGTGGAACGGTCGTCACGGAATCAGCTGGAGAGCCGGTCGATGAATGCGCTCAGATTCGTGCGCACCCGTTCGGCCTTCTGCTCATCGGACAGATCCTCGCGATAGCGATTGCCAAGGGCAGGGCGCCGCTTGTTGCGCGCGTACAGCGAACACGCGAGGTCTGTGCACATGTACATGCCGACCGTATTGCCGCGCCGCCCGGATTCGCCGGTCTTGTTCGCGGTGAGCAATGACACGCCGCTGCCGGTGTGGGTGGTCAGACAGATCGAACAGAGCTGGGCCCGCTTCGATCCGCCGGTCTCGTACCGCAGAGCGATGCCGACCAGCCGGTCTCCGTGCGGGGTCACCAGGTAGGCGCGCCCCGGCATCGACCGGTCGTTCCAGCCGAAGAAGTCCAGGTCGTCCCACGGCTGACCGTCGAGATCGCGCGGTACCGGCATGCGCTTGGCATCGCCTTTGGAACAGTTCACGAACGACGAGCGGATCTCGCGTTCGGTCAGAGGCTGCATGGGTGTTCACTCCTTTTCCGGATGGATGAATGGAAACGGAGCGAGGCTACGGGCCCCGGCGTTCGAGGGCAATCGAATAACGCGGCTATTCGGGCGTGCGCAGTCCGGCGAGGATGACCGGGATCAGCCGATCGGCGGCCTCGGGTGAGTTGTCGCACGCGACGCCGATTCCGTGGCCGAGTCGCAGCAGATCCCGCGGTTCGAGCTCCGGGCGAACCAGCCCGGCCTCCTGCGCCGGCCGCATCACCGCCGTCGCGCCATCGGTGATGAGCTTCGAGCACAGGGTGAAGGCTTCCGAGCCGCGGTCGATCGCCGCCTTCAGCGTCACCGCCAGACTTCGTTTGTCCATCACATAGTCCACCTGGGCGCGGAACCACAGCTCCAATGCCTCGCGGGGCGGGTGGGTTTCGATGAGCTGGTAGGCGAGTTCGGCCAGGCCCTCGATGCTGGACCGATAGACGGCCTCGATGAGAGCGTCCCGATTGGGGAAGTGGCGGTAGAGGGTGCCCGGGCCCACTCCGGCCCGGCGGGCGACATCGTCGAGCGGAGCCTCGGGACCGTGTTCGGCGAACGCCTCCCGCGCGCATTCGAGAATGCGCTGGTAGTTGCGCCGCGCATCCGCGCGCATGGGTCGCGGCCCATCGGCGCACGCCGGTCCCTGTGTCGACGGTGCGTTCACGATTCCTCCAGTGGAAACGGACGAACTCTCCGCTTAGGCTTGCGCAAACGGAGAACTTCTCCATATGCTATCTCCATCAGAAACGGAGACTATCTCCGTTTAGTTCCACATGCGATGGAGCATCCTTGTCTACTTCCACGATTTCGCGATCCGAACCCGCGTCGGCCATCGGCCGCGTCCGGCCCGGCGTGGTGACGGCCACGCTGCTGACCTGCCAGCTGATGATCGTTCTCGACATCACAGTCATGAATGTGGCGCTGCCGCGCATCCAGCACGATCTGCACTTCAGCACCACCGGCCTGTCCTGGGTGATGAACGCCTACACCCTCGTCTTCGGCGGCCTGCTGCTGCTCGGCGGCCGTGCGGGTGACCTGTTCGGGCGGCGGCGCATGTTCATCATCGGGACCGTGCTGTTCACCCTCGCCTCGCTCGGTGGCGGTCTCGCGCCGTCGGCCGCGTGGCTGATCGTCGCGCGCATCGTCCAGGGAGTCGGTGGTGCGATGGCCGGTCCCAATACCCTCGCGTTGCTGACCACCACATTCACCGATCCGAAAGCGCGGGTGCGGGTGCTTGCCCTGTTCTCGGGCATGTCCAGCGCCGGGTTCGCGATCGGTCTCATCGTGGGTGGACTGCTCACCCAGTGGTTGAGCTGGCGGTCGGTGTTGTTCATCAATGTGCCGTTCGGGCTGATCGTCGCACTGCTGGGCGTCCGATATCTGCCCGATGCGCCCCGCCGTCGTGCCAGGCTGGATCTACCCGGTGCGGTAGCCGCCACGACCGCGGTGGCCCTGCTGGTGTACGGCTTCATCAGCGCCGCCGCCGACGGCTGGGACCATGTCGTCACCGATCTGGCACTGGTTGCGGGTGTGCTCGCGCTCGCGGCATTCCTGGTGATCGAGACCCGGGCCGCGCAACCGCTGCTGCCGCTGCGTCTGTTCGCCGATCGCAATCGCGCGGCCGCCTACGCGAATATGTTCCTCGGTCCGATGGCAGGCACCTCCATGTTCTTTTTCCTCACTCAGTATCTGCAGGAAGTGCGTGGAATGAGCGCGCTGGCAACGGGTTTCGCCTTCCTGCCGACGGCGGCGCTGATGTTCACCATGATCCGCCTGATTCCCCGGTTGCTGCCGCGGCTGGGCCCCAAACCGGTGACGCTGGCGGGAACGGCCGTGATGGTCGCGGGTCTGGTGCTGCTGACGCGACTCGAGGTCGATACGGCGTACTTCCCGCTGATCTTCGTGGCGACGGCATTGATGGGATGCGGTATCGGACTGGCATTTTCGCCGCTCAATGTCATCATCATGGCGAATGCGGCGCCGGAGGAGGCCGGTGCGGCGGGTGGTGCGTTGCAGACCCTGCAGCAGACCGGCGCGGCGCTCGGGCTGGCGATTCTGGTGACGGTGTTCGGCACCGCGACGCGCGCCGCCGCGGGCTCCGCCGCGCATGCTCTGGTCAGCGGTATCACCACGGCATTCGCGGCCGCGGCGGGAATCGGTGTGCTCACTTTCGTTGTGGCGTGGACCTTCCGGAGCGTTCGCGCCGTGCGCTGAGTGCGCACGACAACGATGACGGCCGTCCCGGACTCTACCGGGGCGGCCGTCGGCATTGCCGGACAAGATCAACTCCCGACATATCGGACTATTCGAGATATGTTGCGCCACAGTTATTTAAGCGTTTCCGAGCTCACAGCAATCTTTGAGCTGAGCATGCGAAGCTCCTCCGCGATGCTCACGTATTTTCAAGCGATGGTGATCGGCGCCGTGCAGGGTCTCACCGAGCTGTTCCCGATCTCGAGTCTCGGACATTCCGTTCTGGTCGCCTCCTGGCTCGGCGGCCGCTGGGCGCGCCTGCCCGAAGGTAGTGGAACCGATGCCGCCACAACCTATCTGGCCTTCGTTGTCGCATTGCACGTGGCCACCGCCGTGGCGTTGCTGATCTACTACTGGCGCGACTGGTGCGTCATCGCCACCGGATTCGCCACGATGCTGCGGACCCGGCGGCTGGAGACGGTATCGCAACGGTTGGCCTGGCTGATCGTGATTGCCACGGTCCCGATCGCCGTGCTCGGCCCGATCCTCGGGCATCCACTGCACGAGTTGTTCGCGGCGCCGTTGTGTGCCGCCGCATTCCTGACTCTCAACGGCGTGGTCCTGATCGTCGGCGAGGGGCTGCGCCGCCGCAACGAACCCACCCTCGCCGAATACGGCCGCCGCTTCGCGCTGAGCAAGGCCCACCATGGAACCCGCACCGCCACAACGGGTTCACCCCGTCAAACCGACCGCCGCCTGGCCGCGCTGGACGTGGACGACGCGATGGCGATCGGCTTCACCCAGGCCGGCGCCCTGCTGACCGGTTTCAGCCGAGCGGGTCTGACCATGGTCGGCGGCCTGTGGCGCGGCCTCGAGCACGAACATGCCGCCAAATTCGCCTTCCTGCTGGCCACCCCGGCCATCTTCGGCGCCGGCATCGTCGACCTCCCGGACCTGATAACCCCGAAGGCCGAGGTGATCTGGGGCCCGATCCTGGCGGGCGCGATCGTCTCGGGAATCACCTCCTGGCTCACAGTGCGTTACCTCGAGCACTACTTCCGCACCCGCACCCTGCTGCCCTTCGCCGTGTACTGCCTGATCGCGGGGGTGATATCGATCGTCCACTTCGGGTGAGCGGCGAGCCCGATCTCTTCTACATCATGTGGACCAAACCCATCTGGGGCCTCCGCTACCAGCTGTGGAACGCTCTGCGCAGCATCGGTGTCACTGTGCATTAGCCCGAATCGCCGTCCGCCGAGATGGTTCACGCCCGGCCACGGTCGGCGTATCGCCACAGACGATTCGAGAGATCCGGCGGTTCGATGAGCGCCCGGTAATCCTCGGCATCCGGACCGGTTACCTGATAGTCGACCACAGACTCTTCGGCCCGCGTCCCTCCCGGATGTGCAGGCGGCGTCATCGTGAGGGCGACCTGCTTCCATTCCTCCAGCGTGACAGCCTGCGTGGGCCCGCCGATCCGGACATATCCATTGTGCGGGTCCGGGGTTTGTCCGGCCTGAGGCCACCACCGGTCGAACAGCCCGTCCTCGATCAGCGCGACTGCGACATGATGGCGGCCGAGTCCGCAACGATTCTCCGCGGCGAGTTCGGCTGCGCGCTTCAAGACCCGCACCAATTGAGGGTCGATATGTTCCAGGGTCGCGGATACGTCTGTCCGCTCATAGGGCTCACTCATGGCGACTCCTCCTATCGCGACGGGCACTGGCTCGACGGAATGGTTCTGGTCCTGGAATGGTCGCTGAACACGAACGGATTGCCCTGCATCATCCCGGTAACGCTCACCGTCATCCGCCATTCTCCGGCATAGCAAGCCGCTGACACCTCGTACGGGTGACCCGAGTGGCTCGGGATGGTCCGGTCGGTGACATAGGAACCGTTTGCCCAGCGGTCACGGTCCTTGTACTCGAGCGCCAACGTCAGCGAGTGTTCTTCCGGCGGCACATCGCAGAACGCCATCCCACGGGCGGTGACTCGAGGTTGAAGCACAGTAGGTAGCGTCGTACCGAACTCGAAGTCGCACGACTTGACTGCCGCGATCGGCAACGGCTGCGCGTCCGCGACGGCGGGAACGATAGAGGCTGCGGTCACGATGACGGCTGATAGAAAAATTGTTCGCACGACTCCCCTTGCGGTGCTAGATATTTCAACGTTCATTGAGTGATTCGCGGTTGTCACCGGTGTGGACAACTGCCGGTGGAACCTGCGGACTGGAGCTGTTCGGATAACGTGGCCAGGTCCTGCTCGGTGGGCGGAGACGGTGACAGGTCGCTGGGTTGCCACGCCTGTAGCGCAGCGAGCAGGTCGTCAAGGAGTGCGATTGCGGGTGACCCGACCGGGGCGGTCGCCTCGCGCGGATGCCGCTGCGGCAGTGCTGGTTTCATGACTCCTCCCGCCGAAGTATCAGCGGGTTGGGCCAGTGTCCGGCCTCGGGGGCGTACGCGCCTTCTCGTTCCCAGATGTGCCCTGTTGCCAGATCGTGGATGTCGGTGATCTCGGCCAGCGCTGCCGGGACTCTGCCGCGCAGATGCGCGATGTGAGGCACGATCAGCAACTCCACGTGGTGTTCGAGGACGTGTTCGGGCAGTGCCTCGGGCACGATCAAGCTGCTACTGCGCGACAGTCCGATGTAGATGTATCCGAGCCGCGCTGCGAGCCGCCGGGCGGCAAGATCGAATCCGGTCGCCGCCTTCACCAGATCGATACAGACGTAACCCATTGCCCGCGGGTCGGTTTCCCCGTCGTCGTCGAAGTTCACCGGCCCGCCGCCACGGACGAGAACAGGACCTCGAGCGCGGACTGGGTTGTCGCGGCAACAACTTTCGCGTGAACGCCGATAGTGGCGGGCACGGTTCCGCCGTGGAAGTGCGCGATGCTGGGCACCAGCACCACTTCGACGGTGGGCAGATGGCTCAGGACCACGGCGAGCCGATGTTCGGGATCGTCTGTCCGCGAGCCGAACACGATGGTCTTGCGCAGGTTGTATCCGCTGCGTTTGGCGAGACTTCTGAGTTGTTCTTCGTCCGAGCGCTGGTTGCCACGGGAGATATCACTTCGGATGTATCCGATCGCCTCGATACTCATGGTCGGTTGCCTCGGATGTTCGGTCGGAGTGGTTGGTTCGCGCCCGCCGTCGAGGTATCTGCATCGCCCGACGGCGGGGCGTATCGCAATGATGCACCGCTAAGACGCATGTGTCTAGTCTAGACATGTACGTCTGACTATAGAATCAGTTGCAAGGGCATCCAACGAGAGGCGATGGCAGTGAGCGTGACGGGTGATGTCATCCGGCAACGAAGGAAGGCTCTCGGCTACTCGCAGGCGCAGCTAGCGCGGCTGCTGGGAAGTGATCAAAAGACCGTATCTCGTTGGGAGAACGACGAATCCGAGCCCGTAGTGTCTGATTTGCTGCGATTATCCGAGGTACTGGACGTCTCTTTGAACACGCTCGCGGGGAAGACCGCGACCGGACTCGATTTCAGTGGCGATTGGTGGTATTCCGGGCAGGCATTCGGCGACACCGGTGAAAGAATCGACACGCTCGAGCTACACATCGAACAAGACGGCCTGTGGCTTCAACTGTTCGGGGCCCGCGCCCGGCCGGTGTCCGAAGGCTCCTACGCGTGGACAGGCGAGATGAAGCTGCACGACTCCGAAGCGTTCATGGGCTGGTATGTGGCCGCGGACGGCTCGGTCCGCTCCAAGGGAACCCTGTACCTCGAATTGCACCCGCACGGGCAGATGATGCGTGGTGTGTGGGCAGGGCAGTCCTACGTCAGTCCGGTCGTGCATGGCTGGTGCGCGATCGCACGGGAACGGCGGATAGCCGAGGCCCTGATACGCGATATGTCCAGTACTGAGGGACACTTGGCGACATGGCCGACATTGAATCCGTCGTAGACGTTTCGATCACCGCCGGCGACCCGGAGCTACTCGCCGACCTGGTTCGTCAACTGGTGAAATCTCGATACGTGGCCTGCGGCAACATCATTCCTGGCGTGCGCAGTATCTATCAATGGGATGGCGCGATCCAAGACGACCGCGAGACGCTGGCGATTCTGCACACGCGCCGGTCGCGAGTGGACGACATCTTGAGGTTCTTGCAGGAAAAGCACCCCGACGAGACTCCTCAGGTGATAGCCACAGAAGCGGTCCAGACGCATCCTGGATATCGGGATTGGGTACTGGAGACCACCCGAGCGCAGTAAACGCCTACGGATCCGCCGCGCGGCCGTCGAACGCAGTGTGCGAGCAGGGCACCTACGCCAAAACTGCTGGTGGGGTGGGGAAAGAGGGCATACAAACCGATGGCAAACCGTTGACACCGGCGGACCTGTGGTTCACCGGTCCCAATGACTGGTTCATGGCGTCTGCTCCGCTGACCAAAGCGGCCGGTCCGGTGGTAGTACGAGGGAGACGGCAATTACCCCGCGTCCTTCAAATACGCCCCGGCGAACGCCTGGAACCTCAGAGGAAATCATGCACATAGGTGGAACCCAGTCCTCCCCGGTGATCGAGAGATCCGCCATTCGCAGCGCCACCATGTATGCGTCGTCATGGGTGAACAGCGGGCCGATGTCTGGCCAGCCGATGAACGCCGGGCCGGCCGGAGGAGCGGTGGGCGACAAATCGATTGCGTCGATCTGAGTTGAACTTCCTCCAGCCACCCAACGCTGTGCAAGCCGCGCCATGTCCTTGTTCGTGCTGTCGACCTCAGCGGTGCTCATCTCTCGGCGCGGCAGCGGTGTGACCCATCCGGAGTCGCCTTCCATGGCGATGTATCTTTCGGGCGATGCCGAGATGAGCAGGGCGGCTGTCGCTGTGATGGGCACAAGGAGTCCCCAGCGGTTGACTTTCGCATCGAAGACGGGCACATAGCCGAGGTCGGACACGATGAACGCAGAGTCAGACGGAGCCGTCAGAAGGCTCCAGTCGGCAGCCATTAGTGGCGCAAGTACTCGCGTCATTTCCGTCATACGCGATAGCTGTATTGCGACGTTCATCGAATCTGGGAGATATCCCAGGTAGGTCGGGTGGCGCACAGTAATTCCCGCGACGAACGGGATCAGGACCTTCATCCAGAGCTCGAAGCTCACGCTCCCGGTGGACTCGGCTACCTGCTTGTACGCGGCCGAGAGGCGGCGTTCGTACGCATTGAAAGTCTGATCGAGACTATCGGCGGGTACTTCGAAACCCACTTCGGTACTCATGTCGTACAGGTCAAACTCCCAGCCCAACGCACGAGCGGCCCGTGTGTGGGAGGTTGGTTGACCCCGCTCACGAACGTGGAGGCGGCGTTCTCGAGGTTTCTGCCGTTCTGTATCCGTCGAAAAGTGAGCCAGATGTACTGCAGGGAGCCAGTGTTGGCGACTTGGTGAGCTCTGCGTCATGCGAGCTTGACCTCCCCAGGCGTGCAGCACGCATGCGATATGTGTCGGTACTTGCCGGTGAACGGCGGCTATCCAGGGGCACTGGGCATCGACAAGCATATCTATGCAAAAAGCCGCCCACCATTGATTTTGGTGGACGGTGTCGTGCCCTCGGCAGGAATCGAACCTGCGGCCTTCTGCTCCGGAGGCAGCCCCGGCCGATTTTCCGGGGTCTGACCTGGGGTGCTGGCGTACCGCGAGCATTCGTTTCCGTATGCCTCGGTCCGGTGGAATCGTCCTCACTTGTGACACCGTGGTGACACTCAGGGGATGTCTGGACCACGGTTTGGCCCTGGTTGTGGTCGGGATGCGTACATGGGTGGGCTGGCTCCCGCCTGCCCGATACGGCCTGCCCTTCTCGCGTAGAGGCTCCGGGGTCAAGGGTGGGCGAATGCCCATCAGCGAAGCTGACGCGGATGCGCCCTTGAGGCTGGAGGGGCGCGGGAACACAATGCAGGCCGACCACCACCAGGGCCACGCGGCCGGAGGTCGCGCAATCATCCACTGCTCAACGGTGCGATCGGTTGGAAGTGGATTCCGGGAAGGTGACACGAGCGGTCGACCGGGCTGGGTGCCGGCCGATTCGTGCTCGGCTGCGGGAGGTAAGTCGGGGACGGTAGACGTCGTGCCCTGCACTGCCTCGTAGCTGAAAGTGGTCAGAGTGGATTGGTCGGCGTTCTACCACGTCGCCAGAGCGGCGCCGACGCGCCCGACGCGCCGCGCACGGCTCCTTTTCGTGAGCGGTTGCGCGGCGCCGCGTGGCGGCGCCGCTCGGCGGCGCGCCAGCGCCGCCCTTGATCCTATATAGCCAAATTCGGCAACGACTGCGCTGCGGAAGCCGCGAACGCTACGCAGCCAACCCGAGGAGTTCGGCTGCGTGGCGGTTGAAGTCCTGGACCTCAGGGACCGAGCCGTACGGCTTGAGTGTCCGCTGAAGGTCGGAGACCGCTTGAAGGCTCCGGGACGAGTTGACGGTGGTCGTCAGCCTGACGACGGTCGTAGCGTGGCGGGCTGCGGCCTCGATCTCGTTGCGCTGCACGTAGGCTGCTGCAACGGCGGCTTGGCTGAGGCTGCCTCGTCGTGCGCGCCGCTGGTCTCGGCACTCTTGGATCGACAATCCTGCGAAGCGGTCGATTTCGTCCGGCTGATCGAGGTCTCGGAAGCAGTAGGCCGCCTCGCCGTAGAAGTAGGCCCGATCGATGAACCGGGCCCACTCGGGCTCATTGGCCGTGTTGATCTTTTCGAAGCTCGACTCACCTCGGGTCACGGCCTTGACCGTGCCTTTCGCGTCACTGAGATGCGCGAGGGCCCGTGCTTCCAGAATGCTCAGATCGGCGTAGCAAGCCGCGGAATCGTCCGGCGAGATTCCGTGAAGGCCAGCCCGTGCGAGGGCTACGGCTTCGTGGGTGTGCCCGAGCAGGTTCGCTTGGTCGGACATACCAGCGAGGACGTGTGCACCGAGTACGCGGTTGCCTGCTGCCTGGGAAAGGCGGAGAGCCTGAATGAGGTACCGCTGGGCGAGACCATGCTCCCCATCGTCGTAGGCCATCCATCCGATGAGGTACGCCTGTTCGGCAGCTGCGTCATACAGTGCGGCCTGAACGTCGGGCTGGTGCTGGCTGCGTATCAGCGGGATAACTGTGGTGTTCATGTAGTTCACCAGCGCGGTCCGTGCGTGTCCACCACCACGCATGACGTCCATCTCCTGGAAGAGGGCGAACATGTCGCGGATACCAGCGACCTGGTGCATGCCGATTGCGCGGGGGCCACGCTCGGAGGAAACCTCCTCGAACGACGCGAGGAGCCAATCTCGGCTGGGGGCGGCCAGTGCGGCGAGGATGAACGGTGCCGCGAACTCGCCAGCGGTGTAGGCCGTGCCGAGGTCGCTGAGGGTTTCGAGGGTTGCGTCAGGATCGGGGGAGTAGAGCAGACTGCGGGATGCGAGCGAGTCGGTTGTCTCCATCCCGATTTCGGCCGGCCGAATCGATCGGCCGAGCTTCTCGGACAGGGCGCGGCAGATCGAGAGCGGGAGTGATTCCCCGCGGCTTCTGTCCCTGCTTCACCCATCGGCCTACGGCTGTGTAGTCATACCGGAGCGCTTCACCCTCATCGGCCCCGAGGACATTGACGCGCTTGGCGAGACCTGCCCAGGACATGCCCGACTGGACGATGAGGTCCTTGAGCGCTGCATTCTGCTCGGCCACGACGGTCACCCACTTCTCGAGACGGCATCTCGTTCCGGTCCGATGATACGGGCCGGAGATGACGCTGCGAGGGTGCACATGTGCCCGTGCGAATTCACATGGGCGTTCACATGGTCCGTGGCTGTACGCGGCTGAGCTTTGCTGTCTGTATGAGTTACAACGGTGAGAGACGAGCGGTGATCGAGGTCCGGCTGGCGATCATCGAAGCTCGGCTGGAGGGGCTTACTGTGCGGCTTCGTCGCCTCGAACGGTCTCAAGAGCAGACAGCCGGTTCTCGAACTCATCGAGACGGGTCATTATCTGATCGAGTCGCGTGAGAACTGCGTCATCGGCTGGGGCGTCTGCATCGTCGTCTGGCCGTACGCGATAGAAGGTTCCACGCCCCTGCCATGCGACGACAAGGCCCTCGGAACGTAGTACGTCGATAGCAGCACGGGCGGTTTCGCGGGCTACTCCCCACTGTTCCGCGAGCTTCGGGGCGGAGGGGAGCTGGCCTCCCGGCGCATAGGCGTTCCGCAACTCGTCCGCTATGCGGAGGTAGACCGGCCGCAGGTCGTCGGGGTCCTTCAGTTCGCCAGCCACGCAAAACAGTGTACTCACCTGGCTAGCTACGTGTGTGTAGGAAAAGGTTACCTAGACAAGACTAGACATGTCTGGTGAAGTTCGGTAACGTCTGTTGCATCGGAAGTCGAGCTGGAAGACAGGACTCCGATTCATCACCAACACAAGGAGATTCAGTTATGGCACTCAAGGACATGTGGATTCCGACCGAGTTCAGCGCCGTGTTCCCGAAGGGCATTTTGCTGCTCGGCGATATCGAGGCTCAGACCGAGTTCAGCGAGGATCGCTCCGCGCCGAAGCGTCAGGCCCAGGACTTCGACCGCGAGGGCAACGGCTCGGGTAAGCGCCTGTGGAAAGCCACGATCATGGATCGGGCGGGCGGCAAGGCGAATCAGGCCGGTTTCGATATCACGTTCGTCGCTGATCAGATGCCGGTTCCTTCGGAGCCGGAGGTGATGGAGGGCCTGCGTCCGATCGAGCTGGAGGGGCTGTTGCTCAAGCCTCGTGTGGTCGGTAACGGTCAGTTCAAGTCGATCGGCTTCATGATTCGCGCGACGGGCATCGTGGGTGATACCTCGGGCGCCAAGCAGGCTCCGGCTGATCCGGGTGCGGCGCGTCCGGCTCGTGGTCAGTCCGACAAGGCTGCGTGATCGCGATGGCATCGTTCGTCTCGATCGACGGCTTCGCGGACGGTGTTCGCGACGTGGACTACATGCCCGCCCATATGTCCCGGTACGGGCGGAACGACGAGTACAGCACCGAGATTGAGGCTCACGTCAGTGTGCGACTCGGCCACGCGGAGGTCAGGGCTCGGCTGACGTTGTCGATCGAGGATGCTCGCATCCTGGCCGAGCGGTTGCCCGAGATTCTGATGCGGCACGATGCGGCCGAACGTCTGGCATCGGAGAAGGCCGCCTGATGTTCACGCCTGAGCGGGGAATGCGTGCGGCGCGGGTGTTCGCGGTCCTGGTGATCGTGGGCGTCGGCGCTGCCGCTTTCCGGCTGTCGTTCGCCACGTTGCGGGATCTGGCCAAGCTGGCGCATATCCCGGCCTCGGATGCGTGGCTGTTCCCGCTGATCATCGACGGCACGATCGTTCAGGCCACCGCCGGTGCCCTGGTCCTGGCCAAGTCCGGCGAACGAAAGTTCTTCACCTGGGTGTTGGTAGTCGGGGCGCTGGTGTCGGTGGCGGGCAACAGCATTCACGCTGTCGCCGCTGGCAAGGAACTTCCGCCGTGGTTGTGCGCGATCGTCGCGGCCATCGCCCCGATATCACTGCTCGTCGATACACACGGTCTCGCGGTGCTGTTCCGTGCCGCCCAACACGATCCGGCCCCCGCACCCGTGGAGGTTCCAGCGGAGGTCGAACAGGCCGCGACCACTGAACAGGTCGGTGAGCCCGCGGTTGTGTCTGCGCCTGCGGAGGTTGCTCCGCGTCCTGCGGCTGTGGCGTCGCCGCTTGCTGTTTCTCGACCCGTGCAGCCGCCGTTGCTGCCGGTCTCTGTCCCGGTGGGGAGCTGAAAGACATGGAAATCCGTACGAATGGCGCTGTGGCCGTGGGGGTTACAGCACTCGGTGTGACGGCTGCGGTGTTCGGTGTGGCCGGTGTGCTGGCGTTCGGCCCGCGTGAGGACGTGGCCCCGGTCGCTGTTGCGCACGAGACCGGCAAGCCGGGCTGCGGACGTTGTGCGTCGCTGCAACTCCCGCGGCCTTGCGAGCCCCGTTCGGCGATGACCAGGGCTGTCAGCTGTTCTGTGACCTCGAATCGGGGAAGGAGTATCCGCGATGAGCGTCGTCGACATGGTTCCGTATGCGGTGTCGGCTGCTGGCGCGCTGGTGTTCGGGGCGTATCTGCTGCCGTGGGGCCGCCGCCCGGCCACTGCCACCGCGCACACCTTGGCATCGGAGTTGGCCGAGGCTCCGGCGGTGTTGCGGCCGGCCATTCTGTCGTTCGCCTCGCCCGCGCATTCACAGCTGATGTTCGCGCTGCTCAAGCTCGGCTCACCCGAAACCGGGTTCCCGCGCGTGGAGTGGTGGGACTACTCCCGCCACGGCGTCACCGTCGACATTCTGATGCGCGGCGGTCAGACCTTGTCGGACTGGTCCAACGACGACATGCGTTCCCGGCTCGCTGATCACGTCGGTGTGGGTGCTGTGACCGCGTCGTCTCCGGCTCCGGGCTGGGTGCGGCTGGAGTTGCGGGTTCACGACACTCTCGCCCAGGCCGCCACCACCGACACCGCTCCCGAGACCGCTGGTGTGGATCTGGAAGCGGTCCCGGTCGGTGTTCGTGAGGATGGCGCGCCGTGGCTGCTGCGGGTCCTGTATTCGCACATCCTGTTGGCCGGTGCGACCGGTTCGGGTAAGGGCTCGGTGCTGTGGTCGATCCTGGCCGGTTTGGGTCCGGCGATCAAAGCCGGATACGTGGATGTGTGGATGGCCGACCCGAAGGGCGGTGTCGAGTTCGGGCGCGGTGAGAACCGGTTGTTCGTCCGCTTCGCCACCGATGCCCCGACGATTCTGGGGATCCTGCGCGAAGCGGTCGCGACGTTGGATGACCGGCTGGCCCGGATGCGTGCCGCTGGTATCCGCAAGCTCGTTCCGACGCCGGATGAGCCGCTGATCGTGATCGTGATCGATGAGGCTGCGTCGCTGTCGTCGTACGCGGATCGGGACGAGCAGATCGAGTTCCGCCGCTTGACGGGCATGTTGCAGTCCAAGGGGCGTGCGGCTGGGGTGTCGGTGATCGCGGCGTTGCAGGACCCGTCGAAGGAGGTCATGCCGAACCGGCAGCTGTTCCCGGTGCGGATCGGCCTGCGGCTGGAGGAGCCGACGCAGGTGTCGATGGTCCACGGCCAGGGTGCCAGGGATCGGGGTGCGTTGTGCGACAAGATCCCTGAGACCACGCCCGGTGTCGGCTACGTCGGTGAGGACGGAACGACCGAGTTCGTGCGGGTGCGTGCGTTCTGGATCGACGACGCTCAGGCCGATCAGATCGTCGACACCTTCTCCCCGGCAACCGATTTCACTCCAACCGAGGACTACACCGGTTTCGACCCCGACGACCTCGGTGACGACGACATCCCGGGCGACGGTTATGCGGGTCCGGTGGCGGCATGAAACGGGGGTTCGTGCTGGAGGGTCACGTGGTCATCTACTGCGACGGCTGCGGCGACCTCTACACCGACTCTGATGGGGAATCGATCTGTTTCGACTCCACCCACCAGGCCGCCTCGTATCTCGCGATCGGCCGCGACGGCTGGGCCTACGACGGTGACCGGATCACCTGCGACGGCTGCCAGGTCACCGCCGAATGCGACACCCACGGCCACCGATTCATTCGGCCGGCCAAATCACCATCGACGTTCCTCCGCTGCGACTGCTGCGGAGCACCCAGCGAACAGGAGAACCCGAAATGAGCAAGCGCGCCAACCACACCGCCGACGTGATCGACCTGCACGCGCGTCGTCGCTGCCAGCTCGAAGCCCGCGGCTTGGACCCGGTCGGGATCGCGGTGAACATCCTCGCCGAAACCGGCACGACGTTCGGATGGTCCGACCATGACCCGGACGGCGGGGACTGGGCGGCGTGACCACGAAAGCGCAAGCAGGACAGGTCAATCCGATTGTTCAAGCGGCAGCCGACCAGGTCCGGAAAGCGAAGCGGCGCAAGGTGAAAGACCTCCCAGCGGGCCCGGAACGCCCGGGTCAGCTGGGGTTGTTCGACGAATCCGAGGGGAACCAATGAGCACCACGACCAGGACCACCACCACGGTCTCTACTCGGCGCGATCCCGTAGAGGATGCGCTGACCACGGTTCTGGCCCTGATCGGCTGGGCGGTGATCGCGGTATTCGTGGCCGCGCGGTGGGCGTTGCTGTTCCCGATGGTCTCGCTGCCGATCGCGGCCGCCGCTGCTCTGTTCTGGTTCTACGGCTGGCTCCCTGCCCTCGGCATGTCCTTGGCGTCGGTGGCTGCGTTGGCGTTGTGGCGGTTGCGGTTCCGGGAGTCGTTCTCTCGCTGGGTGACTCGACGCGCACGAGCACGGTTCCTGAGGTGGTGGCGGTATCAGCGGCAGTGGTCGGCACTGCTGGATGACTGCGGCCTGTGCGTTCGTGACGACCTCGGCCGATCGCAACGGACTCCGCGGATTCTCGGTGTCGAGATCGGGCAGGCCACCGACACCGTTCGCACCGCGATGGTTCCGGGGCAGTGCCCTGAGGACTGGATCAACCGAGCAAGCCATCTGGCGCACGCCTTCGGCGCCAGCGGAATGCCGCGTCCGAATCACTGGCCCGGCTCGCGTGGAACTGGTGTTCCGGCACGCTGATTCGCTCGCTGAGCCTGTCCGGGCCTCGTTCGCGCACATCCCCGGTGGACTGGGTGGAGAGCCCCGCCAGGAGGACGACGCCGCGTGACAACCACCAACCCCGAGGGAGGCCAGACCATGACAGACCAACAGCCTGACACCGATCCGGCCTCCCTCGGCCCTGTCCGGGAAACCGCCGCCGATCGTCGCTCGATGCTGAACATGCTCGAACTCGCTGAGGCAACGGCGGACAAGTACGGGGAGTGCCGCCGCCCGATCCCGATGTACAGCATCAACGCCGAGACCGGCGAATCGGAATACGTTGGCGGACCATGTAAATCGACCCTTGCCAGTGTGTGCCCGTCCTGTGCTGCTCGGGCTCGGGTGTTGCGGGTGCAGCAGGCGCACGAGGGCTGGCACATCGAAACCGAACCGGTCGACCTCAAGCGCGATCCGACAGAGCTGCAACTCCAGCTGGTCGAAGCACGCGCGACCTTGATGGACGACTACCAGCAAGCCAAGGCGTGCAACGACATCGACATGATGGACAGCATCCGCGAAGTGGTGGCGGATGTGGACGAAGAGTTGCGGGGGACCGGTGTGCGCGGGCGTCTTCCGGCTCTCGATTCGGAGCCGAAATCGGAGCGCAAACGATCCACCCGCCGCCGCCAGGACGTGCCGGACCTGCCGCGTAAGAAGGTCGACAAGTGCACGATCGGCCGTCAGTACGCGGGCAAGCATCGGCCGTCGATGTTCATCACGCTCACCCTGGACTCGTATGGGGGCGTGCATCGTGACGGCGCGGTCAACAGCAAGGGCGAACCCTGCGGCGACGGTGCCCCGATCAACCCCGACACCTACGACTACCAGCGCGCAGCCAGGGACATCGTGTTCTTCCCCGCGCTGTTCGACAGGTTCGTTCAGAACTACCGGCGCGCGACCGGTCGCGATATCCAGTACTTCGCCACGGTTGAGCCCCAGCGTCGCGGAGCTCCGCACATCCACATGGCGGTCCGTGGTACCGATCCCCGTGCGTTGATTCAGGACATCGCCGCGGCGACGTATCACCAGGTGTGGTGGCCGCACTTCGATCCGGAGAACGAGCAGTACACCGATGGCCGGATGCCGGTCTGGGACTATTCGGCCGGCACTTTCACCGATCCCGATAACGGGGAGGAATTGCCGTCGTGGGATGACGCCCTGGAGGTGCTGGACACCCTCGATGACCTCGAACCGGCTCACGTGGTGCGCTTCGGCAAACAGATCGACCCGAAAAACATCCGGGGCGTCCTGGGCGGTACCGAGGAAGCCTCCCGGCATGTCGGTTACCTGACGAAGTACCTCACCAAGTCCATCGGTGAGGTGATCGAGCCTCAGACCGACCGGGCTGCACGCCATTACGACCGGCTCCACGCAGAGCTGTGCAAAACACCGTGCTCGCCTCAGTGCGGCGTTTGGCTGCGCTACGGCATCGTCCCCAAGGGCGCCAGCGAGAAGACCCAGCCCGGCCGCTGCAAGGGCAAGGCGCATCGTCGGGACACCCTCGGAATGCGTGGGCGTCGAGTCCTGGTGTCGCGTCGCTGGACCGGCAAAACCCTCCCGGATCACAAGGCCG
>CAWAJX010000004.1:0-542539 GCA_963782405.1 uncultured Actinomycetota bacterium
AAAAAGATTTAAGACTCTGATTACACGGATTTACTTGGATTGGGTTAGTTGGTTTAGAAAATAGGTAATTAAAAGGATAAATAGAAATTTAGGTAGTTTCAGCTATAGCATTTAAATTTTATAAGCATCTATCTTCAAATGTATCATATTTCTTTTTGCAGCCAATCTTTTCATCATACACAAAATCATAAGCTACAATAATATTCTTTTTATCATCTTTGTTATAAGAAGTACCTTTCAATTCATAAAAATATATTTGTACCATTAATTGATTGGCTTCAATATATCTTTTGTCCTTTTGCAAATTTTCAAATTCATCAATTAAATTACCACACAGAATTTCAACCTTTTGATTATTTTTTTCTAATGCATCCTCAATCCAGTTATTCCAATCACCTGCAATCCAATCTGTTTCAAAATTCTGAATAGTACTATTTCGCAAACCTTGCTCAACATCTTTTTGCTGATTTTCATTATAACCATCTTTATAAACTTTATTACAAACAGTCATCAAATCATTTTCAGAAAGTTCGTGCCCATTCAATGTAAAAAAAAAGTCCCAAGTATCTTTCAAGACATTTTCATCATAAAAAAATTTTGTATTTCCAATTATATTTTCAAAAAGATAAATTGGAGCAATTCCCTTGATGCCTGCTCTATTAACACGACCAAATCGCTGAATTAGAGCATCAATAGGTGCATTTTCAATAAAAGCCAAGTCATAATCTATATCTAAGCTTACTTCCACAGCTTGCGTAGCTATTAAAAGCTGGGGCTGTTTATCTTGTTCTTTATGAGTGATTCTTTTTTCAATTTCAATTCTACTTTTTTTGTGAAAACCGCTATGTAATAAAACGAATTTATCTTCATTCTTTATTCATATGCATAATAATAGATTATTATTGGTTGTTTTTCCTTAGTTTGTATCGGTATTATCTCATTTTTTGCAGTTAAAAATATAATCTCACATTTCACCTCCATAAAATTTTTACAATCAAATTAATTTTTCAAATTTTTCTAAATCTTTCCATTTTCCTAATTATTTGATTCGTGTAAATTCGTGTCTTAGCATATTTTATTTTATTTTCTTCGACAATAAAACCGACCTTTCTTTTGGGTACATCAGGCGGTTTCAATAACTGATTTATCGCTTCCATTATTGCTGTTATTTGTTCATCGTGAGTTTCTATTTTCATTTCCAATTCTTTAAATTTTAGTGCCAGTTCTTTATGTGTTAGAAGAATTTCACGCAGCTTAATAAAAGCACGAACCACATAAATACTTGCTTCAACAGCTTCTTGTGAATTCAGAATTGAAGCAAGCATAACTGCTCCATGTTCCGTAAAAGCAAAGGGGAGCGAGGTGGAATGTTTTAATGAATTGAACCGGTCACAATTTGTGACCAGTTCATTTTTCTCATTTTTTGTAAGCATAAACATAAAATCGGCGGGAAATCTTTCCTTATTACGTTTAACTGCTTGATTTAGTACTTTTGTTGTTACTCCATAAAGTTCAGCTAAATCACGATCAATCATTACCCTCTGCCCGCGTATTAAAAGTATTTTGTTTTCAATTTTATTTAAAGGAATAATATCTTTTTTACCCATATTTTATTCTAATTTATTTGAATGTATTTAGACTAATGGAACGGAAGCGTAATCTCACATTTCAGAATTCCTTAATTTTTTTTATAATCCGTGAAAATCTGTGGAATCCGTGTCTCACTTTTTCTTTTTTTTCTTATTAAACTCATCCAGCAGATGCCCGTGCAAATTCAGCAGAGTTTTTCTTGCATCAGGTTTATCCATTTTTTCAAGGAGCATATAGTAAGCTTCATCCAGGATATCTTCGGCTTTATTTGCGGACCTGGTATGTACGGCTTTGTTAACGAGCCTTACTATTTTAAAGGACCATTGAATGAGTTCGGATTCCAACTCCGAAGGCTGTGCTCCGGCTATTATTTCTTTCATGCGTTCGAACTTGTATCCCATCGCATTTAAGACGGTATAGCAGTAAGGAATTAGGTCGAGTTCTTTATCGCTTACAAGTTCAGGAATGCTTTCTTTTTCCTTTGCGGCTGAATCCTTAGATAAAATATTTTTTACGCTTATATCTTTTTCAAAATCAATTTCAATTGAATTAAACCAGGCTGCTGTGCCGGCTTTATCGAGGCTGTCATATTTTTGATTTTTAGCTGCTACATATTTATTCCATGCAGCTATTATTTGACTTAATACAACTTTAGCTTCATTTTCGGTATCAAATTCTTTTTTATTATTCTTGATAAAATATTTTCCCATTTGGATGTCAATAAAGAGATGATAATCTACTTTAACTTCTTCTATTATCTTTTGTTTTTTCATATTAGAGCTTTTCGTGGAAATCAATGAAATTTCGTATCTGGCACAGCTTCGCCTGGTGAGTCACAAGCACAGATTAGACAGATTAAAACAGATAAAAGTTATGATAAATAATCCTCAGTCTTAGACAAGCTCAGACTGACCCGATGTTTTCATTCAGCCATACCAAATCCGAGAGAATTCTTTTCACCAAACCCGCATTCGTATCCAACTTTTATTAAATCGATATCACCTTTTACAGTAAAGGGAATAAGGTTTCCAATAACTTCAGTTTCTTCAGGTGTACCTTCTTTAATAGTCTGCTTTTTAGTTAATCTTTTATTTTTTGATTCTGCCTTTTTTATGTAATCCTGGTTCCAGCTAAAGAGAAGTTTTTTATACCCCGAGTTATTCCTGGTGACTGTTTCATATTTATTTTTGAGATTATCATTTAATATCCGGTTCAGTTCATCAATATCATCATTATGTCTTAAGTAGTATTGTCTGAGTTTTCCATTATAAATTTTTTTTGTTGAAAGAATAATAGGGGAGAGGAGATTGAATTTCATTTCTTCATTGAAAGTAATTCCCGGTAAACTTTCAACCTGGATAATTGAAAATATTGTCTTAGAGGTATTGGAGGAGATTTCAATTTTTTGAGATTCAAAAGTTCCTATTACAAAATTTTGAATGAAGTCATCAACAAGCGGCGAAGAGATGAACAAATAAGCTGAAGGTGAAAGAAGTTTAATAGAGAAATTATAAATCTTGAACTGTTCAAACCTTAAAGCAAAAGTGAAAAGCTTATAGCTTTTCCCATTAAATTTATATCCTATATCATGAAGGAAGGCTGAGAATTCAGGTGAACCGAATCTTAATAAATTATAAACCGCTGCAGAAAGAGGATAAAAATAATTTAGAGTTAATAAAGAACTTTCAGCACAGCATAGTGAAATTTTAAGTCTCACTAGATTCCCCATAAAATATTATGACTTTTGCAAGTTAGTATAAATGAAACAAATAGAAAAGAAATATTTATGAAAAAAGGAAAAAATTTTCAATCTCCTCCATTGATTTTACCATTTCTCCAATTTCTAAGTGAAAATAAAATTTCTTTACAAATGGCTTATAAAATGGAATCTTCCCGAGCGGATCCTTTTGAAAAGGCAGCTGTTGTTATAGCTGCAGATAACCGGTAGCCTCCCGAGGTGATAAAAATGTTTTATTGAATTTTAAACAAATAGATTCTTTCTAATCGTCTTAAAATTTCTTCAAGTATTTTAACTTCTTTGTAAAAAATATTTAGTGGGAAAATAAGAAGTAACCTGTGGGGCATATAGGATTTGAACCTATGGTCTTCCGCATGTGAAATGGACGCTCTAACCAGCTGAGCTAAGGGCCCTGAGTAAAATATAAATTCAAAATAAAAAATTCGCAATTAAAAAATTGAAATTTTAATATGATGTGCATATATTTGAGTCCCTTCAATTGACATTCCTTTTTTGCCAAAGATAGGGATATTAATTAGAAGACTTCTTTGAACAAGAGTACCCGCTTTCTGCTTAGTAAAGCGGGTATTTTTTTTGCTTATGATTTCGCAGTCCGCAAATTACAACAATACTCTAATTAATTAAGCAGTATAAAAGTAACAATTTATTTTTTACTAAAAAAAACCAAGATTATTCAGCTAAGACTTGTTCAGAAATTGATAATTGCGTATCTCTCCAACACAGGCTTTAAAAAAGCCATAATATGAAGAGTAACTATTTACTATACAAAAAATAATTCCCGGTTCTTGGACACATCCGGGATTGAAAGAAAGGACAATTTATCCCTTTTTGTTCCCTGGTTTTTTTATTACAGTTTTTGCTACTGTAAGGGCTGTATGAGCATCTTTAAGCTTACCTTCATATAAATATTTACAGTTTTCTGAAGCATCAACAATAAAGTTCTACTGCTGACTCAAGATGCTTATAATAAGGGAAGAGTCTTGGATCAATAGACCCGCCGTATACATCTTGGATATCATCGCTCATCGTTTTTTTTCTCCTATGTTTTTGGGGGAATAACTAACGTATAAAAAAATCCAATTATTACAATTATAAAGACAAATAATATTTTATCAAAATAATTCATAATTTTTGTCTGTAGGTATTATGCCATATACGGTTTTAATTAAATCTGCAAAAGAAATATTATCACAATTTGCAATTGCTTTGAGTTCATTTTTAATTGCGAGCAGGCGCTGCTTTTTATAGGAACCCCACTCTGAACGATTTAATGCTACATAATATCCGCTGCTATCTTTAATAATCCAATGGCCGTTGAACCGTGCTTCATGAGCAAGTGTTCTAACTTTTCGTTTAAATTCGAGTAAGTCCGCTACTTCAAAATTGCCAGCTAAGTTTTTTATGCTCATTATATTTTTCTTGCCATACTGAAGCACATTGAGCAGCTGATTGTAGTTTTCAAGCTTTCCCATTTTCACACCTTATAATTTTTTGGTTATTAAAAGTTCAATAAGATTTTTACAATCTTTTAAGTTCCGGATAATTCTGTAATGTAAAGACTTGTTCAAAGAACTTAAATGAGATAGAAATATCTGCAGCTCTTTTTTATCATCAGAAAATACTTCTCTGCCTGGATTTACTTCAACAAAGATCAAATACTTTTTTGATACTATAATATGATTAACAAAATATTTTAACCCAAAGGAAAGAAGATCCATCTGATTGAAACTAAAGATTCTAAAACCACAGTTCTGCAGCTTAACCAGCTCTCTGCAGATCTGACCTTCCACGGATGATTTAAAAGATGCTTCTTCCAGTTGAGATTTTAAAATGGTCATACATTTTTCCTTTTTAATTCTTCATTTAACGCTTTTTGAAATTCTTTTTCTTTTTCCTTCTTTTCAGGAGATTCTTGAATTTTATCAGTGTTTTCATTTTTTATTTTGAAAACATTTGTCAGCCAGCCTTCTTCATATCCTTTTTTCCCCAAAGCTTCAAGATCCTTTCGCATAGTCCCGGCTTCCTTGATATTTTTTTCAACAGCTCTTCTATCTGCATCTTTTATTTTTTCCCTCTTTATGAATTCAAACCTGCTTTCCGCAGCTTTTTTAATATACCTGTAATTCATTGCCTTGGGTCCGGATTGCCATGCTTGATTAAAGGCATATTCAACAGATTCCCAATTATATTTTTTAATCAGGTCAATTATATTAGGGATTTCTTTCCCGGCAGGATTTCTTCCCCATGTTTTTATAAACAAGTCATCGATAATCTTTTCTTCAAGATCAAATAAATTTGAAGAAAATTTTTCTTCTCCGATAATTAATTTATTATTAATTGTATTATTAATAGATACGGTAGACAATTTTGTCCATGGGTGGTAGACATTTTTGTCTATGGCGGTAGACAATTTTGTCCACCGTCTAATATATTGGTCAGTTAGATAAAGCTTCCTAATATTGCCTTTTTCTATTGTCATTTTTAGATATTCTTTATCGATAAGAATGTTAATCCATCTGGTTATAGATCTTATCTCACATTTATAAAGACCTGCAAAATATTTATTGCCCGCCCAGCAATAGCCTTTCTCATTGCAGAGAGCAGTTATTTCACCGTATAAAAGTTTGGCAGCAGCCGGAAGATCTTCGTCGTATCTTACGAAGGCCGGAATAATTGCATAATATGAACGCTGATTCAAAATGTTTTTATCCCTTCTCTATGAATCCGATATAAAATTCCTATGTTCAAAATCCATAGTTCTGGTTCCATATGGTCCCGATTACTACCCAAATGAGAAATGGCACAGTTTGAACTTACTATACTGATTATAATTCTGGCAGTATATAATATACCTTTTCAATTTTTTGAGACGATCATTTTTTCGAAAATTGCATCTAACGAAATTAGATTCGGCTGCAGGAGTTTAAGTTTTGCTTCAAGAGCTTTATTTTTCTTGAAAATAAAAAAATATTTCTCATTGAGAGAAGTATTTATTCTATTATAATCTGAAATCTTTTTATTAAAATTTTTTAAATAAAGATACCGGGCAAATAAAAATCCGGAAAGAAAACTTGATATGGAAGCAGCTGATATTAGTAAAAATGAATCCACAATAACTCCTTTAGAAAGCTTTTAGAGTTGAATAAAATTATTTTGATTCAATCATCTGACACATCATTATTTACTTTAAAGTTTTTGAGTGATTGTTCCAAAACCCTATTTGCATATTTTCCTAAATCTTCATCATGAGTTGCGCAGTATATTTTTAATTTTTTATGCACTTTAGAATCAATATGAACTACACCGGATTTATTTGAGTTCTTCTTCTTCGAATTGCGAATTGTTTTCATTCTTCTTCTTTCTGTTTGTTGTTGTATGTATATCGCTCTATAAATTCTTCAATGGATTTATGCGGTACTCTTCTATGTTTTTTTCCCGGAGGAAGGAAAAAATCAAGTTCACCTTCAGCAATTAAATGAGAAATATAAGAGGGGCTGACCCCTAAACGCTGCGAAGTTTTTTTTATGGAATAAGTAGAGATACTTGCAAAATCCATTAAAAATGTGTAAATTTGAACAAATGTAATAAATAAAATAAATACTGATAATAAAATAAAAAAATAGATAAAAATAAGCAAATATTAATAAATTAAATATAAAAATAAAATGAAAATAAATGATGAGAAATTAAGAGATGCAATAATTCTCAAGTTCGAAACACAGGGGAAATTTGCGAAAAAAGCCGGATTAACAGATTCTCAGGTTTCTAATGGAATAAAAAATCAATCAGTACATTTTTTAAATGCCTGCAGAAAGGCAGGACTTGATTTAGATTTGTTAAATGAGGAAGAATTAAAAAAAACAAGTAATTTAACTTATAGAATTAAACTTGCTGAATCAAGAATAAAAGAGCTTGAAGATATCGTGGGCAAACAGAAAAATTTAATTGAATCTTACGAATTAATACTAAAGAACAAACTGCTGGAAAAATAATAACGCTTACCTGATCCGCCGCGTAAATAAATCAACATAACACTAATAAAACAGGGAGGATGAAATGGCTAAAGTAAGAACCCGAGAAGGAAGATTATTAATTGACTATTATGATGAAGCAGGTAAAAGACATCGAAGAGCACTTCACCTTAAAGATAATAGAGAAAACAAAAAGAAAGCTGAAGTAGAGAAAAAGAAGATTGACTATGAACTTGAAGCAGGTGTGCATGTAGAGAAGATTAAGCGTGAAAAAAACAGAAATAAAACTTTAATGGAAGGTTTTGAAGAATTCAAAAAACATAAAAAAGATAGAACAGAATCAACACTGGAACACTATAAGTATGCATTAGATAAAGCGGTAGAATTTTTAACTGATAGATCAATCAGTTCAGTTACAACCATAATGATAGAAGATCTAGAAAAATATTTATTAACATCTATTTCAAAAAATAGCATAGCTAGTTACTTTGCCGAATTGAGACACATGTTCGATTTCTTCAAAAGTAAGGGTTATATAAGTTATAATCCATTTCCAGTAAGAAAATTAAAACCAAAAAATATTGTGACTATACCAGAAAAAGAAATGCACGGACATGTCACACAGAGGAGGCCTCTTAATTAAGTTAGCTAATCCGGTTAAGATATATGCATTCCTCAAGGTAATTATATATGCGTGAAAGATTTTGTATAGGCAATTCTAAATGCTCTGGAAAAAGAAAACAATATCCGCTATCCATGATTTCCGGTATTGAAGGAAATGAAGGAAAATAATTTTATATTTCTCTGCGGTTTATATTACCAACTATTCTTTCACCTGATTGAGGCCATTCTAAAACAACTTTTCAGCAAATAGTTTTTCCATAGTTTCGAGATTATTTTGCGGAAAAATAGATACAAATCTGAGCCATTGGGTTTTACTTGCTTAATCAATAGATGGAAAAATTATAAAAATTAATTATTTTTAAGATGATAAAATCAAGGGTAGGAACTGGAAGGAAGGAGATAGTCGAATTGCTGATGTTAAATTATGTACCTCAAGAAACCATTTAATTCTATTGCATTATCCATGACTACAGTTAAAAATAAAATTCTTGAAATGGAAGTTAAATATGGAAAAGATTAATTGGAAAAATTATTTTATTGAATTGATAGTTGTTTTCATCGGTATTACTGCGGCATTCTTATTAAATAATTGGCGCGAAGATTATAAATCCAATGAACTTAAAAGTAAATATTTAAATAGCATTAGAAATGATGTTATTCAAGATTCAATTAGCATTAATGAAATTCAAAAATTTAATGAAGAAAAAGAAATTAAATTTAAAAAATATATTGCAAATACCATCAAAGGTGTTACTTCAATAGATTCAGCGGTTATATTATTTAAAGATATCCTCACAATTCCCAAATTTTATCCACAATCAAATACTTATGAATCTATAAAATACAGCGGTAATCTTAATCTAATTTCAGATTATCATTTGAGAGAAGAAATTACAAATTACTATGAATCTTTTACAACCATTCTCTCTCAGCAAGAAATGACAGTAGAATTTATAAATGACTATGCTACAAAATTTGTTTTTAAGAATATAAATATTCTGAATTGGCAAATCATTAATAAAAAAAATGTAGATTTTAACGAAGTTAATAATATAATTGTGGGATATTACGCATTACTGGAACAGAATATAAAATTAGAAAAAGACATTGTGATTAGAAATAAAAAATTATTAAAAAAGTTAAGTATTTAAGAACATAATAAAACCGTTTAATAAAACATTTGCTGCGATCCGGCACTCGGCATCCTGACTTTTGTCAGGATAGTATTATGGTCGTTATACCGTTATCATTAAATAAATTTTTTAATAAAAATAAACAGATTCAAAAACACGCAGAAACTTTTTTATTACATTAAAAAATCTTTTTAATTATAAAATAATTTAGGAAAACCAATGTTTATTTTAAAAGAAATGAACGAATTGTGGGAACAATTTTCAAGTAATGCGTATAAGCCAAATGTTCTTGATGGAAAGACAAAAGAAATCATTGCTGTATCAAATTCAATAATAGCAGATTGTCTCCCATGTCTTGAATATCATTATAAAAGGGGTGTAAAAGCTGGCGCAATAATAGAAGAGATCGCGGAATCTATTGCAATTGCCATGTCAATATCTGCTGGAAGTAAAAAAGCAAAATATTTACCTGTAATTAGTAAGCTTGAAAAAGAATAGCGATAAGTAATCGTCCAATGGCTAATGAAGAATATATAAAATTTGTATTTATGAATTACAGGAAATAACTTTCTAAAAATAAAAATCTTTTTTAAAAGTAAAATTAAAAAACCTTATAACTAAATAAGTTTTGAAGCGAAGCTTGCCGAGTTATAACCGTTGTTGGTCAGTCACAGGTTTAAGTTTAATCATTGCACAGCCTAATATGAAATTTTAAGAAGAAGAATTCGGCCTTTACAAGTAATCCTGAGCACATATATCTAGATTCAGTTAACAGGAAATGTTGAAAATTAAACTGAGTAGCGGTTTTACTGATTAAAAATTTGCTTTATCCCACTCAGGGTAATACTTGTGATGCATTGTCTTGATTATTACATCATAGTAAACTAAGTTTTTCAAAGTCCCATATTTAACATCCCTCAAAAGTTAAGTAGTAGGGAAAAGGAGTACCCGCTTTACCTTTGGTATAGCGGGTTTTTTTATTGATTTCTTTTAGAAAATTGCACGGTCAACGGCACTGTTAAATTCTAGTTTTAAGAAAATAATAATGCTGGAGTGTAATGTATATATCGAGGTTGTATAATAATAAAATTAGCTTTAGGTTTACCTTTTGAATCTAAGAATTGTTTTAGAAAATCATCCAAAAAATTTTAAAAAAAACTGCTGCTTAAAAGGTTGCTTTCACTAAAACCTTCGGTAATTCTATTAACATTCAAAAATAATTTAAATAGTATAAGTGCATAAGATAAATGCTTTTTTTCCCGATTGAATATTGGCTTGCAAAGTATAGTTACCTTGCAATTTATATTTTACTTACGACGGGGATATTGGGCTTACCGGTACCGGATGAAACTATCCTTACACTATTAGGATATTTAGTGAGTAAAAATCAACTGGCATTAATTCCTACATTTTCTGTTGCTTTTTTAGGAAGTGCTTCCGGGATAACCATAAGTTATTTATTAGGAAGGCTTCTAGGTATACTTGCACTGAAAAAAGCAGGCAAGTTTTTGCACATTTCCGAAAAAAATCTTGAAAAAGGTGAACTTTGGTTTGAAAAATTGGGTAAATGGACTTTAACCTTCGGATATTTCATCCCTGGTGTAAGACACATAGTAGCTATACTTGCCGGTTCAACAAAGCTTAAAATCCATGTATTTGCAATTTATGCATATTCGGGTGCCTTTGTATGGTCAATTACTTTTATTCTGTTGGGATATTATGCTGGTGAAAAATGGCAGCCTATTGTTGAAGGTATAGAGAAACATCTTTTACTGGTGGGCTTTTTAATTATTGGCTTGTTAATTATTTATCTTGTTTTTAAATATTTTCGAAACAAAAAGAATAAAGTATCATAAGATTTCTTCTATATTATAACGGTATAATGCAAAATAATTAAACTGTAAACCGATCTATTTCTCAGACCTTCTCACCGGTTAGTACAGATGAAAAGGTCTAAAAAAATAAATGATTAGAAATAAAGATCTGGCTCAACACTAAGGCTGTCAATAACCCCTTTTATTCCAAGCACAGGGTAAAAATTTTCTTCTATTCCATATTTGTCTGACAATCTCGGAACTTCACCTGTTATTGTTGCAAGTCCATCTTTAACCGAAATATTTATATCTTTTGCGAGCGGGAATTCTTTTGAAACTATTTCGGTTAATATTATTTGAAGATTTGCATCACTAGTTTCCGCATTAGGAGATAAGACTTTAAGATTATTTTCCAAACCTACAGCCCCTTTTTGCCAGGTAGCAATTGATTGGGCAGCTTGTTTTTCACGGTAATAGCTTACAGTTCCATCCAGAAATATAATGCCGTTGTCGACATTAACTTTAATTCTATCGGGTTCCATAATAGAAGAAGCAGCATGGAGTGTTTCTTCGGTATTTTGTTTAATTACCTGGTCGGGCACCGTACCGGAATTTACATCAACAAGATCTTTAATATCTTTTACTCCGTGTACACGTGATACGATATCGAAGATTCTATATTTATCATTTAAAGAATTCACTTCCCCTTTAATTGTTACAACCCCATCTTTTGCAGATACATCAAATTGTTCGGTATAGTATCTTCCAATTTGATTTGTAACTTGCTCCTTTAACTGATTATTACTGGGTAAAAATGTATTATTGCCTGCAAATGTGCCTGAAGTGAATAAGAATATACCAAGAACTATTAGAGGAACAGATATATTAAGCTTCTCTTGAGATTTTAACTTTTCCATTTTTTTCTCCGAAAATTGTTTTGTATAATAAACGCATATAAAATATTTTTAAGAGATGAAGATTATGTGAAGTTTGCTTATTTATTTAAGCATTATCTTGTTCTGTTTCTTTAAATCACAATGCTTTCAGTTTTTCAAGTTACTTTAGTATATCTGTAAATTAATAATGATTCTTAATATAAACGCAACAACAACAATGGAAATCATGTCTTACCGTTATGAATATTTTTCCTTAGTTCAGCTATAAAACTTATGGCATTGTCCCTGCTGAAAATTCCTTCCACTGCACCATTATTAATAACCGGGAGCTGATTTACCCCTTCTGAGTTTAGTTTATTCATTGCATCCCATATCTCAGCATCTGTAGATGTTTTTTCAGCAGTAGAAATAGGGATCATAACATTTTCCACATAAGTATAATTCCACTGATCCTTAGAAACAATATTAAATCTATGTAAAGTGATTAAGCCAATTATTTTATTATCCTTCTTAACAAAAAGAGCTCTCCTATTAATTCCTAAGAAGTTATTATCAATAACCTCCTGCAATGTCGAATCATTACTAACTATACCGTAATCCTGGCTCATAGCTTCATATACTTTATGGCCTGTAAGAAGATCATGTACCTTTTGTTCAAGTAATTGCATTGAGGCTGCATTTTCCAAAAACCAGCCGATAAACGAAATCCATAAGCCATCTAAAATATTACCGCCGAAAATTTGGTACACTCCGAATAAAATAAATATAAAACCGAAAAGCTTGCCGGCTGTTACGGCTATATTGGTAGCTTTTTTAAAATCTTTCGTTAATCCCCAGACAATTGCTCTTAGGACTCTCCCGCCGTCTAAAGGAAAACCAGGTATTAGATTAAAAATGGCAAGAATGAAATTTATAAATGCAAGGTATTCAAACAATGCTGTCAGTAAAAAAATATGCAGGTTTTTTTCCAAAATAAAAAAAATGCCTGCCAGTAAAAAGCTTACAACAGGTCCTGCGGCTGCAATCCAAAACTCGGAGGAAGCCTTCGGCGGTTCACCTGCTATTTCAGATATACCGCCGAATATAAATAAATTTATTTCTTTAACTTTTATTTTATATTTTATCGCAATTACCGAATGCCCTAATTCATGAAGTAATACACTTCCGAAAAGTAAAACTGCTGTTAAAGAACCAGCAACCCAGTATTCAATTTGATTCCAATTTTTATACTCACCGGGATAGTATGTAGTAGCTAATACCCAGGTAAGCAAGAAGAAAATTAAAAACCATGAATAATCAATTCCTATGGGTATCCCTAGGATTTTTCCTAAACGTAAATGATTTTTTTTCATTTTTATCTCTTATTATTTTCTTGATGTTCAAAGTAGGAATTAAATATGAAAAAATGATGAAGGGAAGGGGAGAAGTTAAATTTGTGAATTAAGAATGAGCAGGAATGCATACTAATTGCAATTTCGCAAATGTTTAGCATTATTGTGTGAATTTGTATTTGCAGGTTAAGAATCTTTACATCTGATTAATCAACCATTCCCTTGTTGTTGATTATCGAGCGGGAGCTTTACAATGAAAGTAGATCCTTCATCCGGTTTACTTTTTACTTCAATTTCTCCTTTATGCAGCTCGGTAATAAGCTTGCAAATTGAAAGACCTAAACCGGTTCCCCCTGTCTTCCTTGCTCTATCTTTCTGTACCCTGTAAAACCTGTTAAAAATGAAAGGAATATCTTCTTCAGGAATCCCCGGCCCATTATCACTAATTTCAATTATAACAAAACCGGTGCTTAATTTAACATTGAGAGTTATATTCCCACCTTCCTGAGTATATTTTACTCCATTTTCAAGCAGGTTAAAAAATAGCTGGAAAAGTCTTAATTTATCTCCGAGCACAATTTCAGGTCGGAAGTTTTTAATTATGATCTTTTGTGATTTAATATCTGATAAAATTTTTATATCGGAGACAGCATCTCTTAAAACCTCATCGATTCTAATCCGTTTAAATTCGAATTGGGATTTAGGCGATTCGGTCTGAGATAAAAGTAAAAGGTTATTTATTAAGTGATTCAGCCTTGTAATTGTTTCAATATCATTTACAAACTTTTCTTTTAGCTCCAGCGGAATTTCAGAATTATTTAATTCACTTTCCCAATTGGATCTTAATATTGATAAAGGTGTTTTTAATTCATGTGCTGCATCTGCCATAAATTGCTGCTGGGTTTCAAATGCAGTCTGAAGCCTGTCAAGCAAATTATTCAGTACAATTGACAGCTGCCCTAATTCATCATCCGGGTTGTATATTTTTATTCTTTCATCAAGATTGTTTTTACTGATCAGATTCGCTTTTTGTGTAATAACATTTACAGGGCTCAATGTTTTTTGAATAATAAAATAGCTTCCAATAGAAATTAAAAGAATTCCAATAAAGCCTCCGAATAAAATGTAATAGATCAGGTGATCCATGGAATATTCAATATGTCCGATTGGCAAGCCAACTGTAATCCAGCCGATAGTCCGGTTATTATTAATCAATCTCCTGTTCATTAAACGGAATGTTATATTTCCGTTCTTTTGAGAATTAAAAAATTCATTACGCCGCTGAACTTTGCTGTCAACTAAGTATAAAATTTTATGTTTGTCTACAGTTAAAGGTATATTAAAAGATAGTTTCCTGGCAATCCCAGAGGAGTAGATGAGGTATTTTTCTTTGTTATATATTACAAGATAATATTGCGAAAAGTTAATGGAATTTTCACGGTTGCTTCTTAATTCGGAAAAATTATCGTCATCCATATTATAGCTTTCTTCAATAGTTGATGCTATAACATCCAGCTCTTTATCTAAAGTATTAAACAGCAGTTTTTTTACCCCGTAATAAGTACCGGCACAAAATAGTATCAGGATTAGAAAAGAGATCGAAAAATACCAGAGAGTTAACCTCGTTCTAATTTTCATTGTTCTCCTTAAGCATGTACCCAACACCTCTTACTGTCTGAATAATATGATTTTCGGAACCATTTTCAATTTTTTTTCTTAAATTCTTTATATGCACATCTACAAAATTTGTCATGCTAAACAAATCGAAATTATCGCCCCACACATGTTCAGCAATTGACAGCCGGGATAAAACACGGTTTTTATTATATACCATAAATTCGAGGATGGAATATTCTTTCGAAGTCAAATTAATATTTTCTCCGTTTTTAAATACTTCATGCGTCGTTGTATTTATTTCCAAATTTGCAATCGTGATTGTTGAAGATTTTATTTCACTTTTTCTTCTTAAGAGCGATCGTACCCGCGCAAGTAATTCAGGTATCGCAAACGGTTTAGTAAGGTAATCGTCGGCCCCTGCGTCAAGACCTTCAACCTTATCCTTTACGGCTATTTTTGCCGTTAATAGTAGAACCGGTGTTTCTAAATTTTGTTTCCTTATCTCATTCAATATTTGAATCCCGTCAAACTTCGGAAGCAGTATATCAAGTATAATCAGATCAAATTCTCCAGCGAGTGCATTTTCCATCCCCGTTTCACCTTCAAAAGCTACCTGGACGTTATACTGCTCACTTTCAAGGATGCTTTTTATTTTTAAGGCTAAAGATTCTTCGTCTTCTACTACTAATATTCTCATAATCTTTTCCAGAATAGAGTTAAAGATATTCTCGAAAAATGAAATTATGATGAAGAAAAATAACCAGTATTCGTATAATAAATAAATGATTTTGGTACTTATTACAAGTGTTACGGCTGTAAAAATTCTAAAATCAAGAATCAAATATATATTATTAAAAATAACTTCATTTCAATCCTTATAACATTATTTTCATAGAGCTTAATTTATGAACCAGTTCATATGAGTGTTTTAATCCCGGTTTACAGATTCAAGTAAAGGCTTTCCTTTTTTACTCATAATCAACCCGTGTAAAAACAAAATCGGTCCTAAAAGGAAATAAATAAAACCTGATAATGCAGTTAGATTATTATTGCCGAATATTGAAATTAATATTGAAGATAGTGAAATCGCAATGTGGAAAAGAAAAACCTGGATATGATATTTTGTGTAGAAAATTTCATAAATATTAAGTTCAAGAGATTTGCGAATTTTATAGGCATGGAGATGAAGAACTAAAAAAATTAAAAAAACAGCTAGGTATCCGGAAGAATAAATAATCATCAGAGTTGATGCTTGTGATCCTTCAATCATGCCCTGTGGACTTCCCAATATTTGATTTACAATCAAGGAAAATACAAACTTTAATGGATAGATGTAGAAAAGTACAAGGAATAACAATACGGCATTCATGATAATTGTAAACTTATCATTGAGACCATATTTTCTAAAAAACATATAATGAGTATACCATATTAATATTAAAATTGTGAAGCTGATTCCAAATGCAGCAAAACCTTTTATCAACTGCATTAGTTCCGAAAAAGTGTTTGGAACTGATAGCGAAACAACAAGCAGTGTTACTGCAAATGCAAAAACAGCATCACTAAACCCTTCAAGGCGCGACACTTCTTTGCCTCTCCATCGGAAATTTTCTTTTTTTCCGAAACCTTTACTGGTTAAGTTATCTCGGATCATAATTATATCTTCTTCCTAAATTATAATAATTATCTTGAATAAAATTTTAAACTGAAAATACTCAATTTATCGTGCGAAATTTTCCAGAATATTTTCGGCCGCTCTAATTGCCTGGGAATTGACTGCATTTTAAGTTTTTGAATAAGATCATTTTTATAATCATATAGCTTTATATTATCCGTATATTTTGTGAGGATCCTTTTCGTATCGGATATAGACTGCTTTATTTTGAATAAATCATCCGGGGTTAGAAAACTATACGGAGGATTTTTTAGAGCATCTTCAGACGGTAATATTAAAAATTCTTTTTTTTCAGCCGGATATCCGGTGCTACTATTTATTTCTCCTCTGAAAACCCAAGTGGGTGTATAGCTGATATTTGAAATATAAATTGAATCATTTGAGAAATTTTTTGAAATGGTAATATTTAGAATCATTCCTGCATCTGTATACCTGTCCCTTTGATTCGTGAAGAAATTACCCATCGAATAAGCAACAAAACCAGTATGGAGATTTGTTCCTCTGGCATTAAAATATTCTACCGGTTGCAATACATGCGGATGACCGCCAATAATTATGTCGGCACCGGCATTAATAGTCTGATTTACAATTTCTTTCTGAAAATCATTTGGCTTTTTATCATATTGGTATCCGAAATGATAATAAACAAGAACAATTTCTGCTCCGTCTTTACGGGCCTTGGCAATATCGCGGCGTACTAAATCTATATTGATAAGATTAATTAAATAAGAATTATTTTCAGGAATATGGATCCCGTTAGTTCCGTATGTGTATGCAAGGAATGCCGCTTTTATCCCTTTAATATTAAAAATTCTTATTGAATCCCTGTCTCTAACGGATTCAAACGTACCGGTATAATTAATATTGTTTTTATCTAAAATTTCGATAGTTCTGATTATTCCGTATTTCCCCTGGTCCAACGCATGATTATTTGCCGTAGTTATAAGATTGAAGCCTGCATTTTTTAATGCAGTTATATATTCATCGGGACTATTGAATAGGGGATAGGTAGAAAAACCGCGGGATTTTCCTGCAGTAACTGTTTCAAGATTACCAAACACAAAATCAGAATTTTCCAAATATTTTTTTATGAACCGGAACGAAGAGTTAAAATCATATTTGCCATCTTCCTCTTTTGCATATTTATATTGTGCGGCATGGCACATTAAATCGCCGACCGCGGAAATAGTAATATTAACTACTCCGTTTTTATTTGATAAAGCCTGAGCAAAAATCTTTAACTGGAATAGGACTGAGAGGCTAAGAACTATATAAATTATTTTTTTTGTCATTTAAAAAAATAGGCTGAATTATTTTGTAATTCAGCCTTACTGAAAAGAAAAGCAGTGAAAATTACGGTTGAGTTTTATCAGCTTTTCTTTGAGATTTTACGTCTTGAATCTCTTTACGAACTTCTTGAGCTAATTTCCTAAGATCGCTTAAACCTTTACGTACCCGTGTACCTGCAGCAGCTTGACCTTTTTCGAAAAATTTTTCAAAATCAGTTTGTAAATCTCTGACTGCTTGCATTAGGTCCTCATATCTGTTCATGAATCCTCCTATGAAAAAATGAATGTTAAATTTAGTTAATTAAGTTTTCCAGAACAATTTCGGCAATGTCTTTAACTGCCACTTCCTCGGATTTCTCAAAATGCTTAACACCGTCGGTCAACATAGTCATACAAAAAGGACAAGCCGAGGCAACAGTATCTGCCCCGGTTTCAAGAGCTTCTTTAGTGCGTTCTACATTTATTCTTCCTCCTTCTTCATCCTCAAGAAACATTCTGCCTCCGCCTGCACCGCAGCAGAACCCTTTGCTTTTGTTTCTTTTCATCTCAACCAGTTCCAGATTTCCGTTATCTCTTAATGATTTCCTTGGCGAATCATAAACATCATTGTATCTGCCCAGGTAGCAGGAGTCATGATATGTAACTTTTTCTTTTTTATCATTATCTTTCCGCAGCTGAATTTTACCTTGGGTAAGCATTTCTTCAATTAACTGTGAATGATGCATTACTTCATAATTGCCGCCGAACTGCTTATACTCATTCCCGAGTGAATGAAAACAATGAGGGCATGCGGTAACAATCTTCTTAACACCGTAATTATTCAATATTTCTATATTTCCCTTGATCATTATTTGAGCAAGATATTCATTCCCTAACCTGCGGGCTGTGTCTCCATTACATCTTTCTTCTGTGCCGAGAATCCGGAAATTAATTCCTGCTTTTTGCATTATAGCTGCGAATGCCCGTGTAACCTTTTTATACCGGTTATCGAAAGAGCCGGCACAGCCAACCCAGAAAAGTATATCACATCCGGGATCTTCGGACATAGTCTTTATATTCATTCCCTCTGCCCAATTTGCACGGTCCGCTTGATTAAATGCCCAGGGAGTAAAATTAGTTTCAATACTTTTAAATACATTATTTAAATTAGAAGGAAATTGAGCTTCAGTAAGAACAAGATCTCTTCTCATGTCAACTATTGAGTCTACATGCTCAATCATCACAGGGCATTCTTGAACACAAGCATTACAGGTAGTACATTCCCAAAGTTCAATATCTGAAATATAATCGTGAACAAGCGTTTTTTCAAATATTTCGCCATCTTTTTTTCCTTTTACTATCATTAACCCTTTATCAATGGTCCTTCTTCTTATATCAACAATTATTTTTCGGGGAGATAAAGACTTACCGGCAGTAGCTGCTGGGCATGCCGAAGTGCATCTTCCGCATTCGGTACATGTGTATCCATCTAAAAGCTGTTTCCAGGAAAGCTGTTCAATATCCGCAGCGCCGAATACTTCCAAGCTCTCATCCTCTAAATTGATTGGATCCAGTGTGTTTTTTCTTGGCTTTAGTTTTGAAAAATAAGTATTTGGGATTGATGTTATTACATGAAGGTGCTTTGAATAGGGGAGATAATTTAAAAACCCGAAAACAAAAACTATATGAGACCACCAGAATATCTCGTAAAAAGAAGCTGCATTCCCGGCATTACTGCTATAAAAAATATGACTTAAATAGAAGGAAACCGGACGAAATTCAAATTTACCTAAAACAAAATCGTGCTTCGCAATTAATGAGATATTTTCTCCGAACATAGAGACAACCACTAATATGATTAATACCAGGATAACAGCGGCATCAAGCTTTCCGGCAATATCAACCTCCAGCCTGGTAATATGAAGAACAAATCTCCGGTATAAAGCATACAAACAGGAAGCGATTACAAGAATGCCTAAAATATCCTGAATAAAAGTTAAGACGAAATAAAACGGGCCGGTAAAAGCCAGATTGAATGGAGAATAAAATCCCTGAATTATTGTTTCGATTACTACAAAAAGGAATAGAACAAATCCCCAAAATATTAGAAAATGTAAAATTCCGGCTTTCGGATCTCTTAATAATTTTGTTTGTGCAAAAGCAATTTCCCATACTTTTTTCAATCTTGTTCCAACCCTGTCGAACCTGTCATCTTTCTTCTTTGCAATCGTCATATATTTATAGAGGTTCATACAGCTCCATATAAATAGCCCGACAGCAAAAATTAAGAATAGAACAAAGATGATATTTTTTAGATGCATAAATACGGAATGAAAATTTTCTAATTATTATTTGGCAGTTTTGAATACTTCTTTGATATTCCGAAATAAATACTTGCAGCCGCAAATATTTTTATTACCATCCAGACTGAAAAAATTATTCCGCCCACTTTAAGTGCATCAAGAAAATTATGAACAAAAAACAGGTTCAGGAATAAAATACCCGATGCTAATATAGTTAAGCTGCCGATAAACATTGCCAAAACTATATTGAAATAATTCTTATTTGATTCAATAATGTAGCCTACCAGGAATGCTGCAATAGGGAACGCAAGAAGATATCCGCCGGTGGGACCGAATAATACAGCAGGTCCCATAGATCCGTTTGCAAATAGAGGCAGACCGATGCTTCCTAAAAAAACATAAACAATTTGGCTGTATGCGCCGTTTTTCGCACCCAGGAAAGCTCCAGACAGTAAAACCATCATTGTTTGAAGTGTAAAGGGAACAGGTTTAACCGGAATAGCTACTTGTGCGCTTACAGCTGTTAGAAGTGAAAAAGATAAAATCCAAAAAAGTCTGTAAGAGAGAATATTTACCAGAAATTCCGAAACCAAAGTATGCTTTACTTCATTATTTACATTCATAATTATTCCTCAATATAAATTATTTTTTAAAAAAATTTCGGTTTTATGCAACAATAATTCTAAATCAGGATTGCTTTCTTCAAAAGGGTGTTTAGCACCAAAAGTATGACCTGTTGTAGAAATTTTATGGAATTCAGTCATTTCTTTATTGGACCAATTATATAAAGTTTCAGCTTCTTTTACGGGTACTGCTAGATCTTGTTCACCATGAGCAATGAATAAGGGTTTGTTCAAATTTTTTACTGCATTTTCAATATTTAAAGCACCTTCTTTATTTTTTTCAAGATCATCGAGAAGAGTCACATTTAATCTCATAACTTGTTTTGTCCTGGTATTTAAAACCTCAAAAGCTCCTTTTTTTCTCCAGGTCTCTTTTTGACGCTTGGAATATCTATCAAAGTTTGATACAGAAGCCCAAACAGCCGCTGCATTAACATTTTTATTTTGTTTTGCTGTTAAAATAGAGATTCCGCCGCCTCTGCTGTGCCCGAGTAAACCGACCGGCTGATTATTGCTATGACCAAAAAAATTATCTTTATAAGCATCGATTACTTCAGAAAGCTCCAAAATTTCCAAAGAAAAAGTATTTTCGGCAAATTTATCAAGTTCTGTAAATTCATTTAAATTTGCACCAATTCCATTATGTGAGAAATTAAAAGTAATTACAAAAAAATTTCTTCTGCTAAAATATTCTCCGATATAAGGACAAAATCCCCAATCTTTGAACCCTTTGAATCCATGCACTAAAATTATACAAGGTGATAAATTTATATTATCTTTACCGAATACGCTTATCCTCAATTTATCATTGTGTGAAGTCGTCAATACAAAATCTTTGCTCATTGATGTCAAATATGCTTATTAAAGTTAGAAAAGTCAAGAAAATAGGTCAAAAATTAGGTTTTTAAACTTTGCCTGTGTTATGAATAAAAGTTCCCGGTTTTAAGGTTGCCCGAATTCTTTTTAACTAACTTTATTTTGAAATAATGATACCAGTTTATTTTTTAACTCTTTTAAATTTTAGACTCAAATTAAAAGAAATTGGCAAAGCTTATTTTTATTAGTAAAATTATGATTCAAAATTTCAATTTATTTATCTTTACAAACTAAATATTTTTGCCCCTGTTTTTACGTAAAAAATTTTAATTTTTAATAAAGAGTACTATTTGCATGGATTTCTCTTTTACAGAAGAACAGAGAATGTTAAAGGGATTAGTGAAGGAATTTACAGATTCCGAAATAAAACCGCTTGCTTCAATCATTGATGAAAAAGAAGATATTCCTTTAGATTTAATTAAAAAATTAGGGCAAGTTGGTTTTCTGGGATTAGCATTTCCTGAAGAATACGGCGGCGGGGGATTTGGAGAAGTTGGTTATTGTATCATGCAGGAAGAAATTTCCCGCGGATGCGGTTCAACTGCAACTTTCATTGGTGCACATCAATCAATAGGTACAAATGCAATCTATATTGGGGGTTCTGAAGAATTAAAAAGAAAATACATTCCCCCTTTAGCCTCCGGGGAGAAGATTGCAGCATTTGCTTTAACTGAGCCGGGTGCCGGTTCGGATTCATTTAACCTTAAAACAACAGCTAAATTAAAAGGTGATAAATGGATTTTAAATGGGAATAAAATTTGGATTACCAATGCCGGCATTGCTAATGTATTTTCTGTTTTTGCCAGAACATCCAGCGGGATTAGCGGGTTTGTTGTTGAAGCCGATACTACCGGTATATTCCTGGGGCCTCCGGAAAAAAAATTGGGAATTAAAGGAAGTATTACCAATACTCTTACTTTCGAAGATGTAGAAGTTCCTAAAGAAAATATTATAGGGGAAGATGGAAAAGGATTTCTTATTGCAATGACTTCCTTAGATGCCGGAAGACTGGGACTTGGGGCATGCTGCTTGGGTGCATCAAAAGAGCTTCTTGAAATATCTACAAAATTTGCGAAACGGAGAGAACAATTCGGAAAATCTATTTCTAAATTTGAAGCTGTACAATTTATGCTTGCAGAAATTGCTGCAAAAATTTATCCAATGGAAGGGATTGTATACAGAACGGCTCAAAAATATGATGATAAAAAAGATGTTGCACTTGAAGCCGCCATTGTTAAATTGTTTTGTTCGGAAGCTATGGCGGAAATCGCCGACAAAGCTTTACAGATTCATGGCGGTATGGGATTTTCAAGAGAGCTTCCCCTGGAAAGATATTTTAGAGATGCCAGAATTTTAAAAATTTTTGAAGGTACAAATGAAATTCAAAAACTCATTATAAGTCGCTCTATTGTAAAGAACGGAGGGAAATGGGAGATTTAGTTATGAGTTCAAGTTCAAGTTCAAGATCGAGTGTATGAGGAGGAAAGTTGTAAATCCGGTCATTTTCTTTTTTAGACTTTTTCAGCACAATTGACTAATTTAAAAGATACTTTTCGGGGTTTTTAATGAGATATTTGTTAGTAATTCCATCAATAGATATAAAGAACGGGAAAACTGTAAGAGTTGTCAAAGGAATTCCCGAGCTGGACTGTCAGGAATACGGGAGCAATCCGGTAGAGATGGCTAAGATTTGGCGGGCGGAAAATGCCAAACTGCTCCATATTGTTGATTTTGATGGTGCACATGAGCATACCAGGAAAAACTATAAAATTGTTGAAGAAATATGTTCTTCCGTGATTATACCTGTTGAATTTGCAGGCGGTATAAGAACTATGGATGATGCCGATGCTTTAATCAGTACCGGTATAAGCAGACTGATTATCAGCACAATGGCAATTGAAAATTATGTGGAATTTAAAAAAGTATTTGAAAAATATGGTCCCGCTCAAATTGCTGTTGCACTGGATGTAATAAATGATGAACTTATTGTTAGAGGGAGGAAGCAGAATACAGGTATTTTATATAAAGAATTTGCAAAAAAAATTTCCGAAATCGGTGTTGATAGATTTATTGTTACAGATATCTTAACTAACGGGGTTATGAGCGGTCCCAATATCAATCTTTCTGTTGAGGTAGCTAAAATTACAAAAGCAAAAGTTACTCATTCCGGGGGAATAAGAAATAAAGATGAGCTTATGGATATCCAGAAGCTGATTCCCCTCGGAATTGATTCTGTCATTGTAGGAAGGGCTCTTTACGAAAATAGGTTCCCATGTCAGAAACTCTGGCGTGTTGCGGAATCAGGTATATTTAATTAAGGGTAAAAATATATGGCTGATAATAATAATGAGGCGATCCACAGCGGCTTTTGGGCCAATCTTTTTAAATCGCCAACTGAGAAAGCAGATCTTGAAAAATCCCTTTTAGCAATTCCCCCTTTTAAATCACTCGGGAAAAGAGACCTTGAAATGTTAACCAATATTATTCATAACAGGAGCTATATTGCCGGTGAATATATCTTTTATCAAGGTGACCCGGGAATAGGGCTGTATATTATACGTGATGGGGAAGTAACAATTCAAAGAGCCGAAGAAAACAAAATCTTGTCCTTGGCAACATTTAAAAAAGGAGATTTTTTCGGAGAGCTTGCACTTGTAGACGGCGAAAAAAGATCTGCTTCGGCTATTGCTGATTCAGATGTCCGCTTAGCTGTTATATTTAAACCTGATCTTGATGAATTTATAGAGAAGTATCCTAAAAAGGGGATTAAAATACTTCAAGGTATTTCACATATTATTACAGTAAGACTTCGTCATTTAAATGACCAATATTATACTCTTCAAAAAAAATGTCAAGAAATTCAATCTGGGAGTGAATATGGAACTTAACATTAACAAAGTGCTGGTGCCTATTGACTTTTCCGATTATTCCAAAAGTTCTCTTAAATATGCAGTGAACTTTGCGAAACATTTCCATGCTGAATTATCCCTGGTCTATGTTGTGGAACCTGTTGTTTATCCTCCGGATTTCAGCATGGGGCAAATAGCCGTTCCATCTATTAATATAGACCTGGATCTAAGAGCAAAGGAAGAGCTGGAAAATCTTGCTTCCAAAGAGATACCTCCTGAATTAAAAGTAAATGTTATTGTAAAAACCGGGAAACCCTTTATTGAAATAATAGAAACTGCATCGGAAGAAAATGCAGATTTGATTATTATCGCAACTCACGGCCACACCGGAATGGAACATATTTTATTCGGAAGCACTGCAGAAAAGGTAGTTAGGAAAGCGCCATGCCCGGTTTTAACACTGCGTGATCCATCAAAAGGATTCAATTATAAAGAGCATATGCAGTAGATAGTTAACGGTTAGTCGAATTACATTCGCATCGAAACTGAGTGCTGGATTAATCCATTTAAATTTTTGAATTATTCCTACATTCTATTTCTTCAAATGCTCGAAATCTATTACAAATTATTTATTCCCGCTAATTAATATCACATAATCATTATTCATGTTTCCCAAAGCACTATTTAAAAGGATCAGGTTTGGTAAACTACAGTAATTATGATGCATTATAAAAAGAGTAATGAAGAAGAAAAGATTTATGTTATGGAAAAATTTTTCGGTAAGGATTTCAGCACTAAAAAATTTATTTTAAAATTGATAGCAATCTATTTAGCTCCCTGGATATTAGCAATAATGCTTATAGCAATCATTATCTGGTCGTTTAAAGCATATATTATTTAGTTATGTTAAGCATCGGTCTTAATCATAATCGTGATAAAATAGGGTAAGATTAAGAATTTTCTGGATAACATGAGTTATTAAAAACTGCGAGTCGGACTTTTCATACTGCCAGGCATTTTAGGCGACACTATTCGAAATTCAGTACCTTGGCCTCTTATTAATTTTATTTTTCCTTTTACCTGCTTTACAAAGGAGTTTATTAATAATAAGCCCAGGGAATCTGTTTTTTCAATATTGATATTTTCAGAGATTCCTATACCATCATCTTTTACAATTATTTCCAAATTACTGCTGTCATTTTCCTTCAAGGAAATAGTAATAAGACCTTCTTTTCTCCCCTTGAATGCATGTTTCAAAGAATTAACAACAAGTTCATTAATTATAAGTCCAAGGTTGATTGCATCGTCAGTAGAAACATAAATTTCATCCATATTAAGTTCGATATTGATGTTTCTCTCTTTTAAGCGATAAGAATTATGAAGACTTTTAAGCAGGTCTGTCAAATATCCATTTAAATTAATCCTGATCAGATCACCGGATCTATATAATTTTTCATGCAAAATAGCCATAGATTTAATGCGGTTCTGGCATTCCAAAAGAACTTCTTCAACATTTTGATTTTTCAAAGAGCTTCTTTGAAGATTGAGCAGGCTTGAAACCACCTGGAAATTATTTTTAACCCTGTGATGAATCTCCTTCATCAGCATTTCTTTTTCTTCAAGAGAAGCTTTCAACTCATTTTCTATCTGGATAAACCTTGAAACATCCTGGTTAACAACGACGACTCCAATTATCTTTTCGTTCTTATCAAACATCGGGATTGCCGAATTCATTATAGTTTTTCTTTTACCGTCAAAACTTTCGATATTAATAATTTGATTTAAGTAGGTTTTGCCATATTTAAAAGCATTATAGCTTGCCCATTCATCTAGTTTAATCCTTTCCCCTGATTCCGCCCACCAGCCTTTAAATTCAGGTTGTTTCCTGATCGATATATTTTCAGTTCCTCCCCAAATTTCCTCACTTGCTTTATTATGCATTGTCATATTGCCAAGTTCGTCAACAATCCAAACACCAACCGGTATATTTCCCAGTATTTTCTCAAGTAAAATGTTTTTTCTTTCTATTTCTCTTTGTGATTCTATTCTTTCTGTGATATCCCTTGAAATTGTAAGTATAAAACTAACATCACCGCAATCATCAAACTCAGGAACGAAAATAGTCTCAACTGTTCTTTCACCGTCAATTGTATGAAGAATATCCTGAAAATATTTCTTCTCTTTTAATTTAATTATATTTTTAAAACGATCATTCCATGATTTAAATTGTTCCGGATGAGAAATCTCTGTTAAATTTCTGCCTATCAAAGAATCTGGTTTATGACCGTTTATTTTTTCTATCGGTGGATTTACATAAATGAAATTCAGGTTTTTATCAAACCTTATGATAATATCCGGACTGTTTTCAGCAAGCAGCTTATAGTTTTCAAAAGATTGATTTAAAATATCAGCGCTTCTCTTTTTAATATTTATATCTTCAATTATTGAAAAAATTATTGTACGGTTATTTTGCAGTTTTATTAATGATCTTGTTATATGCACCCAGCTAATGCTGCCGTCTTTTTTAACAATACGTTTTTCAAAATGATAATCCGGAATTTTATTTTTTAGGAGCTGTGACAATTCATATTCATCCAGCATTATATCGTTTTTATGAGTAATGAAATTAGCCTTTTTACCGAGTAATTCTTGTTCGCTGTACCCGGTAATATCACAATACTTGCGGTTAACCTTTAAAAATTTCCTTGTTCCGAAAGATGAGCCATACCGACAGAAGCTTTTTCAAAAGTAATTTCAAATAAATCTTCCGATGCTTTTACCTTCTGCTCAAGCTTTTTTCTTTCAATTGCGAACTTTAAAATTTTTTCTATTGATGTTTGCTGAAGACGCCCTTTAATTAAAAAATCCTGCGCACCGACTTTAATAGCGGGCAGCCCCAGGTTTTCATTGCTGTCGATTGTTAAAACGATAATCGGTATATCGGGATTATGTTCTTTTATTGTTTTTAATGTATCCAGGTCAGAGCTATCGGGGAGCCTCAAATCAAGAATGAGAGCATCAAATTTATTTCTTCCCATTGCAGTTAAACCGTCGGCTAAATTGTGGCAGAAAGAAATATTATATCTACAATCTAAAGATTCTTTTAAGGCCTCCTGGATGATCCTTATATCGCCTAAGTTATCCTCAATTATTAAAACAGATAATACTGATTGAATAGTTTCGACTTCCATTATTCACCCCGGCAGTTTTACAATTGTTAGCCAGAAATTTTCTATTGATCTGATTACTTTTATAAAATTGTCTAAATCAACAGGTTTGGTAATATAACAACTTGCGTTAAGATCATAACTTTTATAAATATCCTGCTCCTCCGTAGATGACGTTAAAATTACAACAGGTATTCTTTTTAATTCAATATCATTTTTAATTTCAGCAAGTATTTCCTGCCCGTTTAATTTAGGTAAATTCAAATCAAGCAGAATTAGATCAGGGTGCTGTTCATATTCAAATTCTCCTCTCCTTTTTAAAAGGTTCAAAGCTTCTTCTCCATCGGTAATTACTGTTAACTCGGCTAAAAACCTGTTCTCTTTAAAGGTTTCCTTTATAAGCTTTATATCTCCTGGGTTATCTTCAACTAATAGTACGTTGACAGGTTTAATTTTATCCATGTTTTATTTTTTCGGGATTGTGAAATAAAAAGATGAACCTTTATTTAGCTCTGATTCGACCCAAATTTTGCCCCCTAATCTTTCAACTATTCTTTTACTAATAGCCAGACCAATCCCGGTTCCGTCATATTTATCCCTGCTGTGCAGTCTTTGGAATATGACAAAAATTTTGTCGAAAAATTTTTTATCTATCCCTATCCCGTTATCGGCAACTTCAAACAGCCATTCAGAATTTTCTTCTTTTGCCGAAATTTTGATTACCGGGTTTTCGGCGCTTCTATATTTTAACCCGTTCGTTATTAAATTTTGGAACAGTTGATAAATCTGGTTTTTGTCGGCATTTATAACGGGAAGATTGTCATAAATTATTTTAGCTTTATTTTCTTCAATGATAAAGCTTAAATCAGTTACAAGGTCGTTAAGGACCTTTTCAATATTAAGTATATCTTGCTTTTTTGAATGTGTCAAAACCCTTGAATATGAAAGCAAACCATCGATAAGGTTTTTCATTCTTGAAGCACCGTCTACTGCAAAGTGAACAAACTCCTTGCCGTCCGTGTCCAGTTTGTCTCCATATCGTCTTTCGAGAAGCTGAGTAAAGCTTGTAACCATTCTCAGGGGTTCCTGCAGATCGTGTGAAGCTATATATGCAAACTGCTGAAGTTCGTCGTTTGAATGCTTATATTTTTCAAGCAGCTCATTCAGCTTCTTTTCATTCTCTTTCTGTTCATCGATTTTTAAATGAACACCTACCCAATATTTTATTTTTCCATATTCGTCCAAAAAAGGATGAGCGCTGCTTAAGATCGAATGGTATATATTATCTTTGCTTTTTAGCTGGAATTCAGCGTTAAAAACCTGCCTGCTTTTTAATGAATCTTTCCAAAGACTTCCAATCCGTTCCTTTTCAATTTCAGGAAGAAGACTTATCCATCCTTTTTTAAAAACATCTTCCCTCGTTGTGGGGAATAACTCCAAAAAAGCATCACTTATATATAACAACCGGCCTGATGGATCGGACATCCAGCCTCCGTATGGTAATGTATTACCAAGCGCATTATATAATTCCGCTAATCCTTCGATTTGCGGTATAGTCCCGGGATCATTGTTTAAGGATTTTTGCAATTTCTGATCAGAACTTGAAAACAGATCTAATTCACTTTCAGATGGTGAGTCAATCCAGCTTAGTAAAATATCATCTCCATATTTACTGGCTTTAACCCGGACAAGATTTTCAGAGTTATTAAAGGGATAACCTTTAAAGTTTTTCCTGTAAAAAATATTTCTTTTCTTTTCTACAAGAGATAATTTTCTGAAAAGATCAATTTCGGAAACGCCATTTAAATCTTCAAAAAGTAAAGAATCAAAAAGCATATTTTTGTTTTTATCTAATGAGAGAGAAGCCGCATAGTTTGCATATTTAATTTTAAAATTATTAATATTTCCGTTCGAATTCTTTCGCGCTTCCAAAATGATCACAGGTGTCAAGATAGTCTCAAAAAAATTTAAGCCGTTTTCTTCTTCTATTTTTAAACTCTTAATTGAATAACTCATTCTGAATACTTCAAGGAATGTTCTGCAAAAGTGCAATAAAAAAGAATTATTTACCTAAATAAAAGTATTTTGGATTCTTGCATGTGATAAAAGGCACATAAATTTATATCATATAAAAATATGTGATAATAAATTATTCATTCTTACTGCAAATCTAATTTCATAATAAAAAACCCGCTAAGTTAGCGGGTTTTCCACATTCTTTTTTATTTATGCCGACAGATTTATTGCAACAAAAAATGTTGAGTTTCCTCGCTGGACAAGGAATGCATCGGTATCACCTCTTTTACTATTTGAAATAATATTTTCAAATTCCGAAACAGATTTAATTTCCTTTTTGTTAACTTCTTTGATTAAATCATTAACTCTAATTCCCGCATCCTCGGCTGGGCTTCCGGGATCGACTTTTGTAACAACAACTCCCTGTTCATTGGAATATCCCAATTTATTTGCCAGTTCAGCCGTTAAATTTTGAACAGATATCCCTAATTTTTCATTTGAATAATTTCCTTCAGAATTCTGATTTGAATTAAGGCTTGCTGTCATTTTTTCGGGACGTTTTCCAAGCATAACTTCCAGATCTTTTTTATCATTGTTTCTCAGAATTGTTATGTCTACTTCAGTATTTGGTTTGCTTTCGGCAACCATATTTCTCAATTGAACACTGTTCTCAATTTTTTTACCGTCATATTTTAATATTATATCGCCGGTTTTCATTCCTGCTTTATCTGCAGGTCCATCTTTCACTACATCTCCAACTAAAACACCTTCGTTAGTTTTGAGATCCATTGCCTTTGCAAGATTATCCGTTATATCCTGAGGTATAATTGCAAGATATCCGCGTGATATGGACCCATGCTTAATTAATTGATCCATAACCTGTTTGGCCATATTTATTGGAATAGCAAACCCAATTCCTACATTGCCGCCGGAGGGACTGCTGATTGCGGTATTGATACCAATCACTCTTCCATCCAGATCAGATAAAGCTCCGCCGCTGTTGCCAGGATTTATAGCTGCATCTGTTTGAATGAAATCTTCATATTGCGCCAATCCGATTGATGATCTGCCGGTAGCGCTTATTATACCTGCGGTAACAGTATGCATTAGCTGGAAAGGATTGCCTACTGCTATTACCCATTGACCAATTTTTAAATTATCCGAATTTCCAAGTGTTGCAACTGGCAAATCCTTTACATCAATTTTAATTACTGCTAAGTCTGTTTGCGGATCAGTGCCTATAACTTTTGCATGATATTTTTTCTTGTCATTAAGAACTACGGTCAATTTGTTTGCACCGTTTACAACATGGTTATTAGTCAATATATATCCGTCTGAAGTTACTATGACTCCTGAGCCCAGGCTATGAATGGTTTCTTTTTGATTAGGGCTGCCGAAGAATCCTTTAAAGAGAATCAGGCCCGAAAAATTCTTTAAAAGGATTTTCGGGAGAGTTAAAAGGATTTTGAACAGTTTTAACTTCCTCGGCAAATATCGGGACAACAGACGGGCTTATTTTGGATGCAGCAGCTTCGAAGGCATCACTGAATTCGTTCAATATAGCTTTGCCTTTCGTTAAATATGTTGTATCCTGGTAGGCTGCAGAATTATCAACTTTAAAGCCTGGGTATATATCATCCCTGGTATGTGAATAAATTTTTTCTGTTATTAATGTCGTTCCAATCGCTATCAGAATAATCAAAAGAATTTTTTCCGATGCTTTTAGAATGTTCTTTGGTTTCATTTTTAGCTCCTTTTATTGTTTTACTATTACTGGTTCATTATAAATTTTGAATTTTAATATTTGTTTTATTTCATTATGATCCTGGTATTCGGCATTTTTCAATTGGTAATAAATATCTGATAATAAGGGAGTGATATTTTTACCGTTTTGAAGATCTTTTTTTATTGTCTTTATATCCAGAAAAGCAGCGGCTAAATGTTCATCAATGCTCTTCAAATATTTGGATACCTTTATTTTATTTGTTTTTGAAGCATGCTCAACCATTTTGCTTATTTGAACATTTCCGTAATGGATATTATCATTAATTCTATTGAGCTCGGATTCAAGAAGCTCTTTGCTGAACGAAGGTTCCTTTGAAAGATGGTATAAAACTTTTGCCGATTGCATTGCATGAATAAGATTAAGTGAAAGAAATTCGGAATAGAAATCATCTAAAATACCCTGGTATGAGATTTTCGAACTAAAGCTCATACTAGTAATTATTAAAAAAATTATTAGAATTAAATTTCTTATTCTTTTCACAGTCTGCCTCTTATTTTATTTGAAAAGTTTATTTATTTATTCTTTTGCAATTATAAAAAGCTAAGATGAAATTTTTATGAAGATTTGCAGATTAGTTTTAGCGCCGGGGATGAGAGCTGGTTTTATTAGTTTAAGTTAATGATTAGATCTGTAATTCTAAAATTAAAAGTTATTTATATTTCATATATTTAAAACAGGTAGTATTATAATTCATTAAAAGCTGAAACTTTAGGGATAAGTTTTGAATGGAAGTATTTCTTTTAACCAGTTCCTGGAAAGATATTAAGGGAAGAAATCTATTATTTTTTTATGGAAAATCAGCCGAACTGGAACCTGTTGAAATTATAATTAGCAATTATAAACCTGTATTCTTTGTTGAGAAAGAAACCGATCTTAATGAATTTAAGATCAATCTTTTTCGCAAAAGCTCCAGGCTGAAAACGTTTTCCGGCAGGCAGTTAGATGCTCTTTATTTTAACACACAGCACGAATTAAAAGCTGCTGCAGACAATTTCAGCTCAAAGAATATAAAAATATATGAATCGGATATAAATCCTGTCAGGCGCTTTCTGATGGAAAAAAATATTAATGCTCAGCTTTATGTTGATGGTGAATACAAATTAAAAGAATCAAACGGAAGCCGGCTTCTCTCTTTTATTAATCCGAAAATGAAACCATGTGAAATAAAACCCGAGTTTGTTGTTGCCTCAATTGATATTGAAACGGGAGTAAAGGATGATAGCCTTTATTCAATCGCGGCCCATTTAACTGGTAAAATAGAAGAAGAAAAAAAAGTATTTATGGCGGGCGCTTCAAAAGATAATATGAATAAAGATACGGCCCTGATAAATTATTTTAATTCTGAAGCGGACCTGCTGACAAGCTTTTTAAGCTGGTTCAGAAATTCTGATCCCGATATCATAATCGGGTGGCATGTGATTGGTTTCGATCTAATGTTCCTTGAAAAAAAGTGCAGGGAATTCAATATTTCATTCAGGATAGGGAGAGGTGATTCTCTGGTTACATTAAGAAAAATGAATTCGGGAAGGTATTTCGCCGATATCCCCGGAAGAGTTGTAATGGACGGCCCGGTATTTTTAAGGAGCGCTTTTTATTCATTTGAAGATTACCGCCTTGAAACTGTTGCCCAGCAAATTTTAGGTGAAGGAAAAACAATAACCGGACCGGGAAAAACTGATGAAATTGAAAGGTTATTTATTGAAGATAAATTAAAGCTTGCGGAATATAATTTAAATGATGCTCTCCTGGTTTCGGACATCTTTAAAAAAACGGGACTGATTGATTTAAATGCCAAAAGAAGTGAGATATCGGGATTGCTAATGGATCAGCTCGGGATGATGACAGCGGCATTTGATCATTTTTATCTTCCCAGGCTGCACAAAGCTGGCTTTGCCGCACCAAATATTAAAGATATTAAAGCAACGTCTCACGCAGCGGGAGGATATGTAATTGATCCGAAACCGGGAATTTATAAAGATGTTATTGTACTGGATTTTAAATCTTTGTACCCGTCAATTATTCAGACTTTCAAAATTGATCCATTATCATTGCTGAAGAATGACATTAATACTTTAAAAACCCCGGGAGGCTTTAAGTTTTCAAGAACGGAAAATATTCTCCCTGCTTATATCGGGAAACTTATGGAGCGGAGAGCAGAGGCAAAAAAAAGCGGAGATAAGCATCTTTCCCAGGCTATTAAAATATTAATGAATAGTTACTATGGCGTAATGGGCTCCTACGGCTGCAGATTTTATCATCATGATCTTCCTGCCGCTATCACAAATACCGGGCAATGGTTATTGCTGGGAAGCAAAAAGAAATTAGAAAGCGAAGGTTATTCTGTTATATATGGTGATACCGATTCTCTTTTTGTAAATATAAATCAGCAGGGAAAAGAGAATGAAGCAATTAACGGAGAGAAAATCGCGGAGGAATTGAATGCATACTGGTCTGATAGAATTCAGAAAGATTTTGGTTTACAATCGTTTTTAGAGCTTGAATATGAAAAATATTATAAGAAATTTATTATTACACCCGCAAGAGGTGGTGAAACCGGGGCAAAGAAAAGATATGCCGGTTTACTGGTGAATGAAGGAAAAGAAGCAGTTGAATTTGTCGGAATGGAATTTGTAAGATCTGATTGGACAAAATTGGCAAAAGAATTCCAGGTTGAATTGTACCAAAGAATTTTTAATGATGAGGATGTAACGGACTGGATAAAATCGGTAGTTAGAAAAGTAAATGAGGGTGCTTTTGATAATAAATTAATTTATCAAAAAAGACTAAGAAAAAACCTGGAGGATTATATAAAAAATATTCCGCCGCAGGTGAGGGCAGCAAAAATGATTGATAGGAACAGCGGCTCTGTTCAGTACATAATCACCAAACGAGGCCCCATTCCGATTGAACTTAAGCATGAAGATGTTGACTATAGACATTATATCGAAAAACAGTTAAAACCTATTGCAGATTCTGTATTGGTTCTGCAGGGTAAAACATTTGATTCTATTGTCGATTCATCAAACCAGTTAAGCTTCTTCGATTAAACTCATCATTCCGCTATAATTTATAATCTACGGTTTTATTACCAATACAATTGAAAATAATCCCAAATAATTGTAATATTGTTATATAATTTTGGCTGTCGAGGCTAAAATGCTAAACGGGAAAACTATTCAAATATATTACCATCCGGCTGTTTACTTCAGTTCAGCATTCTATTCATTCTTTGAAAAAATTATTTGCTTAATTATTCGGGGTAAAAAATGAGAACATAAAAATATTCTACCTTGTATTTGTCATGATTTATTTATCATCCGGCAGATTAATCTGCGCAGGATATAAATATTCATATAATGGTGGGGAAAAAGCTTGCAGAAGTTATAAAAAAATACGGCAATCCTATACATCAGGATAAAAGTAATCCCGATATGGTCTGTTCATTTTATAAAGGGGATAATGGTTCTATGACTTTTGTTAGTGACAATAAAGGTGTATACCAGGCCGAGACATATAAATCCTATAAAACTCAAACTGAAGCCCGGAATGAAATTGATAATTGTATTTCAAAAGCTGTATCAAATGGTTTTTCATGCGATACTGTCTCTATTGATGATTTTCAGCTTATTAAAGCTGGAGTAAAAGGAACTTTGCAGATCAATATAAATAAAATAACAAATAAAGTTGATTTGCATGCAAAAGCAGTAAAAACTGAAGGATAGTACAATATATCTATCCGGGCGTAGAAATAAATTTTTCTTGAAAAAAATTAAAATAAAAATGATCTTTCATTAGGTATCGTCTTTTCTATTTTAATGGGGTTGTTACAAATAAAATACAAATAACAATACTACTAAAAGGAGAAGAAATACATTATAAAATGTGCCTAATTTATCATGCCTATTTTGATCATATGAGATATTCATTTTATTTTTCCTCTTCTAACTAAAAATCTACACATTTTTTCTCAGGATTAATCGTTTAAATGAAATATAAATTTTTCAATGTGAAGATGATATGATATAAAATACAGTAAGTAAATTGAGTGCGGAAGGTTAAATTATTAAAGGAAATAATTATGAAATACCTAAGGCACGCAGACCATTTACGGTAATAAACATCAAAATATAAGCAGTTGATGTGAATATTACAACCTGAAGAATTGGAATCCGCCAGCCGCCAGTTTCTTTCCTGGAAACAGCAACAGTGGATAAACACTGAAGTGCAAACATAAAAAAGATAATCAGCCCTGTGATGGTAGCGGTAGTAAATAATTTTTCTCCCGTACTTCCAATCTTCGCTTCTCTCATGGCATTTAATAAAGATTCCTGCATATCATTCTGATTTTGAGAAGTTACTTTAAAAATTAAAGCCATTGAGCTTACAAATACTTCTCTTGCAGTGAAAGCAGCAATTAAGGAAACGCCGACCCGCCAATCCATTCCCACCGGTATCATTACAGGCTGAATTATTTTTCCTAAATCCGAAGCATAAGATGTCGAAAGTCTTGAAGCATTTTTCTCCTGTTTTACCTGTTCCTGGGTCATATTTTTGGTTTCAACTTTCGGATTATAATTAGGGAAATAAGTTAAAAACCAAAGTATAAGTGCAAATGCTAAAATTATCGGGCCTGCTCTTTTCAAGTAGAGTTTTGCACTGGTAAGAGAATTATTTAAAACTACTTTTAATTTTGGTCTTCTATATGCCGGAAGTTCCAATATGAATGAAGAATTATCTTCTTCTTTTACAAGCTTATGCTTAAACTTATTCATTATAGCCGCAACCACTACCGAACTGGAAACGCTAAAGACATAGATAGAAGCTAGAACTAATCCTCCAATCCAGGCTTTATCTGCCGGGATTAAAAAGGCTATTAGCAATGCATATACGGGAAGCCTTGCGCTGCAGCTCATAAGAGGGATTATAAAGATTGTTAAAAACCTTTCTCTTTTATTCGAAATTGTTCTCGCTGCCATTATTGCAGGTATTGCGCAAGCAAATCCGGACAGCATCGGCACAAAAGATTTTCCGTTTAATCCGATTTTCGAAAGAGGTCTGTCGATAAGCATTGCTCCGCGTGCAAGGTAACCGGAATCTTCAAGCAAACCTAGAATTAAAAAGAGAATTAATATCTGGGGAACAAATACCATTACCGAACCGACACCATTAATCAAACCGTCTGAAATTAAATCGCCCAACCAGTTATTTCCTAAAATAGTTAAAGCTTCTGTGGATAAAAATGAAAATAATATGTCGATCAAATTCATAATCGGCTCGGCAAGCCAAAATATTGAAGTAAAAGTGAGAGACATAATTATGAAGAAAAAGAATAAGCCCCATACTTTATGAAGTAATATTTTATCTATCTTTATTGTTGCCGGGTCAGGTTCAAATTTATTTTTATTCTTTATAAAACTGTTCAGAACCTTCAAGTTTTTATTTGCCGATTCGATATTGATGATTTCATGATGCGCAGGATTCTTATGAATAACTTTATTTTCGATAGATTCTATATATTTGTAGGAATCCAAAACAGCTTTAAAATCCAGTTTACCATTAAGCTTAACGGGGGATTTCTTTTTACCTTTTTTAACCTGTTCCAGGTTTTCTGAAATAGCTTTAACTAAATTATCAACACCATCCCCATTTCTTCCATCTATTTTAACGACACTGCAGTTAAGTTCATTAACTAGCTTATTTACCGAAATTTCCATGCCGTGCTTATTAAGAATATCAATCATGGTAAGAGCAATAATCACATTGAATTCGGAATCAATTAATTGTTTTGCAAGAAGAAGATGACGAGACATCTGGCTGGAATCAATAGTTACAATCACTAAATCGGGAATACCATATTCAGGATGCGAGTATAATGAATCAATTGCAATGAATTCATCGGGAGAATTAGGCTGCAGACTTACAATTCCGGGCGAATCCATTACATCAGCCGTATATCTAAATTTATCATTAAGCTGTGCAATCGTATATTCGTAAGACGCTGGGAGAGTGGAATTCTCGTGCTCGATGCCAGCGGAGGGTCGTGGTGCTGCCGATCGACGCGCTCCGAAGTGCGCGACGTGGGGCGCGGAACCGGCGGCGCTACCGGTCCGGCTCGGACGACGGTACTCGTTCGGCCCGGTTCAGAAGGTGAACTGGGTGCCGTAGGCGGTGGTTTGCACCATGCCCTGAGGGCTGCTCACCGTTGCGGTGACGAACGGGACGGCCGAAACCGGTGAGGCGCATTGGGCGACGTTCAACGCGGCGTTGTTGAAGACGATGTGATACGGGAATGTGGTCTTGTCGCTCACGTCGACGGTGGCTGTCGTCGCGGTGGTGACCTGGCCCGGCGCCAGGGCGGCGGTCAGGACTTCGGTCAGGTCGAGGTTGCCGCCCACGCTCGGTCCGAGGCTCAGAGAGGGCGGGCTCGCCGAGGAGGTCGTGGGGCTGGTGGTGGTACTCGTGGTTGTCGGAGTTGTCGTTGTCGGAGCCGCTGCCCGCCTTGCCGCCGGGACGGGGACGTCTGCGGCCGGCGGGGTGAAGTCGGGGGAAATGCTGACGTCCACTCCTTGAGTGGGCTCGAGGCCCACCGTGACGCCACCGGCCACGCTGACCGCGCAGCCGAGGATGAACCCCGCGACGGTTTGGCCGGAGGTGACCGGGCCGCCATCCACCTTTACCGCGTAGTCGCCGGACATCTGCGCGGCGTGCGCGAATGTCATGAGGAAGTTTGGTGTCCGATCACCCGGCGGGTCCACCTTGACGTTGCCCACCGAGACCGTCAGATGCATCCCGGCGCCGGTCGCCTCCGCGATGGGCGGTGGCGGTGGTGGAGGCGGCGCCGCGGGGGGTTGAGCACGGCTCTGTTCGGCCCCACCTGCCCAGAGGGCCGTGACGGCCAGAACGGCAGCGATCGCGCCGGTGGTGATGGGGACGATGGAAGGTCGCATTATCGGATCCTGTGTCGAATCGGATGTATCACCGGCGGCGGAATCGCGTGAAGAGACCCATATCACTAACGACTGGCAAGCATAGCTGGATGGTGGCCCAGCGCCTCGCGACAGCGGGGCGTGTCGCACATCGATCGAGCGAAGCTGCATATTTGCCAGAAATTCGCGTCCGGCCGAGGCGGGAGCCTGGATTAGAACTTCCCGAGACGTGAAATCGTCGTTCCTCGGTCCCGGGCCGATTCGGCAATTCTCTACTACCCGGCGATGGTGGGCGTTTAAACTACCTCATCCGTAACATGAAATAACTGTCGAAGGCCCGGGGATCGCAGAGAGAAATAATCGCCCAGGAGGTATGAAATGCCGGAGGCTGGTCATCGGCGCACGTCACGCTCCATGCTGATTGCGGGCATGTTGCCAATCGCGGTCTTTATGGGAACCGGAGTGGCCATAGCATCCCCCGCCGACACTGTTCCTTCCCCGGTCGATGCCCCGGAGGCGCCAGCAATGCCTTCGCCAGCGTTCGATTGGCAATCGATCGCGCACGACGTGCAGGGCCTGCTCCCGTTCCCGCTGACGCTGCCGGCACCGCTCGCCGATGGCGCTGCCGCCCCGCAGAATCCGCCCGCCGCCGGCGGTTCCACCCCGGCCGAGACTGCCTACGCGCCACCCGTCGAGGCGGTGAATATCCCACCAGCTCAGTCGGTGGATACGCCACCGCTCGTGGATCATCCGGTCGAGGCATTCTGCGAGCAGATCCCCGCCGATCCCGATCGGTGCGCCGCGACTGTCGTCGACGCGGGCGTCGGTGCGGCGATCGGCGCCGGCATCGGTGCGGCGGTGTCCGCCCCGCTCGCGATTCCCGTCGGAATGCTCGGCGCTGCCGCTGGTTTCGTCGTCGGTCTCCCGTTCCTGCCGACCGGTGTCGTGGTCGGTCCGCTGGTCGGCGCGGCTGTCGGTGTCGCGGTCGTCGCCGGACCCGCCGCCGCGCTCGGCGGAGCGCTCGGGGCGGCGGTCGGGACGATCGTGGGAATCACCGCGCCCCTCCCGCCGACGACGGCTCCCATCAATGCGCCCGCACCCGAGGCGGCATAGCCGGCCGCCACCACGATGTCAGTGGGCGGTGCCGCCGGTGGCCGGCGAGCGGCCGTGCTTCATCACCATCGCGAGCGACAGTGCCAGCACCGAGGCGCCCGCACAGACCCAGAAACCCAACCGGTATCCGTGATCTCCGAAGAGGTTGGGCAGCGGGGTAATCGGCTGGGCTTGCCCGCCGACGCTCACCAGGGCGTTCATGCCGTTGTTGTAGAGGAACGCGGTGATGACGGCCAGGCCGATCGCGACGCCCATGGACTGCATGACGCCGAGCATGCCGAGGCTGATGCCCTGTTGTTCCTGTGGAACCGCCTCGACCAGCAGGATCGGCATACAGGCGTAGTACATCCCGAATCCGATGCTGAAAACCGAGTTCACGATCAGGAAGTTGGTGGTGGTCAGCGGCAACACCGCGAATGCGATCCCGGCGCCGACGAAGATGAACAGGGCGACGACCAGCGGCAATCGGGCGCCGACCCGCTTGGCCAGCAGGCCCGCCACGGCGCCGAAGATCATCGTGATCACCGAACCGAGCAGCGCGATCCGGAGGGCGAACTCGAGCAGGGTGTACCCACTGCCGTAGGTGTAGCCGGGATCGAGGCCGACGTGCACGGCCTGGGGCGGCAGCACCTGGCCCGTCATCTCCTGGATCTTGGCCAGCGTGCCCTGTTGTACGCCGGCGACGACCGTCGACTCGGGCGGGGTCTGGGCCATGTAGGCGATGGCGTAGGAGACGATGCCGATTTGCAGGGACGCGAACAGCGCACCGGCGAGCACCATCGCGACGCGGGGATGGAACAGCAGCTTCATGTCCATGATCGGTGTCGAGACACGCTTTTCGACAACGACGAACAGTGCGAGCAGCGCGATGCCCGCGATCAGCCAGGCCAGCGTGGTCGGCTTCGCCCAACCCCAGTCATGACCCTTGTCGACGTAGATCAGGGTGAGCGCGGCGCCGCCGGACAGCAGCGCGGCGCCGACGACGTCGATTCGCTCGGAAACCCGCAGCTTGGATTCGGGCACGATCAGCCACACCATCGGCAGCATCACCAGGCTGAACGAAGCCAGTACCCAGAAGATCGCTCGCCAGCTGTGGTTGTCGACCAGGTAGCCGCCCAGGATCGGGCCCGCGATGGAGGCGACACCGAAACCGGTCGCCGTGAAACCGAGTGCGAGGGGAACCATATTGCGCGGCATCAGGTCTCGGATGAGGCCGTAGGCGATCACCGCCGTCGCGATGGCGGTGGCCTGCAGGCAGCGACCGAATAGGAAGACGGCCCAGCTCGAGGTGGTCGCGTCGAGTACGCAGCCGATGATGAACAGTGCACCGCAGATTCGGAACATCCGCTTCTTGCCCCACACGTCACTCATCTTGCCGATCAGTGGAGACGCGGCCGCGCCGATCAACCCGAAAACGATGATGGCCCAGTTGATGTCGGCTCCGACGCTGGGGAAGCTCGGCGCGACTTTCTGTAGTGCCGCAGCGACGATCGTGTACTGCATCGGGGCGATCTCGGAGAACAGGACGATCACGGCCAGCACCGTGAAAATCCTTGTGCGCGAGGTGCCGTCGAGTCGACCGGTGTCATCGTCGTTGTCGAGTTGAGAGGTACTGGTGGACATGGCCACGCTCCATTGTTCGGGAACTGCGTTCGAGATGGTCGAGCGGAAAGGTCAGTGGATGTAGGCGGTGTGGGGGAGATCGGCGGCCGAGGTGCCTACCTGCACGGTGAACTCACCTGGCTCGGTCTCCCAGCCGGTGAGGCCCCAATGCTGAAAGACGCGTTCGGGCAGGGGGATCGAGACGGTCCGGGAATCACCGGGAGCCAGGGTGACGGCCGTGAAACCCGCCAACCAGCGGATCGGACGGTCCACGGCACTGTCCGGGCGCGAGAGGTAAACCTGGACAACGTGTTTGCCTTCGCGGACGCCGGTGTTGGTGACCGTGATCGAGACGGTGCGTCCTTCGACGGCGAGATCATCAATCCACCACGTCGTGTAACCGAGCCCATGTCCGAAGGGGTACGCGGGTTCGGTCCCTGCCCGCAGCCACGCGCGGTAACCGATGTGGATGCCTTCGGTGTAGTCGAGGACACCGTCGACGGGCGTGGTGTTCAGGACCGGGACGTCGGCTATGGCCTTCGGCCAGGTGGTCGGCAGCCGGCCGCCGGGTTCGGCGGCGCCGGTGGACGCCGCGCTCGATTGGGCGTCCACCACGCAACCACCCGCGCTGCGCCGAGCCGTGGACTGGCTGCGCGCGAATCTGTACGAACCCGAGCACGTCACGCTGTGCTGGGGCGACGCCCGCATGTCGAATATCCTCTACGACAGCGACTTCCAGGTCACCGGTGTCCTCGACTGGGAGATCGCCTACATCGGCGACCACGAGGCCGACCTCGCCTGGATGCTGTTCCTGGATTGGGCATGCTCGGAATTCGAGGACACCGAACGACTTCCGGGCACGCCGACCCGGGAGGAGACGATCGCACGCTACGAGGAACGCAGCGGGATGGCGGTACGCAACCTGCGCTACAACGAGATACTGGCGGCCGTGCTGCTCAGTATCCCGCTGCTGCGGATGGCGCACCGGCTGCAGCTGCCGCCGGAGATGGATGTGACCGCGTTCTGTGTCGCGAGGATCGAGCAGCTGCTCGCGGCGGATCGATGAAGATCGATCTCCAGCTGAACGGCCGTCCCGACGAAGCCGTCTCGCGGGCAGCCGAATTGATCGCGTGCGGCGCCGACGGCCTGTTCACCTTCGAGGGCGCCCACGATATCTTCCTGCCGCTGACCCTGGCGGCGACCGGCGCCGAACCCGTCGAATTGATGACCAATGTCGCGATCGCCCTCCCACGCAGCCCGGTGCACCTCGCGCACGCGGCCTACGACCTGCATCTGCTCAGCCGCGGCCGGTTCCGGCTGGGCCTGGGTTCGCAGACCCGCGCGCACATCGACAAGCGATACGGCGCCGAGTGGTCGCGGCCGGCGGCACGAATGCGGGAAACGGTGCTGGCGGTCAAGGCCATCCTCGGCTCCTGGCAGCAAGGCACGCCGCTGCGCTTCGAGGGCGAATTCACCCGGCACACCCTGATGCCACCCACCTTCGACCCCGGCCCCAATCCCTATGGGGTGCCGCAGATCTGCCTCGGCGCGCTCGGCCCGATCATGACCAGAACCGCGGCCGAGGTGGCCGATGGGCTACTGGTCATGCCGTTCAACAGTGCCCGGCATTTCGCCGAGCGCACCCGGCCCGCCATTGCCGAGGGCCTGGCGCGCGCCGGTCGCGATGCCGCGGAGCTGGCGATCTATCCGCAGGTGATCGTCGCGATGGGCCGGACGGCCGGCGAGCTCGAGGCCGCCGGCGTCGGTGTCCGTCGGCTGCTCGCCTTCTACGGATCGACGCCCGCCTACCGTCCGGTCCTCGATGTCGAGGGGTGGGGTGAACTCCAGCCCGAACTGAACGCACTGTCCAAACGCGGCCAGGTCGCCGCGATGACCGAACTGATCGATCACCAGATGCTGGAGACACTCGCCGTCTACGGCACGCCCGAAGAATGCGCCGCCGAGATCATGGCACGATTCGGTGCCGTCGCCGACCGGATCTGTTGCTATTTCCCGGGTTACGCCGTGCCCGACGCGCACATCAGGGATCTGGTCGCCGAATTGCAGGTCGCGTGAGTGACGTGCGGATCGACATCGCCGACGGTGTCGCGGTGGTGACATTGGATCGGCCCGAGCGCCGCAATGCCTTCACCGCCGCCATGGGTCGCGCGCTCGGCCGGGCGTACCGCGGTCTGGACGCCGACGACGCGGTCCGGGTCATCGTGCTGACCGGCGCCGCCCCGGCCTTCTGCGCCGGAGCGGATCTGGGCGGCGGCGCGACAACGTTCGAAAAGCCCGACAGTGCGGCTTTTTCCGCGTCACCGGTCGACCCGCCCGCCTTCGCCCTGCGAAAACCGGTGATCGCCGCGGTGAACGGGCACGCGATCGGCATCGGGCTGACCCTGGCGATGCAGGCCGACATCCGTGTGGTGGCCGACAACGCCCGCTACGCCATTCCCCAGGTGCGCCTCGGCGTCGTGCCCGACGCGATGGCGCACTGGACCGTGGCCAAGGTCGCGGGGATGTCGGTCGCGGCCGACATCCTGTTGTCGGGACGGACTTTCGACGGCCCCGAGGCGGTGCGACTCGGCCTCGCCACCCGCTGTCTTCCCCCCGCCGACGTGCTGCCCGCCGCTCTCGCGATGGCCGCTGACATGGCCACCAATGTCGCACCGATGTCCGCGGCATTGAGCAAAAGGCTGCTGTGGGACACCGCGATCCACGGCTACGACCCCGCCCGTGTCGCCGATCTCGAAACCGAACTGCACCTGCGGGTCATGGGCAGCCCCGACGCCGCGGAGGGAATGCGTGCCCGGCTCGACCGCCGTGAACCGGTGTGGTCTGCCCGGCTGTCGAGTGAGTGGCAGGACTTTACGGATCGGTGAACTACTCGACCTCGAAATCGACTGCTCGGGAGTCGCTGGGCCGTGGGCGCCACCATCCCGGCGCGATTCACAAATGCGAGGTCAGCGAGATGATTCGATCAGCAGATGCTCCAAGCTGGCGGTGTCGTCGGAGTCCTTACCGACGTCGATCACTGCGACGAACTCGCGATCGCCGGCGCGCCGCTGCAGGAGGTTCCAGCAGTTGGCGAGGTACCAGCTTGCACCGGTGGTCCCGCGTGGACCCAAGCCCGCACAAAATATCCTGTATCGGTGGGGATGTAGGTCTGGGCTCGGTCGCGTCCGCGCGATGACGCCTATGTTGCGGTCCGCGCTCGAGTCGTAACGGCTACCGTCCGTCAGTTCCAACTGCTCCGGTCGGGAGCCGCCTTCGACACCACGGTCGTTGAGCGTAAACAGCGGACGCTCGACGCTTTCGAGGTACATACGTGTGCAGTCGTTGCCGGTCAGTCCGAAACTGATGTAGGGGCCGTCGCTGTGTGTTTGGACTTCGCGGTCGCTCTGAACGTCAGTCGGAATATCAGTGTGGCCCTGGAGCAACGAGAACACGTACAGCAGTCCGCGAACCTCGTTTTCCGGCAACGCGACCAGGACATCGCGGCGATGATCGGGCGCACATGCGCGAGCCCTCCTCCCGAATGCGCGCATACGCGAAACCACGGCTGTCCGGAGTGCCTGCGCCGGGCGCCCAAGCACCTCGAAGGTCGGGTACACGAGAGTAACTCCGCTGGTGATCATCTCGGCCCCCAAAAAAGCCTCGAGTTCGGCATCCGTTGCCGGAAAGGCGGACTGGTGCGCACGAATGGCGCCCGGCGCGGGGTCGTCAGCCATCTGAAACAACCTCTCGACCGTCCAGCCGGGGAACAGCTCGACGAGCACCCGGCAATGATAATCGCGGGGAAGCCCGACCATCCCACCCGACAACCATTGATAGAACTGCGTCTTCGCCGGCCCATAACCTGGAGGGATGGGGGGATCGAGTTGCGCGGCACACCTGTCGTACGCGGCCAGAAAATCCGGATGGCTTTTGAGATGCCGCTCCGCCAAGAGCATCTTCAGAACAGTAGCCACAAAGACAACCCCCTTACCCTGCAACCGTCGTCCTGGTGGCGACGGCTCGACCGACAAACCGCCCGGGTTGGCCGTCAACGCTGTCTGCCGACAGCCCGGCCCCGGTAACGCTCAGACATGGGCGCAGGACACGCCGTCAGTTGCAGTGGTGCCGAACCGCACGGCCGAAGGACGGGTGAACCCGGTATCGGTCACGATGACGTTCGGGGTTCCCGAAGTGGGCCCCGTGGTCGGAGAGACGGAGGTGATGGTAGCCATGGCGCTGCCTCCTTCTTGCTGGGATGATGATTCCTCTACTGCAGCGGGTGGTTGCCCGACTCGTTCGATGCCCACTGTTTCCATTAAGCCCTTGGACCGGTTGCCGGGCAACGCATTTCCCGATCCGTTTTCGTCCGTTTTCGCATCGTTGGCACGTGCCGAAGGACCGGTGATCCTCGGCCGTCGGCCGCTGACCGCATGTGGCCTTGTGCTTTCGGTTGACCGAGAGCCCGAACCCCGTGTCTCTGAGCCGGCGTTGCGATGACCTCTGCAGCCCCGATAGCCCGCAAGCGTCCGTTGGAGGTTCGTTTCGCTTGCAGGAGTTGGTTTTTGCCGAATTGCTATGAGTTGCGGAAGGCGCAGCGGGCGCGGGGCAGCGGTGTGGGCCACTACGGCCACAGCGTCCGACCGAGACAATCTGTCCGCGCGCCGGAGGCGCGCGGACAGGTTCGAAACCCTTTCGGTCGACAGAGCTCAGGATCGAGTGATGGTGTTGGTGTCCAGGGTGATCGCGCCGTTGAGGGCCAGGATGTCCCCGTTTGCGGTGGTGCCGGTCGTCACCGTGACCGAGGTGAAGACCAGGATGTTCCCGGCGAAGTTGGTGTTGGTGCCCAGGGTGGCCGAGCTACCGACTTGCCAGAAAACGTTATTCGCGGTGGCGCCGTTGATGAGACTGACCACACTGTTCGCCCCGGTGATCAGTGTCGTCCCGGCCTGGAAGATGAACACCGCATTCGGATTTCCTTGTCCGTCGAGGGTGACGGTGCCGTTGAGGCCGATCCCGGCAACTGCCGTGTACACCCCGGAGGTCAGGGTTTGTCCCCCGAGATCGGTGGTCACGAAAGCAGTGGGTGTCCGGCCCACCGCGTCGAGGTAGGCAGCCTGCAAATCAGTGTGTGCCTGTGCGGCGACCGCGTCCCCGGCATGGATCGCTCCGCTGGTCACCGTTCCCGGCGGGAAGCCGGTCACTGCTGTGCCCGGGCTGACACCCAGGTCGCCGGTGATGGCCGTGGCGCCGGCGTTGGTGACTGTCGCGGCTCCCAGCACCGCGAACGTCGCGGCTGTCCCCAGATTTACCGGCGCCAGACCCGAAGCGTAGGTGTAGGCGACGCCGTTGCTGGTCCCGCCGGGGGTGGTGACGGTGACCTGCACCGTCCCAGCTGAATGGGCTGGGGTGAGGACGGTGATCTGAGTACTGGAGTTGACAGTGAACAGGGTCGCCGGTGTACCACCGAAGCTCACCGCAGTAGCGCCGGTCAGGCCCGTCCCGGCGAGCACAACCACTGTCCCACCACTCGGCGGCCCCGAGCTCGGAGTGACACCGGTGAGGGTGGGCACCGCGATATAGGTGAACGCGACACCATTACTGGTTCCGACCGCGGTGGTGACGGTGACCTGCACTGTCCCGGCCGAATGGGCTGGGGTCACCGCGGTGATCTGTGTCGAGGAGTTGACCGTGAACGAAGTCGCCGGTGTTCCACCGAAACTCACTGCGGTGGCTCCAGTCAAGTTCGTCCCGGTGAGCACGACCGTCGTCCCACCGGCCCCCGACCCCGAAGCCGGAACGATGCTGGTCAAGGTAGGAAGCGCACCACCATAGATGTAGGGCAGCGGGTTGCTTGTGCCGTCCAGTAGTGCCTGTACAGTGACGTTCACTGTGCCGGTCCCCGGCGGGACGATGGCCGTGATCTGTGTATCGGAGTCGATGGTGAATGTCGTTGCCGTCGTGCCGAAGCGGACAGTCAGCGGACCGACATTGGCGTAGCCGGAGCCGGTGATGATTACCGAGTTGAGACCCGCTGGAGGGCCGAAAGAGGGGTTCAGCGAGGTGATTACAGGTGCCATTTGCTTGCCTTCTGACAATGATCAGCGAAAAGAGTTCTCCCCCAGCAGCACAGCCCTGACCGTCTGCATGCCGCTCATCTCCAGTAACCTCCAGTGGCGGCACTTCGGCAATGCATCCCTGGTCCGTTTTGGTTCGCTTTGGTCCGCTTTCGGGTGGTTCTCACCAACACCTGTACGTGCCGGGCATCCCGACCGGCAAACCCAGCAGGTGTCGAGCAAATCCAGCTGCGTGATCGCACCCCCCGTTCTCCGCGACGTGCGATCTCGCTTTCGTCGATGCGATACGTGATGTGGGCAGTAGAGGCGACGATGCGGACCCTTGCTCACATAATTCCCTGGTCGGCACCGACTTCCGTACACCAGCGGCTCGGCCACGCCCCGCGGTTGCTCATTCGAGCCATTCCGAGGTTTGGTCTCCCGCGGGGTAAGCCCGGATGCCCCGCTGGCGGCGTCTCGATCGGCCTGCGCTCCGCAACGCTGGGCAGACCCAGATCTACAGGCACGTACCCGAATTCGTCACAGACCTGGGATGCGGCAACGATCGGTCGTGCCGCCACGAGGCCTGCTTCTCCTCGCGCGGGAATTGCGATGAGCGACACCGACTTATCGCAACCCCCCGCGACAGCGCAAGAAACCTGCTGGACAAGCTGATCGACAGGCCAACCGCGTTCACGCGGCGGTGCCGGGCGGACAACCCCGACGCGACCACCGTAGGCGCACCGCCTGCACCGGCCGACACGTCCGCTCACCCCGGCATGTCCGGCCCCCGAACTCGCACCGGAACTCGTCACGTGCAAGACCACATTGAACGATTCTCAACACTCACTCGACAGCAGACGCAGGTGCCGTTGCGGTCGTTATTGGCGGCCAATCTTCCGGTTCGACGTTGGCCGGCTTCGGGGCGGTGTCCTCGTCCCGGCTGGCAGGATGAGGGCCGTGGAGAAGGACTTGCGGAAAGCCGAACGGCGACTTCAGGCCGCGCAGCTGGCTGGGGATATCCAGGCGCTGGATGAATTACTCGATGATCGGTTGATCTTCACGCTCGGTGCCGACATGTTCACCAAGACCGATGATCTCGAGTTGCACCGCACCAAGGCGCAGATCGTGAGCAAGCTCGAGGAAGAAGAGCTGACTGTGCTGGTGGAAGGGACAACCGGGGTCACGTGGTTCCTCGGCCTCGTCGAGGGAAGCATTCACGGGTCAGCATTCGCGGCCAGGATGCGTTATACCCGCACCTGGGCGCACGACGACTCGCGTGGCTGGCGGGTCGCTGCCGCTCACGCCTCTGCGGTCGAGTAATCCGCCGTCGCCGTGGTGGTCCTCGCCTGGATTCGGCATTGCGGGATCGGCTGGAACATCGGAGATCTGACGTCACGTTCCCTGGCTGGGCGTGTCTACTGAAGCTCACGGCACGGAAATCAGGCGGATTTGCCGGGAATCTGTGTGCGAGTGGTGTTCGAAACACGCGTTTCCAGCAAATTTGCCTAGTTTGCGTGTTCGAGTGGTGCGCGAGGGGGGACTTGAACCCCCACGTCCGAGGACACTGGAACCTAAATCCAGCGCGTCTGCCAATTCCGCCACTCGCGCATGATGGTACGACCGTCCAAACTCTACCGGTCCGGGCGCCGTTCGCGAAGCTCTGTGCGGGTGTCGTGTACCCGCGAGTAACACGACCTGGGATTATAACGATTAGGTAACTCGCAATGTGAGGAACCCTCAACTTTCTTAGCTTGGCGCAACCCTGCCACCAGGGGGTTCAAATATGAGGGAGGGTCATGTTTGAGCTCATTCTTGTACGTTCGTACTGAAATACTCGGGGGTAGGCGTGGGGGCGGCGGGGAAACGTGAGGCTTTCCTCATGATTTTGTGCGAACCTGAGGCTTCCTCAGGTCCTCAGGGGTGAGGGACACCTGTGACATCAGGAGCGGGCCCCGCGGGGGGAGCCGCCACGAGAAGGAAGTCGATACGTCTTGACGATCAACGAACGCACCGGGACCGGACAGAACGCGAAGGTCGTTGGGGGAGTTTCGGATACGGGTATCAAGTCGTCACTGCTGGATCGCCTGATCGGTGGGGAGAGGTATGCCCTGGCCTTCGGTGGCCAGGGTGCGCAGTGGCTGCGTGAGCTCGAGGAGATCGGGCGCGACAGTGCCCTCGAACCCGAGCTGACCGAGCTGGTGCGCGAGGCCGAGGCGCGGCTGGAACCGGTCGCGGCGCAGCTTCTGGTGGTCCGTCCGGTCGGCTTCGATCCGATCGCCTGGATGCTCGAGGACGAACTCGACGACGGTGAGGATGATGCCGAATCGGCGGCGCCGTCCGAGCAGGCGTTGCGTTCCGCCGCGGTCTCCATGCCCGGTGTCTTCCTCGCCCAGGTGGCGGCGCTGCGGTCGCTGCGGATGCAGGGGCTCGACACCGTCGAGCAGGGGCCGACCGGAATCGTCGGGCACTCCCAGGGCCTGCTGGCCGCCGCGGCCGCGAACGCGCAAGGCACGCGGGACGTGGAACTGCTGGCCCTGGCCCAGCTGATCGGTGCCGCCGCCACACTGGTGGGACGCCGGCGCGGGGTCATCCCGGTGGGTGACAAGTCGCCGATGGTGGCGGTGTCGAATGTCGATCCCGAGCAACTGCGCGCGATGGTGGCCGAGGTGTCGGCGGGTGTCGACCCGGCGTCGGCCGCGGTGGTGTCCATTCGCAACGGACGGCGCCGGGTGGTGTTGTCCGGCACGGTTTCCCAGCTCGAGCGGGTGCGGCAGCGGTGTGCCGAGATCCATGACGAGCAGACCCGCGATCGCGATGCCAAGAAGCGCGGTGGCGCCGTCTTCGCTCCGGTCTTCGAGGATGTGCAGGTCGAGGTCGCGTTCCACCACCCGGCACTGGCGGAGACCGTCGAACTGGTCACGGGATGGGCCGCGCAGTGCGATATCGATACCGAACTCGCCGCCGAGCTGGCGCGCCGTATCCTCGTCGATCCGGTCGACTGGGTGCAGGAGGTCGAGAACACGGTTTCCGGTGGTGCGCAATGGATCCTGGACTTCGGTCCCGGTGATCTGCTGAGCCGGCTGACTCAGGGCTCGCTCAAGGGCACCGGTGTGGGCATCGTCGCCGTCGCGACCCGTCCCGGCCAGCGCAGCCTGTTCACCCCGGGTGCCGCACCGGAGGTCGCCCCGGCATGGAACGCCTTCGCGCCCAAGCCGATTCGCCTGCCGAACGGCCGCGTCGTGGTCGAAACCTCCTTCACTCGCCTGACCGGCCGCTCGCCGATCCTGCTGGCCGGTATGACCCCCACCACCGTGGACGCGAAAATCGTTGCGGCTGCCGCGAATGCGGGCCACTGGGCCGAGCTCGCGGGTGGTGGCCAGGTCACCGAACAAATCTTCGCCGACCGCGTCACCGAACTGCAGACTCTGCTGCAGCCCGGCCGGACCGTGCAGTTCAATTCGCTGTTCCTCGACCCCTACCTGTGGAAGCTGCAGCTGGGCGGTAAGCGCCTGGTGCAGCGGTCGCGCGCCGCGGGCGCGCCGTTCGACGGCGTCATCGTGACCGCCGGTATCCCCGAACTCGACGAGGCCGTGGCGCTGATCGAGGAGCTGGGCGAGGCCGGTATCAGCCACGTCGCCTTCAAACCGGGCACCATCGCGCAGATCCGCGCTGTCCTGCGCATCGCGGACGCCGTGCCGGACTACCCGGTCATCATGCATATCGAGGGCGGCCGCGCCGGCGGGCACCACTCGTGGGAGGACCTCGACGACCTCCTGCTCGAGACCTACGCCGAACTGCGCGGCCGGGCGAATGTGGTGGTGTGTGTCGGTGGCGGAATCGGCACTCCGGAGCGGGCGACCGAGTACCTGACCGGCGAATGGTCCGTCGTGCACGGCTATCCGACGATGCCGCTGGACGGCGTGCTGGTGGGCACCGCGGCCATGGCCACCCTGGAGGCCACCACCGCACCCGAGGTCAAGCAACTGCTGGTCGACACCCCCGGAACCGTGGACTGGGTCGCCGCGGGCACCGCGACCGGCGGAATGGCTTCCGGCCGTAGCCAATTGGGCGCCGACATCCACGAGATCGACAACTCCGCCTCGCAGACCGGCCGGTTGCTCGACGAGGTCGCCGGTGATGCCGAGGCCGTCGCCGCCCGCCGCGCGGAGATCATCGAGGCGCTCGACCGCACCGCCAAGCCCTACTTCGGTGATGTCGCGACCATGACCTACCTGCGCTGGCTGGAGCGTTACGTCGAACTCGCCGCCCTGCTGCCGGAGAACATGCGGCCGGGTCGCGATGGCTTCGACTGCGGCAGCGATCTGGGCGATGCCATCGCCGATGCGACCAGCTCGGTCTGGGCCGACATCACCTGGCGCGACCGGTTCGCCGATATGGTGCGTCGCGCGGAGGCCCGGCTCAACCCCGCCGACCGCGGCCGCATCCCCACCCTGTTCGCCGAGGACGATGCCTTCGAGCAGCCGGTACACGTGATCTGCGCGCTGAAGGAGCACTACCCGGCCGCCGCGGACACCGTGCTGCATCCCGCCGACGTGCCCTTCTTCGTCTCGCTGTGCAAGACCCCGGGCAAGCCGGTGAACTTCGTGCCCGTCGTCGACGGCGATGTGCGCCGGTGGTGGCGTTCGGATTCGCTGTGGCAGGCCCACGATCCGCGCTACACCGCCGATCAGGTCTGCGTCATTCCGGGAACGGTATCGGTCGCGGGTATCACCCGGGCCGACGAGCCGGTGGGTGAGCTGCTCGACCGTTTCGAGCAGAACACCGCCTACACCCTGATCCGCGGCGGGGTCACTCCCGCCGCCGTCGACGGCCGTCGACGTGCCGAAATCGCTTCCGGCGCCATCGATATCGTGCTCGCCGCGCCCGATGTGCAGTGGGCCGGGCGCACCGCCGCCAACCCGGTGCACCGGCTCGGCGATCTGCACGAGTGGACCATGGAGGCCCGGGGCGCCGTGCACCGCCCGACCGGCGCCACGCTGACACCCGCCGACGGACCCGATGTCGATCACGCCTACGTGGAGCTGGCGGTTCCGCTGTCGCCGGCCAACGAGGTGCGGATCCGCCTCACCGTGCCCGACTCGGTGTACGGCGGCGGCGCACCGGTGGTCACCGATGCCGATGCCGAAGCGGCCATGTCCGCGCTGCTGGCCGTCGCCGCCGGGCAGCAACTGCCGGAGATCAAGTCCGCGGGCGCATCTCATGTCGCGCACGTCAATCTGGCCTGGACGCCGGATATGATCGCCGACCACGCCGGGGTGACCGGTTCGGGTCTGCCCGCCGGCCTCAGCACCATCGACCGGCAGGTGCCGGATGTGCTGGTCGGCGCCTGCTGGCCGGCCGTGTTCGCGGTTCTCGGCGCGAGCCGGGCCGAGGGCACGAACGGAAGTGTCAGCAGCGTCATCGAGGGCATGCTGGATCTGGTGCATCTCGATCACCGGATCGACCTGCTGCGCGAATTGCCGAGCGACCCAGCGGTACTCAGTGTGCGGGCCGAATCCGCTTCGGTGGTCGACACCGATCTGGGCCGGGTCGTCGAGGTCCGCGTCACCGTCGGTGTCATGCGCGATCACGGCCTCGAGACCCCGACCGTGGCAACCCTGGTGGAGCGCTTCGCGATTCGCGGCCGCAACGGCAGCGGTGAGCTGACCGACCCGCCGCGGGCCGGCGGGGCCGTCTCCGATTCCGCGACCGACACTCCGCGCCGCCGCCGCCGCGATGTCACGCTGACCGCGCCGCGCGCGATGGCCGCCTTCGCCGAGGTCTCCGGCGATCACAACCCGATCCACACCAGCGTCGCCGCGGCGAAACTCGCCGGTCTGGGCAGCCCGATCGTGCACGGTATGTGGCTGTCGGCCGCCGCCCAGCACGCGGTGTCGGCTGTGGATCCCGAATCTCCGCTGCCCGCACGGACAGTCACCGCCTGGACCACCCGATTCCTCGGAATGGTCCGGCCCGGTGCGCAGATCAATGTGCGGGTCGAGCGGATCGCCGTCGACCGCGGCTGCGAGATCGTGGAGGTGTCCTGCCGGACCGGTGGTGATCTGGTGATGACCGCCACCGCCCGGCTCGCGGCCCCGAAGACGGTCTACGCCTTCCCCGGTCAGGGTATCCAGACCAAGGGGATGGGACTGGATGCCCGGTCGCGGTCGAAGGCGGCCAAACAGGTGTGGGATCGCGCCGACAAGCACACGCGCGAGGCGCTGGGCTTCTCCATTCTCGCCGTGGTGCGCGACAACCCGACCTACCTCAAGGCACGTGGCGTGGAATACCGCCACCCGCAAGGTGTTCTGCACCTGACCCAGTTCACCCAGGTCGCGATGGCGACCCTCGGGGTGGCGCAGGTCGCCGAACTGCGCGAGGCCGGTGCCTTCGTCGAGGGCGCGATGCTGGCCGGTCACTCGGTTGGTGAGTACAACGCGCTGGCCGCGGTCGCCGGTGTGCTGCCGCTCGAAGCCGTCCTGGAGGTCGTCTTCCAGCGCGGTTCGGCCATGCACGAGCTGGTGCCCCGGGATTCGCAGGGCCGCAGCGACTATCGGATGGCCGCGATCCGGCCGTCGCAGATCGGGCTGCCCGATGCCGAGGTGATCGACTTCGTCTCCGGGGTCGGAGCTCATGCTGGTGAATTTTTGGAGGTCGTCAATCTGAACCTGCGCGGTTCGCAGTACGCCATCGCGGGTACCGTCGCCGGCCTGGAAGAGCTGGAAGCCGAGATCGAGCGCCGCCGTGCCGAATTCGGCGGTAAGCGGGCGTTCGTGCTCGTGCCCGGTATCGACGTGCCGTTCCACTCGACGGTGCTGCGCAAGGGTGTGCCGGAGTTCCGGCACAAGCTCGAGGAGCTGCTGCCGGAGAACCTGTATCCGGAAATCCTTGCCGGACGCTACATTCCGAACCTGGTCCCGCGCCCGTTCACCCTGGAGCGCGAGTTCGTCGCCGAAATCGCGGACCTGGTGCCGTCGGAACCGCTGCGTGCGGTGCTCGACGACTTCGACTCCTGGGCGGCGCGTCCGAACGACCTGTGCCGGGTGCTGTTGATCGAGCTGCTGGCCTGGCAGTTCGCCAGCCCGGTGCGCTGGATCGAAACCCAGGACCTGCTGTTCACCGATTCCGCGCAGGGCGGTCTCGGCGTGGAGCGCTTCGTCGAGATCGGCCTGGCCGCCACTCCGACGGTCGCGAACCTGGCGGGCAACACCCTGAAGCTGCCGCAGTACTCCGCCACCAAGGTCGAGGTGCTCAACATCGAGCGCGAGGCCGGCGTGGTGTACTCCACCGATACCGATCCCGCACCGGTCGACGAACCGGAAGAGACCGTGTCCGAGGCGGCTCCGGCCGCCGAGCCGACCGCGGTCGCCGCGGCGCCGGCGCCCGTCGCGACGGGCGGACCGCGTCCCGACGACATCACCTTCAGCGCGGCCGACGCGACCCGGGTGCTGATCGCGCTGTGGACCAAGCTCCGGCTGGATCAGATCGGCCCGGTGGACACCATCGAGGCACTGTGTGACGGCGTGTCCTCACGCCGCAACCAGCTGCTCGTCGACCTCGGATCGGAACTGTCGCTCGGTGCGATCGACGGCGCCGCCGACGCCGATATGGGCGCGCTGTCGGCCACGGTCGACCGCCTGGCCCGCACCTACAAGCCGTTCGGTTCGGTGCTGTCCGATGCCGTCGGCGATCACCTGCGCAAGGTTTTCGGCCCGTCGGGTAAGCGTCCGGCCGCCATCGCCGATCGGGTGAAGAAGGTCTGGGAACTCGGCGACGGCTGGGCCCACCACGTCACCTCCGAGGTGTCCCTCGGTACCCGCGAGGGCGCCAGCATCCGTGGCGGCGACCTCGGTGGCCTGGTGTCAGGTGCGTTGAGCGACGGTGCCGCCGTGGACGCCGCGATCGACGCGGCCGTGCAGGCCGTGGCCGGTCGCCGGGGCATCAGCGTCGCACTGCCCGCCGCCGGTGGTGGCGGTGGCGCCACCGTGGATGCCGCCGCGCTGAGCGAGTTCACCGAGCAGATCACCGGCCGCGACGGTGTGCTGGCGACGACCGCCCGGGTGATGCTCGAGCAGCTGGGCCTCACCGATCAGGTGTCGGCTCCCGTGGAAGATACAGCCACCGAATCCGTTATCGACCTGGTGTCGGCCGAATTGGGTTCGGAATGGCCGCGTCTGGTGGCTCCGGCCTTCGACGCGCGCAAGGCCGTGCTGATCGACGACCGCTGGGCCTCTGCCCGCGAGGATCTGGCCACCCTGTGGCTGGCCGCGGACAGCGATCTGGGCGATGAGCGCGTCGCCGGATTCGCCGGAACTGGCGAAGCCGTTGCCGCGCAGGCGAACTGGTGGCGGCAGCAGGCGATGAAGGACGCCCGGTCGGTACTGGCCGGGACCTATCAGCGCATCGCCGATATCGCTGTCGACACCGCCGACGAGGGTGTCTGGTCCGCCGATACCGCCGTGATCACCGGTGCCAGTAAGGGTTCCATCGCGGCGTCGATCGCGGGCGGCCTGCTCTCGGGTGGCGCCACGGTCATCGTCACGACCTCCAGGCTCGACGACGATCGCCTCGCCTTCTACAAGCAGCTCTACCGCGAGTACGCCCGGGCGGGTGCCGCACTGTGGGTCGTGCCCGCGAATATGGCCTCCTACAGCGATATCGACGCCCTGATCGATTGGGTCGGCAACGAGCAGATCGACAACGCCGGCGGCGCGAAGGTGCTCGTGAAGCCCGCGATGACTCCGACGCTGCTGCTGCCGTTCGCCGCGCCGCGAGTGGCCGGCGACCTGGCCGACGCCGGTGCGCGCGCCGAAATGGAAATGCGGGTGCTGCTGTGGTCGGTGGAGCGCCTGATCGGTGGTCTGTCCGGACTGGGCGCCGACCACGATGTGGACGCGAAACTGCATGTGGTGCTTCCGGGTTCGCCCAACCGCGGCATGTTCGGCGGCGACGGCGCCTACGGTGAGGCCAAGGCCGCACTCGACGCCGTGATCGCCAAGTGGCGGGTGGAGAAGTCGTGGGCGCAGCGGGTCACCCTTGTGCACGCCATGATCGGCTGGGTGCGCGGTACCGGCCTGATGGGTCATAACGATCCGCTGGTCACCGCGGTCGAGAAGGCCGGCGTGCACACCTGGTCCACCCAGGAGATGGCCGACGAACTGCTCAAGTGGTGCACCTCGCGGGCCCGTACGGTGACCGCGACCGCACCGCAGCAGATCGACCTCACCGGCGGGCTGGCCGGTGCGAAGCTGGATCTGTCGGAGCTGGCCGAACAGGCCGAGCGGGAACCAGCGGTGGACACCGACGACGAGGCGGGAACCATTGCGGCACTCCCGGTTCCGCCGACCCTCACCTCCGCGCTGCCCGTCCCCGCTTGGGGTCCGGTCACCGCCGATCCGGCCGATATGGTCGTCATCGTCGGCGCCGGTGAACTCGGGCCCTACGGTTCGGCGCGCACCCGCTTCGAGATGGAGGTCGCCGACGAGCTGTCCGCTGCCGGTGTTCTCGAACTGGCGTGGACCACCGGCCTGGTCACCTGGGAGAACGATCCCAAGCCGGGCTGGTACGACACCGAGAGCGGCGAGTACGTCGACGAATCGGAGATCGCCGAGCGCTATCACGACACCATCGTCGAGCGGTGCGGTATCCGCCGCTACGGCGACGACGGCTCGATGATCGACAACGCCGCCCCGCTGCTCACCTCGGTCTTCCTCGACCGGGATCTGAGCTTCGTGGTCAACAGCGAGGCCGAGGCGCGTGCCTTCCACGCCGCCGACCCCGAGCACACCGTAATCAACCCGGTCGCCGATTCCAGCGACTGGCAGGTGATCCGCCAGGCGGGCACCGAGATCCGGGTGCCGCGCAAGGCCAAGCTGTCACGGACCGTCGGTGGCCAGATCCCGCAGGGCTGGGATCCGACCCGCTGGGGTATCTCGCCCGATATGGCGAGCTCGGTTGATCGGGTGGCGCTGTGGAACATCGTCTGCACCGTCGACGCGTTCCTGTCCAGCGGCTTCAGCCCGGCGGAACTGATGAGCTGGGTGCACCCGGCGATGGTGACCAACACCCAGGGCACCGGCATGGGCGGTATGTCGTCGATGCGTTCGCTCTACATCGACAATCTGCTCGGTGAGCCGCGGGCCAACGACATCCTGCAGGAGGCGTTGCCGAACGTCGCGCTGGCCCATGTGGTTCAGTCCTACATCGGCAGCTACGGCGGCATGATCCACCCGGTCGCGGCGTGTGCGACCGCGGCGGTGTCGGTCGAGGAGGGTGTCGACAAGATCCGGCTCGGTAAGGCCGAGGTCGTAGTGGCCGGTGGCTACGACGATCTGGGTATCGAGGGCATCGTCGGCTTCGGTGACATGTCCGCGACCGCCGACTCGGCCGCGATGAGCGCCAAGGGCATCAGCGACCGCTACTTCTCCCGGGCCAACGACCGCCGTCGCGGCGGATTCGTCGAATCCCAGGGTGGCGGAACGGTTCTGCTGGCCCGCGGTGACGTGGCCGCCGAACTCGGCCTGCCGGTGCTCGGTGTCGTTGCCTTCGCGCAGTCCTTCGCCGATGGTGTGCACACCTCGATTCCGGCTCCGGGTCTGGGTGCGCTGAGTGCGGGCCGCGGCGGCGCGGAATCGCAACTGGCCGCGCAACTGCGCAAGCTGGGTGTATCGGCGGACGAGGTGTCGGTCATTTCGAAGCACGACACCTCCACCGCCGCGAACGATCCCAACGAATCGGAGCTGCACGAAAGATTGGCGGCCGCCCTGGGGCGTTCGGAAGGCGCGCCGATGTTCGTAGTCTCGCAGAAGTCGCTGACCGGTCACGCCAAGGGCGGTGCGGCCGCCTTCCAGCTGATCGGGCTGTGCCAGGTGCTCGAACGAGGCGTGATTCCGCCGAACCGCAGCCTCGACTGCGTCGACGAGAAGATGGCCGAGTACCCGCATCTGGTGTGGGCGCGGCAGCCGCTGCGATTCGGAGATCGGTTCGCGCTCAAGGCCGGTCTGGTGACCTCACTCGGTTTCGGACACGTCTCCGGTCTGCTCGCGGTCGTGCATCCGCAGGCCTTCGTCGAGGCGCTGGACCCCCAGCGTCGCGAGGACTACCTGCGCCGCGCCGAGGAGCGTCGCCTCGCGGGCCGGCAGCGGCTGGTGGAGGCGATGTGCGGTGGTGAGCCGCTCTACGAGCGGCCGGCCGATCGCCGTCTGGGCGGGGAAGGCACCCCGGCCAAGCAGGTTCGCCAGCTCGAGGCCGATGTGCTGCTGTCGTCGACCGCGCGTCTGGGCGCCGAGGGCCTGTACCTGGCGCACGGCTCTTGCGGGACAGGCGAGTTGGCGGCCGATCGGGACGCCGCCAAGTAACAACTCCCCGGTAACGACCAGCCGATACCGATGATGGCCCGCTGAATCCGTATCTTCGGATTCATGACCATCCTCGGTATCGGCCTGGATCTGGTAACCATCTCCGAATTCGCCGAACAGCTCGAACGGACCGGAACCACCATGCTCCGGGAGAGTTTCACCGCGGGTGAGCGGCGTTACTGCCAGAGCAAGGGCACCGACCCCGCACGCAGTTTCGCGGCGCGATGGGCGGCCAAGGAGGCCGTGCTCAAGGCTTGGGCCACCTCCCGGTTCGCCCGCAGCCCGCAGATCGGTGACAACCCGTATCCGCTCATCGAGGTGGTGAACGACGCCTGGGGCCGGCCCAGCATCAAATTGCACGGGCTGGCAGCGGAATTCCTGCCCCGGGTACGGGTGCACCTGTCGATCACGCATGACGGCGATATGGCCGCCGCGATGGTCGTCCTCGAGGATCCGGGTGAATTGGCGGATCTGATCGAGAACTCCTGACGCCTCGGCGGTCTCGGGAGTGCCCGGCCGCTGCCGTCGCTCCTGCGAAGGCCGGAACCGGCGACGTCTCGCTCACGCGTCGCACCGGTTCCGGTCTTCGTCGGAACGACGGAACGCGGCAACAACGGAACGCGGCGGCGACAGGGTTCAGCCCGCGCGCGATTCCTTCTCCGCGATCAGCAGATACGCCACCATGAGCCGCTTGAGTTCGGCGACGGCCGCCTCGTGGCTCAGACCGTCCTGCACCGAGAAATTCAGCATCGAATAGACCACGTGCACCAGCACCTGGGCCATCATCGAGCGCCGCACGCGCGGGGTGCGCGGCATCAGCGGGCGCAGCATCTGCTGGACGGCCTCGGCGAATTCCTTCTCGTGGATGGCGCCGGTGGCACGCGTCGACGGCGTCGACTGCATCGCCAGCCATACCTCGCGTCGCGACGGATCGGTCATCCACAGATCGGCCAGATGGTCGACGAGTTTGTTCATGTGGCGCAGCCAGTCCATCGACGGGATCTCGCCGTGGAAGTCGGCCAGCTCCTGGGAAACGGCCACCAGGTCTTGGCGATTCAGCTCGCAGACGATGACATACTTGTTGGCGAAGAACTGGTACAGGGTGCCGATCGGGACCTCCGCGCGCGCGGCGACCTCTTCACAGGTGAACGATTCGAATCCGACCTCGACCAGTAGTTCTCGCGACGACTGCAGCAGTGCGTCGAATTTGCGCTTGCTCCGTTCCTGGGTGGGGCGTCGGCGCGGCATCAACTCCTGTGGGTCGTCCTGCAACTCCAACGCCGGGTCAGGGCGTCGGTTCGACCTCGGTGCCGTGCGCGCTTCCACCACAACCTCCAGGCTAGCCGTAGCGACATGTGGATGACACACGACTGCTGTGTCGACGTCTGCGATTCGGCCGGATTCATAACCCATCCACGCCGGATGTGGTGACGAACACATACCGAGTAGATCTACATCGGCGGGGGTCTGTCGATATCCGATCCATTCCCCGCTGCGGCGTTGAACCGCTGCTCGGCGCGGCTTCTCCGGCGCGGTACCTGCACACGGAAGGCTTGATCTCTGGTGGTTCGACCTGTTGTGACTCTCGGTGCTTCGATCGCTCGCGACCGTGTGGACGCGGTGGCTCTGCGCGGCGGAAGCGGCAAACTCGTCGATCGGGTGCTCGCGCATCGCGTGGCCGAACTCGATGTGGCAGCGCGTGGTCCGGGATCGGCGGCCGGTATTCCGGCGCTGATCGAATCCATGCTCGACGCACTCGTCCGGGATGTCCGGGATGTCGGGGACGAGTACGAGATCGCCGGTGCCGCGGTCGGCTATCGCGATGCGGCCGGCCGTCGCGCGGTGGTCAGCGGTCTCGCGGCCGGGCAGTGGTACGAAGCGTCGCTGGTGTCGGCCAAATCAGCGCATCTCGCGCTGGCTCGCGCGATGACCTGGGCTACCGAATTCGAGCACTTGCTCGTATGCGAGCTGACACCGGGATATCAAGGGTTCTCGCTCATCTCGCCGCATCGCGACCGGGTGGTGGCGGCCACCGCGACTACCGCCGGATTCGTCTCCGAGGATTCGATACAGCCCGGTGTCGCGGCCGCCTGGGATCAGTTCGACGCGGCCGGGGTCCGGCCCAGCGCGGTGGTCGTGGTCGGCGCCGCCGCGGGACGGCCGGGTATGTCCGCGGTGCTGTCGGCCGATTTCGAGGCGCCGGTGATTCCGTGCGCTGTCGGCGTGGCCGGTTCCGCGGTCGGGGCGGCATTGGTCGTGCAGCCGGAGTCCTTCGCGGTGCTTCCGGCCGAATCCGCGGGGATCTCACGCAATTCGGTAGCGGTGGTCGCCGCCGCGAGTGTGCTGGCCGGTGGCCTCACGCTCGGCGGTATCCACGAGTTCACCGATCATCCGCGCTCGGATGCCACCACACGCCTGGCGGACGCACGCACTACGGCCGAGGGGAAGCAGGGGCCGCGGCATGCGCGCCCAGAGCCGGGACTGCCTGCGGCGGACTCGATTCCGGAGCTGCCGGGTCCGCAGCAGCCCGGCATCCATTCGTCCGGTCCGCGTCACGCCGCCCCGGACAGTTCCGCGAATTCCGATACCTCCGCCGCGAGCTGGGGTCCGGACGGGGGAGCCATGCTGGGGCTGCGCGGGTCCGATCCCGGCGGTGAGCCCAAGCAGCTGGTGAAAGAGACCCCGGATTCGGGTGCGTCGCAACAGCAACAGAAGTCCGTGGTGCCGACGCCCCGCGAGCCGGTCGGAGCACCCGACGGCACCCTGTTGTTCCCCGGCGAGTCCGCGCCGCCGCCGATCGGTACCGCGGAATTCAACGACTGGTGGGACAACCACTGGCGGCTGACCCTGCGGTGGGTGACGACGATGGTGCCCGGGCGCGACTGAGCTGCCGCCGATGCCGAGGGGTCCCGGGACAACCGTCCCGGGACCCCTCGGCGGTCCGTACCTCTACACCGACAGATCGCGGCGCAGCTTCGCAACATGCCCGGTGGCGCGCACGTTGTACTGTGCGACCTCGATCCTGCCCTCGGCATCGACGAGGAAGGTGGACCGGATGACGCCGGTGATGCGCTTGCCGTACATCATCTTCTCGCCGAACGCGCCCCATGCCTGCAGGACTTCGCGATCGGGATCCGACAGCAAAGGGAAGGTCAGGTTCTGGTTGTCCCGGAATTTCGCGAGCTTGGCCGGTTTGTCCGGTGAGATCCCGATGACGTCGAGACCGGCCTCGTTCAGCTCGGCCAGGTTGTCGCGGAAGTCGCAGGCCTGCTTGGTGCAGCCGGGGGTGTTGGCGGCGGGGTAGAAGTACACGACCACCTTGCGGCCGCGGTAGTCCGATAGCGAAACCGGTTTACCGTCGGCGTCCGGCAGTGTGAAATCCGGCGCGGGATCGCCGGGGCCGAGCTTGTGGGCGGCGGCCGCGGTGCCCTCCGTCTTTGCGCGGGCTGCCTCCTCCGGGCCCTTCGCGTCTGCCGCCGGTTTGTGATTGTCGGTCATGCCCAGCACGCTAGCCGACGGATGTGACACAGGGCGTGACATCTGCGGCGGCGGATACACTCGACGCCCAGCGACCTACACGACCGACAGACAACAGGAGACATAACGTGGCGAGGGATACCGAGCACATCGAGCGGGAGATCGATGCCGCGCGAAACCGGCTCGCGAGCACACTGGACGAACTCGCGGTGCGGGCCGACCCGCAGCGGATCGCCCACAACAGCAAGCAGGTGGTCCTGGCGAAGCTGAACCAGCCGAAGGTGAAGTACAGCCTGATCGGTGCGGGCGCTCTCGTCGGTGCGCTGGTGCTGGTGCGGCTGTTCCGCCGCTGAGGCCTACAGACAACGGAACCCGGTGTGACGATGTCACACCGGGTTCCGTGCGTTTCGATGACTAGGCGGTCGGGCAGGCCATGCCGGTGCCGTCGGGGTCCAGGTGCGGCGAGTAGCCGGGCTCACCGCGGAACAGCGGTGCACGACCCGCGGCCCGGGCCTCGTCACAGTTCTTGAACGTGCCGTCCGCCGAACCGGTCTGCGTCAGTCCCGACGACCCGGTGGCGCCGATGGCGTCATCGATACCCGACGATCCGGTGCCGGCCGAGCCGGTGGGGATGAAGGCATCGGCCGAAGCGGCCGGAGCGGTAAGGACGATCGGGGCGGCAAGGGTGATCAAGCCCGCGCCGGTGACGAAAAGCCTGCGAACGTTCATGTAATCCTCGATGTCAGCTGCGGTTGATACGACGGGACCGGCCGCACTCCCCGCAGTGGAGGGCCGGGAACCGCCGAGTCTACTGTTTCGATGGCGGCCGTCGTTGTCAACCGGGCGGCCGAGAGCCGCTTATTCGCCCAACCGCTTGCCCGTCATGTGCTCGGCCGGAATATGTCCCATTCGCCCGGCCTCGAAATCCGTTACGGCATCGATGATTTCCTGTTTGTTGTTCATGACGAACGGCCCGTACTGCACGACGGGCTCCCGAATCGGCGCGCCGCCGAGCAGCAGCACTTCCAGCTGACCGGTCGGGCCGTCCTGATGGTCGCCGGCGGTGACCGCGATGGCATCACCGTGTCCCAGGACGGCCAGTTGCCCCTCTGTCAGTGGGCGGCCCTCCGCGCCCACGGATCCGCTGCCGGACAGGATGTACACCATCGCGGTGAAGTCTTGCGGCCACGGCGTTTCCAGGCGCGCGCCGGGGCTGACGGAGGCGTGCGCGTAGGCGATCGGGGTGTAGGTCGACCCCGGTCCCTCGAAACCGCCGACCGCACCGGCGATGATGCGAACCAGCGCACCGCCGTCGTGGGAGGTGACCAGCTTCAGTTCACTCGCGCGCAGATCCTGGTATCGCGGATCGGCCATCTTCATCGAGCGCGGCAGATTGACCCACAGCTGGATGCCGTGGAACACCCCGCCGGAGATCACGAGCTCCTCGGCCGGGAGTTCGTCGTGCAGGATTCCGGACCCGGCCGTCATCCACTGGGTGTCGCCCTCGGAGATCACTCCGCCGCCGCCGTTGGAATCGTGATGGACCATGGTGCCGTCGAGCATGTAGGTGACGGTTTCGAAGCCGCGGTGCGGATGCCACGGCGCGCCCTTCGCCTCGTACGGTTCGTAGGCCACCGGGCCCATATGGTCGAGCAGGATGAAGGGATCGGCCGTGCGCACATCCAGGCTGGGGAACGGCCGCCGTACCTCGAAACCGGCGCCTTCGAGCTGTTTGTGCGCGGTGGTCACGGTGCGTACCGGCCGTTGCCGCATGGTCGTCTCGGGACGCGGCAGCCGCGGCAGTACCAGGATGTCGTCGACGGTGATCGCTGGCATGTGTCCTCCTCGGGCGGTTCGTGTCCATGTCAACCAATAGCTCGATAGGATCATTCCCATGGTGCGATGGTTGGATGATCAGGAGCAACAGACCTGGTCGGCGTTCATCAGGCTGCGGCAGCGGCTGGATGCGGCGATGTCGGCGGGACTGGCCCGCGACGGCCTGTCGGTCTCCGATTACGAGATTCTGGTCACTTTGTCGGCGGCGCCGGAGGCTACGTTGCGGGCGCGCGATCTCGGTGCGCAGATCTGCTGGGACAAGAGCCGGCTGTCGAAGCATCTGGCACGAATGGACACCCGCGGGCTGGTGCGGCGCAGCACGGCCGCCGACGACGCGCGCGGTCGCCTGGTGTGCCTCACCGACGCGGGGCGGCGGGCGCTGGAGCAGGCCGCGCCACATCACGTCGAACTGGTGCGGCGGCTGTTCGTCGATCGGCTCAGTCCGGCCGAGGCGCGCGCCGTTCGGTCGCTGGCGGCGAAGGTCGCCGCCGAGGCCGAGCGCGAGACCGATCTCGGTTGACCGGTCAGTCGCCGGGCGACTCGAACCGGGCTCGCTTCCAATCGCCGAACGGCTCATCGCGTTCGCGCACGGCCTCGCGGAAACCTGTGGTGGACGAACGCAATTGGAAGGCGTAACCCTCCCGGGTGTGGCGGGAGATACCGTCGAAGACGGTGCCGACCATGCTCGAATTGGCCACGCCCTGGGCCAGCAGCGCGCTGTTGAGTGCCAGTTTCGCCATGATCAGCTGATTGATCGGCATCTGCGAAATCCGTTGCAGCAGTTGTTCGGTGCGGTCGTCGAGCTCGTCGGCCGGACAGGATTCCACCGCGAGCCCCCACTCTTGGGCCTGCCTGCCGCTGAGGCAGTCGCCGGTGAACAGCAGTCGTTTGGCCCGCTGATCGCCGAGCCGGTGTGCCCACATACCCGCCGCCGGGATACCCCACACCCGGGTGGGCGGGTAGCCGATCTTGGTGTCGTCGGCGCAGATGATCTGATCGCAGAACAGTGCGATATCGGTGCCACCGGCGATGGCGAAGCCGTGCAGTTTCGCGACGGTCGGCTTGTTCGCGTGCAGCAGGCTGGAGAATCCTCGATTGAACCTGCTCATCATCTGGTAGTCGACCATGGGATCCCAAGTGCCCCAAGGATTGTGATTGCGTGCCTGTACGACCGGATCGAGGACGGTGCCCGCGGTGGATGCGGTACCGGCAGTGGGGGAGAAGCCGTTCTGGGCGAAGATCGACAGGTCGTAGCCGCCGCAGAAGCCCTTCCCGCGACCGGACGCCACCATTACGTGCACCCGGGGGTCGAGATCGGCTCGCTCCACCGCATGGGCCAATTCGATCGGGGTGTCGGCGGTGATCGCGTTGCCGTGATCGGCCCTGTCGAAGGTGATGCGGGCGATCCGTCCGGTCACCTCATAGGTGAGGGTGCGATACGCGGGGCCGTCCTCGGGATCGGGACGGTCGGCGAACAACGAATCCGCTCCGCCGCTCAGATCCTCGCGCCACGCGGCCGGGCGGGTGCCGGAGTGATTCTCGTAGTCGGTCATCCAAGGAGTGAACTCTTATTCATTTCTTGCTGTCAAGAGGATGCGCCGGGTCTTTCGCCGCCACCGGTGAGCCACGGTGTGACCGGCGGTTTGACCCACAGGATCTTCTCGTCGGCGAAATCGCGGCGGGCCGCAGCGTGCTGCGGGTTCCGGGCCGCCCAGGCATCTTTCTCGTCGAGCAGCGCCGCGACCAGGGTCCAGGTCTCATCGGTACTCGGTGGATTGGCATCCGCGGCGCGGGCGAGTTTGCGCCGGGTCGCGGACGGCATCGCCGCCAGATCCGCGCCCGAGATGGCGCGCTGCCACAGGTACGCGGCCAGCCGCCGCGCCTTCTCGGCCCGGCCCTTGCCGGCGTGATCGGTGTGTGCGTAGTCGGCCATGGTCGATTCCCGGTTGTGAACAGTTGCCCTCGAGCCTAGCCAGCCCGTTTCTTCCGGTACCTCGCGGTGGCTGCCGGTGGTTGCCCTATTCGGCCCGGGCGATCCGGACGATGTGCAACCGGTTTCCTACCTCGCCGGGGTAGCGGCGGGAGGTGATGGTGACCGGCTGCCAGCCGCTCGGTGTGTGGGCGCGGAAGCGGGCCGCGGTGACGGCCTTGGTGCCGGGCAGGCCGGGTTGCAGCATGACCGCGGTCTTGGCCACCGCCGCCCAGTCCTCACGGTGGATCAGTTCGGCGTCGCCCTCGCGTTGCCAGTCGATCCAGGTGGGCACATGGCCGATCCATTGTGCGATGAGCGGGGCGCCCGACGGCGGGAACGCCATCAGGGCGGCGGCGGGTGCGTCCGGGCCGGGCTCGTCGGTCAGGCCCAGCGCCTCGTGCGGTCCGAGGGCGGGCGGCTCGACGTCGGAGGCATCGTGTGTCAGGCCGCGCAGGCCGTGCCGGTCCAGATCGGTGCGGCCGCGGGCGAAGATCTGCCAGTTCATCAGATGCCCGTTGTCGTGCAGGACGACGATGTTCGAGGTGAACCGGGCATCGGCCTCGGGGTTCGTGCCGAGCGCGATCAGGGCGGTGGCGTCATCGAATTTCACGACCTTGCGGAAGAATTCGCCCGGTGAGCGCACGCGTTTGAATCCGTCCGCGTCGTCGGTGCTCATCATCCAGGATTCGAGGCGCTGCTGGACCTGGAGATCTCCTGCGTACCAACCGATTCCGGCGGCCGGCCGGGGATCGGGAACGGATTCGTCCGGTGCGCCGATCCACAACTGAAGGGCGTACACCTCGCCCTCGGGGCCGAGCACGGGCACGGCCCGGACGCGGTGTTGACCACCGCGGCCGGCGACGATCTGATCGGACACCGAACCGGATCGGCGAACCCGATCGGTCAGATCACCGGCATCGACCCCCTCGTTGCGCTGCAGGGAACGCAACGAAACCCAGTCGCGGCGTTCGCCGTCCTTGGCGAGAATGGTCATCGGGGTATCCAGTGGCCCCAGGGCCTCGATGAGAAACCATGACATCGGGGAACACTCAACTCTTGGTCGTGGCGGGCACAGCGCGGCCGCGGGCGGTCAATTCGAACGGTTCGGGGCGCAATGTCCCGCGCTCGCGCAGGGTGAGCGGTGCGCTGGACGTGGTGCGCAGATCGAAGGCGTGTACCAGTCGGCCGAGCATCAGCGTCGCCTCGTGCAGCGCGAACGCCCGCCCGATGCAGGAGCGTGGGCCGGTGCCCCACGGCTGGAAGAATCGATCGGGGAAGGCGCGCAGGGCGGCGGAGTCGAAGCGGCCCGGGTCGAAGTTCTCGGCGTCTGCGCCCCACACCTGCGGGTCACGCTGTGCGGCCAGTGCGAGCACGAAAACGGCGCGCCCGGCGGGAATCCGGTAGCCGCCGAGATTCTGATCGGTGCGCGCGATCCGGAAATAGCCGGGGGCGGGCGGGCACAGTCGCAGGCATTCGTTGAGGAATTGCCGGGTGAACCGCATCCGGGACACATCGTCATAGTCGAGACCGGTTGTTGTCCGCGAGGGCATCTCGGTGAGGATGCGGCTCTGATGGTCCGCGTTGCGCGCGAGGTGGTGCAGGGCCACTTCCAGCAGGGCCGCGGTCGTTTCGTGCCCGGCGATCAGGAAGGTGAGGGTCTGATCACGAATGTTGGCCGCCGGCAGCCGTTCCCCGGTTTCCGGATCCGCCGCTGTCAGCATCAGGCCGAGTAGATCGGTTGCCCCGGTGTTGTTTTCGCGCTGCCGGTCCGCTATCAACTGATCCACATACTGCTGCAGGGAGGCGATGTCGCGGCGCACGGCCGGGGCCCGCAACGCCTCTCGCACATGGCCGATGACGGGGATGTCGTTCGTGGACTCCGAGGCCCATTGCAATGTGCTGCCGAGTTCCCGGACGAACCGGTGTGAATCGGTGTCCGCGGCGGTGGGATCGAACAACCCCAGGTCGCGGCCGAATCCGGCGCGCGCGATCACCTCGAGGGTGGCGCGGGTCATCGCCGAGTGGACGTCCACGCTCGCACCGCCCGCGCCCGCCCATTCGGTCACCAGATCGTCGGCGACCGAGGCCATCGCATCGTGATAGGTACGCATCGCGGCCTGCGCGAATCCCGGAGTGAGGATGCGCCGCGCCTGCCCCCACAGGGGATCGCGCGAACTCGCCGTGAACATCCCGTGCGGGGCGAGCGGCCGCAGCTTCGCCAGTGGCCCCAGCAGCACGCGACCCCAGGCCGACTCGTCGTTGCACTGCGCCGCCAGGTGCCCCCCGGCCACGATGACGAGGCGGGTGCCGAGCAATTTCCGCTGGAAGATCGGGCCCAGCCCGCCCTGGGCGAGTTTCAGCTCGTGCTGGGTCGGCCGGTGCCGGTCCACACTGGCCACATCGCCGATGATCGGCAGCCGTCCCGGCGGGTACGGCAACGCATCCAGCGGCAGCGCGGCACTCGAGCAATCCATGGGTCCCACTCAAACACGCCGGGGCAGTCGATTGCCATGCGAGGAGACCGGAGACACGAACCCGCGCCGCGGGGGAGCGACCTCCGCCTTTTTCCGACCGGCCTCGTGAGTTGTGGGAAACCGACCGTCACATGTAGCGGAATTGCGACATGTCACACCCACATGATTTGCTGGACTCAAGTTGGGCGGCTCATTCCCCTGACTGGACGCGAGAAGCTCGCACGGCAGGTGTACCCCTGGTATCCGTCTGTCCGCCGAGCCGAGTAGTGCGATCAGCAGGTGAGGCGAAGAATGAGCATCCGACACCGTGCCGGTGATCGGCCCCGCCGCATCCCGCAACACCCTCCCGCGCCCGTTTCGCCGCGTTCTTCGTGCCCGGCACCGGGCCTCGGTACGGCCGCATCCCGCCGGAGCGATTCATCCCCCCGCCGGCGCGGCCGTGCCCGAAATCAACCGACCCGGAATCACCGCGGACCGACCGCGTCATGAACTGGGGGCCGGATTCGGAGGGGAACTCCGGCCCCCAGTTGCTTTCCGAAGGTATGGCGGCCACCTCGGGTATCGGCCCGCGCGGTGCCAGGCGCCCCGGTGGGCGGCCCGAATCGGTGATTGTCACGAAAATCCCGGCAGTCCTGTCCATGATGCAGGGGAGCTCGATGGCCCTGAAGAGCGCATTCGAACGGAAGGGACAACCATGAAGATCGTCGTCATCGGCGGTACCGGCTTGATCGGCTCCAAAGTTGTGGCTCGACTGGGTGAACACGGCCACCAGGCGGTTGCGGCCTCACCCCGCAGTGGGGTGAACACCATCACCGGCGAGGGGGTGAAGGAGGTGCTGTACGGTGCCGAGGCCGTGGTCGACGTCTCCAATTCGCCGTCGTTCGCCGACGACGACGTCATGACCTTCTTCCGCACCGCCACCACGAACCTGCTCGGCGCGGCGGGGGAGGCCGGTCTCGGCCACTATGTCGCGCTGTCGGTGGTGGGCTGCGATCGGCTGCCCGACTCCGGATACCTGCGTGCCAAGGTCGCGCAGGAGGAACTGATCAAGGCATCCGGCCTGCCCTACTCGATCGTGCGCGCCACGCAGTTCTTCGAATTCGCCGGTGGCATAGCCGATTCCGCGACGGTCGACGGCACGGTTCGGTTGCCCGGCGGCGGTGTACAGCCGATCGCCTCCGAGGAAGTGGCGGCGATGGTCGGCAAGACCGCGGCCGGTTCGCCGCGCAACGGCATCGTCGAGGTCGCGGGCCCGGAAGTCTTCGGTATGGACCAGTGGATCCGGACAGTGCTGACCGCGCGGTCGGATCGGCGCGAGGTGATCGCCGATCCGCGGGCACAGTACTTCGGCACATTGCTCGAGCATGAGAGCCTACTGCCTGCCCCGGGTGCGCAACTGGGGCAGATCGGGCTCGAGGAGTGGCTGGCCCGTCGGTGATCCGCACCCCGTGGGCGGCCGGCGTGGCCGCCCACGGTAGGCCCGCATCTCGAAGAGGATTGCCGCGGCCGATCAGGCCCTGCGCGAGATGACCATGATGTATTCGCAGGGTCGTTCGTTCGGTTGGCGAAACCGTGGTCCGCGTCGGCCTGGAAGAACACGGAATCGCCCGCTTTCAGAGTTTCGCTGATCCCGCCGATCGTGTCGGTGGGTGCAGGCCGCGTTCGCCGGCATCGTCATGGCCCGGTTCTATTGCCTCTGTTGCGATTCGAAAGCGTAGGGCCGGGTTTCGGCGTGCAAGGTCGGTACCGTCGGTTACTTGGACGGTGCCGGCTTGAAGGGGGCGTTGATGGTGGCGAAGTACTGGATCGCGGCGCCGATGGCGACCGGGGCGGTGATGAAGATCTGCCCGGCGAGCACACCGAGGAAGCCGACGGCGGCGGCGCCGGCGACACAGCCGCCGAGCGGGCCGAGGCCGAACAGGGCGGCCAGCGCACCGGTGGCCACGAGGCCGATGGCAGCGCCCGCGACGCAGCCGATGACCGCGCCACCGATGGCACCGGTGAGGGCACCGATCGTGGCACCGGTGCCGATGGTGTCCTTCAGCCGGTTGAACGCGGCGGTCTCACGGTCGTAGGGGGTCTTCCAGGGAGCGGAGTCCTCGAACGGCAGGGCGACCGGCTTGTAGACCGCGTGCTGCAGATCCAGCTGCGGGGTCAGGATGGCGGTATTGCCGGAGATGTCGGCGGCGATCGGGAACTCGAAGTCGTTGACCCGGAAGTTCAGGGGGGTGCCGGCGAGCGCGGTGCCGTTGGCGGCCTTGATCTTGAGCATGCCGTCTTCGTTGACGATCGAGCCACTGTCGGTCTTGATGACCGCTTTGCCGTCGTCGACGACGCTTGCCTTGTAGTGGACGCTCTCGGGCGCCGCGGGGGCGGCGGGGTCGGCGTTCGCGGTACCGGCCGCGACGCCGACGGCGGCGACCAGCATGGCGGCGGTCGCGGCGAATTTCCTCATCATCATTTTCTGCGGACCTCGATATAGAGTGGTTCTGGGACGGTGGAATTACAGTCCACTGCAGCCAACAGACGGTGAACGCCCAGATTTGATTAATTCAGTTCCCGTTCACCCTGTATCACCTGCCGTGGTGAGTCGCTGAAACCCTGGTATCGCACCGCTTTTCGCGGGCGCAGAGGGGTGGGCATGGAAAATCGGTTCTTCAGTGCCAATTGTGATAAGGGCGAGCTGCTTGGGCGCGCAAGCCTTCTCCGCCAATTCCCTGGGCAACCGTCTGGCGGTCTCCAAGGGAATGAAATCGGGACGACCTGGTGCCGCGTCGGTTCAGACGAGATCATCGTAGTCGAACGTGAATGCAGGACTTCTATCCCTATACGGTCCAGGAGAATACGGTCCAGGAGACACGCGCACTTATCGAGCCATGGCGCGAGCGTGACGATGCGGATAAGAGGGTGAAGCACCACCGATCAACGGTTGTCAGCTGAGCACGCGCGGACGAGCTGATGGGAAGGGTGTCCGAAGCGCCGCGGCCGGCTGGCTTCGAGGGGCCGAATTGACAGCTTCGCCGTGGTCCATCCGTGCTCATTATGGTCGTGGATTTGGCGGTGTGTCGCAGCATGGGGCATCTTGGGTGCCGGTGTGCCGGGAAGTCTGGTCGGCGGCGTAGTCCCGAATCCGCGGGTGCTGCGTGAGAGCGTTGCGACGGGCGGGATCTGGATGACGCTGGTGCTGGCGTTCGGGCTGGTGTTGTTGGTGAGTGTGTCACTGTCGGGGCTTGCGGCTCGGACTGTGTTGTCGACGGCCTTGTTGTTCCTGGTCGCCGGTGCGGTGATCGGGCAGGGTGGTTTCGGCTGGGTGACGATTTCGCCTGAGGATCCGCTGGTGATCACTCTTGCCGATGTCGCGCTGTTCACGGTGCTTTTCACCGACGGTCAGCGTGCCAATCTTCCGGCGCTGCGATCCGGGTGGCGGCTGTCGGGTCGTGCGCTGGGGCTGGGTATGCCGTTGACGATGGTGCTGATCGCACTGCCGGCGCATTGGCTGGCCGGATTGGATTGGGCCACGGCGTTTTTGCTGGGAGCCATTTTGTCGCCGACGGACCCGGTGTTCGCCTCGGCCATCGTCGGCCGGTCCGACGTGCCGTTGCGGTTGCGTCGACTGCTCAACGTCGAATCCGGTCTCAACGATGGTCTCGCACTGCCGTTCGTACTGATCTTCCTCGCCACTGCCGCGCACGAACATTCTGAGCTCGGCCATATCGCGCTGGAGCTGGTGCTCGGTATCGTGCTCGGCATCGCAATACCGGCCGTCGTCGCGTTGGCGTGGCGATCGCGGGTCCTGACCGCAGAGCCGCGCCTGCAAGCGTTGGGCCCGTTGGCGATTGCGATCACCCTGTATGCGGTGTGCGACCTCACCCACGCCAATCCATACCTCGCCGCGTTCGCCGCCGGGTCCACACTCGCTACGCTCGACCATGTGGCGGCCGAACAATTCGAGCCGTTCGGGGACCTGCTGTCGGAGACGACGAAGTTCGCCGCGTTGCTGGTGTTCGGCGCATTGATCACACCGGATCGGTTGTCGCATCTCGGCGTAGGCGGATGGTCACTGGCATTTTTGGCGATCTTCGTGGTACGCCCGGCGGCAATGCTGATTTCACTGCTGAGGACGCGATTGCCGGGGACCGAGCGCGCGGCAGCGGCATGGTTCGGCCCGAAGGGTTTCGCATCGGTTATCTATGGGCTGCTCGCGCTACAGTCCGGAATACCCGACAGCGAGAAAGTCTTCGACCTGGTGGCGGTGACGATCGCACTGTCGATCATCGCGCATTCCTCAACCGACGTTCCTATCGCCCGGCTACTGCGTGTCGAGCCGATGGACGCGCTTCCCAGTGGCAAACCCAGTGACAGCGCAAGTGCTTCTCGCGGGCGTGGCGAGAGTATCGGGTAGCTCGAAGGAACTTCATACCTGTTCGCGGGGGGCAGCCAAGACCGCGGGGCAACCAGAATGTCTCGCCACCATCGACAAATTTCGTGTGGTCCTCGCCGCCAGAGATTCGCCCGCGCCCGTACAGTCGGGCTGCGGTACCCCGTCGGCCCGTCGCAGTATCCCCTGAAGCCCCTGCGGGCGACCAACGCGACGCCGAACCAGATCAGATCACGCTGACCATGGGGTTGACACTGGACCGGATATTCCGTGTTCAGCGTTGCGGTCCATGGCCGTCGCGGTCGGATAGACGTCCTCCGCGGATGGGAGCGGATCGCGGGCACGCCGAGGGAAAGTTACTGAGCGGGGAAATCGCGTGGTCGCGGCCTCGAGTGCCGAGCACACGATCGCCCGGCCGCAGCCGCCACCTGCGGTAGACGCGCATTGGATTGGGTAGCCGCAAAATATCCCTGCTCGACAGGGTGGGGGAGGTCGATGAGAGGAAGAAGGTGTTTGTCATGGCCGATGTGTCGCGACACCTGGATTTCACCGAACATCCGGACGCTGCGGAGATTCGGGAGCGGCACGACAGGATCCTCGCCGGACCGCAAGCAGTCGTGGTCGACGGCCTGGTGCTGCTGGCCGGGTTGTATCTGGCGATCTCGCCATGGGCGGTCACCCCGTTTCCGGTCGCCGGAGCCGCGGGCGGCTTGTCCCGGTTGGCGATGATCAATGTGATCGTGGGCATCGCGGTGGCTGTCGTGGGTCTGTCGCTGGTGGCCGCGCCGCAACGGTGCCACCGCCTGAGCTGGACGCTGGTGGTGATGGGCGTATGGATGTTGGTCACGCCATGGGTAATCGGCCCGCACTCCACGGCCGTGCTCTGGAACAATCTCTGGACCGGTGGTGTCATCACCGCGCTCGGCCTGGCCGCTACCGGCATGCTTGCCGCCGGAGCGACGATAGGTCGACGGTCGACGTCATCGACGGCTGCGCAGCGCCACATGGCTGCCCGGTAGTCCGACCGTCAGTCCGTGCCCGCACCACCCGCGTGCGGGCACGTTACGTCCGAACGGATTCGATCGCACGCGACAGAGCCTCGTCCTTACATGCTCCTAGGAGAATCTCTCACTCCGCGTCCGGCATTCGGGCCTCCGGCGCTGTTGCAGCGCGAGGCGCTGTCGAAACCGGCGCTGTGCCGGGAGGAAAGGCGGATCGCCGTAGGCGCGATGCTTCCTTCCACGGCCCGAGCGAGACCACACAGCCCGATCCGGCGGGCTCGATACCGCCGCCCGCGAGAGGACCTGATCATGCGTGCACTCACGGTCGTCCCCGGTAAGAAGGATTCCCTCGACGTTACCGCCGTCGACGATCCAGAACCCGCCGAAGGTGAGCTCCTCGTAACGGGTCTCGCGGTAGGAGTTTGTGGCACCGACCATGAAATCGCCGACGGCGAATACGGGTGGGCGCCAACCGGTTGCGATCGTCTTGTGATCGGACACGAATCACTCGGACGAGTCCGGACCGCCCCGCCGGACAGCGGCTTCCGGCCCGGCGATCTGGTCGTCGGGGTGGTGCGCCGTCCCGACCCGGTGCCGTGCGGCGCGTGCGCCCACGGCCAGTTCGACATGTGCCGCAACGGCCGCTACACCGAGCGCGGCATCAAGGAACTGCACGGCTACGCGAGCGAGAGCTGGACAGTGCCAACCGATTACGCGGTCCGGCTGGACCCGGCGCTTGCCGATGTCGGCATGCTGCTCGAACCGACCACCGTGGTCGCCAAGGCATGGCAGCAAGTGGAACGAGTCGGTGCTCGCGCTTGGTTCCAACCACGCAGCGTCCTGATCACCGGAGCGGGACCGATCGGGCTGCTCGCCGCCCTGCTGGGCGTGCAGCGCGGCCTCGACGTCCATATTGTCGACCGTGTGGCAACAGGCCACAAACCCGATCTGGCCGCCGGACTCGGCGCCACCTATCACTACGGTGGCATCGACGACGCCGTCAGCGCGGCCCGCCCCGACATCATCATCGAAGCCACCGGCGTCGCCTCGGTCGCTTTCGACGCCATCGCCCTGGCCGACAACTACGGCATCGTCTGCCTGACAGGCGTGTCGTCCAGCCACCAACTCCGCCTCGACGCGGGCAGTCTCAACCGCGAAATCGTCCTGGAGAACAACGCCGTCGTCGGGTCGGTCAACGCCAACCTCGACCACTACGCCGCCGCAGCCCGCGATCTGGCGAAAGCCGACGTGGCGTGGTTGCGCCGACTGATCTCGCGTCGCGTTCCGCTGGAGAGGTTCGCCGACGCGTTTATCCGCGAACCCGGCGATGTGAAGGTCGTGATAGATCTCCACCTAAGCGACGCCTGACCGACCGCCGGTCAGGCGTTGAACGCCCAACTGCCCGGTCGAGCCACTGTTGCAAGTTGCAAGGAAGGGTGCGTAGGAGGGTACTGCCTGCGTGCTAGCGGAAGGAGATGGTTGTGCTGGGTATGAGTGGTCGAGCCGATCGGGCCGTGCGACTGGTGATAGGCGACGAAGCCCTCGTCATCGACGGCCGCTACGAGACCGCATTGATCGTCAACGACGTCCTGATCGCCGTATGGTTCGTGGTGGGCAGCATATTGTTTTTCTTCGAGTCCACCCAGACAGCCGCGACATGGATGTTTCTGGTGGGGTCGGTGCAGTTCCTCATCCGTCCGGTCATCCGGCTCACTCGCCGCATCCATCTCCGCCGCCTCGGCGCCGACAGGTCCCGTCGCGTCGACTACGACTACGACTACTGAGCATCACGTCGGTTGCTGCCACACGCGACAGGGTGGTCGCCGCGCAGCATCTCGCCGACGGGACGAACCAGAGCGAATCATCTGCGGTGCTACGCGAGAGCGTATCGACACTTTGCCGGAGAGGACCAAGTTCGCCGCGTTGCTGGTGTTCGGCGCATTGATCACGCCGGAGTGGTTGCCGCACCTCGGCGTAGGCGAACGGTCGCTGGCATTTGGCGATGGTCGTGGTGCGTCCGGGATGCCCGGCTACTGTGTCTCGAGCCGATAGATGCGCTTCCGGGCGGCAAATCGTTGGCAGTGCAAGTGTTTCTCGTAGGGGTGGCGGTGGTGTCGAGTAGCTCGATGAGTATTTATTCCTCTTCCCGCGGGCGGGGTGTGGTTTCGGCGGCTTCGGCCTCATCGGGTGATGCCGGGGCGTAGGCGGACGGCGTGCGGTGGAGGAAGACGTGTGATTCGGTGCGCATCCGTTCCACCATGTGCGGGTAGTGGAGTTCGAATGCCGGGCGTTCGGAGCGGATTCGGGGGAGTTCGTAGAAGTTGTGGCGTGGGGGTGGGCAGGTGGTGGCCCATTCGAGTGAGTTTCCGTATCCCCAGGGGTCGTCGACGGTGACGACTTCGCCGTAGCGGTAGGACTTGAAGACGTTCCAGACGAAGGTGACCATCGACAGGCCGAGGATGAAGGATCCGATGGTGGAAATCGTGTTGAGCGTGGTGAATCCGTCGCTGGGCAGGTAGTCGGCGTATCGGCGGGGCATGCCTTCGGCGCCGAGCCAGTGCTGGACCAGGAAGGTGATGTGGAAGCCGAAGAAGGTGGTCCAGAAGTGCAGTTTGCCGAGACGTTCGTCGAGCAGCCGGCCGGTCATCTTCGGGAACCAGAAGTAGATGCCGCCGAAGGTGGCGAACACGATGGTGCCGAACAATACGTAATGGAAGTGCGCCACGACGAAATATGTGTCGGTGACGTGGAAGTCCAGGGGTGGGCTGGCGAGGATGACTCCGGACAGGCCGCCGAAGAGGAAGATGACGAGGAAGCCGATCGACCACAGCATCGGCGTTTCGAAGCTCAGCGTTCCGTGCCACATCGTCCCGATCCAGTTGAAGAATTTGACTCCGGTCGGTACCGCGATGAAGAACGACATGAGTGAGAAGAACGGCAGCAGTACCGCGCCGGTGGCGAACATGTGGTGTGCCCATACCGCCATCGATAGGGATCCGATGGCCAGCGTCGCGTAGACGAGGGCCAGATAGCCGAAGACCGGTTTGCGGCTGAAGACCGGGATGATTTCGCTGACCACGCCGAAGAAGGGCAGGGCGACGATGTAGACCTCGGGGTGGCCGAAGAACCAGAACAGGTGTTGCCACAGGATCGGGCCACCGGTCGCGGCGTCGTAGATGTGGCCACCGAGGTGCCGGTCGAAGGCCAGCGCCATCAGGGCGGCGGTCAGCACGGGGAAGGCCAGCAGGATAAGCAGGCTCGTGACCAGGATGTTCCAGGTGAAGATCGACATCCGGAACATCGTCATGCCGGGGCAGCGCAGGCACACGATCGTGGTGACCATGTTGACCGCACCCAGGATCGTGCCGAGACCGGAGATCGCCAGTCCCATGATCCACATGTCGGCCCCGACCCCGGGAGAATGGATGATCCCGCTGAGTGGGGTGTAGGCGGTCCAGCCGAAATCGGCGGCACCGCCGGGGGTGACGAATCCGGCGGTCGCGATCGTCGCGCCGAACAGATACAGCCAGTAGCTCAGTGCGTTCAGTCGTGGGAACGCCACATCGGGCGCGCCGATCTGCAGGGGAAGGACCGCGTTGGCGAAGCCGAAAACCGTTGGCGTGGCATAGAACAGCAGCATGATCGTGCCGTGCAGGGTGAACAGCTGATTGTACTGCTCGGTGGACAGGAATTGCAGTCCGGGCCGGGCCAGTTCGGCGCGCATCAGCAGGGCCATCAAGCCGCCGATGAGGAAGAACGCGGTCGCCGAGACCAGGTACATGATGCCGATCAGTTTGGGATCGGTGGTCGTGACGATCTTCCAGATGGCGGAGCCTTTGGGATTCACTCGCGGGGGCAACGGGCGGCGGGCCTCGACGGGAAGTGTCGCGTGTTCCGATACCGCCATGCCAGCTCCTGGGTCTCGTCGATGCGACGTGCGAGTTCGCGGCCATATGCGAGCAACGCACCGGCCATACCCGACGAGCGTTCGGGCAAACCCTCAGTGCGACATGCGGACGCAACGGCAACGCGTGGAACGCTCGGTCGGCTCGGCCGACTGCGTCGCTCAGCGGTGGAGGAACTGGACCGGCAGTAAACAAACGTTTACTATTGTAAACATGCGTTCACCTGATGATGGCGACCGCACCGCGCGGGCCCGGATCCGCGACGAAGCGCTGCGTCTTTTCGCCGAACGCGGTCCCGACGCGGTGACAATTCGCGACATCGCCGCCGCCGCGTCGGTTTCGCCGGCCCTCGTGATGCGCCATTACCGGTCCAAGGACGGGTTACGCGAGGTCGTCGACGACTATGTGGCCGCCGTCTTCGGATCGCTGCTGGAGCAGGTCACCCAGCCGGAGACCATGGACGTTTTCGATGCGGGCCGGTCCCGCGGTCTGGCGGAATTGGTGATCGAACAGTTGCCCGCCGACTCGGCAGTTCCGGTGTACCTCGGGCGCATGTTGCTGGCCGGAGGGGCGGACGGGTCGGCGCTGTTCGCGCGGCTGTATGAGCTCAGCCGCGACATGCTCGACGGTATGGCCGCGGCGGGCGCGGTCGAGCCGGGTCCGGATCCCGCGGTTCGCGCCGCGATTCTGCTCGTCAACGACCTCGCTGTGCTGATGTTGCGGCCCCGTCTGAACGAGGTGCTCGGATTCGAACTGCTGTCGGCCAGTGGCATGCAGCGTTGGGGCGCCGAGGTGCTGGCGGTCTACGAGCACGGAATTGCGAATCACGGATCCGCTCCGGACGGCTGATCGGTCGGCGAAACCCTCCCTTCGGTCACCTCTTTCGTGAAAGGTTCGTTATGTCGAAAATTTCTGCGTCGCCCAGTGCGGTCGGCGACGCTCTCGTCGCTGCGGCTACCGCGGCCCTGCGCAATCGGCGGCTCGTGCGCGCACCCATCTGGTTGTACCGGGCACGACTGGGCTTCGTGTTCGGCTCACGCATGCTGATGCTCGAGCACATCGGCCGCAAGTCCGGCGCTCGCCGATACGTTGTCCTGGAGGTGGTCGACCACCCGGAACCCGACGCCTATGTGGTGGTGTCCGGATTCGGAACCCGCGCTCAATGGTTCCGCAACCTGCAAGCCAATCCCGCGGCTCGCGTGTGGACCGGGCTGCGGATCGCGTCGCCGATAACGGCACGCGAGCTGAGCCCGGAAGAGGCGGCGATCTCGCTGCGGTCCTACATCACTCGCCATCGACGAGCCTGGAAGGCTCTCAAGCCCGCGATCGAGAACACCTTTGGTGCCCCGATCGATGAGAACTCCCCTGATATCCCGATGATCGAACTTCGGTTGATCAGCTGACGAGTGCCACGAGGTCCGGAGCTGTGGATCGGGCATGGTCGTTGAACGGGGCGCGTCCGGTCTCCTGGCAACGACCCATCTATCGCTCGGATTCCAGCTCGGTCGTTGCGCGCGTCAATGGAGATCGAGGCGGTCGAATGCCGCGATGGTTGCCGTGACGGCGGCGAGGGCGATGCCGGCCAGAACGCCGAACCAGGCGACGGAGAGGCCGTGGTCGAGTTGTCCGTCGCCGACGGCATAGAAGAAGGGAGAAGCGAATCGCGCCGGAGCGAGCCAAGCCACGACGGGAGCGAGGGAGCTGATCAGATAGGCGGCGGCCGCGATGGCGGGGTGATGCCGAGTGCGGTGCCGCGGCTGCCGGTCGCGGCGCCGATGAGCATGGCGAGAGCGCCGAAGTCCACACCGAGCAGCAGTACTCCGAGGGTGATGCCGGCCAAGGCACTGACGCCGATGTGGAGGTCGAAGCCTCGCCCTATGAGGACGCAGGCCATGGTGGCGATGACGGCGGGCAGCGACAGCGCGGTCAACGCTGCCGCTTTCTCGGTCACGACCCGTCGGCGGGATACCGGGAGGGTCGTGACCAATGCGAGGGTGCCGTCCTCGTCTTGTCCGGCGAGGCAGGAAGCGCCGTAACCGATGGTGATGAGAAGGACGATGAGGGGCACGAAATTCGCGTAGAGGTTGGCGTTGAGCCAACCGGTCGGGCTGGTGAGCGACCCGCTGACGCCGAACAGTGCTGCCATGGTCGGGTCGTTGGTGAGGAGTTGGTCGAGGCTGGTGGCGCTTCGGAACGACGGGTACAGCGCGACGATGACCAGTGCGTAGGCGGCGAGGCCGATCGTGTAGCCGTAGACGGACCGGCGACGTAGCCGCAGGTCCAGGCCGGCCACTCCGGTGCTAGTCATGACGGGCCTCCGCTGGTTCGTCGCGGTAGTAGGTGCGGAACAGTTCGTCGAGATCGGCGGGTCGGGCAGTGACGTCGACCGCGTTCAGCTCTGCGGCTGTGCGAAGTACCGGCGTTACCGGCCCGGTGACGGCCAGTACGACTCGATCGGTGGTGGCACTGAGAACTTCGACTCCGTCGAGGACGGCGAAGGCATCGGTGTCGATCGGGTGGTCGAACCGGAACTCGATGGTGCGGGGAGCGGAACGGCGTAACCCGTCGACGGTGTCGCTGACCACGATGCGGCCCTCTTTGATGATCGCGAGCCGGTCGACCAGGCGTTGCACCTCATCGAGTTCGTGCGAGGAAAGGAATACTGTTCGACCCTCGGCGACGGTTTCGTGGACGAGGCGGGCGAATTCGTCTTGTAGCAGCGGATCGAGTCCTGCCGTCGGCTCGTCCAGAACGAGTAGGTCCGGTCGGTGCATGAACGCCAGGAGAAGGCCGATCTTCTGCCGATTTCCCTTGGACAGGGTGCGGACCGGCCGGTCGAGTTCCGCGTCGAACCGCTGGCCGAGTTCGTCGCAGTAGTGCAGGTCGGTGAGGCCTCGGATACGGGCGAAGCGGTCGATGTGTTCTCGCCCGGTCAGCCGCGGGTAGAGAGCCAGTTCGCCGGGCAGGTAGCCGACCTGGCGATGGATCGCGACGGCGTCATGAGTGGGGTCGAGGCCGAGGACCCGCATGCGGCCGGACGTCGGTCGATACAGGCCGAGTAGCAATCGGATGGTGGTCGACTTGCCAGCGCCGTTCGGGCCGAGGAATCCGAACACTTCGCCTGAGTTCACAGCGATGCCTATTTCTGTGACTCCGCGATTCGGACCGAATGTCTTGGTCAGCTGCTCGACTGCGATCACGTCATTCATCACTGGCCCCTCGTTGTGCGGCGCGCGGTGTCCGCAGTGCGGCGTTCAACGAGGCGCAAGTCCAGCGGACGTAGTCGGCGCAATCGTCATGCGACATGTAGGCGGTATCGGTCAGCCGAAACGAGGATCTGTTTGCCCATGGTAGCGGTGTTCACGGCATGACGGCTATTCCGAGGCTGCGGCGTAGCAGGCCCCTGGGGCGCGATGCCAGGCCTGCGGCGAGTTCGGAGAATGCCTGTGCGGCGGCGGAATGTGGATCGGCTGCGACGGTTGGTATGCCGCGATCGCCGGCGGCACCCACTGCGGGGTCGAAGGGGATCTGCGCGAGGACCGGGCATGGCCGACGCAGCTGAACCGTCAGGCGCCGCGCTGCCGCCGCGCCCCCGCCGGAGCCGAACGGTGTGAGCCGGGTGCCGTCTGGGGCGTCGAACCACGACATGTTCTCCACCACACCCAGTACGCTCTGTCCGGTCTTCAATCCGAGCAGTCCGGCCCGCTCGGCGATGGCGGCGGCAGTGCGGGCGGGAGTGGTGACCAGCACGATCTCCGCTTCGGGCACCATCTGTGCCAGCGAAATGGCTATATCGCCGGTGCCCGGTGGCAGATCGATCAGCAGAACGTCGAGTTCACCCCAATAGACATCGGCCAGGAACTGCCGCAGGGCGCGATGCACCATCGGGCCGCGCCACACGACCGGCTCGTTGCCGTCGACGAACATGGCGATCGAGATGAGTTTCACGCCGTAGCTGCGTGGCGGCATGATCATTCGCTCGACCTGGGTAGGTGCCGCAGTGCAGCCCAGCATTCCGGGTAGTGAATGGCCGTGGATATCGGCGTCGAGGACCCCGACTCGCAAATTGGTTCGGGCTAGCGCGACGGCGAGATTGACTGTGACACTGGATTTTCCGACGCCACCTTTGCCCGAGGCGACACAATAGACGCGAGTGCGTGAGGCGGGGTCTGCGAACGGGATATTCGGCTCGTCTCCGCGCAGTTGCTGGCGGAGTCGGCTGCGTTGCTCGTCGCTCATCGTCGCGAATTGCACTGTGACCGAGTGGATATCGGGCAAGGCCGTTATCGCGGCACTGACGTCGTGCTCGATCCGGTTGCGCATCGGGCAGCTCGAGACGGTGAGCAGTATCGTGACGGTGACGTGTCCGGCGTTCAGTGAGATATCGCTCACCATGCCCAAATCAATTATCGGACGGTGAATTTCGGGATCCTCGACGCTGCGCAGTGCATCTCGGATGCGCCCGGTGTCGGCGGTGGCGGGTTCGATGGTGGTCATCGGCAGTTCCTTTCGTGCTGTCAGCGCTGGTCACGCGCTGGCGCGCAGCATGTCTTCGCGTTCGACGACCTTGACCCGCTCGCGGCCTTCGGGCTCTCCGAGCGAGCGCTCGTGGGCGTCGAGGCGGTACCAGCCGGCCCAGGTGGTGAACGGGATGCCCTTGTCCTCGAGGAACTTCGTCACGGCCTCGGGATCGGGTTCGGCGGCCGGGGTGAAGGAGGCGGCGTCGTCGAGCAGGCAGGCGATGGTCTCGTTGGCATCGCCTTTGGTGTGGCCGATCAGGCCGACCGGGCCGCGTTTGATCCAGCCGGTGACGTAGGTCTGCGGCAGGTAGCGCTGAGCGTAGTCCTCGGCAGTGTCGTCGGCGAGTACCCGTCCGGCCTTGTTGGGAATAGTGCCCGTCGCGTCGTCGAACGGCAGGTCTGCGACGGGGCGGGACAGAAATCCGACGGCCCGGTATACAGCTTGGACAGGCCAATCCCTATATACGCCTGTCGGTTTCACGTTGCCGGTGCCGTCGAGGGTGGTGCGCTCGGTGCGCAGGCCGACAACCTTGCCGTCCTCGCCGATCAGTTCGGCCGGGGATTCGAAGAAGTGCAGAAACAGCTTGTGCGGGCGGTCGCCGACATCGCGGATGGCCCACTGCTCGAGGGTGTTGCAGACCATGTCGACCTGCTTGGAGTGGCGGCGCGCGGCCTCGGAGCCCTCGTCGTAGTCGATGTCCTCGGGATCGACGATGACCTCGATGGTCGGCGAGTGGTCGAGTTCGCGCAGCTCCAGCGGGGTGAACTTGGCCTGGGCCGGACCGCGGCGGCCGAAGACGTGGACCTCGAGCGCCTTGTTGTTGCGCAGGCCCTCGTAGACGTTCGGCGGAATCTCGGTCGGCAGCAGTTCCTCACCGGTCTTGGCGAGCACGCGGGCCACGTCGAGCGCCACATTGCCCACACCCAGGACGGCGACCTTCTCCGCGTCCAGCGGCCAGGTGCGCGGCACGTCCGGGTGGCCGTCGTACCAGGACACGAAGTCCGCGGCGCCGTAGCTGCCGTCGAGTTCGATACCCGGCACGCCCAGGGCACGGTCGGCGTTGGCGCCGGTGGAGAAGATCACCGCGTCATAAAAGCGACGCAGGTCCTCGAGGTCGATGTCGCTGCCGTAGTCGATATTGCCGAGCAGGCGTACCTGCGGCTTGTCGAGCACCTTGTGCAGGGCGGTGATGATGCCCTTGATGCGCGGGTGGTCGGGCGCGACGCCGTAGCGAATGAGACCGAACGGGGCCGGCATGCGCTCGTAGAGGTCGATACTCGCCTGCTGAGCGGAGCCGGCGGAGCGACCCGGTAGCCCGACATCGGACTTCATCAGCGCGTCGGCGGCGTAGATTCCGGCCGGTCCGGCACCGACGATCGCGATGCGCAGTGGGCGGTTCGTTCCGGTCACGATCCCAGCCCTTCCACGAAGGCGGTGTCGACGCCGAGTTCACCGACGTGTGCCGCGCCGCCGGGGCTGCCCAGCGGTTGGGTACGCCCGGGCAGTGGATCGGCGAAGAATGCGGCGTTGGTTTCGACGAATTCGGTTTGGTCGCTGGGGATGTCGGCTTCGAGATAGATGGCTTCGACGGGGCAGACGGGTTCACATGCGCCGCAGTCGACGCATTCGGTGGGGTTGATGTAGGCCATGCGGCCGCCGGTGTAGATGCAGTCGACCGGGCATTCCTCCACGCAGGCACGGTCCATGACGTCGATGCAGGCCGCGCCGATGACGAAGGTCATGATGTTTCCTCAGTTGTCGACGGGGGCGGCGAGTTCGGTGGTGCCATCGGCGGTTTCACCGAGTCCGGCCAGGATTTCGTATCGCAGCCGCGCGAATTCGGGTTCGAAGCGCGCGCCGGGCGCGCGCGGGTCGGTGATGGTCACGATGCGTCTGATACGGGCCGGACGGGGCGTGAGCAGCACGATTCGATCAGCCAGCAGCAGCGCCTCGTCCACGTCGTGGGTGACGAAGACGACGGTCGTGCGGTACTGCTGCCACACCGACACCAGCAACCGCTGCATGTCGGCGACAGCGCCGAGCCCCTTCAGGAACGGCAGGAGTTTGCCGAGCGCGTCGACGAGCGGCGCTTTGATCGTGGGATCGAAGTGCACCAGGCCGTTGGGTCCGTTGTAGAGGTAGACGACTTCGGCCGGCAGGCCGGTCAATTGGGCGACGCGTTCGGCGGCTGCCAGCGGATTGGCGTTGAGGTAGTCGGTGGTTTCGCGTTGGGCGGCCAGGAAGGCCGACACCACCTCGGGATGCTGTTCGTCGAAGTGCTTGTTGGCGACGACGGCGTGCATGGTGGCGATGTCGGCGCTGCCGCCGTCGTAGAGCAGTTTGGCCTTGCCTTCGAAGACCAGTGCCTGCGGCCACGGGACGAATTGGGCCAGCGCCGCGGCCTGTCCACCGGTCAGGGCCGCGGCGCCGACCGGTGGATCCTGGCCCAGCAGTTTCACATCCGACAGCGACATACCCGTCTGGCCCAGACCGGTGGCGAGCATGCCGTGTGCCGCCGAGCCGATACTGGTGGACACCACTTTGCCGCGCAGGTCGGCCAATGTGGTGGCGGGCGAATCGGCGGCCACGACCACCTGATTCAGGGATCCGCGCAGGTTGTAGCCGGTGATGGCGATGAGTTCGGAGCGAACGTCGGGGTGATCGCGGGTCTTGGACCCGTTCACGAGGACCGGGGCGTCGCCCATGGATCCGATATCGACCTGTCCTGCCAGCATCTGCGCGGTCAGTGGTGGTCCGGACGCGAAGTCCTTCCACGCCACCTTGTATTTCACGCCGGTGGTCTTGCTCAAGGCGTCGAGTTTCGCTTCGAAGGTGCCGCGATCGCGCAGCAGCGTGCCGGCGGTGACGGTGTTGATGGTCTTGGATTGATAGCCGATATCGACGGTGACCGCCGAGTGGTCGCCGGAGCCGCAACCCGACAGCAGGGTCGCGGCCACGGCGGCGCCGAGCAGCAGGGCGGGCGAGCGCAGTGTCCTCATCTCGATCTCACTTCTTCACTCAGCGCAGCAGATACGGAATGTTCACGGTGACCGCGTCGACGGGGCAGCGTGCGGCGCACGGGCCGCAGTACCAGCATTCGTCGACGTGCATGTAGGCCTTGCCGGTGTCGGGGTGGATCGCGAGCGAATCCAGTGGGCACATATCCACGCACAGCGTGCAGCCGGTGATGCATGTGCTCTCGTCGACGGTGACCGGCACGTCGACGCGAAGGTTTGCCTGAGCCATCTACGGTTCCTTTCGGGCGTTGGCGATTCCGATGCGGGCGAAGGCGCGGACATCGGCGTCCGGGTCCTCGAGCGCGGTGCGGAGGGCGTCGGTGACCTCACGGTGGGTGGCGATTCGCTCGGCGAGACCCCGGACGGCCGCCTTGCGGACGTCGAGGTTCTCGTCGGCGATCGCCGGGACCAGATGTCGTGCTGCGAAATCCGGTGCGGCGGTGGCGAGGGCGATTGCCGCACCCTGGCGAACCTGCCAGGCCGGATCGGCCAAGGCGGTGGCCGCCAGTTCGGCCGCCGCGGGATCGCACCCGGTGGCGGCGAATCCGCTGAGGGCCGCGGCGCGAATCAGCGGTTCCGGGTCGCGGGCCAGGGCGGTCAGTGTCCGTGCACCGCGCGGATCACCGACTGCGGCAAGGCCTTTGGCGACGGCGATGCGAACCAGCGGGTCGGGGTCGGTGGCGGCGGTGTCCAGTTCGGGCAAGGCGTCCACCGAGGTGAGCCCGCCGATCACGGCCCGCCGCACTCCGGGGTCGGGGTCGGGCAACAGGCCCGACAGCAGTGCCGCATCGATGCGGCGATGCCGCCACAGCGCTTCCACGGCCGCGGCCCGGACTTCGGGGTCGGGCGCGCCGGTGCATTCGTGCAGTGTGGTATCGAACTGCGGCCCGGGGACCAGGACCTCGACCAGTTCGGTGAGCAGCCCCGTGGCCGCCGCGCGCACGGTAGCGTCCGGATCCGCGAGCCCGGCCGCGATGACCGGGGTCGCACGCTGCCATTCCTCGGTCGTCTCGCTGAGCACCGACAGCGCCGTGCGCCGTACTTCCGGGTCCGGATCGGCGAAATATGATGCCAGCTCGTCGAATTCGGGACATTCCTCGGCCAGTTCGAGCAGCGCGAGCAGTCGGGCGCTCATCGGATGCTGCCCGTGGTCGCCGGTTCGGTGAGGTCCCACCCGGCCGAGGTGAACTCGGGCGCCGGCTCGTCGGGAACACCGTCGGGCCGCACGAAGCCGGGGACCGGCACGATGTAGGGCGCCACGGGACGGGTGCGAAACGCCATCGCGCCCTGGTCGTCCCGATACAGGTTGAGGTGGCAGAACCATTCGGTGTCGTTGCGCTCGGGCCGGTCGGCGCGTTGATGGTAGAGGCCCCAACGGCTTTCGGTGCGGCGTAACGATGCGCGGGCGGCCATCTCGGCGCAGTCACGGATGAAGGTGACTTCGGCGCACCGCATGAGCTCGTGCGGGGTGTGGGCACCCATCCGGTCGATGTCTGCCCGCATCCGTTCGAACGCCTCCACGCCGAGGGTGAGGTAGCGCTGGGATTTCGGCGGTTGCAGGTAGTCGTTGACGAAGCGGCGCAACTTGTATTCGACCTGCTGTTGCGGTGGCCCGTCGGGATTGCCCAGCGGCCGGTAGATCAGCTCGTGCGCGGCGCCGATCTGATCCTCGGGTAGCGCCGGATGGCTTGCGCTGCGGGCGAATCCGGCCGCCTGCTCGCCGGCGATATCGCCGTAGACGAAGGCTCCGATCATGTAGTTGTGCGGTACCAGGGCCATGTCGCCGGCCGCGTACAACCCAGGCACGGTGGTCGCGGCGTGCTCGTCCACCCACACCCCGGAAGCGGAATGCCCACTGCACAAACCAATTTCGGAAATATGCATTTCGATGTCGCGGGTGCGGTAGTCGGTGCCGCGACCGGCGTGGAAGGTGCCGCGGGTGGGTCTTTCGGTGGTATGCAGGATGCCTTCGATCTCGCGGATGGTGGCATCGGGGAGGTGGCTGAGTTTGAGGTAGATCGGGCCGCGGGCACTGTCGAGTTCCCGCTTCACCTCGGCCATCATGCGCCCGGACCAGTAGTCACAGTCGACGAACCGGTTACCTTCGGCGTTGACCTGGTAACCGCCGAACGGGTTGGCGACATAGGCGCAGGCCGGGCCGTTGTAGTCCTTGATCAGCGGGTTGATCTGAAAGCACTCGATGCCCGACAGTTCCGCGCCCGCGTGGTAGGCCATGGCATAGCCGTCACCGGCGTTGGTCGGATTCTCGTAGGTGCCGTACAGATAGCCGCTGGCCGGCAGCCCGAGGCGCCCGCACGCACCGGCGGCCAGGATCACCGCGCCCGCCGACACTGTGACGAATTCTCCGGTGCGAGTGTCGAATCCGGCTGCGCCGACCGCGACACCGTCCCGGGTCAGCACCCGCACGGGCATCACCCGGTTGGTGATGATCACCTTGGAGCGCACGTCGCGGGCACGCAGCGTGCGGTAGAGCACCTTTTTGACGTCGCGCCCCTCCGGCATCGGCAGGACATAGCTGCCGGAGCGGTGCACCTTGCGGACCGCGTATTCGCCGTGTTCGTCCTTCTCGAATTTGACGCCGTATCCCTCTAGGCGCCGCACCATGTCGAAGCCGCGGGTTGCGGTCTGAAAGACGGTGCGCTGGTTGACGATTCCGTCGTTGGCGACGGTGATGTCCGCGACGTAGTCCTCGGGTGTCGCCTTGCCCGGGACGACGGCGTTGTTGACCCCGTCCATGCCCATGGCCAGTGCGCCCGAATGCCGGACGTGCGCTTTCTCCAGCAGCAGAACGTTCGCGCCGTGCTGGGCCGCGGTGAGTGCCGCCATGGTGCCTGCGGTGCCGCCGCCGACGATCAGCACATCGCAGCTCAATTCTCGGCCGCCGGTGACCGGTGGTATCGCCGATGTCATCGTTGTCTCACCTTCTTTCGGTCGGGGTGGTCACACCGGGGTGCGGTGTGACCGGAATACGGTGCAGCCGGCCGGACAGGGAGAACCGGTCGCCGCGGAAACGGAGGTATTCGAGGTCGACGGGGCGACCGGAGTCGGTGTAAGTGAGGCGTTCGAGCAGCAGCAGCGGCGCGCCCGGGCGGATCGACAGCAGCCCGGCCACGGTGGGATCGGCCGCCACCGCCTCGATGGCGACGGCCGCTGAACCCAGCTGCAGCCCGAGTTCGGCTTCAACCAGCCCGAAGACGTCACGACCGGCGAGGTCCATATTCAGCAGCGGCGCGCCGATATCGGCGGTCAGATAGCTGGCGTCCAGTGACAAAGGTTCACCGTCGAGCAGTCGTACGCGTTCCAGCGCGACCACCGGCGTGCCGGGGGAGAGTTCAAGGCGTTCGGCGACGATCGGGGTGGCGGGCATCAGTTCAGCGAGCAGAACCCGGTTGACTATGCGGCTGCTTCCGGTCTCGAAGCTTTCCGCCAGACCGCGCAACCGGTCCAAATCCTGCACCGCCTTCTGCGCGACGACGAAGGTGCCCGCTCCCGGAACGCGGTCGATCATCCCTTCGTCGCGAAGCAGGGAGAGCGCATCGCGGACCACATTGCGACTGACACAGAAATCGGCGGCCAGCTGTGCCTCGGCCGGCAACGGGTGCTCTCCGTAGATGCCGCTGCGGATGCGAGCGCGCAGGATGTCACAGACCCGGCGGGCGGGAGCACTGCGGCGGCCGGTGCCGGGGTCGGCCGGCCTGGCAGTCGATCTGGTCATGCCGCATATGCTCGGAACGATTCGTTACAGGCGGCGTGTCCTGCAATTACCGACCAGTTACGCCAGTTACGCCATCCCGGGCAGGGCCCGGAACTGCGGTGACGCCGCTCAGGTTGGGAGTTAGTTCAGCTCCACCGGGTCAATCCGGTATCGGCGGCGTGAAGGTGGCGAGGTCGTAGATGCCGAGTTGTCGTTCGAGGTCGGCTATTTGGTCGAGATAGCCGGAGACTCCGTGCTCGCCGAATCGTTTCCGTTGCGCTTCTGCGATCTGGTCCGAGATTCGGTCGAAGGTGTTTCCGTCGGCGGTGACGTCCCGGAAGGCCGGGAAGATGACGGTGTCCTCGCGGGCTTCGTGTGGTTCGTACATGGTGATGAATCGGTCGAGCGTGCGGGCGAGGTCGGCGCGGCTGTCTGCGGTGGCGAATCTGGGGGCGGCGCCCATGCCCGGCATGTCCATGGTGGTTGTCGATTGGATGATCGCGATGGTGATCTTGCGCCCGACGTCGTGCTGGATCAGCAGGTCGCGCACGGTGTCCTGGAGTTTCCCGGCCCGCAGCAGGCGGGGGAAGATGTAGCCCTCTTCGATGCCCTCGTGGAAGTCTTCGATGTAGGAGTGGACCATTTGGGCGGCGTGGAACAGTATCGCCGGGTCGAGCTGATCGCCGGTGGTCAGGCGGCGGCCACATTCGCGGTAGATCAACAGGATTCGCTTCAGGAGACCGTGGTCGGTCATCAACTCCTCGGTGGCGGGAACGACCGGCGCCGCCGGTTGCGTGGCGAGGGCGTGTTGCGCGCCGACCGCGACGCCGGCTCCCAGAGCGAGACCGCCGAGTCCGACACCGCCCAGCATCATGGTTCGCCGGTTCATCGCCGGAGAGCTTGGCCGGCGACCGTCATCCTTTGTCGCGGTGTTGGTCTCGTCGTGGTCGGTCACCGATGTTCTCCATCCGCGTTCGGTGTCGTCTGCGAGTTTTCGTGCATGCCGGGCATCCGTTGTGGATGTGAGCTCGTCGCCGGTCCCGGGCCGGTGCCCAGATAGGTTCCGTCGGGCATGACGCCCTGCTGGTCGGGCGGGACAAGGGCCTTGCCGTCCGGGTTGATGACGAACCAGGAGTCTCCGTCGAGGTTGAGTCCCTGGCCGTTGGCCTGTCCTGGTTCCACATCGCCCGCATAGGCATACAGCGGCCGTCCGGCGTAGGTGGCGATCTTCTCGCCGTACGGACCGGAGATCGTTGCCAGCAGCTTCTGCTGCACCCCGTTGCCGGCGTGCAACTCTTTGCCGGCCGGGACGGTGACCGGTGGCCAGCTGCCCAAACATGCATCGCTGCAGCTGGTGGAATGGTCGGTGTCGGTGGGGAAGATGTAGAGCGTGTAACCACGGGCGTCGACGAGCACCGGGCCGAAACCGGCAAGATTTCGCGAGCCGACGATGACCGGACCCGGTGGCGGGCTGATCAGCGGCTGCGGGCCGCCTGTGGTTGGACTGTGGGTCTTGCCGCCGCATGCGCTCATCGTGGCGACCGCGATGAGGACCAGTAGCGGCACGGTGATCCTTCGTGGTCCGAAAACCATTCGACCTCCCGGATGGTTGCTTGCGGATGGGTGGACGGCGAGCTCCGACGAGGCTGGTCAGGGGCGGGGTTGGCCTGGCCAGGGCTGGTAGCCGTCGAGGCCGGGCAAGGGTGTGCTCAAGGGGGTGGGGAGTTCGGCGCGCCAGTCGGAGTCGTGCCAGATCTCGGTGGTGCGCAGGGATCGCAGTGAGCCGTCGGGCTCTTGCAGGGCCAGATCAGCGACGGCGTGGGTGCCGTTGTAGGAGATCCACCGGAAACCGGCGAAGAAGGGCAGTCCGGGCGTGGTGTCGATGCCGGTCCCCATGCGATTGGTGGGTGGTTGGTCGACCGGGGCGACTACGGCCATGGTGCGTGCCGCGCCGAGCCGTGCGGTTGCGTCGATGCCGGATAGCCGCGCGGTGTGCTGGATCATCGCCAGCACGGCGCCTTCGGGGGTGTGGCTGAATCCGGAGACGGTGTCGTCGGAAACCGTGGTCGGGCCCCATCGTTGTGAGTAGGGCAATCGAGTGTCGTGCCAGGGTTGCCAGGTAAGCCACGATGTCATGGCGAGCGCGCCCGGAACGGTGTCGCCCGGTCGCGGCTTATCCAGCGACACCGCCGCGTTGTTCGTATCATGCTGGGCGCCAGCGGTATTCGTGGCGCAGGCGGGCAGCGCCAGACAGGCGCACACCGCGGTGGCGCTCCAGATCACGGCCCATCGTCGGAGTGGTTTCACGGGTGCTCCTCTCGATCGGGGCTGGGGTCGGCATGCGGTGATGGCGCGGTGTCTTCGGACGTGGATGCGACAGCGGTGCCAAGGGCGCTGCTGCGGCGCGCGTACCGGTGTCTGTGGGGTGGTGCGCCGTTCAACTGTGCGAGGCGTGCGTTGTAGGCGTCGAGGGCGGCTTGTTCGTGGTCGACGTCGGTATCGGCGGTGGCGGTGCCGAGGAGGGCGCGGTTGCGGATACCGTCGAGCCAGGGACCGAGCCCGGTATCGCGGTCGGCGCGTCGAATCCATTGTCCGGCAACGGCAATCATGATCAGCATCATCAAGCCGTCGCCGCCGAGCCACATGATGATCCCGGCGAGGTTCTGGTCGGCCAGCGCGCTCGGACCCCAATCGCGGGAGCCGGCATAGGCCGGAGCGAGCACGGTCGACGACATCATGAGTGTGACGCCGACGAGGGTGTCGGGTCCGACGCAGAGGGCCAGAACCACGAAACGCAATCCGTGCGGCCACTCGGGCTCGATGGTCAGTTCGTCACCGGCGAGGGGGAGTAGTAGCAGATATCCGGTGACCAGGTAGAGCACGAGTTCGCTGTCGTGGATCCACATGTGGGTCGACATCGCCTGCTGAAATCCGGTGAGGTGGGTGAGCAGCAGCACGGCGCTGTAGAGCGGCACGGTGAACTTCGCGGAGACCAGGATCCGGAAGGCGCGGCTCGCCCGGACCCGGTCGACGACGGTGGCGGTGCCGGGTTCGGTGGCGTCGTGTAGGAGGCGGATCGGCTGGGCCCACACCAGCAGTGCGGGAATGGCCATGATCAGCAGCAGGTGCACCACCATGTGCACCGAGAACAGTGCGCGCGAATAGGTGGCGAGGGCACTGTCGACGGCGGCGACCACCAGGGTCAGTGCGACCAGCCAGCAGGCTGTGCGCAGCCGGGGCCAGCGCAGCCCGCGGTGCGCTGCCCGCCATACCAGCCAGAGGTAACCGACCGCGGCGGCCAGGACGAGCGTGTCCACGATCGGCGACCAGGTCCAAGTGCCGAAGATCGTGGCCGCGGTGGGTGGGGGAACGCCCGGCATGCCGGTCACTGTCGGTCTCCAAATGCGAGCACTCTACAATTGTTGCATTGTGCATGGTTCGCGATTTGTTCGAGGGTGGTTGTGATGGGTGTGATGCCTTCGGAGATGGCGAGCCGACGGTGGTGGTCGCTGCCGTTGCCGGGGCGGACGCCGTGGCGGGACTGGCTGCGGGAAAGTCGCGGCGGTCTGGTGGTGCTCGCGCTGGTGATCGGCGCCGGTTCCGGCGGCGGTGCGATCGTCTTTCGTTGGCTGATAACGACTTTCACGCGTGTCCTGTCCGGGTTCGCGGACTATTCGGCCGCCGGGCACGTCCCGAATCCGCACGTGCCCTTCTTGGGGCCCTGGTTCGTGATACTCGCGCCGGTGGTCGCGGGTCTGATCTACGGTCCACTGGTGTATCGGTTCGCGCCCGAGGCGCGCGGCCATGGTGTGCCGGAGGTGATGTATGCCGTGGCCGAGCGGGGCGGACGGATTCCGCCGCAGGTGACCGTCGTGAAGGCCCTCGCGTCCGCGTTGTGTATCGGTGGCGGTGGATCCGTGGGCCGCGAGGGGCCGATCGTGCAGATCGGCTCGGCATGGGGCTCGAGCATCGGCCGATTGACCCGAATGCCGGAGCGGCGCTTACGAATACTCGTCGCGTGCGGCGCCGCCGGCGGGATCGCGGCGACGTTCAACGCGCCCATCGCCGGACCCTTTTTCGCGATGGAGTTGATCCTGCGCGACTTCGCCGCCGAATCCTTCGGAGCGGTGGTGTTGTCCAGTGTCACCGCGAGCGTGATCGGCCGCGCTGCCCTGGGCAACGAGCCGTTTCTGGACCTGCCCGCCTTCAGCTTGCGCTCGGGCTGGGAATACGGCGCGTTCGCACTGCTGGGCGTTGCGGTTGGGCTGATCGGTGTCGTCTTCACGCACGTGCTGTACCGGATCGAGGATCTGTGCGACTGGGCGTGGCGGGGCCCGGAATGGCTGCGGCCCGCGGCCGGCGGCCTGCTGCTGGGCGGGGTGCTGCTGGTGCTGCCGCAAATGTACGGCGTCGGCTATCCGGTGCTGGGTGATGCCATCGGCGGCCACTATGTGCTGTGGATGCTGGTGATACTCATGGTGGGCAAGATGCTCGCGACGAGCCTCACAATCGGCATCGGCGGCTCGGGCGGGGTGTTCGCCCCGTCGCTGTTCATCGGCGCGATGGGCGGCACCGCGTTCGGTGTCGTCGTCCACCACCTGTTCCCGAACGCGACCGCGGCACCGGGGATGTACGGGCTGATCGGCATGGGGGCCGCATTCGCGGGCGCGACGCGGGCGGCGATCACCGCGGTGATCATCTTGTTCGAGCTGACCGGGGAGTATTCGATCATCTTGCCGCTGATGCTGGCCGTGGTCATCGCCACCGGGGTATCCCGCGTGTTGTCGAAGGAGACGATCTACACCCTCAAACTCAGCCGCCGCGGCGTGGATCTCGATGCCGCACACGCGGGTCCGGCCGGGCGCCTGGACCGCATCCGGGTCGCGCAGGTGATGGAGCCGTGCCCGGAACCGATCCCGGCCGACACCACCGTCGAGAACGCCGCGCGCGTCGTCTGGGCATCGGCACATGCGATGGTGCCGGTCGCCGGCGCGGACGGAAGATACGCCGGTTGCGTGACCGCCGCGGCGGTGGCCGAAACACTCGCCGACACCGAATCCGCCGACACCACCGTCGCCGACCTGTCGGTACTGCCGTCCACGGTCACCGAAACCAGCACGCTCGCAACGGCTCTCGACGCGTTGGCGGGGGAGTCGGGCACCGGAGTCCCGGTCGTGAACGGCGGCGGCGATACGGTCGTCGGCTGGCTCACCCACAGCGCCGTACTCGGAGCACTTCACGATGGGCCTGGTAGCGATCGGGCAGGTGCGGTGCAGTCGGCGGCGCGTGTGCAGTCCGGGCCTGTCGACGCCGGTGCAGCATGTCCCGTTTCGGGCGCGGACGTCAGAGTTGATAACCCTCGATATCCTCGCCGGGAGGCGGTTCGCCACCGGTCGCGGTGAACGCGGTGAGCGCCCGCACCAGCCCTGCCCGGTCGGCGACGGGCATCTTGGCGGTCACGGCGGCGATCTCGTTGCGCCGGTGAGCGGTGGCGGTGTCCACCACTCGCCGGCCGCGTTCGGTCAGCGCGACGATCTGCTCCCGGCGCGAGTTCGGATTGGTCCGCCGGTCCAGCAGACCGCCGGTGACCAGGCGATCCACCATGCGGGTGGCCGTGGAAGGCTGCACGTTGAGCAAACCGGCCAGCGTCGCGACATTCGCCGGCCCGCGGCTGGACAAGATGACCAGCGTCCGGAACTGCGGAATCGTGATTGTTTCATCGACCGCCGCGATCGAGCGGGCCGACATCGCCACCAGCAGTCGCGAAGCCGTCAGCAACGCGTCGGTCAACTGATCGATATCCTGTGCCGCGTCGGTCCCGGTCTTCGTCACGGTCACCTCCCTCCGCTGCATCGTTCTACCCGTCATGGCGACATATCTGCCGGTCGTCGAATCATATTGTTCGCTCCTCGGTGAGCGCGATCGGCGTCGCGCCCCAGCCTCGGTGAACAGCCAGGACGCGCATGGCGGCAGTGACTTCGGCAAATGGGTTGCATCCGGTACCTGGGTACAGGCTTACCGTCGAGGTATGGACATTCCACCAGCTCAGGGCGACTGGGTGCCCGACGCCTGTACCCTGCCCACCGTCGAACAACCGATTCGCCTCGCCGAGTTCGACCAGTTCTTCGCCGACGGGGTTACGCAGCTGCGACGACCCGACGCTACGCGCATCGAACTGGTACTCGCTGCCGAGGCCGAGTCGGCCGGTCGCGATTTGGCCGCGCGGGAGTCGAGATGCTGTTCGTTTTTCACCTTCGACTTCGCCGCCACCACCGTCGGCCTGGTGATGAGCGTCAGTGTCGCCGAGACTTACGTCGGTGTGCTCGACGCCTTCGCCACTCGGGTGCGGAGTGCGATCGGGGAGAAGCGATGAGTGCGCTGCGCACAAGCGAGCTTGCGGCCGCGGCCGGAGTGAATACCCAGACGCTGCGCTACTACGAACGTCGGGGTTTGCTCGCCGAGCCTTCCCGCACCCTGGGCGGGCACCGGCTGTATCCGCAACACGCGGTCACGGTGCTGCGGGTGATCAAGGCCGCCCAACGACTCGGATTCACCCTCGACGAGGTCGCCGATCTGCTGGCTGCCGCCCACCTCGGCCATCGTCGCCCCGACACCGGGCTGCACGCTCGCGCACAGGCGAAGCTGACCGAGATCGACGCCAGGCTCACGGAGCTGGCCGGCGTCCGCGACACCCTGCTCGCCGCACTGGCCGCCGGATGCGACGACCTGCTCGCGCGCAGTCGGAATCCCGCCTGCCCGGTCCCGTTCACCGACGGCCCCGAGGAGAACAGGGAGGTGCGGACATGATCGAGATCCTCGACGACAGCGACGGCAACATCCTCGGCGTACGAGCCACCGGGAAACTCACCGGCGGCGATTACCGGGACGTGCTCGCCCCAAGAATCCGGGCGCTGCTCGAACGGTTCCCGCGTCTGCGGGTGCTGTTTCTCATCGACGAGCCTTTCGACGGATGGACGGTGCACGGCGCGTGGAGATATTGTCAAATCCTGTGGATCGGCAGGTTTCAGGCGACCTCCGTTGCGGTAGTAGCGGCCGCGGCCGTTGACGAGGCGGCGGTGATGTCGCGGGGCCGTTCGAGCAGCTTGCCCTTGTGGAACAGTGCGCCGGCCCGGACGAGCGCGACCAGCTCGGGCGCGTTGACCTTGCGCCAGCGGGCCTGGGCGGCTTCGATCGGCTTGTAGGCCATAGCAATTCCGGCCGCGCGCGAGCCCGGCCCCTTGGTGACCTTGGTCCGGAGCCGCACGGACGCAAAAGTCGACTCGATCGGATTTGTGGTCCTCAAATGGATCCAGTGCTCGGCCGGGTATTTGAAGAACTCGAGCAGCACGTCGAGATCACCGGTGATCTTCGCGACCGCCTTCGGATACTTCGCGCCGTAGTCGATCTCGAATGCCTTCACCGCCAGCTGGGCCTTGTCGAGGTCCTCGGCCATGTAGATGTCCTTCATGGCCGCGATCGCGCCCGGATGAGTCGATTTCGGCAGTGCAGCAAGAACATTCGACGATTTATGAAACCAGCAACGCTGCTCTTTCGTCTCCGGGAACACATCCCGCAGCGCCTTCCAGAACCCCAGCGCGCCGTCACCGACCGCCAGCACCGGCGCGGTCATCCCGCGGCGGCGGCAGCCCCGCAGCAGATCCGCCCACGACTCGGTCGACTCGCGATACCCGTCAGCGAGCGCGACGAGTTCCTTGCGGCCGTCGGCACGCACCCCGATCATCACCAGCAGGCACAGTTTCTCCTGCTCCAACCGGACTTTGGTGTGAATGCCGTCGACCCACAGGTAGACGTAGTCGGTGCCCGAGAGATCGCGCTGGGCGAAGACGCGAGCCTCGTCCTGCCACCCGGTGGTCAGCCGGGTGATCGACGCCGCCGACAGCCCCGCGCCGGAGCCGAGGAACTGCTCGAGGGCGGGACCGAAGTCGCCGGTGGACAACCCGTGCAGATACAGCAGCGGAAGCACCTCGGTGACCTGGGGCGACTTGCGCGCCCAGGCAGGCAGGATCGCCGAGGAGAACCGTTGCCGCTCACCAGATTCAGGATCGACCCGCTTGTCGTTCACGCGCGGTGCGCGCACACTCACCGCGCCCGCCGAGGTGAGAACTTCCCGCTCGAGGTGGTAGCCGTTGCGCACCACCAGCCGGTGGCCGTCCTCGTCGAGCTGGTCGGCGAACTGGGCGACATAGGCAGCGACCTCGGCCTTCAACGCGGCGGCCAGCATCTGCCGGGCACCGTCACGCACGATCTCATCAAGCAACGACCGGCCCGAACCGGCCTCCTCGCCAGCAGCAACAACGTTCTGAACTACCGTAAACACGGACGTACCTTCCCGACCGGCGTTGGCGCGCCGGCATGATCAAGACTTCGGACTCATAGATCATCCGGGAAGGTGCATCCTTCCCGTCATCCACAGGTCTTGATCATTTCTCGCGCGTGGGCCAACACGGTGCTGGATATCTCCCACCGCTGCGACTTCGAAAAGGTCGCGATGATCGGCGCCCCACGCTGGGAACGATGGTGCGTCCAGGCGCCTGCGGCCGTGCTGATGAAAGGTCAACTACGAACGTTTCGCCGCGCCGAACTTGCCGATGCCTGGGCCTGGCTACGCCGATGAATACCTGCGGTCTTCTCACCACTGGGTGATTGTGTCGGCGCGGCGGTCTGAGGGAGGCATCCCGGCGACATGCCACGAATGAAGACCGCCCTCCTGTCGCTCCGCCGCCAGGGCCGTCGGCACGCTGGACCTGACCGCTCCACAACCCGGACGCCCTGACCGCGCAGGGGCCTGAGATCCGGATCGAGCACGTGGCCGCCGCGCGGCCTCGGGTGGTGATGTTGATGGCGACAGTCACCGAGGTGAGTGGACGAGCCGGCAAAATCGTGCACTGTGAGTGCAATTTACGCGTGTGGCGCTGGTCTGCGTCGGCGCGGCCTATATCCGCACCCTCGCAGGCGATCGGAATGAAAGTTTGCGGGTGGAGATCGCGGCTCCTGCCAGCACCAGAGCTCCGTAGACGACAGTCAGATACCAGCCGCCGCGAACGGCGTCATCCCGACTGCTCGTTTGTCCGCCCGTTCCGGTGATGATCGTTGCGGCGACAGCGACGCCCACGGTCTGCGCGAACTGACGGGTGACACCAGCGATGCCACCGACTACCCGGCCTGCCCTGCCGGGAGACCTGCGGCGGCGAGGTGGTAGATCTCGCTCTCGTCGGCGGTGGCGCGAAATCCGTCCGCCTCGTCGTCGGTGAAGCTGGAAGCCTGGTTGACGATGCGCGCAGGCTGGTGGCTGTGGGTACTGCGGTACTCGGCCAGCGCTTCGATGAGCAGGCGCCGGAGGGCTTCACCGGTCCGGCTGAGTTCACGTCTCCTGGTGCTCGGTGGTGGCTGTGCGTAGTTGCGCTACTTCGGCTCGCAGGGAGCGGATTTCACCGATGAGGGTCTCGATTTCTCGTTCGGATTGTTCTGTGGTGGATTCGACGGTGTTCAACTTGTCGGCAATCCAGCTGGTTGTGGTGCCGATGGCGAAACTGACCAGGCCGATCCCGAAGGTCATCAAGACGAGCGCGACCAGACGGCCTTCGGTGGTGACGGGATAGAAGTCGCCGTAGCCGACGGTGGTCACCGACACCGCCGACCACCATAGTGCGTCGGCGAAGCTGGTGACGTTGGCGCCCGGGGCTTCGTGTTCGGTGTCGTAGAGAGCGAGGCTGCACAGTAGCAGCACCAGGATCGAACTGGCGGCGACGAAGATGGACAACCGGGCACGGGTGTGAGTGCGAGTGCGACGGTCGACGGCACCGAGAACGAGGAAGACCGCGCGCAGCAGCCGCAGCGGCCTGGCGGGTGGGAGCAGCACGATGATCAGGTCCAGCGGGTTTTGCCGCACGAACCGCAGACGATCGGTGGACAACCAGAACCGCACCGCGAAATCGACGGCGAACACGACCCAGATGGCGATGTCGACGCGGGACAGCAAAGTACCGAGCTGGGGTGCGGAATCGAGGACACGCCAGGCATAAACGATGAGAAAGGCAACGGCCAGGACGGTGAGCGGGACATTGGTCGCTCGTTCCCACTGTAGGCGCCGCGCTTGCCGGGGATCGGTCGAAGGTGGAGGTTGCGTCGCGACTGTGGGGGACTCGGCCATGGTGTCACCTGTTTTCGAACGACAACACGCGAGCGACCGAGCCGGTACACGCGATCGCCCCGGCCGCACCCTACACTCCGCTGATCCGACGGGAGAATTTGCATCATCCGGCCTGCCTGGGGCTCGTCGGTGTCAGGGCTGTCGGCACAACGCCGGTGGGTTGCGCTGTTGCGAGCTGACCGCGCTGGTCGTGGTCGTGGTTTCTCGGCGTGGCTGGTGTTTGATGCACAGACATAGTCGAGTTCACAGAGCACGATCATGAAGGTTCTGAGTGCTTCGATACCGGTGCACGCGCGTACGGCGGACCCGGGCGGCCTCTCGTCCAGTTGCTTTCCCGCCTTGTAGTGCGTGGGTAAGCCACCACGACATCTGGTGGATGTCGGTGCCGCGCCAGGCGAGATGGGCGTCGGGGCGTACGAGCCAGATGTCTCGCTGTCCGGTTCCGAAGTCGCGCGTGAGGGGGATGACGTTGTGGCCGAGGCGGTTTCGTGTGCAGGCCAGGTAACCGTCGGCGCCATCGGAGGGTAGTAGCAGAGCCCATCGACCACCGAGTTCGGTGTAGAGGTCGGTGTCGTTGCCATCGAGACTTCGGCAGCGTAGGTTCGCGACGCGGTCACTGCCGCCTGGGCGAGGACCGAGCCGCCGCCACGACTCCCGGGCCAGCGGGCCCCGGCGGTAGGTCACCCACAGTTGTGAGGCGAGATAGCTGGCGCGGCGTTGCATAGATGGCATCGCGGCGAGCGGGACGATCAGCCGTCGCAGCAGCCGGTAGAAATGGCTGCCGCCGATCTGGAGGCGTGTTGCGGTCGTGGTGTTGCGGAGTACCTCCATTGCCAGTGGCCGACGCTCGGTTTCGTAGGTGTCGAGCAGGGCGTCGGTGGCCCGCCCGTGTGTGACGAGGGCGAGTTTCCATGCGAGATTCTCCGCGTCGCCGATACCGGTGGCGATGCCCTGCCCGCCCAGGGGACTGTGAATGTGGGCTGCGTCGCCGGCTATGAAGATCCGGTCGCGCCGGTAGGTGTCGGCCAAGCGCCGGTGTACCCGGAAGACCGATGTCCAGGCGGCGCCGGTGATGCGAATATCGGTGCGTCCGGTGCGTTCGGTCACCAGCTGGCGGAGGCGTTCCACAATCTGGTCGCTGTCAGGATCACGGTCGCCGCCCCGGTCGTAGGCCATGAGCCGCCACAGGTTGTCCGGACGGCCGACCTCGCGCATCGGCACGACGAACAGCGGCCCGTCTCGGTGCGGCCACCCGTGCCCGCCCGAACGATCAACCGGCCATTCGGCGTAGACGTCGGCCAGCAGAAAACGTCCCGTGAGGCGGACACCCGGGAATCCGATTCCGGCCAGCGCTCGTACGGTGCTGTGCGCACCATCGCATCCAACGAGCCATCGGCACCGGACGTGACCACCTGCGAAGAGAATGCCCGTGACACTGTGTTCGTCCTGGGTGATGTCGGTGATGCGGGTGTTCCATTCGACCTCGGTTCCCAAATCGTTTAGACGGCATCGCAATTGGGCTTCGACGTCGGCCTGAGATGCATACAGGGCGGGTCGGGCGGTGCCGAGGCCGTGGTCCCCGAAACGGATCGTGACCGCGGGCTGCCCGTCGAGGTACTGGGTGACGGTGAGCGCGGTGAGTGATTGTTGTGGCAAGTCGCCGAGTCCGCCTATCCGCTCCAGGACCTCCACGCCCCGCGCGTGCAGGATGTTCGCCCGCGAGGTGGACGCCGGCCCTGCGGCGGCATCGACAACGCGCACGGCCAATCCATGAAGTCGCAGCGCGCAAGCGAGGACCAGTCCCGTGGGACCGGCGCCGACTACCAGGACATCAGTTTCCGGTTCGTCCATGGTCACCCCGGTGTCGCAGTAAAGGTCGGAACGGTTCCGTTCCATTCTGGACGGTAGCGAGGCGGCCGATTGGAACGCAACCGTTCCGTTCCGATTCGCTACACTTGCCGAGGTGATCGACTCGACTCGGCGCCGTCCTGCAACTGGCGCGGCAGTGATGCGTGGGCATGTCACCGACGCGATCACCGCAGCGGCTTGGGACGAAATCGCCGAATCCGGTTATGCCCGGATGTCCATGGAAGCAGTCGCGCGCCGCGCCGCGCCGGCGTCGGCAAGGCGGCGATCTATCGGCGCTGGGAATCGAAACAAGCGATGGTTGAACAGATAGTGGCGGATCTGTCCTGGAATGCCGTGCCCGTCCCCGATACCGGGACCCTCCGCAGTGACATTCGTCGCTATATCGCTGCTGCCGATCAGGCCCAGCGGGATCAGCGCATGACCCGGATCGTCACGGACCTCACTGCTGAAGCCGCCCGGAATCCTGCACTGGCACAAGCCTTCTACGCCGCGTTGCGCCGGCCCCGTCGTGACGCCGGCGCCGCCATGCTGCGCGCCGCGATCGAACGTGGTGAACTACCGGAGGATCTGGACGCCGACCTGGCCCTCGATTGCTTGGTCGGCTTGGCCCACGCCCGTCCTCAAACCCTCTCTGCCAGTGGCGGTCTCGCCGACCCTTATCAGCAGGAGCGGCTGGTCGAGGTTGTTCTCGCCGCCTTGGCGGCCTGCCGAACCGGTGCGGATGACCTGCCCCACCGGCCGTAGCGCTCGAGCATTACCGGGTTGTCCTACGATTGCCGCCGACGAAGCCGGCTGTTCGAAATCGGATCGCCTCGGGCATGCAAAGGTCGCGGCCGTTCGAGCCGACCTTTATCACAGGTCTGGGTGGGCCGGCTTCCTGACGGATCGGTCGATGCCACAATCACTCTGTGAGCCCACTTCGACGCCTCAGCCGTGTGATGGTGGCGTTCGTCCTGGTGACCACGGCGGGCACGGTCGGTTACGTGATCTTGGGCTTGGGATTCTTGGACGCCCTGTATCAGACGGTGACGACGATCTCGACGGTCGGTTTCCGTGAGGTGCACCCCCTCTCCGCAGTGGGAGAGGTTTTCACCATGGCTCTGATTCTGGTGGGTGCGGGCACCGTCTTCTACATGTTCGGGGTCTTGCTGGAGGCCCTCATCGAAGGACATCTACGGCAGCGCTTGGAGCGGAGACGGATGGATCGGCAGATAGCGCGACTGCGTGGGCATGTCATCGTGTGCGGATGGGGGCGGGTGGGGCGTTCCACCGCGCAGTACCTGAGCAGTTTCGGCCGGCCGATCGTCGTGATCGATCGGGATCCGGAGCGGTTGCAGGACATCGAGTTTCCCTACGTTCTCGGCGATGTCACCGACGACAGTGTCCTCGGCGCGGCAGGTATCGAGCACGCACACGCCTTGATCGCGGCGCTCGACGGCGATGCCGACAATGTGTATGTCACGTTGTCGGCGCGCTCGCAGCGTTCCGATCTGGTGATCGTCGCGAGGACACGCAACGACAACTCGAAGGCGATCCTTTTGCGTGCGGGTGCGGATCGGGCGGTCAACCCGCAACTGCTCGGGGGCCGGCGGATGGCGGCCTTCGCGTTGCAGCCGAATGTGGCGGAGTTCCTCGACGTGGTGATGCACGACGAGAACCTCGAGTACCGGATCGAGGAGATATCGATCGGCGCGAACTCGTCGCTGATCGGGCGTTCCCTGACCGACACGGCGTTGCGGGGGACTACCGGAGCGCTGTTACTGGCGCTTCGGACCCGCGGCGGTCGTTTCGTCGCGAATCCTGCCGACGACACTCGGATCGTCCCCGAAACCGTGCTGATAGCGCTGGGCACGCCGGCGCAACTCGATGCGGTGCGCGTTGTTGCCGCTGGGTAGTTGTTTCGATCATGGTGCTCGTGTAGAGGGGTCGCGGCCAGCGCACGAGATTTTCCAACTGCCGGTCGCGGTCGGGCAACACGGCGTGCGCGACGAGGACTTGGCGCAGGTATCGGGCCGGGCCAGCCGGAGCGAGCTGGTCGAGAGCCTCGTGGGTTACCGGTCCGCCAGCTGCGGCCAGGTTCGCCAGAAGCCGTGAGGGCCGGTCGCGGTGCAGCCAATTGAGCAGTGTCGGTGGGTTGGTCGCCGCCAACGCTGCGTGCACCAGTGTCGGGCTCTAGTTTGGGGTGGACCCCTGGTACCTGGTGATTGTCGAAGTCATGCAGTCACCAGGAGTCCGCTGTGTCATTTTCGCCCATGCTCGTGTGTGCGTCGTGTCCGACTCGCAAGAACGGCCAGGCGAATCAAGTCGGGCCGTATCCGTCATCGGTCACCGACGATCACTGGGTGTTGCTCGAGCCGATGCTTCCGCCGCCGGGCAATCAGGGCGGTAAAGGCGGGCGTGCCGAAAAAGATTGCCGATGCATTGGCCTATGTCGTGCGCGGCGGGATCGCGTGGGCGATGGTGCCGGCGGAATTCCCGCCGTACCAGACCATCTACGGCTACCGCCGAGGCGGCCCAGCCGCGGGTCAACGACATGCCCCGTGATCGCGAGCGCATGCGCAACGGTCGGGCCGCGAGTCCCACAGTGGCGATTATCGACTCGAAGTCGGTGCAAGGTTCGGACTGCGATCGCATCGGCGACACGCGGGTATGACGCGGGCAAGAAGGTCAACGGGCGCAAACGGCATATCGCCACCGACACCAGCGGGCTGCTGCTGGCAGTGATGGTCACCGTGGCCTCGGTCCAGGACCGCGACGGAGGGCTGCGCATGTTGGCCGCAGTACGGGCGAAGTTCTCCACCATCATGCTGCTGCGGGTCGATCGTGGGTGCACCGGGCGGTCTGGTCGAGTGGGCCAAAAAGGTTCTCGCACTGACGATTCAAGTGGTCAAACGCACCGATGGCATGTCCGGCTTCCACGTCCTGCCGTGGCGCAGGGTTGTGGAAAGAACCTTCGGCTGGATCCTCAAGCACCGCCGATGCGTCCGCGACTACGAACGCCGACCCAGCCACCACGAAGCATGGTCTACCTCGCAATGATCTTCACCCTATCCCGCCGCCTCGGACACATAGTTTCAAAATGCCTTCTCCGAAGCCGAATTGATGCCTCGTTTGTCTGCTTCATCTTCCCTTTTGCCGGCTGTCTGTCGTGCCGCGGGCAGCCTTTGGGTTTGCCCTGGCTCGGAGTAGTAATGCCTTCCGGTGCTGTCGTTGCCTGGGCCGGAATAGTAATCGGGGGCGATCTTTTCGGGGACGGCCCTGCAGAATTCGGCTGCGACATGAAACAGTTGAATGGGTTCCGATAGGCGACGAATTGCGCGGTCTGCGGCCGCATTCGGATCACATGAATGTGTTTCAGGCTTTGATCTGTCGCACAATCCGACTAGCCTCGATTTTGCGTACCGGTGGGTTTGTTGTCGGTGATCGAGCGGGGTTGGCTGGTGGGGTCTGATTTTGGGTGGTCGGACACGGCGAAGCCGCCTGTTTCGCCAGGTGGGGCGGGATTTCCAGGTCCGGTTGGTCTTTCGGGTCGAGTGGATGGTGGGGTCGGGGTCAGGTGAATGCTGCGCGGAGGCGGTGCCAGGCGGTGCCAGGCGGTGGCGATGGCGGTGGCCCACCGCCAGGTGGCGTCGATGCGGAGCTGGGTTCGTCGGGCGCCGCGGGTGATGCGGGCGGCGACGTGCAGCACGCGGTAGCGGAAGGTGTCGATCTCGCAGGTCGCCAGCTCGGGGTGATCGGTGAAGCCGATGAGTTTGGTCCAGGCGATGAGATCGGTTGCGGCCAAAATGATTTCCAGCCAGGCGGCGTTGGCGTCGAACGCGTGGCAGGGCAGGTTGCGCAGCCCGGTCGCTTTGGCTTGGCGGATGCGGTCCTCGACACGGGCGTGTTGGCGGTGACGCAGTTCCAGGCCGGCGAGTTGCCCGTCGACGACGCCGGGTGGTGTGTCGGTGATGAATGCGGTGATGCGCATCCCGTCGGAATCGGTGAACCGCAACTGGGCGCCGGGATGGGGGCGTTCGCGGCGCAGGATCAACCGTGTCCCGGCAGGCCAGGAGCTCAGATCGGCCAGGTCGGTGGCCTCGGCGATCCACGCGCCGTCACGGATGCCGCCATCGGAATCGATCGCCGGGTACCAGGCCTTGTTCGTGTTGAGGACCTCCACCGCGTCGCGGACCCGGACGTCGACGGCGAACCCGAACGAGAACCCGACTCCTTTCGTGCGGCACTCGGTGGCGAAGCGGTGGGTTGCGCCAGCGGAATCCGAACGCACCAGAATCTTTTGCGCGCCAGGATCATTCGGGTTCGGCCGGTATGCCGGCGGCAGGGATTCCAACGCCCACCCGAGCACGGTGATGTGGTCCGCGGCAGTATTCGATCCCGCATTCCCTGGGCGTAGCAGCCCGGCCAGGGCTTCGCCGCCGGCGATGTCGGGGCGGTCCAAAAACACCAGCAGCGGGTGGTGGCCGTAGGTTTTCTTCCAGGTCGCGGCCGCGTTCTCCTTGTTGTCGGAGTGGTCGATGGTCAGGGTGGCATCGACATCGATGTGCAGCCACCCACCCGCGGCAGGCGCGGCGCCGGCCGCCCACGCCGCTGCTCGCGCGGCCGCGCGAGCAGCGCGGATACCGGGCAGATGCGCCGCGTCGATCCGCTCGTCGACCAGCCGCCACATCGTGGTCGTCGATGCGGCCGCCCCGAACACGTGCTCACGGTCACCGCAGCGTTGCCCGACACCATCGATGCAGGTCGCGCCGTCGGCGACCGCCGCGGCCAGATCGGCGAACACCGCGCCCGGCGGATAGGTCCACCGCCCGCGATAGGTGTCCGCGAGCACGGCGGTGACCTGCGCCGACAGCGTGGCCAGGTCCGCCAGTTCCCGCACCATACCCATCCCGGCATGCGACACGACACCATGACCATCCGTCAACACGCGTACCCGGCCCAGCGTTGCGATATTCTTCACCTGCGAAGTGCCTTCCCGCCTGGCTTGTGGAACCGTAGAGAAGTCCCATTATGCCTTGCAGGACAGGCACTTTCGCATTTCCACACAGCCCTATCAGCGGACTTTCGCGAAAAATCTAGGCCTGTGAGGCGAAAATCGAATTCGCCCGATTTGGTGGATTTGAACCGGTAATTGCTCGGCTGTGAATTTCCTGGCTCGGTCGCGGTGAAGATTGTTCACAAAACTGTCACCAGGTGATCGCGCACGTCGGTGGTCCTCGCATCTGGTCTGAGGGCGTAGGCAGCTCGCTCATACAACCGACCTCATCTGTAGACGAGTGTGATGGTTTGCCGGTCGACAGGGGTGTCGCGCAGTCATGGACCGCCTGGGAAGACCCGCGCCGGGACGAGTACCCTGCGCCCGGCGCTGAGAGTCGTCATCGGCGGCAGTTTCGCCATGGCAGTTACGGCGCTGGTCGGTCGACTCGTCCACGTCGCCGGCATCTGACCGGACCGGCCGAACGCGGCTGGGGCGTGGAGTGGGTGATGCTGCGCGGCGAGTTCCGTGCCGGACGACTCGCGGTGGCGATGTCGGGTTAGCCATGGCTCGGGGTCCAAGGTCCGCGCCCGTGGTGGCGTAAGGCTTGTCGATCGGTGACTTCGGACTGCGGTCCCCGCACAGCGTGGCGGCGACGATGGGTGTGTTTCCGTTGGTTCGGCGAAAGGTGATCGCGATGGGGGCGCTGTTCGGACTTCCGGCGCATCCGCTGCTGGCGCATTTGGCGGTGGTGGCGATTCCGGTGGCGGCGGTGCTGGCCGTGGTGGTCGCGGTGTTCCCGCGGGTGCCCGGGCTGGTCAAGCTCACCACACTGGGTGTGGTTGTGGTGGCTGTGGCGGTGGTGCCGTTGATGGAGTCCTCCGGTGAAGCGCTGCAGGAGCGAGTGCTCGAGACGGCGGCGGTGGAGCGGCACGCCGATCTTGGAGAGACGTTGTTGCCGTGGGTGATCGGGCTGTTCGTCGTGATCGTCGCCGTACTGGCGATCGACCGGTGGCTGCGTGCGCCTCGTTCGAGCGGGCCGGGAACACCACGTCAACGGGACTTCGGTCTGTCTCGTCGGGGCTTGCGGACGGTACAGGTCGCGGTCGCGGTGGTCGTGGTGGCGGCGGGCACGCTGGTACAGACGATTCGGATCGGCCACAGCGGTGCACAGGCGACCTGGTCGACCCCCGCTCAGGTGCAGAACCCGGGTGAGCCTGAAGATCGCTGATCACCCGGCGCGGAATTTCCGAATCCTGTTGCACCCCTGGGGGATCGAGAGGAACAGACATGCACAATAGATCGCGACTGACGATAGCGATGTGCACCGCGCTTCTGGTGCCGGTGGCGGCGTGTTCGGGTACGCCACAGAGAACCGCGTCGCCACAGCAATCTTCATCGCCACAGCAGTCCCAATCCGCGCTTGCCGAGTCGACCCGAACCAACGCCTTAGCGGCGATGCACGGGGAAGCCTTCGCCCACGCGAAATACCGGGCCTATGCAAATCAGGCCCAGCACAACGGACAGACACAGGTAGCGCAGGAGTTCCACTCCGCTGCACGGACCGAGCTGGCGGATCATTTCACTCATGAGGCCGACCTGATCGGACTGGGCGGTGACACCGCAGCGAATCTGCGTGACGTGATCGCCGGCGAGTCCACCGAATCGACCACCATGTACCCGGGCTTCGCCGCACAGGCGACAGCGGCGGGTGACGCCGCGGCGGCGCAGCTGTTCTCCGGGATAGCCGGCGACGAAGCATCGCACGTACGCGACTTCACGACCGCGCTGGCGACCCTCACCGGCCCCGCTGGCGGCGCCGGAGTTCCGGCAGGGCCCGATGTCACCGCGACTCCGATCACGCCGGGACCGGCGAAATCGTCGGGTGCGACCCTGGCCAACCTGCGCACGGCCATGCAGGGCGAGGCATTCGCGTTCGCGAAATACACCCGATATGCCCGCCAGGCTCGTCAGGCGGGGAATCCGCAGATCGCGCAACTGTTCTCCCGCACCGCTCAGGTCGAGCTCGACGAGCATTTCACTGAGGAAGCGACGCTGGCCGGGCTGGTGGCCTCCGACGCTGCCGCCAATCTCACCGACGCGATCGCAGGGGAGAAGCAGGAAGCCGAGTCGATGTACCCCGACTATGCCAACCAAGCCGACAAAGCCGGAAACGCTCGGGCCGCCGACCTGTTTCGAGAGATTGCGGCCGACGAAAAAGCCCACGAGCAAGCCTTCAGACAGGCTCTCGCCGCCCTGTGACCTCGGTCGTTTCGACCAGTCCCGGCTCACGGGAATGGGCCGGTACGTGCAGTTGCTGCATCAACTGGTGCCGAGTTCGGGCGACACGCCGACGCTGTTTCGTCCAGTGCGCGCGATCGTTCCTGGACAGCTCTTCGGATCGCGCGGACTGGCAGACCGGCCGTGGGACGTGGCTCATTCCGTCGTGCCGGTGAGGGCCGAGGGACAGACGACACAGCCGCTATTACCCACGGGTCGGAAGCCTGCACGGACGGTTCGGCCGAAGCGGATCGTGTGTTGGGCCGCTCCGCCGATAGTTCTCGGCTGGTGGACGGTATGGGCGGTGCGATCCCGCAGCGGTTTCGGTGTCCGCGGTGCCGAGTAGTGCACCACTGCTTCGCCTCCGAATTCACCGCGCTCGCAACGGATTCGCCTGGGAGGTGCCGTGTCGTCACGCCAGCGAGAGGAACAGCTTCTCCATCTTCTTCATGTCGGCGCCGTCCGGGCTGCCGTTGGTCAGGCAGTGCTGGAGACCGGTCGCCACCAGGGCGTAACCGCTGCGGCTCAGCGCTTTGTTGACCGCAGCGAGCTGAGTGAGCACATCCTCGCACTCCGCACCGTCTTCCATCATGCGGATGACGGTCGCCAGGTGGCCGTGTGCGCGCTTCATGCGAGTGATAACGGCCTTCACCTCGTCCGGTTCGAATTGCATCTGTTCCTCCAGCGTCTCGGCCGGCCCGTAGTGGACCGTACCCATGAATCATATCCCCCAGGGGGGATGCTATTGTTGTCTCATATCCCCCTGGGGGGATAGCCCGTACGCGGTTCTCCCCGCACCACCCGCGACGGACCACAGCTGATGAAAGGAATGCCGGATGTCCGTACTCAGTGAGCGCCCGTCCCGCCACAGCGCCGCCGTACTCCAAGAGCTCTCGCCGCAGCATCGCGCGTTACGTCACGCGATCCCCGAGGTGTACAAGGGTTTCGGCGAACTCAGCAAAGCCGCGTTCGCACCGGGAGCCATCGATCGCAAGACGAAGGAACTGATCGCGCTCGCCATCGGCGTGGTCGAGGGCTGTGACGGTTGCATCGCCTCGCACGGGCAAGCGGCCGCGCGCGCCGGGGCCACGCGCCAGGAGGCCGCGGAGGCCATCGGCGTTACGTTCCTCATGCACGGCGGCCCGGCAACGATCTACGGTGCTCGCGCTTACGAAGCGTTCTGCGAGTTCGCCGATGTCATCGATGCCGGCGACGGCCCGGCGTGATCACGAACGGAAAAGGTCCTCGGCATGTGTAGTCCCGTTCGCTGCAGAGTGTGCGGCAAGACGACGTGGTCCGGTTGCGGTCGGCACGTCGCTCGGGTCCGGGCCGCCGTTCCGGCCGACCAATGGTGCGCCGGCCATCCGGCACCCGTCCAGGACGGCTCGTCGCGTCGGCTGTTTCGCAAGTGGGCAGGCCGCTGAAGCGGCCCCGGTCAGCAGTCCGACGGTTTCGGACAGAGCGCTAGCTGGCTTTGTTGTATGCGGCGATGATGTCTTTGTGGATGCGGCCGCGGCGGGAGACCTCGTGGCCGTTGTTTCGGGCCCATTCTCGGATCGCCGCGGTTTGTTCCCGGTCAGGCTGGGCCTGGGAGCCGCCGGTCTTGTTAGTGTGCTTGCGGTTTCGGCCGATCTTGCGGGCGGGTGAGGTCCATTGTTCGAAGACCCCGCGTAGCTTGTTCGCGTTCCTGGTCGACAGGTCGATCTCGTACTCGATGCCGTCGATGGCGAAGTGTACGGTTTCGTTGGCTTCGGACTTGCCGTCGTAGTCGTCCACCAGCTCGACGATGACCTTCTTGGACATGAAGTGCCCTCCGCTCATTCGTATGTGACGAGGCGAAATGCTATTCGGCATACCGGGGAGCAGCAAAGCTGAAGTGTGCCTTCGGCGAGAAGGGATTTTGGCAGGGGCGAAACCGTCCACGGCACCGGCTGCCGATTGATGGTCCACCGCAGCACACATGTCCGTTTTTGGCTCGGTCCTGTGAACACTGTGCGCCCGGCGCGGATGTCTGCAGGGAATAGTTCGGGCGGCTGGATTGGCCGCACAGCGTCGAAACCGTCGTCACCGCCAGTGCCCCGCCGACCGGCCGTATTGCACAGGGTCGGCGACGTCCTGGTGGCAGCTGATGTCGTAATTGCGGGTGGTTGCCAACACGTTCACTGTGTTGTCGAAACCGCTGGTCATTGTGGTGAATTTGGCATCACGACGGGAGGCGACCAGTCGGACGGAGCGGGATCGGATGGACAGGGACGACGGCTGTAATTCTGCTGACCTGCACAGACAGGATGTGATGGCACACCAAGATACGGGCGGGACTCTCGCTTGTTGGCTCGTGCCCCAGAGGACGCGGCGCAAGTCCTGTGTCTCGTAGGAAACGTATACGCATGCAAAGGCTCGGGTACCTATGTGGTCGAGTGGATGCTCGCGCCCGACGCACACGAGTGACCAGGACGGTGGCCTCCGGAACTGGACAGCCAAGAAGAAGAAATTCGATCGCTGCTGCCGTCTTCGAATCAGCGGCACGAAGACCTGCCGCAGGACCGGTGCGCCGGACTGGCAGAGTAGGGCAGGGCAGGGCCTGCTGGTTGTGGTGCTGAGTTCTTGGCGTATTTTTGGTGAATCTACGCCGATGCAGAGATGCAGGTCCGGAATCTATGGTCTGATCTGGGAATTAAGTGCGCCATCAGGGACTCGAACCCCGAACCCGCTGATTAAGAGTCAGCTGCTCTGCCAATTGAGCTAATGGCGCCTGGACATCCGGACCGGGCCTGCAGGCTCCGTTCCGGTGCGGGAGAAACCATAACAGTTGGGCGGTGGGAAAGTGAAATCGCCTGGTCGGGACGTAGTTCGAGGTATCGGCCCGGGGGTAACGGATCAGGGCTGTTAGGGGATGAAACGGACAGAGTGTGCGGGTCACAACTCGTCGTGTTTACCCGGTTCGGGAGCTTTCGCCTGACAGAATGTGCTGGCGTGGTCTCAACCGATTCCCGCATGCGTGGTGGGTTTAGCGGAGTGGCCGAGTTTTCCCGGTTGCGTATGAGGCATGAAACGGGGTTCGACATGGGTGAACGTCGAGTTCGGCGGTGTAAGCAGATGGTGGGGTGGCTGGGCGTGCTGGCGCTCGCGGTCACCGGATGCAGTACGTCGGGCGCGACGGGCGACGGCCCGGCCATCCGAGCCAATTCGGTGATCGAGATGGCCAAGCCGAAACTGGTCATGCCGGTCGCCGACGGTGCGGCGGGTGTGTCGCCGGCCGATCCCTTCCCGGTCCGGGTGGACAACGGCCTCCTGACCTCGGTGACAATGCTCACGCCCGACGGCAGTCCCGTGCCCGGCCGGATCGCGCCGGACGGAACCTCGTGGGAACTGACCGAGCAACTGGGCTTCGGGCGGACCTACCGGTTGCAGGCCGATGCGGTCGGACTGAGCGGTACCTCCTCGGCCACAACCACTTTCACCACATTGTCGCCCCGTGTCCGCACACATCCGTGGCTGTTGCCCGCGGAGGACGCGGTGGTCGGGATTGGGCAGCCGGTGGCCGTGCAGTTCGACGAGAACATTCCCGACCGCCGGGCCGTGCAGGACGCCATCAAGATCACCACGACCCCGGCCGTGGAGGGTGCCTTCTACTGGGTCAACAATCGCGAGGTGCGGTGGCGGCCGGAAAATTTCTGGGCTCCGGGCACCAGGGTGACGGTCGACGTGAACACCTACGGCCGGGATCTGGGCGGCGGCGTGATCGGTGACAGCGATATCCACTCCGCCTTCACCATCGGCGATCCGACGGTCTTCACCGCCGACGACAACACCAAGACGGTGACGGTCGAACGCAACGGCCAGGTGATCCGGACGATGCCGACCTCGATGGGGAAGGATTCCGCACCCACCAATAACGGGGTCTACATCATCGGCGACCAGTTCGATCACATGATCATGGATTCGTCCACCTACGGGGTATCAGCGACCGGGCCCAATGGTTATCGGACGCCGGTGGATTGGGCCACGCGCATGTCCTACAGCGGGATCTTCATGCATTCGGCGCCATGGTCGGTCGGGCAGCAGGGTTATTCGAATACCAGCCACGGATGCCTGAACCTCAGCCCCGAGGACGCGCGCTGGGTGTACGAGAACGCCAAACGCGGCGATATCGCGATCGTGAAGAACACCGTGGGCGACACACTCTCCGGTGTCGACGGCCTCGGTGACTGGAACATTCCGTGGGCGGAATGGAAGGTCGGCAACGCCGACACCGATCGCTGACCGCCGTTCGCGCCGTTTCTCGCGCGTGGGAACGCGGCGACACGGAGCGGGATTACTCTCTAGCGTCGATCAGCCGTCGCCGTGTCCCGCGAATTCCGCGCCTGGACCACGGCCCGGCGAAATGCCAGGAGTTCGTGATGCCCCGGAGCGATGTACATTTGTGCGGCAGCGTGCCGCTGGCGAACGCGGAATCGGTCTTCACCGAATCCATGCGGCGGATCGGGCCCTGGCTGGCACGCGTTCCGGACGGGGAGACCGGTGAACGTGACAACTTCACGGTCTGGCAGTTGCCGCGAATGGGCGCCCATCCGGATCTGGAGATCGTGCCGCCGCCGAGCCCGGAATACGGGCCCAGTGAGCGGGTCCGGCCCAAACCCGGGGTGGATCCGAGTTCGATCGATTTCGGTGCGCTCGGATACGCGGACTCCGCGCTGGAGTCGTGGCAGATCTTCCGCACCCTGCGCGAGCAGGGCGTTATCGACCACGAGGTGCGTTTCCAGGTCTGCTTGCCCACCCCGATCTCGGTGATCGGCGCATTCGCCGGTGATCCGCAGGATATCCTCGAGCAGCGCTACGAGGTGGCCCTGCTGGCCGAACTGGATCGGATCGTCGCCCAGATCCCGGCCGCCGACCTGGCGGTGCAGTGGGATTGCCCGGTCGAGTTCGCGATCTTCGAGGGCATTTTCCCATCCTGGTTCGGTTCGGAACTCGAGACGAACTTCGCGGAGATCGTCGCTCGGCTGTCTCGCCTGGGCTCGGCCGTGCCCGACGGGGTCGAACTCGGATATCACCTGTGCTACGGCGATTTCGGACATCGGCATTTCGCCGAACCCGTCGACACCGCTCGGATGGTCGCGGTGACGACGGCCCTGCTGTCGGCATTGCCCCGGTCCGTCGACTGGGTGCATCTGCCGGTGCCGCGTTCACGTGACGATGACGACTATTTCGCCCCACTGGCCGAGCTGCGGTTACCGGAGTCGACCCGCCTGTACCTCGGCCTCATCCACGCCACCGACGGCATGGACGGCGCGAGCCGGCGAATTGCCGCCGCGCGCGCTGTCGTCGGCGGCTTCGGGATCGCCACCGAATGCGGATTCGGACGCCGGCCGACCGAGCAGATCGCGGATCTCCTGACCCTGCATGCCCAGGTGGCACGCGAACTGTTGTGACCGTTTCGATGACCAAGCAATTCCCCCTGGCCGCGCGCACCGCGAACGAGATGACCTACGCCGAGCGCGATGAGCGTTACCGGGCGTTGCATCGCCTGCCCGAGTCGGGCTTCGCGCATGCGTCCGGGCTCCACATGATCTGGAAATACCGCGATGTGAAGGAGGTCCTGACCGCCACGACCCCGGGGATCTCCAATGCCAACGCGCTGGATCCGCTGGTCGGATTTCCCCGGATCGCCACGAACCCGCGAGCGCTGCCACATCTGGTGCGCGATCTGATCCCGTTGCCCGCTGCGGCGACCGCGAATTGCGGCGATGCGGCAATGCACAAACGGGTCTGGGACACCATGGCCGGGCCGGACGGCTACTTCACGATTCCCGCACACGCGCGGGCCGCTCGACTGGACGAGCTCAGTGAACATTTTCGTGCCGCGATGCGCGAGGTGGGGACCGGCGCGCAACTGGATGTCACGGCGATATCGGTCGCCTACGCCGCCCGGGTCACCGGATCGGCCGTCGGCATTCCGATGGAGTTGTGGCCGCAGATCCAGTCGTGGAGCGGTGCGCAGTCCGGGCTGCTCGGCAGGCGGATGCACGGGCGGGAACTGGCCGACGCGGTGGCCGGGCTCGGGCGCCTGTTCGCGGTGAGCAAGCGGTCGGTAGCGGCGGTGCGTACGGCCGAGGGGGCACCGAACTTTGCCGGGCAACTGCGCGAATGTGGTATTCCCGATCGCGTCGCGGTGGCGGCGATGGCCAATTCGCTGGCCGCCGGTGTGCACACCATCAGCGGGACCATTCAGCAGGGCGTGCAGCGGATGCTCGCCGATCCGGAGCGGACATGGTGGAAGATGCTGGCCGATCCGCAGCAGTCGACGCGGGTCGCGGCCAAGATCTTGCAACTGGACCCGGGGCTGGTGGCGTGGAAACGGCGTGCCGAGCGCCCAGTGGTCCTGGCCGGTGGTACGACGCTGCCGAAAGGACCGATCCTGGTGCTGTTCGCCGCGGCGAATCGCGACCCCGACGCGTTCGGGGATCCGCTCGAGTTCGGCGGCGGCGGGAAGATGCCGTTGACCTTCGGTTTCGGCGCGCATATCTGCCCGGGCCGGCAATTGGCGACCGCTGCGGTGGAGGTATTTCTGGCCCGGCTGGCCGAGTTGACTCCCGCCGCGCGGCAGTTGCCCGCAACGTACACGGTGCGTCGGCCGGACCTGCTGTTCAGTGGTGCGGACGTGACGATTTCGCGCTGACGGTCGCGGATGGCCCGATCGGCCGATCCGCGACCGGGCGCGGATCAGCCCATGCTGAGGTTGCTCATCCAGGTGCTGAAGGAGTGGCCCTGCGATGTGCAGCTGAAGCTGCCGTGGAAGCCGGTCTCACATTTGGTGCCGCCGTATTCGACGACCGGTCCCCACATGCTCTGCGAGGTGGCGACGGCGGACAGGTCCGGGTTGCCGCCCGGCAGGGTGTACGCACCGGCCGATCCGAACGACGGGTGGGTCGCCGGGAAGGACCGATCGTAGGCAATCTGGTTGACCCCGAACGGAATCGGGATATTGGCGCCCGCGATCTTCATCGTCACCCCGGGCGGGTTGTAGGAATGGCCGAAACCACACGCGAAACTGCCGTCGTCGCGCAGAACGCAGTTGGTGCCGCCGGCGGTCCCGAAATACACCGCGCCCGGATCGGCCTGGGCCGCGGTACCGGGCATCAGCGCGGCGGCCGCGGCGGCGATTGTCAGTCCCAGTGCGGCGCGGCCGAAGGGAATGCGATGACGGAGACGGCGACCGGTGATTCGACGTTGCATCTTGTCCTCTCTCGGTGAGCTCTCGCTCGGATTACGGAGTACGCGTTCGATTCTGGTGCGTGAATCACGACCGCGGCGACTTCTTCAAGAGATCGAAATATTCCGTGCGCAGGTTGTCCGAGAGTGGTCCGGCCTTCGTGATGCGCGCCGGATTACGTACGCTCCGTACCGTTTTGGCCTGGACGACGTTTTTCCGGTGCGCCCGCCGTGGATCGGTCCCGGAACATCGTCCGGAAAGCACAGAGGGCGGGTCGGAAGCTATGCTCCGACCCGCCCTCGGCAGGGTGACCGACGGGACTCGAACCCGCGACAGCCAGGATCACAACCTGGTGCTCTACCAACTGAACTACGGTCACCATTACCGGTAACAACCGGCGGGCTAGATGGTAGCGCGAACCCCGGCGGGAAACCTAATCGGCGGACTCCGACGAGCCCCCGTGGATGTCGAAACCCGCGCTGACCTCCGTGGCTATCGCGGCGATCTCGCCGGTGGACGGGCCCGGCGCGGAAACGAACGCGGTGCGGCGGTAATACCGCAGCTCACGGATGGATTCCTTGATATCGGCCAGGGCGCGATGGGCCAGGCCCTTCTCCGGCTGGCCGAAGTAGATGCGCGGATACCAGCGGCGGCACAGCTCCTTGATCGAGCTCACATCAATCATCCGGTAGTGCAGGTAGGTATCGAGGTCGGGCATATCGCGCGCGATGAAACCGCGGTCGGTGGCGATCGAATTGCCCGCGAGCGGGACGGTGCCGGGCGCCGGGACCCACTCCCGGATGTAATCGAGGACCTGCTGCTGAGCCTGCTCCATGGTGACCGTGGAGCGGCGCACCTCGTCGGTGAGCCCGGATTTGGCGTGCATCTCCTGTACCACCGGGGGCATCGCCGCGAGCGCGTCGTCATCGGCGTGGATGACGATATCGACGCCCTCACCGAGGATATTCAGGTCACTGTCGGTTACGAGTGCGGCCACCTCGATCAGCTTGTCGCTGTCCAGGCGCAGCCCGGTCATCTCGCAATCCATCCACACCATCAGTTTGTCGGACACTCCGGCCACATTAGTGCGCGGATGAGGCGAATCGGACCGACCGCCCCCGCGCGGGTCCGATCCGGCCCGTTGCGCCCGCTTTCTGGCAAACCTCCCGCTACAGTTTCGGCAGTTGTATGCATGACTCGTGTGGTCGGTCGGAATGTGAAAAAACAGGAGCGGCGGCGATGAGTACTCCGGAGGACAAGGCGGCGAAAGCGGCGGCGGCGCGGAAAGCGGCCGAGGAGGCGGCGCGCGCGGCGGCGGCCGCGGCGGCGGCCGCGGAGGCCGCCGAAGCCGAAGCGGCGGAGGAGCCGGCCACCACGCCCGCGCCCATCAGCGCGGCGGAGATCAGCGCCGCGCGGCAGATCGCCGCGGGGTACGAATTCGAAGGTGCCGCACTCGAATTGGGTGCGGTTCTGGTCGACGGGCAGATCGACAGCGGCGCCCGCGTGCGGATTCCGATGCGGACGTTGAACCGCCACGGCCTCGTCGCGGGCGCGACCGGTACGGGTAAGACCAAGACATTGCAGGGGATTGCCGAACAACTGTCGGCGGCGGGAGTGCCGGTGGTGCTCGCCGATGTGAAGGGTGATCTATCGGGGCTGGCACAGCCCGGGCAGTCCGATGACAAGCTCGCCGCGCGGGCAGCCCAGACCGGCGACGACGATTGGGCGCCGCACGGTTATCCGGCCGAATTCGTCTCCCTGGGCACCGAGGGGATCGGTGTGCCCATCCGCGCGACCATCACCTCCTTCGGCCCGGTGCTGCTCAGTAAGGTGCTGGGCCTCAACGAAACTCAGGAGTCCACGCTCGGCTTGATCTTTCACTGGGCCGATACCGGCGGGCTGGCCCTGCTGGATCTGAAGGATCTGCGATCGGTGATCCAGCATCTCACCAGCCCGGAGGGCAAGGAAGATCTGAAAGGCATCGGCGGGGTATCGGCCGCGACCGCGGGGGTGATCCTGCGGGCGCTGGTGAATCTGGAGGCCGATGGCGGTGACACCTTCTTCGGGGAACCCGAACTCGATCCCGCCGATCTGTTGCGGACCGCGGAGGGCCGGGGCGTGATCACCCTGTTCGAATTGGGTTCGGCGGCAGCGCGTCCGGTGCTGTTCTCCACCTTCCTGATGTGGGTGCTGGCGGATCTGTTCCAGACCCTGCCGGAGTTGGGCGATGTCGACAAGCCGAAGCTGATCTTCATCTTCGACGAGGCGCACCTGCTGTTCGCCGACACGTCCAAGGCGTTCCTGGAACAGGTCGAGCAGACGGTGAAGCTCATCCGTTCCAAGGGCGTCGGCGTGTTCTTCTGCACCCAGTTGCCCACCGATGTGCCGAATTCGGTGCTCTCCCAATTGGGTGCGCGAATTCAACATGCTCTGCGCGCCTTCACTCCCGACGATCAGAAGGCCTTGTCGAAGACGGTACGCACCTACCCCAAGACCGCCGCCTACGATCTCGAGAGCGCACTCACCTCATTGGGAATCGGCGAGGCCGTCGTGACCGTACTGTCGGAGGTCGGTGCGCCCACGCCGGTCGCCTGGACCCGGCTGCGCCCACCGCGTTCGCTGATGGGCACCATCGGTGACGACGGCATTCGTGAACGGGCGCAGTCGAGTCCGCTGTACGCGAAGTACGGGCAGACCGTGGACAGGGAATCCGCCTACGAGATGCTGTCCGCGAAAGTCGCCGCGGCCCAACCGGAACCGGCGCCGGAGCAAAGCGGTGAGCGTGCTCCGGAACCGGATACCTCGGCGGCGGAACGGATCATGGGCAATCCGGCGGTGAAGAGTTTCCTGCGTTCGGCGGCCTCGGCGGCGGGACGGGAGATCAGCCGTAGTCTGTTCGGCACCCGTAAACGCTGATCGCGCTGTGGCTCAACCCATATCGCGAGCCATCAGATCGGCCACCGTCTCGCGGCGCACCAGTTCACGCATCCGGCCGTCGCGGACGGCGACGATCGGGGGGCGGCCGACGCCGTTGTAGGACGAGGCCAGGCTGTGGTGGTAGGCGCCGGTGGCCGGCATCGCCAGTAGCTCACCGACATGCAGATCGGCGGGCATGCGCACGTCGGCGGCGAGGATATCGCCGGCCTCGCAGTAGCGGCCGGCCACAGTGACGGTCATCTCGGGCCCGGTCGGATGCCGATTCGCCACCACGGCGGTATAGCGCGAGCCGTACAGCGCCACCCGGGGATTGTCGTTCATTCCGCCGTCGACGATCACGTAGGTGCGGCCGGCCTCGATACGCTTGATCGCGGTGATCCGGTACACGGTGACACCCGCGCGCGCGACGATCGCCCGTCCCGGCTCCATCGCGATCACAGGGCGGGGGAAACGATTTCTCGCACAGGCGGCGTCCAGCGCGTCGTCGATGATGTCGGCCAGTTCGCTCAGATTCAACTCGGCGTCACCGGTCCGGTAGGCCACCGCGTGGCCGCCGCCCAGATCCAGTTCGGTGAGCAGCTTCCCGTGTTCCCGGCGAACCTCGGCCATCCGCGCGACCAGCCTGCGCACGGCCTCGCCGTAATGGTCCGGATCATGGATCTGCGAGCCCAGATGACAGTGGAAACCCGCCAATTCCAGCAGTGGATGCCCGATGGTCGTGCGAATGGCTTCCTCGGCGGCCGCGCCGTTCAGGGTGAATCCGAACTTCTGGTCCGCGACCCCGGTCCGCACCGCGGGATGGCCGTGCACATCAATATCCGGCGTCATCCGGATGAGGATGCGTTGCGGCCGGGTGACCAGTGTGCTGAGCAGGCTCACCTCGGTGAGCGAATCGACCACGATGCGGCCCACGCCGGCACCCACCGCGTATTCCAGCTCGGCGAACGGTTTTCCGCTGCCGTGCAGGATCATTCGACGCGGATCGACCCCGGCCGACAGTGCGATCGCCACTTCGCCCGCCGAGCACACATCGACGCCCAGCCCCTCGGCGGCCACCCACTCGGCCACCGAGCGGGTCAGCAGAGCCTTGGCGGCATAAACGATTTCGGTGCCGGGGAAATGTTTGCGATAGGCCCGGCAGCGGTCCCGGATCTCGGTTTCGCTCAGTACATAGGTGGGGGTGCCGTAGCGGTCGGCGATATCGTCGAGGGCGACCCCGTCGACGGTGATGCGGCCCAGATCGTCGTAATGCGTCCGGCACGGCCAGACGGCGGTGTCCAGTCGCGGGGACGGCATCCCCGAACGCAAGGACGGGAAAATCTCGAGCAACGTCACGGCGTACTCCTGTTTCAGCGGTTGTACCACTGTCAGGAATACGCCGCGCCGGCCGCGCCGGAACGCCTCGATACGCCGTCTTGACCTCCGGTTCCGCGATCTTGACGCGGTCCTGACGGGTCTTTTCGGCGGTGCTCGATCAGCCCGCCAGGCGCTTGTAGAACGTGCCCACGATCGGTGCCGTCAGCGCCCGCGGCGCGTACTGCCCGGCCACGCTCATACCCTTGCTGATCAGGCCCGGAACCACCCGCATCTTGTTGCGCGCCAGGGCATCGATGGAGATCTTCGCGGTGTACGCGGCCGATACCCAGATGAAGTCGGGGATCTTGGTGCCCACTTCGTCCTGGTCCGGATTGTCGGTGCGGACCGGGCCGGGAGCCAGCAGAGTTACGTGCACGCCGCTGCCGGTCAGTTCGCCGCGCAGCGATTCGGAGAAGGTGTTGGTGAATGCCTTGGTGGCGGCGTAGGTGGCGTTGTTGGGGATGGCCATATTGCCGGCCGCCGAGCCGGTGATGAGGATGCCGCCGCCACGAGCGAGCATGCCCGGTAGCACCGCGAGGGTCAGGTCGTGGACGGCGACCGCGTTGAGTTCCATCACCGATCGCTCGAAATCGGCATCCAGATCGGCGACCGCGCCGAAGGTGGCGACCCCGGCGTTGTTGCACAGAATGGCGATCTCGCGCTCGGCCAGTTCGGCGGCCAGCGGTGCCCGCTGTTCGCGATCGGACAGGTCGATCGCGCGGACCTCGGCGGTGACCCCGTAGGTGGTGCTCAGCCGCTGCGCCAGTTCGGTGAGCAGATCACCGCGACGGGCGACCAGGATCACCGAATATCCGCGCTTGGCCAATTCCTCGGCGAGCGCGGTTCCGATTCCGGAGGAAGCTCCGGTGACGACGGCACGATTGTCGGCGGTGGGTGCAGGCAAGCTCACGGTCGCCGAGCCTACCGGGTGGGCGGCTTCGGCTCGAGGAAGGCGATACCCCAGTCGAGATGGCCGTGCCACACCCCGGCGATCCGGCCGCCCTGGATCGCGGGCTTGGGGTCTCCGACGGGCCCGCCCGCCGCCCGGACCGTGGCCACGGTGGCATCGAGATCCGGCGTACCGAAGGCGATGCCGACCAGTGCCGGGTCCCGCTTCCCGGCCGCGACTACCTCGAGGAATGCCTCGCCGAGCCGGTAGAAGGCCATTTCCGGGCCCTCGGGTCCGCGCGGATGGAAACGCCGCCTCGGCGCGGTGCCGAATACCGTGCTCAGTGCCGTGATCGACGCGTCCAGGTCGGGAACCCAGTAGACGAGGTGATCGACGAAGGTCACGCCGTTGGGATGTGTCGCGTCGACGTCGTTGTCGCTGAGTACCTCGGGCACGCCCAGAATCCCGGCGTCGGCCTCGGTGCCCTCGAATCCCCAGCCGGCGCCGATACCGAGCGTGCACGAGATCTGCCCGATTCGCAGCATGGTGCCGGCGGTGGCGAAACCCATCGTGTTCCAGGCGGTTTCGTCGCCAGGAAGACCCAGTCGGGTGAGTACGGCCATTACAGCGCCGCCGCCAACCGGGTGCCCTGATCGATGGCCCGCTTGGCATCGAGTTCGGCGGCCAGTTCCGCGCCCCCGATCAGGTGGGTACGCACCCCCGCACGCTGTAGCGGCTCGAGAAGTTCGCGCACCGATTCCTGTCCGGCGCACAGGATCACGTTGTCGCATTCGACAACCGTCGGCCGGGCTCGCTTCTCACCGAAACTGATGTGCAGGCCGCGATCGTCGATCCGCTCATAGTTGACACCGCCGATCTGCTCCACCCCCTTGGCCTTGATCGCGGCGCGGTGCACCCAGCCCGAGGTCTTGCCCAGGCTCTTGCCGAAGGGGCCCGATTTACGTTGCAGCAGTACGACATCCCGCGCCGCGGGGGAGGGGCGCGGGATGGTCAGCTGACCCGGTGCGTCCGGATCGACGCTGTCCACACCCCATTCCTCTTTCCATTCGTCGAGTTTCAGCGAGGGGTGCCCGTCGACGGTGAGGAATTCGCTGACGTCGTAACCGATTCCGCCCGCGCCGATCACCGCTACCTTTTTTCCGACCGGCCGCTCCTCACGCACCAGTTCGGCGTAGGTGAGAACCTTCGGGTGATCGATTCCGGGGATGTTCGGAATGCGCGGCCGCACACCGGTCGCCACCACCACATGATCGTAATGACCCTCGACCAGCTCTTCCGCGCTCACCCGGCGCTGCAGGAAGACCCGGACCCCGCTCAGTTCGAGTTTGCGGGTGAAGTACCGGATCGTCTCGTTGAATTCCTCCTTGCCCGGAATCCGCCGCGCGATATCGAACTGCCCGCCGATCTTGTCGTCGGCCTCGAACAGATCGACCTTGTGCCCACGCTCGGCCAGATTGACCGCCGCCGACAGTCCGGCCGGACCGGCGCCGACCACCGCGATGCGCTGGGTGTGGCGAGTCGGCAGCAGCCGCAACTCGGTTTCGTGCCCCGCCCGCGGATTCAGCAGGCACGACACCGTCTTGTGCACGAATGCGTGATCCAGGCAGGCCTGATTGCAGGCGATACAGGTGTTGATCTCGTCCCCGCGCGCCGCGCTCGCCTTGGCGGCCCAGTCCGGATCGGCCAGCAGCGGCCGGGCCAGCGACACCAGTTCGGCATCACCACGAGTGAGGATCTCCTCGGCCGTCTCGGGCATGTTGATGCGGTTCGAGGCGCAGACCGGAATATTGACGCGCGCGGCGATTTTCGCGGTGTACTCGGCGAAGGCGGCGCGCGGCACCGAGGTGACGATGGTCGGCACCCGCGCCTCGTGCCAGCCGATATCGGTATTGATGATGTCGGCCCCGGCTGCCTCCAGTTCGGCTGCCAGGGTGAGGATTTCGGTCTCGGTTTGGCCGTATTCGACGAATTCGGCCATGGACAGCCGGAATACGATGACGAAGTCCGGGCCCACCGCCGCGCGGATCCGGCGGACGATCTCGAGCGGGAACCGGCGTCGATTCTCCGCAGATCCGCCCCAGCGATCGGTGCGCTTGTTGGTTCGCGGCGCCAGGAACTGATTGATCAGATAGCCTTCGCCACCCATGATCTCGACGCCGTCGTAGCCGGCGAATTTCGCCAGCTCGGCACACCGCGCATAGTCGGAGATGGTGCGGCGCACACCCTTGTCCGACAATTTGCGAGGCCGGAACGGATTGATGGGCGCTTTGATCGAGGAGGCCGAAACACTGAACGGCACATAGGCATACCGTCCCGCGTGCAGAATCTGCAGTGCGATCCGGCCGCCCTCGGCGTGCACGGCCTTGGTAATCGCGCGATGCCGATACGCCTCGGTCCTGTTGGTGAGTTTGGCGCCCAGCGGTAGCAGCCAGCCCTCCCGGTTGGGGGCGTAACCGCCGGTGATGATCAGGCCTACTCGGCCGCGTGCCCGCTCGGCGAAGTAGGCGGCCAGCCTGTTGGTGTCCCAGGCGCGATCCTCCAGCCCGGTGTGCATCGAACCCATGACCACCCGGTTGCGCAGGGTGATGTGGCCCAGATCCAGGGGGGTGAACAGATGGGGATAGGCGTGCGAATCGGCGGAATTCGCGGTCATGGATTCACCTTTCGGGGATGGAATCCGGTTGCGGGGCTGCGGCTTCCGGATCGGTCGGCAACGATGGGGCCAGGGCGCCGCGCAGGCCGGCAAGGACCTCGTCGCACCATTCGACGAAGCCGGACTCGACCCGGATTCCGCCGCGCAGCACCAGATACTGGTAGAGCGCGGTGCCGGTGAGCCGGTCCGGGGCGGGAAAGTCCTTCTTCTCCATGAGGCGGTACAGCTCCAGCCGCTGGGCGTGCTGATCGCGATGCCGCGCGACCTCGGCGCACAACGCGTCCAGATCACCGTGTGCGGCAGCGCGGATCTTCACGCCCAGTTCACTGCGCAACGGGCCGACGTCATCGGTCGGCTCGGAGATCCAGCGTGCGAGTTCGGCATCGCCGGCGGCGCTGACGGTGTAGACCTTCTTGTCCGGACGGCCGTCCTGCGCGATGGCCTCGCCGCTGACCCAGCCGCGCTCCTCCATCCGCTTGAGGACGCGGTAGATCTGCTGATGCGTTGCGCTCCAAAAGAATCCGATGGATTTGTCGAACCGCCGCGCCAGCTCGTACCCCGAACCGGCCCGCTCGCTCAGCGACACCAGCAATGCGTGTTCAAGGGCCATGCGGCGAGGGTAGCCGATACCAGCCGTACTATGCAACGTGGTGCATATCCCCGATTCGGGGAATCAGTTGCTGCGAGAGTCCTGTGAGGTTCGGCCACTTTAGGTATCATCACCCGCGGTGCTCTGCACTATCTCGGATACGGGAAGGGCGTCTCGCGAAATCGCAAGGTTTTTCGGGGCGCCCTTCTGTATGGCGAGGCGAAGGCTGCCGGGCCTCAGGGGTGCCGCGGTGATGCGGCTCGGTCGCCGAGAAATTCGAGTCCGGCGCGCCACGCGGCAGTCAGATCGGCGTCGTCGGGAAATCGGCCGTCGATCTCCAGGCTGACCATGCCGTGGGCGAAGGCCCAGAGCGCGCGAGCACATGCCGGGTCGCCACCGACCGCGACTTCCAGTGGCAGGGCGGCGCGCTCTTCCAGCCCCGGGGGGAGCAGGCTGCGACGGAGTGGACGGTAGTTCATGAGCCGATACACGTGGGGGTGCGCGAGGGCGTATGCGCGATAGGCCGCCGCGATGCCTGTGAGTCCCTGTCCGGCCGCCGCTTCCAGGGCTTCGGTCACTTCGGCGAAAGCCGCTGCCACCACCAGGGTTTCGAGGGCGGTCTTGTCCGGGACATGCTTGTACAGGGATGGGGCCTTGATCCCCAACGCCTCGGCCACATTTCGCATGGTGAGCGCTTCGGGTCCCTGGCTGTCCAGTAGTGCGCGAGCGGCAGCGGCGATCTGTCGCTGCCGCGCGGTGAGTGTCGAGTTCGGATCAGCCACGGAGGAATCCGTCCGCGGTGCGCAGCCCGTAGCCCGCGATGCGGTCGATGCCGATGTGCAGCATCCAGGCCAGCAGGAAGGTGAACAGGGCCGGAATCGGCAGGGGGCCGAAGGCGTACACGACGGCGAGGAGTAGGGGGATCCAGGTGCGGTGAGCGGTGTTGTAGAAGGGAACCGCCCGGCGTGGCAGTTGGCCTTGCTGGACAGGCTCTTTCGCGCCGATGGCGGTGAAGAAGGTGAGGTCGGGGGCGATGAGGCCCAGGGTCAGAGCCAGCCAGGAGCCGGTGCCGTGGTTGACGCCCTCGAGGATGGCGAAGGCGGCGAGGAAGAGGGTCCAGGTGATCCAGGCGGCCTTGCGCAGGGTAGCCGGAAGGCGGTGATCGGTGCTGGACTGCAGGTCGACGGTGATGGCGGTCATGAGGCCCTCCGAGGCTTCCAACTGAGGCTAACAATGTTAGCCCTAACGTAGGGCTAACGTTGTTAGCTTGTCAAGTGGGCTCCGGCCCTCTCGCCCTCGATGGGAAGGCAAGCCGCGGCGATCTTGGCAGGATGTAGAGACATGGAAGACGACGCCTTCTGGGCTCTGATCGAAACCAGCCGGGAGCATTCGACCGATTACGACGATCGGACGTTGTACCTGCGTGACCAGCTTGCGAGACTATCGGCGGAGGAGATCGCGCATTTCGACATTCTGTTGTCGGATGCCTGCACCACGTTGGACGGTGCCGAGCTCGTCGATCTCGCGCAGCAGATCCACGGTGGTCCGCTGCACGACGATGTGTTCAACGATTTCAAGCTGTGGATCATCGGCTCGGGGCGGGACGCCTTCACTCGGGTGGTCGGCAATCCTGTCGCGGTGAAGACTCTTCCCGGGGTCGGGTCGCAGGAAGTCGATGACGTCGACCTGTCGTGGGAAGAGCTGGGTTACGTTGCGAATTACGCGTTTCTGCGCAAGCGCGGGGTGGACCATGCGGCGGACGACGACCTGCGGGGTGACCTCGACGCCGAGTTCGGTGGTCTGGTGAACAGGCTGCAGAACGAGGTGGGCGGGAGCGTCGGCGGCTAGGTTCCGCGCCCGAAATATGTTGTGCGCCGCTCGGTGGATGGCCGTATCCGTGGTGAGAGCGTTCGGGAACCCGGTCGGGATCGGCGGGAAGATCTCGTAGATCTCGGGGCCGGCCGGGTTCGTCCGAACTGCTGGACCTGTCGAGCGAGGGAAATAGGAGCCGATCAGGCGGTGCGCGGGCGCCAGGCGGCCAGGCCCAGCGCGATCATCCGCACCTGGCCGACGGTGCGATCCACCAGATCCGGGCGGTCGCGCAGCGGGGCGGCGACGAAATCGCCGATGTGGTCGGTGACCGTGGCGACGATCAGGTCGGCCGCCAGTTCGAGGTCGTCGGTCGGCCAGTCGTCCAATGCGGGGATATGGGAGAGGTCGACCACCAGTTCTCTGGTGATCAGCTGCATTTCGGTGGCGATGGCGGTGCGTAGAGTGAGGGAGCCGCCGTGTCGTTCGCGGACCAGGAAACCGTAGAGGTCTTCGCGGCCGGCGATCTGAGCGAAGACGAAGCGCACGGTTTCGGCCAGCCGGGCGTCGGGGGTGCGGCGCAGTTGCCGCAATGCCAGGCGCATCTGCCGGACGCCCTCATCGACGAGAGTGGCGCCCAGTTCGTCCAGGGATTCGAAGTGGCGATAGAAGGCGGTCGGCACGATTCCGGCCGAGCGGGCGATTTCACGCAGGCTCAGGGCGGCGAAGCCGCGCTCGGCGGCGAGGGTCAATGTGCCGTCCAACAGTGCTCGCCGCGTGCGCTCCTTGCGCTCGATCCGGGTTTCGGCCTGCTCGCTCATCTCGCTGAGCATACATCCGTTCACGATTTGTCCATTCCACGAGATGTTGCATCGGTCACACCAGATGCAGGTTGAACTATTGCGGTACCGCGAGGCACACTTGTTCAGTGTACAGATGTGCACTGAATTCGTTGCACATGACGATCCAACGAAGGCTTGAGGAGATCCGCATGGTGGGACTGCTCGATCTGGTCCAGACACTGACCACGCCGCACCCGCTCGACCGTTACCTGGAGTTGGTGCGTCCGACGCTGACGGTGCGCGATATGCGCGCCGAGATCATCGGCGTGGATCGGTCGGTCCCCGGCTCGGTCACCATCACGCTGCGCCCGACCTGGCAGTGGGCCGGACATGAGGCGGGCCAGTTCGTACAGGTCGGTGTCCTTATCGACGGCGTCAAGCACACCCGGTGCTATTCGCCCATCGACGCCGAGACCGGTCCGCGCCGCCGCACGCTGACGCTGACGGTGAAGGCGCATCCGGACGGTCTGGTGTCGCAGTACCTGCACCGGAACGCCGAGCGCGGCATGGTCGTGGACCTGGCGCCCGCGTCGGGGGTTTTCCGGCTGCCCGAGCAGCGGCCGGAGAAGTTGGTTCTCATCAGCGGCGGCAGCGGGATCACCCCGGTGTTGTCGATGCTGTCCACGCTGGTCGCCGAGGGTTATCCGGGTGAGGTGGTGTTCCTGCACTACGCCCGCTCGCCCGAGGAGGTGCCGCATCGGGATCTGCTCGCCGATATCGGACGCCGCTTCCCCAACATCGACGTCGTGCTCGGCTATCCGGAACTGGGACGATCCGAGCGGCTCGACGGTGCGCCGTGGACCTGTGCCGCCGTTCCGGGCGCCAAATTCCTCGACTACGACGAGCTGGTGCGGATCGCGCCGTACTTCGCGACCGCGCACACCTACGTCTGCGGTCCGCCCGCGCTGATGGCGTCGGTCCGCCGCATCTACCAGGCCGAAGAGCTCGACGACCGCCTGCACAGCGAGGAATTCGTCCTCACCGCGGCACCGGCCGACACCACCGAGGCAGAGGGGGCGACCACGTTCTCGGTGAGCGGGAAGCAGTCCGGCAACACCGGGGCCAGCCTGCTCGAGCAGGCCGAATCCGCGGGGCTGACACCGGAATTCGGCTGCCGGATGGGGATCTGCTTCTCCTGTACCGCGGTCAAGCGATCCGGATGCACCCGCAATCTGCGCACCGGCGAACTCGACAACGACCCCGACCAGCCGATCCAGCTGTGTGTCAGCGCCGCGGTCGGCGATGTCGACATCGAAATCTGAAAGAGGAGAACAGCTATGACCATCCTCACCGAAACGAAGAACGGCCCGCTGGTCCTGAGCCAGGAACAGGTCGCCGAGATCGGCCGCGAACTGGATGCGCTGCGCGACCGCGTCACCGCCGATCTGGGGGAGCGCGACCGCGAATACATCTACTCGATCATCAAGGCGCAGCGTGGTTTCGAGATCGCCGGCCGCGGCCTGATGTATCTGGGATTCCTGCCGCCGTTCTGGCTGGCCGGTGTCGCCGCGCTGAGCCTCTCGAAGATCCTCGACAATATGGAGATCGGACACAACGTCATGCACGGCCAGTGGGACTGGATGCGTGAACCGGGGCTGAATTCCCGTGTGTTCGAATGGGATAACGTCTGCCCGGGCGACCAGTGGAAGCATTCCCACAACTACATGCACCACACCTACACCAATATCCATGGCCGCGACCGCGATATCGGCTACGGCGTCCTGCGCATCGACGAGGGCCAGGAGTGGAATCCGTACTACCTGGGCAATCCGGTGTACGCGCTGGCGCTGATGCTGCTGTTCGAGTGGGGCGTCATGCTGCACGATCTCGAGGCCGACAACATCGTCAAGGGCGAGCGCAAGTGGTCCGATATCAAACGCCTGGTCAAGGGGCAGGTTCGCAAGGCCGGTCGGCAGGTTCTCAAGGACTACGTCGTTTTCCCGTTGCTCAGCGGTCCGCTGTTCGTATCGACCTTGGCCGGCAACGCCACGGCCAACGTGGTGCGCAACATCTGGGCATATTCGATCATCTTCTGCGGGCACTTCCCGTCGGGCGTACAGACGTTCACCGAGGAGGAGACCGAGAACGAGACGCGCGGTGAGTGGTACGTGCGGCAGATGCTCGGCTCGGCCAACATCACCGGCAGCAAGCTGTTCCACATTCTGTCGGGCAACCTGTCCCACCAGATCGAACACCACCTGTTCCCGGACCTGCCCGCCAACCGCTACCCGGAGATCGCACCCGAGGTCCGCGCCCTGTGTGAGAAGCACGGCCTGCCCTACAACGCCGGCCGGTTCAGCAAGCAGATCGGCTCGGTATGGCTCAAGATCTGCAAGCTCGCACTGCCCCCGGCGCTCGTCGGGAAGGGGTCGCAGCCTGGTGTTATCGTGATGCGGGAGCACCAGTCCGAGCGTGCGAGCGAGGTTGGCGGGTAATGATCGGGAAATTCGAGAGCAACAAGGATCTGATCCAGGAGTTGACGTCGTCGGGAGCACGACACGTCGGCAAAATCGCAACGATCATCACGGGCACGGTGTCGGAAGTGACGCGTGAAATCGGCGATTGGATCACCGACGCCATCGAAATGCGCGAGGCCGCGACCGCGGCGAACCGCGACAGGGAAGCGGCGGATGGAGTGAATTCCGGCCGGGACGAACCCGATGTATTGATCGACGAGCCGGAGCGCACCCCGAATGTGAGTGCGGCACAGCCGTTCATCGATGCCGAAGTGGAAATCGTCGATCCCGAACGCTGATCACCGAGATCGTCAGAACACCGGCAGCCGGCGCCGGTGTTCGGCGATATCGGTGATCAGATCCTGATAGCCGTCGGCCAGTTCGGCCAGGCGCACCCAATGCAGATGTGCCTCACCGGTCAGTGCCGATCCGGTCAGGTCGGCCATCGGTGGATTCGCAGAGCTCAGACCCAGTGCGTGCTGGGCGGCGACCCATTTGCCCGCCATTCTGTCGATCACGGCGCCGAGGGTTTCGGTATGCAATGAGGCGCCCGCCCGGTGGGCGATATTGTCGGCCACCCAGATATTGATTCGCTCGACCAGTTCGGCGCGTTCCCGGTCTATGTCGTCGACGGTCTGGCTGCAGCTGGCGACCCGGGCGCTGGTCACCTGCGGTGCGCGGGCATCGCGGTAGGCATGCCTGCGCAGTTCGTGGCAGCGCACCAGCTGCCGGGCGGCCTCCAGGACCGGATGGTCGCCGGGCGTCGCACCGGGCGATCGGAATGCACGCAGCAATACCGATCCCGAGGGCAGCGCGCCGATCGTGTCGTTGTCACCGGCGTATGCGGTCGCCATCGTTTCCCACCCTCGTCTCAGCGGTCGGATCGTCCGAAGTGGTTACGCCGGGGCCGAGGAGTTCGGGGGGAGGAGATCTCCCCGGCTCCGGCGTAGTCCCGCTGGTTCGGATGTCGTTTGCTCGGTCGCGTTCCACACGGAAATCGACCGGGAAACGCGACGATGCGAGAGACAGTCCGAATGCGGGGACATATTCAGGAAAGCGTGTCCTGACTTGGCGCGCAACGATTGACAGGCCGAAACACCCGAGGTGCCGGACAATCGTTATACGCATTACGCCGCGATTACATGATCGCGAAGATCCACCATCGGTCGGCGCGGTGTCCGCGAACTCCTCGTAATGCGTGGTCCGGGTGTTCGGCGACGGGCGGGCAACAGATTCGGCGCGGCGCCTGCGGGGCCGGGACCGGTTGGCTAGCCTGAGGATTTGTGCCCGCCTATGTGTCCTCGCCGGAGTTGACCTTCGGCTTTTTGTTCGCACTGGAAGATCCGGAGCGAATCGCCGAGGTGGTGCGCGATTTGATGGAACGCCGCACGGTTTCGGTCTTCCGCTTGGCGCATGTCTCCGGAGCGAGCGGCCCGCCGGAACGGTATGTCGTGAACTGGGCTGCCATTCCGCAGATTTCGATCACCACCGCCGCGCCGGATGCCGATGATATGCAGGCCGGGCGAACCATGCTGGTCAACGCATTTCTGGGCGAGGGCGGCGAGGTGAGTTTGTACTCAGCGGAGAGCAAACGCCCAGATGACAAGCGGTAGTTCCGCTTTGTGATCAATAGTGCAGGGCATTTCGTTACGGAGACACTACACACAGGCGCTCTTATCTCCCTCTCAGCTATCGGCCAGCTGTCGCTAAGTTACGGGCAGCACTGTGGGTCTCGGTCGATCGTCCGACTCGGGCGTCGACGGCCTTGCCCCCAACAGAGAGGTAGATGAATGATTCCCGTCATCATCGACACCGGTAGCGCCGCACTGAGCGGAATCCTCGACACCGGCAGCGCCGCACTCAGTGGCGTTCTGAGCACCCTGTTCACGGGCTCCTTCGGCGGCTGAGTTTTATCCGCCTCCGGCCGAGGCCGCCCTCGCCTCGGGGGCTCACCCCCGAACCACTTCCCCGGCGTCCTTCGGCGCCGGGGCAGTGCTGTGCCCGGCGGAATAGATGCGGCGGACCACCTCCTCGATATCGGGCTCCTCGACCGACAGGTCCCGGACCTCGACCCGCTCGGAGATGGTGGCGAGAAGCCGAGCCGCCGTGGTGATTTCGGGATCGAACGCCACGCGCTGCCGGATACCGCCACCGTCGCTGGACAGCAGGGTCGCATCGGCCAGATCGGTGAGCTCGGCGATCGGCTGCGCGAGGTCGACCATCAGGACGCGGCGGGCGCCGACAGTGCGGGCCAGACCGGGCAGTGTGCCGTCGTAGGCCAGACGGCCGTGGTCGACCACCAGCACACGGTCGCACAGCCGCTCGATATCACCCATATCGTGCGTGGTCAGTAGGAGCGTGGTTCCGTGTTCGGCCCGCTCCCGGCCGAGGAATTCGCGCAGCCGCTGTTTGGACAGGACGTCGAGGCCGATCGTGGGCTCGTCCAGGATCAGCAGTTCGGGCCGATGCAGCAGGGCTGCCGCGATCTCGGCGCGCATGCGCTGTCCCAGCGACAATTGCCGCACCGGGGTGTCGAGGGTGTGGCCCATATCCAGATGGTCGACGAGTTGATCTATGCGGCGGCGGGATTCGAGCGGAGCCAGGCGGTGGATGGCGGCCAGAATCGTGAACGATTCGCGCAGCGGCAGGTCCCACCAGAGTTGTGAGCGCTGTCCGAACACCACCCCGATCCGGCCGGCCAGCTCCCGGCGCCGCCGCACCGGGTCCAGTCCGCAGGTGCGTACGGTACCGGCGGTGGGCACCAGGATTCCGGTGAGCATCTTGATGGTTGTCGATTTTCCGGCACCGTTGGCGCCGATATAGCCCACCGCCGCACCGGCTTCGATGTGGAAGCTCATCGCGTCCACGGCGGTCAGGACCTCGCGTGTGCGGCGGCGCCGCCCCGGCTGTCTGCGACGCAGCACGAATTGTCTGGTCAGTTCCGAGACTTCGACGGTGTTCATCCGCCCCCTCCCTGATAGCGCCGCACCCCGACCCGCCAGGATATCAAGGCCAGCAACCAAACCCACAGGGCCGCAACCGGTCCGAACCATGCCAGCGATGCCGGTAGCCAGGGCGGGCCCGGCAGGCCCAGCAATCCGATGGTGGGCAGATAGCCCGCGAACGACACCGGCACCGCCAATCCGAACATCACTCGCATGGGCCGGTCGAATATCGAACTCGGTTGCTGGGCGGCGAAGGAACCGCCGTAGGTGAAGCTGTTGGTCAGCTCCGAACCGTCGATCAGGTGGAATTGCAGTCCGGCCGCGCAGACGAACAGTCCTGCGAATATCACTGTGCCGCTGAGGATATCGATCACGAGGAGGGCGATCGTCGCGGTGCTCCAGTCGATCGGATTGGTCGCCAGTCCGATGGTCAGCACGACCCCCGCGACGCCGGCCCGCGCCAGCCGTCGCAGCGAGATATCGCTCGTGATCAGTTGCAGCAGCAGGGGTTGCGGTCGCAGATGAAATGCGTCGAGGGTGCCCATACGAATGTAGGTGGGCAGGGTATCGGTGTGGCCCACCGCGACCTGCGCCAGTGCGAAGCATAGATTCGACAGTCCGAACAACAGCAGCATGCTGGTGGAATCCAGGCCGCCCAGCGACGGCACATTGTGGTAGATCAACCACATCTCGGCGAATTCGACCACGCCGATCAACAGGGACGAGGCCATATCGGTGGCGAACGACAGCGGATAGCTGCGCTGGGCCCGCATCCGCGAACGCAGGACGATCAGATAGGGGGTGAGCCTGCTGCCGTGCGGGGCGAGTTCAGCCACCCTGAACCTCCAGCTTGCGCCGGCCTGCCGCGAGCAGAAGCCGCCCGATCCCGACCGCCAGTCCGATCCAGGCCAGTTGGGCCGCGATGACCCCCATCGCGCCCACGCCCGTGATCCGGCCGGACAATACATCGATCGGCCCCTGCAGCATCCAGGGGAACGGGGTCAGCCGCGCGAGCAGCGCCAGCGGTGCCGGAAACATGTGCACCGGGAAGAAGAGTCCGGCGAAGAACGTGGAGACGATCTGATAGAGCAGACGCACCCCGCGCGTCTCGATAAGCCAGAACCCCAGCAGACCTACCGAAAATAGCAGCAACAGCGAAAGAGCCACCCCAGCAACGACACTCACGATGCCGAGCAGATACGGCGCGATACCGTCCCCGAGCGCGAACTGTGCCGTCAGTAGACCGGCGGCGGCACACGGCAGGCCGCGCAGTAGCAGTGTGCAGGTGGCTCCTCCGAGATCGGTTGCGAGATAGAATGTTTGGATATCGATGGGCCGTTGTAGATCCACCGCCACATCGCCGGTGCGGACGCGCTCGGCGATATCGGGAGGCGGGCCCATCAGTCGGAGGGCGCCCAGCATGCCCTGCGACAACCAGACGTAGGCGCCGATGGAACCGCCGTCATAGCCGCCGAATTCCGGGGTCGCGCGCACCGCGGCCAGCATCACCGCGGCGCGGATCAGCCCGAAAACGATATTCGCCGCCAGTCCGGCGAATATCGCCGCCCGATAGTTCCATTGTCGCCGGAATCCGGCTCCGAACAGGCATGAATAGACCCCCGAGAGTGCGCGCACAAGCCATCCAGGCTACCGGTGAACGCGGTGTGTCCGCATCCGGATTTCCAGAGAACCGGGCGATGCGATCCGGGCGGTCGGTATGGTCGGTGCGGGGCGTGGCCCGGCGGATTTGCTGGAAACCTTGCCGCGAACTCCGCCGCAGTGTTAGAAACAGTCATGTTTCAGTATGGCGTCGCCGGTGCGGCTCCTGCCGCGGAGGACCGCCCATGACCACTGTTTTCGATGCACTGGAATCGGATGTGCGTGGATACTGCCGGGTCTGGCCGACGGTATTCGACACTGCCCGCGGCGCCTGGCTGCGCGATGAGCACGGCCGGGAGTATCTGGACTTCTTCGCCGGGGCCGGCGCGCTCAATTACGGGCACAGCAATCCCGTGCTCAAGGCGGCACTGCTCGACTATCTGGCGCGCGACGGCCTCGTGCACAGCCTCGACATGTCGACCGTCGCGAAGCGGGAGCTGCTGGAGGCAGTGCGGGATCTGATCCTGATTCCGCGCGAGCTCGACTACAAGGTGCAGTTCCCCGGACCCACCGGCGCCAATGCCGTGGAATCGGCGTTGAAGCTGGCCCGCAAGATCACCGGCCGCACCACGGTCCTGAACTTCACCAACGCCTTTCACGGTATGACCCTGGGAGCCCTCGCGGTGACGGGCAATGCGGCCAAGCGGGCCGCCGCAGGGGTACCGCTGGCTCACGCTCATCCCATGCCATACGACGGATACCTCAGCGGCACAGGTGAATTGGGCTGGATCGAGCGCATGCTCGACGACAGTTCCTCCGGCCTGGACAAACCCGCCGCGATCATCGTGGAGACCGTGCAGGGTGAGGGCGGAGTGAATATCGCCGGGGCGCAATGGCTGCGTCGGCTCTCCGACCTGGTGTCCGCGCGAGGAATCCTGCTGATCGTCGACGATGTGCAGATGGGATGCGGGCGGACGGGTCCGTTCTTCTCCTTCGAGTCCGCGGGCATCACCCCCGATATCGTCACCCTGTCGAAATCCATCGGCGGCTACGGCTTGCCGATGGCATTGGTGCTGATGAAACGGGAGCTGGACCAATGGACGCCCGGTGAGCACAACGGCACCTTCCGCGGTAACAATCCGGCCTTCGTGACCGCTCGGGTGGCACTCGAGGAGTACTGGCGCGACGATCGCCTGGAGCGCGCGACGCTGGCGCACGGCGACCGGGTGCACGCCGCGCTCACGACACTGGCCGATTCGGTCGCCGGATTGTCCACTCGGGGAAGGGGGCTGGTGCACGGCCTGGTCTTCGCGGACGCATCCGAGGCCGGCAAGGTGAGCCGGGTCGCGTTCGAGGAGGGGCTGCTGGTGGAGACCTCGGGTGCGTGCGACGAGGTGGTGAAACTGCTTCCACCGCTGACGATCACGGAGTCCGAACTCGATCACGGACTCGGGATCCTGGCGCGCGCGGTCGATATCGTCTGCGGAGATCGCGGCTGATAAAAGGGGGAAAGATCGTCGGCTGTCGTCCCACACCCGGTAGCCGACCGCGGGATCGGGCTTCGTTTACGGGGCCCGGTCCCGCACATTCATGGAGCGGATGACGGGATTCGAACCCGCGACCCTCACCTTGGCAAGGTGATGCGCTACCAGCTGCGCTACATCCGCAATCCGCCTCGCGGCGGGTGCCAGAAGACCATAGCCGATGGCGGCGGCCAACCACGAATCCGCTGGTCGGTGGCGCTCAGCTGAGGAGTAGATGAACCTGCAGTTCGCCGACCAGGAAGCCGAGCACACCGCCGATGGCGACCAGTTTCCACTCGTCCTGCTTGAACGCGGGACGCAGCAGGCCCTCGTATTCGTCGTCGGTGAGCTGACGGGTCTTCTCGATCACCAGACTGCGCAGATCCAGCGTCCGCATCGCGTGATCCTCGAATCCGGCTGCGGCACTGCGGATATAGGCCAGCATCTCGGGCACGATCTCGCGCTTGACCCGGGCGATGGTGTCACCGGCCACCAGGGTCACCAGTGGTTGCGCGGGTGCGGACTGCGTGTCGATGAATTCGTCCATGCGGCGGGCCAGGATCGACGCCAGCCGATCCGATCGTTCTCCGTTGAGCACCGCCTCGAGCATTTTGGCCGGGGTCAAGATCTCGGTGGCGATCAGGTCGCCGTAGTCGACGCACACCTGTTCGCGGCGCCTGTGGAACAGGCCCTGCCAGCCGATCCGGCCGAAGATCTTCCACGGCCGCACCGGCCGGAAGATCATCTGCAGCGCCAGCCAGTCGGTGACCAGGCCGGTGAAGCCGCCGAACAGCGGCATCAGCCAGGAGGAATGTGTGAAGGCCCAGGTGAACATCTGCACGAAGCCGAGCAGGGTGCCGAACAGCAGACCGGACCGCACGATGAACCGGAGCTCGTGGTGGCCGACCCGGCGCACCATCTCCACCAGCAGTGCCTTATCGGTGACGAGGGTGTCGATGGCGATGGAGCGCAGATCCATGATCTGGTCCAGATTGGTGCGCAGATCGGTGACGATCTCGCCGATCAGGTCCGGCACATCGCGCTGGACCCGGCGGATCATCGCCTCGCGCGCGAACTGCGGCATGGTCACCCACAGTCGCGGTTCGTAGCGCATCATCAGCTCGTGCACGGTGTGCGCGACCGCCTCGTCCAGCGGCTCGCGCAGGGTCGTCGTGAGCTGGGCGACGTCGATGCGGCCGAGGATCTCCTGCGGATCGATCAGCCGCCTGAACATCAGATCCACCGCGATGGTCGCCATCCGCGGCGCCGCCTTCGGGATCACGCCCTGCCAGCCGAACCACGGCCGGATACCGCGGAATTCCAGCGGGCGGCACAGCATTTCGACGGCGACGATTTTGGTGGTCCAGCCAATCAGCGCGGCAACGACCGGAATCGAGCAGTACAGCAGCCAGTGTTCGGTGAAATCGGCGATCACGCGGCCGCCCCGAGGTGTATCGATGGGGAGATGTCGAGGCGCACGCGCGAACAGTAACAGGTTCTAGTGCAGGTCCTATTGGGAGCCGGTACCCGGGCCGGCGGCCAGGAACATGTAGCTCTTCTCCTCGACCCGGCGCGCGATCCGCCAGTTCCCGTCGACGCGGGAGAAGGTGTCCAGATACCACAGCCCGCACAGCATCAGGCTCTGGTTTCCCGGCTCGCCGACCAGCATGGGGTTATTGCACATGGTGCGCCCGGTGGCGCTGTCGCCGTCCACGGTGATCGAGGAATTGCTGATCAGATGCTGGAAGGCCGGAAAATTCGGCATGACCGTCGCCAGGAACTGCTTGATCTCGGTGAGACCGCCGCAAGCACCACCCATCGCCGAATAATCGATATGGGCATCGGCGGTGAAGATCTCGTCCAGCAGATCCCACTTCTGGGTGTCCACGGCATGGGAGTAGCGGACCATCAGATCCTCGATTTCGAGCCGGTCCGAAATCTCCTGCAGCGACAGCATGAATACCTCTCGGGTGGTGCGATCCAATCGGTGGTGCCGGACACCGGCATCGGCCGTGCGCCCGATTATGGTGTCCGGCCCCCGGATTCGCGCGGAGATCGGTGAGATCAGCCCAGATCGGCGAGTGCGGTCTCGATGGCGCGGTGGAAGGTGGGGTAGGCGTAGATCATCTCCCGCAGCGTGGTGATCGGGACACGGGCGTGCACAGCCACGACCAGTGCGCTGAGCACCTCGCCGCCGACCGGACCGACCGAGGTGGCGCCCACGAGGATGCCGCGATCGGCGTCGGCGACCAGTTTGATGAATCCGGCGTTACCGGGGCCGTGGATCCAGCCGCGGGTCGAGGACGAAATCTCGGCCCGGCCGGTCCATACGGTCAGTCCGGCCGCGCGCGCCTCGGTTTCGGTCATGCCGACCGAGCCGACCTCGGGTTCGGTGAAGGTGGCGTTCGGAACCGCGTGATACTGCGCGGCTTCGGCCGGTGCGCCGAGGATATCGGCGGCGGCCAGACGGCCCTGATACATCGACATATGTGTGAAGGCGCCGTGTCCGGTGACATCGCCGATCGCCCATACGCCGTCGGCCACGCGCATCCGGTCGTCGACGGTGATCCCCCGCGCCCGCTCGTCCAGGCCGATCGTGCCGACGCCCAGTGCCGCCAGATCCGTGGTCCGTCCGGCCGCGACGAGCAGGCGCCGCGCACGCATCGGGTCGTCGGTGCTCAGCCGCACCGTGAAGTATTCGCCGTCGTGGTCGACCCGGATCACATCGACTCCGGTGCGAACGGCGATCCCCTCCTCGGCGAAGACCGTGGCCAGGGTGTCGGCGGCCTCGGGCTCGGCGCGCGGCAGCAACCGGCTGCGCACGACCATGCTCACCTCGGTGCCGAACCGTGAAAAGACCTGTGCGAATTCGGCGCCCACGGGTCCGCCGCCCAGCACGATCAGTGATTCGGGCACCTCGGTCGTGGTGACCGCATCGCGGTTGGTCCAGTACGGGGTCCCGGCCAGGCCCTCGATCGGCGGTACGGCCGGTGCGGTGCCGGGATTCAGCACGATCGCGCGCTGCGCCTGGAAATCGCGTGGGCCGTCGGGGGTGTCGACCCGGACCTGCCCGGGGGCGGTGATGCGGCCCCAGCCGCGCACGAAGGTGCCGCCCGCGTCCTCGAAGCGTTCCACGGCCACCCGGTCGTCCCAGTTGTCGGTGGCCTCGTCGCGGATCCGCTGAGCGACGGGTGTCCAATCCGGTAGTACCCGAGCGGTTCCCGCGAGTTTCCCGACCCGGCGCGCTTCGGCCAGGGTGCCCGCTGCCCGCACCATCATCTTGGTCGGGACACAGGCGTAATAGGGGCATTCGCCGCCCAGCAACCTGCCCTCCACGCCGGCCACGGCCAGTCCGGCGCGTGCCAGTTCGGTCCCAACAAACTCACCGCCGGGGCCCATGCCGATGACGACGGCATCCACGGATTCGATCGCCGGGGTTTCGGCGGGCATGCGATCACGCTCCTTCAGTGCGGTGAGACGGGAGTCCGCCCACCATCGTGACAGCTGTGCCACCTCGGATCGGTGATCGACAGGACGAAAGGGTCAACGTGCCATGACCGCCGCTGCGGTGACGAGACCTCGGATGAGGTCGGACGGGGTACCACGCCGCCAGATCAGTGCCCACCGAGCGGGCGGGACGTCGGGCATGGGGATGTAGGCGACATCCGGTCTGGAGTAGTACTCCTCGGCGTGCGCATGCACCGGTGTGATGCCCTCCCCGGCCGCTACGAGCAGGATCATGTCCTGGAAGTTGGCGGCGCGTGCGGTCCGCGGAATCGGACGGCCGCTGGGGGTCGTCACGGGCACCACCGCACTCTCCCAGTAGTCGGGCGCCGGGCTGTCGGCGTCGGATGTCGATATCCCGAACACGCCATAGTCCGCCAAATCCTCGTACGTGGCAGATTCTCGTTCTGCCAGCGGATGATCCGCGCCGACCAGCAGCACGAACTGTTCTTCGTAGAGAACGGGACCGACCACGAGATCGGGCTCCTCCACAGGCAGCCAGGTCACCAGAACGTCGATCTTGTCATCACGTAGAGCTCCGAACGGATTGCCGAAATGTACGTGTTCGACCTGCAACCGGCAGTTCGGATTTTCGGCCCGGAACGCGGTCAGCAGCGGCCGAATGTCATTCAGGCTGCTGGTGGTCACGCCGATCCGGAGGATGCCCGTATCGCCGTAGCGGGCCGATCGTGCCGCGCGCTCCAAACTTGCTCGCAGATCACGATAGTTGACCTGAAGATCTTCGTTCACTTGTCGCCCGACCGAGGTCAGGGTCACATTACGACTGGTTCGTTCGAAGAGCTTGCCGCCGACCTTGCGTTCCAGTTTCTGAATGACCTGGCTCACGCGGGCCTGCGAAATATGCAGCCGCTCCGCGGTGCGGCCGAAATGCAGCTCCTCGGCCAGGGCCAAAAAGATCTCGATGTCGCGCAATTCGATTTCACGCGGATCCACGCGGTTTTCCTATCAATCAGTCGGGCTTATCCGATCATACCCGGGCTCTCGTTGATCTCCCGCCATTGAGAACCGAAGCTGAAATCGTCCTGCTGGAATGAGTGAAAGTGAATCCCTATGCCGCATAACAGGTTGCGAAGTGAAGTTCGTGGCCGCGTTCTGCTTCCGGGCGATGCCGAGTTCGATCCGGCCCGCCGGCCGTGGAATCTGAGCATCGAACAGCCGGTCGCAGCGGTGGTCTACGTCGAGGACGAGGCGGATGCCGCTGCCGTGGTCGGCTACGCCGCCCGCACGGGCCGGTCGGTGACCGCACAACCGAACGGCCATGGAGCCTCCGGCAATACCGCGGGCACGATCCTGATCCGCACCGGTCATCTGGATTCGGTGCGGATAGATCCGGTGCGGCGCCGCGCCCGGGTCGGCGCGGGCGTCGCCTGGGGCCAGGTGCTGGAAGCGGCGGCGCCGTCCGGCCTGACCGGTCTGGCCGGAAGTTCTCCCGTGGTGAGCGTGGTCGGATACACCCTGGGCGGTGGGATGTCCTGGTTCGGCCGCGCATACGGATGGGCCGCCGATAGCGTCCGGTCCTTCGACATCGTCGACGCCGAGGGCCGAGCGGTCCACGTCACCGATAACTCCGATTCCGAGTTGTTCTGGGCCCTGCGCGGCGGCGGCGGAGACTTCGCGCTGGTGACCGCGATGGAGTTCGATCTCTACCCTGCCCCGGCCCTGTACGGAGGCCTGGTGCTCTGGCCCGCCGACCGTACAGATGCGGCGCTCGAGGCATTTCTCGGCATTACCGAGAAGGCTCCGGACGAATTGACGGTCTGGATCAATCGCCTCCAATTTCCGCAGTCGCCGCCCATGATCGCGGTCGTCGCCGCCTATTTGGGTGAGCCGGCTCGTGGCCGTGAGCTGCTGCGGGGGCTCGATTCCGTCGGCGCTGCCATTGCCGATACCCGGCGCGAACTGTCACCCGCGGAGTTGGGCACGATCGTCGCCGAGCCGACCCAGCCGGGCCCCAGCCTGCTTCGCACCGAATTGCTCACCACGCTCGACGGGTCCGCTGCCGAAGTCCTGATGACCGGTTCGATCGACGCGCTGACCGGCGTCCAGATCCGGCAACTGGGGGCGGCGCTGGCCGGGCCCACTCGAGGTGCCAATCCACCGTTCCACGAGCCGTACGCGTTGTACCTACAGGCCAGTGGCGCCGATCCCGTCGCGGTCGCCGAGATTCGCACCACCCAGAAGCGAATCCTGGCCGCCCTCGGTTCGCGGGTCGGTGGGCGGAAGCCCTACACCGCCCTATCCGTCGGCGACACCGCCGCCGAGGCATTCCCCGCCGAAACCCTGACCCGGCTACAGGACCTCAAGCGCGCCCGCGACCCACATGCGGTGTTCCGGTCCAACTTTCCGGTCCTGCACTGACCCTCCCGTACCCCTGACAAAGAAACGGACGATTCCAATGCTTTCGCGCGATCTCCCTCAGCGGACTTCCCCGTACCGTCGAACCGGCATCGCCACCAGCCGCCTGGCCACGGTGTTGTCCCTGATCGGGGCGGCATTCATTCTCTTCGTCGGGGTCGGCTATCTCATAGCGCCGCAATCGATGTCGGACAGCTTCGGACTTCCCGCCGCTCCTGAGGGCCCGGCCGAGGGCTTTCTGAACGTGAAGGGCGTGCGCGACGTGGTGACCGGTCTCATCCTGCTGGCGCTGCTCGCCTCCCGGCAACGCCGGGCACTCGGCATCGCGACTCTCACCATCGCCCTGATACCGGCCGGTGATATGACGACGATCCTCATCCGGCACGGCTCGACCTCCACGGCCCTCGGCGTGCACGGCCTCACCGCGGTCATGGTGGCCGTCACCGGCGTGCTGCTGTTGCGTGAGACCCGCCGCGCGTAACCGCGGTGATCCGCAGGGCCGGTGACCGACGTCTGCCGCACCGCCACCGACTACGTGGTCGAGCCGGCCGCGTCTGGCGTTCGGCTGCGCGCCCGGCCGCGCGGATGGAAGATTCTCGTATACAAGAATTCGACTCTCGCAAAGAGGTAATGGGTGATAAAGTAAGTACTCGCTCAGTACTGGAGGTCGCTGATGGTGGAGCGAATACTGTTGACCAACGGCCGGGTGCTCACCTGCGGTGGTGATCCGGCCGAACGTCCCCTGGCGGGAGACGTCCTGATCGAGGGAAACCGGATCGCCGAGGTGTCGATCGGCGCGGATATCGAGGTCGATCCGGGTGTCGTGCGGGTGGTGGATCTGCGGGGTGCGACGGTGCTGCCGGGACTCGGCGACGCGCATACCCATATCAGCTGGCCGCTGGATTTCGTCTTCGATCACGCGGCGGTGGCCGCGACTCCGCCCGGACGGCACATGCTCGACGTCGCCGCCGTCGCGAAAACCTATCTGCAGAGCGGATATACGCTGCTGATCGGCGCCGGCGCCACGCAGCCCCAGGACGATCTGCTGATTCGCGACGCGGTGGAGAGCGGGCTGCTCCCGGGACCGCGCATCGTTCCCTGTGGGGCGATGATCGCCGAGCGCGGCGGTCTGGGCGGCGAAGACGGCGGCTTGATGGAGGTCGTGGACGGTGTCCGCGATATCCGGGAAGTCGTCGCGCGGCAATGCGACAGCGGTGTGCGCTCGCTCAAGCTGTTCATCTCCGGCGACGGCGTGGTACCGGAATTCCCGTCCGAGGACATCTACATGAACGATGAGATGCTCTCGGCGGCTGTACAGGTCGCAGACAGTTACGGCGCCTTCATCGTCGTGCACGCACGAGGAGCGGCGAGTGTGGCGATGGCCGCGCGCACCGGTGTCCGGATCATCCATCACGCCTGCTTCCTCGACGATCGAGCGCTGACCGCACTGGAAGCGCGCGGGGACGATGTCTGGGTATGCCCCGGCCTGCACTATCTCTATGCCGTGGTGTCCGGCCGGGCCGAGCAGTGGGGGATGACCGCCGAGCGCATCGACGCCTCCGGTTATCGCGACGAATTGCGCGCTCAGGTCGATGGATTGCACAAATTGAAGGCGGCGGGCATCAAGATCCTGTCCGGCGGCGACTTCGGTCATCAGTGGACCCGGCACGGCACCTACGCCGCGGAACTGCAGCGTTATGTCGAGCTGATCGATATGTCTCCGATCGAGGCCATCCATACCGCCACCCGCAATATGGGCCCGGCGGCGGGGCTCGAGGTCGGTGAGATTCGCACAGGGCTGCTCGCGGACCTGATCGTCATCGACGGCGATCCGACCACGGATATCACCGTGCTGCAGGACCATTCGAAGATGCGCGCCGTGATGAAGGACGGCGCCTTCGCCTATGTCGATCCCGAGGTTTATCCGTGACGGTTGCGACGCCGGTGCTGTCGGGGGTGCAGACGCTGGTGCGTCTGCTCGCGCTGCGCCACGAACTGGATCAACGTGCCGGATTGCGCACCGCGACGATGGTTTCCGGATACCCGGGGTCGCCGTTGGGCGGATTCGATCTGGAACTCGAGCAACACGGGCCGCGGCGGCATCGGATCGTGCACCGGCCCGGACTCAACGAGGAACTCGCCGCGGCCACCGTATGGGGAAGTCAGATGGGCGCCGCGCTGCCCTACGCCGAGGTCGACGGCGTCGTGGGCGCCTGGTACGGCAAAGGGCCGGGTCTGGACCGCTCCGGGGACGTGCTCAAACACGCCAATGCGATGGGGGCGGGACCGGGTGGCGGCGCGGTGGTGTTCTGCGGCGATGATCCGGCGGCGAAGTCGTCCACGCTCGCGTGCGACAGTCAGTACACCTTCGCCGATGCCGGTATGCCCGTGCTGGTTCCGGGTGATCAGCAGGATGTTCTCGACTTCGGAGTGCACGCGTTCCGGATGTCGCGGTACGCCGGCGCCTGGGTCGGACTCAAGATCGTCACCGCGGTGGCGGACGGTATCGGCACCGTCGATCTCGACCCCGGCCGCCATCATCCGCTCGAACCCCGGCTGAGAATCGACGGGCAGATCTGGAAGCACCACCCGCAGGCGACGATCGGCCCGCACGCGGTACCGGGCCAGGAGGAGCTGATCAACGAACTTCGGCTTCGTGCCGCTCGGGCCTACGCCCGGGACAATGGTCTCGATCGCACCGTCGGCCCCGACACCGCGGAGCTGGGCATAGTCTGTTCCGGCGCAACCTATTTCGATATCGCGCAGGCGCTGTCGGAGCGCAGAGGTGAGCGTGGCGGACCTGGCGGGTGCCGGGGTGCGGATACTGCGCCTGGCCATGACCTATCCACTGGTCGAGGACACCATGGTCGAATTCGCGGACTCGGTACGGCGGATGCTGGTGGTGGAGGAGAAGCGGCCGTTCGTCGAAACGCAACTGCGCGCCGCACTGCACGAGGCCGGCAGCCGGATTCCGGTGCTGGGCAAGCGCGACGGCGACGGCAAGCCGCTGATCTCGTCGTCCGGTGTGCTGGATCCGAAGACAATCGGCGAGATCATCGATCGGGTGCTGCCGGCGCTGCGTCCGGCGCCGGCGGCGCGGATGGAGCTGCCGCTGCTGATCACACCTGCGCGGTCGCCCGCGTACTGCAGTGGCTGCCCGCACAATCGGTCCACGGTCGCCCCTGATGACGCACTCGTCGGCGGCGGGGTCGGTTGTCACGGGATCATGTATTTCGAGGCCCGCAACAAGGATTTGAAAACGCTGCCGCCCACACCGATGGGCGCCGAGGGGGTGCCGTGGATCGGGTTGTCGCCCTTCGTGAACGAACCGCATCTGATCCAGAATCTGGGTGACGGCACGCTGACCCACTCCGGCACGCTGGCCATCCGGGCGAGTGTGGCGGCGGGCACCGATATCACCTTCAAGATCCTCTACAACACCGCCGTCGCCATGACCGGCGGTCAAGAGGTGACCGGACAGCAGGACGTCCCGGCGCTGACTCGCTCGCTGCAGGCCGAGGGTGTACACGAGATCGTGGTCTGCGCCGAGGATCCCGGCCGCTACGGACGGCGGGCCCGCTGGGCGGCCGGAGTCGAGGTGCTGGGACGCGATCGGCTGGCGCAAACCCAGCAGCGATTGCGGAAGGTCCCCGGGGTGACGGTGATCATCTACGACCAGCGCTGTGCGGCCGAGGCCCGGCGCCTGCGCAAACGCGGTCTGCTGCCCGAGCCGCCGCGCCGGGTCGTGATCAACGAGGCGGCGTGTGAAGGCTGCGGTGACTGTGGTGCCAAGAGCAACTGCCTGTCGGTCCTGCCGCTGGACACCGAATTCGGCACCAAACGCCACATTCACGACTCCTCATGCAATCGCGACTACACCTGCCTGGACGGCGACTGCCCGTCGTTTGTCACCATCACACCGAAAGCCGGTGGGCGCACCCGCGGTAAACCCGCCCGAACGCGTCCCGGCTTGCCGTCGGGTGTACTTCCCGAGCCGGCCCAGCCGGTCGTCGGTGACCGCTACAGCATCTACTTCACCGGTATCGGCGGAACCGGAATCGTCACGGCGAACCGGGTTCTCGTGCGGGCGGCGGAGGCCGCCGGCTGGACGGTCGGCGGAATGGACCAGACCGGATTGTCGCAGAAGGCAGGTTCGGTGGTGTCGCATCTGCACCTGGCGGTGGACCGGACGGCGCTGAGTTCGGCGGCGGTCAGCGGTGACGGCGCCGATCTGTATCTGTCCGGGGACATCCTGCAGGCCGCCACCGGCGATAATCTGGCGAAAGCGCGTGCGGGACGGGCGATAGCGGTGGTCGACCGGACCATCACGCCGACCGCGGCGATGTTGCAGAACCAGGCCGAAGCGCCCGCCGTGGCGGATCTGGAGGCCGTGATCACCGAGCGGATCGGCGTGGACCGCACCAATGTGGTCGACGCGCGGGTGCTCGCCGAACGGGTGTTCGCCGACCATCTTCCGGCGAATGTGGTGCTGCTCGGCGTGGCATTCCAGCTCGGCGCACTGCCGGTGTCGGCGGCCGATATCGACACCGCGCTCTCCGGCCGGGCGGCCGCGGGCAATCGGCTGGCCTTCGACTGGGGGCGCTGGCTCGTCCACGACCCGGAGGCCGTCGCCGACGCTGTCCGCGGCGACCGGATCGCGCCGACCGCACGCGGATACGAGCCGACGCCCGCTGCCCTGGCCAGCGCGGAAGGTCTTGTCGCACAGCGCGATCTGCCCGCGCAACTGCGGGATCTACTGCTTCGGCGCACAGCCCAGGTGGTCGACTACCAGAGCGCCGGGCGCGCCCGCCGCTTCCTCGGCCTCGTCGAACACGCGGCCGTCCGTGACGATGCCGCCCACGACTGGGCGCTGACTCGCACCGTTGTGGCCTCGTGGTTCGCGCTGCTCACCTACAAGGACGAATACGAGGTCGCGCGCCTGCATCTGGCCGCGGACTACGACGCGGTCGCCGCCGAACTCGGCATCGACGGCGCGTATTCGGTGACCTACCAGCTGCATCCACCGATTCTGCGCAGGCTCGGTATGAACCGGAAACTGCCGGCCGGTAAGCCCTACGCACTGGGTTTCCGGGCGTTGCGCCGGATGAAACGTCTGCGGGGCACCCCGTTCGACCCGTTCGGGTGGGATCGCGATCGGCGTACCGAGCGCGCGATCATCGTCGAGTACGCGCAGCTGATCGCCGAAGTCGTCGATCCGGACGCGCGGGTGCCCTACGAGCGGCAGGTGCGGCTGGCGGCCTCGGCCTCGGAGATCCGCGGCTACGCCGGGATCAAGGAGAACAGCGTCGCCCGATGGCGGTCCGGGATCGCGGCCTGGCGACGGGAGCACCGGGAAGCGACTGTCGCGGAACCGGTTTCCGGTATGACGGGAGGATCCACGTGATCAAACGTCTGCGGTTCGCTACCCGGCACGCCGATGTGCCGGTCGATACCTTCGGCCGCCGGTGGCCACTGCTGTGCGCCGCCGCGGCCGAAGCGCCCGGTGGACTGCGGCCGCTGCGAGTAGCGGTGTGCACGGTGCTGCCGGATCTGACCGGCCCGGGTCCCCGGCATGACGGTGTGGTGGCCGAATGGTTCCGTGATATCGGGCATCTGCGCCGCCACGATCGCTGGCGCGCCGCACGGGAGGATGCCGGTGATGTGGCGGGAGATATCGTGGAAGTCGTTGCCCGCGAACATATTCTGCGTGGCGGCGACTGGCTGGAACACCGCTGGGACGACGGCGGGGATCGGCTCGTGCACATGGCGGTCGCGGTGCGCGCGGCCGATCTGAGTCCCGCGGAATTCGCGACGCGCTGGAAGTCGCACGCGGGTTCGGTGGGGCGGCCGGGTGCCACCTCGATCCGGATACCGGATGCCGCACGCGGGCTCGCCTATGTGCAGAACCATCCCGTCGAGTCGCGGCCCACCGCCTACGACGCGGTGAACGAGGTCTACTTCGACGATGTCACCGGGTTGCGATCACGAATCGACTGGTTTCGCAGCAATTTTCGGATCGAGCCCGGTGATCTGTTCGAACGGTCGTGGTTCCTCGCGGCCCGCGAGGTGGTACTCACCGCGTAGAGCTCATCGGCACATGAGTACGAGCCGCCGCGCGATGTGCACGGGGGTACCCGCGATCACCATGGGCAGGGCGGCCGCACTCAGAATCGCGGGCTGAATCCGCCCGTCGATGATCGGATGTGCCTGGGCGCCGTAGTGATCGAGGGTGAAAGCCAGTTCGGTGGTCGGTTCGGAAATCGTCTCCGAGGGGGCGGGCTCGGGGAAACACCACTTCCAGTGGCCTTCGGTGGTGGCGAAACAGATTTCGATGTAGTCCGCGCGCGCCGGACAGGCGCCCACCGATTCGACCGTGGCACGGACGAACAGCTCGTCGTCGAATGCCGTGCCGCACAGGCTGGATCCGGTTCGCATCGGACATCACTTCCTTCACACCTCGAACGGACTGGCGCCGTTCATCTTTCGCTGCCGGGCCGCAGGGCGGCGGGCAGGCCGATACTTCTCGCCTCGAGGAAGCTGTGCAGACCGTCGACACCCAATTCACGCCCCAGACCGGATTCCTTGAAGCCGCCGAAGGGAACTCGCGGAAACGGCGGATAGGTGCCATTGATCGCGATACTGCCCGTGCGCAGCCGCCGCGCGATGGCCAGACCACGTTCGGGTGCCGCGGTCCACACTCCGCCGGACAGGCCGAAGGGGGAATCGTTGGCGATGCGCACGGCCTCGTCGTCGTCGCTGTAGGGGATCAGGCACAGGACGGGGCCGAAAATCTCCTCGCGCGCCACCCGCATCGAATTATCGACCTCGGACAGAATCGTGGGCTGGACATACCAGCCCCGAGTGAGTTCCGCGGGCCGGCCGCCACCTGTCACGACTCGCGCGCCGGCCTCGCGGGCCAGGGCGATGTAGTGCTCGACACGAGTGCGCTGCCGCTCGGCCACCAGCGGACCCACGAGCGTCGCGGGATCGTGCGGATCGCCGATCCGCGCTGCCGCGGCCGCGGCAGCCGCGGCCTCGACCGCCTCGGCGTAGCGTGTGCGGGGGAGCAGGACCCGGGTGTGCGCACCGCAGACCTGGCCGGACATGTGCATCGCGCCCTTGACGATCGCGGGCAGGACGGTCGCGATATCGGCGTCATCGGCGACAACGGCCGCCGATTTGCCGCCGAGCTCGAGCGATACCCGCTTCACCTGGTCGCCGCAGACGCTCATGATGCGCTTACCGGCGGCCGTCGAACCCGTGAAGGCCACCTTGTCGACTCCGGGATGGGTGACCAGATACTCGCCGACCTCGCGATCGCCCGGCACGACGTTGACGACCCCGGACGGGAGTCCGGCCTCATCGAGAGCCTCGGCCAGTACGAAGTTGCTCAGCGGCGATTCCGGCGGCGGTTTGAGCACAATTGTGCACCCGGCGGCCAGCGCCGGGGCGGTCTTCCACGCGGCCAGGGTCACCGGGGCATTCCACGGGACGACGGCAGCCACGACGCCCACCGGTTCCCGCGTGACCAGACCGCACCGGTCACCGGCGGTGACGGTCTGTTCGAAGGCGAAATCACGGATCAGTTCGGCGTAGTAGTCGAACAGTGCCGCGACCATCCCCGTCTGTGCCTGCCTGGATTGGCTGACCGGACAACCGATCTCGTCGACGGTGATGGCCGCGATATCGGTTTCGCGTTTGCGCAGGATCTCCGCGGCGCGGGTCAGGGCATCGGCCCGTTCCGTCGCTGACATGCGCGGCCACGGGCCCTCGTCGAAGGCGATGCGGGCCGCCGCGACGGCGCGATCAATATCGGTGGTGGTGGCCACCGGCACCTCACCCACGATCGCTTCGGTCGACGGCGAGATCACGGGGAACCGCTCCTCGCCCGCCGGGCGCACCCACACGCCGCCGACGAAGAACTCCCGCCGGAACATCAATCGATCACTCACGACGTCTCCTGTGTTAATGCGGGACACCCGCACCCGGTCGGTGGCGTACGTGGGCTGCGCATCGTCACGCACGCCACCTCCTGTGTCAATGCGGGACACCCGCACCCGGTCGGTGGTGTGCGCGCCGATACCGAGCTACGCACACCGCATCGCCGGGTGGTCTCCGCCGGTCAGTTCCGCTTCGGCGGGTCCAGGTCGTAGAGCTTGGTCGCGGTGTGCTGCAACACCTTTGCCACCGTCTCGTCCGGAATTCCGGCCAGCGAGCGCTCGATGATGTCGCGCGGGCTCGGCGACTCCGACGCCGGTCCCGGCGAGAGACTCGTGGCGTGCGGGAAATCGGTCTCGAACATCAGATTGTCTTTCAGCTGCTCGATCACCGGTCGCAGTGAGCGGTTCTCGAACCAGTACATGCCGTATACCTGGCGATCCATGTACTCACTCGGCAATAGGCGGTCCGGATATTCGCGGTGCGCACCCACATTGAGCCATTGCCAGTCCATGCTCTCGCCCAGGAACGGCAACCAGCCGGCCCCGTTCTCCACCGATACGAAGTTCAGGTTCGGATACCGGTGGCACACGCCGCTGACCACCACCTCGGCGATGTTCTGCGCATTGCCCAGCAGGACCAGCGCGCTCTCCTTGGTGAAGTCGAGCTTCTGCGACTGATCGACCGCGCCCTTGAGATCGTCGGGGTTGTTGAGGAATCCGACGTGGAAGTTCATCGACAGGCCCATGTCCTGGGCCTGGCCGAGCAGCGGCTCCCAGTAGTCGTCGACCAGCCGGGGCAGGCCCACCTTGTCGTAGCGGGCGGCGAAAAGCACACCCTTGTGGCCCATTTCGTGGGCCCTCTTCATCTCGATGACCGATTCGTCGATATCCCAGAACGGCAGCATCATCATCGGGACCAATCGCCGCGAATCCGCCGAACACCATTCGACCAGCCAGTCGTTGTATGCGCGTACGCATTCGGTGGCCAGCTCGTGCGGCATCTGGTTGAGGAAGACGTGACTGTGGAATCCGAGGATATTCGGATACATCACCTGGTAGTAGATACCGACGTCGTCCAGATAGGCCAGCCGCTCCTTGGCATCCAGTGCCGCGGGGAATGCCTCGGACAGCTTCTTCGGATGCGACGGCGGGAATTCCGGCCACTTCGCCTGGGCGAACGCGCCTACGCCGTAGAGCTTCTTGTCGCCGATGTACCAGTAATCCTCTTGCCGCCGTTCGTGGAAGCGAACGTGCGGAACGAGGTCGCCCCACTTCTTCGAGATCCGTGAGGTCCACAGATCAGCCGGTTCGATGATGTGGGAGTCGACATCGGCGACCGCATATCGCTCACACAGGGCGGCTCCGGCGCCAACGGGGTCAGCCATCGGAGAACTCCTTCTGTACCAGGAAGATTATTCACATATGAGAGTGTTTACTTACTTACTTTAGAGTCCGGCGGCGTGATGTACAACCGCCGATCCGACTCGGTGGCCGGATTACCCGGCGGGCGGCTCGGAATCGGCGGGTTCGGGGACGCCGCGCAGGTGCGGTGCCATCATCAGCGGGGTCACGCTCAGCACGCCCGATTCCACCGGCAAGGTGACTCCGGTGATCCACCGTGCCTCGTCGCTGGCCAGGAATGCCGCGGCCCAGGCCACATCCCAGCCGTCCCCGGGGGAGCCCAGCAGGCCGGCCTCCGAACGCATGGTGTTCATGAATTCCGCGCGCGGTCCCGGCGCCGAGACCGACATCACCATGGGGGTGGTGATATGGCCGGGTGCGATGGCATTGACCCGAATGCCTTGACGGCCATGGGAATACGCCATATCGACCGTCATGGCGATCAGGCCGCCCTTGGCGGCGGAATAGGCGACCGTCCCGTCACCGCGCAGCGCCGAGATGGAGGAGATGTTCACGATCGAACCGCCGCCGCCCTCGGCCAGCACCGGCACCGCGTATTTGGATGCCAGGAACGCGGTGCGCAGGTTGATGTCGAAGGAGCGGTCCCAATCGGCCTCGGAGACATCGACGACGGTGCCGACCGCGGCGAGACCGATATTGTTCACCAGGATGTGCAGGCCGCCGAAGGTGTCGACGGCGGTTTTCACCATGGCCTCGCAGGACCGCGCCTCGGTCAGATCGGCGGCGAAGACCGCGGCTTTACCGCCCTCGTCCTCGATCATCGCCAGGGTCTGTTCGGCGCGCTCGGCATAGCGGTCGACCAGCAGGACGCCGGCGCCCTCGCGTGCCAGTGCCACCGCGGTCGCCTTCCCGGTGCCGATTCCGGGGCCGGGCGTCGACCCCGCACCCGTGACGATCGCGACCTTGCCGTCCACCCGGCCGGGACGTTCCACCATGGTTCTCTCCTCTGTTCTTGCGAGACACCGCTTCTCACCAGCGCGTCAGAAGTGCCGCGCCGGCTTCGATTCCGCCGACGTTGGTCACCGCGGCGACCTCGGCCCCGGCGACCTGACGGGCACCCGCCTCACCGCGCAGCTGTCGCACCGCTTCCGCGGTATGCCCGAATCCGGCGTGTAGCCGGCCGCCGGACAGCTGCCCGCCCCAGGTGTTGAGCGGCAGCTCGCCGTCGAGGGCGATACGAGTACCGCCGTCGATGAACGCTCCGGCCTCGCCCGTGCCGCAGAAGCCCATCGCCTCCAGCCACCAGATCGCCTCGATACTGAAACCGTCGTAGAGCTGTGCGACATCGACATCGGCAGGGCGCAGATCCGTGCGTGCCCACAGCGCGGCGGCGCTGGCATGACCGACGCGGCCCATGTCCTCCCACTGATCCCAGGCCGGTCGGCCGTCCACCACACCGGCCATCGCCTCGATCCGTACCGGTGCTCGCAGCTCGGCGGCGGCATCCGTGGCGGAGACGACGATGGCGGTGGCGCCGTCGGCGGGAACATCGCAGTCGAACAGGCACAGCGGCGAGGAGATCATCCGCGCCGCGAGATAGTCCTCGACCGTCAGCGGCTTGCGGTACACCGCATCCGGATTGAGTGCGGCATGGGTGCGCTGAGTGACCGGAATCCACGCCAATTGCGCGCGGGTGAGCCCGTATTCGTGCATGTACCGGGTCGCGAAGGGCGCGATCTGACAGACCGGTGACAGCATCCCGATCGGCAGCAGCCACGCCTGCGGGCCCTCGGCCAGCGGTTTGGTGGAACCGTAGGCGGGCCGGCCACCGGCGTTGCGCGCCGCGCTGCCCTCCTTGACGGTGCGCCAGATGACGACATGCCGGGCCTGCCCGGTGGCGACGGCCTGCGCCGGACCGTAGAACGGCAGGGCCATTCCCTCCACCAGCCCCTGCCGCCAGGTGGTCTCGATGCGCAGCGCGTCCTGGACCTCATAGAGATTGCCGTTGGCATATCCGGGCAGATTGGCCACGCCGCCGCCGGGGAACATCGCCAGGCCGTCGATATCGTCGACGGTCAGACCGGCGTCGTCGATCGCGGCCAGAATGGCGTCCAGTGTCAATTGCAGGCCCGAGCGATCCACTTGGCGGGCGATCGCGGACTGCCCGATGCCGGAGATGACGGCACGACGTTCGAACGCATCGGTGCTCATGCCGCCCCGTTCGCACCCGTGGCCAGAAAGCTCGGCACAGCGATATCGCCGGGCCCGGGTTCGAAGCCGATCTCGACCGTCATGCCGATTGCCACCTGTTCCGGATCGCGGCCCCGCAATCTCCCGGCGACCCTGATGCCGGGGTGTCCGGGAAACTCCACCAGGACGATCGCATAGGGCACCTCGAGGTCCGGGAGCCAGCGCTGATAGTTCACGGTATAGCTGTAAACCGTTCCTGTGCCGGTGATTTCGACGAAGGTCAACTCGCGCTTGCGGCATCGGCGGCAGATCCCGCGCGGTGGAAAGGAATCGGCGCCGCAGGACGGGCAATGTTCGATCAGCAACCTGCCGTCGGCGGCGCCCTCCCAGAAGGGTGCGGTCTCCTCGGTGACCATCGGCGGGATACCAGGTTTCGCGTTCATCCGGCCCTCCGCTGCGAGTGGTTGGTTGCCTACAACCACTATCATGATAAGTGAGCATTTGCTATCTTACGGGTAGTCGGTGCCGATCGGGCCCGATGCACTGCTCGCCGAAGGAGTCGGATGTCTGCCGACCGCATCGTCTTCGGGGCAGCCGCGATGCCGGAACCGGATCGGGACTGGCTGGCCGCTGCCGAACGACTTCCCATCGAATTGATCTGGCAGGGCGGCCACATCCTGCCGCCGAGTCCCACCGGTGAGGCGATCACGCGCCTGTCGCTGATGGTCGCATGGACCGAACGCGTTCGGGTCGGAACCGCGACGCTGCTGCTGCCGCTGTATCACCCGGTGATCGTCGCCAAACAGCTCGCCGACCTGGATGCCCGCTCAGGTGGGCGGGTGACCGTGGGGCTGGGCGTGGGCGGGGAGTTCCGCCACGAATTCGAGGCCGTCGGGGTACCGCTGTCCGAACGCGGGCCTCGCACCGACGAGGCCATGGATATCCTGCGCGCACTCTGGCGCGACGAACCGGTCGATCACGAAGGCGCCCATTTCCGGTTCCGGGATCTGCGTCTGCGCCCGGTCCGCACGTCCGAGGACTCCGCTTCGATGCAAGCGGGGGGCCCGCCGCTGATCGTGTCCGGCCGCAAGGGCCCGGCCGTGCGCCGCGCCGCGCGCCGGGGTGACGGCTGGATGCCGTACCTGATGTCACCCAATGCCTACGCTCGCTCGGTGGCGGCCATTCGCGCCGAAGCGGATGCGATCGGCCGCGATCTCACCGGATTCGAATGGACCATGTATCTCTACTGCTCCATCCGCGGCGACGGGGACCGTGCCCGCGCGGAGGTGGCGGACTTCCTCGGTGGCGCCTACGGCGACAAACCCGGCGCGATGCTGAATCGGATCGCACCCGCCGGCACCCCCGAAGAGGTCGCGGTGCGACTGCAGGAATACGTCGACGCCGGCGTGCGGCATTTCATCATCGCCCCGGCCACCCGTACGGACACCCTCGAGGTGGTCCGGCTCGCGGCGCAAGAGGTGCTACCGCGCCTGGAGCTACCGGCCGAGGTGCCCCGATGAGCTGTGAATGGTGCTGTGCCGGTGCGAGTTCGGCTGTGCGATCCGGTGGTTCGAAGGGGATGTGATCATGAGTAACGAAAGTCCGTGTGCGGGGCTGACGGTCGTCGAGGTCGCGGTCGGGGTCAGCGACCTCGGACTCGGGCTGGCCGGTGGACTGCCCGGGATGTTGCTGGCGGGACTCGGAGCGCGGGTGGTGCGGATCGTCGGAGATCCGGTACCGATCGATGCCGAAGTGCCGTGGGGCCGGGTGTGGCATCGCGACAAGCGCATCGTCACCACCGCCGATCCGGCCGAGATCGCCGAATTGCTGAGCACCGCCGATATCGCTCTGGTCTACGGTCCCGAGGAATCGGTGGAGGCCCGGGGACTGGGCTTCCGTGACTGCGCCGCAACCAATCCCGCACTGGTCTACGCCCGGTGCCGCCCCAGCCACACCGAAGCCGGGATCGCCGAGGATTTCGGGCTTCTGGTGGAGGCGCGGGCCGGATTCTGCTCGCAATTGGAAGGCCATCGGCCCGGCCCGATCTTCACCGATGTACGCGCCTCCGGAATGGGCGCGTCCTTCCTGATGCTCACCTCGGTTTTCGCCCTGCTGCGCCGCCGTGTGCGTGCCGGTTCCGGTGGCTGGAGCGAAACCTCCCTCTATGACGGCATGCTCGCCACTCTCGGCTGCATGATCGGCCGCTCCGAACGAGCCGCGCCCGAGGTCGAATCCTACTGGGAACACGGCTCGACCTTCCCCAACTTCATGTACCGCTGCGGCGACGGCGAACTGCTGCAGGTGTGGTTCGGCGGTAAGGGAATGTATCGCGCGGTAATCGAGGTGCTGGGCGACGAACCCAGCCCGGACGGCTACTACACCGATCAGACCAGCGGCAAGTTGCGAGATCGGGCGGAACGCTGGAAATCCTTCTTCGCGACCCGGCCACGGGAGTTCTGGGTCGAGCGACTGCGCGCCGCGGGTGTGGCCTGCGAACCGGTGCTGGGCCCCGGAGAGGTGCTGCGCGACGGGCACACTGTCGAAACCGGTTTGGCGGTCCTGCGTTCCGAACAGGGGCACGAGGATCTGATGATCGGATCGCCCTTCGAGATCCAGCCCTTGCGGCCCGTTCCCGATCAGCCCGAGGCTGCCCGGACGCGCGGTGCGGCAGGGCTTCTCGCCGGTCTGCGCGTCGTGGATTTCTCCGCCTTCGTGGCCGGGCCCCTGGCCGCCGAGGTGCTGGCCGATCTGGGCGCCGAAGTCATCAAGATCGAGCCGCCCGGCGGTGAGGCGATGCGCGCCGCGGCCTACGCGGTCGCCGCGTGTCAGCGTGGAAAACGAAGTGTGGCAATGGATATCAATGCTCCCGAGGCGCGGCCGGTGGTCGAGAAGCTGCTCGCCTCGGCGGATGTGGTGCTGCACAACTTCCGGGTGGGTGTCGCCGAACGCCTGGGCATCGACGCCGACACGGTCGCGCGGCTGAACCCGAACGCGGTCTACTGTCACGCCAGCGCGTTCGGAGCCTCCGGCCCGCGCGCGGCCTATCCGGGCAACGACGCACTCATGCAGGCGCTCACCGGTTTCGAGCGCGCGGTCGGCGGCGCGGACAACGCGCCTCTGGCGGCGACCTGGATTCCGATCAATATGGCCGGCGGCTGGGTGGCCGCGGCCGGTATCGCTCTGGGCCTGTACTGCCGCGCCGTGCAGGGCCAGGGGCAGCGGGTGGTGACCAGTCTGCTCGGTGCCGGAATGCTCATGCACTGCGGTGTTTTCGTGCGCGACGGCGCACTGGTCAGCGGGCCCTCGCTGGATCATGACCAGACCGGTTACGGTCCCGGCTATCGCCTGTACCGCGGCGCCGACGATCGCTGGTTCGCGCTCGTCGTCGCCGATGCCGCGTCCTGGCGCCGACTGGGCGATATCGCCGATATCGAACTGGGCGAGTACGTTCCGCTGCGCGGCGGGCCGAGCGATGCCGCCGCGCGGTCGGTCGAACCACTGCTCGAGGCCACTTTCGCGCGAGCACCCGCAACCGAGTGGGTGTCGCGATTGCGGGCGGCGGAGCTGTTCGCCGAGGCGATCGAACCCATGGACCGCAACGGTTTCCGGCACGCGATCCTCGACGATCCGGTCAACCGGCAACTCGGCAGGGTGGTCGGTTTCCCCACCTCGGACTGGGGATACTTCGAACAGATCGGCCCGCTGCTGCGCACCGGCCCCGATGTCACCGGCGGACCGTCCTTGATGATCCCCGGCGTCGGCGAGCACACTGCGGAAGTCCTGCGCGAGCTGGGATTCGACGATGCGCGAGTAGATGAACTGCTCGCCACCAAGGTGGCTCGTCAGCTGGAGTGAGTCGCTCTACTCGGGTCGATCGAGGGCCGCTGCCAGCCGCTCACGAATCCTCGTGCGACCCCGACCCGCCGCTGGAGCCCGCAGTCTCAGGGGTGAGCAGTTGCACGAGAGCGTCCTGCAGATCGCTGATGCGGTCGGCGCCCACCCGGGACTCCCACTCGGCCCGCAGGTCGTCGAACACGGTCTCTCCGTCGCGCATCAGGGCATGCCCGCGTGCCGTCACCGCCAGCCCGGCTCTGCGGGAATCGTCATGAGCGGAGCTGCGGCGAACATATCCGTTCTCTTCCAGGAACGAGACCGTCTTCGCCGCCGCTTGTCTGGAGACCGATGTCCGCCTGCCGACCTCGGAGAGGGAGTCGGCTCCGGCCGCAATGGCACGCAGCGCGAAATCGTGGGCGGGACGGACGCCGGGGTATCCCCGCGCGGTAAGTCGGTTCGATGCGTCGTCGGCCATGAACCGGAATGCCCCGAGGAGCAGTAACGCCAGGTCGGCACCATCTCGAGACATGTACACAGCGTACGACCCACCAAATACGCAACCTGGTTGCGTAGCGCGCACGTTCGTGACAACCTGGTTGTCAATGCTGCGATAGCCCCTCAGGAGGCACCCGTGAATCTCGAACAGGCGACCATCGCCGGTGCCCGACACGAAACCGCGGCGGTGAACGGCACCCATTTGCACTACGTCACCGCGGGGGACCGAGGTGCGCCAGTTCTCCTGATCCACGGATTCCCCGAAACATGGTGGGCCTTCCGTAAACTCATTCCGCTGCTCACCGGCCGGCATCGCGTCTACGCGGTGGATCTTCGCGGTTTCGGCGACTCCGACGTCGCCGACGAGAACTACTCGAGCGCGGTTGCCGCCGAGGACCTGCACGCGTTGATCGAGCATCTGGCTGTGGGAGCGATGCATGTTGTCGGGCAGGACCTCGGTGGCGGCGTGATCCACCGGCTCGCCGCCGGGCATCCCGAGGACGCCCTCAGCCTCACCGCGATCGAATCGGGCCTCGCGGGCTTCGGTGCGGAAAGGCTCGCCGATGTCACCCGCGGCGGCGCCTGGTACATCGGTGCCCTGGCAGCCCCCGGCATCGCCGGCCTGCTGTTCGAACAGCAAGCTCGAGCTTTCATCGGGGAGTATCTATACCCCTACTATGGCGTCCCCGCCACAGTGCTCGGACCCGAAGACGTCGACGAGTTCGCCCGTACCTATGGCCGGCCCGGCGGGTTCTCCGGCGCCGCGGGCCTGTACCGCGCCATGCTTGCCGAAGGAGATGAGCTGCGCACCTTGGCAAATAACAAGCCGCTACAGATGCCCGTGACAACCATCGGAACCCGCGGGGGAGACTTCACCTACGAGTCATTTCGCAGCGTCACACCGGAGGAAGTGACCAGCCTCCGGATCGACGGAGTCGGCCACTACGTAGCGCAAGAGGCGCCGAACCCGCTGGCGGACAGGCTCATCGATATTTTCGCCGCCGACGCTCGTCCCTTCTCGAACACTCGCCCGGATTAGGGGCCGCGTCGCCGGCTGCTCAGGGGGGGCGGCCCACTGGAGTCGAGGAGCGTGCGCGACGCGTGACCTGGAGGGGCAACCGATGGTTGTGCGCGACCCCGCGTCGGTTGTTTGCCGCTCCGCGCCCCGGCTGGTTGCATTCCGGCAACGGGCACGGTGCGCGATGTGAATGGAGCGATATGGAAATCGGGCTGGGGCGGCTGATGGATGCGAAACTCGACGGGTATATCGAGGAGAGCAGGCGTTTCAATGCCGCGTCGAAACCCGGTGTCGGCCCGGCGAGTTTCGAAGAGCTGCAACAGGTCCGGACCGGTCGAGCCACTCCCGCGGCCGGGAGGGCCGAATCCCACATCGCCGAACACGGCGGACATCGAGTACCGGTGCGGATTACCGTTCCGCGCGAAACCGAAGTCCGCGGTGCGTATCTCGGCATCCATGCCGGAGGTTTCTATCTCGGAACGGCCGCGGATGACGATGCACGCAATGCCGATCTGGCCGACGCTCTCGGGTTGGCGGTGGTGAGCGTCGATTACCGGCTGGCGCCCGAAAATCCATGGCCCGCGGCACCCGACGACTGTGAAACCGCGGCGCTGTGGTTACTGGAACGAGCCGAGTCATTGTTCGGAACAACGCGATTCGCCATCGGCGGCGCGTCGGCCGGATCCACGCTGGCCATGACCACCCTGCTGCGCCTACGAGATCGAGGGCTGGCCGATCGGTTCTCCGGTGCCGTCCTGCAGTTCGGCGCCTACGACCTCAGCGGGCGATCACCCGGCGGCACACTGTATGCCGACGAGTACTTCATCGAGGCATACGCCGGCCATGTCACCGACCGGACCGACCCGGTTATCTCCCCGCTCTTCGGAGATCTCCGTGATCTACCGCCAACCCTGCTGGTCATCGGAGAACTGGACCCCGTACTGGAGGACAGCCTCGCCCTCGCCGTCCGGCTGTCCGCCGCGCGAAACGATGTGGACATCCGGGTCTATCCCGAGTCCCGGCACGCGTTCACCTTCCGCGCGACCGGCATGGCCGCCGCCGCTCATCGGGATATCGGAGCGTGGCTTTCGAACCGTCTGAGCGTTTCCACGCGAGGTGGCGAGCACGACGGATGACGCTGCGGACGGGATCGTGCGCAAATATCATCGAGCGGTGACGGACGAGATGAAGCCGAAGGGGACGGTCAGCCGGCGCTCGATCGTTCTGGGATCTGCGGTCGCCGCGGCAGGTGTCGGAGTCGGGGTGGGTGCGGCGAACAGTGTTGGTGGGGAGGAAAAGACGTCGACTGCCGAAGAATCGTTCACAGTGGTCGACAAGCGCGGGAAGCAGCGATTTCTGATGTCGGCGAGGAAGCCGCCGATCATATTGGGAAACAAGACATATCCCGCTGAAACCAGGCAGGGTCCGCCGGACGTCACGTATCTGCTGTTCAATGACGAGAACGGCGATGAGAAGGGCGGCATCATCGCCGGAAGCAACGACGCCATGATCTCGTTCGATTACCCCAACGGCGATGCGATTCACCTGCGCGCCAATTGGGAAGGCGAATCCGGCGGTGCCGCATTGAGCATGACGCACCTCGGGAATCCGAATGCACCGCTCGAGGAGGCGGTTCATCCTCCCGGCGTGCATCTATTCGTCGACACCGAGCACGGAACCGGGCTGTTTCTGTGTGATCCGCAGGGACGACCCCGAATCAAACTGTGCGTCGCCCCGGACGGGACACCGTCGATTGCCATGCTGGACGAGTCCGGCGCGGTGGTGAAACAGCTTTGACGACAGTGCCAGGCACGCACCCCGCGATGTTCTCGTCAGTGGCGTAGCGCGGCGCGGGCAGCCCTGATTTCTTCAGGGGCGATGGGGCCGTGGCGCTCGGAGTAATCGGTGACAAGGTCCCGGAGCTTGTTCATCGCGGCGCGTTGTTCGAGTGTTTCGGTAGTAACGGCGGAGAAGTCGCCGAGCCGGGCGAGCTCGTCCACCGATTCGTCGACGTCTTGGGGCGAACTTGCGGAGTACCTCATGCTCCCGGCCATGGCGCCTATCGTGCCTCAGCTCAAGCCGAGCAATCCCGCGGTGTTCCCCCGCAGCACCTGGTGGCGCACGGTCGGATCGCAGGTTTCCAGCCGGGGCAGGTAGTCCCGGGGTTCGCGCAACCCCTCGGGGTGCGGGAAGTCGGAGCCGAACAGGACGTGGTCGGCCCCGATGGCGTCGATCAGGTCGTGGACGTCGTCTTCCGGGAAGGGGCAGACCCACAGGTGTTCGGCGAGGGCTTCGCTCGGGCGGGGCGGGAGTTTGCCGCCGATCATCGGGCCGCGGCGGCCCAGGGCGGCGGCCTTGTCGATCGTTTTGAACAGTGGCCGTAGCCAATTCGAGCCGTTCTCGATGGAGACGATCTTGACTCCGGGGTGGCGGCCGAACAGGTTGTGCAGGGTCAGGGCGATGAGCGTGTCGACGACCGGGCGTTCGGTATTGCACAGGGCCCATTGCAGGGGGGACTGCTGATGGGACGGGTTGTCGGGGTTCTCCGACCAGTGCGTTCCGTAGAAATGCTGGTAGCCGCTGTTGGATACGTGGAGGACCACGGGAATTCCGGCATCGGCGACGGTGGCCCAGAATGGATCGAAGATCGGGTCGGCGGGGGAGCGGCCCCCGATCGGGCCGGGGCACAGATGGACCATCCGGGCGCCCGCGTCGATCACCCGGCGCACCTCCCGCACGGCCTCGTCGATATCGAGCAGCGACAGCATCGGCACGCCGAACAGCCGGCCGTCCGCACCGTAACCCCAGTCGTCCTCGAGCCAGCGATTGAAGGCGCGCAGGCTCGCGTAGGTGAGGTCGACGTCATCGCGCAGGTCGTATTCGACGGCCACGCCGAGGGTCGGCAGCATGATGGTGGCGTCCACGCCCTGCTTGTCCAGCACCGCCAGCCGGGCCTTGCGGTCGGCGAACTCCGGATGATCCTTCGAGGTGACGACCTCGCGATGGGTGAATCCCTCGGCGACCCCGCCCACGAACAGGCCTTGCAGCGCACCCGGCGCCGAGGCGTAGTCGCCGGGCATCACACTCATGAAGGTGCGCTGCTGCCGCAGGAAGATCCGGCCCAGCCCGTCGTCACCACGTTGCACCCGGATGGTGCGGTTGGCGAATCGCGACTCGATATGACGTGAGAAGCAGTCGTCGGGTTCGTAGTAGTGCCCGTCGGCATCGATCAACCCGTAATCCATCGCTGCGCTACCTCCGGAAGTATCCGTCGACAGGGGACATGCGCCCTCAGTAAGTGAGCGCACAGTTACTAACTTCGCATCGTGGGCATAAGATGTCAAGGTCGCGCCGCGTTCGGCGCTGTCGGGCACCGGAATCGGTGGCGCTGTTGCGAATTGCTGCCGGGACGGTCTACGTCCTCCTAATATGAGTAAGCACTCGCTTGATTCAGCGGCGGCGCAGCGGTCCGAGCTGCGGCGCACCCGAACGAACCGTCAGAGGTATTCAGTGAAAGTCGTAGTCGCCTACGAGGTCGGCCGGCCCCTCGAGATCGAAGATCTGCCCCTTCCGGAACCCGGACCGCACGATGTCGTGGTCCGGCTGTCGGCCAGCGGTATCTGCCATACCGATTTGAATGTGATCAACGGGTTGTCGCCGTTGCCGCTGCCGATCGTGCCGGGCCACGAGGGTTGCGGAGTGGTCGAGGAGGTCGGCTCCGAGGTACGGCGGGTGCGTGTCGGTGATCGGGTCCTCGCCTCGGTCACCCCCGCCTGCGGGTTCTGCTGGTCGTGCGTGAACGGTATGTCCAACCACTGCGAACTCAATGCGGAAGTCAAAGGCCGGCAGCGGTTCCGGCTCACCGACGGCCGGCTCGCCGCCGCGGTATGCGGCTGCGGGACCTTCGCCGAGGCGATGGTCGTGCACGAGGCGTCGGTGGTGGCGGTGCGGACCGATCTGGCCGATGAGCAGCTGGCCCTGCTGGGATGTGGTGTCACCACCGGCCTCGGCGCCGCGCTCAACACCGCGGGGGTGACGCCGGGGTCGTCGGTCGCGGTGATCGGCTGTGGCGGGGTGGGGCAGTCGGTGATCCAGGGGGCTCACATCGCCGGTGCCGCCACTGTCATCGCCATCGATCCCATGGCCGGTCGCCGGGAGGCCAGTGTCGGCGTGGGGGCCACTCATACCGTCGATCCGGCGGACGGTGATCCGGTGGCGCAGGTGCGTGCGCTCACCGGCGGGCGCGGGGCCGATTACACCTTCGAGGTGGTCGGCCGGCCCGAATTGGTCACTCAGGCCATCGATATGGCCCGGGTGGAAGGTGTGGTCACGCTGGTGGGCATGCCCGCCATCACCGATGTGCTCACATTGCCCGCGATCTCGACGGTGTTCTCCGGTAAGCGGATCGCCGGTTCGGTGGTCGGTGGTGCGCAGATCCTGCGTGATTTCCCGCGCTTCATCCGGCTTGCCGAGTCCGGCCGGCTCGATCTGGAATCGATGATCACCCACCGCATTTCGCTCGCTGAGATCAACAAGGGCATGGCGCTGCTGTCGAGTGCCGAAGGCGTGCGCACGGTCATCGTCTGAATGCTGGCGGGAGTGGGCGCCACCTCGCGACGAATCGTTGTCCGCCCTGGCGCCGAGCAGGATCTCCCGCTACCTTGTATGTAAGTATTCGCTTTGTTACCGGAGTTGGGAGATCCCATGTCGTTCAGCTGGTTCATATCGGTTGATGACCATCTCATCGAGCCGGCGCGGCTGTGGCAGGAGCGGTTGCCGGAGAAGTATCGCGAGACCGGCCCTCGGATCGTCCATGAGGGCAAGTCGGAATTCTGGGTGTATGAGGATCGTCAGATCGTCACCACCGGCTTGAACGCGGTCGCCGGCAAGAAGCGTGAGGAGTTCTCTCCGGAGCCGATCACGTACGAGGAAATGCGGCTGGGTTGCTACGATCCCGCGGCGCGCGTGGCCGATATGAATCAGGGCCATGTGCTGTCGTCGATGCTGTTCCCCTCGCTGCCGCGCTACTGCGGACAGATCTTCCACGAGGCCAAGGACAAGGAACTCGCACTGCTGTGCGTGCGTGCCTGGAACGATTTCATCCTCGAGGAATTCGCCCAGGCCTATCCGGGCCGGTTCATTCCGATGATGATCATCCCGCTGTGGGATCCGGTGGCCGCCGCGGCCGAGATCGAGCGCACCGCGGCCCTGGGCGCGAAATCGATTGCCTTCTCCGAGAATCCGACGAAACTGGGTCTGCCGTCGATTCACACCGATTTCTGGGATCCGGTATTCCAGGCCTGCAACGACACCGGATCCGTGGTCTCGATGCACGTCGGTTCCTCGTCCAACTTGATCCGGACCTCCGAGGATATGCCGACCCTGGCCTTCATGGCCTACTCCGCTGCCGCCAATCAGGCGGGCACGCTGCTGGATTGGTTGTTCAGCGGTAATTTCGTGAAGCATCCGAATTTGAAGATCGCGCTGTCCGAGGGCTCGATCGGCTGGATCCCCTACTTCCTCGAACGCGCCGAACAGGTCGTCGACAAGCAGCGGTTCTGGGCCTCGCGCTTCGACATCAGCATGAACGCCACGCACGAGCGCGGCGAGGAGAAGGGCGCGGCGAGCTTCGACCTGGATACCGATATCCGGCAGCTGTTCCGCGATCACGTATTCGGCACTTTCATCGAGGACCAGGCCGGAATCCGGTTGCTGGACATCACCGGTGAGGACAATGTGATGCTGGAATGCGATTACCCGCATTCGGATTCGACGTGGCCGGACACCGTGCAGATGGCCGGTAAATGGCTGGGCCACCTGCCGCAGGACGTGCAGGACAAGATCACCGTCGGCAACGCCTCGCGGGTGTACAACTTCACCCCGGCCGATCCGGCGTCGATCCGCGAGTCGTGACCCGGCATTGCCCCCAGAGCGCCCGCAGGTGAGCCCTGCGGGCGCTCTCGTCGTGTCGATGGGTTGGTCCCTGTCCCGCTGCCCGTATCGCGTTCAGTCGAAAGTGATGGCACGTTCCGGGCAGTTGTCGGCGGCTTCCCGGGCACGCTCCCGCAATTCGACCGGCACTTCGGAGACGAGGGCGCGACCGTGGCCCTCGTCGTCGAGTTCGAAGACCTCGGGGCAGATCTCCCAGCAGCGGGCGTGGCCCTCGCAGCGGTTGGTGTCGACGGTTACGTTCATGGTCGTCCTCCGGGGTCAGTAGGTGGCCGACAGGGCCCAGGGGCCGTCGGGGAACGGGCGGCCCAGCAACTCCATGCTGTAGGCGATGCGACCGGTGCCGGCACGTGAATTACACAGCACCACAGCGGCTTCGGCCATCGCATCGTCCGGTTCCACCGGGGTGTTGTCGGGGGTGTGCGGGGAGACCACCGCGACGCCGGGCGTCATGACCAGGCCGGAGGTGCCCAGGCAGTTGATCCGCACACCGGTGCCGTACACCTCGGCGGCCAGCCCGGTGGTCAGGCGGTCCAGCGCCGATTTGCACATGCCGTACGGTACGCATCCGTCTGTGGCCCAGTCCGGATACGGCGGGCCCACGGGGTGGCGTGCCTGTTTGGAAGTAATGTTGAGGATCCAGCCGTGTCCGCGCTCGATCATGCCGGGTATCGCCAACTGGCACAGCCGGAACGGGGTGTGCACCATCATCTGGAACATCAGGCCGTAGCGATTGGGGCGGATGTCGAGCGCCGGGCCGTAGAAGTTCACGCCGGCATTGTTGACGAGGGTATCGATCGGCCCCAATGCCTCTTCGGCCCGCGCCACGATCATCTCGACCTCGTCGGGCACGGTCAGATCCGCGCGGATGGCCGCGGCCCGGCCGCCGCGCTCACGAATTCCGGCCACGACCTCCTCGATCGAACCGGGGAGTGCCGAGGCGCCGGGTTCGACTGTGCGGGCCACCACGGCCACCGCCGCGCCCTCGGCCGCGAAACGTTCGGCGATACGCTGCCCAATTCCGCGACTGGCGCCGGTCACCAGCGCCGTGCGGCCGTCCATCAATCCCACGTCGACTCCTGCGATCTGCGTCCCGGAACCGGGTTCCGGACGTCTGCGGTTAGCAAGTAAGTACCTACTTTCTCACGGTACTCGGTGATATGCGAGCCTTTCAGAGGCTATGTTGAGTGAGTACATGCTTACTCGAGCTCGGTCTGCCCGCACCGGGAAGGATGGAAAACCATGCATGACATCGTGATTCGCGGTGGGGACGTGGTCGACGGAACGGGTGCGCCGCCTCATCACGCGGAGGTGGCGATCGACGGAGACCGGATCGCGGAGATCGGTACGGACCTCGGCTCCGCGCACCGGGAAATCGATGCGTCGGGGCGGCTGGTCACTCCCGGATTCATCGATGTGCACACCCATCTGGACGCTCAGCTGTTCTGGGATCCACTGGCGACGCCGTCGTGCTATCAAGGCGTCACCAGCGTGGTGATGGGGAATTGTGGAGTCACCTTCGCCCCGGTGCGCCCGGGGCAGGAGGGTTATCTTGCCGCGATGATGGAATCGGTGGAGGACATCCCCGCCGATACGATCATGGCGGGTATGGACTGGGGCTGGCAGACCTACGGGGACTATCTGAAGACCCTCGGTGACCGTGCCCTCGGAGTGAATGTGGGTGGTCTGGTCGGCCATGCCGCGCTGCGCTACTACGTGATGGGGGAGCGCGGCCTGGACGAGGCGCCGGCCACCGCCGGGGATCGCGCCGCGATGGCGGCACTGGTCGCCGAGGCGATAGACGGTGGCGCACTGGGCTTTTCCACCTCCCGCACCTATATGCACACGGTGCCCGACGGGCGCCCGGTGCCCGGCACCTTCGCCGATGTGGCGGAGCTGTCGGCGATCGCGGATGTGCTCGCCGAACGTGGTCGCGGCACCTTCCAGGTCGTGCCGCGCATCGGTGAGCGCGACGGTGCGGACCGGGCGAATTCGCGCGCGGAGATGGACTGGATGGAGGCGGTGAGCCGGGAATCGGGTCGGCCGCTGGCCTTCTCGATCATGCAGAGCGACCGCAGGCCGGGCCTGTGGGCATGGGTGATGGAACAGACCGCCGCGGCCCGTGCGCGCGGTGCCGATCTGCGGCCGATGACCGCGGTACGGGGCAGTGCCATCGTGTACGGAATCGCGGGTCGCACTCCCTACGACGCGCTGCCGACCTGGTCCGAGGTGATGGCCGAGCCCGCGGGCGTGCGGCTCGAGATGCTGGCCCGCTCCGAGATCCGGGCCCGTCTGATCGAGGAAGCCGATCGCCCGTCGGAGGCGTCGGGACCGCTCGCTCCCAAGGATCCGGCCAAAATGTATCTGCTGCCGCCGGGTTCGGCCACCTACGACGTCGGTCCGGACAACAGCCTGGCGGCCGAGGCGACGCGGCGCGGGGGCAGTGCCGCGGCCGCGTTCATCGATTACACCCTCGAGACGGCGGGTCTGGGGCTGCTGTACTACCCGGTGCTCAATCAGGATCTGGACGCGGTGGCGCGCATGATCACCAATCCCGATGTGGTCCTGGGCGTCGCCGATGCGGGAGCCCATGTCGCGCTCACGATGGACGCCGGTAATTCCACCTATTTCCTGCGGCACTGGGTGCGGGATCGGAAATTGCTGGGGATCGGGCCCGCGATCCGGCGGCTGACCGTCGATGCCGCCAACCTGTTCGGCATCGCGGACCGCGGCGTCCTGGCGCCGGGCGCCTGCGCCGATGTGAACGTCATCGATCTGGACAATCTCGATCTCTTCGCACCGCGGATGGTCGCCGATTTCCCGCTGGGGGCCCATCGATTCGTCCAGCGTGCACGGGGATACGACTACACGCTCGTCAACGGCCGCGTGCTGGTGGACCATGACGAGGTGACCGGGGAGGTACCGGGCCGGCTCGTCGACGCCCGCTGAGCATTGCTCGCGGCTGGGCCGCTGGATACGATGACACAGTTCAGGAAGTTAGAGAACACTTACTTATTTATGGAACGGGGTGGCACCCATGACTCATGAGGCCGTGATCATTTCGGGCGCTCGCACGGCGATCGGGACGGCATACAAGGGTTCATTGACCGAGACCGATGCCTTCGCGCTGGGCACGTCCGTGGTCGCCGAGGCGGTCCGGCGCGCGGGGGTCGATCCCGATAGTGTCGACGATGTCGTCCTCGGCGAATCCCTCTACGGCGGCGGCGCGATCGGTCGCTATGTCGCGATCGAGGCGGGACTGGTGAATGTGCCGGGCATCGCCCACAACCGGCACTGCGCCTCCGGGCTGTCCACCTTGCAGAGCGCCGCGGCGTCGATCATGTCCGGAATGGACCGGATAGTGGTCGCCGGGGGAGTGCAGTCGAGTTCGACCGCGCCCAAGGTGAATCGGCGCATTCCGGGCAGTGCGGAGTGGGAAGAGGATTGGCTCACCCCGAGCCATCGCGAAACCCCCGACGCCCCGGTCCGCGATATGTCGATCACCGTCGGCTGGAATGCCGCGGCCAAGGCCGGGATCAGCCGCGTGCGAATGGACGAGTGGGCGTTGCGTTCCCATCAGCGCGCGATCGCGGCGATCGATGCGGGAAGCTTCACCGATGAGATCGTGCCGATCGAGGTGACCCGGGGCGACGGTGCCACGGTCACCTTCGCGGTCGACGAACATCCCAGGCGGACTTCGTCATTGGAGAAGCTGGCGTCGCTGAAATCGCTGCACCCCGAAATCGACGGATTCAGCATCACGGCCGGCAATGCCGCGGGTGTCAACGACGCTGCCGGTGCCGTGGTGGTCGCCGATCGCTCGGTGGCGCGGGCGCGGGGTATCGAACCGCTGGCGGTGGTCCGGGCCTGGGCCTCGGTGGGCGTGCCGCCCGCGGAGACCGGACTGGCGCCGGCGCCGGCCATCGAGAAGGTGCTCGGCCGTGCCGGTCTCGGGGTCTCCGATGTGGCGCTGTGGGAGATCAACGAGGCATTCGCCTCGGTCGCGGTAGCCGCGACCCAGGCGCTGGGGCTCGACGAGGACACCGTGAATATCCTCGGAAGTGGTTGCAGCCTGGGGCATCCCGTCGCCATGACCGGAACCCGGATGGTGCTGAGCCTGGCGCACGAACTGCGGCGGCGCGGCGGCGGAATAGGTGTGGCGGCGATGTGCGCGGGCGGCGGTATGGGTACCGCGGTGGTGATCGAGGTCTGAGGAACAACGTGGCGGCCGAAAACTATTCGGCCGCCACGGTTCTCAGGATTGTGCGAGGGTGGCCAGCAGGGCGTGGGTGTCCTGCTGGAACACCCGGATCTCGCGGACCATCCCGTCGGCGAAGGAGAACAGCTCGACCACGTCGACCGTCGCGTGGCGGCCCGATTGCCTGGCCGTCCAGGTCTGCGTGGTCAGCTGGACCACCGCGTCGTCGGAGCCGAAGATGCGCGCGTTGTCGATACTGCGTTCCCAGTACTGCCCGAAGGATTCGCCCATGGCGGCGACACCGGTGTGCCCGTGGTAGCTGCCGCCGTGGGGCAGCGACCGCGGTTGTTCGATCCGGATCTCCGGGTGGAACAGGGCCAGCGCGCCCGCACCGTCACCGGCGGCGAACCGCCGGGACAGCTCGGTCACGATCGCCAGTCCACCGGCCGGTGAATCATGCTGTGTGCTCATCGGATTCGGCTCCTTCGATCACCGGGAAGAATCCCCGGACGGTGCCCTCGCTGATCAGCGTGACGGCCCGCTCCCGCTCGGCCTTCTTGGCCGTACCGTGCCGGGTCTCCAGGGCCTGAATCAGCGCCATGCCCATGACGGCGCGTGCGGAGATATCGGGCGATTCGAAATGGAAGCCGTAGCGATCCTCGACCTCGCGCCACGCCTCGGCCAGCCGGTCCATCGCGGTGGCGAAGTTCTCCCGGTAGAACCGGCGCGCCACTTGCGGATCGCCGAACAGCACCAGGCCCAGCAGCGGCAGCACCTCGTCGAGGGTTGAAATCAGCTGGCGGTAGAGACCTTTGAGCGTGTCCACCTGGCGCTGCGGGGTCAGTGGCTGATCGCGGTCGACGATGGCGGTCGCGGCGACCAGTTCGTCGACGGCGGTCTTCAGCGGCTCCACCACCGCCTCGAAGAAGAGCTGATCCTTGCTCTCGAAGTGCCGGTAGATGATTCCCTCGCTGATACCGCTGTGCTCGGCGATCATCTTGACCGTCGTGCCGTTCATATCGCCGGTCTCGCTGAAGGCGCGGCGGGCGGCAGCCAGGATCGAAGTCTTGCGGGCCTCGGCGGTGAGCCGGCGGCGCACCGGCGGTGCGCTCCCGGCGGCCCCGGCCGGGCTCGCGGCTCGTCCCGTCGTCGTGGGTCTGGCCACGATGCCTCCTCGTTTCCGGGGGTGGATACGCCGGTGGCAATCGGCGTGGTGAGTGGGTACACACTATCCTAATGTGCTGACGCTGATACCGGTTGATCGACATGGGGAGTAAACGTTTCTCCAGGTAGTCGCCGGTACGGACATTTTCTTGCGGAGTAAGTAATTACCCTCTAAGCTCCCATATGACCGTCCTTCGGGTCTGAAGTTTCGGGTGGAGTTTGTTATGGACAGGCAAGCGCTTGAACACGGCCTCACGCGCCGATTGCTCGACCACATCGATGCGGGCAGCACCGATTTCGCGCCGGACATCCTCGAGTTGCCGACCGATATCTACTCCGAGGCCCGGCATGCCGAGGAATTCGAGGTGCTGTTCCGCGGGCATCCGCTGGTGCTGTGCCTGTCCGGGGCGCTGCCGAATCCGGGCACCTATCGCACCGTCGATCTGTGCGGTGTTCCGGTTCTGTTGACGCGCAACGAAGACGGCCGTGTCCGGGCCTTCGCCAACGCCTGCCGTCATCGCGGTGTGCGCGTGGTCGACGGCGCCGGTGCGCGCAACCGTTTCGCCTGCCCGTTCCACTCGTGGACCTACGACCTCGACGGCAGACTCGTCGCGGTACCCGTGGACGAGGCGTTCGCGGGAATGTGTTTCGAACGCAAGGGGCTTGTCGAACTGCCTGTCGCTGAGGGGTACGGGCTGATCGTCGGGTCGCTGCGTCCGGGACCGGCACCGGATATCGACGAATATCTCGGGCCCGGTCTGGCCGATGAGCTCGCGATGCTCGATTTCGCCGAGTGGGAGATGTACGGCGAACCGCATGTTCACCATGTGCGGGCCAACTGGAAGGTCACGCTCGACACCTTCCGCGAGAACTATCACTTCCGCTTCCTGCACCGGAAGACGCTGGCCAAGTACGCCTACGGCGGTGTGCTGACCTTCGATCCGTTCGGCCGGCATCTGCGCAACTGCTCGGCACTGCGTTCGATCGACGAACTGCGCGACACCCCCGATGAGCAGTGGGGTGACGTGATGGGCCACATCAGCCTGCAATACGCGCTGTTCCCGAATACCAGCCTGACCTTCGACAGTCGTCACCTGGAACTGTGGCAGATCGTGCCGGTCGACGCGGACAGTTCCGATGTCGTGCACAGCACCTATCTGCGTCCGGATCTCACCGACGAGGAGCGGACCAAGGCGGTCGAGATGGCCCCCTGGATCTGCGAAACCGTGGTCGACGGCGAGGATTTCTGGGTTGCCGGGCGTACCGAGCCGGGGATTCGGGCCGGGGTGCTGGACACGATCGTCTTCGGCCGCAACGAACCCGCGCCGCAACATCTGCACCAGGGTTTCGAGGATGCGCTGTCGGATGCGCGCGAGTCGCGCGAAGGCTGAGAACCCCGCTCCACCAAGTTGATTCGTATCGATCGGAGGACCCATGGATCTGTTGCTGCGCCGAGCCTGGCTCGTCGACGGGAGCGGCGATCCCGGCCGGTCCGCCGACGTCGCGGTGACCGGTGACCGCATCGCCGCAGTCGCGGAGCCGGGTGAACTGACACCCGAACCCGGCACCCGGGTCGTCGATCTCGACGGACTCACGCTGGCGCCGGGTTTCATCGATATTCACACCCATTACGATGCCCAGATCCTGTGGGACGGTGACCTCAGCCCCTCGTGCTGGCACGGCGTCACCACGGTGGTCATGGGCAACTGCGGTTTCGGTGTCGCGCCGACCCGGCCGCCGCATCGCGAGATCATCGTGCGCACCCTGGAGAATGTCGAAGGTATGTCGATGGAGGCGCTCGACGCCGGTATCGACTGGTGTTTCGAGACCTTTCCGCAGTATCTCGACGCGCTCGAGCAGCGGCGCAAGCGGCTGAATGTGGCTGCGTTCCTGGGACATACGCCGTTGCGGCTGTTCGTGCTCGGCGGTGAGGAGCGGTCGGCGACCCCTGAGGAGCTCGACACCATGCGGGCTCTGGTGCGTGAGGCGGTCGCCGCGGGTGCGGTCGGATTGTCGACCTCGCGCCAGCCCGCACACCAGGGCGCGTTCGGCCGTCCGGTGCCCAGCCGGTTCGCCGAGGTCGACGAAGTCGACGCGCTCGCAGCCGAACTGGGCGCCGCGGGCAAGGGCATCCTGCAGGTTTCCATCGGGCCCGGCATGTTCGTCAATCAATTCTCGGATCTGTCGGTGCGCTATGGCATTCCGGTGACCTGGACGGCGCTGGTGGCCCGCGCGGACAAGCCCGGTGCGGCGATGCGCACGGTCGAACGCGGCGGTGCGCTGCCGGGCGAGGTGTATCCACAGATCGCTTGCCGTCCGATCGTCATGCAGGTCAGCCTCGCCGATCCGGCGCCGCTGGGGGAGATCGACGAATGGAAGGAAGTGCTCGCCGTCGCGCGCGAGGACCGCGCGGGCCTCTATCGTGATCCGGCCTGGCGGGAGCGGGCCCGGCCCAGCACGCTGGCCGCCTGGGCGCATCGGTGGCCGAAGGTCGCGGTGGAGGAGACCGGCGCCGATCCGGACGCGGTGGGAATTCCCTTGGACCGCTTGGCCGCCGAACGCGGAACCACCGCCTTCGACCTGATGCTCGACATCGCCCTCGCCGACGATATGGCGACCCGGTTCCGGGTGGTGCTCGACAACGACGGCGATGACGAGATCGGTGATCTGCTGGCCGACAAGCGCACGATCCTGGGCCTGTCGGATGCGGGTGCGCACGCCAGTCAGCTGTGTGACGCCTGCTATTCGACGCATCTGCTGGGGCATTGGGTTCGTGAGCGCAAGGCCATTCGGCTCGAGGACGCGGTGTGGCGGTTGACCGGCCAGCCCGCGCACGCCTTCCGGATCCGGGAACGCGGCCTGATCCGGGAGGGATATTTCGCGGACCTGGTGGCCTTCGATCCGGAAACCATCGGCACGAGCCCGATCGAGCGGGTATACGACCAGCCCGGCGGCGCGGATCGGCTGGTGGTGCACAGTACCGGCGTGCGCCATATGTGGGTCAACGGTGTCGAGACCCGGGCCGAGGGTGTGGATGTGACCGAGACATCGGCGGGGCGCCTGCTGCGGAGCTGAACCGGACGAAAGCCGAAGGGCCGCCGGTTGTCCGGCGGCCCTTCGGCTTTCGATCGGCCGCTCAGTCGGTGTTGATCCACACCGATTTGACCTCCAGATACTCGTCCACCGAATGCGGGCCCATCTCGCGGCCGTATCCGCTCATCTTGTAACCGCCGAACGGTACCGCCGGATCGAACAGCAGCATGGTGTTGACCCACACCGTGCCGGTGCGCAGCATCCCGGCCAGCTTGTGCCCGGTGCCGATGTCCCGGGTCCAGATGCCCCCGGCCAGACCGTATTCCGAGTCGTTGGCCCGCACCGCGACCTCGTCCAGCGTGTCGAAGGGCAGCACACACGCCACCGGCCCGAAGATCTCCTCCCGCGCCACCCGCATATCGTCGCCGACATCGGCGAAGACGGTCGGCTCCACGAAATAGCCCTCCGCGAGTTCGCCGGAGTCGATTCGCGCACCGCCGGCGGTGGTGCGCACCCCCTCGGCCGGTCCGACCGCGAGATAGTCGCAGACCCGGTCCAATTGCTGTCGCGACACCAGCGGGCCGATCTTGGTCTTCGGATCGATACTGTTGCCGACCTTCAACGATCGCGCGAAATCCGAGAGCCCGTCGACGAATTCGTCGTAGACCGGCCGCTCGACGAAGATCCGGGTTCCGGCACAACAGGTTTGGCCGGAATTCGAGAACACGCCCATCCCAGCGCCCGGAATCGCCTTGGTCAGATCGGCGTCCGCGAACACGACATCGGGGGACTTGCCGCCCAGTTCCACCGACACCCGCTTGAGGGTGTCCGCGGAGGAACGGATGATCTCGCGACCCACCGCCGTCGATCCGGTGAACGCGATCTTGTCCACCCCGGGGTGCACGGTGAGGGCTGCGCCGACGCTCTCGCCGTCACCGGTCACGATGTTCACCACACCGTCGGGAATGCCGATCTCACCGAGCAGTTCGCCGAGGCGCAGCGCGGCCAGACTTGCCTCTTCGGCGGGTTTGAGCACGAGGGTGCATCCGGTCGCCAGCACCGGTGCGAGTTTCCAGACGGCGTTGGCCACCGGGCGGTTCCACGGCACGATCGCGGCGACCACACCGACGGGTTCCTTGACCGTGTAACTGAACACCGAGCCGGGAATCGAATTCGGAAGCGTCTCGCCGTGGATCTTGGTGGCCCAGCCGGCGTAGTACCGCAGCACCTCGGCTTCCCAGGCCTTGCTGTCGGGGCGGCGGCGGCCCAGCGGTGCGCCCATATCCAGTGCTTCGAGCAGTCGCAGTTCGTCGAAATGCTCCTGCACCTTGTCGGCGAACGCCCACAGCAGTGCCTGGCGATCGCGCGGGGAGAACGTCCGCCACGGGCCCGAGATCGCTTTCCGTGCCGCGGTGACCGCATGATCGGCGTCGGTGGCATCGGCGGCGGCGAGTTCGGCGACGACCGTACCGGTGGAGGGATCGATGCTCGTGAAGGTCTGTCCCGCAGCCGCTTCCTCCCACCGGCCGCCGATCAGCAGACGTTTGGGCCGGCCGTCGAGAAATGCGGGGAGCTGCGTGTGCGCTCGCGTACTGGTCGACATGGAAATCCTTCCTGACGACGGGCGCACCTCGCGACCGTGGCCGGACAGGTTGTGAGTAAGAACTTACTAACACATGGTAGGCCGCCGCTTCCGATCGACGCTAGAAAGTAATCACTTACCCTGTTATCGTGTGTTGGCGCCCACTCGGTGCCCGATCCGCAGGGGAAACCATGGAGAAGACAACGCCCAACGGCGTACGCCTGCCCGACGATTGGTGCTTGCACCAGTTCGATCACCTCTCGCCCGACCTCGCCGCGACGCTGCCGGAGACGATGACGCGCATGCGCGAGCTGTGCCCGGTTGCGCACAGTGAGCAGTACGGCGGATTCTGGGTGGCCTCGGGCTATGAGGAAGTGCTCAGTGTCGCCCAGAACTGGGCGGTTTTCAGCTCCGCGCACGGACTGTCGGTGACCGGCACCAAAGGTGTCGTCCGCAATCTGCCCGTCGAGGTGGATCCGCCCGAGCAGCGCAGCTACAAGAGCCTCATCACCCCGTACTTCACCCCGGCCGCCGTCGCCGACTGGGAACAGCCCACGCGGGATCTGGTGACCCGGCTGATCGACGAGTTCATCGCCGACGGGCGGTGTGAGTTCATGGATGCCTTCGCCCGGCAACTGCCGAGCCTGGCCTTCTTCGAACTCGCCATCGGCGCCCCGGCCGACGAACTGGAGAAGGTCGCGTATCTGGCCTCGCGCTCCTCGATTCCGAATCATCCCGACGCGCGGGACAACTGGAAGGGGCTCTACGCGTGGGTCAAGGGATTCCTCACCGACCGGCGCGAGCAACCGCCGCGCGGTGATGTCGTCGACGCGGTCCTCGCCGCCGATATCGACGGTGTGCCACTGACCGAGGACGAAACCATCGGCGCGGTACAGCTTCTGATCCTCGGCGGTCTCGAGACCACCGCCGGTGCGCTGGGACTCATGATGGAGCGGTTCTGCCGGGAACCGGCGATTCCGCAGGTGCTGCGCGAACGTCCGGAACTCATGCCCAAGGCGGTGGAGGAGCTGCTGCGGCTGGACTCGCCGTTCGTGTCGGTGGGTCGCACCGCAGTCCAGGGGACCGAATTGGGCGGGCACACCATCGAATCCGGTGACAAGATGCTCATCCACTGGGCATCGGCGAACCGGGACGCGGGCGAATTTCCCGATCCGGATCGCTTCGACCCCACCCGAACCCGGAACCGTCACTTCGCTTTCGGCGCCGGACCGCACCGGTGCGCGGGGTCGAATCTCGCCCGGCTGAACCTGCGGGTCGCGCTGGAGGAGATCGTGGCACGAATGGACGACATCGCACTCGCCGCCGATGCCGACGTCGAATACCACGCCGGGCTGACCCGCTCGCCGCTGCACCTGCCGATCACCTTTACTGCGCGCGAACGGAACTGAGCGCCGGGCTCGGTCCGCGGGGCCGGGGCCGTGCCTGCCCGTATCGAAAGTCCGCCCGGCACAGTGCGGTTGACGTGGTGTGTCCGGACCGCTTGGGTATGGAGCATGCGAATCGGTGCGGGATTTCTCGAGGTGCTGGGCAGCCGGCGGACGGCCGTGGCGGTGCTGACGACGATCACCGGCTTCTATTACTTGTTCGTCGCCGTCACCAACTGCACCGATACCGTCACCAATCGGCGCGGGGTGGCGGCGGTGCTGTCGATGCGGGCCACGATCCACAATCCGGGTACCGACTGGCGCGCTCTCCCCAGTGGAAATCTCGCGCTGATTGTCTATGTGCTGGTGGTGATCTGGGAGTTCGCGATCGCGATCGTGCTGCTGGTGGCGGCCGCGGCCTGGGTCCGGGAGCTGACGGGCAGACCGCGCGGAGTACGAGTGCGCGCGGAGATCGCGGCGCGGCTGTCGAGTCTGGGCTGGGTGATGGCAGTGCTGCTGTTCGCCGGTGCCTTCCTGACCATCGGCGGGGAATGGTTCCGAATGTGGGCGAACAAAGACGTCAACGCCTCTTCCGCGGCATTGCAGAATTTTCTTGTCGCCGGTGTCGGGCTGATCCTGGTCCACCTGCCGGACCGGGCACCCGCCGCCGCGCCGGCGCCGGAATGAGGATCCGGGAACAGCCGCCTCACGGCCGGGGTTGTCCTCGTCATGGAACTCGACACCGCGCTGGATTTCGCGAAGACCACATCCCGTTCCGTGCTGACCACCATCCGCCGCACCGGCCGGCCCCAGTTGTCCAACGTCACGCACTGGTCCGCGCCCGATGGAGTGATCCGGATATCCATCACCGCCGACCGGGCCAAGTACTTCAATCTGAGCCGGGAGCCGTGGGCGGCGCTGCACATCACGCGCGCGGACTTCTGGGCCTACACGGTTCTGGAGTGCGATGTCGAACTGACTCCGGTGGCCGCTACTCCGGACGACGCCACCGTCGAGGAGTTGATCGCCTACTACCGCGCACTCAGCGGCGAACATCCCGACTGGGACGACTACCGCAGGGCGATGGTCGCCGATCGCCGGGGCGTGGCCCGTCTGCATCCGTCCCGCGCCTACGGCATGCTGCCCTGAGTTCCGAGATTGCCGGGAATCCATTCCGGCGCACGCTTTTCCATGAACGCGCGCATACCCTCCCGCGGCTCCGGTGAGGTCTCGAGCGCCAGGAACATCGTCTGATAGTCGATATTTCCGTAGCGTTCGTTGAGCATGCGTTTCACATGGGCGCGGGCCTGCGGTGCGGTCTGCAATATCTCGGCGGCGGCGGCGATCGCCTCGGTGCGGAGCCGTTCGTGCGGCACCACCCGGCTGATCACGCCCAGTCGCTGCGCCTCGGCCGCGTCGAACCGGCGTGCCGACAACAGCAGATCGCGGGCCACCGCAACGCCCACATGGGCCGGCAGCACCGCCGCGTAGGTGGCATCCGGTATGCCGCGCAACAGTTCCGGCACCCGGAATACCGCACGCTCACTGGCGACCGCGATATCGGCGAGCATGGCGATGAGCAACCCGCCGGCCTGGCAGATTCCGTTCACCGCCGCGATCACCGGAACTCGGCTGTCCCGGATGGCCAGGAACGGCAGCACGTCCTGGCCGGAGAGCTCCGGCGGCAGCGCATCGCCGGGCTCCGACCGTCCACCGAGATCCCCGCCCGGCGCGAAGACGTCATCGGTTCCGGTGATGATCAGTGCCGCCAGATCCGGATCCCCGTCGACCAGCCGCAGAGCGCGTTTGATCCCGAAGTACATGGCCGGAGTCAAGGCGTTGCGCGCCTGCGGGCGGTCGATGACGCACCAGCCGATCGCGCCGTCCCGCTCGAATCGCAGCCCGGCCGCACCCAGTTCGTCGCTCATGCCGTACCCCGTGCACAGTTCGGAGAATGTTGATCTTGCAATATGCATACTAGGTTCTCGCTCGGTGATGCGGGCGCTGTTCACCGAATCCGCAGGCCGCCGGGGTGACACGAGGCTCACACCGTGGCGACGGCCTTGTATGTCATCGGCATCGATCAGCGAGCGGACCTGTTCCGGACGCGCAGATCGCCGAGCGCCTGCAACACCGAGTGCCGCAGCCAGAGCGTGGTCGACTCCAGATCCGTTACCTCTCGCCCACGGAAGTGCTCCGCCCCTCACTCCGACCCGGCCCCGTAGTCGGGCTCTGCTGCACGCGCCCGCGCAATGGTGAGTGAATCGATCGGCTGCGTCATTTCTATGTCGATAACGGAGAACTCGAACCTGACGATCGAGTGATATTTCACCCCCGGTAAGTAATCGGGAATTACAACGCCGAGGCGATAATACTCCGACGATTACGGCGCCCGATAGCGTACTGATAAAGATAGGGTTCATACCGGTTTGTCAATTAACTGAATTCAGACGAAAAATGCCTATGTGTGCAGGTGAGATGGTATCTCACCTTGTGATCAGGTCTTGATTTCGAACCAATTCTTGTGAAATTATCGAGATTATTCTCTGCTTATTACCGGGGAGGCATCGACTGTGATCGCGGCTCCACAGCTCGCCGCCCGTCGCTGTACGCCGAAGGTGGAGCACCGGCGAATTACTGGACAATTACCGCCCGATTTCCGGGACAGTCCGGTGCGCGCCACAATCATGGGTACTCGACCGTCCGGGAGTTACGCCGCGCAGACCGCTCCATGGAGATGCCCGTAACGCATCCGCGCCGCCCGGCGCGAGGTCGCGCTCCGAGGCATCACGCGCTCCGGTGCGACTCACCGGATGTCGATGAGGGCCGGGCCTCGCGAATCGGCAGGTTTCGGAGTGTGGCCTGCGGGGTAAGAATTTTCACTGGGGGCTGTAGCCATTGCCCACTCGACATGGGAATCCAGGACGAGTGGGCGCTGACCGGCGCTTCCCTGGCGCCCCCGGCAGGAATCGAACCTGCGACCTAGGGATTAGAAGACGTAGCTACTCGTTGATACCCAACGGTTGTCGTTATCTGTTGCGGCGCAGTCGATTTCGGACCTTAACCTACTCGACAACACCGGTTGATTCCCAATGGTTCTCACGCATATTCGGTGAATAAACGATGGCTGCCAACCGCGGTGGTCAGCTCCGCGGTTGCCAGTAGTCCGGCTACGGGTCAGCCGAGGTACGGTACGGCCCGCCGTTCCAGGTAGTGCCTCAGCCTGAGTCGCTGGGTGTGGTGCATATCCAGGCTGTCGATTTCGCCAGGGGCTACAAATCGCAGCTCGGTGGACTCGTCGGATATGGCGAGGTCACCACCGATGACACGGGCCAGGAAGCACACGTTGAACTGACGTCGAACCTCGCCGTCGCTGTAGGCGATGATGTGGCGTGGATCGGTGTAGGTCCCGACAAGTCCGGTAATTTCGATGTCCAGCCCGGTCTCTTCCTTGACCTCTCGCACAGCGCACCCAGGCAGGCTGTCCGTCATCTCCATGCCACCACCGGGCAACGCCCATAGACCGCTGTCGGCGCGCCGCTGCAACAGGATGCGGCCCTCGTCGTCGCACACCACTGCGGAAGCCGCGACGACGAGACTGTTCGGCTGCGGTGCGGCTGGATCGTCGTAGTACTCGGTGCGTGCCATCGGCTTACCCTTCCAACGGTCGGCCGGTCTGCCAGACCGCATTGAAACTCTCGGCGTACGTGTCGAACAGGCCACCGCCGAGGGTACGGCGCAGATGCCAGACCGGCGCACCATAGGCATTCACGCCCCATACGTGCGCATTAACCAGCATTTCCTCGTCGGCGCGGAAGATGCTGTTGTACAGCGTCGTGACATGGGTCCGCAGCTCGATGCCCGGCGTTCCTCGCAGCGCCTGGTAATGCATCGAGGCGAGACGGCAGCGGGACTCTATGCCGTGTCCGAACTTCTCTTCCTTGCCTCGTTGCTGAACGGTCGCGCTGTCGGCGTCGCCTACGGCTATCCGTATCGAACAGCCTGCTTCGGCCCGTTCGATCAGTAGGTCGTTGAGCCGTGGGTACGCCTCATGGAGGAAGACAGCCGCATAGACCAGTACGTCGATGTGGTGGCACGCGGACGCGAACAGGTTCACGAACGTCGACGGTGGCACGTCGGCCCGCTGGTCATATAGGGCGACGAGTTCCGGGCTGACGGCGCGAGCTGGACGCGCCTGTCGCAGGGCTGGCCAAAGCGCGTGAACGTCTTCCTCGAGCGTTTCAGCAGCATGAACTGCGGTACGGCGACGGGGTACCCGACCGAGATTCACCCACCGCTCAACCGATTTCGGATCTACGCCTATCGCCTCGGCCAAGCTGGCGTGAGTCCATCCGCCGATGACCATGGCATTGCGCAACCGCTCATTCGACATAGGGACGTTCTACACCTATCGGGACGTCCCAAAGTGGGAAATGTCCGGAGTTCCGCCGTCCTCATGATCAGCGGGACCCTAATTTCCAGGTCCCGGCGTCGGGGCGCCCCGAAACCCTCGGCGCCGGCGGCCATTCCAATCCGATAGCGGGAGGTGTGGCGTGTTGATCCTGGCCGGTCTTGTCGCGGCTCTACTGGTACTCACGCTCGCCCTGGTGCGCCTGCCCCTGCGCGGCGATCGACAGGACGAGCACCGGTGATGGACATCCGCCCGATCGCCCTTGGCTGGGTGCATCCCGAATCGCCCGCGCTGGACTGGGATCTGGCGCAGGTTCGCCGGTTGGCGAAGCGGCTCGGGTACCGGCTGGTGTGGCCGCCGGACAATAGCCTGATCCCGCTCGTGGACCAGGTGCGCGAAGCGGACGCCGATTGCGTGATCGCCCCGAACACGGAGCATTTCGACTTCCTCGCGCTGACGTCTGTGATGATGATTGCCGACGTCGAGACCGTGAATCCGCGATTGTCGTTCGCGCGCTGGGCAACTCGTACAGACGCTAATCGTCACGGTGACAGGTGAGCTGTTTGTCGACGTCGACAAGATGATCCTGACCTGTGATTTTGCGGGATCCCGCAAGGGGGTGCCGATCCGACACCCCCTCCGCTCAGTACGTCACCAGCGGCCTACGAGTAGACGGCCAGCGCGCCCATCAATTGCTGCTCGTTGTAGCGGTTCATGTCCCGGATCAACTGGTCGTTGTTCTGCACGTGCACCGGGCCGTTGAACTGGATGCTGTGATCCCGGTACGGAGCCGATGAGGGTGCCGTATTGGCCGTTGTCAGGGCGGGCATGGACACGGGGTTCCATTGCGAGGAGTTGATCGCTTGCAGCAGAGGCAGATTCCGGGCCGCGTCGTAGGCGTTCACGATGAACTCGCCCGCCGACGCCATGGGCAAAGGGATGTTGTCCGACCGGCCACCGCCGATACCGCCGATCAACCCGCCGTCGGCGTAGCCGTGGCCTTGGCCCCACATCGTGGACAGGTCCGACCCGTAGGCCGACCGGTAGTAGCGAAGGGCCGCAACCATGTTCGCCTCGGGGTTGGTGCGATCGTTGGGCAACGACGGATCCCGGTACGCGGCGAAGGTGCCGGGGATGACCTGCAACAGCCCGACTGCCTCATTGCCGCCGGAGTTGACGTCCTGGACTTGCTGGACGATCGACGGATTGCCGCCGGACTCGGACTGGATCTGAGAGAGCATGATGTCGACCTGGGCGGGGTTGAACCCCTCCCGGATCAGCGTCTGCGTCGCCAGGGGCCGCCACTGCTCCACACCGCCTTCCGCGTTGTAGGTGCTGCCCTGCCCGCTCTGGCCCGCCGAAGCGCCGGCCCCAGCATTCACTGCCGGTGGCGTGTAGGTGGTGAGCGTGGAGGGCAGGTTTTGCGGGGTGTAGTTGTAGCCGGGCGCGCCGGCCTGGCCCTTGCCCAGGTAGTCGCCGACCTTCTGGAAGTCCCCGGCATACACGCTGCTGTCGGACAGCACCGACGAACCGAGCCCGAGCGAATCGAGCAAGCCCTGCGCCAGGATCCCAGCACCCTTCGAAGCGATCCCCGGCACCGTGTACTGCTTCGGCAGGGCACCCGAACCGCCCTGTTCCTGCGCTGATTTCAGCTGGTTCTGCGTCTGCAGGTACTTCAGATCCGATGCCCGTTTGTCCTGGTCGGTGCTGTTCGGATTCGAATACACGCGGTTGCGTTCGGAGTTCGCCGTGTCGACTGCGGACTGTCCCTGTAGGACCTGGATCTGCTGGTCGGTCATCAACGCCGGCAGCTGCGCCTGCGGGTAGGTCACCGTCTGCGTGTTCATGCCCGGGATCGTGTTCGGATCGACCAGGCCGCCATCGGCGAAACCGGGCAGCATGCGTGGGTCGACCGCGCCCGCGTTCAGCGCCGCGTAGAAGCCTGCACCGTACTTCTTGACCGATGCCTCACGAGAGATGAACTCACCGTTCGATACTCGCGACAGGATCGAGTCGGAGGTTCCTGTTCCGGGCCCGGCGATGAGTCCGCCGGTGGCACGGCCCGGCACCAACTGGGGAATCAGGCTGTCGGGGTTGACGTCACCGGACGGTATCGGCGTGGTCTGGTTCGGCACGGCCGGGTGATATTTGTTGTCCAGCCCGAACGGCACGATTTCCAGCTGTGCGAATCCGGGAATCTTCCCGCCGGACTGCAGGATCCCGTCGAGCTGGGTCTGCAGCCGCTGCAACGCCCCCTCGGCATCGGAGGTATCAGCGTGGAAATTCGCGGTGAAGTCACCGGCCAGCGGTTCGTAATGCTTGAGCAGGGTGTCGGCCTGGCCCTGCGTATAGCCCATGTTCGTGATCTGCTTCTCGGCCGAGTCCCGGACCGCATCCGATGCCCGGCGGGCCGCGTCCTCGGCCTCACCGGCGGTCGCACCGTGCTGGATCGCATCCCGGTAGGCGGCCGCGGTGACTTGCTCCCACGCCGGCGCCAACTGCGAATCGAGCAGTGTCCGCAGTTCGTGCCCGTTCTTCGTGGTTGTGTCGATCGCACCGGACGCGTCGATCACCGCACCGGACGCGGTTTTCGAATTGTCGCCGAACGCGATGATGGCCTGGTTCACCTTGTCCTGCGCGTCCTCGAGGGTGAGGCCGCCCTTGCGCTGGCGTTCCAACGCCTGGGTGACAGCGTCGACCGATTCCGACGCGCCGCGGGACTGATTGTTGAGGTCCTGGAACGCGAGCGAAACCTGTTGCTCGTATGTCGAATCCAGCAACCATTCATCCCGCAGCCCTTGCAACTTGGATGCGGCGGACTTGCCGCCATCGCCCATATCCCCGAGCTTGGTGATCAGCGAATCGAACTGGGGTTGACTGCCAGTAATCCTCTGGGCGAGTTGCTGATTCGACAAACCCACCGAATCGAACGCGTCCTTGATCGCTTGACTGTCACGGCCGATGGAATCGCGCTGCAGCGTGTTGTCGAGCACCCCGCCACCGACACCGAACAACGAATTCGCGATACCCGCCGCACCGGCATTGATCTTGTCCTGAAAGCCGGGGATATCCTTCGCGTTCGCTTCCAGACCGTCCCGATAGCCCTGCAGCGCGGAGGTTTCCGCACCGATCACACTGTCGTCGAGCTTGCCGCCCGAGCCACGCAACGCCTTCTCCAACGCTTCCTCGGAGGTCACCGCGGCCCGTGCCTGCTCGTGGAACCGCTGCAGGGCATCCGCACCCGAACGCGCCGTGGACTCGAACGACAGCACCGCAGTCCCGGCCGCCGCGAGCCCGATGGCCCACGGGTTCCCGAGGATGCCGAGCAGCCCCTGCCCGGCGGCCTTGAACTTCCCGACACCACCGGCCTCCGACGCTGCCACACCCGCGCGGGCCGCGAGATTGTCGATCGCGAGTTTCGCGCCGTCGACGATCGGACCGACCGTCTTGAATCCGAGATAGGCCACCACCGCGGCCTCTACCAGTTGCGGGTGATCGGATAGCAGTTTGGCGGCAGCCTGCAGGAACGGCATCGTGATCGCCGACCACGTGCGGAACCCGTCGACCACACCGCCGAGCAGTCCCGGCAGAGTCTGCAACAGGGGCACAAGGTTCTGGCCGTCCTGGCGAAGCTCGGCGAAGAACTTCCCGAGTTCCTCCTGTCCCTGAGCGGATTTCAGGAACTCCGCCATCCGGCCGGTGAGGTCGTCGAGAGACTTCAGCGCTTGCCCGTCATCACTGGCCGCCCGGAAGATCGACGCCACCGACGACCCGACATGCTCGGCCACATGCGCGAGCTCCTTGCCGGAGTCGATCCCGCGCTGCATGAACGCCTCGAGCTCGCCACTGGCCGCGCTGGACTGGATGAAGTGGTCGAACTTCACCGCGGCGTCGTTGATGGCCTTGCCGAACCCTGGCAGGAACGTCGATCCCACCGTGGCCAGCGTGGTTATCGACTGCGTCGCCGGCGCGGCCGCCTGCCCCAAACCATGGAAACCGGCGGTGGTGTTGTTCAGGAAAGTTGGAAGTCGACCTTGGCGGTATCGGTCGACAACGCCGCGAGCGTCCCCCGCAAACCCGTATTCAGCTCGGTGTCGATACCGACCATGCCGGCCTTGAGATTCGGCAGCTGCACGGCAGCGAGATGAGTAATCGCCGGGCCCATACCGGCGGTGAGCGCGTCCTGGGCAGCCTTGCGGGCATCGGTCCACGCCGGGCCCAGCGACTGCACGTCGCGGACCATCTGCTGCGCGTCCGGCGACAGCTTCGAGAACGCCTCGTTGATCTTGCCCTGCGCGCCACCGGCGGACTGTTGACCCTGAGCCTTGCCCAGGTCGAAATACGCCTGCTGCAGGTTGTGTACCGCATCCGCTTCGGCCGCGGTGTCATCGACGATCTTCTGTTTCGCGTCGATGACAGCCTTACTGCCCTCCACACCCTTCGCGTTCGCCTCGGCCGTGTCCTGCGCCAGATCGTTGGCCTTGCTCTGCGCCTGCTGATAGCCGATGACAGCGCGCTGATAATCGTTCACCGCCGATTGCCGCGCATCCGAATCCGCGGTCGGATCGAATTGCACCTTCTGCAAATTCTCGGCCGCTTCACGAATCGCGATCCCTGCATCGGAAACGTTCAGCTTCTGCTCGTCGAGGGAGATGTTCATATCCCGGATCGAACGGTTCGCATCCCGATACGCACCGGTGAGGGCGTCCTGGTCCTGCTTCAACTGCCGATCAGCGGTACCAACAGCACGCTGCGACTGCCCGACCTTGTACTGAGCCTCGGAAACAGCGTTCATCGCGTCTCGCTGCTGAATCGCGTTCTGCGCCGACGAATCCGACGCCGACGACAACGCCTTGAACGCATCCGGAATCCCATGCAAACCAACCGCGAGCGACCCAGCGCCAGCCAAGCCGCCCAAACCCACCGCCGGGAGAAGCGCGAGCATATGCGACGCCTGCGCCGCAGCATCCGCGATCGCCAGCAAATCAGCCACCGCGGCGCCGGCACCAAGAACACCGACCACCTTCAGATTCACCACGCCCGCATCGGCGAGTTCACCAGCAATGCGCTTCAACCCATTACGGGCCGTGCCCGAACCGGACCGGTCGACGTCCACCTTCAGGTTGACCCGGTTGGCCTCCTGCTCGAGCCGCCACCGATCGACCGTCGCCGTCGCTTCCGCAGTATCGGCACCGATCCGCAGCTCTACCGGCTTCTGAACCTCCGCCCGGAACTTCTCGATATCCGCCTTCGCTGCGCCGGTCTGAGGCTGTAACCGAACCTCTGCCGCCAAGTCCATCGCCCGCAACTCCGCGCGCGCCTCGCGCACGAACGATTTCAGGTTTGGGCTCACCTTGATACTCTGCTGAACCCGCCGAGAAGTCAGGCATATCGGCCTCCGATCCGCGGATCCACCGGCTTCAACCGCGACGCCCGCCGCTGCTGCGTGCGCTCCACCGCCTCATCAGCCCTGCAGACTTCCCACTGCAACGTTCGCCGCGACATCGGCGTAAGGCCGCACTCCCGCAGTAGCAACCGAACCTCTGCCCGTAGCGGCAGACCGGGCAGTCGGCGACGCCTGCTCCGACCAGATGACATTCATCAGGCGCGCCGCGAGATGCAGCGTGTGCCTATCCGAGTTCGTCCACTCCGGGACCATCGGCGACGACCAGGCATCGCCCCACCAGTCCAAAACCGCCGGATGCCGATCACACCAGTCCGGCAACTCCGGAATCTCCGGATCGTCCACCGGCGACAGCAACGCCCTGGTAGAGGTCCGGTTTCGACGGGCCCGGACACCCGGATGCTTAGGAAGAGGGGGCATTTCGGGGCCTTTCTGGCGAAGTCCTGGATTCCGTACAAATCGGAATGTGCAGAGGGGAACGATGCAGCTGCGGGCGGGGCGGGAGGGGTGCGGTCGGCGCGGGCCATCGGTTAGCCTTCGAGGCTGGTCACCCTCTGCTCGAGGCTGTGGATGGCGTCGAGGATGCCGCGCATGGCTGGGCCGTTGGCGATGGGTTGCACTGCTGCTCCTGCGCCGTTGCCGTCCTGCCATGCCTTGCGGATGGCGGCGGTGAGCGGTGGCAGGTTGGTGTCTGCGTTGGCGGCGGTGGTGCTGTCGTAGGTGTCGCTCATGGTGTGCTCCTTCGAGTTCGGCTCAGAAGACCTGGACAGACCCGCGGCGCTGGGCCCGGTCTCGGAGTCGGCGTTCGGGTCCGGGCTTCGGCTTAGCCTTCGCGGCACGCTCCTTCTCGAACCGCTCGCGCTGCTCGGGCGTGAGGGTGAGTAGGTACGCCTCCTCGTTGATGCGCCACATGCGGGCGGTGTGCAGTTCCTCGATTTGCTTCGCGGTGGGAACCCAGAACTCCGCGCCGTTGGCGATGAACCACTTCAGCTGCATCGGGCCACGCTCGGGCCATGGAGGGCTGACAGGGTTGACATGGATGCCGCTGTCGGTGATGACGGTCCGCTGCTTCTGCCCGGGGCGCTGGCGCCAGTCGGGGAAGATGTCGTCGAGATTGCTCAGGTAGGCGTCGTTGGCTGCTTCGTCGCCGCACAGGGCGGAGCGACAGTTGTTGACCGTGGTGGCGTCGACGAAGTTCGCCAGGATGCGGCTTTGTCCCATGCGGATGTCGGTGTATTCGGTCCAGCACTGATCGAGGGTCGTGAAGGCGTTCACGGCGTCGGCGCCGGCGCGCATCACTTCTTCCGCTTCGGTGATGCCTGCGAGTTGTTCGGCTGCGGGTCGGGCGCGGTCGATGAGTGCGCAGAGCTGCCGGTGTAGGTGGCTGAGGATTTGTGGAGTCTGCTCGGACAGTGTTCCTTGGCATGTTGCGGCGGCCTGGTTCCGGAGTGCTTGGAGGGCGTTGCGCTCGTCGTCGAATCGCTGTTGGGCGACGTTGAATTCCGTCCGCCAGGTGGCGAAGTCCTGGGGCATCTCGCCGGTGTCGATGATCTGCTTCACGGCCGCGGCGTAGTCGGGTGGTGGGGTGATCGACTGGAGGTGCTGTTCGACCTGTGCGGCGACGCTGTAGGCGTGGTTGTACTGGTCGCCGAGGGTTGCGTCGAATGCCGCGTCGAGTGAGGAGATGCGGCGGAAGTGTTGGAATACGGCGAGTGGGAGAGTTTCGTAGCGCATATGCTGTGCTCCTATCGAGAGTTGTTCGGGCAACTCTGATTGTTGTGTGGCACAACATGATTCGGTTTCTCATGGGAAACCCTCGGATGGTAGGTGCTGTGACAATCGCGGTGGGTGTTGCTGTGGCACCTGGGAGAGATTCGCGTTTGTCGTGAGTCCGGGCAGGAGTGAGCCCGGGGCGGTTGCTGACCGTCCCGGGCTCACTTTGTTGTGCGGGCTTCTGCGTACTCTTCGACGGTGCTGCGCTGGAATATCCAGTCGCGGCCGACGCGGCGGCCGTCGAGGTCTGCGGCGATGCGTCGAACCCATTGCACGGAGGTGCCGAGGATATCGGCGGCCTCGCGTACTCCGATCGGGTCGGGAGCGGTGGCCGGCTCGGTGGAGCATCGGTCGGACAGCGTGAGGTAGTCGTGCAGTCGTTGCAGCTCATAGGGAATATGTGCGCGGCCGCGTCGCCGAGCGCGGATGTCACGGTCGGCGAGCGCGAAGGCGACAGCTGCCAAGTCGTCGGGAAGATTCACGGGCGCTCCTCGGGCAGAGGGAGTGGGCCGCGCCGCTGGCGGTTACGCTGCGCCTCTCCCTCTGGGGATGAGCGCGCGTATCCGAGCATCGAGTCGCGGTGGTGGCGTCGATTTGCCGCGGCGGATCGGGCGCATGAGGTAGCCGGTGGTGGGGCATTCGGCGATGGCCGCGCGGGGGACGCAGTGGTCGCGGTGGCAGTGCGGGCAGGCGACGATGATCACGGCGCGGCCGTTGCCGTCGTGGCAGCGGATGAGGATGTCGGTCACCGGTGGGCGACGGTTCCCCTTGCGGGTCATGAGTACTCCAATCGGTGGTGAAAGTGGTGAAAGTGGTGAATTGCCTTACGGCGCGTCCTCATCCTTCGGCGCGAGCTTCCACGCCTTGTACGCGGCGCGAGCACGATCCGCGCGCCACTTCAGCCGCTTCTGCGCGTCGTTCGCCGATGTCGGCGGCGGTACCAGTTCGGCAACTGCGGAGATGTCCTCCGCAGGTGCAGCTTCGGCCGGATTGCGGTCGTCCTTCATCGGCGCCTTGACCATCGCCCGGACCGTCCCCGCGGTATTCGGGTCGTCGTTCGGCCAGAGCACGAACTTTCCGGCCGGGGGCTCCTTGTCGCCTACCGGCGAATGAGCGCGTAGTCCGCCGTGACGGTCCTTGTTGATCGCCAGGTAAGCGGATCCGCCCTTGCCGGGTGTGAATGGAACGTCGACCGTGACGCGGACGGAGGTTCCGCCGATCGCCCGCTTCTTGGCCATCGTTCCGCCGGCGCCATACGCCCGGGAATCACTGCCCTTGCTGAGGTGGTCGATCCCGATCACGCATGCACCGGTCCGCACCAACGGCTTGATGACGGCCGAGTGGCACGCCGTGAAGTCGTCGGCGCTGTTCGAGCTGTGGCCGAACATCGGCAGTAGCTCGCCGATGCTGTCGAGAACAACGAGCGTCGGTCGCCACGCTTTCATGTCTTCGACGACGGCGAACAGATCGTTCCTGTCTTCGGGCTCGATGTAGACGAACCGGGCTTTGTCGCCCAGGACCGCAGGGTCGGCACCCATGTCGGACAAGCGGTACCCGGTCGATTGCGGCCCGTTGTGGTCCAGGTCGAGGCGCAGGACGCGGCCACCGGCCCGAAGTTCGGCGACGGTCGCGTGATCGGTGAGCAGCGTCTTGCCGCACTCGGGATCGCCGATCACGGTGTTGTACTGGCCCCGGTAGAACAGGCCGATTTCGTCGCTGCGGAGGCACGCGGTCGGTTTCGGCGGTTCGGGGAGGGTGCCCGCGAACATGGCTGCCATGTCGAAGTATCGGGGCCGGGTCGCTGCCGGTTCGTCATCCTCGAGTGCGTCCCGGGGTGCGTCCCGAGTGCGTCCCGGATTTTCGTCGTGAGAGTCGGGACGCACTTTTCTCTCATCACTCCTGTCATTGGCTTCTGACCTGTGGTTTTCGGAATCGGGACGCGTCCCGGGACTAGGGGCGGGACGCGTCCCAAATCGCGCCCCAACCGAGTCCGGGTGCGTCCCTGGGTGCGTCCCAAGTGCGTCCCGGCGAAGTTCCTCCAGCTGTTCGCGAGCAGCCGCCTTGCAGGAGAAGCACACCGGGTCATGGGTGGCGTGGTCGTAGCAATGCGCGGTGGGTGGAGGGAGCGCGCCCGAAGGCGCGGCCACAGCGGCCGCGCCTCGGGATATGCGTTCGATCTTCATCGACCACCCCCGCCGGTCATGCGTGCGATGTCGTCCCGGCACTCGCGCAATTTGTCGCGGAGCGGGATGTCCGGCCGTACCTCGTCGAGCAGCATCAGCAGCGGCTCGAAGATCTCGCGAACGAGCAGCGACAGCGCGCCGCCGAGGACACCGCCGTAGTAGGGCTCGGTGAGCTTGTTCGCCCACTTGACGCCGAGCCGGTCCAACTCGTCGCTATCGCCCGACGCAGCAGCGAACTCGTAGGCCAGCAAGCTCGCATCGAGCCTCAGCCGTCGGACGTCGAGCACGCCGTGCGGTGAGCCATCCGCATCGACGGTCGGTATGAAGTCCGGATACTCGGTCATGCTGTTTCTCCCAGGGATTCGTTTGCGGGCCAGCCGCTTTCGCAGTCGCGGGCGTGGCGGACATCGGCGTCGAGCTTCGCCAGCAGCGACCCCATCTCCCGCCACTTCGGCAGCAGATCGAGGGCGTCGGCGTAGCCCATTTCGCCGAGGATGCGTAGCGCGTTCTCGTGCGCCTCGCGGAGCAGCTGCTCTCGGTAGTGGGCGGATCCGGTCGGGCAGACGATGGGGTGTGCCTTCAGTCGCTCCGCCCATGCCTTGGAGCGGGCGGCGAAGTCCTCGGCGGTCATCGGACCCTCCGCACTGCGCAGGAGAGCGCGAACGCCGCGGCGCCGACCGAGCACTGTTCGGTGGCCGGGTGTTCTGGCACCCATACGTCGATGACGTCGCCGATATCCGGGAGGTGGTGCCAGTTTCCGGGGTCGAGCCCGTCGGGGCCGTGGAGCCATACCTGTCCGGCGGCCGCGGTGAGGCGGTTGTGGTCGGCGTCGGTGATGCCAACGCGCGGAATGATTTCCACAGCGGTGGCGGTGTGAATGAGCGAGCCGACGACTCTTCCGCCGCCGCGTCGGTCGATCTTGCCGACGGGCTCGGTGATCTGGATTCCGACGATTGCGAGCGATTCGGTTGCAGTGCTCATCGCCGCGCCCCCTCGTGGCCTGCGCAGGACAGGCACCACACGGTTGCCGACACCGGGTAGTAGGCAACCGCCAGCTTGATGCCGCACTGGTCGCAGCTGACCGCGCCGCCAGTCACGTCGTCCTCGTGCTGTTCCTCGGCGAGGAGAGTGCAAGGTGCGACGTTGAGTGACATCGCGAGCATGACCACCTCCCGGAACAAGAGTTCGCGCTTGCCGCCCAAGCTGGCCGCCAGGTCGCTGGGCGTCATGAGTGCGTGCGCCGCGTGTTCGCTCAGCGAGTGGGAGCTGTGCTGCATCGCGTCGATGATTCGGCCCGCTACTGCGCGGGTATGGGCTTCGATCTGTCGATCGGCGAGGTTGTGGTTTACGCTGGGCATCAGAATCGCCGTTTCCTTACTTGGGTGTTGGGTGCGGGTTTCATTGGCCCGGCGAGGGTGAGAGCTCGCCGGGTCGTTTGCGTTCGGGGGATGTGACATCAGGCGGCCGATCCGCCTGCGGACTGCATCTGCTCCCATTCCGTGAGGTCAGAGAGCAGATACCGGGTGTGCTTGCCCATGCGCCGGAACTGCGGGCCGCGGCCCTGATAGGCCCACTGGGCAAGGGTTTTCACCGGCAGTTGCAGACGGTCGGCGACCTGCTGGCGAGTCAGCCAGTAGTCCGCGTTCGGTTCCATCGAGACTCCCTAATGTTCGTAATTGGCGAACTACAGTTCGCAATACTCGATCATCGTGTCTCAGTGTTGCTCGGTTGTCAAACAGCAACTACAGTTCGCCGTATGCAAACAGCGGAAACTAAGGTTTGGACCCTGGCGGAGCTAGTCCCGGCGAACCTCACGCGCATCCGAAAATTCCGGCGGCTGACTGTTCGGCAGCTATCAGTTCGGCTCTCTGAAATCGGCGCGCGGATGCTTCCGTCAGGAATCACCAACGTGGAGAACAAGAAACGCAGCGTGAGTGTTGAGGACCTGCTTTCGTTCGCAGCGGCGCTCGACGCGAGTCCGGCTGATTTCTTCGATGCGCCCGGCAACGATCGGATCGCAGTTGCGCCCGATCTTCCGCCGGTGCAACCAATCACCATGCGCAACTGGATCGCAGGACAATGGGCTCTCGCTGAAGGTGAATCCGCCACGAAGCGGCAGCTCGAAACGGCGCCGGACTGGTTCCGCGATATGAAAGAGAAGGAGCAGAAGACGCTCAATCATCCGGCGAAGGTTGCCCTCGGGGGGCTGATCGGCTTCGTCGACGGGGCGATCCTGCATGACGATGGGATCGCGCCCGAATTGCTCGCAGAATTGATGCGTGGACAACTGAAAACGGTTGCGGCATACGTGGATCTCCTCGCCGACGAAGTCGAACGCAGAGCGGCCGATGGCCGGTAGACCGCCGCTGCGCATCGGTGCGCACGGCAAGATCAAGCGGACCAATCTCGGCGGGGGAGTCTGGTTGGCCCGCTGTCGATTCCGCGATGAGGACGGCGTAACCAGGCCCGTCGAACGGCAGTCGCCCGAGGGGGTTTACGACCAGCGTGGACAGCTCGCCGAGGACGTGCTTCTGTCCGCCCTCGAGGAACGCCGTACCGGTGGCGGGGGAGACGAGATCACGGCCGAGACGACCGTATCGGTGCTGTGTGCCAAGCACATTCAGAACCTCGAGGCCAAGGGGCGCGCCACCAGAACGCTCGACACGTACCGCGACGTTGTGAAGGTGATCGAGCCGCGCGCCGGATCGGTGAGAGTGCGGGAAGCCACGGCCCGCCGGATGGACAAGGCCATCCAGGGGATATGCGCCGGGCACGGATACGCCACCGCGAAGCAGGCCCGCACGGTGCTCCGGGGCGCGCTGCAACTGGCGGTCGTCGCCGATGTCCTGCCAGTCAATCCGATCAACAACACGTCGCGGCTCGAGCGCAAGGAACCACCGAAGGGTGCCCCGTCGATCGACGCCGTACAGCTGGCGCAATTGCTCGCCGATCTCCGGGCGAGCAACGTGCAGTGGCGGGGGAAACAGACGGTCGCCGACTACTGCCGGACCGCGGATCTCGCCGATCCGGTCACGATGCTGATCGGGACCGGGATGCGCCGCGGCGAACTGCTCGGGCTGCGCTGGCGCGATATCGACGAAGCAACATCGGTCGCGACGATCCGCGGCAAGGTAGTGCGCAAGCGCGGCGGTGGCCTCATCCGCGAATCGTTCGCGAAGACGGACGCCGGGAACCGGTCGGTGATCCTGCCGCAGTTCGTCATGTCGATGCTGAAGCGGCGCCGCAAGGAACCACACCCGAGCAACGATGGCGTGATCTTCCCCAGCTCGGCCGGGACGCTGCGCGATCCGGACAACTTCAATCAGCAGTGGCGGAAGGTGCGCGAACTGCTCGGCGTACCGGACGTATCGAGCCATTCCTTCCGCAAGGCGCTGGCGACACTGCTCGATGACGCGAGCCTGTCCGCCCGGGTCGGCGCCGATCAGCTCGGGCACCGTCATGTCTCAATGACGCAAGATGTTTATTTCGGTCGCAAGCGGATACACCCCGAAGTGGTCGAGGTACTCGACTCGCTATCTTCATAAGCGATGGATAAGCGATGGATGTGAATCAGGGGCCGTGTCTGAAAACGGCCCCTGACCTGCGCCCCCGGCAGGAATCGAACCTGCGACCTAGGGATTAGAAGGCCCTTGCTCTATCCAACTGAGCTACGGAGGCATGGCGTTACCGAACACGATGCCCGGTCCAGGCGCACTGTGTCCAGCGAGTTGATTATAGCGATTGTCCAAATCTGTGCTGGTCACCGACAGCCCCGGGGGACACTGTCGGTCTCGTCACAACTGTGCGGCCGGCCGTGGCGATCGCTTCACCGTCCCATAACCTGTCGGCAATATTCGGCGTGCATGCTGGCGCCCGCTGTTGACTCGAAAGGTAAGAACCCGATGGACTTTTTGACTGTGTTGGTGACCATGCTGAGCGCACTGGCCACCGGCAGCGCGGGCTGACCACAGCCTGCGACAAAACTCGTCCCGCCGCATCACGATGTGGCGGGACGACGTCGTTCCGGGGCCGGAGGGGTGTGCGGCAGTCAGCCAACTACGCTGCATAGTATGTCGTCACCGCAGGCCCCGTCCGTCGAACCTGAGTCACAGGCCGAACGGTCGGAGTCAGCGGCCTTTCCGATCTTGGCGGTGTTGTCGGTCGGTCTGACCGCGCTGGTGGCGCCGATTGTGGTGAGTCTTTCTGCCGCGCAGGCGCTGACGCTTCTCGGAATTCCCGACCCGGGTCCCCTGACCACCTACGGTCTTCCCGCAGTGCGGGCGCTGGCCGATTTCTCCGGCGCGATCGCGGTCGGATCGTTGTTGTTCGCGGCCTTCCTCTGTCCACCGCAGCGCGACGGGCTGCTGGATGTCGGCGGTTATCGGGCGGTTCGCCGCGCCGGCGTCGCCACACTCGCGTGGGCGGTGACCTCCGCGCTGCTGGTGCCGTTGACGCTGTCGGATACGACCGGGCAACCCGTGCGTTCGGTGCTGGCGCCCGGCCAGATCTGGAGTGCCATCGGCAAGGTGGATGTCGCCGGATCGTGGCGGGCCACCGCGATCATGGCGATTCTGCTGGCCATCGGATGCCGGCTCGCGCTGCGGTGGGGCTGGACGCCGGTGCTGTTCGCCTGGTCGCTGCTGTGCCTGATGCCGGTTGCCCTGACCGGGCATTCGTCGGCGGGCGGGGCGCACGATATCGCGACCAACAGCCTGATTCTGCATCTGGTCGGCATGGCGGTCTGGGTGGGTGGTCTGTTCGCGGTGCTGGCCTATGCGATGCGTGGCGGGAAATACACCGGTCTGGCGGCGCATCGGTTCTCGCTCGTCGCGACGTGTGCGTTCGTCGTCATCGCGGTCTCTGGTGTGCTCAACGCCTGGGTACGGGTGTCCTGGGGGGAACTGCTCGGCACCACCTATGGCCGGCTGGTGATCGCGAAGACCGTCGCGTTGTGTGTGCTCGGTGTCCTCGGATTCCTGCAACGCCGTCGTGCGTTGCCCGCGCTGGCCGAGAATCCGCGCAGTCGTTCGGCACTGATCAGTTATGCGGGGGTCGAGGTGCTGATCTTCGCGGCGACCATCGGGCTCGCCGTCGGTCTGGGGCGTACTCCGCCGCCGGATCTGAAACGGGTGCCCTCACCCACGGAAGTAGAACTCGGCTACAACCTGGCAGGACCACCGACCGCGGCGCGGTTACTTTTCGACTGGCGCTTCGACATCATGTTCGGCACGCTGTCGATCGTGCTGGCGGTGCTGTATCTGGCGGGTGTGCGGCGATTGCGCCGCCGCGGTGATGCCTGGCCGGTCGGCCGGACCGCCGCCTGGCTGAGCGGATGCCTCGTCCTCCTGATCGCTACCAGCTCCGGTGTGGGCCGGTACGCGCCGGCCATGTTCAGCGTGCACATGGCTCAGCACATGCTGTTGTCGATGCTCGCGCCGGTGCTGTTCGCCCTGGGCGGCCCGGTTCTGCTGGCTCTGCGCGCGCTGCCGGCCGCGGGGCGCGATGCCCCGCCCGGACCGCGTGAATGGGTGCTGGCCGCGGTGCACAATCCGGTTTCCCGGTTCATGACGCAACCGGTGATCGCGGCGGCGTTCTTCATCATCGGCTTCTACGCGCTGTATCTGGGTGGCATCTTCGACTCGGTGGTCGGTGAGCACGGCGCGCACCTGGTGATGAATCTGCACTTCCTGCTGTCGGGCTACCTGTTCTATTGGGTGGTGCTCGGAATCGACCCCAAGCCCCGGCAGGTCCAGCCGCTGACCAAGGTCGGCATGGTGTTCGGCTCGTTGCCGTTCCACGCCTTCTTCGGTGTCGCGCTGATGAGTATGACCACGGTGATGGGCGACTGGTTCTATCGTTCGCTCGGGCTGGGCTGGAACTCCGATCTGCTCGGCGATCAGCGCACCGGTGGCGGCCTGGCTTGGGCCAGCGGTGAGATTCCGCTGGTACTGGTGATGCTGGCGCTGCTGGTGCAGTGGTCGCGCAGTGACAATCGCACTGCCAAGCGGATCGATCGCGCCGCCGATCGCGATCACGATGCCGCCCTTGCCGCGCACAATGCGATGTTCGCGCGGCTGGCCGAGCGCGACGGTGAGGTACGGCAGTGACCGAGGCGCTCGCGAGCGAACCCCGGCTGTTGCGGTCCGATGTGCGGGCCGCCCAGCAGCGGCTGACCGGCGATATCCGGGTCACCCCGGTGTTCCACACCGAGGTCGCGGGTCCGGACGGTCCGGTCAAGGTCACCTTCAAACTCGAGCATCTGCAGCATGGTGGCACGTTCAAACTTCGGGGCAGCCTGAACGCGCTGATGCAGTCCGACGGCGACGAACGCCCGGTCGTGATCGCGTCGGGCGGGAACGCCGGTATCGCGGCGGCGCTGGCCTGCGCCCTGCGTGGCCGCGCCTGCACGGTGGTGGTACCCGAGACCGCGCCGCACACCAAGGTGGCCGCGATGTGGGGTTACGGCGCCGAGGTGCTCTGGCACGGGACGACCTACGCCGAGTCGAGACAGCATGCCGACGCGGTGGCCGCGGAGCGCGACGCGCTGCAACTGCACGCCTACGATCTGCCCGCGGTGGTGGCCGGGGCGGGTGTGGTCGGGCTGGAGATCGAGCGGCAGGTGCGACGGCGGCCACCGGTGCTGGTCGCCGTCGGTGGCGGTGGCCTGATGGCCGGGGTGGCGATCGCACTGGGACCGCGGTCGCGGGTCATCGGCGTCGAACCCAAGGGAGCGCCCACGCTGTACGCGGCCCTGTCGGCGGGCCGGCCGGTCGACGTTCCGGTCGACAGCATCGCCGCGGATGCGCTGGGCGCGACCAGAATCGGCGATATCGCCCTCGATACCGCGATTCGCTACGGCGTCGGATCGGTACTCGTGGCCGACGATGCCATCGCGATGGCCCGTGAATATCTCTGGCGGGAATTCCGGCTCGTGGTCGAGGCGGCGGGGGCCACGGCGCTGGCGGCGGTGCAGAGCGGCGCGTTCGTTCCCGAACCCGGGGAGCGGCCGGTGATCGTGTTGTGCGGCGCCAATACGGATGTGACCACGCTCTAGCCTCTCCGAGGCTGGAACGACCGGTGTTCACAGCGGGCCGGGTTATCCACATTTCCGGATGCGGGGCTGGTGATTCGATGCGGCAACCGCAAGTCTGAATACGTCGGCGATGCCCCGAGCGGCTGCCGCCGGCGGGGGAGTAGTCATCGAATCACGAAGGGGTGCAACCATGTACGAGGCGAATACGGCCGTTATCGGCACCGTCGTCACCCATCCGGTGCGGCGCACACTGCCGGGCGGCGAGCAGGTGACCACCTTCCGCATGGCCAGCACCGCGCGCCGGTTCGATCGCGACAGCGGCGGCTGGGTGGACAGCGGCAGCCTGTACTTGACGGTGTCGTGCTGGCGGCGGCTGGTGGAGGGGGTCGACGCTTCGCTCCGGCGGGGCGATCCGATCATCGCGTACGGTTCGCTGCGCACGAACGAATACCGCACCAAGGACGGTGTGCATCGCCACGATCTGGAGATGCGGGCCGCCGCGGTGGGCCCTGACCTGGGACGTTGCTCGGCTCCGGTCGTGCGCCGCGGCAGTTCGCGGAACTTGTCGCCGGACCTGCACGTTGTTCACCCCGGGGCCGAACCGTCGGAGCCGGCCGCTGGCGCGTCCGATGCCGCGACCGATGTGGGATCGACTACCGTCGAGCCGGTCTCCGCGACGGCCGCCGACGCCGGATGACTAGCGTTACCGCTGTCCCGCTCTCGCGGTCCTCCATTTCGACCCACTGGTTCCGACACCGATAGGCTTTCCTACATGGCTGAGTTCATTTACACGATGAAGAAAGTTCGCAAGGCACACGGCGACAAGGTCGTCCTCGACGATGTCTTCCTGAACTTCCTTCCGGGCGCCAAGATCGGCGTCGTCGGTCCGAACGGCGCCGGTAAATCGAGCGTGCTGAAGATTATGGCCGGACTGGATCAGCCCAACAATGGTGAGGCGTTCCTGGCGCCGGGGGCCACGGTCGGCATCCTGCAGCAGGAGCCGCCGCTGAATGAGGAGAAGACCGTTCGCGGCAATGTCGAGGAGGGCCTCGGCGAGATCAAAGTGAAGCTGGACCGGTTCAACGAGATCGCCGAACTGATGGCCACCGACTACTCCGACGAGCTCATGGACGAAATGGGCAAACTGCAGGAGGACCTCGACCACGCCGATGCCTGGGATGTCGACTCCCAGCTCGAGCAGGCGATGGACGCACTGCGCTGCCCGCCGCCGGATGAGCCGGTCGGCAGCCTTTCCGGTGGTGAGCGCCGGCGCGTCGCACTGTGCAAACTGCTGCTGAGCAAGCCCGATCTGCTGCTGCTCGACGAGCCCACGAACCATCTCGATGCCGAGAGCGTCAACTGGCTCGAACAGCACCTGGCCCAGTACCAGGGCGCCGTGCTCGCGGTCACCCACGACCGGTACTTCCTCGACAATGTCGCCGGCTGGATCCTCGAGCTCGACCGCGGCCGGGCCTACCCCTACGAGGGCAACTACTCCACCTACCTGGAGAAGAAGGCCGAACGACTCGAGGTACAGGGCAAGAAGGATCAGAAACTGCAAAAGCGGCTCAAGGAAGAGCTCGCGTGGGTGCGCTCCGGTGCCAAGGCACGCCAGGCCAAGAACAAGGCCCGGCTCGGCCGCTACGAGGAGATGGCCGCCGAAGCGGAGAAGATGCGGAAGCTGGACTTCGAGGAGATCCAGATCCCGCACGGCCCGCGTCTGGGCAGTGTGGTCGTCGAGGTCGAGCATCTCGACAAGGGCTTCGGAGACCGTCAGCTGATCAAGGATCTGTCGTTCACCCTGCCGCGCAACGGCATCGTGGGCGTTATCGGCCCCAATGGTGTCGGTAAGTCGACGCTGTTCAAGACCATTGTCGGCCTCGAGCAGCCCGACAGTGGTGAGGTGAAGGTCGGCGAGACGGTCAAGCTGAGCTACGTCGACCAGAACCGCGCCGGTATCGATCCGAAGAAGACGGTCTGGCAGGTCGTTTCCGAGGGTCTGGACTACATCGAGGTCGGCAATCAGGAAATGCCCTCGCGCGCATATGTTTCCGCGTTCGGCTTCAAGGGGCCGGATCAGCAGAAGCCGGCCGGCGTGCTGTCCGGTGGTGAGCGCAACCGTCTGAACCTGGCGCTGACGCTGAAACTGGGCGGCAACCTGATCCTGCTCGATGAGCCCACCAACGACCTGGATGTCGAAACTCTGGGTTCGCTGGAGAACGCGCTGGAGAACTTCCCCGGCTGCGCCGTGGTCATCTCCCACGACCGGTGGTTCCTCGACCGGACCTGCACTCACATCCTGGCGTGGGAGGGAGATGACTCGAACCCGGCCGCGTGGTTCTGGTTCGAGGGCAACTTCGAGGCCTACGAGGCCAATAAGGTCGAGCGCCTCGGACCCGAGGCCGCACGGCCGCATCGCGTCACACACCGTAAGCTGACTCGTGACTGATATTCGGATCGCGTAGTCGATCTCGACCGGGCGTTTGCGCCAATTTCTCAGTGGCGCAACGTCATCGCTCGACTACCGCTCCGGCGGTGGTCGAGTGGGCCAGGACGTACCAACCGTCCTGTTCGAGGTAGCTGAGCGTCGCCGAGGGTTTGGAAAGATTCCACCCCGGCACCTCGGCTGCCCAGCTACTCTCGACCACGGCGTCACTTTGTTGCGGAACCGAATCCGAGGGAGTTGGCGAAGAAGATGACGGTCTCGTCCGAATTGTCCAGTACCGCGTGGGCGGAGAGTTTGCCGGAGCCGTTGCGGGGCGAACTCGCAACACTCGAGTCGGCCTACTTCCGACACGTCGATGCCGGCGATGTGGACTGTGCGATCACCGGAACATCGGCTCTGGTGTTCCGGCGACATCTCGAACTGGGCCTGGAACGGCCGCCGGGCGCCGCCCGGGTACGGGTGTATCACCCGGACGACGGCAGCGGGCTCGGTGCGGCGGTACAGCTGATCACCGACGATATGCGCCTGCTCGTCGAATCGGTGGCCTCCGCGCTGACCCGGATCGGAGTGACGATCAGCGAGGTCATCCACCCGATCTTCGAGGTACTGCGCGACGACGAGGGCCGGCTGCACTCGGCATCACCGCACGAGGTGGACAGCAACGGCGTCACCGGTTTGCGGGAGTCCTGGATTCATGTTCAGTTACACCCCTCCACGAGCCGTGATGTGCTGGACCGGATCGAGACCGAGATCCCCGACGTATTGGCCGATGTCCGTCAGGTCGTCAGTGACACCGAGGCCATGCGCGGCGTCCAGGACCGTCTCGCCCGGGAGCTCACGCGTACCGCGGACGCCGGCACCGCGCCGTATTCGGCCACCGATCTGGTCGATTGCGCGAATCTGCTGCGCTGGATGGCGGACGGCCACTTCACCGTGCTGGGCTACGCCCGGTTCCAGCGTGATCCCTCCGCATCGGCCGAGTCGAAATCCGTTGTGGTGCCGGACAGTTGCCTGGGTGTGCTGCGGCCCGATGTCGGTACCGACTTCCGGGTGCCCGTCGACGGGGGGAACCGGCCGCTGCTCATGCTGACACAGGGCCTCGTACCGGCGACCGTGCATCGATCTGTATATCCGTATTTCGTGGGCGTCGCCGAGGCCGACGGCTCGGGCGCGGTCATCGGTGAGCATCTGTTCATCGGTGTGTTCACCGTGGCAGCCCTGCATGAGAACGTGCTGGATATTCCGGTCATCGCCCGCCGGGTGCGTTCGGTGATCGAGGAGTGCGGTTTCGATCTCGAATCGTTCTCGGGCCAGGCCATGCTGGAGGTGATCCAGTCCTTCCCACGCACCGAGTTGTTCTCCTCGGATGTCGAGACGATGCGCCGTACCGCCAGCGCGGTCCTCAATGTCGGTATGCGCCGCCAGGTCCGGCTGTTCATGCGCCGCGATTCCTATGGCCGGTTCGTCGCAGCCATGGTGTATCTGCCCCGCGACCGCTACACCACCCGGGTGCGACTCGAGATTCAGGACATCCTCGTCCGTGAGCTCGGCGGCGTGTCGATCGACTACTCGGCGCGAGTGTCCGAAAACGAGCTCGCCAGTGTGTATTTCACCGTTCGCATGCCGGAGCCCGGTACTGAGGTCGACACCTCCGAGGCCAATCGACTGCGAATCCAGAACCTGCTCGCCGAGGCCACCCGGACCTGGGACGACTACCTGCGCGACGAGGTGGCGCGGTCCTCTGTACTGGACCCCGCTGTGGTGCAACGGTATTCGGCGGCCCTGCCCGACGGATACAAAGAAGACTTCGGACCGGCGCGTGCGCTGGCCGATATCGTCCGGCTGGAACGGCTCGACGTCAGCGCCATCGATCAGCATCTGTATCGGCGGAAGGACGCGGAGCCGGGCTCGTGGCGGTTCACTTTGTATGTGGGCGGCGGGATTTCGCTGAGCCAGGTGTTACCGCTGCTGCAGAGCCTCGGTGTCGAGGTGGTCGACGAACGGCCCTACGAGGTCGAATTCGATGGCGGGCGAGTGATCTGGATCTACGATTTCGGGCTCCAAGCCCGCCCGGATCTGCTGCGGATGTCATTGGACCGCAATATGGATGCGGAACTCGTCGAGACGGCCGATCGGCTCGACGTGCTCGACGCGCAGGAGCGCGGTCTGCGTGACCGGTTCACCGCCGCGTTCGACGCGCTGTGGCACGGTCGGGCGGAAGCCGACGCACTCAATGAACTGGTGCTGCGGGCCGGACTGCACTGGCGGTCGGTGTCGATCCTGCGGGCGTATTCGAAGTACCTACAGCAGGCGGACTTTCCGTACAGCCAGTCGATCATCGCCCGCGTGCTGCTCGCCTCACCGGAGGTGGCGCGGCTGTTCGTCGAACTGTTCGAGGCCATGTTCGACCCGGACTCGGCCTCCGCGGAGCGCGCCGACGAGCTGCGCGCGGCGGTCGGTGAATGTGTGAACGAGGTCGTCAGCCTGGATGCCGACCGCATTCTGCGCGCGATCCTCGGCGTGGCCACGGCCACGTTGCGCACCAATTACTACGTTGTCGACGCCGACGGCGCCGCGCGCGAATATCTGTCCGTCAAGGTCGAGCCGCACGCGATCGCGGAGTTGCCCAAGCCGCGTCCGCGATTCGAGATTTTTGTGTATTCGCCGCGGGTGGAGGGTGTGCATCTGCGGTTCGGTGCGGTGGCTCGTGGTGGTTTGCGGTGGTCGGATCGTTTGGAGGATTTCCGGACCGAGATTCTGGGTTTGGTGAAGGCGCAGGCGGTGAAGAACGCGGTGATCGTGCCGGTCGGCGCCAAGGGTGGTTTTGTGGTGAAGCGGCCGCCCGCGGTCACCGGTGACGCGGCGGCCGATCGGCAGGCCATGCAGGCGGAGGGGATCGCCTGCTATCGCACCTTCATTTCCGGATTGTTGGATCTGACCGACAATGTCGATCATGCGAGTGGTGCGGTCGTGCCGCCGGAGCGAGTGGTGCGGCGTGACGGTGATGACACGTATCTGGTGGTGGCGGCCGATAAGGGGACGGCGACGTTCTCCGATATCGCCAATGAGGTTGCGCAGCAGTATGATTTCTGGCTGGGTGATGCTTTCGCGTCGGGTGGTTCGGCGGGTTATGACCACAAGGCGATGGGGATTACGGCGAAGGGTGCTTGGGAGAGTGTCAAGCGTCATTTCGCGGAGATGAATGTGGATACCCAGAGCCAGGAGTTCACGGTGGTGGGTGTGGGGGATATGTCGGGGGATGTGTTCGGTAACGGGATGTTGTTGTCGGAGCATATTCGGTTGGTGGCGGCGTTCGATCATCGTCATATTTTCATCGATCCGGATCCGGTGGCGGGGTTGTCGTTTGCGGAGCGGCGGCGGTTGTTCGGGTTGGCGCGGTCGTCGTGGGCGGATTACGACACGTCGTTGATCAGCACCGGCGGCGGTGTCTGGGACCGCACGGTCAAGGCCATTCCGGTGAGCTCGGAGATCCGGCGTGCGCTCGGACTCGACGACGATGTCGTCTCGCTGTCGCCGCCGGAAATGATTCGTGCCATTCTGTGCGCGCCTGTCCAACTGTTGTGGAATGGCGGTATCGGCACTTACATCAAGGCCGGTGCCGAATCGAACGCCGATGTCGGCGATAAGTCGAACGACGCGGTACGCGTGAATGCCGATGATCTCCGGGTACGGGTGATCGGCGAGGGTGGCAACCTCGGCGTCACGGCACTGGGGCGCATCGAATTCAGCAAACTCGGCGGCAAATGCAATACCGATGCCCTGGACAACTCCGCCGGTGTCGACTGTTCCGACCACGAGGTCAATATCAAGGTGCTGCTCGATGGTGTCGTCTCCGCCGGAGAACTGCCGGTGGACGAACGCAATCCGCTGCTCGCCTCGATGACCGACGATGTGTCGGACATGGTGTTGCGCGACAACGTATCCCAGAACTTCCTGATGGGTATGTCGCGGACCGAGTCGCCCCGCATGCTCAACGTGCACACCCGCGTCATCGAGGATCTCGAGCACCGGCGTGGCCTGGACCGGGAATTGGAGGCGCTGCCGTCGGCCAAGGAGCTGGCGCGCCGCGCCGAGGCGGGTGCGGGTCTCACCTCACCGGAACTGGCCAATCTGCTGGCCCATGTGAAGTTGTCGCTGAAGGCCGATCTGCTCGATACCGATCTGCCCGACAGTGCTCACTTCGCCGCGCGCCTGCCCGACTATTTCCCGGAGGCGCTGCGCTCGCGGTTCGGTGGTGCCATCAAACGCCATCGGCTGCGGCGCGAGATCGTCACCACCATGGTGATCAACGAAATGGTCGATCTCGGCGGCATCACCTACGCCCATCGGCTCAATGAGGAGATCGGCGCGAGCACCACCGATGTGGTCCGGGCCTTCGCCGCCACCAGCCAGATCTTCGACCTGCCGTCGCTATGGGATCGGATCCGGGCCTCCGACGTACCGACGGCGGTGAAGGACGAGCTGGAACTGGAGACCAAGCGGACTCTCGACCGGGCGTCGCGATGGCTGCTGAGCAACCGCCCGCAGCCGGTCGCGGTCGGTGCGGAGATCCATCGCTACAGCGGTCCGGTGCGTGAACTCGCGCCGAAGGTTCCGGGCTGGTTGCGCGGTCACCACCTCGACACCCTGTCGGAGTCCTCGGCGAAGATCGTCTCGCGCGGGGTGCCTCAGGATCTCGCTATCGAGGTGTTCGGACTGCTCAATCTGTTCCCGCTGCTGGATGTCGTCGATATCGCCGATATCACCGACCGCAGCGGCGAAGAGGTCGGCGCCCTTTACTACGCGCTGAACGAGCATCTGAAGATCGACTGGTTGTTGCAGGCGGTCAGTCACCTCGAACGCGGTGACCGGTGGCACGCGCTGGCCAGGCTGGCCCTGCGCGACGATATGTACGGGTCGCTGCGGTCACTCACCCTCGACGTCCTCTCCGCCGGCGATCCGGAGGAGACCGCCGAGGAGAAGATCGCCTACTGGGAGTCGAAGAACCAGTCCCGGCTCGGCCGCGCCCGTGCGGCGCTGTCGGAATTGTTCGCTTCGGGCACCCATGATCTGGCGACTCTCTCGGTGGCCGCGCGGCAGGTCCGCAGCATGGTCAGCGGTGTCGGGGCACAGTCGGAGGTACCGCGCTGAGGTGTGCTTTCGCTCGGACACTGCATACTGGGTAGCCGAAGCGGTCCCGTCTCCGGACGTGGCACCGCTTCGAGCTTGCTCGATCGCCCGCGCGAGGGCCGCCGTCCGGCGGCGGGTGGGCGGTATCCGATCGGAGGTGTACAGCGTGACCAATGTCGGCTCGGTGAACGGTGCCCCGCAGGTGGCAGGTGCCGTCGTCCTGCCCAAACGTTTTCACGCGAAGGTCGATGTCCGCTGGTCGGACATGGACGTTTTCCAGCACATCAACCATGCCCGCATGGTGACCCTGCTGGAAGAGGCCCGCATCCCGTGGTTGTTCGAGGACGATCGCCCAACAGCCGGTCTGCGCACCGGCTGTGTGCTGGCCGACCTACATGTGCGCTACCGCGGCCAGCTCCGGCACGAGGACACACCACTGGATGTGGCGATGTGGATCGAGAAGTTGCGCGCGGTCGATTTCACGATCGGTTACGAGGTGCGGGCCAACGGTGCCGCCCTGGACTCAGCGCCCGCGGTCATGGCCACCACTCAGATCGCCGCATTCGATATCGATACGCAGCGGTTGCGCCGGTTGACGGTCGAGGAGCGGGAATACCTGAGCCTCTGGCGGGCAGACTAGCGCGGCGACTTCGATTCGACACGGTTCGATGCTGCGGATAGTCGATCCCGCCGAGCGGGAAAACCTGGCAACCTTTCTCACCCACGCGGTCCGGCTGGATCCGACCGCGATCGTTCGCCTGCGCCGACGCGGTGATCGGTACGTAACGGCCTGGGCGGCCACGGGGTTCGAGGTGCTCGCCGCTCGCACGGTGGTCGGCGAACTGGAAGTCGCCGACGTCACCGTCGCGGGCGATACCGCACTGGCCGGACTCTCGAGCTGTAGTAGCGACGGGCGGATCGATATCGGGTATTCGATGGACTCCGCTTGGCGTACCGCACTGCCACCGGCCGAAGGGTTCGCTCATATCGACGATGTGCCGGCGCGCGACCTGGTCGAATTGGCCGAGCGCGGTGCGCAATTGGCGGCCGAACACAATGCCGGGCACGGCCCGCCGGCCTCGCTGCTGGAACAGACCGTGCTGACGGTGACCGGCGCCGACCGGCTGGTCGAGGTGCCGATGCGGGTCGTATTCGCGCTGACCGCAATGGATTTCATACCCCATTCCGGCGGAGGGGCCGACTCCCGGCGGATTTCGCCCAGTGAGATCGTCCGGGTGCGCGCCACGGCGAGCTGGCTACGCTTGGACGCTCGTTTCGGATCGGTGGCCCGGCGCCGCAGCGGGCCGTTGCTCGCCGGCTGAGATGGATTTCCACCATGCCACGGTTCCGGCGGCCACCTCGGCCAGCTGAGTCGGGGTGCGGCCCAGCAGCTTCTCGCTGCGGGAGGAGTCGAGTACGAAGGGCCGTTCGAACTGATAGTTCATCTCCGCCAGTTCCCGCATCATCGAGTTCACGACTCCTGCCGTACGCAGTGTCCACCCCGGCAGCGCAACGACTTTCGGTGCCGGCATGCCCGCGGCCGCGGCGAGTGCCGCGACCAGTTCCCGCATCGATACCGCGGGCGCGGTGGGCGCATGCAGGAAACTGTTCCACAGCGTGCGGTCCGAGGCGGCCTGGATCATGGCGGCCGCGAGATCCGGCAAATAGGTGAACGAGTGCGGTAGATCGGCCTTCCCGAACACCTGAACGGTCTTGCCCGCCAAGATATTCGGCACCATCCGCTCACCGGCGTGCGCGGTGCGCACATGCGGGCCGATGAAATCGGAGGCGGCCACGCTCACGGTCGGCGTCGGAGAAGCGTCGCGGGCGCGCAACAGCTGTACTCGGACCGCCGGTTTGCCGAAGTCCGCTGTGCGCGACATATCTTCGGTCATCGGCCGGTCGACCGGGCCGTAGGAGTACAGGCTCTCCGGGAACACCACCACCGCGCCGGCCGGGCCCGCGACCTCGAGCATCGTCTGCTCGGCCCGGGGCAGTTCGGCCAGCCAGGTGCGGGCGGAGTACTGCGAGCCGTGGACGCAGTGATACACCGCGACGGCGCCGTCGACGGCCTCGGCGAGCCGGTCGCGATCGTTGACATCGACCGGGCGCCGTTCGATCAGGGGGTGGACCGGACCGCTCCCGGAGCGGGTCAGAATCCGGACGGACGCTCCGACGTCGGCCAATTGTTCGGCGATGGTCGTGCCGACCGGTCCTGATCCGGTGACGACATGCAGATCCGACATTGTGCGCTCCAATCACTTTAGAGAGCGACGCTCTTGCGTGCTGACACAAGTCTGCCGCAGAAGCGCGCAAAACGCAAGAGCGGTGCTCGCATTTGTAATCGATGCACCGGATTCTGGGTCAGGCGGCGCCTTCACCCAGATACTGCAACCACACCGGATCGAGATCCGAGGTGGTCGACAACAGTCGCCAGTGCGGGCCCTGCGGGGAGACCAGCGGATGGCCGAGGGCCCACCCCAGTTCGCTGAGGAGTTTGTCGGCCTTGCGGTGGTTGCACGGGGCGCAGGAGGCCACGCAGTTCTCCCATGAATGGGCGCCCCCGCGACTGCGCGGAATGACGTGGTCGATCGTCTCGGCCTTACCGCCGCAGTAGGCGCACCGGTATCGATCCCGGTGCATGAGCGCTGCTCGCGTCATGGGGACCCGGGCCCGATAGGGCACTCGGACATAGTTGCGCAGCCGGATCACCGAGGGCAGGGTGACCGATTCGCCGGCGGAGTGGACGACGGGGCCCTCGGGATTGTGATGAACGGTATCGGCCTTGTCGCAGACCAGAAGTACGATCGCGCGGCGCGCGGGCAATGCGGTGAGTGGTTCGTAGGTGGCGTTGAGAAGTAGCACCCGGCGTTTCGACCACGCGGCTGCCATGGTTTCGGTGTGGTGCACGATCGCACCCGGTAGTGCATGTTCGGGAGGGGACGCGGTAGGTCCCGGGGAGGAATATGCGGAGAGGATATGCAGCGGAGTAGCCCCCGACCCACGATTGTGGACATCGGCGGGCTGGAGTTGTCGGTGCGCTCTCGCCTCGTGTGACCGGGCGCCGTGCCGCTGCTTCATTGATGAACCCCGAATTCTGCTAGTTCGGTTCGTGTGCTGATCGGCAGACACTGTCACCCAGTTGACCACGGAACGTGCTCATGTGCACAGTGATTTCGGTGGTGAAATCGGGTCGGGTGCGCCGATAGCCGGTGGTCGACGAGGTGCGGGTCGGCCTGCAGGGTTGTTCGATGCGGTATCCGGGGCGATTATCGGCGATGCTCGCATCCGGACGTCGTCGGCGCGCTTAACGCGGGATGATCCGTCGGTGTCCGGCGTGCGGGTCGCCGCGACCGGTGGGCTCGGCCGGGCGGGTGCGGGCACAATGGTGGGCGGAACCGGGCAGGCGAACAGATCGAGAGGGTCGATGACTTCCGGAGAACAGACGGCGACATCGTTCTACGAGGCAGTCGGCGGGGCAGACACCTTCCGCCGCATAGTGGCGGTGTTCTATCGCGAGGTGGCCGCCGACGAGATCCTGCGCCCGATGTACCCGGAGGCGGATCTCGGTCCGGCCGAGCGTCGGCTGCGCATGTTCCTCGAACAGTACTGGGGCGGACCCCGGACCTATTCCGATGAGCGCGGGCATCCGCGGCTGCGGATGCGGCACATGCCCTTCAGTATCGGTCCGATCCAACGTGATGCGTGGTTGCGCTGTATGCGTATCGCGGTTGCCGAGATCGAGCCCGAGATTCTCGATGACGAACATCGCCGTGCACTGCTCGATTACCTGGAGATGGCCGCGAATTCGCTAATCAATTCCCCGATCTGAGCCGGGCAGGCACAATGCCCCGCGGACAGTGAGGGTTTCCGGCCGATTCGATGGCTGCTGGGCAGTTGCTCATTTGCGCCAAAGTGACATTCCCGACCGGACAGGGGTGCAGGAATTTGGCACTACGGGCGATTGTGACAGCGTCATCGGCTGGGGGACATGCTGACTCCGATGCGGTAGGGGCCGCGGGAGCGACGACGCCGTGGTGGCGATCGGCGGTCTTCTATCAGATCTATCCGCGCTCGTTCGCCGACTCCTCCGCGGACGGTGTCGGTGATCTCGGCGGAATTCGCGACCGGCTCGGCTACCTGGAATTGCTGGGCGTCGACGCCCTGTGGATCTGCCCGGTGATGCGCTCGCCGATGGCCGACGGCGGATACGACGTCAGCGATCCTCGCGATATCGACCCGCTGTTCGGCGATCGGGAAACCTTCGATCAGGTGATCGCCGAGGCCCACGACCGTGGCATCCGGGTGACGATGGATCTGGTGCCCAACCACACCAGTGAGCGCCATCCGTGGTTCGCCGCCGCATCCGCCGCGTCGGCGGGCAGTCCCGAGCGGGCCCGCTACATCTTCCGCGACGGCCGGGGTCCGGACGGCGCACTGCCACCGAACAATTGGCCCAGTATCTTCGGTGGCCCGGCCTGGACACGGATCACCGAACCCGACGGATCGCCCGGCCAGTGGTATCTGCATCTGTTCGCGCCCGAGCAACCGGATCTGAACTGGGACAACCCGGAGGTCGTCGCCGATTTCGAGCAGACCATGAGATTCTGGCTGGACCGCGGTATCGACGGTTTCCGCATCGATGTCGCGCACGGTATGGCCAAACCGCCGGGACTGCCCGATATGAACATCGCCGCCGCCGACACGACGCTGCTCGTCCACGACGACGCCGATCCGCGGTTCAACGACCAGGGTGTGCATGACATCCATCGCCGGCTGCGCAAAGTGCTCGACGAATATCCCGCGGCGGTCTCGATCGGCGAGGTGTGGGTCGATGACAATGTCCGATTCGGTGAGTACGTGCGCCCCGACGAACTCCATCTGGCCTTCAATTTCCGCCTCGCGGAGACGACGTTCGACGCCGCGAATATCCGTGCGGCGGTGGAGAATTCGCTGGCCGCAGTGATCGGTGTGGATGCGGTGCCGACGTGGACACTGTCCAATCACGATATCGAGCGGGAGGTGACCCGGTACGGCGGCGGTCCGCTCGGGCTGGCCCGGGCGCGTGCGATGGCGTTGCTGGAACTCGCGCTGCCGGGGACCGTCTTCGTCTACAACGGCGCCGAACTCGGACTGCCCAATGTCGACGATCTCCCCGAGGACGTACTCCAGGATCCGGTATGGCGGCGATCCGGTCATACCCAGCGTGGCCGCGACGGCTGCCGGGTACCGATTCCGTGGGAAGGCACCGCGCCTCCGTTCGGCTTCACCACAGGCCCCGCCTCGTGGCTGCCGATCCCGGCTTCCTGGGCCGACCGGACGGTGGAGGCGGAGCTCGAAAGTGTCGATTCGACGCTGTCGCTGTATCGCACAGCACTCGAATTGCGCAGAACGCGAGACGAATTCGATGGCGAGACCGTCGATTGGTACGGCGGCCCGGAGGACTGCCTGGCCTTTCGCCGGCCCGGCGGGCTGATCTGTGTGCTGAACGCCTCCGCGGCGCCGATCGCACTGCCGCCGGGAACGGTGCTGCTGACGAGCACCGCGCTCGAAGCCGGCATGCTCCCACCGGACGCGGCGGCCTGGTTGGTATGACTCGAGTGGCTCGAAGCTGACCGGTGATCGGCGATCGTCTACCGTTGATCCGTGACCATTCTCGAAACAGTGCTGGTGTTTCTCGGCATCCCGCTGGTGATCTACGCGGTGATCGCCGGATTGTCGTATCTCGGCAAACCACTGCCCGGTGAGAAGCCGGTCCACTACGACCTCGGTAACGAGTGGACCGCCGCGCCGGTGCTGTGGAGCGCTACCGATGAGGTGACCGCCTTCGGTCATGACATCGCCGAGTCGTCGCATGGGCACCATGTGGCAATCGAAACCGGGGCAGATCTGATCGGAGGCCGGGTAAGTGGCAAGTTCTAGTTGGCCCGCGGTGGACGCGTCCACCCTGCCGCACGGATACGCCGTGACGACCAGTGGCCGGGTTTCCGGGGTGCACGAGGCCGGTGACGTGTTCAAGGAGGCGCCGTTCAACGATGAGGAACGGCTGCTGATGGACAACACCCTCACCGAGGCGACCCGCACCACCAAGGTCCGGTTCAACATCTACATCGGTGATCTGGGCGCGGATACCGCCGCCGGCGCCGACGCGGTGTTCCCGGCGACCCCCGAGGCGGCACGCTCGGTGCTCATCGCCGTCTCGCCCAACGACAAAGCGGTCGAGGTCCGGTCCGGTCGCGATGTGGCCGATCGCGTCAGCAATCAGGTTCTCCAGCTGGGCCTGACCGCTGCGCTGTCCTCGCTGCGCCAGGGCAATCTCGTCGACGGTCTGGTCTCGGCCGTCCGCGTGATGGCCGCGTCGATCGGCCGCCCAGGCTGATCCGCAGGTACGGAACCGGCACGCGCGCGCCGGTTCGTATCAGGACCACGCACCCCTTCCCGGTGATCCGGGAAGGGGTGCGCCCGTCTTTCCGCCCGGAATACGCCGTGAGCGTAAGCGGCACCTCGGAGCCGCGGCCGACTCTAGGCTCACAACCATGGCCGAGTACCCGACACTGCACTCGCTACCCGGCGGACGGGATCGTGCCGCCGTCTCCCGGCCGCCCGCAGACCTCGTTCCGATGCACGACAAATCGGCCGAATCCCGTCTTCAGCGGCGTCCGGAACTCGTACCCGCATCGCCGCCGCGCTCACAACGCCCGGCCGCGGAACCGCTGTGGCGCGAGGTGCTGGGGGAGCGACTGCGCGAACTGCGCCGCGACCGGGGGGAAACATTGGCCGAAACCGCCGGCCGGGCCGGAGTCTCCCCGCAATACCTGTCCGAGATCGAACGCGGCCGCAAGGAACCCTCCAGTGAGATGATCGCCGCGCTGGCCGGCGCCCTGGGCACATCCCTGGGCGGGCTGACCACGCAGATCGCCGATCGGCTGCGGCCGGTTTCGGTGCCGGTGCTGCCCTTCACCGGTCGGCGACCGGCGGGGCCCACGTTGCTCGCGGCCTGAGCAATTCAGTCGCGCGCACCGAGAATGCGATCGACCAATCCGTAGTCGACCGCCGACTGCGCGGTGAAGACACGGTCGCGATCGGTGTCGTGGCGCAGGGTCGCGATCTCCTGCCCGGTGTGGCGGGACAGAATCGCTTCGATCTCGGCACGCATCCGGACCAGTTCGTCGGCCTGCAGAATGAGATCCGGAATCGCGCCCTGACCGCGAGTAGCGGGTTGATGCAGTACCGCCCGCCCATGCGGAAGTATCGAGCGCCGTTCGGCCGTACCGCCCGCGAGCAGCACCGCACCTACCGCGATGGCCTGTCCGACGCAGGTTGTCGCCACCGGTGACGTGATGTGCTGCATGGTGTCGTAGACCGCGAGCATCGCGGACAGATCGCCGCCTTCGCAATTGATGTAGAGATTGATCTCCTGGCCCGCACTGTCCGCGTCCAGGTGCAACAGCTGGGCGATCAGCGCATTCGCCACGCCCGCATCGATCGGTGTGCCGAGATAGACGATGCGTTCGGTGAGCAGATGTGAGTAGACGTCCATGATCCGCTCACCACGCGGATGCTGGGCGATGACATTGGGGATGGTGTAGGAAGTCATGACCACTCTTTCGCTTACGCCGAGATACCGAGTCGCTGCCGATGGGGAATGACCTGATCGAACGAGTCGACGATCCCGTCGATGAAGCCGTACTCGCGGGCCTGTGGTGCGGTGAACCAGCGGTCGTGCAAGGAATCCTCGTAGACCCGGTCGAACGGCTGGCCGGTGTCCTCGGCGATGAGCCCCAGCACGGTGTTCACGGTGTGGCGCAGATCGTCGGCCTGTACCTCCACCTCGCCCGCGCTGCCGCCGATTCCCGCCGATCCCTGATGCATCAGAATGCGGGCGTGCGGGAGCGCGAAGCGCTTGCCCGGGGTGCCTGCCGACAGCAGGAATTGCCCGGCGCTGCAGGCCAATCCGAGTGCCAGCGTCGATACTGTGCACGGCACCAGGCGCATGACATCGCGGATCGCCAGCATGGACGGCACCGAGCCGCCGGGGGAGTGGATCCACAGCGAGATATCACCGTCGGGATCCTCGGCCGCCAGGGTCAGCAGCTGAGTGGTGAGCAGGGTGCCGTTGTCGTCGTCGAGCCCACCGTCGAGTACCAGAACGCGCCGGGCGAGCAGCTGTTCGCGTGAACGCCGATCGAAGAGCGGAATCTTGTTGTCCTGAGCCATGATTCCACCGTGCCGCACCCGAGTGCACGATGGTGGCCGCCGCTGCTGTGAGCAGATCCGCTCACAGCAGCGGGCCCAGAAGACCTCAGGCGATATCGGCGGCCCGTGCTCGCAGGGAACGCTCGATACCGGCCTTCCCTTCGATCACCAGGCGGTGCAGGGCCGGTGGGTGATCGCCGGTGAGGAACTTGTCGGCTGCCGCGACCGCCTCGGCCGTGATCGCCCAGTGCGGATAGAGCCCGATCACGACGGTCTGCGCGACCTCACTGGATCGTCGCTCCCATACCGAGGCGATCTCGTCGAAATAGCGCTGTACGTACGGTGTCAGCAGTTCCCCCTGCCCCGAGGGGGCGAATCCGCCGACGATGGCGCGGGCGGTGATGTTCGGCACCGAATCGTCGTCGATGACCGTCCGCCACGCCTTCTCCTTGACCTCGGCCTGCGGGCGGGCCGTGGCCGCCGCCGAGGCCTGCCTGCGGCCGGCGGCGGTGCGGTCGCGTTCGAGTTCGGCATCGATCACCGGGGTATCGGTGCTCTCGGAGTCGAGCTGTCCGGCCGCCGCCAGGGCAGTCACGATCCGCCACCGCAGATCGGTGTCGACCGCGAGTCCGGGCAGCTGGGCCGCGGTGGGATCCGAATCCAGCAGCAGGGTGCCGAGTACCTCGCAGTGCCAGGGCGACAGCCGCGCGGCTGTGAGGGCGTTGACGAACGCCAGTTGGTGATCCGAGCCGGGCGCTGCCGCCCGGGCCAGTTCCAGCAGTCGGTCGGCGAAGGCCGGCCAGCCGGTCTGATCGGCCCATTCCGGATCGGCGTAGCTGCCCAGCGCGGTTTGCGCCTGCATCAGGAGCCGTTGGACGACACCGATTTCGGTCTCGCCGCCGATGCCGCTCTGGACCAGGGCCACGAAGTCCCGCGCCCGCATCTCGGCTTGGCGCGTCATCTCCCACGCCGCGGACCAGCACAGGGTGCGAGGCAGTGATTCGGCGATATCGGCGACCCGGGCCACGACGGTATCGAGTGATCGCGGGTCCAGACGCAGCGAGCAGTAGGTCAGGTCGTCGTCGTTGACCAGGATCAGTTGCCCGCGCTCGACGCCCACCAGATCGGGCACCTCGGTGTGTTCGGCGGCATCGACATCGATCTCGACTCGCTTGGTGCGCACCAGTTTTCCATCACGATCGTCGTAGACGCCGATCGCGAGCCGATGCGCGCGATACTCACCGGCACCGGGCTCCGCACCACCCTGGACGACGGTGAACCGGGTGAACCTGCTTTCGTCGTCGACCTCGAATTCCGGGCGCAGTGTATTGAGGCCGGTGGTCTTCAGCCATTGCGCACCCCAGTTGGAAAGGTCTCGCCCCGAGGACTTTTCGAGCGCGCCGACCAGATCGTCGAAGGTGGCGTTGCCGAAGGCGTGTGCGGCGAAGTAGTTACGCAGACCGGCGAGGAACGGCTCCAGCCCGACGTAGGCCACCAGTTGCTTGAGTACCGATGCGCCCTTGGCATAGGTGATGCCGTCGAAATTGACCTCCACCGCTGCCAGATCCGGGATATCGGCGGCGATGGGGTGGGTCGAGGGCAGCTGGTCCTGCCGGTAGGCCCACGACTTCTCCACATTGGCGAAAGTCGTCCAGGCACCGGTGTATTCGGTGGCCTCGGTCTGGCACAGTACCGAGGCGAAGGTGGCGAAGGACTCGTTCAGCCACAGATCGTCCCACCACTTCATGGTGACCAGATCGCCGAACCACATGTGTGCCATCTCGTGCAGGACGGTTTCCGCGCGCCGCTCATAGGACGCGCGGGTGACCTTGGACCGGAAGACGTAATCCTCGAGGAAGGTCACCGCGCCGGCATTCTCCATAGCGCCGGCATTGAACTCCGGCACGAACAACTGGTCGTACTTGCCGAATACGTAGGGGATGCCGAAGTTGCGGTGATAGAACGCGAAACCCTGCTTGGTTTCGGTGAAAAGCCGCTCGGCGTCCATGAATTCGGCGAGCGAGGCCCGGCAGTAGATGCCCAGCGGAATGGTGGACCGATCATCGGTGTAGATATCGATCCACTTGGCATACGGCCCGGCGATCAGGGCGACCAGGTAGGTGCTCATCCGCGGAGTGGTGGCGAAGGTGTGCTCCACGGCAGGAGCGGAGCGGTCCGAGGATTCGGCTCCGATCGCCCGGGTCGCCGTGGCCGCGCCGTTGGAGATGACCTCCCAGTCCGCGGGTGCGGTGACGGTCAGGTCGTAGGCGGCCTTGAGATCGGGCTGATCGAAGCAGGCGAACATCCGCTTGGCATCGGCGGTCTCGAACTGCGAGTACAGATAGACCTTGTCGTCGGTGGGGTCGACGAAGCGGTGCAGGCCTTCACCGGTATGGGAATACTCGCAGTCCGCCTCGACCACGAGCTCGTTGTGCTCGGCGAGGCCGGGCAGCGTCAGCCCCTGCGCTTCGTCGTAACCGGAGACGTCGAGTGTGGCGCCGTTGAGCACGGCCGACCGCACACCGGCGGCGACGATATCGATGAAGGTCTCCGCGCCGGCTGTGGCGGTGAAGGTGACCGTCGAACGCGAGAAGAAGGTCTCCCCGGTATCGGCCGGCTGACCGGTCAGGTCGAGCTCGACGTGATAGTTGTCCACGCTGATCGTCGAGGCCCTCGCGATGGCCTGCTCGCGGGTGAGGTTCGGTGCGGACAAGGAGACTCCTTCGCTCGTCGGAGAACAGACCCGACGGCGCGCCGGTGGGCGCCGCCGCTGGTTCGGTGCGTCGGTTCGTCGTGCGCGCCCCACCGGTGGTCCGGTCGGGGAGCCTGCCGAGGGCGCAAGCACGACATTGCCCACAATGCCACGTTCACCCCCGGTGGGGTGGGCCGACCGCTCGCACGCACCCCGTGCACGACGATTGCCCGTACGACGTGGTGTCCGGCGGGGGAAGTGTGCTGGGTAGGGTATTGCTGCCAGCGCTCGCAACGAGGAGGACGGTTGAAGCACATCCACGCCGGTAAGGTGCGCGATCTCTACGCCGACGGCGAGTCGCTGATTCTGGTCGCCTCCGATCGCGTCTCGGTCTATGACGTGGTGCTGCCGACGCCGATCCCGGACAAGGGCGCACTGCTCACTCAGCTGTCGAACTGGTGGTTCGAGTACTTCTCCGATGTACCCAATCATGTGCTGTCGACCACCGATGTACCGGCCGAATTCGCCGGTCGTGCGGTACGGGTGCGGCCGCTGAAGATGGTGCAGGTGGAGTGCATCGCGCGCGGCTACCTGGTGGGTTCCGGCCTACAGGAATACCGCCGCACCGGTGCGGTATCCGGTGTGAAACTACCCGACGGGCTGCGCGAGGGCGACAAGCTGCCCGAACCGATCTTCACACCCACCACAAAGGCCTCCGCCGGGCACGATGAATCCATCACCTTCGAGGATGTGGTGAACCAGGAAGGTCGAGAGGTCGCCGAGCGGCTGCGCGCGCTGACTCTCCGGATCTACACCCGCGGCGCCGCGCACGCCGCCGGGCGCGGTGTGATCATCGCCGATACCAAGGTCGAATTCGGCTGGGACGGAGATGTTCTCACTCTCGGTGACGAGGTGCTGACCTCGGACTCGTCCCGGTTCTGGCCCGCCGACGAATGGGAGCCGGGCCGCGCGCAGCGCTCCTTCGACAAACAGTTCGTCCGCGACTGGGCGACCTCCACCGGCTGGGACAAGGAACCGCCCGGTCCGGAGATCCCGGCCGATGTCGTCGCGGTCACCCGAGACAAGTACATGGATGCCTATCAGCGCATCACCGGTAACGCCTGGGCCTGAGCGGTTCCCGCCGTCCCGGCGTGCGCAGATGCGCCGCCCGCAACATGAGGTAATCGCGTTCGGGCGTACTGGTGGTCAGATGGGCGGCCGCGGTGTACGACTCGATCGCGGCGGCCCGCTCGTCCGCCATTTCGTAGAGATGCCCCCGCACCGCGTCCAGTCGGTGATTGCCTCGCAACCGGTCCGCGAGATCGCCCGCCGCGGTGAGTCCCGCGGCGGGCCCGTGCACCATGGCGATGGCGACCGCGCGATTGAGGCTCACCATCGGATTGTCCGACAGCCGCTCGAAGAGGTTGTACAGCAGGAGGATCCGTTCCCAATCGGTGTCCTCGGGCCGTGCCGCCTGGGCGTGCAGCGCGGCGATGGCGGCCTGGATCCGATACGGACCGCCGAGACCGGTGTTCACCGCCGCTGTCGCGAGCGCCAGACCCTCGCGGATGCGATCGCGGTCCCAGCGGGAGCGGTCCTGCTCGGTGAGCGGAATCAGTTCGCCGCGTGGCCCCAGCCGGGCCGCGCGGCGGGCATCGGTGAGTAGCATCAACGCGAGCAGCCCCGTGACCTCGGCATCGTTGGGCAGGAGCCGATGTATCTTGCGCGCCAGGCGAATTGCCTCGGCGGCGAGATCGGCGCGATAGAGCGTGGACCCACTCGCGGAGGTGTGCGCCTCGGTGAACATCACGTACAGCACGTGCAGGACCGGTCGCAGTCGTTGTTCCCACCGGCTCGGGCTCTCGGCCTCCGCGAACGGCCGCGGCATTGCGGCAAGTCGCTTCTTGGCTCGCGAAATCCGTTGCGCCATGGTCGCTTCCGGTAAGAGGAAGGCATGTGCGATCTCCGCCGTCGTCAACCCGCCGACCGCGCGCAGGGTCAGCGCGACCGCGACGGCGGGTGACAGCGCGGGATGGCAGCACAGCGTCAGCAGCGTCAAGGTGTCGTCGCCGGAGTAGTCCGCCGAGCGCACCGAATCGTCTTCGGCCGGTGGTGGTTCGCGTCGTGCCGCGTTCTCCTCGCGGTTCCGGCGTGCGATCTCCGCCCGTACCGCGTCGATCAGCCGCCGTTTCGCCACCTGCAGCAACCACGCTCGGGTATTTCCGGGAAAGCCCTGTGTCGGCCACTGGGTCAGCGCGGCGACCATCGCCTCCTGCACTGCGTCCTCGGCCGCGTCGAAATCGCCGTAGCGGCGCACCAGGATTCCGAGTACCGCCGGCCCGGCTTCGCGCAGTTGTGCCGCCACCTCCTGCGGCGTGGGGCCTCGTCCGGCGGCCGGGACCGGCGGTTCGGATCGACTGTCGCTCAGAGATCACTCCCCGGATCGGCCATGATCGCGCGTACCTCGATGTACTCGCCGATGGGCACACGATCCAGCGCCGCCGATGCCTGAGCCGCGATCTCCAGCGCCCGCTCGGGGCGATCGACATCGACGATCAAGTAACCCGCCAAGGACTCCTTCGTCTCAGGGAAGGGGCCGTCGGTCACCACGGGCGCGGACCGGCCGTCGGCGTGGACGATCCGCGCCTGATCCGGAAAGGCGAGCCCCTGTGCGTCGACGAACTCGCCCGAGTCGCGCAGCGCCCGGCCCAGGGCGCGCTGGAATTCGATATGTGCGGCGATGTCCTCCGGCGGCCATTCCCCGATCGGGATATCGCAATGTGCGGCGGGGCTGTGCGTCTCGAGCAGCATGTACTTCACGATGATCTCCTCGACTCGACGGCGTGCCGCGCGGCGCGCACAGCCAGGTCGGGGCCGGCAGCCGCGGTTCGACATATCCGGGCCGCGCGAACGGTCACAGTTTCGTCGAGGTATCGGCCAGGGCCGACGGATCCACCGCATCCGCGCTCAGGATCAATTCCTTGATCCGATCGGTGACATCCCAGATGTTGACGTTCATGCCCGCCAGCACCCGATTGCCCGAATCCAGCCAGAACGCCACGAATTCCCGTTTCGCAGTATCGCCGCGCACCACGACCGAGGTTTCGAGGCCGGGTGCGACGAACCCGGTGTACTCCATCCCGAGGTCGTATTGATCGGTGAAGAAATACGGCAGCCGATCGTAGGTCGCGGGGCGTTCGAGCATGGTCTGCGCGGCCACCGCGGGCTGGTTCAACGCGGTGGCCCAGTGTTCGACCCGTACCCGTTGCCCAAGTACCGGATGCTGCTGATCGGCGATATCACCCACCGCGACGATATCCGGATCGCTGGTGGCCAGACTCTCGTCCACCAGCACTCCGCCCTCGACCGCGAGTCCGGCGTCCGCGGCGATCTCGATATTCGGCCGCGCACCCACCGCGACCAGCACGGCGTCGGCGTCGATGACCTTATCGTCGGCCAATCGGACACCGGTGGCCCGGCCGTCGGAGGTGAGGATCTCGGCTGCTTTCACTCCACAGCGCAGATCGACACCCTGCGCGCGATGCAGCGCGCCGAAGACCTCGCCCATCCCCTCACCCAGCGCCGCTTGCAATGGCACCGCGCCGACCTCCAGCACCGTTACCTCGAGGCCCGCCGTGCGGGCGGCGGCAGTGACCTCCAGGCCGATCCACCCCGCACCGATCACCACCAGGTGCCGGGCCGAGGCGAACATCGACAGCAGAGCGTCGGACTGCTCGATGGTTCGCAGCATGTACACGCCCTCGGCATCGGAGCCGGGAATCGGCAGCCGGCGCGAGCGCGAGCCCGTCGCCAGCGCCAGCTTGTCGTACGGCCGGGTCGAACCATCCGGTAGCGCAACGGTTTTCGACAACCGATCGATGCCGCCGGCGGTGGTTCCGAGCAGCAGTTCGATGTCGTGGTCGCGATACCACTGCTCCGGCTGGGTGGTGAAGTCGGCGAGCGACTTCTTCCCGAACAGGTGTTCCTTCGACAGCGGCGGTCGTTCGTAGGGAAGCTGCGCCTCCGCACCGATCACGGTGAGGGCGCCGTCGAAGCCGTTGTCGCGCAACGACTCCGTCAGTTTGGCGGCGGCCAGACCGCCGCCTACGACGACGAACCTGGAATCTGTGGTCATGGGGGAGAACCTCCGGACAGCGGCAACCAGGGTCGTCACCGACCCTACTGTGCGCCGCGCCGCGATCGGGAAATATCGACAACATTGCGGCGTTGAGCAATAACGAGGCGGTGGCAGGCGGCTGCCGCCCATCGGATCCACCTTTTTGGAGAGGACGAAACGTGAGCGATGAGACGACCACCGCCGGCGGTTCCACCGATCGCGTCGATTTCTGGTTCGACCCGCTGTGCCCGTGGTGCTGGATCACCTCCCGGTGGATCCTGGAGGTCGAGAAGGTTCGCGATATCGAGACGCATTTCCACGTGATGAGCCTCGCCGTACTCAACGAGGGGCGCGAGGAACTGCCCGAGCGTTACGCCGAATTGATGAAGTCGGCCTGGGGGCCGGTCCGCGTGGCGATCGCGGCGGCGGCGAAGCACGGTGACGAGGTGCTGTCGCCGCTGTACACCGCGATGGGCACCCGAATCCACAATCGCCGCGAGGAGTACGAGCGCGAGGATCGCATCGAATCCCTGGCCCTGGTCATCGCGGATTCACTCGACGAGGTCGGACTACCGGCCGAACTGGCGGCTGCGGCCACCGGCACCGAATACGACGAGGCGTTGCGCGAGAGCCATCACGCCGGAATGGACAAGGTCGGGCCCGATGTGGGCACACCGACCATCCACATCAACAACACCGCGTTCTTCGGTCCGGTGTTGTCGCGGATTCCGCGTGGCGAGGACGCGGGCAAGGTGTGGGACGGTGCGGTCGCACTCGCGTCCTACCCGCACTTCTTCGAACTCAAGCGCACCCGCACCGAGGATCCGCAGTTCGACTGACACACCGACGCGGGGCGCGCAGGTTCGCGTCCCGCACCGGAGTTGTCGTGATCATTGCTGCTGAGGCAGGCCGGGATATTCGCCATATCCGGGGTAGCGCGCGACCGGCAGATATCCCGGCGGGACGGTATTCGCGGGCGGCGGTGGCGGTCCGCTGGGGCGCAGGAACATCCGCCCGTGCCGGCTGCGGTCGCGCAATGCCCACATTCGCCAGGTCAGGACGGGATGCGAGGACATGGCGTTGACCACCCAGATGAAGAAGCCCTTCTCCTGGGGTGCCCGGTCGGCCATCTCGTCGAAACCGACGAGCGAGTTGAGGTATTTGCCGCCCGCGAGGGTCTTCATCGCCCCCGGCGCGCCGATATGGCGGTTGCAGAAGCCGTGATTATCGGCGGTGTACTCCTGTGCGCGGATCAGCGCACTGCCGATGACCGGCAGGAACGGCACCAGGAACATCCCCAGCTGCCGCCAATAGGACACGTGTCCCGCCGCGATGTGGCCGACCTCGTGACCGATGATGAACGCCAGCGCATCCGGGTCGCGAGCCTGCCCGCCGATCTCGAACAGATCGCTGTAGACCACGACGTAGCGGCGGAAGCCGTGCCCGGAGGCGAAGGCATTGATCTGCCCGTTGCCCAGCAGGACATAGGCGTCCGGCACGGTCGCCATACCGAAGCGGCCGGCGGCCTCCACCACCATCCGGAATCCCTCGGGAAATTGGGTGGGTGACATCTTCACCGCGTTGAGCCGCTGCGCCGAATAGTTCTGGCCGCGACCGAACCACAGCAGGACCGGTGCCAGGATCAACAGCAGAACGTAATAGTTGACCGCACCGACGAGCAGGAACAGCAGCGCGATCAGATAGCCGACGGTCGTCAGCATGACCACCACCACGAGTAGTGGGATCTCCCAGCTGTGGCGTTCCGGCAACCCCCACGGCGACAGCCCGCGAGTTTGCTGATACGGCGGAATCGGAGGTGGTGAGAACGGTTGTTGCGGACCCCATCCCGGTGGTCCGAGCCTCGGATCCCACCCCGCCATTTCGGTCACCGGATTCCACCCTGTTCCTTGCGCCTGCTGTGGTGACTTGTTGGTCCATTGGTCGTCGGACTGCATGTGCTGAACTCTATAGAGAATTCGGCGATCACCCGATGCGGCGGTGTTCGCGGTAGCCGGGCCGGCAAACCCGTGCGGCAGTTCGCGTCACCCGCGTGGACGACCCCGTGCGGCGGCATCGACACCCGCCGCATGGGCAGGGGCCGGAGGCGGCAGCGTGCGTAACCACGTAGGCCACCCCGTGCGGCGGCATCGACACCCGCCGCATGGGCAGGGGCCGGAGGCGGCAGCGTGCGTAACCACGTAGGCCACCCCGTGCGGCGGCATCGACATCGCCTGACACAATCTCAGCCATGCGCGTATACCTGGGTGCCGACCACGCCGGCTTCGAACTGAAGAACCAAGTCAAGGACCACCTCACGCAGGCCGGCCACGACGTGGTCGACTGCGGGGCCCACGAGTACGACGCCGTCGACGACTACCCGGCGTTCTGCATCGACGCCGCTCGACGTGTCGTCGCCGATCCGGGCAGCCTGGGCATCGTCTTCGGTGGCAGCGGTAATGGTGAGCAGATCGCCGCGAACAAGGTTCCGGGTGCCCGCTGTGCGCTGGCCTGGAGCGTGGAAACCGCGAAACTGGCCCGGCAGCACAACAATGCGCAGCTCATGGGTATCGGCGGCCGCATGCACAGCACCGAGGAGGCGTTCGCGATCATCGATGCGTTCCTCGCCACTCCCTGGTCGGATGAGGCGCGGCATCAGCGCCGGATCGACATCATCGCCGAGTACGAGAAGTCCGGTCAGCCGCCGGCGGTACAGGGCTAGAGGTATCGACGCGGCCGGGTGCCGAGCCCGGCTCGCCGGCCGTCTGCCGGTCGCAGTGGGACGGATTTCTGCCGATGCCTGAGGGACATACGCTCCATCGCCTGGCGAAGCTGCATCATCGTCGCTTCGCCGGTGGCCTCGTGCGGGTGTGGAGCCCGCAGGGACGTTTCGCCGACGGTGCGGCGCTGGTGGACGGCGCCGTGCTGACGAAAGCCGAGGCGTGGGGGAAACACCTTCTGCACCATTATGATTCGGGCTTGGTCGTGCACATTCATCTCGGCCTGTACGGCACCTTCACCGAATCGCAGGCGCCGCTGGGTGATCCGGTCGGCCAGGTCCGGATGCGAATGATCGGCGCGGGCCGGTCGGCGGCCGCGATGTACGGTACCGATCTGCGCGGGCCCACGGCCTGCGAGGTACTCCACGAACCGGAGGTCGAGGCGCTGACCGCCCGGCTGGGGCCGGATCCGTTGCGCCGCGGCGCCGATCCCGGTCGTGCGATCGATCGCATCCGCCGTTCGAACCGCTCGATCGCGGCCTTGCTGATGGATCAGTCGGTGGTCGCCGGGGTCGGCAATGTCTACCGCGCGGAAGTGCTTTTCCGGCACGGTATTTCGCCGCGGCGTCCGGGGCGCGGGATCACGTCCGAGGACTGGGCGGCGGTCTGGGCCGATCTGGTCGCGCTGATGAAAGTCGGTGTGCGCAAAGGGGCGATCGTGGTGATGCGACCCGAGCACGATCACGGCGCACCGTCGTATGCGGTCGGCAAGCCGCGCACCTATGTCTACCGGCGAGCGGGTGAGCCCTGCCGGATCTGTGGCACCACCGTGGCACACGCCGTGCTGGAGGGGCGGAATCTGTTCTGGTGCCCCACGTGCCAGCCGGCCTGAGGGATCAGAAGCCGCCGTCGAATCCGCCGAAGTCGCCGCCCCCGAAGTCGCCGAAACCGTTGCCGTCGAATCCGCCGCCGTCGTTGCCGCCCTGGTCGTAGCCGCCGCCGTCGTACCCGCCCGGATCGCCGCCGTCGAAGCCCTGGCCCGAATCCTGCCCCGCGTCGAATCCGGCGTCGTAGCCCGTGCCGTAACCGTTTTCGAATCCGGCCGCGTCGTAGCCGATACCGTGCATACCGCTGAACAACGCGTCGAACAGCAGGACGGAGCCGACGCCCCAGGCGCCCGCGACCAGTGCGGTCTTCCACCACGGTTCGGAGTACCAGCCCGCCGGAACCGGCCGTCCGGCGACCCGGCCGCCGGGATAGTAGTTCGGTGTCGACGGTGAGGGGGTGGGTGAGGCTTCGACGCTGCGGCCGTCGAAATCCACTGTGCGATCCTCGGTGACCTGTCCGGCCGAGCGCTGTCCGTCCAGTTCGGGAACCGGTGGTCCGGGATCGAGATTCATGGCGGTCCGCGCCGCGCGCACGTAGTACAGACCCTCGACGGCGGTTTCCTTCGCCAGCCTGGCCTGCGTGACCGTAGTGGCCTGATCAATCTGCGAGCCCGCGGCATTGAGCCGTTCACCCGCGTCGGCGAGGGCCTGTTTCGAGGCTTGGTCGGTGCCGATCAGGTTGTATACCTGACCGCCGAGACGTTCGGTGAGCCGGCGCGCATCGGCCTTCGCGTCGGCGAGCTGGGTGGCCTGGCGAGTGCGTTGGCTCGAACGCCCCGCGACGCTCATCGCCACGACGGCGATGAGCACGACGATCAGAAGTATCAGCAGCAGCCACACGTCGACCAGGGTACCCGCCGGTCGGTTGCTGTATGGTTGCGGACTCAGCCCGCGACGGCGGTGTCATAGTTGATCCGGGTGGTTTCCGAACCACCCGGATCGCTATCGGAACTGTCCGGTTCGGATAGGGCGAACCGGCGTTTACCGGCGGTTTTGGCCGAGTACATGGCCCGGTCGGCGCTGCGCAGCAGATCGGGGAAATCGCACGGCCGCCCGGGCGGCGCGTAGGCGGTGCCGACACTCGCCGAGACCGGAACCGGTCCGGCATAGGTGGGCACCGGATCGTGCAGTGCCGTCAAGACCCGCATGGCGATCTCGGCCAGGCCGTTGCGGCGAGCCGGTAGCGCCAGGACGAATTCGTCCCCGCCGTAACGGCATACGACCGTGTCCTCCGGGCAGGCCGCGCGCAGCCGCCGGGAGATCTCCACCAGGACCTCGTCGCCGACCGAGTGGCCGTGGCCGTCGTTGATCTGTTTGAAATCGTCCAGATCGATCAGCAGCAGCCCCACGCCGAGGTCGTGGTCGGTGGCCATCACTCGCACCCGCTCCTGCAGCAGTGAGCGATTGGCCAGATCGGTGAGGGCATCGTGGGTCGCCTCGTGCCGCAACCGGTTCTGCAGCTCCGCGATCTCCTGAACCCGCACCGATACCGCGGCGGTCAGACTGCGCTCCTGCTGCGCCAGAGCGCGCTGCTGGAGGGCCTCGGCATAGCTGTCGATGGCATGACTGGCCACGAACGGCCACCGGGTGGCCACCAGCGAACCGTATTCGCCCGGCGCGAAGCCCAATAGCGCTCTGGTGGCCGGCGCCAGCATGCGGGTGCCGTCGAACGGCGCCTCGGCGAGGCGGAGTCCGACCGCGCGAGCGGCCGGGACCGGGAACGGTTCCGACTGTGCGAGGTCCATCAATTCATCGACGATTCCACCGAACACCTGCTCGAGATGTTCGGGTGCGACCGTCAGCCCGCTACCCGGATAAACGGCACGGACCCAGTCCCGCGTGGTCGCCGCGAGGAGAGCCGCGGTCTGTGCGTCGATCTCGCCAGACATGGCCGATCACCTCGCGCAGACGTTGTCGGCGCCGACGCTCCGGCCGGTCACGCCTTCCGGAACGTGCTCACTGCTTCGCGGTCGAGTACACCTTCGGCGCACGCTCACCGCCCCCTTTCCAGATACCCCCGTCCGGCAAAAAGGATCCTAGCAAGCCACCCGGCACCGAAAAACGCTGTTTTACAACCTGTTCCGATGCCTCACGAATGGCGATCGGCAGTGTGATCGCCTTCGGGCCTGCGGCGTTACAGCGGCGGCCGGTGTGTCGCTCACGGCGTGTTGGAGGCGCTGTTCATCTTGGGACGGCTGGAGCGTTGCCGGATGTTCTCGTCCCAGGTCAGAACCCACGCCGCCGATCCGCCGCGGGATGCTTGAACGCGCGCGCTGGTGACGAGTATCACAGCGCGAATAGGCGCTCCGAGCAGCTCCGGGAGTATGGTGCCGACGTCTGTGACCCGAGGGAATTCGCGCATAGGGCGGAATTTGATTGAAAGGGGTCTTGCCGGCAGTGGGAAGTGTCACCGTCGGCGACCGACTGTTTGCTCCATGGTCGCCAGCGTCGCGCCCGACGGTCATCACGGGCGCCGGATGCGGCCCGGACAGGCCATCGGCGCGAAAACCGGGAATGCGATTGGCATTCCGGAAGCGAAGTTCGGTACAGTCCTACACGCAGACGACATCGTGGCGATCCCATCGATGTCGTATGCCTGCGGGTGTAGTTCAATGGTAGAACCTCAGCCTTCCAAGCTGATGGTGCGGGTTCGATTCCCGTCACCCGCTCCGATGAGGGGATTGTCTGGAATCCTCGGCCGCCGTATCCCGTCATCGGGAGGAGCCAGCGGAGCCGCTGGACGCAACGGGATGTAGCGCAGCTTGGTAGCGCATCCGCTTTGGGAGCGGAGGGTCGCAGGTTCAAATCCTGTCATCCCGACCACACGGACAGCTGTAAGTCCTGTCGATCGCGGTGCCACCCGAAAGTTGTGGGGCGAAACGGAACTCGGTGCCCGGTTGTGCCGGGCCGAACTGGAACACTGGCTGTGATACCGAATCCGGCAGTGAGGATCAATCCGTGACGATCGACCAGATCTCCGACTCCGTGTATGTCGTGGCCGGCACCAACGTCAATTGGGCGCTGGTCAGTGATGGTTCCGGAGTCACCGTCGTCGATGCCGGATATCCGGGCGACAGCGACGCGGTACTGGATTCGATACGGCAGATCGGGCATTCACTCGGCGACGTCGCCGCGGTCCTGCTCACCCACGCCCACCTCGATCACATCGGCGCGATTCCGGCCCTGGTCGAACAGGTCGGGATGCCGGTGTACACCGGCGCCGAAGAGGTCCGCCACGCCAAGCGCGAATATCTGCAGCAGATCGGTCCGGCGGCGATGATCCGGCAGTTGAGCAGCGCTCCCGGCCGTCGCTGGGTGACCCACACCGTGCGTGCCGTCATCGGTCATATCGGAATGAGCGTTCCCGAGGCGACGGTGGCGCAGGAGGTCGCGCTGGCCGCTCTGCCGGGCGGATTCGCCGCGGTGCCGTCGCCCGGGCACACCAGCGGGCACACCGCCTATCTGATGCCGTCGGAACAGGTGCTGTTCAGCGGCGACGCACTGGTCACCGGCCATCCGCTCGCCGAGTATGTGGGACCGCAGGTGCTGCCGGCCGTGTTCAACCACGACGAGGACATGACCCTGCGTACCGCGCGGCAACTCGCCGCACAGCCCGCGCGGATTGTCGTGCCCGGGCACGGCAAGCCCGCCGAGCACGATCCGGATACGCCGCTGACGGTTCATCACGGCCGGTGACCGGGCACATAAGCCGCTCACAGGGTTCTCCCAGCGTCGTCCCAGCGAAGCACCGGCGAGAGCGGCGATCATGTGGAGCATGACCGAAACTGCTATCGCGCCGGATCGGCCGGCGGACGGTGCGATCACGACCGGTCGGGATCCCGGCTCGCGGACCCTGCCCTGGGAGTATGTGAGCCTCGGGGTGCTGCTGGTCGGTACCGTCGTCGCCTATCTGTGGAATCTGAGTGCCAGTGGCTGGGCGAACTCGTTCTATGCGGCGGCGGTGCAGTCCGGTGCGAAATCGTGGAAGGCGTTCTTCTTCGGTTCCTCGGATTGGGGCAACTCGATCACCGTCGACAAGACGCCGGCCTCGTTGTGGCCGATGGAGATCTCGGCGCGCATCTTCGGGATGAACAGCTGGAGCATGCTGGTGCCGCAGGTGCTGATCGCCGTCGCGGCCGTGGCCCTGCTGTGGGCGACGCTGCGGCGCACCTTCGGGCCCGCCGCCGGGCTGCTCGGCGGGCTCGCCCTCGCGGTGACACCGGTGGCCACGCTCATGTTCCGCTACAACAACCCGGATGTCCTGCTGGTGCTGTTGATGGTCGCTGCCGTGTGGGCGATGACCCGGGCGCTCGAGGACGGCCGGTGGCGTTGGCTGGTGCTGTGCGGTGGCTTCGTCGGCCTGGGCTTCCTGGCCAAACAGTTGCAGGTGCTGCTCGTGGTGCCGGCCCTGGCGCTGACCTATCTGTTCGCCGGCCCGCCCAAGCTGGGGAAACGGCTACTGCAACTGCTGGCGGCCGGGGGTTCGCTGGTGGTCGGAGCGGGTTGGTGGGTGCTGATCGCGCAGCTGTGGCCGTCGGGCTCGCGACCGTATTTCGGTGGCTCGAAACATAATTCGATCATCGAGTTGACCCTGGGCTACAACGGGCTGCAGCGGCTGGGATTGGATTCCGATGACGGTTTCGGTGGCGGTCCGGGACCGGGGCCCGGTGGCGGTCACGGGCACGGTCCGTCCTTCGGCTCACAGGCCGGTATCACCCGGATGTTCAGCGAAACCGTCGGCGGTCAGATCGCCTGGCTGATCCCGGCCGCGCTGGTGCTGTTCATTGCTGCACTGGTGTTGCGCGGCAAGGCGTCCCGCGCCGACACCCGGCGCTCGGCCCTGCTGCTGTGGGGCGGCTGGGCGCTGGTCACGGCGCTCGTGTTCAGCTTCATGAAAGGGATATTCCACCAGTACTACACGGTGGCGCTGGCGCCCGCGGTGTCCGGTGTGGCCGCGATCGGGGCCGTGCTGTTGTGGCGTGAGCGCGACCGGTGGTGGGTGCGGGTCACCCTGGCCGTGGCGTCGGCACTGACCGTCGCCGGCGCGGTGGTCCTGCTGAATCGGACGCCCGATTTCGTACCGTGGTTGCGGTGGGTGATCGGTGCCGCCGGTGTGGTCGCGACGATCGCGCTGATCATTCCGCAGCCCAGGCGGTGGGCGGGCTGGACCGCGGCCCTCGCGGTGCTGGTCGCGATGGCCGGACCGCTCGCGTACTCGATCGAGACGATCGCCACCGCGCACAACGGCGGAATCGTGCTTGCCGGTCCGAAAACCAAGGGCGGGTTCGGATTCGGCCCCGGCGGCCCCGGTACGATGTGTGGCCCCGGCGGTCCGGGAGCCCCGGCCGGTCCCGGAGTCCCCGCCGGTGCGCCGGGAGTCCCGGCCGGACCGGCCGCGGACTGTGGCGGGCAGACAGGACCGAATAGCGGAACCGCGAGACCCGGCACCGACGCGACCGGTCCGAATCGGCCGGGATCCGAGCTGCCGATGCCGCCTGCCGGCCCACGAGGCCCAGCCGCCCAGGCCGGCCCTCCGGGGATGCCCGGAATGGGCGATCGGACGAACACGCAGCTGGTGGATCTGCTGAAGAACACCGGTGCCGGCTACACCTGGGTCGCGGCCGCGGTCAGTTCCATGGGAGCCGCCGATCTGCAGCTCGATTCCGGTTATGCCGTCATGCCGATCGGCGGATTCGGCGGTGGTGATCCCGCGCCGACGCTCCACAGCTTTCGCGCTTACGTGGCGCAGGGACGGATCCACTATTTCGTGGGTTCGGCGCGGCGCGGCCCCGGTGGATCGCAGCGTACGACGGCGGCGAGCGAGATCACGCGGTGGGTCGAACAGCATTACGCGGCAAAGAATGTCGGCGGAACGAAGGTCTACGATCTGACCGGGGCAACGGGGCAGCAGCCGTGACCGGCGCCGGGGCGCCGCGGCACAGCGCGGGCATCCTGTTGTTCCGGAACGCTCCGGACACGCAGGTACTGCTCGGGCACATGGGTGGGCCCTTCTGGGCTCGCAAGGACGCCGGTGCGTGGTCGATCCCGAAAGGGGAGTACGAACCCGCGACGGAGACAGCACCGGACGCGGCGGCGCGGGAATTCACCGAGGAACTGGGCCTGCCGGTTCCGCCCGGTGAGTGGATTCCGCTCGGCGATGTGCGCTACGGCAGCGGACGCTCCCGGAAACAGGTCACGGTGTGGGCGCTGGGCGGCGATCTGGATCCGGCCGCGATGGTCGCGGGCACGTTCGAGATGGAGTGGCCACCCAAATCCGGTCGGACACAGTCATTTCCGGAACTCGACCGGGCCGAGTGGATTGATCTCGAACTCGCCCGCACCAAACTCGCCTCGGGACAGCGGCCGTTCCTGGATCGGCTGGCCGAACTGCTTACGTGGTGACGGACGCGGCTATTCGATCAGCCGCACACCGCGCAATTCGTGGACGCGCAGCCGGCGCGGCGACCGCACCACATCCCAGGTGGGCGCGAGGTTGCGGCGCCGGGCGGCGTACGCGGTCATGAGATCGCGTGCCAGCAATGCCGGTGCCACGCGATCGGTCGCGGCGCGCCGGAGCGTGACCACCAGCAGATGCTGCGGGGTGTCCTCGAGTTCGCCCAGTTGCCGGAACAGCCTCGCCCTGACCGGAAGTGACAACGCCGCGGCGTTTTCCTCGTCCAGGAATTCGGTGATGGTGTCCGACAGGTCCACCGCCGCCACCGGCACCGGAACCAGCCGGGGAACCACGGCCGAACCGGCCGACAGGACCCGGGGTGCGGCGCTGGAACCCGATAGCGGATACACCGTGCGTAATTGTTCGTGCCGGACGATCAGATCGGCGAAGGCGTCGCGCAATCCGACCGCATAGAGATAACCGGTGAAATGCAGTGTGAACGACGTCGTACCCATTGTTGGGGCTGTGCGCATATCCATGCGGGATTCCGTTCCTCATCCGTGCCCCCATCCCGGCGAGCACGTGCGGAGCCTAGCCTCGAATCTCCGAATCCGCTGGTTTATCTCCCTGCGCTACCGGGTGGGCGCCACTCGGTGACCTCCGGAATATCGACGCCGTGCTCGCGGGTCCACGCTCGTGCGGTGGCACGGGCGTCCACCATCTCCTGGCGTAGTCCGGCAGCCTGCGGCCCGAGCCCCGGCACTCGGTCGATCACATCCATGACCAGGTGGAATCGGTCCAGATCGTTGAGCATCACCATATCGAACGGTGTTGTCGTGGTACCCATCTCCTTGTAGCCGCGTACATGCATCCCGGCGTGGTTCGCCCGCCGGTAGGTGAGCCGATGGATCAACCAGGGGTAGCCGTGGAAGGCGAAGATGATCGGCCGATCGCGGGTGAACAGGGTGTCGAATTCGCGGTCGGGCAGGCCGTGCGGATGTTCGTCCGCGGGCAGCAACCGCATCAGATCGACCACATTGACTACTCGAATACGCAAGTGCGGCAGGCGCTCTCGCAGAATCGAGGCGGCGGCGAGGGTTTCCAGGGTCGGGACGTCGCCGGCGCAGCCGAGGACCACATCCGGTGTGGTGCCGGGATCGTCGCGGTGTCCGGCCCACTCCCAGATACCGGCGCCGCGTGCGCAGTGCAGTGCCGCCTCGGGCACCGACAGCCAATCGGGCTGCGGCTGCTTACCGGCCACCACCACATTCACATAGTGGCGTGAACGAAGGCAGTGGTCGTAGGTGGACAGCAAGGTGTTGGCGTCCGGTGGGAGATAGACCCGCACGATCGAGGGCTTCTTGTTCAGCACCACATCCAGGAAGCCGGGGTCCTGATGAGTGAATCCGTTGTGATCCTGCCGCCAGACGTGCGAGGTCAGCAGATAGTTCAGGCTCGGAATCGGCCTTCGCCACGGCACCTCGGCGCTCGCGTCCAGCCACTTGGCATGCTGATTGAACATGGCGTCGACGATGTGGACGAAGGCCTCATAACAGGTGAAGACGCCGTGGCGGCCGGTGAGCAGATAACCCTCCAGCAAGCCCTGGCACATATGTTCCGACAGCACCTCGATCACCCGGCCGGTGCGATCGAGTCCCACGTCGTACTCACCGATCTCGGCCTGCCAGTCGCGGCCGGTGACGGTCAGGACGTCCTGCAGCCGGTTGCTGACCAATTCGTCGGGGGCGAAGATCATGAAGTTGTCCCGGTTGGCATCGCTGACATCGCGCAGCCAGCCGCCCAGTACCCGGGTGGCCTCATGGGAGGATGCGCCCGGGGCGCTGACCTCGACACCGTACGCGCGCCAGTCCGGCAGTCGCAGATCCCGGACCTGCGCGCCGCCGTTGGCGACCGGATTGGCGCTCATCCGCCGTGGTCCGGCGGGCACCTGCCGTACCAGTTGCGGGTACGGCCGGCCATCGTCGTCGAACAATTCTTCGGGCCGGTACGACCGCAGCCACTGTTCCAGGACCCGGCGATGCGCGGCATCGGTGCGGGCGGCCGGCAGCGGGACCTGATGGGCGCGGAAGGTGCCTTCCACACGCTCGCCGTCGACTATCGGGGGGCAGGTCCAGCCCTTGGGTGTGCGCAGCACGATCATCGGGCGGTGCGGCCGTGTTCCGTCGGAGTCCTCGCGTGCCGCGCGCTGGAATTCGTCGGTGCGGTCCAGACAGCTGTCGATCGCCGCCGCCATCGCCTGATGGACGGTGGCGGGGTCACGCCCGGCGACGATGATCGGGTCGTAGCCGTATCCGTGCAGCAACGACAGCAGTTCGGCCTCCGGGATACGGGCCAGCAACGTGGGATTGGCGATCTTGTATTCGTTGAGTGCCAGGATCGGCAGGACGGCCCCGTCGCGTGCGGCGTTGAGGAATTTGTCGGCATGCCAGCTCGTCGCGAGCGGCCCGGTCTCGGCCTCACCGTCGCCGACCACGCAGAACACCGTCAGATCCGGATTGTCGAGCGCGGCGCCATAGGCGTGCAGCAGGGAATAGCCGAGTTCGCCGCCCTCGTGGAACGACCCCGGGGTCTCGGGTGCGCAGTGGCTGGGGACACCGCCGGGAAACGAGAACTGCGCGAACAGTGCCGCCATCCCGGATTCGTCGCGGGCGATGTGGCTGTACAGCTCCGAATACGTGCCCTCCAGCCAGGCGCAGGCATTCGGCCCGGGGCCGCCGTGGCCGGGGCCGGCGACGAAGACCGCGTTCAGATCGCGTGCCCGGATGGCCCGATTGGCATGGGCCCACACCAGATTCAATCCGGGCACGGTACCGAAATGCCCCAGCAGCCGGGGTTTGATGTGCTCGGCGACCAGCGGTGTGCGCAGCATCGGATTGGTCATCAGATAGATCTGGCCCACCGCGAGATAGTTGGCGGCCCGCCACCACGCGTCCAGGTCGGTGAGCTCATCGGGGGTCAGCGGGCCGGGGACCTCGGCGAGCCGGTAGGGCTGCGGCGCGATGGTGTCACCGCCGCCCGCGCCGAGATTGTCATCAGCCGTATCCGGACCCGCGGTACCGGCCACATCGGTCACGATCGCGCTCCTCACAGTGGGATGTTCGGGTAACCGCTTCGGATGGAGCCTCCCGGCCAGGCTACCGGGGATCCAGCGCGTCCGCCGGATCGCAACAGGGCCGGTCACGCCCGCTTACCTGGCACCGATTACTGTGCGGCGCATGCAGACATTGGCCAGGATCATCGGCTCGGTGGCGGTCGCGGCGGCGGCCGTCGCACTCACCGCCTGTGGGAGTGACGACAAGGATTCGTCGGCCGGTTCATCGCCGACCACCGCGGGAGTCTCGGCGGCGACGTCGGCCGCGGCCGCGCCCACCGCGAGCCATGGTCGTGAATGCACCGCCGACGACATCGGCGTCACCGGTGGTTTCGGCGAGGCGCCGACCATCACCATCCCCGATGACTGCGATCCGCCGAAACAGCTGGTCACCAAGGACCTGGTCGAGGGCACCGGCCCGGCGGCGCAGGCCGGGCAGCCGGTCGAGATGAACTACTCCCTGGTGACCTGGTCGGACAAGAAGAAGCTGGACAGCTCCTTCGACCGCGGCGAGACCTTCCCGCTCACCCTGGGCGCCGGCACGGTCATCCCGGGCTGGGATCAGGGCCTGGTCGGAATCAAGCAGGGCGGGCGCCGGCTGCTGATCATCCCGCCGGACCTGGGTTACGGGCAGGGCGGCAATGGCATCAAGCCGAACGAGACCCTCGTCTTCGTGACCGACGCGGTCAAGGTGGGCTAGGTACCCGACAAGTAACCCGAGTGCTCACGACATCGGTCATCGCGTCCCGCCGGCGCGGCCATCTCCATGGCCGATTGCGGCCCTCACGTCGGTGTCGACTAGCCTTGTCGGATGCGATTCCGGGGGAATCGGCGCCGTTGTACGACGGCACCCGAACATCGTCGTCACCGGACCACACGTCCGGCCGGCGACTACACAGACCAGTGAACAACGAACAAGGAGCATGTCCGTGAAGAGCACCGTCGAGCAGCTGAGCCCGACCCGGGTCCGCATCAATGTCGAGGTGCCCTTCGAGGAGCTGAAGCCGGATTTCGACAAGGCGTACAAGGCCCTGGCCCAGCAGGTGCGGATCCCCGGCTTCCGGCCGGGTAAGGCGCCGGCCAAGCTGATCGAGGCCCGCCTCGGCCGGGGCGCCATCCTCGAGCAGGTCGTCAACGATGCGCTGCCCACCCGCTACAGCGAGGCCGTCACGGCCTCCGAGGTGAAGGTTCTGGGGCAGCCGGAAATCGAGATCACCAAGATCGAGGACGGCGACGAGCTGGCGTTCACCGCCGAGGTCGATGTGCGTCCCGAGATCGCGCTGCCCGACTACGAGAGCATCGAGGTCTCGGTCGATCCGCTGAGCATCGAGGACGAGGACATCGAGCAGCAGTTGCAGTCGCTGCGTCAGCGCTTCGGCACCCTGAATAGCGTCGAGCGTGCGGTCGCCGACGGCGACTTCGTTTCCATCGACCTGGCGGCCACCGTGGACGGTGAAGAGGTCTCCGAGGCCGCCACCTCCGGCCTGTCGCACGAGGTCGGTTCCGGCCAGCTCATCGAGGGCCTGGACGAGGCGCTGATCGGCCTGAAGGCGGAGGAGTCCAAGGACTTCGCCTCCACCCTGGTGGCCGGTGAGCACGCCGGTAAGGAAGCGGTCATCACCGTCAAGCTGAACTCGGTCAAGGAGCGCGAGCTGCCCGAGGCCGATGACGAATTCGCTCAGATGGCAAGCGAATTCGACACCATCGACGAGCTGAAGGACGATCTGCGCAAGCGGGTCGAGCAGAGCAAGAAGGTCGCCCAGGCCGGCGATATCCGCGACAAGGTGCTCGACGCGCTGCTGGACAAGACCGAGGTGCCGTTGCCCGAGGCCGCGGTCCAGGCCGAGGTCGACGCCGTGCTGCACGACGCGGTGCACGGTTTCGACCATGACGAGGACAAGTTCGCCGAGGCGCTCGAGGCTCAGGGCACCACCCGCGAGGAGTTCGACAAGGATTCCAAGGAGTCCGCCGAGAAGTCGGTCAAGACCCAGTTGCTGCTGGACGCGATCGCCGAATCGGAGAACACCGAGGTCGGTCAGCAGGAGCTCACCGAGCGGATCCTGTTCCAGTCGCAGCGCTACGGCATGGCGCCGGAGCAGTTCATTCAGCAGATCCAGCAGGCCGGCCAGCTGGGCGCCATCTTCGCCGATGTGCGCCGCGGTAAGGCGCTGGCCGGTGTGGTGATCAAGGCCAAGGTCACCGATACCGACGGCAACACGGTCGACACCACCGAGATGTTCGGCGAACCGGCCGATCCCGACGCGGCGGCCGAGCCGGCCGAGGCCCCCGCCGAGTAGCCATCGGCGACATTCGAGTCAGCTGTAAGCGAAGCAGGGCGGTACCGGGAGTTCGGTGCCGCCTTGTTTCGTTAGGGTTTGTGTCAACCGATCAAGGCCGCGGTCGAACGTCGGGGACGGAGGCGGTAGCTTGCGTAACCACGAAGGCCCGGGAAGACCGCATATTGGACAGAGGCTGTGCCGGCAGGCATCGTGCCGGCGAGAGAGGGCAGGTATCCGTGACAATCAATCAGGCTGTGGCACCGTTGAAGTCGGGGCCCGTCATGACATCCGCGACTGCTGGGCTCAACCTCAGTGATTCGGTGTACGAACGGTTGCTCCGAGACCGCATCATCTTCCTCGGCACGCAGGTCGACGACGACATCGCCAACAAGCTGTGCGCGCAGATCCTGTTGCTGGCCGCGGAGGACCCGACTCGCGACATCTCGCTCTACATCAACTCGCCCGGTGGCTCGGTCACCGCGGGTATGGCGATCTACGACACGATGCAGTACGCGGAGTGCGATATCTCGACCATCGCATTCGGCCTGGCCGCCTCCATGGGCCAGTTCCTGCTGACCGCGGGCAGCAGCGGCAAGCGCTTCGCTCTGCCGCACACCCGGATCATGATGCATCAGCCCTCGGCCGGTATCGGTGGTTCGGCCGCCGATATCGCGATCATGGCCGAGCAGTTCGCTCACACCAAGCGCGAGCTGAACGGGCTGCAGGCACTGCATACGGGCAAGTCGGTCGAGGAGGTCACCGCCGACGCCGATCGCGACCGCTGGTTCACCGCCGACGCGGCCCTCGAGTACGGGTTCATCGACCGGGTGATCACGCACGCTCGCCAGGCCACCAACGGCGGCGAGTAGTTCCGCCGGCGAACTTCGCTCACCGACACTGACTTTGGAGACAAGATGACTCTCATCGATCCTCGTGCCGGCCTGTCCGGTATCGCACCGGCGAGCCCGCAGGCCCGCTACATCCTGCCGTCGTTCATCGAGCACTCGAGCTTCGGCGTCAAGGAGTCCAACCCGTACAACAAGCTGTTCGAGGAGCGCATCATCTTCCTCGGCGTGCAGGTGGACGACGCCTCGGCCAATGACGTCATGGCGCAGCTGCTGGTGCTGGAGTCGCTGGATCCCGACCGCGACATCACCATGTACATCAACTCGCCCGGCGGTTCGTTCACCTCGCTGATGGCCATTTACGACACCATGCAGTACGTGCGTGCCGATGTGGCGACGGTCTGCCTGGGCCAGGCGGCCTCGGCGGCGGCGGTGCTGCTGGCGGCCGGTACGCCGGGTAAGCGGGCCTGCCTGCCCAATGCTCGCGTGCTGATCCACCAGCCGTCGCTGGAGGGCGGAATCCAGGGCCAGGTCTCCGATTTGGAGATCCAGGCCGCCGAGATCGAGCGCATGCGCCGGTTGATGGAGACCACGCTGGCCCGCCACACCGGCAAGGAAGCCGACACGATCCGCAAGGACACCGATCGTGACAAGATCCTGACCGCCGACGAGGCCAAGGACTACGGGATCATCGACACGGTGTTCGACTACCGCAAGCTGAGCGCGCAGAAGAAGTAGTTCCGCGTTTGCGGACGGCTGGTCCGGGCGGCGATGTCGAGGTCGACGCCGCCCGGGGCGGGCCGTGACGAGCGGGTCACAGGAGTACCGGCGACACTCTCTCCGCGAGAAACATCGTCGAGTTGTCGACCTCCGTCGCGTCGACCGGGTACGGTCGGTCTAGGGACCTTGGCTCAGTGGTTGTCGGCATGATCGTCCGACCCGAACCGCAGGCGCCGAAGTGCGAGAATCCGATCGACGCGCGACACTGATCGGAGCACGGCGGGTAGCGTTGTTCGGAAGCGGCTTGTCGGCATCCGGGACAGACGGTTGCACGCGGACAAGGAAGTAGGGACCCACGAGATGGCGCGCATCGGTGATGGCGGCGATCTGCTGAAATGCTCGTTCTGCGGAAAGAGCCAGAAGCAGGTCAAAAAGCTCATTGCGGGACCGGGGGTGTACATCTGTGACGAGTGCATCGACCTGTGCAACGAGATCATCGAAGAGGAGTTGGCGGAGTCGAGCGAGGTCAAACTCGACGAACTGCCCAAGCCGGCGGAGATCCGGGAATTCCTCGAGCAGTACGTGATCGGCCAGGATTCGGCCAAGCGCACGCTTGCGGTGGCCGTCTACAACCATTACAAGCGCATCCAGGCCGGTGACAAGGGCCGCGACAGCCGCGGCGAGCCGGTCGAGTTGATGAAGTCGAATATCCTCATGCTGGGTCCCACCGGCTGCGGTAAGACCTATCTGGCGCAGACCCTGGCCAAGATGCTGAACGTACCGTTCGCCATCGCCGACGCCACCGCGCTGACCGAGGCCGGCTATGTCGGTGAGGATGTCGAGAACATTCTGCTCAAGCTGATTCAGGCCGCCGACTACGACGTCAAGCGGGCCGAAACGGGCATCATCTACATCGACGAGGTCGACAAGATCGCCCGCAAGAGCGAGAACCCGTCGATCACCCGCGATGTCTCGGGCGAGGGTGTGCAGCAGGCCCTGCTGAAGATTCTCGAGGGCACCCAGGCGAGCGTGCCGCCGCAGGGCGGGCGCAAGCATCCGCATCAGGAATTCATCCAGATCGACACCACGAACGTGCTGTTCATCGTGGCCGGTGCCTTCGCGGGCCTGGAGAAGATCGTGCAGGACCGGGTCGGTAAGCGCGGTATCGGTTTCGGCGCCGAGGTGCGGTCGAAGGCCGAGATCGACACGGCCGACCACTTCGCCGAGGTCATGCCGGAGGATCTGATCAAGTTCGGCCTGATTCCCGAGTTCATCGGCCGCCTGCCGATGGTCGCCTCGGTGACCAACCTGGACAAGGAATCGCTGGTGCGCATCCTGTCCGAGCCGAAGAACGCGCTGGTGAAGCAGTATGTGCGCTTGTTCGAAATGGACGGCGTGGACCTGGAATTCACCACCGACGCCCTCGAGGCCGTCGCCGACCAGGCGATCCTGCGCGGTACCGGCGCCCGCGGTCTGCGCGCCATCATGGAGGAAGTCCTGCTGCCGGTGATGTATGACATCCCCAGCCGTGACGACGTCGCCAAGGTGGTCATCAACGGCGAGACCGTCAACGACAACGTGCTGCCGACCATCGTGCCGCGTAAGCGCCAAGCCGCCGAGCGTCGCGAGAAGTCGGCGTAGGCGGTTACTGTTCCACCGAAAGGGGCGGGAGGTTTTCGGACCTCCCGCCCCTTTCGTGTGCGAATGTCAGTCCTGGGCCCAGGGAACCCGGCAGGAATCGGTGCTGAAGCCCTGGGCGGTGATGCCGAGTGCCGAGTAGGCGCGGGCGCGGGAATTCTCCAGCCCGATCTGATAGGTCAGCTCGACTACGCCGTCGGCGCCGAAACGTGCTCGCAGGTCGGTGATCTGTTCATCGGTGACGGTGGTCGGAGTGGCGGTCACGGCGTCGGCGTACGCGATCGCGGCGCGTTCGTCGTCGCTGTAGGCCGATGAGGTTTCGTAGTCGGCGATCTGCTTCAGTTTGTCGACGTCGAGGTGGCTCAGGCGCATGAGCATGGTGCCGAAATCCACGCACCAGGAGCATCCGATGGTCCATGCCACCCGGTAGACCGCGATTTCGACAACGTCCTCGGCGACCACCGAGGTGGCCCGGCCGACCAGTGATTCGTGAATGGCGGCGGCGGTCAGCAGTTTCGGGTGATTGGCGATGACGGCCATCGGCTCGGGGACCTCACCGAACCTCCGTTTGCAGACGCGATAGATGATCCGGGTCAGCGGGCCGGCCTGCTGCGGCGGAATCGGGGGTATGCGAGTGGCACTCATGATTCTCCCTTCGGCGGATGCTCACCCCTTGGACGAGATACCGGCTGCCGGCGTGACGGCCCGCCGATGTGACGTAGATCTCGAGCGTAGTCGGATTCGAGCCTCGATAAATAAGCATAGACAGATGATCTGCCTATGCTTACGATGAGCCCTATGGCTGATATTTCTGAACTGGACCGCAAGGCCGTCGACTACAGCGTGGCTCTGGTAGCGCAGGCGGGCCCCGCCGATCTCGGCCGCCCCACCCCGTGTGGTGATTGGGATCTCGCGAGTTTGCTCACCCATATGACCGTGCAGCATCGTGGCTTCGCGGCCGCGGCCCGCGGTTCCGGTGGCGATCCGGAGGTATGGCGAATGGACAGTGTCGCGCCCGATCCGGTGGCGGCGTATCGCGAGGCGGCGGCCGACGTGGTCGCGGCCTTCGCTGAAACCGGTGCGCAGGAAAGGGATTTCGAACTTCCCGAATTCGCGCCCGGCTTCAGCGCGCCGGGGCGCCAGGCAATGGGCTTCCACTTCATCGACTATGTCGTGCACGGCTGGGATGTCGCCCGCGCGCTCGGACTGCCGTACGAACTCGGCGCAGAGCTGGCCGAGCCGGCCCTGCGTATCGCGCAGGCGGTACCCGATGGAGAGATTCGCCTGCGGCCGGGTTCACCGTTCGCCCTCGCGTTGCCGACCACCGTCGTCGACCCGCTGCACCGGATCCTCACCCACCTCGGCCGCTCCCCGCACTGGCCCGATGCGGTGAAATAGACACTGCGACAGGGAAATCCGAACGGAAATTCGACACGCCGGGAATGCGGCCGCGGCCGGTCGCCGGAAGCCGTCGGCCCGATGCGGGCGAGGACGTATCTTGTTCGGCATGGCGGATGCACAGCGACCAGATCTGGCGGCGATGATCGTTCCGCTCGGCCGTGCCCTGATGGCGGCCGAACGGCCCCTGCTCGATTCCCACGGTTTGACGATGTGGGCGTATTCGGTGCTGTTACAGCTCGGGCGCGGGCAGGCGCGGGGCCAGGGCGTGCTGGCCGAGGAGATCGGGGCCGATAAGACGCGGATTATCGCGATTCTGGATGATCTGCAGGATCGTGGTCTGATCGAGCGCTATCCCGATCCCGCCGATCGGCGGGCCCGGCTGCTCGCGGTGACGGCTGAGGGGCGTGCGCTGGCGGAGGCGGCACAGGCAGATATTCAGGCGAGAGAAGAGCAATTACTCGGTCGTCTCGACGCGGCGGACCGGACCGGATTTCTCAATGCGCTCATGGCGCTGGCGGCGGTTCCGCGTGCCGAGATCGTCGAGGCGGGTGAATCACCCGTGGTGTGAACTCATGTCCGATTGTGCGCCCCCTGCCGAACTGCCGCGTGGAGGCGGTGACGACCGGTTGCCCGTCGCGCCCGATACGAAGATCGTCGTTGATCTTCCTGGTTCGTCGTTGAACCTTTTCTCCGCTGCTTGATCATCGCCCGAAACGGTGGCGCTGTTACCGCGGCGGCTTCACCTACTACGACGATCTCGGAATCGGATATTCATCGGTGCGGGATCGCGTAGTTGTGTCCGTTGGCGCGGTGCGGCGGCGACCACCACGGCGGCGAGGATCGGCAGCAGTGCCGCGGCGATCACCTCGAGTGCGAAATTGCCGGCGCCGATCTCCGCCGGCTTGTGCGAGGCGTGATAGATCAGGTGCGGTATTCCGAAGACGAGCCAGCCGATGCCGGTGACCCGGGCGACCAGGCTGTCGCGGTAGTACATCGCGGCCAGTCCCATCGCGCCGAAGCCGAGGAAGAATGCGCCGACATCACCGGCGAGATGGTGATTGAAGGGGCCGTCGGCCGCCACCCAGTTCAGGCCGAGACCGGGGAAGCCGCGGTACCAGGCCTCCGGGAACAGGACCGCCCAGAGTCCGACGATCACTCCGGTGGCGGTCAGCAGACCCAGTGCGATCCACGTGATCAGCCAGCGTCGCCGATCGATTTCCAGGCGCATGCGCACCTGAACGCCCTCGCCCGTGCCGTGTACCGAGATTCGCATGGCGCGCCCTCCCATTGACCGCTTGTGGACCAACGGTAAGCCGGGCAAATCGGAGGAACAAGGGGGAAATGAATAGGCCCATGGCGATCGTCCGGCGCGGACGATCGCCATGGGGTGGCTATACGCGCGGGCTCAGATCTTTTCGCTGGTCAGATCGTCCGGTCCCCAGTACGCGCGCATGCTCTTGATCTTGCCCTCATCGTCGAATTCCATCGCGTCGATCGCGGACAGGGTCATCCGGTGGCCGCCGCCCTCGCCGACCATGGTGAACGAGACGGCGGCGTGATTGCCCACGACACGGGCCCCGTGCAGTTCGGTTTTGCGCTCCATGGATTCCAGCGCCCGGTAGAGCTCACCGATGGCATCGTGGCCGTGGCGCGGATCGCTGCCGATCGGATCCTCGACGACCGCGTCGGGGGCGTAGAGCGCCAGAATCTCCGAGGTCGGGCCGGTTTGCACCAACTGCACGTAGCGTTCGACCGTTTCGCGGATCTGCTGCGCTGCCATGTGAACTCCCAAGAAATTGAAACGTGTTCTAGTCGGCAGCGTAGCAAAGACTCCGGCGACGGGTTACGGGGTTGCCGAACTCGTCGCCGCGACCTCGAGGACGAGCCGTTCGGCGCCGCTGTAGATGTTCATGGTGTCGCCGCGCAGGAATCCGGCGAGGGTGAGACCGTTGTCGACGGCCAGGTCGACCGCCAGCGAACTCGGCGCCGAGACCGCGCCGAGGACCGGGATACCGGCCATGACGGCCTTCTGGACCAGCTCGAACGAGGTGCGGCCACTGACGATCAGCACGGCGTCGTGAGCCGGGACGCGGTGTTCGCGCAGCGCCCAGCCGATGACCTTGTCGACCGCGTTGTGGCGTCCGATGTCCTCGCGGACGACGAGTGCGTCTCCCTCGGGGGTGAACAGTCCTGCGGCGTGCAGGCCGCCGGTGGCATCGAAAACCGTTTGGCGGCTGCGTAGTTCGCCGGGGAGGGTGGCGAGCACTACCGGATCGATCCGCGGTGTCCCCGCCGGTAACGGGAATCGGCTGCGGGTGCGGACCTGGTCGAGTGCGGTGGTGCCGCACAGGCCGCAGGAGCTGTTGGTGACGAATCCCCGTGGGCGCACCGGAACGGGATGGCGCAGTTCGACATCCAGCAGGTTGTACGTATTTCGGCCCTCGTCGTCGGTGCCCGCGCAGTAACGCGCCGACACGATGTCATCGGCCGATTCGATGATGTTCTCGCTCAACAGGAATCCGTGCACAAGATCGACATCGTGACCCGGTGTTCGCATGGTGACGGTCAGTGCCGTCCCGGCGATACGGATCTCCAGCGGTTCCTCCACCGCCAGGGCATCGGGACGGGAGATGATGCCCGCCGGTGTGATGCGCCGGGTCGGCCTGCGCGCGGTTACTCTGCTCACAACTACCTCGGGGTAAGGGGTCTGGTCAGGCGGTGTGGTGCCGGTGCGGTTCGAGACGGACCACGACGGCCTTGGATACGGGTGTGTTGGATCCCTTCGCCACATGGTCGAGCGGCACCAAGGGATTGGTTTCCGGATAGTAGGCTGCGGCATTACGGCGCGGTGTGGAATAGCCGACGACGCGGAATCCGCTGACCCGCCGTTCGGTGCCGTCATCGAACTCCGAGATCAGATCCACCGAATCGCCTTCGCCGAAACCCAATTCGGCGATATCGTCCGGATGGACCAGCACCACCCGGCGGGCATTGTGGATGCCGCGGTAGCGATCGTCGAGGCCGTAGATGGTGGTGTTGTACTGGTCGTGGCTGCGCAGGGTCTGCAACAGCAACCGGCCCGCCGGGATCTGCGGCCATTCCAGTTCGTTGACCGCGAAGTTGGCCTTCCCGGTCCCGGTGCGGAACTCCCGGCTGTCACGCGGCGGATGTGGTAATTGGAATCCGTTGTGGCCGCGTACCTTACGGTTGTATTCCGCACAACCCGGGACGACCCGGGAGATGGCATCGCGGATGCGGTCGTAGTCGTCGCGGAAACGCGACCAGGGCACGGGATGGCCGGGGCCGAACAGCTCCAGGGCCAGCTCGCAGACGATCGCCACCTCACTGCGCAGCTTGTCGCTCACCGGCTGCAGCCGCCCGGTGGACAGATGCACCATCGACATCGAATCCTCCACCGATACCTGCTGTTTCGTACCGTTTCGCAGATCCAGATCGGTGCGGCCGAGGGTGGGCAGGATCAGTGCGGTGCGGCCGTGGACCACATGGCTGCGGTTGAGTTTCGTCGATATCTGCACCGTCAGATCGCAGCGCCGCAGCGCCGCCTCGGTGACCTCGGTATCGGGGGTCGCGGAGACGAAATTGCCGCCCATGCCGATGAACACCTTCGCGCGGCCGTCGCGCATGGCGCGGATGGAATCGACGGTGTCCCAGCCGTGTTCGCGCGGGGCGCTGATCCCGAACTCGGAATCCAGTGCGGCGAGGAAGGTTTCGGGCATCTTCTCCCAGATCCCCATGGTGCGGTCACCCTGCACATTGGAGTGGCCGCGCACCGGGCAGACACCTGCTCCGGGTTTGCCGATCATTCCGCGCAGCAGCAGGAGATTGGTGGCCTCCTCGATGGTTGCCACGCCGTGGCGCTGCTGCGTCAGGCCCATCGCCCAGCAGATGATGGTGGCCTTGGAGCGGGCCATCAATTCGGCGGTGCGGTCGAGTTGTTCGCGGGTCAGGCCGGTGGCGGTGACCACGTCGTCGAGATCCACGGCGCGCATGTGCTGTTCGTATTCGGCGAAACCCGCGGTGTGCGCGTCGACGAACAGTCGGTCGACCACTGTGCCGGGCGCGCGGTCCTCGGCCTCGAACAGCAACTTCGCCAGGCCCTGGAACAGCGCCATATCGCCGCCGAGCCGGATCTGGAGGAAGTCGTCGGCGATGGTGATGCCGGAGGTGAAACCCTTGAGCGTCTGCGGGTCCCGGAATCCGATGAGTCCGGTCTCCGGCAGCGGATTGACCGCGATCACCTGGGCACCGTGCGCCTTCGCGTTACCCAGCGCCGACAGCATGCGCGGATGATTGGTGCCCGGATTCTGGCCGGCGACGATGATCAGATCGGCGGCGGTGAAATCGTCGATCGTTACCGAACCCTTGCCGATGCCGATGGACTGTGTCAGCGCCGTTCCCGAGGACTCGTGACACATGTTCGAACAGTCGGGCAGGTTGTTGGTGCCGAAGCTGCGCACCAGCAGTTGATAGAGGAAGGCCGTCTCGTTGGCGGTACGTCCGGACGTGTAGAACAACGCCTCGTCCGGCGAATCAAGCTCCCGCAGCGTGGTCGCGATCAGGCGGTACGCGTCGTTCCATTCGATGGGGGAGTAGTGCGTATCACCGGGGCGCAACACCATCGGATGGGTGATCCGGCCCTGTTGTCCCAGCCAATAGCCGGTCTTGCCGGCCAGTTCGGCCACCGAATGTGTGGCGAGGAATTCCGGTGTGACGGTGCGCAGCGTCGCTTCCTCCGCGACCGCCTTGGCCCCGTTCTCGCAGAATTCCGCGGGGCGGCGGTGCCCGGTGGGCTCCGGCCAGGCGCAGCCGGGACAGTCGAATCCGTGCCGCTGATTCACCCGTGCGAGGGTGCGGGCGGTCCGCACGACACCCATTTCCTCGACCGCGCGTTCCAGCGCGACCGCGACGGCGGTGACCCCGGCGGCCTGCTCCTTGGGTGGCGTCACCGCCAGGTCGGCTTCGTCGATATCGCGCGTCGGCGGTTTGCGATGCATGTCCCCATCGTCCTCCTGCGCACGCGAAGGTGACTCGCGGCCCGCCGATCCTGTCCGGACCCGGCCGAATCCGGGCCGTATGGACGACGGCACGGGTATCGTGCCGACGAGATGACCCATGGTCCGCGCGCCGCAGACGAGGACGACACATGCACGAGACGACCACCATCGCAACCGCCCGCAGGGCAGTCGGCGCGCGCGTCGGCACGGCATTGGCGGGAGCCGCGCTGGGTGCGGCCGCGGTGATCGCGCTGGCGACACCGCAGACCGCTGCCGCCGCGACGACCCAGGTCGGCGCCATGCCGGATCTGAGTTTCGGAATCGCTACCAATTACGGCGACACCTGCCACTACACCCTGCAGGCGAATGTCACCGATCCGTGGGCGCCGGTCAGCTTCTACGACAACGGTGCTCCGATCGGGGTGGCGCGGCCGGGCGGCGCGTACGCGCTCATCGGCTGGGTGCCCGCCCACTCCGGGCACCACACGCTCACCGCGATTCAGGCCGGGCAGCCCGCGGCGATGCCGGTGGCCTCGCTGGATCTGCCGGTCGGCACCGGCGTTCCGATCGGCTTCGGCTGCGTGGTCATCGGCGGCTGATCCGTCAGCCCATGGGTGGCTGCTACACCCTGGTCACCCGGGCAGGCCCATATCCGCGGCGAGTACCGCCAGCGCCGATCGCAATGCACTGCGTTGTGCGGCGCTGAGCGCATGCGTGAATTCCCGATCCAGCCGCTGTGCGCGCGAGGTGGCCTCGGCGAGTAGCTCGCGCCCGTGGTCGGTGAGGGTGAGAACCTGCCGCCGTCGATCGTCGGGGTCGCGCTCGCGCCGCACCGTTCCCAGGCCTTCGAGATGGTCCGCCAGGGCCACGACCAGGCTCGGCGCGACTCCCAGCCGCACAGCCAGATCCTGCTGAGATGCGGCTACTCCGTGGTCCAGGGCCACCAGCACGCCGACGTGCTTCGGTTTGAGATCCAGATCGGTGATGGCCGCCGCGAACCGATCGGTGGCCATCGAACCCAGGGTGCCCAGCCGGAAGACGACCGTCGCCGGGATCGCGGTCTTGACGTCCTTCACGTCGACGAGTATATCGGTATAAGAATGATTCAAAGCCTGAATGATTATTGGAGTGAATGAAATGATGGTCGTGCCCGTTGTGGCCAACTCGGTGGTGGCTCTGGTTTCGGGACTGTCGTGTCTGGTCGGGCTGGCGCGGCCGCGTCTGGCACTGGCGGAGGGGGAGGAGCTGAATTCGGCCGTGACGTTCTTTGTCGGTGCCTATGCCGCACGGGCCCTGCCGCTGAGTGTGATGACCGTGGCGTGCTGCTCGATGGCGACTCGGCCGCGGTGGTGCCGGTGCTCGTGGTCGCGGGGCTGGCGCAGATCGGGGATGCGATCGTCGGTGTGCGGCAACGCAATCTGCCGATGGCGTTGACCTGTCTCGGCCTGGCCGCGGTGCATCTGGTGACCGCCGCGGCGCAGTTCGGGCCTCGTTGGTGAACCGGCGGGCGCCCGGGTGATGCCGGGCGCCCGCCGCTTGCGGCTCAGCCGACCGTGGTCAGGGTCTTCTCCACGGATTCCGCCGTGGTGCTGTGGACTTCCGGTCGCAAGCCGGCCAGTGCCGCGAGAATCGTTGCGGCGCAGGCGGCCGCGCCGACCCAGAAGGCGATCGTGAACTGGCTCTCCTGTGGCAGCGGCAGATGGGGGAGCAGCTTGGCGGTGAGCAGCGTGGTGATGATGGCACTGGCCAGCGAACTGCCCACGGTTCGGGATATCGAGTTGATGCCGTTGGCGATTCCGCTCTGATGATGGGGAACTCCGGCCGCGATGAGCGCGGGCATCGCGGCGTAGGCGAAGCTGATCGCGATACCGATCACCACGCTGGCCGCGATCACCGAGGCGGTGGCGTCGTGTGACAGTGCCAGCCAGCCGAATCCGGCCGTCCCGATCGCGCCGGACAGTGCCAGTGTCAACCGGCCACCGAGCCGGCCGACCAGTATGCCGCCGATCGGGGCGGCCAGCATCGAGGACAGTGTCGCAGGGAGCAGATACTCCACCGAGGCTCGCAGAATCGAGGCACCGAATCCGTAACCGGCTGTCCGCGAGGGTATCTGGGCCAGATAAGACACCCCCATGAACTGCATGAACATCGCGAATCCGATGAACATGCCGGACAGGTTGGTGAACAGCACCGGCCGATGCGTGAACATCGCCAGATCCACCAGCGGAGTGCGCACACGTCGTTCGGTCAGTACCCACAGCACGGCCGCCACGATCGCACCGGCGAAGCAGGCGAGGGTCCGCGCCGAGGTCCAACCCCATTCGTGCCCTTGGGAAACGGGTAGCAGCAGCAGAATGAGGAATGCGCCGAGGGTGAACGCGCCGGGCAGATCCACAGTGCCCGGATGCCGCCGACCGGTCGCCGGCACCGCCACCGCGACCGCGGCCAGTGCGAGCACAGACAGTCCGGCGGTGAACCAGAAGACGATGTGGTGGTCCGGGTTGGCGCCCTGGGTCAGCAGTCCGGTGGAGACCAGACCCAGGCCGCCGCCGAAGCCGAGCGTGCCGCTGACGATCGCCATCGCGTGATGCAGCCGCCGCGCCGGAATCTCCTCGCGCAGCACCGCCAGCGCGAGCGGGAAGATCGCGGTCGCCACACCCTGCAGTACTCGGCCCACCAGCAGGACCGTCAGTGAGTCCGCCAGTGCCGATACCGCCGATCCGGCCGCTGCGACCGCGAGGACGGCGAGCAGTGTCGGCTTCTTGCCGTAGAGGTCGCCGATGCGTCCCAGCAGCGGTGTCGCGACCGCGGCCGACAGCAGGGTCGCGGTCGTCACCCAGCTCACAGAGGTGGTCGAGACCTGCAGTTTCGTTGCGATCAACCCGAGAATGGGCACGGCCTGGGTCTGCATGACCGTGACGATCATGGCGGCGAAGGCCAAGACGCCGGTCAGTAGCGAACTTCTGCGATCCACCGCAGCACCTCCAGAAGATTGAAGTCATATATGTTTGAAGACCTCAAGTATTTAAGGAGTCTACGATAGCTGTTGTCAATCGCGTCGGTAGAATCACCGCTATGTCACCGGACACAACGCAGAGCCCGCTGGCATTGCTGATCGGGCGATTCGTCTCGGCCTATCTGCAGGATTTCCTGACCGCGGCCGAGGGGCACGGACTCACACTCACGCAGGCCAAATTGCTGCTGGCACTCAACGAGCCGCCGGCCGAACTGCCGATGCGGGTGCTGGCGGACCGGCTGGCCTGCGATCCGTCGAATCTGACCGGTGTCACCGATCGGATGGAGTCGAGAGGGCTGGTGCGGCGCACCGTCAACCCCGCCGATCGGCGGGTCAAATACCTGGTCTCCACCGACGCCGGTCGGGATCTCGCCGCGCAGATCCGCGGTGCCCAGGTCCGCGCGTACAAGGCGCTGGCCGAGTTGGCGCCCGAGGACGAGCGGCTGCTCGAGGGCTTGCTCGAGCGGCTGGTGCCCAAGCTCGAATCCGCGGAGTAGTGCGGCCGGACGGGGCTGCGGTGGCCACGGGCGCGGGGGAATGAACCTCGTCTCGGCCGTGGTTGTCCGGATGGATCGGCCGGTGCGACTGAAGGATGAATTCGATGGGCAATGAGCGGGCGGTAGTGATCGGCGGGGGCGGTGTGGCGGGTATCGCGTGGGCCAACGGTGTGATCGCCGGATTGGCCGATGCGGGAATAGATCTCACCGATGCCGACTCCTATATCGGAACCTCGGCGGCGCCAATGTGATAGCGCAGCTAACCAGCGGACGCACCACAGCGGAGCTGTTCGCCCGCCAGGTCGAACCGGAGTCGCAGAGTTCGGAGATCGTGCCCGACGGCAACCCGCTGGACGGCGTGTGGGAGACGGTCACCCGGATCATGGAGGAGAGTGCCGGTGATATGGCCGTGGTCCGGCGTCGGCTCGGCAATCTCGCCCTGACCACCGAAACCGTGCCGGAATCCGTGCGCCGGGCGGTGATCGAATCGCGCCTGCCGGTGCACGAGTGGCCGCGGCAACGACTCCTGATCACCGCCGTCGACGCCGAAACCGGTGAGCCGCGGATCTTCGATGCCGACTCGGGGGTGACGCTGGTCGACGCGGTGACCGCGAGTTCGGCTGTGCCCCTGGTGTGGCCGCCGCACACCGTCGACAGCGTGCGCTACACCGACGGTGGCATCCGGACCAGTGTCAATGCCGATCTGGCGGTCGGCCACGCACGGGTGCTGATCATCGCACCGCTGGCCGACCCCGCCCTCGAGGTTGATATCGCCGGATTGACCGAACAAGGTGCGCGGGTGGAACCGATCGTCCCCGACGACGCCTCGGTCGCGGCCTTCGGCGCGAATCCGCTCGACACCGCCACCCGGGTTCCCGCGGCGCATGCCGGTCGGGAACAAGGAAAGTCGGTGGCGGCGCGGATCGCTCGGATCTGGGACTAGACGCCGGTTCGATGCGGTTGCCGGGCGCCGGCGGGATCAGGCCCGGGCCGCGGCGAGCGCTCGGCGCGCGGCCGGTGCGGCGGCCGCCCGATCGGCGGCCACCAGCCCGATTCGGGTGCGCCGGTCGAGCAGGTCGCTTTCGTCGAGTGCGCCCTCGTGCGTGAGCGCGTAGGCGAATTCGGCGTGCAGCACATCGATGCCCGGGGCGACCGGCTCGGCCAGCGCGGGGTCGTGCCGAGCGGCCGCCACCACCTCCGCGGCTCGGTCGCCGTATCGCTCGACGAGGACCGGTGCGGCGGCGATCAGATCGCGTGCTCGGCCGGATACCGCGCCCACCAGCGGAATTCGCCGGGTGCGGCACGGGCCGGCGGCCAAGCCCGCGGCGGCGACCGCGGCATCGACAGCGTCTTCGGCCATCTGCCGATAAGTCGTCAGTTTGCCGCCGACGATCGTGATCGGCCCGCCGGGCGAGCGCAGAACGGCATGTTCGCGGGAGATATCGGAGGTGGCGTCGCCGGAGGTCCGCAGCAGCGGGCGCAGACCGGCGAACGCGCCTCGGATATCACTGCGCCGCAACGGTTCCCGCAGCACCGAGTTGACGGTGTCGAGGAGGAACTCGATCTCGGGCTCGGTGGGTTCCGGCTCGTCGGGCACCGGGCCTGGGGCGTCCTCATCGGTCAGGCCCACATAGACGCGGCCGTGCGCGGCCGGGAACGCGAAGACGAATCGGCTCGTGCTGCCCGGAATCGGCACGGTCAGTGAGGCGTCGAGCCCACCGAAGTCCGCGGCGTCGAATACCAGGTGGGTGCCGCGGCTGGGGCGCAGTTCGATACTCGGGTCCACCCGATCGGCCCACACGCCGGTGGCATTGATCACCGAATGTGCTTGCACGGTGAGGGTTTCGCCGGTGAGGGTGTCGCGCAGGACGGCCGAGTCGCCGGTCACCTGCTCGGCACGCACCCTGGTCAGCACGGTGGCGCCGTGCGCCGCGGCGGTGCGGGCGATCGTCACCACCAGGCGGGCATCGTCGACCAGCTGTCCGTCCCAGGCGACCATGCCGCCGCGCAGCCCCGCCCGGCGCAGGGTGGGGGCCAGCCGCAAGGCTTCGGCCGCGGCCACGCGGCGCGATCGCGGCAGTACTCCCGCCGAGGTTCCGGCGGTGCGGCGCAACACATCTCCGGCCAGGAAGCCCGCGCGTACCAACAGCCGCTGGGGTAGTCCGCCGCCGTCGAAGGTGGGTACGAGCTGAGGGATGGCGCGGGTGAGATGGGGTGCGATGGTCGTGAGCAGCGTATCGCGCTCGACGGCGCTCTCGTGAGCGATACCGACCCCGCCCGAGGCCAGATAGCGCAGCCCGCCGTGCACCAGCTTCGAACTCCACCGGCTGGTTCCGAACGCTAGATCGTTCGCCTCCACCAGGACCGTGCGCAATCCGCGAGCGGCCGCGTCGAGGGCCACTCCCGTTCCGGTGACGCCGCCGCCGATCACCAGGACATCGATTCGGTCCGCGTCGCCGAGCGCCTGGAGTTCGCGGCCGCGGCGAGTGGCGTTGAGCGCCGAATCTCCGCGGCCCGAGCCGGTCGCCGGGGTGCTCTCGTCGAGCATTCGCATGCCTCGCTTTCTCTTCGGCCTACGCGGCATCGGGACGCAGATAGCGGTCGACGACGCGGGCGAGTTCGACATCGAGTCCGGTGTCGTCGAGCAGATGGCTGACGGTATTCGCCGACTGCACCGTCGACTGGCTGATCAGCAGCAGCATCGTGGCCAGTTGGTCGGGGTCGCCCGCGCGAATCGATCCGTCGCGCTGTCCCTTGCGGATCACCGCGGAGAAGACCTCGATCAACTGCCGCTGATTGCGTCCGAGCCGTCCGAACACGTAGGTCAGCATGAGATCGGTATCGATGCGGAAGATCTTGGCGAACAGGGGATTCGACCGGAGTTCGCCGGCGCCGGTGACAATTCCCTCGACCAGCCGCGCACGTGCCGGGCCGTCGGCCGGCACGCTGGTTTCCACGATCCGCTGGAGTTCGCGTACCAGCAGTTCGGCGATCAGGGCCCGGGTATCGGGCCAGCGGCGATACACCGTGGGGCGGCTGACTCCGGCGCGGCGGGCGACCTCGCTGAGCGTGGTCCGGCGCACGCCGAACTCCTCGACGCAGGCCCGGCCCGCAGCCAGGATCGCCAGGTCGATGGCGGGTAACTCGGTATCGGGGGCGGTGGATTCGACTGGATTCATCGTGGACTCGCTATCGGATCTGACCATTACTGCTTGACACTCTGTGTCAGACTGTAACTCATGATCGATACGCGGGACACGTCCTCAGCAGATTCGGGTGCGACAACACCGGGCGAGTCGTCCGATCGCCCGAGTATGGTGTGGGACGCCTGGGGCATCGCCTCGGCGCATGCGCCGCTCCCGGACCGGATTCGGACCCTGGTGGCGCAGGTTTTCTCGGTGTCGGGGGAACCGGTGGCTCGTCGTGATGAGGGCGATGTGCCACTGCGGGAATCCGAGCTGACGGCCGCGCATCGGGCGGGGCTGTCCGCGGTGGTCGGCGTGGACCGAGTGTCGGTCGGCCACCGTGACCGGCTCTTGCGTGCCGGGGGCAAGAGCACACCCGATCTGCTGCGTCGCCGTGCCGCCGGACCGCAGGACGCGCCCGACGCGGTGGTTTTCCCCGCCGATCACGACCAGGTCCTCGCTGTGCTGGCCTATTGCTCCGAAGAGTCGATCGCCGTGGTGCCCTTCGGCGGCGGCACCAGTGTGGTGGGCGGGCTCGATCCCGCACGCGGCCGATTCGGCACCGTGATCGCACTCGATCTGCGCCGGCTCGACGCTCTCACCGAGGTCGACCCGGTAAGCCTGACCGCGACCCTGGGCGCCGGGCTCACCGGTCCACAGGCGGAGAAAGCGCTTGCGGCGCACGGATTGTCACTGGGCCACTTCCCGCAGAGTTTCGAATTCGCCAGTATCGGCGGATTCGCGGCCACCCGCTCCTCGGGACAGGCATCGGCGGGATACGGCCGGTTCGACGACATGATCATGCGTCTGAAGGTGGCGACTCCGACGGGCACGGTCGATCTCGGCCGCGCACCCGCCTCGGCCGCCGGACCCGATCTGCGCGAACTGTTCTCCGGTTCGGAGGGCACGCTCGGTGTCATCACCGAGGTGACGTTGCGCGTTCATCCGGTTCCGGCCGCGACGGCGTACTACGCGTGGACCTTCCCGGATTTCGCCACCGGCGCCGCCGCCCTGCGGACGGTGGTCCAGAACGGCGCGGCACCGACCGTGCTTCGCCTGTCCGACGAGGCCGAGACCGGGCTGAACCTGGCCCGATCCGGCGATATCGGTGGCGCCCCGGTGGGTGGCTGCCTGGCCGTCACCACGTTCGAGGGCACCGCGGCGCATGTCGCGGCCCGCAGTGCCGAAGCGTCCGAACTGCTGTCGGCCGCAGGCGGCACCGCGCTGGGCGAACAGCCCGCGCGGGAGTGGGAGCACGGCCGTTTCGGCGCGCCCTATCTGCGCGACGCGCTGCTCGATATCGGAGTGCTGTGCGAAACCCTGGAGACGGCGACCGTTTGGTCGAATGTGGAGCACCTGAAGGCGGCGGTGACCACCGCGCTCACCGAATCGCTCGGTGCGCAGGGCACTCCGGCACTGGTCATGTGCCATATCTCGCATACCTACAGCACCGGTGCCTCGCTGTATTTCACCATCGTCGCCAAACAGGCCGACGATCCGTCGGCGCAGTGGGCCCGGGCCAAGCGCGCGGTCGGCGACGCGATCGTCGCGAACGGCGGCACGATCACCCATCACCACGCAGTCGGCGCGGACCATCGCCCGTGGATGACCGACGAGATCGGCGACCTGGGTGCGCGAATACTGCGCGCGGTGAAGAACGAGGTGGACCCGGCGGGAATCCTCAACCCCGGCAAGCTGATTCCGTGAGCGCCCACTCGATCCGCTCGGTCGCGATGGTCACCAATCCGCATTCCGGACACGGCCGGGGTCTGGCGGCCGCCGCGGCCGCCGCCGCGCGCTTCGCCGAGCGCGATGTGCGGGTGCGCGAGATTCGCGGTGCCAGCGCGGCGGAAACCGTTCGCCTCGTGCGCGATTCGGTGCGCGGTTCCGATCGGCCCGATGCCGTGGTCTGCGCCGGTGGTGACGGGCTGGTCTGTGTCACCCTGCAGGCGATCGCGGGTACCGGGGTTCCGCTGGGACTGCTGCCCGGCGGTACCGGCAACGATCTGGCCCGCGAACTGGATGTGCCCGATGACGATCCGCGGGCGGCCGCCGATATCGTGCTCGCCGGCTCGGTCCGGACGATCGATCTCGGCTCGGTCGAGTCCACCCCCGATCCCGGGAACCCGCACGGCTGGGGTATCGGCCAGCCGATGCGGTTCGCGACCATCGCCGGAACCGGATTCGACGCGCGAGTCACGTTGCGCGCCAATCGCATGCGCCGGCCGAAGGGATCGCTGCGCTACTCCTTCGCGGCCGTACCCGAACTACTCGGGCAACTCGCCATGCCGTACCGCATCGAATTGTCGGGGGAGCCCGGTGGCTCCGGCGATCGGATATTCGAGACCGAGGCGGTGATGGTGGCGGTCGGCAATACCCGCACCTACGGCGGCGGGATGCTCATTTGCCCCGATGCCGTCGTCGACGACGGCCTGCTCGACCTCACCGTGGTCGGCACCATGTCGCGGATTCAGATGATGCGGCTGCTGCCGGCACTGGCGGCCGGCAAGCGCATCGACCACCCGGCGGTGGGTCATTACCGCGCGAGCGCCATCACACTCACCGCGGCGGTCCCGGCGACCGCGGACGGTGATCCGGCGGGCCGGTTACCGGCTACCTTCCGGAGTGAACCGGGCGCACTCGCGGTGCTGGTGCCCTGAACGGCGCTGATCTGTTCCGGCGCGCTCCGGGTTCGGCCGTCGAATCTGCGAGCTTCCTGAGAGGCAAACCCTCACCTGCACAATGGATTCGGGCAAAAGCTGAGAATTGCCTTTGGAATGGTGTATCGGGCCGATATCGGCGGTAGTCTCGAAGGCATGGGCGGGGTTTTCGGTGTCCCTCATCCGCCGAAAACCCCGCCCTACATCTTCCCGGACTTCCGTTCCGGATCACCTCGGCGGCAGTCGGTGCGCCGGGTGAGCAGGGCCGCGTCGAGGCCTGCTATTCAACTCCGTAGAATCGCACGGTGACCAGCGCAGCCCCTGATACCTCGCGAAATCGTGCCGACGCCCTCCCCAAGAGCTGGAACCCCAGCGATGTAGAGGCCGACATGTACGAGCGCTGGGTAGCGGCCGGTTACTTCACCGCCGACCCGGCGAGTGACAAGCCGCCCTACGCGATCGTGCTGCCCCCGCCGAACGTCACCGGCAATCTGCACATGGGCCACGCCTTCGACCACACCCTGATGGACCTGCTGACCCGCCGCAAGCGCATGCAGGGTTATGAGGTGCTGTGGCTGCCCGGTATGGACCACGCCGGTATCGCGACCCAGAACGTGGTGGAGAAGCAACTCGCCGCCGACGGCAAGACCAAAGAGGACTTCGGCCGCGAACTGTTCATCGAGAAGGTCTGGGACTGGAAGCGCGAATCCGGCGGCGCCATCCAGGGCCAGATGCGCAGGCTCGGTGACGGCGTGGACTGGAGCCGCGACCGTTTCACCATGGACGAGGGCCTGTCCCGGGCCGTGCAGACCATCTTCAAGCGCCTCTACGACGCCGGGCTGATCTACCGGGCCGAGCGGCTGGTGAACTGGTCGCCGGCGCTCGAGACCGCCATCTCCGACGTCGAGGTGAAATACGAGGATGTGGAGGGTGAGCTCGTCTCGCTGCGCTACGGCTCCCTCGACGACGACGAACCGCACGTGGTCGTGGCGACCACCCGGGTCGAGACCATGCTCGGCGACACCGCGGTCGCGGTCCATCCGGACGACGAGCGCTACCGCGCGCTGATCGGCACCACGGTTTACCACCCCATTACCGGTCGGCAGATCCCGATCGTGGCCGACGACTACGTGGATCCCGAATTCGGTTCCGGCGCAGTCAAGATCACCCCCGCCCACGACCCCAACGACTTCGAACTCGGCCTGCGGCACAACCTGCCGATGCCGACGATCATGGACAAGACCGGCAAGATCGCCGATTCCGGAACCGAATTCGACGGCATGGACCGGTTCGAAGCGCGGGTCAAGATTCGCGAGCGGTTGGCCGGGGAGGGTCGCATCGTCGCCGAGAAACGGCCGTACATGCACAGCGTCGGTCATTCGGAACGCTCCGGCGAGCCGATCGAACCGCGCCTGTCCATGCAGTGGTGGGTGAAGGTCGAGTCGCTGGCCGCGGCTGCCGGTGACGCGGTCCGCAACGACGACGTGAAGATCTACCCGGCCTCCCAGGAACCGCGATGGTTCGAATGGGTCGACAACATGCACGACTGGTGCATCTCCCGGCAGCTGTGGTGGGGACATCGCATCCCGATCTGGTACGGCCCCGAGGGCGAGACCGTGTGTGTCGGCCCGGACGAGCAGGCCCCCGAGGGCTGGGTGCAGGACCCCGACGTCCTCGACACCTGGTTCTCCTCCGGTCTCTGGCCCTTCTCCACCATGGGCTGGCCGGACGCCGGCCCGGAGCTGGCCAAGTTCTATCCGACGAGTGTGCTGGTCACCGGATACGACATCCTGTTCTTCTGGGTCGCCCGGATGATGATGTTCGGCATGTTCGTCTCCGACGATCCGGTTATCGCCGCGGGCAAGGACCCGCGGCAGAAGCAGGTTCCGTTCGGAGATGTGTTCCTGCACGGCCTCATTCGCGACGAATTCGGCCGCAAATACTCCAAGTCCAAGGGCATCGGCGTCGACCCGCTGCTGTGGATCGACGAATACGGTGCCGACGCAACACGATTCACCCTCGCCCGCGGCGCCCAGCCCGGCAGCGACCTGTCGGTGGGCCCGCCGCATGTGCAGGCCTCGCGCAACTTCGTCACCAAACTGTTCAACGCCACCAAGTTCGCGCTGATGAACGGTGCGACGCCGGGCGAGCTGCCGGAGCGGGCCACCCTCACCGATACCGACCGGTGGATTCTGGACCGGCTCGACGAGGTCCGCGCCGAGGTGGACTCCTCGTTCGACCGCTACGAATTCGGCAAGGCCTGCGAGGCGCTGTACCACTTCGCCTGGGACGAATTGTGCGACTGGTACCTGGAACTCGCCAAGGTGCAATTCGCGGAGTCCGAGGAACGCGCCGCGAGCACCGGGATCGTGCTCGGCACCGTGCTGGATTCGGTGCTGCGCCTGCTGCATCCGGCCATCCCGTTCGTCACCGAATCGCTGTGGCAGGTGCTCACCGCCGGCGAGGCGGGTGCGTCGCTGGTGATCGCCGCCTGGCCGCGGGCCGCCGGTACCGCCACCGATACCGTTGCCGCGCAGCGCATCACGGACCTGCAGAAGCTGGTCACCGAGATCCGCCGCTTCCGCAGCGATCAGGGCCTGACCGATAAGCAGAAGGTCGCCGCCACGCTCGCCGGTATCGAGGCCGCCGACCTGACCGGGCAACTCGGTGAGATCGCCAGTCTGGCCCGGCTCACCGAGGCCGGCGCCGATTTCGCCGCCACCGCCGCGGTGGAGGTGCGGCTGTCCGGCGCCACCGTCACCGTCGAACTCGACACCTCCGGCACGGTCGACCTCGAGGCCGAACGCCGCCGCCTGGAAAAGGATCTGGCCGTGGCGCAGAAAGATCTCGCCGCCACCACCGCCAAACTCGGCAACGAGGATTTTCTGGCCAAGGCGCCCGACAACGTGGTCGCCAAGATCCGCACCCGCCGCGAGGTCGCCGAATCCGAAGTGGCGCGGATCGGCGCGCGGCTGGCACAGATCGCGGAGCCGGGGGCCAAGTGAGCGGCGAGGACGCGCTGGGCACCGGTCCGTCACCGGTGGATCTCGCCGAAATGGCGCTGGTCGAGGCCGAACTCGACCAGCGCTGGGGTGAGACGAAGATCGAACCGTCGCTCACCCGGATCGCGACGCTGATGGATCTGCTCGGTTCGCCGCAGCAGAGCTATCCGGCCATCCATATCGCCGGGACCAACGGCAAAACCTCGGTGACTCGCATGGTGGACACACTGCTCACCGCGCTGCATCGGCGGACCGGGCGCTTCACCAGCCCGCATCTGCAACTGGCCACCGAACGCATCGCCGTCGACAATGCGCCCATCACACCCGCGCGTTATGTGGAGCTCTACCGCGAGCTGCTGCCCTACGTCGAGATGGTCGATACGAAATCGGTCGAGGGCGCGCTCGGCGCACCGGGACCCCGGATGAGTAAATTCGAGATCCTGGTCGCCATGGCGTACGCAGCCTTCGCCGAGGCACCGGTCGACGTCGCTGTCGTCGAAACCGGAATGGGCGGTACCTGGGACGCGACGAATGTGATCGACGGCCAGGTCGCGGTGATCACCCCGATCGGGCTGGACCACACCGACTACCTCGGCCCCGATCTGACCTCGATCGCAGGGGAGAAGGCCGGGATCATCAAGTCCTCGCCTCAGGATCTGCTGATCCCTCGCGACACCGTCACCATCATCGCCGAACAGGAACCCGAGGCGATGCAGGTGCTGCTGCGCCGCACCGTCGACGCGGACGCCGCGGTCGCGCGCGCCGGCTCCGAATTCCGGTTGCTGTCGCGCAGCATCGCCATCGGCGGGCAGGTCCTCGAGATCCAGGGGCTCGGCGGGGTCTACAACGAGATCTTCCTGCCGCTGCACGGCGAACATCAGGCGCACAACGCCACGCTCGCGCTCGCCGCGGTCGAGGCGTTCTTCGGTGCCGGTGCGCAGAAACAACTCGACATCGAGGCGGTGCGGGCCGGCTTCGCAGCCGTGGCCAGCCCCGGCCGGATGGAACGAATGCGCAACGCGCCCACCATCTTCATCGACGCCGCGCACAATCCGGCCGGCGCCCGAGCCCTCGCCGACACCCTGACCAGCGAATTCGACTTCCGCAAATTGGTGGGCGTGGTGGCCGTCCTGTCGGATAAGGACGCCGACGGAATACTCACCGCGCTCGAGCCGGTCCTCGACGAGATCGTCGTCACCACCAACGGCTCGCCACGCGCCCTCGATGTCGATGAACTCGCCGATCTGGCCGTTCAGAGATTCGGCGACGAGCGTGTCGTCAGCGCGGGCAGCCTCGCCGACGCAGTCGAAACCGCCACCGCGATCGCCGAGGAGGCCGGCGACACGGGCGAACCCGTCTCGGGCGCGGGCATCGTGGTCACCGGCTCGGTGGTCACCGCGGGCGCGGCGCGCTCGCTGTTCGGGAAGGCCCCCGCGTGAGCACGCGGGCCGGAGGCGGCAGCGTGCGTTACCACGGAGGCCCTGGCGAACGCGGCATCGGATACAGCGTGAGCACGCGGTCCGGAGGCGGTAGCTTGTGCGTCACCACGCAGGCCCTGGTGAACGCGGCATCGGATACAGCGTGAACAGGGGCATCATGGGTTCGAGGAGGCAACGTGGCTAGCGAGGACGAGACCCACGACGGCGAGAGCGGCGCACGGACCGGTATCCCCGCGCCCGCGACCGACCCGTGGAAGGGTTTCCGCGGCGTGATGGCCGGTTCCCTGATCCTGGAAGCCATCACCGTCCTGCTGGCGCTGCCGGTGGTCGGGACCGTCGGCGGCGGGCTGAGCTGGTGGTCGCTGACCTATCTGGTCGGGCTGGCCGTCCTGATGTTCGCCGGGTCCGGCTTGCAGCGGCGATCGTGGGCGGTGCCGTTCAATCTCGGCCTGCAGGTCCTCGTGCTGGTGGGCGGTCTCATCCACCTGTCGATCCTGATAATCGGTGTGGTCTTCCTTGCCGTCTGGATCTTCATCCTCTTCCTGCGCTCCGATGTCAAACGCCGCATGGACCAGGGATTACTGCCCAGCCAGCGGATGCAGGGCTCATCCTGACCGCTCGGTTCGGAATACCGCCCGGCCGCCGGTTAGAGTGTCGCCGTGACTGAGCAGACGTTGGTTCTCATCAAGCCGGACGGCGTGGCCCGTGGCCTGGTCGGTGAGATCATCACCCGCATCGAACGCAAAGGCCTGAAGATCGCGGCCCTGAAGCTCGAGCAGGTCTCCGAAGAACTTGCCGCCGCCCACTACGCCGAACACGACGGCAAGCCGTTCTACGGTTCGCTGATCGAATTCATCACCTCCGGCCCCGTCGTCGCGGCCATCCTCGAAGGCCCCCGTGCCATCGCCGCCTTCCGGCAGATCGCCGGCGGCACCGACCCGGTCGAGAAGGCCGTCCCCGGCAGCATCCGCGGCGACTACGCCCTGGAAACCCAGTTCAACCTCGTCCACGGCTCAGACTCCCCGGAAAGCGCCAAGCGCGAAATCGCGCTCTGGTTCTAGTATTTTTGCCTCCGCTTCGCTTCGGCGGGGGTTGGCGGCGCGGTGTTGGTCTGGCCTCGCTTCGCTCGGCCGGGGTTGGCGGCCCAGTGGTCTCGCCGTTCGGGTACCGCTGCTTGCTCCTTCGTGGCCTACGCAGCGGCACCCGAACGGCGAGACGGCCGCCAACCCACCCGGGAGCACTGCCTCGGAAACGCTCCATGCGTGGCGGGTCGGGAGGCGAGCGGATGGTCGCTGCTTTAGGTGCTCCTTGACCCGCCCGATAGGACGTATCGGCCGGCGGATCGACGATAGGTTGCCGACCGCTCGGCGAATGTGGATCGCCGTCGTCGGGCCGGAACTAAGTGGTGGCGAATTTCCCGGAGAATTACCTACTCAGATGTAGAAATCCGGCGTTCGGCGGGGCGTGGAATCGGAGTACGGGAGCGCCGATGGCGAACCTGTGGCGCCGGGTATGGGATACTGACAGCGGATGTGATCGATGCCTACCCATCGCGGCAGGTGGCGAGAGCAACCGAATGGCACCGCGGCTCGACGCCGATCATCGCTGCCCCCGGACGGTTAACAAGACTCGGCTGTTCGGCGGCACGCTGGATGAGCGCTCGAGTTCAGGTGTGAAGCCAACAGCCAGGCGCCGCGTGACCAGTTAGCCCGAACGACGTACGACAGGTGATAACCGGGCACGCGGGGCGAGACCATCAGACCTCGCGCCCACCGGGTGCGAGGCGAGCGGACAACGCCCCCGCGTCGGCCGCGTCACTCTCGTACGAGTGGGACGCGCCCGGGGGCCCGAGGAGATTTCGTGGCCGATCAAGAGCCGCAGGGAACGTCGCAAACCAATGGTGAATCCACCTCGAACGGGGTGGCCGGGGAAGGGGAGGCAGCGCAGTTGCCGGAACGAATCCGGGTACACGCGCTGGCGAAGCTTCTGGGAACCACCAGCAAACGTATCCTTGCTCACCTGACAGAACTGGGTGCCGAAGCACGCAGCGCCCAATCCAACCTGGACCGGACCGTCGCCGAATCGGTGCGCGATGCCCTGGCCCCCCAACCAACCGCCGAAACCGTGGCCGAACCGGCCGCGAGCGAATCCCCGGCAGCCGCGTCCGTCGCCGATTCCCCGGCGGCAACCGCCGGGGGCGCCGAGCCGACGGTCACCGACGAGCCGGTGGCTTCCGGAGATATCGCGCCGGATGCCGTCGCGTCCATTGCCCCGGAGCCTGAAGCACCGAAGTCCGCGGCTCCGGTCGCCGCGGAGCCCGTGGTTGCGGCGCCCGAGTCCACCGCGCCTGAAACCGGCGCGGCCAACGGTGTCATCGCGCCCGCCGAGCCGTCGGCTCCGGAGTCCGCTGCGGCACCGCACACCTCGCTGTTCACCAGCCCCTTCCATCGCTCCGTACCGGCGCCCGAGCAGTCGGCGGTCTTCGAGGCCCCGAGCATCGTGGCCGCACCGCTGTTCCTGCCGCCCGATGCCGCCGCCGCCGACGAGATGCGGCGTAAGCGGCGGGCAGAGCGGGAGGCCGCCGAGCAGGAAGCCGCTGAGCAGAAGGCCGCCCAGCACAAAGCGGCCGAGCAGAAGGCCGCCGAGCAGAAGGCCAAGGCTGCCGAGCAGAAGGCCGCGGAGTCGGCGGCCGACGCCGAGCAGTCGCAGACCGCCGCCGAGGCCGACACCGAATCCGGTTCCGAATGGGACGAGGAGCAGTCCCATGACGAGCAGGACGACGGTGGTCGCTCCCGCCGTCGCCGCCGGGGCCGTCGTGGTCGCGGCCGGGGCCGTGGTGAGCAGCACTCCGAGCAGGACTCAGATGACGAGTCCGATGATGAGGACACCGACGCGCAGGACAGCGAGTCCGCCGACGAGAGCCACGCCGAGCAGGCCGAGGACAACGACGACGATTCGTCGTCGGCACCGGACGGATCGACCCGCCGTCGCCGTCGCCGTCGCCGTCGCAAGGGCGGTGAGGACAACGAGTCGGAGACCGCCACCTCCGACGACGATCCGCCGAATACCGTCGTGCACGAGCGCGAACCGCGGAACAAGCGCCGCGCCGTCGACGAGGTGCAGGGCATCAGCGGCTCCACCCGGCTCGAGGCCAAGCGGCAGCGTCGGCGGGACGGTCGCGAGGCCGGCCGTCGCCGCCCGCCCATCCTGACCGAATCGGAATTCCTGGCGCGTCGCGAGGCGGTTGACCGGGTCATGGTCGTCCGGGAGAAGTCTTTCCCGGTGACCGCCGATCACACCCACGCCGGTGCCACTACTCAGGTCGCGGTGCTCGAGGACAACATCCTCGTCGAGCATTTCGTCACCAACACCGGTGCCGCGTCCATGGTCGGCAATGTGTATCTGGGCAAGGTCCAGAATGTGCTGCCGAGTATGGAAGCTGCGTTCGTCGATATCGGCCGCGGGCGCAACGGTGTTCTCTACGCCGGTGAGGTGAACTGGGAAGCCGCCGGGCTGGGCGGCCGCGAGCGCAAGATCGAACAGGCGCTCAAGCCGGGTGACACCGTGCTGGTGCAGGTCAGCAAGGATCCGGTCGGTCACAAGGGTGCCCGGCTGACCACGCAGATCAGCCTCGCGGGCCGCTTCCTGGTCTATGTCCCCGGCGGGACCTCGACCGGAATCAGCCGCAAACTGCCCGATACCGAGCGCAAGCGGCTCAAGGAGATCCTGCGCGATATCGTCCCGCAGGACGCAGGGGTGATCATCCGCACCGCGTCCGAGGGCGTGAGCGAGAACGAGCTCGCCCGCGATGTGGAGCGGCTGCAGGCCACCTGGAAGACCATCGAGAAGCAGGCCGAGAACGGGTCCGGTACGCCCAAGACCCTGTACGAGGAGCCCGACCTGCTGGTCAAGGTCGTTCGCGACCTGTTCAACGAGGACTTCTCGAAGCTGGTCATCGAGGGTGATCGAGCGTGGACGACGGTGGAGAACTACGTTCGCACCGTCGCACCGGACATGCTGTCGCGGGTGGAGCGCTACGAGAACACCGGCGGGGACGTCTTCGGCAGCCTGCGCATCGATGAACAGCTCGCCAAGGCTCTCGATCGCAAGGTGTGGCTGCCCTCGGGCGGCACCCTGGTCATCGACCGCACCGAAGCGATGACGGTGATCGACGTCAACACCGGTAAGTTCACCGGCTCCGGTGGCAGCAACCTGGAGGAGACGGTCACCCGCAACAACCTCGAGGCCGCCGAGGAGATCGTGCGGCAGATGCGGTTGCGCGATATCGGCGGCATGATCGTCGTCGACTTCATCGACATGGTGCTCGAGTCCAACCGGGATCTGGTCCTGCGCCGCCTCACCGAGAGCCTGGGACGCGACCGCACCCGCCATCAGGTGTCGGAGGTGACCTCGCTCGGACTGGTGCAGATGACCCGCAAGAAGCTGGGCACCGGCCTGGTCGAGGCGTTCTCCACGACCTGTGAGCATTGCCACGGTCGCGGCATCATCGTGCACAACTACCCGGTCGAGACGGCGCCCGCCGAGGAAGCCGGTTCGGGTCGTCGCGAGGGCCGTCGTCGTCGTAAGGACAAGGATCGCGAGAAGGACAAGCCGCAGCAGCCCGCCGCGGTATCCGCACCTGTCGACGAGGAGCCGCATCACGAGGAGGAAGCCGCCGCCAAGCGTGCCCACCCGGTGGCGCTGGCGATGGCGGCGCACCACCCCGACGATCCGAACGCAGAGGGTGCGCAGGAGGTAGCGGAGTCCGAGGCGTCGGTCGCCGCGACGCCGGATGCGGCCACCGAGGCGCCGGTCGCCGCCGCCGAGAAGTCGTCCGGCGACACCGGAACCGGGCCGGGCGAGGCGCCTGCGGAGAAGTCCGGGCGCAACGGAACATCGAATCGGCGCGGCGGGGAATCGCGGCGCCGGTCCGAGAAGTCCGCTCAACCTGCCGCGGCCTCCGAGCCTGTGGCCGAGGAAGTGAGCGCGGCTCCCGCGGAACCGTCGGCTCCGGCTCCCCGGCGCGGACGCCGGCGGGTGGCTCGCACGACCGCGGCGCTGTCGACCGACAATCAGGCTTCGGTATTCGTCCTCTCCGAGGGTGAGCAGGGCGACACCCCGAAGTTCGGCCTGGACGACATCGCGGCCCCCGAGGTGGCTCCGCGCCCCCGCACCCGCCGTCGCACGGCGGGCCGGGCGGCCGGTGCCCCGGAGACGCCGAGCTGATCCGGGCAGCGGCCGGACCGCGATAGAACGAACGACGTGAATGCCCCGCCCGAACATGGGCGGGGCATTCACACGTCGATCGGACCCGCCGCGAGCGTCGGCCGCCGGCCCGGACCGGCCGGGTGCGAGGCCAATTCGGCCCGGTTTGGTTTGCGGGGTGGGGGTCCTGTAATCTTGGTCAGTCGCTGCCCGGTGACAGCACTGCGCTGTCGTGAGATCCGGCTCGAAACGAGCTCTCCGGTGCGGAACGTAGCGCCGAGGCGGCGGTGACTATCAGACCAGTCGTACGGCAGTTTCCGGTGTCCACCGGTGGGCGGCCGTATGAGCACAGTGCCTATGCACTAGTTGAGGGAAAGAGGGCAGCCGACCGATGGCAACGTACGCGATCGTCAAGACCGGCGGAAAGCAGTACAAGGTCGCGGTCGGTGACCTGGTGAAGGTCGAGAAGATCGAGGGTGAACCGGGCACGGCCGTATCGCTGTCGCCGGTGCTGGTGGTTGACGGCGCCGAGCTGACTACCGATGCCGACAAGCTGGCCAAGGTCGCAGTTTCCGCCGAAGTGGTGGAGCAGACCAAGGGCCCGAAGATCCGGATCCACAAGTTCAAGAACAAGACCGGCTACCACAAGCGTCAGGGCCACCGTCAGAAGCTGACGGTCCTGAAGGTCACCGGCATCAAGTAATTTCGACCTAGCGGAACCACCCGGTTTCGAATCGAGGAGTTTTCAGCCATGGCACATAAGAAGGGTGCGTCCAGCTCTCGCAACGGTCGCGATTCCAATTCCCAGCGGCTCGGCGTGAAGCGCTTCGGCGGCCAGGCCGTCAAGGCCGGTGAGATTCTGGTCCGTCAGCGCGGAACCCACTTCCACCCCGGCGTGAACGTCGGTCGTGGCGGTGACGACACACTGTTCGCTCTCGAGGCGGGCGCGGTCAAGTTCGGCACCAAGCGGGGTCGCAAGACCATCAACATCGTGGTTCCGGAGCCGGCGCAGGCCTAGGGGATGGCGAGCCGGCGGAGCCGGCGGGGTGGGTGAAACTCTGCCGCGTCGGAGCCTTCTCCACACATTCTTCGAAGCGGGCCAGGGTTTAGCAGATAAACCCTGGCCCGTTCGCCGTTCCGGGAGGCTCGCCACCACCGTCCACCCAACACAGAGGTCCAGCTGGCATGTCCAAATTCATTGATCGTGTGGTGCTGCACGTACGCGCCGGGAAGGGCGGCCATGGCTGTGCCTCGGTGCATCGGGAGAAGTACAAGCCGCTCGGCGGACCGGACGGCGGTAACGGCGGCAATGGCGGGGATGTGATCCTCGAGGTCGATCCCAATGTGCACACCCTGCTGGACTTTCATTTCCATCCGCACGCCAAGGCCGGCAGCGGTAAACCGGGCGAGGGCGGTAACCGCGACGGCAAACAGGGCGGCGAGCTCCTGCTGAAGGTGCCGGACGGCACGGTGGTCGTCGGGGCCGATGGAGAAGTGCTGGCCGACCTGGTCGGTGGCGGAACTCGCTTCGTGGCCGCCCGCGGCGGCCGGGGTGGTCTCGGAAACGCCGCATTGGTGTCGCGGGCACGCAAGGCCCCCGGTTTCGCTCTGCTCGGTGAGGAGGGGGAGGAGCGCGATCTCGTCCTCGAGTTGAAATCCGTGGCCGATGTGGGTCTGGTCGGATTCCCCTCGGCGGGTAAGTCCTCCCTGGTGTCGGTGCTCTCGGCCGCCAAGCCCAAGATCGCCGACTATCCCTTCACCACGCTGGTGCCGAATCTCGGCGTGGTGTCCAGCGGCGAGACCACCTTCACCATCGCGGATGTCCCGGGCCTGATTCCGGGTGCCAGCGACGGTCGCGGCCTGGGCCTGGATTTCCTGCGTCATCTGGAACGCTGCGCGGTGCTGGCGCATGTGGTCGATTGCGCCACACTGGAACCCGGTCGCGATCCGATCTCCGATGTCGACGCGCTCGAAGCCGAGCTGGCCGCCTATCGCCCGGCGTTGGCCGCCGATGCCGGACTGGGCGATCTGGCCGATCGGCCCCGGGTAGTCATTCTGAACAAGGCCGATATCCCCGATGCGGCGGAACTGGCCGAGATGGTCACCGCCGAATTCTCCGAACGCGGCTGGCCGGTGTTCACCATCTCGACCGTGAGCCGGGAAGGTTTGCGCCCGTTGACTTTCGCGCTGGCGGAGCTGGTGCTCGAATATCGCGAGGCGCATCCGAAGGCGGCGCCGAAGCGTCCCGTGATCCGTCCGGTGGTGGCCGGGGAGAGCGGATTCTCGGTGGTACGCGATCCGGAGGTCGAGGGCGGCTTCATCGTGCGCGGTGAGCGGCCCGAACGATGGGTGCACCAAACACAATTCGCCAACGATGAGGCCGTGGGCTACCTGGCCGACCGCCTGGCTCGGCTGGGCGTGGAAAACGAGCTGATCCGCCTGGGTGCGCAGCCGGGCGCCGACGTCACCATCGGGGACGTGAGCTTCGAATGGGAGCCGCAGGTCTCGGCCGGCGTGGACATGACGATGACCGGCCGCGGCACCGATCCGCGCCTGGATCAGACCGAGCGCATCTCCGCGGCCGAGCGCAAGCACGCCTCTCGAGTACGTCGTGGACTGGTGTCCGACGACGAGGACCAGCCGTGACGGCCCGCGGCGCCGGATCGATCGGTGCGCGCGGGCGACCACGGCCCCGGTAATCGTGCGCCACGGCCAGGTGGCGACTCTAGTGAGTGAGTGTTGTAGTGACACAGGTGGATTCTGATCAGGAGAAGACTTCGACGCGGCAGGCAATCCGCACCGCCCGCAGCGTGGTCGTCAAGATCGGTTCCTCGGCGCTGACCAGTCTCGAGGGCGGGCTCGACAATGCCCGCCTGGACCGGCTCGCCGAGGCGATCGAGGCGCGGATGCGGGCGGGTTCCGATGTGGTGGTGGTGTCGTCCGGCGCGATCGGCGCCGGTATCGCGCCGCTCGGATTATCCGCTCGGCCAAGGGATCTCGCGACCAAACAGGCGGCCGCCAGTGTTGGTCAGCTGGCTTTGGCGCATGCGTGGGGTACCTCGTTCGCCCGCTTCGATCGGGTGGTCGGGCAGGTGCTGCTGACGGCCGGTGACTTCGCCCGCCGCGAACATCACCGCAATGCGCAGCGCACCCTGGATCGGCTGCGCGCCCTGCACGCGGTGGCCGTGGTCAACGAGAACGACACCATCGCCACCGAGGAGATTCGTTTCGGTGACAACGACCGGCTGGCCGCACTGGTCGCGCATCTGGTGGGCGCCGATGCGCTGCTTCTGCTGTCGGACATCGACGGTCTGTACGACGGCGACCCTCGCAGGGGGGGTGCGAATTTCATTCCGGAAGTGCGCGGCAGTGCCGATCTCGACGGTGTGATCGCCGGTAGCGGCGGTGCGCTCGGTACGGGCGGGATGGCGTCGAAGCTGTCCGCGGCCCGGCTGGCCGCGGACGCGGGTGTGCCGGTCCTGCTGGCCGCTGCTTCGGATGCGGCCACCGCCTTGGCCGATGCCTCGGTGGGCACGGCTTTCGCCGCCCGCCCGACGCGGTTGTCGGCGCGCAAATTCTGGGTGCGTCATGCCGCCGACAGCCGCGGTGCGATCCATCTCGACGCCGGTGCGGTGAAGGCCGTCGCGAAATGCCGGCGTTCGCTGCTCGCCGCCGGTATCACGGGTGTGAAGGGCCGCTTCCACGGTGGTGATGTGGTCGATCTACTGGCCCCCGACGGCCGGGTGGTCGCTCGCGGTGTCGTGGAATACGACAGCACCGAACTCGAGTCGATGGTGGGCCGCTCCACCTCCGAACTGCCGGATGGTATGCAGCGTCCCGTGATTCACGCCGATGATCTGGTGCGGGTGTAGCCGGGCCCGAGAGTGATTGCGCGTATCAGCGAGGTGGGGACACTCCCGGTTGGTCCGGAGTGGGCGCATTGGTATCGGGGATCGGGCCGGTAATGCCCGGCTGACCGTCCTGGTCGGACAGCGGTGGTCCCGCGGGTGGTGGTCCTGCGGGTGGGGCGGGAGGCGCTGGGAGAGTGGGGGATTGGCTCGGAGCTGGAGCCGGGGTGTGTGTCTCGGGGACTGGAGCTGGATGCGGGTTTGGATTCGGGGCCGGCGCGGGGGCGTGCGTCTCGGGGAGCGGCGCCGGTGTGGACGGTGAGGCACCGTTGGTGCGGTGCGGGTGCGGGCGCATGCGACTCCGGGGTCGGCGCAGGTGTAGAAGGTGGGGAACCGTTGGGTGGTGGTGCCGTCGGTCCCGGGGTGGGCGTATTCGCCGCGGGTGGAGCCGGGGGCGCACTCGGTGCCACCCCGGATTGTGGTGGGGCCGAAGGAGGTTCGACCGCCTGGGGCCGATCACCGGGGGCCTGCGGAGCGCTGGGTGCCGGGCTCGCGGCCGGGTTGTCCGGAACGGCGGGTAGGGCGGGAACGCCGCTGCCGGCGGCCGAATACGCGGGCTTGTAGATCATGTTCATGGTCAGGATGGCTTCCTGTCGCATGACCTCCTCGGCGATTGCCGCATCGAGGACGTGCGCTGCCTCGAGTGCGCGGGCGATCGCTCCGACCGGTCCGGTATGGCCGGGGGGTGGGACCGCGAGTTTGACGGCCTCGGCCGCGCCGGAGACCGCGCCCAATCGCGCGCCGACTTCGGTGAAGACGGCGGCCAGTTCGTCGACCGATGCGGCGAAGCTGCGGGCGCTCACCGCGGCGGCCTCGGCGGCCGGGCCCCGCCAGCCCGCGTCGTCGATGGTCTGCTCGGCATGGGAGCGGGTCGACGGCATCGAACCGGTCAGGGCGGCGGCAGCCTCCAGCCAGGTCAGCGATGCATGCAGGATCTCACCGGCATCGATCTTCTCGGTGCCGTCGTGGATGCCCGCGTGCGTCATCGACTCGAAATGTTCCATCGCGCTGACATATTCGGGATCGCGATGCGCGGCGGCGGGGCCGTACCGGAATTCGGCGCTCATCGCGACACCCCGGCACCGACGGCCCGCAGCGCCGCCGCATGCGCGCTGTCTGCCTCCTCGTACAGCCCGCCGCTGATCAGGAACGCCTCCTTCATGCGATATGCCGCGGCGATGTACTGATCGAGCAGTTCGGCGGCGTCACGGGCCTTGCGGCCGAAGCCCGCCTGCAGCTGCTGCGCGGAGAAGAATCCGCCGAATCCGGTGAGATCCGATACCGAATCCAGGCGCTGCTGGAGTTCGCGCAACCGGTCGGCCTGCTGTTGATAGATCGCGGCGCAGCCGCGGGCGGCCGCCGGATCGAAGGTGACGGTTCCGCCGCGCGCGGCCTGCAGGAACCCTGCGATATCGGCCTGGCTGGTCTCGATCGTCATGCGCACCCCTGAGATCGGTCGGTCCTGTCCAGCCTAATGGGTCGGAGCCCGGAGCAGGCAGCGAGCGTAACGGGGGAGGGCTCATCGGCGCCCGCACGAGGCGGCGAGCGAGACCACCGGCCGCGGCGTCAGCGCGGAATGCGTTTCTGCAGATGAGTGCCGATCTGCTGCCGGTTCGCGGGCACGATGTGGACCTCGTCCCCCGCCCTGATGAGATACCGGCCGTCGTCGGCCACATTGATCCAGGTGTAGTAGAGCGGTGCCGGTGGCCGTTCCCGGTTCAATCCGCCCTCGATCCGGATATGTCCCTCGGCGGTGTGCGGTTTGAGCAGCAGGCGGCGGATGCGCGGCGCCAGCGGCGGTACCGGCAGCTGCCGGTCCTCGTCGCGGACCGCGGCCGAGGGGGCCGAGCGGGCGGGTTCGGCGCCGGCCGGGCATTCCGGCAGCAGCGCCGCGATCCGGCCGCCGAGTTTGCCGGTGTGGCCGATGGACAGCCGGATCGTCCCACCGAATCCGGGGGTGCGGCCGGGGTCCTGGATCGCGAGGACGGCGTGGTCGTAGATCGCGGCCCCGATCGCGCGAATCTCGGTCCCCGGGCTGTGCGCACCGCCGATCGCGATGACCCGGGTGTGTGGTGCGGCGAGGATGCGCAGACAGGCCGACAGATCCGGGTCCGCGCCGAGCGGCAGGCGATTGTCGAGGTCCCGGCGCAGTTTCGCCGCGTCGTCCTCGGTCCGGGGCGTCTCGAGGATCCGGAGGGGGAAGGGATGGCGGTCGAGGTCGGTCTCACGCCAGATATGCGCGAACTCGTCCGGAGTGAATGACCAACTCACGCCGAATTACACCCTCCACCGATCGTCACCAGCCTGAACGTAGCGTAGCCGCGCACCCGGCGAGCGGCCAGCCGATCTTGTTTCGAATTTCGGTTAACACCGATGAGCGCGCCCGGTATATCGAGACAACGCTCCGCCGACAGCCTGCTCGACGGGGCATTTTCGGACATCGGACGTCCGACACACAGAAGTGAATATATTTCAGATTCACCGTATGCGGACTCTGCGAATCGACCGCTCGGCAGGCATGCGGTCAGGACGACGGGAGAGCTGGTGCACGGATCCGATACGGGTCTCGAGGATGCGGCCGATGGGGGCGGGAAGGCGGCCGGACTGCGCCGGTTACGCGAGGCCGCGCTGCCGGTGCCGGACTGGCTGGTGGTGACACCGGCGCTGTTCGAGCTGATGCCGCCCGAGATCGTCTCGGCGGCCACGGAATTCGTCCGATCCACGGATCTCGACCAGGCGCTGTCGCGCGGTGCGGTATTGCGGGCGAGCATCATGACCGCCGCGCCACCCACCGCACTGGTCGAGGCGGTGGATGTGGTGTGGCGACGGCTGGATCGTGCGGCGGTGGCCGTGCGCTCGTCGGCGGCGGTCGAGGACGGTGCGGCGTATTCGTTTGCCGGCCAGTTCGATTCGTTTCTGAATGTCACCGGTGCCGAGGCCATCGCCACCGCCGTGACCGCGTGCTGGGCGTCGGCGCTGGCGCCGCGGGTGATCGGCTACTGCTTCGCACACGGCCTGGCGTTGCCCGGGATTCCGGCGGTGGTGGTGCAGCGAATGGTCGCGGCCGAGGTCAGCGGGGTGCTATTCACCTGTGATCCGAGTACCGGCACCACCGATCGGATGGTGGTCAGCGCTGTCTACGGCCTGGGCGAAGGGCTCGTATCCGGTGCGGTGGATGCCGATACCTGTGTCGTGGACAAGATTTCGGGATCGGTCCTGGAATCGATCCTCGGTGAGAAGGCGATCCGGTACCGCGCCGACGGTGAACAGGGTTGTGTCGCTGAGGACGTCGGCCCCGAACTGCGGGCGCGGCCCGCGCTGGATGCCGTGCGGCTGCGGCACGTGGTCGAACTCGGCCACCGGATCGAGGAGCTGGGGAACGGGGCGCAGGATGTGGAATGGGCCTTCGACTCCGACGGGAAACTGTGGGTGCTGCAGGCGCGCCCGGTCACGACCGCCGTGGGGGCGCGGTTGCGTGGCGCCGGGGAATCGGTACCCGACGGTGAACGGCGAATCTGGGACAACTCCAACATCATCGAGAGTTTCAACGGCATCACCTCGCCGCTGACCTTCACCACCGCCGCCGATATCTACGGCCGGGTCTATCGGGGCTACGCGCAGTCACTCGGGGTGGCGCCGGAACAGGTGCGCCAGACCGACAGTTGGACGCCGGTGCTGCTGGGCTACTTTCACGGCCGGGTCTACTACAACCTGCTGCACTGGTATCGGATGGTGGGGATCGCGCCCGGTTATCCGCTCAACCGCAAGGTCCTGGAGGCGGCACTCGGGGTCGCCGAACCGCTGCCGGATGATATCGCGAAGACGTTGCGCCCATTCGGCTTCCGTAATCCGATCAGCCGGTTGATCGCTCGCGCCCGGACCACCGCCGTCTATGTGCGGCGTATCCGCGGCATCAATGCGATGATGCGCGAATTTCTCGACGACTTCTACCGGGTCTACGACGCCTTCGAAGCGCACGACGACAGCGCCGACACCGGCCCGCAGGCGTATGCGCGTTACCGGGAGCTGGATCGGGAACTCGTGCATCGCTGGGGCCCGATGATGGTTCTGGACGCGATGTTGCTCACCCTCACCGGACTGCTGTACATGCTCACCCGGATATTCCTGCCGAAGGCTCCGGAATGGTTCCTCTACGCGGTCGCGGGCCCGGGCGCCGATATCGAGTCCGCCGAGCCCGCGCGGGCGATGTCCGCGCTCGCGGCGCTGGCGCGGGCCGATCCGGAGCTGCGCAAAGTGGTGGAAACCACGGCGCCGGAGGGTGTTTACGATGTGCTGGCGGAAATGGGCCACGACGAGTTCCGCGCCCGGGTCGACGACTACATCGACCGATACGGTTATCGCAGCCTGGACGAGCTGAAACTGGAGACGCCGGATCTGCGCGAGGATCCGTCCGCGCTGTTCGTCATGCTGCTGGCCGCACTGCCGGAGCCGCAGGACCGTGCCGCCGACGATGCGCAACGGTATCTCGACGCGCACCTGCGTGGCCCGCGGCGCGCGATCTACGAACGATTGCGGCGCAAGGTCGCTCGCTGCGCCGCGCATCGGGAGAGTCTGCGCTTCTGCCGCACCCGCGCCTTCGGCATGGTCAAGCGGACCATTCGGATCATGGGCCGAGATCTGGTGCCGCGGAATATCATCGACGAGTTCTCCGATGTCTTCCAGCTGACGCTGCCGCAATTGCGAGGCTGCTACGAGGGCGGTGAGACGGCCGATCTGCGAGCGGTGGTCGCGGCGCGCAAACAGCAGCGCGCCGCCGATGCGCGCCTGGTCGCGCCGCCACGGTTTGTGACCCACGGCGACGGCTTCGGTCCCGCGGAATTGGCGGCCGCCGGCTGGGCGCCCGTCACCGATACCCCGGCCGCCACCGCGGGCTCGGTGTTCAACGGAACGCCGTCCGGGGGCGGAATCGGCACCGGCCTCGCGGTAGTGGTGGATGAGCCGCGCGATGTCGCCGGTGGGGTACTGGTCACCTACCGGACCGATCCGGGCTGGGTGGCGGTACTCCCGTCGGCTACCGCCCTGGTGATCGAGCGCGGCAGCCCGCTGACCCATGTCGCCATCGTCGCGCGCGAATTGGGCGTGCCGACGGTGGTGCAGATTCCGGGGGTGACCCGGACCGTACGTACCGGAATGCCGTTGCGCGTGGACGGTACCGCCGGCACGGTGACCGTGCTCGATGACGGGGAGGAACCCGATGTCCGTTGATTCGCAGACGATGAGCGACGACGAGGCCCTGGTCCGCGGCTGGCTGGTGAATCCCGCTACCGGCACCGGAATTCATCTCGCCGACGAGGAGGACGGCTGGCAGTTCCGCAGCTACGGGGAGTTGGCCGAGCTCACTTGGTCGGTGGCCGGGCGGCTGCGCGAGCGCGGCCTGGGTACCGACGCGGCGGACGCCGGTGCGTGTGTGGTCATGCCCACCGGATTCCCCTGTGTCGCAGCCTTCTACGCGGTATGGGCGTGCGGTGGGGTGTTCACGCCGATCGCACCGCCGATGTTCGCCGATATGGCGCAATACATTTCACATGTCGCGGCAATCCTGGTGCAGGCCGAGCCGCGGGTGGTCGTCACCTCGGTGGAACTGGAAACGCTCGTGCGCGAGGTGATGACGGCGGCGGGCCGCACCGATGACCCGGTGGTGGTCACCGAATCGGGGCCCACCGCCGACAAGGTGCTCGCCCCGGCTGCCCGGACCGCGCTGTTGCAATTCACCTCCGGATCGACCGGCGACCCGCGCGGAGTGCGGGTGACGTGGCACAACCTCGCCAACAACATCCGGATGATCAGCGAGCTGATCGACTGGAGGCCCGGTGAGGCGATGGTGTCGTGGTTGCCGCTCTATCACGATATGGGGCTGGTCGGGGCATTCCTGACCGCGGTCGCCAACCAAGGGGACCTGTATCTGATGCGCCCGGATCAATTCGTCCGGGATCCGGCGCGCTGGCTGCGGGCCATGACGCACGCCCAGCATTCACCGTCGCCGTCGTTCGCGCTCGGTTATGTGGCCCACCGGGTGGCACCGGAGGAGATCGCGGATCTGGACCTGTCGGGCTGGCGCACTCTCGCGGTCGGATCGGAGCCGGTCGAAGTCGCCGATCTGCGTGCCTTCGCCGAACTCACGGGTGCACAGGGCTTTTCGGCGACCGCCTACACCCTGGCCTACGGTCTCGCCGAAGCGACGCTCATGGTCACCTCCTCGGCACGGGACCGGCCGCTGACCGCACTGCGCCTGGATACCGCGACACTGCGGCCCGGCCTGCCGGTGCGCGTGGTCGCCGAGGCCGCACTGGCGAACGAACAGTGGGTGAGCGGTCCGGGCTGGATCACCGGTCTCGGATACTCCACCCCGGAGTCCACCGTCCTGGTGGTCGACGAACAGGGGCGTGAACTTCCCGACGGGGTACTCGGCGAGATGGTCGTCGTCGGCGATTCCGTCGCGCTGGGCTACACCGACGAGCAGTCCGGGGCCACCCGGATCGCCGATGGCCGGCTGTACTCCGGAGATGCCGGATTCCGTTATCGCGATGAGGTATTCGTCCTCGGCCGGATGGGCACCAGTCTGAAGGTGCGGGGCCGCTCGGTGTTCATGGAGGACGTGGAATCGCGGGTGGCACGCGAAACCGGCGTCACGAAGGGAAAACTCGCCGCGGTCGCGCTGGCGGGCAGCGGTGTGCCGGGCATCGTACTGTTCGCCGAGACCGCTCCCGGCGATTGGATCACCAAGGCGCGCACCGTTGTTCGTGGTGAGCTGGGCCCGGCGGGCACGGTCGCCGTGGTCACCGGGCCGCGCGGGTTCATCCGTCGCACCTCGAGCGGTAAGCCGCGTCGCAGACATATGTGGCAGCTGTATGCCGAGGGCCGGCTGGACGGCGCCACCGAACATCCGGCGGCCGATGCGGCCGTCACGAATTCCGTCGCGGCACCGGCACTCGCGCCGGGACGGATCGAGCAACTGCTCGACGCCGCGTTGGCATCGGTCACGGTGCCGCCGAATTCCGCCGCCTTGTTCGAGGGGTCGCTGGCGGAGGGATTCGGCAACGAGGGCTCCGATATCGATTTCCTGATCGTGTCACCGGGCGCGGAGAACATGCCGACGCTGCCGACCGTCGTCTTCGCCGACGGCCGCCGCATCGAGATCCGCACCCGGTCGGAGGCCCAGCTGCGGGCACAGCTCGAGCAGGTCGCCGAGGCCGCCGATATCGCCGATCTCGACGAGGATGTGCTCAACCGCTGTCAGCGTTTCGGCAACGCGACCGTGGTCCGTCCCGGAGCCGAGGTCGATCTGGCCGGTCTGGCGGCGCTGGTGCCCACCGCGGATTTCGCCGCGACAGTGGCGCACTGGTGGGCACGGCGCAGCCGGCACGCGCTGTGGTACGCGGTCGCGCTGCGCGCCATGGGCGCCACCGAGGAGGCCGAGGGCTGGGCCCGCGACGGTCTGCTGCAAGCGGTGAAATCCTGGGCCGCCACCCGCGGGGAGACCTATCTCGAAACGAAATGGCTACCGCGGCAACTGGATCGGATCGCGGCGGATGGTGATGCGGAGGCCCTACGGCTGATCGGGGCCTATCGCGAGGCCACCGCTATTCGCGCGATCGCCGAGATCTGCGCGCTGGCAGCGGAATTCGGCATCGACGGGGTGACCGACGATCCCGGCCGGGTGCTGGTCACTCGGCGCGACGGGGTGACGACGTGGCCGATCGGTGATCGGGTTCACGTTATCCGCGACGATCACGATGTGTTCGCATTGTCGGCGGCGGGAGCCTCGGCCTGGCGATCGGTCGTCCCGCGCAAATCGGTCGCCGATCTGCTGGGCCGGACCGCGATCGGTACCGAACTGGCCGAATTCGTCCGGCTGGGATTCATCGGCCTGGCTCTGCGCGGTGGTGAGCCGCTGAATCCGGCGTTGGCGATGTGCAAACCCGTCCGCTCGTTCACGCCGGTGCCCTCGGCCCGGGTGCCCGCACTCGGATTGGCGGGTGGCGGCGCCGACCGTCCGATCGCAACCCTGTCGCCCCTGCCGGCGCAACGGTTCGTGGGGTGTGCGATGGCGGTGGTCTGGTCGAATGTGGTGCTGGAGAACGCCCGCGAGGATCTGATGGGCGCGGTCAAATCCGGACAGGGCGCGGTGGCCGAGATCGCGGCGCATCGCGCGATCGCGATGTGCGTGCGAATGGCGTTGTCCACCTATGGAATTCACCCGTTGCCCGCGGATGTGGCGCCGGTGGCCACCCTCGCCGCATTACTGCCCGACAGCGAGTCCCTGACCGAACTCGTCGGCCGGGCAGCGCGGGTGCGTTTCGCCGAGGTCGTGGATTCGGGTGCGGACGGCCCGGTCGAACTGGCCATCCTCGACGAGCTGATCGCCGAAGTGCGCGACATCGCCGGTGGGGCACAGTTTCCGGCATCCTTCGACTCCGGCGAGCAGTGGCGTCGCACCCTCGACATCAGTTACGACTGGTTGCGGCCGGCCGCCTATCTCGACACCGAACTGCCCGTCGACGAGGCCCGTGACCTGCTCGGTTCGGGCGGACAGCAACCCCATCAGCACGACGGAGGCCCGCGATGACACATGTGGACAGTACGGTGGCCCAGCAGGTCCGGCAGCTCGTGGCCGCGATGGCGCCGGAGGAGCCCGGGGACCTCACCGACGAGATGCGCCTGGTGGAGGATCTGGGCTTCGATTCGCTGCGGCTGATGGAGCTCACGCTGGTCCTCGAGCGTGCCTTCGGGCTGCCGCGCTACCGCCCCGAACAGCTGGCGGGTGTGCGGAGTATCGCGGATGTGGTGGCCCTGATCGAGGCGGTGCGGTTGTGAGCGCGCGGGACGCGGTGCTGGTCACCGGGGCGGGCGGTCTGGTCGGTGCGGAGGTGGTCGCGCGACTCGGCGCGGCCGGCCGGGCGGTTGTCGGCCTGTTGCACGACAACGGCCGGATCATCCGCAACGACGGGTCGGAGGCCGCGCCGGTGGAGACCGTGCGCGGTGACATCCGGTTGCCGCGGCTGGGTCTGTCCGCTGCCGGCGCGCTGGATCTCGGCGCGCGGGTGGGTATGATCGTGCACGCGGCCGCGACCACCGCATTCGACGCCGCTCCGGGCGAATACGAGCGGCTCAACGTCCGCGGTACCGCCGAGGTGATCGAACTGGCGCGGCACTGGGATGTACCGCTGGTGTACGTGAGCACCGCCTACGTCTGCGGTATCCGGTCGGGCGTGGTCGCCGAGGACGATCCGGATGTCGGTCAGGTCTTCGGAAACGGCTACGAGGACAGTAAGTTCCGTGCCGAGCGGCTCGTTCGGTGCAGTGGTCTGCGGTGGGCGATCGTGCGGCCCGGCATCGTGACCGGAACCGCCGCGACCGGCGTGATCCGGGAATACAAGAACCTCTACACCGTGGTGAAGCTGATCGTGGAGGGCAAGTTGCGGTCGTTGCCCGGCCGCTACGACGCCACCATCGCACCCGCACCGGTCGATTTCGTCGCCGATGTGATCGCCGCCGCCGTCACCGATTTCGATACCGCGGAGGGCCGGACGCACCACGCCGTCGGCGCCGACGCGCTGTCGCTGCGCGAGATCTCGGATGTGTTCGCCGAGTATCCGTCCTTCCGGGTCGCGACCTTCGTGCCCGAATCCTCGTTCGCGGTGGCCGACCTCGAGCCCCTGGAACGCGAGTATTTTCAGCGCATCGGTTCGCTCTATACGAGCTACTTCGCCCGGCGCCCGGCATTCGACACCACCGCCACGCGCACACTGCTCGGCCGGGACTGCCCCGCCACCGGAAAGCCCTACCTGCGATTACTGCTCGACTACTGCCTGGAATCGGGATATCTCGGTGAACCGCTGCCTTCCGTGGACGAGGTGCTGGCCCGATTCGCTCCGGCCGTCGGAGGTGGCCGGTGAATCTGGTGGAATTATTGTCCGCGGCGACCCCGCTGCCCGACAAGGCGGCCAGATATGCCGAGGACACCTACGTTCAGGAGACGGTCGACCAGCTCGACGCGGCAGGTGTGGACCCGGCGGAATTCGCCCGGCGGCATACACTGCTGCTGCTGAAGCCGGACGCGATCGTCGCCAGAGCGGTCGAACCAACTGTGAACTGGTTGCGGGACAATGGGTTTCGCATCGTGTCCGCGCGCATCTGCTCGGTGGACCGGAATCTGGTGCGGGCGCTGTGGTACTTCGCGTGGAATATCGCCTCGCCGGAACGGCGGCGGCTGGCGGATCTGCTCGTCGGAATGTCGGATGCGCTGGTGCTGGTCGTGACCGGCGATCCGGCACCGCTGCCGGTCCCGGTGCGGCTCACGGCGGCCAAGGGCCCGACCGATCCGCGTAAACGGCAACCGGGTGAATTGCGGTATCTGCTGGGACGCCACAGCTATCTGCTGAATCTCGTGCACTCGCCCGACGATCCGGCGGATGTGCTGCGGGAGTTCGCGATCTACTTCGATACCGGCACCCGCGAAGAGATTCTGCGCGAGATCAATACCGGCGCCGACCGCGGTGGTGCGGCCGTCGCCCGGGCCGCCGAACTGTATTCCCGCACGCCCGCACGCGATTTCACCCGCGCGGCGGCGGTCGACCGGCTGCTGACCGATATGGATGACGTACCCGCCGATTTCGATCCCGATCGGGACGAGGACTGTGCCCTGCTGCTGCGCCGGGCCTGGGCCACCGGGCGGACCGTCGATCCGTGGTCGGTGATAGTTCTCGGCTCCCTCGTCCTGCCCATGCGCAACGACGGGCAGCGACAGACGCTGCCGCCCGTATCCGCCCACGACTGGTTGGAGGCCCGACCATGACGACAGACGCCCCGGCCGTGGCCACCGCGAGCCATGCACAGACCATTTCCCGGCATCTCGCACACCGCTGCGCGGTGGCGGAGGTCTTCGCCACCTCCCTGCGGCGAACCGGACCCGACGATTTCGTCGTCGGCGCCCAGCTACCACGTATGCACGCCTTCTACGGCGACCACCGCGCGCCCTGGGACGTCGAATACGATCCGATGCTCGTGATGGAATCCGCTCGCCAGGCGGCGATCGCCCTCACCCATGAATTTCTCGGCGTGCCGCCGGATTTCGGCTTCATCGTGCGATCGTTCAACGGCGCCGTCGCGCCCGGTCCGGGCTGGCGGATCGACGGATCGCCCGCGGATCTGGTGATGTCGGTACAGATCTCGCGCCGGCATCGGCGCGGTGAGATGCTGCACGGCGTCGATATGGTGCTCGATATCGAGTGCGGCGGAACACCATTGATGATCGTGGACGGTTCGTTCACCTGGGTGCCGCCGTCGCGATGGACGGCGTTGCGCAGTGGCTACCGCGACAGCATGGGTATGGGTGGGATCGGCGATTCGCTGCCTGTGGGTGTGCGGGCGGAGCCGGTGACGGTCGGGCGTTCCGATATCCGCAATGTGGTGGTCGGCGCGATCGGGCACGAGGCGGGGGAGGTGGCGGCGGCACTGGTCGTCGACACCGGTCATCCGATCCTGTTCGATCATCCGCTCGATCATGTGCCCGGCAGTCTGCTGCTGGAGGCCGCCCGGCAGACCGTGACGGCGATGTCGCCGGCCCCACCGCGACGGCTGCTCGGGATCTCCAGTTCGTTCGACCGGTTCGTGGAACTGGACAGTCCCGCCGAGACCGTGGCACACGCCTCGGATTCCGTTCCCGGACAGATCGACTGCGAGATCCGGCAGTGTGGTGCGGTCGCCGCGCGGATCGGCCTGCGTTACGACACCGGCGAGGCGGAATGCTGAGGGATCTCCGAAGGGGTTCGGTGGACCGGGGAGGCGACCGCCGGTGAGAGTCGATATGCCTGCCACCGATCCGATGTCGCCACTCGCGTCGGTGTCGCGGATCGCGCGCTTCACCGGCGCGCGGTACGAAGCCCACCATCTGCTGTACGCGGTGCTGTTCGTGGCGGCGGTCGAGGGGTCCGCCGCTGTTGTGTCGCATCCGGATTCGCCGTGGCGGCCGGGATGGGCGACGGCCGTGCGGATCATTGTGGTCGCGGTGCTGCTGTTGTATCTGCGCATGGTCGACGAGATCAAGGATCTCGACTACGACCGGATCCACCATCCGGACCGGCCACTGGTCAGCGGCGCGATCACCGTCGGCGAGTTGTGGGTCGCGATCGGGGTGGTCGCCGCCGGGCTGACCGTGGTGTCGGCACTGCTGTCGTGGTGGTCGGCGGTGCTGGTGGTCGCCGCGATGCTCTACGGGCTCGCGCTGTGGGGATTGGAGGCGATATCCGCTGCGGTGCGCGCCAATCTGCTGCTGAATCTGGCGGTGACCTATCCGGTGCAGTTGTGGATCATCGCCTACATCGTGCGTTCGGCCGTCGATACCGGTCAGGTCGAATCCGATTGGGGTACCGCCGCGGTCGCGGTGATCTTCGCCGGCGCCTTCCTGCACTTCGAATTCGCGCGCAAGACCGTGCACGGTTCGTGGCCGGGACAGTGGTACTACTCGAATGTCCTGGGTGGTACCGCAAGTGCGCTGGCGACCGGTGTTTTCGCGGTGATCGCGGTTGCGGTGGATCTGCTCCTGGTGCGTCCCTGGGAGTATCCGATGCCGTGGGCGCTGCTGTTGTGGATGCCGGTGCCGCTGTTGGTGTTTCCGCTCGCCGCGACATCGGCCCACCTGCGCGCGGTCGCCCGATTCGATGCACGCTCGCCGACGGCGTCCGCTCCGGACGGGCCGGGCGAAGTACCAGGTCCGGCGCTGTCCGCGGACGCGGATGCGGCGTCGGGTCCGGCGGCAGCACGGCTTTCGGCTCCCCCGGAATTTCCGGTCGCACCCGCTGTGGTATTCGTACTTGTGTTGTATTCGATCCTCATCGCGCAGGCGCTGACCTGGCGATAGCCCAGGTGGTGGGAGCCGTCGTGTGCCGAATGGCACCGGAAGGCCACCGAAAGGGCAGTGACCGGGCCGCGGGGAAAGCGCACGCTGAGAAGTAGCACCCGGCGCCGCAGGATTGCCCCCTTCGCATCGTGCGAGGCACCGGATCCGGTGCGGTTCGCCCTTACCGCATCGGGCTCGCGGTTCGATGTCTCGTTCGTGGCGTCGGGTGCATCCACGACCCTCCCGGAGGTGTATCCGATGTCCGCCGCACCGCAGCCCTCCGGCCGCGCCGCGCGGATTGGCCCGGGCGGGCTACGCGGCCGCTGTGCCGCCGAGGTGGGCCGGGGCGCCGTGGGGACGGGCGCCCCGGACACGGCTAACGAAATCCATCGCGGACTGCCCGACGAACACGAATTACTCGCCGCCTGCTGCGGACATATCGGCGATCACTCCGACGATCATCCGGTCACCCGCTGTGCGCGGGCACTCGCCGAACTTCATCTGCTGCGCCGGTCCTCGCCGGTGCGGGTCGCGGAAATCGATTGCCGCCGCAGGGAAATCGTCGTCGCCATCGATCATTGGGTCGGCGCGCGCACCGCCGCGCCCGCCCGGTCCCGGTCCCTCGGTGCCGCCGTCGACGGTTTGGCGGCCGCGCAGGTGCGCGCGACAGTACTGCTGCGGGCTGTCGGGGACATCGGCGACGAGCGGGTCCGCGTGGCGTGGTCGATCGTCGGCGTCATGGCCGATGACTGGGCGGGCCTGCTGCAACAGCAATCCGATGTCCGGCCCCGGCTGCGCCGCTGCTGAATCTCAGACCGGGCGGGCCTCGATCACCGATTCCGGTGAGATCGTCTCCACGATGCGCTCGACCGCGAAACCACTGCGCGCCAGCAACTTCCGATAGCCGGCGGCGGTGCGCTCCCGGCCGCCGCTGTTGATCAGCATCTCCAGATCAATGTACTTGCCCGGATGTGGCCGATTCCCCTGGGGAAGAACGATTTCCACGATGATCAGGCGTGCGGAGGGCCTCATCGCGGCGCGCACGGTCCGCAGAATCGCCTCGGCCCGTTCGTCGGGCCAGTCGTGCACGATATGTTTGAGCAGGTAGGCATCACCCCCGGCGGGCACCACGTCGAAGAACGAACCGGTCGCTACCTCGGCCCGGCCGTCGAGCCCGGCGGCGGTGAATCGTTCGGCCGCGGTGGCAGCGACATCGGGCAGGTCGAACAGCACACCGCGGGTGGCCGGCACTCGCGTCAGGATCTCGGTGAGCATGCCACCCTGTCCGCCGCCGATATCGACGATGGTGCCGAACCGGCCGAAATCATATGCCGCGAACAATGATTCGGTGGTGAGCGAACCGATACTGGTCATCGCCCGGTCGAACAGATCACCGAATTGCCGGTCGGTGCGGATGTATTCGAAGAACGGCGCGCCGTCGACCTCCAGCCACACCGGATCGCCGGTGCGCACCGCGTCGACCACATGCGTCCAATGCGCGCGATGGGTCGCGGACCCGAAGAACAGCGCGGCATCGCGCAGCGAGGCGGGGGAGTCGCGGCACAAGGCCCGCGCGGGCCCGGTGAGCGCATAGCGTCCGTCACGTCGCCGCGTGAAGATCCCGTGGCTGATCAGCAGCCTCAACAACCGCCCCAGCGCATCCGGATCGGCGCCCACCCGGCGCGCCAGCTCCGGCCCGTCGAGCGGCCCCCGCGACAATTCGTCGGCGATGCCCAATGCGGCCGCCGCGTGAATCGCCTGCGTCAGCCATCCCGCTGCCAGCAACTCCATCAGCGACAGTGGGCCCGGTGCCAACCGCCGGTATGCCTCACTCAGCGCGTATCGAAGGGTTTCGACGGCTCGGACGAGGGGGAGCGGGGGCAACTTCGGCAGGGCGGGCAACCGGGACTCCCTCCGGTCCGGGGTGGTCTGACAGTGCCGAGCCTACGTGCCGCCCGGGGATCGACGGCGAGGAATCGCTGGTCCGGTCGATGGAACAGATGCGATCGAGCTTCGGCAGATCGACGCCGGTATGCTCGGCAGATCGACGCCTCATGTGCTATTTTCCGGGTATGCGCGAAGGGATCGAATACCTTCCTCGGCGTGCCGCGGAGCAGGTCGGGGATGCTCTCGGCGACACTCGGGTCGTCATCGTCAACGGTGCTCGCCAGACGGGGAAAAGCACCCTGGCCGAACACAGCTTGAGAGGAAAACCGGACGTAGTCCGGCGCTATCTCGATGACCCGCGAACTCTGGCATCGGCCCTCGCGGACCCACTGGCATTCCTTGATGCCGCCGGCACAATGCTGATAGACGAGGTGCAACGTGCCCCCGAGCTCTGGCTCGCGATCAAGAATGCGGTGGACCGCGATCCTCGCCCCGGTCGGTATCTGCTGACCAGCTCGGCTCGGTTGCTCGGTCTGAGCACGTTGCCGGATGCTCTGCCGGGCCGGTCGGAAACCATCGAACTGTTCCCCTTGTCGCAGGGCGAGATCGTCGGGGCGCCAGACGGATTCATCAATGCGATTTTCACCGCAGGAGCCGGTGTTGACGTTGCGGCTTCCCATTTTCGGCGCAGAGATTATCTGGCGTCGGTTGCCCGTGGCGGGTACCCGGAGGCGGTTCGGCGAACCGTGCCGCGACGACGTGCTCAGTTCTTCAAGAGCTACCTGGACGACATCATCAGCCGCGACGTTCACCAAGTGGCGGATATCCAGCGCATCAGCGATATGCGCCGCCTTATATCGGCGCTTGGCGCACAAAGTGGGGGGCTGCTCAACTACGGTCGTCTCGCGTCCGACCTGGGGATGCCTGCTACCACCGTTCGTGAGTATGTCGCGCTGCTCGAGTTGGTCTACCTCATCCGCTTGATTCCCGCGTGGTCGAGTAATGCGACCACCCGTGCTATCGCAGCACCCAAGCTGGTGTTCGCCGATTCCGGTCTCGTTGCATTCCTACTCACCGGAATCGTCAATGATGCGACTACCGGTGGTCTGGTCGAGACTTTCGTTCTCGGCGAACTCGCCAGGCAGCTGACCTGGAGCCGAACGATGGCGAGCCTGCATCACTACCGTGATCGCGACGGATACGAGGTCGACGCGATCCTCGAAGACAACGCTGGGCGAATTATCGGTATCGAGGTGAAGGCCGCCGAAACGGTTCGCGCCGATGACTTTCGAGGCCTGCAACTACTCCGTCGTCGTCTCGGTGATCGCTTCCTCGCCGGGTTCGTACTGTATTGCGGCGACCAGCGGCTTCCATTCGGCGATCAACTCGCGTGCCTGCCGATCAGCGCCTTGTGGACCACAGCGGCGGGATAGCGAGGCGGGTGCTGGTGGGAAGGGCGCGGCCGGCGCCGCACTCGGCCACGAGTTCGTCCTCTCCGTGGTTGTCCGCGGAGCGATCAAGTGCCGCTTGATCATTCGATATTTCATGGAAATCCGCTACGCACCGCGGTGGTTGCGGAGCACTACCGACGCATGGCTGATCGTCGTGTGGGCGGCACTGCTCGGTATCTATCTGTGGGTCTGAGGCCCGTGCTGCGCCGGGTCACGTCGGGCAGGTGCCGAGCAGACGTTCCGCGGTGGCTCCGGCGCGATCGGCGACCTCGGGATCGCCGCTGATACCGGCCGTGACGATCGCTCCTTCGGCGAGTAGATATATCGCCTCGGCGGTATCGGTGCCGGTTGCGGCCGCCCAGGTGGTGATCGCGGCGCGGAAGGCGTTCTTGTGCGCTCGGACCTCGTTCAGTACGGCTTCCGATTCGGAGCCGAGTTCGCCGTGGATATTGATCCACGCGCAGCCCCGAAAGCCCGGGACGGCAAAAAACTCGCGAAGCCAGTCGAAGACGGCGGGTATGCGCCCGGCCGGGTCCTCGACCTGTTCGACGTGGGCGGTCAGGGACGCCAGCCAGCGGCGGTCGCGGCGACGCAGCATGGCGACGACGAGATCTTCCTTGGTCGGGAACATCGCGTATATCTGTTTGAGCGACAGGCCGGACAGCTCACGAATGCGGTCCATCCCCACGGCCCGCACACCATGGGCGTAGACCAGATCTTCGACCGCGTCGAGCAGCGTCTCGCGGTCGGCGGCCTTGCGTTCCGGGGTGAGTGCGGCGGGCATCGGATTGTCTCCCTTGACATCGAGAACGTTCGTTCCCTACTGTATCGCAATGGTTGAGAACGACCGTTCTCGACCCTGGAGACAGGAGTGCCGATGTCCGAATCCCGCCCGCCCTTCCCGCCGTTCACCCCGGAGTCCGCGGTCGTCAAGGTGCAGGCCGCCGAGGATGCCTGGAACACCCGCGACCCGGAGCGCGTGGCACTCGCCTACACCTCCGATTCGATCTGGCGCAATCGCGATACCTTCGTGCGGGGGCGCGCGGAGATCGTGGACTTCCTGACCGGCAAATGGGAACGCGAACACGATTACGCGCTGCGCAAGAGCCTCTGGGGGTTTCGCGGCAACCGGATGGCCGTGCGGTTCCAGTACGAATGGCACGACGATGCCGGCCGCTGGTGGCGCAGCTACGGCAATGAACTGTGGGAGTTCAGTGAGGCGGGACTGATGTCACGCCGCGAGGCGAGTATCAACGACGTGGCGATCACCGAGACGCAGCGCCGGATATTCGGCCCGCGCCCGATCGACGAGCACGGCGTCGATATTCCCCTGTGGTAGTGGTGATCCGGGGTCAGTAACCGGCGGCCGGATCGATACGGGCCACCAGTTCCCGGCCGCCGACGAAGCGGGCGACATTGTTGCTCACGTGGTCGGCGAAGGCGGCGGTGCGCAGGTGGGGCGGGTTGGAATCGTGCGGGGTGATGATCGCGTTCGGCAGATCCCAGAGGGGGTGCCCCTCGGGGAGCGGCTCGGGATCGGTGACATCCAGACCGGCGCCGCCGATGCTGCCGTCCTCGAGTGCGACGACCAGTGCATCGGTGTCGATCAGTGCACCCCGCGCCACATTGATCACCCAGGAATGCGGTTTCAGCTGGGCCAGTTCGTCCTTGCCCACCAGATGACGGGTGCCCGGGGTGGCGGGTGCGGCGACCACGACGTGATCGACGCGCGACCAGATCTCCGGCAGGCGTTGCGCGGGAACAGTTTCGGTCACATTGGCGCCGGATACCGGCGCGCCGGAACGATTCACGGCGATGATGTCGGCGCCGAACGGTTCCAGCAGGGCGATGACCTCGCGGCCGATACCGCCCGCGCCCACCACCGCTACCGTCGCGCCCCGGAGGGTACCGATATGGGGGAAGAACTCCTTCTGCCGCCAGCTGCGGGCGCGCAGATGTTCCGGCAGATACCGGACTCCGGCCAGCAGGAGTGCCACCGTGTGCTCGGCCACGCTCTTGGCGAAAGCACCTGCGGCAGAGGTGAATACGATATCCGGGTGACGTTCGAAGATACCGGCGGCGAAGAACTCCTCCACACCGGCGGAGAACAACTGCACCCATTCCACCGACTCGGGCAGCTCTGCGGGGAAGTCGGCCGGTCCGCCGTCCCAGATCAGGGCACGCGCCTCGCTCAACTCCGCTACCTGTGCCCCGCCGTCGGTGACCGCCCGGACCAGAAGATCGGTGGTCACCGGCGCGAGAGCGATGCGGACGGGATCGGCTGAGCTGGTCATGCGGTGTACTCCTCGATATTCGTGCGTTCGCCGGACGAGCCGTGCCGACGCTCCCGCACCGGCCGCGGTCCGCAGCCGTGCGCAATGCCGTCGTCTGTGCTCACCCGGCCATCTTCCGCGTATTCGGGCCGGTGGGAAGGGGTTGTGTTCGGCGTGATCGGATCACGGCCGTCACGACTCGTCGGCTACTTCATCCAGATCCACCTCGACCCTGTCGCGATCCGCCCATTCCAGCAAGGTACTCAGGTCGAAAACGGCGTCGTCGATGCCGGCATGCAGATCTCCGAGTTCGCCGTAGCGGGCCGGGACCGTGTTGATCGTGAAATCGTTCGGCTCGATATCGGGAATCTCGTCCCAGCGCACAGGTGTGGAGACCGTCGCGGCCGGGACGCCGCGAACCGAATAGGCGGCGGCGATGGTGTGGTCGCGGGCGTTCTGGTTGTAATCGACGAACAACATGGCGGGATCGCGGTCGCGGCGCCACCAGGTGGTGGTCACATCGTCGGGGGCACGGCGCTCCACCGCATGCGCGAAGGCCAATGCGGCACGACGGACCTGCTGGAAGCCGTGCTCGGGCGCGATCCGGACATAGATGTGCAGACCGTGCCCGCCGGAAGTCTTCGGCCAGCCCACCGCGCCGAGTTCGTCGAGCACCTCATGGGCGACCTCGGCGACCCGCTGGACCCGCGACCACGGGCAGTCCGGCATGGGATCGAGGTCGATACGCCATTCGTCGGGGCGCTCGGTATCGAAGCGGCGGGAGTTCCAGGGATGGAACTCCACGGTGGACATCTGCACGGCCCAGACCACATCGGCGAGTTCGGCGACACACAGTTCATCGGCGTAGCGGTTGTAGCGCGGGAAATGTACCCGCACCGTGGGAACCCAGTCCGGCGCACCGGCCGGCAACCGCTTCTGATGCACCTTGGCACCGGACAGTCCCTTGGGGAACCGGTGCAGCATGCACGGCCGATCCCGCAGCGAATTGACGATTCCGTCACCGACGCTCAGGTAGTACTGGACCAGGTCGAGCTTGGTCGCCCCGAGTTCGGGAAAATACACCCGATCCGGATTGGATACGCGCACCGTGCGCTCGCCGACGGTCAACTCCACCGCGGGCGCCGACTGACTGGTCACCGGATCGACGATAGCTGGATTTTCTGCGTCGGCTCCGCCGCCGCGGGGGTTTCGGCCCTCTTGATCGTGGTCTGAGCCCGCTCTCGGCGGCAGGCGAGGCTCACGTCGGTGTCGCCAGGGCGAGGGGCAGGACGGCGGGGGCTCCGGCGAGTCGGAGGGTGCGGGCGGCGAGGGTGAGAGTCCAGCCGGTGTCGGTCTGGGTGTCGACCAGAAGGATCGGGGTGTCGAGGCCGGTGAGGTCGGGGGTTTCCCAAGAGTCGAACAGGGCGGCGACGCGGTGGGCGGAGTTGGTGGCCGAAACGGGTGCCCGATCGGGGCGGGTGTGCAGGACGCCGAGATCGGTGAGGCGGCCGATATGGGCGAGGCGGGCGGACAGGTCGGCGGCGAGTTTCGGATGGGTGGCCGACTGGAGGGCCATGATCGCACCGGGGCGCTGGGCCCAATCCCATTCGCGCAGTATCGCGATGCACGCATCGACGATGTGGTCGGGTGCCGGGCCGTCCGGTGCGTCGAGCAGGGTGCGCAGCCGCTGACCCCAGCCGAGATCGCTGAGACGGCCCAAAACCCGGCCGACCTCTGGGCCATCGGATATTTTGCCGGACAACGGGATTCCCAGTTTCGACAATCCGGTGGGCCACTGTTTGCGGGGAGCGAGATCGATCCCCGGGCGGTCCAGGCGCGCGCGGATCGCGGCGACCTCCTCCGCCGCGACCGATACGTCGAACCGGTGGCCGGTGCAGTTGTCGCAGCGGCCGCAGCCGGGTGCGTCCGCGGCCAGGCCCGGGTCGTCGAGTTGGTGACGCAGGAAATTCATCCGGCATTCACCGGTGCTCTGATAGTCGAGCATGGCCTGCTGTTCGGCCGCGCGGGCACGGTCGAGCCGTTCGTAGCGTTCGGTGTCGTAGGCCCAGGGCTGTCCGGTGGCCAGCCAGCCGCCGCGAACCCTGTGCACGGCACCGTCCACGTCGAGCACCTTGAGCACCATCTCCAGCCGTGAGCGGCTGAGCTCGACCAGAGGTTCCAATGCCACCGTGGACATCGGCCGCTCGTAATTCAGTGCGGCCAGCACCGACCGCACCACATGCTCACGCGGAAATGCAACGGACGCAAAGTAATTCCAGATCTGCCGATCCTCCGGCCCGGGCAGCAGAATGACCTCCGCACGGACGTTGGTGCCGGAGGCGGTAGCTTGCGTGTCCACGGAGGTGCCCGGGAGTGCGGCATCGGATACAGCACGGACGTTGGTGCCGGAGGCGGTAGCTTGCGTGTCCACGGAGGTGCCCGGGAGTGCGGCATCGGATACAGCACGGACGTTGGTGCCGGAGGCGGTAGCTTGCGTGTCCACGGAGGTGCCCGGGAGTGCGGCATCGGATACAGCACGGACGTTGGTGCCGGAGGCGGTAGCTTGCGTGTCCACGGAGGTTGCTTGTCCGAGTCCGCGTCCGGCGCGGCCGACCTGCTGGTAGTAGGCGATGGGGGAGGAGGGGGCGCCGATGTGGACGACGAAGCCCAGGTCGGGTTTGTCGAAGCCCATGCCGAGGGCCGAGGTCGCGACCAGTGCCTTCACCTCGTTGTCCAGGAGGGCTTGTTCGAGGGTTTCGCGTTCACCGGGGTCGGTGCGGCCGGTGTAGGCGGCGACCCGGAATCCGTGGTCGGTGAGTACGTCGGCGAGGTCGTGGGCGGCGGCCACGGTGAGGCTGTAGATGATGCCGGAACCGGGCAGTTCGGCGAGTTGGCGGCTCAGCCAGGTGGTGCGCTGGACGGCGTCGGGGATGCGGACCACCGACAGGTGCAGCGATTCGCGGTCCAGGGTGCCGCGCAGGACCAGGGTGTCGGTGCCGATCTGGGTGGCCACATCGGTGACCACCCGGTCGTTCGCGGTGGCGGTGGTGGCCAGGACCGGGATGTCCTCGCCCAGGTCGGCGATGAGGGTGCGGATGCGGCGGTAATCGGGCCGGAAGTCGTGGCCCCAGTCGGAGATGCAGTGTGCCTCGTCGACGACGACGAGTCCGGCGTCGGCGGCCAGTTTCGGTAGTACCGAATCGCGAAAGTCGGGATTGTTCAATCGTTCCGGGCTCACCAGCAGCACATCGACCTCGCCGGCGGCCACCCGCGCGTGGATCTCGTCCCAGTCGGTGACATTGCCGGAGTTGATGGTCTCGGCGACCACGCCGGCCCTGCGTGCGGACGCCACCTGGTTGCGCATCAACGCCAGCAGCGGCGACACGATCACGGTCGGCCCGCGCCCCTGCGTCCGCAGCAACCGCGCGGCGATGAAGTACACCGCCGATTTACCCCATCCCGTGCGCTGCACCACCAGCGCTCGCCGCCGCTGCACCACCAGGGCCTCGATCGCGGTCCACTGATCCTCGCGCAGCCTGGCCTGCGGACCGGCCAGTTCACGCAGCAGGCCCTCGGCGGATTCGCGCAGCTCGGTCGTTGTCACGCGCTCCATCGTGCCCGAGGCCCCCGACACCCGGCCAGTGTCCGCCCCCAGCCGCACCCCGTGCCGGGTCCGGCACGCTCCATCGGGCGCTGCGGGCGGAGCTGCGGCTGCCTGCTGCCCGGCAGGCAACCCTGTGGCTCGGATTCCGGCGCGCGTGCAGGCGCCGAGGGACCGCGAGCCCGGCAAGCCGGGATGCCGACCGAGTATCGAGTTACGCGGTTTCCGCGGCCGATGCGATCAGGTGGGCACGGACCAGGTCCGGACGCTCCTCCGGGATGAAATGTCCACAGCCGTCGACATATTCGATGGTGTAGTCGTCAGCGCGAGCGGTTTCGGCGGCGGCCAGCGAATGGTGGATGGCCGCGTCGCCGGTGCCGAACAGGGCACGGATCGGCACCGTCGCACGCCGGAGTTCCGGATGGCGGCCCGCCGACGGCAGCTCCTTCAGCCAGAAGGTGCGGTAGGTATCGGTGGCCGCTCGGGCGGGCGTCGGCTCGCGGAACCGGTCGCTGTAGACGTGGGTGAACTCGGGTGTGAAGGTGCCACGGTCGGCGACACCCAGGCGCAACAATCGGTCGATGAACGAGGTCCGCCGCTGCAGTGGCACGCCGACGGTGGCCACCAGCGGCTGATACATGAGAAACCGCCAGATATGCGGCGCGAGCGTGCGCGCGGTGATCCACGGATGGGCGATATTGAGTGGCAGATAGCCCTCGAATCGATCCGGTTCCCGCAGCACCATGAGAAATCCGATGAAACCGCCCCAGTCGTGCCCGGCCAGCAGCACCCGATCGAGCCCGAGTTCGTCGAGCAGCGCCAGCAGATCGGAGGCGACGTCCTCCTTGGCCCAGCGGTGCGGCGGCGGACCGGACCAGCCGTAGCCCGGCAGATCCGGGACGATCAGCCGCAGTCCGGCCGGCGGATCGGCGAGCAGATGACGGTAGGCGTAGTGATGCTGCGGCCAGCCGTGCAGCAGTACCACTGGGCGGCCGTCGGCGGGCCCGGCCTCGGTGACGTGGAAACGTACCCCGCGGGCCTCCACGAATCCGCGGCGCACGCCGGGAATCTCGGGCGGCGCGGACGCTGTGCCGGGTGAGGTCATACCCGATGGTAACCAGGCGTTACCGGGAAGGTCACGCACCGAACGTTTTCCGCACGGCAACGGGAATTTTCGCGTGCCGGCACCGACAATGGAGACGATCGGGCAACGAGTCAACGGACATGTGCGCGAATGCGGGAGGAACGGGTCGATGGCGAAGAAGTTCGAATCACCGGCGGGATGGTCCCCACCCGGTGCGCAGTTCCAGAGTCGCGGCGTCACCAGCCGTACCACCGCGGGGGTCCTGTTCGGATTGATCGTGACTCCGATCGGAATTGCGTTCGCCGCCAAGGGCGGAGCCGATATCCGCTATTGGGTGATCGTCGGTGCGGTCACCGACCGCTGGACGGCGGCGGCCGAGATCGTCGGCGGATCGTTCCTGCTCCTGCTGGTCGCGGCGCTGGCCGCATTCTCACCGATCGGCACGATCGTGGCCAGTCTGGTGTGGGGAATCTTCCCCGGCATCCTGCACATTCTGTACCCGGACGACACCTTCCGGCTGATCGGCGATATTCCCTTCGCCGATTCGTCGATGCAGGTGGCCCTGCACAGCTGGGTCACCTACGGGTTCGCCCTCATCTCGGGGATGATGCTGCTGGGCGCGGGAATGGTCGGGGTACTGCGCAAGTGAGCGGGTTGTTCCGGCATGCCGGATTCGGCATGCCGGAACAACGGGCTCAGCCCTTCACGCACAGCACCTGGCGGAGCGTGGCGACCACATCGACGAGGTCCCGCTGGGCGGAGATCACCGTATCAATGTCCTTGTAGGCCGCCGGAATCTCGTCGATCACCCCGGCGTCCTTGCGGGATTCCACGCCGTCGGTCTGTGCGATCAGGTCGGCGACGGTGAACTGCCGCTTGGCGGCGTTACGGCTCATCCGGCGCCCGGCCCCGTGCGACGCCGACTGGAACGAGGCCGGATTTCCCTTGCCGCGCACCACATATGAACGGGTACCCATCGATCCGGGGATCAGTGCGAGATCGCCGTTCCCGGCGCGGACCGCGCCCTTCCGGGTCACCAGCATGGGCATACCGTCGATGACCTCTTCCGCCACGTAGTTGTGGTGGCAGGAGATCGGCTCGTCGAAACGCACGGGGAACGTGGCGAATTCGTCGCGGACCGCCGAGCACACCAGCGAGAGCATGACCGCCCGGTTACGGGCCGCATATTCCTGCGCCCAGGCCAGATCGTGGCGGTAGGCGTCCATTTCCGCTGTGCCGGAAAGGAATACCGCCAGATCGCGATCCGGCAGATCCTGGTTCTGCGGCAACTTTCGCGCCACCGCGATATGCCGCTCCGCCAGTTCCTTGCCGATGTTCCGGCTACCGGAATGCAACAGGACCCATACGCGCTGCTCGGTGTCGAGGCAGACTTCGATGAAGTGGTTACCGCCGCCGAGCGTGCCCATCTGCTTGTGCGCCTTGGACTCTCGCTTCTGCACCGCCGGATCCAGATCCGAGAACACGCTCCAGAATCGAGTCCAGCCCGCCCGCAGTGTGGTGCCCGCGGCGCGCGGACCGTTGATCGCGGTCTGCAATCGGGTGACGTCCACCGCCTTGTTGTGCGCGGAGAACCCGACCGGGACCGCTGCCTCGATCCGGGAACGCAGCGAATGCAGGTCGTCCGGTAGATCCGACGCGGTGAGCGAGGTCTTGACCGCCTCCATGCCGCAGCCGATATCGACCCCGACGGCAGCGGGCGCGACCGCGTCCTTCATGGCGATGACGGATCCGACCGTGGCCCCCTTGCCGAGGTGCACGTCCGGCATGACGCGGACGCCGTAGACCCATTCCAGTTCGGCGATGGTTCGCAGCTGTTGCAGCGCGGACTGCTCGACCTCGTGCTCGTGGGCCCACATGAGCGTCTGCGCCTTGGCTCCGCGCAGCTCGACGGGAAACATGTTCGTGATCCTTTCGTGAACGACTTTCACTGTTCACGGTAGGGATCGCGGGAGCGGAGCGCACTTGTATTTCGCCGCCGCCGACCTGGCTCACTGTGGTGACCGCGCCGCCGGATGCGCTACGGCAGGTGTTTGGACCCCAGCGGCCGGGCGGTCGATGGGAGCGCTGCCACCGACCGCGCATCCTCAGGGAATCGGTTCGTAAATTGATATATGCCAGGACTTTTCGCCAACTGGATGCACAGTGCAACGCCGCTCATGTGGTCCCACGGTAGGATCCTCCGCTTTGAATCCCTTGTGGCGCAAGTCATTCAATGTCGCATCGAGGTCGTCGACCTTCACCGCCAGAAACGGTGTTTCATCGTCGCGGTCGGTGCCGGCCAGCATGACACGCACACCGCCGACGTCGAACTGCGCCCATCGGTCGCTGTCGACCACCGTCGGAGCGCCCACCAGTGTGGTGAGCAATTCGACTGTTGCCGTGAGGTTTTCGGACGGAAACGCCGGCCCGATCCGCTGCACCGTCACTCTCGCGCCTCCCGCGTCTCTCCGAATGCCCGCCGCAGCGCCGCGAACGCCCGGTCGTTCGCGACAGCGGTGTCGGGCAGGACATCGCCCATGGTCATGAAGCCGTGGAACATCCCGTCGTAGCGATGTACCTCGACGGGAACCCCGGCTGCCGCGAGCCGGCGTCCGTACACCTCGCCCTCGTCGCGCAGTGGATCGAATTCCGCGGTCGCGATATGGGCCGGTGGCAATCCCGCGGGATCGGCCAGCAGCGGTGCGGCATAGGGGTTGGTGCCATCGGACCCGCCCAGATACTGTTCCCAGTACCAGCGCAAATGATCGTCGGTGACGAAATAGCCCTGGGCGTTGTCGCGATAGGAAGCGCTGGAGCGGGTGGGGTCGAGCATCGGATACATCAGGACCTGTGCCGCGACGGCCGGTCCGCTTCGATCCCTGGCCATCAATGCCGTAACGGCCGCGAGATTGCCGCCCGCACTGTCACCGGCGACCGCGATCCGCGCGGGATCACCGCCGAATTCCGCGGCCGTTGCCGCGATCCAGCGCAGCACCGTGTAGGCGTCCTCGGCGGCGGCCGGGAACCGGTGTTCCGGTGCGCGGCGATATTCGACCGAAACCACCACGGCGCCGGTGCCGTTCGCCATCGATCGGCAGAACTGGTCGTGGCTGTCGATACTGCAGATCACGAATCCGCCGCCGTGGCAGAACATGATCACCGGCAGGGGGCCTGCCGCGCTGCGCGGAGTGTAGATCCGCACCGGAATGTTCTCACCGCCGGTGCCTGCGACGGCCGAATCCACCACGGATGCAACCGGAATAGGATCGATGGGCGCGGATGGGCGAGAGGCCAGGTGTCGCCGGGCCTCGGCGGCGTCGACCACGTCTGTTCCGAGTCTCGGGAACGCCGCTGTCGCTGCCTCGATGACAGCGCGGGTGCGGGGCGTCATGGAGGCCCCGATGTCATCGCGGTTTTCACTGGGCCGTCCGAGTCCGCGTGCTGCCGCCCCACCATTGCTCACGGAGCCTCCTGGAGCTCCGGAGGCATGAACTTTCCCGCCGCGAGCCCGCCGTCGATGGTGACCTCCGCGCCGGTGATGTACGCCGACGCGTCCGAGGAGAGGAAGGCGACCAGTTCGGCGACCTCCTCCGGTGCGCCGGTCCGCTGCAACGGCAGCGTCGGGAAACTGCCGGGACCAGTGGTGAGGTAGGGCACCATCGGTGTGGCGATCGGGCCGGGGTGCACCGAATTGACGCGAATTCCGCTGGGGCCCAGCTCGAGTGCGGCGGTCTTGCTCAGGCCGCGCAGACCCCATTTGGACGCGCCGTAGGCGGAGTGGCCCATCAGGCCCTCCAGTCCGGCCTGGGAGGAGATGTTGACGATGGATCCGCCTGCCGCCGACATGGGCTCCACCACCGCCCGGATACCGCGGAACGCACCCACCAGATTGACCCGCAGAATCGTCTCCAACTCCTCGGGAGTGGTGTCGGTCAGAGGCTTGGCGGTGTAGATCGCGGCATTGTTCACCAGCACGTTCAGCGCGCCGAACTCCGACACCGCGACCGCCACCGCGGCATTCCAGTCGTCGGCCGAGGTGACATCGTGGCGCACGAACCGCGCGGCCGCGCCGAGCTCGGTCGCCAGCCGCTTCCCCTCGGTCTCGAGTACGTCGGTGAGTACCACGCGTGCGCCCGAGGCGACGAACAGGCGGGCTTCCGCCGCACCCTGGCCGCGTGCCGCGCCGGTGATTAGCGCGACCTTGTCTGTCAGATCAACCATTCGAACTTCTCCGTCCCTGTGACTGTGCCGAGATCCTGCGCCCGCACCGACGCACTCGGCCCGCGGCAGTCTCGGTGAGCGAGATCGGCCACGAACTCTGTTGTGCTGCTACTGATTACGGAAGTGCGGGATGACCTTCTCGCCCCAGTGCCGGATGGTCTCGAGGCAGGCTTCCTGCGGCACGGTGCCCATCTGGATCAGGCACAGGATCTCGTCGGCGCCGGCATCACGCAGCCGCTCGACGTAGGCGATCGCGTCCTCCGGGCTGCCGTAGGCGTGCTCGGCGTTGAACACCGAGGTCGCACCGGAGGACACCGGGATCTTGGCCTCGTGCAGGTAGGCGACGTGCTCATCGGCGGCCTCGCGGATCCGGGCCACCTCGTCCACGGTGGGATCGACCGCTTCGTCCGGGACCGGTCCGGCACCGTAGTAGTGCTTGATGGACTGGGCGAAGAAGCGCTGGCCGCGGGCGCCGATCTGCTGGGCCCTGTCCCGGTCGTCGAGGACGATGGTGGGGCACAGTGCGGCGAAGTGGTCGTTGGTCACCGTCGAGACGAACCGCTCGCCCGTGCGGGCCGCGATCGCCTCATCGTAGGTGCGACGCAGGTCCGCGATCTCCTCCACACCCGCGAAACCCAGTACCAGAGCTCCGATTCCGTAATCGGCGGCCAGTTTCAGGGTGTCCTTCTTGGTGCACGCCATGAACAGCGGGGGATGCGGACGCTGCACGGGCCGGGGCAGCAGCGAATGCGGGTCGATATCGAGCAGCTCGCCGTGATATTCGAACTCGCCGTCCGGGTCCTGCCAGGCCTTGCCGATCATCCGCAGCGACTCCTCGACCTCGGCATATGTCTGCTCGGGGTCGACGCCGCACATCGAGGTCTCGACCGGGGTCGCACCGCGTCCGGCGCCCAGGTTCAGCCGGCCGCCCGACAGTACGTCGAGCATGGCCGCCCGCTCGGCCGCGCGCACCGGATGGTTGAAGTTGAACGGCATGCAGACCACGCCGTGACCGATGCGGATGCGCTGGGTCTTGGCCGCCACCCAGGTCAGGAAGATCTCCGGGGCGCTCATGTGGGCGTACCACTTGAGACCGTGATGTTCGACCGCCCATACCGTGTCGAAGCCCATCTCGTCGGCCAGGACCGCCTGCTCGACACAGTCCCGCAGGACCTGCGCCTCGTGTTCGGCGGTCGGGTCGGTCATCTGGGCCTCGAAGATCATCGAGAACTTCATCCGGGCACTCCCTGTCATGTCGTCGTATGCCTAATAGAAATAGTCCGTCCCGGACTCGCACTGGTCAGCCGTAAGTCCCGGTGGCCGGGACCGTCCGGTGTCGCATCGGCGCGGCGGCCATAGCGTCGAATGCGACGACGGGGAAAGGACGGAAGAACGCCGCATGACACAGGAATTCGAATTCGACGTGGTGGTCGTCGGCTCCGGCGCCGCCGGTATGACCGCCGCCCTGACGGCCGCCTATCGCGGCCTGTCGGTGACACTGATCGAGAAGAGCCGGACCTTCGGCGGATCCACCGCGCGCTCCGGCGGCGGTATCTGGATTCCCAACAATCCGGTGCTGCAGGCGGCGGGTGTGCCGGACAGTCCCGAACTGGCCCGCACCTATCTGAAAGCCGTTGTGGGTGACCGTGTTCCGGAAGTCAAACAGCGAACCTTCCTGGAGCGCGGGCCGGAGATGATGCGCTGGATCGGCGCCCGCAGCCGGTACTGGGACTTCGTCTACGACCGCGGCTATTCCGACTACCATCCGGAATTCCCGGGTGGTCTGGCGCAGGGCCGCAGTATCGAACCCGCGCCCATCGACGGGCGGCTGCTCGGCGGTGATCTGCACAAGATCAACCAGCCGACCATGTCGGGCCCGAAGGGAATCGCGTTCACCGTCAGCGACTTCCACGATCTGAATATGATCGCCCGGACCTGGGCCGGTAAGCGCACGGCGATGAAGGTCGGCGCGCAGGCGGTGGCGAACAAACTGCGCGGGCGGCTGCCGCTGAGCCTGGGCAAGGCGCTGGCGGCGCGGCTGTGGTTGTCGCTGCGCGATGCGGGTGTGCCGGTCTGGCTGAACACCCCACTGATCGAGCTGGTGACCGAGGCGGGCGCCGTGGTCGGCGTGCGCGCCGAACATCAGGGGTCGCCGGTGCTGATCAAGGCGCGTCGCGGTGTCGTCCTGGCGGCCGGCGGCTTCGAGCACAATCTCGATATGCGCCGGCAGTACCTGTCCGGGCCGCAATCCACCGAGTGGACCGTCGGTGCCACCGAGAACGTCGGCGAGGGCATCGTGGCGGGCCAGAAGGCCGGTGGCACAGTCGATCTCATGGACGATGCGTGGTGGGGGCCGTCGGTCCGCAATCCCGACGGGCCGCCGTTCTTCTGCCTGGCCGAGCGGGCGCAGCCGGGCGGCATCATGGTGAACCACGCCGGGCAGCGGTTCGTCAACGAGTCCGCGCCCTATGTGAACGTCGTGCACACCATGTTCGAGCAGCATGCCGCCGGGGTGGACCACATTCCGGCCTACTTCATCATGGATCAGACCTTCCGCGACCGGTATCTGTTCCTCGGCAACTTCCCCAAGCGGCCGATTCCGCAGAAGTATCTCGACGCCGGGATCATCACCCGCGCCGACACCCTCGAACAGCTGGCGAACAAGATCGGTGTTCCCGCCGCGACGCTGAACGACACCGTCGCGCGGTTCAACGGTTTCGCGAAGGCCGGTCGCGACGAGGACTTCGGCCGCGGCGACTCCGCCTACGACCGGTACTACGGTGATCCGACCGTACAGCCGAATCCGTGTCTGGCACCGCTGGACAACGGCCCCTACTACGCGGTGGAAATGGTGCCGGGCGATCTGGGCACGAAGGGCGGTCTGTGCACCGACGAATACGCACGCGTGCTCGACGACGGCGATCGGCCGATCGCGGGATTGTATGCGGCGGGCAATAACTCGGCATCGGTGATGGGCAACGACTATGCCGGCGCCGGTGCGACCATCGGCCCGGCGATGGTGTTCGGGTTCATCGCCGCCAACCATCTCGCGGACAACGCGCAGCCGCGGACGGCGAGCGCCGCGCGGAAACGTACGGCCGGTGCCGCGGGGAAGGAATAGATATGGGCAGGGTCGACGGAAAGACGGTTATCGTCACCGGCGGTGCGCGAGGGATGGGTGCGGCGTTCGCGGGGCGGCTGATCGCCGAGGGCGCGTCGGTGGTGATCACCGATGTACTGGCCGACGAGGGTGTGCGAACCGCAGCACGCCTGGGATCGGCGGCGCGATTCCTCGTCCACGACGTCACCGACGAATCGTCCTGGAAAGACGTCGTGGCTCAGGCGGAATCGGCCTTCGGGCCGGTCGCGGGACTGGTGAACAATGCCGGGATCGTGCACGTCGATCCGATCGAGCAACTGGCCGAGGCCGACTATCGCAAGGTGATCGATGTGAACCAGGTCGGGGTCTTCCTCGGCATGAAATCGGTCGTGGATTCCATGCGGCGCGCCGGTAACGGATCCATCGTGAACATCTCCTCGGTCGGCGGCATCATCGGCTTCTCCAACATCCTCGGCTACACCGCGTCCAAGTGGGCGGTGCGCGGTATGACCAAGACCGCGGCCCAGGAATTCGGGCCGATGGGAATCCGGGTCAACTCGGTACATCCCGGCGTGGTGATGACGGAGATGACCGCCGAGTCGGCGCGATCGAATTCGATGTTCCACGATCAGCCGCTGGCCCGGGCCGGCACACCGGAGGAACTGGCGAATCTGGTGCTGTTCCTCATCTCCGACGAATCCGGTTACAGCACGGGTTCGGAATTCGTCGCCGACGGCGGATTCACCTCCCACTGAATCGAAGGATATTCGTCGTGAAGAATTTCGCAGGTAAGACGATCGTGATCACCGGCGCCGGGGCCGGAATCGGCCGGGCTCTGGCCTTGGAGCTGGCCGGGAAGGGTGCCCGGCTGGCATTGTCGGGGCGCAATATCGACAATGTGGCCGAGACCGCGGCGCTATGTGAGAAGCAGGGCGCACGGGCACGCGCCTATCGGCTCGATGTCACCGACCGCGACGCCGTCTACGCGCACGCCGATGAGGTCGCCGGTGACTTCGGCGGTGTGAACGCGATCGTCAACAATGCCGGGGTGTCGTTGACAGCCAGCACCGAAGAGGTCAGCTGGGACGATTTCGAATGGATCGTGAACATCAATTTCTGGGGTGTGGCGCACGGGACGAAAGCCTTTCTGCCCCATGTGATCGCCTCCGGTGACGGCGCGGTCGTCAACGTTTCGAGTATGTTCGGGCTCGCCGCCTGCCCCACCCAGGGCGCCTACAACGCGACGAAATTCGCGATTCGCGGATTCACCGACGCATTGCGGCAGGAGATGAAGATCGCCGGGCACAATGTGGCGGTCAGTTGTGTGCACCCGGGCATGATCCGGACCGAGATCGCGTGGAAGGCGCGGGCGGGCGAGGGACGCGACCGCGACGCGCTCGCCGCCAATTTCGACAGCCTGGCCAAGACCAGCCCGGAGAAGGCCGCCCGGGCGATCGTCGACGGTATCCGCAAGGACAAGGCCAAGGTGCTGATCGGCAATGATGCCCGGATGATTGATCTGCTGCCGCGGATCTTCGGATCGGGATATCAGAAGATTCTCACCGCGCAGATGCGCAACGAGGTGGCGAAGTAGCGTGGATCACAGGCGCAGATCGCGCTTGCGGATCTTGCCGGTTGCGTTGCGGGGCAATCGGTCCACGACGCGAACGGCGCGTGGAACCTTGTAACCGGCCAGCCGATCACGACACCAGGCCGCCACCGCGTCGATGTCGAACGCGGTGCCGTCCTCGGTGACGACGAAGGCGGCCCCGACCTCGCCGAGCCGGTCATCGGGGACACCGATCACTGCCACATCGGCGATACCGGGATATTCGAGCAGCGCCTGTTCGACCTCGGCCGGATACACATTGAAGCCGCCGACGATGAACATGTTCTTCAGGCGGTCGGTGATGTGCAGGTAGCCGCCGGCATCCAGGGTGCCGACATCTCCGGTGTACAGCCAACCTTCCCGGTCCACCGTTCGCGCGGTAGCTTCCGGGTCGTCGAGATATCCGCCCATCACATTCGGCCCGCGCACCACGATCTCACCGGGCAGGCCGGCGGGTACCTCGGCGCCGTCCGGGCCGATGATGCGAATCTCGCTGCCGGGCAATGCATTACCCACTGTGCGCGCAGTGACGGCGGCGGGTTCGCCGGGTGCGCAGACCGAGACCACACCGATGGATTCGGTGAGGCCGTACGCGGTGAATACCTCGGCGGCGCCGAGTTCGTCGCGGATGCGATCGACCAGTCTCTCCGGAATCGCGGCGCCCCCGGTGCCTGCCAGGCGTAGCGCCGGGTATGTCCGGCCGACTCGCAGCAGATCGGTGAAAACCGTTGGCGGTCCGGCCAATACGGTGATCGACTCGGTCTCGATCAGGTCTGCCGCCGCGCGGGCGTCGAACTTCTCGACGGGCACCATGGTGGCCGCGCGCAACAGGCATGCCACGATGCCCGCCTTGTATCCGAAGGTATGGGAGAACGGGTTGACCAGCAGGTAGCGGTCGCCGTGCCGGAGGGTGACCGCACTCGCCCAGCGATCCAGGACCGCCAGCGTGTTGCGGTGGGTGCTGAGCACACCTTTGGGTGCGCCGGTGGTGCCGGAGGTGAAAAGGATGTCGCAGATATCGACGGGAGTTATTGCAGTAGAGCGTAATTCGGCATCGGACAGCGATGTCGCATCCGCTTCGGCGAGGAAGTCCGCCCAAATGAACATCGCGTCGTGTGGACGGTCTGCGTGCGCGGGGCCCGAGCCTCCATGCGAGGTATCGGCACAGGCTTCGTCCGTCATGCGGACACGCTGCGTCGGTGACTCCGGCTCGGATCGGGGCACGAGAGCGGAAGTTTCCGGCGGCGTCGTGGCCGCGCTCGCGGCGCCGGAGGATCGTCGGCCGCGTACGGTCACCGGCAACAGGACGGTGAAGCGCAGATCGGGAAGATTCTGCCCGCGTAGCAGTTCCGGATAATCGACACCCAGAAATCCCCGCACGGTGAACAGGGCCCGGCAGTGGGCCCGGCGCAGGATTTCGGCGGCCTCCGCGCCCCGTAATCGGGTGCCGATCGGGACCAGCGTCGCGCCCGCACCGAGTAGACCGAGTGCGGCGGTGATCCAGTGCGCGCTGTTGGGGGCCCAGATCGCGATGCGGTCGCCGCGCCGCACACCGGCGGCCATCGCGGCGCGGGTCACCTCACGAGCGGCCGCGCGCAGTTCGGCATAGGTCAGCTCGGGTCCGTCGCCCGCGATCGCCACGACCGATCCGTATCGGCGGGCCTGCTCGTCGAGTAGTTCCGGGATGGTGGACGCACTCATCCCGGATTCCTCCTCTGTGTAGGTCATCGCCGCCCGAGCAAGCACGATCGCGGGCTGTCCATATCTCCATCCTGCCGTAACACAGCGGCGGTTCCGGTCGACGCGTACCACGGGTCCCGGTGACTGGACGATCATCGCCGCCCGGCGGGGAGTTATCCGGTGAGCGGGACGTTCGCTACTGGCGCCGCGAGCGGCGCGGCACTCTCGAAGGATGACCGGGGTGGCAGGGGGTTCGATGCCCCGAGGGACGGACCGAAGGAGTGACATGATCGCGGGTGCGGAGACGGTGTGGCGATCCGGAACCGTCGTCGGACTGGACGGTGGCTGCCCGTTGCCACGGGAACGTATCGGCGGCAAGGCCTGGAGTATCGATCACATGCGCGGCCTCGGGCTGCCGGTGCCCCCGGCGTTCGTGCTGACCACCGACGCGTGGCGCGATTTCACCGAGCGCGGGGCCATCGCCGACGATATCTGGCAGGACGTGAGCGACGGCATCGCGGTGCTCGAACGCGAGACCGGCCGCACCTTCGGCTCGACCCGGGCACCGCTGCTGGTCTCCGTCCGATCCGGTGCCGCGGTGAGTATGCCGGGCATGATGGACACCGTCCTCAACCTCGGCATCAACGATGATGTGGAGCGGTCGCTGGCCGCCGCGACCGGCAGTGCCGATTACGCCGCCGACACCCACCGGCGGTTTCGCGCTCAGTATCGCGAAACCGTGCTCGGCACACCCGGCGGCACCGTGCCATCCGACCCGCTGGAACAGCTGCGCGGTGCGATCACTGCCGTCTTCCGGTCCTGGGACTCGCAGCGCGCCAAGGCATATCGTCGCCATCGCGGCGTGGCGGGCGATCTCGGCACCGCGGTTACCGTGCAGGCGATGGTGTTCGGAAATCTGGACCGCGACTCGGGGACGGGTGTGCTGTTCAGCCGCAACCCGAATACCGGCGACGGACCCGCCTACGGCGAGTGGCTGATCGGCGGACAGGGCGAGGACGTGGTGTCCGGCCGCACCACACCGCGTCCACTGGCCGATCTCGCCGCCGCGCGGCCGCAGGTGCATCGGCAGCTGATCGAGGCCGCTGAATTGCTCGAACGCGACGGTCGCGATATCCAGGACATCGAGTTCACGGTGGAATCGGGGCGGCTGTGGCTGTTGCAGTCCCGGCCCGCCAAACGATCCGCGCGGGCGGCGGTGCGGGCCGCGGTCGCCATGGCCGACGAAGGTCTGATCACCACCGCGGAGGCGGTGCGCCGGATCGACGCCGAGCAGGTCGGTGTCGTGCTGCGGCCCGCCGGCACCCTCGCCGATTCGGGCGAGGCGCTGGCGCGGGGTGAATCGGCTTGTCCGGGTGTGGCTTTCGGTGTCGCGGTCACCGACCCCGACGAGGCCGAGGCGCGTGCGCAAGCGGGCGAGGATGTGATCCTGGTGCGTCCCACCACCAGCCCCGACGATCTGCCGGGCATGATCGCCGCCCGCGCTGTCGTCACCGAATCGGGTGGAACGACCTCCCATGCCGCGCTGGTGAGCCGGGAATTGGGCCGGCCCTGTGTGGTCGGCTGCGGTCCCGGTGTGGTGGCCGCCCTGGCCGGTCGGCGGGTCACCGTCGACGGCGGATCCGGAGTGGTTCTGGACGGTGAGGTCGCCGGTGCCGCGGTGGACCCCGCCGCGCTCGAGGATGTGCGCAGGCTCGCCGGCTGGGCGGGCGTAACACCGGAGGAACTGTGCGGCACCGCCGATTCGATAGCGGAAGATGTTGGTACGCAACAAGATACCCGTGCAGTGAGCGATCTGGAACTACTGCGGCTGATCGGCGTCAAGGGGCGGGTGCGCACCGATGTGGTGGCCGCCGGTCTGGGTGGTGACACCGCCGAGATCACCGCCCGCTGCGCGGACCTGGTGTCGGACGGTTCGTGTGCCGACACCCCGGCGGGGCTGCGATTGACTCCCGACGGACGGCGGCGTCTGAGCGCGTTGCTGGATGTCGAACGCGGCACCGTCGACGCTGCGGCGATGACGGCTGTCTACGCGGACTTCTGCGTGGTCAATGCCGAACTCAAGGAGATCGTGACCGCCTGGCAGATGAAGGATGCCGCGACCCCGAACGATCACGCCGACCCCGAATACGATGCGGCGGTACTGGATCGGCTCACCGGTCTGCACGGCCGGGTGCGTCCGCTGGCCGGGCGGCTGGGCGTGCTCGCCCCGCGGCTGGCCCGGTATCGCGATCGGCTGGATCTGGCCGTCGAGCGGATCGGCGGCGGAGACCACACCTGGGTGGCCCGTCCGATCATGGACAGCTATCACACGGTGTGGTTCGAACTGCACGAGGATCTGATCGGCCTGTGTGGGCTCAGTCGCGCCGAGGAAGCGGCGGCCGGCCGTGCGGAGTGATCCGGTGACCACCGGGGCGGCCCGCCGCTGGGTCGATTTCGACGCGATCGACAATGTACGCGATCTCGGCGGTCTCCCGGTAACCGGCGGTGGCACAACCCGTTTCGGAGTGGCGCTGCGGTCCAGTACCTTGCAGCAAGCCACCGAATCCGATGCGGCGCTGCTGCTCGGCTCTCTCGGTCTGCGCACCCTGATCGATCTGCGCCTGCCCGACGAGGTGGTGCGGGAGGGGTACGGGCTGATCGGGACCCTGCCCATCGATACGGTCAATCTTCCGGTCCGGAAATCATCGCAATCCTCCTTGGCCGCACGGGATCTCGTGCCCGACAAGACGCGGGTGGATCTGGCGGAACTGTATGGTGCGCTACTGGCCGGCAGTCCGGAGGAGATCGTGGCCGCGGTGCGGTTGATCGCCGACCCCGACCGGCGGACGGTGGTCTTCCACTGCGCCGCGGGCAAGGACCGCACCGGTGTCCTGGCCGCGGTGCTGCTCGATGCCGTCGGCGTCGCCCCGGAGATGATCGCCGCGGACTACGCGCTGACCAATGAGCGCATGGCGCGGGTGCGCGAGCGCCTGGACGCCCTCGGCTCCTACACCGGCCTGCCGCCCGCCGATACCGGAATCCTGGCGGTGGACCCGGCGGTGATGCTCACCTTCCTCGGCGTACTGCGCCGCGAACACGGTGGGGCCGCCGCGTGGCTGCGAGCACGCGGTCTGACGGCGGCGCAGCTCACGATGCTGCGCCGCGCGCTGGTCACCGGGTAGCTGTGGGTTTCACCGGGAGTAGTCGCGGAACGTCATGATGAACGCGACCGCGGCGACGGCGAACAACGCGATGTAGAGGACGGTCTGCAGCGCGGCACTCTCCAGGTTGTGCACCCACAGCCCCGAGAGCAGCACGACCAGCAACAACACCACTCCGTAGAACGGGGTGCGCTGGGGGTGATCTCCCATGGCCATACCACTGAAGGTACTCGTTTCCACAAGGGTGAGACAGGGCCCGCCGTGCCCCAGGGTCGATTCGGGGCGGCCGCTACCGGCGATCCGTGACAGAATTCGGGCAGCGACAATGGCCGACGCCGGGAGGAACAGATGCCGACTCAGCCGCTCACCCAGCACAGCTTCGAGACCGCGATAACGAATCACGCCATCGTGCTCATCGACTTCTGGGCATCCTGGTGCGGTTGGTGTACCCGCTTCGCGCCGATCTTCGCCGACTCCGCCGCCGCCCACCCCGAGGTCCTGCACGCCACGGTCGACACCGAGGCCGAACCCGCGATCACCGCCGCCGCGCAGGTCAGCAGCCTGCCGACACTGCTTGGCTTCCGGGAGGGTCTGCTGGTCTACTCCAATCCCGGTTTCCAGACCGCCGCCCAGCTCGAGGAAGTGGTCCAGCAGATCCGCTGGCTGGACATGGACGAGGTCCGCCGTGAAATGGGTGTGCAGAATTCGTCCGGAACGCCCGCACAACCCGCGATCGCCGTTCCCGAGCCCGCGCGGGCCGGACTCGCACCGGGCCGGGCCGATTACGGCTGGCCGGGACTCGGCGGGCGGTGAATTCCGCGCGTTCGCCGCACTAGGGCGCGTCGATTCGCCATACCCGCGTGGCGCGGAACCGGAAACTGTCCTGCTGCGCCGCCTCGTACTCGAACTCCACCCGTTCACCCTCCACGAGCTCGCGAAACCCCTCGGCCTCGATGGCGCTGAAGTGCACCCAGGCATCGAGGCCGTCCGGTAGTTCGGCGCAGGTGATGGCGCCCCAGCCCTTGTCGGGACGGAAGAATTTCACGGTGCCGATCGCCATCGAAGCATTGTCTCAGGCGATCAGGTCCGCGACGGCCGGCACGACGAGGCCGAACAAGTCGCCGATGGTGGTCAGCGCGGCGGTGTGCAGTGCGTCGGCAGGCAATCGTGTTCCGTCCGGTGCGGCGAGGGCCCTGGTGGCGCAGGCCTCGGCGACGACGGTGGGACGGTAGCCCCGGTTGAACGCACCTTGTGCGGTGAACGCGACACACATGTGTGTCATGAATCCGGCCAGCACCAGATCCGGTCCTGTTTCGGTCTGCCGCAACGTGTCGTGCAGGACGGTCTCGTGGAATGCGTCGGGAAAGCTCTTGACCACCACGGGTTCTCCGTTGAGCGGCGCGATCTCGGCGATGATCGAGCCGGTATCCGCGCCGATGTCGTACGGCGTATCCGGACCGGCGTCGTTGACGATGTGCACGATCGGGCGCCGCAGCGCGCGAGCGGCCGATAGCAGGCGGACACCGGCCGCGAGCGCCGTGTCGGCCTCCGGCAACGCCATGACGCCCGAGCGATAGGTGTTCTGGAAGTCGATCAGGACGAGGGTGGCGTCGGCGAGGCGGGGAATCCGCTGGTCGAGTCCGGAGACCTCGCGCAGGCTGGGAGAGACTGTCACGTTCTTCTTCTTTCCTTGTAGGACAGTAATTTTCGGGACGTTTCCGGGCGCGCCACCATCCCGGGCCGGGCAGTGTGCCCGGCCCGGTTGTGGTGCGCGAGATCAGACCGTGGTGCGGAAGCGCCGGCGATAGGCGCCCGGGCCGGTGCCCAGTCGTCGCAGGAAGGCCCGGTGCAGGGTCTCCACCGAGCCAAGACCCGCGCCGTCCGCGACCCGCCGCAGTGGCAGATCACTGGTTTCGAGCAACCGGCGCGCGGCCTCGACCCGGGCGGCCTCGACATAGACGGCCACCGTGAGGCCCATCTCCTGCCGGAAGACACGCGCGAAATGTCGTTCACTCAGGCATATTCGGCCCGCGAGCGTGGCCGCGGACAGATCGGCGTCGAGATTCTCGGCGATATACGCGCGCAGTTCGTCGATATCGCGGCGGGCCGGAGCCGGACGGCTCAACGGCACGCTGAATTGGCTCTGACCGCCCTGCCGGCGCAGGTAGACGACCAATTGCCGGGCCACGGCCAGCGCCAGCTCCTCACCGTGGTCGTCGGCGACCAGTGCCATCGCCAGATCCAGGCAGGCGCTGATCCCCGCGCCGGTCCATACCCGCCCCGACCGCAGGAAGATGGGGTCCGGATCTACCGTCACGCGCGGATGGTCGGTGGCCAGCTGCCCGGCGGTCGACCAATGGGTGGTGGCCGTTTTTCCGTCCAGCAGTCCGGCGGCCGCCAGCAGATGCGCACCCACGCAGACCGAGGCGATTCGTGTTGTGCGCGGAGCGATTTCGCGCAACCAGCACACCACGTCCTCGTCGATCCGTGCGACGGGCCCGGTTGGCGACCCGTCCACGGCGCCCGGCACGATCAGGGTGTCGATGGCGGTATCGACCTCGTCGAAGGTCAGATCGGTCAGCACCCGCACCCCCGCCGAGGTGCACACCGCACCCGCGGCCGGGCCCGCCAGCAGGACCTCGTAGCGAGCGGTACCGCCGCCTTCCTGATTGGCCAGTGCGAATACCTCCGCCGGGCCGGTGACGTCGAGCAGGTCCACGTCCGGGAAGACCGCGATAACCACACGATGCTGCGATGACATGGCTCCATACTCCGGGCCGGCCGGTCATGTCCGCAATGACGGATAACTGTCGGATCCGGTCATGCCCGCGGCCGGAACGCCCACCCCGCTCCTGCTGCGAGCAATCCCATAGCGACCATGTAGAGCCATCCGATGCGGAATTCGGTGAGGTCGTAGCCGGCGGTCCGGGCGAAGATCGCGGTCAGCACCGCGACGCCGAGGGCCGACGCGGTCTGGCGCGCCATCATCGATGTGCCGGATCCGAGCGACAGCTGATCCGGCGGCAGCAGCGCCGAGGCGCCGAACAGCGGTGGTTGGAGCAGTGCCGTGCTGATTCCGGCGAGGATCGCGCCGGGCAGGAACACCACCGCGTAGGACGTGCCGGTACCGGACAGCCCCGTCCACCAGGCGGCGGCCGCCGCGATCGTGAGACCGCCGAGTGCGGCCGATGCCCGCGCGCCGATGCGGGCGACGACACGACCCGACAGTGGTGAGACGAGCAGGCAGCTGATCGGAATCGGCGCGATCCCCATACTGGCTGCGAGTTCGCCCCAGTGCCACTGTCCGGTGAGATACAGCGTGCCCGAGAGCAGCAGTGCGGCAAAGGCGAGGTAGTAGCAGAACACCCCGAGTGTCGCGATGCGAAACATACGGTGCCGCAGCACGATAGGGCTGACCACGGGATCCGGATGCCGGCGGACGTGGTAGGCGAAGGCGATCGACAGAGTCACGGCGGCGGCCAGGGTCGACAGCGTCGCCGCTGATCGGTATCCCCAGTCCGAGGCCTGTACGAAGACGGCGGTCAGCGCGGCGGCGGCGCCGAGAATCAGTGCGGCGCCGAGCAGATCGAGACGGCGCCGCACGCGGGCTCGGATATCCGGCAGCACCTGTAGCCCGAAGCCGAAGGCGACGATCGTGATCGGGACGTTCAGCCAGAAGATCCAGCGCCATCCGAGTTCGAGCAGCAGGCCGCCGATCACCGGTCCGCTACTGGCCCCCGCCGCGGCGATCGCCGTCCAGATGCCCATGACCGTCGCATGTTCGCGCGGGTCGAAACACGGCAGTACCAGCCCCAGCCCGGTAGGGACCAGCAACGCCGCCGCGATGGCCTGCAGGATTCGAGCCGCGATCAGGATGGCCAGTGTCGGCGCCAGTGCGCAGCCGATCGACGCCAGGCCGAAAAGCGCGGTGCCGAGCAGGAATCCACGACGACGCCCGGTGTCATCGGACAGCCGGCCGGCGGGTACCAGCAGCGCCGCCATCACGATCGTGTAGGCATTCAGAACCCATGAGATCGAGCTCGTGGACGAGCCGGTGAACGAGTGCTGCAAGGTGGGAAAGGCGACTGTCACCGCGAACAGGTCGAGAATCGCGAGGTACTGCGCGACACTCGCCACCGCCAGCACCCGCCAGCGGCCCGGCGACCCGACGAGCGACTCGGGATCTGCCCCCCGACGGCTGTCTGTAATAGTCATGGCTGCAACTATCCAGTCATGCCTGACCGGTTTCGAGTGGCAAAGATGCCACTGTGCGCTAGATTTTCGACATGGCAGGTGAGCGGCTGAACTCGAGCCCATATCCCGGAACCGTCGCCGTGGCGGTCACACCCGGTCAACCCGTATTCGAGGTGGCCATCCCGTATCAGGTCTTCTCCGAGCGGCCGCTCGGGGTCGAGCCCGCGCAGTGGTACCGGTTGCTGATGTGTGGTCCGCGCGGTACCCGCCATGCCACGCTGCGGGATCCGTTCGTCACGCTGACCGACTACGACTACGACGATCTGATCGCCGCCGACACCGTGATCATCCCCGCGACACCGAACGTCCGCGAGGCCGCGCCCGCCGAACTGGTCGAGGCGGTGCGCGCGGCATACGCGGCAGGTGCGCGCATCGCCGCAATGTGTTCGGGCGCATTCGTTCTCGCCGAAGCGGGGCTGCTCGACGGCCGCCGGATGACGACGCACTGGAAGCACGTTCCGGCGCTGCGGGAGCGTTTTCCTCAGCTGGAACTCGACCCCGGCGTGCTCTACATCGACGACGGCAGAATCCTCACCAGCGCGGGCACGATGGCCGGGGTAGATCTGTGTATTCACCTGATCCGCAAGGATCTCGGCGCCGCGGTGGCCAACGCCACCGCGCGAGGTCTGGTGGTGCCACCGCACCGGGCCGGCGGACAGGCGCAATATCTACGCACGCCGGTTCCGGTCGATGCCTCCGATCCGGGGCTGGCCGCCACACTGCAATGGGCCGCGGCCCGGTTGGATTCGGTCCTGACGATCGCAGATCTGGCTGGGCACAGCGGACTGAGCGAACGCACCCTCGCCCGTCGCTTTCATGCCGAACTGGGCATTTCACCGCTGCGCTGGCTGCTCGCCCAGCGCATCAACCGTGCGCGGGAACTGCTCGAGACCACCGATTTCGGCATCGACGCGGTGGCGCAGCGGTGCGGGCTGGGGAGCGCGGCGAATCTGCGGGCACGCTTCGGCCGGGAGGTGGGCGTCGCACCGAGTGAGTATCGCCGTTCGCACCGCGGCAATCGGCACGAGGTCGTGATCGCCCCGGTGCAGCGCGACGGCTATCGCCCCGCCGCGGTGGCTCCCGCGCGGCGGCCGAAGAAGGTGCCGTCACCGAGCGAGGTTCCGCTGATATAGCCCTGGCCGTGCAGATTCACCGCGGCGCGACCGGCCGCGAACAGGCCGGGAATTATCGCGCCGTCCGGATTCAGGACCCGGCCGTTCCGGTCGGTGTGCAGGCCGCCGAGTGTGAAGACCGAGGCGCCCGTGCCGCGCCGATCGCCGGTCTCGGCGGGAGGGCGTACTCCCGCCCGCACATCAATGGCAGCGAAGGGTGCGCGCAGCGGCCGCAACCAGCGCTGTGCCTTGTGCTGATCGGGATCGCTTCCGGCGCGGGCGTATTCGTTGTAGCGGGAGAGTGTGGCGGCGAGGGAGCCCGGCGGCAGGCGCATCAGCTCACCGAGTTCGTCCGCCGTCTCCGCGACGTGTGTGGGGCGCACACCCCAGCGCTGCGATTCCGGCACCGCGTCGAATGCCTCCTCGTCGAGGACCACCCACACCCGCATGTCCTGGGTGAACAGTGCAGCCTGCCCGATCCGGCCCGGATAGGTGTCCTCGTTGACGAAGCGAACACCATTGCCGTTCACCAGGATTCCGCGCGCCGCCAGTCCGGGCACCAGCGAGATGCCGACCTGTCCAGTGGACATGTGGCGTACCGCCGCCCCGGCCGCCTGTGCCATCCGGATACCGCTGCCGTCGTCGGTTCCGGCACTGACCTTGGTGTGGCCCAGTAGAATCGGGGCGTGGGCGGCGAGCATATCGTCGTTGTCGACGAATCCCCCGGTGGTCAGGACGCAGCCGCGCCGCGCCCGTATGGTGACCTCGGTTCCGAATCGGCGCGCGACGACGCCGGTCACGGTCCCGTCGTCGGCGCGGATCAGGGCGGTCGCGGAAGTGTCGAACATCGTGGTGACGCCGGCGGACGCCGCGGCCGCGGTGAGACGGTCCATCAACAGCCGACCGCCGAAATCGTTGGCGGTGGGCCGATGTCCGCGCGGCGCGGGCCGGGCGATGTCGGTGAACGGCCAGCTGTTCTCGCCGAGCCACATCAGGCCGTCGTCGGTCGGCGGAACCCAGGCGGGCGCATCCCACAGCGACGGTTTGAACGGCACACCCCGCGCGACCAGCCAGTGGAAGTGTTCGACACTGTGCTCGCAGTAGTCGGCGATCTTCACCGAATCCGCGCCGGGACCGAGGGCGGCGTTCAGGTAGGCCGCCATGTCCTCGGGGGTGTCGTCGAAACCGCAGGCCCGCTGGATCGGGGTGCCGCCGCCGAGATAGATCTCACCGCCCGACATCGCCGAGGAACCGCCCGGACCGCCCGCCCGGTCGAGAACCAGCACGCGGGCACCGGCGGTCGCGGCCTCGAATGCGGCCGCCGCCCCGGCACATCCGTAACCGACCACCAGCACATCGGTGTCGATGTCGTAGTGGGTGATCTCGCCGGCCGGGCGGGGTGTGACCGAGTGGGGCACGAAAATATCTCCTGGTTCTCGGCGGCACGCCGCGTAACCGGAGGCCCGCGGCGTGCCGGTGATGTCAGCGACCGGGCTTGTCCAGCAACTTGGCCTTCAGCGCGTCGACTGTCGCCGAGTCGATGCCCAGACCGTCGGAGAGGAACCGATCGAAGGAGCCGTAGGACTGACGCACCTGGTCGAACGAGGCGTCCAGGTAGTCGGCCTGCACTCCGAGAATCGGACCGAACAGGGACGGATCGGTGACGAGTCCGCGTTGCACCAGCGCGTCCATCTGGGCCTTGTTGCTCGCGCCAAGATAGTCGTTGGAGGCGAGGTAGTCCCTGTAGATCTGACCCTTGGGGACGTCGAGCGCCGACATCAGGATCGCGGTCATCCAGCCGGTGCGGTCCTTACCGGAGGTGCAGTGATACAGCACCGAATCCGGCGAGTTCGCGATATCCCGGATGGCCGAGGCGAACTGGGCGCGGGCATTGCCATCGGTGACCAGCCAGCGGTAGTAGTCGCGCATGATCTGCGCTGCCTTCCCGTTGCCCAGCTTGTCCTGCTGCATCTGCGGCCCGCCCGCGATGATGCTCGACACCAGCAGATAGAAGTCGTTGCCGGGATCCCAGATCGATTGGGCGCTGTAGGGAATCGAGGCCGGCAGCTGATCGGGAGACGCCTTCATCTCGTTCGGGCTGCGGAAATCGATGATCTTGCCGATCTGCAGTGACTGGAGCTTCTGCTGGTCGGCGGGTGTCAGCCGGTTGAGCGCGTCGGAGCGGTACACCATGCCGAAGCGGATCTTGCCACCGCCGTGCTGGGTCGGATAGCCGCCGATATCTCGCGCGTTGGGCGCCGAAATGCCCAGGGACTGTTGCTGATTCGCGGGCGCGGTATGGGCGGGCGGTGCGGCGAGCGCGGTCGTGGTCACGGTGGGCACGACGGTGATGAGCGCGGCCGCCAGAGCCACCATCGAACCCCGTAGAGCCTGGGATGCCGGCCTGCGGCCGGGAGACGAAATCGGCACGGGTGGTGTTCCTTTCCTCGGTGCCCGCCGGTCGGGCGGGCGCGCCGCACGCCACGGCCGGACGCCGCGGCGTGCGATCGGGTAGGTCAGTGATCGGCGTCGGCGAGCAGGGTGACGGTGCCGGTGGCGCCGTCGACCCGGATCCGCTGGCCGTCCGACAGACCGGTGCTGGCGGTCTTGGTATCGACCACGCACGGAATTCCGAACTCGCGGGCCACGATTGCCGCATGGGAGGCCGCGCCGCCGATATCGGTGACCACGGCGGCGGCGTAGGCGAACATGGCGGTGTGCCCGGTATCGGTGACCGAGGCGACCAGGATGTCGCCGGGCTCGATATCGTCGTCGGAGTTCAGGACCAGTTTCACCGTTCCCTCGACGACACCGGCGCTGACGCCGGTTCCGGTCAGGCTCGCGCCGACCGCGAGTACGCCCGCCGCGGGTTCCGGCTCCCACCGGCCCACCACGAGATCCGGCATCCGGACATTCTGCAGGCGCACCCGCTCGGCGCGGCGGCGGGCGACCTTCTCGATGAGATCCTCGGGTGCCCAGAGCAATTCGTCGAGCGTGCAGAACCAGGCGTCGTCCACATTGTTGAGCCGATGCCGCTCCACCAGCCGCGCGGCCAGTTCCCGGGCGGCCATGCGCAGGCAGTTGGTATAGCGGACCACCGCATCGCGCACCCGTTCCCGCGACACCGTCGCGCCCACCGCCATCCGGCCCGTCCGCGAATCCGGATCGGCAACCGGGTCACGATGCGGTGCGGGTAGTTCCGCGGCGCGGCCGGCGGCGGTGACCAGCAGTTCGGGCCGGTCGCCGAAGGTGGGATTGAGGAATTCGCATTCGCCCGGACCGCGATGGCCGACCGCCGCCAGCTCGCGGTCGAGGGCAGCGGAGAAGGCCGGGGACAGCTCACGCGCCGCCGCCACATCCGCGGCGCGTGCCACCTCGTGCAGGCGCGGATCATCGCGGCAGATCGCGGCCAGCCGCTCCACCGCGAGCATGGGCCGCGCCGACTCGAGCCGGTTCACATCGATGGGCACCTCGGCGTCGCCCGCACCGCGTGCGTGCATCGCGGTCGCGGCGCCGACCAGCATGACGCCGATCGAGGCCGCCGCCCAGGACTGGTTCAGCCGGTCCCGCCAGAGCAGGGCGCGGGCATGCAGTTGCGCATCGGAGAGTTCGCGAATGTCGTCGCGGTGCAATGCCTCTCGGTGCGCGGCGGCATTGAGGGTTTCGGTGGCTTCCCGGAATCTGAGCGCGGTGGCGAGGACGCGACCGGTCGCCTTCGCGGTGCCGAGCGTGCTGCCGAGCCCGGTCGGCATGGGCGGGCGGCCCTGAGGTTGCAATGGAACCTCGGGCGGAATCGCGCCGTACACATCGCGGCGGATGCTGTTCTCGTCCCAGCCCGGCATATTGTCGGCGGCCAGCACACCGATCGAGGCATTGATGAAGATGTGATGCCCCAGCACCGAGGTGACCCGGCTGGTCCAGTGCTCCAGCGCGATGCCCTCGAGCGCGATCATATGGCCCATGGCGGCATTGGCCAGCCGGATCGCCCCCGCCTGCAGGTCGATGGTGAGCGGGCTCATCGGGCCGGGCAGTGCCTCGGAGGTGTTGGTCGCGGTATGCACCGGAATGCGGGGATCGACCCGGTCGTCGAACTCGCCCTCCAGACCGTCCGGAGCGGCGACCTCGAGGGGACGGCCGTCGGAGGTCCGGGCGCGCGACGGAATCACGTAGTCGGTCAGTGGAATCGCGCCGCGCCGTGCCCGGAAGCCGTCGCCGTGCGGTTCGCGACCGGTCAATCCGCGTGCGACGTCGTCGACCACTTCGTCGGCGGTCCAGCCGTACTCGAAGTCCCAATCCCGCGGTGTCGCAGCCGATTCGAAGGGCGTGCGGACGCCCGAACGTCGTGTGCGCGGCAGTCGCGCGCCCGCCGCGCGCAACGTCGCCCGCAGTTGGGCGCCGGTGATCTCCCCGGGGGCGGCGAGATCGACCGATCCAGTTCGATCCGACAGCGCCGCGAGCACCAGGAACCGCTCCACATCATCGCTGTGCACCAGCGCCACCCGCTCGGAATCGCGCGCCGCGAGCAGTGTGCGCAGCACGGTCCCGCTGCCGGCGTCGGTGCGGCGCCCGGTCACCGGTGCGGTGCGGACGAGCAGCGATCGGCCACCGGCCGCGGCCAGCGCGTCCTGCACCCTCGCCGTGCCGGCCGCGAGCACGGGCACCACCAGCCGGGCCCCCGCCTCGCGCGCGGCGGCCGCGATCGTCGCCACCGGCTCGTCGGCGAGTGCGATCACCACCGAACAGCCTTGCAGCGCATCGCGATACGCCGCACCGTCACCCGGCTGGGCGATCCGCATGTCGACCCGAGGGTCCACATATCGATGCCGAGCCCGATCCAGCCCGGCAACCTTGTGCCCCGCCGCCGACAGCATGCGCGCCACCGCCCGCCCGCTGGGTGTGGTGACCCCGGTGATCAGAACCCGCATCGACTGTTTCCTCCTAGACCGCAGTCACCGTGGACGTGACGCCGTTCACACACGATGACGAGCCGAGCTCGCGGCCCCCAGCGAAAGTCTCGGTCAGCGGGAAGACCGCCCCGTTGAGCGGTCTCGCGCATGAAACGAGACGCCGGCACACGCGAGACCACATATCGCGCGGCTGTTCCCAGCTTCATCGCGCAGAGCGAGAAGCCCAGCGGCCCATCGACACCCGTATTTCCGACACGGTGTGCCTCCCGGACCCACCCACCGAACCCCCGGGGGCCAGCGTTCCCGAGACGGTGTTCCTCCAGGGTTTCGGCCCGCCTCGATTCTGGACTGACGGAGCGGGGGAGCGAAGCGGAGGAGCGGAGGAGGGAAGAATCGAGGCCAAGGGGGCCGAAGCCCCGCCGGAGCGAAGCGGAGGCCAAGAATACAGTTCCGATCATCGGGACTCATTCCCGCGACACCTCACACCCCGCCGTAGCGTCGGGGTATCCCTGGAACGGGGCCCGGAGCAGCGGAGATGCAGGAGGAACACCGGCTATGTCTGACAAGGTGATCGACCGGGTGCGGGACCTGCTCCCGGCGATCGGGGAGCGAGCGGTGGCGACCGAAGAGGCTCGGCGGGTTCCGGACGAGTCGATCCGGGAATTGACGGCCGCGGGTGTGTTCCGGATATTGCAGCCGAGCCGGTTCGGTGGCGCCGAGGATTCGCCGGTCGCGTTCTACGAGGTGATCCGTGCCATCGCGACGGTGTGCCCGTCGACCGCCTGGGTGTCTTCGGTGCTGGGTGCCCATCCCTGGCAGCTGGCCCTGTTCGATCCGCGCGCACAGGACGATGTGTGGGGCACCGATCCCGATACGCTGGTGTCCTCGTCGTATGCGCCGACCGGCCGGCTGACTCCGGTCGAGGGCGGTTTCGAGATGTCGGGGCGCTGGAGTTTCTCCTCCGGATGCGATCACGCGAGTTGGGCGTTTCTTGGCGCTGTGGTGCCGAATGATCAAGGGGGAGCGGACTATCTGACCGTTCTGGTTCCGCGCACCGACTACCGCATCGAGGATGTGTGGCAGGTGTCGGGCCTGTCGGGGACGGGCAGTAACGACATCATCGTCGAGCAGGCGTTCATCCCGGGCCATCGCGTGTACAGCGCCGCCGATCAGTCCGCTCTGGTCGGTCCGGGCCAGGAGCTGAATACCGCACCGCTGTACCGGATCTCGTTCGCGAGCGTGTTCTCCAACACCATCACCGCACCCATTATCGGCGCCGCCCAGGGCGCCTATGCGGCTCATCTGCGGCGCCAGCGGGAGCGTGTGCGGTTGTCCTACGGTGGGCAGAAGGTGGCCGACGACCCGTTCGCGCAGGTGCGCATCGCTCGGGCGGCCTCCGAAATCGACGCGGCGGTGCTGCAGCAGGAACACAATATTTCCGAGCAGTTGCGCTATGCCGAAGCGGGCGAGGAGATTCCGTACGATCTGCGCCTGCGGACCCGCCGCGATCAAGTGCGCGGCACCGAGCGCGCTATCTACGCCATCGACCTGCTGTTCGAGAACTCGGGCGGCCATTCCATCCGCAAACCCAATGTGATCGAACGCAATTGGCGCGATGCGCATGCCGGCAACGCGCATGTGATCAACGACGTCGAGCGGGCGCTGGCCATGTACGGTCAGGGTGAAATGGGCGTCGAGGTCACGGAACGGATGGTCTGATGGGGTTCACTGCCGAGGGCACCTCGAAAACGGTCACGGTCGACGGGTTCGAGTTGCGCTATCACGAGGCGGGCTCGGGTCCGGCCCTGGTGTTGTTGCACGGGTCCGGTGCCGGGGTGTCGGGGTGGGCCAATTTCGGCGGTAATCTCGATATTCTCGCTCAGCATTTCCGCTGTCTGATCGTCGATCAGCCGGGTTTCGGCGCGAGTGCGCGGCCGGATGTGTACGACCGCAACTATCTGCGGATCGCCGCCGACGCGGTGCTCGGGCTGATGGACGAACTGGGTGTGGCCAAGGCGCATCTGCTGGGCAACTCGATGGGTGGTGCGGTGGCGACCCTGCTGGCCGCCGAACATCCCGATCGCGCCGAGCGTCTCGTGCTGATGGCACCCGGTGGTGTGGGCGTGAATATTCTGGGGCCCGAACCGTCGGAGGGGATCCGGCGGCTGCTGGACTTCAATGCCGATCCGACTCCCGAACGAGCGGTGGACTGGCTGAAGACGATGGTCTTCGATCAGGCGGTGCTCACCGAGGAGCTGATCGCGGCCCGCACCGCGGCGGCCTCGGATCCGCGCCAGACCAAGGCGCTCGCCGACGCCTACGCCACCTTCTACAATCCGGCCTTCGCCGATCCGGTGCCACTGTGGGCCCGATTGCGCGGTATCGGACACGAGGTGCTGATGCTGTGGGGACGCGATGACCGGGTGACCCCGGTGGAGGGCGCGTTGCTGCCCGCCCGGCAGTTGCCGCGGGCCGATCTGCGCATCTTCTCCCGCTGCGGGCACTGGGTTCAGGTGGAGCGCAAGGACGCCTTCGAGCGGGCGGTCGTGGACTTCCTGGAGAACGGGTTGTAAACCGCCGCGAATATTTTCACCGGCCGCCGCATCCACATCGGATGCGGCGGCCGGTCGCGTCTAGAGCCGCTGATCGTGCACCCAGCCCGCGATCTGGGTGCGAGAGGTGAACCCCAGTTTGGTCAGGATGTGCTCGACGTGGGTTTCGGCGGTGCGCACCGAGATCACCAGATCGGCCGCGATGCGCTTATTGCTGTGCCCGGCCGCCACCAGGCGGGCGACATCGGTCTCGCGTCGGGTGAGTGGTGACGACGCGGCGGACGCGGCCCGGTCGGGGGCAGCCGGTACCTCGGCGGCGGGTGCGCGGCGCAGGGCGAAATCGATCGCCGCCGCGAGCGTCATGGCCGCGCCGGCCTCGTAGGCGGTGCGGAACGCGGCATCCCCGAGCGCGTCACGAACTCCCTCGCCCACCTTCTCGCCGACCGCGCTGGTGATCGTATGGGCCAGCCGAACCGTACTGCGCTGCAGGGTTTCCGCAGCGCCCATCAGCCGGGCCGCTCGTTCCATATCGTCGCGGGCGGCCGCCGACCACGCCATGCCGTCGAATGCCGATGCCAGCCATACGCAGCGGTCGAACAGCGCGAATTCCTCGACGGCGCTGGCGAGGTGGTCGTCGGCCGCCTCCTGATCACCGAGCCGCCAGCTGTCGATGCCGAGCGTCCACAGCGCCAGCCCGCCGAGCATATGCGGCCCGTAACGCCGGGTCAGATCGTGGAATTCCTGGGCGATTCCGCTCGAATGTGGGTCCTCCAGCAGTGTCGCGCAGACGAAACCGAAAGCGAGACTGTCCATTTCGGTGGCGTGATGGCCGCGTTCGCGCGCCAGGCGCGCAGCCTGTTCGGCTCGCCGGAGCGCCTCGGCGGTATCGGCGTCGTTGAAGGCGATCAGGGCGGCGTCCAGTTCGGCCTCGGCGAGAATGTCCGCAGCGCCCAGATCGGTCGCGAGCGTGACGCATTCGGTCGCCAGCGTCGCCGCCGACTCCCGGTCCGACAGCAGCGCCGCCAATGAGGACGCCGACGACAGGGCCCGGGCCCGCTCCCAGGTGGGATCCGGATTGCGGGCCAACGCGTCGGTCAGCCACCGGAATCCCTCGGACAGGAAGCGATAGTGCTCCCAGAACGGGCGCAGTACCGTCGCGGTCTCCAGGGCGAGCTGTGGTGCGTCGGTGAGTGAGAACTGCAGTGACGAGCGAAGATTGGCGTGTTCGCGATCCAGCTCGCGGAACCACTCCAGATCGTCGGCGCTCCAGTACGCGCTCTGGCCGCGCAGCGCGAGTCCGCGATAGTGGTCGCGATGGCGAGCCCGGACGCGGCGCTCCTCGCCCTCGGCGACGAGCCGATCGTGACCGAACTGGCGAATCGGTTCCAGCATCGAATAGCGTGGTGCGGGTGCGTCGTAGCGCAGCCACAGCACCGACTTGTCGACCAGTCCCGCGAGTGCGTCCAGCAATCCCTGCGGTGCGGGGGCGAGCACGCACACGGCCTCGGCGGCCTCGATGTCGAAACCGCCGGTGAAGACCGACAGTTGTTGCCACAGTTGCTGTTCGGAGGGCGTGCACAATTCGTAGCTCCACCGGATCGCGCCCTCGATGGTCTGCTGTCGCTGCGGTGCGGTGCGTGGCCCGGCGCTGAGCAGTTCCATGGTGTCGTCGAGCCGGTCGAGGATCTGCTCGGGGGTGAACATGCGCAACCGCAGTGCCGCCAGTTCCAGTGCCAGCGGAATTCCGTCCAGGCGGCGGCAGATGGCGGCCAAAGTATCGCGGTCGGCGCGCGTCGAGGCGAATCCGGGATTGGCCGCGGTCGCTCGCTCGATCAGCAGCCGCAGGGCATCGCTGTCGTCGTCGGTGATCGACAGCGGGGGAATCGGCATCACCTGCTCACCGGGAACCCCCAGTACTTCGCGGCTGGTGGCCAGCACCCGCACCTCGGTGGTCGCGCCCACGAGGTGGGCGACCAGTTCCGCGCAGGCCGCGATGAGATGTTCGCAGTTGTCCAGAATCAGCAGCAGCCGCTTACCGGCGAGGAATTCGGTGAGCCGGCGCAGCGGTGCGGTGGTGTCGTCGCGCAGGTTCAACGCCTCGGCCACCGCGAGGGTGACGAGATCGGGGTCCTGCACATCGGCCAGCTCGACGAGCCATACGCCGTCGGGAAAGGCGCGCGCCATCGCCGCGCCGACCTGCCGGGACAACCGCGTCTTGCCGACACCGCCCGGGCCGAGCAGGGTCAGCACCCGCGTCGTGGGCAGCAGTCGCCTGGCGGTTGCCAGCTCGTCGCGGCGGCCGACGAAACTTGTGACCTCGGCGGGAAGATTCCCGGTGACACGCCGCGCCATGATCGCCAACCCTATCCTGCCGGGCCCGGTCGCGGACCACATCGGCGATGCCGGGACAGTGACAACGGGCTCGCACCGCGACCGGGAACAGGCGGGAATAGTCTGGGGGTGCGGCAGGCTGTTTCCTCGGCGGTCCGCCGGGACCGCGAACCCAGGTATCCGTCGAAACCAGGAGGCCCCACGTGCGCATCGGCATCATGCTCAGCGAACAGACCGGACCGGATGCGCTGGTGCGCATGACCGACGAATTGCGGCAGATCGCCGACGAGGGTTTCGAGTCGGCGTGGCTGTCGCACATCTTCGGTCTCGACGCGCTCACCGCCCTCGCCGTGGCCGGCAGCAAGGTTCCGGATATCGCCCTGGGCACCGCCGTGGTGCCGACCTATCCGCGTCACCCCGGAGCGCTGGCCCAGCAGGCCGTCACCACCGCGCTGGCCGCGGGCGCCGGTCGGCTGACGCTGGGAATCGGGTTGTCCCATCAGATCGTCATCGAGAACATGTTCGGCTACGACTTCGCCCGGCCGGCACGGCACATGAAGGAATATCTGTCGATCCTGCGGCCGCTGCTCGACGGTGAGCCGGTGTCCTACAGCGGTGAGACGCTCACCGGAAATCTCGGCCTGACCGCGGGCGAGGCCGGTCGGATTCCGGTGCTGGTGGCGGCGATGGGCACCCAGATGCTGAAGCTGGCCGCGCGCCGCACCGACGGCACTGTGCTCTGGATGACCGGGCCGGTGACCGTCGCCGAGCATGTCGCGCCCACGATCAACGCCGCCGCGAACGAGGCGGGCCGCCCGGCGCCGCGGATTGTCTGCGCGCTGCCGGTGCTGGTCACCGATGATGTGGACCGTGGCCGGGAACAGGCCGCCACGGTTTTCGCGGCCTACGGTTCGCTGCCGTCGTATCGGGCCATGATGGATCGTGAGGGCGCCGAGGGACCGGCGGATCTCGCGATCATCGGCACCGAGGAGCAGGTCGCCGCCCGGATCGAGCGGGTGTTCGCCGCGGGCGCGACCGAATTCGTGGCCGCGCCCTTCGTCGGCGGGCAGGCCGGCGAGCGTACCCGCAAACTGCTGGCCCAGCTCGCGGACTGAGATCCGGCGATGGCACGCCGGGCCCGGGTCGAGGATGTGGAACGGCTCTCGCTGGCCATGCCGCACGTCACCGTCGAACACGGATCGCAGGGCAATCCGGTCTACCAGGTCGGCCGCAGATCCTTCGTGTATTTCCGCACCCCGAGCCGGGATGCGGTGGACCCCGGGACCGGCGAGCGATATCCGGACGTGATCATCTTCTGGGTGCCGTCGCAGTCGGACAAGCTTGCGCTGGTGCAGGATCCGGATTCCCCGTTCTTCACCACCCCTCATTTCGACGGGCATCTGTCGGTGCTGTTGCGCGGGGCGCGGGTCGGCGAACTCGATATCGAGGAGCTGCGCGAGGTCGTGCAGGACGCCTGGCTCTGCCGTGCCTCATCGGCCCGCGCCCGGCGCTGGCTGGCCGAACAGGCGCCGTGACTCAATTCGCCGCGACGGAGGCGATATCGAGTCCGGGCAGCTGGTGCCGCATGCGTTCGCGCTTGGTGCGCAGATAGCGGACGTTGTGCTCGGTGGGGTCGGTCTGCAGCGGGATACGCCGGGTGACGGCGATACCGTGCGCCTGCAGACCGGCCTGCTTATCCGGATTGTTGCTCAGCAGCCGCACCGATTCGACGCCCAGATCGGTGAGGATCTGTGCGCCCGCACCGTAGCGGCGGGCGTCTATCGGCAATCCGAGGCGCAGATTGGCGTCCACGGTGTCGGCGCCGGCGTCCTGGAGTTCGTAGGCGCGCAGCTTGTTCAGCAACCCGATCCCGCGCCCCTCCTGACCGCGCAGGTACACAACCACACCGCGGCCCTCGGCGGCTACCGCACGCAGGGCCGCGTCGAGTTGTTCGCCGCAATCGCAGCGCAACGATCCGAAGGCGTCGCCGGTCAGGCATTCCGAATGCAGCCGGGCCAGCACATCGGTTCCGGCCGGATCGCCGAAGACCAGGGCGAGATGTTCGACCGGCGGCTGGTCGCCGGAGACGGCGTCGCGGTAGCCGAACACCCGGAACTCGCCGTAGCGCGTGGGCAGCCGGGTCTCGGCGAGGCGGCTCACGGTGTTCTCGCGGAGTTTGCGGTATTCGATCAGATCGGCGATGGACACGATCGGCAACTCGTGGGCGCGGGCGAAGGCCAACAGCCGCGGCAACCGCGCCATCGACCCGTCGTCGTCGACGACCTCGGCGATCACACCCGCGGGCCGCAGTCCGGCCGCGCGCAGCAGATCGACCGTCGCCTCGGTATGTCCGGCCCGCCCCAGGACTCCGCGCGGATGGGCGCGTAGCGGGAAGACGTGGCCGGGCCTGGTCAGATCGGCCGCGACGGTGCGCGGATCGGCCAGTACCCGCATGGTGCGGGCGCGGTCCGCCGCCGAGATACCCGTGGTGATACCCGCCGCAGCGTCCACCGATACGGTGTAGGCGGTGCCCTTCGGATCCTCGTTGACCGCGGTCATCGGCGGCAGTGCCAGTCGATCGAGGTCCGGGCCGGGCATCGGTACACACAGCACACCACTGGTGTGGCGGACCACGAACGCGATGGTTTCGGCGGTCGCGAATTCCGCGGCCAGGACCAGATCACCTTCGTTCTCGCGGTCCTCGTCGTCGACAACGACCACGGGCCGGCCTGCGGACAGGGCGTCGAGCGCGTTCTGGATGGAATCGAGTTCACCGGGCATCGGGCACCTCCTGTATGCCTAATAGAAATATGCCGAAACGTGGTCCGCCAGGAAGGGTTCCGCTCAGTGAGATTCTGGGTTCGCGCGGCGGGTGCCGCTCCGGTACCGGTGGTTGACCTCGAGTGCGGTTGAGGGTGGACGCTGGTGTCATGACACAGGCCGCAGAGTTCTGGAACACCGTCTACGACAACGACACCGCCCCCTGGGTGATCGGCGAACCGCAGCCCGCGATCGTCGCGCTCGAAAGGGAGGGGCGGATCCGGGGCCGAGTGCTCGATATCGGCGCCGGAGCCGGGGAGCACACCATCGCGCTGACCGCGCTGGGCTACGACGTGACGGGTATCGACCTGTCTCCGAGTGCGGTCGAATACGCGCGCCGCAACGCGGCTGCCAAGGGTGTGCCCGCCGCGCGATTCCAGGTTGCCGACGCGGTCCGGCTCGGTGCCGAGCCGGAGGCGGCGGCCGGACTCGGCGTCTTCGACACCATCGTCGACAGCGCTTTGTTCCACATCTTCGGCGAGGACCCCGGCAACCGTGCCGGTTACGTGCGCGCGCTGCATGCGCTGTGCAAGCCCGGCGGCCTGGTGCACGTGCTGGCGCTCTCGAATGCCGAACCGGGATTCGGTCCGCGCATCGGCGACGACCTCATTCGCGAATCATTCGGTGCGGGTTGGGAATTGGAGGATCTGCGGCCGTCCCGCTACCGCGGCCGGGCGACCGCGCTGGTGGCCGATAATGTGGCCGGACTCGATGTGTCCGAGGACGGCATCGTCAATACCGCCGCCTGGCTGGCGCGCATCCGGCGGCAGTAACCCGAGGCGGATCAGCGCGGGCGGGATGTGGATTTCGGTGGTGCGAGCGGGGATTCGCGGTTGCGCGGCAGCCGGCCGCGCTTGTTCAGCGTCTCCAGATCGGTGAGCAGATCCTCGGCCAGCTGCCGCTCCGCCTCGTAATGCCGGATACACCAGCGCAGGACCGCACTGGGAAATGCCCAGTCGGGATTGGCGTCGGAGCCCTCGGCATCGGCGGCGGCGCGGCGGCGCATGCTTTCCGCGTATTCGATGTGCGCGGTGAGGATTTCGCGCAGGCGGTCCGGCTCGGCCAGATGGCCGAGCCAAGCCCGCAGCAGCACACTGTGTTTGAGGACGGGCGCCTCGACAGGGGAGTGATTGACCCAATGCGCCACCGCGTCCCGGCCGGTCGGCGTGATCGCGTACATCCGCTTCCCGCGGATACCGTCCTCGGAGGTCACCATGCGCGAGGTGACGTAGCCGTGCTTCTCCAGGCGTTTGAGTTCGGCGTAGATCTGGCTGAACGACGGACTCCAGTAGAAGAACTGCAGACTCCAATCCGCCCACTTCTTGAGGTCGTAGCCGGACAACTCGTCCGCATGCGAAAGCATCCCGAGCACGGCCCACGATGTGGTCGGCAGATCGGTGCCTGAAGTCATCGCCGAACTATAACTCCCAGTCATATGCGGATCCGAAATCAGCGCCAGCGGGAGCGATGGGGCAGCAGGGCCCGCCCCGCCTCGTGTACGACCTCGAGAACCACGCGGGCCAGGCGGTCGTAACTCATCGCATCGGCCCGCCCGGACAGCGACAGTGCGGCCGGAGGTGCGCCGCGGCCACGCAATGGCGCTGCCACACAGGCGATTCCGGCCATGGCCTCCTCCCGGTCGATGGCCACACCCTGTCGCAGCCGGATCTGGCCGAGTTCACGGTGCAGGGCATCGGGTTCGGAGAGGGTGCGCGGGGTCAGCCGGGGCATCCGGGTGCGGAAGGCGGTCTCGGCGATGGCGGGCTCGAGGGCCGACAGCATCGCCTTGCCCAGCGCCGTGGCATGTGCGGGCATCCGGCCGCCGAGCCGGGTCGGCAGCGCGGCGCCGAACCGGCCACCGGCCTTGTCCAGATAGACCACCTCGCGGCCGTCGAGCACCGCCAGATGGCCCACCATGCCGGTGCGCTGGGACAACTCGTGCAGTAGCGGGCTCACCGCATCGCGGATCTCGTTGTGATCCGCGGTCAGCCCGCCGAGTTCCAGGGTGCGCATCCCGAGCCGGTAGCCGCCCGCGGAATGCGCGAGCCAGCGCAGCCGGATCATCTGATCGAGGATCCGGTGCACCGTCGAGCGGGGCAGGCCGGTTCGTTCGACGAGTTCCAGCAGCGTCAGGCTCGGTGTGCCGGCATCGAAGGCATCGAGGATCAGCGTCATCCGCTCGATCATCGATACCGGTGTCGGGGCGGTGTTCCGATGAGCCGCGGTGGGCGACGCGTGATGCGCGGCGGGGGTGGTGCGTTCCGCGGCGGGCAGCACGGTGACGGTCATATGTACCTCCGTTGGCTCATATGCAGTCTAGAAGTATTTCTACTAGGCATGTGACTTTTCGTATTTGTGTTACCAGTCACAGTGGCCCACGCCGTGCGGTTCGCGAATCGGTGGAACTACGTAGGTACTACCGAAATCCTTCCCGGTGACCGGGTCCCGCCGTTGACCCGCCCTCGGGCCGGCCTGATGTCATGGCTGAAAGCTATATGCCTGTTCGAAATAAGGAGTGGTCGTGGAACCCGCAGTTCAGATGGACCCGACAATCCCGGATGCGACGTTCAAATCCGTGCTCAGCAGGTTCTGTACCGGGGTCACGGTGATCACCGGACTGGCCGATGGGCAGCCTGTGGGTTTCAGTTGCCAGTCGTTCTCGTCGCTGTCGCTGGATCCGCCCGCGGTCGCCTTCTTTCCCGCGCGGACCTCGACGTCCTGGCCGCGTATCCGGGCCGCGGGGCAGTTCTGCGTGAACATCCTGGCTCACGATCAGGCCGAGATCTGCCGCGCGCTGGCCCGCAGCGGAACCGACAAATTCGCCGGGGTCGACTGGGTGGCCTCCGGTAACGGCGCGCCGCGGCTGAGCGGTGCGCTGGCGAGTATCGACTGTGAACTGGATCGGGAGATCGACGGCGGCGACCACACCGTCGTGATCGCCCGGGTGACCGCGCTGACCGAACACTCCGAACAGCCGCCGCTGCTGTTCTACCGCGCGGGTTTCGAACGGCTGCACGGTCACTGATGCCCGCCGCGCGGTGTGCCTACCCGGATCGGGTCGCCCGGTGCTGCGGCCGGCCACTGGGCGGCGCCGATCTCCCGGCCAGTGGGACTACCGATGCCACGGACCCCGTCCGCTGGCGAACATCGAACCATCACCCGTGGCGTGGTCGACGCCGGGCAATCGTGGCGAACGGGCAATCGAGACGGAGGAATCATGAACAGCGACAGTGACGTGCGGGTCATCGACGCGGGCGCGCCGCCCACCCGGTTCGCCCGCGGCTGGCACTGCCTGGGCCTGGCGGATTCCTTCCGCGACGGAAAGCCGCACACGGTTGCCGCGTTCGGCACGGAGCTGGTGGTGTTCGCGGCCGAGGACGGTGCGCTCAACGTGCTCAACGCCTACTGTCCGCATATGGGCGGAAACCTCGCCGACGGCACGATCAAGGGCGATTCGCTGGCCTGCCCCTTCCACGACTGGCGCTGGAACGGCAAGGGCAAGTGCACCGGAATCCCGTACGCCCGCCGCGTTCCGCCGCTGGCGCGCACCAAGGCGTGGCAGACGCTCGAACAGAACAAGCAGTTGTTCGTCTGGAACGATCCGGAGGGGAAGCAGCCGCCCGCCGACATCACCATTCCGCGCCTGGACGCCGCCTTCGACGACGAATGGACCGACTGGACCTGGAATTCCATGATCGTCGACGCCAACTGCCGCGAGGTGGTCGACAACGTCGTGGACATGGCGCACTTCTTCTATGTGCACTACGGCTTCCCGACTTTCTTCAAGAACGTCTTCGAGGGACATACCGCCAGCCAGTACATGACCTCCATCTCCCGCGAGGACATGATGGGGGAGACGGCGAAAGCGCTGGGTGGCAAGAACACCCTGCATTCGGAGGCGTCCTATTACGGCCCCTCGTACATGATCGACTACCTGCGCAGCGAGAGTGCCGGTCCGGCGGTGGAGGGCTACCTGATCAACTGCCACTATCCGATCACCGAGAATCGGTTCCTGCTGCAGTACGGCGCCATCGCCAAACGGCCGCAGGGGGTTTCGCCGGAGCGGGCCGAGGAGATCGCGAACAAGTTCGTCGGCGGTCTGGGGCGGGGCTTCGAGCAGGATGCCGCGATCTGGAAACGCAAGTCGCGCATCAACAATCCGCTGCTGTGCGAGGAGGACGGCCCGGTCTATCAGCTGCGGCGCTGGTACGAGCAGTTCTACACCGATGTCGCCGATATCCCCGAGGAGATGACCGCCCGCTTCGAATTCGAGGTCGACACCACCCGCGCGGTCACCGCCTGGGAGGCGGAGGTCGCGGAAAATCTCGCCAAACGGGCCGCGCAGGCTGTGAGCTGAGAGCGATTGTGATGGAAGAGATTTCGTGTCGGGACTGCGGTGCGTGCGTACTGGTGGAGAAGTTCGGTCCGCAGCATACGAGTGTGCAGTGGAACCATGCCGCCCTCGCCCGCTGCACCGAGCTGCGAACCAGCGATGCGCACACCTGCGCGGCGTTGCGCGACGCCATCGACGAGGCGGTGCGGTCGGGAAAGCTGAGTATGAGTACGCGCGATACCGATGTGAATACGCGCGGGCGGACCCTCGTGCGGGAGCGGGTTCGGTGAACCGGTGGACCGCATTCCGAGCGCGACCTGCGAAACAATCCGCGCGGAAAGGGATCCGGTGAAGGTGGTGGCAGCCGCAGCCGCATCGCGGGATCTCACCGATGTTCCCGGCGCCTCCGCGTTGGTCCGGGTGGCGCGAGTTGTGCGGGAAACCGCCGACGCGGTGTCGTTGGAGCTGGTACCGGAACCCGATGCGGCCGGATGGTTCGAATATCGCCCCGGCCAGTTTCTCACCCTGCGGATACCCAGTGAGCTGACCGGCTCGGTGAGCCGATGCTATTCGCTGTCGAGCGCACCGCACGAAGAGGGTGCGCTCAAGGTCACGGTGAAGCGAACCGTCGACGGCTATGGGTCGAATTGGTTGTGCGACAACGTCTCCGCGGGTGACACTCTGCGGGCGCTGCCCCCGGCCGGACTGTTCACGCCCTCCGCACTGGATCTCGATCTGCTGCTGTTCGCGGGCGGGAGCGGGATCACCCCGGTGCTGTCGATTCTCAAATCGGTGCTCGCCCGGGGGAGTGGCCGGTGCACGCTGATCTATGCCAACCGGGACGAGAACTCCGTCATCTTCGCCGCCGAACTCGCGGACCTCGCCGCGGCACACCCGGATCGGCTGCAGGTGGTGCACTGGCTGGAATCCGTGCAGGGGCTGCCGAGGGTGGAACAGCTGACGGCACTGGCCCGGCCGTGGGCGCAGCGTGAGGTCTTCGTCTGTGGCCCCGCACCGTTCATGACCGCGGTGGGCGCGGCGATGTCGGCACACGGCGCCGAACGTGCGCGCGTGCACATGGAGAAGTTCGTCTCGCTGTCGGGCAATCCGTTCGAGACCGGAACCGAACCCGTGCCCGGCGATTCCGCCGACGACACCGGGTCCGCGTCCGTCGAGATCGAACTCGACGCCGCGACACACCGCCTGGCCTGGCCGCGCCGGCAGGTGCTGCTGGATACCTTGCTGGCGGCGGGACTCGAGGCGCCGTATTCGTGCCGGGAGGGCGCATGCAGCGCCTGTGTGTGCCGGGTCGTGTCCGGCGAGGTCTCGATGCGCCGCAACGAGGTCCTCGAGCAGGACGATCTCGCCGACGGCTATGTGCTTGCCTGCCAGGCGGTTCCGGTTTCCGACGATATATCGATCACCTATTCCTGAATCTCGCGAGGAGTGACATATGGCCGCGTTCAGCTCGCTCGGATACGTCCGGGCGCAGATCGCCGATGTCGAGGCATGGCGTGCGTTCGCCTTCGACACCATCGGATTCGCGGAGGGCTCCGGCCCGAATCCGGACGCTGTCTATCTGCGCATGGACGAGCACACCTACCGCCTGGAACTGGTCCCGGGTGATCGGGACGCCGTCCTCGCGATCGGCTGGCAGGTCGCCGATCACCGCAGCCTGATGCTGGTCGCGGACCTGCTGCGCGGCAACGGTGCCGACGTGACCGAACTGAGCCCCGCCGAGGCCGTGGCCCGCCACGTGGAGGAGGCGATCGCCTTCACCGATCCGTCCGGATTCACCGTGGAGGTGTTCCACGGGCCGCTACTGGACCACAGCCCGGTGCTCGGCAAGTACGGAAACCGGTTCGTCACCGGCGATCTCGGCCTCGGGCACGTCGTGCTACCGGTGCCCGATATCGAAGCCGCGCGCCGCTTCTACACCGAGGTGCTGGACTTCAGCTCGCGGGGATCGTTCCGGGTGGGCCCGCCCGAGCATCCGATCTGGATCCGGTTCATGGGTGTCAACCCCCGCCACCACAGCCTCGCGCTGATTCCCGGAAACCGCGGTGACGGTCCGGGTATCGTGCACGTGATGGTGGAGGTCGACGCACTCGACGATGTGGGCCGCGCACTGGATCGCGTCACGCGCGACGGCTACCACCTGTCCTCGACGCTGGGCCGGCACACCAACGACAAGATGATCTCGTTCTACGTCCGCACACCGGGCGGCTGGGATCTCGAATTCGGTTGTGAGGGACGACTGGTCGGCGACGATTACGTGGCCGAGGAGATGACCGCCGACAGCTACTGGGGACACGACTGGGCTCGCGGCTGACTCCCGGGGATCCGATCAATCGGTGAAGGTGATCCGCACCGAAATCGGATCGGTCTGCAGGGCGGCGAAACCGACGGCGGTCAGCGGCGCCAGCAGTGGATGCGGGGCGAAGGCGCGGGCGCGGGCCACCACGTCGTCGTCGGGACGCAGTTGCGCGGTCGCGGTACGCCAGCGGCCGTCCTGGCGCAGCCGCACCCGCGGATCGGCGGCCACATTATTGCCCCAGCCCGAACGCATCCCGTGCTGGCAGATGATCCATCCACCCTCGTCGTCGAGTCGTACCGCCACCGGGACCCGGCGCGGCCGACCGGATTTGCGGCCGGTGGTCTCCAACTCGGTGGCGAAGGTGGACCGGATGCCGATCCGGTCCAGCCCGGTGAACAGCGGGTTGACCAGATAGCGGTTGGCAGCCCGCTCGATCCGGAATTTGGTCGCCTTGCGATCCGGGCGGGCCGGGCCACGCCGGGACCGGAACGCGTCGAAACCGTTGCGGCGCACCATGGTTAACACCGTCCGCCACGGTGAGCGGGCCGGGTCGGGGTCGAGCCCGGCGCCGAGGCGGTGCAGTTGATCGGTGTGCCACTGCAGATCGAGGGCGCCGTCCAGTGCGCGCAGCGTCCTGCTGGTGGCCGGTCTTCCCCGCAGGCCGAGTGAAATCGTCGGCGGGCGGAGAACTTCCGTTCCGCCATCGAGCAGGTCCCGGGCGGCGGAGGGATGGACGGTGGTGGGCCGCCCGAGTCCGATCACATCGGTCGCACCCGAAACCACCGCCGACGACATCGCCGCACGGCTGCGGAATCCGCCGGTGACCGCCAGCGGCACCGCGCTCGCCACCCGCCGAACGGTTTCGGCGTATTCCAGGAAGTAGGCCTCCCGGGCGACGGTGCTGCTGGGCCGCTCACTCGCCCGCCCCATCATCGCCGGCGATTCGTAACTGCCGCCGCTGATTTCGATCAGATCCAGTGACTCCCCGGCCAGCCACTCGACCACGGCGCGGGATTCGTCCTCGGTGAAACCGCCGCGCTGAAAGTCCGCCGAGTTGAGTTTGACGGCCACCGCGAATCCGGGCCGCACCGCCGCGCGGACCGCGCGAACCACCTCGAGCAGGAACCGGGCGCGCCGCTGCGGATCGCCACCCCATTCGTCGGTGCGCCGATTGGCCAGCGGTGACAGGAACTGCGACACCAGATAGCCGTGGGCGCCGTGAATCTGCACACCGTCGAAGCCCGCGGCCTCCGCGATCCGGGCCGCGGCGGCGAACCGTTCGATCAGATCGGTGATTTCGGATGCGGTGAGCGCGCGCGGCGCGGGCAACCCGGGAACTCCGGCGGCGATCGCGGACGGCGCCACCGGCCGCTGTCGGCCCGCGAGCGGATTCGCCTGGCGGCCCGGGTGATTCAGCTGCATCCACACCGGAGTGCCACCGTCCTCGGCGGCCTTGGCCCATCGGGTCAGCGCGGCGAGATCGCGGTCGTCGTCGATCACGACATTGCCCGGTTCCCCGAGCTGGTCCCGGTCGATCATCACATTCCCGGTGACGATCAGGCCGTAACCGCCTGTGCCCCAACGGCGGAACAGGGTGACCAGCCTGTCGTCCGGAGCGTGTGCGGCGGTGCCGAGGCCCTCGCTGAGTGCGGACTTCATCATTCGGTTCGGCAGTACCTGACCGCAGGGCAGCGGGAGTGGATCGTGCAATCCGGCCATGACATTCCTCCGATGGGGGGCGGGATATAAGGTAGACCGATCGGTGTAGTCGACGGTAGTACACCGATCGGTATAGGGCAAGCGGTATGCTGGTCGGCGCAGGATGTGCGGAGAAAGGGGTCGCAGATGGGTGCCCGTGATCGGCTCATCGCCAGTGCCGTGGATCTGCTGGGTAGTCACGGTGTGGCGGGGACCGGCATCGCCCAGTTACTCGATCGCAGCGGAATCTCCCGCCGCTCGGTCTATCTGAACTTTCCGGGCGGGAAATCCGAGCTCATCGCCGAGGCCACCCGGGTGGCCGGCGCCACCTACAGTGCACTGCTGCGCTCGCTCGCCGCCGGCGCCGATATCGCCACCTGCGTGGGGGCCTACCCCGCCATCTGGCGCGAGAGGCTTGTGGCCAGCGAATTCACCGCGGGGTGCCCGGTCGTGGCGGCCGCACTGGGACGTGCCGAGGCGCCGGAAGCCGCCGATGCCGCCGGCGCGATCTTCACCGAATGGGAAGGAATCCTCGCCGAACGCCTCATCGCCGAACGAGTGGAACCGGATCTGGCGCTGTCGCTGGCCACCACCGTGATCGCGGCCGTGGAAGGAGCTGTGGTCCTGTCCCTGGCCACCGGCTCGATGGATCCACTGGAACGGGTCGGCGCGCAGATGTCGGACCTGATCGCGCGGCACACCGCGCCCGCGCCCGCCGACCACTGATTCCGCCGAGGCGGTCCCGGTCCGGGAACCGTACCGCGGCAATCATTTCGGCGAGGGCACGTCAGGTACGGTGCACCGCAGCGGGCAAGGTCGGTCGACTGTCACGGTGTGGTGCGCCCGGACCTCACGTCCCTGCCCTGCCGGCCTTCAGTCGCTGACCGTGGGCGGCTGCGCTGCCGGTTCTCCTTGATCGCGCAGGACGCGCACGATGTCGGCGGCGCTCGGGATGGCCGCGGTCGCACCGAACGAGGTGGTCGCCAGGGCGCCCGCGGTGCAGGCCCAGGCCAGCGCGATCTCGGGGCCCTCGTGCCAGTGCGCGGCGAGAGCGCCGGCGAAGCTGTCGCCGGCGCCCGTGGTGTCGACCACCTCGACCGGCACGCCGGGATGGTGGAATTCCCCGCCGGGGCCGAGATAGCTCGCACCCGCGCCGCCGCGGGTGATCAGCACGTGGGGCACATCCTCGAGCTCCGAATCCAGCTGTGCCGCTTCACCTTCGTTGACCACGGCGATATCCACAGAGGACCAGGTGCTCGCGGGCAGCGATCGCGCGGGCGAGGGATTGAGCAGGACCAGCGTGCCATGTTCCCGCGCGTGCCGGGCGGCCGCGGCGACGGTGTCGATCGGAATCTCCAACTGGCACAGCAGGATATCGGCCTCGGCGATGATCGCCCGGTCCGCGGCGCCGAGTTCGGTCAACGCCGTATTCGCGCCGCCGACCACGATGATCGAGTTCTCACCGGACTCGTCGACGACGATGGTCGCGATGCCGCTGGAACCCTCGATCGTCCGCAGGCCGGCAGTTCCGATCTCGTTGTCGGACAGGGCTTTACTAAGGGCGGCTCCGAAGCTGTCGGTCCCGGTGGCGCCGATGAACTCGACCCGCGCGCCGGCCCGGCCCGCAGCGATCGCCTGATTGGCGCCCTTCCCGCCGGGAACCTGTTCGAATGAGGTGCCCAGGACTGTCTCGCCGGGTCGCGGCCGCCGGTCCGTGCGGGTCACCAGATCCATATTGATGCTGCCCACCACTGCGATCCGCGCCATACCCGCACCGTAACCCGCCGCGGTGCCGTCGCGCGCGAACCGCGGCGGCGCCGGCTCAGCCGTTGTCGGTTACCAGGGCGTCCAGCCGATCAATGGACGCGCGCAACTTGTCCGGGGTGGTCGCGCGAGCACGCGGGAGCCGCGCCTCGTCGGTCAGCCGGGTCCAGTCGTAGGTGTGGCGAACCAGGGTGCGATCGGCATCGATCGCCTCCAGTTCCCACCGCCAGAGATGGCCGGGAGGCCGCAGTGCGGGCTCGGCCGGAAGCCACGCGATCAGGCGGTTCTCGGCGAACTCCACCACGTGGTTCTCCCGGGTCTGACCGTTCTTCAGGTCCACGAGGAACACCTCGCCCACCGATCGCACGCGCTGGCCGGCCGCCGCGGTACTCAGATTGTCGTTGCCGTCCCACCGCGGTTGCTGTGCCGGATCGGCGATCAGTTCGAAGATGCGGCCGGCCGGTGCGGAAATCTCACGCTCGGCCGAAGCGATTCTCGTCTCGGTGTCCTGGGCTGCGTCGGTATCTGCCATACGCCCATCGAAACAACCCGCACCGGTGGCGGCAAGTAACGGATCACCGTGATCGCAACGGCGGCGCTCCGTCAGGGCCCGATCGGTCCCGTGCGGTGCGTGGGGCCCTCGGGTGCCCGTCCAGGTTCCAGTGGCGGCCCGGCGACCGGGCAGTTCACCCGGCACTGGGGTTCGGCTTGCGGTGTCGCGGTGCGCAATGCGTCGTCCCGGACGACGACGAAGGTGAGTACGGCGGCGGCCACCATCAGCGCGGCGCAGATCAGCATCGCGGTGTGGAAGCCGTCGGCGAATCGGCCGGGATCGTTGTACGCGGCGCCGGTGAGGCCGGTCAGCGGCGGGATGGCGGCCACCGCGAGCAATCCGGCCGCACGGGCCACCGCGTTGTTCACTCCGCTCGCGACACCCGCGTGACGTTCGTCGGCGGTGGCGAGCACGGTCGCGGTGAGGGGTGCGACGGCGAGGGTCAGACCCGATCCGAACACGACGGCCGCCGGTAATACATCGGTGAGGTAGGTGGCGTCGGGACCGATCCTGATCATGAGCACCATGCCCGCCGCCGCCAGCAGCACACCTGCCGTGATCGGCAGCCGGGGGCCGATCCGCTGGGCAAGCTCGCCCGACCGGGCGGAGAACAGGAGCATGAGCACGGTCGATGGCAGCATGGCCGTACCGGCGGCCATCGGCCCGAATCCCGCCACCACCTGGAGGGTGAGTACCAGCAGGAAGAACACCACCCCCATCGCTCCGTACATGACGAAGGTGACGGCATTGATCGCGCTGAACTGCCGGGACGCGAAGATCTCCACCGGAAGCATCGGCGGTGGACCGGAGGCGCGGTTCGCGGACCGGCGCCGCTCGACCACGACGAAACCGATTCCGGCCGCCACGCCGACGACCGCGGTCACCACCACCGCGAGGCGACTGCTCCCGTGTTCGGGTGCCATGGTCAGCGCGTAGGTGATACCCGCGAGACAGGCGGCGGCCAGGACCGCGCCCAGGATGTCGAAACCCTCGCGCGGCCCGGCCGATTCGCCGCGGCGTTCCCTCGATGCGGGAACCCGGGCGAGTTCGGAACCGTAGGTCTCGGGGACGTGCCGCAACGCGACGAGGATGACCACGGCAGCCAGCGGGATATTCAACAGGAAAACCCAGCGCCAGCCGGCCGCGCCGACCAGCCAGCCACCGACGAACGGGCCGATCGCCCCGGCGACGCCGCCCAGTCCCGACCACGCGCCGATCGCCCGCGGGCGATCGGATTCGGCGAAGGACGCCTGGATGATCGCCAGCGACCCGGGAGTGAGCAGAGCCCCGCCCACACCCTGCAGTGCCCGCGCCGCGATCAGCATCGGAGTGTCCTGTGCCGCACCGCAGAGCGCGGAGGCCAGGGCGAACCACACCACCCCGATGACGAACACGCGGCGCCGCCCGAACCGATCACCCAGTGAACCGCCGAGCAGGATCAGCCCCGCCAGCGTGAGGGTATAGGCGTTCACCGTCCATTGCAGTCCGGCCATCGAGGCACCGAACTCCTCGCCGATGCTGGGCAGGGCGACATTGACGACCGTGGCGTCGAGCATCGCCATCCCGGAACCCAGCACGGTCGCCAGCAGCACCCATCGACCCGAACCCGAGGACAACCGGATGGTGGCGACCATGAGGACACCGTAGCCGGGAGCACCGACGAGAAGCCGGTCTTCGGAGGTTGTCCGCGACGGCGCGCGCAGGCCGGTCAGTAGGCTGTTCACCATGATTGCTGGAACTGTCGGCGAAGTGGATACCGTGCGCGCGGCGGTGCACGACGCGGCACGCCGGGCCCGGGTGGCGTCGCGGACGCTGGCACAGCTCACCACCGCGGAGAAGGACGAGGCCCTGCACAGCGCGGCCGATGCCCTGCTCGCCGCCAAGGATGTCGTGCTGGCCGCCAATGCCGAGGACATCGCCAATGCCGAGGCGGGCGGCACCACCGGTTCCCTGCTGGACCGCCTGCGGCTCACCGAGGCACGTGTCGAGGGCATCGCCTCCGGATTGCGTCAGGTCGCCGGACTGCCTGACCCGGTCGGGGAGGTGTTGCGCGGATCGACGCTGGCCAACGGGCTCGAGATCCGGCAGGTCCGGGTGCCGCTCGGTGTGGTCGGCATGGTCTACGAGGCGCGTCCGAATGTCACCGTCGACGCCTTCGGCCTGGCTCTGAAATCGGGTAACGCGGCCCTGCTGCGCGGCTCCTCGTCGGCCGCGCGGTCCAATGCGGCCCTGGTCGAGGTCATGCGGGAAGCTCTTGTCGCACAGGGCATCCCCGCCGACGCGGTGCAGTTGCTGCCCAGTGCGGATCGCTCCAGCGTCACCCATCTGATCCAGGCCCGCGGCCTCGTGGACGTGGTGATTCCGCGCGGCGGTGCCGGGCTCATCAACGCTGTCGTGCGCGACGCGCAGGTACCGACCATCGAGACCGGCACCGGCAACTGTCACGTGTACGTGCACGGGGCAGCGGATCTGGCGATGGCGGAGTCGATCCTGCTGAACTCCAAGACCCGCCGCCCGAGTGTCTGCAATACCGCCGAAACGGTGCTCATCGACCGGGCCATCGCCGAGACCGCCGTACCGCGACTGATCGCGGCGCTGGAGCAGGCGCAGGTCACCATCCACGGCGATCTGCCCGGCCTGGTGCCGGCGACCGACGAGGACTGGGCCGACGAATACCTCTCGCTCGACATCGCACTGAAGGTCGTCGACGATCTCGACGCCGCGGTCGACCACATCAACGAGTGGGGCACCGGGCATACCGAGGCCATCGTCACCGCCGACCTGCGGGCGGCCCGCGAATTCACCGCCCGGGTGGATGCCGCGGCCGTGATGGTCAACGCCTCCACCGCCTTCACCGACGGTGAGCAGTTCGGCTTCGGCGCCGAAATCGGCATCTCGACCCAGAAGTTGCACGCGCGCGGTCCGATGGCCCTGCCGGAGCTGACGTCCACGAAGTGGATCGTGTGGGGTGACGGCCAGATCCGGCCGAGCTGACGGAGATCCCCACCACCGGAGTGTCGGTGACCGGCCGGATGTGTGTACCGTCGTGAGCAGGTGTTCTATACGGTGCATACCTGCGGTGGGCTGCGCTGTTGTTCGTTGAGCCGGGCCCATGCCCAACTCGGAGGAGGGCCGCAACTGTGCAGTCGACCGTGCACGAGCCGATCTTCACCTCGGTTGACGAGGTGATCGATCGGCTGGCGACAACCGGCTATCTGGCCGACAAGGCAACCGCCACCTCGGTATTCCTGGCCGACCGGCTGGGTAAGCCGCTGCTGATCGAGGGGCCGGCCGGTGTCGGCAAGACGGAGCTGTCGCGCGCTGTCGCCGAGGTCGCCGGCGCCGAACTGGTCCGCCTGCAGTGCTACGAGGGCATCGATGAGGCCCGCGCACTCTACGAGTGGAATCACGCCAAGCAGATCCTGCGCATCCAGTCCGCGACCTCGTCCGGACCGGGGAACGAAAACGCCTGGGCGGATACGAAAGCCGATGTGTTCAGCGAGGAATTCCTGCTGCAGCGGCCACTGCTGACCGCGATCCGGCGCACCGACCCCACCGTCCTGCTGATCGACGAGGCGGACAAGGCCGATGTCGAGATCGAGGGCCTGATGCTGGAGGTCCTCAGCGATTTCGCGGTGACCGTCCCGGAACTGGGCACCATCGCCGCCACCCGCCTCCCCTTCGTCGTGCTGACCTCGAACGCGACCCGGGAACTGTCCGAGGCGCTCAAGCGTCGCTGCCTCTACCTGCACATCGACTTCCCCGACGAGGAGCTCGAGCGCCGCATTCTGGCGAGCCGGGTACCGGAACTGAAACCCGCCGTGGCCGCCCAGCTGGTGCGGGTGGTGCACGTGCTGCGCGGAATGCAGCTCAAGAAGCTGCCCTCGGTGGCGGAATCCATCGACTGGGCGCGCACGCTGCTGGCTCTGGGCGCGAAGGATCTCGACGACAAGATCGTGCGCGGCACCCTCGGAGTCGTGCTCAAACACCAGAGCGACCATCAGCGTGCGCTGTCCGAGCTGAAATTGGCCTGAGCGGTGGCCGGTAAGCGCACCACACCGCGGTCGCTCGTCGCCGCGGCACGGCGCGGCGGATCCACACCGGGTCCGCAGGGCGCACCCGAACCGGGACAGATCGCACCGCACGGACTGCCCGGACATGTCGTCGGTTTCGTGGAAGCCCTGCGCACCAGGGGAATCGCGGTCGGCCCCTCGGAAACGGTGGATGCCGGCCGGGTGCTGACCGTGGTCGACCTGATGGACCGCGAGATGTTGCGCGAGGGGCTGGCCTGCGCGCTGCTGCGCCGCCCCACTCAACGCGCCACCTTCGATGGGCTGTTCGAACTGTGGTTCCCCGCGGCACTGGGCGAGCGCGCCGGCGCGCAGGAGGTGGAGCTGCCGCGACGCGACGACGGTGAGATCGACATGTTCGAACTGCGCCGCATGCTGGCCGAGATGCTGGCCGCCGATCCGACCGGTGAGCAGAGCCGGCAACTACAGAACCTGGCCGCGCAGATGGTCGAGCAGATGGGGCAATACCAGTCCGCCAATGGCCCGTCCTTCTCCGCTTATCAGACACTGAAGGATGTTCAGCCCGAGGTGCTGATCAGCCGGATCCTCGCCGGACTGTCGGCAGGACAGGACAATTCGGAGTTCGGCACCGAGGTGGCGCGCCGCGCCGCGCGAGAGCGGGTGAAGGCTTTCCGCACCACTGTTGAGGGCGAGACCCGGCGCCGGGTCGCCGAACGGCTGGGGCGCGAGCGGGTCTCCACCTACGGGGTGGCGCGTCAGGCCGAGGACGCCGATTTCCTGCGCATCTCGGAGAACGAACTCGCCGAACTGCGGCGCAGCTCGCAGCGGCTGGCCCGAGTGCTGGCCTCCCGCTTGGCCGCTCGCCGCCGCCACGCCCGGCGCGGTGAGATCGATCTGCGCAAGACCCTGCGCCGATCCATGTCGACCGGTGGAGTGCCGATCACCCTCGAAACGCGCAAGCCCCGCCCGGGCCGGCCGGATCTGGTGCTGCTGTGCGATATCTCGGGTTCGGTCGCCGGATTCTCCAGCTTCACCATGCTGCTCGTGGATTCGCTGCGCGAGCAGTTCTCCCGGGTACGGATCTTCGCCTTCGTCGACCGCGCCGACGAGGTGACCCATCTCTTCGATCAGGTCACCCCGCTGGACCAGGTGACCCGGCGCATCTTCACCGAGACGAACGTGGTGGGCTTCGAGGGCCACTCCGATTACGGCGCGGCCCTGCGGGGATTCGCGGAGGACTGGCCCGACGCGGTGACCAGCCGGACCTCGCTGCTGATCCTCGGCGACGCTCGCACCAACTATCGCGATCCGGCGCTGGATACGCTGCGCGGTCTGGCCGATACGGCCAAACATGCCCACTGGCTGAATCCGGAGGCCGAAAGGATGTGGGGGACCGGCGATTCGGCGGCCGATCGTTATAGCGAGGTCGTCGAGATGCACGAGTGCCGTTCGGCGCGGCAACTCACCGGTGTGGTGAGCAGGTTGCTGCCGGTATAGCCGCGCGATCAGCGGGCGTTAAGTGATTCGCAAGGACCGCGACCGATCATTCGCGCGTGCCGAACCCATCGGGGGAGTTCGCTGCCGGACTCCCCGCCGACCTGCCGAGCGCCGACGTGGCGCCGCCGAATCCGCCGGGCTCCCGGGAGCGATCCCCGGGCGCGACAGACTCACCGGATGAATCGCCTCGCGAGCCGGCCCGGGAGCTGGTCGAGGCCGCGACCGCGCTCCTCGGCAGCGAACCCGAGGTCGCCGAGCGGATGCTGCTGCGGGCCTTGGGGATCGGTGCCGGAATCCTGACGCCGGAGCAGCTCGCGCGGCTGCGATCGCTACTTGTGACCGCCATCGCCCAGCAATTGGGGCGCGAGACCGATCTCGCCGCCGCCGCACTGGCCGCGGCCCGCGGGTGGGCCGGCCTCTCCGCCGGCGATGCTGCCCACCACACGGTGATCGCGGCCCGGATCCACTATCGCGGTGGCCGGTACCGCTCGGCGGCCGCCCTGTTCGCCCGGGCGCTGTGCCGGGGCGAGTTGCCGTATCCGCCGGAGGAGATCGCCGTGCTGTACGAACTGCTGGGGCGTTGCCTGGACGCGGACGAGCGATACCGGGCCGCCGCGCGCGCCTATGCGGCGGGCGCCGCCGCCGTCGCGGATCGCGCGCAGTGGGCGGAGCTGTTCACCGATCTCACCGGTGCTGCGACTCGATCGCGGCAGCTGGCCCGGCATCCGGGGGCCATCGTGCGAGAGTGGGCTCGAACCGTGCGCGCGAGCGGTGCTCTGCTGTTGCCGGGGCAGCGGTAGCCAGCGGTTGGGGTGACGAATCCGCACGCGTCCGGGTTCGCCCAGTAAGGTCGTCATTCGTGCAAAACACTCCCCGGCGCAAAGTGGGCGTGATGGGCGGAACCTTCGATCCGATCCATCACGGGCACCTGGTTGCCGCGAGCGAGGTCGCCAACCGGTTCGACCTCGATGAAGTGATCTTCGTCCCCACCGGTCAGCCCTGGCAGAAGGCCTCGCGGCAGGTCTCCCCCGCCGAGGACCGCTATCTGATGACCGTCATCGCCACCGCGTCGAATCCGCGCTTCTCGGTCAGTCGTGCCGACATCGACCGGGAAAAGGCCACCTATACCGTCGATACCCTGCGTGACCTGCAGAATCAGCATCCGGACGCGGATCTGTACTTCATCACGGGTGCGGACGCGCTGGCCAGCATCCTGACATGGCAGGATTGGGCGGAACTGTTCGAGCTGGCGAAGTTCGTCGGGGTGAGCCGTCCGGGGTACGAGTTGAATGTCGATCACCTCGAGGCGCATCTGAGGGATCAACCGGCCGATGCGGTCACCGTCATCGAGATCCCGGCCCTGGCGATCTCGTCGAGCGAATGCCGTCGCCGTGCCGCCGAGGGGCGCCCGGTGTGGTATCTCGTTCCCGACGGCGTCGTGCAATACATATCGAAACGGCATTTGTACGTGCCGGGAGGGAACGGGTGAGGCGATGACCGCATCAACACAAGCGGTGGAGATGTCGCAGGTCGCCGCGCTGGCCGCCGACGAGAAGTTGGCGACCGACGTGGTCGTCCTCGACGTCTCCGATCAATTGGTGATCACCGACTGTTTCGTCATCGCGTCCGCGCCGAACGAGCGGCAGGTCAACGCAATCGTCGAGAACGTCGAAGAGAAATTGCGTCTCGCCGGGCACAAGCCGGTCCGCCGCGAGGGTACTCGGGAGGGGCGCTGGGTGCTCCTGGACTACGTCGATGTCGTGGTGCACATCCAGCACAGCGACGAACGCAATTTCTATGCGCTGGAACGGTTGTGGAAGGACTGCCCGCTCGTCGAGGTACCCGGCCTGGCCTCTCGGGCACCGTCGACCGGCGCCGGAGAGTCCGAGTGAGCGACGAACACAACGAGGGGGATATCGTGACGGCCGGCTCGCGGGCGACGAAGTATCCGGATGCGCGGCGGCTGATCCTGTTGCGGCACGGGCAGACGGAATGGAACGCCACCGACCGCATGCAAGGGCAGATCGATACCGAACTCAGCGAATTGGGCCGTCGGCAGGCGAAAGACGTCGCGCGCGAACTGGTTTCCCAGGACGCCATCACCCTCGTGTCGTCGGATCTGCGGCGCGCCTACGACACCGCCCAGGCACTGGCCGAACACAGCGGTCTCGAGATCGTGCGCGACGTGCGGTTGCGCGAGACCAGCCTGGGTGACTGGGAAGGCCTCGATCATCTCGAAGTGGACGCGCGGTATCCGGGCGCGCGCAAGGCGTGGCGGCTGGATCCCACCCTCACGCCGCCGGGTGGTGAGAGCAAACTCGAGGTCGGCGCGCGGGCGCTGCCGGTGGTGCGCGAGCTGTTCGCCGAGCGTGCGGACTGGCCCGGTCGTACCATCATCCTGGTCGCGCACGGCGGGCTGATCGCGGCCCTGACCGCCGCGCTGCTGGAGTTGCCCGAGCACAAATGGCCGATTCTGGGTGGATTGGCCAATACCAGCTGGGTGCAGCTGAGCAGCCACGGTCCGGGCATCGAGCAGCCGGGCTGGCGACTGGATGTGTGGAACGCGGCGGCGAAGGTAGCTCCTGATGTCCTCTGAACGCTCCTCCGAGGACCGGGACGAACCGGGCCGGCAGGTATCCGACGATCTGATGCGCAAGGCGTCCGAAGGTCCGATCCGGCGGTTGCCGGACGCACTGTTCGGCCCCGCCGGCCCGGTGGCCGACACCGATATTCCGTCCGGATCCGCCGATGCCGATGCCGCCGGCGCATCCACCGGTCAGCCGGAGAATCTCGCGGCGGAAGAGAACGCCACGCGTGGCGAGGAGACGGCCGACACCGGCGTCGACACCGCGGGATCCGCTGTCGACACCGCCGATGCGGGTGAGGACACTGCGGGCAACAGCGAGACGGCCGAGGTGGCCGATGGCTCCGTGGCCGCCGGAACCGTCGAGGCATCGTGGTCCGGTGCGGAATCCGCGTCCGAGAACACGGAACGTCCGGTACTGGTCGTGATCGCCGACTCGCTGTCCTATTTCGGTCCCAAGGGCGGCCTCCCGGCCGATCATCCGCGGATCTGGCCCAATCTGGTTGCCGCGGAACTCGATTGGGATGTCGAACTGGTGGGGCGGATCGGCTGGACCAGCCGCGACGCCTACTGGGCACTGATCGGTGATCCGCGGATCTGGGCCGCGGTGCCCCGCGCCGGAGCGGTCGTCCTGGCCACCGGCGGAATGGACACCCTGCCCTCCCCGCTGCCCACCGCGTTGCGGGAGCTGATCCGGTATCTGCGACCCCCGATGCTGCGCCGTCAGGTGCGCACCGGTTACCAGTGGTTGCAGCCGCGGCTGTCGAAGCTGGGGCGTCCCGTGGCGCTGCCGCCGCACCTCAGCGTCGACTATCTGGAACAGTCCCGGCAGGCGCTCGAGCACTTGCGGCCGGAGCTGCCGGTGGTGTCGGTACTGCCCTCGGTCCACGACTGCGAGGCATACGGCCGGGTGCACGCCGGGCGCGAGCCCGCGGTGCGCGCGCTGCGCACCTGGTCGGCGAAATCGGGTGTGCCGCTGGTTGATCTCGGTGAGGCGGTAGGCGAGGACATCTTCTCGGGTGAGGCCAATCCGGACGGTATCCACTGGGGCTGGGAGGGGCACGCGGCGGTCGCTCGGGCCATGGTGAAGGTGCTGTCGGAGGTGCGTTCGGTCGAGGCCGGTGCATGAGCCGGTCCGGATAACCCATGGCCGTTGTCGTGGTGACCGATTCGGCGGCGAGTGTGCCGGCCGACCTGGTCTCGGAATTGGGCATCGTGGTGGTGCCTCTGCATGTACTGGTCGACGACCGCGCGATCGATGAGGGTGTCGGTGATCTCGACATCGACTACGGCTCCTCGACCGTGACAACCTCCTCGGCGTCACCGGGTGAACTGCGTGCCGCCTATGAGCGGGCGCTGGCGCTCAGTGGCGGGGACGGTGTTGTGGCCGTGCATATTTCGCGGCAGTTGTCGGCGACCTGGGAGGCCGGCCGGCAGGCGGTCCACGATATGGACGCCGCCGACCGGGTGCGAGTGGTGGATTCGCTGAGCGCGGGTCTGGGTACCGGGCTGCCGGTACTCGCGGCGGCGCGGCGGGCGCGCTCGGGTGTGCCGCTGGACATCGTCTACGACACCGCGGTCTCCGCGGCGGGGCGTTCTCGCAGTTTCATCGTCGTCAACCGGACCGAACAGCTCCGGCGCGGCGGCCGGCTCAGTTCGGCCGCCATGTTCTTCGGCACCGAATTGGTGACCAAACCGATCCTGCAGATCGTGGACGGCAAGCTGGAGCTGCGGGAGAAGGCGCGCACCCGCTCCAAGGCGTACGCGAAACTCGTCGCGGCGGTGGTCGACGCGGCCGGCGACGCGGGTGCGGCGGTCGCGGTCCAGCATCTGGGCGCGGCCTCGGCGGCGGCGACCATCGCCGACCAGCTCGGTGAGCTCATCCCCGATATCCGGGAACTGGTGACGGCCGAGTTCGGGCCCACACTCGGTGTGCACGTGGGAAACGGGGCGGTGGGTGTGCTGGTGGTGCCGGGAGGTTGCGGCTGATCGGGCCGCCTTTGTCCACAGCCCGGACGGTTGTCCCCAGACATTCCGGAAGCCCTGCTCGGGCTTGGGTTTCGGCATCTCGACCCGCATACCGTGGCCGCCATGGCGCGATATGAGGATCGGACTCGGCTACGGCGGCGACTGACAGACCTCTCATCCTCTCCGGTGCATCCGGCAACCACGGTGCTGGACCATCCGCCGGGCGGGGGATCGTGGGATCTGCCGGAGATCACGGGCGGCGATCCGGCCGGGCGGAGTACCGTCCGGCCCGGTGTGCCGGAGGCGGTGCGGGTGCCGGAACGGGTTGGCCGAGAACATATTCCGATCCGGCCGAAGGATGCCGGAACCGACGACGAACCCGATGGCACCGCGAGGAATCGCATCGGATCGGACGAGGTATCGGCGGCACCGGAGACATCAGCCGCGTCGGAGGCGCCGCGAATTCCGCAATGGCTCACCGAGCCCGTGGGTTCGGTGACGATATGGCAGCGCATCGTTCCGCGGCGATGGCGCGGTGTGCGGCTGGATCTCGGCCGCCGGGGAGCGCTGGTGCTGGCCGGCATCGGTGCGGCCGCGCTGATCATCGCGGCGACGGCCGCGCACAACGATGATCCGGCCGCACCGGTTTCCCCGCTGCCCGTCGTCCGGGCCGTCGCCGAATCGTCCGTGCCGGTCGCGCCTGCGCAGGGGCCGGGTCTCGCCGTGCGATCCGATCCGCCGGATCGCGCGTCGCCGTCCTCGACTCCCGCGGGCGGTGATCTGGTCGTCAGTGTGATCGGCCTGGTCGATCATCCCGGGTTGCTGCACGTCGCGCCGGGGGCACGGGTGGCCGATGCGGTGGCGATCGCGATCGCTCGTGAGGGTGCCGACCTCACCGGCTTGAACCTCGCCCAGCGCCTGGCCGATGGCGATCAGATCGTGGTCGCCGCCCCGGCCGCGGCGGATGTGCCGCGCCTGGGCAGCATGGTCGTCCCGAGCGGACCGCACGGTCCCGCGGCCCCTGGTACTCCGGCCGCACCGGCACAGCGGATCAATCTCAACAGCGCGACCGAGAAGGACCTCGATTCCCTCACCGGTGTGGGCCCCGCCACCGCCGCCGCCATCGTCACCTGGCGAAATCAGCATGGCCGCTTCACCACTGTCGACCAGCTCGCCGAGGTCACCGGAATCGGCCCCGCGAAACTCAATAGGCTGCGCGACCAGGTGACGGTATGAGTCGGCGTAGGAGTGGGCCGGTCCGTGGGTGCGGTGGAGATTCCGCGGATGAGGCGCGGCGAACCACTCATCGCGACGAAGTGCCGGTCGAGCCCATCGCGATCGATGCGAGATTGCTGCCGGCCGCGTTGGCCTGCTGGGCGGTGACTGTCCTCGCGGTGGTCGCGGGCTGGCGAGCCGGGGTGGGTGCCGGTGTGGCACTGGGAGTTTCGAGCATCTTGCTCGGATTGCTGCTGGTTCGTGGCATGGTCCGCGGGCGCTGCCGGTGTGTCGCGTGGACAGTACTTGCGGCGTTCGCGGCAGCAGCCGGATTCGCCTTCGCGGGGGCCTGGCAGGACCATCGGGTCGCCGAACATCCGCTGCGGCAGCTCCCGGTGGGCAGTGTGGTGACCGCGGAATTGGTCGCCGGTGATCCGAAACCACTGCCCGCCCACTCCTTCGGCGGACGGCAATGGATGATGCGCGCCACGGTGCGCGAATTCCGTTACGGGACAACGACAATACGGGGAAATGCAGCGGTCACGGTGATCACACCGGAGCGTGTCTGGTCGGAACTGGTACCGGGCCAGCACGTCCGCTTCCGGGCGCGCGTCGACCGTCCCTGGCGGCGGGACCTGACGGTTGCCGCCCTGCGCGCACAGGGCCCGCCCACGGTGGTGGGGCCGCGAACCTGGTGGCAGACCGCGGCGGCCACGGTCCGTACGAAGCTCTCGGAGTCCGCGCGGCGGGCGCTGCCACCGGATGCGGCCGGAGTGCTACCGGGGCTGATCGACGGTGACACGTCGCATCTTCCCGATCACGTCCGGGAGAATTTTCAGGCCGTCGATTTGACCCATTTGCTGGCTGTGTCGGGTACCAACGTGTCGATTGTGCTTGCCGCCGTGCTGCTGTCGACTCGCGCTCTCACGCTCGACCCCCGCGTGGGCGCACTGCTGGCGGGGCTGGCCCTGATCGGATTCGTGGTCCTGGCCCGGCCCTCACCGTCGGTGCTGCGGGCGTCGGTGATGGGGGCGATCGCGGTACTCGCGATCATGACCGGGCGGCGAAAACAGGCCCTGCCGGCGCTGTGCGCGGCGGTGCTCGGACTCGTGGGATTCTCTCCGCAGCTGGCGGTCGATGCCGGATTCGCGCTGTCGGTGCTCGCGACGGCGGCATTGATCCTGCTGGCACCGGGTTGGACACGGTGGCTGGAACGGCGGGGCTGGCCCACGCCGGTCGCCGAGGCGTTCGGGGTGGCGACGGCCGCCTTCGTCGTAACCACTCCGATCATCGTCGCTCTCACCGGACATGTGAGCGGGGTGGCGATCCTGGCGAACGTGCTGGTCGAACCCGTCGTCGCGCCCATCACACTGCTCGGGGTGGCCGCCGCGGCCCTGTCATGTCTGTGGCAACCGGCCGCCGTATGGATACTCGACCTCGCCGAACTGCCGATGCGGTGGTTGCTCGCGGTCGCCGAACACAGTGCGGGACTGGGTATTTCGCTGACCCTGCCGGCGGGTTCCGGCGGCGCTGCCCTGGCCGCGGCGGCATTGGCAACGGGTGTCACTGCGGTGGGCCTGTTCGGTTCGTTGCGCCGCGGGCGCCGCCGCACCGCCGATCCGCGTATGTCCCGCGGCGGGGTCGCGGATCTGTCGCCGCCCACCCGTAGGATCGTGCCGTGACCGACCACCCCGCTGCCCTGCATCTGGTACTCGGTGAGGAAGAGCTGCTCGTCGAGCGCGCCATCTCCGCCGTCGTGGCGCAGGCCAGGGCCGCGTCGACGGCTCCCGATTCGTTGCCGGTGGACCGGTTGCGGGCCGGTGACGCCAGCTCCGCGGAGCTGGCCGAACTCCTGAGCCCCTCGTTGTTCGCCGAGGATCGAGTGATTGTGCTCGAGTCCGCGGCGGAGGCCGGTAAGGATGCGGTGGCCCTGATCACCGCGGCCGCCTCCGATCTGCCGGACGGTGTCGTGCTGGTGGTCCTGCATTCGGGTGGCGGCCGGGCGAAGGCGCTGGCGCCCGCACTGCAGAAGGCGGGCGCGCAGGTGCACAGCTGTGCCAAGGTCACCAAGGCAGGGGAGCGGAACGAGTTCGTGCGCAACGAGTTCCGCGCCGCCGGAGTGCGAGTGTCCGCCGATGTCGTGCAGGCCGTGCTGGACGCTCTCGGCTCCGATCTGCGGGAACTGGCCGCCGCCTGTTCCCAGCTGGCCGCCGATACCGGTGGCCGGGTGGATATGGCCGCGGTGCGCCGCTACTACTCGGGCCGCGCCGAGGTCACCGGATTCGAGGTCGCCGATCTCGCTGTCGGCGGCGACCGTCCGGCGGCGATGGAGGCATTGCGCTGGGCCACCGACCGCGGCGTGCCCGCCGTTCTGCTCGCCGATGCCCTGGCCGATTCGGTGCACACCATCGCGCGGGTGGGGTCGGCGGGCCGCGGCGATCCGTTCGCCCTCGCCTCGAAACTCGGAATGCCGCCGTGGAAGGTGAAGAAGGCGCAGGCGCAGGCACGCGGCTGGAATCCGGGAACCATCGGCAGCGCACTGCGGGTGGTCGCCGCACTGAACGCCGATGTCAAAGGTCAGGCCGCCGATTCCGATTACGCGCTCGAGCGCGCGTTGTCGACGATTCTGGACCTGCACTCGGCTTCGTGAACCTCAACGGCGGTCATCGAGTGGCGGTCGCGGGTTCAGCGCGGGTTGTGCCCGATGATCTCGCCGACGAGGGCCGGGCCGGGAAAGTCCATCATCACGACGCCGGTGGCAGCGCTGGGGCGTGACCGCAGGTGGTCCAGGGCATGCTGATTCTCGTAATCGGCGTACCGGTTGGGGAATTTCGTGGGATCGGGCACACCCGAGGCCGACAGGAAGTCCACCGACAACGTCGGGGCGCCGGCGGCCGCGATCCGATCCATGTGGGCCGCGACGGCGGCCCACTTGTCCTCGCGGCTCGGTCCGTCCCAGAGGTCCTGCAGATCGAGCGGAAGTCCACGCTCATCCACCCCGTCGGCGCGGATCACCACGATGGAGCCGCGCACCTCACCCAGGCGCGGAACGGCCGCGGCGCCGGTAGCCGACGGCCGCCACATTCGCGGATGCGCGTTCAGAATTCGATCCAGCAGCGCCGTATCCGGCGGCCGCCGCCCAGCGTCCGCACACTGGAATGCCTTGTCGTCATTGGTGCATTCGGCCTTCACCCGCATCAACACGGTTTCGCGCGGATGCCGGGAAAGGAAATCCTCGGTCACCCGCAGCACGTCGTCGAGGCCGATCTCCTGATAGAAACTGCCGTGCTGAACGGCCAGATTGCCCGCCTTGTCGCGCCGCACCCGGATATCGATGGCCCGGATACCGGCATCGAGCTGAGTGCTCAGGGTTCGCGCCGAGGCACAGGCCGGGTCGGCGCAGCCGGTGTCGAACTTCTGCTGCGTGACCACGGCCGGACCGGCTTTACCGCCGTGGATCAATACGGTGTCGTGCGAGCCCGGGATCGACATCGCGTTGAGCGGCGTGCCGTCGGGTAGTGCGCCCATCCAATCCGGATTGCTCGCCGCATCGAGATGGTCGGTGGCCGCCGCGGTAACAGCCGCGCGCGGCATGGTGGCGGCTTCGGGGCCCGGTTCGGCGGCACTCGCGGCCGGGCGGGTCGCGGCGATCGGTTGTGCAGCGGGAGCGACGGCCCGGCCGCATCCGGTGAGCATGATGACACCCCACAGTGCCGCGACCGCGACAACGACTACCGCGCGCCTGCGCATCTCCCCGCCCACCCGGATCAGAGTAACGACAAAAGCCGCCGTGGTCATCTGCGATGCAGATCCTCTGCCACGGCGGCGTTACGAAGACAAATCCGGTCGAGCCGGACGGCGGGCTCAGCCCAGCTTGTTGTAGGCCAGCGACAGCGCCGACTTCTTGTTGGCGGCCTGGTTGGCGTGGATGACGCCCTTGGAGGCCGCCTTGTCCAGGCTGCGGTTCGCCGTCTGCAGCAGCTCGAGCGCCTGGTCCTTCTCGCCGGCCGAAGCGGCCTCGCGGAACTTCCGGATCGAGGTGCGCAGCGCGGACTTGACCGACTGGTTGCGCACCCGCGCCGCCTCGTTGGTGCGGATCCGCTTCATCTGGGACTTGATGTTGGCCACGCGTGTTTCCTCTGATTCCTTCTCGTCAGTTGGTTCTGCATCTTGATGTGCTGAAAAGTCTCTGGGCGCACTACCCGAAAACCGATAGCGCTGCGCCGACGATCGAGGTTACCAGCGATGGCGGTGCGAAGTGAAATCGACCTGGCGACAGGAGTGCGACATGCTGTCTCGCCTGCGTTCCGTTGCCCGCCGCGCCCCTCTCGCGTACCGTCCGAAACGGTACGATCGTACCGTCGAAATAGGACGACCGTACCGTTTTATCGGGCGATCGTCCCGGTCGTTCGAAGAATTTCCTGGAATCTCCGCGTAGTACCCGGTCTCGAAGCACAGCTCGACAAAGGGAAGGTGGCAGATGTCTACGACTGCTCAGGAAGTTATCGAGGATGTTGTCGAGCAGCGTGAAGTGCCGCTGGCTCGAAAGCTGACAGCCGAACTCATCGGCACATTCGTTCTGGTATTCGGCGGTGTCGGCACCGCGGTGTTCGCCGGTAAACAGGTCGGCACCCTGGGGATCGCCCTGGCCTTCGGCTTCAGTCTGCTGGTGCTCGTGTACGCGATCGGCCCCATCTCGGGCTGCCACGTCAACCCCGCGGTCACGGTCGGGCAGTTGGCGATGGGGCGAATCCGCTGGCTCACCGCCGTCTACTACATGGTGGCCCAGTTGATCGGCGGTTTCGTCGCCGGTGCGGTGATCTACACCGTCGCGCAGGGGCTGCCGTCCTACAACCGGGCCGCCGACGGACTGGCCGCCAACGGCTGGGGGCCGCACAGTCCGTCGGCGGTTCAGGTCCGCGGCCCGATGGGGACCACCTTCACCCAGGACGGGTACGGTCTGGCCGCCGCGGTCACGATCGAGGTCGTGCTGACCGCGTTGCTGGTCTTCGTGGTGCTGGGCTCCACGGACCGGATCTCGCATGTGCGGATGTCGGGATTGAGCATCGGCATCACCCTGGCGGTGATCCACCTGATCTCGATTCCGATCGACAACACCTCGGTCAATCCCGCACGGAGTCTGGCGGTCGCCCCGTATCAGGATGGCGCCCTCGCGCAGGTCTGGGCCTTTGTGGTGTTTCCGCTGTTCGGAGGCTTGCTGGGGGCGCTGATCTACGGTGCGCTGTTCGGCCGCGTCCGGCATTTGGCCGACTGACCTCACCCGCGCGGTCAGCCCCAGTGGTACTCCGCGCACAGCCGGTGGGCGACCCGATCGAAGGTCTTGCGCGGCAGGATCGCACCTTCGCGCCGGATACCGTCCTCGGGCACATCGAGTACGCGGTCCAGCCGGACCCAGCTGTCGCGCCCCTCGTAATCCCATGGGCCCGAACCGATTCCGATCCAGTTGTGGTCTCCGCCGCGTACCGGGTTCGAGGACAGCATCAGCCCCAGCAGCGTGGTGCGGTCGCGCCCCACGACCAGCACCGGCCGATCCTTGCCGTTTCCGGGGTCCTCCTCGAACGGAACCCAGGTCCAGACGATTTCACCCGGATCGGCCCGGCCGTCGAGCTGTGGGCAGTACACGACCTGGCGGGCCCGCTCATGGGTCGGCACCGGGACCGATGCCGCCGGACGTACCGTGACGGCGCCCGCGCGCCGGCCGCCGGTGCCCTTGCGTCGCCCGACCGCGCGATCCCACATCGTCGACCGCTGCATCCGGTCGACGAGTTTGGGTGCCTGCTTCTTGACGATCCGGGGGCCCTGCTCCTTGGCAAGGGTTCCCAGCTGCTTGCCCAGAGAGCTCCATGTGCTGGCCATGTCCGGAGCATAACGGCGGGACGGCCGCGATGGGCCGTGGCCCGGATGCCGAGGCCCGGATTCGGTTGTCCTGCGGGCGAATCGACCGTGCCGCCGCCCGGATCCGGGCGGCGCCGCCCACATCCGCCCGTGGTGGCCGCCGTCACCGCGAGCCGGTGCGTGCGAGACCATCTGGAATGCGCACGTAGACTCCCCGATGGCGACTTATCGACTTGTTCACGGGTAGGAGTGACCCATCAGCACGTTTGCCGACACGACGTTCACCGATCCCTCGCGGATCCGGAACTTCTGCATCATCGCGCACATCGACCACGGCAAGTCCACCCTGGCCGACCGCATGCTGCAGCTGACCGGGGTGGTCGAGGAACGGCAGATGCGTGCGCAGTATCTGGACCGGATGGATATCGAGCGCGAGCGCGGTATCACCATCAAGGCCCAGAACGTGCGGTTGCCCTGGACGGTGGAAACCGCGGACGGATCCGAGGAGTACGTCCTGCATTTGATCGATACCCCCGGTCACGTCGACTTCACCTACGAGGTGTCGCGCGCGCTGGAAGCGTGTGAGGGCGCGATCCTGCTGGTCGACGCCGCCCAGGGCATCGAGGCACAGACTCTGGCCAATCTGTATCTGGCGCTGGAGAAGGACCTCGAGGTCATTCCGGTGCTCAACAAGATCGACCTGCCGGCCGCCGATCCCGACCGCTACGCCGCGGAGCTGGCCCACATCGTCGGCTGTGAGCCCGAGGACGTGCTGCGTGTCTCCGGCAAGACCGGCGTCGGCGTGCCCGAACTGCTGAACAAGGTGATCGACACGATTCCGGCGCCGGTGGGCGAGGCCGACGCGCCCGCCCGCGCGCTGATCTTCGACTCCGTCTACGACACCTATCGCGGTGTGGTCACCTACGTGCGTGTGGTCGACGGCAAGCTCACCCCGCGCCAGAAGATCAAGATGATGTCGACCGGGGCGACGCACGAACTGCTCGAGATCGGCATCGTCTCCCCGGAGTCCAAGCCCACGCAGGGGCTCGGCGTCGGTGAGGTGGGCTATCTCATCACCGGTGTGAAGGATGTGCGCCAGTCCAAGGTCGGTGACACCGTCACCACGGCGCGCGACGGCGCCGCCGAGGCGCTCACCGGATATCGCGAGCCGCGGCCGATGGTCTACTCGGGCCTGTATCCGGTGGACGGCTCCGACTATCCGGATCTGCGCGACGCACTGGACAAGCTCCAGCTCAACGATGCGGCACTGACCTATGTGCCGGAGACCTCGGTGGCGCTGGGCTTCGGCTTCCGCTGTGGCTTTCTGGGCCTGCTGCACATGGAGATCACCCGTGAGCGACTGCAGCGCGAATTCAATCTTGATCTGATCTCGACCGCGCCCAACGTGATCTACCGGGTCGTCATGGAGGACGGCGCCGAACATGTGGTGACCAATCCGTCGTTCTGGCCCGAGGGCAAGATCCGTCAGATTTTCGAACCGGTGACCAAGTGCACGGTCATCGCGCCGAGTGAATTCGTCGGCACCATCATGGAACTGTGTCAGTCGCGTCGCGGTGAACTGCTGGGCATGGACTATCTGTCGGAGACCCGCGTCGAGATGCGGTACACGCTGCCGATGGCGGAGATCATCTTCGACTTCTTCGATTCCCTGAAGTCGCGCACCCGCGGCTATGCCTCGCTGGACTACGAGGAGGCCGGTGAGCAGGAGGCCGCGCTGGTCAAGGTGGACATCCTGCTGCAGGGTGAGGCGGTCGACGCGTTCTCCGCGATCGTGCACCGCGAAGCCGCGCAGGCCTACGGCAACAAGATGACCACCAAACTGCGCGAACTCATTCCGCGACAGCAGTTCGAGGTGCCGATCCAGGCCGCGATCGGATCGAAGATCATCGCGCGCGAGAATATCCGGGCGATCCGCAAGGATGTGCTGGCCAAGTGCTACGGCGGTGATATCTCGCGTAAGCGCAAGCTGCTGGAGAAGCAGAAGGAGGGTAAGAAGCGCATGAAGACCATCGGCCGTGTCGATGTTCCGCAGGAGGCCTTCGTCGCTGCGCTCTCCACCGATTCGTCCGCCGAGAAGCCGAAGCGGTAGTCTCGAAGGCTCCGAGGGGTCAACTGGACGGTTGACCTACAAGGTCTGCCGGTCGTTCTCGGGTCTTTTCGGCCCGGATGGCCGTTGGCAGGCTCGAGTGGCGACGCCATGTCCGGTCATTGTCCGCCTGAAAGAAACCTGAAGGATGTGACAGGCAAGTTTTCCGGAAATATGGTGTAAAAGGAATCGAATTCGGTAACACCCCGTTCGGTTTGGTCTGCCGAGCGCTGAGAGCGGAGTATGTATGACGCGTGAGCTGCCGCACGACGACGACCCGAATGCGGACGATCATGCGGGCGATGCCGCATATCGCCTCGCGACCGGTGTCGCGCGGGTGGCTCGCGGCGGGGCCTATGTCACCGGTGGTGCGCTGATCGCGTCCAACGGGGCTCCCGCGCCGCAGAATGAATCGCACAACAGTCACATCACGGGTTGGTCCACCGCGGATCCGCATCCCGATGTGCCCAGTCCGGTAGTCACCTATCCGGATCCGTCACCCGATTCGGTGCCGCCGGACCTCGGTACCTCGGCCATCGCCGCCCCCGCCGCCCCCGCGCCGGGGCACCTGCTGCCCGAACATCAGGGCACGGACGCGATTCCGGGATTCCAGTGGGCGTTCAGCGAGGGCGGTCAGCCGCCCGCGGGTCAATCGCCCATGGTGCCGGACGCTTCGGGCGGCGCGACGCCGTATTGGACACCGGGATCGGGGGAGATCTTTCCCGGCAGTAGCACTTTCATGCCGGACTTCAGTGACGGACAAGGTTTTCCGGTCCCCGGTATGAACGAGGCCAGCGCGCCGGCGGCATCCGGGCCCGCCGGTGGCGAGCACTCCTCGGGATGGCCAGGCGGATTCGGGGCGTCCGATGCCGCCCATCCCGGCGCGACGCTGCCCGGTCACAGCCTCGGGCTGCCCGGCACCAACGGACTGCACATCCCTGGAATGAACGGCTTCGGTCCGGGCGGATTCGGTTATGACGGAATCGAACCCGGTCACGGGAGTGCTCAGCCGTCCGACGGCCACGGCGGGATCTTCGACGGGGTGGGCGACGGCACCGGCTTCGGTGTGTGGCTGGATGTCGACTCCACCCTCGACGCCCATGTCGGGCTCGACGGTGTCTGGGTCCAGACCGCGACCACGGTGCATGTGACCGTCGGTGATGTGGGGGACCAACTCGACTCCTTCGGGCAGTCGTTCGACACCGGATTCGGGCAGATTCCCGGTGCCGGCGAGACGGCGTGGACGGGTCCGACCGGTGATCAGGCATTCGGGCAGGACGCCGCCGCGGACGGGGCGGCGATCGGCTCGGCGAACGCGACATCCGGGCACTCCGCCCCTACCGCGACCGGGGCCGGGGTGCCGTCCGGGGCCGCCCAGGGACCATCCGCGGTGGCCTCCCCGCAGGCAGCGGGGAATCCGGGGGCGCCCGTCGGCCCGTCTGCGTTCCCACCGGCTCCGAGCCCGGCCCCGGCGATGAATATCGCACCCCCGCAACCTGTCTCACCCGCGCCGGTGGTGGCGGTAGCGCCACCTCCCGTACCCGCTCCGGTTCCCCCGCCGGTCCAGCCGGTCGTGGCTACCCCGATTCAGACCACCCCTCAGCCCGAGGGAGCCTCCCATCCGATCGCCTATTCGCTCTCCGCGCACCCAGGGGCTTCCCCGGCCGCCGGGCCGGCGATGACGCCATGGTTCGGCCCCGGCCATCCCGGTGGCCACTCGGGTTCGCAGGTCACGCAAACACCGGCCGTCGGCTCGACCACCGAGTCGAAGACCCCGACCACCACCCACGGTGTCCACGGCTCGACGACGACGCCTCGGGGCGAGGGCCCTTCGACGGGTGTGACCCCGAGCGGTGACCTCGGCACGAGCAGGCCCGAAACGCTCCCCGGCCACAGTCGGCCGACGACCACCACCAGCACCGACGGCGCCGATCGCGACTCGTCCGATCATGTGACTCCGACGGTGACCGTGCCACGCGACACCGATTCCGATTCGGGGCCGGGGCACACCGCTACCCACTCTCCGAGTTCCACCGCGTCGAATTCGGATGCGGGACAACCGAGTTCCGATCATCCGAGTCAACGGCCGGGCGCCTCCACCGGCGTGGACACCTCTGCTCCGGGAACCGCCGACGACTCCACCGCGTCGACTCACCAACCGACGGTGCCGAGTGACGAACCGACTGTGCCGACCCACGAGCCGACAGTGTCGACCCATGAACCGACGGTGCCGACCCAGGAACCGACAGTGCCGCACACGGTGAACCCCGCCCCCGATGGGCTGCCGTCGCACACCGTGCACACCGATCCGCCGACAGTGGTGAAGCCGCCGACCACGATCAATCCCGTGCCGACCGTGCACATCGCGCCGGTGAAACCGGCTGCGCACGTGACAGATCCGCACGTCACGTCGCTGTGGTCCAACCCCGATCACGGTATCGCGAGTGTTTCCCCGGCCGGGCTGTCCGGCGGATTGCACGAGATCGGCTACACCGGCCTGCACGAGACCGCGTACGCCGCGGAGCTGCATTACCCCGTCCACTCCGCCGTCCATTTCACCGATCCACTATGACCGCGCTCGACGCGGCTACCGCCAAACACCCGGATGTGATGGCGCCGCTGCTCGCGCAGCTCGATGAACTCCTGGAGCTGACTCGGGCCGCGGGCCGGGCCGATCTGACTGCGCGCCTGGAGATGTCACGGGCGCGGGTATCCGATCCGCGGGTGCGGCTGGTGGTGGTCGGCGCTCCCAAGAGCGGAATGAGCACCCTGGTCAACGGCCTCGTCGGCAGTGCGGTCAGCGCGACCGCCAGCCCCGTCAGCGTCCCGGTGATCGCCGCGTACGGGCCTCAGGCGTCTGCCACGCTGGTATGCGCGCTCCCGGGCGGTCGTACCGAGCGGCGACCGGTGGATCCGCTGAATCCCGGTCCGGCTCTGCGTGCCGACGGTGTGATCCGGGCCGAGTTCACCGATCCGAGTCCGCTGCTCGCGGAGGGGTTCGTCGTGATGGATGCTCCCGGCGCGCCGATGGAGGCCCCGACAACCTGGTCGCTGATCGCCGCCGCGGACGCCGTGCTCTACGTCGGCGATGCGGCCGCGGCGTATACGCCGGAGCAGATCGCGTTGCTGGGCCGCATCCGCCAGGTGTGCCCGACAGTGGTGTGCGTGCTGAACAAGATCGACCGGTTCGCACAGTGGACCGAGGTGCAGGAGCGTAATCGGGAGCTGCTCGACGACGCGGGATTGGGTTTCGCGGTCGCCCCGATCTCGGCCGAACTGCATCTGCGCGCCGGCGTCGACCAGCGCCGCGATATCGAATCCGGTGTGCCGCAACTGGTCGACCATCTCCGTGGCTATGTGCTGGCGCGCGCGGATACGGTGGCGCGAGTGGCCGCGGTTCGCGATATTCGTACCATCACCGATCATCTCGGGATGGCGTTGCAGACCGAGGCCGCCACCCTGCGTGATCCTCGCCGGTATGCCGCGATCACCGAGCAATTACTGGCCGCTCGTGCCGACGCGGACGAACTTCGGCAACGCTCGGCCAGTTGGCAGGTAACCCTCGCCGAGGGCTGTGCGGAGCTGATGGCCGACGCGGATCACGACCTTCGTCATCAATTGCGCACGCTCACGCGAGATGTCGAATCCGAGATCGGCGAGCGCGACCCGGCACCGGGCTGGTCCGAATTCGGCGCCGAACTCGATGCGCGCATCTGCGAGGCGGTGGAGGAGAACTTCGTCGTCACCCACTATCGATCGGTGGAGTTGGCCGAACTGGTGGAGGCCAAATTCCCGGATGCCGGCCGCAATCTCCCGTCGCGGGATCTGCGTCTGCGCGAACCAGGTGATGTGCTGGAGCCGGTGACCTCGCTGGAACCGCTGGCGAGCGCGAAAATCGGTGTGGTGCAACCGATTCTCAATGTCATGCGCGGGTCCTACGGTGGCCTGCTGATGGTCGGCGTACTGATGGCCAGCATGTTGAACATTCCACCGGTGAATTGGTATTCGGGCGCCGCGGCGGCCATCCTGGGTGTGAACGCGCTGTGGGAGGATCGCAAGCTCCGCCGCGAGCGGCGCCAAGCCGAGGCCAAGGTCGCGGTCTCGCGGCTGATGGACGATGTGATCTTCCAGGTGGGCAAGGAGTCTCGCAATCGGGTGCGGGACATGCAACGTACCCTCCGGGATCACTTCACCGAGTTGGCCAACACCACCCTTCGTTCGGTCGATGAATCACTGCGCGCCGCCGAAGAGGCTGCCGCGGTGCACTCGGCCGAGAACCGCGATCGCCGGCTGCGCGACATCGAATCCGGCCTGGTCCGCATTCGTGAGATCCGTGAACGGGTGGACGCTTCCTAGCGGAGCGCATGGCCACACCGTGGCCACCGTGTCCAACGCCGACGTGGTGGCGATCGGGGTCGTCCCGGCTCAGCCCGCCGGATGCGCGGGCCGGAATTGCCCTGCCGCACTGGACTGTTCGGCGCGGATCACATGCATGACCGCGTTGATCAACGCCAGATGGGTGAATGCCTGCGGGAAGTTGCCGAGGTGACGGCCGGTGTACGGGTCGATCTCCTCGGCATAGAGCTCGAGCGGACTGGCGTAACCGAGCAGCCGTTCCAGCAGATGCCGGGCGCGGCGCACCTCGCCGATCTCCACCAGGGCCGACACCAGCCAGAACGAGCAGATGGTGAAGGTGCCCTCGACTCCGCTGAGCCCGTCGTCGGTGGTGTCGGTCCGATAGCGCAGCACCAGACCGTGTTCGGTGAGATCGCTCGCGATGGACATGACCGTGGCCCGCACTCGTGGATCGTCGGAGGGCAGGAAGCGGAACAGCGGCACCAGCAGCAGCGAAGCGTCGAGGGTGTCACCACCGTAGGTCTGGGTGAACACGCCGCGGGCATCGACGCCGTTGGCGAGCACATCGGCGTGGATCTCCGCGGCGATACCCGCCCAGGTCTCGGCGTAATCGGACTCACCGTGCAGCTCGGCCAGTTTCGCACCGCGGTCCAGCGCCACCCAGCACATCACCTTCGAGGAGGTGAAGTGCTTCGGTTCACCGCGCACCTCCCAGATCCCGCGATCGGGTTCGCGCCAGTTCTGGATCGCCGCCTCGACCTGGCGCTTCAACATCGGCCACAGTGTCTCGGGCACCTGCTGGCGTGACTTCACGTGCAGATATACCGAATCCAGGATCGTGCCCCAGATGTCGTGCTGCTGCTGGCCGTAGGCGCCGTTGCCGATCCGCACCGGCCGGGCGCCGTCGTAGCCGTGCAGATGACCCAGCTCCGACTCTTCCAGCGCGCGTTCGCCGCCGAGGCCGTAGAGCACCTGAAGCGGTTGTATCTCACCGTCGTCCGCGGTGGCCACATCGTGCAGGAAATAGAAGAAATCGTCGGCCTCCCGATTGAGACCCAGGGTGTACAGGCCCCACAGCGCGAAGGTCGAATCCCGAACCCAGCTGTAGCGATAATCCCAATTCCGTTCGCCGCCAGGTGTTTCCGGCAGCGAGGTGGTGGCCGCGGCCATCAGCGCGCCGGTCGGGGCGTAGGTCAGGCCCTTGAGGGTGAGGGCACTGCGCTGCAGATAGCCGCGCCAGGGGTGGTCGGGGAATTTGCCCAGAGTGATCCACTGCCGCCAGCATTCGGTGGTCTCCCACATCTTCTGTGCCGCTTCGGCGAAGGTGGTGGGCGCCGGCAACTGCGACCACGACAGTGCCACGAACAACTCGTCGCCCTCACTCATACGAGTACGGGCGCGAGCCTCCCGCCCTTCCAGCCCGAGGCGCATATCGGTGGTGAGAGTCAGCTCACCACAGGGCAATTCGCCGTTCTCGCAGGTCGCGGTGGCGGTCGCCCGCTCATAGACCGCGCCGGTGTACTCCCACCGCGCGGGCGCACGGTGGTAGTCGAAGGCCGGTTCACAGCTCATCTCCAGCTCGACCACACCGTTCACACATTTCACCGTCCGCAGCAGAATGTGCTCGGCGTCCCAATCGTCCGGGGTGCGGCGGTAGGTCCTGCTGCGCTTGTCGTTGTTGTGCCAGGGCCCCAAAACCAGCGCATCGCGGACGATGATCCAGCCGGTATCGGTCTGCCAGGTGGTCTCCACGATCATGCCGCCGGGAAGATAGCGCCGCGCCGCGGGAACGTTGACTCCGTAGGGGCCCAGCCGGAAGTGACCGGCGCTGCGGTCGAGCATCGCGCCGAACACGCTCGGCGAATCCGGCCGCGGCAGGCACATCCATTCGACGGCACCGTTGCGGGCGATCAGGCAATTGGTCTCGCAGTCGGACAGGAACGCGTAGTCGTCGATCGGCGGATAGGACGATTTGTGCACGACACCCGAGGAGATCGGCAGGTAGCCGGCCGATACGTCGGCATCGGGCGGATCGGGCAGCGCGTTGCGCGGCGGCGACATATCGTCGAGCGTCTCGATTACGGGTACGTCGTCGGTGATCGGTTCGTCGTAGGACGCCATGCAGCCATCATGATGGATTCCGGCGGTGTTCGCCGCGACCACACTCCCGGTGAGACGCCGTTGCCGCCTCCGGGCTCTGACCCATTAGGCTGTGTTGTCCGCAGCCCAATGGGGAGCCCTCCGTGGTGACACTCCGTTGCCGCCTCCGGGCTCTGACCCATTAGGCTGGGGGAGTGCATCACATCGCGGGCTGGTGGGACGGCTTCGAACTCTGGGTGGCCGGCTTGCCGTTCCTCCCGCAGTTCGTGGTGGTCCTGGCCGGTGCAATTCCGCTCAGCTTTCTGATCGCCTACGGGCTCGACCGCGGATTGCGCGCTGTACTGCGTGCGCTCGGCCGTGATCGGGTGACCGAATCCGATCCGGTGGGATCCCAGCCGGTGCCGCCGTCTGATGTTTCGGGTGCGTCCGATGGGCCCGAACCCGTGCTGTCGGGTGCGGGAATGCGCGGGCCCGGTCCGATACGCGAGGAAGCGGTCTGATGCCACGCTCACGGGTACAACTGGCACTGATCGCGCTGCTCGTGCTGATCGTGGTGGCCTGGCTGCTCACGCGCTGACCCTTCGCGGTCGGGCATCTCGACCGCCCGCGGTCGGTGGTTGCGGGTACTGTGCAGCCCATGCCAACCGATGAGGAATTCGTGGATCTCGAGCAGTTGCTGGAGATCGAGGACGGCCCCCGCCTGATCGCCACCCACCTCGCCACGGGCGATGAAGCCCTCGAGATGGTGCATGCCGCGCAACTGCTCGGCCTGGGCGTGCGGCTGCAGAACCGCATACGCGCCGAAGAGGCCGATGAGGACGGTGAGGAGATCGCCGTCGAGGAGTGGGTACTCGATATCTATGAGGCTCCGCCCGAGGCCGCCGAAGACGAATAGCTCCGCTGAATACGTCCGCACCGGGATCCGTGTGGCTGTGGTTTCGACCACGGTCGTACACGGGTCCCGGTCGTCGTTTCCGGACCCGTCCGGCCGATCGCCCCGGATCGAGCCGGGGCAGCGGGGGGGGGGGGGGCGCCGGTCGCAGGCGATTTCCGGGACCGATCGCGGCGCTTCGACCGATTCGCGCGGTTCGGTGGGCTCTGTTAGAGTCTGCCCGTGTCATCGAGCGTCGTTCCGCAGGTCCGCCATGAATTGGCGTTGATCGCGGTCGGTTGTCTCGTGGTCGCGGACATCTACTGTCGCCAATGCGCGGACGTGGTGGCCCACCCGTAAGCTCGGGTCGCTCACCTTTCACGGATCCGCTTTCCGACGGCCTCAGGGCCTGCCTGTGTCACCTCGACGTGACAGTTCTCCGTATTCCCTCCCGCCGAGCCGAACCGGCCGATGGTGGATGGCAGGAAAGGTTCGACCGATGTCTCGCAGCCCGCGGTTCGCCGCAGGGAACGCCTGTTCTCGGTTCCGGGTCGGCGTCGCGCTCGTGGTGGCGTTCGTCGCGCTGGTACTCACCGGTTGCAGCGGCGGCGCCAGCGATGTGCCGGGTACTGCCGGTAGTGGCGGGAGCAGCGGCACGCTGACGCTCTACGCCTACGCGACCCCGAAGCCCGGATTCGACAACGTGATCCCGGCGTTCAACAAGACCTCCGCCGGTTCCGGTGTCCAGGTGCAGCAGTCCTACGGCGCCTCCGGTGATCAGTCCCGGAAAGTCAAGGACGGCGCCCAGGCCGATGTGGTCAACTTCTCGGTCGAACCCGACATCACCCGGCTAGTCGATTCGGGGCAGGTCGATCCGAACTGGAACGCCGACGCGAACAAGGGCATCCCGTTCGGCTCGGTGGTGGCGATCGTAGTGCGCAAGGGCAATCCCAAGGGCATCAAGGACTGGAACGACCTGCTGAAGCCGGGGGTCGAGGTGGTGACGCCCAATCCGTTCAGTTCGGGTTCGGCGAAATGGAATCTGCTCGCGCCCTATTCCGCCGAGAGCGACGGTGGTAAGAACCCCCAGGCCGGGCTCGATTACCTGAGCAAACTGATCTCGCCCCAACACGTTCGGGTCCAGCCGAAATCCGGACGAGAGGCCACCGAAACCTTCCTGCAGGGCACCGGTGACGTGCTGCTGAGCTATGAGAACGAGGCGATTTTCGCCCAGCGCGAGGGCGACCCGATCGAGTATCTCGTCCCGCCGGCCACCTTCAAGATCGAGAATCCGGTCGCGGTGGTGAAGAACGCCCGCAACCTGGACAAGGCCATCGCCTTCCGCGATTTCCTGTTCACCACCGCCGGTCAGCGAGCCTGGGCGCAGGCCGGGTTCCGACCGGTCGATCCCGGTGTCGCCGCCGAGTTCGCAGGCGATTTCGCACAACCTCGCAAGCTGTGGACGATCGCCGATCTCGGCGGCTGGAAACAGGTCGACAAGCAACTGTTCGCTCCGGGCACCGGCAGTATCGCGGCCATCTACGACAAGGCGACGAAATAGTGAGCGACATCGGAACCACGACCGCCGCCGGCAGCAGACCCACCCCGGCCCGGGGCCGCGCGCCCCGATCCTGGTTGCGAGTCACCGGATCGGTCGGGCCCCTGGGCATCGCCACCGCGGTGCTCTGGCTCAGCATCATTGTGCTACTACCGCTGGCCGCGCTGGCCTTCCACGCCTTCGACGATGGCTGGTCCGGATTCTGGGACGCTGTCACCGCCCCGGCCGCCCTGGACGCGCTGCGGGTCACCATCTTCGTGTCCGTCGTCGTGGCCGTGATCAACGTCGTGATGGGCACGCTGGTGGCGTGGGTGCTGGTGCGCGACGACTTTCCCGGTAAGAGCGTCGTCAACGCCCTGATCGATCTGCCGTTCGCGCTGCCGACCATCGTGGCCAGCATCGTGATGCTGTCGCTGTACGGCCCGCAGAGCCCGATCAACGTACATCTCAACGCAACTCAGCCCGGCGTCGTCGTGGCGCTGGCCTTCGTCACGCTGCCGTTCGTGGTGCGTGCGGTGCAGCCGGTACTGATCGAGGCCGAAGTCGATGTGGAGCAGGCCGCCGCCTCACTGGGCGCCGACAATTGGACCACATTCCGGCGCATCATCCTGCCGACCCTGCTGCCGGCGATCATCAGTGGTGGTGGCCTCGCCTTCGCCCGTGCCATCGGCGAATTCGGCTCGGTGGTGCTGATCGGTGGCTCCATCCCCGGCCGCACCCAGGTGGCCTCCCAGTACATCCAGCAGCAGATCGAGGTCGACCGACCCACCAATGCCGCCGCGGTGTCGGTTGCGCTGCTGGTCATCTCGTTCGTGACGCTGTTGGTTCTGCGGTTGTTCGCCGATCGCACCGCCCGGAAAGAACAGGCGAGTCGATGAAACTGTCCGGCTTCAGCCGTATTTCGCTGCGCACCGTCGCGCTGGTCTACATCTTGGTCCTGCTCGTGGCGCCGCTGGTGATCATTCTCTGGCGCAGTTTCGAGAACGGCATCGGCCAGTTCATCGACTGGATTTCCACACCGGCGGCGATCTCGGCGTTCAACATCTCCATGATCATCGTCCTGATCGTTGTGCCGCTCAACATCATCTTCGGCATCGTCACCGCGATCGCGCTGGTACGTGGAAACTTCCCCGGCCGCAGCCTGCTTCAGGGTGTGGTGGATCTGCCCTTCGCGGTGTCCCCGGTCGTGGTCGGCGTCTCGCTGATCCTGCTGTGGGGCGCGTCCGGCTGGTTCGGCGATGTCGAGAACCTCGGTTTCCGGGTGATCTTCGGATTGCCCGGCATGGTCATCGCCACCCTGTTCGTGACGCTGCCCTATGTGGTGCGTGAGGTGGAGCCGGTTCTGCACGAGATCGGTGACGATCAGGAACAGGCCGCCACGACACTGGGCGCCTCGCGCTGGCAGACCTTCTGGCGGATCACATTGCCGGCGATCCGCTGGGGCCTGACCTACGGCATCGTGCTGACCGTGGCGCGCGCCCTCGGTGAATTCGGTGCGGTGATCATGGTTTCCACTGGGTTGCCCGGCGGCGGCCAGACGCTCACTCTGCTGGTCAACGCCCGCTATATGAACGACCGCAACATCTTCGGCGCCTACTGCGCGGCCACCCTGTTGATGGGCATGGCACTGGTCACCCTCCTCCTCATGACTCTTCTCGAACGTAAGCGGGGTAAAGCCCAATGATCACCGTGAGCAATGCCAGGAAGAACTACGGCAGCTTCGCCGCGCTCGACGACGTGAGTATCGACATCCCGTCCGGGGAGCTGACCGCGTTGCTGGGGCCGTCGGGTTCGGGCAAGTCGACGCTGCTGCGCTCGATCGCGGGACTGGAATCGCTGGATTCGGGCATCGTCACCATCGCCGAGCGCGATGTCACCCGGGTGTCGCCGCAGAAGCGCGATATCGGCTTCGTCTTCCAGCACTACGCGGCCTTCAAGCACATGACCGTCCGCGACAACGTGGCGTTCGGACTGAAGATCCGCAAGCGACCCAAGAGCGAGATCCGCAAGCGGGTTGACGAATTGCTCGAAATCGTGGGCCTGGGCGGATTCCAGCACCGCTATCCGGCGCAGCTGTCGGGTGGGCAGCGCCAGCGTATGGCGCTGGCGCGGGCGCTCGCCGTCGATCCGCAAGTCCTGCTGCTCGACGAGCCCTTCGGCGCCCTCGACGCCAAGGTGCGCCACGATCTGCGCACCTGGCTGCGCCGCCTGCACGAGGAAGTCCATGTGACCACCGTGCTGGTGACCCACGATCAGGAGGAGGCGCTCGATGTCGCCGACCGGATCGCGGTGATGAACGCCGGGCGCATCGAACAGGTCGGTACCCCGGAGGACATCTACGACCGTCCCGCCAACGAGTTCGTCATGTCCTTCCTCGGCGCGGTGGCCAAACTGAACGGACATCTGGTGCGCCCGCACGATATTCGCATCGGCCGCGATCCCGGGATGGCCCTGGCCGAGCACGAGGGCACCGCGGAATCCGCGGGCGTCACCCGCGCCACCGTGGAACGGGTCGTGCGCCTCGGCTTCGAGGTCCGGCTCGAACTGCGCAATGCCGCTACCGGCGATGTGTTCACCGCCCAGGTCACCCGTGGTGACGCGGAGGCGCTGCGGCTGAACGAGGGCGAGACGGTGTTCGCCCGCGCCACCCGGATTCCGGAGCTCCCCGCGGCCTGAGCCACTTCTGGACATCTTCCTAGCGCATTTCTCGATATCCACTTATGCTGGAAGTTGATATCGGGAGGTTGTCATGGCTAAGACCAGTGTCGATGTGGACGGCGAGAAGCTGGCTCGCGTCAAAGGCATTCTCGGAACGGATACGCTCCGGGACACGATCGACGCCGCGTTCCGTGAGGTGATTCGGATCGACTCGGTCCGGCAACTGGTGGTTTTGGCCGAAGAAGGCGCATTCCAAGCGCTGCTGGAACCGGATGTGGAGGATCGTCTGTGGGGGTAAACGCATATCTTGCGGACAAGAGTGCGTTGGCGAGGCTGCATCTCGAGCCTGTGCGAGATGTGTTGGTGCCGTTGATGGATCGTGCTTTGGTGTCGATCTGCGGCGTGACCGAACTCGAAATGCTGTACTCGGCGCGCAATCCCGCCGGCCGCAGCCGTATGGAGACGACGCTGCGGCAGTCACTCGAGTGGGTTGATACCCCCGAGGATCTGTGGGCGGTGACCTCCGAATTGCAGTCGTCGCTGACCGTAAAGGCGCAGCATCGGTCGGCCTCGATAGCGGATCTCATCGTCGCGGTGACTGCGCGCGCGCATGGATTGACTGTGCTGCATTACGACTCGGACTTCGACACGATTGCAGGCTGCACGGGGCAGGAGATGCGGTGGGTGGTTCCGGCGGGATCTGTCTGACGGTCGTTGCTGGGGGCGAGATTTTGGGCGTCGGTTGATGTCCGGTCGATTGCTGGCAAATTGATACCAATCGGTCCGTGTCGCGAATTCTCTGCTGTCCGTTCGGATTGTCTGAATCATCGTCGCAGGTAGACAGGAAAATCTGTGACAACAGTGAGGTCGACGGACAATGCGGCGGTTGACCGGACAACCGGTTGTCCGGTGCTTGGCAAGTTCTCAGCACAGTGGTTGCCTGATGGTCGGGTTTGGTCAGGCAGCGAAAAACGTACGCTCGTCGATCGAGGGGAATTGTGATGACGGTTGGGCTCGGAGTGAGTATCGGCACGGTCAACACGGTGTGCGCCATCGATACTCCTGAGAGCGGTAAGAATTCGCGCGGGCGCAAGCGAGGCCCGTCCGTCGATGCCGGTGGGCGCACGGCGTCCGCCGGGCGGGGTAAACGCACGGCGGGTCCGAAGCAATCGCAGTCCCCCCAGCGGGCCGCACCGGGAACGTGGCGCACCACCCTCACTTTCGACAGCACAGGTAGTGCCCGGGTCGGCCGGATACCGAAGCACGGCCGCGCGGTCACCGATTTCGCGGATCTGACCGCGCGCGAGCGGACCGCGCGTGTGCGGCATCGATCGCTCTCGTCGGCGGATCTGGTGGCGACGGTCGCGCGCACCGTGGTGGCGGATGTCTCCGCACATGTGACGGCGACCGCCGACAGGTACGCGGAAACCGCCGTGGCGGTGACACATCCGGTCGGTTATTCCCGTGACCGCGTCCTGGACCTGCGCGAGTCGCTGGACGAGATCGGGCTGGCGCATGCGGCACTGGTCTCCGAACCCGTCGCCGCGGCGGCTTGGCTGTCGGTAGCCCACGGGCCACTGATGCCCGGGCTGGCGCTGGTCTACGACCTGGGTGGTTCCGGGCTGACGGTGACGCTGGTGCGGATCGGCGCCGGTAGCCCGGCACGGCCGGTGATCGGAGAGCCGTTGCGTTCCACGGCCTTCGGCGGCCGGGCCTTCGGTGCCGAGATGGCGACCCGGGGCAACTGGCGCTCCGGTGAGTCCTCGGCGGCCGACTCCGACGCGGTGATCACCGCATTGCGCACCCGTCACATCCGTGAATCGCTGGATGTGGTGTACGAATGCCTGAACCGCGCCGGCGCCACCATGGCGGATGTGGACTGTGTCCTGGTCGTGGGTGGTGCCGCGCGTCCGCCCGAGGTGGCCGCGGTCCTGTCATCGGCGATGGCTCGGCCGGTGATCGTGGCACCGGATCCGGAGCGCACGATCGCCGAAGGGGCGGCCATTCTGGCGCGTAACGCGGCCGACGAGGCGCGGGAGAGCGAACAGCCCGACGAGGTGGCGGAACAGCCGGCCTCGTCGGGGATGTTGCGCCGCAGGCTGTCACGGGTCGCGGTCACCATCGCGGTGGCGGCGGGTGGTGCGCTGTTCGCGGCCACCGCCGTCGTGGGTGACGAGGCGGGCGCGCAGTCGATGGGCGCCGGGCTCGTGCACATTCAGCGTTGATCCGATGCCGTCCGGTAGGCAGCGTCTGGTGTTGTAATCGGTAGTACGGGTTCCGATGGTCGGGCAGTTCGACTCTGCTGCGGTATCGCCGCGGCGGGCGAGTCGGACTGCCCGACTTCGTGTGATGTCGGTTCGCCGGTCGCGCACAAGGTTTCGGACTCACGGGGACAGCTGCCGACATGTATTCCGGCAGAGCGAGATCGCGCCGGATCTGCAGACTTCCCGCTCCTGGGACGTCCGCACCGGAGATGACAAAATTTTGGGAGGAATGCACACGTCGAGGATCGGTGGAAGCGGACTGTGAGCGACAAGAACGGGAAGCCGGGCGAGGCCGACAACGGTGACGAGGTGCCCGACGTCGGGTTCAGCCTGTCTCCCGACGGCACGGCCGAGCCCGAAGGCGTCGCCGCGGCGAGCGAGGAGCCCGCTGTCGAGACCCGGGATCGGCAGCTGGCCCGAGAGATCGCCGACGCGCTGGGTGAAGTCGGCCCGTCGGGGTGGCAGCAGCTCGATGCGGTATTCGCGCTGACCACCACAACCGGGGTCGCCGAGGTCGTCTACAGCGGAGCCGGCAAGTCGATGCGGACCGAACCGGCCGCACCGGTGCTGGAGAAGGCGCGCGAGCATCGGGCGCTGGTCGCCGAGCTCGACGGTGAGCCGTGGTGGCGACTGCTGGTGCGGTTGAGTGCCGAGGGCGAGTTCGAGGTCGACTACGACTTCGGTGACGAGCCGTTCCCGGAAGGGCAGTTGTTCGATCCGGAGGCCTATCGCGCCGATCTGGAGGAGTATCCGCGCGAAACGCTACCGGTGTGGCTCGCGGCGTATATCGGTCACGACAACCGTCAGACCAGAACGCCGCAGGATGCCGCGGTCGCGGCGCGGGCGGACAAGGTCGCGAAGGTGTGGCCGGTGCTCGCGGAGAACGAATTCCCCGACTTTCCGGAGATGTGGGCGCGCTGGGCGGTTGTCTCCGCTGCATTCGTGGCCGCCGGATCCGACTGGGGCCCCAGGGTGCTGCCGTCGATGGGGTGGTTCGAGAGTTCGCGTCGAGGCGGGTGCACGTTGTACGCGCTGCCGAATGGCCGGGCGGTGCTGTCCGGTGGTGTGTGGGAATCCCCGAATTTGGACGCCGCCTACAACGACGGTGTCGATATGCCCAAGTTCTTTGCGGGGGCGCCGGATTGGGTTGCCAACCCGGTGCTGAATCCGCGTGCGGCAACTGGATTGATGTCGTTCGTGTACTGGTGGGAGGGCGGCCGCTGGTATCGGGGCGAGTCTCCGGCCGCGGAACAGTGCGCCACCGCGGTACCCGGTGTATGGACCGCGAACACCGCGGTCGGTATCGTCGCCGGACTGGCTGCCCAGCCGCCGAGCGCCGAACAGCGTTCCGCCGCAGCGGCTTTGATTGCTGCGGCCGAAGTCGGTGTGGTCACGCGGGAGACCGTGGAGAACCTGTTCGCCGACGACCGCTTCGATATCGACGGTGCGATGTACCAGCTGACGCTGGCCGGTGTGGTCGCGTCGCTGCCGGAGCAGATGCCGGAGGAAGAGGCCATCTTCCGAGTGCGCACCTACGTCGAGGGCCGCGGTCTCGACACGTCGGGATACCCCCTCGATCAGCTGACCGCCGACCGGTTCAGCTGCGGCTGGATGGTGTACGTACCGGTGCCGCGCGGCGAGATCGCGATCGGTCGCGCGATCTTCTATATCGCGGACGACGGTGTGCTGGAACATTCTTCGTCGTCGGTCGCTCCGACCACATTCGTGAAGGGTTTCGAGCAGCGCTTCCAGGAGCGGCAGGGCGCGACAGCGTGACGATGAGGTCCGGTATCCGGGAGCGAGTGAACGGAGAACATCATGGGTAGCACCCCCGATGGGCAGAGGCTCGAGGTCGAAGCTGCCAACATGCGTGAGCTGTCAGGTGATTTGACCGATCTCGCCGGCAAGATTCGCACGATCATGAACAACTTGAAGGCGGCCAACGATCCGCTCGAGGCGCGGCCTGTGTGGGGGACACGTGAGCCGGGCGAGAATTTCAAGCGGGATTACGAACCACAGCGCGACGCCATTCGCGATGTCGGTGCCTCTTACGTGAAGATCTTGGAGGGCGACTTCGCCACCAATTTCGATGACGGTGCGAAGCTGCTCGAAAAGATGGAAGGCAAGAACAAGGCAGAGATCGACAAGATCATGAGGAGCTATAAAGCGTGAGCACCGCCGATGAGGAATTGTTGGCGGAGATGATGAAGAGCGTCCAGGCGAATATGTCATCGCTTCGGGACGCATATCAGCAGCGCGCACAACTCACCGCCACCGGAACCGCCGCCGACAAGCGGGTAACCGTTGTGCTGAATGCGGACGGCGTCGTCATCGAAACCCGCATGGACGATGACATCGTCGAGTTGGAGGCCACTGAGATCGCCGAGGCCGTGACCGCTGCCGCGCAGCAGGCATTCGCCGAGATGAAGCGCAAGACCGATGAATTGGTCGCGCCGATGCGGGAACGCCACCAGGGAATGCCCAAACTCTCCGATCTGCTGCCCGGTATTCCGGAAGATCTGAACAGTCTGCCCACCCCCATCGTCGCACCCACGTCACCACTGGCTTCGGTCGAGCGCAAGGAGCCCGGCGCCGAGCGCAGGGGCGCCCGCGGCGCGGGACCGGAGGTCACTGAATCCGGCTGGTAAGGATCTGCCGTGATTCCGGATGGCCTACGGCTGTTCATAGATATTTTCGGTGGCGTCGCGCCCAGCAAGGATCCCTGGGACTGGGATCTGGACGGCGTCGCCGAACTCGGCAAAAACTATGCCGACGCCGCTGATTCTCTGAACGAACTTCTGCCTGAGTTCAATACGATCATCCATCAGACGGAAAAGTGGTACGAGGGGCACGGTGGCGAAGCGGCCGCCACATCGCTCAAACAGCTGACCGACGGCAAGTATTCGATCCACCACCTCGTCAAGGCGATGGAGGCGGTGCCCGAATTCACCTCCCAAGCCAACGCAAGCATCGTTGGCGACAGGATTACCGAATCCCTCTTCGCCGCGTGGGGTGCTGCGGAATTCGCCAGGCTGGCTGCGGAAGTGGCGGCGTCCGGTGGATTACTCGCGGGCTTTGCGGCCGCGGAGGAGTCGATCGTCGTCGCGATCGGGCGGATCACCTTCGCCCGGGCCCGCGCGCAGATGATGAGCAAAATCGAGGCTGCCGCCGCACGAATGCTCGGCGAACAGCTGCTGCTGCGCGGGCTCAGCCGGATGGGGCTGGAAGGTCTCGAGAAGTTCATGGAGCTCGCCTTCAAGGGGCTCGGCTCCGGGTTGAAGCTGGCGGGCGTCGGTGCGGGCATCACCGCCGGTGTCCAGCTGGCGTCCGGTCAGGATCTCGATCTGGCCAAGATCGGTGATGCGGCGGCGGCCTGGGGCTTCGGCGGGATAGCCGGGCATGTGGCAGGCGGCGTCTTCGGCCCGGCGGCCACGCGAATCGGCCTGGGACGCATGGCGCCTGTGGTGTCCGGGTTCGCGACCGGCCTGACGACCGCGGTGGCCATCGGAGCGCTGCACAGCCAGTGGGACATGTTCTCTCTCGGTTATATGGGTGGTCTGGGTGCGGTGAGCGGTGCACGGGGCGGTATGGCCGCGACTCGGCATGCCAACGCCGGTTCGGTCCCGTTGGATATGGCCGGGCGAGTGGAAATGCGCCGGCTCGAAAAGGAGATCGAGGCCAATCTCGCCGTTTCCGATGGACTGCCGACCCCCGACTTCCGGGAAAAGTTGGACACCGCGTCCGCGCACAACGACATCCAGGCACTGAAAACCCTTCAATACCAAGCACATGACCATGCGGTGCAGCATCCGGGCGACGGTACTGCCGTCGTAGTGAAGGACACTGGGACGCCTCAGGCCCAGGCTCGAGGCCAGGCCACTCCGCCGCCGCCTGCCGCGCCACAGACCACCACCGTGAATGTCCTCGGCAAGGAAGTCCAGGTTCCGGTCGAGGGCGGGTCGACATCGACCGCGCGTGTTGCGACCGGGCCGGCGAGCGGGGGCGCCAGGGCGTGGGGTGGTATCGATGCCGCGTCACCGGCGCAGGCGGGACGGACGGCAACCCCGGACGCCGGTGGACCCCGTGCCTCGAGCGAGGGCGCGTCCGCCCCACCCCGGGCACAGGCCGGCGCCGCGCCGGAAAGCGGCGCACGAGCGGGAGCATCGGCGGCGAGGACGGAATCGGCTGCACCGGCAGCAGGGGTGAAGGACGGGACTGCTCCGCATGAGTCCGGCAAGCAGGATGCTGCGAGGCAGCGATATTCGAACTCTGGCCTGGATGTCGACAAGCCCGTGAAAGAGGGGACCGCTGCGCGGGCGCAGGTCCGGGATGCCGGGTTGAATGTGCACCAGCCCGGTGCGAAAGAGGAAGCTGCTGCGGGGCAGCGGTATGCGAACTCTGGGTTCGATGTACGCAAGCCTGAGCTGAAGGAGGAAGCTGCTGCGCGGGCGAACATCGCGGATTCCGGCGTGAATGTCGGCCACCCCGAAGGGGAGGTGCGTGTCGAAGAGCTCACGGCGAAAGAGAAAACCCGTGCACAGCACGAGAATTCGGCAGCCGAACCGACTACGCACGAGCCGTCGAAAGGCTTGCGACGGCGGTTGCGCGCATACACCCGAGCACTGTCCGCACAGATGCGATCCGAGATTGCTATCCGGGATCGGCTCGACACGTTGGCGCCCGAACCGGAGGGTACGCCGGAACGGCCGGTAGCGGAGCGATTCCGGGAGTGGGAGGCAGCGGAGCGGGCTCGACTGGAGCGCGTCGGCACCGACGCGCAAGCGGCCAAGGCGAGCAAGATGCTCGATGAGATGGTCACCGAGTTCGAGGCCTATGAAAAGCAGGTAACCGAGTCCGATCATCGGCTGAACACCGCGAAGCAGATGGCCGAAAAGGAGGTCTGCTCCACCTTCGACGTCAAGCCCGAGGCGGTGGACAGCCGCGGGTTGATCCTGGTGGCTACCGAGAACTGGACCGACCACTTCGTCAAGGTCGAGTTGCTTACCGTCGATGCCCCGGGCGGGCTTCGGACGGAGGTCCGGCTCCACGACTCCTATGAGGTGAACGCCGAAGCGTACAACGCGGCCCGGGAACCCTTGTCCCAGGCGGAAAACGAGTACCGGCAGGAGGTGACAGCCCGGGTCGGTGAGCGGGTCGCCGAGACGCGCACCCTGTCGGAGCTCGTACAGCGGATCCGCCGATACCGGGCAGAGCGGCATATCGCTGAGATCCGAGCGGCAGAGCAGGAGAAGATCCGCCAACTGCAGAAGAACGCGCGGCATGACCTTCGCGAGGCGCGCGCGAACGAAGCTGCCGCACAAGAGCGTTTGGCGCAGGCGCAGCAGCGCCTGCGGGATGCGGCGCACCCGACCGATGTAGCACAGGCTCAGCGGGAGCTTTGGCGAGTCAGGGAGCTCGAGGGCGCGGCCGGGGAGCGGGTGCGTGCGGCGGAGGGCGCGGTTGCCAGGGCCCGGGCGGACGATGGTGCGGCCTGGGCGCGGGCGCAGGTGCGTGCGGCGGAGGAGGCGTTGGCTCGGGCCCGGGCGGACGAGGGCGCGGCCGGGGCGTTGGTGCGGACTGCGGAGGACGCGGCGGCTCGTGCCAGGGCGGAGGGGAGCTCGGCCGAGCCGCGGGTGCGAGTGGCGGAGGACGCGTCGACTCAGGCCAGGGAGCTCGAGGGCGCGGCCGGGGAGCGGGTGCGTGCGGCGGAGGGCGCGGTTGCCAGGGCCCGGGCGGACGATGGTGCGGCCTGGGCGCGGGCGCAGGTGCGTGCGGCGGAGGAGGCGTTGGCTCGGGCCCGGGCGGACGAGGGCGCGGCCGGGGCGTTGGTGCGGACTGCGGAGGACGCAGGGGCTCGGGCCAGGGCGGCGCGGGACTCGCAGCCGGGCGGGGCGCGGGAAGAAGTGGCGCAGGCGCAGTCGCGGGACGAGGTCGCGCAGGCGCAGGTGCGCGAGGCGCAGGCACGGGCCGAGGTGCGGGAGGCGCAGGCACAGGCGGCGCAGGCGCAGGCGAAATTGCGCGAGCAGATCGCCGAAGCGCATGCGGAGGCGGATGCCGCTGTGGCCAAGGTGGGCGAAGCCCTGGAAAAGGAAATAGGGGCAGAGCGTCGCAAAGTGGCGACGGAGATCGCGAATGAGCGGATAGCTGCGATCGAGGCGGTCAAACGGGAGCGGATGCACGAGCTGGTGCAGCAGTGGCTCCGCGACAAGGCCTCGCGCTCGCCCGAGGAATGGCAGCGGATCGAGGAATTGCGGAAGCAGACCCGGAAACAGATCGAGAAGTTGCGGCAGGACACACGAGAGCGCCTGGCCGAATTGTGGCGCCAGTCGCGCGGGGGTGACCTCGAAGTGACCCGGGAGATGGCTGAACAGGCGCTGGTGGAGCGGGCGCGGGCGGAGAAGGGGGAGCAGTCACGGGCGCAGCAGACGCTGGATCCGGAACAGGCGCGAGCGTGGGCGCAAGCGGAGGCGCGGAGGCAGGCGCGGGCGGAGATGGCCCGGCTCCAGGATGAATTGGCTGAGGCGGTGCGCCGCGAGGAACAGGCGTTGATGCGGGAGATCGCCCCCGATTTCCTGGAGGGGGTTGCGCGGGAGGAGGTCGCGGCGACCGGACTCATTGCCGCCGAACGGATCCGGGAAGTGGGGGCCGCGGCGGTCGGGCGCCAGGAAGCGGCTGAGGCTGCGGGCCGGGCCTTGGAGCGTCATTACCAGGCGCTGACGGCTCACGCGCTCTCGGTGGGGATCGGCATCCGGCTGGCTTCGGATGAGGTGTTGACCCACATGCTGCATCACGGCAGCCCGGTGGAGTCCCGTATGGCGATCACCGAAATCTTGCGCCGCACTACCGCCCAGTTGGAGGGTGGCGACGGCAAGGCGCTGCGGTGGACGCAGTACGCGGCCGGTGAGGCCATGAGGTACGGCCCGGTCAATCAGGATGCGGGCGAGGGCAAGTCGATGATGTACCACGCCTTCCTGAGCAGGCTGGCCGCGGAGAAGGGGTCGGTCCAGTACGTCACCAAAGCCAACCTGGTCGACCGCGAATTCCAGGAATTGGTTGCTGCTTTCGGGCACCGTGGGTACAAGATCATTCGGATCAACCCTGATGAGGTGATGCCGGAGCCGGTGGCGGGGGAACCCACCATCTATATCGGTGATATCAGCGATGTGGTGGTATCCCGGCTGCGTGGTCATCCGGTGCCCAGTCGCAATGTCGTGATCGACGAGATCGACGAGGCGATGATCTATGGCAACTCGACCTACATTATTTCCGATGGGGTCAAGGAGTTGGCGCCTGCCCATATCGAGGCGCAGGTGCGGGGGGCGGCGGATTTCCTCAAAGATGCTGTGCGGAACAAGCTTCTGACTCGTGAGGATTTCGGGCGCGAGCTCGACCAGAAGGAGGGGCCGACGCATTTGACCGAGGAAGGCCAAAAGAAGATCGAGGCCTACCTGACGGAGCAGCGGGTCATCGAGGCGGAGGCGCAGCGCGGGGCGAAGTTGACCCCGTTGGAGCGGGAACAGCTCGCGTACAAGCTGAGCCCGGAGGAGCGGCATCGGCTGGATATGGCCGCTACCGCCCGGTGGGAATACATCCGCGGCAAGCACTACATCGTCGTCGGTGAAAAACATAGGTTGGAGCTGGGGGAAGCCGGCGTCCAGGAGCTGGTAGCCGAGGACGGGCAGCGGTATCAGTTCACGGCGGGGCCGGACGGACGCTTGGCGAACGGACGCCTGACGATCCGCGAAGGCCAGATCCTGATCATCGATCAAGTCACGCACAAGTTGATGGCGGACAAGGACCTGGCCAATGAGAGCCGGTGGAACAACGGCTTGGCTCAGGCGATCGAGGCGAAACACAAGTTGGAGATCCGGAATGATTCGGATCATTCGCAGAGCCTGACCATCGGTGAGACATTCACCAAGGAGAATTATGACCTGAAAAGCGGTGCCTCCGGCACCGCCAAAGCAGTGTCGGGTCAATTGGACAAGCTCGGTCTGGGGAAGACCACCGCAATCGACCGGTTCGCTCCGAGCAGGTTGAACGACGGTAAACCCGCCGAAACGACGTTCTCGATGACTGAGCAGGGGCGGGATCAGGCGATCGTCGCGGAAACCGAGTCGGTGTATCACGGGACCGAGAACCCGGTTGCGATCTTTGTCCACGACAATCGGCTGGCGCGCAAACTCGCGCGGATGCTCGAAAAGAAGGGTATCGCGTTCGAGAAGATCGATGCCGAACAAGAAGCGGCGTGGGCCTCGGCGGGGAAGTCCGTGGACGCGGAGGCCGAGCGGATTATCGGTGCGGCTGGTGGCTTGAAGAAGGTCACCATCTTGAACATGCAATGGGCGCGTGGTGTCGACATCAAGCTCACTCCGGAAGCTCTGGCCCGGGGTGGGTTGCATGTGATCGTTTCCGAGCACTCGCATCTCGAGGCGGTCGATATTCAGGCGATCTATCGGGCCGCGCGTAGCGGGCAGCCCGGTACGGCCGGTTTCCATGCGACGCGCGATAGTCCGTTCTTGGACAAGGTGCCTCCTGATCATCCGATGGCGGTGGTGATCGAGCGGTATAAGACCACCGAAGATCCGTTGGAGCGGGCGGTTTACGAGCAGCAGATCCGGGACAATCTGACCGAGATCCAGCGGGCGGCCGAAGCACACCAGCTGGGAGTGACTCTCAGCGATACTCCGGCCATGGGGGCGACGGCCGCGCAGTTCGTCGCGGACGTCGAACAGTTCGTCGCGGCCGCTGCACAGGCTCCCGCCGCGCAGGCCGCCGCGACGCCGCCCGCCGCGCAGCAGGCAGCAGCACAATCCGCTCAGTCGGCGGCGGGCGCTTCGGCCGCCCAGTCGGTGGGCACACCATCGCGGGGCACGGCAGGGCCCGAGACGAATGGCGCCGGTGCGGCGGGGACCGGTTCGGGCACAGTGTCTTCGGGTGGCGGGCGCGGGACTCGAGCTCCGGGTGGGGACCGGGGTGCCCCCGCCGGGTCGAATGCTGACGGGACACAGACTCAGCCAGGGGAACAATCCGACTCCCAGCAGGAACCGGGCGACCCGACCGGTGCTCCCACTCTGGTCGAGGAGCAGTCACCGGCCGATGCCGGTAATGGCAGGCAGCCGGTGGTGCCCACGGTCCAGGAAGGGACTTCGGTCGATTCTTCGACCGCCGCCGCGGCGCCCACATCGGATGGTGCGCGGGTGGAGAACGATTCGAATGCCGAGCAGCTGGTTCTGCCGATGGACGTGTCGAATCCTCCTGCCGATCAGTCGACACACGTCCTCGCGGCCGGTGCCTCCGGCGGGACGTCGGGAACGACCACCGCCGCGAACGTCAAGGGTGAAGCGGCCCAGGCGAATTCCGAGGACCAGCCCTGGTTCCCGGGCCTGTCGGCAGGCTGGACCGCGGCGCAGCCGGTCGCGACACCGTTCAAGTCGGGTCGGCTGGAGCGGCGTATGCAGCAGGACAAGAAAATGCTGCAGCATGTGCGCCGCCGCTACGCACTGGAACTGATGGCGCTGCGCAGACGTGTGGTGCAGGCGGGTGTCGCTCCGGCTGGGTTGGCCGAGATGAATCTGCAGCAGCTGGCCGGGGCTTATGGGCAGATGGTGCAGGCTGCCGAGGCCGAACTGCGCTCCCGGATCGAGCAGTTCCTCGGCGGGCTCGAGGGGGATCTGGCGGTGCCGGGCCCGATCGGCGAGGGGATCGCCGGGTTGCAGGCCGCGCGCACCAATGCCGTGCTGCGGATCAGGCTCGCCCGTGCCGAAGCGACCACCCGGGGCGAGGTGGAATCGGGTGAGATCTTGGCCGCGGAGCTGCAGGCCGAGGCATTGGCCGCGGAACTGACCGAGTTCGGCCGGGAAGCCGGAGGTGTGCGGGCGGCTCAGCGGCAGGCCGATGAGCTGCTGGAGCGGATGACGCAGGCGGCCTCGGAGGAGTTGCTCGATTCCCTTACCGACCAGGCGAAGGCGATGCCGCTCGGTGACGGGATGCAGTTGCTCGTCGACGAGAAAGCGGTGCTGGTTGTCGGGGCGAACCCGGATCGGATGGTCGACGAGGCGACCCAGAGGTCGTCTGGCAAGAAGCCGACGGAGAGATCGTTCGGCGAGGGTGGGTTGCAGCCGTGGATGAAGACTCTCTACCAGATCGAAACCACACAGTGCACCGTCGATTTCGACGGCAAGGTGTGGTACCGGAAAGTCGTGGAGCAGGGGGTGCCCGATACCGCGCATGACGGTCCCGCTCCGCTGGGAGATGCGCAGCGGCAGCTGATTCTGGCCCAGGCGCTCTGGCGGGAGGGTGTGACGCTCGAGGAACTGACCGAGGATGGGCACAACCGCGGGCGGCAGTTGGCGCGGCTGTGGCCGAAGCTGACGAAGCTCGAGCAGCAGGCGTTCCTGGAGGCCCATCCGCTCCTGGTGATAGAGGCGGAGGGGCTTGACCCCGGGATGCGCGCTGCCGAGTGCGAGAAGTGGTTGGTGCGGGCGCGCGAAGAGTTGGCCGCCGTCGAACAGCGCGACTCGATGGCCCAGCAGATGGGCGCGGGTGCGTCCGGCCTGCTCAACGGGCGAACCCTGCTGCTGCGCACCCGGATCGCGAGGGTGGAGAACATCGCGGCCCAGTTCACCGTGAACCGGGCGTTGGCGTGGCGGTCGGTGGAACTCGAAGACCTGGTCGCGGATGCCCGCTCCGGTGGCGGCATGCTCGCCGAACTGTGGCCGGAGCTGACCGGGCACGAGCAGGCGGCGCTGATGAAGCTGCATCCGGACCTCGTGGCGATGGATGACGCCCTCCCGGACGATGCGCGCGCGGCAGCGTATGAGCTGCTGGGGGATGTTGGGCGGCAGCGGATCCTGGCCTTGGCGTTGCAGCGCGAGGGTATGACGCTCGAGGAGCTTGTCGCGGATGCGCGCAACGGTGGGCAGCAGATCGCGGAACTGTGGCCGAGACTGACGTCGTTCGAGCAACAGATGTTCCTGCAGGAGCACCTGATTCTGGTGGTGCGGGCCGAGGGGCTCGACCCTCGAACGCACGCTGCCGATTATGCGACGTGGTTGGCGCTGGCGCGAGACGTGCTGGCCGAGCTGCACCAGCACGACACGGTATTTCAGGCATCGCGGCCGGGTGCGCCCGGCCCGTACGCCGAGCGGCTCGCGACGCTTCGGAGCCAGATCGAGGCAGTGCAGCAGATGGCGGCGGAGCTGGCCGCCAGCGGGCTTTCCGTGCACGATCGGAGGCGGATCGCTGCGAACCGCGAGCGTGCCACGGCGATAGCCGGGCGTGGGCAGGACAACGCCGCGCTCCTGGCTGCGGCGCTGGCGCGGCTGAATGTGCAGATCGAGGATCTGGCATTGGCCGAGGCCGATGTGCTGGTCCAGCTGTGGCAGAAGTTGAATGCTGATGAGCGAGAGGCATTTATAGCGGCCCATCCCGATGTCGTCATGCGGACCGAGGGTCTGGCGGCCGAGGTGCGCGAGCTCGCCTGCTTTGTCGTCCTGGATCGGAAACGGGATGAACTCGCGCGAGAGCAGGATAATCAGGGCGCGGACCCCGTACAGGTGGCGGCGCTCCTGGCGGAGATCGATGCTGCGGCGAATCTGGCGGCAGCATTGGCCGGGGCGGCCGGCGCCGACCCGCAGGCAGTGGTTGGAGATGGGGATGTACCGAAGCCGTCGTCGGATGATCTGACCACCGAATCCGATGCGGCCGTGGATAATCGGCCACTGCGGGGTGAGGCCGCGACTGGCGGGTCGGCACCTGCCGCGCCGTCGCTGCCGGAGCATCTCGATGCGTCACTGCTGCAGGCTGGGCTGTATGACCTGGTCGCCTATGGCGTTGCGCGTCGAGAGATGACGGAGGCCGCGGGCGAGGTGCGCTCGGCACGTGAGCTCGACGAGTCGAGCTACGAAGACGAGATGGCGGAACGCCCCGCGGGCGACGGCCCCGGTCCGCAGGAGCAACGGGTGCGCGGGGCCGCCGAGGCGGCGGTGGCGCGGCTGCAGGCCGCTCAACAACGTGTCGACGCCTTCTTCGATCTACTCGGAACTGTTCTGCCGCAGGGGATTCCGGCGCACCAGCGGCAGTGGTTGCACAACTTCGCCGCCGCGGTGGAGCAGTGGCGGGCCGTCGATGACGAGATGGCGGATGCGGACCCGTACGCCGAGGGCCACGAGGCGCTGACGCAGCGCCACCAGATCGCTACCCGCCGGGTGCACGCCGCCGCGCAGCGACTGGCCACCACTGCCGAATTGCGCCCGGTCGCCGAGCTGGACGGCGGCTGGGGCCCGGTCGATCTGTCCGCCGCCGCCCTGTCCGGAATCGCTGCGGTCGCAGCCGATTCCATCGATCCGATCGAACATTTCGCGATCGATCTCGACACGATCGTCGCAGTCACCGACAAGGGTGCGAACGGGGACAAGCCGCACAACCACGACTGGATGCTCTCGGTGGTGGTCCACACCCCTAATGGCCCCGTCCGGATTTCGGTGGTGTGTGACGGCGTGGGGTCGACGATCGACGGCCATCGCGCCGCGCGGGACGCCGCGGAGGCCGCGCGCGCGTATCTGGAGCGCTTCGCCCGTCAGCATCAGGGCGCGTTCACCGAGGAGGATGCGAAGCGGGCGATGGAAGGGGCCATCCAGGCCGCGCAGGACGCTGTCGTGCACCTGACCGAAACCGAGTACGCCGACGCCGACAAGCCGCCGCGCACCACGATTGCGGCGGTCATGGTCAGGCCGGAACGCGACGGCCGGCCGGGGCAGTACACGGCGGGTGGGGTCGGTGACACCCGAGTGCTGAGGCTGCGCGCCGACGGCCGGTCGGAGGCAGTGACCACGGACCACACCATGGCGGGGTACCTCCAGAAGACAGAGGAGGAGCTGCCGCCGGAGGAGCGCACGTCCCAGCGAGAGCTCCTTCGGGACCCGGAAGCCCATGGGATCATGCATTCGCTCGGCGTGGACGCCGGTCCGCCCGCGCCCGACGATGTGGTGTTCTCGGAGTACATCTTCCAGGGCACATTGTCGGCCGACGACGTCATGGTGATCTGCACCGACGGTCTGTGGAATACCAACCCCGAGGCCGATGAGATGGCCGTCTTCCTCGATGCCGGCCGCGATACCGATCTGCTGCGGATGCGGGACCGGATGCTGAACCGGGGACTGCTCAACGGCGGGGCGGACCACACCACGTTCACGTTGATATCCGGCGCGCCGGCGGAGTCGACACCGCGGCTGCTGCCTGCGCCACCCACGGGCGTTCCGATCGGGTTCAGGCGTCACTACCGGGTCCTGGCCGACGCATACCAGCGCGCTCGCGCCGAGCTGTGGCAACTGGCCGCGCAGGCGGGTGCGGATCCGGAACTCGTGGCCTCGGCGGACGGGTTCCTCGGCGAAATACATCGGCTGGGTGACGATCCGGCTGTGGACCGGTTGGAGTCCGCCGCGCGGCATTTCCACGCGTTCCGCCTGCGGTTGGGTGAGTTCGGGCGGTGGCTCGACCGGGTCGAGGACCGGGCGCAGTGGACTGCCGACGATACGGAATACCTTGCCGCGCTGTCGGTATGGTCGGTGACGCTGGGAGAGTTGCGGGAGGCGACGCAGACCGCTGTCGACGAAGCGTGGGCGGGCGGGAATCCCGGCCAGGTGGCGGTGTTGCGCGAATTGCCCAATCCGGGGCTCGCGCCGGCCGTGGACGATCCGGATGTGGTGGCGGCCACGCAGCGTTATACCGACGCGTCGTACGAAGTCCACAGGACCGTGCGGCAACTCGATGACACTCGTTCCCGCGACGGGCGTTTGGAGATCCCGGCCGCGTTGCGGCGCGGGTACCGGGCGCTGATCGCCGAACAGCGGGACGCGCGGGAGATCCTGGGCGAGCTGAGGGATGCGTTGCCGGACGCCGTCCAGCAGTTGGTGGGTGTCGAGGACCTGACAGGCGACGACCACTACGGCACACTCGCCGCGTTGCAGCAGATAGCGGCCGAGGAATTCGGCGGCCAGGACGCAATGCGTATCACCGTGGACTGGCTGGTTCACGTCACGCGGCGTTTTCACCGAGCCGGCGACCGGATGGCGGCACTGGAGCGGTTCATACGAACACATGGTGACGGTATGGGCTCGGTCGATGCCGAGCCGCGACCACTGGTGGCCGCGGAGGTCTTGGCCGCGCAGGCCGCGCTCACCGATGAGCAGCGCGCGCGGGCGGTGCGCCGGTGGCGGGCCATTCTGATGTTCGCGCGTGAGCCCGCCGATCTCCAGGTCATGTGGGATATGACCGATCACCCGACCAGGCGGGCGCTGATCCAGCACCTCCCGGAGGCACTCGCTCGCACCGACGGGTTACCCCGCGAAGTGCGCGACGAAGCCGCGAAGCTGAGTTTGCATCGCGAGCGGGAGACGTTGCGGCAGCAGACCGATCCGGATTCGAATCGGTTGGCCCGGGCGAACTTCCAAGCCGATCTGGTGAATGCGGCGCAACGGTGGGCGGCGCAGGTTCCGGGACATCCGACGGTGCAGATGACCGGCCGCGCCGGAACGCTGTTGGTGATCGGCGATCTGCACGCCGCACAGGAAATCCGCTTCCACGCTGTGGACCAGAACGGCCGGGACGCGGTGGGGACCGTGATGCGGGCGACAGCGGCCGCGGTCGACGGCGTCGCGGCCTCGCGGCGGCCCGCCGCCGCGGTGGTGTGGGTCGGTGCGGATGGCGCCGCTCTGGCCGCCGAGGTTGCCGCACTGGCGGAAGAACTTGCCGGCAACGGACTTTCGGTGCCGGATATGGTGCTGGTGGGGCATGAGGACGTGGCCCCCGCGCGGGGCCCGCAGGTCGAAGGCATGCCGCAGGCCGATCCGGATCTGGTGTTGCACGCGTGGGATGACCCGGCGCTGGACGAACATCGGGATCGGATCGATGTCGACGCGCCGGAGCCGGGCGTGGTGCGCTGGGAACCGTCGCACCGGCTGGAAGGTGTGGCCAACGACTGTGGCCAGGTAGCCGGCGAGGCCGCACTGGGGCGGATACTGGCCGGCCTGGAAGACAATCCCGATGCCGATCCCGACGTGATCGCCGATCTGCGGGATCGACTGTCGATGCTGCGCATGTTCGGAGTGCCGGAGAACGGTCTGAGCGGTCCCTTGCTCGCGCAATTGCTCGGCGCCGGTTGGCATCCGGACGGGTTCGCGGATTTCGACGCGATGGCCGCCGCGGTGCCCGAGGGCGGGGTGATGATCGGGGCAGTGGCATTCGACGGCTTCCAGCGGCGGGGGACGGTCGGTGCGCACGCGGTCATGCTCTTCCGGGAGAACGGCCGGGTCATGGTGCGGGACGGGCGCGGGCCCGCGGTCGCCTTCGAGTCGTGGCGTGCGGGACTGGCCGGTGTGATCGGATGGCACGGCATCGTCATCAATGCCGACGGGTCACCGGCGGTCGACGAAGACGGTCAGAGCCGGAGCATGGCGGGAACGGCGTTCCCTGTCGCCAATATCGGTGCGCGCCTGGGGAATATCGCCTCCCAGGGGGTTCCGTTCATCGACGCACCACCGGCGCCGGAACTCACGCGAACCCGGCTGCATGCAGCATCGATCGACCTGGATGCACGCCGGGCTGTCGCGCTCGGTGAGCTGAACGCCGCGATGGACGCCATGGATGTGCTGCGTGGCGACCAGACGGCTCGCACCGATCTGCTGACGGAGGAGTCGTTCGCCACCGAGCTCAATCGTCTGGCCGGGACGCAGCAGAACCCACCACCCGGTTGGCACGAGTTGGCCGCGCACGCGAACCACTACCACGAACTGTCCGGCATGGCTGTTCGGGCCAGGCTGCTCCGCCACGAGTTGGCGGAGCGGGAACAGCATTCGCCGGAATGGCTCGCCGCCGCCGGTCGCTTCGCCGCCGCCCTGCCCGCATGGCCCGCCGTGGTGGGCGAGGTGCGCGACGCGGTGCTGAACCGGATCGATCCGGACGCGGGACGTGCTCTCATCCGCCGAGTCGCTGCCACGATCAATCCGCTGCAGGCGATCTGGGCACAACTCGCCAGGGAAACGATCGACCTGGGATCGGTTGTCGGGATCAGCGATCGGGGCCCGGTCTACAAGAACAATCAAGACGCGATGGCAGCCGACGTCGTCATGGTCGGGGACAAGCCGATCAGGTTCGCGATCGTCTCCGATGGTGTGTCGGTAGCGGTCGATGGCCACCGCGCCGCGTCCGTGGCGGCCGCGGCCGCCCGCAAGAGCCTGCGTGAAGCGTTGGCGGCGCACGATCCCGACACATCGATCAGCGATGAGCTGCGCCGGCAGATGGTCGCCGACGCCATCAATGCGGCCCAGGCTGCGGTCATGAAGCTGACAGACGACGAATACGCCGGCATCCGTGATGCCGCCATCGCCAAGGTCCACGAAAATGCGAACCAGCAGGGGATTACACGGCCCCCGCAGGCGACCATCGCCGTGGTGCTGGTCGACCCGGGCCAGGACGGACAGCCGGGGAAGTACACGGCGGGCTGGGTCGGCGACAGTCGCATCAATGTGCTGGACCCGACCGACCCGGAAAAATCGCGGACGGTGACGTTCGACCACACGCATGTCGGCATGGGAATGCTGTACGACGCCCGCGATGCGGCGAAGGCCGCCGGCAGCGAGAAGTCGTTGCCGCAACTGCTCGACGAGGTTTCGCAGGTAGTCGGGGAGGCGCCGGTGAGCGGCGGCGGGTTGATGAACGTCCTGGGCCTGGGCACGCAGAACGCGGACGGCTACGGCACCCGCGGTGGCCCGCCTGTCGAGGGGGAACAGCGTCACTACCGGTATCTCACCGACGGTGAGGTCGCTGCTCACGAAATCTTGTTCGCCCGCACCGACGGTTTCGGTGGAGAGAACCGTCAGGCATCGGCATTCGCCCGAGCCATCGCCGAGCACGACGGTGACCTGAACGCGGCACTGGCCGCGATGGCCGACACCGAATTCGACGACGAGACGAAGGACAACACCACCGGCGTTGCCGTGCTGTCCACGCCGAGCGAACCCGGGGTCCAGCACGCGCCCGACGACGTGCTGCGGGCCGGACTGTCGGATCTCCAGACATACGGCCGGGCACGACAGGCCGTGCTGAATGCCGCCGCACACGTGCGGGCGGCGCGCGAGCTGGACTGGCGGAACGGACATCCGACAGCGCTCAGCCAGGGGCCGAACGAACAGCGGGCCCAGCGGGTGTCGCGAGAGGCCGTTCGCAGGTATCGCGAACTCGACCCGACGGTCGACGCACTCGTCGAACAGCTGAACCCCGGAGCTACACAAGAGATTTCAGCGCGGCAGCGCCACATGCTGGTGCGGTACGGCGCCGCCGTGGCGGAGTGGAACGAAGCGTCCCAGGCAATGCGGCAGCGATATGAGGACATCGAGGCGGCACGGCGGGCCGGACTGCCCAGACCGGCGAACGCGCAGTTCGCGGCCGGCGAGGTGGATCCACTCGCGCGGCGCTATATCCACGCGAACCGCCAGATCACGACCGATATCAATCTGCTGGCCGCTGATCCCGCACTGCGCCCGCTCGCGGAAATGGGCGGCCCCTGGGCAAAGGGCGTCTCCCTGGGCGAGGTTCCCGCACAGGGGAATTCGCTGGGCTCCGACACCATCGCGCTCGACCGCACCGAGATCGACCTCGGTTCGGTATCGGCGATCAGCGACATCGGTGCGGAGAAATCGCGCAACGAGGACAGCATCGCCGCCATGGTGATCGAGACCCCCGAGGGGCCCGTCCGAATCGCGGTGGTCTGCGACGGTGTTTCCACATCGACCGGCGGGCATCGTGCTGCCCAGGTGGCCGCGGCACGCGCTCGCCAGCATCTGGCCGCGGTGGTGCGCCAGCTCGGTCCGGGACAACGACTGTCACCCGAAGCAGCCGAGCAGGCGATGAGCGATGCTATCCACGCCGCGCAGAACGCCGTGGTCAAGATGTCCGATCGCGAATATCCGGGACATGCCGATCCGCCGGTCACCACGATCGCGGCGGTCATGGTGATGCCGGGGCGCGATGGACAGCCGGGCCACTACGTCGCGGGCGGAGTGGGCGACAGCCAGGTCCAGGTGGCGCGCGCCGACGGCAGCGTGCAACTGCTCACTACCGACCACACGAAGCGACTCTGTACCGGCGCCAAGGCGTGCCGGAGGACGAGGCGCGTCGCAAGGAGGACAGCGGCGCCATCAGATACGCGCTCGGCCGTGGCTACGGGCCGCCACCGGCGAACGCGCCCTACGGGTTCGGGAAGTTCGTCCGGTCCGGCACCGTCTCGGCGACCGATGTCATCTACGTCGACAGTGACGGGATCGCCTTGCGCGACACCGAGCGGCCGGTCGAGCTGGTACAGGCGCTCGGCCACCGCGGCCGCAGGGGCGATCTTCGGGCCATCCGGGACGCGTTGTTCAACCGCGCGCTGGCCCGCGGTGGCAGCGACAACATCAGCGTCGCCGTGCTGTCGTGTGCCGAGTCCGAGCCGCTGCCGCGCCGGCTGCCCGCACCGCCTCGCCATGTTCCCGCCGATATTCGCGTGCACTATCTGCGATTGGTCGAGGAATACGATCAGGCTTGGTCGCAGTTGCGGGAGCTGGTTTCGCGGCAGCCCTCGGTCAGCGTGAATTATCTGACGACACCGGATCGTTTCGCCGGCGAAATCCGGTTCGCCAATGCCTTCGTCACAGCCGCGGGCGCGGATGTGCCGATCCGACTGGAGATCGCGGGCAAGAGCCTGCATCGGTTGGGGGAGCGGGCTCCGTAAATTCGGGAAGTGGTTCGCCGAGGCAGGTATCCGGGACGCCTCCAAGTGGACCGATGACGAGACGAATTATGTTGCCGCGCTGGCCGAATGGTCCGCAGCGGTGGGCCGTGCGCGAGATGCCGAGTTGGCGCACCTGTTGGACCGGCAGCATGCCGAGATACGTATCGCGCACCATCATCTGAAGGTGGCCGACGCGGGTGCTCGACAGGCACAGCAAGCACTCGGTGATACCGAATCCGGTGACGGGCGTAGTGCGAATTCCGCCCGCGCTACGCATCGGGTATCGAGCGCTGCGTGCCGCGAGTCGCCGGGCGTCGAATGCGGTGGTGGACAAGGTCGAGCTGTTACCTCTGCACCTTCGATGAGCAGCTGGCCGCCCACCGGGAGCTGCTGGGAGACGATCACGCCGAGGTTCTGGACAGGTTGACCCGATCGCTGGTCGAACGGGACTCCACCACGGAACTGGCGAACCGGCTGCAGGCTGTGCGCTCCGCGACCGAGGGGTATCACCGCAACCAGCGCCGAATCGACGCTCTGGAACAGGGCATCGAGGCCCATCGGCATTGGGCGGATTCGGTTCGCTCCCGACCGCGCGCGGCGCTGCCCGAGCAGGACCCCGGCTACCGTTTGCAGGAGCGCAAGCGGGCGCTGGACCGGATGAACAGCATCCGGTCGTGGGCGCGATCCGCGGACGACTACGCGATCGCCTGGCAATGGACCGATCCCGGCGCACGGGGGGACGGCGCGGCTGCGGAATTCGGCGGCCTGCAGGGCGAGATGATCCGGGCGATACCCGAAACAGTCGCCAGGACAGTGGGTTTCCCACGCGAGGCACGGCACGCGGCGATGCGGGTCATGTTGCGCCGCGATCAGGATGAACTGTCGAATCTCGATGCCCGCACCGCCGGTCAGCAGCGCAGGCTGGATCAGGCGCGATCCCGGGGTGACCTACTGGCCGCCACCGAGAGGTGGGCCGCGCAGGTGCCCGGCCATCCGGCAGTGCAGATGATCGACACCGCCGGCACTGTCCTGGTGATCGGTGATCTGGACCTCGCCGAAGAGGTGAGCGTCCATGCGGTGGAATGGAATTCCTCCTCACACGAGGAGATGCTGCGCCGTGCCGCGGTCGCGGCTGTCGGCGATGTCGCCTCGGCTACGCGCCCGGCCGCGGCGGTGGTGTGGATCCGGCCGGCCCTGCTCGACCAGAACGCCGGGGCCGCTGCCGGCACCCGTGTTCTCGATACGGCACGCGACCTGCCCATGACTTTGGCGCAGTCGGTGGCCGAGATAGTGGACGCCCGCGCCCGCGAGGGCTACCCGGTGTCGGCCGTGCGGTTGATCGGCTATCACGACGACGCGACCGTTGCGTCGAATCTGGTGTCGGACACTCTCGGCGACGACGTATTGACCGCTCATCGTGAGCAGATCGTCGCCGAGCAGCCCGATCAAGCGATTCTGGCGTGGCTGCCGTCCCATCGGGTGGAGGGCGGGGCCAACAACTGCTTCCCGGACGCTGCCCACGGCGCGTTGCAACCGTGCGCTGGCGGCACGATTGCGGGTTCCGGGCGTCAATCCCGACACCGATTCGGTGGTGGCCGATCTGCGCGACCGCATCCGGATGCTGGAGCTGATGTCCGCCCCCGAGTTCGGGGTATCCGGTGACCACGGTGCGATGCTGGTGGGCGCGGACTGGAATCGGACCCCGTTCGCGGATTTCGATGCGATGGCCGCCGCGGTGCCCGAGGGCGGGGTCATGATCGGTGCGGTGGCGTTCGAGGGCTTCCAGCAGCGGGGTGTCGTCGGTGCGCACGCGGTCGAGATCTACCGGGAGCACGGCCGGGTGATGGTGCGGGACGGACACCGAGCGCCGGTCGATTTCGAGATCTGGCGCGCGCAGCAGGCCGGAGTGGCCGGGTTGCACGGCATCATCTTCAACGCCGATGGGACCGCGGCGGTGCCGCTCGATCCGGATAACAAGAGCCACGGTGTCGCGGGTATGGCATTCCCGATCGCGAATATGGGCCGGGCACAGATGCCTCGCGCCCCGGATACCGTATTCGGGGCCGGTGTGGGGGCGGCTCGGGGCCCGGCGGTGGCGACTCCGGGTCCGGTGGGGGCAATATCGGGCCGAGGCTCACCCGTCTGTTGAACGAACCCCGCAACGCGGTGCCGGGTTTGGCGGACGTCGTGCGCACGCAGATGACGGCCCACCGGCTGGACATGATCGTGCGGGACGAATGGGTGGACCCGAGGAACGTGCTGAAGCCGGGTTCCGCGGCGCGCACGGCATGGAACACCCAGTTCGCCGCGGCCCGAGCGCAATTGGCCGAGTTGCTGGGCGTATCGCCCTCGGTGCTGGCCGATGACGTACTGGTTGCCCAGGAACTGGCGGACCTGGGAGATCGGACCGACAAGTCGCCGGCACTCGCGGCAGCCGAGCAGGAATTCCGCTGGCGCTACGAGACCACGCGCATCCTGCGGCGAGTCGATCGGATTCGGATGCGTGCCGGGCAGATCACGCAATTGCAGCAGCGCTTGCGCGGCGCCGCCGCTCAGGTTCGCAACGGCGGCCCCACCGACGACTACCGCCGATTGGTTTCCCAGCTGGCCCGGCTCGAGGAACTCGCCGAAGACCGGGAACGGCTCGATGCGGATCCGGCGCCGTCGCACCCGCGCCGGAGCCGAGCGGAGCAGACCCGAGTGGAGACCGATCTCCGCGACGCCTACGACCGCACCGCCATGCTGCTGAACGGTCTGCTCGACGGCGATACCCCAGCGACCCATATGCGCCGCGCGCAGTTGGTGGCACTGTCCGAACTCCCCGCCGAGCCTTCGGACGGGGAACCACGCGCCGTCCACGATCAATCCGTCGAACGTGCCAGGAGGGCAAGCGATTTCCTCGAGGTCCGCGATGAGCTCGAACGGAATCTGGACCTCGACGAGTACGCCACCACCGCTCGGACACTCGACGAACTACTCGACAGCGGCCTGGCGGAGGCCATGCGCGATGCCGACCGGACACCGGTCACGCGCCGTGGTGCGCTCGGCCCGGAACTTGTTCGCATCAGCCGCGCGAACGCCTCTGCCCGGGTGCGGTATCGGCGCGACGCGCGGGCAGCGGGCGCGAACACGGACTCGGCTGCGATCAGCAGCGCGCGCTACCAGGCCGCGGGTGAGCGGATCGCCCGCCTCGAAGCGTTGTCCACGGCCATCCGGCAGGTCGGCGTCGATAATGACCGCGCACGAGTGAGATTCGCCGATCTGTTGCGCACCGCGCGCGCCGATCGGTCGGGTGAGCTCGCGCGAATCATCGGCACCGAGCAGGATCGAAGGAGTCCGTCCTGGGCCGGTGAGTTGCGGGCGCACGGGGAATTGCTCGCCATGTCCACGCGGGATTCGGAGCAAGTACGGCTGTCGGGAATCCTGCTCGAACTCGCCGACGCGGCCGAAGCGTGCGTGGCCGCCGCACGACGGGTCGCCACCGTCGAAAGCCACACCGAACTACTCGACCGAACCGCTCAGATGCTGCGGCACGCCGAGGAACTCGCCGCACAGGCACAGACCGGCGATGACGAGTCCGCGGCCGCTCGCCACCATGAAATGTCTGCGCAGGCAACGGAATTCGAGGGCGAACTGACCGAAGCGCTGGAGCGCGCGGTCGGCGAGGTCGAACTTCTGCTGGCCGGCTCTCCCGGTGGCGCCGGCGATGTGGTCACAGGCCCGACCGACGGTGTGCGCCGGTCGGCTGCGCACGCCCGCCCGGTCGACGATGCCGGCCGCACGCCGCGTCCGCCGACCCGAGCCGGGCGCGGTAGGCATCGGCGTCTGACCGGTCGTCATGCCAAGCAGCCCGACGGCCCGGATATCGACGGCATCACAACGCCGCGGCGCCCCAGCGAGCCCCAGGCGCGGCACCTGCTCAGCGGAGTTCCGCAGGTGTGCGTTGCGGAAAGCATGTCGTTCGGCGCGAACGTACTCGGCCTGCCGGTACAAACGCTGTCCATGCAGGACCGGGCGATGCAACTGCGGGGCACCAGCCCGAAAGCCGCGGCGCTGGCGGCGAAGGCCAACTGGTATCCGGGCGGCTTCTCCTCGCTCGATGAGATGTACGCGATCGCCGCACAGGGCGGTACGGTCTTCGGCGCGGTCGACTTCGGTGACATCGGCGCGCACATGTTCGTCGTGTACCAGGGCAGTGACGGTGAGGTCCGAGTACACGAAGTGGTCGGCGAACTGGATGGCGACGTGGTCGTCAACCGGGTCGATGATGTGCGGTTCGATGAGTGGGACAAGCCCGAAGGTCCCCTGTACGGCATCGTTTTCGGCAAAGACAAACAACCGCTGCACAAGCTGGGGCAGGGCGAGATCCCGCCGGACAACCCCGGCGTGGACCACCCACGACGCGATCTGGGTCGGCGTTTCGGCGACGCTCCGGACAAGAAACCCGAGAAGCGGCAACCGGAGCCGGGCGGCCACGCGGCGTCGGCGGATGCCCCGCCGGAGTTGGGTGCGAATCTGGCGCAACTGCGTGCCGCTGCGGGGGTTCGCTATCGGCAACTGCGGCAGCAGGTGTCGCCGGGCCTTCCGGATGCGGTGGATGTGGCGGCACTGCTGGAGGAGCCGTCGTCGTCGGCGCGGGACCGTGAGCTGGCGGCCCGTGCGCGAGAGCAGTGGTTGTTCGAACGCGACCGAGCAGGGCGGGCGCTGAATGCGCTGCTCGAGGTGGTGCCGCTGACCGCGGAGCAGCGCGCGAATGTGCTCCTGCCGTCCAACGTGGACGACGACGTGGCAGTGCTTCGAGCGCTGGCGAATCTGGCCGAGTGGGACGGAAAGCCACCCGAAGTGGCGGACGCCGAGCAGGAGTTCCGCGGCAAGCACCAGGGGATCAGGCTCCTCGACGACGCCCGCACGTACGCCGCCTGGGAACGCCGGATCGAGGCCCTGGACAACGCACTGCAGGCTGCGTACGCCAGGAAGGGCCAGACCGAGCTGGCCGAACAGGAATACACGACACTGGCCGCCGAACTGGTGCGCCTGAACGACCGGGCCGGTGAGCTTCTCGACGCGGAACGGCCGCTGGATCCGCCGAGGGTTTTCGGACAGCCGGTGGTCCTGCGATTCCATGGTCTGACCGACGAGGATCTGCGGTCGGTTGCGGGGGCGCGGCGGCGCATCGAGTTGCAGACACGGCTCAGCCGGGCCGCGGCGGCGCTGCTGCAGCTACTCGATCGAGAGGCGCTGCCGGCCGCCGACGAACTCGAGGAGATCGGTAAGCGGGACGGCACGGCCCGGGAAGCGGCCTTCGAGTGGGTCGAGCTGCGGGCGCTGATCGATGCTCTCGATCGGCGAGAGGAGCAGATCCGGCGGGTCCGGGCTGCCACGGAGATCTTCGACATGGCCTCGGTCGCGGCGCTCACGCCGACAACGGATCCGGTTGTCGTACAAGGGGAGAATCTCGATCGATTCGCCGGCGACACCCTGCTTCAACAAGAGAGCGTCATCGCGGCGGCCGCGGTCGTCACCGGCAAGCTCGCCGAGCATTCCCCGAGCCACGCGTCGTTCAGCGTGGACAGTGACTCGGAGAGTCTGCGGGCCGAGTTGGTCATCGCACGGCAGAAGATCGCCGATGCGGAAGGGATTCCGTACGCCTCGGTGCCCGATCGGATCTGGAATATCGTCGCCGAGCCGTCGAGCCTCGCGGCCGAGGCCGCGCGGACCTACCTGCTCCTGGAGCGGTTGATCGAGCACCAGACGCGGTCCGGCCGCCTGTCGACCTGGTTCACCGGACTGGATGTGCTGGCTACCGCTCACCGGCACGCGTACGCGCAGCGGCGGGCCGCCGCTGATCGCTACACTGTGGCCCGCGGCAACTACCAACGGCACTTCTCCGATGGTCCCGACGCCGAACGGATCCGGACAGATCCCGAGGACTACCGCGACTCCAAGAAGGTGCAGGATCTCAAGCAGGACCTGTATCGCCGGCGCGCCCGGCTGGATCGAGTCATGGGGCTCGACGGTAAGAACGACGCCGAATTGGCGTACCACCGCCGCATTCTCGATGAGTTGCATACAGCCGCGGAGCAATACCAGCACTGGACGCTGCGGTTCGTCCGGCTGGATGTGCAGATGCGGCAGGCCGACAGTGTCGTCGACCGATATACGGTCGCGAAGGCGGAATACGACGATCTCGCCGCACGAGTGGCCGAACAGGCTGCGGCGCACGGTATTTCCGAGGATGAGCTGGGCGCGGCGTCGCAATGGGCGCACCGGTTCGGCCTGTTGCGCGACCGGGTCGTCGCCGAGACGCTGGACCAGGGTGCGCAGGCGGAACAGGCGGATGTGCTCGACCCGCTGAGCCCGGTGCACGAGCTGGTATGGCTCGCCGACGATTTCATCCGGCTCGACCGGGAAATCGCCGATCTCGAGGGCCAGTTCGACCACGCGTTCTCGGCCGGGTCCCCCGATGCGGCGATCGCGGCGGTGGCTCAGGGGGCGGGACCGGGGCTGATGCCGTACCACGCCCCGAACCGAGGGCTGATGGTCGACCCACTGGGTTCGTTGCTGACACACGAACTGAATCAGTGCGCGCAGCTGATGCTCCGGGACATCGCCGCCTACTACGGGCTTTCGGTCGGCGAAGTGTTGTCGGCGCTGGGTGAGCGGGAGCATCCGCTGGCCGGATCGCTCATCAGCCGAGTCGAGGCGGCGCTGCCGCAGTTGCCGGGGACACGTTCCGCCGATGACGAACCGCTGCGCGCACAGCATGTGTCCGATCTCGCCACCGCGGAAAGGATGCTGCGCGAGTGGGCGATTCAGCGCGAAGGAGTTCGGAAGGGCAGCGGCGACCGCGTCGGGGTGGTGGTCTTCGTACCGAATGTGGGCGGCGGTGACGAGCACGGCGGGCTCGGCCACACTTTCTGGCTGACACGGTCGGTGGACGAGCACGGCGAGGTGCACGTCGAGCGCCGCGATCTCGGCCTGGGAGTGCATCAGCCGGATCTCGTTGTCTCCCAGGATGAACAGGGGCAGCCGGTTCTCGCCTTGTTCCTGGACGATCAGGGCAGAGCGTGCCGGGTGGCCGATGGGGACCGCCTGCCACGGGTGCGTAGCGACGACGAGAACTACCGGGTCGGTAAGGCTTTCGACGAAAACGGCCGACCGCTGTGGGGGCCTGAGCTGGACGGAACCGCGCCACACCCGCAACAGCGGACATCGGGTCTCGGCGCGGACCAGGACACGGACTTGGAACGCCTGCGCACGCGTGCCCGCGAATGGCTTCGGGACATCCGGCAGCGGCTGGCGGTGCTGTACCCGGAGGACGGGGAATGGGCGGAGCTACTGCGGGAGGAGGTGTCCGGCGAACGCGAGCGCGTGCTGGCCCTGCGCGACGAAGCGCGGCGGACACTGAATTCGTCGCTCGACGAGACACCGCTCCGCGACGAACAACGCGCGAATTTCCGGCTGCCCGCAGATCTCGATGACGACGTATCGGTGGTGCGCGTCTTGGCGAATCTGAGCGAGTGGGCCGACAAGCCGCTCGAGGTGGCCGACGCCGCCACGCAGTTCTACAACGCGTACGAGGGCATGCGTCTGATCAATGACGCTCGCACCTTCGCGGCCTGGGAGCGGCGGATCGAACAACTGAGCATCCTCGAGCGGTTCCTCGGCAGCAGGCGCGGAGATTCGGGAACTTCCGAGGCGGAATACGCCGCGTATGCCGCCGAGCTGGGGCGCCTCGATGATCGGGCCGGGCAGTTGCTGAAGACGGCAGGGTCGCTGGGTTTGCCGATGGCTCTCGGACAGCCGGTGAACCTGGGTTCTTATGGTCTTACCGAGAAAGATCTGCGGTCGGTTCTTTCGACCGCCAAGCACACCGAGCTGATCGAGCGGCGCGATGAGGCCGAGGGGCATCTCGCCCACCTTCTCGGCCGCGACAGCGCACCGGCTCCCGCCGAGCTCGAGCAGCTCGATGCCCCGGAAGACGCGGTCCGGGCAGCGATCCTCGAATGTGCCGAACTGCGGGCTTTGATCAATGCTATCGACCGGGGAGAGGACCGGCAGCGCGAAATCCGCGCGAAGCGGCAGGTCTTCGATCGGGACTCGGCCACCGTGTCGTCCGAGATGAGCTCGGGCGCGAGGAGATTCGTGGCCGTGGTGAGTGCCGCGATGAACGGTCCCGACGGTCGTGTCGTGCGGCCGCTGCTGGAGGACCAGACATACGTTCCGGCCGATCCCGAAGCCGCCCGCGCGGCCGGCCGCGGTGTGATGAATCTGTGGCATTCCGCGGAGCGGGCCGGGGTACGCGCGGATCTGCTACGCGCGTACCCGCAGTTGTATCGGATGATCGGGGTGGTGCCCGCGGACACGCTGCACGAGCATGTCCGGGACGGGCTCAGGGGTCGGCTGATGGGGCTGTTGCGGGTGCCGAGCGCACTGGGCCCGTACGAGAAGCGCCTGCTCCCGAAACTGGAGGCAGCCGAGAATGCGTTGTCGGCTGTGGTCGATGCCACCGAGAACGTCATGCGCCCGATAGATGCGGCCGTGCGAGTGCTCTCGGGCGAAATGCTCGCCGACGGCAATTTCCTCGGTGCCGCCGACGTCAATGCCGGCCGGTACCGGATCCAGATCGCGGTCGGCGATGTGCACAATGCCCGGAATCTGATCCACTACCGAGCGGGCACCGTATCCGATACCGAGGCGATACAGCCCGCAGTACAGGAAGCGGGAGAGTTCCTGCGCCTGCAACGGGCGGGCACCGATCCCGACTCGGTGGCGATGGTCCTGACCATCGACTACGACTTCGCCGCCGTCGCGCGACAGCCGATGTCCTGGGCCGACGTCGTGTTCGCGCGCGACGAAGACGATGTCGCGCACCTCTCGCAGCAGGTAGCCGCGATGAACGCGGCCTACGAGGTCCGAACGGGTGAGCCACACGCACACGTGCTGTTGGTCGGCCGTAGCGATGCCGCCGACGCCGTCCGGCGGGTCGCCCGCACGGCGGGGGTCGACGACGAGTACCACGGCACCGACGCTCGTGAGTTCTGGGACCCGCAAGCGCGATCCGCGCAGCACGCGCTCGATGCAGATCCGGCCGCGGTCGAGGAACTGGCCCGCCAATTGCGGATGCTCGACCCCGAACCCACTGTCCGGCAAGTTCTTTCGATACTGCGCGAGACCTGGAGTACCGCGGAGGATCTGGAGAAGGTCGCCAAGGCGTACCCCGAGCTGATCGCGAACCTGCCGGGCGCCTCGGCACGGGCTCGCGACATCGCCACGTTGCCGGAATATATCGCCGCGTCGGAACAGAACCCCGAGCAGGCCGAGCGGCTCAACGACCTGCATGACACGCTGCGCGGCTTCTATCGCGCGGCCCACATGCTGCCGGGTTCGCCGGCGCCGGCGCTACTCGCCCCGGATGGTTCGGTGGTTGCCATCGGTGAATTCGCCGATGCCACCGATCTGGAGTTCACCGTATCGCTGGGCACCACCGGACCGCATGACGCATTGCACTATGCCGTCGACAACCATTACAAGGCGTGGTCGGAGATCACTGACGAGCTGGAGGGCGCCGACGATTCCGCGGCGAGACGGTTGGCTTCGGTGATGCACCACGGAGACAATCTCCAAGGGGTTATCGACACCGTTGTCTCGATGTGCGAAGCACATGTGTTGCGGGCTGGTCTGGGGAATCGAAATCCGTTCCCCAGGATACGAATCAACATCCTGCATACGCGTGAGATGCCGGAGCCCGCGTTCAATCGTGCACTGGTGTGGCGGGCGGTCGAAACGGCACGCCAGCGTGCGTATACCGCGAGCAACGTGCGGCGGATGAGCGCCGGCGCCGGACTGGACGGGGATGCGCTACTCCTGCCGGCGGGCTCGGAGCGGGTCGAGCTACAGCGACGGCATCAGGAAATCCGCGACCAACTCGCGGAGCTTCTGGCCCGCGACCGGGCCGACGCGCACAGCACGGCGAGCGAGTTCCATGAGCAGACGCGGTACTGGTCGCAGATACTGACCGATCCGCTGCTGGCGCGCCAAGAGCTACTCGATCTCGAAGACGACGAGGTCTGGCAACTGGATACGGACAAGGCAGAGGCATACAGGGAATTCCGCCGCTACCTCGAGCTGTCCGAACTGGTCGCCACACTCGATCAGCTCGAATCTCGCGAACGTCGGCTCCTGCTGTTGGACAAGGGATTACGCGCAGCGGAGCAAAATGTCGGTGCCGAGCGCGGCGACACCGCCGACAACTTCGACCGGCTTGCCGTTCGAGCCGAGCGCCTGTCCGAAATTTCGGATGATCTAGCCGCCGTCGAACGCCAACGTGGCACGTTGACCGACAATGAACGTGCGTTGCTGAGTAAGTACGACATCGGCACCGATACGTTGCGGCGCAGTCGCGGTGCGGTGGCCGAATGGGACCGGCAGCGGGACATCGCCGGCGTGGAGTTCTCCTTCACCGGGGATATGCAGTGGGCGACGCGGGGTGGCGAGATGCGGCAGCTCTCGTCGATCGCGGAGCAGGAAGCCGGTCTCGACACCAGCGCGCACATGCTGAACAGGGTTTTCGACAACTCGCTCGCCGAACTGGTCGAGGACGTCGCGGCACCGACGCAACGGAGCCGGCCGCCGGTGGCGCCCACCGACGGGGTGCGAGATCACCCGGTTCAACCGCCGCCGGTCGACCCGGTCGCCGCGATGTTCGACGGTGTCGTCGACTGGTCGGTGTCGCTGAGCGAGACCCAGGAACTGAACCTCACCGGTGTGCCGAAACTCTGTGCTGCCGACGCGATGTGGTTCGTCGCGGATGTGCTCGGTGTCGCGAAGATCGACCTGCCGTCGATGTTCGACACCGCGATTCAGGCCGACGGTATGTCGCCCTCCGATATCGCGCGACGCCTGGGCGCGAAGTGGAAAGAGAACGGCTTCGCCGATTTCGAGGAGATGCGGGCGCTGGCTGCCGACGGCGAGATCGTCCTCGGCACGGTCACTCACGGTCTGGCCGGGGCACACATGTTCGTGATGTATCGCGCCGCCGACGGCACGGTGATGGTGCACGAGCGCAAGGGCCACGAGGTCATCGACACGTCGTTTGACAAGTGGGACAAGCCGAATGGGAAGCTGCACGGCATCGTGCTCGGGCCGCTGGGGCAACGGCGGAATCGGCTTCGCGACGGCGAGTCTCCCGGCGTGGTCGGGGTCGATATGCCGGGTGTCGAGGATGGCGAGGGGCGGCTGGTCGAGGCCGCGGTGGCCGGTAGTCCGGACAACGTGCCCGAGGGGCCTGAACGCTTGCGGGCCGCGGTGGCCGCTGCGGGGTTGTCCGACATACGTGACCTGCTTGCCGGTGGTGGCTCCGTCGATGTCGCGGACATGCGACGCCGGGCCCGCGCTGCGGTCGACTTCTGGGACAACCTCGTTCACAACTACTGGGTCGCCCGCCAGGAATTCGGACAGGCACATCCGGATGTTCTCAGGGCTGCCGAAGTAGTGCCGAGCAGTAAACAGAGCGCAGACAACCGGAGCGCACTGGCGATTGAACTGTACCGGCTCGAGCAGCGGCCGGCCCTCGAGCCCGCCGAAGTTGCCCGGGTGCAAGAGCTGCGCCAGATCCTCGCGGCGTGGGATGACGCCGTCGCACTCGGACAGAAGATCGGGATGCCCGTACACCTGGTCTCCGCCGCCGACGGGGTGCTGGTGATCGAGTTCGGTGATCGAAAAGCCGTGGCGCAACATCAGATCTGGTGGGTGCCGCCGAACGCCGACGGAGCCCCGGAGTTGACCGCGCGGGTCGGCGAAGCAGCCGATATCGCGAAGACGGAGAACCAGCCCGACCGGGTCACCGCCACGATCGCGGTGTTGCGCTACGGCGTCGCGGGGCGGGCCGACGCGACCATCGGCAGGATCAGCGAGGACCTGGTATATCGGATCGTCTCGAGCCAGGCGATGCATGAAGCCCGGTCGCCGCGCCAGCCCGTGCCGACCGTGGAAATCATCGGGCAGGGTGACGGTGCCGAGATATGGTGGCGAGTGGCGGATCGGCTGCCGGAAGCCGGTACCGATCTCGAACCGACGGTAGACCGGGCCCGCCGGTGGGCGCGGATGCTGCCCGGCGCTCCTGCATTCGAAGTACGTTCGACACCGACCACTTTCGCGACCTTCGGCGACCCGCGGACCGCCGACCATGTGGCAGTGGTGGTGAGCGGCCACCCGGGTGTGCAGTCTCCGCGCGAGGGGCTGCGCGATGCGGCCGGTCTGTATGCCGCCGAACACCGGGCGCATCCGGGCCGCACCGTGGCGGTCGTGCTGGTCCAAACCGATCATCAGAGCCTGCTGGCAGCCGACCTCGCCGATCTGGCCACCGGCCGGGCCCAGCCGGGCAAGATTGTGCTGCAAGCGGACCGGGGAGATCGTGCCCTCGTGCGGGCCGCGCTGGCGGATGCGCAGATGGCCGAGCATCGCTCCCGCTTCACCCGGCCCGTATCGCTCGGCGCCACCCGGAACACCAACCGGATCCTCGCGGCTTCGACGAAGGTGGTCGACACCTATCGCATGTTGCGTAGCGGGCCGTCGCCACGGACCGTCGAGCCGCAACTGGGTGCCTCCCTCGATGAGGTACGCCGTACCACGCGGGCAGAATCGCCTGCGCGCGCGGCGAAGATCGACCTGGTGGAAGCCGTCGTATATCGAGCGTCGGCGCAGGCCGAACTCGGATTGCTGGCTCGTCGCCAGTATCGGCTCTTGATGAGCGAACTGCACGAGCTGAGCAAGTTCGCCGCGGCGGTCGAAGAAGCCCGCGTATCCGTATCGGACTACGACCCCAGCATGCCGGCGCGGCTGGACGCCAAATTGGATGCGCGATTGGACGAGCTGCCCCGGATGGCGGAGGAGCTCGGGGTCCTCGGTGCGGACACGGCACACGTCGACACCGACAGCCCCGACATGCGACTGCTCGGGGAGATGCTCGAACAACAGCGCACCGATCTGCACACCGCTCACCCCGGAAGTGAACACGCCACGTTCGCCGATCTCGATGAGCAGTGGATACGCCTGAGCGGCACCCGCGAGAACCGCCATAAGCAGGCCGCGGGTCTGGCGCGCGAAACCGGTGTGCCGGTGGCACAGCTGACCCCGGCCCGAGTGGCACAGCTGTACGAGCGGCTCAGCACTCAACACGGTGGCGGACAGCGCGAACATCACGCTGGCCAATGCGAACTCGCGGACCGCAAGATCGAGATGCTTCAGCAATTCGTCGCGATCGGCAACCGAATGGCTCGTCTGCGAAATCTGCACGCCGCCATGGCCCGAGCGCAGGCACAGGTCGCCGTTGCCGACGCACTACAGCAGAGCGGCACGGCCGGGATGCGGGACGCCGCCGAGGCTCAGCTGCGGCGGACACGTACGCAGGTCGAGCGGCTCGCGGTGCTTGCGGCTGAGCGGATGCGGGTGGCCGAGCAGCTGCACACGGCCGCCGCGGCACTGGATGCGTCGCCGGTGAGTGTGGAAATGGGTTGGCAGCACGCGCAAGTCGCGCCTACCGACAAGCTTCGCTGGGCTCGTGCGGAGGCGCGGGACACCCTGGCTGACACGATCGGCGCCTCGGTGCTGGCCCGTCGCGGACTGTCGGCCGAACATCTCACCGTGATGCAGGCCGAGGCGTTGCTGGATGCCGGTCGCACTCCGGCGGAACGGGCGGCGCTCGATGCGCAGCTGGACAGTTTCCGGCAACTGGACGAGGCGCTCGCCCTGGCGGCCTCGATGGACAGCATTACCGAGCAGTTGGCCCGGATCGACGCGGCGCTGGACGACGCGTTCGGCTCGGAGTCGCCCGCGAAGCTGCTCGATCATCCCGGGGACGTGTCGGACTACGAGCATCCGGACGCAGCGACCCGGAACCACCTGCGGGGAGCGGATCTCGCCGGCGGCGTGAGGCTGGGCATATGTCTGCCGGACGCCACCGATGTCGCCTATCGCAAGATCGGCAAGCGGCCACCGGCACGGCCGGTCGACCTGAGCGGTCTGGCGGGAACCGACGCCCGGCTGGCTCCGCAGATCGTCGGATCCGATTGGGAAAAGGGCGGTTTCGCGTCGTTCCGCGCTCTGCACGACCGGGTGCGTGACACCGGGGATGTCGTCGTGGCGGTGCTGGGCTATCGCGGTTTCGACAGAGTCGACGAGATCGGTTCGCACGCGGTCGCCGTGTACCTGGACGGCGACACGGTGATGGTGAACGACGGCGGTACGGAGACCGAGTTCTTCGAATGGGCGTCGCGCCAACGCGGCGTGGACAGCCTCGCCGGTATGGCGCTGAAAGCCGATGGCACCCCGGCCGTATCGCTCGGCCCGGACGGTACCTCGCGGGCGATCGCCGGGCTGGACTTCAAGAACGTGCGCATCGGTGCTCGCAGGGACGAGATACCCGGATATGTTCCGCCGCGTCCGGGATTGCCGACGATCGACACCATCGCTGTCGAGTTGGGTATCCGTGTGGGCCCGGACGTGTTGCGGGAGCGGTGGAAGGGTCTGCTCCGGCGAGCCGACGCCGCGGTGGCCGGAGCAGAGGCCAATGGCGAATTCGGCCAGATCGCTCCCAGCGAGCGAGCGCACGCGCGCCGCAGGATGCGCCTGCGGCAGATCGAACAGCGGTGGGGCTCGATCGAACTCGCGGTTCAGGACGCGATCCTGCACACCATCGCGGACGACATGGCCGGTGAGGATCTGCCGGACACATTGCGCGACAAGGTGAATCGTCTGCGACTGGTATTCGAGCGAGACCGGTTGCGTACTGCCGAACCGACCGCCGAAAATGTGGCCCGCCTGGGCGAACTCGACGTCTGGGCCGACCGGCTCACCGTCGCCGAACGCTGGGTCGCGCACGTGGCCGGGGATCTGCAGGTGCGACTGCTGGTATTCCCGCGACCGGGTGAGCCGGGAATCCCGATGATGTCGGTCGGCAATATGGCCACGACGCGGAAACTGTCGGTCCACGTCCGGGACAGGGCGATAACGTCGCCGAAGTTGCCCGTCCGCCGGGCGGATTTCTTCTTCGGACCGGGCTTCCAACTGATCGAGCGCAGAAGGCCCTCGATCACGGACCCCGAACTGGCGCTGGCGATCGACGAGCTGACCGGCTACTTCGGCGAAGTCGAGCCTGTCACAGTGGTATTGGCCTTCCCGGCCGGTGACGGCACCACCCTGCGCCGACAGGTCACCGACATCGTCGCGACCATGGACGAAGCTGCCGAGCCATTGGACAGCGTCCTGCTGAGGGCCGAAAGCGACGATGCTCTGACCCTGGCCTTCCGCGCTTTCGAACTGACCGCGTCGTCCGCCGGAATCGACGACGGCACGTCCGGAACCGACGACGCGGCGTTCACCACCGCCGACGGTATGCCGGTAACCCCCGGCGATTCACTCGAAACTCCCGCCGATCCGTTCGTAACCCCGGCCGATCCGTTCGTGGACGCCCTGTCCGGCAGCTATGGCGAGCTGTTGTCGATTCCGTGCAATTTGTTCCGGTGCGCGCCCGTGGACCAGCTCTTTCCGCCGCCGCCTGTCCAGCAGCGCGAGCTGAGCCCGTCGGAGGCGGTGGAGGCCACCCTCGCGAATGGTCCCGGGGCGCGGCCGGATGTGGTTGCCACCGCGCTGGAGTGGGCCGGAATAGCCAGTCCGCGAGAACTTCTGGTGCCCGAAGGCGCCGATCTCGCAGCGATCGGCCGCCGTGCCGAGATCAACGCTCGGCTGTGGCGCACCTGGCCCTCGTACGTGCACCACATTCTGGTGAACGAGCATCCGGACATCGTCGCCGATGCCCCCGGACTGCCCATCGAGGCGCGCGACATCGCCCAGGATCTGGTCCGCTCCCAGCGGGTGGCTTCGCTGGATGCGGACGAACCGCGGTCGATTCGCCAGGGCTATCGGGACATTGATTTCGCGATGGACACGATGAAGCGCGAAGCGGTGCCGCGGACGCTGTCGCAGCGCGTGGACGCCGACACCGGGGAAGTAGAAGTCACCGTGGCGTTCGGTGACCCGGACACCGCTGCCCGTATGCAGTGGGCGGCCTTCGACAATGCCGAGTTGCTGACCGGGCTGCGCGCGGCAAACGACATGTTCAACGGTTTCACCGACGCCGGTTTGAGGCGCGACACCGCGCTGATCGCTGTGGTTCGTGGGCACGGGGACAACCCGGTCACCTCTCCCGAGGCCCGGGCCGCCGCAGCAGCGCAGCAGTTGGAACGCACGATCACCGAGCGCGACGCCATGCGCCGCGCGCAGCACCCGTACGGCTTCGGCCCGGCAAACCACCTCACCGGCACCTCCCGTGCGGTCGCCCAGGTGCGGATGGCGGGTGCTGCGAGATTCCAGATCGCTTCCGCGCCAACCGGATCACAGCTCGAGATCCGGGAGAAGCTCGAGACCGCGAGGTCCGATCGCGCCACGGCCGCGGAGCGCGTCGCCGAGTTGATGAGCCGGTTGCCGCTCGAACGCGAACCGCATCCGGACGACCTCGAGCCCGGCCGGGTGCTCGAGACGATTCGCCCGCTGCCCACGATCGCCACTGATCTGGACAACTTGGCAACCCTGGCCGATCTGTTCGACAACGCCTCGAAACTGGTGCTCGCGGACGCACAGGTGCGTCGATTCGAGCGGTACCTCGAAGCTGCCGGTCCACAGCGGATTCCTGGGTTCGAGGTGGAATTGGAACTACCGGCCGCCCAGGCCCGCCATGTGGTGCGGGGCATGCAGTTCCTCGCCCGCCTCCAGGGTTTGGCCATCGAGATGACCGAGCTCCTGGGCGAGGACGACCGCGCCCAGGTGACCGAGGCGCTGGGGCTGCCGTCGAGTATGGACGACCTGTCCACCGATCGGCTGCGCGATGGACTGACCAACCTGCTGGGACGGGCGCGCTCCGCCGATCACGTCGCGCGGATCGCCCAATTCATCGAGGAGATACCGGATTTCGTCATCGCAGATGCCGAAATCGCACACTTGAAGTGGTGGGCCGGTAGCGAGGGCATTGCCTCCCTGTCCGACCAGGTGAGCCAGGCGAACTCCGAACGAGCATTCCTGCGGCTTGACCTCGCCGCCGAGCACGTGAACGCGGACGCTTTGGACGATCCTGACGCAGTACGGCAAGCGCGAGCGCGGCGCGCCGAGTTGCTGCGTGATCTGGCCACTCTTCTGAAAAAGCCGACGTCGGCATTGAATGAGAGGTACCTGCGCAAGCACCTTCGCGGGCTCCAGGTGCCCTCTGATCGGGACGGCACGGCGGCCGCGCATGAGCAGCGGTACACGGCAGCCGCGATCCGCCGATATCTGGACCAGGTGCGGGTGACCGCGGCGATCGACGCGTACGTACGGGCGAATCTCCGCTACGACCGTCTTGTGGAGCAGGCTGGGCGGCTCGAGTCGCTGGCCCGCAAGCTCGGTACGGATCTCGACGCCGAGGCCCGTGCCGACGCCGACGACGAAATGCATGTGCTCGCTTCGGAAATCATCGGACAGGTCGAGTCGAGCGATCCGACCGCGGCCGTACCGGACTTCCCGGAACATGTGCCGCCGCCGATCTGCGCTCCGGTGGCGGTGAAGCGGTTCCTGGAATTCCGCGCCGAGCGCATCCGGCGCAACTTCGGTGACTTCGAGGTACCGGAGTCCGTGCTGCCGAATGTCGGCCTCGACGGGGTGAGCGAGGACGAGGTGGCGAAGGAGGCCCAGGCGGACTGGCAGCGGTTCGCGTCCCTGAATGAGCTCATCGCCCACGTGAGTACCCATCGCGGTGCGATCGCGGGTGCCATGTCCTTCCGCAACGGCCGACGGGTCGGCGGCCACATGTTCGAGGTGGAAGTCGACGACGACGACCGCTTGGTGGTGCACGAATGGGTCGACGGGCGGGAGCAGATCTTCCGCGACGGCGAGGTGCGGGAGTGGCTGCGTGAGCGCAACAAGCTGAATATCCTTCGGGTGCACGGCATCGTCGCCGACGCCGACGGCAATGCGGTGATCCCGTTCGTGGAAGGAGCGCGGTTCGCGACCGAGGACGACACGCCGGATGTCGGGCTCGCCGGCCTGCCGCGCGATGATCGTGGCCCACCGGGTCCCATCGGACGGGATATGCGGAACCGGATGGAACTCCACGTGGAGGACCTCGAACTCGACAGCAACGACGATCGCGCGCGCTTGGCCGAGGTCGAAGCGGTGGTCGAAGTCCTACGCGATGTCGATCGCGAAGTCATCCGGCGTGAATTCGATCCGGTGCTCCTGCTGGACTACAGCCGTGCCGATCGGGTCGATGACGGTGGCCGCGTCGTGCTCGAGTACGGGGACACCGACACGGCGGACACCGTGATCGGCTTGGTGGCCCGCACGGAAAACGACCTGTATCAGTTGGCGAAGACCGCCGAATCGCTCGTCGGATTTACCGCTGACCGGCAAGCGCGCGGATCGGTCGCGGTCATCGCGGTGCTGCGCTACGACGACGATCTACTCCCCGAGGGCCGGGCTCACCATACGGTGGATCTGGTCGGCAGCGATGCGGATGCGCTGACCTTGGAGTTGTCGCACCTCTATGAGCGCCGCGCGGCGTCCTCGCGCGACGGGGCGAATCTCCCGGTGGTCGAGATCGGCGGCATCGGTGACGGTGTCGAGGTAGCGCGCTTGGTGCATGCCCGTCTGGCGGGGCCGGCCGGCGATGCCCCCGGCGTGCGCTTCATCGACCTGGCCGATGATGCTCTCGGCGGCGCGCGGGAGACGCCCGCGGACGCCTTCGATCCGGCGAACCATCAGCCGCAATTGCCGGCGGAGATCACCGACGCGGTACTGGCGGATCTGGCCGCCGCCATTCGCACCGCAGAACTGGACGCCGAACTGGGCGGTTTCGCCGAACCCGGCCACGCCGCCGCCTGGATGCGGTGGGTGGCGGCGGCAGTGAGCCGGCAGCAGGCCGCCGGTGCGCGCGCGGAGGTGAGTCGGCTGCAGGCGCTGGTGGCGTGCCTGAACAGGCTCAACCGATTGACCGGCACCCTGCAGAAGACCTCGGCGCCCGACTTCGAGTTCACCACTCGCTTGTTGGCGTTGCCGGTGCGGGAAGACCCGCGCGCACGATCCTTCGTATCGACCGGAGTGGCTGCGCCGGAAGAGATCACAGTATTCGTAGACGCTGCCGAATCCACTCCGGAGGCCCTGCGCGAGGGATTGGACCGTGCCCGCCGCGAACTCGAAGAACAAGTGGTGCACGGAGAACTCGGGCCACAATCGGTAGCCCTGTGGCAGGGCACCCATACGGACAGTCTGGTCGAGGATCTCGCCAAACTGGCCGCGGCCCACCCCGGCAATGTGCGGATCCGGCTGGCCACCACGGCGAGCGGTGGCCGCGAGCTGGTGTGTGCGGCCAGGGCAGACGACCGAATAATACAGTGCCAGAACCGATTCGAGGTCGACGGGGACCCGCTGGCCGATGCCGACTTCTCCGATGTCATACGCGATTGGACCCAGGCCGAATCGGAACCGTCTTCTTCCGTACCGGCCGGACAGGAGGCTGTCGAGCCGGCCCCCGGCCCGGTCGAGCCGCGACCGGTACTGCCGCCATTGCCCGGCGAACCGGGCCTGGTCCGGCGCGCACGTGATCTGTGGCGCTCCCTTTTCGGTGATGCCGGAACGATCGAACGCGACACCTTCCAGCGGGAGTGGGCGAAGGTGAGCCGGGAGAACCGGTGGTTGCTGGTGGAGGGCGCGCCGGAGACGCTCGCCGAGCAGCCCGGGGCTCCGGCGCGGTGGCGCGACCGTGCCAACCGCATGCTGCTGATTCAGCGACTCCACAGGCTGCCTGCCGTGCCGCCGGGCGAGTCCGACCAAGACCCCGCGACGGCAGCTGAACGGAGGCAGCTCTACGACCGCCTGGACGCTTTGGAGGTGGCCGCCGAGAAGGCCGCGACCGTCCCGGGGCATCCGCACGTATACGTGCTGTCGCTGGGTATCGATACCCCGGAGCCGGGGCAGGCCGGCAGCGTTCCTCCCGCCGGGATGATCGTGAGCTACAACGATCCGGACACCGCGAGCGAGATCAGCGTCACCGTGGCGGGGCAGTTGCCCTCGGTGGTGGCGCAGCCGGACACGGTGTCGACGATGGACGCCGTGGAGGCCGTCGCGGACGCGTCGGATCCGCGCGGAACACGGGCGGCGGTCGCCTATATCGGTGCGAATGTGGGTGTGGCGCAGGCGGGTTCGGATCTGATCACCGCTCTGGTGGACATGGTTTCGGTGCAGCTGCCCTACCGGTCGGCCGCCGGTGTGGCTCGGATCCAGGTGCGGTCGACGCCCGCCGGAGCGAGTATCGCCGACTCCGCGCAAACCTATGCGGACCTGTTGTCGGGCGAAATCAGGGCACTGCTCGAGTGGGAAGAGTCCGGCCGCGAAACCGATGATTCGTCGGGCCGCTACCAAGTGCCCGACACCTTCGACCCCACGCAGTGGGACGACGTGCTCGAGGGATACGACGCCAACTGCACCACTCATGTATCGCACTCCCAGCGCCGCAATCCTTACTGGCAGCATCTGGACCTGCCGGTCGCGCACGATGTCGGTCCGGACGGCCGGTCGGCGGACGAGTTCACCGAACTCCTGCAGGCCGGTTGGTATCCCGAGCCGTTCACCAGCGATGTGATCGGCGGACAGACCGCGCACGACCGGATCGCCGCGAGGTTGCTCGTGATGGGCCCCGGTGCCGTCGCGGTGGTGGTCGACCAGAACGCGCACCTCGACCCGAGCAGCCCCCACAAGGTCGGCGCGCACGCGTACGAGATGTATGTCGCCCGCGATGTCGACGGCAGTCATGTTGTGCGAGTACGCAGTTGGAAGCACACCGTATCCACGGCCCGCCACACCATTCAGCGTCCCGTCCTCTACGAACTCAACGAACTCCATGCCTCCACCGGTATCCCGAAAGAGGGCGTCGGCGAAACTTTCGTCATCTTCCGCCTGCCCGACGGCACCCCGACCGTGGCCTACGACCCGCAAGCCACCGGTGTCGCGAAGCCGAAGACCCGGATCGGGATTGCCGTGGATGTCGCCGAGGGCGACGGCACGCTGAATCGGCGGGCCGTGCCATGGGTCGGTGACGGTGCCGCCGCGGATCGTCCGGCGACCACTCTGCCATCCTCAGAACCCGACCCGCTGCGCACGCCGATGGGACGGCGCACTCCCGTCACCAAGACTGACGCAGTCGCACGCCGCCAATTGGAGCGGGAGAACGAGGCCGCCCAACTGCTCGCCCAACTCGGTTACGACGTCGAGCAGAACCCGGACGTGCCCGGCCCGAAGAACCCCGATTACCGCATCGAGGGCCGGATCTTCGACCACTACGCCCCCACCACCAGCAGACTCCGCAACGTCATGTACCGGGTGTGGGAGAAGGTGCACGAGGAGCAGGCCGACCGGATCATCGTCAACCTGTCCGAGACGCGTGTCAGCGCGGACCAGATCGGTGATGCGCTGCGCCGCCGCCCGATTCGCGGCCTGCGAGAACTGATCGTGATCGATCAGGAACACCACATCCTCCACATCGATCCGACCGTGCCGCATGCGGGCGCCGACGGTCCGCGGCCGTCGATACGACCGCCGTCCGGGTGGGTGCCGCGACAGCCGATCGATTCGATGAGCGCCGACGCCGCGGTCGTCGCCAAGCCACCGACCGATGCCGCGCAGCACCACCTGGCAGGCGAAGGGCCGTTCAACTGCGGTCCGGTCGTGCTGCATTTCGGCCGGGAACACTTGGGCCACAAGGTGAGTCCGCCCGACCTGGACGACCCACGGATCGCGGTCGCCGGCATGGGGTGGGGCGAGTTCGCCGAGGTGGCGCACGCGGACTGGCACGCAGAGGGTTTCGAGTCCGTCGACGCGATCGCCGAGCATGTGCAGGACCATGGTGGCGCGGTATACGGCGCGGTGCAGTACGCCGGGCGCAAGCGGCGCATGATCGGCGGGCACGTCTTCCTCATCTACAAGGCCGACGACGGCGAGGTGATGGTCTACGAGAAGGGCGAGAAGGGGATCGTCCACTGCGCCTTCGCGGATTGGGAGCAGCCACAACATGTGGTAGCGGTCGAAGGCATCGTCATGAAGCCCGCGGCGGCCGAGGAAGGTGAGGTCGGGGAGCAGAAGCACATCGCCGAAACCTCGTTGGCCGAGGGAGAGAAGTCGCTCGTGGCTCTGCGGCGGGGCTTCGGCAAGCGCGGGAATCTGGGGACGCGGGAACCCGAAGCGCTCGACGCGGCCTTCGCACGGACCTATCGCGAAATGCAGCAGCTGGAATCCAGGAGCACACCGGCGCTGCCCGAGGAGACGCAACGCCGGGTCGAGGTACGCGCGGCGTGGCTGGCTCTCGGTGCGCTGACATCGCATCTCGAGGCCGGCCATGTGACGACGCCGGTGTACGTCCGCTCCACCGGCGGCACGGCCGAGGACGGTGGCCGCGGCCGGGTCGTGGTCCAGCTCGGAGATCCGGCCACCGCCGACACCGTGTTCGGCTATGCGGCGCGCACCGCGCACGACGATCGCGATCTCAGCACCATCACCGGGTCCCTCGTCGAATTCTTTGCCGCCGAACAGGTGTGGCGCGGGTCGGTGGCGATCGTCGCGACGCTGCCCATCGATCACGACGATGCCGATCACGGCCGGGCGGCGCATGACGTCGATCTGGTGAGCCTGGACGCGGACGCGCTGGTGGCACACCTGACCGACGCCGTAGGTGACCGGCAACCGCAGATCGTATTGGTCGGCGACGGTGACGGGGCCGCCGTGACGCGCGAGGCACAGCCACAGCTGGACGGCGATGTCACCGTGGCCGAAGCGCCGCGCGACGCGTCGGCCGCACCGCCGGCGTTCGTTCTGTCCGACTACGAAGACGCCCCGGCCGACGCCGATCCGATCGATCTGGCGCGGGTGGGGCTGGAACGCCACGGCGTGACCCCGGATGGGGCGGCGTCACTGTGGCAGGCCTTGCCGGAGTCGCAACGTCGCGCGCTCGCCCAGCTGGCCCCGGAACTCGTCGCGGACACCGACGGCATCCTGGATGCCTTCTGCGCCGAAGCGGTGATGCGGCTGTTCGCGCGCACGATGAACGATCGGCTCGACGCGTTCGAGTCGGCACAGGCGGCACGTCTGCGCACGTTCCTGGCGGCATTGAACCGAGGCGGCCGCCGGACCGATCCGGAACGGCCGATCCTGCCGATGGGGCTTCCGTTGGATGAAAGTTCCGTGGAAGAACGATCGTTCGTGTCGATCGGTGAGGTGGGCGCCGCCGACGAGATCACCGTGTTCGTCACGGCAACGGAACCGACACCCGATGCGCTGCGCGCCGACCTGCGGCACGCTGTTTACGAGCTCGGCCTGCAGGATGGTTTGCCGCAGCGTCGTCCGGGCCTCCGGCGTGCCGCGATGGTGTGGCAGGGAACCGACCCGCAACGGCTGGCCCGCGACCTGGTCTCGGTGGTCGAGAACGCCAGGGTCCGTGCGGGCCGGGAGGGAACCGCCGAGCCCCAGATTCGCATCGTCGTGGTGGGCGACGCCGACAAGGCTTTGGCGCGTGCCGCGTTCGAACACGAACGGTTCGACGGTTACCGTGACGAATTCGGGCCGGAAACGCACCGGCGAGTCCCCGGATACCTGCGCCCGGAGGTACCGCGCCGGGCCGAACGAACCCCACCATCGCGTGGCGGCGCCGCGAATACCGTTGCGCCGCGCCAAGTTCTGCCGGATGAGACCGTCGACCCGGCGGCGCTGTCGCGGTCCGATGTCCTATGGGAACAGAGTTTCGGCGCTCGCGGCCAGTTCCCGCGGCCGGAGGAAGCGGCGGCGACCTGGAAAAATCTCACCTGGGACGAGCGCTGGACCCTGGTTGAAGGCAAGTCCGGGCTGCTCGCCGACCCGCGGTACGAGCGGGGGATCTCCGCGCGCTGGCGCGACCGCGCCAATCGGCGAGTGCTCCAGCAACAATTGTTCGAGCTGGAGCGGTTGGCGGCGACGAACGTTCCGCTGGCCGCGGCCGACTTCGCCAGGCTGATCGAGCTGCGACTGCGCCTGGCGGAGTTGATCCAGGCCGAAGAGCTGGCCGCCACCTTGCCCGGCCACCCACCGGTCCATGTGCTCTCACTCGGTCTGACCGGTACCGACCGACGGCTCATGGTCGCGTTCGGTGACGTCGATACCGCCACCCGCGTCAGCGTCATCGTGGCAGGACACGTCACCGATGGTTCGCTGGCGGACGGATTGCGCCATGGCGCGGCCAACTTCGACGAGAACGCCCGCGACAGCGACTCTCAGCGCAGGCATGCGACGGTGGTGTACTTCGGGGCCGATGGCGTAGATCTCGCCTCCACGACCAAGCTGCTCTACGACATCAGCCGCCTGTTGCAGACCCGCAGGGCGCTGGGAGTGTCCCTGCCGTGGGTGGAGGTTTTGGCTCTGCCCGAGGGCATGGGGCTGGCCGAAGCCGCGCGAGACCGGACACTGGCGCGGGCTCTGTTCGACGACGTCGATATCGACTGGGCCGATTTCGAACCGGTGGACCGCGTGGACCTGGCCGCCTACCGGGTTCCGGACACCTCTTTCGAGGTGCCGCTGATCGAATACGCCCTGGAGGGCAACCCGGCCAACTGCACCACGAATGTGGCCTGGTCCCAACATCGCCGGTGGCCGGATCTGGTTCCGGCGCCCGCGGATTCGGCCGGCCTGCCCGGCCGCACCGCCGACGAATACCAGGAACTGCTGCGCGCCGGCTGGCATCCGGGCGGCTTCCACGCCGACCCGGCCGGCGGCCGCACCGCACACGACAAGATCGCCGACGAACTGCTGACCCTGGGCCCGGGCGCGACCGCCGCCGTGACCGACGAATACGTCGGTTTCGACAACCCCGACGTCGTGGGCTCACACACCTACGAGATGTACGTCACCGAGGATGGCAAGACGGTCGCGGTCCGAGACTGGATCTGGGAACGGCCGGTGCAGCGCACCGAGATTCAGCGCCCTGAGCCCATCGGCATCACCTACGACCACGTCCGGGGCCAGAAGAAGCAAGGTGTCGGACAGACCTACGCCATCCTGCGGGATGGCTCCGGCCGCCCGACGGTCGAGTACATGCCGGGGACCGCCGTCGCGGGCCGTGACAAGCCGATGACCCGGATCGGGCAGGCAGTGGCCGTTTCCGGCGGGACCGGGACCGATGTTCCGATGATCGTCGCTCTCGCCGCTGCTCGGGAGTCGGACCAGTCGCCACTCGGCGATTCCGAGCACCTGCTACCCGTGCCCGACGAGTTCCGGCCGGCGTACGAATTGGTGCTCGGCGCGGAGGTGGAGCTCGGCAAGGAGTTGGCGCGCAAGGCGCAACAGGCGGGTGTCAGTCTGAAAGCCCTGTTGGGACACCGATTCGAAAGTGAACTGGATTGGGTGCGGCCACGTTTGGCGGCGCGGGGGAAGTCTGAGCTCGCCGCGGAACTCGCGATGTGGGCCACGCAGTATCACAAGTCCCGCGCCATGGCCCGCCGGCTCGAGGAAGTCGGTGTGGTGCGGCAGGACACGCCACGCTATCGGCTGCTGATGGAACATGCTCTCGCCGTCGAGGAACTGCGTGCAGCGGACGCGAACTTGCAGCGGGCCCACGGAGCCGACGCCGAAGCCGAGGCGAAGGACCGAGCCGCCGCCGCTGTCGATGCGATTGCCGCGGCGGAGCTGAAACTCATCACAGCCGACAACGCCGAGAAACCCGCCTGGGCCGCGACGATCAAGCGCGACTTCGGGGTCATAGTGATGGAATGGCAGTGGGCCGATGTCCCGGTCGATGCCTTGGAGAGTCTCTACGACCGGCTGCGTGCGAAAAAGGCGGAGTACCGCGGAACACACAAACTGCAAATCGTCACTTTCCTCGACGAGGACGGAATGCGTGCCGTCGACGAACGGACACCCGTCTTCGGCAGCAAATCGGACCGTGCTCCGCGTGCCCTGTGGCGTGCCCTGAGCAGGGGCGGTGACGACTACTTCGCCGAAATCTCCTTCGACCGACGGATCGTCACCGATCGGAGGTGGACCGCCCGTGCGGTGCTCGACGCTCAGGAGAAGGGGGTGTGGGGCAAATCATCGGGCAACGCGCTCCGCGATTACTTCGATCACGAATTCCTGCACGGGGTCGCATTCGCTCGCGCGCTGGCCGAAAAGAGTGAGCTTCGCGATCAGCTGTACAAGGCCTACAAGGTCTACAAGCGCAACGGGCTGCTGCCCGCGGACGGCAACTTCCAGACCTGGCTGCGGCAGCTTCCGGGGTACGCCTTCGAAAAGGGCAAGCGCGGGAAACTGAACAATCAGGAGGCCTTCGCCGAAGGCGGCGCGGTAGGCGAGCGCAATGCCGAACTGCCACTGACCGATCCGGCGCGCGTCGTGCACGCCTACTCGCACGGTATCGACGTTGTCGCCTACGCCGAGACCATGGTGGCCTGGGCGCGCGCCCACCGCGACGTGCGCGCCGTACTGCCGACGGCAGACCGTGGCGAGCCGCCCGCCGTCGATGGTGATGCGGTTTATGAGCGTCCGGATTCGCGTGTGTCGCATGGGATCAACGTGTGCGGACCGTTGACGATGCGTGACGTCGTCGCGCAGACGGGCCGGACGGATCTGGGTGAGTTCACCGCGGATCTCAACGGTATGCGGGTCGGCGTTGTCGAGGAAAGGTTGGGTGGGCCCAAGCAGGTTTTCGCGAATACCGATACGGCTGTCGCACGATTGGCGGCTTTCGGCTGGCAGACCGATATGGCGAATCAGCGGATCGACCCGCAGAAGGCGTGGCGGCAAAGTGTCGACCGGCCGGGCGAGCCAAAGTACATGGTGAGGGCCGAGGCCGAAGTGAGCCTGCTGGTATTCGACCCCACACACGTCGACGCCAGCGGTGAGTACGGCGATGGCGGGCACATGTACTGGCTGGTTCGCCGGGTGGATTCGGACGGACTGGTTCGGATCGAGAAGCGCGATGTGGGTTTGGGGGTGTTCCAGCCGAATGTCGCGCCGTCGCGGGAGTCGGCCGACCATGTGGTGTTCGGCATGTTCCTCGATGCCGAGGGGCAGCGGGTGGAGGTTCCGGACGCCGACGGCGTGGTGCGCACCAGCAGGGACGACTTCTTTGTTGGTTCGACCGATCGGGCGGGATCGGCGAGTGAGAGGGGGGTCTCGCCTGAATCCCCGGACAGTCGGGTGCATTCTTCACTCGAGCAGGTGAGGGAAGCAACGGTGGATCCTCGGATTCTGGATCCGTTGCGGGATCCAGCCCACCAGGCAGCGGCGAAACAGCTTATTCCGCAGGAGTTCCAGGCTACCTATCAGATTCTGGTCGATGAACGTGCCGAGGCAGCAGAATCCGCCGACAGGCCCCGTGACAACACCGAGTCGGGGGCTTCGACGCGTCGTTACCAGGCTATCGACGCGATGGTTCATCGGCTCGAAGAGCTCGGCCGAGTTTCCAAGGCATCGAACCCCTGGCTGCATCGTCTACTCGAGGATCATGCAGAAGAGGTGCGTAAATGGCTGGCGACACCGGAAAAACTGCAGGGTGTCGGGGAGCGGCGCCATCCGATATCGGATTACGAATATCTGATCGCCGGTCATCACCGTCACGTGAACTCCCGCATAGGCACCGTGGATCCCGAGGAGTCCACCGTCGTCCGCGAAATTCAGCGTTTGTCCGCAGACAAGCGAGAAGTGACCGTGCGGATGGGCTGGGGCGAAGAACGAGTGCTGGAACAGGCCGTATTCGCACTGGGGGATGCGTTGCGAGCGCGGGGCTGGCGGGACGAGGACCGGATCACGGCGGCAATGGAGGTGGTCCGCACTGCAGGGCTGGATGCATTGCGGTTCATCGCGGGTCTCCCTCAGCGGTCGGTGTTGGATCCGTTGCAGGAAATCCTGGGGGATCAGCTGGTCTTGGGCACTCGCATCGGGCAGGCACCGCGCCCGATCGACATTCGGGATGTAGTGCAACCCCTGGATGGCACCGGCATGGCGCCACCGCAGGTGCAACTGAGGGTGCGGTTGTCTGCGGATGGCGATCTCGGATCGCTGGATTTATCCATCGAATGTGACCAGTACCGTCCGATGGGCCCCTGGCGCAAGGATCTGACCTGGATAGCGGAGCTGCTGCCTCAGCACAGCGAGTTCGCGGTGGGCGAGGATGTCCGTCGGGCGTTGCGGGGCGCTACCCGATCGGAAGTCGAGTCGCACGGTGGCGTCTGGGCGCATTTCGAGTTCCCGAGTGCCGGTGAGGAATTCGCCGGCAACGTCATCGCCGGACCGGAGCGGGGTGACTTCCATGCCAAACGCCGCATAGTCGAAAAAATCGAGCGCGATTTCCATATCCGTGTACTGGGATGGGAGGGAAACGATGTCAGCGTCGATTCCTTGAAATCCTTCGATCTCGAATTACGCGATCTGATTGCCGAATACGGTGGTAGATACAATCTTCGCGAAATCGCATTCGTTGAGCGTGGCCTAGTGACGTCAAATTATCATGCCGCGGGCGTAACTACCGGGTCCACGCGCTTCTACGGGACCAGGTTCGATCTGGGAAACAGTAACTACTATTCGGCCATCACGATCGATCGAGCGGCACTGACCGACCGAGTGTGGGCAGAGGAGACCCTGAAAAACGCAATCGACAGCAAACAGCTCTCTCGGTCTCCGAGAGATCTTGTCTCGCATGTGCTCCGCCACGAGTTCATCCATTCGGTGGACCAGTTCTACAGGATCGCCGGTAACAACAATGATCCGTCGGAGCAGGACAATGTGCTCGCCGGGATGAAGATTGCGTTCGATGTTTTCAGCGAGCGCGGTCGTTGGCAGAATCTGAGCGAATATCTGGACGGGCTTCCGCTCTATGGCACCGTCGATGGCATTCCGGAGGAGGGGCAGTGGGAAGCTGCGAAGGTCTGGGACGGTGTGGAGGTACTGGCGGAGGCCAGTATCGGCGGGGCGAAGAACCCGTCGCTGTCGTTGCTGGATCCGCAGCGAGTCGCGTATATGATGTCGCATCGACTCACTCCCGCAGAATTGGCGGAATACGCCCGAACGATGCTGCGGTGGGAAGACGCGCACCGACGCATCCAGTCGATGCCGCGGGGCTCGTTGGCGCGTTTGTGGGCGAAGGTGCGCAACGTCACTCCTGACAGCAATGGTGACGGCGGTGGGGCCTACCGGCGTCCCGGCGATCCGTGGCCGCATGACTACAACCAGTGTGGTCCGTTGACGATGCAGGATGTCGGTGAGGTGACCGGCCGGGATGATCTAAGTGATTTCACCGCGGGTCTGGGTGGTATGCGGGTCAGCGTTGTCGAAAAGAGGCTGGGCGGGCCCAAGCAAGCCTTCGCCGATATCGAGACCGCCGTCGGACGGTTGGCAGAATTCGGTTGGCAGGTGGATACCGAGAAGCAGGGTATCGATCCGAAGAAGGCGTGGCGCAAGGGAATTGATCCGTCAGGCGATTCCCGTTTCATGGTCCAACCTCAGGCTGAGGTGGGTCTGCTGGTGTTCGAGCCGACGCATACCGACAGTAGCGGTGAACACGGGGATGTCGGGCACACGTATTGGCTTGTCCGCCGGGTGTACGCGGACGGAAGAATTCGGTTCGAGAAGCGTGATGCGGGTATGGGGGTGTTCCAGCCGAATTTCGCGCCGTCGCGGGAGGCGGCCGGGCGTCCGGTGTTCGGTATGTTCCTCGATGCCAGTGGTCAGCGGGTGGAGTTCGCTGATGCCGACGGTGTGGTGCGGACCAGTCGGGAAGACTTCTATGTCGGCGCGTCGGATTCGTCGGGAATAGGTGATGGCCCGGAAGCGCTGGGGGATGACCAGGCGCTGCCGTCGGAGAATCGGCCAGAAGCCGAAAGACATGTGTTGTCGGAGTCGTTTGCCGATCGCGTTCTGAGAGCATTGGCCGTACCCGATGCCCCGGTGGAGGACAGCGGTCGTGACCACCGGGCCGCCCAATCCGACCTGCGGGATGAGCTGGCGAAGCTGCCGTCGGACGGGCGAGAGGTGGCCGAAATCCGTCGATTGGCGGATGTCGGCGATGGCACGACGGCGGTGCCGGCCGGGGGTCTGAGCGGGAATACCGGTGCTCCGGCAGGGTTCCAGCGGGCCTATCAGGAGTTGGTCGACGAACGAGCCTGGGCGGCAGCGGAATCGGTCAAGGCCGCCGACAAGGTGGGCGCCGATGTGGACATCCTGCGGTCCGACCGGTTCGAGGAGGAGCTGACAGCGGTCCGGGGACGCCTCGACGAACACGGGGTTCTCCACGCCGACCGCTACGTCGCCGACCTCCGGGCAGCGGTTGATCGCGAGCGTGAGCTCGCCGTGATGATCGGTCGGCTCGACGAGTGGCGCACGGTGTCGAGCGCTTCGGCCCCGTGGCGATTCCGTCTCTTGACCGATCACACCGACGCAGTGATGGATCGGTGTTCGGTGTTGCGGGAGCTTCGGGAGGCTGCCGCGGCGGGCGCCGACCTGACGGCGCTGGACTCGCGGTTCCAAGCGGTGACCGTGCGGGTCCGGCGGTCGGAGGACGCTCTCGTAGCGCACCACGACGTGGTGGAAAGCCGTACCGGCACACTGGATCTGAGTGAATCTCACCGACAGGAAATTCGGCGGCACTTGTCCGTCGGTGAGCGAGAAATAACCATGGTGATCGGCTGGGGTGCGGAAGGGATAGTGGAAAAAACCGCGGCCTTACTGGGCGACGTGCTGCGGGAACAGGGTTGGCAAGACGCGGAGAAGATCGCGGCGGCGGCGGCGATGGTTCGTGGCGCTGGTCTGGACGCGTTGCGGTTCATCACAGACTTCCCTGCGGAATCGGAACTGGAACTGGACGGCCGTCACCACCGGCTGGACGGCACCTTCTCGGCTGCTCGGCCCGGGCAAGGTCGCGAGGACGTGGCCGCGTCGTCCATGTTGCAGCCGAAGGTGGAACTGACGGTGCGATTGCCCAGCGGGGGCGACGTCCGATCGTTGCAGTTGTCGGTCGAATGCGATCAGTACCGACCGGAGGGACCGGTGCCGCGCCCGGGGACGCCCGTGGGTGAGGTGCTTCCGCAGCACAGCGCGGCTGCGGTGGGCGAGGATGTCCACCGTTCGTTGCGGGCCGCCACCCGGTCGAGGGTCGAGTCGCACGGTGAAGTCTGGGCGTATTTCGAGGAGCCGCGCGTCGCGGACAGGTCCACTGGAACGCGCGTCGATGGTCTCGCGCCTGGGCCCCTGGCCCCGACAAGCGATCTGACGGCCAAGAAACGGATTGTCGACAAGCTGTACGACGATCATCATGTCCGGTTGCTCGGATGGGAGGACCCGGACGTCCGCGTGGACGCGTTGGCGTCCGCAGCTCGCGCATTGCATGACCGGATCGCGGAATATGGTGGCAACCACAACCTTCGGGAGGTTCGCTTCGTCGATGAGGCTCGACTGCCGTCGAAGGAAGATGCGCATGTCAGCGCACATGTACTTTCTTTTGGTACTCAATACGACAAGGGGAACAGGAATTTCTACTCGATCATCGAGATCGACCGACGGGCAGTAACCGACCCGGCGTGGTCCGCTGAAGTCTTGCGGATTCAACAGGATCTGGGCTGGTGGGGCCAGTCGTCGGGAGACTTGGTATCACACCTCGTGTACCACGAATTCATCCACGTGGTCGATCGATTCCATGGGATCAACGACGGGTACAGCGACCGCACCCGTATTGGACTGGCCGTTGCCTTCGAGATCTATCGGAACCACTCGTTGACGCTGTCGCATGACAGCCTCGTCGGCTGGTTGGAGCAACTGCTGCCGCTGTATCCCCAAAAGAGCCAGGACGCCGACGGCAACCAGTACGACGACTGGAAGGAAATGGAGGCGCTGGCCGAGGGGGGCGCGGCCGGGGCACTCGACACTACGTTGCCATTGACCCATCCATCGCGGGTAACGCACGGCATGTCGCATCGATTGGACGTGGACGCATTCGCGCGGACCATGGTCGACTGGGAGCTGGCGCACCAGCGCAACCGGTCGCGATTGGCCGCCGCCACCGAGAACCGAGGTTTGCTGCGGCGATTGTTCTCGAAGGTGCGCGGCCAGGTGCCCGCGCCCCAGGGTGACGGAACGTTGGAGCGCCCGGAGAGCGTCAGGTGGCCCCACGAGGACAATCAGTGTGGTCCGTTGACGATGCAGGACGTCGGTGCGGTGACGGGCCGGGATGATCTGGGTGATTTCACTGCGGGCTTGGGCGGTATACGGGTCAGCCGCATCGAAAAGAAGATGGGTGGGCGCAAGCAGGTTTTCGCGGATCCCGGTACTGCTGTGTCGCGGTTGGCGGCTTTGGGTTGGCGGATCGATGTGGAGCAGCAGGGTATTGATCCGGAGAAGGCGTGGCGCAAGGGAATTGATCCGCCGGGTGATCCCCGGTACATGGTCGTGCCGCAGGCCGAGGTTGGCTTGTTGGTGTTCGATCCGACGCATGTCGGTAGTGGTGAGCACGGCGATATCGGGCATATGTATTGGGTTGTTCGCCGGGTGGATGCAGACGGGCGTGTTCGGTTCGAGAAGCGTGATCCGGGTATGGGGGTGTTCCAGCCGAATTTCGTTCCGTCGCGGGAGTCGGCCGGTCATGAGGTGTTCGGTATGTTCGTGGATGCCGAGGGGCAGCGGCTGGAGTTCGCTGATGCGGACGGTGTGGTGCGGACCCGCCGCCGCGACCTCTATGTCGGCACGTCGGATTCGTCGGGGATGGGTGATGGCCCGGAGGCGCGGGGGGATGAGCAGGCCCCGCCGTCGGAGAATCGGCCAGAAGCCGAAAGAGATCTGTCGCATGAGAAGGCCGAGACCACACCGCTCGTCGCTCCCGACCTGGCGCCCGCATTGGTCGAACTGCGCCTGCACACCGGCAATCTGCTCGCCGATCTGCATCGGGAACTGAGCAAAGAGGTCGCCGCTGTCGATGGTGGGCACTCGCCGTTGCTGGATCCGGCATCGGCGGCCCGGAGCGCCCTCGACATGGAAATCGAGTACCTGACCCATGCGGTGGCCGAGCAGACGGGCGTCTCCGCGCAGGAGCTGACCGGGCTTCCGCAACTGCTCGACGCGGTCGACGCGGCGGCGGAGCGCCGGGAACTTGCCCCCACGGCGCCAGATTTCTCGAGCAGGCTCCTGGACCGCTTCGAGGTGTTGCAGAAGATCGAGGAAGTCCACCGATACACCACCAGGGTCCACCGCATCGATGCGCTGGAAGATGCGCTCCAGGACGCGTATTCGCGCTACGAGCAGGGACTGGCTTCGCCGGCTTCGGTGCGGGAATTGGCCGGCCGGGTCGCGGCCCTCGATGACTGGGCGCAGCGCATTCGGCAGGCCGAACAGGCCACGCCGATAGCTGACACGGTCCGAGACACCACTGCTGTGGATCAATTCTGCGTGAAACCGAGCATGCGGGTCGCACCGCGGACCTTGGCATCCGCGCGGGAGCAATATGCGGAGACCCGCAAGGAGCTGCGGAGACTGCTGAACCGCGATCCGGAGGAATTGTCCCCCACTGATCTGGAAATGGAGGCTCCGGAACTCGAACCCCATGACCCGCGGGTCCGCGATCTGGCGAGAGAACAGAAGAAGTTTCATCTCGCAATCGCTTTCGAGACCGCCAGGCAAGTGATCACCTACGCCGAGGCGATCGACGAACGTGACGCAAAACTGCAGGTACTCACCAGCAGTTTCGATCCGGCGCTGGCGGCCCCGCTCGGGCCGGACGCCGCCGACCCGAGCCCTCGGGTCGTATGGAGCGATCATCTGACCGAACTCGCCGATGTCATGGCACTGGAGCGACGGCGACTGGCCTCGGGGTTGCCGGGCGACCGCATCAACCGCGACCTCGGCGTTGCGCCCCTTGACGACGCGGCGAAGCAGAGACTACGAGCCCTGCTCGAACACTTGGCGGACCCCGACCCGCGTTGGGCCGGACGGTTTGTCCCCGATTCCGCGCAGGGAATCGAAGATGTGAACAAGCTGCTGGACGTCGACGCGCGCCTGTACGCCATCTTCTCCCTGCAGATGGCTCGGCGCCGGGCGCATTCCCGGGCCGCGATCGCGAAACAGACATTCGATGAGAGCTGGACTTATCACCTGAGCGGGCATTCGCAGGATGGCGAGATGTCCGAAAGGTTCGACGGCACAGCGGAATTGCGGCGCGCGTGGGAAGGGGCCCGTGGCCGGAGGCGCGGCTCGCTCGGCAGGTTGCTCGAGCTCGCCGAGACTCACCTCCGGCACGTCGAACACGCCGCTCGACTGGACCGGCAGGCAGCCGAGCTGACCGCTCTGGCGGGCCGTCGCCACACAGCGCAGGCCCGCTGCGATGAGGTAGAGGTCAAGCTGCACAGGGCGTCCGGCGGCAAGCATGGTTTTTGGAACTTCACCCCCGGCCTGCCCTCGACGCTGCGTGAGAGCCGGCAGGAACTCCAGCGTGACCTCACCCATGAACTGCACCGGAAAGCCGCACGGGAAATGGGTGTCGAGGCGACCGACACCGGCGCGGAGCATCCGTTGCCGATCGCCGCTATCCGGCAGATGGTCGCCCAGCCCGACGGGGTGGGGCCGCTGACCGATCCCCAGACCGGTCACCGGGATGACGAGCTCGACGCCTTGGCTCGAGAAATTCTGGCGTTCGACGAATTGGTAGATGCGGCAATCGATTACGCCGCAGCTCGTGCCGAAGTCGCCTCACTCGACGCGGAACTGGGTAGCGAGCTGTCCGGACTGCGTCTGGAGGAAGAGCCTGCCGACTCCACTCTCGGATATCAGCGACCCACCGGCGGTATCGAGCATCTGCTGGCGGAGGGCCCGAAGAATTGTGTGCCGGTGGCCGCACGCGATACGTGGGCGGCGTCGGGTCGGCCGATGCCGGAGGGATTGGCCGGCTACACCGCAGGTGCCGATGGTGTGTTGTTGGGGGATGTACCCGGGGTAGTGGGTGTCGGGTTCGACGAGAGCATCACCTCGTTGCGGGGTGCGCGTGATCGGGCGGCCGATGGTGGCGGGGTTGTCGTGGTGCTGGTGTACGAGGGGGTTGATGGGGAGCCGCCGCGGTGGGGGCATGCGGTCAGTGTCAAACGTGGTCGTGACGACGTTGTGCGGGTGTTCGAGGACGGGATGTCCGGGGAGGGGGTTGTGTTCGAGGAGTGGGTGCCGCCGGAGGGCCTGGTTGTCGGTGCTGATGGGCGGCCGGTTGTTCTGGCGCTGCGGGTGGGTTCGCCTGCTGAAGACATTCCGGTTGGTTCGGAATTGCCAAATGTGGCAAGGGAATTCGAGCATGTCCGGGTCGGTATGCGGGACGGGGAATTGCAGCCCCATCTCGATCTGGCCAGACGCGGAGACGAGAACGCAACTGCGGAACTGAGCAACACTCTCGGGCGGCAGATCTTCCCGGAGGTGCTGGGCCGGCTGCGTGATCGGCAAGCCGCACCCTTGGCCCGAGCCGTTACCGACGACCTGCTCGCCACTGCGGCAGAGCGCAACTGGACCCCGCCCACAGGGGAGGGCATCCGCGAATGGTTGCTCGAGATCGCACCCACGGTGGTCGAACACCGGATCGCCCAGCGCATTCGATCCGCGGTTCTGGACCGGCTGCGAGCCGATGAGTCGAGCGATGATCCCGATACTGCCGCTTACGCACCGGTGCGCGCCCAGGCGGTGGCGGCGGCGCATCCGGCGCTGCTGACACGGGCTCTGGACAACATCCCCCGTGCGCCACAACGGGAATGGATGCGGCGACGGGTCGGCATGGGGCTGCCGCGGGAGACGGTGGCACCTCTGGTGGCGAAGCTCGGATGGGCCACCGATATGGAGGCCCTCGACCAGAGCGCGATGCGCGCATTGGCAGATGTCGTGATCACGATGATCCCGATCTCGCTGCGCGATGTGCCGGAGCAGGGCACGCCGGAACACGAGTTGCTGAATCTGATTGCGACCGACCGTTTTCCCGAGGAGGTAATGGAAGCAGTCGACGGCGATTTCAGCCGACTGCGAGACGCGCTTGCCGAATTGTCCGGCAGCGACGCGGAGTACTCCAATCTCCGTTTCGTGCAGGGATTGTCCCGTGCCCGGGTCATGGAGGTCATGAATCTCACGGCTGCGGCTGCGGATAGAACGCAATCCCGTGTCGCAGACTCCCTGATACTCTCGCTGCTCGACGTCCCGGAGCCGCCGGTGGTCGACATCGAGGATTGGCTGACCCGCCTTCCCGAGCATGGGCCCGACTATCACCGGCTGTCGATGAAGGCGATGGCGCCACTGTCACCGCGACTCGAAGAGCTGGTTGCGGGAGACCTGACGAAACTTGCGCGGGGAATTGCCAATCTCCCACCGCAGCAGCGGACGATCAGCTATCTGATGATCCTGAACGGCGAGTCGTTGGTCGACGCCAGCCGGGCAATGATGCTCTCGCGCGACTCTGCCAACGCCTTGCTGGGCCGCGCGATGGGCGCCTTGGTACGTCGGTTCACCGAAGTTCGACCCGATACAGCGGCATCCGAGCCGGATACCAGCGAGACGTCGAGGGCGAATCACCCGTCCGGGCGTGTGGTTCGGACCGGCGACACCCCGTCGGCCACCGTCGATTTCACCTCGGACTCGCCACCCACCGCAACGGATCTCGCGCGTGCGGCGGACGTCCCGCTCAGCACGGTCATTCTGGTGCTGAACCGGAAAGCGGTCAGTCCACGGATCCACGAACACGTGGTAGCAACAGCGCGGCAGATCGGGTTCGAGCTTTCCGAGGAAGTATCACAACCGCAGAAGTTGCCGCAGCCGGTTTCCGCGCACGCGGTAGGGCGCCGTGCACGGGTGTCCTTCCGCGTCGTACTGCGCATGGCCAGTGGGCAATCGGTTCCCGAAGCGATTCGGGAACGTGTGTCAGCAGCCATGCGGGAACTCGAACTCGAGTTCCGAAACGGCGAGCTGGTCTCGATTCACGAGTTCACTCCCACGTTCGAATGGCAAACCCTCGCTGCGGTGGCCGGAGTGGACAGGTCGACGCTTCGTAGATTCCTCGAGGGGCGCGGGGTGTCGGCCGAGACTCGGACGAAGATCGTCGCTGCAGCAGCCGCACTCGGCATCGAGCTTCCGGCAGAGCTGCTGGTTGCACCGCCACCACCGCCGCCGGTGCCGCCTTCGCGGAACCGGCTGGCGCGTGAGGCGGGTGTGTCGGGAGAAACGGTCGACCGTGTACTGGCCGGCGAGCGCGTCAGGTATGAGTCGTGGCGAGCGGTTGTCTCAACGGCTGTGCGGATCGGTTTCGAGCTCCCGGATGCAGCTCTGCGGCCACCGATCTGGTGGAGTGTGAGCGAGATCGCGCGCGTCGCCGGGGTGCCCAAGGCCGATGTTCGCCGGGTGCGAAATGGCCAGTGGGTCAATCCGGACAAGCGCTCCCGGGTGATGGCGGCGATCAGAGAGCTCTTTCCTGATCTCGTGCACCAAATTCCGCCTGCGCCACCACAACCGGTACGTAAAAACATGGTCGATGTGGCGCGGGTGTCCGGGGTGCCGTACCACCGGGTCCGTCGGGTGTTCGCCGGTCTGGAAACCGATGCACAGGTCGGACAGTTGGTGCTGGCGACCGCCGAAGAACTCGGCGTTCCGACTCCCGCGAATATAAGCTTCCTGCCACCACCGCCGCCACGCCCGGTCACGTTGTCTGCGGTGGCGAGGCAAGCGGGTGTGAATCCCGGCAGCGCCCACCGTGTCCTCAATGGCGGGCGCGTGAGTGCCCCCGTGATGCGAGCGGTGCTGGCTGCGGCAACCGCACTCGGATTCCCGCTGACCCCGGTGGTTCTGGCCAAAGTGTGGTTGCCGGATCAGTTCGCGACGGACCTGGCCGAGGCCGCTGGTGTCACCGAGGCTGCGGTACGCCGGGTGTTCGGTGGCAGTGAGCATGATCTGACGACCTGGCGGCAGGTGCGCGACGCCGCGACACGGCTGAAACTGTTGTCACCCAGGCCGACACGTGCGGATGTGGCCCGGCTGGCCGGACTGACCGAGGCGGCGGCCGCCCGGATATTCAAACGCGGTGAGCCGACCTACACCGAAGCCGAGCAACGGCTCCTCGTCGCAGCACGGGTACTGGGGTATCCGATTCCGGCGCGTCTCGCAGTCGCGATCGACCCGAGATTCGCGGCGGAAAGGTTCACCCCCGCTCACTACGTGGACGGAGAGCTCGTCAAGGCATCCTTCGCCCCGCAACCGACTCACGCGGACTGCGCTCGCGAAGCCGGTGTGCAGCAGTCGGTCGTTTCCAGGGTGTTGAGCGGCACGTCGAACCTGGACGCTCACCTTCAGCAACGGGTATTCGACGCGGCTGAGCGCATCGGGCTCTGGTGCTCGCCGGTACGCCGGGTGGGTGTCGAGCAGGTGCGGGCCCTGCGTGGGGAGTTGGCGGAAATCCTGGGGGAGCAGGATTGGCGGTCGATAGATCGGGCTCGGGTCGAGGTAGCTGTTGCCCGCCTCGCGCCCGATTCGGAAGTGCCGCAGCGATTCCTCCCGTTGGCTCAACGGTTCCTCGCGCTCGGAGACAGAGAACATGCAAAGCGGCCGACGCAGGACGACATAGCCCGGTTGGTGGGTACCGACCAGTCGACGGTCGCAACGGTGTTCGTCAGGCAGCAGCCGGCACTGGAGGAGGTTGAGCAGCGGGTACTTGTCGCAGCGCAGTGGCTGGGATATCCGATTCCGGAACCACTCCTGGTCGCAATCGATCCGTTGTTCGTGGCCAACAGATTCATGCCGGCGCATTTCGTCGACGACAGTTTCGTGCCAGGACGTTTCGTCCCGCAGCCGTTGCAGTCCGAGGTAGCGGCGTTGGCCGGTGTCTCACCGCAGACGGTTCACCGCGTGCTGCTGGAGGGTCGTGGAACCAAGACGAATCAGAGGCGGGTCTTCGAGGCGGCCTTCGATCTCGACTACTGGTACCCGAGCAGCTTTGTCCGGGCCCGGCAATCCGACGTAGCGGCCTTGGCGGGGCTGTACCGGTCGCTGGTTTCCAGCGTGTTCCGCCGGACCGAACCTGTCGGTACGGAACAGGAGTTCCTTGCCATCGCGGCAGCCCGGCAACTGGGTTATCCAGTGCCACGCGGACTTCGGGTGGTACTCGAACGGGGCGACATTCCGGAGCTGGACGGAACTCCGTACCCGAGCGCCGGGGCGGTGGGATCCGTCGAGGGATCAACCGGGCGTCTCGGACTGTTGCATCGACAGCCGTCGTTCACCGATGTCGTACGCCTGACCGGAGTACAAATCCACGTGGTCCGCTCGGCGTTGACCGGCGGGCCGGTATACCCGCACACCATGCGACTGGTGCTCGCCGCCGCGTTCCGCTCCGGCGTGCTCAGCACCACGATGGACTTGTCGCTACTTCAGCTTCCGGATCTCTGTGTAGCCGACCTTGCGGTGACGGCGGGGGTGACCGACGAGGTCGTGCGCCGAGTGTTCGCGGGTCTGGACGTGGAAGAGCAATTGCGGCAACGGGTCTTCGACGCCGCGCGGATGGACGATTACCCCGACCTGTCAGAATCCGCTGTCCGACACGAGGTTTCCGATCGTCTGCAATACGACTCCATGGCGCTGCGAGCGGGGCTGAACGCCGGCACGGCCAATGGCGTCCTCAACGGTCGCCCGGCGGGCGCGGACACGACGCGGGCGGTATTGGCTGCCGCGGTCGGGGTGAACTTCCCTCTGTCGGCGGAGATCTTGTCCCGGGTTCGTGTGCGCGATGAATTCGTCGTGCCATTGGCCCGGGCAGCCGATATGCCCACTGAAGTCGTCCGCGACGTATTTGCGGGCCGGAATACGGACGATCGGTTGCGGCGGCGGTTATTGGCCGCAGTAGCCGGCATGCCGCCGATCGCGCCTCGGCAGATTTATGTGCCGAGCGCCGAAGCGGCCGAACTTAACACCGCGCAGACGAAGTACTTGGTGTCTCAGGCCTCACATCGGCTGCTCATCGAGTTGGCCGTTGATCTGTCGCCGTCGGAGCAGCAGATGGCGCAGCTGCAGTTCGGTGACGAGCAGATCACCGACTATCAACAACTGGCCGAGCGGATGGGCAGGTCGCTGACGGCCATTCGTCAGCTCGCGTACAACACCCGCGACAAGCTCGCGATGAAGCTGGTGGACGGCGGCCACTTCCCGATACCGCCCAGTGACGCGCGGGTCGCGTCTGCCCCCTCGGCCAAGGACATCGCGGGCCGCGCCGGCGTGCATCCGAAGACTGTTGCTCTCTTTCTCGCAGGTAAGATGTCGGCCGAAACTCCCAGTGGGCAGCGGATTTCGACCGCGATGGCGGAGTTCGGTATTCGTGCCGAGCCGAAGCCGCGTTCGGGGCTCACGACCGAGCAGGCACAGGCCTTGGTGGACGCGGCGCCGCGGCAGGTTCTACGCGAACTTGTCGACAGCCTCACATCCGCGGACCAGCAGACTTTGGGTCACCTGTTGTTCGGCGACCCGCAGATCACGGATCGTGCGGAACTTGCCCGGCGGATGGGGAAGACCCCGGTTGCCATCACGAAGCTTCGGCGCCGTCTGGTTGCCAATGTGGCGGAAACCCTTGCCGAGCAGACACAACCACAAGGCGATGTAAGCGCCTATGTTTCCCCTGGCCTGGGCCATGTCCTCGCCGAAGGTTCCAAGAACTGCCTGCCGGTCGCCGGACGGGATGCGTGGTCGGCTGCCGGGCGTCCGGCGCCGGACGGGTTGGCCGGCTTCACCGCGGGTACCGACGGTGTGCTGTTGCGGGATGCGCCCGAGGTGGTGGGTGTCGGATTCGACGAGAGCATCACCTCGTTGGCGGGTGCACGGGACCGGGTGGAGCATGACGGTGGTGCCGTTGTCGCGGTAGTGGTGTACGAGGGTGTCGACGGGCAGCCGCCGCAGTGGGGGCATGCGGTGAATATCAAGCGTGGCGCCGATGGGGTCGTGAGGGTGCTCGAGGAGGGAATGCCCGGAGAGGGTGTTGCTTTCGATGAGTGGGAGCCGTCGGCGGGTGTGATCCGCGATGCCGGCGGACAACCGGTGGTCGTGGCTATGCGGGTGTCTGCTTCGTCTGCCGAGGACGTGCCGGTCGGTCGAGAATTGCCCGCTGCCGCAAGGGGATTCGAGCATGTTCGGGTCGGCGCGCACGCGCCGGAACCGGACGATCATGTGGTGCCGCGGCCCGCGGTACCGGCCATACCGAGCCAGGTGTCGCGGCAGCACTGGGACAACTTCCGGTCGGGTGTCATCGCGGAGACGTTCCTGGCGAGCGATATCGGCTTCGGCGATATGAACCCGCTGGCGGCGGAGCTGGTGCGGTTGACGATGGCGCAGAAGTGGACGGATCTGCCCGCGGCAGCCCGAGAGCAGATCCTCGGGCATCTGAGTGATCCGGTCGAGCGGTTGTGGGCGGAGTCCACCGGTACACCTCTGCCGAGTGTCGAGCAGCTGCCGGAGTCGATGGCCGACGAGCTGAATCGGATGCTGCTCGTCAGGCGCAAGCAGGAGTTGGCGAGCATCGAACAGCCCACTGCCGAGAATGTGCGGGACCTGGCCGAGGTCGACAACTGGATCAATCGGTTGCTGCTCGCCGAACGGTCGGCTACCCACTTGCCGGGACATCCGCGGGTTCGGTTGCTGCGCATGGACTTCCGAGACAAGGGCCAGCTGGTTCTCACCATCGGCGAATTGCAGTCCACGCAGGTATCCGAGGTCCAGGTCCACGTCTACGACAGCGAGTCCGACGCGGCAGCCGACGACGGTCTGAATGCCGTCCTGAACCATGCGTCGCGCTCGACGCCGACGGATCCGCCGGCAGCGGTGCTGTGGTTCGGACAGGACGCGACGGGACTCGAGGCGTTCGTGACGGAGCTGGCCGCCGCACGCGGCATAGCGGGACGGTCGGACTCCGATATCACCGTGATCGGGCACGACGAGGCTTCCCGGCGGATCACAGGTCGCCTCGACGGCGTCGGATTGAGCACGCAGCGAAATCAGGTTTCCTCGAGTGCTTCCCTCCGCGAGGCGATGATGCTGCCGCTGAACGATCCGGAAAAGATCATCCGAGACGCGTTGCGGTGGGCGGGGATGTCGAGCATCGAGGACATGGTGCTGCCCGACGGTGCCGGCTTCGCCGAGGCCGCCGAGATGGGCGCGGCCAACGCGAAGCGATGGCGCGAGTGGCCGAGCTATGTGCGAGAACTGCTCGGCCAGCACCATCCGGAGGTACTGGCGAGGGCCGTCGGCCTGCCCGACGAGGTACGTCACACGGCGAACCTGTCGACATTGGCCACCGATATGGCCGAAGTCGACGCCGCGATCGCCGCCGGCGACGCAGACCGGCAACGACTGGCGGAGGTCAATGACACGGACCGGGCGATGAAACTGGCTCGACAGCTCCTGCAGCGGGAACTGGACGAGCACGAGATTCAATTGTTGTCCCGCACCCGCGCCCCGGACGGCGATCTCGAACTGATCATCCGCCTCGGACGGCGGAGTACTGCGGGCAAGGTGCAAAGGCTCATGCTGGGCACCGCGAAGTCGGGCAGTATGGGTACGCCGATCTCGCTGGCAGTCACGCAGTTCCGGACGCTGCGCCGGTCGTCGGCCGATGCCACCCTGGACTTCATCGTCCGGACGGCTGGCACCGATCGGGCCGCGGGTACGCAGGGGGTGGCCGAATCATCCACGGCAGCAGCGGAATCGGCCGCCGAGCGGTTCGTACTCGAGATCGTGGCCGACAATGCTGCCCGCCGCGCGTTGCACCCCTACGGACAGCGCCCGCACAACCATCTCGTCGGCCTGCCCGCCGGTACGCCCGCGGTTTCGCACGCCGCGCGGCTGCTGTACGGGCGAGGTGAGATCGATCTGGTGTCCGGGGCTTCGGCGCCCGTCCGGTCCGAGAATCCCGTCGGGAGCATTGCTCTGCTGCTGGCGGATGCTCGGGCGGAGGTGGCCGAAGTTCGCGGCGAGATCGAACGGCTGATCGGAAGCCTGCGATTCGACGATGCCGCTCCGCGACTTGATGCGGAGGCATTGGAACTCGACCGGATCGATGACACCTTGCGGGATCTGGCCGCCGCGGGACGCCCTGCTGCGGGTAACGCGGAGATTCTCGGCGAATGTGTCCGGCTCGCAGCACAATTGCGGCTCGCCGTCGTTCTGGAGAACCACCTCGGCAAGGACCGGCAAACCGGACGCGACGCACAATTCTGGGCCGCTCTGGACAGCGACAGCCGCCGGCAGGTCCGGGAAGCGGTGGGTGTGCTCGCCGGGCGCCAGGTGCTCGCGGTGCGGATCGCTGATCTGATGCAGGCAGCGTTGTCCGACAGCACCATCGATCTGGACGAGGCGTCCGAGCTCTGGACGCTGGAAACGCTGAACGAGCTGAACCTGGACCGGATACGGCAGTGGGTGTCGGCACTGTCGGCCTCGGCGCACACCTCCGAGCATCGTGACCGCGTCACCGAATTGATCGGCCTGGCCGCCGAATTGGCGGCTGTCGACATCGAGGCAGCTCATCTGCGCTCGCGGACGCGTGACGCGGCCGAGTTGTCGACTGTCGGCACTCTGGAAAATGCTGTGTCGGAGGCCTATACGTATCGTGCCGCCCTGCGACGGGGATTGGATGGTCAGTGCGGGGCCCTGAACCTGTCCACCGACACGGGCATCAACCCCGTTCGGGTGAACGGACTGTATGACGAGTTGCTCCGCGATCTGGGCCAACGGCTGCGGCTGCCCGAGCGAGAAGTGGAACTGCGCCGTATACACGTCGCGATCGAGTTCCTGAAGACCATGAACGACCCGCGTGTGGACGAATTGTCCAAGCTGGAACGTCGGCTCCGCGGATTGAAGCAACTGCTGGCGAGCGCGAAGAGGTTTGCCGAAGCCGACGACACGTTGCAGTGGTTGGTGCACCGCGCAGAGCTGCTGGTCGCCGCTCGCAACGCCAATATCCCACTCGACGACGAGATTGCCGGGTTCGCCGTCGGTCTGGGCCTCGACCTGGATACATGGGCCGATGAACAGCTCGCGACAGTGCTGTCCGAGATCGCCGGAAAGTGCCGGCCGGCCATGGCTCCGCAGCCGCCGGCGGCGCCTGTGATCCGGTCGGGCATCGTGCCGGAGTCCGAGATAGCTACGACCGCATACGATCTCGAGGAGCACCACAGTCCGGCGCTGGTGTGCGGTCCGAAGGTACAGGCCGTCATCGCGGTCGGTGCAGGCGAGCAGGCCGTCGGAATGAATCCGGCTTCGGTCGAGGACTGGAAGATCATCACCTCCGGAATGACCGGGTCGGCGTTCGCGAAGGGCCTGAACGCGGACTGGGAGCCGAATTCACCACTGAAGGGGTCGGCGGCGCTGGCCGAACTGGTGTGGCAGGTCGATCGAGACGACAACGACGTGTCCATGGCCGCGGCAGTACTGGACAACAGCGGTCGGAGTTTCGCGCACGCGATCGCCGTGGCGCGGGTGAATCAGGAACTGATCGACGAGTACCCGCAGCTACAGGGCCAACTCGGCCGAGTCGCCGTATTCGACAACGGTTATGACGAGGCCGACGGTGGATGGATCATCGGCGACGTCGCGAAAGCGCGGTGGATCCGCCGTGCCGGAGTGGGCATGCGCTCGGTGTATCAGCTGTCCTTCGATGCGAACGGCACACCGAAGCGGACGTTGGGTGAGACGGGCCGGCCTGCCGCATTGCGCGGGCCTGCTAAGCGCGTGGGTGTACGAACGCCCGGACCGGACGATGACGTGGCACCGCGGACCGCGGGAGACAACGCTCGCGCCGACAACCCCGACGACCGGTATGGCCCGGCCTCCGGTGATCGGCTTCCCGGGCTGTATCGCATGCAACCGTCGGGCGACGATCTGTACGTCGAAGCCGTGCCTCATGTGGATCCGACCGCTCCGCAGGTGGCGCAACTCTCTGCGGATCTGCGTAACTGGGTAGCGCGCACCGAGGGACGACCACGCGTTCTGTTGATGGGAGGTCGTAGCGAATACCAGCGGACGGTCGGCTCGCGGCAGCAGTGGCGGAACTGGGACATGCGGGCGATTCTCCAGCCGGGCACGGAGGCCCCGACAAACGGACAGGACGTGGATCTGAAAGAGGGTGATCTTCTCCGATGCATCGAAAACGACGCCGCCGTCGTGGAACTATTCAGTGCGGGAACTGTTGATGGAACGGTCGCGGAGAATCTCTTCCTTTATTGCGTACTGGCGGAAGCTATTGATGAATATATAGAAGATCAGCACCGTTATCGTACTTTAGAAGTTTCGTTCGGTCCATGCCTGCTCAATGCTCTTCGCGGCCATGCGTATCTTCTGAACGACGAGTATTCGGACGTTGTCCTGAAGCGACTCCTGCGCAGTCACTATCCTGAAATGAAGATTCCCCGTCGGATGTTCGAGAGGGACGCCGACTGGACCCAAGCGCATATCGAATTGATTCTGTCCGAGACGTCGGGAGTGCTACGCGGCGAACCGGCGGTCAGCGAAATTCAACTTATCGCTGCCGCCGTCCTTCGGAATAACGAAGTCTATGCAGCACAAGAAATCGTGAAATATCAGCGGGCCGGGACTCCAATCTGCCTGCTGTACGGAAATCCTCGCCTGGATGCCGTTCTACACGAGGTCGAGGTTTATAAGAATTTCCTCGACCGGCAGGCGGAGATCATCGATGAGTTGATTCCGGACTGGTCGGCTGAGGACAGGGCGTGGGCGCATCGAGTGCTCGATGCAACCCGGCTGTTCGTTGTCGACATGAGGGCCGCTACTGTCCTCGATCGGGGGTTGATCCTGGGGGAGCGGACTTCGGATGGAAATGCGGCATTCTATGTGCCCTTCCGTGGCCGCCACATCGAAGTTGTCCTGGGCTCCGGCCGCACGGCGACAGTTCATATGACGCTGCGAGAAGACGATGAAGTCCTGGGTGGCAGCACCAAACGACTTCCGCGCCCGGGAATCAGTGACCAGATCTGCGGACTGGTCGAAAAAGTCTCTGATCTCGAGCCCGATGAGAAGCTGGGCGCACGGCCGGGCGGACCGCAATTGATCATTGCGAGATTGGCCGAAGATCTAATTGAAACGCAGCGCCACGCGATGGGTGATTGGCCGGCGGCACGCGGAGCCACCTTCATGGCCGATACGTCGATCGAGATCCACATCGCACGTGACGCGTTCGGCCCGACAGTCCGGGCAGATGTCGGTTCGGGAGAACTTCGCTCTTCTTTGCAGGCGAATATCGACGAGCAATCCGATCAGGTGGCGCGAGCCGAGTTCTCGGTCATCCCCGGTACGGATGTCGAGCGGGTCGAAGCTTTGGTGAAGAAGCTAGTGGTATCTGGACTCTCTTACGGGGCCGGCTTCGACCACTCTGTGTGGTCCAGCGGACGTGCGGCGCACGTCTCGGCCGCTGCCTGGTTACTCGGTCTCGTTGGACGGCATCGGTATGCCGATTCGGAACGATCGATGTCGGTGACCACACGTCCGATGCGGGTGACCATCACGACGTCCGGTGCTGACGGCGCCCAGATTGTGGAACTGGTCGCGATCGATGCCGTCACCGGTCGGCGGTACAGGTTCACAGCGTATGAACCGCTGGGGTTGCGTGCTGCTATTCGGGCCGAGTCGCGGCGGGTGCCGATCGGTCCGATCGTTCCTGGTGATCCTCGTGCGGGGCGATCGGTGGAGTATGCCAGCCGGGAGGCGGTTGCCGAAGAGCTGCGACGGTCGGGGGACAAGGCGTGGATTCGTCTGCTGGATGGTGATGGGCGGACGGTTTATGAGGCGCATCTGGTGGGCGACACTCCAGTGTTGCTGGACTACCGGACGGGCGTTACTCGCCCGTTGCTCGGTGTGGAAGATGCGCAATGGGTTGTCCAGCAGGGTGTTTCGTTCGATTCTGCCGGCGAGCCGTTGGTTCCGACGCCGGAGTATGTGCGTGAGCTCGCCGCTCGTGGCTATGCACTGCTGCGGCGTGTTGATGTCGATATGCCTGCCGACGATTCCCGGGACGCGCATCGGCGGGCCTTGAATATGCCACGGCATCTGGCCGAGAAGGACCTGAAGGATCTGGAATCACTTCTCGCGCAGGCGCGTTCGGCCGATGCGGGTGAAATCGCCGCGGCCGAACCGCTGTTGACCGCACGCCACGAAGCCTCCGCGCGACGTCATGATGTGGCCGAACTCGATGACCTGATCGTCCGATACAACTGTGCCTACGCGCGGTCGTCGGCGCCGGTGTGTGCGCAGCGGCTTGCCGAAGAGTTGGCCGTGCGCGAGGGCGAACAGATCACTGACAATGTGGCGTGGTTCGCTCCCGTTCCCGGTGCTGCGCCCGAGTTGTTGATCGTGGCGACCGAGGGCTGGCATATGCAGGCGTTCGAGCGGGCGATGAAGACCGAGCGGGGCAAGGGCCTCGACCTGCCTTTCGCATTGATACGCGATTGGCCGATCCGATTCATCGAGGCGGAAGAGACACCCTCAGGGCCGGCCTATCGGGAACTGACCGATGACGAACGCCGGGATGTGGAAGAGCCGTATCGCGTCGCATTCCGTCGTGAGCTGGAAAGGCGTTTGCTCGCAGGGTATTTCGTGGAGGAGGACGCAGCCCGCGAAAAACGTAAGTGCCGTTCGTTCCTGGAGTGGCTCGAACCGCTGGATGCCGAGTTGTCGGCCGTGCGGTCCATCGAGTACGGGTCCATCCCGGAAACTTCGGTGCGGATCGCGGCCGCCATGATCGGCGAGGGAGTGCTGGGGTGGAACCGGTCGCTGGTACCGGACGCGCAGCACCCGCGCGATTCGGTTCCGATCCAAGTGGGGTGGCTGACCACGGTGGTGGTGCCGGTGGAGCGCGGTGCCCTGGCAGATTCCGGACTGACGGGCTACGTCGGAATGGTCCACAAGGTGGAGCGAGCGGCCTTCTCCATGAAGTGGACAATTGCCAGACCGACGAGCGTTCGTGGGATGGCCGACACGATGGCGCGTGGGTTCTATGGGCACTTCCGTGGAGCCCGCCTCACTCGTGAAAAGTTCGCGGCCGATGTGCAGGAGATCCTGTCCGGGACGGGCAGACTGCCGAAACTGTCGTACGACGCGCCGATCGCCCCGGTACCGGGACTGCGGCCGGATGAGGACGCCACCGCTGACACCACCTTGCCCTCAGAACTTCCTGACGCTCCCGAACTGAGCCGACTGCGCGCAGTGCCCACGACGAAGCGGCTCCACGGTGTCGAGTCCAATGACAGGAGTATCCGCCAGGTCTCACCGGTTGGGGACGGCGCCGCGCGGCCGATACGCGGTGCGCAACCGTTCGATCTGGGCGATTCCGGTCCAGATGCTGTCGCGGCTGACATCGGCGGGAGGCCGGAGTTCGTCGATCCGTCGGTGGCGAGGCCGCGGCGAGGACGCGGCGCGCCTCCGGCGATCAACGCCGATTCCGAGGGGATGGGTAGCGGGCGAGCGGCGGCGGGTTCGAGTCGGCGTCCCGGAGATGCGGCTGGGGACGGTGTTGCCGCTATGGATGGGCAGCCGGAGGCTCCGCCCGGTGTCGATCGACAGCTACCGCTGTGGCGTGCGGTGGCGGTGGACGCGGGAGTGTCCGTCCGCATGGTGCTGGCTGTGGTCAAGGGGATGCCGGTACCCGCCGCGATCGGCGCCCGGGTCGCCGAGGCGGCGGACATGCACGGCCTCGATTGCCGGTGCCGGTGAGCGCGGATCCGGAAGTGGAGACCGAGTCGGATCCGTGGGCGACGGCGTGGGATGTGGCTGTGGCAGCCGGGGTTTCGCCGCAGACGGTGCGAGAGGTGGTGTCCCGGCGGGTGTCGGTGCACGACCCGTCGCACCGTCGCGCGCTGGCCGCCGCCATGCAGTTGAGGTACCCGGATCTGCCCATCAGCCTGCATGCCGTCATGCGTCAGACCGCGGCTATCGCCGCGGCGGCCCGTGTCGATTCGGAAGTTGTCGTCCGAGTGCTTGGATGGGCGGATATCGGTCGAAACTGATGACGGGGCAACAGTTTTCGACACGATCCTCCAGTTGTGCGACTGGGACGCACAATGGGCCGCCCGTCGCGGCGTGGAGGGATTGGTTCCCGGCCCGGCACCGGCATTCGCGGCAGCACCGAAGGTCATGCCGAACACCCAGCCGCCGGAAGGGGTCGGCGACGGCGGAACATCGACGGCTGCAGATGAATTCGACGCCTATGCCGCGTTGGAGCAGCTACCCGACCACGCCCGTATCAAGAAGGTGGCCGACCGAGCCGAAGTGGCCGAGGTCACCGTCGTGGACCTGCTGGCCGGCGTGGAGATCGACGAGCGTGTCGTGCGGCGGATTCGGGGCGCCGCCACCCGGGCCGGGTTCGGGTTGCCCCGCCCGCGGACGCCGGAGGCGGTCGCGTGGATTGCCGGAACGACGGTGAATGCCGTCACCAAGGTGCTCAACGGTCAGGCGTTGGACAACGAGTCCGTCGAACAGCGGGTTCGTGACGCGCTCGGGCTCGTCGGGCCGCTGGTTCCGGGACAGCGGCGACAAGAGGGCGAGTCGCCCAGCCGTCCGCGTGGTTTCGTCGAATTGATCGCCGCCGTGCTGCCGCAGTGGGCCACGGCGCAACTCTCCGCAGAGCAGACGGAGCGCACTGCCGAGGACGGTGTCACCGCGCCGACGGTCCCGGATTCCGACGACCGGCTGGCCGCATTGCTACGTGCGGCACAGAGTGGGGATCGCGATGCCGTGCGCGAGTTCCGCGCCGCGCAGAGTGCCGCGCTGCTGGAGTGGCTGAACTTCGAGGTGCAGGACAAGGAGATAGCGGCCCGGCTGCGGGAGCGGGTTGTCGATCTGGTCCTCGCCAAGACGCTGCCGGCGGGAACTCGGTCCAATGTCTGGTTCATGAGCCAGATCGGCCTGGTGGTTGCCGAAGAACGGGCGCGCCAGGCCTTTGCCGAGCGAATCTGGGCGTCGCTCCTGCGCGGGGCCGGGGTCGAGGAGAACCTGATCGCAAGGGCGGCTTCGGGATCCCACCCGGGCGGTCCGTTGACCTCCGTGGCGCCCGAAGTGTTGCAGGCCGCGTTGGCGTCATTGTCGTCGCCCGACGAGCGGTGGATCGTGTGGCAGCACCACGTCTACCGCCAGGATCTGGATGCCCTCGCCGCTGCCACGAACCGGCCGGTACCCGAGCTCGAGGCCCTGGAACGCCGGGCCGTCCGAACATTCGCCGCCGAGGTGCGGTTGCTGTCGGACCCGAATGCGTTGATGCGCAGTGTCGATCGGGCCGACGGCGCGGGCGCCGATATCGACCGGACCGCGCACGATATCGCCGCTCGGGTCGAACGATTGAACGACAGGATCGCTGCCCAGCTCCACGAGAGCTTCCGGGAGCAGTTCCGCGAGACCGAGACGACCTACACCAAGCAGTTGCGGATGCCCGACGGTTCGAAGATTCCGGCCGGCACGCCCAAGAGCGCTCTGGTCGATATCGCGAACCTGACCTTCGAGGAACTGCCGCAATACTTCCAGGAGGTGTACCGGCGCCGGGCCGAGGCCGCGCTGCGGATCGCGCTGGCAGTACAGGCTGGGGGCGTGGACCTGTCCACACCGTTGGCAATCGAGTTGGTCGCTGCGCAGATTCATGAATTGCTGGTCGACGAACAGGTTTTCGAACAGCGCGACCCCGATGTCACGCCCGAGCAGATGCAGCCGTTCGAGGGCCTGACCGTCGATGAGGATCTGCACAGCACAGACCGGGCGGAGAGCCTCGTCGCCGCCGAGCTCGCGATCGAAGCGCTGACCTCGCCCACGCTGGATCGTGCCGGTTGGCAGGAGCGCCGCCACGAGGTGCTCGAACAGTGCGCCGACCTGATGGATTGGTACGGGTGGCACGATTCGCTCGACACGCGGGCCGCGCTACCGCCGACCGAACCGGTGGATGAGCGGCCCGCGAAGTCGATTCCGAAACCACCCGCGGTCCTCGGGCTGGCGGCAACCGTCGTGGACCTGGTGCTTGCCCACACTCCGGGGGCACGGGTGACGCTGCGGCCCCGCGTGGAGGGCAGCGCGGGGGGCCGGGAACTGCGGATGGATGTCGTCTTCAGTGGGGAGGCGTTGTCCGACGAGTCGATGATCGCGGCATCCCGGGCACTGGGCGAGTTGCCGGACCGGTGGCGGTTCGAATCCGACAGTGAGACAGACACTTTCCGGATCGAATTCATGGAGCAACCGTCCACCGGTCTCGAGGAGGACCGGCGCAAACGCGATCAATTCCTCGCCGGTGTGGGGACCGGTGAACGGCGGGCCGACCTCTCGAAGTTGCGGGCCTGGCTGGTCGCGTTCCTGAAAAAGGACAAGTGGCCGCAGGATTCGATAGACAAGGCCGAGCTGGCGATCTCCGAGTGGGGCTCCAATGCGTTGGACCACACCCACGGGCCGGTGCTGGTACGCGCGACGATCATCGAGACGCCGGGCAATGCGACGGCTCCGAAACGCGTGCTGGTGGAGGTCCTCGATGTCAGCACCCACTTCCCGCCACCGATGCCGAGCGGCGGGAGATCGTTGGAGCGCACACAGCTCGACGACATCCCGGATGATGCCTCGTCCGCCGAGCGGGCCGACCTGTACTTGGCCAGTTTGGAAGATGGCGATGATTTCGACCTGCCGGGTATCGATCTGTCGGCAGCCGACGACCTCATGGCGGCCGAGGCCGAAGGTCCCAACGCCGAAAGCTCCGACGCCGAAGCGGAACGCGAGAAGCCGGTCGAAGACCGGAAGGTGGAGCGCAACCGCGGCCGCGCCATCGTTGCCGCGAGTATTGATCAGCTGGGCGGATACGCACTCATACGCGGTCGGCACCACCCGTATCGCAAGGCGATGTGGTTCAGCATCTTCGCGTCGGCACAAGTGACACCCCCGGTAGCCGATCCGTTTGAGCCGGCGCCCACCGACGTCTACGGAACCCGCGCGCTGCTGGCCGAGAACACCGATATCGGCGCCGATACCCGAGCCCTGGTGACATCGGCAGTCGATGCCGCGGTGGTGGCCTCGGCAATCGAGGTGGAGCGCGATCCCGCCACTGGTGTCGAGCGCGACGCCGCCGGTGCGGAACGGGGCCCCGGCCTCTACCGTTACGACTTGTACCCGGCGAATGAGGTGCTCACCGAACAACACCGGCCCGGGCACACCGTGGACGAGCCGGATTCGTTGAATGCCGGACAGAACGAGTCCGCGCACACGGTGTACCGGCTGGATCTGCTGGATATGGCCGAGACCGGCGCGGCCCCGATGAGCCTGCGGGTAGTGGGCGGCGAGCAGCCGGCGCTGGAAGTTTCAGCCCGGCTCGATGACCACCACCCGAGGCGTATCACCGCACTGGAACAGGTGATTCGCCGCCTGACCCAGGACTGGGTGACACCACGCCAGGCCGCTGACAACGCGATGGCTGCTGTCGGTCGGCAGGTCCGCGACGCGGTCGCCACGGGTGCCGCATACGCGCACATGTCGATATCGGGTGAGCCGGGCGAGCGAACTCTGACCGTCTGGGTCGCAACCGCGCAGGGGCTCGCCGGTGTGACGGTGACCGAAGCAGACGGGGCCGTTACAGATGCGGATCCGGCAACGGCTCCGCCCGAGGTGAATCAGGAGAGAACCGAAAAACCGGTCCGAACAGGCAGTTTCGCAAGCGGATTCGCCGATCTCGTGGGCGCACCGGTAACGGTGCGTGGGCTGAGGCGTTTGGCTACCCTGGGTAGACATGCCAAGGTGTGCGGTCGCGAAGTAGAGCTGAAATTCCAGCAACTGCTGGGCGCCAAGGGATCTCGGATCACGCCCGCATCCTTGACCGCCGAGCTGGTACTGGACGGCATGACCGACCTGTCCTTCGCGGGCGGTCTGGCCGCCGGCTGGCGCGAGCAGCCGTTCGGCCGGGGCGTATCCGGGTTGCAGAAGGCGCTGGAAGCGGTGCGTGACGGCGAAAAGCGTCCCGGAGACCGGGCCGCGATCGCGGGTGTAGTCGATCACGGCGCCATCGGCGCTCACGCCTTCGCCATCATGCGCGTGAACAAGGCACTGGCCGAGGCGAACTCGCAACTGAGCGAAGGCGATGTGGTCGTGTTCGACAACGCCGATCCCGTCGCGGCCCGCAATGGTGGCTGGGTCGTCGGCGATGAAGCGATCACGGCCTGGATGCAACGCGTGACCGCCGGCAGCAACGCGGTGATCAGAGGCATCGAGTTCGACGAAAACCTCGACGCGGTAGTCGATTTCGCCGAGCGTCCCAGTATCGGCCTGGCCGGAATGATCGGCGCCCCGCCGGAAGTGCCGTCGTTCCGCGACGGGGTGGACAGGGCGAAGTGGTCCGGCGCTTCCGAAGTGCTGGTGCGCAGGGTTCTCGACCGGGCGGGGGTGGCGCACATGTCGGACCTGCTCGCTTCCGGTGATATCGACGATGCGCGCGAGAAGGCGCTGCGCAACCGCCGAATGTGGCTGGGCTGCAGCGATGTCGAGAAGCAGGCTCTCATCGCGCTGCACCCGGATGTGATCGGCGAGGCGGAAGGTATTCCGTGGCAGGTGCGTGACGAGGTGAACCGGGCGGAGCTGACGCGGCTGAAGGCGTGGGCCCTGCGCACCGGTCGGGACGACCTCTATGCGGAGCTGGCCGCGATCGACGCCGCGGTAGGGGAGATCACCGGGCAGTCCGCCGGGTTGCGCGGGCGGCCGCAGTTTTCGGTGCTGTCGATCCCGCGTCCGTTCGATCCCCGCACCCGCGGGCGGCTTGTGGTCGGACACGGAGCGGAACTCGCGAACCAGTTGATCGGAGTCGCCGGGACCGGGAGCGGGTGGTTCGTCGAGGGGCGACTCACCAAAATCAGCCCGGCCGCCGCGAGTTTCTCCGGTGGGTGCGCGAACCCGAGGAACCCCGCGAATCTGTTGTCCGACCTGGCCGAGGCCGGAGTTGACCCTGCGGCAATCGCGTTCGATCCCGACGGCGCGGCGTTGCAGGGGGCGCTGTGGCGGAATGAGTTCGGCGAGGTGACGTTCGACGAGGTCTTCGCGGGCCGTGGCCGCGACATCGCTCGGTTGCTCATCGGCTATGGCGTGGGTTTCTCGGTGGATCTCGTCGGGATGGAGACCTCGGGTGACGGTATCGAGGTGACGCTGAGTCTCGATCCGGTTCGCGGTAAATCCGGCCGGGTCACGGTGCTATTGAAGAGGGTGGATGGCGTTGCGACGGTGGAACTTCGCGACATCGATCTCGGCGCGGAGCCGGATCGGGTCGCCGACATCCTGCGCGAGTTGCGGGAACGACTGAACCTGTGGATGGCGGAATCGGATGCCGTGTGGTTCGAGGTCGGCGACCCTTCGCCGACCTCGAACCAGACCGTATCGGCTCCCGCATCCGAGACCACATCCACGACGGACGGATCGACGCGACGCGCGCGGCACATTGTGTGGTCCGGTGAAGATCAGCCTGATCCGCAGGCGAAAGCGGTTGCGGTGTCCTGGTTGGCGGACCAGCTTTCCGAATGGCCCGCGTCGCAGGTCGAGCATGCCACCAGGGTGCTCGGCAAGCTCGTGGACAACGCCCTCCGCACCGATGAGAAGGTGCAGGTCGAGGTGGAGACGACCGGTGACCTGTTGCGCGTCAACGTCTTCGATGGGCAGACCGTTCTCGATGCGTCCGCGGACCTCCCTCCGTTGCCGGGGCGGGTCGACAGGACCGATGGGCCGTGGATGCGATCGGGTGTCGACCTGTGGCGGTACCGGGCGGACGGCTGGCAGAAGGCGGTCTGGTTCGAGCTTCTTCGGGTGGACAGGACGGGCGGTGGCACGGGCTCAGCCGGGCAGGCCCTCGCCGAGTCGAGCGCAATGGACATGCCCGCCCCTGAGGGGATGGCAGGGCGTGCTGGCCCGACCGGCGTCGGTGACGAGCCACCGTCCCCGGACAGCATCGAAGCTTTGGTCGGGGGACGCAGACCCGTCGATTGGGCGGAATTGACGCGGGACAAACAAGTCGTCCTGCTCGGCGAATCGCATTCCAATGTCCCGGTTCGTGAGCATCTGATCCACCGGGCGCAGGCATTGCGTGCGGCGGGTGTCACGCATTGGGGCATCGAAGCCCCCGCGCACCCGGCGTTGGACGCATTGAACGCGGACCCGGGCGCCGATTTCAGTGCTGTGCGGTGCGGCCCCTACATCGAGTCGCTTTACCCCGAGACGGCGCGAGCCATGGCCGCGCAAGGGATCGTTGTCGTTCCGCTGGACTTGCCCGATGGATCGCCCGAGGATCGCGACGAACACATGTTCGCCGAAATCGAACGAGTGATCGCGGAGAACCCTGGGGCAAAAATCGCCGCGCTGCTCGGCTCACGACACCTGGCGAATTTGCGCGAACCCACTGTCGGTGAGCTGGTTCGGCAGAACGGATACACCTCCGTCGCGATCACGTTCGACGGAGGAACGGAGGCCGGAAGGTCCCTTGCCCACGCAGCTCGTGAGGCGGGAGCGGCCTACGAGACGTTCGCGGTCGATCTCGGGGAGTTCCGCGAGGCCGGCGGCCGGTACGAATCGTCGAGCACCGACGCGACGGTCCACTTGCCACAATCGGCCGGTGCGGGCTTCACCGATTCTCTCGGTATGTCGATGCCGAGCGCTTCGTCGATCGTCTTGCCTACCCTGTCTTGGGATCCGGCTGTCGATTACTCAATTTCAGACGGTTTCGGTTCTGTTATCGGCGGGTTGGCGGCATCGCTATCCAGCTATGGCGGGATCGCAGGGGGAGTCTTCGGCGCTGTAGGGGTTGGCGCAGCGGCCCCTGATGACACGATGGCTGGTGTTGCTCGGGAGTATCTGTGGCGCAGATTGTCCGCTGAACCCAAATCCTTGGACGCGTCCGGTGATGGTGCTGTGGTGCGGCCGGCGACGGATGCACCGGTGCCGCACGGCGATCCGGGTCATGCGAATGATTGTGTGCCGGTGGCCTTTCAGGGATTGGAGGCGCTGCACGGACTCGGGTTGGTGGGCTGGGACGCATTGGGGGTTGTCGGTTCGGCGGGTGTTTCGGGTGGTCGGATCGCGCGTGCGTGGAACCATCGGCCACCGGGTTTCGATGATCGCGCCGCGGTGGCCGGTGAGTTGGCCGGGCGCGGCGTGGGTGCGGCCGCGGTGTTGTTCGAGGTGTACGACGCCACGCGGATGGGGCATGCGGTGTTGTTGGTGCACAAGGGTGGTGGCCGGGTTGTGGTTCGTGAAGGTGAGGTTGAGACGGATTTCGACCAATGGGTTGAACGGCCTGATGCGCGGGGTGCGCGGCGTCCGGAACCGACAGGCGTGTGGGCAGTGGTGGTCGATGAGAACGGTGATGTCGTAGAGGGTGTGGGTGACCCGGATTCGGTGTTGCCGTTCGACCGGGATTTCGGCCGGAATCCGCAGCAACCGGAGGGAACCGATGAGGGACGGGGCTCGCCGGAGCGCCGGCCCGGCAACTTCGCCGAACTGACAGAGCAGGAAGTCGAAGTCCTGCACTTGCGAGCCCGGGGTTGGTCGCAGAAGGCCCTCGCGAAGAATCTGGGGATGTCACTCAGCGCGATCGGGTGGCAGGACCTCGTCATCTCCTGGAAACTGGGTGCCAAGAATCTCACTCATGCGGTGGCGACCGCCCTGCACCGCGGACATATCGCATTCGACAGCACTCCCAGGAAAAAAGACAGCGAGCTGACCGCGCTCGAACGAGAATTGCTGACAGCGGTTGCCGGCGGGTACTCCTACGAAGAACATTCCAACTCGAAACCTGTACCGCTCCCGACAGTTTCGAAGCAGGCGAGCGACCTGTTGTGGAAACTCGGCGCGCCCGATATGGCCCAGGCACTGGCGATGACACCGGGCGAGTGGCAGTTCGACCCCGGAAACTCCGCCGAACCGGCAGACCGCGCCCTGAACGCGGTCGAGCGCGACATCCTGGATCTGGTCGCCGCGGGCCGGACGCGCGCGCAGATCGCACAGGATCTGAATCTATCCCCGGGCGCAGTGAAAGCCCACTTCCGCTGGATATTCCTGAAACTCGATGTCACTACCAGCGCGGCAGCTCTGGCTGTCAGCCGAGCCCACGTCGTCCCGGCAGTGCAGGACCCCGACTCCGCTGATGCTGCGGAGAAGCAACAGGCACTGCGCCGCGATCGTGCGATCGACGAGGAGCAGCGCACGCAGCACGGGAACGATATCTTCTGGCACATCGTGCGGCGGCTGGGTGTGCCGCGCGGTATGCGACCGCCGCCGCCTGTTGTACAGCGTGCTCGGGCGGTCAATGAAGCGGTGTTCCGGAACGCCGAAGCACGTCGTTGGCAGGTTCCCGACGGTGGCAGTGTCGGCGACTGGTTGCGAAGGCTGGCCGACGACGAGATGAAACGCGGACGGACCCAGCCTGGTTCGATCGAAGAGATGCTGGCCGGCCCCGGCACCTATCCGGGCCCCGCCGTCTCACAGCCGCGCGGCGGTCTCGGCGCAACGCCTGAACAGGGCCCCGGCATCGCCCGCACCCGGCAGTCTGCGGACGCCGATCAACCGGCCGACGGCACATCCGAGTACCCGGTGTACTCCCGGATCGCCACTCCGGCCGGCGTTCGCGAGTTGCTGGGCCCGCTCGATCGGCATTTCAGGTTCGACGAGCAGGGCCATGCGGCCTTCATTCGCAGCGATGACATGCTGCTGCCCGGTCTCGAGGCCATTCGGCAGCGGTTCGTCGCCCTGCAGCCGGGCCTGGCGGCCCTGGGCGCAGGCGAATGGCACACCGTGATGCTGGCCCAGATCGATTCGGTGGCCTCCGTGACCCCGATCGCCCGGTACAGCAAGGAATATCGGCTGGTGCGGCCGACGGCCGGCGGGCGCATGCGACAGGGGACCCAGGAGGGGATCCACGGTACGGTCACCGCCGACGGCACGCTGCGTTACACGGTCCGCACATCCGAACGCACACCGAGCGGTCAGGAAATGTTCGACGGCCTGTGGGACGCCATCGGCGGCGATGTGCGCCGAATTCGCGGCGCGTGGCGGGCCGTTCCCCGCTGGACCGCCAACCTCGATACCTTCAACGACGGTATCCGGCAGGGACTTTCACCGGAGCAGGCCGCGCTGCGCACTTGGACCGGAAAAATGGCCCGCCGCAAGGGGTTCACCGAGGTCGTCGACATCGATCTGGTCGGCACTCCGGGCAACTACACCAAGGTCCAGGTGTTGTTCGCCGAAACGTCGCGGGGCGGCGGCTCTGTCCCGGAAGCGGCAGTCGCTGCCGGCAACCCGGAAACAGGCACCCCACACGACGCTTCCGAGGCCGATCCCGACTTCGCCGACCAACCTGCCACCGGTTCCACCCATGCGGCCGCACAGGACAGCGCAGCGACCAGACCGGCAACGCCCGAATCGGGTGCCCGGGACGATTCCGCAGCCGCCGTTCCGACGGGAAATGCGGCCGTCACCTCGGGGACCGACCTGTCGGTGTTGCATCCCAACGGGGTTCGGCTGCTGGTGTACCGGCGACGGTGGCGGATGTTGGCGGGAGTGGCCGCATTCCTCTCGGTCCCGGAGGCAACCTTGCGGTCTCGCATGGCCGCCGCGCGCAGAGCCACCGGAGCAGACAGCGACGACGAACTCATTTCCACAACGGCGCCCGCGATCGACGCGCTGCTCGATCAACTGCACCAACTCGCCGACGGCGTGGAACTGGAATCCGTTGACGTTTCCCGGATCGCGGCCATTCTCGGTGTCAAACCCGCCACCGCCTGGTCGGTGGTGGCGCATGCCTTGCGGCGCAAGCTCATCGATCCCCCCGCCGATGCGGCCACCGACCTCGCTGCGCTGACCCCGCGAGAGATCGCCGTTTTCACTCGGATCGCGGCAGGCAAGAACAGCCGGGAAATTGCCGATGCCCTGAATATCAGTACCTTCGCTGTGCATCGCGACACCAGCAGTGTCATCGACAAGATCGGCGCGCGAACCCAAGCCGAAGCGATCGCGAAGACACTCGGCGCGCTCGATCGCCGGCGGGACGAGGGCGCCCGTCCGAGGCGCGAGCAGTCCACGCCCGCCGATCGAGATATGCCGATGGGCAGGAGAGGCGAACCCGGGTTCGACGGAACTGACGTCGCTTTCGGCCTGTCGCAGGCGCGGCACGGCGATCCGGGACATGCGAATGATTGTGTGCCGGTGGCATTTCAAGGGCTGGAGGAGCTGCATCCCGATAAGCGATTGGTGGATTGGCGGGAGTTGGGGGTTGTCGGTTCGGCCGGTGTGTCGGGTGGTCGGATTGCCGCCGCGTTGGGGTATCGGCCGCCGGGCTTTGCCGGTCGCGCCGCAGTGGTCGGTGAGTTGGCCGGGCGCGGCGTGGGCGCGGACGCGGTGATGTTCGAGGTGTATGGCGATACCGGTGCGGGACATGCGGTGCTGCTGGTTCATCAGGGTGGTGGCCGGGTTGTGGTCCGTGAGGTCCGTGCGGGCGTCGTCGTCTATACGGATTTCGATGAATGGGCGAAGGGACGTGTAGAGCCGGCCGGAGTGTGGGCGACGCTCGTCGACGAGGGGGGCGATGTTGTCGAGGGCCTGGGGGATCCGGATTCCTTGCTGCCGCTGGATCCGGATTTCGGGCGGAATCCCGATGGTGGGCAGCGTTCTCCGAGCCGATCGAACGACAACGACGTGGGCGATTCGAGTACGGCGATCACGGTTGATCTGTTGCGTGTACGACACGAGGCCGCCGTGGTCCAGCGGATGGGCGCGCTGAAAGATCGACAGGACGCCGCCGTTCTGGTCGACGAGGTATTTCGGCGTGCGGGCCAGAGAATGGGCGAGATCGCTGGAATCGATGACGTGCGTGGATGGATCGACTCGATCGCCGATCACGTGATGTCGCTGAACCCGCGGGAGGTCGCGCCGTACCTGCGTTACCGGCGTGCGGTGGCCGCGGAAGCGTCCGGTGCGCAGCGACGGATATTGGCCGAGGCGAGCGACCATGATTTCGACACCGCGATGCAGACACTCGGAGACCGTGAGCGTGGGATTCTCACGTTGTTGTTCTTGGGTGACGGCGTGCCGATCGACGTTATCGCCCGGAGCTTGGGCGCCTCGGTACGTGACGTTCGGAATATGGTGCGGAGGATTCTGCGCCGGTTGGCCCGCAAACTCGGTGCGGTCGCCGCGGACACCGAGAAATCACCCACCGCTGAGGCAACCTCCGCGGAGCGGATTCGAGGGGAAACCCGGGCACAGCGGCGCGCGCGTTGGGATTCCGCGAGTCTGCTGCTTGTCATAGCGGTGTTCGATCATCGAAAGGAGTTGCTGCAGCCCCACTTGGTGATGCTCGACGACGCGGAGCGAGAGTATTTCAAGCTCTACTTCGAGGATCGCAAGTCCTTCACGACGATTGCCAGGGAGCTGGGGTTCCATAAATCCACGGTTCAATGGCGGCTCAACCAGATCGGCCGCTTCCTGGCCGAGCGATTGCCCGCCGAGTTGCGGGAACAGTACGGGCGAGCCGGCATATTGCGGCATACGACGGCGAAGGACGTAGCTCGGGAAGCAGGCGTCGGCGTTCGTACTGCGCGGGCCGTGCTGCACGAAGAGAACATCGCAAAACTCCCGACCGCGCAACCCTCGCAGCGGATTCGGGCGATCAGTGACCGGATGGGCTGGAGTCCGGATCGGGGCCGTTCCAGTGTGGTGCTCTGCGACGGTGTCGACATCGAGATACCGCTGCTGCCGATTCGGTCGGTAACCGATTCCGTGCGTCGTGGGCAGTCACTGCGGGCCGTGCGGGCGGCACACCCGGACGATGTGGCGAGGTGCATTCCGAATCTGGCTGTGGGAGAGCGGAAGATCGCCGAGCTGCTGTTTCGGCAGAAACTGGCACTGCCGGAGGTCGCGCGCAGGCTCGAGCGCGACGAGTCGGTGATCAATACCTATCGAACCAGGTTGGCCAACGACGTGCACAGCCTGCTGTCCGGCGGGGTGCTGCTCACCAATTCCGCGGCCTGGGAGCTGATCCGGGGTTTGCGGCTCTCCGACCCGGAGGTGTTGGAACCGCATTTGCCCGTGCTCTCCGAAACCCAACGGGCCTACTTCGACCTGTTCTTCGGCGACCCGCCCATGAGTGAACAGGAGATCGCAACCCGCCGGGTAGTCGGCCGCGATGGCGTGCAGCAGCAATTACGTCACGCCGCGCATGCGCTCGTTCGGAAACTCGATCCGGATTTCGTCGAGCGGCAGGCGAATACGGATGTGCGGGCGTGGGTGCGGGCCGCGCAACAAGGCGATGCCGAGGCTTTCGGCCGGTTGTCCGATCGCTATGCGCAGGCGATGTTCCTGACCGTCATGTCGCTGGTCGACGACCGGGAAGCGGCCGAGTCGATCACCGCGGCCGCTGTACGGCACGCGCAGGCGGGTATCGGTAGCCTGGGTGACGAACAGCAGGTCCGAGCCTGGTTCATGGACCGCGCTACCGAGGTGGCAGCGGCGGTGTCGGATGGACGTGCGGCATACTTTCGGCCTGAAACCGATGCCGGTAGCAGCGCGGCGGGCGTGAGCCGAGCGCCTGTCACCGCGGTCGCGCAGGCATCGGCCACCGACAATGCCGATGCCGAGAAGCGACGGGCGCGGCAGCGTGATCGCGAGATCAACGAGGAGCGGCGCAACCGGTACGGGCGCGACATCTTCGGGCACATCATGCGGTGTCTGGGTGTGCGGCAGGGTATGCGGCCGCCGGAGCCCGTCGTGCAGCGAGCGCAAGAGATCAATCAGGCTGTGTTCCGGATCGCGGAGTCGCGCAGATGGCAGGTTCCGGGGGAAGGCGATGTCACCGGCTGGTTGCGGAGTATCGCCGACGACGAGGTGAAAGGCCTACGGGCCCGGCGTGGTTCGATCGCCGACCTTCTGGCCTCCCCGCACGGCGCCGCGAGCTCGAATCCATCCCGGCAAGCGGTTCCCGTCCATGATGGTCTGGTCGCCCATACCGCGCCGGAGGGCTCGATCGGTGAGCGCGAAGCGGGGCATGTCGCGAACCAGTGCGGTCGGCTGGTGTTGGAGCTGCTGGGTTGGGTCGACCCGGATCGGATACCTACGGTCGGTGCGGCGGGCATGGTGGTGAAGGACATCGTGCGCATCGCGGGGGCGGATCCGGCGCATGTCCGGCGGTGTGCGATCGATCCGGCTCGTCCGCACCGGGGTGTTGTGGACGCGTTGCTGGCGTTGCCCGAAGAGCAGCGTGAGGGTGCGTCGGCGTTGGTGTTCGACGGTTTCGACAAGGCCGATGAGCACGGTGTGGCGGGGCATGTGTTCCGGTTGGTGGTGCGTGGCGGGAAGATTCACATCGAGGATCCGGGTAAAGGGGTTTTCGGCCGGTTCGAGGATGTGGTGGACCCGGATGTGTTGGCGGATCTGCAGGGGGTGTGGGCGGTCGGATTCGACCGGGAGGGCAATCCGCTCGATCTGCCGGGGACGCAGGCAGATGCCACCGATCTCGAATTCGCTGTCGGTCTGTCTCACGACACGATCGGTGATCAGGTGTTGTCGGTGGTGGCTGAGGCGGGACCGCAGTGGCTCGCGCGGTTGTCGCGAATCGTCAAAGTGCGGCATGTGCCGACTTGGTCGACCAATAGCCATGCCTTCTTTCTCCCAGAGGCGCTGACCAACACCATCGAGACGCTGGGTGTGGATCTCGTCGTCCAGACGCTCGGCCTGATCCACGAGAATCGCCATGCACTGGACTTCGAAGACAGTCCCTGGGCGGACGTGGCCACAATGTTGCGCGGCGAGTATGTGCACGCGGTTCTGCACTTCGAAGCCAGGGCGTACGCCGAAGAAGCGTTGGTGGCCATGGCATTACACGCTCGTGGCCACGAGGTGCCCGACGATGCGGAGGAATACACCGTCTTCGCCGAGGCATATGGGGCAGCTGTCGCCGATGCCCGGCAGGTTCAACCGGAAGCAACCACGTCCGAACTGGCGACTTCCGGGTACCGAGCCGGTGTCCACGCCTTGGAAGAGTTCTTCGCCGCGCCCGATAAGCACGGCAAACCGAGAAAATATGTCCGACAGGCCAGGCGGGAATGGCTCGGTGCTCGTGGCCAGGCTCAGCGCCAGACTGTGTACACGCCGACCACACCGGAGCAGGCGACGGAAATTCGGCGGTCCGTGCTGGCGAGGACTACCGCCGATCGCGATCTCGCCGCGGTGGACCGCGCGCTCGAGCGGGAACTCGAGCGTCGGCGCACGACCGCGCCCGCCAGGCAGTCGAGAGCCGATACTCGGCGCCGTGACCATGCCGCGCTGCTGCTCCGTGATTTGATCGCATGGCGGGCAGCCGCGGCTCGGGATGCGGCCGACCGCCGTGCCGACGTGGATTCGCTGGTCGCGCGCGACGTGCTGACCGCGATACTGCATCGTGAGTCCGGCACGATGCTGACCGCTCATGTCGCGGTCATCGGCGGTAACCGACCGCGCCTGGTCGTCGTCGCGGGCGACGGTGATCACGTCCGATTGCGTGCCGCCGCGATCGCAGGCCATCCAGAATTGCGGGGCCTGGAATGTGAGTATCTGTCGGCCACCACCGACTGGAACGCAACGGTGCGGACGGACCGTCTCGACAATCCGGAGGCCCGGCCCCGACCCCACCTCCCCGACGTTCCCTGGCTGGACCTCGCCGAACAGGTCTCGGCTCGGCGCAAACGCCGGGCTCGGCAGATGCTGCTCGATATAGAAAACGGTGCGTGGGCCGATACGTTGCTGCGAGACAACGGTATTCACGTGCAGTTGGAAGCGCACGCCGACGACCGGCTGTACCCGTTGCGAAAAGTTCTGGTGCTCGACGCAGGCAAGTCCGATGCCGAACTTGCCGCCGCGATGTTCGCGGGCGCCATGGATATCTGGCACGAGCTGAACGCCGGCACCGACCCTGTTCGCGATCTGACGAACCCAGATCGGGCACAAGACCCGGACGGTACGGAATACCTGCGGATACGACTACAGGAAGAAGCGGAAACCCAAGCCGCGCGCGCCGAGGCGATGCGGCAATTGCGCGAAGTCGGCTACGATACCGAGCCGCCCGATGCCATCGAACGGGTCTACACCGCGGCGCACCGTCATGTTCTCGACGGAGTGGGGCACGGCCGCACCCCGGCGGCGGCCGAACATGCACTCGCGTGGCAGGCGGGCATCGCTGCCGTGCGCCCGTTGCTCGACCGGGTCGGGCCGCGCCTGACCGGCGGTACCTACGCCGACTTCTACCGCCGGGCATGGTCGGAAGCCCGCGGGGTGGCATCGGTGGACGCCGCCATGTTCGACCGGGTGCTGGCCGAGGCATTCGAGGATGATCTGGACCTCGCCGTCGGAGCGGACTCAGCTGTCGAGCCGAGGACCGAGCTCGATGTGCGGGGGCGGCTGACCGAGTTGGTCCTGGAGCGGAGTGCGGCAGCGGGACGCCGAGAGCAGGCACGCGCCGACCTGATCGAGTTGACCGATGCGGAATTGGCCGAGCTGGGGCCGGTCTCCGCCGAGCTGGAATTGTTGCGGCGAGCACCCGGCCCGCGGACTCGGACGTTGGTCGCCACGATCGACGGGTATCATCACGGGGAAGCACAGGTCGATCTACTCGACGCCGCAATCGATGCCTATGTGGACGCTGATCGGCAGCGAGCAACCTGTGATCTGCTCGCCTTCGAGCTGTCGCAGGATCCGATGCAGGTGCGACCGGGCACCACGGTGATGGTCGAGCTGACTCGACAGCGGAACAAGGCTCGCGCCGAGCTCGCGGAATTCCTCGACATCGAACCGGGACGGGTCACCGCGGACCAGGCATACAACCTGCTGGGACAGGCAGAGCAGCATCAGCAGTTCCCGTTGCCGCCGGATGATCCGAGGCGGTTCCTTTTCGCCGACCGGACGGTCACACTGTGCGAACGGTTCCTGGCACTGGACCCGATAGTCCGGGCCGTCGATCGGTTGCGTGATTGCGAAGCACATGCGCGACAGCTCGGCGAGCGCGCCCACCCCACCGTGCCGGAGCCGAAGCCCGCGGCGACCCGGATTGTCGAGCAGCTTGCCGAAGTACCGAGTCTGGGACCCGACGAGCGGGCCGCGGTCACCGTGGTGCTGACAAAAGCCCTGGCGCACAGCGGTGCTGAGCTCTGGCCGGTCGAGCGTCTCGGCACCGGTCACCGTATCCAGGTGCGCGATGGTGCCGGCCGCAAACTGGTGCACATCGAGATGACCGACGGCGTGGTGCGGGTCCGGACGTACCTGCGGCGCGACCAACGTGCTCGTGTCTTGCTGGCACAACAGCTGGTGCCCGATCTGATGACCGGCTGGACCGATTCCGGTGAGGTCACCCGGGCGTTCACGACTGTCCTCGAACGGATGTCGGGCATCGGAGTGCGTCCGCCCGTCCGCCCGACCGAGGGCACCGGCGAATTCACCATGGAGCTGTCCGGGCCGCACGGTTCCCGGCAGCTCGATGTCACCGTCGAGACCGATCGCGGCAGCTTCGCCCTGTATTTCGATGAGGGAGAAGAGGATTCGCAAGGGGGCCGGGGTAATCGAGGGCCGTTCCCCGGGCCCGACGTCAGTGGCCGGCCGACCGGAAACATGGTGAGTGAGGTGGAGGCCGCGCGGCGGGGCGACGCCGCGGCCTTCGACCGGTTGGCCCGCCGCTATGAGCAAGCGATGTTCCTGGCGGTGATGTCGTATGTCGCAGACCGGGACACGGCCGAATCGATCACCGCCGCGGCCTTGCGGCGTGCGCGCGCGGACATCGATCGAATAGGTGATGGATCCGAGGCGCGGGCCTGGTTCGTTCGACGTGCCCTCGATGAGGTTGCCGCGGCGGCGCCGACGGATCGTCCCGATGTCTTTCATGCGGTCAACGGGCGTCTGTCGTCCGACGCGTGGGCGTTCGCACCGCTGGGGAGGTTGCGGGGGGACGTGGCGGGGGCCGATGGTGTGCTCGCCGAGATCGGTGGCTCTCGCACGGAGAGACCGCGCCGGCCGTTCGGCCCGGCCGACACAGCGATTTCGAGCTACGAGTCGCCCGGTGTGCGGAAACAGACAGGGGCACCGCCGCGCGCTGTGATCGGCGCGGGAGCCGATAATCTTTCGGACTCGCCGGCGGAGCGGCCTCGGAAGTTGCTCGGACCGGACGCGCGGCGTCTCGGGTTGCCGGAGCCGCCGGAGGTGTCTGTCGCATCCCGCGGTGCGAGCGCTCCCGCCCTGCGCACCGGATGGCAGTTGCGCTGGACCGAGGTCGGGCTGGCGCGGCACCTGAACCAGCAATCGGATACCAAAACCGTTGCGGCAGAGGTATTGGACCAGGTGTGGGCCGTCATGGGACGACTGCATCCGGCGGCAACCGAGGCGCAGCGGCGCGCCGCGTTCGGTGCGAGCCCGAGACCTCGATGGGGCGGCATCGTCTCGGACGAGGTGCCGCTGTCGGAGCTGAAGCGTGACGGGAACCTGCGCGAATTGTGGTCCGCCATCATGAATGCGCTGATCCGCAACGCCGAACTGGAGGAGCAGGACCGTGCTGGGACCACGGTGCTGGAGGGCATCGCGCGGATACTCGATCAGCCCGATTGGGAAGACAAGGCAGCTGCGGCAGGGCTGAATGTCCGGTCGCTCGCGCCCGTGGTGGCGGCGATCCGCGAGGATAAACCCGACCGGATGATCACGGCGGAGGATCTCCGTCAGGTCGAGTACCTCCGGGTGCGCGATCCCATCGCCGATGCCGTGTTCGAGGACGAGTACGCGTTGCGCGAACGGTTCGCGCCCGTGCGTAGTCAGGCCGAGCAACGCCGCTGGCAGCTCACTCCGCGGGAATTCGAGCTGCTGGGTAAGAAGCTGTCTCCCAGAGAGTTCGCGGTGTTCTCCGGGAAGATGAACGTACTGGTCATAAAGAATCTCGCTCCCCATCCGGGAATTCCCCGACGTCCGAACGGGAGCGTCGACGAGAAGGCGCTGGACCTCATTCTGCGGGGGGATCCCACGGTCCAGTACTGCAAGCCCATCTATGTGCGCGACGAGCACGGCGGGTACCCGTTGGACAGCCACGGACACCGTGTCGTCGACACGATCCAGGTGTATCACCTTGTCGATGAGGTGACGCCAGAGCAGGCGATGCGGCTCGATCCGACCCAATACGTCGTGGAGGTACCGCTACGACCGGGGACGTCATATGCTGGGTTGAATCCGGACGACCCTCAGTATCACAAGCTGGTCCTGGGACGCGGAACCTCGAATATCACAGGCGTTTCCGGTACGGCGACCCGGCTGTGGCGCTACCTCGAATGGATCGGGGTGGATGTGCCGGCACTGGAACTCATCGCCTCGTTGATGGGACTCATGCTGCCGGAACACCATACGGCGTATGAGTTCTTCCGGGGATTGGATATGGCCGGCGTCCATCTGTTCGACGAATCGGTCTATCACAGCCCGGGCGCGCGTGACATGTACCGCGCCATGCACCACATCTTCGGCCCGAGAGAGCCGGGTGAGGCAGTGTCCGGACTCAGCGGCACGGCCGGTCCCGACGCCACCACCTCCTATGCGCCGCTGCTGGACGAAGATGCCGCACTGGACAGGCCGGTCAGGAATGTCCGCCGCGCCGCGGTCGGTATGGAGTTCCACCATCGAGAAGACGGTCTGGAATGGAACGCCGGTGCGAACGCTGCCCCGGATACAACCCGGCCGGACGCGCCGAAGAGCGAGATCAGGGAGGAACCGCCTGGCGGGACATCGAAGGACCAGTTGACTGGTCTGATCAAAGATCTTGTGGCGCAGAAAAACTGGGGGCAGGCCATCGCTGTGCTGCAACAGCGGTTCGGTGACAAGTTGTATCGGTCGATTTCGCGACGCTTCGGCGATTCGCCGCTGGCGCGGGAAATCACCGACGAAGCGATCACCCGCGCCGTCGACACTCTGCACCGGATGCCTGACAGCCTCGATATCGAGCTGTGGATAGTCGACAAGGCCGAGCGGCTCATTCCGCAATACGATATGTTCGTCGAATTCCGGCGACGAATCGCTTCGGCGGTCGCCGCGTTCGGTGATGCGGATACCGCTGCCCGCCCGGTGCCGGATACCGTTGGCCAACTCGTGGAGGTCGTCGATACGGCCACTCTCACACAACTCCACCAGGCTATGGAATCGCCACTCCTCAGCGACCCCCAACGCGAGTTGCTCGACGCACTCTGGCCGGCGTCTCAGCGTCCACGTACCGGCAGTGCCGGAACCGGAATCGGCCGACCCGGCGGCATGACAATTGTGGTAGCCGCCCGCATACTCGCTCACCAGCTTCGGGCGGATACCGGGCAGGAAAAGCCGGCTGGGCCGCAGAATCCCGCCGAGATACCCGATCACGATCATAGCTCGCCTCTTGATGAGATCGGCGATTCCGGTGTGGGCGTCACCGGGATGGTCTCCGATGATTCTGGTGTGGGCGTCGCCGAGGTGGTTCCCGATGATTCTGGTGTGGGCGTCGTCGAGGGGGCACCCGTCGAATCCGGCGCGGACCTCACCGAGTTGGATATCGCCAGAGAATATATGGAGGTATTCAGACGGCTGGGTACGTCGTCAGATGCGGAAATTGCACACAGTGTGGGTGTGACTCGAGAGTCTCTGTACCGGTTGTATGTCGAGATCGCCAAGAGATTGAATATCGACTACTATCGCTCACTTGCCCGGGCGGCCGATGATCTGATGGAATCCGAAGGCGCACAGGAGGATGCGCGGGGAACAAGAAGACGAGTTCGCCCGGCGCACTTCCCCGCACGCCACGCCGAACTACTGAGATTGTTCGACGAGGGGAAGACGCCAAGGCAATGTGCTGTAGCGATGGGATTGTCTCCCAACACCATTCAAAAATATACTCAGCAAATCGGTAGCCGCGTCGGTCTCAAACTTCGGGACGCCATACTTTCACGCGTCGTCGAACTGGGGATTATCGAGGCGTCGCCCCGCGAAAGCGGTCAGGTGCGATTCTCCGATCGTGAAACTCAAATCATAGAAGCACGGTCGCGAGGTATGTCCTACGCGGAGGCGGCCGGGCAACTCGGTATTTCCACGGAGACGGCGTATTCGACCGGAAAGGATATTCTGCACAAGCTTTCCGCAGGCAGCTGGACGGAGGTATTCGATTTCGCGGTCGCCGAGGGGATGATTCAGGAACCATGGGAAGTGCGACTCGAGAGGATTGTTCTCCGACTTCTCGCAGGCGGTCACAGCATCGCGAGTGCCGCGACAGCTCTGAACCATTCACCCGCGTGGTTGATCAGTCGTGCTGCTGCCCTCGCCACAGAGCTGGGTGTCGCTGTCCACAGCATCGGTGAACGGTGGACCGTCAACCACAACACCACCCTGGTGGCGACCGGAGTACGGTGTCGGGTCATCGATGCGCCCCCGCAGTTCCCGATCGTCCTGACACAACGGGAACGAGCCATCCTCGCAGCGAGAGCGCGAGGCAGAACGGCTGAGCAGGCGGCGGGCGATGTGGGGCTGTCGCCCGGCGCCGTGCACCGGATACTGGCTGAGCTGAGGGAGGTTACCCACTCCCAGACCACAACCGAGTTGGTGGCGAAGACGATCCACCAGTTGGACTCCACCGCTGCCGGGTTCGGTGGGCCACAGCATGCCGAGCTGATGCGGGTTCTCATCATGATCGCCTGTGGTCACGGCAGAAAAGAGATAGCAGCAGAATTCGGCCGGTCACTGGGGTGGGTGAATATTCGGTACACCGCGCTGGCGGGAGCTTTCGGTGTCGTCGACAATCAGGCGGCGCTGGTCGCCGCGGCCATTCGCGGGAAGGTCCTCGAGCCTCTGCATACGGCGAATGAGCACTTTTTCGACGATGCCGAGGAACGCCGGATCATCCTGCTCAAGGCCGAAGGCATGTCCGACCAGGCAATCGCGGCGGAACTGGGGATCCCCTTCAAAACAGTGCGGACGGTGATGGCCCGTCTGAAGAAGTTGACCGGCAGCGGTACCACCGGACAGCTGATCGCGAAAACCACCCACCTGGTTGACGCCGCAGAGGCACGTATTGCCGATGCCACGGAAAAATACGAGGCCCCTTCGGCGAGAGGTGATGTACCGAGCGGCAGGATCCGACAGACTCTGAACACTGCGGCACGCGCGATGCGCCGCGCGGCGGCCCGGCCGGCCGCAGCGGTGCCGGAGAGCCACATCGCGGCGACGCCGACTGCGCGCGAGCTGACCGCAATACGCCAGGTCGCAGCGGGTTTGTCTCCCAACGTTGTCGCCCGGAATCTCGACGTGACCGCACCTACCATCCGCGCCGATCTCGACTCCCTTGCCACCAAACTCGGTACCGATCGAAGGACATTGACCCGGGTCGCGAAGTCTGTGCTGGCGGCTGCCGAGGGCATTGTCGAACCGGCGGAACCGACAGGTGATTTCGCTTCGCTGACCGACTTCGAGAAGTCGGTGCTGCGGTTGCTCCCACGCAGGCTTTCCGACGCGGCCGCAGCCCGGGAACTGGATGCTTCCACCAGGGGGGTTCAGCAGGCGCGGAACAAGCTGCGCACGAAGCTGGGAACCTCGGATATCGACGCGATCATCGAGTGGGCCGTACAGGGCGGCCATGCCGAGGCCTCCGACGACACCGGCGCCAGGCTCGAGCCTGGCGAAGCCGACCCGGCTTTGCGGACGAGCGTCGAACACCTACTGGCAGTGGGTGAGTCGACTGGCGCAGCCGCGGTGCCGGAGCCTTTCCAGGTCCCACTGCAGGCTCGGGGTGTGCCTGCGGAGCCGGAGCCCGAGGTGGCGACCGAGTGGACCGAACCGGTTCCCGTAACCGCCGATGGTCTCGAGGCTTTCCAGTGCGGTCCGAAGGTCGTCGAGGATGTAGCACGGTCGTTCCGTCGCGGCGACATCGAACTGTTGGGCCGGGCCGATGCGAACGGGGTGTTGGTCAGTGCGGTCGAGCGTGCGCTGGGTGGTCGGGCGCAGCATGTCGCGGGGTTGGCTGACGCGGTGGCTCGTTTGGATGCGCGAGGCCGGGTTCTGGATGCGCGGGGCGAGGGTGACGGAATCGCGGTGGTGGTGTTCGAGCCTGCCTTCTCCGGTCGGCGGGGGGATCTGGGGCACGCGCTCTGGTTGATTCGCCATGTCGACAGTGATCGCGTGTGGTTCGAGCTGCGGGATCCGGGCATAGGGGAGTTCGTCACCCATCTCGATGCGAATTTCGTTGCGCCGCAGGAGCAGTCCGCCGATGGTGTACTCGCGCTCTTCCTGGACCAGCGGGGTCATCCTGTTGCCGACGGTATTCCGCCGGTCGTCGACGGTGATCTGGTCGTCGATGGTGAGGTTCGGTGGCGTGGGCCCGGCGACAACTTCGCTGTCGGAATGGCGCCCGGTGCCGACCCTCTCGAGAATATGCACGCCGATTCTTACCGGCCGCTCGGCGCGATCGACGACCCGCGCCCGGCAATGCCCAGAGACGTGGCCCTCGCAGGACTCTCCGACGCTGCTCGCACCGGCCGTGAGCTGCAGGGGCACAACAATGTCAACTACGCGCTGGAGCGGGCCGGTCTGTTCTTCCGGATGCGCAACGGCACCGAGGGCGTGGATCCGCGGGCGTTCCGGGAACACCACCTGATGCGGTTGTTCGCGAAGTACGGTGTGGAGAATGTGCCGCTGCTGTACGCCGTGCTGACCGATGTGTGCACCGTCGACCGTTGGGTCGCGGACGAGTCCAAGCCCATTCTGATCACGAGCATGCTGCCCGGTCGTCAGGCATCGGCGAGTGATTTCTACAGCGGGCGCGACCAGGTCTTGGCCGACTACCGGAAATTGTGGGCGCAGCTGGATCGGATCCCGGAGCCGGAACTGCGAGCCTTGCTGCAAGAGGAGATGCCGGCGAATCGGGATACCCGAGGATTCTTCCGCTGGATCATCGGCAAGCAGCGCCGCCTGTTCGAAGACATGTTGCGTGACAACCCGGCCGCGGCGGAGATATTCGATGAGGCGGAGATACCGAGGAATATATGGGACCTGGTCGAGGCACTGGTCGACGAGGCGGAGCCGGAGGATTTCACGCTGCTGCACGGGGACGCGATTCCGGACAACACGATGATCGACCCGTTCGGGATGGTGGATTGGGATCTGGCGCTGCTCGGCCCCCGCTCATGGGATAAGGCCATTCTTCACCACCGAGGTGTGGCCGGCCTCTTGTCCAGCGCCGATATGACCCCCAACGTGAAGATCGCGCTCGCGATATTGCATGTGCAACGGTTGGCACACGACACCGTCCCGGCAGCCCTGGGGCGAGTGATCGATCCCGGTCGCGACACCACATATATGGCCAGCTTCGCCGCCGTCCGGGAGATGATGGGCAAGTCGGCCAGGGGCTGTGCCGATCTGGTGAGAAGAGCGATGGGATATGACCATCGACTGGACGGCGACCAGACGCCGGACGCCACAGCGACCAGCGTGGTCATTCGTGAGATCGGCCAAACCTCCGACGACGCCGAGATCCGGCGCATCACCCGGATAGTCGAAGATTTTGTCGCCAGGAGCATGTCGGACGCGGGCTGGCCAGGGTTCAAACGTTCTGCGGCTCGTGCGGCTGCCGGGCGCGCGGTTGCGGACGCATTGCGCAAGTCCGACGGCAAGGTGGTGCTCACGATGCACATCACCAAGGAACCGTGGTGGAATCTGGCCACCCGGTTCACGATCCTGCATTCCGGCTCCGACGCTCTCGGCACCGATCTTCCCGCCAAGATAAGCGACTGGACAGGCGGGTTCGAAGACACTCGATTGAGTCCGAACTCCGAAGGATGGACGTGGTCGTCGACATTGACGATGCACATGCGATATTTCGGGACGACGAGCTCGGACAAGGCCCTGAACAGGATCGCGAACCGCCGCCGGCCCGCCCAGCCCGGTCTGTTGGCACATCCGCGGCAACCGGCGCTGCGATATCGGACCCTGGGAGATGATGAATCCCCGCGTCTGGCAATGGATCGTGACGAGGCGCTGTCGGCATTGGAACTCGCGTCGCTCGGGCAGGCCATCCGGACCGAAGGCGCCCATCGTTGGTGTGCCGCTGTCGGGGACGGATTCTGTGTGGTCGGGGACCGTCCCGACCACGAGGTCCCCGTCGGAGCTCGAAGGCGCGGTGATCGCGCCGGTCGGGAGCACGAGTTGCTTGCCGCGATGCATCGCCACGGGGTGGACATGGTGCCACGACCGCTGTTCGTGCTGAATCCGGAGACCCCGGAGGAGGGCGCCGGCCCATTGATCGTGGAAGAGCGCCTGCCCGGGCATCCGGTATCAGCGGTCGATCATCCGCAGGTGCGGGAGGAAGTCGTCGCTCCGGTACGGGCTTTGCTGGAGCAGCTGAGACAGGTACCGAGAGAAGACCTTTCCGACGAGCACGTGGTCGCGGAGGAACCCGCACAGCTGCTGCGTGAACTGGTCGACGAGGACACGCGGCTGCTGGCCGCCCATCGGGACAAGCTCGCCGCCCACAACATTCCCGACCAGCCGTTCGCGCCGATACTCGCCTTGGCCGGCGCCTTGGAACCTCAACGCGCTCAGCTGATTCCCGGCGCCCTCACCATCGACAACATCCTGTTCATGAATGGCCTGGTGTCGGGATTCACAGGCTGGCGCCGGGTGATGTGGGCAGACCCCGAATTCGTCTGGGCGACATTGGGTTTGTCTCTCGGTACCGAACCCGAAAACCCGAACCAGAAGATCTATCAGGGGTACCTTCGCATCAGCCGATTGATTCGGGCGCTGGTCGGGTCGGAATCTACCGAGATGACAGCGGAGGTCGCGGCCGACCTCGACTATGCCCGCGGGCTGTGGCACACACCCACCGCGGAACCTCGGGAGCCGGTGCGCAGCGCGGCGAGCGAACCGAACGCGTCCGCTGCTGCTTCGGCGGATTCGATCGAAGGGTTGCGCAAGCGGTTTCAGAAGGCGGTGGTGCAGCAGATAACCATGGTGCTGAAACCGAAACCCGCGACCGAGACGACTCCGCAGGTCGTCGTCGAAACGATGAATGAGGTGTTCCGCCGGGCGGGAGATCGAATCGGGGACCTGTCCAAGGCCGACAATGCCGACCGGTGGATCATGTCGGTCACCAACGAGGTGCTGGACGAGCACATCAAGTTCGTGCGGCACATCCATTTCCGGCGTGCGATAACCGAGGCGGCGGAGGACGGTGCGCAGCGGCAGGTGCTGGCCGACGCCAGCGATCGTGACTTCCGAGATGCACTGGACACCCTCGATGATGGTCAGCGTCGGCTGTTGCTATTGCTGTTCATGGAAGAAGCGTCGGTCGAGGACGCGGCTGCGGCGACGCGTCGGCCCGCAAATACGATCCGCGCAGCGATGCGCCAGATCCTGCACCGGCTGGCGGTGAATCTCGGTGCGATCAAGGATGGATCGGCCGTATTGCCCATACGCGGTGAAGCATTGGCGGATTGGCTTGCGACCGGCGGTGTGGACCTTGATGTGCCGGAGGGGAAGCTGGTAAGCGAGATCGCCGCGTTGCGGGTGGCACGAGATGGATATCGGACTGCATTGTGCGCGATGACCGAACAAGTTCCTCTGGAGCAGAGGGTGATTTTTCTTCGGTGGTTCAGCGGCGAATCGGTATCCGCCATCGCCGAGGCTGAAGAGGGTCGTCGCGATGTCATAGAACACAAATTGCACACAGTGATTTCCGCCCTTGCACAAGGGATTCTGGGCGTCGTGGAGGAGGCACATCAGGAGGAGGAGGGGGCGCGTCGGGCGGAGGAGCAGGAGCGTTGGACATCTGCGGTAGTGCTCGCGGCTGTGGGCGGGCAGGCGTTCGCCGAGATGCTTGCGGCAGGTGGTGTGGATGTCGCTGTGCCGGAGGAGAGTGTGCCGGCCGATATTGCGGTGTTGCAGCGGGCTCGTGTTGAGCATCTCGATGCGTTGTGTGTGTTTGTTGAGCAATTGCCTTCTCGGCACCAGGAGGCTTTCGTCCGCTGGTTCGCAGGGCAGCCGTTGGCGGGCATCGCCGAGGCGTGCGGCCTCGCTCGTAGCGCCGTTGATATTGCAGTGTGTGAGGCGATTTCTACCGTTGTCGAGCAGCTTCCGGAAGCCGTTGAACGCAAGCGCAGGGCGGCGTTGGTGGCGGCCGCGATCGAGGGTGGGCAGGCGCTCGCGGATGTGCTCGCTGTTGGTGGTTATGAAGGTCTGGCTTTGGAGAAGGGGAAGCTGAAGCCGTCGATCGACGTGTTGCGGGTGGCGTGCGATGAGCGTGTGGACGAGCTGGCTGGTTTGGTTATGGGGCTGACCGATCGGCAGCGGGAGATTTTCGTTCGATGGTTTACCGGTCAGCCGTTGGATCAGATCGCCGTGGCATGTGGCATCCAACGGTATGCCGTCGACAGGGCTGTGCGCGCGGCGGTTACCACTGTTGCCAAACAGCTGCAGGCCGTGGGTGAGCCGCCACAGGCCGAGGGCCGAGCGCGGAAGAAGGAGACCGCGCCTGGATCGGGAAAATCCCGCCGATTCAAGATATCTCCGAAAGAGGCGCAGGCGTTGGTCGAGCAGGTCCGGGATCGTAAGCCGGACTTCGAGGGGACCGGCAACAGGATCAATCCGGTCGACACGAGCGCGGGTCCAGCCGTGGTCAGGGTGAAGAAAGAAGAACAGCTCGTGACATTCTTGGGGATTTGGATGCCCGAGAACACGGCTATAGAATATGCACGTGAGCGAGGTGTGAGGACGCCCGAAATCCTCTACGCCGGAGTGGATTCAGCTACTGGCCGGGAGTTCACAATCATGCAATATATTCCCGGTGAAACCCTGCCATTCGATGATCCAGATCTCCTGAATTGGTTGCCGGACCTTCTGGATCAGGTGCAGTTGATGTCCTCGCGCCCGGTTCCGGCTGGACTGGCCATGGATATTCCAGCGTGGCAGCGGCAGATGATTCAACGTGCCGACTACGCGTATCACGGCCTCCCGCCGAGCTGGCGGTCGAAGCTGGGCGAAGTCGGGATCGGACCGCTGTCGGACTATTCGCAGCCAGACCATCTACGGTCAGGCGAACCGGTTGTTTTTGCCCACAACGACCTTTATCCACGCAATCTTCGGCTCGATGAACAGGGGAAGGTATGGATCCTGGATTGGGAAAGGGGCGGACCCGGTGACCCCCTCTACAACGCGTTGTCCTTCCTCACGCGCATCGGAGATCAGGTGGATGAAGCAACGAGCGCTCGGGCCACTGAGATGTGGATCGAGCGGATGGCGCCTGTGAATCCTGCCGTTGATGTCGAACGGGTCCTTCTCGAGTACCGCAGAATGGAAGACTGGAGAGGAATAGCGATGACCGCCGGGACCACGCACATCGTTGCCGTGGAACCGTACAGCTTCGAAGGTTGTGTCGAATGGTGTTATCGCCGATTTGCCCGGCAGCCCGACTGGCGCGACATTTCACGTGATGAATGGCGGACAATGATTCGCAGATGGATCAACGAGTAACGTGAACGAGCAGACGTCACCGGCCCGTCGCTTCGCGGATGCCCCGAAACCGGACACCGGCCTCACCAGCGTCCAGGCCTCATACAAGCTAGCGCCGTTCGTCCCTGATGGCCTTCACTACTTCGGCGATACCTGAATTCAACAGCGCGGTAAACCGTTTGGTATCGGCGGCCGTTGCAACCGCCGGGGTGCCCGTGGTGATCGCGTAGCGGCCATCGTCGGCGAGGTCTCGCCAGCACAGGCGGCTTCGGGCTACGCCGCGGGGGCCGAAGCGGGACAGACCCTGCTCGACCTCGATGATCCCCTCACCGGTGGCGGGGGTGCGGAGGAATTGGTCGGCCAGACGTTCGACGGTGTCGTCGAAGGTGTCCGCCACCAGCGACTGGCCATAGGAGTAGTCCAGGTCGGTGTTCTGATTTCGCGGCGCGAGCACCACATCGGAGAGCTTGCCGGCGGCTACCTCCGGCAGCTCGGCGATGAGTAGATCCGCGAGCTCCAGGGAGCCACATTCGGTGATGGTGTAACCGCCACTGTGCCAAGTGGTTTCGCCGGGCAGTTGCTTCAGGAGATACCCATAGCCTTCACGGCGGACCGCGAGCAGGCGGATCTGGGCGGCTGCGTCGTCGAAGTCGCTGCCCCAGCCGTGCAGTTGGATTCGCAGATCCGGCCGCGCGACCATATCCAGCACGGGAGCGACATCGTCGACCCGGCTGCCCAATTGCGCACGGAGCTCGCGTTTCTCGCGCTGGTAGTCCTCGTACAGCGGTGTGTTGCTGGTGAATATGAACGGGGCAGGCAAGACATCCGCATGCACGGCCTGCCAGGCGACGACGAACTCGAGGTCGGTGAATTTCCAGGTTCGGGTCATTTCTCCACGGTTACTTTTCCACAACGGCCTTGGCGACCGCCGGCGCATCACCCAGTGCCTGTTCCAGATGTTTCTTGGACTCGAGGTTCTTGGGCCGCTTGTAATCCTTGTTCTGGCCTTGTCCTTGTCCGGCGCCCGCACCGGGCGAACCGGGTGTGCCGCTCGCGGGGACTCCGGCGCCGGGTATCCCGTTCAGGCGGCCGAGCGGTGACGCCGGGCCGGCGGCATTCGCCCGGGGAAACAACCTGGCCGCGTCGGCTTCCTTCTGCAGCGCGGAGGCCGCGCCACTGCTCAGCCCGGCACCACCACCGATTTTGCTGGCACCGCCGCCACCGCCGACGCTCGGTGCGCCTGAGCCTCCCGGGACTGACGGCAGGCCGGCCCGGGCCGCGTTGAGCCCGCCCGCCGCGGCCTGCTGTGCGGCCTGTGCCGCAGCCTGCATCGCGCTCTGGGCGCCGCCCATTCCCTGCTGGGCGAGGTCGGCCGCTTGGCCCAGACCGTCCAAACCCGACGTCGGACTGGTGGAAGTGGTGTCTGTTGCGGATGGGTATGTCGGTGTGCGGGTGTCGGTGTCGATGGGAGCCGGGGACAGCGAGCGGTCATAGGCCGTGGTGTCGGAAACCGACGGAGGCTTGGTCGGGGTGTAGGTGCTGGTGGGGCTGCTCGCCCGGGACTGCTGCCCGGGACTGCTCGGCCCGGGACTGCTCGGCCCGGGACTGCTCGGGCCCGGATTGTCTTGCTTCGCACCAGGTTTGTCTGTGCCGGGGGGCTTCTTGGTGCCGGTTGTCGGCAATTCATCCAGTGCCGGAATGTAATTCGATGAGGTCTGGACTCCTTGAACATAGTTGTTTTCCATGTTCTGGCGATATATTGCGAGGTCTCGATTGTTCTGGGCGGCGGTATACGAATCGTCAAGTGGTAGTTGGTAGGAAGCGTTCTCGTCCTTGTACGAGGCGTAGGTAACCTTCGGCGGGTTCGGATCTGTAGGCATGCCCTTTTGCGTGTCCGCCAGCCATTCCGAAGTGTACTTGAGATTCGCGCCGACACCTTTCATACGGTCGGACAGTCCCGTTGCTTTCGTGTGGTAATTCTTGACTGCGCCTTGTGCGGATTTCGCGCTGGGTCCCGACCATCCGTGCGTATTCATGAGATTTGTCGCAAAGGTGCCGACGGTTTTGTCCAGCTCCCCGGCCATCCAGTCCCACATCGTGCCGGCGTGGTGCACGGATTTGACCGCGTCCCCGGTGGACTGGCCGAGCTCGTACAGGTCGTGCCACTTCTGACTGTCCGGGTTCTCCGGGCTGGGGCCGGTTTCCAGGCTGTGTTTCCTCAGTGCTTCCGGCTGTGATTGAGAACGACCCAACTGATCTGTCATGCCTTTCGAGATCGCGGCCGGTTTGACCAGATCGCTCGGCTCGATCTTATCGATCTCTCCGGAGTCGAGCATATCCTTTTGGTCTTTGGTAAAACCCGTGGTCAGGTAGTCTCGATTCAGAATCTGGACCGGATCATCGTCATTGTCCATGTACTTCGCCGAAGGCATTTTGCCGTCCTTCGGTTTAGCAGAGAGTTTTCCTGGCTTGGTAGGCGCTTTGATCGCGGACAAAGCGTCCCGGTATTGCTGAGCCGTCGCCTTGTCGAAGCCGGATTCGGAGTCCAGCTCGGCATCGATGAATTTGTTGGCCGCGGCTTTGAAAGTATTCAGCATGGTGTTCAAACCCTGTTTGTGGGTTTCCAGCACATCGTTCAGTCCGCGGAGCGTGCCGTTGAACTGAACTGCCAAGAGGCCGCCAGACTGCAGGTGGCTCACCGATTTGAGATTGCCCATATCGGTGATCGCCTTCTGCAGGCCGAGGATTCCACCGATCGCGGTCTGGCATTCGTTGGCCGCGTTGATCGCGGCCATGGGCTCGAACAGGATCTTCTCGTCCGCAACCTTCTTGGTGATCTCTTTCCAGGCGTCTGTGTCCTTCTTGTCGGGGGCGACGACGGGGCCGACAAGCTTGCTGGGCGGTGCTTCTGGACCGGCACTGTTCCCCGAGTGCGGCGCGGGCTCGATATCGCCCATGGTTTGCGCTCCTGACTATCACCGACAATCCGATCCAGTCTGACACGTACGCGTACCACGCTGGCCGAGCAAATTCTCAACGGTGGCAATACATCCACGTCGGATCGGTCTCCGCCCGCAGTACACTGCTGCGGACGAAATCCTTTGGGGTGTCGTGGCCAATCGGTGCACCACGAACAATGAGGGGTGTTATGTGGACAGCCGCGTCAAGGAGTGGCTCGATCTCGGTGGAGACCACTGAACAAGGGTTACCGGTCGGTATTACGGTCGAACGTGGTGAATTGCGCCGTCCCCCCGCCGAGTTGGCTGCCGAGATCGTCAGATTGTGTAAGCAGTCGGCGAACCGGGCCGGCCTCGCGCGCCGGGCGGAATTGAAAGAGGCCGGGCTGAGCAGCGATGTTCTCGCGCTGACCGGGCTGCCCAAACCGGAAGATGTTGCCCGCCAAGAGCTCCTCGAGGAGTCCGAGTACGAGGTCGAGCCGCAGAGTTGGTTGCGATCGGTATGAGCAAGGCGATGGACGACCTCGAGGCGCGGGCGCAGCGCAGCCTGGATCGGCTGCGCGACCTCGCCGATGAGATGGGTGCCGTGCGAGGCCGCGAGACCTCGTCCGACGGAGTCGTCACCGTGGTGGTCGACGGGAACGGCGCACTGCAGGAGCTGGAGTTGTCCGCGGGGATAGCGAAATTGAGCCCGGCCGAGTTCGAGCGGCTCGTGGTGGATACGGCCGGTCGCGCGGCAGAACGTGCTTTTGCCGAGCGCGGCGATCTGGTTGCGGCGTTCAACGAAGAGGCCGTCGAATAAGGGGGAGCGAGTACCACGACAACGCCCCCTTGCCAGCGGTGGGTGGTTCCGTCGAGGTGTGAACGTGGATGCCCACTACATTCAGCAATGCGAAACAATCATGTTCCGGCAGTGAAGGTTTGCGATGAATAAAGTAGTAGTTACGACCGATGCCATTCGCCGGTATGGTGACGCCTCTGCGACCATGGCGACCGATGTGGCGCTGGCGGGCGCGACGAATCAGGTCGCGACCATGGCCGCCGCGATCCCGGTCTTCGGGCTGATCGGCCAGGACTTCCTGGCCACCTTCGCTGTTGCGCAGGCCAACAACCTGACCTCGGTTGCCGAGCTGGCGCACGTCCACGGTATGTCGGCGGTCGCCGCATATGAGAGCGCGGCCCTCTACGACGGTTCCGAAGCCGCCTCATCCGCCGATTTCGGGAAGATAGACGTCTGACCATGAACGCGCCGATCGATCCGTCGGTCATAGACCTGTTGCGCCACAGTGCCCTTGGGCAGGCGGTGGACAGGCCGGTGGGCGATGTCCTGAAGGACCTGGGGCTGCCGCAGCTGCCGCAGGTCCCCGGGTTGCCGCCGATGCCGGAGTTCCCGCCACTACCAGTGCTCGATCTGTCCGTGCTGGCGAAACCCCTCACCGATCTGGCCGGCAGTTTCGGCACCGGGCGGATACCGGCCGTGGGCCACGTGGGCACCGAGGAACCCGGGGTCAACCAGGCAGCGGCAGGGGTCAATCCTGCGGCGGCCCCCGCGATCGATCCGGTGCAGGCGCTGTCCCAGGTGTCCTCGGTCGTGCAGACGGCAGTATCGCTCGGAACCTCCGCCATGCAGGTGGCGCAGATGCTGTGGCAGAGCGACGCGGCCACCGCCGCCGGTACGAAGGCGACTCGGGCGGCGACGGACGGAGCGGCCGTCTCGGACCAGAGTGCGGAGACATCGGTCGGTGTCACAGCCGCGGCGGGCAGTGTCTTTCAAGGCGCAACCATGATGTCGGGGATCATCGCGAGGTTCATGACCTCGCTGGTGGCGGCGACTCCATTCCTTCCCACCCCACCCGGGCAGGCCTTCGTGGTCGCGCTCACGGCCGACACCCTCGCCGAGGCCACCGCCGTCGTTGCCAAGACCCGTGCCGAACTCACCGTGCACAGCGCGGCCATGACCAAGACCGGAAAGAAGGTGCCGGTCACCGGAGCGCCGAAGAATGTCGATCCGAGTCAGGCCGTGCAGCAAATGATGCAAATGGTGGGACCGCTCACTCAGCTGGCGACCGCGGGTGGGCAGGCGCTGCAAACAGCGCAGACCGCGCTGTATCCGGCGAAGGGGATCGCCGACGCCGAGCTGGAGAAGGCGCGTCACGACACCGTACTGCGCAGTCCCGTCGGCGCGCTCGGTGCGCTCGGTGGAGGAGGGGGAGGTGTCGGTGCTTCGCTCGTGGGAGGACAAGCGCGCCAGCTGACTCCGTTTGCCGGTGCTCGTGGCGCGACCTCCTTCGGACCGGCGGGCACGAGTGCGCCCGCCGCGGAGTCAGCGTCCACTATCCAAGCGTCGCCGGTGCGCGGTGCGGCCGCCTCGCCGGGCGCCATGCCCATGGGCGGTGCTGCCGCGGGCGCGGGCGGCGCGCGTGCGCAAGAAGACCAGACGACCGAGGGTATGCGCGGGCTCCTGGTCACCGGACAGCACGGTGACGAGGTCGTCGGCGCGGTCGAAGGTGTCTCGATGCCGGTGGTCGGCGCGCCCGAACAAGCTTCGGGGCCACTGGATTCCGATCCGCCGGACAAGGCACTCACCCTCTGACGGGAGAACATGATGGAATTCGAATCGACGCAGGCCCGCAAGTCGGCGACGGCGCTGGACGCGCTCGCGGCGCGAGTCGAGGCCGACCTGCGCGCGCGACTACCGGTACTCGCCGTCGAACCGGCCGGGACCGACGAGGTGTCGGTGCGCGCCGCGCAATCGCTGCGCACGGTCGCCTCGTCCTATGACGAAGCCGCCACGGCGGGCATCCTCGAGGTCCGCAAGCTAGCCGCCACACTGCGTTCCCAGACCGATGCGATGGATCGGATGGATGACGACAACGCGACCGGCTTCCGGGCGGTGAAATAGCAACGGGAGCAGGGATGGTCGAGCCGCCGGTAATCGGCTTCACCGGTGTGGTCTGGCCCGCCAGACCCACCGAACAGCTGGCACGCGATCTGACCACGGGCCGCGGCGCGGCGCCGATGGCCGAAGCCGGTACGGCGTGGACGCAGCTGGCCGGCAGCTTCGGCGCGGCGGTCGTCGAATACGACCAGATCGTGGCGGAGCTGCGGGAGTCGTGGCGTTCGGACGGCAGTGATCTTTTCCTCGAGCGAATCGGCAAGTTGCGTGACTGGCTCGTCGACGCGGCCGCGTCCGCGGGCCGCAATGCCGCCAGTGCCGGGGGGCAGGCCGCCGCCTATGAGGTGGCCAGGCTCGCGATGCCGCATGTCGCCGAGATCGCGGCACTGGAAGCGGCCAAGCAGAGCATCGAGCACGCGGGTGCCGCGCTCGGCGCGCCACTGGTCGCGGCGGCGGCGCAGGTCGACGATCAGCAGGACCTCGCGAAAGCCGATGCCGCGCGGGTGATGCAGAGCTACGAGTCCGCGACCACGCCGTTGTCGACCCCCTGGGTGCAGGAACATCCGCCGGTGATAGCGACGAGTGCCGCGCTGGACGCCGAGCAGAATGCGGCGACAGCGGCATCGACCACCGCGGGGACGCCCGCGATGCCCGGCACCGGTTTCATGCCCGTCCTCCCCGGCATTCCCTCGATTCCGTTGGAGCAGACCGCGTATCGGGCACAGACTGTCACACAGTCGGTGTCTGTCGAGGAAACTGTTGCAGCGCAACCGGTTCCGGTACACGCGGAGGATGCCACGGGCCGGATGGTGCCCGGCGGCGGCATGGCCCCTGGCGGCGCGGGCACGGGCGAGGCCGACCGCACTGTTCGCGCGGGGGCCGCCCCGACACCACGCCCCGGCGATGCCATGCATATGGAAACCGGTATCGAGGCCGCGCCGCCGGTACTCGGTGGCGTCGCCGAGCAGAACGCGCCCGCGCCGGGCACCGCACAGTCATGAGACCGCCGGAAGGGAGGAGATCGCTATGCCGACGTTGACGAACGACGGGCTGCTCGCGGTGTCGGACATGCTCGGTGTGCAGACCCTGCCGACCGTACTCGGGGCCGGCCCGCAGCAGGATTCGGCCGACGCCTGGCGTGCCGCGCAACAGCGGGCGTTATCGGATCTGCGCGGCGCCGGCCTGATCGACGGCTACGACGAGGTCGAATCCGACCTCGCGACCGCGCTGCATGTCCTGGCGCAGCCGGATCGGGAATTGGTGGCGCGCATCTACACCGAATCGGGTCCGGTCCGAGTCTGCTTGGCGCGCAGAGGTTTCGAGCACGCCCTGGCCATCCGTAACGGCGGCGATTTCGATATCCGCACCACCTGGGCCGACGACAGCTGCACGGCGTTGGCCCGTCCGATACTGTCCGCCCTCGGCGAATGCGAGCCCGCGGCCATCGCCAACTTCAGCGCCCTCGCCGAGGATCTGCGCCCACTGTTCGACGGCGCGACGACCTCGAGCGACTTCACCCAGGCGCTGTACTCGCTGGGCGTAGCCGACGAACGCGATGCGATCGAATTCGGACTGGCCATGTCGACCTGCTTCACGCATGCCGAGATCGTCGCCTACGCCACGTCCGACGCGGTGACGACCAGGGCCCTCGGGTCGGTCGCGGTCTACGACACCGCACGCGGCCGCATCGTCGCCAGCCCCGGAGCAGCCCAGGACCTCCGGGTCTGGTCCACCTTCACACCGGGCTCCGATCACCGGATCGCACAGTCGATCTCGGCGTTGATCGATTCCCTGCCCGGAGGAAGGTGGATGCCCTAGCTCGCGTGCCGTCGAGGGCTGACTGTGCGAAATATCGGCAACACCAACCGAATACACCCGACACCGCAGATGAGAAGGACTGAACAATGAGCACGAGTAACAGCAAGGTAAGTCTCGACGATGCCGCCGCCGCCCAGGTCGTGAATGATTTCATGACGGCGGTGGGAGAGATCAAGAAAACGATCAAGGGGATTGGTGACGATATCGTCGCCGCCAAGCCCGGCTGGCAGGGTGACGCCAACACCGCTTGCGGCAAAGCCGCCGATGCGTGGACGGACGAAGGCGAGGCCTTGCGGGGCAAGCTCGACGATATGACGTCGAAGATCTTCGAGGGCGGCAAGACCAAGAACAGTGTCGACTCCGACAACGTCGACAACTTCACCAATCTCGTGTAGCGCTCGCCGACCATCACATCCGGAAGGAACCGACATGCTTTACGACCCCAAATACCTTGTCCCACTGCTGGGGCAGCTCGACGGACATTACAAGAACCTGCACACCCAGATCGCGCACCTCGAGTCGGCCGCGGACAAACTGATCAAAGTTGCCTGGGAAGACAACGACTCGGCCATCGCATTCAGTAAGGCGCACAAGAGCTGGGAGAACGAGTTCTCCGATACTGCGACGAAGCTCGAAAACCTGCGTGATGCGGTCGATCGGGCGCTCGGCAATGCGCAGCATGCCGACCAGAAGATCTATCAGAGCTTCGAAGGAATGTAGCTGTCTCGATCCGAACGGGCCCGTGCACAATCGCGTGTACGGGCCCGGTAGCGGATGTTCCGTCAGTACGCCATGACCATCCCGGTATCGAGATACTCCATCTCCGCCGGAGTCGCGACCATGTAAACGGCGGTCTTCTCCGTCGCCGTGTGCACGGTGACCAGATTCGCCGTCTGCGGATCCTCGGTCAGTGTGATATCGGCGGTGAAGTTCTCGATGCCGTGACTTCCCTGCGGGCGCAACAGGATAACGGTCGCATCGGAATGCGGCGTGGATGCCACGATCCCGTCATAGATGACCACCGTCGCCGACCGATACGAACTCGCCTGCTGTGAACTGGCCGACCATCCCGCCAGCGACAGTGCTTGTGGTACATCGACTCTAGCCACCATGGCACGCCAGGCCTCATGGCGATTGGTATGCACGACCACGGTCTCTCCCAGCGCGATCGCGCGCAGAATCACCTGTTTGGCGATGAGCAGCGATCCGATGATCTCGACTCGGCGGATGTATTGACCGACCAGCGGCAATGCCACCCCCTGCCCGGAGAAATCGGCGCCGACGATCTGCCCGCAACCGGCGATCGGAGTGAACAGATCGGCCAGCGAATCCGGCGTGCCCAGATAGCTCTCGATCGGCAGTGTGGGCACTTGCACGTTGATCGGCAGCCGATCCAGCATGGCGCGACGGTGTTTACCGGACAGTGCGACCAGCCCGGGGCTCGATACCTTGGCCGGCCGATCGCGAGCATCGAAACGTACCGTCGCCGACACCGAGATGGTCGCCGGTCCGCGAACGGCCCCGTGGGTCGGAGTGCCGGTCGCGCGGCGCAGCCGCAGGGTGACGGTGGTCGCCAGACTCGGCGTCGCCCACACCTCCGCGAGTCCGCGCGGGCCGAGAGCTTCGGGAGTCACCCGGTATGTGGCGGAATGGATTCCGTTGTGCTCGACGCTGTGCGAGGTCTCCTCGAGCCGGGTGAGATCGGCATTGAGGGTGAGCTGATGCACCGCGGCGGTGATCTCGGTCGCCGACAACACCGACACCGTCAGATCACGGGCGGCGAGGCGGTTGGTCACCCGCCGGGTCGCGACGATCGCGGACCGCAGGGTGCCGGCGGGGCCTCCGCCGCGACGGTCGATCGCGGGAGCGTTGGCCAGCGGGTCGAACCGCAGCACCACCCACGCCGTGCGGTGCGCGACCGCGGGGAGCGGGCCGAGGATCTGCTCGTACAGCTGGGCCACCCGGCCGGCATCGGAGGTGCGCGCCCCGGTGGTGATCACGTCGATCGAGTCGAGGTCGATATCGAATTGGCTGAGGCAGCGGGCGATTTCGGGCAGTGGCACCATCTCGCCGGTGTTCAGGCCGCTCGGGCTCAACAGCGTCACATACTGCGGCGGCGCGTCGATGCGCAACATGGTGATCAACCGCGCACCGTCCCAGCGCATGCCGTAACTCCCGCCGTCGGGAGCCGGTACGTCGAACGGCACGTGCTGGGTGTCGGCTCCCCGATGCTGGGAATGCCAGCGGAAGGCGATCGCGTCCGAGAGGGAGGCCGCCGCGCAGGTGCCGCGCACCCGCAGCAGGGCGATCAATACGACGGCCGCAGCACCGGCGGCCGCCGCGTACCAGGGTGCGCCACAGGCGATGACCACGAAGGCGACGGCGATCGCGACCAAGAGCACGGGAATCACCAAACGCAGCGGCAGCACCCGGAACAACCAGAATTGCGGTGAACTCAGCGGTGGGGCAGCGGGGTGCGCCGCGGGGCCGGCAGTCGTCGTCGCCATGCGCTCATCATGGACCGAACGTCGGTGCCTTCGCTACTGTAGTCACCTCAGGTGGGTATACCCCTCGTCGCACGAGATGTATGTGCCCACATGACATTCGCTCACCACGTGTCTCGGAGGAATCGTGCCGGCCCAGCTGACTACACGTGCCCAGGTCAACGGGTATCGGTTTCTGTTGCGGCGCTATGAGCACGCACTGGTGCGCCGCGATGTTCGCATGTTGCACGATCCGATGCGGTCGCAATCGCGGTCCCTGATCATCAGCGCGGTATTCGGAATCCTGATCATCGCGGGTGCGGCGATCCTGTCGTTCCTGCGTCCACAGGGTTCCGTCGGCGACGCGAAGATCATTATGGCCAAGGACGATGGTGCCCTGTATGCCGTCGTCGACGGGACGCTGCATCCGGTATTGAATCTGGCGTCGGCCCGCTTGATCACCCAGAGCAACGAGATACCGACCTCGGTGAAGGAATCCAAGCTGGGCAGTATTCCGCGCGGGCCGCTGCTCGGTATTCCCGGTGCGCCGGCCACACTGCCCAAGTCCTCCGCGGGCAGCCGGTCGACCTGGACGCTGTGCGATACCGTGCCACTGTCGTCGGCGGGCAGTGCCGCCGGAGCGTCGGGCGCGGAGACGACCGTGATCGCCGGTGGACTCGATACCTCTGCGGATGCCGCTGCCCGCCCGCTGAACTCGGCACAGGCACTCCTGGCGACCCGGGACGGAAAGACCTTCCTGATATTCGATGGCAAGCGTGCCGAAGTCGATCTGCAGGATTCGATCGTGGCCCGGGCCCTGGGCGCGGGCAATGTTGTGCCGAGGCCGATCAGCGCGGGGCTGCTGAACGCCACCACCCAGGTTCCGCCCCTGACGCCTCCGCCGCCGATCGACCACGTCGGTGAGCCGGGTCCGGGACGGCTGTCCGCTGTGCCGGTCGGTGGTGTGGTCCGGGTGCGCGGGGTCGGTTCCGACGAACTGTATGTAGTGCTGGCCACCGGGGTGCAGCGGGTGTCACCGTTCGCCGCCGAGATGATCCGCAACGCGAATTCGCAGGGGATGAGCGAGATCACCACCGTGCCACCGGACCGGCTGGTCGGGGTCCCGCTGCTCACGGTGCTCCCGGTCGACCATTTCCCGAAGCAGACGCCGACCATCGTGTCAGCGGAGAAGGCACCGGTCGGCTGTGTTTCCTGGTCCGCGAACGCCGCGGGGGAGGAGTCGGCGACGACGGTGCTGGCGGGACCCGAACTGCCACTGGCACAGTCGTCGGTTCCGGTCGCGCTCACCTCCGCCGACGGTATCGGCGACCGCCTCGATGCCGCCTACATCCCGCCGAGCACCGGCGAGTTCGTCCAGACCACCGCCATCGATTCCGGCAGCGAGCGGCGCGGCACGCTGTTCTATGTGGGCGACAATGGTGTGCGCTACGGGATCCCCGACGCCGAAACGGCGAAGATTCTCGGTTTGGCGGACAAGCCGCGCCTGGCACCGTGGCCGATCGTCGGTCAGCTGGTGCCCGGCCCCACCTTGTCTCCCCAGCAGGCTCTGATCAGCCACGACACCCTGTGAGGACGGGGCACGGCTAGCCCAGGATGTTCGTGAGCGCGTTGCGCATATCCTCGGCCTCGATGCTCATCAGGACCGCTTCGTCGATATCGGTCAGGTCCAGGCTCTCGTCGTTGGCCAGCCGGAACTCGCGCTCCTCCTCGGCCGATTCGATGAGGTTGCGGATGAAACGTCCGTTGCCGGCGAGGTCGATGCCACGGCGCGGTTGGCCGTTCTGGTCGGTGATCTCACGATTGTAGAGCTCGGTGCACGCCTCGACCAGTATGTCGAGCGCCTCGTCGGTGACCGACGAATCGCGTTTGCGCGCAATGTATTCCCCGATCTCTCCCAGCTCGTCCGGGGTGTAGGAATCGAATTTCACCCGCTTGGCGAACCGGGATGCGAGACCGTCGTTGGAGGCAAGCAGCCGATCGATCTCACCGTCGTATCCGGCGATGATGACCACCAGGCGGTCCCGATCGTCCTCCATGCGCGCCAGCAGGGTGTCGATCGCCTCACGCCCGAAGGCGTCGCCGCCCTGCAGGCCGGACTGCACCAGGGTGTAGGCCTCGTCGATGAACAGCACACCGTCCATCGCGCTGTCGATCAGCTTGGATGTCTTGATCGCCGTGCTGCCCAGATGCTCACCGACGAAGTCCGCGCGCTTGGCTTCCACCAGTGCGTCGCTCTTCAAAAGGCCGAGACCACAGTAGATCTTGGCGACCACCCGGGCGACCGTCGTTTTGCCGGTTCCGGGCGGGCCGGTGAAGGCCAGATGCTGACCACGCGGCACGCTGGCCATTCCCTTGCCCGCGCGGATCTTCGCCAGCTGTGCGGTGGCCTGCAGTTTGGCGACCTGGGTCTTGACCGCTCCCAGGCCGATCTGCTCGTCGAGCTCGGTGCGCGCGGCGTCGAGAATAAGCTTGGCCTTGTCGTCGCGCTCCTCGCGGTCGATCTGCTCGGCCGACGGTGCCGAGGACGGATCCCAGCGGTCGGTGCGGGCGTCGATCCGATTCTGGTTGGTGGTCGTGAGGCGGTACCTGCGGTCCCGCATCGCTTGTGCGTTGGCTTCGAAATCCGGTGCCTCCGAGAACACCTTCTCGAACAGCGCCTGCGCCTCGGTCTCGTGTCCCGTTTCGCGCAGGCACAGGCCGCGGCAGAAGCGGGCGGAGACCGCGGCGGCCGGGATCGGGCCCTGCTCGGCCTGCTCCATGCGGCGGATCGCCTCACCGAACAGTCCCAGCTGGGCACAGGCGGTGCCGACCATCACGTGCGCGGCCGCGGCCATATAGGGGTCGTCCCACTCCGCGGAGCCGGCCAGCACCGTCATCACATCGGACCAGCGCTGGGTCTGATAGTGCAGTGAGCCGCGGACATACGCGCAGATGCGGTCATCGGCCGAGCGATCTTCTTGTGACAGTTGGGATTTGCGATGCCGGGCGAGGTCGTCGAGTACCCGCTCGGCTTCGTCGTAGTCGCCCTCGGTGGTCAACGTCGACGCTTGAGCCAACGCGATCTCGACGAAACTGGCGAGTGGATAGTCGATGTACTGACCGATTACGAAGCGGCCCGCGAGCTCGCGAGGGCGCAAACCGAGACGGCGTTGTTCCCGGAACAGGGAAGTCGAACTCGTTTTGTAGAGGTTGAAAATGACCTCGCGGGTAATCTCGCCGGCCGCCGCGCGGCCCAGCCACGCATCGCACATCTCGGGGTCCCATTCGGTTGCCCGGGTGAATGCGAGCTGGGCATATTCCAGGTCACGGGTGGATTCCTGGCCGTCGATGGTGAGGCCCAACGACAATACGCCGGCGTCGAAAGCGCGTTGTGCTTGGCGATTGTCAGTCATACGGGAGAGCTCCCAAAGCGTGCGATGCGGGCGAATTTTCGCCCAGCATACGACAGGCGCGGGTATAGATTGAGAGCCTTATCCAGCTCGAGAGCGTGAATGAGGAGCCTGCAAACTCGTGAGCGAGCCTTCGACCGGGAGCGTGGGAGCCGCGGATCCGGAATTGTGCCGTGTGTCGATCATCGGTGGAAATACCCAGCTGGACATGGGATTGCCCGCGAACGTTCCGATCGCCGCGTTCATCAAAGACGTGGTCGGCCTGATCGAGTCTCGAACACCGGATCTCACCGCGGATGACGACGGCGCCCCGCTGCGCACCGAGCATTGGACTCTTGCCAGGGTTGGGCACGATCCGGTTCCGCCGAACCAAACCTTGACCGATGCACAGGTTTTCGACGGTGAACTACTCGTGCTGCGGTCGGTGACGGCCAAGGAATCCCCGGCTCTGTTCGACGATGTCATCGACGCGGTGTCCCGGCTCACCGCGGAGTCGTTTCGCGGATGGTCACCGGTCGCCGCGCGCTGGACGGGACTGCTCACCGCGCTCCTCGGGACAGTGGCGGCGATCGGACTCCTGGTGGTCGCCAGGCGGGACGGCGTGAGTGGCTATCTCGGCTTGCTCCCGCTCGGCACCGGTATCGTCGCCCTCGCCGCGGCGGTGATCGCGGTCCGCCAGTACGCGGCCCGAGTGACCGCGGCGATGTTGTCGCTGTTCGCGACGCTGTTGTGCGCCGCTTCCGCGGCCCTGTTCGTACCCGGTGATCCCGGCGGCCCGCATCTGATGCTTGCCTGTGCCACAGCACTTTTCGTCGCCGTGGTCGGCTACAGCATCACCGGTGTCGGGGCCATGCTCTGTGCCACGCTGACCACTCTGGTGTTGTTCGGCGGATTCGCGGCGCTGGTTCGCATGGTCTGGGACGTCGGCACTCCGAAGATCGCCGCCGGTGTACTCGTGGCGGCACTGATCATCATCACATTGGCGCCACGGCTGTCGGTCGCGGCCGCGCGGCTGCCGGTTCCACCGGTACCGACCGCGGGCGGTGCGATCGACCCGGCCGACCACGAGCCGCGGCCGACGATCGCCGATATCGGCGCCATCGGTGCGACCGCGCTGCCATCGGCGGCGGGCCTCGAGCTACGGGCCAACGCCGCCAACCAGTATCAATCCGGTCAGCTGCTCGCGAGTACGCTCGCGGCCGTGTTCGCCGCGGTCCTCGCGGCCGATCAGCTGGGAACCGCGCGCTGGCAAGGTGTCGCGCTCGCGGTGGTCGTCGGACTGATCCTCTGCCTGCGCGGGCGCTCGTTCGCGGATTTGGTCCAAGCCGGCACCCTGATCGTCGGCGGTGCTGTCGCACTGCTGGCGGCGCTGGTGACCGCCGGTCTCGGACAGTCGTCGTATGTGGTGCCGATCGCCGCGGTCATGCTGGCGTTGTCGGCGGCGATGATCGCCTTCGGTGTCATCGCACCCCATACCGAGTTCTCGCCGGTCGTTCGCAGGGCCGGCGAGATCCTCGAATATCTGCTGATTGTCACGATCATCCCGCTGGCCCTGTGGATCATGGACATCTACTCGGCTGCTCGGAATCTGTGACCCGAGGCCCGTCCATGAGCACTGTGCTGAGGCTGGCCGGAGCGATGCTGCTGCTCGCTCTGGCCACAATCGGATTTCCCGCTCCGGCCTTCGCGTCGGGTCCGCCCGTCATCGACGACGGTGCGCTGGGCGCGGCGATCGCGGCAAGTGGGGGCGGATCGCCCGATGCCACCGAACAGCGCTCGATCTGCGCCGAGCCGAGGCTCGCCGGGGCCCCACCGCAGGATCCGCCGCAACCGCAGCGGCTGTTGGATCTGCCGGCCGCCTGGCAGTTCAGCCGAGGGGCCGGTCAGAAGGTCGCGGTGATCGACACGGGAGTGAGCCGGCATCCACGTCTGCGTGCCGTCCAGCCGGGTGGGGACTTCGTGTCGAATTCGGACGGCACCGACGATTGCGATGGCCACGGCACCCTGGTGGCCGGCCTGATCGCCGCACAGCCGAGCGCGGAGGACGGATTCGCCGGAGTGGCGCCGGATGCGGAGATTCTCGCCATCCGGCAGCTGAGCCTGGCCTTCGAAGCGAAGGATCGTGGTCGTAGCGACGAACCGGGCAAGATCGCCTCCGCGGGCTACGGCAATGTGATGACCCTGGCCGGAGCTGTCGTTCGCGCTGTCGATATGGGCGCCACCGTGGTCAATGTTTCCGAAGTCGCCTGTGCCACCGGTGGATCCGGTCCCGCCGATGCCGCGCTGGGCGCCGCGGTGAAGTACGCCTACGACCGCAATGTGGTGGTGGTGACCGCCGCCGGCAATATTCAGCAGGGCGGTGCCTGCTCCGCGCAGAACGACGGCACCGGCTGGGCAGCGGTGAAGACTGTGGTGAGCCCGGCCTGGTTCAGCCCCTACGTGTTGTCGGTAGCCTCGGTGGACCCCGATGGGAAGCCGTCGGATTTCTCCATCCACGGTCCCTGGGTCGCTGTCGCGGCGCCCGGCCGTGGCATTGTCTCCCTCGACAGCAAACCGGGCGCGGGCGGTGTCGTCGACTCCGTACAGACCAGCGATGGCACCGGATCGATCGACGGGACAAGCTTTTCCAGCGCCTACGTCTCCGGGCTGGCGGCATTGGTGCGGGCCAGGTTCCCGCAGCTGTCGGCCCAGCAGGTGATGGATCGGATCACCCGCACGGCGATGCAACCGGGTCGGGGCCGCGACGATCGGCTCGGCGCCGGGCTGATCGACCCGGTCGCCGCGCTCACCGCACAACTGCCCGCACAGCCGATCGCCGCCGGAGCCGACGTGGCGCGATCGCTACCGGCACCGCCGCCACCGCCGTATATCGATCCGGTGCCGGGCCGGGTCGCGATCATCGGGACGCTGGTCCTGTTGGCGCTGCTCGCCATCGGCTTCGCATTGTCGATTCCGTTCCGTGGACGACGCAACCGTATCGACCCGGCGGAAGAAGACCGAGAAGGACTGTAGGACATGGTTACCGAAGGATTTGTGCGCCGCCCGCGTATCGCGCCGCCCCGCCCGCCGGGTGGTGAGGTGGCACTGTCGGCACCGCCGGAGATCCCGCGGCCCGTGCCGGCCGGGCTGTTGATGAAGCTCATGCCGGTGGTCATGGTGGTCGCGGTCGTCGGAATGATCGCGATGATGGTCATGATGGGCCGCAACCTGCTGGCCAATCCGTTCATGATGATGTTCCCGATGATGATGCTCATGTCGATGGTCGGCATGGTGGCGGGTTTCCGGGGTGGCGGCGGCACGAAGAAGGCCGCCGAACTCAACGAGGAACGCAAGGACTATTTCCGCTATCTCGCTCAGATACGCGAGGATGTGCAGGAGACCGGCAAGTCCCAGCTGGCGGCGCTGGTCTGGAGTCATCCGGAGCCGGCGGATCTGGAGTCGATCTCCGGAACCCGCCGGATGTGGGAACGCCGGCCCAGCGACCCGGATTTCGGGCATGTGCGCGTCGGTTCCGGCAGCCACCGGCTCGCGACCAAACTCGCCCGGCCCGAGACCGGTCCGCTCGAGGATCTGGAGCCGGTCTCGACCGTGGCGTTGCGCCGGTTCGTCCGCACGCATTCGGTGGTGCACAACCTGCCCACCGCGATCTCCCTGCGTGCCTTCCCCGCGATCAATATCGAAGGCGATGCCGACGAGGCCAGGATGCTGGTCCGGTCGATGCTGATGGAGTTCGCCACCTCGCACGGCCCCGACCACACCGCGGTGGCCATCATCTGTGCCGACCCCGACAGTGCGGCCTGGTCCTGGGCCAAATGGTTACCGCACCTGCAACATCCGGTCGACCGGGACGGGCTCGGCTCGCGGCGCATGATGTACCAGTCGCTGGCCGAACTCGAGACCGCCATGTCGGCCGAACTGATCGAACGCGGCCGTTTCATGCGCAATGCCCAGCCGACAGCGGGCCGCATCCATCTGCTGGTCATCATCGACGACGGATTCGTCAGTGGCCGCGAACGTATCGTCAGTGACTCGGGTCTGGACTCGGTCACCGTGCTCGATCTCAGCGCGCCGCAAACCGGACTCGCTGTACGCCGAGGATTGCAGCTGGTCGTCAGTGACGGAATGGTGGCCGCTAAATCGGCGGCGGGTGCCGAGAAGTTCGCCGCCGCGGATACCGCCACGGTGCCCGAGGCCGCGGCTCTGGCCAGAAGTCTGTCCCGGTACCGGATCGCGACCGCGGCGCAGATCGTGAGCCTCGGCGACGAAACCCGCGCGGTGACAGGGTTGATGTCGCTGTTGAAGATCCCCGATGCCGCGCAGATCAATCCGGCGGTGGTGTGGCGTTCGCGCAGCGACCGCGAGCGCCTGCGAGTGCCGATCGGGGTCACTCCGGACGGCACCGCGGTCGAACTCGACATCAAGGAGTCCGCCGAGAACGGCATGGGCCCGCACGGATTGTGTATCGGCGCAACCGGTTCGGGTAAGTCGGAGTTTCTGCGCACCCTGGTGCTGTCGATGGTGACCTCGCATTCACCGGACCTGCTGAATCTGGTTCTGGTCGACTTCAAGGGCGGTGCGACCTTTCTCGGCCTGGACTCGCTGCCGCATGTCGCCGCGGTCATCACCAACCTCGAGGAAGAACTCTCGATGGTCGACCGCATGAAGGACGCGCTGTCCGGCGAGATGAACCGTCGTCAGGAACTGCTGCGTTCGGCGGGAAATTTCGCCAATGTGACCGAGTACGAGAAGGCGCGCGTCGCGGGCGCGCAGCTCGACCCGCTGCCGGCGCTATTCGTCGTAGTCGACGAATTCTCCGAATTGCTCTCGCAGAAGCCGGATTTCGCCGATCTGTTCGTGATGATCGGCCGGCTCGGCCGTTCGCTGCGGGTGCACCTGCTGCTGGCCTCGCAGCGGCTCGAGGAGAACAAGATGCGTGGACTGGACAGCCATCTGTCCTATCGCATCGGTCTTCGTACCTTCTCGGCCAACGAGTCGCGAGCGGTGCTCGGTATCACCGACGCCTACCACCTGCCCAGCGTCCCCGGTTCGGCGTATCTCAAGAGCGATGCCGACGATCCCTTGCGTTTCAACGCGGCCTACGTGTCGGGACCGTATGTCTCGCCGCAGGGCGGCCGGCAGGTCGGCGGCGGGGCGGTCGGTGGACAGGTGCCGTTGGTCTTCACCGCCTCCGAGGTCGAGGCACCAGAACTGCCGCCCAGCCGGGAAAGTGCCGGGCCGCGCGGACTTCCGGCACTGCCGCCCCCGCCCGGCGAGGTCGGTGCGGAGCTCGAGGAGCCGAGCTCCGGGCCGGGTGAGGGCGGTGTGCCCGCGACCCTGCTCCAAACGGTGGTCTCGCGGCTGAACGGGCACGGCCGGCCGGCGCACGAGGTGTGGCTGCCGCCGCTGGACGAATCGCCCTCGGTGGATATGCTGCTCCCCGATCCGGATTGGAAGTCGCCGGTCAATCGGCACGGTCAGCTCTGGATGCCGATCGGCGTCATCGACAAACCCTACGAACAGCGTCGCGATGTGCTCATGATCGATCTGTCGGGCGCACTGGGCAATCTGGCCGTGGTCGGCGGCCCGCAGTCGGGTAAGTCCACCGCGCTGCGCACCGTCATCATGTCGGCCGCGGCCACACACACCCCCGAGCAGATCCAGTTCTATTGTCTGGACTTCGGTGGTGGCACGCTGTCGGGTTTGGCCGATGTACCGCATGTCGGTTCGGTGGCAGGGCGGTTGGAGGTCGACCGGGTCCGGCGCACCATCGCCGAGATGAACACGCTGCTGCATCAACGCGAGGAGCGCTTCCGTGAGCTCGGCATCGAGTCGATCGCCGAATTCCGCAAGCGCAAGGCATATCTCGCCCAGCTGCCGCCGGCCGAACGCGCGGCGGATCCGCTGTCGGAGGATCTGTTCGGCGATGTGTTCCTCGTCGTGGACGGATGGGCGACCATCCGGGACGAATTCGACGCACTCGAACCGGCTTTCAATTCGCTGGCCGCCCGCGGTCTATCCTACGGTATCCATCTCATGCTCGCGGCCGGCCGGTGGGCCGAGATTCGGCCCGTCGTCCGGGATCTCATTGGTACCCGACTCGAGCTGCGACTGGGTGATCCGAGCGATTCCGAAATGGATCGCCGCACAGCCGTACTCGTCCCGGTGGGGCGGCCGGGACGCGGATTGACACCCGACAGTCTGCATATGCTGATCGCGCTGCCCCGGCTGGATTCCGCCTCCGACGCGCAAACGCTCTCGGAGGGGGTGAGTGAGGCCAAACGGCAGCTGAACGAGCTCCACGGCGACAGCCGGGCGCCGGATGTGCGCATGCTCCCGCTGGAGATTCCGCGTGAGCACATCATGGAAACCGCCCGCCGTCAGCGCATCGAGCTCGGGCCGACCCGCGTGATCGTCGGCATCGACGAATCCGAATTGCAGCCGGTGGTCCTGGATTTCGGCGCGCAGCCGCACCTCATGGTGTTCGCCGATGTCGAATGCGGGAAGACGACGATGCTGCGCAATATCGTCATGGGTGTGGTCGAGAATTCGAATGCGGAGCAGGCACGGGTCATTCTGATCGACTATCGCCGCACCATGCTCGGGGTTATCGAGGGTGAGCAGCTGGCCGGATATTCGACCTCGTCACAGACTTCGGTCGGCATGATCAAGGAGGTCGCGCGCTACCTGTCCAATCGGATTCCCGGCTCGGATATCACCCCGAAGGAGCTGCGCGAGCGCAGCTGGTGGAGCGGGCCGGAGATCTACATCGTCGTCGACGATTACGACATGGTCGCCCTGGCGGAGAATCCATTGCAGCCGCTGCTGGAATTCCTGCCGCAGGCACGCGATGTCGGAATGCATCTGATCGTGGCCCGGCGTGCCGGTGGCGCCTCGCGTGCCCTGTACGACAAGGTGCTCGGCGGGATGAAGGATCTGTCCGTCGACGCGCTGTTGATGAGCGCCCCCAAGGACGAGGGCAAGATCATCGGCGATATCCGGTCGACCAAGCTGCCCGTGGGGCGCGGCACACTCGTGACCCGAGGCGGCAACGAGATGATTCAGGTGGCTTATCTCCCGCCGGTGTAGCGCTCAGGCGGGGGAGTGCTCGGCCGCGGTCGATTCGGTGTCGACCGTGTCGTCGCGATAGTTGGCGAGCACCACCGTCAGGCAGCCCACCGCGATCACAGCACCGACGGCGAACATCAACGGATACCCGACGTGCAGTGTGTTGTGCAGCAACGCCAGCAGTACGGGCGAGCCGAATCCCAGGTAGCTCACCGAGTAGAACACCGCGGTCAGCCCGGCCAGATCATCGGGCCGGGCGATCCGCTCTATCTCCTGCAGCCCGGCGACCAGGCCGATGCCGTAACCACATCCCAGTACTGCCGCGGTGATCGCGACCGCCCACAGCGCCAGCGACGCCGCCGCGTACACCGACATCGCCATCCCGATCGTGGTGAGAACCAGCGACAGCACCGCGATCCGCGCGGTACCCGGCAGATCGATCCGGCGCGCCACCGATTGGATGGCGAATCCGCAGCCGAGGGTGATCACCGTGATCAGGGCGGAAAAGGCGATCGGGGTACCGGCGATGCGGTCGGCCGCCAGTGTCGGCAGGATGGCGTAGGCGGTCGCGGCCGCGGTGAACAGCCACAGTGCCAGCGGCAGCGCGACACCCAGGAACCGCCGATGACCGGCTGCCGGGATCCGCAGATCCTCGCGCAGGGGTTTCCGAACCGGTTGCGGCACCACGGTTTCCGGTGCTCGCCGTACCCACACCGCCGCGATCAGGCAGAGCGTGACATTGATCAGATAGGCGAGGGTCGACGGCCACGGCGCCCACTGGGCCAGGACCCCGGCCACCCCGGCGCCGATGGCGAAGCCGGCGGTGAGGCTCATCGCCGAACGGCGTGCCCCGGTGCCCAGTGCCGACTCCGGCCCGAACGGCGGTTGCGACAGCTCCTTGACCCAGCTGCTACCCACCGCCATGGCCAGCCCCAGTCCGATACCGCACAGCACCCGTCCGATCGACAGCATCGGCACCACACCGGAGCCGAAGGCCAGCAGGGTCGAACCGAGGGCGGTGATCAGCGGTGCGGGCCGCATCAACCGGCGCCGGCCGTACCGATCCGACAGCGGTCCGCCGATCAGCAGCGCCGGCACGATCCCCAGGACGTATTCGAACAGCAGCAGATCGACGGTGGTGACCGGCAGTCCGTCGTTCTTGTACATCACCAGCAGCGGCGTGAATTCGTTACCGCCCCAGGCGATCGCGAACACGGCCGCCGCCACACCCCACCACGCGCGCGGATCGGATACCGGCCGCGTGATTCTTCGGTAAGTGGTCGACGGCGGCGGGCGCGCTCATCGGAGTCCTTTCAGTTCCAGCTGATGCACGCCCGCCAGATGTTCGGCGAGCGCGGTGTCGAATGCCGAGGTGTCCCCGGCGGCGATCAGAAATGCCAGCCGCGCGTGCTGTTCGACGATGCGGTCCACATTCATCGGTGCGCGGTGCAGGGCGGCGCTGTTCATTCGCCGCTGCCGTTCGCGCAGCGAGTCGTAGAACCCGGTGAGCAGCGGATTGCCGGCCGCGACGACGTAGGCGCGATGAAAGTCGGTGTCCTCGGTCGCGAACCGCGCGAGTACCTGCGGATCGGAGTTGCCGAGTTCCGCGAGCAGCTCGTGCTGGCGGGTGAGCGAATCATGCAGTGCCGCACCGAGTTCGCCGCGCTCCTCGCTCGCCAGCGCCCGCACCGCCGCTGTCTCCACCACATACCGGGCATGGGCGACGTGCTCGGCCTCGTGGGAGGGGATGGGCACAACCAGCGCGCCGCGTTTGGGGTACAGCCGCATCCAGCCTTCGGTCTCCAGCCGGAGGAAGGCCTCACGGACGGGGGTGCGCGAGGTGCCGAGATCGGTCGCGATCTCGCCCTCGCTGATCAGCTCGCCGCCAGGCAGAGCCCCGGTGAGGATGCGTTCCTTGATCTCCCGATAGGCGCGCTCGGCTGCTGAATACGTCTTAGACACAAGTTGTAGCTTAGTCCGGGCATGGGATGAATTGCTATGTGGGTGCCGCCACGTTCGGTTACTCGCGGAGCCGTCTCGCCGCCCGATTCATCCGATGTGACGCCCGGCACAGTACGTCCCGGTAATGCCTCTTCTGTCACTCGTGAGCTGCGGTTTTCATGATCGGGCGCGATGGTTGCGCGATCGTATCCCTCCTGTCCGGGTATGCGTGTTGACCTCCGTCCCCGTAGGTGTAACTATGGGAAACAGTTACCCACGAGATGGAGAGGCTGTGACGACGATGTCCGTTGCCGCGACGCCCGAAGTAGACCCCGTGGTCGCCGAGGCCATGGCATACGCCCAGAAACTGCTTCTGCTGTCCGAGGGCTCGGTCAACAAGCATTTCGATCCCTTCACCGATATCGACTGGGACAATCCCGACTTCGCCGCCGATGCCGGTGAGCAGCGGTGGATTCTTCCGGAATCCGCCGATCCGCTGGGGCGTCACCCCTGGTACAAGGCACTGCCGGAGGAGCGCAAGATCGCCCTCGGCAAGTACCGCCAGGCCAATGTGGCCAAGGTCGGCCTGCAGTTCGAGTCGATCCTGATCAGCGGCATGGCCACGCACAACTTCAGCCTGCCCAACGGCTCGCCCGAATTCCGATACTGCTCCCACGAGATGATCGAGGAGCACAACCACACCCTGATGTTCCAGGAGATGGTCAACCGGATCGGCATCGACGTGCCGGGCATGGGCCCGCTGGTCCGCAAGCTCCGATACTTCGCCGCGCCGGTCGCGGCCCGGTTCCCGAACCTGTTCTTCATGGCGGTGCTCGCCGGTGAGGAACCGATCGACCACATCCAGAAGTCGATCCTGCGTTCCGGTGAGGAAGTGCATCCGATCATGCGCGGCGTGATGGCGATCCACGTCGCCGAGGAAGCGCGCCACATCTCCTTCGCGCACGAATTCCTGAAGAAGCATGTGCCGGAGTCGAATGCGGGCGCGAAGTTCGTGCTGTCGCTGGCCATGCCGATCGTGATGTGGATCCTCGGCCGGTCCATCGCGACCCCGCCGAAGTCGTTCTTCGACGAGTTCGACATCCCCGAGAGTGTCCGCAAGGAACTGTTCTACGGCTCCGAGGAAGCGCAGCAGACCTTCGCCGACTACTTCATCGACGTGCGCGCGCTGGCCAAGGATCTCGGCCTGATCAATCCGATCTCGAAGAGTGTCTGGAAGCTGCTGAAGATCGACGGTCCGGCCAGCCGGTACCGTTCGGAGCCGCAGCGCGCCAAGACCAAAGCCGCCTGAAGGGTAGCCATACAGTGCCGTATGTAGTCACCCAGTCGTGCTGCAGCGACGCCTCCTGCGTCTACGCGTGCCCGGTCAATTGCATCCATCCCACACCGGACGAGCCGGACTTCCGCACGGCGGAGATGCTGTACGTGGATCCGGCGGCCTGTGTGGACTGTGGTGCCTGCGCCACGGCCTGCCCGGTGGACGCCATCACCTCGTCGAAGAAGCTCACCGACGAACAGAAGCCGTTCATCGAGATCAATGCCGATTTCTATCGGCAGGCACGGCCGCGGGACCTGCTGGCCAAGCCGGTTCCCGCCGCCGAGGTCGACACCGATCGGGGCCCGTTGCGGGTCGCGATCGTGGGCTCGGGCCCGTCGGCGATGTACGCCGCGGACGAACTGCTCACCCAGCCGGAGGTGGCGGTGACGGTCTTCGACCGGCTGCCGGTGCCCTACGGCCTGGCGCGTCACGGTGTGGCGCCCGATCACACCCGCACTCGGCAGGTGAGCAAGCTGTTCGATGTGATCTCCGCGCAGCCGGGATTCGGTTCGTATCTGAATGTTGCTGTCGGCCAGGATATTTCGCAGTCGGAACTGCTCGATCACTTCCACGCGGTGATCTACGCGGTCGGCGCCTCGTCGGATCGCAAGCTCGGCATCGCCGGTGAGGGACTGCCCGGAAGTCTGTCGGCGACCGAATTCGTGGCCTGGTACAACGGCCATCCCGATTACGCGCGGCACACCTTCGATCTGTCGCAGCGGCGTGCGGTGATCATCGGCAACGGCAATGTGGCCCTCGATGTGGCCCGCATCCTCACCATGGATCCCGAACTGCTCGACACCACCGAGATCTCGCCGACGGCATTGACGGCGTTGCGGAACAGCAAGATCGAGGAAGTGGTGATCGTGGGCCGGCGCGGCCCGGCCGAATCCGCCTTCACCGTGCCGGAATTCGTGGGCCTGCTGGGTTCGGATATCGATATCGTCGTCGAGGGCGAGGTGCCGGAACCGACCGCCGAGACGCCCCAGAAGGTGGCGCAGAAGCTGAAGTTGCTGCGCGGCGTCGCCGATCGGCCCGCGGGTTCGCGGCGACGGATCGTCTTCCGCTATCTGTCCTCACCGGTCGCGCTGGCCGGCACCGGCAAGGTGACCGGAATCGAGTTGGCGCGCAACGAGTTGGTACCCGACGACAACGGTATGGCACGTGCGGTCGCCACCGGTGACACCGAAACCCTCGACACCGCACTGGTTCTCGCGTCGGTCGGATATCGCGGGGTGGCCGTGCCCGGGGTGCCGTTCGACGAGGCGGCCGGAGTGATTCCGAACGCGGACGGGCGGGTACTCGACGCCGCCGGCGGATCGGTGGTGCCGGGAACCTATGTGACCGGCTGGATCAAGCGCGGCCCCACCGGCTTCATCGGGACGAACAAGTCCTGTGCGCAGCAGACGGTGCGCCAACTGGTCGATGATTTCAATGCCGGCCGCCTGCCGCGGCCCGTGGACGGTGCCGCCGATTTCGATCGGCTGGTACAGCGCCGCCGCCCCGACGCGGTGCGCGGTGGCGCGGCCGCGCAGCCGTGGTGGAAGCGCAAGCTCGCCCGAGTCTGAAATATCCGACATAGGGCGGGATTCGGTTCGGCAAGTGCCGCGAACGCCCTCGATTTCCGGATCGGGGGCGTTCGCCGTTTCTGTGGGCAGCGGCGGCTCGGCTCGGCCGAGCAACGGTCCAGCTGTCCGGAATGCCGCGCGTTATGTCGGTAACGCGAATGTCGACAGCGCGATCGAAAAGAACAGCGGTCGGTTTTCACCGAAAAATACTGTGAAGTAGTCAGTTTCACCAGCTACTTTCCTGCAGTGTATGAATTCAATTCGCTGATCTTGAATCAGATGCCGATCCATCAGGTGCTTTGCTTGATTGACCAGTGTGTTTGAAACCTTTTCCGCCCATTCGGTTTCCGCAATCGAGACCGACCAGCTAACCTGTTGGCGCTATTTGGTAAACGACCGCGACCATGCGTGTGATCCCATCGGGAATCGCCTCGGGCCGTGGTCTCGGTGCGTTGACGGGATGGCAATGACGGTTGGTTTCGGCATGAGCATCGGCTCGGTGAACTCCGTGTGTGCGGCCACGGCCGGTGATGGCGACAGACCCGCGGTCCGCGTGCGCCGCACGGCGGTCACCTTCGATCGGTCGGGTGCGGTGCGAGTCGGTGGAACGCCCCGATTCGCACCGGTGGTCACGGATTTCGCCGATCTCACCACATTTCGTGAGCCGGTGTCGCTGGGTGGCCGGGTTTGGTCCTCGGCGGAACTGGTGGCCGCGGTGGCCACCTACCTCGTCGGAGCCGGTGATCCGGAATGCGGGCCGGTGCTCACCTATCCGGCCTGCTACACCTCGCGGCAGCTCGCGGCACTGCAGTTCGCGCTGCATCGGGCCGGGACGTTCGATGTGATCCTGATGCCCGAGCCGGTGGCCGCGGCCGAATGGCTCGATGCCGAATTCGGTGTCTCCGCAACGGGTTCCACCCTGGTCTACGATCTGGGCGCCAACACCCTGGATGTGGCGGTGGTCCGCACCGAGTCCGAGTGGGATCAGCGCGGCATGGTGGGACCCGGCGTCCGATCCGACTCCTACGGTGGCCGTCCGCTGGGTGCGATGCTGGCTCGCTATGCCAGAGCGCTGGCACCCGACCTGCCCCTGCCGGTATCGAAAGTCGTTCCGGCGGAGGACACTCGGCGTCTGCGATCCTGGCACGTCCGCACGTCGCTGCGTGTCGTGCGGGAATGCCTGAAGGGCGCGCGGATCGGGATCGAGGACATCGACCGGGTACTGCTTGTCGGTGGCGCCGCCCGGCCGGCCGAGGTCGCCGAGGTACTGGCCGAACTCGGGCTGCCCGTGGTGGTGGCGCCGGATCCGGCGCATACCGTCGCGACCGGTGCGGCGATCGCAGCGGCCCGATTCGCGGGTGGTACCGGCAATGCCGGGCGATATGCCCGGGTGGCGGCGGTCGCGTCGTCGGCCGCGGTGGTGTCCGCGCTGGCGATGTCCGCGGCGACCATGATCGGTGGCGGCCCGATCGGAACCGACGGACCGGTCATGGAGTTCGGTCCGGCCCTGGCCGGTCCCGAGCAGGCGCTGCGGGAGCAACTCGACGGGCCGCGGCTACCCGGCCTGGGTGTCGGATTCGCGGCACTGGCGGCTCGCGCCGAGGGTCTCATGGGATCATCGATGCCCACGCTGCGTGCCTATTCTGGTGCGGCGCAAAGCCTTTCGAGAGCCATGACGGGGCAGACCGACGATGCGGTGCGGACATTCGGCGCCGGAACGCCGTGCGAGCCGCCCCGGGGCGGTGCCTACGCCGACCCCGCGCGATTCACCAATCCACTGCCGTTCGCGTCCTCGGGCGCGGCAGCCGCGCTCGCGGTAGGGAATGCGGCCCGAACACTGCCCGGAACGTGGTTGCCGGGGCGTGATCAGGGATCGACGAAGCCGCCCGGCGGATCTCCCGACCCCGGCGGCGATACCGGTGCACCCGGCCATTCTTCGGGACCCGGTGGCGACACCCCGCCCGCACCCGCCCCGATCAGCGATCCGGTCGCGAGCGGGCCCGCTCCCGGCAGCGTGCCGGGCGATTCCTCGTCCGCGCACGCCGCGGCGCCGGGTGCGAGCTCATCACCCGGCAACAGCGGCACCGCCGGCTCGGGAACATCCGACAGCGACGACGGCGGATCGCCCGCGAATCCCGGTGCTTCGGACACAACGGCCGGTTCCGGTTCGGAATCACAACCCGCAGGGGAGAATTCGTCCGCGGAACCGTCGTCCCCCGGGGCCTCTTCGTCGAACACGAGTGATTCCGGCGCCGACAGTTCGTCCGATACCACGAATCCCGGGGCGTCTCAGGATTCCGGTGCGCACTCCGGGCCCGCCGCGAATCCCTCGGACGACGCGGGTTCGGCGGCCGACCCCGCGAACGCCGGTGGGGGCGCGAATTCGGGCGGGCCGACGCATTCGGGCGGCGCGAATTCATCAACGGGGACACCGTCTTCCGGTCCATCGATGGGAGCCGACTCCGGCGCCGACAGTGCCCCCGGTTCGGGCGCGGGTACGTCACCCGGCGCCGGCGCATCACCCGGTACCGGCACCGCGCCCGGCGCGGGTACGGCCTCGAAGCCGGGAGCCGGTGCCGGCATCGGGACCCGTCCGGGTGGAACCAACAGCGCACCGGGCGTCCCGGCGGCTCCCGCCCCGGTGCGTCCGGGTGTCGTCTCGCCGGGCCGTCCCGGCGGACTCGGCACCGGTGTGGTGCCCGGCGGCGGATTCCACGGGGGCGGTATGGGTTCGGTTCCGGGCGGATTCCACGGCGGCGGATTCGGCGGCTTCCACCACTGAGCTCCGGTGTCTACCCGGTGTGGTGTGCGAGTACGTCCAGATAGTGCTGGTTCGACATGATTCCCAGGATATTGCCGAACGGATCGATCACCGACGCCGTCACGAAGCCCTCGCCGCGTTCGGTGCGGGGCTCGTACTCCGTGGCACCGTGTGCCAGCAGTCGATTCAGCGACTCGTTCACATCGTCGACGTGCCAGTACAGCAGTGCGCCGCCCGGGCGTGCGGGACCGGGGTCGGGAGAGTACCGCCGGTCGATGATGCCGAGTTCGTGCCGGTAGTCACCGATCCGGAACTCGACATATCCGGGCACCTCGAAATATGGCTTCGTATCGAGTATTTCGCTGTACCACCGCGCGGCGGCGGCCAGGTCGTCGGCGAAATAGGACACCGTGGTCATTCCTCGCAACATCGATCGCTCCTCTGTCTGCCCGGAGCCCGGTGCCCGGGTGTCGAAGAAGACTCTGCCCGGTAAAGTGCTCACCAAATGAGCACTTTCAGCGGGAGAATTTCTTCATGCGCGCCGATCGTCTGATTGCCACCCTGCTGCTGATGCAGAACCGGGGCCGCGTCACCGCCGCCGAGATCGCCACCGAACTCGAGGTCTCGGTGGCGACCGCCCGGCGCGACCTCGAGGCACTGTCGTCGGCCGGTGTCCCGGTGTACCCGCAGCCGGGCCGCGGCGGAGGCTGGGCGCTGGTGGGCGGTGCCCGCACCGATCTAGTCCCGGTGCTGCGCGATCGCCTGGGCCGGCACTGCGTCGACGACGGCCGGGCCGACGACGGCCGGGTCCGGCTTCGGGTCACCGCGCACATGCCCCGGGCGATCGCCGAACAACTCGCAGGATTCGGCAATCAACTCGAAGTCATTGCTCCCCAGTCGATTCGGCTCGAGCTGGCCGCACTGGCGGCCGAGCTGGCCGAGATCTATCGGTGACGTGCGGGACTACCGGGCGGTGAAACCGCCGTCGACGGCGACCGCCGCGCCCGTGACGAAGCTCGCCTCGGAGGACAGCAGGTACGCGCACAGTGAGGCGATTTCGTCGGCGTGCGCGATCCGGCCCAGTGGGTGCAGTGCGGCGACCGCGGCCGCGCCCTCCGGTGTGGCGCCCATCGAGGATCGGAAGGCCGGAGTGTCCACCGCGCCCGAGACCAGCGCGTTCACCCGAACACCCTGCTCGGCGGTTTCCAGGGCGACCGCGCGGGTCAATCCGACGACGCCGTGTTTGGCGGCGACGTACGGTGCGACCGACGCCATGCCCACCACGCCCAGATTCGACGCGTTGTTGAGCACCGCGCCGCCGCCGGAGGCGATCAACGCCGGGATCTGGTACCGCAGACCGTAATACACCCCGGTGAGGTTCAGTTCCAGCTCCGCTCGCCACCCCGCCTCGTCGATGTCCTGGATCGGCCCGGCGGCGCCGACCGCGCCGGCGTTGTTGAACGCCGCGTGCAGGCCGCCGAACTCGTCGACCGCGGTGCGCGTCAGGCGGGCCACATCCTCGGCGACCGTCACATCGGTCGGGACGAAGACCGCGCGACCGCCGACGGCCCGGATCTCGTCGACGATCCGGTCACCCGCTTGTTTGCCGCGTGCGCCCAGCACCACAGCGGCGCCCTCCGCCGCGACCCGGCGGGCGACCGCCGCACCCACGCCGCTGGTCGCGCCGGTGATCAGTACGACCTTCGATTCGAATCGGTTGTCCATTGTTGTCTCCATATCTATTGGCTGCCATGCGATCTCGTCGCACGACTCAGTCAAGCCGGTGGAGCGCGGTCGAGCTGGCGGAATCCGGACCTGTAATTGACGCGTCATGTATTTGTGCGGTGGATACCGTCGAGTAACGCCGATCGCGATGCAAGCGCAGTTGCATGATCGGCGACAATGACGCGGTGAACAGTCCGCAACTGATTGCTCTCGATGTCGACGGGACCATCCTGCAGGCGGGTGCGCCCATGAGTCCGCGAGTGCGTGCCGCGGTGCGTGCCGCGGCCGACGCGGGGGTGCATGTGGTGATCACGACCGGCCGCACCCTGCTGGCGACCCGGTTGGTGATGGAGGAACTGGGGTTGGCGGAAGGCCAGGCGCTGTGCTCGAACGGTGCTGTGCACGTCGATGTTTCGAATTGGGAGCCGTTGGCGGTGCACACCTTCGACGCGGAGCCGGCAGTGGCGCGGTTGCGATCGATCCTGCCCGATGTGGTGCTGTCGGTGGAGAAGGTCGGGGTGGGTACCTGGGCCACCGGCCCCTACCCGGGCAGCTTCCGGCTCGGCGAATTCCGTTTCGTCGACGATGCCCAGTTGAGCCTGGAACCGACCACCCGGCTCAACGGATGGTGGCCTGGGGGCAGTCTGGCCGAGATGATCGAGACCGTGGGCGAGCTGGATCTGCCCGGCGCCGGTTGGGTGCACGGTGAGGACGAGCCGTGGCTGGTCGCCTCCAAGGAGGGCGTATCCAAGGGCTGGGCCCTGGAACAGTTGCGGCTCGCACTCGATATCCCGGCCGAGGCCACGCTCGCCATCGGCGATGGCTACAACGATGTCGAAATGCTCACCTGGGCACACCATTCCGTCGCCATGGGTAATGCGGTGCCCGCGGCGGTGGCGGCCGCCGACGAAACCACCGCCGATATCGACGAGGACGGCGCCGCGCTGGTCCTGGAGCGCTGGTTCGGGAATTGACCCGCGCGCCCGCCGGCGCCGCATCGAGGAGCGGACGTGGTAGGTCCGTCCGCCGATCGGTCTACGCGGACAATTCGAGATGCACCCGATCGGCGGTGTCGTGGCGATCGAGTGCGACATCGCGCAGCAGTGGGTGGGAACCGATGGTGGCCGCATGTCGCAGCGTGCGATCGGCGGCGGCGAGACGATCGGTCAGCAGGCCCGGGGCGAGGAACCACGGGGCGACGATCACCTGCCGGGCGCCTCGGTGCCGAAGTTCCGAAACCGCTTGCGGCAATGATGGTTCCGCCGTCGCGAAGCAGATCGTGGTCTGCCAGGACGTGCTCGCGGCCAGGGCGGCGGCGACCTGTGCGGTGATCCGGTTGGCGGCCGCGGAGGACGAACCGACCGCGGCGACCGCGATACCGAGCCCCGCATCGGCGGGATCGGCTCCCGTATTCGACACGTGGTCGCGTAGCGCGGTCACCAGACGGTGATCGGTGCCCAGCACATCCGCCTGTGTGATGCGCAGCAACGGATGCCGGGACCGCGCGGCGGCGAGGATGCCGGGCAGATCGACTCGTGCGTGAAAGGCGCTGCCCAGCAGCAGCGGAACCACGATCGCCTCGGTATGTCCCTGTGCGGCAACGGCGTCGATCACCTGATCCACCGACGGCGTGTTCAGGTCCAGAAAGGCCAGGCGCACATCGAGATCGGACCGCTGCCGCGCGATATCGGCGACCACCGCGGATACGGTCGCGGCCGAGCGCGGATCGCGGCTGCCGTGCGCGACCCCGATGAATGCCGGTGGCCGCCGGGACCGCCCGCCCCGGACGATACCGATCCGGCGCAGGTGCGCCGTTGCGCCGGAGGGCAGAGCACGCGTGGTGAACAGCATCCGCTCACCACGCGCCAAGGCCCCGGAGCCCATCTCAGCTACCGACCTCGACCGAGGTCAGCACGTCACCGACCAGTCCGGCGGCCAGTGTGTTCCCGCCCGCGGGATCGATCAGCAAGAAGCTGCCGGTATAGCGGTTGACCCGGTAGTCGTCGGCGGCGATCGGCTCGGCGACCCGCACCGCGATGCGGCCGATATCGTTGAGTGCCAGCGATTCCGGATTCGGATCGGAAGCCAGATTCTGCTCGTCGAACCGCTCGATGAGGGTGCCGACGATCGCCTGGGTGGTGCGGGTGCCGTGCTTGAGCAGCAGTCGCGCACCGGGCCGCAGTGGCTTGTCACCGAGCCAGCACACAGTGGCGTCGAACGAGTCGATCGGCTCGGGCGCATCGGCGGCGGCGACGATGGTGTCACCGCGCGAGATGTCGACCTCGTCGGAGAGCAACAGCGTCACACTGCGGCCGGGCTGCGCGAACGAGAGCTCACCATCGGCGGTGTCGATCCGCTCGACCGTGGTGCGGATACCCGAGGGCAGCACCACGACCTCGTCGCCCTTGCGGACCACACCGGCCGCGACCTGGCCCGCGTAACCGCGGTAGTCCGGGTGCTCGGCGGTGCGCGGACGAATCACGTACTGCACCGGGAAGCGCAGCCCGACCTGGTGGAGGCCGGTGCTGTCGGCATCCACCGGTACCGATTCGAGGTGCTCGATCAGCGAGGGCCCGTCGTAGTACGGGGTGCTGTCCGAGCGCGAGGCGATGTTGTCGCCGTGCAGCGCCGAGACCGGGATCTCCACGATGTCCTCGGCCGACCAGCCGAGTTTCGTTGTCAGCTCGGTGAATTCGGCGACGATCTGCTTGAACACGGCCTCCGCGTCGTCGACCAGATCGATCTTGTTGACCGCGAGCACCAGCTTCGGCACACCCAGCAGCGCCATCACCGCGGCGTGGCGGCGAGTCTGCTCGATAACACCTTTGCGGGCGTCGACCAGCAGGATCACCAGCTGTGCGGTCGAAGCACCGGACACGGTGTTGCGGGTGTACTGCACATGTCCCGGCGTATCGGCGAGCACGAAGGACCGCTGGGGCGTGGCGAAGTAGCGGTAGGCGACATTGATGGTGATGCCCTGTTCCCGCTCCGCACGCAGGCCGTCGACCAGCAGAGACAGATCCGGGGTTGCCAGGCCCTTGTCGACCGAGGCGCGGGTGACCGCGTCGATCTGATCGGCCAGCACCGACTTCGTGTCGTAGAGCAGGCGTCCGACCAGTGTGGACTTGCCGTCGTCGACACTGCCGGCGGTCGCGAGACGGAGGAGATCGGGCTGTTTTGTCTGCTCGTTCCGCAAACTCCACTCGCTCATCAGAAATAGCCCTCTCGCTTGCGATCTTCCATGGCGGCCTCGGAGACGCGGTCGTCACCGCGGGTCGCACCACGTTCGGTGAGTCGCGACGCCGCGACCTCGGCGAGGATCGCCTCGTTGTCCGCGGCATCGGAAAGAATCGCGCCGGTGGTGGATCCGTCGCCGACAGTGCGGTAGCGCACCGACTTGACCACCAGTTCCTCGTCATCGGCGGGGCCGCCCCAGGAACCGGGGGTCATCCACATCCCGTCGCGCTGGTAGACCGGGCGCTCGTGGGCGTAGTAGATGCCGGCCAGTTCGACGTTCTCGCGGGCGATGTAGCGCCAGATGTCCAGCTCGGTCCAGTTGGAAATAGGGAATACGCGCACATGCTCACCGGGTGCGTGGCGGCCGTTGTACAGGTTCCACAGTTCGGGTCGCTGCCGTTTGGGATCCCAGCGCCCGAAGGCGTCACGCAGCGAGAAGATGCGCTCCTTGGCGCGCGAGCGTTCCTCGTCGCGACGGCCACCGCCGAAGACCGCGTCGAATCGGTTCTCGTTGATGGCGTCGAGCAGTGGCACGGTCTGTAGCGGGTTGCGGATGCCGTCGGGACGCTCGGTGAGCCGGCCGTCGGCGAGGTAGTCCTCCACCGACGCGACGTGCAGCCGCAGCCCGTACTTGTCGACCACCTTGTCGCGGAAGGCGAGGACCTCGGGCAGGTTGTGCCCGGTGTCCACGTGCAGCAGCGCGAACGGCAGCGGCGCCGGCCAGAACGCCTTGATCGCCAGATGCAGCAGGACCGTGGAGTCCTTACCGCCGGAGAACAGGATCACCGGGCGTTCGAATTCGCCCGCCACCTCACGGAAGATGTGGATGGCTTCGCTTTCGAGGGCGGCGAGGGTATCGAATCCCTCACTCGCGGTACGAGTCTTGAACTCGGTTTCTGTCACGGTTGAAGTCATGAGCTGTGTAACCCGCATTCGGTCTTGGCGAGGCCGGCCCAGCGGCCGCTTCGCGGATCGGATCCAGGTTCCGGTTTCCGTGTGCACGGAGCGCAACCGATGGACGGATAACCCTCCTCGACAAGGGGGTTGACGAGAATGCCGTGCTCCTCGATATAGGCGGCCATCTCGTCATCGGACCAGGCGGCGATCGGATTGATCTTCACCAGGCCGAAGCCCTCGTCGAAGGAGATCAGGGGGGCGTTGGCCCGGGTCGGGGACTCCACCCGCCGGATGCCGGTCACCCAGGCGTTGTAGGGGGCCAGCGAATTCTTCAGCGGCACCACCTTGCGCAGGCGGCAGCATTCAGCGGCATCGCGAGCGAACAGGTCCTTGCCCAGCAGCTGATCCTGTTCCGCGACAGAGTGTTCGGGCCGCACATTCACGATGTTCACGCCATACACCGTCTCGACCGCGTCCCGGGTGCCGATGGTCTCGGCGAAGTGATAACCGGTGTCCAGAAAGAGAATGTCGACACCCGGCCGGGTCTGCGCGGCCAGCTGCACCAGCACCGCGTCCTGCATATTCGAGGCGACGATGTAGTTGGTACCGAAGGTTTCCTCGGTCCATTGCAGCAGTTCGGTGGCCGAAGCATCCGAACCCAGTCGCGCCGCACCGTCTTCGGCGATCCTGCGCAGCTCGGATTCGCTCAGCTTGTCCAAAGTGGTTGCCATAACTGATATCTCCCGTTACCGAAGGTCGGCTTCGTCGGCGCGGACAGCCCATTGCGCGAACCGCTCGCCCCCGTCGCGGTTCTTCACGAAGTTGCGCACGACGCGCTCGATGTAGTCGCCGAGCTCGTCGCTGGTGACCTTGTGCTGGCGCAGTTTGCGACCGAAGGCGGCGTCGAGCCCGAGGGTGCCACCCAGATGAACCTGGTAGCCCTCGACCTGATTCCCGTCGCCGTCGTCGACCAACTGGCCCTTGAAGCCGATATCGGCGATCTGCGAACGGCCGCAGGAGTTGGGGCAGCCGTTGATATTGATAGTGACCGGCACGTCGAGCTGCGCGTTGATATCGGCCAAGCGCTGATCGAGTTCGGGCGCGAGCACCTGCGAACGCTTACGGGTCTCCACGAACGACAACTTGCAGAACTCGATGCCACTGCAGGCCAGCAGGTTTCGCCGCCACGCCGACGGACGGGCCTGCAGTCCCAGCGGTTCCAGCTCGGCGATCAGTTCCTCGATCTTGTCGTCGGGAACGTCGAGCACCACGAGCTTCTGGTAGGGAGTGAACCGGATCCGGTCGGCGCCGATGCGCTCGACCGCGTCGGCGACCTTCGTCAGGATCGTGCCCGAGACGCGGCCCGCGATGGGGGAGAAGCCGATCGCGTTGAGCCCGTTGCGCAGCTTCTGCACGCCCACGTGATCGATGGGGCGGGTGGGCTTCTCCGGCGCCGGGCCGTCGATGAGCTTGCGCTGCAGGTACTTGGTTTCGAGAACTTCCCTGAATTTCTCGACGCCCCAGTCCTTGATCAGGAACTTCAGCCGCGCCTTGGTGCGCAGCCGGCGATAGCCGTAATCGCGGAACAGCGAGACGACCGCCTCCCACACATCCGGCACCTCCTCGAGCGGTACCCACGCGCCGACGCGCTGAGCGAGCATCGGATTGGTGGACAGGCCGCCGCCGACCCACAGGTCGAAACCGGGACCGTGCTCGGGATGCTCCACACCGATGAAGGCCACGTCGTTGATCTCGTGGACCACATCCTGCTGGCCGGAGATCGCGGTCTTGAACTTGCGGGGGAGGTTCGAGTATTCCTTCTTGCCGATGTAGCGGCGAGTGATCTCCTCGACCGCCCAGGTGCCGTCGATGACCTCGTTGAGCGACTCACCGGCCAGCGGGGAACCGAGCACCACGCGCGGGCAGTCGCCGCAGGCCTCGGTGGTCTGCAGCCCGACACCCTCGATGCGCCGCCAGATCTCCGGGACGTTCTCGATCTCGATCCAGTGGTACTGCAGGTTCTCCCGATCCGACAGATCGGCGGTGTCGCGGCCGAACTCCGTGGAGATCTGGCCGAGAGTGCGCACCTGCTCGACATTCAGCGCACCGCCGTCGCAGCGGATGCGCATCATGAAGTATTTGGCCTCGAGCAGGTCGATGTTCTCGTCACCGGTCCAGGTGCCGTCGTAACCCTGCTCGCGCTGGGTATAGAGGCCCCACCAGCGGAAGCGGCCGCGCAGATCGCCCTTGTCGATCGAGTCGAAGCCGTTCTTGGCGTAGATGTTCTCGATACGCGCGCGAACGTTGAGCGGGTTGTCGTCCTTCTTGCTCTGCTCGTTCGCGTTCAACGGCTCCCGGTAACCGAGCGCCCACTGGCCCTCGGATTTGCGGCGAACCGGTTTGCCGGTGCGCTCCCGGGCTCCGGCCTCCGGGCGAGGACGGGCGCGGCGCTCACGCGCGAGACGTTCACGATCGGCGCGAACGGACTCGGGGGTGGGACCGGCGTCGGTACTCGACGTCATAGGGTCGCTCCTGAAGAAGATTGATCAGGCCTTGCGGCAGGCGGGAGGGGCTGGCTCGCGCCTTCGGTATTCAGCGAATCGGGCCGATGGGCATCACGACGGACGCCTGGAACCGGGAGGGGGAATGCCGAGCTACCGGAGGCTATCCGGCAGACAGCTGGCACTGCAGACACGCTTGAAGTCGACATGGCGACGCGCCACGAGTCGTACTCCAAGTCCGGTCATGTGATTGATTGTGCCATGTCAGCCAGGTCTTTCGGACCGGTGGGTGATATTTCCCGCAGAAAGGCGGGAAATTCCCTGGACGGGCGTCCGAATTTGTGAGATGCGTCATAGACCGGACGGATCCTTTTCGTGAACGCCCACCGGGCCGGGTGTGCCGACCGTCACTGCGGCGCCCCGGGCACACTGGTGGGGTGACCGCACCCGCTCCCGAAACCATCGACGCGCCGACGCTGCGTGATTTCGGCGGCGGCCCGTTCGGGCTCTACGTGCACGTCCCGTTCTGCGCGACACGGTGCGGATACTGCGATTTCAACACCTACACCGCGGGGGAACTGGGCAGCTCGGCCTCGCCGCAGTCATGGCTCGAGGCCTTGCGCGGCGAATTGGCCTCGGCAGCAGTGGCTTTCGGCGATCTGCCGCGTGCGCAGCCGCCGGTGTCGACGGTATTCGTCGGCGGCGGCACGCCCTCGCTGCTGGGCGGTGACGGCCTGGCCGATGTTCTCGATGCCCTGCGCGCGAACTTCACCCTGGCCCCCGCCGCCGAGGTGACCACGGAATCGAATCCGGAATCCACCTCCCCGCAATTCTTCGACCGCATCCGGGCCGCCGGATACAACCGAATCTCGCTGGGCATGCAATCGGCCGCCTCACATGTGCTGCGCATTCTCGACCGCACCCACACTCCGGGGCGTCCGGTGGCTGCCGCGCGGGAGGCGCGGGCGGCCGGCTTCGAACACGTCAATCTCGACCTGATCTACGGCACCCCCGGGGAATCCGATGCCGACCTGGACGCCAGTCTCGACGCCGTCCTGACCGCGGGCGTCGACCACGTCTCGGCGTATTCGCTGATCGTCGAGGACGGTACCGCGATGGCACGCAAGGTCCGTCGCGGTGAACTACCGGCGCCCGATGAGGACACCCTCGCCGCCCGCTACGAACGCATCGACGCACGGCTGTCCGCCGCCGGATTGCGGTGGTACGAGGTATCCAACTGGGCCGCAACGGATTCCGCGCGATGCCGGCACAATCTGGGGTACTGGGACGGTGGCGACTGGCTGGGTGCGGGTCCCGGCGCGCACAGCCATGTGGGCGGGGTGCGCTGGTGGAATGTGAAGCATCCGGGACGCTATGCCGAGCGAGTCGCCCGAGGTGGTCTCCCCGCTGCGGGATGGGAGGCGCTCACCGGTGCGGAGCGCTATACCGAGCGGGTGATGCTCGGCGTCCGGTTGCGCTCGGGCCTGCCGATCGCGGAGCTGGATACCGCCGGACGGGCGGCCTGCGAACGGGTGGTCGCCGATGGTCTGGCCGTGGTCCACGCCGATCGCCTGGTGCTGACCGACCGCGGGCGGCTGCTCGCCGACGGAGTGGTCCGCGACCTGCTGGTCTGACGGGAATTTGCGGGGGACTGCTGTGGCGGGCCGGGCGGCCGCCTAAGGTTCGAGGCAACGGTAGGAGAACCATGTCACAGGCACAGCCCATCATTGCCACCCCCGAACACGGCGAGTTCGCCGAAGCGCGCGCGGCCGAGAAAGTGGAGACCGAGCGCCGCAACGCACTGGCGGCCAGGGCCGTCGCCGGTCATTCGACCGATGCCACCGACTGCCTCTCCCTGCTGATGATGCTGGGTTTGGATGCCGCTGCCGGGAAGGCCGCCGACAACTGCTGATGCCGTGTCGGCGAATTGGGCCGTAGCGGGGCACAGTGGATCGTCGTGGGACACAACGACGATGCGGATTCGTTGCGCCGCTTGGCCGGGCTCGCCACATCGATGGCGTTGCGGGTGGCGGTGACGCTGGGCCTGCCGGATCGGCTCACCGGCGAGGGAGCGTCAGTGGCCGTATTGGCGGGCGAGCTCGCTGTCGATCCGGGCGCGCTCGAACTGCTGGTCGGTCATGTGGTGAGCCTCGGGATAGTCGAGTCGACTCCCATCGGTTACCGCACCACCGAGTTCGGGGCGAATCTGTGCGCCGATGCCGGCAATGGCCTGGTCGATCTGCTGCATCTGGATGCCGCAGGTGGGCGCGCCGAGTTGGCGTTCGTCGAACTCGCGCACAGCATCACGACCGGCAAGGCGGGTTACGCGCGTCGCTACGGACAGGAATTCTGGGCCGATCTGACCGAAAATCCGCCGCTGCGTGAATCTTTCGACCGGCAGATGGTGCATCGAATACGGGCGCAGATTCTGCGGATGGTCGCTGGTTTCGATTGGTCTCGATTCGCCGAGATCGTCGACGTCGGCGGTGGTAGCGAGGGGCTGGCCGCCATCGTGTCGGCTCACCCCGGAGTGTACGGCCATCTGCTTGATCTCGCGCCGACCGCGGCCCGGGCTCGCCGGACGTTCACCGCGCGTGGACTGGACGGCCGGGTACGGGTCACGGCGGGCAGCTTCTTCGACCCTCTTCCGGCCGGTGCCGATGCGTATCTGCTGGTCGACATCCTGCGCGCCTGGGACGATGAGCACGCGCACCGCATTCTGGATCGCTGTAACCCAAGCCGCGCACCCGGACAGGCCGCGTCCTGGTCATCGAGCCGGTCGGCAATATGCGGGCCGGCACCGAATTCAACTTGGCCATGCTGGTGATGTACGGGGGACGTGAACGCCGGGTCGGCGAATTCCGTGCGCTCGCCTCGCCGCACGGTCTGATGCTGAATTCCGTGGCCGTGCTGACCGATCAACGGTGCGTCCTCGAATTCGAGCTCGTCGCCCGCGAATCGGGCAATCTGTAACGGATCCGGCATCGGACCCGAACTGTCTTGGGTGTCAGTCGGATTCATGCCGATTCCAGGGAAGTGGCGGGCCGGCTCGATACTGGTTTCGATGACGAGGATCAGTCGAAAGGATTCGCGTGTACGTGTTCAGAGTGTGCCTGGTGGCTGCCGGACTGGTCGGCGTCGTGTGTGCGACGGTGCTCGCAGGACCGGCTCCGCAGGCGCAGGCACAGCCCTTTCCGGCCGGTGTGACATGCATCGAGAGGACCTGTCACAACGATACGGATGGGTACTACCTGATCGAAGCGTGGCAGCGGTGCCGAATCGTCGGCGGGCGGTCGGTCTTCGAGACGCCGTTCAATGTGGTGGTCGCGCCGCATGAGAGTCGATACATCGAGGGCACGAAGTGCCCGGACATCAGGGATGACAGCACGATCGCCGGCGAGGATCGCTTCCCATCCAGGTGGCTGGAGACCGAACCGGTGGGCATCAGCTATTTCAAAGCGGTGCCCTACGACCCGAACGCACCCAAGGTGCGGACCGGATCGGCGGGGTGACCCGATTCTCGTGCCACCGGCCTCGTAAATCTACCGACCAGGCGGGTTGCGGCCCGGTTGGATAACTGCTCGAGCAGGGGATATTCCAGCACTGCCACCCACTGTGCGACCTCACACGCGGGAACTCGCGCGGACAGGAACTAAACTGGGTTCGGATCAACCAGGTGTCCGCGTGGTCGATGCTGCCCGAATACGGCCGCGCGGACCCGATGGCCAGCGAGGAGGTGGGGCCGATGTCGAGTACCGAGCGGCGGCGACTGGAGGTCCTGCGCGCGATCGTCGCGGATTACATCGCGAACAAGGAGCCGATCGGGTCGAAAACGCTGGTCGACAAACACAATCTCGGTGTTTCCAGTGCCACTGTGCGCAACGATATGGCGGTGCTCGAAGCCGAGGGCTACATCACCCAGCCGCACACCAGTTCCGGACGTATCCCCACCGACAAGGGGTATCGGCAGTTCGTGGACAACATCGCCGAGGTGAAGCCGCTGTCGAATGCGGAACGCCGCGCCATCATGGAATTCCTCGAAAGCGGTGTGGATCTCGACGATGTGCTGCGACGCGGGGTGCGGTTGCTGGCCCAGCTCACCAGGCAGGTCGCGATGGTGCAGTACCCGACCGTCTCGGCGTCCACGGTCCGGCATCTGGAGGTCGTGGCGCTCAACCCGGCCCGGCTGCTGCTGGTCGTTATCACCGATACCGGGCGTGTCGATCAGCGTCTGGTGGACCTGGGCGCCGTGATCGACGATGAGGATATGGCCGCCCTGCGCGGCATGCTCGGCAAGGCGATGGACGGCAAACGCCTGTCGGCGGCGTCCAGCGCGGTCGCCGAGCTGCCCGAACAGGCTCCCGCCCGGCTGCGCGACGTGCTGATCCGGGTATCGACGGTGCTGGTGGAGACGCTGGTCGAACATCCCGAGGAACGGCTGGTGCTCGGCGGTACGGCCAACCTCACCCGCAATGCCGGGGACTTCGGTTTCCCGGGCTCGCTGCGGGCCGTGCTGGAGGCGCTCGAAGAGCAGGTTGTCGTGCTGAAATTGCTCGCGGCTTCGCAGCACCCGGGCACGGTCACCGTGCAGATCGGCGAGGAGACCATGCTCGAGCAGATGCGCGGCACCGCCGTGGTATCCACCGGGTACGGTATGCCGGGTACCGTGCTGGGAGGTATGGGAGTGGTCGGCCCGACCCGGATGGACTATCCCGGCACGATCGCTTCGGTCGCCGCGGTGGCCCGCTATATCGGTGAGGTGCTCGCGGAACGATGAGCTTGCCCCCTTCCGGGGATCCGCATCCGATCGGCAGGGGAGGGCCGGTCGACCACAGTGAACAGGGCAGCATCTGCTGCGATCAGAGATGCTGAACGAAACCATTCGGAACAGGACTAGAGACTCAAGTGGCACGGGACTACTACGCAATCCTCGGCGTCGGGCGGAACGCGTCCGATCAGGACATCAAGCGCGCCTACCGCAAACTGGCCCGGGAACTGCACCCCGACGTGAACCCGGACCCGGAGGCGCAGGAGCGGTTCCGCGAGGTGTCCACCGCCTATGAGGTGCTCACCGATGCCGAGAAGCGGCGCATCGTCGACATGGGCGGTGACCCCTTGGAGTCGGCGGGTGCGGGCGGCGGATTCTCCGGTGCCGGCTTCGGCGGTCTGGGCGATGTTTTCGAGGCGTTCTTCGGCGGGATGAACGCCACCAGCACGCGCAAACCGCGCGGGCGGGTGCAGCCCGGCGCCGACTCGCTGTTGCGGACGCGGCTGTCGCTGGCCGAATGCGCGGTCGGTGTCACCAAGCACCTGACGGTCGACACCGCCGTGCTCTGTGATCTGTGCCAGGGCTCGGGCACCAATGGCAACTCCAAGCCGGTGCGCTGTGAGACCTGTGGTGGCGCCGGCGAGGTGCAGACCGTGCAGCGCTCGTTCCTCGGCCAGGTGATGACCTCGCGGCCCTGCCCGACCTGCCGCGGTACCGGTGAGACCATTCCCGATCCCTGCCGCAAATGCGGTGGTGACGGCCGGGTGCGGGCGCGCCGCGAGATCGCCGCGCCGATTCCCGCCGGTGTCGCCAACGGCATGCGGGTGCGGCTGGCCGCGCAGGGCGAAATCGGTCCCGGTGGTGGCCCGGCCGGTGATCTGTACGTCGAGATCGTCGAGCAGCCGCACGACACCTTCGTCCGCGACGGTGACGATCTGCACTGCACCATCCGGGTTCCCATGGTCGACGCCGCGCTCGGCACCACGGTCGTCATCGACACCATTCTCGACGGCCCCACCGAACTGACCATCCCCGCCGGTACCCAGCCGGGGGAGGTGTCGGTGCTGCGGGCGCACGGTATGCCGAAGCTGCGGTCCAGTTCGCGCGGCGATCTGGTGGCGCATCTGGATATCGTGGTCCCGGCCAAGCTGGACAGTAAGCAGGCCGATCTGCTGCGCAAGTATCAGTCGATGCGCGGTGGTGAGCACACCGAGGTGCTCTCGGCGCAGTCCGAGCACAACAGCGGGCTGTTCGCCCGGTTGCGGGCCTCCTTCAGCGGTCGCTGAAAACGCCGTGGCCGCAACGGTTTTCTATCTCGACGAGATACCGTCCGTCGGTGCGATCGCGGTACTCGACGGATCCGAGGGGCGGCACGCGGCGACCGTGCGTCGTATCCGGGTGGGTGAGCCGATCACCCTGTCCGACGGCGCCGGCCTGGTGGCCGTCTCCGAGGTCGTCGCGGCCGGGCGCGATCACCTCGAGCTGCGTGTACTCGAACGGGATGTGGCGCCACCGGCTTCGCCCCCGGTGACTGTCGTGCAGGCCCTGCCGAAATCGGATCGTTCCGAACTCGCGGTGGAGCTGGCGACCGAGGCGGGCGCCGATGAGATCGTGCCCTGGCAGGCCGCGCGCTGCGTCGCGAACTGGGAAGCCAAGGCGCGCAAGGGCGTCGAGAAATGGCGGGCGGCCGCCCGGTCGGCGGCCCGCCAATCGCGCCGCCCCTATATCCCGCGGGTGGCGGATCTGCATCGCACCGCCGATGTGGTGGATCTGATTCGGGACACCGTGGCGGACAACGGAATCGCGGTTGCCCTGCACGAATCGGGTACCTCGCGATTCGTGGAACTGCCGGTCGCCGAGGCCACCCGGATCGTGCTGATCGTCGGCCCCGAAGGTGGATTGGACCCCAGTGAGCTCACGGCGCTCGAGGCCGCGGGCGCACGGATCGCCCTGCTGGGCCCCACCGTATTGCGCACCTCCACGGCGGCGGCCGTCGCGCTGGGTGCGCTGGGTGCGCTCACACCTCGCTGGTAGCCGCGCGGTCGAGCCGAACCCGCTGCGTGTCGTGCGTTAGCGCGGTGCGAGGCAATGCCAGTACCAATCCCGCCGCGACGACGATGAGAACGCCCACGTACAGCGCCAATCCGGCCCAGCCGTGCCAGCTGTAGGCCAGCCCGGCCAGGGCGCCGACGATCGAACTGCCGACGTAGTAGGCGAACAGGTAGAGCGAGGATGCCGCGGCCCGGTTGCCCGTGGCGGCGGCGCCGACCCACGCGCTGGCCACGGCGTGGGCGCCGAAGAATCCCGCGGTGAACAACAGCAGTCCGAAGAGCATGATCGCCAGCTGATCCGGAATGGTCAGCACCAGGCCGGCCCCCATGGTCAGGATGGACAGGGCCACGACCGGGAAGCGGCCGAGCCGATCGGCGAGGCGACCGGCCGCGGTGGAGGACACTGTGCCCGACAGGTACATCAGGAAGACCGAACCCGCTGTGGCGGCGGATAATCCGAACGGCGACTGGGTGAGCCGGTAGCCGAGGAAGTTGTAGACCGAGACGAAGCCGCCCATCAGCAGGAATGCCAGCCCGAACAGCGGTAGCAGCGAGCGGTTGCGCAGATGGCCGGCCAGATCTCCGGCGAGGGAACGGATTCCGAGCGGTTGCGGGACGAACCGGCGCGACGGCGGCAGCAGCCGGACGAACCACACCGTGCACAACGCCGCACCGACCGCGAATACCGCCGCACCCCAACGCCAATCGGCCACCTCGAGAGCGAATGCCGGGATCAGCCGTCCGGTGAGACCACCCACGGTGGTGCCCGCGACATACACGCCCATCGCCGCACCCAGTCCCGCCGAGCCGATCTCCTCGGCCAGATAGGCCATGGCCACGGCGGGGACACCCGCGACGGCGATGCCTTCGAGCGCTCGCCCGGCCAGCAGCAGATCGAGATTGGGACTGAACGGCACCAGCAGGCCGAGAACGCTCGTTGTCATCGCGGACCCGATCATCACCCGGGTCCGCCCGAACCGCCCGGACAGCACACTCACCGGCACGATCGCCACCGCCAGCAACCCGGTCGTCAGCGACACCGCGAGCGCCGCCTGTGCGGGGGAGGCGCCGAACGCCGTGGACAGGCTCGGCAGCAGCGCCTGCGCGCTGTACATCGAGCCGAAGGTGGTGAGTCCGGCCGCGAACAGTGCCAGCGTGATCCGTCGCTCGTGCCGGACAGTGTCGGCCGAGCGGACGGGTGCGGTGGTCGCGGTCGCGGTCATGACTTCTACCGTGACCCTGATCCGTTAGGAAAGGAAATGCATAATGATCGGTAAGTTGATGCCAAGCCGGCATTAGCACAGCTGAGCGAGCGGAGGTGTGATGTGCAGAGTGACGATTTGCACTGGTTTCTGACCCTCGCCGAACTCGAGCGCGTCGGCGCGGCCGCCGATCGGCTGGGCCTGGCGCAGCCCACACTGTCGCGCATGCTGGCCCGCCTCGAGCGGCGGCTCGGTACCCAGTTGTTCGACCGGCACGGAAAACGACTGACCCTCAACGATTCCGGACGTATCTTCTATGAGCACGCGCGCCGCGCCCAGGCCGAACTCGATGCGGCGGCCCGCGCACTGGCGGATCTGGCGAATCCGGCGCGCGGTGTGGTCCGGTTGTCGTTCGTGCATTCGTTCGGCGGACGCGTGGTCCCGGAGCTGATCGCGGGTTTCCGGCGTCAGTCCGGCCGGATCACCTTCAGCCTCGAACAGGGCGCCGCCGGTGTGGTGGTCACCCGGGTCCTCGAGGGGACCGCGGATCTGGGGCTGACCTCACCCCGGCCCGTCGTCCCCGGATTGGGCTGGCGGGCCCTGTTCCGGCAACGCCTGGCCCTCGGGGTCCCGGTCGATCATCGGCTGGCGGGGCGACGGCAGATCCGGCTGGCGGAGGCGGCCGAGGCCGGATTCATCGCCATGCCGTCGGGCTACGGCATGCGGCGCATACTCGATGAACTCTGTGCCGCAGCCGATTTCCGCCCGCGCATCGTGCTCGAATCCACCGATCTGGTGACCGTTTCGGGACTGGTGGCCGCGGGACTCGGGGTCGCGCTGCTGCCGTGGGAGGAACCCGCGGTGCGCGGTCCGCAGCCGGGGCCGGCGCTGGTGCCGCTGTCGGATCCGGGAGCCGCGCGTGCGGTGGGACTGATCTGGTCGGCCGATGCGGTGCCCGCGGACGCGGTGCGGACCTTCCGTGACTTCGCGGTCGAGTGGGCTCGTCAGGCCGGGCGCTGAGCCTCCCTCACCTGGCCGGGGCCGATATCTATTGGCTGGGCGGTGTCGGTGCCGCGCGATAGACTTTGAGCACGACAACGCAATCGTCCGAGACCGGAAAGCAGGCCATAGCTCCTTTTGCGAACAACAGGTGATATCGGCGACCCGACAACCCCCACGGCCGGCATCGCAGCCGGCGGCAACGGCAATGGCAGCGTCGATGGTTCGGGTCCTGCGGCTCGGACGGTGCGCTCGAGTATCGAACTCGCCCCGGAATCGGTCTTCGGATTCCTGGGTTCCGCCGATCAGAACCTGCGTGAACTCGAGGGTCTGATCGCGGCCGACATCCATGTGCGCGGCAGTTCGGTCACGCTCACCGGTAAGGCCGCGGATGTGGCGCTGGCCGAGCGCGTGGTCGAGCAGCTCGTGGCACTGACCGCGCACAATCGGGTCGTTACTCCGGAGGCGGTCCGGCACACGGTGTCGATGCTGACCGAGGGATCCTCGGATTCCCCGGCCGAGGTGCTGAGCCTGGACATCATCGCCCGGCGCGGTAAGACCATCCGGCCCAAGACGCTCAATCAGAAGCGTTACGTCGACGCGATCGACCAGCACACCATCGTGTTCGGGATCGGCCCGGCGGGTACCGGCAAGACCTATCTCGCCGTGGCCAAAGCGGTGCAGGCACTGCAGGCCAAGCAGGTCACCCGGATCATCCTCACCCGTCCGGCGGTGGAGGCGGGCGAGCGGCTGGGCTTCCTGCCGGGCACGCTGAACGAGAAGATCGATCCGTATCTGCGCCCGCTCTACGATGCCCTGCACGACATGATGGACCCGGAGGCGATTCCGAAGCTGATGGCCTCGGGTGTCATCGAGGTCGCGCCGCTGGCGTATATGCGTGGCCGTAGCCTCAACGACTCGTTCATCATCCTGGACGAGGCGCAGAACACCACGCCTCAGCAGATGAAGATGTTCCTGACCCGGCTGGGCTTCGGTTCCAAGATCGTGGTGACCGGTGACGTCACCCAGGTGGACCTGCCGGGCGGCACCAAGTCCGGACTGCGGGTGGTCAGCGACATTCTCACCGATATCGACGATATTCATTTCGCCGAGCTCACCTCCAGCGATGTGGTGCGCCATCGGCTGGTCTCGGAGATCGTCGACGCCTACGACCGCTACGAGGCCGATGTGCGGCCGCAGATGGCACCGCACTTTCCGGGGAACCGGGCGCAACGGCGGGCCGCCGACCGGGCCGCACGCCGCTGACCGGCGGCGTGGCGCCGCAGCCGCTGCGGTCGGCGGCGCCACGCCCCACTAGGGTGGTTGCGTGAGTATCGAGATCGCCAACGAGTCGGGCATCGACGTATCCGAGCCGGATCTGGTCAGTGTCGCGCGGTTCGCCATCGAACGGATGAACGTGCACCCCGCGGCCGAATTGTCGATGGTGCTGGTCGATCTCGACACCATGGCCGATCTGCACATGCGGTGGATGGACCTGCCCGGTCCCACCGATGTGATGTCGTTCCCGATGGACGAACTGGAACCGGGCGGCCGCCCCGACGGCTCCGAACCGGGCCCGTCGATGCTCGGCGATATCGTGCTGTGCCCGGAATTCGCCGGCGCACAGGCCGATAAGGCCGGCCATTCCCTCGACCAAGAATTGGCGCTACTTACCGTGCACGGGGTATTGCACCTGCTCGGCTACGACCACGCCGAGCCGGATGAGGAGAAGGTGATGTTCGGCCTGCAGAACCGCCTGCTCGCCGAATGGTACGAGAGCCTGCGTGAGGCCGCCCATCGCGCCGAACTCGCCGAACGCGACCGCCGGCTGCTGGGCAAGACCGGCTTCACCGCACCGGGCGACCCCTTGGACCCAGCATGAGCGGTCAGGGCCGGAGGCGGCAGCGCAGCGTCACCACGCAGGCCCCCGCTCGTGCTGCCATTCGATACAGCATGAGCGGTCAGGGCCGGAGGCGGCAGCGCAGCGTCACCACGCAGGCCCCCGCTCGTGCTGCCATTCGATACAGCATGAGCGGTCAGGGCCGGAGGCGGCAGCGCAGCGTCACCACGCAGGCCCGCGGGTGAATTCACTGATCCCGCTACTGCTGGCGATCCTGCTGGTGCCGGTCGGTGGGGTATTCGCGGCGATCGACGCTGCCCTGATGACGGTGTCCGCGGCCCGGGTCGACGATCTGGTCCGCGGCGATCGGCCGGGTGCGCGTCGCCTGGCCCGGCTCACCATCGACCGTCCGCGTTATGTGAACCTCATGGTGCTGCTGCGGCTGGCCTGCGAGATCGCCGCGACCGTACTGCTGGTCGCGGCGCTGAGCGAGGTGCTGAGCTGGGGCTGGGCGCTGGCGGTCACCGCGGTGGTGATGGTGGTGGTGGACTATGTCGTCATCGGGGTCGGCCCCCGCACTCTGGGGCGCCAGCACGCCTATTCGATCGCGCTGGCGGCGTCGCTTCCGGTACAGGCGATCGGTGTGCTGCTGGGTCCGGTGAGCCGCTTGCTGATCATGATCGGTAACGCCATCACGCCCGGCCGCGGATTTCGCAACGGCCCCTTCGCCTCCGAGGTCGAATTGCGCGAGATCGTGGATATGGCACAGCAGAGCGGGGTGGTGGACTCCGAAGAGCGCCGGATGATCCAGTCGGTGTTCGAACTCGGCGACACCGCCGCGCGCGCGGTGATGGTGCCGCGCACCGAGATGGTGTGGATCGAAGTGGATAAGACAGTGGCACAGGCGATGTCGCTGGCCGTGCGGTCCGGGCACTCCCGCATCCCGGTGATCGGTGAGAACGTCGATGACATTCTCGGCGTGGTGTATCTGAAAGACCTTGTGCCGTACGCGGATCGAGGGCGCGCGGTGCCGGTGCGGGCGGTGATGCGACCGGTGGTGTTCGTTCCCGATTCCAAACCGCTCGACGCCCTGCTCGACGAAATGCAGCGCCGCCGCAACCACATGGCGCTGCTGGTCGACGAGTACGGCGGGATCGCGGGCCTGGTCACCATCGAGGATGTGCTCGAAGAGATCGTCGGGGAGATCGCGGACGAGTACGACACCGACGAGACCGCCCCCGTCGAGGATCTGGGCGACGGGGTGTACCGGGTGTCGGCGCGGTTGCCTGTGGAGGATCTGGGCGAACTGTTCGGCCTGGAGATCGAGGACGAGGATGTCGCCACCGTCGGCGGCATGCTCGCCCACGCACTGGGCAGGGTGCCTTTGCCCGGATCGGAGGCGGTCGTGCACGGACTGCTGCTGCACGGTGAGGGCGGAGACGATGCCCGCGGCCGGGTGCGGGTGCATACGGTGCTGGCCCGCCGGGCGGAATCCGAGGGCGAGCAGGCCGGGGGAGTTTCCACACCGCGGGGGCAGGACGAGATATCGGGACAAGAGGATGGAGCCGTCAATGAGCGATCGTGATACAGCCGAACTGGGCGCCGAGGACAACAAACTGCTGGTGCTGGCGCGCGGCGCGATGGGACGCACCGGCGGCGCGGCGGGCGCGGCGATCCGCGATACCGACGGCCGCACCTATGCGGCGGGCACCGTGGAACTGACCGCGCTCTCGCTGACCGCCCTGCAGGCGGCGGTGGCGGCCGCGATCTCCAGTGGCGCCGAGGGTTTCGAGGCCGCGGTAGTGGTGGGCGGCCGGGATTCGGATCCGGGTGTGGCCGCGGTGCGCGAGGTGAGCGCGGCGGCGGCGATCATCGTCACCGACCGCAAGGGCGCCGGCTATCGCATCGTGGACGCGGAAGCCGAGACCGCGCGATGAGCGTCGAGCAGCCCGGTGCGGGCGAATTCCGTTCCGGTTTCGTATGTTTCGTGGGCCGGCCCAACACCGGCAAGTCGACCCTGACCAACGCCATGGTCGGGCAGAAGATCGCGATCACCTCCTCGCGGCCGCAGACCACCCGGCACACCATCCGCGGAATCGTGCATCGCGATCACGCCCAGCTGATCCTCGTCGACACACCCGGTCTGCATCGGCCGCGCACGCTGCTGGGGCAGCGGCTCAACGACCTGGTGCGCGACACCTATTCCGAGGTCGACGCGATCGCGCTGTGCATTCCCGCCGACGAGAAGATCGGGCCCGGTGACCGCTGGATCGTGCAGCAGATCAAGCAGATGGCGCCGAAGACGACGCTGCTCGGTGTGGTCACCAAGATCGACAAGGTGGACAAGCCGCAGGTCGCCGAACAGCTGCTCGCGATATCGCAGCTGCTCGGGCCCGAGGCCGAGGTGGTCCCGGTGTCGGCGGTCAAGGGTGAGCAGGTCGAACTGCTCGTCGACGTGATCGCTTCGAAGATGCCCGAGGGCCCGGCGTTCTATCCCGACGGTGAGCTGACCGACGAACCCGAGGAAACCCTGATGGCCGAGCTGATTCGCGAGGCCGCGCTGGAAGGGGTGCGCGACGAGCTGCCGCATTCGCTGGCGGTGGTGATCGAGGAGATCATGCCGCGCGAGGAGCACGAGGGCATGCTCGATGTGCATGCCCTGCTCTACGTGGAGCGACCCAGTCAGAAGGCGATCATCATCGGCAAGCGTGGTGCCCGGCTCAAGGAGGTCGGCACGGCGGCCCGCAAGCAGATCGAGCACATTCTCGGCACGCGCATCTACCTGCATCTGCACGTGAAGGTGGCCAAGGACTGGCAGCGTGATCCCAAGCAACTGGGCAAACTGGGATTCTGATCGTCCGGTGCGCCGCCTGCGCCCGGGCCCGGTGGCCGAAGCCGAAACCCACGGAGCGAGCGGCGCCGTGGGTTTCGTCGTTGTGCCCGCCGGACGATCAGACACAGACCGGGGCAGGATGCGTCACTTGCCCAAAGGAGACACCGGCCCGCCGTCGATCACGGTGCGCAAACCCGTCGTAGTCGAATTGTGATACGCGAATCCGGCATTTCCGCAGGAGCGCGCAGACTGTGTGCGCACGCACATTGTGCGACCGGCCTACTATCCTGGAGTGAAGTGGATGTCCCGGGCGTTCGGCTCGAAAGAGCTGCCGCCGCAAGTACGTTCGGATCTCGAATCGGAAGGGATCGTCGTATTCGGCCCGGTGAGTGGATCGCTGGCCAGACGCAGCTACCGGACACCACTGCATTATGGTTCTTCCAGTTGGGAGAATATCGTGGGCGGAACCATCGGAATGAGCAGAAAACGCCTGGTTATCTGGGGTAACGGCGAGGCTCTGGTCGATGTGTGGCTCGGGCACCCGGCCGTCACGATGGACATGCAGGGTCCTGAACGCGTACTGGTCGAGGCCGATCGGGGCGCGATCGATCCGGTTCGCACGGGCTGGACCACATTGATGCTGCGCACAATTCACGCGCCCCGGATCTCGCAGCTGTACGCGGAGGGGCTACCACGCAGCGTGTGAGCGCACGGCCGGGGCGTGGTTCGTGCATCCGGGTCGGTCCGGCGTGGGAGACTGTTCGCGTGTTGTTGTATCGGGACCAGGCGATTGTGCTGCGCCAGCACAAGCTGGGGGAGGCCGATCGCATCGTCACACTGCTCACTCGTCAGCACGGGCTGGTGCGGGCGGTGGGCAAGGGGGTGCGCCGGACCCGGTCGAAATTCGGAGCGCGGCTGGAACCGTTCGCCTATATCGATGTGCAGCTGTACCCCGGGCGCAATCTCGATACCGTCACCCAGGTTCATACCGTGGAGGCGTTCGCCGCCGATATCGTCGCCGACTATGGGCGCTACACCGCCGCCTGCGCGGTCCTGGAGACCGCCGAACGGCTCGCCGGTGAGGAACGGGCCCCCGCGCCGCGGCTGCACACCCTGACCGCGGGCGCATTGCGTGCGATCGCCGCGGGGCAGCGGCCGCACGAACTGATCCTCGACGCATTCCTGTTGCGGGCCATGGGTTTCGCGGGCTGGGCGCCGGCGCTGGACGATTGTGCGCGCTGCGCCACTCCGGGCCCGCATCGTGCCTTCCACGTGGCCGCCGGGGGAGCGGTGTGCGTGCACTGCCGCCCGCCCGGCTCGGCCACCCCCTCGGTCGGGGTGCTGGAACTGATGAGTGCGCTCAATCGCGGAGACTGGGCGGGGCTGGATGTGGTCGCCGAATCGATCCGGCGCCAGGCCAGCGGTCTGACCGCCGCCCATCTGCAATGGCATCTGGAACGGCAGTTGCGGACACTTCCGCTGATCGAACGCACCCGGCCGCACGAGGCGGTCGACAGCCGGGTGGGCTGAGCGCGGTCAGCCCAGTTCGGCGAGCTGCCGCACAGCCGGGGCGATATCGTCGACCCATGCGGCCGGTGCGCCGGTGGTGGGGGTGACGATGACCATGTCGATACCCAGCTTCGCGTAGTCGGCCATGGCGCGGACGAACTCGTCGCGGGTATCGGGGGTCGGTCGCGGGTTGTTGGCCATGATCGTGGTGCGGATGGTGTCGAAATCGCGACCGGCGTTGTCGCAGTGCCGGCGCAGCACATCGAGCTTGTGGGCCACATCCTCCGGGGAGGTGCCGAACAGGTTGCAGGCGTCGCCGTACTGGGCGACCAGTCGCAGCGTCTTCTTCTCGCCGCCACCGCCGATCAGCACCTTCGGCCGGTTGATCGGCTGCGGGGAGCACAGCGTCTCGGCCAGTTGGTAGTACTTGCCCTCGAACGGCCCGTTGTTCTGCGGATCCCACATCTGCGCGCAGATGCGCAGCGTCTCCTCGACCCGCTCGAACCGCTCCGAGATCGGCGGGAAATCGACGCCGAGGCCCTGATGCTCGCGCTCGAACCAGGCAGCGCCCAGTCCCAGGGTGGCACGTCCGCCGGACAGTACGTCGACGGTGGTGACGATCTTGGCGAGCAGTCCCGGATGCCGGTAGGTCACGCCGGTGACCAGCAGGCCGAGGTCCACTGTGCTGGTGTGCGCGGCCAGATAGCCCAGGGTGGTGTAGCCCTCGAGCATATTGGCCTCGGCCGGCAGCCCGGTCGGTTCGATCTGGAAGTAGTGGTCCATGAACGACAGCCAGGAGACCCCGGCCGCCTCCACGGATCGGCCGAGCCGCGCGAGCTCCCCGGCGATCGCGCCGGTGCCCCCGTCGATGTCGAAGATCGGGACATGTATGCCGAGTTCCATATACAGCTCCTTGTCGATGCCTGATCAGCGCTTTCGTACGCTAGCCCCTGGAGTGCGCTCCAGGTCAACCCTTCCGTGAGAGGCTTCCGCAGGTGTTCGCTCTGCGAGAAAATATGTGGGCCAGAGGATTACGCGCAGGGACCGAGCCGCGGACTCGGAATTCGGCGGCGCACGAGGTGGCGTAGCGGCGGGGATTGCGGGGTACCTTCGGTCGAAGGGTCTACCCGAACGTATGGAGAAGGTTCGATGTCGCACGAGTTGGTCGAATTCGACACGGAGAAGGCGCATTCGGCGCGGATGTACGACTACTACCTCGGCGGCAAGGACAATTATCCGGCCGATCGGGAAGCCGCGTCCAAGGTGATGGAAGCATTTCCGGAGACGGCGCCCGCGGCCCGGGCCAATCGGGAGTTCGTCCACCGGGCGGCGCGTTTCGCGGCGCGCAACGGGGTACGGCAGTTTCTCGATATCGGGACGGGCATTCCGACCGAGCCGAATCTGCACAATGCCGTCCAGGCGGTCGATCCGCGCTGCCGGGTCGTCTACGTCGACCACGATCCGCTGGTGCTGGCCCACGCCCGGGCGTTGATGATCGGCTCGGAGGAGGGGCGCACGGCCTTCGTACCCTCGGATGTGCGCGATCCGAAGGTGGTTCTCGGCTCGGAGGCGTTCGGTGAGCTCATCGACCTGTCCGAGCCGGTCGCGCTCAATCTGGCGGCGATCATGCACTTCATCACCGATGCGGAGGGCGCCTACGACATCGTGCGCGCCTATATGGATGCCTTCGCGCCGGGCTCCCAGTTGAGCATCACGCATGCGTCCAGCGATCTGAATCCGGAGACCTTTCGCAAGATCGTCGATGTGTACGCCGCCGCCGGGATGCGGGTGGCCCTGCGGGACAAGGAGGGAATGGCGCGCTTCTTCGACGATCTCGACCTGGTCGAACCCGGTGTGGTGCCGCCGCACCGCTGGCAGCCCAGTGCCGACTTCTATGTGCCCGAGCAACGGCTGGCCTGGGCGGATACGACCTTCGGCGTCTGGTCCGCGGTCGGGATCAAACGCTGAGGTGCGGGTCGCTCTCGGATTCCGGCGGCCCGGCCCCGGTCGGAGTGCGGCGTGATGCAGGATAGGTGGTGTGATCGGTAACCGTTCCCAGACCACCCGCACCGTCAGACCGCCGTCACCGCATCCGTCGGGCGCTACCCCGCCCGCACTGCCGGCGGAGTTCGTGCCCAGGCACGTGGCGCTGGTCATGGACGGTAATGGGCGCTGGGCACAGGATCGGGGCCTGCCACGCACCGCGGGGCACGAAAAGGGTGAGGCGGTGTTGATGGACACCGTCGAGGGGTGCATCGAGATCGGCGTGAAATGGCTTTCCGCCTATGCCTTTTCGACCGAGAACTGGCGGCGCAGCCCGGACGAGGTGCGCTTCCTGATGGGCTTCAACCGTGACGTGATCCGGCGCCGGCGCGACGAGATGCACGATATGGGTGTGCGGGTGCGCTGGGCCGGGCGGCGACCGCGTTTGTGGCGCAGCGTGATCAAGGAACTCGAGATCGCCGAGGCGCTCACCAAGGACAATACGGTGATGAACCTCACCATGTGCGTCAATTACGGCGGCCGCGCCGAAATCGCTGACGCAGCAAGGGAAATCGCCCGCAAGGCGGCCGCGGGTGAACTGGATCCCGAGAAGATCACCGAATCCACCTTCGCGAAATATCTCGACGAACCCGATATGCCCGATGTCGATTTGTTCCTGCGTCCCTCCGGGGAACTGCGTAGTTCCAACTTCCTGATCTGGCAGTCGGCCTACGCGGAATTCGTCTACCAGCACACGCTGTTCCCCGACTTCGACCGACGTGATCTATGGGAGGCCTGCGTGGAATACGCCAAGCGTGACCGCCGGTTCGGCGGCGTCAAGTGAGCCACGATCTGACCATCGCCGCGGAGTTGCAGGCCCGCGCCGCGGACTGCCTGCGCGGCTGCGATATCGCGGTGCGCGTGGAGGACGGCGACGCCCTCGGTTTCGAATTCGAGGGCGCGTTGTGCTCGCTGCGCGCGGTGACGCTGGCCCCCGGCCTGGATGTACTGTCGCTGACCTGTGTGCTCGCCTGGGATCGCCCGCTCAAACCGCAGCTGCACAAGCGCGTCGCCGACCGCAACAACGACCTGCAATTCGGCTCGTTGACGATCATCGCCCACGAGAAACTCGCCGATGTCCTGCTGCGCTACACCTTTCCCGCGGCGGGTCTGGAGGACGAGGCCTTGACGACCATGCTGCTGCTGGCACTCACCGGTGCCGGCCGTTCCCGCCAGGGCCTGGTTCCCTGATCCGTCCTGCTCACGCGTTCGCCGGCGCCGGCAGCGGATACGGCGCCGGTTCGCCGGTGTTGGCGTTCTTGCTGCTCAGCCGCGTGGCTCGCCTCCGTCGAGGCGAGTGTGCAGGCCGAGAGCTCACCGCGGATTCGCGAGCTCATGGCGCACGGCATGCGGGAAGGACGCAGCGGGCTCACCGCCGGACTGCTGGGTGTGCCGGAGGACGAGGTTTCCGACCGGGCGGTGCGCACGATCGGCTCACTGCAACTGGCGCTGATGTCCGGTGTGCTGATGCAGTGGACCATCGATCCGGACAACGCGCCGACCGCGCACGACATCGCAGCGGGTCTGATCGCGCTCGCGGGTCTGATCGGCGAATCGGCGGACTGATCGTCAGCGGGTGCGGCAGGCGCACTCCCGGCAGGTGCCGAACACCTCCATGGTGTGGCTGATATCGGTGAAGCCGTGCTCGCCGGCGATCGTCTCGGCCCAGGCCTCCACCGTCGGTCCCGCCACCTCCACCGTGCGCCCGCACTGGCGGCACACCAGGTGGTGATGATGTCCCTTGGAACACTGCCGGTATACGGATTCGCCGGTGTCGGTACGTAATACGTCGACCTTGCCGGCGTCGGCGAGTGACTGCAGAGTGCGGTACACGGTGGTGAGCCCGATGCCCTCACCGCGACGGCGCAATTCGTCGTGCAGTTCCTGTGCCGACCGGAATTCCTCGATATCGCCCAGCAGTGCGGTGATCGCGGTGCGCTGGCGGGTGCTGCGGATTCCGACCGTCTTCTCGGCTGTGCCCGTATTCTCCGGCACGATCATCCTTCCTCGGCGTGTGCGACTGCGTCGACGACGATGCGTGCCAGATGGTCGTCGACCAATTCGTAGATGACCTCGCGACCGGTACGCTCGCCGCGCACCACCCCCGCGGACTTCAAAATGCGCAGGTGCTGGCTCACCAGCGGCTGCGTCACCCCGAGCGTATCGACCAGCTCGTGGACGCAACGCGGCGATTCCCGTAATTGGAGCACGATGGCGATGCGCACCGGCGCCGCGAGTGCGCGCAGCAGCTCACCGGCGTTGTCGAGGGTGGTGCGGGCGGGCACCGCGGGTGCGGTCGGGGCGCGATAGGGATATGGGTCGTGCGGGATCGGGGTGGGCGCCTCGACGGCGACGCGGCTTCGGCGTGCGGGGACACCGCTGTCGGCGGTCATCGAACCAACTCCTTATTGGAAACCGATGCCATTATTGATATGCAATAGTGCGCATGTCAAGGAAGCAGGGCGGTGATACTGCTTCGCGGTGTCCTCTTGGGTGTCGATAGGCTGGGGCGAATCCATTGCACCCATCATCCAGAGGGAGAGCTCCTACCGTGGCACCCAAGTCGAAGATCGACACCGTCGCGAACCTCGCCAAGCGCCGGGGTCTGGTTTACCCCAGCGGCGAGATCTACGGAGGGACCCGGTCGGCGTGGGATTACGGTCCGCTGGGTGTGGAGCTCAAGGAGAACATCAAGAAGCAGTGGTGGCGTGCCATGGTCACCAGCCGCGACGATGTGGTCGGCCTGGACTCCTCGATCATCCTGCCGCGGCCGGTGTGGGTGGCCTCGGGACATGTCACAGTGTTCAACGACCCGCTGGTGGAATGCCTGAACTGCCACAAGCGGCATCGGCAGGATCACCTGCAGGAGGCGTACGCCCAGAAACACAAGATCGACGACCCGGACACCGTGTCCATGGAGCTGATCGGCTGCCCGGACTGCGGCACCGTCGGCAAGTGGACCGAGCCGCGTGATTTCAACATGATGCTCAAGACCTACCTCGGCCCGATCGAATCCGAGGAGGGCCTGCACTACCTGCGCCCGGAGACCGCGCAGGGCATCTTCGTGAACTTCGCCAATGTGATGACCACCGCGCGCAAGAAGCCGCCGTTCGGAATCGCGCAGATCGGCAAGAGCTTCCGCAACGAGATCACCCCGGGCAACTTCATCTTCCGCACGCGCGAATTCGAGCAGATGGAGATGGAGTTCTTCGTCAAGCCGGGTGAGGACGAGCAGTGGCACCAGTACTGGATCGACACGCGCCTGGCCTGGTACACGGACCTGGGTATCGATCCGGAGAACCTGCGCCTGTTCGAGCACCCGAAGGACAAGCTCTCGCACTACTCGACCCGCACGGTCGATATCGAGTACCGCTTCCACTTCCAGGGCAGTGAATGGGGTGAGCTCGAGGGGCTCGCCAACCGCACCGATTTCGATCTGAAGACCCATTCGGAGCATTCCGGCACCGATCTGAGCTTCTTCGATCAGAACACCAACGAGCGCTACACGCCGTATGTGATCGAGCCCGCGGCCGGTCTGACCCGTTCGCTGATGGCCTTCCTCGTCGACGCCTACACCGAGGACGAGGCGCCCAATGCCAAGGGCGTCCCGGAGAAGCGCACCGTGCTGCGCCTGGATCGCCGCCTCGCACCGGTGAAGGCCGCGGTACTTCCGTTGTCGCGCAATGCCGATCTGTCGCCTAAGGCGAAAGACCTTGCCGCGCAACTGCGCCGGAATTGGAATGTCGACTTCGACGACGCCGGTGCGATCGGCCGCCGCTACCGGCGCCAGGACGAGATCGGTACCCCGTTCTGCATCACGGTCGACTTCGACACCCTCGAGGATCAGGCCGTCACGGTCCGCGAACGGGATTCGATGGGGCAGGAGCGTATCGCGCTCGATCAGGTCGAGGGATATCTGGCGCAGCGCCTGCTGGGTGCCTGAGACAGCGGCACGCGGTAGTACGACTGCTCACCAGTGGGCAAGCCCCGGTGGACGATTTGCACGGAATGTGCTGTTGTGCTCCGGTGAAGGTGAGTAGACGAGGATTACTGGGCGCCGGAACGGCGGCCGCGGCGGTGCTGGCGGCGGCCTGCGCGAATACCGAGGAACCCGCGGCACAGACCACCACGGCCGCGCCCCCCGCGGGGGCCGGTATGACACTGCGGTGGTGGGGTAACAACGGCTGGGAGATCAGGATCGGCGACAAGACGATCCTGATCGACCCCTGGCTCACCCGCTTCAAGACCGGCACGTACTCCCCGGCCGGCGCCGATCCGCGGACGCCGATCTCGGTGGATACCGCGCTGATCGACTCGTACGTGGATTCCGGGCAGTTGCGCGCCGATCTGATCCTGGTGACCCACGGCCACTACGATCACCTCACCGATGTGCCGTATCTGGCCCGCCGCACCGGAGCGACGGTGTTCGGCACCGAGACCCACCTGAATCTGATGGCCGCTCTCGGCGCGCCGGAGGATCAGCTGTCGCTGGTGACCGGCGGTGAGGATTTCCGCTTCGACGGCTACGACGTGCGGGTGCTGCGGTCGCTGCACTCCGCGCTGGGCTCGCGCGCGCAGATCCCTTATCCCGGAACGCGTCCCGGCTACGGTGCGGCGAAATTGCCGCAGCCCCAGGTGATCAGCGATCTGGTGGAGGGCGGCACGCTCGCGTATCAGATCAGCGGCGGCGGATTCAGCGTGCTCGATTTCGGCGGATCCAACTACGTGGAAAGCGAACTGGCGGGCCTGCGTCCGGATGTGGTGCTGTTGCCGACCGGCGGCGCCAAGGTGCGCGACTACGTCGCCCGGATGCTGGGGACGGTCGGCAATCCCCGCTACGTGCTGCCCACGCACTGGGACGATTTCGACTATCCGCTCGCTGAGCCCGCCCGCGACGCCGGTGGTCTCGAGCCGCTGCGCAAGGCGGTCGCCGCCGCGAGTCCCAAGTCCGAATTCGTGCAGTTGGGGCATCTGGAGGTGTTCACACCGGGCCGTTGAGGGTAGTCGCCGGGGAGAAAGCCGATATGCCGGAATCCGCGGATATCGGAAATACGGCGGTCCGGGGAGCGGTTGGGCTCACTGAGCAGTTCGAGGTGTGCGTCCGGTTCCGCGGCACCGCCTCGACCCCGTAGCTTTCAACGAAAGGTGCTGGTCATGGCGCAGGCAGTCAAGTTCGATCACTATGGCGATCGCGATGTGCTGGACGTGCGGGAAGTACCGGATCCGGAACCCGGGCCGGGGCAGGTGGCGGTGGATGTGGTCGCGGCCGGCATCAATCCGGGCGAGACCAAGATCCGCACAGGCGCACTGCACGAGCGCTGGCCCGCGGTCTTTCCGTCGGGCGAGGGTACCGATTTCGCCGGCCGGATCGCCGGACTCGGCGCCGGGGTGAGCGGACTCGCGGTCGGCGACGAGGTACTGGGCTTCAGCCAGGAGCGGTCCAGTCACGCCACCCGGGTGGTCGTGCCGGCCGAGCAGCTCACCCCCAAGCCGGCCGCATTGTCCTGGGAGGTCGCCGGCTCGCTGTACGTGGCGGGCACCACCGCCTTCGCGGCCGTGCGGTCCGTCGTTCCCGAAGCGGGTGACGCGGTCGCGGTGTCCGGTGCGGCCGGCGGTGTGGGAGCCATTGTGGTGCAACTGCTCCGGGCACGCGGCGTCACCGTCGTGGGAATCGCCGGACCGGACAATCAGGAGTATCTGCGGAGCCTCGGTGCGGTGGCGGTCGAGTACGGGGACGGTCTGGCCGACCGTATCCGCGCCCTCGTACCGGGCGGGATCGACGCGTTCATCGACACCTTCGGCAGTGGCTATGTGGAACTGGCACTGGAACTCGGCGTGCCGCCCGAGCGCATCGACACCATCATCGACTTCGCGGCGGCCGAGAAGTACGGAGTCAAGACCGAGGGCAATGCCGCCGCCGACACCATCGATGTGCTGGCCGAACTCGCGGATGCGGCCGCGGCCGGCACTCTGCGGATCCCGATCGCCGCCACCTATCCGCTGACTGCGGTCCGCGACGCCTTCGCCGAACTCGAGCGCGGGCACACCCGGGGCAAGATCGTATTGCTGCCCTGATCGGGGCCGGTCACCCGTGACATCTGTCATGGAATAGTCGTGACGCTCGGGCCGGGCACTTCGGCCTGAGCGGCGCGACAGTGGAACCATGACATCAGCAATGACATCCGGTGCGGCGGAACGGGTCGCCGCCGCACCGGTGATCGAGCTTCGCGGACTGACCAAGACCTTCCGCGGCACTGCCGGACCCGTGCACGCGGTCGCGGGCCTGGACCTGACCGTCACCGCCGGTGAGGTGGTGGCCTTCCTGGGCCCCAACGGCGCTGGGAAATCCACGAGCATCGACATGATGCTGGGCCTGCAACGGCCGGACAGCGGAAGCATCCGGATTCTCGGCGGGGCGCCGTCGGAGGCGATTGTGGCGGGCCGTATTTCGGCGGTACTGCAGTCCGGTGGCCTGCTGCCGGATATGACCGTGGGCGAAACCGTGCGCGCGGTCGCGGCACTGCACCGCCGGCCGCGGCCGGCCACCGAGGTGCTGGTGCGGGCCGGTATCGACGGTATCGCCGATCGGCCGGTCGGCAAATGTTCCGGTGGACAGCAGCAGCGCCTGCGCTTCGCGCTCGCACTGCTGCCCGATCCGGATCTGCTGATCCTCGACGAGCCGACCACCGGGATGGATGTGGAGGGCCGCCGGGACTTCTGGAGCGCCATCCGAGCCGATGCGCGGCAGGGCCGGACCGTCGTCTTCGCCACCCACTACCTCGACGAGGCCGACGCCTACGCCGATCGAATCGTATTGGTGCGCAACGGGAAAGTCGTCGCCGACGGCAGTGCCGCATCGGTGAAGAACCTGGCCTCCGGGCGTACGGTTTCGGCCACCCTGCCGAATGCCGACCGGGCGCAGCTGCGGGAGATCGCCGGTGTCGACCGGGTGGAGCAGCGCGGGGACCGAGTGCTGGTGCACGGCAAGGATTCCGATGCCGTGGCCCGCTATCTGCTCACCGCGACGTCGGCGGCCGATCTGGAGATCACCGGCCACAACCTCGAAGAAGCATTCCTCACACTGACCGGAGATCACTGAGATGACCACTGTGACCGCACCGCTCGCCGCACGTCCCGGACTCGGGGGTTTCAGCCGGGGTTTCCTTCTCATCGAACTGCGGCGCATGCTCCGCAACCGGCGCACCGTGCTGTTCGCGCTGGTGATGCCGGTGGTGTTCTTCGTCATCTTCGGCAGCCAGTCCTCGGCCCGTACCTCGGACTACGGATCGGCCAATGTCACCGCGTTCGTCATGGTGTCGGTGGCGGTCTACGGCGCGATGCTGGCGACCACCAGCGGCGGGGCGATGGTGGCGGTGGAACGCGCCGTCGGCTGGGCGCGCCAGCTGCGGCTGACTCCATTGAGCCCGGCCGCCTACGTCGCCACCAAACTGGTCTGCGCCATGACACTCGGATTGGGTTCGGTCACCGTCGTCTTCATCGCCGGTGCGGTGACCGGGGCGTCGATGAGTGCGGTGGCATGGGTGAGCTGTTTCCTGATCGCCTGGCTGACCTCGGTGGTATTCGCCGCCTTCGGCCTGTTCATGGGATACGTGCTGCCGTCGGAGAATGTCATGCAGATTCTCGGCCCCGTGCTGGCACTGCTGTCGTTCGCCGGTGGACTGTTCATCCCACTGCACGGCTGGTTCGACACGGCATCGCGCATTCTGCCCACCAACGGCGTTGCGACGCTGGCCCGGCTGCCACTGGGTGATACGAGCGCCGGCTCCGCGGCACTGGGCGTGCTGAACGTGGTGATCTGGACGGCGCTGTTCGGCTTCGGCGCCACGGTGATGTTCCGTCGTGACACCGGGCGCTGACCGGGTCGCCGCACCGTCCGCTCCGGCGGACGGTGCGGTAGCGTCGGTGCGCGGCGGCGACCAGGGCGGGAGGCCGAGGGTGAAGGTCCGTGGATCCGGCGATAGCGGCCCGGTCCCGCGCGCACTGGACCGGATCGCCGGGCGGACAATCGGCAGACAGGTGCTGGACCGGCAGGCGGTCGAACGGCGGCGATTCTTCTTCGGTGGACTGCTGGCCTTCGTGTGGTTGCTGTATCTGGTGAAGCCCATCACCGATGGCTGGCACGACGGTCGGCATTGGACGGCGATTGCTGCCGGAGTCTGTCTGGCGATCTTCTGGGGCCTCGTCGCAGCCTGTATGGGGCCGCTGCGCCAACCCGACTGGGACGAGGCGCAGGAAACAGCGGAACCACAACGCGATCGGAGGCGCTGGGCCGTGATCGGGGTACTGGTGGCCCTGGCTCTCGCGATGACCGCGCTGCTCGGCCTCACCGCATTGCCGACCCTGATCTATGTCGCCGCCGCGTCGGTGTTCATCCTCCGCACCGCGAAATCCGGTCTCGTGGTGGCGGGGGTAGCGGCAGTACTGATCGGTTCCTCATTGGTCCCGGCCTTGCATTTCGGCACCGCGCCCCTGTATTTCGCCTTCATCCCCGTCCTGATGTGGGTCGGACGAGAGGTCGGCGCGCGGCGCGGCCAGTTGCGCGAACTCACCCGCCGCCAGCAGGGCGAACTCGCGATCGTCGAGGAACGCAACCGGGTGGCTCGCGATGTGCACGACATCCTGGGGCATTCGCTGACCGTCATCACCGTGAAGACCGAACTGGCGCAACGTCTGCTCGCCTCCGATCCGGCGCGGGCCGCACAGGAGATGGCCGATGTGGAGCGGCTGGCGCGCGAAGCTCTCGCCGGAGTGCGCGACACGGTTGGTGGGTTACGCGAGGTCACCCTCGCCGGGGAACTCGCCAACGCCCGCACGGCATTGCACGCCGCGGGCATCGAGGCCGATCTGCCCGACGCCGCGACGGTGAGCGACCGGCACGCCGAAACCTTCGCCTGGGTGCTGCGCGAGGCGGTCACCAATATCGTCCGGCACAGCGGTGCCCGGCACTGCTGGGTTCACGCCGATGCCGCGCGCATCGAAATACGTGACGACGGAAAGGGTTTGCGGGGTCAGCCCATGGGCTCGGGCCTGACCGGTTTGCGTGAGCGGGTACGCGCCGACGGCGGCAGTCTCAGCGTCACCGCACCCGATGACGGCGGACTGACCATCGCCGCCGAATATCCGGACCCGGTGCCGAGCTGAGTGCTCCCCCCGCGCGGGCCCGAGTCGACGGTGGCACCCGGTACGACATAGTTCCCGACCGGGGCGAGTCGACGAACACCGCCGGTACTCCGGAGGTCGCCGAGCGGTAGATGTACGCCCGCGGCGGCCCGAGATCCCGCGCGGCGATTATCGTCTCAGATGTGCGAGTAGCGACGAGCGGTATCCGGTCGGCGGCGGCGCAGGGGAGTGCGCGGTGATCCGGCTGCTGCTCGCCGATGACCAAGCCCTGGTCCGAGGCGCGCTGGCGGCGCTGCTCGGCCTGGAACCGGATCTGGAGGTCGTGGCCGAGGTGGGGCGTGGTGACGAGGTGGCCGAGGCGGTGCGGCGCAGCACCCCGGATGTGGCGCTGCTCGATGTCGAAATGCCGGGTATGGACGGTATTTCGGTGGCGGCGCAGGTTCGCGCGGAATTCCCGGCTCTGCGCATCCTGATGGTGACGACCTTCGGCCGGCCCGGCTATCTGCGTCGCGCCATCAATGCCGGGGCCGACGGATTCGTCGTCAAGGACACCCCCGCGCGGGAGCTGGCCGACGCCGTGCGCCGGGTGCACATGGGGCTGCGGGTGGTCGATCCCGCACTGGCCACCGAAACCCTCACCGCCGGAACGTCACCGCTGACCACCCGCGAACGGGAGGTGCTGGCCGCCGCGGCCGACGGGTCCACGGCGGCGGTGATCGCGAAGCGACTGCATCTGTCCGAGGGGACGGTCCGTAACCACCTGTCGGCCGCCATCGGCAAGACCGCTACCCGCACCCGCGCCGAGGCGGTTCGCGCCGCCGAACGCCTCGGCTGGCTGTGAGCGCGCCCGGTCGCCCGGCGTAGATTCCCGGTTCGTAACGCGAGTCTCAGAAGCGCCCGCCGCGGCTGATCCGGCGGGAGGCGTCCGATCCGCCGAAAGAGGCAGGGCCCCAATTCGATCCGCCGAACAAACCGCCCATCGATCGGCCTCGGTAACCGCCGCCCGCGCCGCGGAGCACACTGTCGATGAGGATGCCGCCGAGCACCGCACCCGCCTGGGAGGTGCCCGAAACCGGCTGCCGCGCCTGCCAATCGCGCACATCGGCCTGGGCGGCGGCCAATGCCCGGGTGGCCAGGTCGGCCGCCTGCTGCGCCGCGGTGAGCGCACCCTGTGGATCGGTACCCGAAAGCTGCTGAGCCCGATCGAGATTGCGTTGCGCCTCGGCGAGCCGGGTACGCGGTGTGGCGTCGATGCCGCCGCGGCGGGTGCCGATGAAATCGCTCGCGGCCCGGACCTGTGTTCCGGCCGCGGTCATCGCCTGATCGAGGCGGCGGCGCAATTGATCGGCGGCGAGTTTGCGTTCACCGGCCGCGGCGACGGCCTCGTCGAGTGCGGTATCAGCGGCGACCGTGCGCCGGAAGGTGCCGAGCGGATCGGAGTCGCCACCGGTGCGGGCTCGAGCGAGTGCGGTGCGGGCCTCGGCGACCGCGGCGACCAACTCGCCGCCGCCGTGTTCGGTGAGCACTGTCGCCGACTCGAGGTCGCGGTCCAGTTCGGCCACGGCCGCGGGTAATCCCGCGCGGGCCTGGGTGATATCGGTTTCGGCGGAGTCGACGGCATCGAGGAGGTTGCGAGCGGCGGTGACGGCGGCCTCGGCGCCGCGGATCGCCGCCACCACCGCCCCCTGACGCCCGACCGGCTGCGCGGCGGCCTGCCGGCCCTGTTCGATGGTCTGCTCCGCGAACCCGATGCGTTCACGTGCCATCGTCACGTTGGCGCGCACCGGCGCGGTGACCGATTCCGGTTGTGCGGCCAGCAGCTTGCGCAGTGTTTCCTCCGAGGCCGGCACCCGCACCGTCAGATCGACGACATCGCGGGTGAGGGTGTCCAGGCGCTGCGGTGCGTCGATGAGCAGGTTGCGCATCGCGTCGAACTCGGACACCTTCGCGTCGAGTTCGGCATCGGCGCGGCCGCAGGTGGAGATCAGCTCGACCAGTAGATCGCGGCGTTCGTCCGGTGTTTCCGGAATGTCGTCGTCGAGCCGTTGCCGGATCGAAAAGGCATGTGCCACCGCCTGTTTCGCGGACTCCAGCGCGGCGGCGAACGGGGCGGCGGCGGTCGCGCCGAATTCGTCGGTGGCCAGGCGGAGTTCTTCGGCACTGTCGCGGATCGCGTTGTCGATATCGACGAGCACCTGCGCGGACCGGGTATCGAGCAGGTCCGGGCGCATCCGGTTCAGGGCCTCGGTGTCGGTGGGGTCGACCGCGCGTGCCGCCTCCGACTCCGCGTGACCGCGGGCCCGGCGCCGCAACCGCGAATAGCCGAGGACCACGCCGATAACACCCAGCACGATCAGCGTGATCACGATCAGCGGCCAGATCCCCACACCGCCGGAATCGCCCATGGCCGTGGATAATCCGTCCGCGGTGGCGACCGCCGCCTCGGCCCACTGCCCATTGCGCAGTCGTGGCTCGACCTCGTCGGTGAGCAGCGAGTTCAGTTCGGAATCGGTGACCGACGGCGGTAGCGCCCCGGTGAACGCGTAGGACCGGTCGCCGGTCGCTATCGACAGCAGCACGTCGCGATCGCCGAATCCGGACGCCTGTGCGGTGCGCTCACCCCAGGTCTTCGGGTCCAGGCCGTCGAAATCGCGGACGTAGACGACCCACAGTCGTTCCCGCTGCGCGGTGTAGAGCGCGTCGACGGAGGCCTGCACAGTACTGCGCTGCGCCGAGTCGAGCGCCTGCGCGGAATCGGTGATGTAGCTGTCGAGCCGCACCGGCTGATCGGCCACCGCCGAGCCGCAGCAGCCGAGCAGGAACCCGAACACGATGGACACCAGCACCGCGAGGACCGCCGGCGGCTGTGGTCGGCGTGGACGCGGGAGCGGTCGCATGGTTCGAATGTATCCGTCGTCACCACGGAATCGACGCTGTTCGGGCCGACCCGTGTCGGCGCGGGTGACTACCATCGTCACCGTGATCACGCTGGATATCCCCTACACGGGACATGTCGCGCCGGGCAGCAATCCGCAGCAGCGGGATGTGCCGGGTGCCCGGATCGTCAAGATGTCGGTCGGTCCCATGGACAACAACGTCTATCTGGTGCAGGACACCGCGACCGGTGATGCCGTCCTGATCGACGCCGCCAACGAGTCCGAGCGTATTCAGGCGCTGCTGGACCAGGAGGTGCCGGGCCGGTTGCGGCTGCTCGTCACCACGCACCAGCATTTCGATCACTGGCAGGCACTGAGCGCGGTGGCCGCCGATACGGGCGTGCCGACCGCCGCGCACGCCCTCGACGCCGATCCGCTCCCGGTACGGCCGGACCGCCTGCTCGCCGAAGGCGACACCGTGTCGATCGGCGAACTGACCTTCGAGATCATCCATCTGAGCGGGCATACACCCGGCTCGGTGGCGCTGGCTTTGACCGACGGCGCGGGCCGCACTCATGTGTTCACGGGCGACTGCCTGTTCCCCGGTGGTGTCGGCAAAACCCCGGGAGCGGAGGAATTCGACTCGCTCTACCGGGATGTGACCACCAAACTGTTCGATCAATTCGATGACGAGACCGTGGTGTATCCCGGTCACGGCGACGACACCACCCTGGGAGCCGAGCGGCCGCAACTGGCGCAATGGCGGCAACGAGGTTGGTGACGCCCCCATCGGGGCCCAGGTGCCGCGGTGACAAAGACGTGACCGAGCGCTGGCACACTCGGGTCATGCCGCCCGTCCTGACCCGCCCAGCACGCACCCGTATGCCCGCGGCGCCTCGCCGCCCGCGCGGGTCGGCTGTGGCGCGCTGGGCACGGCGCACGATCGCCGGCATTGTCCTCATCGGAGTGGTCCTCGTGGCGGGGACGGCGTTCCGGGTATGGCAGGTGGCGCGGATCGACGACTACTCCCACGCGGATGCCATCGTGGTGCTGGGCGCGGCGCAATACAACGGCACACCGTCATCGGTCTTCGAGGCGCGGCTGGGGCAGGCCTACCACCTGTACACCAAAGGTGTTGCACCGCTGGTCATCACGGTCGGCGGGAAACAGGTCGGCGATAACTACACCGAGGCCGCCGCCGGTAAGAACTATCTCGAGGACCGCGGCGTTCCGGCCGACCGCATCCTCGCGGTGGAGACCGGATCGGACACCCTGCAGAGCATCGAGGCCGTCACCGCCGCGATGCGCGGCCGGGATCTCGGTTCGGCGGTATTGGTGAGCGACCCGTGGCATTCGCTGCGGATCCGGACGATGGCCCGTGACGAGGGATTGGACGCGTGGACCGCGCCGACCCGAACGGGCCCGGCGGTCTATACCCGGGAATCCCAGTTCCACGGCATCGCCCGCGAGACCGGTGCGCTGCTGTGGTACCAGATCACCCATTTCTCCGCCGATTTCAAATACACCGCTGAACAGTGAGAATCGTGCCCGACTGCCCTTATCTCGAACCCGACCACGAGCGCATGGTGTCCGAAACCGCGTCGACCGCGGGACTGCGCTGGTCGCCCAGCCCGGCGCGGCGCAGCGACTTCGCCCGGGACCGCGCGCGCGTCCTGCACTCGGCGGCACTGCGTCGCCTGGCCGACAAGACCCAGGTCATGGGTCCGCGTGAGGGGGACACCCCGCGCACCCGGCTCACCCACTCGCTCGAGGTCGCCCAGATCGGGCGCAGTATCGCCGAGGGACTGGGCTGTGACGCGGATCTGGTCGATCTGGCCGGACTGGCCCACGACATCGGTCATCCGCCGTACGGGCACAACGGGGAACGTGCTCTCGACGAATTCGCCGATGCCTACGGCGGGTTCGAGGGCAACGCCCAGAACCTGCGTATCCTGACCCGCCTGGAACCCAAGGTGCTCGACGCGCAGGGGGAGAGTTTCGGCCTCAACCTGACTCGCGCGGCCCTCGACGCCACCGTAAAATATCCTTGGGGCAGAACGGGTTCGGGCACCAAGTTCGGCGCCTACGCGGCGGATATGGATCGCTTGAACTGGGTGCGCAAGGGTGCGCCCGAACGTCGGCAGAGCCTGGAATCGCAGGTCATGGACTGGGCCGACGATGTGGCCTATTCCGTGCACGATGTGGAGGACGGGGTGATGGCCGGGCGCATCGATCTGCGTGCCCTGGCCGATCCGGCCGAACAGGCCGCCCTCGCCGAACTGGGACAGCGCCGGCACGGTGATCTGACCGCCGACGATCTGATCGCGGCCGGGGAACGCCTGTCGCAACTGCGGGTGATCGCCGAGGCCGCCGCCTACGACGGCACCCTGCGCGCCTCGGTCGCACTCAAGCGGCTCACCAGCGATCTGGTGGGCCGGTTCGCCACCGCCGCGGTCGAGGCCACCCGCGCCGCCTGGTCCGGACAATCGCTGTGCCGGTACGCCGCCGATCTGGAGGTTCCGGCCGTGGTGGCCGCCGAGGTGGCGCTGCTCAAGACGGTGGCCCTGCGCTATGTGATGTCCGACCCCGAACATCATCGGCGTCAGGCCGCGCAGCGCGAACGTATCCGGGTGGTGTGCGGGCACTTGCTGGCCAACGCCCCGCACGGCCTCGACCCGATTCTGTTGCCGTGGTGGAACGCTGCCGTCGACGACGCCGACCGGGTGCGGGTGATCGTCGACCAGATCGCCTCCTATACGGAGAGCCGGCTCGAGCGCGTCGCGGCCGGGTGAGACGGTCGTCGGCGTGGGTGCGGCGGCGCGCGGCTAGACTCGGTGCGTGGCAGGTCGACTTCCGGATCGCGATATCGCGGCAATACGTGAACGCGTACGCATCGAGGATGTCGTGGGTGAATATGTGTCGCTCAAGCGGGCCGGTGCCGATTCGCTGAAGGGTCTGTGCCCGTTCCACGACGAGAAATCGCCGTCGTTCCATGTGCGGCCCAATCACAGCCATTTCCACTGCTTCGGCTGCGGGGAGAGCGGCGATGTGTTCGCCTTCCTGCAGAAGATGGAGCATGTCGGATTCGTCGAGGCGGTCGAACAGCTCGCCGATCAGATCGGCTACCAGATCAATTACGAGGGTGGCGGCACCTCGGTACAGCGTGATCGCGGCACCCGCGCCCGGCTGGTGGCAGCCAATGCCGCCGCGCACGAGTTCTATCAGGCGCAGCTGCGTGATCCGGCCGCCGAGGCCGCGCGCAAGTACCTCACCGAACGCAATTTCGACGCAGGCGCCGCCCAGCAGTTCGGCTGCGGATATGCCCCGGCCGGCTGGGACATGTTGACGAAACACCTGCTGCGCAAGGGTTTCGAAATCAAGGAGCTGGAGGCCGCGGGGCTGTCCAAACCCGGCCGGCGCGGTCCGATCGACCGTTTCCACCGGCGGCTGCTGTGGCCCATCCGGAATCTGAGCGGTGATGTCATCGGTTTCGGTGCGCGCCGGTTGTTCGACGACGATCAGGTGACGGCCAAGTACATCAATACCCCGGAAACGGTGCTGTATAAAAAGTCTCAGGTGCTGTTCGGCCTGGACCTCGCCAAACGCGATATCGCCAAGAGTCATCAGGCGGTGGTGGTGGAGGGCTACACCGATGTGATGGCGATGCATCTGGCCGGTGTCACCACCGCGGTCGCCTCCTGTGGCACCGCCTTCGGTGACGAGCACCTGTCGATGCTGCGCCGGCTGTTGATGGACGACACCTGGATGCGCGGCGAGATCATCTACACCTTCGACGGCGATGCCGCCGGCCAGGCCGCGGCGCTGAAGGCGTTCTCCGGTGATCAGAAGCTCGCCATGCAGAGTTTCATCGCGGTCGCCGATGACGGCCAGGATCCCTGTGAGTTGCGTCAGCGGTCCGGTGACGGCGCATTGCGTGATCTGGTGGCACGCCGTCAACCGTTGTACGAGTTCGTCATTCGCGGGCTGCTCGCCGAGCATGATCTGGACACCCCCGAAGGGCAGGTAGAGGCCCTGCGTCGCGCTGTCCCGGTAGTGGCGCAGATCAAGGACAACGCACTGCGCAAGGGGTACGCGACCAAGCTGGCGGGCTGGGTCGGCTGGGACGATATCCAGCTCGTGGTGCGCCGGGTCGGTGACCAGGCCCGCCGCGCCAGGTCCGGCAAGGCCGTGCCCGCGCGCGAAACCGCCTCCGAGGCAAAGGGGTCGGAGGGTGCGCAGGGCAACGCCGCCGCAGCGGCTCGCCCGCATCCGAGTGATCCGGTGCTGCTGCCGCAACGTCAGGTGCTGGCCGCGGTCCTGCAGTATCCGGCGACGGCGGGCCCGCTGTTCGACAGCCTGGAACCGGAAGCGTTCACACATCCGGCCTTTACGGCGGTGCACGCCGCAGTGGTCGCCGCCGGTGGTACCGCCGCGGGTCTGGGCGGAGCCGAATGGGTTTCCCTCGTCGCCGATCACACCGATGACCTGATGCTGCGCGCACTGGTCTCCGAGCTGGCCACGGAGTCGCTGCCGGTGAAATCCATGGACGGGATTCCGCGATTCATCGCCGGTGTGCTGGCCCGGGTCCAGGAGGCATGGGTCGGACGGCAGGTCGCGGCATTGAAGTCGAAACTGCAGCGAGTGTCCTCCACCGAACAGCCCGACGACTATATGGCGCTGTTCGGTGATCTGGTCGCACTCGAGCAGTACCGGAAGAGCCTGCTCACCCAGGCCATGGGCAACTCGGATGATTTCGCACCCATCCGATAGTTCCACTCGGTATGAGATCGACACGTTTCGAACGAGCCGGCACCGAATTGACCGCCGATGTCCGGGATGGTGACGGACCGCCGCTGGTGATCCTGCCCGGTGTGATGTCGGACGCCGCCACTTGGCGGCCCGTGGTCGACGCGATCGCGCTGCCGAATCCGGTGGTGACGATCAACCGGCGCGGCCGTGTTCCCAGCGGGCCGCTCGGCGCCGACTACTCGCTGCGCACCGAGGTCGACGATCTGCACCATATTCTCGATTCGCTCGGCACCGCCGCCGATCTGTTCGGCTGGAGCTATGGCGGCCTGATCGCGCTCGAGGTCGCTGTCGAACGGCCGGAACTGCGCTCCCTGACGGCCTACGAGCCGGTCTGCGCGCCGTTCGCGCCCGCCGCGATTCCGGCATTGCGGGCAGCGATCGAGCGAGGCGACGCGGACAGCGCGGTGCGGCTGGTGAATACCGATGTGTCCGGGTTCTCGGCGGAATATGTTGCGGCGCTGCGACAATCGCCGGTCTGGGAAATTCTGCGCCCACTGACGGCGCCACTGGCCGATGAATTGGCCGCGATCGACACCCATATTCCGAGCTGGGATCAATATCGCGGACTGGAATTGCCGGTGACCCTGGTACTCGGTGAACTCAACCGAGGTGGCGAACCGTACGGTGTGGCGTTCGATCGCATCGCGGCGGCGCTCCCGCAGGCGCGCGTGGAACTTCTGTCCGGTCAAGGACATCTTGCCCATGCCGGCGCACCCGAACTACTCGCCGACCGGATAGTGACGGCGGTGCTGGCGGCGGTCCGCTGAGCCGATGCCCGCGGGACCGACCGCTTCGCCGGTGTGACCGGCCGGGTGCCGCCGAATGGAGTGGGCCGCGGGAGCCTGCTGTGTTCGGCGGCTCAGCGCCGGAGCTGATCGTGTGGCACCAGTACAGTGGTGCGCTCATCGAGCGGTTCCATGGGCTCGAGCTTTGGCTGGGTACTGAGCCGATCCGACAACTTCTGCCTGCTGACCTGCACCAGCTTGCGGGTGACAGGGCTGGCGGCGACAGCGCGAGTGGTCTTGCTGATCTGTTCGTAGCGAACCCGCCCCGCCTTGGCCCCCAGCACATAACCGGCTGCGACGCCGATGATCAACCGCAGCATTCTTTCGGGCTCCTCCCAGTAGCTGTCCGCGCCGTACATCCTGCCCGACGCCGGGTCGAGCTGTCGATCCGGCACCACCTTGCCAGAGCCCACCGACAAATTCCGGCCCTTCCCGCCGGATCGCCCGCATCGATCCGAATTCCCCGGCCGCACACCCGTTTCGGCCCGCCACGCACATTCGGTTCACACCTCGCCGCACCTTCGGAACGCCGGCTCGCGCGCCGAGGGCGCACTATTGGCATTCATCCAGGTCAAGGGCCGATTTGGGTCCTGGACGGGACATAGGATAAAGTTTGTCCTCGGCCAGCCCGGAAGGGCGGGCCCGAAACAATCCCCTATAGCTCAATTGGCAGAGCAGCCGACTGTTAATCGGCAGGTTTCTGGTTCGAGTCCAGATGGGGGAGCAAGAATAAGCCCCTGACCAGGAAATATGGTCAGGGGCTTCATTCGTTTGGTCCGCTGATCGGACCCTCACCAAGAAAACGCCAAGAATTCGCCACCGAACGTTTCGTCGACCGGTCGTGTCGAAACCTGACCGAGTCGTCCAACGGCGTCGCAATGATGATTCCGAATAGTGACGCGTTCGCCCCCGGTTTCGTCGCTTGTGCGGTGCTGGGGCCCGGCAGGCACTGCCTCGGTGTGAGATCAATGCTGTCTACGAGGGGTGTGATGAGCCGAGGTTTCGGTACGAAAGTCACAACGAGATGATTGCTGTCGCATGGCATCTCGACCATCCGAGCTGGGCGGCCTTGGAGGCCGGCTATTTCGAGGAGGGCTGGGTCTGTATCGCTCCCGGAGCGCTCGGGGTTCGTGATCATCTTCGGCGGCGTCTATATCCATGCTGGGCCGGACTTGGGTTCGGCAATGTTTCTGGGATCTCAGCCCTCGTCGATGCACTGCGGGGCGGCTACGCAACGCATTGATTCGGAAGTGAACGGCTTTGGACGGTGGTCGTCGTAGCCGCTGGCTCCAGCCAACTCAAGTGCGCGCTCATGCCGAGTTGAGTGCGCGGGGGCAAGGTCGGTTGAGATGCCGGTAGTCGCCCTCAGGTGGGCTGAGGTGGTGACCGTCGCTTTATGCGTCCACTCAGTCGTCGATGGTCGCCGCCGCGGCAGCGATCGGTTCGAGCTTGGTAACCAGCTCGTCGAGCTCGTCTGCGTTGAGCACGTCGTAGGCCGGTGCCGCCAACTCGTCGGTCAGCGCCTCGATTCTCTGTTTCGTTGCCCTGCCGGCTTCCGTGAATCCGTCGGCGGTGTCCACGAGGCCACGGTTGCGCAACCGGTCGAGGACTGCGGCCAGCTGGGCTTTGGGCAGGTGGTGGATCCGGCCGAACTTCTCTGCCCGCATTCCGAGGGCGAGAGCCATGAGGACGTGGGCTTCGGTGCCGCCGATGCCGTGGGAGGTGAGGACTGCGTTGTGGCCGTCTCCGCGGTGCTCGCGCAGCAGCGTCGCCGCGTGCCAGAGCCTGGACACCGGATCCTTGGGCACTGCGAGTGCCCGGAGTCCAGCGTAGAGCGGCCGGCCTTCAGTCGGCGCGCTGACCGCTGCGCGGGTCGCGAGGTCGGCGGCCCGCACCAGGTCCGGGGACTGGGCCAGATCCCCGATCTGCTGTCGCAGCGCGGCGGTGCTGCCTCGTTCGCGCACGGCGATCGCCTCCTGCGGGGTGATCTTGCTCCAGACCCAGGGGATGTGGCGTGTCACCTCGCCGTCTGCGAAGTTGTAGAAGACCGCGTGCACCACCGAAGCCACATTGGATCTGGGTTCTCAGCCTTGAATGTCCACATGACATACGGCATCCGAATCCAAACGCGCGGCGTCCTCTCGGGTACGGGAGCGTACCTCCCGTCTGCCGGTGAGCCGAGGCAGAATCCCCGACTACCGCGGTTGCCGGTTAGCGATCGGCCCTGCGGTTCGGTGAAAGCCTTTTATGCGTGTTTCTGCGGTCGACTTGGTCATAGGGCTGATTCTTGTTGTGTCCAGGGGGTTTCGGCCTCGAGTTGGGTGGCGAGGGCCAACAGGGTGGGCTCACTGCCGAGTCCGCCGATGAACTGCACACCCAGCGGAAGTCCTTGCGGGAGACGATAACTGGGGACGGATATGGCTGGACGCCCGGTGACATTGGCGAGTTGGGTGAAGGGGACCGGGGCGAGATTGGCCAGCACGGTCTGTTTCCAGGCGGCGGATTTGGTGAGTGGGCCCGCGAGGCCGAGGCGCAGGAGGGCGGTGCCGAGAAAGCGCACCGAGGCGGGTGTGTCGAGTTCTCCGATGCGCACGGGTGGCTGTCCGAGGGTGGGGGTGAGAAGGAAGTCGTGAGTCTGGTGGAACGCGGCCAAGGTGCGGGAGTAGTCGTTCCATCGCTGGTGGGCCGCTGCGTAGTGGGGTGCTGTCAGTGCACGACCGGCGGCGGCGAGTAGGCGGGTATCGAGCTCGAAATCGGTGGCGCGTGCGCCGGCTGTGCGTTCGGCTTCGGCTGTGGTCGAAGCGATTTCGGTGTACCACATAGTGAGGAAGTCGGCGGCCATCCGCTGGCCGTCGATATTGAATTCGACCGGTTCGACATCGTGGCCGAGTCTGGTCAGCAATGCGACGGTGTGATCGACGGCGGCGATGGCCTCGGGGTGCACGGGGGTGCCGATCGGCGAGCGTGTGGTGTAGCCGATACGTAGTCGCGTCGGGGTCCGTCGCGCCAGTTCACGATAGGACTCGCTGGGGCGCGCGGTGAGATACGGTCCGCCGGGATCGGGCGTCGCGGTCAGTATGTCGAGCATGAGCGCGGTGTCGCGAACAGTGCGTGAGATGACGCCGTCGGTCGCCGCGCCGTGCAGGTATTCAGCATGACGTGGACCGCAGGGCACCAGGCCGCGGCCCGGTTTCAAGCCGAAGAGCCCACAGCAGGCCGCCGGGATTCGGATCGAACCTCCGCCGTCGTTCGCCCCCGCGACCGGTACGATCCCGGCCGCGACCGCCGCGGCGGATCCTCCGGAGGAGCCGCCGGGAGTGTGGCCCAGATCCCATGGATTGCGCGTCACTCCGTTCGCCTCTGGTTCGGTGATTCCTTTCGCCCCGAACTCGGGGGTGTTGGTTTTGCCGAAGATCACCAATCCGGCATCGAGCCATCGTTGGACGACCGCGCTGTGTGCGGTGGCGACATGATTACGCATCGACCGGGAGCCACTCCCAGTGGGTACACCCGCGTAATCCTGCATCAGATCCTTGATGAGGAACGGCACCCCGGCCAGTGGCCCGTCGAGTCGCTGATCGCTGCGCCTGCGTGCGATGTCGTACATCGGCCGCACGATCGCGTTGATCTGCCCGTTGACCTGCTCGGCACGCGCGATGGCCGTCTCGAGCAGTTCGGCGGGCGAAACTTCACGGCGCGCAACCAGTTCCGCGAGACCGGTTGCGTCGAATGCCCGATACTCGGTGTATTTCATCGGTTCTCAATCAAATTCGACGCTGTGAGGTGTTCGTCGAAACGCTCGACGCGTTGAGTGTCTTCGAAGATGCGTTGAGAGACGATTTTTCCCCAGCGGACGTGCGCCAGGATGATCGCGTGGTTCTGATAGACGACGCGGCCCCGAAGATCGACGGCCTCATCGGTGAACCGCGCGGCCATCAGCGTGCGCCAGGGTGGTCCTGCGAGCAGGACCTCGTGCAGCTCACCCCGGATCCGTTCGGCGAGGAAGCGTTCGAAAAAGGCGCGGATCGCGGGCTTTCCGCGATGATGCCCCGACCACGAGTGTGTGCCGTCCAGCACCAGGGTGGCGTGCTCCGCGTAGGCACGTAGCAGTGGCTCGGGGTCACCCGCCATCAGCTGTCGGACGTTATGAGCGAGCACGGTGCGCAAGGTGAAAGCATACGCGCGTGATACCGCCTGCACGCCGATTGCGGTGGCCAGCAATAGATTCCAGGAGGGGCGCTTCATGCCGCTGCCTTCCTCGCACCGGTCGGCTCGACCACGACGACCCCACCGGAGATGACGAGGTCGGGGTACTCGAGCAATTTGAATCGCTCGAGCGCGTTGCCGTCGACCGCGATGAGATCCGCCGGCGCGCCTTCGACGAGCTGCCCGAGCGGAGCGAGCCCGAGATGTTCACCCGCTCGCGCGGTCGCCGCGGACAGCACGTCCGCCGGTGTCAGCGCGCCGTGCGCGGTGTGCAGCATCAGTTGTAGCTCGAAAGCGTCTATGCCCCAAGGTACATCGGGGTGGGCCAGATCGGTGCCGTAAAGCAGCCGGACGCCGGCTGCTACGAGGCGGACGGCATTCTGGAAGACCCCGGTGGTGCGGGACTGGGTGTCCAACGTGCCCAGAACTTGTACTCCTGCGGCCGCCGCGCGCGCGATCAATGCGTCGGACAGCGGATCGCACGGCACATGCGCCCACTCGTCCACTCCGGCGTCGAGCGCGAGCTCGGCGCCTGCGGGTCCACTCAGGTGGGCGGCGACGCGCAGGCCGTTGGCGTGAGCTTCGGCGACGATCGCACGGACCACGTCCGGTGACAGCAGCGGCCACGGCGGTGGAGTCGTGGTCTCGTGCGCGGTCCACGGCGCGCCGGCCGATCCGCCCGGCTCCAGCCCGATCTTGACCAATTCGGCGCCGCCGTCGACCAGTCGGCGCACTGCGGCGCGGGCGGTAGCGATATCGGTTACCTCGAGCGCGACGTCCTGTCCGAATACCGGAATCGGGTAGCCACCGGGTGCGGTGAGAATCGGCCCGGCGGTGAGCACTCGCAGACGTCCGTCACCGCCCGAAGCTCGCCTCAGCGGGCCGCCGGTATCCCGGACCGTTGTGATGCCGTGCCGCAGCACCTTGTCGGACGGAACCCCGTCGAGCAGTAAGTGGGCATGGAGGTCGATGAAGCCGGGAAGCAGTGTGCCCGCGATATGGATGGTCCGGCCGCAGTTCACCACGTGATCGGTGGGGGCGACGGCGGCGATGCGGTCGCCTTTGACCGCGACGGCGTGGTGTTCGAGGACTGTTCGGCCGTCGAAGACGAGGTCGGCGGTGATCAGGTAGTCGTAGTCGTTGCTCATCAGATCTGCGCTTTCATGCTCTGCGTCGATTACTAGAGTCCAACTCTAGAGTGCAACTCTGAAGCTAGAGTATGGCTATGAGTCAGGTCAAGGGCAAACAGGCACAGAAGTCCAAGGAGACTCGGCGACGGATCCTCGCCGCCGCCGGTGAGCTCTTCATCGAACTGGGCTACGGCAACACCTCATTGCAGGACGTCGCCGAACGTGCGGGGGTCGCGGTGCAGACGATTTACTTCACGTTCCGCAACAAGCGCAATCTGCTCAAAGAGCTGGTCGATGTCACGGTCGCGGGTGATGTGGAGGCCTTGGCCACGATGGACCGCCCCTGGTTCAGTGAAGCGATGAACACCAGGACCGCGGGCGAGCATCTGCGCGCGCATGTGGAGGGGGTCACGGCGATCCTCGAGCGCGTCGCCCTGATTACCGAAGTGCTGCATTCCGCCGCGGCGATAGAACCCGAACTCGACGAATTACGGCAGCAAGGCCTCGAGCAGCGCTACCTGGTGCAGGAAACGGCCGCGCGGGCCATGCTCGGCAAGCCGGAGGCGGTTACGAATGTGACCGTCGATCGGGCCGCCGACATCCTGTTCGGCGTGCTCAGCCCCGAGTTGTATCTACTCTTCGTCCGCGACCGGAGCTGGTCGGCGCCGCAATGGGAGCAATGGGCGTGTGCGACTTTGTCCGTGCAACTCGTCGAAGGCCAGGCGACGTCCTGACCGGTTATGAGTGTCGGTGGTACGGCAGGGGTTGAGGAACAGTGGCCCGAGATCCGGGGCCAAGGAGTTGGCGGGACTCGAGGGAGAACAGCGGGGACCGGGTCGCCGTCCCAGACCTGGGCGCCGCGAACTGGTGCGCGGTGACCCGCAAGGGCGAGACACGGGATCTCGTCACGAAGCAGACCGGCACGGTTCGATGTCTCACTTCGGCATCGACGAGGGTGTGCGAGTCGCGGCGGGCCCTGTCTGCTCTGGTTGCGGATAGATGACATCCACCACCTCGCGGGCGAAGGCGTCCAGATCATCCAATCCGATGCGACGCAAGGCGTCCGGGGGAGTGGTGAGCAGTTCGATTGTGGCGGTGTGGATGCAACGAGTGAGCACGCGAGCCGTCGCGGTAGTGACGGGAAGTCCGGCGGAGCGTTGCAGCGCCTCGTTGACGCTGAAGTCTGTGGCGATCATGTCCGCGAGTAATCGGCGCACCGTGGGGTTGCGCAGCGCCTCGGCGTGCATCTCGACGAAGACGTCCGCGCCCGGGCGGGCCGGACCGGGAACGCGCCCCATGATCTGGGCGAGCAGCGCGATGAAGCCTTCCCGGTCCGAGGGTGTGGTGGCCGACCGCAGTGCTGCGATGTCGTCGACGTAGGCCTGGAAGTGGCGCTCGGCGGTAGCGACCAGAAGAGCATCGCGAGTGGGGAAGTAATTCTTGGTCGTGCCTTCGGGTACGCCGGCATCTTGGTCAACCTGGCGGTGGGTGAGGCCGCGTGAACCCTTGGCGGCTAGGACCGCGATGGCGGTGTCCTGCAGTAGTTCTCGTCTTGATCAATTCTCGGCCACTGAGTCTGCCTTCCCGGTTGCGATCTCACCACTGTAGTGGTACCACAGTTGGGGTGCCACAACTGTGGTGGTTCATCTTCTGGAGGCAACACCATGTCGACTCATGCCTGTACCCATCACGGCCACGAGGTCATCCCCCCGCCCGATCCGAGCCGCTGGAAGGCGTTGGCTACGCTCGCGGCCGCGCAGTTCATGCTGATTCTCGACATCACCGTGGTGACGGTGGCTCTGCCGGATATGGGGCATGACCTGGAATTGAGTCGCGCCGCAGCGACGTGGGTGGTCACCGCTTACACCCTGCTGTTCGGTGGTTTGATGATTCTCGGTGGCCGCGCGGCCGACCTGTTCGGCGCGCGGCGAATGGTCTTCGTCGGCCTCGCGATATTCACCGCGTCCTCATTGCTGGCAGGGTTGGCGATGAATGCTGAGATGCTCATCGGCGCACGCGTCGGGCAGGGTACCGGTGCGGCGTTGCTGTCCCCGGCCGCCATGTCGATCCTGACCACGACTTTCCATGGCGCGGAGCGCAATAGGGCACTCGGGGTGTGGGGTGCACTGGGTGGTACCGGCGCGGCCTTCGGCGTCCTCATCGGTGGTCTGCTGACCGCGGGACCGGGTTGGTCGTGGATCTTCTTCGTGAACGTGCCGGTGGGAATCGTGCTGCTGGCCTTGATGGCCGCTGTAGTCCCGGCGACGCCGATGCGGCCCGGACATCGCATCGACATTGTCGGCGCGGTGCTGGTCACCATCGCGACGGGTGCGGCGCTCTACGGTCTGATCACCGCCGGCGACCACGGCTGGGGCGACCCGCGGGCGCTGATCCCATTGCTGGTCGCGGTGGTGCTGTTCGGAGCGTTCATAGGCTACGAGCGCGGCGCGGCCGCACCATTGCTCGATCCCGCGCTACTACTGCGCCGTCCGATCGCGGCTGGGGCGATCCTGATGCTGGTGGCGACCGGCCTGTTGATCACCAGCTTCTTCCTCGGGTCGTTCTATCTGCAACAGGCGCAGGGTAATTCGGCGCTGAGAACAGGTCTGTTGTTCCTTCCCATGACACTGGGCACGATCGCCGGGGCGCACCATGCCGGTCACATGATCGGGCGATTCGGCTACCGCCCGATCGGTGTGTCCGGCCTGCTGGTGGCAGCGACCGGTGCGGCGATACCCGCGCTTTGGCACGGCACGCTCGCACTGCTGATCGGTTTGACCATCGCGGCCGTGGGGCACGGAGCGGTTATAGTCACCGCCACCACTACGGCCCTGGCCACCGTCGAGCACGCCCATGCCGGTGTCACTTCCGGGTTGGTGAACACTTTCCATGAAGTCGGCTCCGCGCTGGGCGTCGCCGTCATGTCCACCGTTGCCTCGGTCAGCCTCCGCACACTCGGGATCGACACCAGTGGATTCACGATGGCGTTCACCCTCTGTGCATTCACGGCGCTGGTCACCGCGATCGCCGCAGCGACGTTCGTGCCCACCGGCAAGCCCGCCGAGGGGATGCGAGTGAGCGCTCACTGAGCGTGGAAATCGCTGTCAGCGTCGCTGGTCGGTGCTCTGCGTGGCCCGGTGGGGCGATGCCGCCTAGGGCGCGATTGCGTGATCTTCGGTACTCCGAGGTGTCGCTGGGCGGCATCGAAATTGCGATTGAAAATCGTGCGTCGGCTGTCCGGAGTGGAGCCGCGCGCAAGAGAGGCGATACTACGATGAAGGTCCTGGTACTCGGCGGCTACGGCGCCGTCGGCGGGCGACTGGTCACGGAGTTGCGTCACCGCGGAAGCACGGTGGTCGCCTCGGGCCGTGATCCCGATCGTGCTGATCTCGTCATCGACGTGCGGGAGCCGGGACTGGACTCATATCGCGTCGCCGCAGCCGACTCCGATGTGGTGGTGAATGCCACTGGGCTGGAGGACATCCGGCTCGCCGAACTCGCCACCACGATGGGGGCAGCTTTCGTCGATGTCACCGCCACGGCGGGCTATATCGATCGATTAGAGCAGATCCGCGCGCCCCGGCCCATTGTCCTGAACGTCGGATTGGCGCCTGGGCTGACGAATATCCTTGCCGCGCAACTACACCGGCAAACGCCGGGACCGATCAATATTGCGGTGTTGCTCGGCGCAGGAGAGAAGCATGGCGACGCCGCGACCGAATGGTCGTATCGACTGCTGGGTCGGACCTTCCGATCCGGCACCGACACCATCCGCAACTACACCCAACCACTGGTTTTCGACCTACCCGGCTATGGGAGGCGGCGGATGTATCGCGTGGACTTTTCCGACCAGCACATCCTGGCCCACGAGTTCGATACCGCGGTGCGGACTTACTTCGCACTCGATTCACGACTGGCGACCTCGGCCCTCGCCGCGCTCACCCGGCTTCCAGCCGCCGCACGAGCAACCCGGCACATCCGCGTGCCAGGATCGGAACGATGGCTCGTACTGGCCCGCGCGAGATCAGGGGAATCCCACTGGGCGCGCGGTGAGAACCAGTCCCAGGCAACCGCATTGCTGACAGTCGCCGCGGTAGAGCGCTCGACGACGGCGCTTCCCGGGGTCCATCACCTGCACAGAATCCTGCCAAAGGAGGAAATCCCGATTGCTTTTCCAATCGAATTCGGCAGCACTCCAACCTAATTCGCTCTGACAAAGATTCCGAAAATTCTACTCGGCGCTCCGGTTTTGGGCGGTGCCGATCTTGCGTCGTCGAGCACTGACCGCCTCGGACACGCGATCAGCAGCCGGTGCGCTCGCAATGTGTTTCACCGATCGACTGCAGGCTGGCGGTACGGGTGCTGGTGTCGATCATGTGCCGTTCGTCGGCTGTTCGGCGTGGTCGGCGGCGCGCGTTCGGATTCGACCCCTCCCCAAATATTCGCCAGAGATTCGAGTCGGTTCTGGGGGCCGTGCGCGAACCTGCTGGGTACGCAGGTCATTTCGTGCGTTTCAACTCGACCCCCCTGAGCGCATAATGCCTTCAATGCTTGGTGTGACCAGTGCCTTTCCGTAGCTCGCTATCGGCAGGTTTCTGGTTCGAGTCCAGATGGGGGAGCGCAAAAGGGTCCCTGAACAGGTATTTCCGGTCAGGGACCCTTCTCGTGTATTCACCCACAGGACCCCACCAAGAAAACACCAAGAATTTGGTATCGGGGTGCTTCGTTGGCGGGCCGCCCTGAACGCCACTCCGGTGATTCGGGTGCGGCGATGTGGTGTGGTCCCTGATCGGTCTGGCGGCCTGATCTCGCAGGTGGTCCGAACTGCGCCAGTTGCGCAACGCTACCGTCGGCCGCGGCTACTACGACGCCCGTAGGGCGGGCGGAAAGGCCCGCTGAAAAGTGCTATTCGCATGACACATTGAAGCGTTGTCGGTCACCGGCTCTCCGAAGTGGGGTGTACCCGAGGGTTCCAGGGCGGCGGGTCCGGGACGGGTTGCGCCCGATCTCGGCCGGATGGGATCGGTGGGCTATTTCAGTTCGAATGCGGCGTGGATGGCGTCGGTCAAGTACCGCTCTTGTCCAGGGTGCAGATAACCGACGCGGCGGCCGAGTGCCTCGGCGGGGATGATGGTGATCTTGTCCAGCAGCGCTACGCAGTCGTGCTCGAGCCCGTTGCTGGAGTCGAGTCGAACTTCGGTGGGTATGTCGCGGATGGTGCTGGTGATCGGGGCGACGGTGACGGTGTTCAGTACCGGCCGGGCGATCTCGCGAGTCAGCACCAGCACCGGCCGGGGTTTGGTTCCCAGCTCGGCGACGTGAATCGGCCTCACTCATCACCCCACACGGACTTGCTTGCGGTGGACAGGAATTCGTCGAGGTCCTCGTCTTCTCCGTCGGGGATGGCAGTGTACCCGGCGACGATGGCTTCTCCGATGGCGCGTTCGCGGTAGTGCTCGAGGGCGGCGGCGACCAGGGCGGCCCGGCTGGCACAGTGCTGGGCCGCAACCTCGGCATCAACGAAATCGACTAGGTCATCGGGCAGGCGGATGGTGATCTGCGTACTCATACCGGTAAGCATACCAATTCTGGTATGAGGTATGGTTTCATTCGGCCGTGAACGTTCGCGCGGGTCAGTCCGCGGCGAGTTCGGTAGTTCGCTGGGCTCATAACCCAGAGGTCGCGGCTTCAAA
>CAWAJX010000005.1:0-590048 GCA_963782405.1 uncultured Actinomycetota bacterium
GGCTCATAACCCAGAGGTCGCAGGTTCAAATCCTCCATCTGGAGAATCTGGTGCAGGAAACAGTCTCTGACCGGCAAGGATGCCCTACCGGTCGGGGCTGGATTCGTTTCGCGGCCCGAATCAGGTTCGGATGGTCGCGAAGGCCGCCCACAGCAGTGGCGAGTTCTCGATGGCGCCGGTCTCCCGCCAGATGGTGAGGCGTTCGCGCTGCCAATCGGCAAGGACGCCGACCGGGCCGGATTGTTCGTGGGCGGCGTCGATCGCACAGACCACGTGCTGCAGCGGGGTGGCGTCGGTGGCGCCCGCGAGCTGCTGGAAGGCCAGATCGGTGGGCAGTGGCCAGCAGGTGGCCGTGACGAGTTCGGCGCCGCCGTTGATCATCGCGGCGACCAGGCCCAGTGCCTCGGTTTGTTCGGTCAGTGGCGAAGGGCCGGCGGATCGGAGAGCTCGGCCGAGGCACCGGAAAGGTTGTGCCACAAGTTGATTCCGGATCTGGTGCCTGCCTGTGCGGCGACCAGATCGTGGAGCCGATCGGCCGCGGCGGTGGTCCGACCTGTCGATCGCATGGCTGCGCATGCCTCGAGCAGACAGGTGAGCGCGCCGGAACGAAGGAGCGAACGACATGAACGTCAAGCAGATTCGCATCGCTGCCGCCACGCTCGCCGCCGCGGGGCTGGTTCTGTCGGTCGCCGCGTGCCGGAACGACGCCAACGGTGGCATTGCGCCTAAGGCCACGAGTTCCGCGTCGTCGCAGACCCCGGCGGCCCCGGCCGCCGCCGGTAAGTCGGTGGCGTCGGTGGACGGCAAGGAGTTGCACCCTCGCTGGTGAGACCGTGCGCTCGGCGATGGTCAAGCACGGCAACACCTACAAGTTCGGTGTCGTGCGAGGCCGCCGCCCGATCGCGCGGCGGCACTCGTGCACTACATCACCGGCAGCGGCGGTGACGGCGGGAACATCACCGGCATGGAACTCAGTGCGCGGTGGAACGGTCCGGGCCGCCAGGCCAGCTGGGCCGGTGCCACGGCCAGTTGGAGTTCCGGCAACGCGTCGAAGAGCTGGTCGATGGCGTTCTGCACTGTCAGATACGCGACCGATTTCGCGGGGCAGGCGTGTGGGCCGGTACTCCACGCCAGATGTGAGCGGTTGCCGATACTGCTGGCTCCCTCGGTACCGCGAATCTTGGGATCGTTGTTGCAGGCGGTGAGACTGATCAGGACCGGCTGATCGGCCGGCAGCCAGACCCCGTCGATCATGATCGGCTGCCGCGGATAGGTGGTACAGAAGTTCGCCATCGGCGGGTCGTCGAACAGGATCTCGTCGAGGGCATCGGTGGTCGAGAGATTGCGGCCCATGATGTCACCGAACCGGAACCGCTCATCGGTGAAGATCAGCAGCAGAGCATTGGTGATGAGGTTGCGCTGCGCCTCGAATCCCGCACCGTAGAAACTCATCAACTGCGCGAAGACCTCGGTGTCGTTGAGTTCGTTGGGATGATGCGCCAGATGTGAGGTCACATCGTCACCGGGCTGTTCGCGCTTGAGCGTGATCAATTCCTGGAGTGCCTCCTTGAGCATCTCCATTCCCTGAGCGCCCTTGACACTGTCGAAGCGGGCGGCCATACCGGTGGCGACCCGTGCCCCGATCCCGGCCGGGCAGCCGACCATCTCGTTGAGTACCTCGAGCACCAGCGGGAACGCGTACTGCATCACCAGGTCGGCGGACCCGTGCTCGCAGAACGAATTGATCAGCGGGATTGCGATCTTCTCGACGGTGCGGGGAATCGAGTGCAGGTCGATGCCGTCGATCGCGACGATCGACGGCGCGCGGTAGCGGATGTGGGTCGGGCCGGTGTTGTAGCGGGCCGCCGGGTACCACTCCATCATCGGACGGACCGGAGAATCCGCGGGAATGGTTTTCTGCCAGGTGCGCGGATCGGCGGGGAAGTGCGCTGGATCGTTGAGGATGCGGACCGCGACGGCGTAATCGATCACCAGCGTGGCGGCGACACCGGGGGCCAGCTCGACGGGGACGAGAGCGGGATGACTCTGCCGCATCTTCCGGTAGGTGGCGTGCGGATCGGCCACGAATTCGGGTACGTACAAAGGAAACCGGTCGGCGTCGGCATATGCTGCCGAGTGCCGCACTGGACACGTTCCGGTGTCTGTGATGTATGGGACGGGGGACTGTGGTGTGGTCAAAGCACGTGACTCCAGACGACGGAACAGGAATTCGACGACAGCTGGTCGCCGCGGAGCGCGGCACGCTGCCGCGCTCAGTTCAGTAGTTCGAGGGCGCCATTGCGCTGGGTCGTCACGCGCACCGTCCGACAATCCTCGATGATCCCGCGTTCGGAGCCCGGCGTCGCACCCACGCATGCAAGATAGCAGCGACTCGGGTTCCGGGTTCGTGAACGTGCGAGTAGCACACCCCGACGCGCCGTGGCGTCCTCTCGCACTGCCACCCACACCACCGATTTCGGTGATCGTCACGGATGTGATTGCGTATCAGGATATTCCGCCCGGAATCCGAAACGCGTCCTGACGGTATTTTTTCGGTGGCGGGTGATCCTCGCCGGTACGGCCGGGTGCCACCACATTCGGATCGAACGCCTCGTGGATATAGCACGCCGGATGGTCGCCGAGCGACATGATGTAGGCCCTGGCGGCGCAGGGGCGGCCGTCGAGCCAGCTCGTCGAACCCGCCCACACCAGGCGCCGGCGCTGTGACAGTCCGTGGGCGATCAGTCCGTGACCGATCGGGACCTTCAGGTCGTCCAGGCCGCTGTCGGCCGCGTGCCGGGCGACGGCCACGACATGATTCACCGACACGGTGAGCAGCTCCGGAGTGACCAGACAGGAGTGCCGGATCAGGGCCGGATCGGAATCGCGCAGGCCCAGTTCCGCAGTAATCGTGTCGGCAACGGCTCGGCCGGGCACCTCGTGCTGGCGCAGCACCCGGACATTCAGCGTGGTGGCCAGGATGTGCTCGAGTGCGGTGGTCGTCAATCCGTTGTGCGCCAGCAGATTGCGGGTCAGCGGATGCCGGAACCGGGCGATCTGCTCGCCCGGGTCGCCGTGCGCCCCCGGACCGCCGGGCGTGGGTTCGCCCAGCGGTCCGGACGCGGAACGGGTGATCGTCATGACCGGCTCCACTCGTCGGGGTGCACCGGGTGTCCTGTGAACCCTCGCGGTCAGTGCGGGGTCGCGCCGGAGTGCGGTGCCAGGACCGGCAGGGCGACCGCCTCACGTTCAGCCTCGGTCCGGGGGCGGGTGGTGAGACCGAAGACTGGCTCGGTGCTGATCCGGATCTCGCCCATCGTGGTGTCGGCGAGCGGGTCGCGCCAGTGGTCCCAGACAGGCGACATGTCGAGTCCGCCCATGTATTTGATGTTGACACCGTCAGTGTCCGGTGCGGTGTTCAGGCGATCGGCCTCGGACACGATGACCTCGGTGCCGGTGCGATCCTGATCGCCGGTGGTCTCGTTGACATCGGTCAGCCCGGCCATGATGCGAGTGAACGACTCCTCCGGGGTGTCGCTGCCGTGGACCTCGGTGAGTTTGTGAGCGTGGGCGAAGTATTCCTCCGAACCGATGTAGTGCTCGTACATCCGCGAGACCAGCGACAGGAACCGGGTGTAGCCGCGCCGGTAGGTGTACTCGTAGTAGGACAGCGCATCGGTTTCGCTCATCTCACCGCGCAGCGTGGTCGCGATCGCGGCCGCGGAGACCATGCCGGAATAGGTGGCCAGGTGCACGCCGGTCGACAGCAGCGGGTCGAGGAAGCAGGCCGCGTCGCCCACCAGGGCGTAGCCGGGACCGCAGAAGCGGTCGGCGACATACGAATAGTCCTGTTCGGCACGGACATCGGCGATCTGCTCCGCGCTCTCGAGCATCTCGCACATCGGTTTGCTCTCGCGGATCGTCTCCCGGTAGTACGCCTGCCGGGATTCGTGGCCGCGCAACTTCTCGGCGGCGAGCTTGGCCGACACCACATAGCCGACACTGGTGCGGCCGTCGGCGAGCGGAATGTTCCAGAACCAGCCGCCTTCTTCGGTCGAGACCACATTGATCGCGCCCTCTGGGCTGTTCGGGTGCAGCTGCGCGCCCTTCCAGTACGACCAGACCGCGACGTTGCGGAAGGCGGGATGCTGGCGACGCATGCCGAAATGCTTGGCCAGTAATCCATCTCGGCCGGTGGCGTCGACGAGGAAGTCGAACTCGAGGGTGTTCAGCCGGCTGTCACCGGCCTTCACCCATTCGGCGGCGACAGGGCGCTCACCCTCGAAGAGGACGTTCTTCACGGTGGCCTGTTCGACGACCTCGGCACCCTGTTCGGCGGCGTTGCGGAGCAGCAGATCATCGAAGGTGGCGCGGTCGACCTGCCACGACCACGCCTCGGCGTCGACGAGCTTCGACCAGTCCAGCAACCAGGTATCGGTCTGCCACTGGAAGTAGCCGCCCCGCTTGATCTGGAAGCCGTGTGCCGCGACCTTGTCGTAGGCGCCCGAAATCCGCAGCGTCGACAGGCAGGATGCCAGCAACGACTCTCCGATGTGGTATCGAGGGAAGGTATCTCGTTCCAGCAGAGTAACTTTCACTCCGGACCGGGCGAGTAGCGCAGCGGCGGTCGAACCCGCCGGGCCGCCGCCGACAACCAGAACGCGCGGAATTTCCTTGGTACCCATAGCAACTCCCTGGAACTGCATGTGAATGGACCGTGCACCGTGCGCCACGGCTGTCATCGAGCCCGCTCCTGGATCGGCGCTTCGGGAGGCCGTCCGAATGTCCGTAGCTACAAATTGACTATTTGTGGCGCACGGATACCCAGTTTATCGGGGAAGTTTCAATTGCAAAGTGGAACAGTAATTTCAGGTGAAAATTCATTCTGACAAGAAGTAGCTATTGGGTAACTAAAGAGTGAGAATTCGATATAGACGACCGAGGCTGCGACCTCGAGGTGCAGGCCGTCCGGAGTGGCGACACCGGCGAGAAGGGGCAACGGAGGGGTGGGTCGGCGCTACGATTCGACTTGCGATGTACGGCATCACCCCACTTTCCTGCCGTCTCAGAATAGGACGAACGTTCGGTTCCTGTCGGGCATCGGTCGGAGTCCCGTCGCCGGAACAGAAGAACGCCCTGTTCCGCCGGGGTGGGAGAGTGCCTGGCGTGGAGGGGGATTGCGGTAATCGAGTGGGGTGGACGCCGGTTTCCCGGGATCCGTCAGGATGCCTGACGGACCCCGCCCGGTCGCGGCCTAGCCGGTTGTCGCCGCATCGGTCAGCGCCGCCGTCGTGTCGGCGGCGAGGCGGGCATCGGCAACATCGCAGCGGCCGAGGCCACATGCCGTGGCGACACCGTAGGCGGTGCGCCCGGCCGCCTGTTCGAACAGGGCCAGGGCCCGGGCGCTGTTGCCGGCGGACTCCGGCGACACCACGCCGGCGATGACCCGCCACTGTGGGCCGAGACGGCGCAGTGGTGCGTAGAAGGCCGGGTTCAGCGGGGCCGGTTCGGAGCCGAAAGCGCACGGAATATGCACCGCGGGAAGGGGAGTGCCCTGCGCGCGCAACCGCCGTTCCGTGTGCTGCAGCAGTGTGACCGCGGGCGCCAGGGAGCGCGGGTTCAGCAGCGCCTCGTGCTGGTAGTCGCCGTAGCACAGATGCACCACGGTGTTCGCGCCGATTCGGTGGATGCCGCTCAGTAACCCGGCCAGTTGCCGCGACACCAGTGGCGCGGCCGCCCAGCGGGCCGCCAAGCTGTCGGCCTTGACCATGCTGAGCAGGGCGAACGGTGACTCGACCTGCCAGACCACCCGGTCGCCGAAGCGGCGGTGGGCCTCAGCGATCTCCTGCAGCACCGCCGTGGTGAACACCGGCAGGTACCGCAATGCCGCCACGATGTGCTTCGATCGCCGCAGTGCCGGACCGAGCGGGAATCCGGCCGAAACCGCTGCGCCGGCGAAGACGAACATCGCCAGATCCAGCGGATTGGGCTGGCTCAGTTGAAGTTTCGCGTCCGCGAGTTCGGGCCGGCTCGCCAGCAACTCGTCGAAGCAGGCGACGACCTGGGTGATGCGATCTATCCGGTTCATCGTCACGTGTCGCGGTTCGAGGGTCGCTCCGGACCGGACGCCGTAGCTCGGAAAGTCGCTGTAGTCGGTGTAACCACCCGTGTTCAGGATCTCGAGAACATCGGAGTTCTCCTTGCGGGCGTGCAGGTAGTCGATGATCCAGTCCGGGTCGAGATCGCTGGGCAGGCCCGTCACCGGATGCCCGGCACTACGGTCGGCGAACCACTGCAACACGGCGGTGTCCCCGGTCATCAGCTCGGCGGGAATGCTTCCGACATAATGCGCAAATCTGGTCATCGAATACTCCTAGTCGTTCCAATTTTCGCTGATCAGACTCTCAGCCGAATCGCCTGTAGGTGAGCTGAATTCGTGTAAGACCAGGTAGACGCCCCGAAGGCGCTCGCGGAAACGAATACTCGCACTGTCGGTTCCGCGCGTGCCGATCGCCGGACACGTCGGTCGGCTTTCTCCTGCGGGGGCGCGGGCGGCTCGTCTACTATCGGGTATCGGACTCAGAGAGCTGCGTCTGCTCGATGTTTCGGCACACGACAGGGGGAGAGAGCGCGCGTCCGCGTACTCACCTCTCGGCACTGTCGTGGGTTTACCCGGTCGACCGGGTTGGCGTGCCGCTGTTCCGCGCGGTCGCATGGGGGCCGGATCGCTCTTCTCCGGTAGTGGATCTCGTTGTGTGTTTTGCCCACCTCGACTTTTGGAGTTCTAGTTGTGACAACGCCGCACGCACTGCAACCGACGTCGAGCGGGCAACGGACCGCGATCCACACCGAGGGCTTCGCGGCCGATTCGCAGGGCACCTATCGCGCGATGCGGCGCCGGCACCCATCGTTCGCCGAGGTGGAGATGGCGCCGGGCGCGCCCGCGACCTTGGTGATCGGATACGACACGGCGATCCAGATCCTCAACGATCCCGACCACTTCCCCTCCGACCCGCGGCGCTGGCAGGACAAGATGCCGGCCGGAAGTCCGATCCTTTCCGTGCTGGGCTGGGCGCCGAACGCGCTGCGCAACGAGGGCGCCGACCACCGCCGTTTCCGTACCGCCACCGGCGATGCGCTCGACGCGGTGGACATGCGCGTCATGCACTCCCTGGTGGAGGACATCGCCGTCTCGCTGATCAACGAGTTCTGTGTGGACGGTGAGGCCGAACTGATCGGCCAGTACGTCTATCCGCTGGTGTGTACTGCGATCAATACGATGCTCGGCATCGAACCCGATATCGGGGAGCAGGTCGCCGCCGGCACGGCCGAGAGTTTCGACACCTCGGGTGATCCGGAGGCCGGAAACGCGACGCTGGAGCCGGCCTTGCAGGAGCATCTGGCCCGCAAGCGCGCCTGCCTCGGCGACGACATCACCTCATCGTTGATCCAGCATTCGGCGGGGTTGAGCGACGACGAATTGGTCGAACAGATCGCGACCCTCTACCGTGCCGCAGTCGAACCCCAGATCCATCTCATCGCCAACGCGCTGCTGCTGCTGGTGACCGACGACCCGTTCTCCGGAAGTCTGCACGACGGTAGCCTGTCCACCCGCGACGCGCTGGACCGGGTGCTGTTCAACAACCCGCCGCTGGCCAACTACTGCGTGCGTTACCCCCGGCAGCCGATGCTCATCGAAGGTGTGTGGCTGCCGGCCGACGAGCCGGTGCTGATCAGTATGGCCGCGTGCAACGACGATCCCAAGGTGCGCGGCGGCGATCGCAGCGGTAATCGGTCGCACCTGGCCTTCGGCGCCGGCCGGCACCGGTGCCCCGCGCAGTCGGCGTCCTACCGAATTGCGCAGGACGCGGTCGACCAGCTGCTCGACGCCATCCCCGACGCGGAGCTGAGCGTGTCGTCCAGTGAATTATATTGGCGGGCAGGCTCTTTCCACCGTTCCCTGGTCGCCCTCCCGGTGGCCTTCCCGTCGGCTCCGCCGCTGAATCCGATTCGCCGCTAGCTCGGGCCCCGCTCTTCTCACGCCGGATAGACGTGGATCTCGGTGGCCTTGACCGCGGCCCACAGGCGCATACCGGGTTCGAGCCGCAGATCGGCGACGGCGGCCGAGGTGATGTCGGCGAGCACCGGCGGGGTGCCGTCGAGCCGGACACGGGTGAGATTGGCATGTTGTTCGAGCCCGGCGACGGTCACCGGCCACGTGTTGCGCGGGCTGCCGGTGGGTTGGTCGCGATACAGGCTCACCGCGGTCGGCGGGAAGGCGAGGAAGACCCGCCCGGTGCCGGCTTCGGTCACGGTCAGGCGGCCACCGCTGTCGAGATCGACGGCGGTGGTGTGGGCGATACCGCGGAACAGATTGAGCCCCACCAGATTCGCGACGAAATCCGAGCGCGGCCGACGGGCGATCTCGACGGGTGTGCCGTCCTGGACGATGCGGCCGTTCTCGAGAATGACCAGCCGGTCCGCCAGCACCATCGCATCGAGGGGATCGTGGGTCACCACGACGGTGTGGCCGTCGTAATCGCGCAGGTGCCGGGCGAGGTCGGCGCGCACCTGCAGCCGGGTGCCGGCGTCGAGTGCGGCGAGCGGTTCGTCGAGCAGTAGCAGCTGGGGATCGGTGGCCAGGGCACGGGCCAGGGCCACCCGCTGCGCCTGTCCGCCGGACAACGCGCGCGGTGTGGCGCGGGCGTGGTCGCCGAGACCCACCCGCTCGAGCCAGCCGGTGGCCCGGGCCCGGGCCTGCCCGCGGGCCATTCCGCGTGCCCGCAGACCGAAGGCGATGTTCTCCACCGCCGAAAGATGCTGGAACAGTAGGTAATCCTGGAAGACGACACCGGCCCGGCGCCGCTGCGCCGGTACGAAGATCGCCGGCGGTTCGTCCCAGATCTCACCACCGACGGAGAGCCGCCCGCCCGTCAGCGGCACCAGCCCGGCCAGGGCGCGCAGCGCCGTGGTCTTGCCCGCACCGTTCGGTCCCAGCAGCGCCACCACCTCACCGGGTTCGGCGGTGAACTCGATATCGAGCCGAAACCGTGTCCGGCGCACATCCAGGGCGGCTCGCAGCGTCATACCGCACCTCGAATCCAGCGCTCGCGCAACGACACCAGCACCGCGACCGAGACCACCAGCAGCACCAGGCTCAGCACGATCGCGGCATCCGGATCCTGCTCCAGTGCCAGATAGACCGCCAGCGGCATGGTGGTGGTGCGGCCCGGGAAATTCCCGGCGAAGGTGATGGTCGCGCCGAACTCGCCCAGGGCGCGCGCCCAGCACAGCACACCGCCGGCGATCACGCCGGGCGCGATCGCCGGCAGCGTGACGCGGCGGAAGATGTACCAGGGCGTGGCGCCGAGGGTGGCCGCGGCCTCTTCGTAACGGGTGTCGGCGCCGCGCAGGGCGCCCTCGACCGAGATGACCAGGAACGGCATCGCGACGAACGCCTCGGCGACCACTACACCGGCGGTAGTGAACGGCAGTGAGACCCCGAACCACTCGTAGAGATACTGCCCGAGCAGCCCGCGCCGCCCGAAGACCAGCAGCAACGCCACTCCGCCCACGACCGGCGGCAGCACCAGCGGCACCGTCACCAGCGCCCGGATCAATGCCCGTCCCGGAATGTGGGCCCGGGCCAGCAACCAGGCCAGCGGAATGCCCAGCACCAGGCAGATCGCTGTGGCGCAGGTGGCACAGATCAGCGAAAGGCGCAGTGCCACAACTACTTCGGCGCTGAACAGCCGGTCGGTCAGTGACGCCCACGGTGCGCGCACCAGCAGGCCGATGAGCGGGACCGTCAGGAAGGCGAGCGCGCAGACGGCCGGCAGCACCAGCACGAGCGGTCGCCGCGCGGTCGCCGCCCGCCGCCGCGCCGCCGCGCCTCTCACCATGTCGCCTCGCCGAACGGCCTCACGGGGTGTCGAACCCCCCGTCGGTGAAGACCTTCTTCGCCTGATCGGAGTGGATGTAATCGACGAAGGCGGTGGCCGCGGCGGCATTGGGCGCCTGGGCCAGTGGTGCGACCGGGTAGGTGTTGATCACCTTTCCCGATTCCGGGAAGTCGATACCCTCCACCTTGTCGCCTGCGGCCTGCACATCGGTGCGATAGACCAGTCCCGCGTCGACCTCGTCGAGGGTCACCTTGGTGAGTACGGCCTTCACATCCTGTTCGCGAGTGTCCGGCTGCGGCGTGATGCCCGAGGTTTTGAACACCTGCTCGGCGGCCGCGCCGCACGGCACCTGCACGGCGCACAGCGCTATCCGCGGTTCGGGCTTCCCGAAGTCGGCCAGTCCGGTGATCTTGCCCGGATTCCCCTTGGGCACCGCGATTTCCAGGCGATTGCTCACGAACGTCTCGGGATGGGCGGTTATATCGCCGGCGTCCACGACCTGCTGCATATTCGCCGGGGCTGCCGAGGCGAAGACATCGGCGGGCGCGCCCTGCTGAATCTGCTGTGCCAGTGACGAACTGCCGCCGAAGCTGTAGACCACCTTGGTTCCGGGGTGGGCCGTCTCGAAATCATGGCCCAGTTTCGTGAATGTCTCGGTGAGCGAGGCCGCCGCGAAAACCGTGACTGTTCCCGAGATCTCACCGGTTCCCGCGGTGGTCTTCGAATCATCGGAGCCGCAACCGGCCGATGTCGCGGTGATGAACAGGACGGCCGCGGCGACACCGAGTGTTCGCAAGAGCTGCATTCTCGTCAACTTTCTGGTATTTCGACCACGACATGGGTCGACTTGACCGAGGCGACAGCGATGCTGCCGACCTCGAGACCGAGTTCGTCCACCGATTCCCGGCTGATCAGCGACACCAGCCGGAACGGCCCGGCCTGCATCTCGACCTGTGCCATCACCGTGTCCTTGACGACGCGGGTCACGATGCCGCGCAGCCGGTTACGGGCCGACGCGGCGACGGTGACACCGGGTTCGGCGGCCGCGGCGTACTGCTCGCGCAGAACCTCCGCGAGATCCTCGCCCCGTACACCCTTGCGGCCGTTGTCCAGCCGGACCTCCGGCAGCCGGCCCTGGTCGATCCAGCGCCGCACGGTGTCGTCGCTGACGCCCAGCAGTGCCGCCGCCTCACTGATCCGCAGATTCGTCATGATGGGAAGCATATTGCCGCGTGTGCGGTCCGCAACCGGGTTCGGTGCGGAATCAGCGGCGGTTCGGTGAACGTTTCGCGATGGGCGCGCCGGAAACCGGCGCATCCCCATCGTCGTACTCGAGCGCCGCTGAGCCGAGGCCGTCAGCAGTACAGTTCGACGAACCTGTCGAGGGAGCGTTCGATATCGCCCTTCAACGCCCGCGCCACCACCGAGCCGATCGGCCCGAAGAGCGGCCGTCCACCGAGATCGATATCGACGGTGACCGCCGAACCCGCGCCCTTGGGTGTGACCAGCATTTCCAGACCCAATTTGGTCCCGCCGATTCCGGCACCGCTCAATACCAGCCGATGTGGCGGCTCCGCGGTGCACACCGTCCAGCGCACCCGGTTGCGAAACCCCTTCACGGTGGCGACGCCGACCAGTTCGGCGCCGGGAGTGAGATCCTCGGGCACCCGGCCGCGCCAGCCTTCGTGCATGATCAGCCACCGATCCAGCTCGCGCAGATTCGACGCATGCGACCACGCCTGGTCGGGGGCGGTCGGGACGTCGACCGAGACCTTCAGTTTCGCCACGGATGGATGTTAACGGTGGTACCGGACAAGGGATGCGGCGGGCGGTGACGCAAACCTAATAGCGTGCGCGATGCCATTTTGTGGAGTCGGCCAATTCGAGTGCGAGCGACGCCGAACCGCCGTTGGGCGTCCGGCGGGAGTTCTAGGATGAGCAACCGATCCGCGTACCTGCGCAGGTAGCAGTGGATCACAGCACGGATGACAGTGGGTAGGAGTAGGCAGGAGTGGGCGATGCCGTCCAAAGCGGCCGGTCAGCGTCGACGCCCGATGCAGGAGCGTGCCAGGGAGACCCGCCAGCACATCCTCGACACCGCGGCGCGACTGTTCGGTGAGCGGGGGATCGAGAACACCTCCACCAACCGGATCGCGGCGGAGGCGGGCACGAGTATCGGCACCGTCTACCGCTACTTCTCCGACCGCACGGTCATGGTCGAGGAACTGCTCGAACAGCTGCTGGAAAGTATCGAGCGTCGTTTCACCGAGCGCCTGAACCTGTCGGACAAGACGGTCGAAGTGCTCGTCGCCGATATCCTCGCCACCATCTGCGACGAACTCGTCGTCAATGCGAAGCTCGTCCGTGCCCTGGCCGCGGGCGTGCAGTTCTACAACAGCGGAATCCCCGAATTCGAACCCCGGCTGCGGCTGCTGGTGAAGGTCCTGCTGATCCAGATCCTCGGTCCCGCCGACGACCACGAACTCGACATCATGGCCTTCGTTCTGGTGAACACCGGCTTCTCCGCCGTCCTGCGGGCCTCCGCCCTGGAGGTGGAGCCCGAGCATCGACGCGAGGCCATCAATATGACGGCCCGCATGATCGGCGCGTGGAGCATCGCGGAAATCGAACGCCGCCGGGCGAATTCTTCCTGATCGCCGGGGGACCGATCCCGTGATGGTCACCGATATCAGTGACCGCTCTGTTGCCTGCGCTCGCACTCCTCGAACGGTGTGCCCGCGTTGAAGCAGTCGGCGAACCCGCTCTGGACGTCGCCGCTGGTCGGCGGCTCACCGCACAGAATTCCGCAGCGCTGGTACCCGGGAACGGGGCTGCCGTCCGGGAAATGGCAGTCCTTGTCGTCGCAGGTGTATTTACGGTCATTGGGATCGTGCCTGAGCGGATCGCGGGTGTAGGCCCAGACAAAGGCGTCGGTGCCCAGCACCTGAGTGCAGTACACGGTGCGGCCGTTGGCCGGCTGTGCGGTCGCGCCGTGATCGTCGCAGTGCGCATTGAGCTGTGGAGGCTGGGCCGCCGGCGCCGGATCCGCCGATCCGCACCCGGTGGTGGCGACCACAATCGCCAGCATCCCGGCGACGCTCGCGACGGTGTTTCCCACGGTGCGGATCAGTCTCGATCGGATCATTGCCGGCCCCTCCCGTATCTTCGGTCAGCGAGCCCGGACTCTACGCGCGCGGCCCACACCGTGTCATCCGGTTCCTGTGCACACCGAATATCGAACGGATGTCGGATTCCGGCGGCGATTGTCACGATACGGTCGCGGGGGTGACGGAGATGCGCCCGTCAGTCGTCGATTGCACTCGCGTCGGTGTGGCCGGCCGGTTCGCGATGCTGCCGCCGAGGCTAGCGCTTTTCGGGAAATCTCTCGGCGACAGCGGCGATCAACGCAGGGGTCCATCGGTCGAGAATTCGCGCACCGTCTTCCGCCGTCGCGGCGGTCGGATCACCGAGTACACCGTTGGCGCTCACGGCCCGCACTCCGCCGGTTCGCAACTGCGGCATCAATTCCCGCAGGGGCTGGGTATTGCCCGGTTCGGCGCGGTGCATTGCCACTCGATCGGGGTGTAGTTCCAGCATGACCGAGGTTTCGCCGTGCCCGGCATGGGTGTCGTCGGCGGGGCCGGTGGGGGACCACAGCAGTGGGGTGCGGCCTTCGGTGGCCAGGCGTTGCTGGGCGGCTCGCAGGGGTTCGAGGTTGCCGCCGTGTCCGTTGACCAGGATGATTCCGGCGAATTGGTCCGCGGAGCGGACCAATTCGAGGATGACCAGTTCCAGCGCCGCGCGGCCGATGGACAGGGTGCCGGGGAAGCCGGCGTGTTCTCCGCTGGATCCGTACGGAATCGACGGGGCCACAACGATATCGGGGCGCGCGGCCGCGAGGCGCCGGCACAGTTCGACCGCGACGGTCGTATCGGTGCCCAGCGGGAGATGTGGGCCGTGTTGTTCGGTGGCGCCCAGCGGAATCGCCAGCAGCGGTGCGGTGACGAGGTCGGCGGTGGTCAGGTCAGCCAGTAGCATCGGATTTCCCGCTGTTCCGGATCAGTTGTGGCAGTAGGGGTTCCCACCGCCGTGACCGCAGGCTCGCGGACCAGACTCCGCAGCCGTAGGCCAGATCGTCGGCGATCCGCAGCAGTGCGGCGCGCGGATCGCGCCCGCGTACGGCCGCGTCGACCACGACGGGTAGGTAGGCCGCGGCCAGCACGATTCGCCCGCGCCGGGTGAGAAGTGCTGCGGGCCACCAGATCCGGCGCAGCGCATCGCCGAGTTGCCGCACCGCCGAGACCTCACGGTCGCCGATCACGGCCGCCGCGGTGGACAGTGGCAGGCCGTGTACGCGTAATTCGTTCACCCGCCGGACCGGCTCGATCAGGGTCGGCAGGGCGGGGAGTGGGCGGCCCGCGGCGATCGCCAGCCAGCGCAGGGCGGTGGGCCAGGGCATGCGCGCGCAATACAGCTGCCCGGGATGACGGCGTGTCAGTTCCGCCGCGGAGGTGCCGTAGGCGTAGCGCTGGGAAAGCCAGTCCCGCAGCGTGGCTCGTGGTTCGTGCCGGACCACCGATCCGGGGTCATAACGCACCAGGTGACCGGCCGCCACGAGCCGCCAGATCAGATCGACATCCTCGCCGTAGCGCAGGGATTCATCGAATCCGCCGAACTCGGTCAGTACCCGCCGCCGGATCACCAGGGCCGCGGTCGGGACATAGGAGATACGCCCGCCCGGCCGCACCACCGCTGGATCCGGTCCCATGTCGAGACTCGACCGGCGGGTCTCGTACCGTCCGAGCGGTCCGTGCGGCAGCGTCCGCACCCGGGGCGCCACGGCCGCGATCGCGGGGTCCTCGAACAGCGGGAGTACGGTGTCGAGCCAGTCCGGATCGGGCACGATATCGGAGTCCAGGAAGGCGATCAGTTCCGTCGCGACCAAGCGAGCACCGCTGTTGCGCGCCGCCGCCGGACCGCGCGCGGTCTCGTGCCGCACCCCGCCCGGCACGGGTTCGGTCGATCCGTCGTCGACCACGATCCGCGCCCCCACCTCGCCGACCGCCGCGAGCAACCGAGCGAGCCCGCCCGGATTGTCCTTCACCGGTACGACCACGGTGACATCGTCGCGGGTGTGGCGACCGGCAGCGGTCTGCGGATGTGCGATGCCCGCGGCGAATATGCGCTGGGCGAGCGCCCGCGCCGCCGGTTCCGCGCCGACCGGTTCGCCCTCGAGCCAGGCGCGTACCTGCCGTGCTCCGGCCGGAGACAGCCGGAGCATCCGCATCGGGGAACCACCGATGAGCACGCGGCCGTCTCGAGACAGGCGCAGGCGCGCATCCGGTCGCAGCGTGGTCACAGCGCACCCTCCATCGGCGATGAGGCGTTACCGCCGATTCGGCGTGCGCCTCGGGCGAACACGACCACGCTACTGCGCGGGCCGTCCCGCCCTCCGAGTGCGGGTGCGCCCCGTCCTACTCGATACCGAGCGTGACCTCGGTCGATTTGATCAGCACCTTGACCGCCGACCCCTCGGCCAGCGCGAGATCCTCCACGGCATCGCGGGTAATCGACGAGGTGATCTCGTCCCCGCCTGTCAACCGGACCCGGACCACGGCCATGGCCTCGCCGCGCGTCACCGAGGTGACGGTTCCGTCGAGTTGATTCCTGGTGCTCAGGCGCATGCGGCGAACATACGCCCCGGAGCGGCAACCGCGGGGGAGTGGATGGCGGTCGGCGCGTTCCGGACGAACAGCCTTTACTGTGATGTAAGTCTCACCCTGTCACATTTCCCGGCCGGGCGGCCTCTCGAGGGGAGCGGACGCATCGGGCGTCCATCCCGGAAAGGGGCGGTTCGGTGGATACATCCGTGGTGGCGGGGACTCCGACCTTTCTCGGCACGCGCCGGGGCAAGTACGTCCTCGCGTTGCTGTGCACGGTCGCCTTTCTCGACTTCGTCGACGGGTCGATCGTCAATATCGCGCTGGCGACGATCCAGCGCGAACTCGATGTGCCGATGTCGACACTGCAATGGATCACCAGCGGCTATCTGGTGACCTACGGCGGACTGATGCTGCTGGGCGGGCGGCTGGCCGATCTGCTCGGACGACGGCGCGTACTGCTCACCGGCACCGCGATCGTCGGGATCTCCTCCGCGGTGGGCGGGCTCGCCGATACCGCCGGGCTGCTCATCGGCGCGCGAGTGGCACAGGGCGTGGGGGCGGCGCTGATGTTGCCGGCCGCGCTGTCCATCCTCACCACGAGTTTCCGGGAGGGGCCCGAGCGCAACACCGCGATGAGCGCGTGGGGTGGTTCGGCCGGATTGGCTTCGGCGGCAGGAGTTTTCCTCGGTGGCGTCCTGACGCAGGGGCCGGGCTGGCGCTGGGTGTTCTACGTCAACACCCCGGTCTGCCTGCTGGCGCTGGCGGTGATTCCCGCGCTGCTGCCCGACGATCGTCGCAACGAGGTGCGCGGCGGATTCGATCTGCTGGGCACCGCCACGGCCACCGGCGGGCTGATGCTGCTCGTGTACGGGCTGGTGCAGGCGCCGGCACACGGATGGTCGAGCGCGCATACGATCATCGCGCTGACGGCGGCGGGGCTGCTGCTTATCGGATTCGTCGTCAATGAGCGGCTCACCGCGAATCCACTGATGCCCCTGTCCATCTTCCGGATTCGTGGCCTGGCCGCCGCGGATCTGACGCAGATGACGGTGGCCGCGGGCATGATCGCGATGTTCTTCTTCGTCACGCTGTACATGCAGAATGTGCTCGGCTACAGCGAATTCCGTGCGGGTGTGGCCTCGCTGCCGGTCAGTCTGGCCATCGGCGCCGCGGCGGGCCTGTTCGCGAAGGTGTTCCCCCGCACCGGAACTCGCCCGGTGATCGTCGGCGGCGCGGCGGTCGGCGGTCTCGGCGTCATCCTGCTGTCCCGGTTGCCCGCGCACGGCACCTACCTGCACGACCTGCTGCCCGGCCTGCTGATCATGGCGGTCGGAATGGGTGCGGTATTCGTGGCCAATACGACCGCGGCGAACGCCGGAGTGCCGAGTGCTCAGGCGGGGCTGGCCGCCGCATTACTCAACACCGCCCAGCAACTCGGCGGCGCCATCGGCCTCGCGGTCCTCACCGCGGTCGCGACCTCGCACACGAACTCCCGGCTGGCACGGGGCGACAATCCGGTGGCGGCCATGACCTCCGGATTCCGCATCGCGTTGTTCGTCGCCGGAGTGCTGGCCCTCGTCGCCGCCGTAATCGCCTGCCGCACTGCCAATTCACGAGGCACGGACGAGCCGGTATCCGTGGCCGGGCAGCCTCGCGCGCAGGGCCCGGTCGAGGTGTGAACCCTACTCGGCTCCGCGTGCGATGCGCACCGCGCGCCGCGCATTGGCGAGTGCGGCGACCGTGGCGGTTCCGATGGCGCCCAGCCGGTCGAACAGCACCGCGGTGCCGACCGAGATACCCGCATGCTCGGTGCGCTCGGTCAATGCCAGGCCGACCTCGAGTCCTTCGGGTGGCCGGGAGAGGGTCATCGACACATCGGCGTTGATGTACTCCAGCCCCGCGCTGCCGAGATTGGACACCATATTCGTCACGTCGGCCACCGAGGCCGCCACCTGGAACGGGGTCGCGTCCTCGCCGTCGACGGCGGGAATCGGAAGGTGCCAGATACGTTTTCGCGCGCTGTCGCGGAAGCCGTCGCTCCACTCGCCCCAGCCGTCGGCCTCGGTGAAGTACAGCCGCTCCGGGTCCCCGACCGGTATCAGGCCCGCGGGCGGCGGCGCCGGGCTGGTGCCACCGGACCAGACGTGGCCCGGCGCCGCCTCGCTCGGATGCAGGAACAGCACGCTCGCGCGGGCCCGCGGCTCGCCGTCCTGACCGAACACCGCGTCGATGAGACACAGCCGCGGTCCCTCCCGCACGACCGTCGCCGAGGTGATCGCGGGGCGCATCCGGGCGGCGCGGAACAGATCCAATGTCCACCGCACCGGCCGCAGATCGGTCCGGCCCAGCTTCGCCAGGGTGCGCTCGGCCTCGCGGGCCAGTGCCGCGCTGACCGCGGGCCCGCGCATCTGATCGGCACCCCACCCGCTGCTCGAGCGGGACTCGGGATGCAGTTCCTCGGTATCCCCGTGCTTCACGCGGAAGAACGCACTGTTCACGCGCGGAACTCCTTCCTCACCCGGCCGTCGGTGCGCCGGATCTCTCTCCTGATCATCGACCGCGGCGTATCCGCGATCGCCTCCGGGGTGCGCCGAACGCATGCCGGGCGCGAGCGATTCGTTCAAGACCACCGGCCGCCGACGGTCGAGACTGACGATATGACCGATGACACCTTCACTCCCGCGCTGGGCCGGTTCGCACCCATTCGTTTCTACGATTCCGCGGTCGCGCTGACCCGGGAGCGTCTGTGGCGGGCACTGGCCGTGATGTATGTGGCGCCGCGGCCCGGTGAGGTGATCCTCGACGTGGGGTGCGGAACCGGATCATCGACCCGTCACCGAGTCAGCGGCATACCGACCTGCGCCCGCAGTCGCTGCGGTGACGACCCCACTGCCGCCGCCGGTTCCGGTATCGGAAAACCGTTGTCCCGCATCAGATCCATCGCCAGGACCAGCCGGGGATCGAGATCGCCGGACGGGCTCGTTCCCGCCCGGATCTCGTCCTCGTGCACATCCCCGCAAATCGGGCGCCACGGTGATGCCGGCACCGCATCGCGCCCGCAGCCGATCGGCGAACACACACTGCGGTTCGACGAAGTAGGTCGACAGCCGGCCGCCGGCGCGGATGCGATGCTGGTGCGCGGGCGGAACCAGCAGCGCCGTCGATCGATGCCGGGTTCCGGCCGCGTCCGCCATCTCGACTCCGTGCGCGGCCACAGCGATCTGGAAGGCGGCGTGCCGGTGGATTCCGCTGTCGGTCACCGGACCTCGATACGCCGCGTACCCGGTGCCGATGGTGAAACGCGGCCGTGTGCTGCTCACCGCATCGACCCTGCCGGAGGTGATGCGGCGGCGTCGATCAGAGGCGCCAGCGATCGATGAACCGGCGCCAGAATCCGCGCCGCCGGTTCGCCTCGGCCGCGCCGGTGCCGTTCGTCATGGGCAGGTGTGCGGTGGGAGGCGCCCACGCGGTGGCCGCCCGCGGCATCGTGGTGTCCGCGGGCCGGTTCGGTGGAGGAGGCGGTGGCGCGGGGCGATACTGCCGCTGACGGTAAACGGCGGGGATACACGGCAGTTCGACGGTCGGATCGTCCAGATCTCGGCGCAGGACATCGCAGAACTGCGCGATCGACCCGTAACGACCGATGATCTCCTCCACCAGCACGTCGGCCTCCGGAGTTTCCGTGATCAGTTCGCCGCTCACCGTTCTCCTCACCCTCACGGCGGGGTGCGACCTGCCACACCCCGCGCTCAACCGTCTTATCCGTGCGAACAAACCCCCGAGCATCACCCACGACGAGGACGAGAAATGTGCGATCGCACCCGCCTGAACGAATCTGAAATAACGCTGTGGTAATCGCTCAGCAATCATGCTAGTCAGCTCTGCCGACGACCGCAAACTTGTTTATTCGGGCCGAATATGGCGAAAGGATGTGAATTTCAATAGATTTCGAATGGAATCGATGGGTGGGCGCATGGCGAGATGATCGTCGCCGCCATGGTCGACGTTACAGCAAATGGGTAGCACAACGATGTGGTTGCGAGTGTGTCACGAGTGGCGTGGCGTCTGTGCCGGGCCGGTGGGTGTCTGTGCGGAAATGCTATGCCTCGGGAATACCGGAGCGCGGGCGGTCGGTTGCATCAGTGGTGTGCGGATTTGTGGAGTACCGTCGCCGGTCCGGGATACCCCAAGGATGCGCAGGTCAACGATCGGATAGGCTTGTCCGGTCATGATGTCGGCTTTCCCGGGTCCGGTCGCAGCGGAGCCCAAGACGGTCTACCTCGATCACGCGGCCACGACACCTATGTTCCCGGCCGCCGTCGAGGCGATGACGGCTGCGCTCGGCACAGTCGGTAACGCCTCCTCGCTGCACGGTTCCGGTCGCGCGGCGCGCCGGATGCTGGAGGAGTCGCGCGAGTCCATCGCCGCCGATCTGGGGGCGCGGCCCTCGGAAGTGATCTTCACCTCCGGCGGTACCGAGAGCGACAATCTGGCCGTCAAGGGTATCTACCGGGCTCGCCGCGACGCGGATCCCCGGCGCACCCGCATTCTGGTGAGCGCGGTCGAGCACCACGCGGTACTGGACGCGGTGGAGTGGCTGCAGCAGCACGAGGGCGCGCAGGTCACTCTGCTCGATGTCGACGACGAGGGCACAGTCTCGCCCGCGGTGCTGCGGGATGCGCTGGCCGCCCACGTCGACGACACCGCGCTGGTCACCGTGATGTGGGCCAACAACGAGGTCGGCACCGTCGAGCCGATCGTCGAATTGACCTCCATCGCGCAGGAATTCGGCATTCCCATGTTCAGTGACGCGGTGCAGGCGGCCGCTCAGCTGCCGATCGACTTCGCCGCGAGCGGTCTGTCCGCGGCGGGTTTCGCGGCGCACAAGGTGGGTGGTCCGCACGGCTGCGGAGTGCTGCTGCTCGGCCGGCAGGTGGGATGTGTCCCGCTGCTGCACGGTGGCGGCCACGAACGGGACCTGCGGTCGGGCACCTCCGATGTACCGGCCGCGGTCGGCCTGGCCGCCGCCCTGCGTACGACGGTGCGGGAAATGCCCGTGCGCACCGTCGAATTGACCGGACTGCGCGATCGGCTGATCGCGGGGGTCCGGGCGGCGATGCCCGATGCGATCCTCAACGGCGCGCCGGGGGACCGGCGGCTGCCGGGCAATGCGCATTTCACCTTTCCCGGCTGCGAGGGTGATTCCCTGCTGATGCTGCTCGACGCGGCCGGTATCGAATGTTCGACCGGGTCGGCCTGCAATGCCGGCGTCGCGGCACCGAGTCATGTGCTGCTCGCGATGGGGGTCGAACCGAGGCAGGCGCGCGGATCGTTGCGGTTCTCCCTGGGCCACACTTCGACGCGCGCCGATATCGACAGATTGCTCGACGTTCTGCCACCGGTGGTGGAGCGAGCCGAAGCGGCCGGACTGGCCGGTGCGAAGGGAGGTACACGATGAGAGTGCTGGCTGCGATGAGCGGCGGTGTCGATTCCGCCGTGGCCGCCGCGCGTGCGGTCGACGCCGGTCACGAGGTGGTCGGAGTGCATCTGGCGCTGTCGGCCACACCGGGCACCCTGCGCACGGGTTCGCGCGGTTGCTGTTCCAAGGAAGATGCCGGCGATGCCCGCCGTGCCGCCGACGTACTCGGAATTCCCTTCTACGTCTGGGATTTCGCCGATCGGTTCAAAGAGGACGTGATCGACGATTTCGTCGCGGCCTACGCGGCGGGCGAGACCCCGAACCCGTGCCTGCGCTGCAACGAGAAGATCAAGTTCTCGGCGCTGTCCGATCGGGCGGTCGCCCTGGGGTTCGACGCCGTGGTCACCGGTCATTACGCGCAGCTGTCCGACGGCGTGCTCCGGCGTGCGGTCGATGCCGACAAGGATCAGTCCTACGTGCTGGCCGTCCTCACCGCCGACCAGTTGTCGCGGGCGATGTTCCCGGTCGGTGATACTCCCAAGCCGCGCATTCGCGAGGAGGCCGCCGAGCGTGGGCTGGCCGTGGCGGACAAGCCGGACTCACACGACATCTGCTTCATTCCCTCCGGTGACACTCGCGCCTTTCTCGGTGCCTCGATCGGTGTCCGGCCCGGCGCGATCGTCGATGGCGACGGTCACAAACTCGGCGAGCACGAGGGCGTGCACGGCTTCACGATCGGCCAGCGCAAGGGACTGGGCCTGCCCGGACCGGCGGCCGACGGTCGTCCCCGCTACGTCACCGGTATCGATCCCGATTCCGGGACCGTGCATGTGGGACCCGCCGAGGATCTGGACGTCTGGACCGTGCGGGCCGACCGGGCGGTGTGGACCTCCGGCGAGGTGCCCGAGGCGCCCTTCGAGTGCATTGTCCAGGTGCGCGCGCACGGCGGGATCGCATCCGCGACCGTGGCCGCCACCGTCGACGGTGGCCTGATCGCGCATCTGCACGAACCGCTGACCGGTGTGGCCCGTGGCCAGGCCGTCGTCGCCTATTTCCCGGACTCGCTGGGGGACAAGGTGATAGGCAGCGCGACCATCGGCGCCACCGATCGCGAGCGCGCGCCGGAACCGGTCGCTGAATCTGCCCGCTGAGAGCGACCGGATCCGTCCACGGATCGGCTGCCGGATTGCTGGGCGGACCCGGTCCCGGCCCTGTCGCGCCGCGACCGCTGGGTCCGCACCGGGCCGTTGGACACCGATTCGCCTACCGACCTGCGATGACGGGCTGCGTGCCGGTCTGGGAAGATGCGGTGGCAAGGCGGCTGATTCCTCCTGTCCGGCGTAACCATCGAAATGGGTGACACAGTGAGCGAGAAGAACTCCGACAGGAAGTCGTGTCTGCGCGGCGGTATCGCGACCGGTGTCGGTTCGTGGCCGGGCGCCGATCCCCGGGAGGCCGCCACGACGATCGTCGGCGAGTTGCCCGACCTCACCCATCTCCCCGAATTGCCCGGGCGCGGTGCGGGTTCCGATATGGTCGGGCGCGCGTCGGCGCTGCTGGTCGATATGCAATTCGACACCACCACTCGTGGGTATCGGCTCGGCGCCCGCCCCGGCGCGGCCGCGCGCCGCGCGCACGATCTGCTGCGCACCGATCTCGACGCACTCGAAGAGGCTTGGGAGGCGGCGGGTTGTGCCGGAACCGGCCGGGTGGTGAAGGTGCAGGCGGTCGGTCCGCTGACGCTCGCGGCACAGGTCGAGCTGGCCAACGGTCATCGCGTTCTCACCGATCCCGGTGCGGTACGCGATCTTTCGGAATCGCTGGCCGAGGGACTGGCGTCACATGCGGCCGAAGTGGGCAAGCGACTGGACGCCGATATCGTCGTGCAACTGGACGAACCGTCCGCGGCGGCCGTGCTCGACGGCAGTCTGCGGGGCGCCAGTATTCTGAATACCGTGCGTGTCCTGCCCGCACCCGAGGCCCTGTACATCCTCGACACGGTCGTCACCGCCCAGTCCGCCCCGGTCCTGATCCACAGCTGCTCCGCTCCGCCGCCCCTGGACTTCCTGCGCGGAAGTGCCGCCGCCGCAATCGGTTTCGATCTGTCGACGATCGCCACCGGCACCCTCGACGCCGTCGGCGAACTCCTGGATTCGGGCAAACTCCTCGCTCTGGGACTGGTCCCCACCACCGCACCGGCCACGCCGCCGACCTGGCGCGAGCTCGCCGAGCCGGGCGTGCGGCTGATCGACCGCCTCGGTTTCGGCCGCCGGACACTCACCGATCGTGTCCTGGTCACCCCGGCCTGCGGTCTTGCGTCCGCCCCGCTGTCGTGGGCTCGCCGCGCGCTGGATCTCAGCACCGACATCGCCCGCGCCTATGCCGACGATCCGGAATCGCTCACCTTCGACTGAGCGATGAGAGGGTGGGCGCGGAACGCCGGGTGACGCGAGTCGGATAGCCGGAATCGCGAGCTCGCGTATCCGGTTCAGAATCCCTGTGCCGGGTCCGGATGGCCGATCTGCCAGCGCTCCGGCTTACCCGGTGGATACCGGACGGGCAGGTCTTCGCCGGGGAACGGCCATTGGCTGACGTCCCAGGCGAACCGGCCGTAGACGGTCTCGGCGGGGACGCTCGGGCCGGAGATCGTGCCGGTGATGGTCACGAACTGCTCACCCTGACCGGCCGGGCGCGGGCTCACGCCGGTGATCCGCAGCGTCCCGGCCTCCTGGTGCGCACGCTGGAATCCGCTGGTCCCGCCACGGTTGCGGCGGAAGTTCATCAGCAGCGCGACCAGGGCGCCGGCGATCAACACGATGAACACGATCTGCAGGAGCATGCCTCCATGCTAGGCGGACAAACTGGACAGCCCGGAGAATGCCGCGGTGAGCGGCGCCGTCCGGGCCGCCGCGTACTCAATCCGCGGTGAGCTCGCTGGTTCCGGTGGATGTGCGGCGCAGCTGCCAGACCCGGGTGCGGCGGGACTGGGATCGTCCGTTGCCCCGGTCGACCAGGGTGCGGTTGCGGGTCGTGAAGATCAGCTGGGCGCCCCGTGCGTTGGTTTCCGGGTTCTGGAACAACTGGATCAGCCGATCGGCCGTATCGCCGGTGAGATGGGTGTCGATATCGTCGACCGCCAGCACCCGGCCGGTATCGAGGGCGTCGAGAACGGTCGGCAACAGGCGCAACAACGCCAGGGTGGCGGTGGATTCGTCGGTGATGTCGAAGGTGGCGTCGATGCCGGCGTGCACCAGGCCGAGCCCGACGCCGCGCCGCGCGACCATCCGGGTGTAGAGGGTGTCGCGGGCGGCACGCAGATTACTCAGTTCGCGCTCCAGCTCGGTCGGCTCCATACCGTGGGCCTGCCGCAGCGCAAGGGCGTGCGCCGGCGAGTGCGCGCAGGCGTCCAGTTCCTTTGCCAAACCGGCGATTTCACCGTCCAGATCGCGCAGGTAGTCGGCGTACATGGGATCGTTCTCGGCGAGCAGCAGATCCTCGATGCCCAGCTCCGCCGAGCGCAACAGCATCAGCAGCCGGGCGGCGTTGTCGTCGGATCGGGAGATGTGGCCGCCCAGGCGTTCGGCGACGGCGCGCGGGTCGGCGGGCCCATACTGCACATCCAGCTGAGCGGAGAACCAGCGGTAGGCGGGCACCAGTGCCTCGGCGTACATCTGCCCGGACAGGCTGAGCAGCAACGCGTTCGGGCGCACCAGCGGGATCAGGGCGGCGATGCCGTAGCGCACCGGTTCGAACATCGGCCCGATCCGGATCTGCTCGCCCTCGCGTTCGAACACGATGCGTTTGCGGTTGTGCGGATGGGTGTGCAACCACTCTGCGGTGACATCGGCGTTGTCGAGCCGGAACCCGTAGGTGTACGGGACGCCCTCGGCGACGAAGGTGGCGACGAATTCCGAAGGGCGATCGGTGAATCCGAGGTGTGGTGTGCGCACGGGGCCGGCGTAGGGGTCCCAGCCGGTGACCGAATTCAGCACGGCCTCGCGCATCTGGGCCAGCGCGTCGATCAGGCCGGATTTCCCGCTCGCGGCGGCGCCGTGCACGGCGGTCACCGGTGCGGGCAGGGCGCCGGCCCGGCTGCCGACCAGGCGGAGCTCCTGCGATTCGGCGAGGGAACGGTGATTGGTCACCTGAAAACTGCGCAGCATCCGAGCAATCCTGCCGTTCGCGGATACCGGTCGCGACACCAGGGCTTGACATGCAACCGATGGGTTGCCTACATTGCCTTATGCAACCTCAAGGTTGCCCGTGGAGGATGATGGTGTGGACGAGGTGTTCAAGGCGCTGGCCGATCCGAGCCGGCGGTCGCTGCTGGACAGTCTGAATTCCGAGAACGGGCAGACGCTGCGGCAGCTGTGCGGCGGACTGGAGATGTCACGGCAGGCGGTGAGTAAACATCTCGCGGTACTCGAGGACGCGAATCTGGTGGTCACCCGCCGGCACGGCCGGGAGAAGCGGCACTACCTGAACGCCGAGCCCATCAACGCCATCGCCGATCGCTGGATCAACCGATACGACCGAGCGCGGGTGCACGCACTCGCTGATCTCAAAACCGCATTGGAGAGCGCGACCATGACCGAGGAATTCGTCTACACGAGCTTGATCCGGACCACGCCGGAGAAACTGTGGCAGGCACTGACCGAGCCGGCCTTCACCGACCGGTACTGGGGTGCGAGTTTCGACACCGACTGGCGAACCGGTTCGGAAATGGTGTGGCACCAGGGCAATTGGACGAGCAAGGACCCGGCCCAGGTGGTGCTGGCGGCCGAACCCTACCGGCGGCTGTCCTACACCTGGCACACCTTCGATCCGTCCTTCGCCGAGGCCATGGACCTGCCCGCCGAGCAGGTCGCGGCGTGGGCCGCCGAACCGCGGTCGACGGTCACCTTCGAGCTGGAGCCCATGGGTGAGATCGTGAAGCTGACCGTGGTGCACGACGGCTTCCCCGCGGGCAGCGGCGTGCGCGCCGGCATCAGCCAGGGCTGGCCGAGCATTCTGTCGAACCTGAAGACGCTGCTCGAAACAGGGGAGACGCTGCCCGAACCCGCTGCGGGCTGAGCCTGTCGGATCTGTACCGGGTACGTGTCGAGGTGGCGCGCACCCGCACAACGTCCGTATCGTCGCCGGTGTCCGCCGAGATCAGGAAGAGGGGCCGGTCGCTATGTTCGAGCGGGTAGTGCAGAAGTCGGTGGAGACGCTGGTGCGCGCCGGAACGGGTGTTCAGGCACCGCTGGCCGCGAAGTATGTGGACCGGCTGCGGGCCCGCCATCCCGAACGCACACCCGGCGATATCGAGCGCGGACTGCAGTGGCGCTATCTGGCCGCGGTGACGACCAGTGGAACCCTCGCGGGCCTGTCGGCCGCGGTGCCCGGCGTCGGCACACTCGTCGGATTGGCGGCCAGCGGTGTGGAATCGGTGTTCTTCATGGAAGTCTCGGCGTTGTACGCGGTGTCGGTCGGCGAACTGCACGGCATGCCCGCGATGTCACCGCAGCAGCGACGGGCGCTTGTGGTCGCGGTGGTACTCGGCGAGGGTGGGGCGCAGTTGCTGGGCAAGGGTGCCGGCCAGTCGGCCAAGGACTGGGCCTCGGCGGTGGCGGACAAACTGCCGGTGGTCCGCTCGATCGATAATCCGATGGCTCGGCGCTTCGTCGTCGGATTCATCGCCAAGCGCGGTGCGCTGCTGTTCGGCCGGGCGCTGCCCGCGGGACTCGGCGCGATCATCGGCGGCACCGGAAACTACGCGCTGGGCCGGGCCGTGCTCGCCAACGCGGACAACGCTTTCGGGACCGCGCCCGAGGACTGGCGGGACGCAGCGGGCGGCTTCGCGGATGCGACCCCGCCTCTCCGATAGCTTCGAACGACGGTCGCGCCGTGAGCGGTGAGCGGCCACCCGAAAACTGCGCAGCGCGCGAGCCATCCTGCCGGTAACGCGACACCGCGACACCGATGCGGGACCGCGCGCGTAGCGGGCCGAGGTATTGATCCGCATTTCCGGGCTATACCCATGTGTGGGAATTCTGCTTGCGTGACGCATCAGTTAATGTTCGGAAATGATGCAAGGGTCGGTCCGTATTTTCACGTTCGAGGCTGGGATCGGCTGGTTTTCGTAGCGGTTGCGCGAAGGGCCGCGGGCTGGCATGGTAACGCTCAAACCGGCGAAATGGACGAACGTCCTGCACGATTCGCCTGGTGGAGAAAGATTTTGGGTGAGCATGATGTCGTCTTCTCAACAGAGGACCGCTGGTGGTTCGATGCGGATACCGCACGCTGTGAAATTTCCAGCGCTTCTCGTCTTCCTTTCGCCCGGGTGACAAAAATCTTCAGATGAACTGTCGGTAACTGCTGGGCAACTTTGTGTTGCCGCGTTGCCGGGAGGTCCAATTCTGCAGCGAAAGCGATCGCGGGAGTTCGCCGACATTGCCGTCGGGTGAACTCCCTTCCGCCGCCGTACCGCCTACCCTTCGGCCGGTTTCTGATCGGTCCGGTTACTACCTATTCGACCCCGCGCCGTTGTCCGTGTCGCCGGGTCTGTTCGCCAACCCTCAAATCTGGATGTGAGACGTGGACACAAGTGCCGGTGATTCGTCCGACCGCATGCTGGAGTACCTGAAGAAGGTCACGGTCGAGCTCATGACGACGCGCGACGACCTGACCCGGCTGCGGGACCGGATCGACGAACCGATCGCGATCGTGGGGATGAGCTGTCGTTATCCCGGCGGTGTGGAATCTCCGGACCAGCTGTGGGATCTCGTCGCGTCGGAAACCGATGCCGTAGGCGGGTTTCCGGCCGACCGAGGCTGGGATCTGGACGGTTTGTACGACCCCGATCCGGATCGATTCGGAAAGGTGTACACCAAAGCGGGCGGGTTCCTGGGGGACGCGGGCGGCTTCGATGCGCCGTTCTTCGGGATCGGTCCGCGAGAGGCGGCGGCCACCGATCCGCAGCAGCGGCTGCTGCTGGAGGCGTCCTGGGAGGCGTTGGAGAACGCCGGCATCGATCCGACCTCGTTGCGGGGCAGCGATACCGGCGTCTTCGCCGGAGTGATGTACGAAGACTACGAACACACCGCCCGGGCGGCGGGACCGATCGCGGAGGGGTACGCGGGTATCGGATCCACCGGAAGTGTGGTGTCCGGGAGGGTGGCATACACGCTGGGTTTGGAAGGTCCCGCGGTCTCGGTGGACACGGCGTGTTCATCGTCGCTGGTGGCCATTCATCTTGCGTGCCAGGCGTTGCGGCGCGGGGAGACCTCGTTGGTGCTCGCGGGTGGCGTGACCGTGATGTCGACCCCGTTCCTGTTCATCGAATTCTCTCGCCAGCGTGGACTGTCACGTGACGGTCGGTGTAAGTCCTTCTCCGCGGCGGCGGATGGCGTCGGCTGGTCCGAGGGCGTGGGTGTCGTGGTCCTCGAGCGGCTGTCGGACGCGCGGCGGCTGGGCCACGACGTGCTCGCCGTGGTCCGGGGTTCGGCGGTGAACCAGGACGGTGCGTCGAACGGGCTGACCGCGCCGAACGGCCCGTCGCAGGAGCGGGTCATCGCGTCCGCGCTCGCCGCCGCGGGGTTGACTCCGGCCGATGTTGATGCGGTCGAGGCGCACGGCACCGGCACGACACTCGGCGATCCGATCGAGGCCCAGGCGGTGCTGTCTGCCTATGGGCGCGATCGCGCGCAGCCGCTGCGGCTGGGGTCGCTGAAGTCCAATATCGGACATTCGCAGGCAGCCGCCGGTGTCGGGGGGGTGATCAAGATCGTGCAGGCGTTGCGGCACGAAATGTTGCCCAAGACATTGCATGTGGACGCGCCGTCGCCGCATGTGGACTGGTCCGCGGGATCGGTGCGCCTGCTGACCGAAGCCGAGCCCTGGCCCACGGGTGAGCGGGTACGCCGGGCCGGGGTGTCCTCCTTCGGCATCAGTGGCACCAATGCGCATCTGATCCTGGAGGAGGCGACCGCGCCTTCCACCGGCGAATCCGCGCCGACCGGCGATGACCGCGACACCACAGTGGCCCCTCCGGGAGCGGATGTACTCGCGCTGCTGGTGTCGGCCAAGTCCGACGCGGCGTTGCGGGCCCAAGCGGGACGCTTGCGGCAGTGGCTGATCGAGCACCCCGAGGCCGATCCGTGGAGTGTGGCGTACACACTGATCGAGACCAGGGCGCGCTGGAATCGGCGCGCGGCGGTGGTCGGGCGCGATCGCGCGGAACTGCTGGCGGGACTGGCGGAATTGACGGCGGGATCACCGTCGGCGGATGTCGTCGATGCCACGGTGCGGCCGGGCCGGACGGCCTTCCTGTTCACAGGGCAGGGCGCGCAGCGGGTCGGTATGGGTTCGGCTCTGTATCAGGCCTTTCCGGTGTTCGCGGCCGCGCTGGACGAGGTCTGCGGTGAATTCGATCCGCGGCTGGGCGATTCGCTGCGGGAGGTGATGTTCGCCGATCCCGCCGGTGTGCTGGACCGGACGGAGTGGACGCAGCCGGCCCTCTTCGCCTTCGAGGTGGCGCTGTATCGGTTGGTGGAATCGTTCGGTGTGCGACCGGATGTCCTGATCGGTCATTCCATCGGTGAACTGGCGGCCGCCCATATCGCGGGCGTGTGGTCGTTGGCGGACGCGTGTGCGCTGGTGGCAGCGCGCGGTCGCCTGATGGGCGCATTGCCCCCGGGCGGCGCCATGCTCGCGGTGGGCGTCTCCGAACAGCGGGCTCTCGACATCGTGGCGTCCCACGGTGATCGGTTGTCACTGGCCGCGGTGAACGGGCCGCGGTCGGTGGTGTTGTCGGGTGCCGACGAGGCAGTCTCGGAGGTGGAGCGTCTGCTCTCCGGGGAGGGGATCAGAACCTCGCGGCTGCGGGTGAGCCATGCGTTCCACTCCGCACGCATGGACCCCATGCTCGCCGAATTCCACAGTGTCGCCGAGCAGCTGACCTATCGGCCGCCGACCGTTCCGCTGATGTCGAATGTCTCCGGTGGCCTCGCTGGGAACGAGATCACCGATCCGGGCTACTGGGTCGAGCAGTTGCGCGGCGGGGTGCGGTTCGCGCCCGGTGTGGACGCGCTCGTCGCGACGGGAGTCCGCCGATTCGTCGAAGTAGGACCGGATGCGGTGCTGGCGGCCATGACTCGCCAGTGCCTGGCCGAACAGTCCGATATCGAAGCGGAATTGATGGTGGGCGCGGGGGCGCGGCGCGCGGCCGACGAGGTCACGCAGTTCGTCGGGCTGCTCGCGCGGTTGTACGGCGCGGGCGCCGAGATCGACTGGAGCTCGTTGTTCGCCGGTCGGTCACCGGCCCGGATACCGCTGCCCACCTACGCATTCCAGCGACAGCGCTACTGGCTGGCGCCGCTGCGCGACGCGTCGTCGGGATCCTCGGACCATCCGATCCTGACCGGTGTCGTAGCCCTGGCGGGCCGGGACGAATCGCTGTTCACCGCCCGGGTGTCGTCGGCGACGCACCCGTGGCTCACCGAGCACGCGATCTTCGGTTCGGTGCTGATGCCCGGGACCGGATTCGTCGAACTGGCGCTGGCCGCCGGCGCCCGGCTGGGCCTGCACTCCGTCGAGGAACTGCTGTTGGAAGCGCCGTTGCTGCTCGGCGACGCCACCGCGGTCGACATCCAGCTCGGTGTCGAACCGGCCGACGACGCGGGACGCCGCCGCTTCGTGATCCATTCGCGCGCCGTCGCGGAAGCGAACGGTGCGGTGAGCGAATGGGTGTCGCACGCGAACGGCATGCTGGCCCCCGCGGCAGAGGGCATCCCGGCATGGGTCGAGTCCGGATGGCCGGAGTCGCGGAGCTGGCCACCCGCGAACGCCGAACCCGTGCCCGCGGACGGCCTCTACGACCGGCTGGCCGAGCTGGGATTCGGATACGGCCCCACCTTCCAGGGGGTCACCTCGATCTGGCGCGACGGCGACGATCTGCTCGTCGAGGTCTCGCTCCCGGCCGAATCCGCGGAACAGGCGGGAGCATTCGGGATTCATCCCGCCCTGTTCGATGCCACCTTCCATGCGGCGATCACCGAACTCGCGCGGGATATGCCCGCCGGTCGGCTACCGCTGCCGTTCTCCTTCGGCGGGGTGCGGCTGTACCGCAGCGGCGCTGCCGCGCTCCGGGTCCGGATCGAGCGATCGGGTGCCGGGCGGATCAGGGTCGCCGCGATCGACGAAAATGGTGTGCCCGTATTGAGTTCGGATTCGCTGACCGCACGGCCGGTGGATATCGCGGCACTCGATCGCGGAGCCGTGCGCCGAGCGTCGCTGACGGATCTCGAATGGGTGCCGGTGCCTTCGGCGGCGGCGGCGGCGGTGATACCTTCGGCCGTGCTGCTGGGCGCGGCGAGTGTCACGGGTGTGGGGCACCGCGCTGCCTCGCTCGGGGAATTGTTCGACGGTGAGCCGGAATCACGGGTCGTGGTGTGGTCGCCCGCGGACGCCACCGCCGGGGCCGAGATCCCGGCCCGCACTCACGACGTGCTGCGGTCGGCACTGGAGTTGCTGCGGGCGTGGCAATCTCGGGAGCATCCCGAGGAGGCGCGACTGGTGGTGCTGACCCGCGGTGCGGCGAGTCTGCCGGGGGAGGCACCGGATCCGGTGGGCGCGGCGGTGTGGGGGCTGGTGCGCAGCGCGCAGGTCGAACATCCGGGTCGTTTCGTGCTCATCGACGCCGGGATCGGCGACGATCCGACGATCGAGCAGATCGCGGCCGCGGTGGGATCGGACGAACCACAACTGGCGGTCCGCGACGGCGGGCTGCGGGTACCGCGGTTGCGCCGACACACCGCTGTGGCAGCCGAGACCGAAGCGCCGGTCCTCGGTGCCGGCGCGGTGCTGATCACCGGTGGAACCAGCGGTTTGGGCGCGGATGTGGCACGCCATGTGGTCGCGGCCCACGGTGTGCGCCGGCTGGTGCTGGTGTCGCGACGGGGTGAGCGCGCCGACGGCGTCGCCGAGTTGACGAGCGAGTTGACCAAGGCCGGAGCGCGGGTGCGGGTGGTGGCCTGCGATGTCGGCGATCGGGCGGCGGTCGAGGCCCTGCTGGCACAGTTGCCCGATGAATTCGCGCCGAGCGCGGTGATCCATTCGGCCGGTGTGCTCGACGACGCCACCATCGAAACCCTGAGCACCGAGCAGTTGGACCGGGTTTTGGCCTCGAAGGCCGACGCCGCCTGGCATCTGCACGAATCGACCCGCGACCGCGAGCTGTCGGCGTTCGTGCTGTTCTCCTCGGTGGCGGGAGTCGTGGGCACCTCCGGCCAGGGCAACTACGCCGCGGCCAACGCATTCCTCGACGCGCTGGCCGCCTGCCGGCAGGCCTCGGGGCTGCCCGCGGTGTCGATCGCGTGGGGCTCGTGGAATCAGGGCAACGGCATGACGAGCGGTCTGGACGGCGTGGCCATGGCGCGCATGGCCCGGCTCGGCGTGCGGCCGCTGGAGACCGCCGACGGACTGGCGCTGTTCGACCGCGCGGTCACCGCGGCGACACCGATGGTCGTCGCCACCGAGTTCGACACCGAGGCTTTGGCGGTCCAGGCTCGCGATGGGTCGCTGCCGCGGATGTTGTATTCCATTGTCACGGTGCCGGTTCGGCGGGCCGCCGATGTCAGCGGGACCTTGGCTCGCCGCCTGGCCGAGGCGGCCGCGCCCGAGCGTGCGGCGATCGTGCTCGAGGTGGTCCGAGGTCAGGTCGCCGGGGTGCTGGGACATATCTCGGGTGCCGCGATCGATCCGGCGACGCCATTCACCGAACTCGGTTTCGATTCCCTTGCCGGAGTGGAATTCCGCAATCGGCTGGCCAAGGCCACCGGCGTCGCACTGCCCTCGACACTGGTCTTCGACTACCCGACCGCGGCCGCGGTGGCCGCCTTCGTGCGCTCCCGGGTCGGTGACGCCGAGGAGAGCGGCACCGGGCGGGCCGCGCGGGTGACGCGCCGGATCCGCACCGACGAGCCGATCGCGATCGTCGGGATGAGCTGCCGGTATCCCGGTGGTGTCAGCTCGCCGGAGGGCCTGTGGGAACTGGTCTCGTCCGGAACGGACGCGATCGGCGACTTCCCGACCGATCGCGGCTGGGACCTCGAGCATCTGTTCGACTCCGACCCCGACCACTCCGGCACCTCGTATCTCCGGCACGGCGGATTCCTCAGTGGGGTAGCCGATTTCGATGCCTCGTTCTTCGGGATCGGCCCGCGTGAGGCGGCGGCGATGGATCCGCAGCAGCGGCTGCTGCTCGAGGCGTCGTGGGAAGCGCTGGAGGCGGCCGGCATCGATCCCACCTCGTTGCGGGGCAGCGATACCGGAGTATTCACCGGTGTCTCCTACCAGGATTACGAGGAGATCGCGAAGGCGGCGGGTGCGGTCGCCGAGGGGTATATCGGGACCGGCTCTACCAGCAGTGTGCTCTCCGGCCGGGTGGCGTACACGCTGGGTCTGGAGGGGCCCGCGGTCACCGTCGACACGGCCTGCTCGTCCTCGCTGGTCGCGATGCACCTGGCCTGCCAGGCGCTGCGGCAGGGCGAGAGCTCCCTGGTACTGGCCAGTGGCGCCCAGGTGATGTCGACGCCGTTCATGTTCGTGGAGTTCTCCCGGCAACGCGGATTGTCGCGCGACGGCCGGTGCAAGGCGTTCTCGTCGGCGGCCGACGGTGTCAGCTGGGCCGAGGGCGTGGGTGTGCTGGTGCTGGAACGGTTGTCGGATGCCCGGCGCGCCGGGCACGAGGTGCTCGCCGTGATTCGCGGTTCGGCGGTGAACCAGGACGGTGCCTCCAACGGCCTGACCGCGCCGAACGGACCGTCGCAGGAGCGGGTGATCGCGTCGGCGCTGGCCGCAGCGGGTCTGGCCGCGAGCGATGTCGATGTGGTCGAGGCGCACGGCACCGGCACTCCGCTGGGTGATCCGATCGAGGCGCACGCGCTGATCGCCACCTACGGACAGGGCCGGACCGAGCCGCTGTGGGTCGGGTCGTTGAAGTCGAATATCGGGCATTCGCAGGCTGCCGCCGGGGTCGGGGGCGTGATCAAGATGGTGGAGGCGTTGCGGCACCAGGTGCTGCCGCGAACGCTGCACGTGGATTCGCCATCCCCGCATGTGGATTGGTCGGCCGGTTCGGTGCGGCTGCTGACCGAGGAGCGGCCGTGGCCGGTCTCGGTGGAGCGGGTGCGCCGGGCAGGGGTGTCGTCGTTCGGAATCAGCGGTACCAACGCGCACATCATTGTGGAGGAGGCGCCCGCGGGCGCGGAGCCCACGGCCATCGCGCCCGCCACCGCACCGGTGGCAGCGGACGCGGTGCCGCTGCTGCTCTCGGCGAAATCCGATGCGGGACTGCGGGCACAGGCCGCTCGCCTGCGCGACTGGGTGTCCGCGCATCCGGCGGCGGACCCGATCGATGTGGCGCATACGCTGCTGACCACGCGCACCCGATTCGATCGGCGCGGCGCGGTCGTGGCCCGTGATCGCGAGACCATGCTCGCCGGTCTGGCGGAGCTGGCCGGATCGGCAGTGGCCGACGAGGCCCCGACCGCGGGCGGGATCGCCTTCCTCTTCACCGGTCAGGGCGCGCAGCGCGCCGGAATGGGCGCCGGGCTGTACGCGGCATTTCCCGTGTTCGCCGCGGCCTTCGATGAGCTGTGCGCCGAATTCGATCGCGTACTGGACTTCCCGCCCGATGTGAACTCGTTGCGCGACATCGTTTTCGGTGCGACCGGTGCGGAGCTGCTGCATCGCACGGAGTTCACCCAGCCCGCCCTGTTCGCCTACGAGGTCGCCATGATGCGACTGGTCGAATCGTTCGCGATCACACCCGACGTCCTGATCGGTCACTCGATCGGGGAATTGGTCGCCGCGTATGTGGCGGGGATGTGGTCGACCGCCGATGCCTGCGCTCTGGTGGCGGCACGCGGCCGGTTGATGGGCAGCTTGCCGCCGGGCGGCGCGATGCTCGCCGTCGCGCTCGGACAGCAGCGCACGGTGGCCGAACTCACCGAATTCCGGGACAGGGTGTCCATCGCGGCGGTGAACGGCCCGGCGTCGAGTGTTGTCTCCGGCGCCGAAGCGGCGATCGCGGAACTCGAGGCGGCACTCGCCGCGCAGGGCGTGAAAACCGCACGGCTGCGGGTCAGTCACGCTTTCCACTCGGTGCTCATGGAGCCCATGCTCCCCGAATTCGAAGCCTTGGCGGCCGGTGTGAACTACGGCAGCCCGCTGCTGCCGGTGATATCGAATGTTTTCGGCATCGTGGGCGGCGAGGCGTTCGCCGACTCGCTGTACTGGGCAGGTCACGTGCGCGACACTGTCCGCTACGCCCAGGGCGTCGACACCTTGGTGGACATGGGTGTGCGGCGGTTCCTGGAACTGGGGCCCGATGCGGTCCTGGCGGCGATGACCCGGCAATGCCTGCCCGCCGACATCGAATCGAACTCGACGGTGGCCGCGGCCGGACGCCGCGGCACCGACGAGGTGACCCAATTCATCACCTTCCTCACGAGCGCGCACAACGCCGGAATCGAGGTCGACTGGGAGCCGCTGTTCGCGGGGCGGTCGCACGTCCGAATGTCGTTGCCGACCTATGCGTTCCAGCGCCGGCGCTACTGGCTGGAGGTGACCGGCCGGGTCGCGGCGGGCAGCGTCGACCATCCGGTGCTGCTGGATGCGGTGCCGGTGGCGGGCAAGGACGAGTGGCTGTTCACCGGAATGCTGTCGACCACCCGGCATCCGTGGATCGCCGACCACGTGGTGTTCGGTACGCCGGTGGTACCGGCGACGACCTACCTGGAATTGGCATCGGCGATCGGCGCGCGGCTGGGCGTGGCGGTCGTCGAGGAGATGCTGCTGGATATTCCGCTCGCCCTCGGGGCGAGCGTGGTCGATGTCCAGGTGGCGGTCGGCGAGGCCGATTCGAACGGTCAGCGGCGATTCACGATGTACTCGCGTCCCGAGCATCTGGACGGGGCCGATGCGTGGATTCCGCACGCGAGCGGTGTACTGGCCGCCGCACAGGCCCCCGTGCTCGCCGAAACCGGATGGGATCGGATCTGGCCGCCCGACGGTGCGCGACCCATCGACGACGAGGCGCTGTATCGCCGAATCGCCGAGGCCGGAATGGATTACGGCCCGGCCTTCCACGGAATGCGTGCGGCCTGGCGACGCGGTGACGAGGTATTCGCCGAGGTGTCGCTGGACGAGGCCACCGCTGGGCAGACCGCCCGCTACGGAATCCATCCGGCCTTGTTCGACGCCTGCCTGCACCCCGCGCTCGACTTCGTCTGGGACGACCTGCCCGCGGGCCGGGTACCGCTGCCCGTCTCCTTCGGCGACGTGCGGATGGCCCGCATCGGTTCGGGGCCGGTCCGGGTGCGAGCAATCCTGCTGGGCAGCTACCGGATTCGCCTGGATGTGCTCACCGAGACCGGTGCGCCGGTTTTGAGTGCGGATTCGATGACGGTGCACCCGGTGGAACGGCGCACGGTGGAGCGGGTTCGGTCCGATACGGCCCTCGTGCCACTACACGGCATGCAGTGGGTGCCGGTGCAGCCGGCCGCACCGTCGGTAGCCGGCGAGTCGATGGCGATTCTCGGCGCCGGAATCGTCGCCGGTGTGGAACGCCGAATCGATGACATCGCCGCTTCGAAGGCGGCCGGGGAACTCCCGGAGACAATCATCTGGCAGGTCGGCGACCCGGATACCGTGCCGATCGCGCCCGTCGACGCTGCTCGGCTCGCCGTCCTGCAGACCCTGGAGCTCGTGCGTTCATGGTCGGGGCAGGCGGGCCCGGGTTCCCGGCTGGTCGTGCTCACGCGCAACGCGCTGGGACTGCCGGACGAGTCGCCCGATCCGGTGGCGGCCGCGGTAGCCGGGTTGCTTCGCAGTGCGCAGGCCGAATATCCGGGGCCGGATCACGGTGCTCGACATCGACGGTGCGGCCGATGCCGGGACGGTCGCGACAGCGCTGGCCACAGACGAACCCCAGATCGCGGTGCGGGGTGGCCGGCTGTCGGCGCCGCGGGTGAGCCGCATCTCGAATTCACCTGGCCGGAAACCGGATTCGACGAATTCGGCCGCCGCACCCTTCGGAATGGGAACGGTGCTGGTAACCGGCGGAACCAGTGGGCTCGGCGCGCTGGTCGCCCGGCATCTGGCGGTCGAGTACGGCGTGCGGCGGTTGCTGCTGGTCTCGCGGCGCGGACGTGACGCCGAGGGGGTGCCGGAGTTGATCGCGGAGCTGTCGGCAACCGACACCGAGGTCGACGTCGCCGCATGCGATGTGGCGGACCGCCATGCCGTCGCGGCGCTGCTGGGCGGTATCCCGTCGCGGTATCCGCTGTCCGCGGTGGTGCACGCCGCGGGCGTGGTCGACGACGGCACCATCGAGAACCTCACCGCGGACCGGGTGGACCGGGTACTGCGCCCCAAGGTGGACGGCTCGTGGTCGCTGCACGAAGCCACGCGGGACGCGAATCTGTCCGCGTTCGTGGTGTTTTCGTCGGTTGCCGGACTGGCGGGCTCGCCCGGACAGGGCAACTACGCCGCGGCCAACGCCTTCGCCGACGCGGTTGTCGGGTTGCGGCGGGCGCAGGGTCTGCCCGCCGTGTCGGTGGCATGGGGCCCGTGGAACGCGGACCGTGGCATGACGGGTGACCTGGGCGCGGCCGGGCTGGAACGGTTGCGGCGGTTGGGATTCCGCGCCCTCGCCGGCTCCGCCGGTCTGGCGTTGTTCGACGCCGCGCTCACGGCGGACGCGGCGCTGGCGGTTGCCGCGGAATTCGACCCGGCCGGACTGGCGGAACAGGCCGACGCGGGTGCCCTGCCGAAGGTACTGAGTTCGCTGGTGGCCACACCCCGTGCGCGGGCCGGTAGTGGTTCCGCGCCGGTGGGCCGGCTGGCTTCCGCCGCGCCGGAGGAGCGGGCCGCGGTGGCGCTGGAGGTGGTTCGTGAACAGGCGGCCGCCGTGCTCGGACATACCTCCGGGGCCGAGATCGATGCCGAGATCGCTTTCACCGAACTCGGATTCGACTCCCTGGCCGGTGTCGAATTCCGCAACCGGCTCGCCAAGGCCACCGGATTGTCACTGCCGTCCACCCTCGTCTTCGATCACCCCACCGCACAGGCGGTGGCCGGCCTGCTCGTGGCCCGGATCGAAGACGCTCCCGCCGCAGAGCGGCAGCCGGACCGGACGGTGCGCCGGATCCGAGCCGACGAACCGATCGCGATAGTCGGCATGAGCTGTCGCTATCCGGGCGGTGTCGAATCCCCGGAACAGCTGTGGGATCTGGTGGCCGCGGGTACCGACGCGATCACACCCTTCCCCACGGACCGGGGCTGGGATCTGGAGCGGCTGATCAACCCGGACCCGAACGAACCCGGAACCACCTACGTCCGGGAGGGCGGATTCCTTTCCGATGCGGGCGCATTCGATGCCGGATTCTTCGGAATCAGCCCGCGCGAGGCGACGGCGATGGATCCACACCAGCGACTCATGCTCGAAACCGCTTGGGAGGCATTGGAAGACGCGGGCATAGATCCGACCTCGCTGCGTGGCAGCGATACCGGAGTGTTCGTCGGCGCCACCCCGTCCGGCTACGCGGAGCGGGTCGTCGGCGAATACGAGGGCTTCCGGATGACCGGGAACTCCGACAGCGTGACCTCGGGCCGCGTCGCCTACGTATTCGGCCTGCAGGGCCCGGCCATGACCGTGGACACGGCCTGCTCGTCGTCGCTGGTGGCGCTGCACTTGGCGTGCCAGGCGCTGCGCAGCGGTGAGACCTCGCTCGCATTGGCCGGAGGCGTCACGATTTCGGGCAGTCCGGAGCTGTATGTGGACTTCGCGCGGCAGCGCGGGCTGGCTGCCGACGGGCGCTGCAAATCGTTCTCCGACGACGCCGACGGCGTCGGCTGGTCCGAGGGTGTGGGAGTGCTGGCGATCGAACGGTTGTCGGATGCGCGGCGACTGGGTCACGAGGTGCTGGCCGTGCTCCGCGGATCGGCGGTGAATCAGGACGGTGCGTCGAACGGGCTGACCGCGCCGAACGGTCCGTCGCAGGAGCGGGTGATCGCGTCGGCACTGGCCGCCGCCGGTCTCGAGCCCGGCGACATCAATGCGGTGGAGGCACACGGCACGGGGACGCCGCTGGGCGATCCGATCGAGGCGCAGGCGTTGATCGCCACCTACGGGCAGGGCCGCACCGAACCGGTCCGGATCGGATCGCTGAAGTCGAATATCGGTCACGCGGTCGCGGCCTCGGGCGTCGGCGGTGTGATCAAGATGGTGCAGGCATTGCGGCACCAGATGTTGCCCAAGTCGCTGCACATGGATACGCCGTCGTCGCATGTGGATTGGTCGGCGGGTGCGGTGCGCCTGCTCACCGAGGCGGAGCCGTGGCCCGCGGGCGAGCGGGTGCGCCGGGCCGGGGTGTCGTCGTTCGGTATCAGCGGTACCAACGCGCACGTGATCGTGGAGGAGGCGCCCGCACCGGTAGGGGACGGACGCCTCGTCGCCGACACCGCGGCCGGCGATGACAGCGTCGTCGCCTGGCTCCTTTCGGCGAAATCCGAGGCGGGTCTGCGCGATCAGGCCGACCGCCTGCGGGCGTGGCTGGCCGAGCGGCCCGAGGTCGATCCACACCGCGTCGCGCACTCGTTGCTCGCCACCCGCGCGCGGTTCGAGTGGCGTGGCGCGGTTGTCGGCCGGGACCGGGAGGATTTGCTGGCGAGCCTGGCGGATCTGGCCGCGAACGCGCCGTCGGCCGGCGCCGTCGGCGGGACGACCGCGGTGGGGAAGACCGCGTTCGTCTTCACCGGCCAGGGCTCGCAGCGAGCCGGGATGGGCGCGCGGTTGTACCGGGCGTTCCCGGTGTTCGCGGCCGCGGTGGACGAGGTGTGCGCGGAGTTCGACGGCCGTCTCGACGGGTCGCTGCGTGCGGTGATGTTCACCGATACCGATGGCTTGCTGGACCGGACGGAGTGGACGCAGCCGGCGTTGTTCGCATTCGAGGTGGCGTTGTTCCGGCTGGTGGAGTCGTTCGGGATCGCCCCGGATGTGCTGATCGGCCATTCGATCGGCGAGCTCGTCGCCGCCTATCTGGCAGGTGTGTGGTCGCTGGCGGACGCGTGTGCGCTGGTGGCGGCGCGTGGCCGGTTGATGGGCGCGCTACCGGAGGGCGGGGCGATGCTCGCGGTATCGCTGTCCGAGGCCGATACAGTCGCACTGCTGACGGGATACGGGGATCGGGCATCGATCGCGGCGGTGAACGGACCGGATTCGGTGGTGGTGTCCGGTGATGTGGACGCCGTCGACGAGCTGGAACGGCTGCTGGCGAACCGCGGGCGCAAGACGACGCGATTGCGGGTCGGTCACGCGTTCCATTCCGCCCGAATGGAACCCATGCTCGCGCGGTTCCGCGCTGTCGCCGAGAGCGTCACCTACCGGGAACCGTTGCTGCCGATCGTGTCGAACCTGACCGGTGGGACCGACGCGGCCTTCACCGATCCCGAATACTGGGTGGCGCAGGTTCGCTCCGCGGTCCGGTTCGAACCGGGAATCCGGACACTGGCCGGTGCCGGTGTGCGCCGATTCCTCGAGATCGGGCCCGACGCCACCCTCACCACCATGATCCGCCGGTGCGTCGGAGACGGTGACGGTGCGGTGGGAGCCGAATGGCTGGTCGCGGCGGCGAGCCGGCGCGGTGCCGACGAGGAGATTCGGTTCATCACGTTCCTCGCCCAGGCGCACATCGCCGGGGCGGATGTGGACTGGTCGTCGCGGATGCGAGGGGGCGTGCGCCGAGTCCCGTTGCCCACCTATGCGTTCCAGCATCAGCGATACTGGCTCGCGGCGGTCGAGCCCGCGGGCGATGTCCGGACATCGGGCATGGACGGAGTGGACCATCCGCTGCTGAGTGCCGCGGTCCGGTTGCCGGATTCCGACGGCCTGGTGGCGACGGGACGGCTGTCGCTGACGAGTCATCCGTGGCTCGCCGATCACATGATCGGCGGAACGGTGCTGCTACCGGGGACGGCCTACGCGGAGTTGGCACTGCACATCGGGGCGATGACGGCCACGCCGCGCCTGGCCGAGCTGGTCGTGACCGCGCCGCTGGCGGTGCCCGCCGAGGGCGCCGTCGAACTGCGGGTGCTGGCTAGCGGGCCCGACCAGGGGGGTGAGCGCACGGTGTCGGTGTACTCGCGCCGGCAATCCGACGGTGCGGCCGGGCAGGCGGAGTGGATCCGCCACGCCACCGGAACACTTGTCGCACAAGAGACTTCGGTCCCCGAGATGCTTGCGGCGAGCTGGCCGCCGCCCGGTGCGCTTCCGGTGGACATCGACGGCATGTACGCGGAGTTCGCCGAGCGCGGATACGGACACGGTCCGCTGTTCCGTGGGCTGACCGCGGTCTGGCAGCGCGGTGGCGAGGTATTCGCGGAGGTGAATCTCCCTGAGCAGGAGCATATTTCGGCCGAGCGATTCGGGGTCCACCCCGCCCTGCTGGATGCGGCGCTGCATGCGATTCGCTTCACGGGGCTGACCGGAGATCCCGCCGACGGTGAGATCTTCGTGCCGTACTCCTGGGAGAACGTGGCCATCCACGCTGTCGGAGCGGTATCGGCGCGGGTCCGGCTCGCCGCGGCCGAACCGAGTTCCGCCGGTCCGGACGGTCATCGAATCACCGTGACGCTCGCCGACTCCGGCGGACAGCTCCTGTTCGAGGTCGCGGCATTGACGATGCGCCCGATCCCGGTCGAGGCGCTGCGCACCGCCGGCACATCCCAGCGCGGCGCGACCGGATACCGGCTGCACTGGACGCCGCTGACGGTGCCGGACGTCGGGGATCTGCTCACCGACGAGCGCTGGGATCTCGCCGGTGACACCGAGACGGTGACGGTCGGTGATACGCCGGTCGCGGTGATCCGGGTCGCGGAGACGCCCGCGGATGCGGATGTGCCCGGTGCGGTGCACTCGACGCTGACGCACCTGGCGGCGCGGGTGCCCGAACTGCTGGCACGGCACGAACGGATCGTCGTGGTCACCCGGGGCGCGGCCGATGTGCGTGGCGAGGGCCCGGTGGATCCCGTGGGGGCCGCGGCGTGGGGTCTGCTGCGCAGTGCGCAGCACGAAAACCCCGGCCGGATAACGATCGTCGATCTGGCGCGCGCCGGCGACCATCATCGCGGCGTCGCCGCGGCAGTGCGCGTCACGGACGAATACCAGCTGGCAGTGCGCGACGGTATCGCCTACGTGCCCAGGGTGGTTCCGGCGGACACGGCCGTCCGTGATCGTGATATGTCCGGCGAAGCGGGCCTGCGGTCCGGCACCGTGTTGATCACCGGCGGAACCGGCGGACTGGGCGCGCTGACGGCCCGGCATCTGGTCGCCGAATACGGGGTGCGCCGGCTGCTGTTGCTCAGCCGGCGAGGTCCGCAGGCGCCCGGCGCCGCCGATCTGGTCGCGGAATTGGCCGCGCTCGGCGCGGATGCCGAGGTGGTGGCCTGCGATGTGACCGACCGGGCGGCGCTCGACGCCGTGCTGGCGGCGATCGCGCCGGAGCATCCGCTGAGCGGTGTCGTGCACACCGCGGGTGTACTGGACGACGGATTGCTCGGCGATCTGACCGAGCGGCGATTGGCGACGGTGTTGCGGCCCAAGGCCGACGCGGCGTGGCGGCTGCACGAGGCGACCGCACATCTGGACCTGTCGATGTTCGTGCTCTACTCCTCGTTCGCGGGGATGATCGGCAGTCCCGGCCAGGCGAATTACGCGGCGGCCAACGCGTTCCTCGATGCTCTGGCCCAGCATCGGCGCCACCGCGGCCTGCCGGCGACATCGATCGCATGGGGCCCCTGGCGTGGCACCAGCGGTATGACGAGCACCCTGACCGAGGCCGATATCGCGCGCCTGCGACGGGAGGGCCTGGTCCCGCTCGACGACGAGCACGGCATGCCGCTGTTCGATGCCGCTGTGGCCACCGCGGCACCGACCGGTGCCGCGGTGCGCCTGGATCTCGCGGCGCTGTCGGCACAGGCGGCCGGAGGCACGTTGCCCAGGATGCTCAGCTCCTTGGTCACCGCCGCGCCGCGCCGCGCGGCCGGTGTGCGGTCGCTGGCCGGACAGCTTTCCGCCGCAACCGAATCCGAGCATCCGGATATCGTGCTGACGGCGGTCCGCGAGCACGTCGCGGCCAGTCTCGGACACAGATCCGGTGATCTGATCAATCCGGGTGCGCCGTTCTCGGAGCTGGGTTTCGATTCGCTGGCCGGGGTCGAATTCCGCAACCGGCTCGGCAAGGCGACGGGGCTGGCACTGCCCTCCACTCTCGTCTTCGACCATCCGACGGCCGCGGCGCTGGCCGCATACCTCTGTTCCCGGATCGACGAGATGTCGCCGGCGTCCGCGGCGTCGCCGACGGTGGCCCCCGCGAACACCGAGACCCGCGGTGGGCTCACCGAACTGGTGCTGGCCGCGCATCGGCGCGGGGATGTCGCCGCGGCGCTGCCGATGCTGCTGGCGAGTGCCGCTCTCGTCGATACCTTCGGTGCCGATACCGAGTCGCGACCGGTGCCGATCCCGCTGAGCCGGGGCCGGTCGAATGCGTCGCTGATCTGCGTCCCGTCGTTCGTGGTCGGCACCGGACCGCACCAATTCGGCCGGCTCGCGAGAGAACTCGGTGGCGACCGTACGATCGCCGCGCTGCGTCTTCCCGGCACCCAGCGGGGAGAACGGCTGCCCGAATCCTGGGATGTGCTGCTCGACCATCTGGCCGCCGCGGTGGAGCGGGTCGAGGGACCGCGACCGCCCGTGCTGGTCGGCTATTCCGCCGGCGGCGCGATAGCGCATGCGCTGGCACATCGCTTGGAACAGGCCGGGCGGGGACCGGCGGCGGTGATTCTGCTCGACACCTACTCGCCCGATGACGCGGAACAGAATCGCCGAGTTCTGTTGAGCGCCATCGGATCCGTGCTCGAACTGGCCGACGGTGTCACCGAGGTCGGCGACCACGGACTGGTGGCGATGGCGAAATACGCGCAGCTGTTCGATGAACGGCAGCCCCTTTCGATCACGGCGCCGACCTTCGATCTGCGGGCCGCCAGGCAGCTGCCCGGACTGGATCTGGCCGAGCCCGTGCCCGCGTGGTTGCACACGGGCAAGACGGTCGAGATCGACGCGGATCACTTCTCGATCATCGGCTCGGCCTCCGCCGTCGCCGTGAACGAGATCCGTCGCTGGCTCGAGGAGTTGTAACCGATGACGTCCGAATACATGGCGCCGGCTGGGCGAGACAGAGGAATTCCCGTGGTCGAACGAGCGAATGACATCGCTATCGTCGGAATGTCGTGCCGGATGCCCGGTGCTGCCGATCTCGAACAGTTCTGGCGGCTGCTGCGCGAGGGACGCGATGCCATCGGATCCGCTCCCGCCGACCGTCCGGGCGTCGGTGAGACGGCCGGATTCCTCGATTCGGCAACGGAATTCGACGCCGACTTCTTCGGGGTGCCCCCGAACGAGGCGCGGGTCCTCGACCCGCAGCAGCTGCTCGGCCTGGAGCTGAGCTGGGAGGCGCTCGAGGATGCCGGATCGGTCCATCGCTCCGCGCTGCGGGCCGGGGTATTCCTGGGATGCACCGGTACCGACTTCGCCGAAATCGCCGCGTCGCAGGGTGAATCCGGTGTCGGCCGGCATTCCCTGTGGGCGGTCGGACGCGGTGTGGTCGCCAATCGAATCTCCAACCACTACGGCTTCACCGGCCCCAGCCTGGTCGTCGACAGCGGCCAATCCTCATCGCTGGTCGCGGTGCATCTGGCGAGTGAATCGATCCGGCGCGGCGAATGCGATATGGCCCTGGCGGGCGGGCTGAATCTCATCCTCTCGCCGCTCGGTGGCGAGCGCTACGAACAATTCGGCGCGCACTCGGTGTCGGGAAAGTGCTACACCTTCGACGAACGCGCGGACGGAACCGTCCGCGGTGAAGGCGGCGGCATGATCGTCGTCGAATCGCTGGCGCGAGCCGTCGAGCAGGGGCACCGGATCTACGCCGTCATCCGCGGCAGCGCCGTCAACAACGGCAACGAGCGTCGGGTGCTGAGCGCGCCGAGCGCGGCGGTTCAGTCGGCGGTCATCCGGGCGGCCCTGGCGTCGGCCGAGGTGGACGGCGCCTCGGTGCAATACGTCGAGCTGCACGGCACCGGCACCCCAGCGGGTGACCCGGTGGAAGCGGCCGCGCTGGGCGACACCTACGGCGCGGCGCGGCCGGCCGATGAGCCACTGGCCGTCGGTTCGGTGAAGACCAACATCGGTCATCTGGAGGGCGCCGCCGGCATCGCGGGACTGATCAAAACCGTTCTGTGCCTTCGGCACCGGGAGCTGGCGCCGAGTCTCAACTTCCGGGCACCCAATCCGCGGATCGCACTCGACGCCGCCCGGTTGCGGGTGCAGACATCCGCACAGCCCTGGGCCGCCACGTCGACTCGGCGGGCGGGTGTGTCGTCGTTCGGCATGGGTGGCACGAACGCGCACGTGATAGTCGAGGAGGCACCGGCCACCGAAGCCACGACATCGGCTGCGGCAGCGGATGATTCGCTGCCGGTCGCGTGGCTGCTGTCCGCGCCGAGTCCGGAGACGTTGCGAGACCAGGCCGTTCGGTTGCGGGAATGGTCGGCCGCACATCCGGATATCCCGATCGCCGATGTGGCGTATTCGCTGTCGCGCACTCGTACGCCGCTGGCATGCCGGGCCGCCGTGGTGGGGCGCGATCTCGGCACGATCGGCGCCGGGCTGGCCGCACTGGCCGATCCGGCCGTGGACGCGGCCGAAACCGAGTTCGCGGTGACCGGCCGGGCCACACCGCGCCGCGTGGTGTTCGTCTTCCCCGGGCAGGGCAGCCAATGGGTGGGTATGGGCGCGGAGCTGCTGGCCTCGGGCGGGGTGTTCGCGGAGTCGATCGCCGAGTGTGAGGCCGCGCTGGCGCCGTTCGTCGACTGGTCGCTGACGGAGGTGCTGCGAGCGGAGCCGGGCTCCGCGTCGCTGGATCGCGTGGATGTCGTGCAGCCGGTCCTGTTCGCCATGCTGGTATCGCTGGCCAGGCTGTGGCAGTCCATGGGCGTGCATCCGTCCGCGGTGGTCGGGCATTCGCAGGGTGAGATCGCGGCCGCCGTGGTGGCGGGCGGTTTATCGCTGCCGGACGGCGCCCGCGTGGTGACGGCACGGTCGCGGGCCGTCGCGGAGGAGCTGGCGGGTTCGGGCGCGATGGCATCGGTGGGTCAGCCCGCGCTCGCGGTGGTGGACCGGTTGGCGGCATTCGGCGATCGGCTGTCCGTGGCGGCGGTGAACGGACCGGGCCAGACCGTCGTCTCGGGTGCTGCCGCGGCGATGGACGAATTCCTCGCCGAGTGCGCCGCGGACGGTGTGTGGGCGAAGCGGATTCCGGTGGACTACGCGTCGCATTCGGTTGCGGTGGAGCGGATCCGGGATCGCGTGCTGGCCGACTTGGCCTCGATTCGGCCCGCCACGGGATCGATTCCGTTCCTGTCGACGGTGACCGCCGAATTCACCGACACCGCGGAACTGGACGCCGCGTACTGGTACCGCGGTTTGCGGGAACAGGTGCGATTCGCCGACGCGATCGAAGCATTGGTGCGCTCGGAGCCGACGGCATTCGTGGAGATGAGCCCGCATCCGGTGCTCGCGTCCGCGGTCGAGTCGACCGCCGACGCGGCCGGCGCCGAGCGGACCGCGGTGATCGGCACGCTGCGCCGCGGCCGCGGTGGGCTCGACGAGTTCGCCACCGCACTGGCCCGCGCCTACTGCGCCGGCATCAATGTGGTGGCGGATGTGCTGGCCCCGCCCGGCGTTCGCGTGGATCTGCCGACCTACGCCTTCCGCCGCCGCCGGTGCTGGACACCGGACGCGACGGCGCCGGCGCAGGCCGCGGAACCGGTCCGGCGCCGTGCCGCGGCGGAAGGCCCGCTGGCGGAACGGCTGTCCGCACTTCCGGAGCAGCGGCGCGACGCCATGGTGCTCGGCATGGTCGCGGAGGCGGCCGCGGCGGTTCTCGGCCACGAGTCACCCGAGGCCGTTCATCCCGATCTGCCGTTCACCGCATTCGGTTTCGACTCGGTGAGCGGAGTCCAGCTGCGCGACCGGCTGGTGCGGTCCACCGGGGTGGCACTGCCCGCCACGCTCATATTCGATCACCCGACCCCCAGCGCGGTGGCCCGGTTCGTGCGTGTCCGTTCGGAAGGGGTGGATCTCGTTGCGGCGCGGCCGGTTCGGCGGCACCGCTCCGACGAGCCGATCGCGATCGTCGGCATCGGCTGCCGGTTCCCCGGTGGTGTCGGATCGGCCGAACAGCTGTGGGATCTCGTCGCCGGGGGAGTCGACGCGATCACACCGTTCCCGACCGATCGCGGCTGGGATCTCGAGCGGTTGTTCGATCCTGACCCGGATAAGCCGTCGACCGTCTACACCCGCGAAGGCGGATTCCTGACCGATCCGGGCGCGTTCGACGCCGCGTTCTTCGGCATCGGCCCGCGTGAGGCCGCCGCGATGGACCCGCAGCAGCGGCTGACGCTCGAGGTCGCCTGGGAAGCGTTGGAGAACGCGGGAATCGACCCGACCGCATTGCGCGGCACCGAAACCGGAGTCTTCATGGGTGCCGCATCCTCGGGTTACTCCCGGGCGGTGACCGGCGAGTACGAGGGTTTCCGCCTGACCGGAACATCGCCGAGCGTCATCTCCGGTCGCGTCGCCTACCTGCTCGGGCTGGAAGGCCCCGCGGTCACCATCGACACCGCGTGCTCGTCCTCGCTGGTCGCGCTGCATATGGCCTGTCAGGCATTGCGCCGGGGCGAGGCGTCGATGGTCCTGGCCGGCGGCGTGAGTATCGCGGCGAGCCCGGCGCTGTATGTCGATTTCTCCCGGCAACGCGGTCTGGCCGCCGACGGTCGGTGCAAGGCATTCGCCGCCGCGGCCGACGGCGTCACCTGGTCCGAGGGTGTCGGCGTGCTGGTGGTCGAGCGGCTGTCGGATGCGCGGCGGCTCGGTCACGAGGTGCTGGCGCTCGTGCGCGGCACGGCGGTGAATCAGGACGGTGCGAGTAATGGTCTGACGGCGCCGAACGGTCCGTCGCAGGAGCGGGTGATCGCGGCGGCGCTGGCCGATGCGGGCGTGGTGGCCGCGGATGTGGACGCGGTGGAGGCGCACGGCACCGGGACGACCCTGGGTGATCCGATCGAGGCGCAGGCGCTGATCGCGGCCTACGGAGCCGATCGGGACCGGCCGCTGCGGATCGGGTCGGTGAAGTCGAATATCGGCCATGCCGTCGCGGCGGCGGGTATCGGCGGTGTGATCAAGATGGTGGCCGCGCTGCGGCACGAGACGCTGCCGAAGACACTGCATATCGACGCGCCGACACCCCATGTGGATTGGTCGGCCGGATCGGTGCGGCTGCTGACCGAGCCGGAGCCGTGGCCCGCCGGTGACCGGATTCGCCGGGCGGGGGTGTCGTCGTTCGGAATGAGCGGAACGAATGCGCACCTGATCCTGGAGGAGGCGCCGCCGACCGAAGCGGCTGTCGTCGAGCAGGTTTCGAGCGCCGAACCGTCGGACAGCCGGGTCTGGGTGTTGTCCGCGCGCAGTCCGGAAGCCCTGCGGGAGCAGGCGGTGCGGCTCGCGGCATGGCTGGATTCGCGGGACGCGGTGCACCCGGCGGAGGTGGCGCATTCATTGCTGCGGCACCGCGCGCAGTTGGAGTGGCGCGGCGCCGTCGTCGGTCGAGAGCTGGGCGAATTGACCGCCGGGTTGCGGAATATCGCCGCGCTCGAGCAACCGGCGGCCGACGCCGGTGTGATCGCGGGCCGTGCCTCGGACCGTCGCGTGGCCTTCGTCTTCCCCGGCCAAGGTAGCCAGTGGCCTGCGATGGCCGCCGAATTGCTCACCGCGGGTGGCGTTTTCGCCGAGTCCGTCGCGGAATGTGAGGCGGCGCTGGCGCCGTTCGTGGATTGGTCGCTGACGGCGGTGCTGCGGGGTGCGCCCGGAGCGGCGTCGCTGGAGCGGGTGGACGTCGTACAGCCCGCGCTGTTCGCGGTCCTGGTTTCGCTGGCGCGGGTGTGGCGTGCGAGCGGGGTGGAACCCGCTGTGGTGATCGGGCATTCGCAGGGCGAGATCGCGGCCGCCGTGGTGGCGGGCGGGCTTTCGTTGTCCGATGGCGCGCGGGTGGTGGCATTGCGTTCCCGGGTGGTCGCCGAGGAGTTGGCGGGCGCGGGCGGCATGGTGTCGGTGGGGGCGCCCGCCGAGACGGTCGCGCTGCGGTTGGCCGGCTACGGCGACCGGCTGTCGATCGCGGCGGTGAACGGTCCCGGCCAGACGGTGGTCGCGGGTGAGTTGTCGGCGGTCGGCGAATTCCTGGCGGCCTGCGCCGCCGACGGCGTGTGGGCGAGACGAATTCCGGTGGACTACGCATCGCATTCGCCTGCGGTGGAATCGATTCGGGATCGGGTGCTGGCGGAGCTGGACGGGATAACTCCGCTGGCCGGCTCGGTGCCGTTCTTCTCGACGGTGTTCGCGGACTATGTCGACACCGAAACGCTGGACGGGTCCTACTGGTATCGAGGCCTGCGCGAACCGGTGCGATTCGCCGAATCCATCGAAGCGCTGCAACGCGCGGGCGTGAACGCGTTCACCGAGGTGAGCCCGCATCCGGTACTGACGACGAGTATCGCTCTCACCGCGGATGCCATCGGCCTGGCCGAGCACGTGGCCGTCTTCGGCACCCTGAAGCGCGACCGGGGAGGTCCGGAGCAGATCACCGCGGCACTCGCACAAGCGCACTGTGCCGGGGTCGAGGTCGCGGCGCGAGCATTGGCTCCGGCCGCCGCCCGGGTGGATCTGCCGACCTACGCATTCGAACATCAGCGGTACTGGTTGCGGCCGAACACCGTGCCCGACGTCTGGCAGTCGGGCCTGGACGACGCCGGGCATCCACTGCTGGGCGCGATGGTGCGGATCCCGGAGTCCCCGGACGTGGTGTTCACCGGCAGGCTGTCCCGCGCCACCCATGGCTGGCTCGGCGACCACGCGGTGGCCGGGGTGGTGCTCGTGCCCGGCGCCGCGCTGGTGGAACTGGTCCTGCACGTGGGAACGGTGCTGGACTGCCCGCGACTGGCCGAGTTGGTGATCGAGGCACCGCTGCTGCTACCGCCCACCGGAACGGTGGAGTTGCGGGTGGTCGCGGGCGGACCCGATCCCGCCGGCTCCCGATCGATATCGGTGTATTCGGCTGCGGCGGAACAACAGTGGGTGCGGCATGCGGTCGCCTCATTGAGCTCCCGGGCCGATACGCCGCCGGACAACTCGAATATCGCGAGCTGGCCACCGGTCGGTGCGACCCCGGTCCCGGTCGATGACGCCTACGCCGAGCTGGCGGAACTGGGATACGAGTACGGCCCGGTGTTCCAGGGCCTGACCGCACTGTGGCGGCGCGACGGTGAGGTTTTCGCGGAGGTCGCGCTGCCGGAGGTCGCCCGTTCCGCGGCAGCGCACTTCGCGCTGCATCCGGCCCTGCTCGATGCCGCGCTGCACGCGGTGTTGCTCGGCGGCATGGCTCCCATCACCCGGGACGGTGAGGTGGCGGTTCCGTTCTCCTGGCAGGACCTCACGCTGTACGCGACGGGTGCGACCATGCTGCGTGTCCGGGCGGTGGTTTCCGGGCCGACGGGTGAGCGGATCGCACTCACCCTCGCCGACGCCGCCGGCGCGCCGGTGGCCGAGGTGGGTGCGCTGACGCTGCGCCCGATGCCGACCGATGCCCTGATCGCCGCCCGTCCGGGAAGCGATGACATCGGCTATTCGGTCGATTGGGTCGCGGCGCCGGAGAACCAACCCGCCGCGACGGCAACCTGGACTCGCCGCGAGGACGGTGAAACCGTCGCGATCGGTGATCGGGTCGCGACCGTGATTCGCGCGGACGACGTGGCACTCGCAGGCGACCCGGCGGCGGTGGTGCGAGCGCTGGTGACCGACGTCACGGCCCGGGTGCAGCGGCTGCTGACCCGGGACGGGCTGATCGTGGTAACGACCCGTGGCGCGGTGGGCGTGCATCCCGGTGCGCCCGTGGACCTGTCCGGGGCGGCGGTGTGGGGATTGCTGCGCACCGCGCAGAGCGAGCATCCCGACCGCATTCTCCTTGTCGACGTGGATGATTGGGCCGGCTACCGCCACGATGTGGCGGGCGCTTTGGCTCTGGGCACCGAGCCCGAGGTGGCGCTGCGCTCCGGTACGGCCTTCGTTCCGCGCCTGCGGCGCGGTGTCGGCGATACCGTGCGAGCCGGTGACCTCGTGCCGGACTCGGAGTGGGCGCTGACCCACCTCGGCCGGGGCACGCTGACCGGCGACAATCTGGTGCTGACGGCAGCGTCCGCCGGATCGGGAGCGCTCGGGTCCGGCCGGGTCCGGGTCGCGGTGCGCGCGTCGGGGGTGAACTTCCGCGATGTCCTCGTCGCCCTCGGGATGTACCCGGACACGAATGCTCCGATCGGTGTGGAGGGTGCCGGTGTGGTGGTGGAGGTCGCCCCGGATGTATCGGAATTCGCCGTGGGTGACCGGGTTTTCGGGTTCGTGTCGGGTGTCGGTTCGGTCGTGGTGGTCGATCGGCGGTTGCTGGCTCCGATGCCGTGGGGGTGGTCGTTCGCGCAGGCGGCGTCGGTGCCCGCGGTGTTCGCGACCGCGTACTACGCCCTGGTCGACCTGGCGGATGCCCGGCCGGGTGAGACGTTGTTGTTGCATGCCGCGACCGGTGGTGTGGGGATGGCGGCGGTGCAGCTCGCGCGGCATCTGGGGTTGCGGGTGCTGGCGACGGCCAGCGAGCCCAAGTGGGATGTGTTGCGTGGCATGGGTTTCGGTGATTCGGAGATCGGTGATTCGCGGAGTGTGGCTTTCGAGGGGAAGTTTCTCGAGGTCACCGGTGGTCGTGGTGTGGATATCGTGCTGGATTCACTGGCGGGTGAGTTTGTGGACGCGTCGTTGCGTTTGTTGCCGCGCGGTGGCCGCTTCATCGAGATGGGGCTGACCGATCTGCGCGACCCCGCCGAGGTTGCGGCGGCCTTCACCGGCGTGCGCTACGAGAGCTTCGTGCTGCCGGAGCTCGCACCGGACCGGCTGCGCGAGATATTGACCGCTGTCGCACGTCTTTTCGAGGCCGGGGTGCTGACCCACTCGCCGATCACCGCGTGGGATGCGCGCCGGGCGCCGGAGGTGTTCCGGTACGTCGGCCAGGCTCGGCATATCGGTAAGAATGTGTTGACCGTGCCGACGCCGTTGCGCCGTGACGGAACGGTGCTGATCACCGGTGGTACCGGGGGATTGGGTGCGCTGGCGGCCCGGCATCTGGTCACCGCCTATGGGATTCGCGATCTCGTGCTGGTGAGCAGACGCGGCCCGGGGGCGCCGGGCGTCACCGAACTGCGAGCCGAGCTCGCCGAACTCGGTGCCCGGGCCGAAGTGTTCGCCTGCGATGTGGCAGACCGGGATTCGCTGGACGCGGTGCTGGCGGCGATTCCGGTGGACCGACCGCTGACCGGTGTGGTCCACGCGGCGGGGATGCTGTCCGACAGCCTGTTCGCCACGATGAGCCCCGAGCAGATCGCGGCCGTGTTGCGGCCGAAGGTGGATGCGGCGTGGAATCTGCACGACGCGACGAAGCATCTGGATCTGTCGATGTTCGTGCTTTACTCCTCGATCGCGGGCGTGATCGGCAACCCGGGACAGGCGAATTACGCCGCCGCCAATTCCTTCCTCGACGCGCTGGCACATCAGCGGATCATCGAGGGACTGCCCGCGACTGCCATCGCGTGGGGGTTGTGGCGAGAGAGCACCGGGATGACCGGCGCCCTCGGCGATGCCGATATCGCGCGGTTGCGCCGGGCCGGTATCGCACCGCTCGGTGACGAGGAGGGTATGGAATTGTTCGACGCCGCCCTCGCGGGTGGCGCCGGTGAGTTCGTGGGCATCCGGCTGGACCGGTCGGCGGCGGCCGAGGCCGGGCCCGAGCAGATCCGCCCGATCATGCGCGGTCTGGTGCGGCCCCCGCGCCCCCGGGCGGGCAGTACGGCGGGTGGACTGCCGAAGCTGGCGGCGCAACTGCGCGAGCGCTCGGCCGCCGAGCGGGACCGCATCGTTGTCGATGTGATCCGCGCACAGGCGGCCGCGGTGCTGGGCCATGCCGATGCCGGGGCGATTCCGGTGGATAAACCGTTCCGCGACATCGGATTCGACTCGCTCGGCGTGATGGAATTCCGCAATCGGCTGGCCGAGGCCACCGGTCTGTCGTTGCCGTCCACGCTGGTATTCGACTATCCGACCGCGACGGCGATGGCGAAACTGGTGCAGTCAATGATCGCTCCGCCGGCCGCGGCGGCGCCTGTCGAACGCGCACCGAGCCGTCCGGTGGCGGATGACCCGATCGCCATTGTGGGGATGAGCTGCCGGTTCCCCGGTGGCGCCTCGTCGCCCGAGCGGCTGTGGGAGTTGCTCGCGTCCGGCACCGATGCCACCGGCGACTTCCCGTCGGATCGTGGCTGGGAGCTGGACCGGCTGTTCGATCCGGACCCCGATCGGCCAGGCACCTCCTACACGCGACGCGGTGGATTCCTCGACGACGCAGGCGATTTCGACGCCGGGTTCTTCGGTATCGGCCCCCGCGAGGCATCCGCGATGGACCCGCAGCAACGGCTGCTGCTCGAGGCATCGTGGGAAGCGCTGGAGGATGCGGGAATCGACCCGAACACACTGCGCGGCAGCGACACCGGTGTCTTCGTCGGTGCCGGCTCGTCCGGCTACTCCGATCGGATCACCGGCGAGCTGGAGGGCTACCGGCTCACCGGCACCACGCACAGTGTGGTCTCCGGCCGGGTGTCCTATGTCTTCGGATTCGAGGGGCCCGCCGTCACCGTCGATACCGCGTGTTCGTCGTCGCTGGTGGCGCTGCACCAAGCCTGCCGGGCACTACGACTGGGTGAGTCCGCACTGGTGCTGGCGAGCGGAGTTTCGGTCGCGGCCAGTCCTTACCTCTACGTGGATTTCGCGCGACAGCGTGGTCTCGCGGTCGATGGACGCTGCAAGTCGTTCTCGGCCGCGGCCGACGGTGTCGCCTTCTCCGAGGGTGTCGGCGTGCTGGTGCTGGAGCGGCTGTCGGATGCGCGGCGGCTCGGTCACGAGGTGCTGGCGCTCGTGCGCGGCACGGCGGTGAATCAGGACGGTGCGAGTAATGGTCTGACGGCGCCGAACGGTCCGTCGCAGGAGCGGGTGATCGCGGCGGCGCTGGCCGATGCGGGCGTGGTGGCCGCGGATGTGGACGCGGTGGAGGCGCACGGCACCGGGACGACGCTCGGTGATCCGATCGAGGCCCGCGCGCTGATCAACGCCTATGGTGGCGAGCGCGACCGGCCGCTGTACATCGGATCGATCAAATCGAATATCGGGCACACCATCGCGGCGGCGGGCGTCGGCGGTGTGATCAAGATGGTGCAGGCACTGCGGCACGAGACACTGCCCGAGACGCTGCACGCGAAAGAGCCGAGCCCGCATGTGGATTGGTCGGCGGGCACGGTGCGGGTGCTGTCACAGACCCGCCCGTGGCCGTCCGGTGAGCGGGTGCGGCGGGCCGGGGTGTCGTCGTTCGGTATCAGCGGAACCAATGCGCACGCGATCCTGGAAGAAGCACCGGCCGCACCCGCACCGGCCGTCGCGGTCACCGAGGATGCCTCCCGGACAGCGGTGTCATGGCTGATATCGGCGAAATCCGAGCCCGCCCTGCGCGCGCAGGCGGATCGGCTGCGGCAGTGGGTACTCGACCATCCCGAGACCCGGGTGGCGGATATCGCCGCCGCCCTGGCGACGAGGCGAGCCCGGTTCGACCGGCGCGGTGCGGTAGTCGGTCGTGATCGAGACGAATTGTGCGCAGGCGTGGCCGATCTCGCGGCCGGCGCGCCGGGTGTCATCGAAGCGAGCGCGGGATCGGGGCGGACAGCGTTTCTGTTCACCGGGCAGGGTGCGCAACGCGCGGGCATGGGTGCCGGGCTGTACGCGGCCTTCGAGGTGTTCGCGGCGGCGTTCGACGAAGTGTGTGCCCATATCGATCCGCTGCTCGGCCGGTCGCTGCGGGAACTGGTATTCGACCCCGACGGTGCGGCACTGCTGGACCGCACCGAGTTCACCCAGCCCGCGCTGTTCGCGTACGAGGTCGCGCTGTTCCGATTGACGGAGTCGTTCGGCGTGGCCCCGGACATGTTGATCGGACATTCGATCGGGGAGTTGGCCGCCGCGTATGTCGCGGGGGTGTGGACGTTGCCGGACGCGTGCGCACTGGTGGTGGCCCGCGGACGATTGATGGGCGCGCTGCCCGCGGGCGGGGCGATGCTTGCGGTGGCGGTGCCCGAGGAACGGGTGGCGCAGGTGCTCACCGGAACCGGCGGCCGGGTGTCGACGGCCGCGATCAACGGACCGTCGTCGGTGGTGCTGTCCGGCGATGCGGCCGCCATCGACGAGATCGCCGCCGGCTTCGCCGCGCAGGGTGTCAAGACCTCCCGGCTGCGCGTGAGTCATGCGTTCCATTCGGAACTGATGGAGCCGATGCTCGGCGAATTCCGCCACGTCGCACAGGGATTGACCTATCGGCAGCCGATTCTGCCCATCGTGTCGAACGTGTCCGGGGCGGCGGCCGGTGCCGAGCTGACCGATCCGGAGTACTGGGTGTCGCAGGTGCGTGGCGCTGTCCGGTTCGCCCCGGGTGTCGACACACTGGTGAACGCCGGAGTACGGCGTTTCCTGGAGATCGGACCGGATGCCGTGCTGGCGGCGATGGTTCGGCAGTGCCTGGCACAGAACCCGGTCGTGGAGTCGCAGGCCACGGTGATCGCGGCCGGCCGGCGCGGGACCGAGGAAGACCTCCAGTTCGTCTCCGCCCTGGCGTGGGCCGATGCGGCCGGAGTGCCGGTCGACCGGGCGGCACTGGTTACCGGTCGCCCCGGCCGTCGGATATCGCTGCCCACCTACGCATTTCAACGCCGACGGTACTGGCTGGCAGCGGCCGGGGGCCGGGAAATGTGGCAGTCCGGACTGGACGAGGCCGGGCATCCGCTGCTCGGTGCGATGGTGGCCCTGCCGGATTCCGAGGATGTGGTATTCACGGGCAGGTTGTCCCGAGCAGGGCATCCCTGGCTGGCCGATCATGCCATTGCCGGCGTGGCGTTGCTCCCCGGCGCGGCCTTCGTGGAGTTGGTCCTGCATGTGGGAGCCACGGTCGGGTCCCCACACCTGACGGAACTGGTGATCGAGGCGCCGCTGCCACTGACACCCACCGGAGCCGTCGAACTGCGAGCCGTGGCGAGCGGGCCCGATGAGTCCGGAGCCAGGACGGTATCGGTGTACTCGCGCTCGCGGACGGCCGGTGAAAACGATTCGGCCGGTGAGCATTCCACTGCCTGGTTGCGTCACGTGTCCGCCACGGTCGTGTCCCGGCCGGACTCCGCCGCACCCGGATTCGCCACCGACGGTGCGGCGGCGAGCTGGCCGCCCGCCGGAGTGTCGCCGGTCGAGATCGACTGCTACCCGCAGCTGGCCGAGCTGGGCTACGAGTACGGTCCCGCCTTCCAGGGCCTGACCGCTGTGTGGCGGCGTCCCGGCGAAGTGTTCGCCGAGGTCGTGCTACCGGAGGCGGCTCGATCGACGAGCGCGGAATTCGATCTGCATCCGGCGTTGCTGGATGCCGCTCTGCACGCGCTGCTCCTCGGCGGGCTGATACCCGCCACCCCGTCCGGCACCATCGCCGTCCCGTTCTCCTGGGAAGACGTCACTCTGTACGCGACCGGAGCGACGGCCGTGCGGGTGCGTGCGACGGTGTCGGATGCCGGATCGGATGCCGAGCGAATCACGGTGTGGCTCACCGATACCTCGGGCGCGCCGGTGGCGCGGGTGGGCGCGCTGACGCTGCGCCCGCTACCGGTCGCCGCGCTGGGTACCGCGCCCGGCCCGACCGGCGGCGGCTACGAACTGGGCTGGGTCAGCGTCCCGGTACCGGCGGACACCGCCGTCGGCGTCTGGAGCGCGGCCGAGGACGGCGAAGTCCTCACCGTATCCGGCCGTGCGGTCACCGTGTTGCGGCTGTCCGATACCGATGCCACCGCGAATCTTCCGGCAGTGGTGCGGGATTCGGTGACCGAGTCGGCCGCGCGGCTCCGCGGCCTGCTGGACCGGGACCGGCTTGTCGTCGTCGTGACCCGGCAGGCAGTGCCGGTGCATCCGGGCGAGTCCGTGGATATGGCCGCGGCGGCCGCGTGGGGTCTGCTGCGCAGCGCGCAGAGCGAGCACCCGGACCGGATCCTCCTTGTCGACGTGGACGAATGGACCGGCTATCGCGACAGCGTGGAATCGGCTGTGGCGATAGCGGACGAACCGCAACTGGCCGTGCGTCGTGGGACGGCGCACGTGCCGCGCCTGCGGCGTGTGGACGGTGCGGACCGGGGCCTCGGACTCGGCACGGAACTGCTCGCGGCGACCCGGTCCGGCTCCCGGGAATGGGCGATGACCTTGCGCGGCAAGGGGACTCTGGACGCGGAGAACTTCGGACTGCGCGATCACCCGGCGGCGCTCGCCCCGCTCGGAGCGGGACAGGTTCGGGTGAGTGTGCGCGCGGTGGGCCTCAACTTCCGGGATGTACTGGTCGCGCTGGGCACCTATCCGGATCCGGCCGCGGGCATCGGTGTCGAGGGCGCCGGTGTGGTGGTAGAGGTTGCCCCGGATGTCTCCGAATTCGTGGTCGGTGACCGGGTTTTCGGATTCGTCTCCGATGTCGCCTCCGTCGTGGTCGTCGATCGGCGACTGCTGGCCTCGATGCCGCGGGAGTGGTCGTTCGCGCAGGCGGCGGCCGTGCCCGCGGTGTTCGCGACCGCGTACTACGCCCTGGTCGACCTCGCCGCGGCACGATCCGGTGAGACGTTGTTGTTGCATGCTGCGACCGGTGGTGTGGGGATGGCGGCAGTACAACTCGGGCGGCACCTCGGCCTGCACCTGCTGGTCACCGCCAGCGAGCCCAAGTGGGATGTGCTGCGGGACTTGGGTTTCGGTGATTCGGAGATCGGTGATTCGCGGAGTGTGGCTTTCGAGGGGAAGTTTCTCGAGGTCACCGGTGGTCGTGGTGTGGATATCGTGCTGGATTCGCTGGCGGGTGAGTTCGTGGACGCGTCGTTGCGGTTGTTGCCGCGCGGTGGCCGCTTCATCGAGATGGGCATGATCGACCGGCGCGACCCGGCCGAGGTCGCGATCGAACATCCCGGCGTGCGCTACCAGGGCTTCATGCTCATGGATGTGGATCCCGACCGGCTGCGCGAAATCCTGCGATCGGTGGTCGAGCTGTTCGAATCCGGAGTTCTGACACATTCCCCGATCACCGCGTGGGATCTGCGGCAGGCGTCCGAGGCGTTCCGCTACCTCGGTCAGGCTCGGCATATCGGCAAGAACGTCTTGACGGTGCCGCCGCCGTTGCGCCGTGACGGAACGGTATTGATCACCGGTGGTACCGGGGGATTGGGTGCGCTGGCGGCCCGGCATCTGGTCACCGCCCATGGAGTGCGCGATCTGGTGCTGGTGAGCCGGCGTGGGCCGCGTGCCCCGGGCGCCGACGAACTCCGCGACGAACTGCGCGCGCTCGGGACGCGGGTGCGAATCCTCGCATGCGACGTGGCCGATCGGGATGCGCTGGACGCGGTGCTGGCGGCGATTCCGGCGGAGCGTCCGCTGACCGGCGTGGTGCACACCGCGGGCGTGCTGTCCGACGGCCTGCTCACCGGTCTCACCGCGGAGCGGATCGCGGCGGTTCTGCGGCCGAAGGTGGATGCGGCGTGGAATCTGCACGAGGCGACGAAGCATCTGGATCTGTCGATGTTCGTGCTCTATTCCTCGATCGCGGGCGTGATCGGCAGTGCGGGACAGGCGAATTACGCCGCCGCCAATATGTTCCTCGACGCGCTGGCACACCATCGGCACGCGATCGGCCTGCCCGCGACATCGATCGCATGGGGACCGTGGCGGGAGAGCACCGCGATGACCGTCGCCCTCGATGACACAGACTTCGCCCGCTGGCGCCGGGAGGGTTTCGTGCCGATGACCGCCGAGGACGGCATGGCCCTGTTCGATGCCGCGCTGACCGCGGGCAGACCGGCGTTCGCCGCGGTACACATGGACCGGAGTGCGCTGGACGAGCTGGACCGTACCGAACTGCGCGCGGTCATGCGCGGCCTGGCACGACCGCCGCGCCGTCGGGTCGGCAATGCGCCGGGCGGGTCACCGAATCTGTCGGCACGACTGACCGGACGGTCGGCGGCCGAGCAGACTCGCATCGTCCTCGACGTGATCGGGACACAGGCGGCGGCCGTGCTCGGCGACGACGACGCGGACTTCATCGCGGCGAACAAGGCGTTCAGCGATATCGGGTTCGATTCGCTCGGCGTGATGGAATTCCGCAACCGGCTCAAATCGGCTGTCGGCGTTCCGGTATCGGCGACCGCGATGTTCGACTATCCGACCCCCGCGGCACTGGCCGAGTTCCTGCGATCGCGGATCGTGCCCGCCGACGATCCCACGGAGCGGATCACCACCGAGCTCGAATCGCTGTCGCGCACCTGCGCGGCCGCCGATTTGGCGCCCGGGGATCGCGCGGAACTCGCGAACCGAGTGCTGGCGCTGTGGCGCGAGCTCGACGGTGGCGAGGTCTTCGCCCCCGACCCGGACATCCGCGAGGCCGAAGCGGAACGGCAGGGCACGGCCGAGACCATCGCGTCCGCGGACGACAGCGAACTCTTCGACTTCCTCGACAACCTCAGCTGAATTGGCACGAGCAGGAGCCCCACCGATGGCCGACAACGACGAACTCCGCCGGTATCTGAAGAAGACCGCGCTGGAGTTGTACGAGACCAAGCAACAACTGCGCGAACTCGACGACCGTGCGCGCGAGCCCATCGCGATCGTCGGTATGGCGTGCCGCTACCCGGGGAATGTGCGGTCACCGGAGGATCTGTGGCGCGTGGTCGAGAACGGTGTGGATGCGGTCGGGGACTACCCCGCCGACCGGGGCTGGGATCTGGAGCGGCTGTTCGACCCCGATCCGGATGTACCGGGCACGATCTACACCCGCCGCGGTGGCTTTTTGGACGCGGTGGCCGACTTCGACGCCGACTTCTTCGGGATCAGCCCGCGCGAGGCCGCCGCGATGGATCCGCAACAGCGCCTGATCCTCGAGGCGTCCTGGGAGGCGCTCGAGGACGCCGGGATCGATCCACTGTCGTTGCACGGCAGCGATACCGGCGTATTCGCCGGGGTGGCCCACCAGAACTACGGACCACCGGTGGGGTCACCGTCGATCACCGCCGAGACCGAAGGTCATGTCTACCTGGGCGTTTCGAACAGTGTGCTGTCGGGGCGCATCGCCTACACCCTGGGCCTCACCGGACCCGCCCTCTCGGTCGACACCGCGTGCTCGTCGTCGCTGGTCGCCCTGCATCTGGCCTGCCAGGCGTTGCGCAACGGTGATACCTCGCTGGCTCTGGCCGGCGGTGTCACCGTGATGTCGGATCCATCGTTGCTCATCGCGTTCGCGCGACAGCGCGCGCTGTCGGTCGACGCCCGGTGCAAGGCATTCGCGGCGGCCGCCGACGGGACCGGCTTCTCCGAAGGTCTCGGCGTGCTGGTGCTGGAACGGCTGTCGGACGCGCGGAAGCTCGGCCACACCGTGCTGGCGGTGGTGCGCGGCAGCGCGGTCAATCAGGACGGCGCGAGCAACGGCCTGACCGCGCCGAACGGCCCGTCCCAGGAACGGGTTATCACGCAGGCGCTGGCCAATGCCGGGGTGAGGCCCGCCGATATCGACGTGGTGGAGGCCCACGGCACCGGCACGATGCTCGGCGACCCGATCGAGGCACGCGCGGTGATCGGTGTCTACGGTGCGCGCGATGGTGAGACGCCGCTACGGCTCGGATCGCTGAAGTCGAATATCGGTCACACCTCGGCGGCAGCGGGCGTCGGTGGTGTCATCAAGATGGTGCAGGCCATGCGCCACGGCCTGCTGCCCAAGACCTTGCACGTGGACGCGCCGACACCGCATGTGGACTGGTCGGCCGGCACGGTGCGGCTGCTGCAGGACAGCGAGGCGTGGCCCGCGGGGGAGCGACCGCGCCGGGCGGGCGTGTCCTCCTTCGGGGCCAGTGGCACGAACGCGCACGTCATCCTCGAGGAGGCACCGGCGCATCCGGTGCGCGAGGAATCCGGGGACGGGGCGGACCACATCGATACCGCGGCAACCGTATCCGGTCCGGCGATCGGGTCGGACATCGTGGCGTGGCCGGTATCGGCGGCCTCCGAACCGGCGCTGGCGGCCCAAGCCGATCGCCTGCGGCAGTGGCTGGCCGGCACGCCCGATGCCGACCCGCGCGATATCGGGTATTCGCTGACCACCACACGGGCACAGCTGGATTGGCGCGGCGTGGTCGTGGGACGCGGTCGTGCGGAGCTCGCGGCGGGGCTGGTATCCCTGGCGGACGGCACCACATCCGCGACCGAAATGGTCCACGGGCGCGTAGTACCCGGGAATACCGCGTTTCTGTTCACCGGTCAGGGTGCGCAGCGTCCCGGGATGGGCAAGGGCCTGTACTCGGCCTTCCCGGTGTTCGCGAGTGCGCTGGATGAGATATGCGCGGTCTTCGATCCGCTGCTCGGACGGTCGCTGCGTGATCTGATGTTCGCCGAGGACGACTCGGAACTGCTGGATCGCACGGAGTTCACCCAACCGGCGCTGTTCGCCTTCGAAGTGGCGTTGTACCGGCTCGTCGAATCCTTCGGTCCCGCACCGGATCTGCTGCTCGGCCACTCCATCGGCGAGCTGGTGGCGGCGTATGTCGCGGGCGTGTGGTCGCTACCGGACGCCTGTGCGCTGGTCGCGGCGCGCGGGCGGCTGATGGGCGGGCTGCCCGCGGGCGGGGCGATGCTTGCGGTCGCGGTATCCGAGGACGCGGCGAACACCCTGGTTTCCGGCTACGACGATCGGGTGTCGGTGGCCGCGGTGAACGGTCCTGCGGCAGTGGTACTTTCCGGCGCCGTCGCGGCGATCGACGAGATCGAACGGCTGCTCGCCGGGCGCGGTGTCAAGACGAACCGATTGCGGGTCGGCCACGCGTTCCACTCGGCGCTGATGGAACCGATGCTCGCCGAATTCCGTACGGTCGCAGCGGGTGTGACCTATCGAAAGCCATCTGTTCCGATCGTGTCGAATGTGACGGGTGCCCTCGTCGGCGATGAGCTCGGCGATCCGGTCTACTGGGTGCGCCAGGTTCGGAGCGCGGTGCGATTCGCCCCCGGTATCGAAGCGCTCGCGGCCGCCCGGGCCCGGCGCTTCCTGGAGGTGGGCCCGGATGCCGTCCTGGCGGCCATGACTCGCCAGTGCCTGGCCGAGACTCCCGATATCGAGGGCCGGTCGGTGGTCGCGGCGGCGACCCGGCGCGGCGGGGACGAGGCGGCGCAGTTCGTCGGCTTCCTGGCCGTCGCGCATGCCTCGGGCCTCGATGTGGACTGGCGGGTACTGTACGCCGGTCGGTCCTCTCGGCGTATACCGTTGCCCACCTATGCCTTTCAACGCCGACGGTACTGGCTGCCGCCCGTCGACGGTCTCGGTGATGTGCGCCGGGCCGGGCTGCTGTCGATCGATCACCCGATGCTGGGTGCGGCGGTCGCGGTGGCGGGCAAGGACGAGTGGCTGTTCACCGGACGACTGTCGACCACATCGCAGGCGTGGATCGCCGATCACACGGTATTCGGTGCGATTCTGCTGCCGGGTACGGGTTTCGTGGAGATGGCGGCAACGGTCGGCGCCCGGCTCGGTGTCGAAATCGTCGATGAATTGGTCCTTCAGGCTCCGCTGCGCCTGAACGGGCTGGACGAGATCGACATTCAGATCAGCGTCGATGCCCCCGACGACACGGGACGACGGCGATTCGTCATCGCGTCGAGGCCCGCCGGTGACGATGCCACCGATGCGGGTGCTGTCATCCATGCGCACGGCGTTTTCGCGGGTGGGCCCGATGACGAGCCGATCGGTGCCGCCGATGCCGCGCCGTGGCCGAACGACGGTGCGGGCCAGGCTGATTTGCTGTACGACGACCTGGCGGCGCGGGGCCTCGGGTACGGGCCCGCGTTCCAAGGCGTGCGCCGCCTGCGGCGCGACGGCGCCGATGTGCTGGCCGAGGTGATGCTGCCGCCCGATGTCGCCGCGGACGCGTCCCGATTCGGTATGCACCCCGCCCTGCTGGACGCCGCGCTGCATGCCGCCGTGGACGAAATCGGCGCGGAACTGCCGAACGGTACTGTGCCACTACCATTCTCGTTCCACGGCGTGCGTCTGTACCGGCGCGGCGCCTCGGCGGTTCGCGCGCGAATTCGCCGCACGGGCGCGGACAGCGTCCGGCTCGAACTCCACGACGATACGGGCGGCGCGGTAGCGACGGTCGAGGCGCTGCGGGCCCGCCCGGTCGACAGCCGCGCGCTCGGCCGGGATCGATCCATCGGCCACCGAGCGCTCTACGACCTGCGGTGGGTTCCGGCCGAAGTCCGGGTTCCCGCAACCACGGACCGACGACGGATCGTCGTGCTCCGACCCGACTCCGATGCCCGCGCGGGAACCGAGACGGCCGGGGCGGCGGAATCGACGATCTCCGAGGCAGGCGAGACGACGCATGCCGAGGCGGTGGTGTGGTTCGCCGATGGCGCCCGGACCGAATCCGATGCGGGTGCAACGGTATCCGCGCGCGCGGTTCATCGAGCTGTGCATGCTGCGCTGTCCACGGTGCGCTCGTGGTTGAGCCGGACCGGAGCGTCCGACACCCGATTGGTCGTCGTAACCCGTAACGCCGTGGCCATGCCGGGGGAAGACCCGGACATTGCCGCCGCTGCGGCGTGGGGTCTGCTGCGCAGCGCGCAATCGGAGAATCCCGGTCGCATCGTACTGCTGGACACCATCGCCGGTACCGACGTGATACCCGAGGTGATCTCGGCCGCACTGGATTCCGGCGAAGAGCAGCTGGCGCAGCGTTCGGGTGCGCTGCTGACGCCGCGGTTCTCGCCGCGCGACGGTGCGGATATCTCCGGAATCGGCTCGGCGAGTTTCGGTTCGGGTGCGGTGCTGATCACCGGCGGTACCTCCGGCCTGGGCGCGACCGTGGCCCGTCACCTGGCCGCGGAGCGCGGAGTGCGTGAGCTGGTGCTGGTCTCGCGACGCGGTCCGGCGGCCGACGGTGCCGGTGAACTCGTCGCCGAGCTGGCCGAACTGGGCGCCCGCACGAGAGTGCTGGCCTGCGATGTCGGTGATCGCGCCGCCGTGCGGACGATGCTCGGGGAGATCTCCGGCGGTCCGGCACCGACGGCCGTGATCCACGCGGCGGGCATCCTCGACGACGGCACCGTCGATACCCTGACGCCCGAGCGAGTCGATCGCGTGCTCGCGCCGAAAATCGACGCGGCACTGCACTTGCACGAGCTCACGCTGGATCTGGAGCTGTCGGCCTTCGTCATGTTCTCCTCGATCGCGGCGGTATTGGGGTCGGCCGGGCAGGGCAACTACGCGGCAGCGAATTCGGCGCTGGACGCCCTGGCGCGACGGCGGGTCAACGCCGGCCTGCCCGCGGTGTCGGTGGCGTGGGGACCGTGGAGCGACGACGGTGGCATGACCGCGGATCTGGATGCCGCAGCGGTTTCCCGGCTGTCCCGCATGGGTTTTCGCGCACTCGCTCCGGCCGATGGACTGACGCTGTTCGACCTGGCCGGTGCGGCGGGCGCGGCATTCGTCGCCGCGGTGGACTTCGACCCGGCGGCATTGTCGGTGCAGGCTCGCGCAGGCCTGCTGCCCGGCCTGCTGCAACCGCTGGTTCCCCCGTCGCGCCGGGCCGAGGGAGGCGGCGATCTGGCGCGGCGCCTGGCGGGTGCCGCACCGGACCAGCACGACGGGATCGTGCTGGCCTTCGTTCGCGATCAGGTCGCCGAGGTGCTGGGCCACGCGTCGGGCAACCTCGTCGACACCGAGAAGCCGTTCAGCGAACTGGGTTTCGATTCCCTGGGGGTCGTGGAGTTCCGCAATCGCCTCACCAAGGCCACGGGACTTCGATTGCCCTCCACCCTCGCCTTCGATCATCCGACATCCGCGGCGGTCGCCCGGTACCTGCGTTCGCGCATCGAGGGGGAAGGCGCGTCGGTCCACAGGGCGCGGCGCCGGACCCGCGCCGATGAACCGATCGCGATCGTGGGTATGGCCTGTCGCTACCCCGGCGGTGTGGCCTCCTCGGACGAACTGTGGGATCTGGTGGCCGGGGGCACCGACGCGATCGGGCAGTTCCCGTCCGATCGCGGCTGGAACCTGGATCAGCTGATCCATCCCGACCCTGAGCATTCGGGCACCTCCTATGCCAATGAGGGCGGATTCCTCACGGGTGCTGCGGAATTCGACGCGGGGTTCTTCGGCATCGGGCCCCGCGAAGCGACCGCGATGGACCCGCAGCAGCGCCTGCTGCTCGAGGTTTCGTGGGAGGCGCTGGAGCAGGCCGGTATCGACCCGACCGCACTGCGGGGCACCGACACCGGTGTCTACACCGGTGTGATGTATCAGGACTACGAGGTCCTGACCCGCCGGGCCGGGCACGAGACCGAGGGATATGTCGGTACCGGTGCGGCGTCGAGTGTCGTGTCTGGACGGGTGGCCTACACGCTGGGACTGGAAGGGCCCGCGATGACGGTGGATACCGCGTGCTCGTCCTCGCTGGTGGCGTTGCATCTGGCCTGTCGCGCGCTGCGGGAGGGCGAGAGTTCGCTCGCCCTGGTGGGCGGCGCGACGGTGATGGCGACCCCGACCGTTTTCGTGGAGTTCTCCCGGCAGCGGGGACTGGCACCGGACGGGCGATGCAAATCGTTCTCGGCCGCCGCCGACGGTGTGGCCTGGGCGGAAGGTGCCGCGGTGCTGGTCGTCGAACGGCTCTCCGATGCCCGGCGACTGGGCCACGACGTGCTCGCCGTGGTGCGCGGCAGCGCGGTCAACCAGGATGGCGCGAGCAACGGCCTGACCGCACCGAACGGCCCCTCGCAGGAGCGGGTGATCGCGGCCGCGCTGGCCGATGCGGGTTTGGACCCCGCGGACGTCGACGCCGTGGAAGCGCACGGGACGGGTACGACGCTGGGCGATCCGATCGAAGCGCAAGCGTTGATCGCGGCCTACGGGCAGCGGCCCGCGAGCGATCCGCTGCGGATCGGATCGTTGAAATCCAATATCGGCCACACCCAGGCGGCCGCCGGTGTGGGCGGGGTGATCAAGATGGTGCAGGCGTTGCGGCACGAACAGTTGCCGGCGACGCTGCACGCCGAGGAACTGTCGCCGCACGTGGATTGGTCCGCGGGCGCGGTGCGAGTGCTGACGGAACCGGAACCGTGGACGGCCGGCGTGCGGGTGCGGCGCGCGGGCGTGTCCTCGTTCGGGATCAGCGGTACCAACGCGCACGTGATCGTCGAGGAGGCGCCTCCTCTGCCCGCGCGGTCCGCGCCGGCTCCGGATATGACCGGCGATGGCGCTTCCGGTGGTGCCGCGGTGGTGCCGCTCGTGGTTTCGGCGCGGTCGCAGGAGGGACTGCGGGCGCAGGCGCAGCGGCTGCTGGCCTGGCTGGCCGATCGCCCGGCCGCCGATCCGCGGACGGTGGCGCGATCGCTGCTGAACTCGCGTGCCCTGCTGGAACGGCGAGGCGTGGTTGTCGGCGGTGATCACGCCGAACTGCTCGCGGGACTGGCCGCGCTGGCATCGGGATCTCCGGCACCGGGTGTGGCCGACGGTGTCGCCGCCTCGGGCGGGACGGCTTTCCTGTTCACCGGCGGTGGCGCGCAGCGGGTGGGGATGGGCGCTGGGCTCTATCGGGCGTTCCCGGTGTTCGCGGCCGCACTCGATGAGGTGTGCGCGGAGTTCGATCGACACCTGGGTGGTTCCCTGCGGGAGGTGATGTTCACCGATCCGGACGGAGTGCTGGACCGGATGGACCGGATGCAGCCGGCGTTGTTCGCCTACGAGGTGGCGCTGTTCCGATTGTTCGAATCATTCGGTCTCACACCGGATGTGGTCACCGGCCATTCACTGGGCGAGTTGACCGCGGCCCATGTGGCCGGATTGTGGTCGCTCACCGATGCCTGTGCCCTGGTGTCCGCGCGTGGCCGGCTGATGGGCTCCGCTCCGTCGGGCGGCGCGATGCACGCGGCGGCGATATCGGAGGCCGAAGCCGCGCGAATGCTGGCCGGTTTCGAGGATCGGGTCTCGCTGGCCGCGGTGAACGGCCCGGAGTCGGTGGTGTTCTCCGGACACGCCGAGGCCGTCGACGAGATCCAGCGACGCTTGACCGAGGCGGGACACCGGAATACGCGGCTGCGGATCTCTCATGCTTCCCATTCCGTGCTGATGGAGCCGATTCTGGCCGAATTCCGCTCGGTGGCAGCGAGTTTGACCTACCACACGCCATCGCTGGCGATTGTGTCGAATGTATCGGGGAAGTCGGCCGGCGATGAGGTTCGCGGGCCGGACTACTGGGTGTCGCAAGTGCGGAGTTGTGTGCGTTTCGCCCCCGCCGTGCACAGTTTGGTCGAATCCGGTGTGCGCCGGTTCGTGGAGGTCGGCCCGGATGCCGTGCTGACCGCGATGATCGGCGAATGCCTGGCCGACGCCGGACAGGTGGCGGCGAAATCGACGGTGGTGGCGTCATCGCGGCGATCGATCGATGAGACCACGCAAGTGGTCACCTGCCTCGCCCAGGTCTTCGCGGCGGGCGCCCCGGTCGATCTGCCCAGTCTGGTCGACGGACCGGATGTGGGCCGGGAGGCATTGCCCACCTACGCTTTCCAGCGCCGGCGTTATTGGGTGCGACCGGCCGCCGATACCGCCACCGGATCGTTCGGACATCCGCTGCTGCGGCACGCGGTTCCCCTCGCGGGTACGGACGAATGGCTGTTCACCGGCGGCGTCTCCCTGAGCGCTCATCCGTGGATCGCCGATCATGCGGTATTCGATTCGGTGCTGCTGCCCGGTACGGCGTTCGCGGAGATGGCGATGAGCGCCGGTGCCTCCCTGGACGCCGGTGTCGTAGAGGAGTTGTTACTCAACGCGCCGCTGGTGATCGGTGTGGACACCGAGGTCGACCTGCAGGTGAGCATCGCGGCCGCGGATGAGGGGGGCCGGCGGACCGTGCGAATTCACTCCCGGCCCGCGGTCCGCCCGGAAGCGGGGGAGCCGGTGCCATGGGTATTGCACGCGACCGGAGTACTGACCGGCAGCGGTGATCCGGCGCCCGGATGGGGCGACGCGTCGTGGCCGCCGGCAGGCTCCGCGCGCAGTGACGGCGTCGACCTGTACGACCGGCTGGCGGAGCGCGGGTTCGGCTACGGGCCGGCCTTCCAGGGGGTGACGGCGATCTGGACCCGCGGCGCCGAGACGTTCGCCGAGGTATCGCTCGACGAGACGACGCGAGAGTCGCTGTCCACCTTCGCCATTCATCCGGCTCTGCTGGACGCCTGCCTGCACGCCGCGCTCGACGAGCTGATCGCCGAGGTACCCGACGGGCGGATTCCGCTGCCGTTCTCCTTCGCCGGGATGCGACTGTGGCGTCGCGGCGTCGCGGCGTCGCGGGCGCGGATCACTCGCGGTGTCGACGGGCAGGTGAGTATCGATATCGTCGACGACAGTGGCGCTCCGGTGCTGACCGTCGGTGCGGTCGGATCGCGGCCCATCGATGTCGGATCGGTACAACTGTCGAAAGCCGGCCCGGCCGTGTCGCCGCTGCGGCTGCGGTGGATCGACTCCGAGACCGCACCGTCCTCGGTGTTCGGTGGAACGGTCGCGACGGTGGGAGACATCCTGATTCCCGGGATCGACCGGCACCACGGTGACATAGCGGAATCGGCCGCGGCCGACATCGTGCCGGACCTCATCGTCTGGACGGTCCCCGATGCGGTGGACTCCGCCGGGACTTCGGCGGTGCGGGCCGCGGCGGTGCGGGCCGCGGTGCACAGTGCCTGGCAGCTGCTGCGATCGTGGCTGTCGGCCGATCGTCTCGCCGGCACCCGTCTGCTGGTGGTGACCCGACGGGCCGCCGGGCTGAACGGTGAGCCGGTGGACCTGGCCGGTGCCGCCGTCACGGGCTTGATCCGCAGCGCACAATCGGAACAACCGGGCCGGATCATGCTGCTCGATCACGACGGCGAGGTGAGCGCGGACCTGGTGCGCCGCGTTGTGGGGACCGGGTGTCCCCAGGTGGCGACACGTCAGGACCGGCTCCATCTACCTCGCCTGATCGAGAGTGACCGGACGGCAACGGATTCGGATCGCGCACCCGCATTCGGGGACGGGACCGTACTGATCACCGGCGGCACCAGCGGATTGGGAGCATTGACGGCCCGCCATCTGGCCGACCGGCACGGCGTTCGGCGGCTGCTGCTGCTCTCGCGACGCGGCGCGGCGGCCGAGGGCGCGGCCGAACTTGTCGCCGACCTGGCTCGGCGGGGAGCACACGCCCGGGTCGAGGCCTGTGATGTGGCCGATTGATCGGCTGTCGCGGCCGTTCTCGACTCGATCGCGCCGGAATATCCGCTGACCGCGGTGATCCACTCCGCCGGTCTGGTGGACGACGCCACGATCGAGACACTGTCGGCCGACCGGATCGATCGGGTGCTGGCGCCGAAACTCGACGGCGCACTGCACCTGCACGATCTGACCCGCGGCCACCGGCTGTCCGCGTTCGTGGTGTTCTCCTCGGCCGCCGCGATTCTCGGATCACCGGGGCAGGGCAACTACGCCGCCGCGAACGCATTCCTCGACGGCCTCGCGCACGCGCGTCGCGCCGAGGGACTCCCGGCTCTTTCGGTGGCTTGGGGCCTGTGGAACCAGGACACCGGGATGACCGGTGCGATGGACGACGCCACGCTGGCGCGGTTGGAACGGATCGGCCTGCGCATGCTCGGTGACGACGACGGGACCGCGCTGCTGGACGCGGCGATCGCCGCCGACGAGGCAGTGCTCGCCTGCGTTCGATTCGACAAGCCGACGCTGGGCGCGCAGGCCCGCGCCGGGCAGCTGGCCGATGTGCTCGCCGGTCTGGTGCCCGTGCGGGCCCGACGGGAAACCAGCGGCACCGGAGCGGAGGGCGGGCTGGCGGCCCGGCTGTCCGCCGCCGGGCCCGAGCAGCGCGACGAGATCGTGCTCGCCTTCGTCCGGGAACAGGCCGCGGCGGCGCTGGGATATCGATCGGCGGCCGACGTCGATCCCGAAACTCCCTTCAGCGATATGGGATTCGATTCCCTCGGCGGTGTCGAGCTGCGTAATCGGCTCGCCGAGGGACTGGGTTCGAGATTGCCCTCGACACTGGTCTTCAACTATCCGACCGCGGTCGCGGTCGCGAAACTGTTGCGGTCGCAGTGGGAGGAGACGTCGGCCACCTCGGCGATCGACGATCAGATTGTGGCACTGCGTTCGCTGCTGGCGGGCATGCGGTCGGTCGACGACAGAGCGCGCCTGGCCGAACGCATCACCGCGACCGTCGACGAGGTCCTCGGCGCGTTCGAGCCCGAACCCGTCGCCGAACGCGATCCCGGCCATGACCGCGTCGCCGTCGAAGCGGCATCGAGCGCCGACGAGCTCTTCGCTCTCATCGATCAGCAGATTGCCGGAAAGTAGGGAAGGTCATGACAAACGAGGACGCCGGGCTTGTGGAGATTTCGGAGGGCACCAGGACGCTGCGGCTGGAATGGGAGGATCCTTCGGTCGCCGTGCTGAGCCTGGTGCAATTGTCCAGAGATGAGCTGGTACAGCGGATCCGGACCGGTGAGCTTCCGCTGCCACCGCTGGCCACACTGCTCAATATCGGGATCGTCGATGCCGCACCCGGGCATATGACACTGAGTCTCGCACCGGACGAACGGCACGTGAACTTCCTCGGGGTGGTCGGCGGCGGCGTGATCACCTCGGTTCTCGATGTCGCGATGTGGGGTGCGGTCCAGCTGTCGGTGGACGACAAATCCATGATCACGACCGTGAACATGAATACCAGCTTGCTGCGCGGAGTTTCGCATGAGCAGGGGCCGCTGCGGGCAGTCGCCGAGGCAGTGCACGTCGGGCGGACCACTGCCACCGCGGAAGCCCGTCTCGTCGACGCGGCCGGGAAGATCTACGCGACGGCTACCGCCACGTTCGTCCGGATCGGCGGCGCGGGCGCCTGAAACCGATGTGTCCCAGGGGAATCCTTGGGCCACACCGGAATCCGCGCCGCGAACTCAGATCGCGGCCGCCAGCTCGGTGCCCTGCTGAATCGCCCGCTTGGCATCGAGCTCCTTGGCCTCCTCGGCGCCGCCGATGAGATGTGCTCGTACGCCCCGGGATTCGAGCTGGTCGGCCAGATCGGAAACCGATTCCTGGCCCGCGCAGATCACGACGTTGTCCACCGCGATCACCCGATGCCCTTCGCGGTGCGGGCCGAAGCTGAGATGTACGCCGTTGTCGTCGATCCGCTCGTAGTTGACCCCGCCGATCTGCTCGACACCCCGGCCCTCGACCGCCGCGCGATGGATCCAGCCGGTGGTCTTGCCCAGCGAAGCCCCGAATGGGCCCGACTTCCGTTGCAGGAGAGTCACCGCGCGGATACCCGGGGTCGGAACCGGGGTGGTCAGCTGGCCGCGCGCACGTGGGTCATCGGTGACACCCCATTCCCGGCGCCACTCTCGCAGGTCCAGTGCGGAGCTCGCGGCGACGGTCAAGAACTCGCTGACATCGAAACCGATCCCGCCCGCACCGATGACTGCTACCCGGTCGCCGACCGGCCGGTCACCGCGGATCAGCTGCGGATAGGACAGCACCATCGGGTGCGCGATACCCGGGATATCGGGAGTGCGCGGACGTACACCGGTTGCCACCACGATCTCGTCCCAGTCGCCGGCGGCAAGATCCGCGGCGTCGGCCCGGGTGTTCAGATGCACTGTGACACCGGTGATTTCGAGCTTGCGCCGGAAGTATCGGATGGACTCGTCGAACTCCTCCTTGCCGGGAATGCGCCGGGCGAGATCGAATTGGCCGCCGATGTGGCCTTCGGACTCGAACAGCTCGACATGGTGGCCGCGTTCGGCCAGCCCGATGGCGGCGGACAGCCCCGCCGGACCCGCTCCGACCACGGCGACGCGCTTGGCGTGCCGGGTCGGCAGCAGCTGGAGCAGTGTCTCGTGGCAGGCACGGGGATTCACCAGGCAGGACACGGTCTGGCGGGTGAAGGTGTGATCGAGACATGCCTGATTGCAGGCGATGCAGGTATTGATCTCGTCGGCCCGTTCCGCCGCGGCCTTGTTCACCCATTCCGGGTCGGCCAGCAGTGGGCGCGCGAGCGAGATCAGGTCGGCGTCACCATTTTCCAGGATCTGTTCGGCGATCTCGGGGGTATTGATGCGATTCGACGCGCAGACCGGAATCGACACGTGCCGTTTGATTTTCGCGGTGTAGTCCACGAACGCGGCCCGCGGTACCGAGGTGACAATGGTCGGAACCCGCGATTCATGCCAGCCGATATCGGTGTTGATGACATCGACCCCGGCTGCTTCCAATTCCTTGGCCAGGTCGATGATTTCGTCGAACGTCTGTCCGTCCTCGACGAATTCGGCCAGCGACATCCGGAACATGATGAACATCCGCTCGCCCACCGCGGCGCGGATGCGCCGTACGACCTCGATCGGAAACCTGCGGCGATTGACCGGCGATCCGCCCCAATCATCGGTGCGGTTGTTGGTGCGTGGTGCGAGGAACTGATTGATCAGAAAACCCTCACCGCCCATCACATCGACACCGTCGTATCCGGCGAGGGCCGCGAGTTCCGCACAACGAACGTGATCGGCGATCGTCGTCTCGATCTGTTCCTCGGTGAACGCGGACGGCTCGAAGGCCGTCAGCGGTGAGGCGATCGCGGAGGGGGCCAGATTGCCGGGAATATTGGAATCGCGTCCGCCGTGCAGGATTTGCAGGGCGATCTTCGCGCCGGCCTCGTGTACCGCCGAAGTGATGACGCGATGCCGCTCGGCATCGGTTTCGTCCAGCACGGCGCAGGCGAACGGCCACAGCCAGCCCGCACGGCTGGGGGAGTAACCACCGGTGACGATCAGCCCCACTCCGCCGCGGGCCCGCTCCGCGAAAAAGGCTGCCAGGCGTTCGATGTGCCAGTTCCGGTCCTCGAGCCCGGTGTGCATCGAACCCATGACCACCCGGTTGCGCAATACCGTCCGCCCGAGGTCGAGCGGTGAGAGCAGATGCGGGAAAGGCGTTTCCATGTGAGGAACTTAATGGTCGGTTTCCCGCCGCGCAATTGCTGGGAACAATGCGAAACGTCGATGCCCGACCGGCCGCGTTCGAGTTCTCACCCATGGCGATAGATCGCTTGACAGTTCTCGGGAGATTCTTACTGTGTGGGTCGAAACGAGTTTTCGACTCGGATTCGGTAGATGTGTCGTGCGGCCTGCAGGACACCGCGGAGAAAGTGCGGCGGATATGGCAAGTACGACAACCCTGCGGCCTCCGGGCAAGGCGGCAACCGCCACTGTTGTCGCGGTGACTTCGATGGCCGGATTCATTGCCTTCCTGGACTCGACGATCGTCAATATCGCGTTTCCGAGTATTCACGAAGATTTCTCGTCCTGGTCGCTGGAATCGTTGTCCTGGATTATCAACATCTACAACATCGTTTTCGCGGCGCTGCTCGTGCCCGCGGGGCGTTATGCGGATCGTTTCGGCCGCAGACTGCTGTTCGTGGTGGGGTTGGGACTCTTCGCGGTGACCTCGCTGGCCTGCGCGATGGCACCGAATGCCGGATTTCTCATCGCATTTCGCGGATTGCAGGCGGTCGGCGCGGCACTGATCGTTCCGTCCGCGCTGGCGCTGCTGCTACCGGCATTTCCCGAGAGCAGGCGCGGCGTCGCTGTGTCGTTGTTCGCCGCGACCGCCGCGCTTGCCGCGGGAATCGGTCCGGCGCTCGGTGGATTTCTGATCGACATCTCCGACTGGCGGCTCGTTTTCGCGGTCAATGTCCCCATCGGCGTTGTCACGATGCTCGCCGCCGTGCTCCGGCTGGACGAAGCGAAGGAATCGGCCGGCCGGTTCTATCCAGACACCATCGCCGTCGTGTGCTCGGCCGGTGGATTCGGCCTGATCGCGCTCGGGATCGTCAAAGGTAACGACTGGGGATGGACGGATCCGCGTACCGCCGGGGCGCTCGTGGCAGGTGCGGTGCTGCTCGTTGTGGTCGCGCGCCGGTGTGTGACCCATCCGGCCCCGCTGATCGAGGCGAGGATTCTGCTCGACCGGACGATCGCCGCCGCCAGCGCGAGTACGTTCGTATTCGCGGCCGCGTTCTACGCGTATCTGCTCACGAATGTGCTGTTTCTGACCTCGGTCTGGCACTACTCGACATTGCGGGCGGGGCTGGCGATGACGCCGGCGCCGTTGTTCTCCACCCTCGCCGCCCGGCCGGCCGGGATGCTCTACGACCGATTCGGTGGCCGGTACATCGCCTCGACCGGTGCCGTCCTGGTCGGTGCCGGTCTGCTGTGTTACGCATTGCTGGCGCACGCGCACGCGGATTTCCTGATCGGGTGGCTGCCCGGCGCGGTCGTCAGCGGGATCGGTGTGGGTATGGTGTGGCCCAGTCTCGCGACCGGTTCGGTGCAGGGTGTGACCGGTGAGCGCTTCGCCACCGCAACAGCTTTCAACAGTGCGTTGCGCCAGCTGGGCGGAGTGATCGGCATAGCGGCGTGCGTGTCCTATCTCAGCGCGCGGGCGGGTTCGAATCCGCTCACGTCGTTCCATGTCGTCTGGGCCGTCGCCGCGGCGGTCTGTGTCGTGTCCGCGGCGTTCGCCGTGGGGCTGCGGCGGCCGACCGCGACGCCGCCTCTCCGATAGCTTCAAAATTGCTGAAACCCGAGAAAGTCGGGCTACGATCCCCTCATGCCATCCAGCCTCGCCAGATGTGTTCTGTCGTGCGCGTTGTCAGCAGCGGCCCTTGCGATACCGGTGATATCCGCGCAGTCGTCGGTCGCCGAGGTCGTTCCGATGCCTCCGCACGAAAAGACCTTCACGTCTCCGGGCGGACCGACCTTCGTGGTCGGCAGTCAGGACGAACTGATCAATAAGGTGCCGCCCCTGAACGCGTCGGGAGGTGTCCGCGAAGTCTTCGTCTCGGGGAGTGCCTATACCCGTTCCGATGCTCCCAGCGGCGGCACCCTGATGGTCGGCTATCACGTCGGCTGTGCCGTTGAACTGCAGGGAGGTGGCGCGGGCCTCGGGCCTACCGCGTATCTGAATCCCGGAATGCTCACGCAGGAGGACCTGGGCCCCACGGTGTCGGTCAATGTCGCGCCGGGCAGTGTGAGCGATGTGCCGCTGCTGAAGAAGGAGGCCGTCTCCGGCGTTCCGGCGCGCATCAACATGCGGGATATCCATCTGGTCGTCAACGGTTGTATCGGGCCGGCGGTCGTGCGCCAATACACGCTCATGCAGTTGCACACCGACAGCCTCGACGATGTCGGAGTGGTGTACGGCGATCCGCTGTGGATTTGATCGACGGTGTTCTGACAATGTGTCGGTAGCTCAGGTCGGGGTCGGCAGCGGAAGATTAGCTGCCACCTCGTCGGCTACTGTGCCATCTGTGAGCGAAACCGGAATCGACGGCGCTCGCGCCGCGGAAGCGAGCGAGGCCGCGGATGCGGCCACCACCGAGCAGCGCACCGAATGGCAACAGCTGGCCGAAGAGGTCCGCGGGCACCAGTTCCGGTACTACGTGCGGGATGCACCGATCATCTCCGATGGCGAGTTCGACAAGCTGTTCCAGCGCCTGCTCGCACTGGAGGAAGAGCATCCGGATCTGCGGGCGCCCGATTCGCCGACACAGTTGGTCGGCGGCGGCTTCGCCACCGATTTCACCGCGGTCGACCATCTCGAGCGCATGCTCTCGCTGGACAATGTGTTCGACGAGGGGGAGATGCGCGCCTGGGTGGCCCGCGTCGAGGCCGAGACCGGTCCCGATATCCACTTCGTCTGCGAGGTGAAGATCGACGGGGTCGCGCTGAATCTGGTCTACGAGAACGGCCGCCTGGTCCGCGGTGCCACCCGTGGGGACGGCCGCACCGGTGAGGATGTGACGCTCAACGCCCGCACCATCGAAGACATCCCCGAACAGCTCGGTGCCACAGCGGAATTCCCGGTTCCCGAGCTGCTGGAGATCCGCGGTGAGGTGTATTTCCGGCTCGAGGATTTCGAGAATCTCAACGCCGCCATCGTGGCGGAGGGCAAAGCGCCGTACGCGAATCCGCGCAATACCGCGGCGGGTTCGCTGCGCCAGAAGGATCCGGCGGTCACCTCGCGGCGCCGGCTGCGGATGATCTGCCATGGTTTCGGCCGGATGGTCGGCTTCAGCCCGTCTTCCCAGTACGAGGCCTACCGGGCACTGGCGGCGTGGGGGCTGCCGGTGTCGGCGCACACCGTGCGGGTGCGGGGAGCCGACGCGGTCGTGGAGCGTGTCCGGTATTGGGGCGAGCACCGCCACGATATCGAGCACGAGATCGACGGCCAAGTGGTCAAGGTCGACGAATTCTCGCTGCAGCGACGCCTCGGAGCCACCGCGCGGGCCCCGCGCTGGGCCATCGCGTACAAGTATCCGCCGGAGGAGGCCACCACTGCGCTGCTCGATATCCAGGTCAATGTCGGTCGTACCGGCCGGGTGACGCCGTACGCGGTGATGGAGCCGGTCACCCTGGCCGGCTCGACGGTCGCGATGGCAACCCTGCACAATGCCTCCGAGGTGCAGCGCAAGGGTGTGCTGATCGGCGATACCGTCACCATTCGCAAGGCCGGCGACGTCATTCCCGAGGTACTCGGGCCGGTGGCCGACGTGCGCGATGGTTCCGAGCGGGCCTTCGTCATGCCCACGCACTGTCCCGAATGCGGAACCGAACTCGCTCCCGAGAAGGAGGGCGACGCCGATATCCGCTGTCCCAATCAACAGCACTGCCCGGCGCAGTTGCGGGAGCGGGTCTTCCACATGGCCGGGCGCGGCGCCTTCGATATCGAGGCGCTCGGATATGAGGCGGCGGCCGATCTGCTGAAGTCCGGTGCGATCGCCGACGAGGGCGACCTGTTCGACCTGACCGAGGAGAAACTGCTCGGCACAACACTTTTCGTCAACAAGGACGGCACGTTGTCGGCCAACGGCAACCGGTTGCTGCAGAATCTGGACGCGGCGAAGGACCAACCGCTGTGGCGGGTGCTGGTCGCACTGTCCATCCGCCATGTCGGGCCGCCGGTGGCGCGGGCGCTCGCCGGCGAACTGGGCAGTCTCGAAGCGATCGAGTCGGCCTCGGCCGAGGAGCTGACCGCCGCCGACGGCGTCGGCCCGACCATCGCCGGCGCGGTGCGGGAATGGTTCACCGTCGACTGGCATCGCACCATCGTGGCGAAGTGGCGCGCGGCCGGAGTGCGGATGAAGGACGAGCGCGACGAATCCATCGACCGCAATCTCGCGGGCCTGTCGATCGTCGTCACCGGTTCCCTGCAAGGGTTTTCGCGGGACGAGGCGAAGGAGGCCATTCTCGTGCGGGGCGGGAAGGCCGCGGGCTCGGTCTCGAAGAAGACGGCGTTCGTGGTGATCGGTGAGGCTCCCGGATCCAAGGCGGCCAAGGCCGAGGAGCTGGGTGTGCAGATCCTCGACGAGGACGGTTTCCGCCTGCTGCTGGCCGAAGGTCCCCGCGCCGTGCGGCCGGAGCCGGAGCCGGCCGACGGGGTGCAGGATTGAGCGGTGGATATGACGCAATCGGATACCCGGGTACACATCCGCCGGGCCGTGCCGACCGACTACGACGCCATCGCGCATGTGACTGTGGGCACCTACGTAGGTGAGGGGCACGTCCAGCCGGACAGCCCGTACGTCACCGAGCTGGCCGATACCGAGAAGCGAGCCGGTGACGCCGAAGTTATTGTGGCGGTTCGTGATTGCGAGCTACTGGGTTCGCTGACCATCGCCCGGCCGGGCACGCCCTACGCCGATATCGCCCGCACCGGGGAACTCGAGTTCCGAATGCTGGCGGTCGCCGCGCAGGCCCGGGGTGCGGGCGTCGGCACGGCACTGGTTCGTTCCGTCATCAATACCGCGCGCGCCGAGGGGTTCGCGGCGGTGGTGCTGACGACCATGCCGGATATGCTCGCGGCTCGCCGCATCTACGAACGCCTGGGGTTCCTGCACATCCCGGAGCGGGATTGGTGCACCCCGCGCGGAATACCGCTCACCGTTATGCGCCGGATCGGCTGATCCGCCCGACTGCGCGGCGAGACGAGCGGTTGCCGCCCGGACCTACTGGACGGCAACCGGATTCAGGTCAGGACGGTCGCGACGATTCCGGCCAGATAGCCCAGGCGGGCGATCTCCGACGGCCGGAATTCCGGACCGCCGGGACGGCCGAGCAGGATCGCCTTACCGGTGCTGCCGAGAGGTGCGGCGGCGAGTTTGGTGTCCATATCGCGCCAGATCTGCGGCACCCAGTCGCCCTCCGGATCGAGGTTGACCGGCTTCTCGAGCGGCATCCACGGCACCGACCCGGCCTGGGTCTCCGGTGCGCTGGCGCTGCCGACCAAGCGCTGACCGCCGTGTGGACCCATCTCCATCACGGTGCTCCAGCCGACCTGCAGCACTCGCGGAACGCCGTCCACCAGGACCTGCAACCGATCGTCGCGCGCGGTGGCGACCTGATCGATCAGTTCCAGCTCCCGGTGGGTATCGAGAATCCCGGAATATGGTCGCAACGAGTCCACCCGCACGTCGGTGAGGGATTCGGCGGCGGTGATCAACGTGTCGGGCAGTGCGCCCGAGCCGACCTCCACCACGAGATCGTCGACCGCGTAGCCGGCTCCGCGTTCGACGACATCCATCGAGAGAATGTCGGCGCCGACTGAGCCCAGCGCGACTGCGAGTGAACCGAGACTTCCTGGGCGATCCGGAAGTTGCACGCGAAGCAGAAATGACACGTGCTTGCCTTCCTTTCCTGTGCGACCGAGACTTTCGGACGTATACCCGAGTCTCGCAATACTTACACCCACCGGTTTCCGGGAACTGGTCGAACCGGACGCCGTGAGCTTTGCCACATCACCTATTGTCGGCCGAACAGCGGGTGACGTGCCAGTGCCGCATGGATGACGTTGTGGTGTCAACCTTGTTTCCGGCGGATACCACACAGACTACGGAACGCGGTGCGGCCGCCGGCCGCCGATCGGGGTTGTGACCGGCTCCTGTGCGCGGCCCCTCCTACCAACCTACTAGGCTGTCCCGTGCGCAGCGCCCTGCGCCACCGATACGCACCAACCTGCCGAAAGGGGTTTCGCGGTGCCCGCCATCTCCCGCGACGAGGTCGCACACCTCGCCCGGCTCTCCCGGCTCGCTCTCACCGACGACGAGCTCGATGTGTATGCCGGTCAGCTGGATTCGATCCTCAGTCACGTGCGGGTCATCACCGAGGTGGCCGCCGACGTACCCGCCACGGCATCGCCGAATCCGACCGTGAACGTCACCCGCCCCGACGAGCCGGCCGAATGTCTCACCCCCGACCAGGCGCTGTCCGGTGCGCCCGCCGTCGATGAACAGCGCTTCATGGTGCCGCAGATCCTGGGGGAGGGCGAATAGATGAGTGATCTCACGCAACTGTCCGCGGCCGAGCTGGCGGACAAGATCCACGCTCGTGAGGTGTCCTCGGTGCAGGTCACCGAGGCGCATCTGCAGCGCATCGCCGAGGTCGACGGTGAGCTCAACGCCTTCCTGCACGTCGCCGGTGAGCAGGCCCTGGCGACCGCCGCCGAGGTGGACGCGGCCATCGCCGCCGGAACCGTGGCCTCCCCGCTGGCGGGAGTTCCGTTGGCGCTCAAGGACGTTTTCACCACCACGGATATGCCGACCACCTGTGGCTCGAAGATCCTCGAGGGCTGGGTCTCGCCCTACGACGCGACGGTGACCTCGAAGCTGCGGGCCGCCGGTATCCCAATTCTCGGCAAGACCAATATGGACGAATTCGCCATGGGGTCCTCGACCGAGAACTCCGCGTACGGCCCGACCCGCAATCCCTGGGACACCACCCGCATCCCCGGTGGCTCCGGCGGCGGTTCGGCGGCGGCGCTGGCCTCGCATCAGGCGCCGCTGGCGATCGGTACCGACACCGGTGGTTCGATCCGGCAGCCCGCCGCGGTCACCGCGACCGTCGGCACCAAACCCACCTACGGCACCGTCTCCCGGTACGGCCTGGTCGCCTGCGCGTCCTCGCTGGACCAGGGCGGCCCGTGCGGTCGCACAGTGCTCGACACCGCGCTGCTGCACGAGGTGATCGCCGGGCACGACCCCAGGGATTCGACCTCGCGCCAGGCCGCGGTTCCGGCCCTGGTCGCCGCCGCTCGCGAGGGCGCGCGCGGCGATCTGGCCGGGCTGAAGGTCGGTGTGGTGAAGGAACTGCACTCCGACAGCTATCAGCCCGGTGTGATCGCCTCCTTCGACGCGGCGGTCGCCCAGTTGAAGGATCTCGGCGCCGAGGTGGTGGAGGTGTCGTGCCCGAACTTCGAGTACGCGCTGGCGTCCTACTACCTGATCCTGCCCAGTGAGGTCTCGTCCAACCTGGCCCGGTTCGACGCCATGCGCTACGGCCTGCGCGTCGGTGACGATGGCAGCCACTCCGCCGAACAGGTCATGTCGCTGACCCGTGACGCCGGTTTCGGCCCGGAGGTCAAGCGCCGCATCATGATCGGCACCTACGCACTATCGGCCGGTTACTACGACGCCTACTACGGCAAGGCGCTCCAGATTCGCACCCTGATCGCGCAGGACTTCGACAAGGCGTACGAGAGCGTCGACGTGCTGGTCTCGCCGACCAGCCCGTTCACCCCCTGGAAGCTGGGGGAGAAGGTGAACGATCCGCTGGCGATGTACCTGTCGGATCTGTGCACACTTCCGACCAACCTGGCCGGCCACTGCGCGATGTCGGTGCCGTCGGGGCTGTCGGCCGATGACGGGCTGCCGGTGGGGCTGCAGATCATGGCGCCCGCGCTGGCCGACGACCGGCTCTACCGGGTGGGCGCGGCCTACGAGGCCGCCCGGGGCCCGATCGCCTGATCATCACACCGTCCGAACGGGCCGGTGGAGCCGATGCGCTCCGCCGGCCCGCGGTGTTACGGGCGCGGCCAGGGACGGCCGTCGAGACGTTCGATATCGGTGTTGAACCGCTGCAGGAAGTCGGCGAATCGGGCGATGTCCTCGGGTGACCAGTCCTCCAGCACCCGGCCCAGGCCCTCGATATTGGCATTGCGCTCGGATTCGAGATCGGCCTCGCCCGCCGGTGTGATGCGGAATTTGCGGGCCATACCGCCTTCGGGGTCCGGAATCCGTTCCACCTGACCGGACCGCAGCAGGGCGGCGGTCTGGCGATTGAGCGTCGAGGCGTCGAGCCCGAACGCCTCGCTGAGCTGACCGATCGACATCGGTCCCTCGATCGAGAGCCGGCTCAGCACCAGGTACGCGCTGCGATCGAGCCGGGTGCCGTCGCGGCGGTACCGCGGGTGAATGGTGTAGCGGCCGAGCAGCATGGTCTCGAATTCCACCAGATCCGTGGGCTTGTCCATGCCATCCTTCCGCCAATTTTCCAGTTCTGACCTGCGAGAACCGGTATAGCACACGGTGGTGGGGCAGTGGACGAGGTGTGCTGATCAGCAGGAACCGAGTGCGGTGCCCTGGTCGGCGCCGTAGCGATGTCCGTGACCGGGCCCCGGAGCCAGGGCCGAGAGCATATCGGCGGTCGTCTGTACCCAGCCGAGGACCGGCAGCCAGGGCGGATGCGGTGCGTCGCGCCGGGTCTCGCCGAGATCCGGTGCGTGCCAGAGCAATCGGGGCGACCACTGCACCACGGGATCGGAGGAGTTGGCCAGCACGGTCGCACCGCCGCGATGGACCGCCGCGGCGGGCGGACCGGCCCACAGCGCGGCGCATACGCGTCGCGTCTCGTCGCGGTCGCCGGCGAAGATCGCGCTGCCCGCGGTCGCGCCCAGGCTCTGCCCGTAGACGTACAGCTTCGGCGGATGCGCCAACCCGGCCAGCCGCCGCTCGATACCGGTGAACAGCGCGCGTGCGGACCGTTCGGCATCGGCCCGTGCGAACAGGAAGGTCGCCCAGCTCGGCGCATGGGAATACTGCATGCCGATGAGCGTGGCGTCCCCGCCGAAACGCTGATCGAGTCCGTGCGCGGCGTTCGCGTCCAGCCATCCCGATCCGGTCGGCACCATCATCACCAGATTGCCGCGTTCGAATCCGCCCGAACGTTCGAGTTCCCGGATGGCCAGGGCGACACGGGAATCCAGATCCGGTGCCGAGTTCAGGCCGATGTAGACCCGTGCGGACAGCCCGCGCTCGGAGACGAACTTGCGTCCCTCGGCGCCCAGTGAGGCCCAATTCGCGGCGGATTCCGGACTGCCCGAGCGGGTGAAGGACACCGGCTGCACCACATCGGGATCCATGGTGGCATCCGCGCTCGCGAAGGCGGAGCGCTGCCAGTCCACCACTGCCGGAAGCAGTGCGAACTGACAGGCGAGCACCGTCGCCGCGACCAGCGCCACCGCCCGCAGCCGCCCCACATAGCGCGCGGCCCAACGCAATCCGCGCATCACGCCGAGAACCGGGACGACTACCGCGGCGACGCCGAGCGCCCAGTGCAGCCAATACGCCGGTCCGGTGGCGGGAAAATCCATGGCCGCCCGCAGCCGGTTCTGCCAGTACCACGCGTAGCCGAGTGCGCCGATGCTCCCGATCGCGCAGGCCGCGGCGATCGGCAGCCGATACCGTGCGAGCCGAGATTCCGTATCGATTCCGAAGCATCCCAGTAACTTTCGACCCAGGCCCGCCACGCCGAGAGCGATGAGTATCAGGATGCTGGTGAGCAATGCCTGCGCGATCGAGGTGCGCGGTAACAGTCCGGGCCACAGGGACGCGATGAATCCGGCGGTGATCGCGACGAATGTTCCGGTACGCGGGCGGCCGAGCGCGCGGAACCGCCGGACGAGCGCGTTCTGGTACCGCACGGGGAGATCCCGCGCCTCGGGCACCGGCCTGGATACGGTGCCGCCTCGGGCTTCGGCGTAGGGATGCCCGTTCGTGCCACGGCCCGGCTGCGAGATACGCAGTGCGGTAGCGCGGCTTGCCCGGCTCGGGGCGGCGACAGCGCCGGCGATCACCGGCTCGGGACGGCCGAATACGGGTAGGAGAACTTCGGCCGTCCACTGCACCGCGCTGCGGAAATCGGTGAGATATCGCCGCAAGTGCCGTGCGCCGGAGGCGAATGTCGACGCGGCGAGGTGTGAAACAGCTCGGTGGAAAGGAGTATGGGTGCCGTTCGGCCGTCGGCCGCCGGTGCCGCGCCGATCCCGGATCAGCCGGCGCACCACCACGAACAGCGTGGCGATCATCAGCAGCACCACGGCGACCGGCGCCAGCACACGCACCAACTGCGGCCCGGCTCCGGTACCGGAAAGCTGTGTGCCGAAGAGATATTCGGGCATCGGCGCGGCATAGTTCTGCCGCCGCGAGTTCAGATCGACCGCACCGGTCGCGATGGCCGCCATGGTGTCGCATCGCAGCCGGGCAATGGTGTCGGCGCGGGCGGCACACGCGTCGAACATGTGCTGCTCCAGAGCGGCATCGACGGCCCGGCGCGCCCACGGGCCGAGAGGGTGGCCGCGCAACTCGGCGTAGCGCAACAGGTCGTAGCCCAGATCGTGGGCCTTGCAGGCGGTATCGAATTCGGCCGGCAGTGGGACGGGCGAGGAGCACTGGCCGCCGGGATCCACCGGAAGACCCTCCACCTCGATCGGCAGATACCCCTGTGCGGCACCGAAATCCGCGGGCATCACCGCGCGTTCGGGGTGGATGCCGGTCAATGCCAGTACCGCACTCCGCGCGGCGGAATTCTCCGCGCCGGGCGCCGCCTCGGCCGCGCCGGCCACGGCTGGCAGCGACAGGGTCGCGGCGAGGACCGCCACCACGGCGGCGAGTACGGCCCAGATCCGCACCCGCGTTGCCGGACGGCGCTTTTCGTGTCCATCGGATCGCGGTGTCCGCCCCAGGGTCCGCGGATATCCGGTCCGGCATCCGGCCGGCCCCACCGCCACTGCATCGCTCATGGTGATCGAAGGTAGGAATCCGGAGCCGCGCGGCACCTCCCGCCGCGGATCGATTTCGCCACCGCTACCGGGGTGGGCCGTGCGCGGCAGGTCATACCCGGGTAGGGGGTGTGATGTCGGACTTCGGGGTGAGGACGAATCGCCGCAAGGTTTCTAGGCTCGTCACCATGACATGGGTGATACGAACGGCGCGGTGGATCGGCAGGACGGTGCGAACCCCCGGCCGGGCGCGGATGTCGCTCGACATAGTGACGGTGGTCGCCGTGGTGGCGCTGTTCTCGGTGGGCTGGCCGACCCTGCACCTCACCCATCACGTACCGGCGGCCGCACAGCCGTTCATCGCCGCGCTGGCGGTGTTCCCGCTGGTTCTGGTCCGTGTCAATCCGGCCCTGGGCTGGGCGATCTCGGCCGGTGCCGCGCTGCTGATCGCGCTGGCGATACCGCATCGGCCCGGCAACGACCTGCCTTTCCAGGTGGTCCACATCCTGGTGCTGTTCGCCTTGCTGTTCGCGGTGGCGGTGCGCGCCCAGATGCAGGTCGTCCTGATCGCGTGGATCGCGTCCTCGCTGCTGTTCGCGACCACCATGGCGAATAACGGGGACTCCTTCGCCGAGGCCGGTTTCGGCTGGCCACTGGCCATGACCGGGCTGGTCGGAATCGGTCTGCTGGTGCGCTGGCTGGTGCTGTCCCGCCAGGCCCTGGTGCGGCAGGAGGAACAGAACGAGGTGGAGCGGGCCCGGCGGGCGATCCTCGAGGAGAAGGCCCGCATCGCGCGCGATCTGCACGATGTGGTCGCCCACCACATGTCGATGGTGGTGGTGCAGGCCCAGACCGCGCCGTACCGGGTCACCGGCGTATCCCCGCAGGCGCAAGCGGAATTCGAGGCCATCGGCGCCTCTGCCCGCGAGGCGCTCAACGAGGTCCGCAGCATGCTCGGCGTGCTGCGCAGCGACGGACAACTGCCCGAGCACGCGCCACAGCCCACCGCCGCCGATGTGGTGGCGGTACTCGACGGCGCGCGCCGCGCGGGTGTGCCCATCGAATGGACGATCGACGGGGGACTGGCCGGGGTACCCGACACCGTCGGCCTGGCGCTGTACCGGATCGTGCAGGAGTCGCTGTCGAATGTCTCGCGGCACGCGTCCGGGGCCGCGGTGACGGTCACCATCACCGTGAGCACCGAATCGGTGGAGCTGCTCGTCGCCAACGAGGCCGGCGCCACGGCCCCGGAACCGGTATCGGCATCGGGGGGCAGCGGCATCATGGGGATGCGCGCGCGAGCCGAGGCGATGGGCGGCATGGTCGCGGCCGGACCCCGCTCCGAGGGGGGATTCCAGGTGTATGCCCGGCTGCCGATCACCACTGTCGCGTTCGTGTAAGACTTAGCGGCGATGCTCACCTATTTCCAAGCCATCGTCATCGGCGCGCTGCAGGGCGTCACCGAATTGTTCCCCATCTCGAGCCTCGGCCATTCCGTGCTGATTCCGGCCTGGCTGGGTGGGAGCTGGGAAAAACTGGTCACCGATGGCGACTCCGAGAACGGAACGCCATATCTGGCCTTCGTGGTGGCGTTGCACGTCGCCACGGCGATCGCGCTGCTGGGCTACTACTGGCGAGACTGGCGCGACATCATCGTCGGCTTCGTCACGACGCTGCGCACCCGGCGCGTCGAGACCTCCTCTCAGCGGCTGGCCTGGCTGATCGTGCTGGCGACCATCCCCGTGGGAATTCTCGGTCTGCTGCTGGAACATCCGCTGCGCACCATGTTCGCGACACCGATCTACGCGAGTGTGTTCCTCACCCTCAACGGCGTGGTGCTGATCGTGGGTGAGGGTCTGCGCCGGCGCAACGCACCCGGCCTCGCCGAATACGGCCGCCGCTTCGCCGAGGACGAGGCCAGGGAAGAAGCGCGCGCCAGGGGTGTCGCCACCCAGGAAGATCTCGAGACCGAGTCCAGTGAGCGGCTCGCGGCACTGTCGGTGAAGGACGCGCTGGGAATCGGCCTGGCCCAGTCGGGTGCGCTGCTGGCCGGGTTCAGCCGGTCCGGCCTGACCATGGTCGGCGGTCTGCTGCGCGGTCTCGATCACGAGGACACCGCGAAATTCGCCTTCCTGCTCGCCACCCCGGTGATCCTGGCCGCCGGTGTGCTGAAGCTGCCGGAGCTGGCCGGTCCGCAGGCCGCGGGCATCCACGGTCAGGCATTGGTCGGGGCGATCGTCGCGGGTGTGGCGGCGTGGCTGGCGGTGCGTTTCCTGGAGCGGTTCTTCAAGACCCGTACGCTGCTGCCGTTCGCGATCTACTGCCTCGTCGCAGGGTTGCTGTCGATCATCCGATTCATCTGAGGCCGGGATGCCGATCACCGTTCTGATCGCCGACGACCAGGCGATGGTCCGGCAGGGTTTCGGGGCGCTGCTGGCCGCCCAGCCGGACATCAGTGTCATCGGCGACGCGCACAACGGTGTGGTCGCGGTGACCGAGGCCAAGCGGCTGCGTCCCGATGTGGTGCTGATGGATGTGCGCATGCCCGAGATGAACGGTCTCGAGGCCGCCCGCGCCATTCTGGCCGCCGGATTCGAGCCGCTCGTGCGGGTGCTCATGCTCACCACCTTCGATATCGACGACTACGTCTATGAGGCACTGGGACTGGGGGCCAGCGGGTTCCTGCTCAAGGACGCACCCGCCGACGAATTGGTTCGGGCGGTGCGCGTGGTCGCCGACGGTCAGGCACTACTGGCGCCGACGGTGACGCGGCGGCTGATCGCGGATGTGACCCGCCGCCGTGCCCGACCCCGGCCCGCTCCGGCGCTCGACGCGCTCACTCCCCGGGAGCGGGAGGTGCTGGAACTGATCGCCAAGGGCATGTCCAACACCGAGATCGCGGAGGCGCTGTTCGTCGCCGAGCAGACGGTGAAAACCCATGTCTCCAAGGTCTTTTCCAAGCTCGACCTGCGCGACCGCGCGCAGGCGGTGGTGATCGCCTACGAATCCGGACTGGTCACACCGGGCTGAGGACCCCGGGTAGGATCGCCACCTGGTGGTTGCCTGAAGGGGGAACGTAGGTGCTGAACAACGGTGATGTATTTGCCGGGTTCACCGTGGAGCGACTGCTCGGTCAGGGTGGGATGGGGTCGGTCTATCTGGCGCGCCACCCACGGCTGCCCCGGTTGACCGCGCTGAAACTGCTCAATCGCGAGCTCTACACCGATGCCGAGATCAGGGCCAGATTCGAGCGCGAGGCCGATCTGTGCGCGCAACTCGATCATCCCGGCATCGTCGCCGTCTACGACCGCGGGGTGGAAGACGATCAGCTCTGGATCTGCATGCAGTATGTGGACGGAATCGACGCCGCGGGCGTGAATCCGCTGTCGCTGCCGATCGAACGGGCCGTGCAGATCATCGAGGGCGTAGCCTCCGCACTGGATTACGCGCACGACAACGGCGTCATGCATCGCGATGTGAAGCCCGCCAATATTCTGCTGGCGCGCGCGGTCGGCGGTAAGGGGGAGCGGGTCTTCCTGACCGACTTCGGGATCGCCAGGCTGCGTGAGGATTCCACACATCTCACCCAGGCGGGGATGTTCACCGCGACCCTCGCCTACGCCTCACCCGAACAGATGACCGGCGCCGAACTGGACCACCGCTCCGACCAGTACTCACTGGCGTGCGCGCTGTACTGGCTGCTCACCGGTATCGGCCCGTTCGACTCCCCACATCCCACCGAGGTGATCCGCGGGCACCTGCAACTGCCGGTGCCGCCGGCCAGTGCTCGCCGCGCCGGACTGTCACCGGCGATGGACGCGGTGATCTCCCGGGCCATGGCCAAGCGTCCCGCCGAAAGATTCCGCAACTGTGTGGAATTCGCGGTCGCGGCCCGTATTGCGTTGAGTGCGCCGGTCCTGGGCCCCGTACCCGTCGTGGGTGCGGCGCCGACCGTGATCGCCGGCGGCGGACCGCTCACGATGGGCCCGGGCGTTCCGGCGCCGACGGGCGTTCCCATTGGGCAGCAATCATTTTCGTCCCCGATGCCCGGCGTGGGCAGTACGGGAACGGCGGGAATGCGGCCCGGCACATCGTCTCCGCTCGCCGCCATGCCGCCGCGCGAACCGATGCCGTCACCGGTTGCCGCACCGCCGAGGTATCCGGGACCGCCCGGTCCGCCGATGGGTTACGGTGCCGCACCGGGATATCAACCACCGCAGCGGAAACGATCGGGTGGGATGATCGCCGCGATCATCGTCGCCGCGATGGTGGCCGTGGCGATCGTGATCACGGTCGTGGTCGTGGTGGTCCACAAGAAGACGACGAGCGACTCCGACGCGATGGCATCGGCTTTTCCGCAGCTGGCGAAAAGCGTGGCCAAGTCGAGCGGTAGCGGATACGACGGTCAGTCCTGCTTCAGCGAACACGACGGGAAGCATCTGCGCGCACCGGGGACCGAGGCCACCGACCTGAACCTCGGCACCTGGAAACTGGCCTGGGACTGCTGGGCCAACGTGGACATGCCCGACTACGCCGTGCTGGCCTACGATTCGCAGTCCGATGTGCAGGGCGCGGTCGCGGGACTGCCGGACAACACCAAGGGTTTCGCCGTGAGCACCGACGGCATCGGCTACAACAGCTACATGTGGAAGACCTCGGATTCGGCTGTCCCCAATGAATATTGGAAGGTCATCGCCTTCCGGGACAACACCCGGTCGAGATTCCTGATCATCGCGCACGAGCAGTACTGGCAGTCGTTGGAGAAGGGGAAGACGTACCAGGAATTCGATACCTGGTGCAACGAAATGCCGATGGACTAGTGATGAAGAGAATGCAGTGGCGGCCCGATGCCGGGCGCCTGGTCACGTTGATGGCCATCGGATTCGGAATGACGGTGGTGATCACCCGGCTCTATCTGATGGCGTCCGGATATCCCAAGATCGGCGGAAGCACCTATCACATCGCGCACGCGCTGTTCGGCGGTCTGCTGCTGGTGATTTCCTGTGTGCTGCAACTGATGTCGTCGGGACGCACCGCGATCGTGTGGGCCGCGATCCTGGCCGGGGTGGGGCTGGGCCTGTTCATCGACGAGGTCGGGAAATTCATCACCGCCGACAACGGGAATACGGTGTGCGCCTGGGGATCTGGACCAGCGTCGTATCGCTCACCGTGGTCAACGTCTTCGCCGGCTACTTCAGTCAGTTCCTCACCGTGTTCACCGCCATCGCCGAAGCGCTACTGCTGTGGGCGCTGCTGCGCTATCGCGATCGCAGCGGCCGGGCCGCCGACGAGCCCCACGATGCCGTCGTGATTCCGGATACCGCGCCGGTACCGGAATCGGCGGTCGGCTGACCGAGTTCACCCGAAGAAGGCGGCAGATTCCGCGTGCCGGTCCGCGGGCACCAGTTTGAGCTGTTTGGTGGCCTCGGCGAGCGATACCAGGGCGATCTCGGTGCCGTGCAGGGCGACCATCTGGCCGAAGTGGCCGTGATGGACGGCTTCGGCGGCGTGCAGGCCGAAGCGGGTCGCCAGCACCCGGTCGTAGGGGGTGGGTGAACCGCCGCGCTGTACATGGCCCAACACGGTGGTGCGGACCTCTTTGCCGATCCGGCGTTCGATCTCCCCGCCCAGTTGATGCGCGACGCCGGTGAACCGCTCGTGCCCGTATTCGTCGACACCGCCTTCACGCAGGTGGAAGCCGCCTTCCGCCGGTTTCGCGCCCTCGGCCACCACGCAGATGAAATGCGAGTCGCCGCGCTGGAACCGGCGTTTGATCATCGTGCACACCTCGTCGACGTCGAAGGGCACCTCCGGGACCAGGGTCAGATGCGCGCCGGAGGCGATTCCGGAGTTCATCGCGATCCACCCCGCATGCCGGCCCATCACCTCCACCAGCATGACGCGCTGATGCGATTCGGCGGTGGTGTGCAACCGGTCGATGGCGTCGGTGGCGATGGTGACCGCGGTGTCGTGGCCGAAAGTCGTATCGGTGCAATCGATGTCGTTGTCGATGGTCTTCGGGACACCGACCACCGGCACCCCCTCCTCGGACAGCCAGTGGGCGGCGGTCAGGGTGCCCTCGCCGCCGATCGGCACGAGTGCGTCGATGCCGTTGTCGTCGAGGGTGCGTTTGACCCGCCCCAGCCCCTCGCGCAATACCTCGGGATTGGTTCGTGCGGTGCCGAGGATGGTGCCGCCCTTGGTGAGGATGCGGTCGGTGCGGTCGTCGTTCTGGATCTGGATCTTGCGATCCTCCAGTAAGCCGCGCCAGCCGTCCTGGAAACCGACTATCGCGTCCCCGTAGCGGCCGTTCGCGGTGCGGACGACAGCTCGGATGACCGCGTTCAAGCCTGGGCAGTCCCCGCCTCCGGTCAAGACTCCGATGCGCATGCCGCTATCTTGCCGCCTCCGGCCGCGCGCCGCAGCCCCGCCCCCGTTAACCATGGGTTACAGCAATCTGCTACCGCGGATATCGGTCAGTGCGCGGTCGCGCAGTGGCCGGCGGGGAGATCGTCGAGATGTTTGGTCAGCAGACCGGACATCTTGTTGAGAATCTGGGTGCCGTCGTCGAAGGTGCCCGAAGTCGCCTGTGCGGCAAGGGAGATCGCGACATCCCCTTTCGGTGTCGTGAGTAGACCGAATTGGCGGACCAGGTAGCTGCCGTTCGGATCGGGACCCCAGCCGCCCTTGAACCGGGCGTTCTCCAGGTGCCCGAGCCCCCACTGCTGACCCCAGACCACCTTGCCCATCAGCGCCGTGACGGTGTCGGCGTCGGACAGGCAGGGCAGCCGTGCGGCGAAGCGCACCTGGTCACCCAGGGCCCAGTCGGCCTGCCCGAAGGCCGAGTACTCGGCACGGGACCGGGCCGGGGGCACGGTGGTCTTGGTGTCACCGCCCTCGCGCAGGACAGCCTGGACCGCCTGGGCCGCCGCATCGGGGGCGCCCAGTGTCTGCCACAGGGCGTCGGCCGCGGAGTTGTCGGATTCGGTGATGGCCGCCGACATCTGATAAGTGCCGGTATTGCCGTTGGTGCGCAGAACCGCAAGGGTCAGCGGAACTTTCATCGTCGACCAGGCCGGGCCGGAGGTCCAGTCGCCCATCTGCACGACGCGTTGCCCACCGACCGGCATGATCGCCATTCCGGCGCGGCCGTCGAGACTCGGCCGCAACGCGGTGAAATCGGCGGCCAGCGATCCCGGCAGCGCGAACATCGTGGTCGGCGCGGCAGCGGCGGAGGCCGATGGCGGGCCGGTGGCCGCCGCGTCGGTGCCGGTGGTTTTCGAACAGCCCGCCGAACCGAGTAGCAACATCAGCCCGGCCGCAGCCGCCGCGCAACGAGATACCCTGGCCCGCTTCGCTATCGGCGAATTGGGCCGGTGCTGCCGCCGGTGTGATGCGTGCACCCGTTCACCTCCACATCTCCGGGTGGCCCGTAACGACACCACCCGTCAGACGTGGAATTGTGTGCGGTCGCGGGGCCCGGGTCAAATGGATCGGCCACCACCGGCACATATGCGACGCCGGTCCGTTCACGCCGCGCACTCACCGCCGCGCAGTTTGCGCACATGTTTGGCCAGCACCGCCGATATCCCGTTCATCATCGTGATCGCGTCGTCGTAGCTGCCCGAATCCGGTTGGGCGGCAATGGCTATCGCGACCTGGCCGGACCAGGTCGGAATCAGGCCGAACTGACGGACCAGGTAGGCGCCGGTCTCGTCGTCGGGGCCCCAGCCGCCCTTGAATTCCGCGCCCACCAACGAGCCCAGGCCCCAACTCTGATCCTCGGTGATCTCCTGCATCAGATCGACCACCCGCGACGCGTTGCGCAGGCACGGCAGATGCGCGGCGAAGTGCAGCTGATCGATCAGGCTCCACGGGGTCGCACCGAAAACCATGGGGTCATCGATGGATTGGGCGGCATCGGGATCGTGGCGATCGGCGACATCGGTGGTGGTGTCACCGGCCTCGCGCAGCACCGCCTCCACCGCCTCCGCGGCGGGTTCACCGCCACCCAGTGCGATCCAGAGTGCCTGTGCCGCGTCGTTGTCGGATTCGGTGATCGCCGCGCGCGCGGTATCGGCCAGGCCGACCGGATCGCGGCGCAGGGCCGCCAGCGCCAACGGCACCTTGATCGTCGACCAGGAGATTCCGGTGCTCCAGTCGCCGACGGTCAGAGCGCGGTCGCTGCCGACGGCCATCACCGCCAGGCCCATATGCCCGGGAAGTTCGTCCTGTAACTTCGCGAAATCCGCGACGAGACCGCCGGGTAGTGCGAGCGCTTTATCGGGAGCCGGTGCCGGGCGAACCATTTCCGTGACCGGTCCGGAGGCGATCGGGTCGGTGCCGAGCGCCACGCTGTGTGCCGAACATGCCGAAACGAGAAGTGCCAAACCTGCCGTGAACAACCGCCGCAAACCCAGGCGCCCGAAGGGCGTCGGGTCAATAGACATAGACCACCGCATTGTCGCCACCGGTGCAGGTGACGACCTTTCCGGAACTGGTGCACGTCATCGGGTAGGACCGGCCGGTCACGGGGCTCACCGCGATGATCGAGGTGTTGGCATCGGCGCTCGCCGCGCTGGTCGCACCGTGGGACTCCGCGGTCTCGGCATACGCCTGGCGCACCGCCTCGGCGAATCCGCAAGAGGTGACCGAGGAGCCGGTGGCGGTCTTACCGAACGTACTCTCCGACGAGGAGGTCTGCGGGCACGACGAGGCGCCCACCGGCAGGGCCGCGGCGCTGCCGGTCGTGGTGGTGGTGGTGGGCGCCCCCGTTGTGGTGGGCCGGGCGACGGGTGCGGCCGACCGCGGCCCGGCGGTGGCCGCGGCGGCCGTGGTGGCCGGGCGATCGGTGCTCGACGAGGACCCGAACACCTGCCAGCCGACCACGCCGATCCCGGCGATTACCGCCGCGCCCAGGAAGCCCAGAACCAGCGGGACCGCTACCGAACGCGGCCGCTTCGCCGACGGTGCTTCGTCGTAATCCGCTGCGGCGAAAGCGAACTCGCCATCCTCGTCGTCCGCGTGCGTCGCGGGTTCGGCGTAGCGCAGATCGTCCTCGTAGCGCCTGATGACGCCTTCGTCGGAGTCGTCGTATTCGCCGTCCCGGTAATCGTCGCCGTGATAATCGGTGCCGCGGTAGTCGGGGTCACGGTAATCCGGGTCGTAGTCGGCGTCGCGGTAGGCCGGATCGTGGTAACCGGAGTCGTCGTAGCCGCGGTCGTAGTCGTCATACTGCGGGTCGTCGTGGGCACGGTCGCTGTGGTCCTCGCCATAGCCGTCGTCGTAGCCGCGCTCCCCGTGTAGTCCAGCGATATCGAGGAACTGGGTATCGCCACCGGTGCCGGCGCCGAGCCGCGACACATCCAGGAATTGGGTGTCGCCCGCGGACGTCGCCGCGGCCTCGGCACCCGGTGCCCGGGAGTCGGCTCCGTACCCGGAGCGGGAATCGGTCCGGGGTTCGGTGCGGAACTGCGTCGGATCCAGGAGTTGCGTCCGAGGGTCGTTGCCGGGCTCCGGATCGCGAGCCTCGTCTCCGGTGCCCGGTGCGTCGTAGCCGCCGTGGGCGCGGGTCGATTCGGCTGCCGGGCGCACCGGTGTGGGGGCCTGACGACCGGTCGCGGGAACGCGCGGCGCGGACCTCTCCTCATGCGGCGGGGTGAAGTGGAATTCGCCCGATTTCACCGATGAGGTGGCGCCGGACGGCCGGATCACCGGCAGATCGCCGGTGGTGTCCCGCTCGTCCTTGCCCGCCGGCGCGATGATCCGCAGCGTCCCGGTGGTCTCGTAACCGGGTGCGGCCGCCGGGGGAACACCTGCACGTCCGTTGCCAGGCCGCGTGCTGGATTCCGGAACCGGTTGTGCGGCTGTGGAATTCACCGCCGCCGGAGTGGGACCGGAATCCGGTGTCGCTTCGGCCGGGGTTCCGGTCTGCGATGCGTCGGCGGCGTCACCGTTGTCGGGGCTGCGCGGCTGGAACCGCGCTGCGATGGTCGGCCCTTGCGGTCCGAACGGCTGGAACGTTGTCGGGTCCGGTTCACGGCGGTAATCGCTCGCGGCCGCGGCGGCCACCTCGCTCGCGGTCGGCCCCGGCGACGGGACGGTGGACGGCGACGGGACGGCGGTGGGCGGGGGTTCCGCGGCGGGCGGTGGGTCCGCGAGGAGTTCCGCGCCGAAAATGGTCGTGGGCGGATCGATGACGGCGTTCGTCTCGGCGGCTCGCGCACCCGCTGCCAGCGCCGACCGTGCGGCGGCGGCGAACTGCCCGGCGGTCTGGTAGCGGTCGGCGGGCGCCTTCGCCATCGCGCGCGTGATCACCGCGTCGAATGACGCCGGGACGTAAGAACGCTCGGCGCTGGGCCGCGGCGGCGGTTCGGACAGGTGCGAGCGGATCAGCACATTGACGCTCCGCGCCGAGAACGGCGTCATGCCGGTGAGGCACTCGTAGAACACACAGGCCAGCGAGTAGGTGTCGGCGCGCGCGGTGATCTGGCCGGAGTCGAATCGCTCCGGCGCCATGTAGGTGTAGGTGCCGGCGGCGTGGCCCGCGGTGGTGACCGCGGATTCGCCATCACTGCGGGCGATTCCGAAATCGGCCAGATAGGCGAAGTCCGACGGCGTTACCAGGACATTGGCGGGTTTCACATCACGATGCGTCAGACCGGCGGCATGGGCGGCGTCCAGCGCGGCGGCAACCTGCTCGATGATCGCGACCGCCCGGTCCGGTGCCAGCGCGCCCTGACGCCGCAGCAGCGTGCGCAGACTCTCTCCGCGCACCAGCCGCATATCGACGAACAGGACGCCGCGGATCTCACCGGAATCGTGAACGGGCACGATATGCGGTTCGGCCAGCCCGGCCACCGCTTGGGTTTCCCGGTGGAAACGGTCCTCGTACGCGGGGTCCATCGCCAGTTGTTCGGGCAGGACCTTCAGCGCGACGACGCGATCCCGGCTGGTGTCGAACGCCTCGTACACCTCACCCATACCGCCGCGACCGAGCAGCGAACGCACCTCGTACGGGCCGAACCTGGTACCGGCCAGGGATCTCGGCACTTCCACCGGTGAACCTCCAACTCCTGGGCAAGGTGGCCACCCTGCCCGGCGCCGAACCGGGTTGCCTGCCCCTCAGAACGCCGATTCTCCGGGTGCGACCACTCCGTGGTCAAACGCGAACACGATCGCGGCAGCGCGATCCCGTAACCCGAGCTTGCCGAAAATATGTCCTACGTGGCTCTTTACCGTCACTTCGGAGATACCGAGCTCGCCGGCGATCTCGGAATTGACCCGGCCGCGGCCGATCAGCGTGAGCACTTCGAGTTCGCGCGCGGTGAGCTCCCGCATCCGTGAGTGCCCCTCCGCCGGAACCGGGCGGGCGGTGCGATAAGCCGACAACACGCGACCGGTGACCGACGGATCCAGCCACGACCCGCCCTCGGCCACGGTGCGCACCGCGCGAATCAAATCCTCGGCGGGGGAGTCCTTGAGGATGAATCCGGCCGCACCTGCCCGCAGCGCCCCGGAAAGCAGGGTGTCGTCGTCGAAGGTGGTGAGTACCAGCACCGGCGGCGGATCGTCGCGGTCGCGCAACCGGCGGGTGGCATCAATACCGCCGACCCGCTTCATCCGCAGATCCATCAGCACCACATCCGGCCGGTGGCCGGCCAGCGCGGCCGGCACTTCGTCGCCGTCGCCGCATTCGGTGACCACGAAGCCGTCGCGGCGGCGCAGGATACGGCGCAAACCACCGCGTACGAGCTCCTGATCGTCGACGACGAGCACGGAGGTGGTCGCGGTCTCGGTGTCGGTGATAGGCGCTTGGCCCGGATTCACGTGCCCTCCTGTGTTGTGCGGGACACCCGCGCCCGGTCGGGCAGGTGAGCCGCTGCGCGATTGTCGCTCACGTGCCCTCCTGTGTTGTGCGGGACACCCGCGCCCGGTCGGGCAGGTGAGCCGCTGCGCGATTGTCGCTCACGTGCCCTCCTGGCGTTTACGGGTGAGTGCGGTGATCGCTTCCTGTACCAGGGCCAGTGGGTCCTCGAGTCCGGTCAGCCGGCACTGGTCCGGCTGGGCGATCGGGATGCGCGCGTCGACCTGCCAGTCCGCACCGGTCCGTCCGGCCGATAGGCTGCCGCCGAGTGCGGTGGTGCGCTGCCGCATACCGCTGATTCCCATCCCGCGGCCGGAACGCGGCGGTGGGCCGGCCGGCAGCGTATTGCGCGCGCGCACCGACACCTCGGTGTAGGTGACAGCGATATCGAGGGTGGCGTCGGCGCCGGGTGCGTGCTTCGCGATATTCGACAGTGTTTCCTGGCTGATCCGGTACAGCGCCAGCCCGGTCGAGGCGGACACCGACCCGGCGTCGCCGGTGAGGGTGTAGTTCACCGGCAGGCCCGCGCCCACGAAATCGGCGACCAGATCGGCGACATCGTCGAGCCCCGGTTCCGGGGTGATCGCGGAGGGGCGCTGGTCCAGCAGACCCACCGTATGGCGGATGTCGGCCATCGCCTGACGGCCCAGCCGTTCGGCGTCACCGAGTGCGTCGATGGCCTCGTCGACATCGCGATCGGTCTCCAGTGAATGCCGGGCCGCGGTCAGGTGCAGGAGCGTGACACTGAGGGAGTGCGCGATCACATCGTGCACTTCGCGCGCGATGCGGCGGCGCTCGTCGTCGGCGGCCTGCACCGCGCGGATCTCCTGATTCTCCCGTTCCTGATCGAGCGACTTCCGCTGGAATTGCAGCATCAGCCCGACCATCCAGCCCAGGACGATCCCGACCAGATACACCTGGACTTGGCGATCGCCGTAGCCCAGCGCGTAGAAGATCATCATCTCGGCGAGCGCGGCTGCCAGCCAGAACAGGCTGATCCGTTTCGGTGCGATGGCCGCGATCATGCCCACCATCACCGTGAGCACCAGCGACGAACAGTCCGGCGCCACGGGCTGCAGCAGGAACAGTGCCTGCGCCGTGAGCGCGGACAGGGCGAATACCAGCGGTTTCGGCGGCAGATCGAAGAAGAACATCAGCGGATAGCAGGCGAACAGCAGCACCACCGCCAGGAACGGAACCCCGGTCGCGAAGTACTGGGTGCGCAGTGCGGTGGCCGCGACGGCCGCGACCATGACCGCGATATCGGCGGTCACCACCACCGATACCGGGTAGCCGTAGGACATCGCCTCCACGCGCTTGCGCACGGTACCGGCGGGATCTTGGATCAGATCGACGATTCGGCGCCCGAACCGGCTCAGGGCCAGCGGCACCGCGCCGGGTGGTTTCGCCGGCCCCTGCGATATCGCGGCGCCCTGCCCGGGCGCCTCCGCGTCCGGAGCATCCGATGCTGCCGGAGTTGCCGACCCGGCCCGGGTAGGCCCGCCCCGCCGACCGTGGGCGCTGGTCAGGTCCATGGTCCAAGGTTAGTCGCCGTCGTGACGCCGTCGCATCATCCCCGGAAAGGGCCCCGGCTCCTACCCCGGTAGGAGCTCGAGTCTCGTCCGCGGCACGACGTATCGGGAGGGCCGCGTCCGTAGCGTGAATCGCACAGTGCCCGGAGTTGAGGTCCGGACGCCCGACTCGAGGGGACGAGTTCGATGACTTGGCAAGACCAGCACGCTCGTACCGAAATCCTGCACGAAGTACTTTCCCGCGCCGCGGCCGATCCCGCCGCTCCGGGCCTGTTCTACGACCTGCCCGGTTGCGATCGTCTCTTCGGCGGACCCGCCGGAGTTCTCTACGCACTGCGATACCGGTGGGACAACCACCTGCACGCCAAACTCGACCAAGCGCTCACCGAGGGGCACTCGGCGGCCGAAGCGTACGCCGAATTGTCCGCTGAGCAGCCGGTTCTGCGCGCGGTACTCGACGCACATCAGATGCGGCAGTGGCTGTGCGAGCCCGCCCTCGCACGCTGAGCGCCGATCCGACCCGGTTGCGGGGCAGTGCAGTCCGCGTCGCCACCGGACCGACAGCAGAAAGAGGTGGACCACCACCATGTTGGAATTGACCGACATCGTGAAGGAATACCGAGTGGGCGAACAGCGGGTTCGCGCACTCGACGGCATCGGCCTGCGCATCGAGGCAGGTGAGTTCACCTCGATCATCGGCCCGTCCGGATCGGGCAAGAGCACGCTGCTGCATCTGCTCGGTGCGCTGGACTCGCCGGATTCGGGTTCGATCCGATTCCGGGGTGAGGAGATCGGTGCGCTCGACGACGATCGGCAATCCGAATTCCGCCGCCACCGCGTGGGTTTCGTCTTCCAGTTCTTCAATCTGCTGCCCACGCTGTCGGCCTGGGAGAATGTGGCGGTCCCGAAACTGCTGGACGGCACCGGATTACGCAAGGCCAAACCGCGAGCGCTGGAACTGCTCGATCGCGTCGGTCTCGCCGATCGCGCGGAACACCGCCCCGCCGAGTTGTCGGGTGGGCAGATGCAGCGGGTCGCGGTGGCGCGGGCGCTGATCATGGACCCGCCGCTGATTCTGGCCGACGAGCCCACCGGCAATCTCGATTCCACTACGGGTGCGGCCATTCTGGAACTGCTCGGTGATATCTCCGGCGCCGGCAACTCGGTGGTGATGGTGACTCACGATATGGGCGCGGTCGAGTACTGCGATCGCGTGATCACTTTGCGCGACGGGCGAATCGGCTCCAATGAGCCGGTCGGCGGCCGGCGCGCCGCGGCCGGTGACGACGAGATCCGCGACAGCGACGAGGTGGTGCGCGCGTGATCACGGCCGGCTGGGATCGATTGCGGCTGTTCAATATCGGTGAACTGCTCACCCACAAGGGCCGCACCGCGATGTCCATGGCGGTCATGGGAGTGTCGGCGGGTCTGCTGGTGGCGGTGCTCAGCATTTCCGGTTCGGTCACGGGGTCGGTGGACCGGCTCACCGCGGCCCTGGGCGGTAAGGCCCAGCTCGAGATCTCCGGAATCACGGAGAACGGATTCGGCCAGGACGTGCTGACCGAGGTGCGTCAGGTGCCCGGTGTGCAGGCCGCGGTCCCGATGATCCGCACCGGCATCGGCGACCGGGAGGACCACACCCTGCTGATCGGCGCGGATGCCTCCGTCTCGGCACTCGGCAGCGATCTCGACGGCGCCCTGCGGGATCAGGCGGTGAAACTGCTGTCGGTACCCAACGGTGTGCTGGTCGGCGCCGCGCTGGGGCACCACGAGGGGGAGAAGTTCACCCTCGGTTCGACCGCCGTGACCGTCGCCGGGGTGATCGACGATGCCACCGCCCACAAGATCAACAGTGGTCATGTCGTGGTCGCCGCGTTGCCGATCGCTCAGGAACTCGCGGGCCGGCCCGGCATGCTCGATTCCGTCCAGATCGTCCCGAAGCCGGGAGCCGATGTGGGACAGCTGCGTTCGGCGCTCACCGACGCGGTCGGTGGCCGCGCCGTCGTGGCCGATCCGAGCCTGCGGGCCGCCCAGGCCGGTGGCGCCATCCAGCTGGTGCGGTTCTCCACCACGATGGCATCGGCCGCGGCCCTGATCGTCTCGGCGTTCCTGATCTACAACGCGATGAGTATGGCGGTGGCACAACGCCGTCCGACACTGTCGCTGCTGCGCGCGATCGGCGGCAGACGCGGTCCGATGGTCCGCGATCTGATCGCCGAAGCCGCGGTGATCGGCCTGATCGGCGGGGCGATCGGCTCGGTGGCCGGCGTATTCGCCGGGCGTACCGCGATCAACCAGATCCCCTCGGCCATGATGGCCGCCATCGAGACCCGCACCGAATACATCGTGCCGTGGTACGCGATTCCGGCCGCGATCGCGGCGTGTGTGGTGGCCAGTGTCGCCGCCTCCGCCATCGCCGCCCGGCAGGTCTACAAGGTGCAGCCGATCGAGGCGCTGGCGCCGGTGGGTGTGGGCAAGGCCGATGCGATCGGGCCGTGGTTGAAGGTGGTGTCGTTCATCGGCGGCGCAGCGATGATCGTCGCGGCGATCTTCATCGCCCACGCGGATCTGGGCCGCGCCTCACTCGCCGCGATCTCGCTGTCCATCGCGGGGGCGGTCGGCGTGTGCTTCGCGGCGATGGGCCCGATGGTCGCGATGGCGGCCGCGATCGCCCGGATCTTCGGCGCACCGGGAGCCCTGGGCGGCACCACCATCGAACGGGCGCCGCGGCGCGTGTGGGCCACCTCGATGACCGTGATGATCGGTGTCACCGCGGTGGTCGGAATGGGCGGCGCCTCTGCCAATCTCGTCGACTCGGCGACCGATTCGTTCTCCGATCTGGGGGAGCGCGACGCCTACATCAGCCCGACCTCACTGGCCCAATTCCCCACCGGCCCGGTCCTTCCCGCGGATCTGAAGGAGAAGGTGGCGCGGGTGCCCGGCGTGTCCCGGGTGGGCTCGGGACAGCTGGCCTTCGCCACCGTCGGCGGCGATCGGGTGATGTTGCAGGCCTACGAGTCGAATATCAGGTCCTCGCTCCTCGATGGGCTGGGACCCGATGTCCTGCAACGGATGTCGACGGGCGAGGGCGTGGTGCTGTCGCGCGATGTGGCGCGTTCGCTGCATGTCGGACAGGGCGCGCGCGTGCAACTGCCGACGACGACCGGAATCCATTCGGTCGAGGTGCTGAAGGTGGTTCCGTATTTCTCCGCACTGTCGGGCATCGTCCTGATGGACCTGGACGTACTGCGCCAGTGGTACGAGCGGCCCGGTGAGACGGTCCTGGGCGTGGGCATGGATCCCGGCGTGGACAAGGCGAAGGTGCTCGAGGCGATCCGTGCGGTAGCGCCGCCGGGCATGCACGTCGACACCGGCGAGCAGGCGCTCGCCGCGGTGTCCGAAGGCGTGCAACAGGGTACGTCGCTGTCGGGTTCGATTCTGTGGATCGTGGTGCTGGTGTCGACCGCGGCGCTGCTGAACACATTGATGCTGTCGGTCCTGGAACGCCGCCGCGAACTGGGTGTGCTGCGCGCGATGGGGACCAGTCGCAAATTCCTGCTGCGCACGGTGCTCACCGAGGCGGCCGGGATCGGATTGACCGGTGCGATCCTCGGCCTGCTCGTCGGTGCGGCCGTGCAATACCTCGCGACGATGGCGATGGGGCAGGCGATGACCATCAATGTCGTCTACCGGCCCAGTCCGATGTTGCCGATCTACGCCCTCGCCGCGCTGATATTGGCGTTGCTGGGTTCGATTCCGCCGTCGCTGCGCGCGGCGCGTATGCCGATCGTCGAGGCCATCGCGGTCGACTGATCGAGGCAGGAGGGGAAGCCCCACACGGCCGGGCGTGTGGGGCTGCTCCCGTTGCCGGGCCGCTTCCGTTCGGGCCGGAGAAGAGCGTCCGCCGCCTACTCATAAACTGAGTAGCATGACTGCACCCACCGTGGACTTGATGGACTATGCCGACGTCATCGACCGGTACGAGCCGGTGCTGGGCATGGAGGTGCACGTCGAACTGGGCACCGCGACGAAGATGTTCTGCGGGTGCCCCACCGAGTTCGGCGCCGAGCCCAATACTCAGGTGTGCCCGGTCTGCCTCGGTCTGCCGGGCGCGCTGCCGGTGGTGAACCAGCGGGCTGTCGAATCGGCGATCCGCATCGGTCTCGCGCTGAACTGCTCGATCACCCCGTGGGGCCGGTTCGCGCGCAAGAACTACTTCTACCCCGACCAGCCGAAGAACTATCAGATCAGCCAGTACGACGAGCCGATCGCCACCGAGGGCTATCTCGATGTGGTGCTCGACGACGGCTCCACCTTCCGGGTCGACATCGAACGCGCGCACATGGAGGAGGACACCGGTAAATCCCTGCATGTGGGCGGTGCCACCGGCCGTATTCACGGTGCGAGCCATTCGCTGCTGGATTACAACCGCGCGGGCGTGCCACTGATCGAGATCGTCACCAAACCCGTCACCGGCGCCGGTGAGCGTGCTCCCGAAGTGGCCCGCGCCTACGTCACCGCGCTGCGCGAAGTGCTCAAGTCGCTCGACGTCTCCGACGTGAAGATGGAGCAGGGTTCACTGCGCTGCGACGCCAATGTTTCGCTGATGCCCAAGGGCGCCAAGGAATTCGGCACCCGCACCGAGACCAAGAACGTCAATTCGCTGCGCAGTGTCGAGGTCGCGGTGCGGTTCGAGATGCGCCGCCAGGCCGCGGTGCTCGCCGGGGGCGGCACCATCCTCATGGAGACCCGGCACTTCCACGAGACCGATGGCACCACCTCGCCGGGCCGCCCCAAGGAGTCCGCCGAGGACTACCGCTATTTCCCCGAACCGGATCTGGAGCCGATCGCCCCGGACGCGGCGTGGGTCGAGGAACTGCGCGGCACCATTCCCGAGTACCCGTGGCTGCGCCGCGCGCGTATCCAGGCCGACTGGGGTCTGTCCGATGAGGTGTTCCGCGATCTGGTCAACGCCGACGCGCTGGATCTGATCATCGCGACCGTCGACGCCGGCACCACGGTGGACGCGGCCCGCGCCTGGTGGGTCAATTACCTCACCGAACAGGCCAAGGAGCGCGAGGTGGCCCTGGAGGATCTGGCGATCACGCCGAAGCAGGTCGCCGAGGTCGTCGCGCTGGTCGACGCCAAGACCATCAACTCCAAGGTCGCACGCCAGGTCGTGGACTTCGTCCTGGCCGGTGAGGGCGATCCGGGACAGATCGTCGAGGCCAAGGGTCTGGGCATGGTGTCCGATGATTCCGCGCTGCAGGCCGAGGTCGACAAGGCGCTGGCGGCGAATCCGGATATCGCCGACAAGATCCGTTCCGGCAAGGTTCAGGCCGCCGGCAAGATCGTCGGCGATGTCATGAAGGCCACCCGCGGCCAGGCCGACGCCGCCCGCGTGCGCGAATTGGTCCTCGCCGCCTGCGGCGCCGCCTGAGCGCACCGCTACACCGAGACGGGGAAGGCCGGTCCCGCTGGGACCGGGCCTTCGTCGCAGGTCTAGTCCGGTCCGCCACCGGCGCCGCCCTGCGGCGGCGGGATGCGGACGATGCGGTCGTCCAATGGTCCGGGGGCCTCGGGCTTGTTGACGGTGCCGACCCACACGTTTCCGTCCGCGCCGAGGGCCGCCCCGCCCAGCGATCCGTACTTGCCCTGCGCGACCATCGTCGGCGCGGTGGTCACCGCATGCGTTTTGGGGTCGGCGTCGGCGAAGGCCAGTGCCTTCACTCCCGACATGGCGACCGCCACACCGTCCACGGCCGCCGCGCAACCACCCGCGCCCGGTTTATCGGGCCAGGTCCACGCGGTCGAGACGGTGCCGTCCTCGGCCAGTCGCTGCAACCGGTCCTGGGTGGCGGTGCGGTCGGTGAACCAGATGCTGTCCTTGTGATCGGGGCACACGCCACCGGCGGACCCGATTCCGGACGCCATCACCTTGGGATTCGCATTGCCCGGTGCCGGGTTGTCGATCTCGAGCAGTTTCCCGGCGAGCGATCCCGGATCGCCCGCCGATCCCGGATCGCCCGCGTCGCCGGTCAGCACGGCCAGTTTGGTGGGGCTGACGAAGGCGAGTGATCCGTGATTTCCGCTGGCGCCCTTGGGAATTCCGGTGAGGATGGGCTTGGGCTCACCGCCGGCGCCGATCCGCACCACGCGATTGTCCGAGGCGGTCGTGATGTAGGCGTAGATCAACCCGTCCTCGCCGTAACTCGGCGAGAGCGTGACATCGCCGAGCCCGCCGTCACCGGACGCGTCGACATCGACCCGGGTGACCTCGAGCGGCGGCGGTGGCGTCTCGCTCGGTCCCACGGCGGTGACTTTCAGAATGCGTCCCGTGGTGCGCTCGGTGACCAGTGCCTGCTGCCCGTCCGGCAGTACCGTCAGCCCGCCCGTGGTGTCCAGGCACGACACCACGACCGCGGGATCGGGGTCGATACACGGCCCGGCGGGGCGCTGCCCGGTGGGCGGCGGGGTCTTCGGTTCGCTGCTGGGGCCCTGTCCCTCGGGATTGATGGTCGGTGCGGGCGAGAACGGTTTGGACGCGGAGTCGTCGAATTGAGCACAGCCCGCCACCAAGCCGGCGGTGACGGCGAGGATCGACGCGACACGGCCGACGACAACCACACTCATTGCCCAAACGTTACGGAAATACGGCGGCGAGCGCTCGCAGGGGGTGGCGCACCCGGGCCAAGGCACTGGTCATTGCGCTCCCCGCCACCGGACACGCCGGGAACGGACTACGCGCGCGTGCGTTTCCCGTCATACTCTGTGCCCGTGACGGACAAGCCGAAACAACCGGAATCCAATCAGCCGCAGCCGCAGGCGACCGGACCGGTGGCGCGCAGCCCCTACGACAGTCCGACCGGCGAATTCCCGTCGGTGAAACCGGCCGCGGGTAAGGACGTTCCACGCACCGACGACGATCTGGGCCTGGACCCGGAAGTCCCGGCCGCGGGTGCGGGGAGTGCGGGTGCGGGAAGTGCCGGTGCGGCGAAGCCCGCCGGTGCCGAGCCGGGCGCCGAGGCGCCCACCTACGCGTTCGCGAGCATCCCACCCGCGCGGACCACCGGCGATACCGAGCGGCTCCGTCGCTCGCGCGAATACCGGCGCGGCACACTGGATCTGGGCCTGCTGGCACTGCGCCTGACCATCGGCCTCACCTTCCTCTATCACGGTACGCAGAAGCTGGCGGGCTGGTTCCACGGCCCCGGCCTGGACGGCACCCGGCACATGCTCGAACAGGGCGGCTGGAAGCACATCGAGCTGTCCACGGCGATGCTCACGGTCTCCGAGGTCGGCGGCGGTGCGTTGATCGTGCTCGGCCTGGCCACCCCGCTCGCCGCCGGTGCGGTATTGGCCTCCATCGCCGACGCCTGGTTGTGGAAGCAGGGTATGGCACCCGATTTCCAGTACAAGACCGTGGAATTGGAGTCGATCCTCGCCGCGCTGGCCGCCACGCTCATCCTCACCGGTCCCGGCCGCCTGTCCTTCGACCGCAACCGCGGCTGGGCGACGCGGCCCTCCTGGGGTTCGTTCGCCGTACTGATCCTGGCGTTGCTGGCCGCGGTCGGCGGTTGGATCGTTCTGCACGGTGGCAACCCATTCGTCGGGATCTTCTAGCGCCTGTCCGCTACCGGCTCCTAGAGTCGCCCGCATGCCGAACGCCGCCGAATCATCCAGTCACCGCGCGATCGAACGTTTGATCGCCGACTACGCACTACTCGTAGACCGAGGTGATTTCGGCGGCGTCGGCGAACTGTTCGCCGCCGGAACATTCGGTGGCAGTGGCGCGCGGATCGAGGGCAGTGCCGCCGTGGCGAAGATGCTCGCCGGCACCGTGATCCGCTACGACGACGGCACTCCCCGCACCAAGCACCTGGTGACCAACCTGGTGATCGAGGTCGACGAGGACCGGGGAAGCGCAACGGGCAGATCGTATTTCACGGTCCTGCAAGCCACCCCCGACCTCCCGCTGCAACCCATAGTCAGCGGCCGCTACGACGACAGCTTCCACCGCGCCGATGGACAGTGGGCATTCACCGAACGCGCGGTGACGATGGATCTGATCGGAGACGTCAGCCATCACCTGCGCAGGTAGGTCCCGGACAAGAGTCCGTCAGCGCCACTCCGACGAAAACGGCCGCTCCATCAGGAGCGGCCGTTTCGCGATATCTGCTCGGCTCACGGCACGTGGCGGACGGCTCCCTTGTCGGCGGAGGTCGCCAGGGCGGCGTACGCGCGCAGCGCGGTGGTGACCGGCCGGTCGCGGTTCACCGGCTGCCACGGGCGTTCCCGCGCATCCATTTTCGCGCGGCGCACGGCCAGCGTCTCGTCGTCGACCAGCAGTTCCAGCGCCCGGGTGTGCACGTCGACGCGGATGCGGTCGCCGTCCTCGATGAGGCCGATGGTGCCACCGCTGGCCGCCTCGGGTGAGATGTGGCCGATCGACAGGCCCGAGGTGCCGCCGGAGAAGCGGCCGTCGGTGATCAGCGCGCACACCTTGCCCAGGCCGAGGCCCTTCAGGAATGAGGTGGGGTGCAGCATCTCCTGCATTCCGGGTCCGCCGGCGGGCCCCTCGTAGCGGATGACGACCACATCGCCCGGCTTGATCTTCTTGCCGAGGATGGCCGAGACCGCGTCCTCCTGGGATTCCAGCACGACGGCCGGGCCCTCGAAGGTGAACAGGTCCTCATCGATTCCGGCGGTCTTGAGGATCGCGCCGTCGGGGGCGATATTGCCCCGGAGCACGCACAGTCCGCCTTCGACGGTGTAGGCGTGTTCGATATCCCTGATACAGCCTGCCGCGGCGTCGGTGTCCAGTGACGACCAGCGGTTCTCGGTGGAGAACGGCACGGTGGTCCGCACGCCGCCGGGTGCGGCGTGGAACAGTTCCAGTGCCGTGTCCGAGGTCTTGCCCGAGCGGATGTCCCAGGTGTCGAGCCACTCGTCGATGCTTGCGGTGTGCACCGTGGTCACGTCGGTTTCCAGCAGCCCGCCGCGGCGCAGCTCGCCGAGGATGGCCGGGATGCCACCGGCGCGGTGCACGTCCTCCATGTGGTAGTCGGAGTTGGGCGAGACCTTCGACAGGCAGGGCACCCGCCGCGAGATCTCGTCGATGGTGTGGAGATCGAAGTCGATCTCGCCTTCCTGCGCGGCGGCCAGGGTGTGCAGCACGGTGTTGGTGGAACCGCCCATGGCGACATCGAGTGCCATCGCGTTGCGGAAGGCCTTGGCGTTGGCCACGTTCCGGGGCAGCACCGAGGCGTCGTCATCGCGGTACCAGCGGTTGGCGATGTCGACGATTGTCGATCCCGCGCGCTCGAACAGCGCGCGGCGCGCGGCGTGGGTGGCCAGTGTGGAGCCGTTGCCCGGCAGGGCCAGACCCAGCGCTTCGGTGAGGCAGTTCATCGAGTTCGCGGTGAACATGCCGGAACAGGAGCCGCAGGTCGGGCACGCGCTGCGCTCGACCTCGCTCAGGCCGTCGTCGGTGACCTCGCTGGAGGCGCTGGCGGAGATGGCGGTGATCAGATCGGTCGGTGCCTGGGCGACGCCGCCGACGACTACGGCCTTACCGGCTTCCATCGGACCGCCGGAGACGAACACCGCCGGGATGTTGAGGCGCATGGCGGCATTGAGCATGCCGGGGGTGATCTTGTCGCAGTTGGAAATACACACCAGCGCGTCGGCGGTGTGCGCGTTGGCCATGTACTCGACCGAGTCGGCGATGATCTCGCGGCTGGGCAGCGAGTAGAGCATGCCGCCGTGGCCCATGGCGATGCCGTCGTCGACGGCGATGGTGTGGAATTCGCGCGGGACGCCGCCCGCGGCGCGGACCGCGTCGGCCACGATCTCGCCGACATCCTTGAGGTGTACATGGCCGGGCACGAACTGGGTGTAGGAGTTCGCGATCGCGACGATCGGCTTACCGAAGTCGGAATCGGTGAGGCCGGTGGCCCGCCAGAGTGCGCGTGCGCCTGCGGCATTGCGTCCGGCGGTGGTGGTTCGTGAGCGAAGCGGTGGCATGTATACGGTCCTCGATGGTCGGCTCTGGACGGCGACTGACGTCGCCGCCGGGCGGCACGGTGGCCGGAGCGGCTCTACTTGTCGCAGCGCCTCTGCTCGTCGCGGCGGTACTCGTCCGGCGGGTCTCCGGTCGCGCGGCCGGGGGCTGATCGGCCTGCGTACTGAGCGTCTCGTCGGCGAGGTGTCGTCGGCAGAGTGGTCTGGTCGCCAGGAGCAGAGTGTCTGTTCGGCATCGCAACGTTACTCCCGTCACCGAGCGGCCCTCATCCGGAGGCGGGAGTCGGACGCCGCGGGGTGCGCGGCGCGCGACGTCGTCGAACGGTCCGGACGGCCGGTACCGGTAGGCCTCGGCCACGGACCTCGCCGCGACCGGGTCGTCACGGCGATCGTGTCCCGAAGTGTCGGGACACCCTCATCGCAGCGTCGCGGATGTCACGATTTGTTCCCGGTCCGCGGACCGGGCGGGGTGTGAAGAATCCCACGGCACCGCGGCCGGTGCGGGAGTCGCGCTCGACTCAGTCGGCGGCCGGTGCGTCCGGCTTCTCGGAGTTCGCCGCGGTGCCCTCACTGTCCGCCGCGTCCTCGTCGTGGGTGGCCGCGTGCTCGGTGCCGGTGCCGGTGTCGGTCGTGTCGGCCGGCGGCTGCGCGAAGGGGTCCGGAATCCGGCCGCCGGAGGCCTCGACCAGGTCCTTCAACCGGTCGTAGCTCACCGCGGGCAGGGCCGCTTCGGAGTCGTCGGTCAGGTGCACCCGCACGAAGCCGCGCTTGGGAATCCGCAGGCCCCGGACCTGTTCCCAGCCGATGTGGCGGGAGCCGAAGATCGTGCGCGTATCCAGCCCGGCCGCCGATACCGTGGTGCGCGTGCGCTCGACCCACCAGGCCGCCACGATCGGGATCAGGAACAGGAACCAGAGCACCGCGGGCCGGCCGAAGAAGGGGAAAGCCACGCAGATCAGCAGAATGAATACCGCGAGATGTCCGAGCCGAGGGATACGGATCACACGCCCCGTATCGGTTCCGCCCTCGGCGGTGTGGGACGATTGAGCTGGTGGCACGGACTGCTGCGGCGATGACACACCCACATCCTCGCATCATGGTGAAGCGACACTCGAACCGCCCCGTCTCACATAATGAGACACCGTACGTCAAGGAATTTGACTCATCGACTCGCGCGCGCCTACCGTCGAGCGCGTGAATCGAAACGAGCTTCTCGTAATCGGCCGGCGCGTCCAGCGCTGAGCCTGACGACTCGAGGTCGAATACGTCAGCTCGCAACTGCGACGCGCCACCCTCGCTCAGCCATCGGCTGACGGGGGCTTTTTTTTGTTCGGACAAGTTGTGTTCAGGGCTTGGAAGTTCGCTCGAGCGCCGCGCAGGCGCCGGATGAACCGGAAGCACTGAACGACAAGCAGTAAGGAAAAGACGGTGAGCGCACCAACAGCCCGGCCCGGGCCCTCGGCCCGCAGGCCAGCGCCTTCGGCCACGTCGCCGACTCCCGCGGCGACCGGAAACCGCCGCCAGGTCCCACCCGAGAAGGTGACCGGCGCGCAGTCGGTCGTCCGCACTCTCGAGGAGCTCGGCGTCGACACGGTATTCGGCATTCCCGGCGGTGCGATCCTTCCCGTCTACGACCCGCTCTTCGATTCCACCCGGGTGCGTCACGTGCTGGTCCGGCATGAGCAGGGCGCCGGACACGCGGCGACCGGTTACGCCCAGGTGACCGGCAAGGTCGGTGTGTGCATGGCCACCTCCGGTCCCGGTGCGACCAACCTGGTCACCCCGATCGCGGACGCGCAGATGGATTCGGTGCCGCTGGTGGCGATCACCGGACAGGTCGGCCGCGGCCTGATCGGGACCGACGCCTTCCAGGAAGCCGATATCTCCGGCATCACCATGGCGTGCACCAAGCACAACTTCCTGGTCTACGACGCGATCGACATCCCGCGCATCATCGCCGAGGCATTCCACCTGGCCTCCTCGGGCCGTCCCGGCGCCGTGCTGGTCGATATCCCGAAGGATGTGCTGCAGGCGCAGACCACCTTCAGCTGGCCGCCGGAGATGCGGCTGCCCGGTTATCGCCCGGTCACCAAGCCGCACGGTAAGCAGGTGCGTGAGGCTGCCCGCCTGATCGCCGAGGCCAAGGCCCCGGTGCTCTATGTCGGCGGCGGCGTGATCAAGGCCGACGCTTCGGCGGAGCTGCTGGAGCTGGCCGAGCTGACCGGCATCCCGGTGGTCACCACGTTGATGGCGCGCGGCGCGTTCCCCGACAGCCACACCCTGAATATGGGTATGCCCGGTATGCACGGCACTGTGGGAGCCGTTGCGGCCCTGCAGAAGTCGGATCTGCTGATCACCCTGGGCGCTCGTTTCGACGATCGCGTCACCGGTCAGCTGAATTCCTTCGCACCGCACGCCAAGGTGATCCACGCCGATATCGACCCGGCCGAGATCGGCAAGAACCGCCATGCCGATGTGCCGATCGTGGGCGATTGCCGCGAGGTCATCTCCGAACTGATCGAGACCCTCAAGTCCGATCCGGTGTTCACCAACGCCGAGGCACCGCTGCTCGAGCTGGATTCCTGGTGGACCTACCTCGGCGGAATCCGAGAGCAGTTCCCGCTGGGTTACGGCCCGACTTCCGACGGTTCGCTGTCGCCGGAGTTCGTCATCGAAACCCTGGGCCGCCTGGCCGGACCCGAGGCCGTCTATGTCGCGGGCGTCGGTCAGCACCAGATGTGGGCCGCGCAATTCGTCAAGTACGAGAAGCCGCGCACCTGGCTGAACTCCGGTGGCCTGGGCACCATGGGCTACGCCGTGCCCGCCGCGATGGGCGCCAAGATGGGCGCGCCGGACAAAGAGGTGTGGGCGGTCGACGGTGACGGCTGCTTCCAGATGACCAATCAGGAGCTGGCCACCTGTGCCGTGGAGGGTGTGCCGATCAAGGTCGCGTTGATCAACAACGGCAATCTGGGCATGGTCCGGCAGTGGCAGACGCTGTTCTACGAGAAGCGCTACTCCAACACCGATCTGGGCACCCACACCCTTCGCATTCCCGACTTCGTGAAGCTGGCGGAGGCCCTGGGCTGCCACGGCATTCGCGTGGAGAAGGAAGAGGATGTGGAGGCCGCGATCCGCGAGGCGCAGTCGATCAACGACCGGCCAGTGGTGATCGATTTCATCGTCGGCAAGGACGCGCAGGTGTGGCCGATGGTCGCCGCCGGCACCTCCAACGACGAGATCATGGCCGCGCGCGGCATCCGCCCGCTGTTCGACGAGGACGAGCAGGCTTCCGAGCCCGCCGTCATCCACGAGGCCATGTCACATGACAAGGCGACCCTGTCGGCGCACGAACGGGCCTCGCAGAAGGAGACCAACCTGTGAGCACGACCCATACCCTCAGCGTGCTGGTGGAGGACAAACCCGGTGTGCTGGCCCGGGTGGCGAGCCTGTTCTCCCGACGTGGATTCAATATCGAATCCCTCGCCGTGGGTGGCACCGAGGTCCCCGATATCTCCCGGATGACCATCGTGGTCACCGTGGAGGATCTGCCGCTGGAACAGGTCACCAAACAGCTCAACAAGCTGGTGAACGTCATCAAGATCGTGGAGCAGGACTCCGACGCCTCGGTGGCCCGCGAATTGATCCTGGTGAAGGTGCGTGCCGATGCCAGCGTGCGCACCCAGGTGATCGAAGCGGCCAACCTGTTCCGGGCCAAGGTCATCGACGTGTCGCCCGACGCGCTCACCATCGAGGCGACCGGTACCCGGTCCAAACTCGAGGCACTGCTGCGGATGCTGGAACCGTTCGGAATCCGCGAAATCGTGCAGTCCGGAGTCGTGGCCGTTGGCCGCGGCCCCAAGTCGATTACGGCGACGCGCTAAGTTGGTCGTGATCGACAGTCGGTGTCGGTGCTCCCCGCGATGCGGGGCCCGATCCCATATCGAACAAAACCGCGCATAGGCGCATTCCATTTCCCCGCACCAGCGGGGATGATTCGCGAAGGGACACAACAACAGTGGCAGTCGAGATGTTCTACGACGACGACGCCGATCTGTCGATCATCCAGGGCCGCAAGGTCGCGGTGATCGGCTACGGCTCCCAGGGGCACGCACACTCGCTGAGCCTGCGTGACTCCGGCGTCGAGGTGCGCATCGGCCTCAAGGAAGGCTCCAAGTCGCGGGCCAAGGCCGAAGAGGCCGGCCTGACCGTCGGTACTCCCGCCGAGGTTTCGGAGTGGGCCGACGTCATCATGGTGCTCGCTCCCGACACCGCGCAGGCCAAGATCTTCACCGAGGACATCGAGCCGAACCTGAAGGACGGCGACGCGCTGTTCTTCGGCCACGGCCTCAACATCCACTTCGGTCTGATCAAGGCTCCGGCGGGCGTCACCGTCGGCATGGTCGCCCCGAAGGGCCCGGGCCACCTGGTCCGGCGTCAGTTCATCGACGGCAAGGGTGTTCCGGCCCTGATCGCCATCGACCAGGACCCGAAGGGTGAGGGCCAGGCCCTGGCTCTTTCCTGGGCCAAGGGCATCGGCGGCACCCGCGCCGGCGTCATCAAGACCACCTTCAAGGAAGAGACCGAGACCGACCTGTTCGGTGAGCAGGCCGTCCTCTGTGGTGGTACCGAAGAGCTGGTCAAGACCGGTTTCGAGGTTATGGTCGAGGCCGGCTACGCGCCGGAGATGGCCTACTTCGAGGTGCTGCACGAGCTGAAGCTGATCGTCGACCTCATGTACGAGGGCGGCATCGCGCGGATGAACTACTCGGTCTCCGACACCGCCGAGTTCGGTGGTTACCTCTCGGGCCCGCGCGTCATCGACGCCGGCACCAAAGAACGTATGCGCGGAATCCTTCGTGACATCCAGGACGGCACCTTCGTCAAGCGCCTGGTCGCCAACGTCGAGGGCGGCAACAAGGAGCTCGAGGGTCTGCGCAAGGCCAACGCCGAGCACCCGATCGAGGTCACCGGTAAGAAGCTGCGCGACCTGATGAGCTGGGTCGACCGGCCGATCACCGAGACCGCGTAAGGTTTCGGCACTTTCGCGGGGCCCGCACGCTGTCGCGTGCGGGCCCACTGTGTTTTCCGGTCCGGCCACCAGTACCCGCTCAGGCATCGGAGGCGGTCTCCGTCGTTGTGCGCGACCTCCGGAAACGCCCGCGGCACCGAATTCGCCAAACAGTTGCTGTAGGCGCGTTCCGGGGCAAAACTTGTTGCATGACGAAGACGGTTGCCGACCCCGTGTCCAGCGAAACCCTGTCACCGGGACGTTCGGCCCGAGCCGCCGTCCCCCGCTCGTCGCTGGGTGAGTTTCACACCGCATCCGACCGCGATCCGATCGCGATTCTGCAGCGGCAGGCCGAGACGCGGCTTCCCGAACTCGTCCCGATCCGCTATGCCCGGATGGCGGCCGGGCACTTCCCGTTCCTGCGTGGTGCGCCCGCGATCATGGCGGCCGATCTCGCCACCACGCCGCACACCGGACTGACGGTCCAACTCTGCGGCGACGCGCACCTGTCGAACTTCGGCATCTTCGCCTCGCCGGAGCGCTCCCTGGTCTTCGATCTGAACGATTTCGACGAGACATTGCGCGGCCCGTTCGAATGGGATGTGAAAAGGCTGGTCGCGAGCGTGGCCGTGGCCGCGCGCGATCGAGGGCTCTCCGATGCCGAGGCCATCGACGCCGCCCGCGCCGCCGCCACGGCCTATCGCGAATGTATGCGGCGGCTGGCCGGCCTCGATTCGTTGGAGATCTGGTACGAGCAGATGGATGAGGACACGGTCGCGAATATGGCGAGCCGTCCCAAGTTTCGAGAGGGCGTGGACAGGACGTTCGAGGCCGCCCGCAAACGCACCAGTCTGGGGGCCCTGCGCAAACTCGCCTACACCGATACCGACGGTGTAATCCGGATCCGCCACCGCCCCCCGCTGCTGACGCCGGTCGACTATGTCGACGCGCAGACCGTCGAGGAGGTCTTCGCCGCGTACCGGCACTCGCTGCCCGAGGAACGGCGAGTGCTGGCCGATCGCTATCGGATCGTGGACTACGCGCACAAGGTGGTCGGGGTGGGCAGTGTGGGAACTCGCTGCTTCGTGATCCTGACCGTGGACCGTGACACCGGCGGCCCGCTGTTCCTGCAGATGAAGGAGGCCGAGAAGTCGGTGCTGGAACCGCATCTCGCGCCGACCCGGTTCCGTCATCAGGGCCATCGCGTGGTCCACGGTCAACGTCTGCTGCAGACGTCGAGCGATATCTTCCTCGGCTGGGTCTCGGGCCCGAACGACCGGCACTACTACTTCCGTCAGTTGCGCGATATGAAGGGCGGCGCCGACATCAGCGTGCTGGCGAAGGCCGCTCTGCGCGATTACGCCAAGATCTGCGGCCACACTCTCGCCAGGGCGCACGCCCGCTCCGGCGATCGCATCGCCGTCGCCGACTATCTCGGTGGGGGAGAGGCGTTCGACAAGGCCATGGCACAGTTCGCCCTCGCCTACGCCGACCGGACCATCGCCGACCATCGAGAATTGTTGCGCGCCATCGACTCCGGGCGCGTCGAAGCGGCGGCGTCGCCGTACTGACCGCCGGGTGCGGGGTCGTGGGACCCGGGTCAGCCCGCGGCCGTGACTCGCACGAGAGTGACACCGTGCGCCGGAATGGCGGGCGCGGTGATCGAGCCGTCGCCGGTTTCGGCTGTGCCCGTCCACGTGTTCCGCACCGTGAATCGCGGACCGGCGGCCGTGCCGTCGAAGTGGGTGCTCGTGAATTCCGCCATCGACAACCCGACGACCATCATGTCGGGGTCACTCCAATATCCCGGTCTGCTGGCATGTCCTCGCGCGGCCGCGGCGGTCTGGTCGGTGATTCCGAGGTAACCGCTCGTATCGAATCCGTCGATGACGGCGGCGGGAACAGTGTTGCGCCACAACGGAATCAGATCATCGGCGTTGCGGCTCATGTCCGCGATCGGCGACCAGTCGTAGCTGACGCCGGCGTCGGAGGCGCCGGAACTGTTCGGGTTGATGCTGTAGACGATCGGGCGGCCGGAGGCTCGTAGCGCGTCCCGCATCGCGGTGAACACGCGAACCTGTTCGTCGTGGTCGGCCGCGCTGTGGCACCAGTCGTATTTGAGGAAGTCCACGCCCCAGGCCGCGAACGCGCGAGCGTCCTGGGTTTCGTGTCCCTTGCTCGCGGTGGCCGTGGTCTGCCCGCAGATTTCGTTGAAAGGGCTCGAATACAGCCCCAGTTTCATACCGCGGTCGTGCGCATAGGCGGCCAGAGCCGCGATCCCGTGTGCGAACCGGGACGGATCGGCTACGAGATTGCCCGTCGAATCACGCTGCGGCGCAGACCAGCCCGCGTCCAGATTCACATACCGGTAGCCGCTGTCCCGCATCCCGGACGTCACCATGGCGTCGATGGTCTCGCGGACCGACCGCTCGTTCAGCGGTATCCCCGAATTCCAGGAGTTCCACCCCATCGGTGGTGCCGTGCCGACCGCCGGTGGGGTGGCCGTAGCCGGGCCGACGGCCATCGCGAGGAGCGCATTCGCCATCACCCCGCTCACCGCGAGGATCTCGCGCCACCGTCGTCTCATCGCCTTCCCGTCCTCGTGGAATAACCGGTCATCCGATCCGACCCTAACCCCGGCCCACCGGTCACCTGTGCCGCCCACCACGGGGAGTGGGCGCCTACTCGCTCGTAATGGACCCGACGTCCTAGGGTGCTCGGGACAACGGTGTCAGCGAAGTATCAGCACTCTCGAAAGGCTCTCGCTGTGCCGAAGACATCGACCGTCGATCTGCCCGCCCCGGTATCCGCCGGTCCGCGCTCGGAGGTCGTCCACCGCTTTCTCGTGAAACCGGCCGACGCCGGCATCGTGGGCGCGGTCGACGGCGGGAAGCTCCTGGAATGGATCGACAAGGTGGCCTACGCGGGTGCCGCTCAGTGGAGCGGTCACTACTGCGTCACCGCCTATGTCGGCAATATCCACCTCGACCGTCCGATCGAGGTCGGTGAACTGGTGGAACTGCACGCGAATCTCGTCCACACCGGCCGCACCAGCATGCACATCCTGGTCACCGTCTACTCGACCGACCCGACCCACGTGAAGCCGGTGCAGAGCGCGCAGTGCCTGACGATCTTCGTGGCCGTGGACGACGACCGCCGCACCGTCGAAGTCCCGCAATGGAATCCGACGACCATCCTGGAACTGCAGCGGCATCGGCAGGCGCGCGCACGAGTGTCGGTGCGCAAGGAGATCGAGGCGGCGATGGCCACCCAGCGCTACACCTCCGAGGGGACCGCCCCGAGCGCGACGCTCCGATTCCTCGCCGCACCCTCCGATATCAACTGGGGCGGAAAGGTCCACGGTGGCCGCACCATGCAGTGGATCGACGAGGCCGCGTATGTGTGTGGCGCGAATTGGGCTGGGCAACACGTGATCACCTCCTACTTCGGCGGTATCCGCTTCTATCGTCCGATCGTGATCGGCCACGCGGTGGAGGCGGCAGCACGGCTGATCCACACCGGTCCGCGCAGTATGCACATCAGCGTGCACGTCACCGCGATGGACGCCCATTCCGGTGAACCGGAGCTGGCGGCGCACGGCCTGGCGGTGGTCGTCGCGCTGGATCTGGAGGCGAAGGCCCGGTCCATCCGGCAGTGGATTCCGGTCTCGGAGGAGGATGTGGCATTGGACGCACACGCCCGCCACCTGATCGAATTACGCTCCGCGGTAGAGGATTTCACGACTGCGAGTGCCGTACCCGAGGATTCGGAGCCGAATCACTTCGGGATCGGGGCGACAGCGAGCTCGCACTGAAATCCCGGCCGCCCCTCCGAACGCATCCACGAGTTCCCTTGTAGCGCTGTGTATCAGGCGGGTGGTGCGGGACTGTTGCCGCGGTTGGCATTGGGGCAGGATGGGGCGTTGTGAACGTGGATCGAGACATCCTGACCTGGTTCGCCGGGCATCGAACCGCGGTGTTGACCACATTGGCGCGGTGGGCGATATACATCGGGACCGGCGATCTGGGAATGGCGTTGCTCGGCCTGACCTTCGTGGCGGTGGTGGTCGCTGGGCGGTGGTGGCGCGCGGGTGTCACGATCGGCGTCTCGGTGCTGGTGGCACAGGCATCCGCCAGGTTTTTGAAGCAGATCATCGAACGGCCGCGGCCGCCCGCCGATCTCGCGGCGGTCCAGGTCGGTGCGTTCTCGATGCCGTCGACGGTCGCCGCGATGACCGCGGCCTTCGCGGTGGCCGTGTATTGGGTCGTGCCGTGGGGAGCGGAGCGGCGCCGCGCGGCAGGGCTTCTCGTAGCGGGTGTCGTGCTGATCGGGTGCGCGATGGTCTATCTCGCGGCACATTGGCCGACGGACGTATTGGCCGGGTGGGGCGTTGGGACAGTCGTCGGCGCGATCATGGTGTTGTTGTCGCAGGCAGCGCGCCGCGGGTATCCGACAAGGGCGGCCCAAAGCCCTGCCGGCGATCAGCCGGTCGCGCCGCGAGCGAGGTCTACGTTCACAGCGGACCCCAGCTGAAACCCGCACCGTCGCGGAAGGCTGCGAACGAAGCCGCGAGTTCCCCGGTGGCACTGCACATCACCTGGGTCCGGTTCTCGATGTCGAGGGCGTGCCGCAGACTCGGCGAATCCACCGTCTGCCACATGGTTTCCTTCGTCATCCACACCGCGAGCGGGGAATTGGCGGCGATCTCCTCCGCCTTGGCGATGGCCCGCTCCAGCAGCTCGCCCTCGTCGACGACCTCGAGCACCAGCCCGATCCGCTCGGCCTCGGCCGCGTCGAAAATCCTTCCGGTGAGCAGCAATTCGGCCGACCGGGACGCGCCCACGAGCCGCGGCAGGTGATAGCTGGTCCCCATATCGCAGGCCGAGATTCCGTGCCGGATGAACACCGCACCGAAGCGGGCGCTCCGGCTCGCGTAGCGAATATCGCAGGAAAGTGCCAGCGCGAATCCGCCGCCAACAGCTGCGCCGTTCACCGCGGCGATCACGGGCTGGCGCAGCCGATGGATCTTCTCGAATGCCGAAGCCATCAATTCCTGGCTGGCATAGATCTGGGCGACCGACGACTGCGCGGCGCCCAGTAGCGCGGCAGTCGGCGTGGCGTCGGTGGCGGTGAAATCCTCCGGCTTCGCCTTCAGATCGGCGCCGGAGGAGAAGCCCGCACCCGCACCGGTGATGACCAGCGCCCGGACCTCGGGTTTTCCATTGACCTCGTCGAGCACCCGATGCAGTTCGGCGACAGTCTGATTGTCCAGCGCATTGCGCCGGTGCGGCCGGTCGATGGTCAGCACGACCACACCCGAGGGCCGGTATTCGGTATGCAGCGCGGACACGGCTGCCTCCTTCACGATCAGTGAGCGATGGTTCCGCCGTCGACGAGGAACGTCTGCCCGGTGATGAAACTGCCTGCGTCCGAACACAACATCAGCGCGGGGCCGACGAGCTCGTCCGGCTGACCGAGCCGCCGCTGCAACGGCGCGGCGGCCATCGCATCGATCACTTCCTGCGGATTATTGCGCACCATATCGGTATCCACCGCACCCGGCGCGATGGCATTCACCCGAATCCCGTCGGCGGCGAATTCGGCGGCCATCGACCGGGTGAACGACAACAACGCCGCCTTGCCCGCCGAATACATCGACAGTCCGCCGGAGAACCCGAACGCCCCGATCGACCCGAAGTTCAGCACCGCCGCGTGCTCGCTGCGCCGCAGATACGGCAGCGCCGCCTGCACCAGGAACAACGGCCCCTGCACATTCACCGCGAACGACTTGTCGATCGCCGCCTTCTGCATACTCTCCAACGGCTGAGCCAGCGCATTGGCCGCATTGTTGATCACGATGTCGACCCCGCCGAACATCTCGACGGTCTTCGCGACCAGCGCCCGCACCCCCTCGGCCTCACCCAGATGCGTCGGCACCCCGATCGCCTCGGCCCCCAACTCCCGCAACCGCTGCGCCGCCTTCTCACAAGCCTCCGGCTTCCGGCTCGCCACAACAACATTCGCCCCGGCGCAGGCGAACCCCTCGGCCAATGCGAGGCCGATCCCGCGGGTGCCTCCGGTGACGATCGCGGTACGGCCGCTGAGGTCGAACAACTTCTGGAATGAGCTGCGATCCACGGGCTCGGCCTCTCTGCTGGGTGTCGCTCTGCGGGCAGAACTGACGACGGTCGCAGTCAGTTCTACCAGGCGGGGTGGGGATCCGGACCGGCACCGGCCCGCCGACGCAGAACTCGTATCCCTCCGGCTCGGCGAGAACGGTCCAGGTGGCCCCGGCCCGAAGTGGACCGCCCGGACGACGTGATTTCCCGCTGACACGGTCTTGTCGGTGGCTTCGGCGATACTGACTATCGGGTGAGGCGGGAGGACTCCATATGGACTCTGTGATTGCGCTCGTGGTCTCGGCGATTGCGTCGTACGGGCCGAAAGATATTGCAGCACAACCAGTGATACCTGAATACGACGGGTTGAAGCGGATGATCGCCGACAGGTACCGCGACGTGGATATTTCGGGGCTGGAAAGGAAACCGGGTTCCGAAGCCAAGAAGGCGTCGCTGGCCGAGGATCTCGAAGATGCCGGTGCCGCCCGCGATCGCGAATTGGAGGCAGCGGCCTTGAGTGCCCTGCATACGGTGCGCGGGCCGCAGCGAGCGATGGGCCTTCCGGGCACAGCGCTTGCCTTGGCGCCGGAGCGGCCGACCCGATACGACAGCGCGGTAACCATGTTCAACCTGGCGGTCGAGGCCGAGGATGCGGGCCGGGTGCAAGAGGCCGAAGCCCTGTACCGCGCCGCCGCCGACGATGGGCACCCCGCCGCGATGAACAACCTCGGCCTGCTTCTGGAAGAAACGGACCGTGGACCGGAGGCCGAACCGTGGTATCGCCGGGCAGCGGACCTGGGTAACGCCAAAGCGATGTCGAACCTGGGGGCGTGGTTGCAGGACGTGGGGCGCTCGACCGATGCCGAGAATTGGTTTCGCCGAGCCGCAGCAGTCGGTTATGTGCCCGCGATGAACAACCTCGCCGTGCTCCTCGAGACGACGCAACGGCCGGACGGTGCCGAACAGTGGTTCCACAAGGCCGCTGATGCGGGCAGTGCCGATGCGATGCTGAACCTGGCGTTCAATGTGTGGGAAGCCGGGCAGACCGAGGAAGCCGAAGTCTGGTACCGCAGAGCGGCCGATATCGGCGAGCCCGTGGCGATGTACAACTTGGGCCTGCTACTGGCGGAGGCCGGTCGAGTCGAGCCTGCCCAGGTGTGGTTTCGCCGGGCCGCCGACGGCGGGCACCCCAAGGCAATGTTCAACGTCGCGGTCACGCTGGGCGAGGCGGGTCGGTCGGAGGATGCCGAGGCCTGGTATCGACGTGCCGCCGCAGCCGGACACTCGGGCTCGATGTTCAACCTGGCCTGCGGGTTCGCACAGACAGGTCGGCAACAGGAAGCCGAAACGTGGTATCGCAGTGCGGCTGACGCCGAGGAGATGACCGCGATGTTCGCCCTGGGCCTCCTACTGGCGGAATCCGGCAGAGCGGGAGAGGCAGAATCCTGGTATCGCAAGGCGATCGAGGCTGGACACATCGGTGCGATGACCAACCTGGGAGCGCTGTTGATGGACGCGGAACGATCCGAGGAGGGCGAGTCCTGGTACCGCAAAGCCGCCGAGGCCGGAAGCCCTGTCGCAATGTGCAACCTGGCGATCACGCTGGAAAAGGCCGGCCGCGTCGAGAACGCTGAGGAGTGGTACCTGCGCGCCGCGCAGGACGGCCACGTCAGAGCGATGTTCCTTCTCGGGGGGCTGCTCGACCATCGAGGTGAGACCGCCGCGGCCGAAACCTGGTGGCGCAGAGCCGCCGACGACGGCCACCCCGGCGCCATGTCCGCGCTGGCCTACCTGCTGACCATGGGCGGTCGACTCGACGCGGCCGAAACGTGGCGCCGCAGAGCCGCCGAGGCGAGCGAGCCCGGCAACTGAGCAACCGCTTTTTCGTCTACGGTGGAGGCCGATCATTCGGAATCCTCACCGGGAGGTGTCTTGCGCTCCATCCGCGTACTGCCGGTACTCCTCGTCCTGATGGTCGCGGCGCTACTGCTGCCGGCGCGAGCGAGCGCCGATGCCACCTTCGACGACGCCACGTCCCATCGCATCGATCAATTGGTCGCCCTGCGCGCGGGGATGGCCGGGAGGAGCAAAGGAGAGTTGCTGGACGTACTGTCCGGACAATTCCTGGGCACCCCCTACGGCGCGAACACGCTCATCGGCTCGGCGACCGAACCTGAGCAATTGGTGGCCGATTTCCGTCAGGTGGACTGTTTCACCCTGGTGGATTACGTAGAGGCGCTGAGCCGAACCACCGACCGAAACCAATTCGTAGCCAACCTGATCGACACCCGCTACGCCGGAGACCAGGTCGATTTCACCCACCGAAAGCACTTCTTCACCGACTGGGCGAACGTGGCGACTGTGGCGGCCACCGACATCACAGGAAGCCTGTCCCCGGCGGCGGTCACGGTTCCCAAGCAACTGAACGCCAAGGGCGACGGAAGCGTCTACCTTCCGGGCATCCCGGTAGTCGACCGCGCCATCACCTACATCCCGAGTTCGGCAGTGGACGACAACGTCATGCGCGGGTTGCAAACCGGCGACTTCGTCGGCGCCTACGCCGATGCGCCGGGGCTGGATGTGACTCACGTGGGAATCTTCGTCGCGACGCCGAATGGTCCGGTCTTTCGGAACGCTTCGTCGCTGGCGGAGAACAACAAGGTGGTGGATACGCCGCTGGGGGAGTACCTGCAGACCGTTCCGGGGATCGTGGTGTTGCGCCCGCGGTAGTACCGCGCTGTGTTTAAGGATCTATGACACTCAGAAGTAGGACTTACCAATGGTTTTCGCAACCTTATGGTCGTCGTTGATCGAGGTGATTCGATCCTGACGATGATCCTGAGGTTTGCCAGAAGGGGCGATAGCCTGACCAACGAGTTCTCGTATGAAGGCGCAGCTCATGGCTTTCCGTCCTTCGGACGGTACGGATCTCGACGTCGGGTGCCGTCGTTTGCCAGGCTTCTGCTGGTCGGTGTGTTCAGAATCGGAAGTGGTCCTCGGTCGCCCATTCGATGATCTCGGGCACGGCGAGATGCCGCCAGAGGAGTGTGGGTGAGCCGCAAAGGTGATCGTTCGTATGTCTATGACCTGTTGCGTAGTGAGGCGCACGCGGCCTTGGGGCAGGAGTCTCTTTGAGGGTGTAACCGCCGCGTCGTGTCGTTCAAACGGAGGACTGTAGAACGCCGAGCGCGAGACTAGTGTGTCGGTCCCGAAATTTTGGCTCTAATTATCTATGGTGTTTGGGTGTCGGGTTCCGGGCGTGATGATGTGGAGTTCGTGTTGACCGATGACGAGCGGGACCAGCTTGTCGTGTGGTCGCGGATGAGTTCGTCGCGGTTGGCGGTGCGGGCGCGGATCGTGCTGGCTTGCGCCGGGCCTGGGGTGGTGTACGAGCGGTTGGCTGCCGATCTCGGCGTGACCGCGATGACGGTGGGCAAGTGGCGCAAGCGGTTTGCCGAATCACGGCTGGATGGATTGTGCGATGTCGAGCGGATGGGGCGGCCGAAGGCGGAGCTGGTATTGACCGATGAGGAGCGTGAGCAGTTGACGCGTTGGTCTCGGCGGGCGAAGACTTCGCAGGTGTTGGCGTTGCGGTCCAAGATCGTGCTCGCTTGTGCCGCGGGGGATTCGAACAAGCAGGTGGCCGAGGATCTGCGGGTGATGCCCAGCACGGTGGCTCGCTGGCGGCGGCGGTTTATCGAGCAACGTCTCGCGGGTCTGGTCGACGAGCCTCGCCCGGGGCGGCCGCCCTCGATCCTGCTCGACCAGGTCGAAGACGTGGTGATTGCGACGTTGGAACAGATGCCACCGAACGCGACGCACTGGTCGAGGACCTCGATGGCCAAGCGAAGTGGCCTCTCGCGCACGACGATCGGGCGGATCTGGGGCAAGTTCGAGTTGAAACCGCATCTGGTCGGCGGATTCAAGCTGTCGAACGATCCGCAGTTCGTGGACAAGGTCGTCGATGTCGTGGGCCTCTATCACAACCCGCCGGAGCGGGCTGTGGTGCTGTGCGTGGACGAGAAATCCGGCATGCAGGCCCTGGATAGGTCGCAGCCGGTGCTGCCGATGATGCCCGGTATGCCCGAACGCCGCAGCCACGACTACGTTCGTCACGGCGTGAGTGACCTGTTCGCGGCGTTCAACATCGCTGATGGCACCGCGATCTCGAAGCTTTACCCGCAGCACCGGGCAGCCGAGTTCAAGAAATTCCTGGTCTCGATCGACAAAGCCGTGCCTGCCGAACTAGACGTGCATCTGGTGTGTGACAACCTGGCCACCCACAAAACCCCGGCCATCAACGCCTGGCTCGCCAAACACCCCCGCTTCCACATGCATTTCACCCCGACCGGATCCTCGTGGATGAATCAGGTGGAGCGCTGGTTCGGGCTCCTCACCGACCAACTCCTGCGCCGCGGTGTCCACAAAAGCGTTGCGGCACTGGAGAAAGACGTCAAGAGCTGGATCGAAAACTGGAACGCCGACCCGAAACCGTTCGTCTGGCGTAAGACCGCCGAGGAGATCCTCGACTCACTCGCTAAATATATGGCGAAGATTTCAGGACCAGGACACTAGCGTATTTCGGCATGGCAAGGCAGGGCGACGTACCCGATGTGAGGAGGGAAAGCAAAGGGCAGGCCGAAGAGTCGAGCGCCGGAACGGGTCGACTGGCCAGGTGGGGAGCGGCGATCGGGGCCCTGGCCGCCTTGGTGGCTCTGGTCGGTGCGATTCTGGATCTCCCTGGGAAGCGCAGGAATTCGCTGCACGATGCTGAATTTACTACCTTGCGGACGGTAACCATCACTTCCGGGCTGACTTGAGCAGGCGGTCCGACCGTGCACTCTTCGATGGCGACCACGACGACCAAAATGACCAGGTACGACGGCTTCGGCGACTGCGAAAAGCACGCCGGGTTCCATACAACCTGTCTCGCAAATGGTCTCATTTCGACACGATCGTCGGTCAACGGGCGACGGGCAGGCGGACTCGGTGGTCCAGTTTGACGTATACCGCGCCGGCAGCCCGATAATCAGCTCTGGTCCGCTCGGCTTCGGCCAGTCTAAGAACGTATCCGTTCCGGTGGATGGCGTTCTGAACCTGAAGTTGGAGTATACCTTCGTCACCGGAATGGGTCTGTGCAGCCGCGCGGGTAACGCGATGTGGGGGGATGCCGCGGTGTCGAACGGGAGTTTCTGAAAGCGGGTGAACGTGTTCCGCATGAGTCTGCTGCCCGATGCAGGCGGGGAGGCCCGTGGGCCTGGTTCGCTACAGCTCAAGATGGAAGCAACGACGGTGCAGTTGATTTCGTGGATGTGGAGGTGGAGATGGCAACTCTCCGGCTCGTCCGTGTCGATCTCCGCTTCCAGTCAGCCATGTGGAGGTCGACCGCTAGAGTCAGTGGTATGAACCGCGTCCCAGCCCCAGTCGAAGGGGGACTTCCGGATTCCCGGCCTCGGTCGGCCCGACGCTCACCCGCAGCACATCAGACCGCTGCGGTGCTACCCAAGATCGTTAGTCTGTTCTCAGGTGCTGGCGGGCTCGATCTTGGTTTCCGAGATGCTGGCTTTCAGTTGGCATTCGCGGCCGACAAGTCATCGGCGGCCATCCAGACTCATCGACGCAACTTCAAGGGGACATCCTCGATAACCGCTGACCTCGAAGAGCTTGGCCCAGATGGTGTTCTTGAACAGTTGAATGGACTTCTTATTCCAGGGGAATCCATCGGAGTAATTGGTGGGCCGCCGTGTCAGGGATTCTCGCGTGCAAACACGGGCTCAGCGCCGAACGATCCTCGGAATCTCCTCCCGCTCCTCTACTTGCAGGTCGTCGAGGCGCTCCAGGGGCTGTACGAGGTCGAGTTCGTGCTATTCGAAAATGTTCTCGGCATTCGGGACGCCAAACATTCAGTCATATTCCATGGCATCCTTTCGAAGTTTGAAGAGATCGGACTAACCGCGGATGCTACAGAATACTCCTCGCTGGATTATGGAGTCGCTCAGACCAGGAACCGAGTAATAATTTCTGGATTCCGAGATGATGTGGTAGCTCGCGGTTTCCAGCCGGCGAAAATAGAAGCGAACGACCTCACAGTTCGCTCGGTGATCGGTTCCCTACCTGAACCTGTCTACTTTTCCCGTATCCTTGCAAAGTCGGATATTCCGCACCATGAGAACCATTGGACGATGCGGCCGGTATCCAAGCGATTCTCGCAGCCCGGTGGGGCGAATCGGGCTGGAAGGAGCTTCCGGCGTTTGGAGTGGGACAAGCCCAGTCCAACGGTGGCCTATGGGCACCGTGAGATTCACGTGCACCCCGATGGTCATCGACGACTCAGCATTTACGAGGCCATGTTGCTTCAAGGGTTCCCAAGCGATTTCGTACTTGAAGGAACGCTCTCTGCTCAAGTAGAGCAGGTGTCCAATGCAGTACCGCCGCCGCTCGCTCAGTCTCTTGCTCTGGCCATCAAGTCCGCGATGCACCAGGCTTCCGACGACTTGGCCGACGGCGAGGTGCTGAGTGCCTGATGCTGATACAGTTGTTCACAATTCTGTTGTCCTGCTGACGATCTCGGCATGACATGGGTTCTGTCGGTAGAGTTGCCTCTGGTTACTTCCGACAGTAAGACGCGCAATTCAATTGGTCCGGGGAGGGCCTATGACAGCAGCGTCGACTCGTCCCCGCACCGTGCTGGGGCTCGCCGACGACTTCGGTGCGCCACTTGCAGCTGCGCCGTGGATCGGCGCTTTCGTGAGCTTTGGCTCGCTCCTCAGGCGATACGAGCAAAGACTCGATGGTCGTCAGCTAGTAGTTGCAATTGCCGTGCCGTGCCGCGACTATGTGGCCGCTTTGATTGGGGCAGGCTGGGTACTGTCGAGTCCTGCACCTATACTTGACCCGCCGATCGAGGTGTTCCGCGCAGCGAAGAGATCTACTTTTCTACGCGGAGTGACTGACAACTTGATCGTGACGGGGGCCTTTTCGATGCTGGAGGAGAACCGACCCGATCCGCGAGTAATCATCGGTGGGCGCCAGTTTCTCGTGGCACGGTACAGGGCGGTCAAGGTGCTGGACGAGGCAGCATCTGTTGCTGGTCGCGAGGAGGTGCCCAAGCCCGGATTCCTGGCGACGCTCACGCGGGCAGCCGATAACTGGCTGGAGCGGCTGGCAGCTCCGCCCATGGACCTGGCGCTGGTCGGTACGGCCAAGTGGTTGCGTGAAGATTTGGGCGCCGTTATCGGTAACGGCGCGGACGAGCAGAGTGAGGGAACGCGACTCAGCTCCTACGTATTGCCAGACGCCGAACGGGCAGCTACTTGGTCAACACCGGTGATTCCGTCGGCGCATTTGGGTGAGGGAGCGGCGTTTCCGGCGTTGTGCCTGACGACGATTCTCGACGGCTATGGGGCGATTAAATACTTGAACGACATCACAGTGCCGATCGTGGTGTGCATTATCGATCGATCGATCGCCGACGACTCAGCAGCTGGGCTGATTATCGAAGCGCGGCTCTCCAACAGCCGCCCGATATCCGTGGTCGACGATTTGAAATGGGCACCCCCGCGCGCTGTTGAAGCGTTGGCCTTCACGGTGGCATTGTGAGCCGGATCCGTGACGTCATCCATCGTTACGATGCAGCTCGCTCCGTACTGGATCGTGGTGTTTCAATCTTCGCGGTCGGCGACCCAGTTGGAGCTCAGCTCAATGCGGTCATTCGTAGGGCACTTTACGAACTGGGAGCGGATCGCAGCGAGGCATGGACGGACCTGCTCCAGACGGCGAATGCGTTGCGGTGGCGACGCTTAACGCATCCTCAGCCGAACAGCTACCAGCCTGTCTTGGCGCAAACCATCGAGGAGATGCTGCGGCAAACGCGCCGCCTTCGCTCCTTTGTTGCTGCGGAGTGGCTGCTCGACCAGCTGGCAGCGGCCGCGGCGGCTGTCGGAGAGTCGGATTCGCCGCTTGGGCCGCTCCTATTGGAGTCCATTGCGGAGGTCGGTGCGCAGCGTTGCGTTGTTGTGGCGAACAAAGGAACGGCGCGCGCTGGGATGCAGGCCTGGCTCGACGGGTATGGCGTGAGAGTATTGGTGCCGAGCGATATGGTCAGCAGATCCCCGTCCGATGTCGACCAGAGCTATGTTATGGCACCCCCGGTATTCGTGCCTGCATCCTTGGTGACGGCACCGATAACCGACCGGGTGACCTTCGTGTTTCCCGCCTGGTTCCGCGATCGCTCGGTACCAGAATCCAGTCTCGGCGGTCACGCTGAGGGCCGCATGGCTGTCAAGGCGATCGTTCATGAGATCGGCTCCGTTTCGGAGCTTTCGTATGATGCGCCCGGCGAGGCCGAGGTGGCGGATACCTATTTCCCGCAGCCGAATTGGGGAAGCCGCGTGTCGGAAGATCGCGAACCGACTGGTGATGAGGCTGAGGCGTGGAAACTGTTGCTTGGCGGGGGCATGGCGATCTGGCTGGATGACGGCGATCGGATCCGTTCACTCAATCCGCGGCAGCCGGAGGGTGACCGTGTCGGATATGAGCCTGTCTCTGCTGTGTTGCCGGGGACCTATCTGGTGCTGCGAGAAGGCGCAACGGAGCGCGGTGTCATGTACGAAGGAGCTCTACGTGCGCTCGGCGTGCGCGTGGGGGAAATCTTGGCCACTCAGGAACGTTGGAAGAGGACACTTCAACAGCATTTGGATGTGCTGGGTTCTCGGCAAGCTAGCGAGGAGCTGAGCGCTCGCGGTGTCCGTTCCGCGGGGCAGGTTCGCGCCTGGACGGAGTCACGCCTGATATGTCCGCAGCGAGATGCCGACTTTGTGGCGCTGTTGGAGTGGCTTGCGGTGCCGACAGAGCCCACCCGTAGCAACGCGATCAGCTTGCGCCGGGCGTTGTACCGGGTAAGCACAGAGTTCCGGAAAGAGCTGGAGGAAGCGGTAGCTGTGGCTGACCTTCAGGCCCTGGAACGTGATGGGATCTTGCACTTGGATCTTAAAAGGGCCGGGTTTCGCGGCATGCTCGTAACCAGGGTGCTGGCTCGTTCGCCGTTCACGGAAATCGTGCCCCGCCAACAGATCCGGGTTCCGTTTTTTGATAGGAGTGCGAAGTGGCTCGAATGATCCCTCCGTTCGTACCGGACGATGCGCCGCCCGGAGAACAAGCTGTCTATCGCGCGCTAGCAGGGAGCAGAGACGCCGACGATTGGATCGTGCTCCACTCGCTGAATATCGCTGAGCACGTTCGCAATCCTGAAGGGGAAGCCGACTTCGTGGTGATCGCCCCAGGACTTGGTCTAGTGGTGATCGAGGTGAAGTCGCATGAGCAGATCGATGTGCGCGATGGCGCATGGTATCTGGGGCGTCGCCGGGCGACGACCAGAGGGCCGTTCACCCAGGCGAGTGACGCTATGCATTCCCTTCGTCGGCAGCTGGAGAAAAAGGTCGACATGCACTCGGTCCCCACTTTGAGCGCTGTCTGGTTCACTGCAGTGAGAGCGCGAACCTTGCTTAAACCCTCACCAGAGTGGGCGAACTGGCAAGTGCTTGACGCGGAAGACCTGAGGCAGGATCCGATCAGGGCCATACGGCGTGTCTTCGCGGGCGGCATTGCTCATTTAGAGAAGACGTTAGCCTCCTTCTCCCACAGAGAGATCGGTCCCGATGAAAAAACGACCATACGAATTGGGAGGCTGCTGCGCCCAAATTTCGAACTCGGAGTGGTGACCGGTGACATCCGATCGGGCCGAGAGGGGCAGCTAGTCCGGTTCGTCAACGAGCAGTATGAGGCGCTTGATGCGATGGCCGACAACCAGGCCGTTCTCTTTAAGGGGCCGGCAGGGTCGGGGAAGACATTCCTTGCGATGGAGGCTGCACGCCGTGAGATCGCGAAGGGGCACTCGCGGTCGGCTGATCTGTTTCAACCGGTTGCTTGGGCAACGTTTGATGGCAGATACGTCGGCCGACCCCAAGTTGACTGTCGGCACGTTCCACCGCCAGCTAATGGCATTGGCGGGATATCAATGCGCCGACACGGTGACGACAAGTTCTGGCAGGTTGAGCTACCGGAACGAGTAATCGAGACGTTGCTGGATCTCAATGGCGACGGTGCGAGTGACTTCCTGATCATCGATGAGGTCCAGGATCTCGCGCGTGAGCCATATATGGAAATCTTTGATCTTATGGTCAAAGGGGGTTTAGCAACGGGCAAAGTGCTGTTGTTCGCGGACTTTGAGCGCCAGGCAATCTATGATAACGGCACGGGGGAGCGGCTACTGAAGAGCGCATACCGCATCTACCACGACATCGCCTGACGATGAACTGCCGAAATCTGCCCCGCATCGGATATAGCGTAAATACGTTCAGCCGTCTTTCCCCTGGCTATCAGAAGTTCCGTCGTGACGACGATGGGGTGAATCCATCTTGGCTGGCGTACTTACGCGGGGATGACCAGTCGTCGCGCCTCCGGGAAGCCGTCCAATCGCTCCGTGACGAGAGTTTCGATCTGAGCGAGATCGTGGTGTTGAGTCCGCTCGGAACGCACTCGGTCGCAGCCACAACGAAGGACCCGTGGTTGCGGAGGGTGCTGGAACCTGCCGACGGACGATCACCAAGGAAGGGCAGGCTGCGGTACTCGACGATTCATGCTTTCAAGGGGCTGGAGGCACCTGCGGTGATCGTAACCGACGTGGACCGCGAGCTGGTGCCGGACCTGGAGTCGGTTCTGTACGTCGGCCTAACCAGGGCAACCGATCGCCTCTGCGGTGTCGTTGAAAAGCGCACAGGGATCGCAGGGTTGAAGGGAACATTGTGACTGGGCTTGAAGCGCGCGAAGTCGTTGAGGCCGCAGTTCGGCGTGAGCTGTTCGGACCGATGTCCGGCGAAGCACCGATCGGTACCCCATTGGATTGTTCAGGGTCGAGTTATGCCTTCGAGACCAAAGAAGAGTTGAATGGTCAGTTTCATGACCGCATACACTTGAGGAAGTCTAACCCGTTCGGATCCTCTGCGCCGCTACGGCGTTGGAGTCCTCTATAGCGGTGGGTTTCCGGAGGAATGCCAGCCGGGAGAGGACGAGACGACGATCAGTCCCTGGGTGGCGGGCCTCGGCAAATGAAGTGAACCCCGATCGGCCGGCGGCCGACCATCAAAGGCTACGTAGACAAGAGGCAACAGATTCCGATGATTTCGATCTCTCCGACGCCAACCGCCGGAAGCCGTCGGCCATAGCGATCTCCTTCAAGTCCGGGCACCCTCGGGCGATGGTCGACTAACTATTCGGATTACCGGTGCCTACTACGACCCGCTCAAAGTAACATGCCCCGGGCGGCCCAAGAAACCTAGTCACTGGTGGGTCCGTCGGCCCTTCGTATCGGAATTCTATTGTGTCGGCCGACCATATTGCGCCACGAAAAGAAGCAACGCTCCTAGAAACGATCCCCCTGGTGAGGCCTGCCTCTGAGGCAACCGCCACGCATTGTTCCATCAGTGTCGGTTTTCACCGCTGGTGCCCGGCGAGTCAGATCCGGAATTGCGTCTAGTGACTGTGGCGGTCGATTGACAAGTGGTTGGCACGGGACCCGGCAGTGCGTTATTCCAGATGGGCTTCACAGCTAAGCTGAGTGATGGCCTCCGCATCGAGCCGTATCCGGAGGTCGAGCAGACCGGTGAGACGAAGAAGAGGACTCCATCGCGCTGCTCTACCGCGGGCAGCGGACCTATGCGGTCGGGCACGGCTGTGCGGCGAAGTGGTCCGACGCGCCAGCCGTGAAGGGCGAAATTCCCTCGGTGCCAAGCGTTGCTGCAGATGCGCTGCCGTCGTATGAAGTCATGAGCTTGACTGCCGAATGTTTACGAGGCAACGCGATGAGGGCGGCCGCGGGCCGGTGAGTGTCAGCATGGAGGAGCTCGCCGAGGCTCTACCGAGAGGGCCGCACAGGTGGCGAAAGTGCTGTCACTATATGGCGACTGGATCGAAGATCGCAGCAAGGACTCGTCCCGGATTTGTCATCCCGAGGTATCAGAAGGCCGCGACCGCCACATGGATTGTGCCGGGAGGCATTTGATCGAATGCGGAAGGATGGTATCTCGTCGGAACGAGTCCTCGCTGCCGCGCGGGCCTTCAGGCTGGCCAACAGGGCCATGCTCTATCAGCAGGTACGTTCGCGCCTAGAGCCTCGAGAAGTGAGCGCGGATCGAACGGGCTATACCGGCCCAAGGGGCCTCATCCCGTGGCGATGCACCGACAGCGGGCTCGGGCGGTGGCGTGCCTTCCAAATCGCCTTCATCCTCGCAAGCCTGCCTGAGATGGTCGAATCCCCGGACGACCCAGGCGCACCCTCGTCGACCTGATCTTCTTCCCGACCGGTGGCGGTAAGACCGAGGCGTACCTCGGTGCTGCGGCCATATAGCTTGCTGGCCCGGCGGCTACGCAACCCGAGGACGCGGGCACCGACACGCTCATGCGCTACACACTGCGTCTGCTGACAGCGCAGCAGTTTCTTCGCGCCGCGTCGCTGGTATGCGTACTGGAAGACATCCGGTCGGACAACGAGGAGGAACTCGGCGACGGCGCCGTTCGGCATCGGCATCTGGCTCGGCAACGGTTCATCGACGCCGAACACCTGGAAGGCAGGCCGTGGCGTCAGCTTCGAGGAGCTGACGCCGCAACCACAATGAGCTCAGAACCAATTCCTGCTTGCTCGCTGCCCATGGTGCGGGATCGAGATGGGCACGAAACCGTCGCGGCAAGAGCGGCCAGGACGTATGGGCTATGACAGGTAGGCGAAAGGTCATCTTCCGCTGCGTCGATCCTGGTGCCGGTTCAGCGGCGGGCGCGGGCCTACCGGTCCACGTCGTCGATGAGGATATCTACGAGTCGCGGCCGTCGATCGTGATCGGTACCGTCGACAAGTTCGCCATGATGGCCTGGCAGTCCCGGCAGCCCGAGCCTCTTCGGTCTTGGATGACAACGGCAGTCGCGAGGTATTCGCCGCCGGGCCTGATCATCCAGGACGAGCTGCACCTGATCTCGGGCCCGCTCGGATCGATGGTCGGCCTGTACGAGCCGGTCATCGATGATCTCTGACGACCGACCAGCGCGGCGCGAAGCCTATTCCCGCCGAAGATCATCGCCTCCACCGCAACCGTCCGCCGATATGAAGACCAGATCCAAGGGCTGTTCGGGCGACAGGAGGTCGCGTTATTTCCCGCCACACGGTCTTGGAGGAGGGTCATTCGTTCTTCGCCGAACCGGCCGCTGCGAGAAAGACGGAAGCCCCGAGCCAGGTCGCCGCTATCTCGGCGTGATGAGCGCGTCGCTCGGCTCGATGCAGACCGTTCAGGTCCGCGTTGCCGCCGCGACCCTGCAGGCGGGACCGAAATTCCCGAGAGCTGATCGCGACGGATACTGGACGAACCTGAACTTCCTGAACAGCCTCCGTGAGCTCGGCAACACGTGTCGCTGCTGGAATCCGACGTTCCCGACTACCTCGTGGGGCTTCAACGGCGAGATGGCATCGACCACCAACGCTGGCCGCGCAACGACAATGGAGCTGACATCACGCCGGCGTAGCGACGAGATCCCGAAGGCGATCGAAGATTTAGAGTTTAAGCTGCCTCACCCAGACTGCGCCGAACGCGCGAAATGTGTGCCAAGCGGTGCGTGCCCTGAGAACGCAAAATGTGTCGACATATGCCTAGCGTCGAACATCATCGAGGTTGGCGTGGATATCGACCGCCTGGGGCTGATGACAATCGTTGGTCAGCCCAAGACCACGGCGCAGTACATCCAGGTCAGCGGTCGCGTCGGCCGCAGAGCCGAGCTCAGCCCCGGACTGGTGATCACGATTTATGGTGCCGCCAAGCCGCGCGACCGCAGCCATTACGAGCGATTCCGAAACTACCATCAGCAGCTCTACGCTCAGGTCGAACCGACGTCAGTGACGCCGTTTTCTGAGCCAGTCCTCAAGCGAGCACTACACGCTGCTGCCATCTCTCGGATGCGTCAAGTTGATCCTGGCCTAGAGCCGAGTCCCTTCCCTAAGAAGGAGTTCGATGACGCCCTTGCGCTTCTGCGGGCGCGAGCCGACCTCGTCGATCACGAGGAACTTCCCGTTTTCGACGCCTGGGCAAATGAACGCTCCCGTCAATGGGCGAAAGGCGAACGGACCGCATGGGCAGCCACATCGTACTTCAACGGTGATCCTAAACAAGGCCTGATGCGCCCTGCCGGGGCGCTTGCCGATCCCGACAATAAGAACATCACGTGGGACACCCCGATGAGTATGCGCACCGTCGATGCGGAGTGCCGTCTGAAAATCACGCTCGCATACGTCGACGAAGATATCAACGCGAAGGGAGAAGATGCATGACATCGGGGAGCATTCGGCGGGCCCAGCTGGTCTCTCCGTTCGGGGTTGGCGCAATGAGTGTGCTGGTCGATGGGACCTCGGTCATTACAGCGGGATTGGACCACTGGTTCCCGAAAGACAACGGCGACTTGGTCTTACAAGACTTCGTTGTCCACGATTGGCGGCTGGAGGCACGTCTCCACGTCAAAGAGTTTCGCTTGCCGCCAGACTGGCGTCCGGGCATAGGTGGTGACCATCGAAATGCGAGGCTGACCGTTCCTGTACTGCGGTTTCCGTGCTACGCATTCTGCATGTACTGCAAGCGCCTTACGCTGGTTACGCCCAGTTTCCAGGATGTGGTGCGTTGCGGAGACCCTGCACACGCGGGCACTCGGGGTAAGGGACCGCGTATGTCTCAGGTGCCGTTCGTCGCCATCTGCGAGGATGGTCATATCGATGACTTCCCCTTCCGTGAGTGGGTCCACCGCTCCAATAACCCCGGCTGCGAGGGTACCCTTCGCCTGTTTTCGACCGGCGGCGGAGGCTTGGAAGGGCAGATGGTGAGCTGTGGTTATGATGCCAAGAACAAGCGAGACGAGCGCCAGGGGTGTGGTGCACAACGGACGCTGCGGGGCATCACCACGGCGGGTCGCGTGGGTGAAGTCGGCGAGGAAAGCACCCTCCTCACTCAGGACCTTCAGGGGCGCGCCGACCCGCACCTATGCACCGGGGCGCGGCCGTGGCTCCATGAATCTAGTGGGCAGTGCGACAAGCCGGTCCGTGGCGCGCTCCGTGCAGCCGGTAATGTCTATTTTCCGCGCGTGGAATCATCCATTTTCTTGCCGCAGAAGGTAGGTGCTGTCAGCGGTGCAATGCGCGAGCTTCTACGGCGCCCCGAAGTTGAGCCGGTGATCAACGCGGTGCATTCCTTCGCGCGTGCCGATGCAACGGCGCAACAGTTACGGGGTCTTCTGCCCGCCGAACTGTTCGATTCCTATTCGGACGATGAGTTACTCGCGGCCTACTGTGATCGCTTCGGAATCGGGGAGGACACGGGCACAGATAATGATCACGAGTCTGAAGATATCGGCATGTGGCGTTTTCCCGAGTTCGAGATGATCCGCGGGACACCGCAGGACGATGAATTGCGAGCTTCTGATCCTGGTGTTCATGCGGCTTTGGCAGGGCATATCGAGCGGGTCCGCAGCGTGACTGTGTTACGCGAGACTCGGGCACTTCGTGGCTTCACCCGAGGACGGGACCGAGAGCTGAAGGTATCCACTGGTAAAGCGTTGCTCCGTCGTAGACCGCTGCTTCCTGACCGGGATTGGCTGCCGGCCTATGTTGTAAAGGGCGAGGGAATATACTTCGAGCTCGATCCGGAACGATTGGAAGCATGGGAGTCACGTGGCGATGTCCAGGAGCGCGCTGACCTGATCGCTGATAATTACGGCCAAGTTATCACCGACAGAGGCGGGCGACCTCGAGATATTTCTCCACGCATGGTCATGCTGCATACGCTGGCGCATCTACTTATAAATGAGCTAGTTTTCACCTGTGGATATAGCTCGGCCTCGTTGCGAGAGCGTTTGTACGTGTCACGTGACAACGGGCGCAGAATGGCCGGACTGCTTATCTACACGGCCGCTGGTGACTCAGAAGGAACTATGGGCGGGCTTGTGCGTATGGCCCGCGCCGACCGCCTGCGACCAGTATTTGCGTCGGCGCTGAGCGACGCCCAGTGGTGTTCAACAGACCCCGTGTGTATGGACGCTGGGAAGAGGGGGCAGGGGCCGGACTCCTGCAACCTTGCTGCGTGCCATGGATGCGCGCTAATCCCGGAGACTAGTTGCGAGGAATTTAACCGATTCCTCGACAGGGGCCTGGTGGTTGGGACGTTCGAAACGCCGGACTTGGGTTACTTTTCCTCGTAGCCTTAGGGAGGCCCACTACTCGCCCAGACAACGCGGCAAATCGCCTGGACGACCACTTCGGGATCTTCATGCTCCCAGAACCGCATGACGGTCCAACCTGCGCGGCGCAACTGTTCCGTGGTGTCAGTGTCGCGCGTCTTGTTGGTTGAAATCTTCGTGGGCCAATAGTCGGCGTTGTGGTTGAAGCGTCTTCTGCCGTGCGTCGGACATCCGTGCCAAAAGCAGCCGTCGATGAACACCGCAATACGCATCTTGGTGAACACGATGTCGGCACGCCGACGCAAGGCGGGGAGAGGGGCTATTGCAACGCGATATCGCAGGCCGAGCCGATGGAGCCTGCGGCGGACCATCATCTCCGGCTGGGTATCTCGAGAACGGTTCGCCTGCATGTTGCGTCGCCGCCCAGGGCTGGATGCCCAGGATCTGGACGTTCCGCTCTGCGACATGAAGCCTAGCGTACAAGAGTGTATGGGCGCGAGTTCCGCAGCCTGATGAGGCATGACCACTCCGGCAGCGACGTGTCCCTGCATGAAGGAACAGTGGCGGGTCTCGCGGCTCGGACTCTTAATGGTGCACTGGCCGACCCACCGTCGTCCAACTCAGTATGTTCTGTGGTCGCGGGTTACAGTCCACGTCCAATAGTGCTGCGAAGTCGATGGCTTCGCCGAGCGGTACTGTATCGCCCAGCCCCTCGGGCCGGTCGGAAAACGTCTGAGCTCTGGCAGTTGTCAATGCGCAATCGGCCAGGTCTACTGGCTGCCGAGCCCACATGCACCGAGCGCGTTGCGTTCCGGTACGGCTGTCTGTGGAGGTGACCCGACCAACAGCTGAACCGACGGCCACACTAGGAGCATCAGCTCATCCATTTGCTGAATCCATCAGCGATGAGGTGTTTACGTTAAAGGTCTCGCATCAGCACGTCGAATTGCGGTGCGTCGGGCCATCCGGACGAAGCGCACCAACACGCGACCATCCCCATCGCAAATAGGCGCCGTAAGCCCGCTCTTTGGCTGGCCGAACCAGCAGCGTGGCGCGGGATTCGATTCTGCCGCTTAGTAACTCATCGTGCAGGGCGTGGGCGAGACCGTGGCCGGTGAACTCATCGCGAACCATGATCTCGCTCAATGCGAAGGTGCGGTTGCCGTCCTCGGTGGTAAAAGTCTGCACGTCACCTCATCGAGTTGCAGCCCGGACCACCAGCCTGTGTCATGACTGAGCGGCCAGCCCCACGCTTGACCGACCGGCTCGTCTCCATACCAAGCGACAACGAGTTCGAAGCCCCGGGGCCGACTGGGGTCGGTGTAGGTATCGAAGCGGTGCATGAACGCTTCGGTGGAAGCGAAGTCGTCGCCGGTTTCTTCGGCGGGGAGGTAGGAGCCTTGAAAGATCAGTCGCACTTCGGAGCGGAGGGCACGGGCCTCGGTAGCCGCGTAGTGCCGGAAGGATAGGCCCGGGGACAGGTCAGGATTCATGCGTTTGTGCCTAGAAGCTGGAGCCTGTCGTAGCGTTGGGCGAACTCTTCGTGACGGGTTGTGGATGCTTCGCGAACCGGAGCCAGCAATCGGAGGGTGCGTGTCGAGGATATCGAATTTTCCAACTCGCTCAGGACGGATAGTCCCTGGGTGACAGCGCTGTCGACGTCACCTGTCTTGCTGAAGGCGGTCGCCTCACTGGCACGGTAGCTCAGGAGATTGCGTGCCCCGGTCGATTCGATGGTTCCGGCAGTCACCAGCAAGTCGAGCGCTTTCTGTGCATCGCCCAGATCGCCGAATCCGTGAGATTCATGGGATCGAATCTCGGTGGTGTTCACGAATCGGAGCCACGGTGGGCATTCGGCCAGAGGTTCATATGAGACAGCAGCTTCCAGCTCGCGCCATGCTGTCGTGACCGCGCGCTCGAATAGGAGACGATCCCTCAGGATTGCGTAGGCAAGTGCTTCTCGGATCGCGATCAGGGCGTGTATCCGGCCGGGCGGACGGCCACGTGTGAGTTGCCGAGCACGATCGAGATGGCGGAGTGCTCGGTGTGGGTTGGCTTTTCCGGTTCGGCTCAAAGCGATCGACTGGTGTGCGGCATTGAGACATGCGTGGATAGTCAGGTCGTCGTCTGCCGCTTGATTGGCGAGGGCGAACGCGTCTGCGTAGCACTGGCGTGCGAGCGATTGCTGATCGGCGTCATATGCCAACCAACCTGTAATGATGGCCATTTCGCCGGCCGCGCTCATGAACGAGCGTCCTGCTCTGTCGGAGAAGGTGGCTGTTTCCAGGCCCTGCTTCGCGGTGGCCAGCTCGGCGAGGGCCGCCGCGACCAGTCCGTTGCCACCAGTAGTCTGGTCCTGGTCAGCGAGTTCGGCGACCCGTTCGGCCAGCCGTTGGGCATCGCTTACTCCGATGTGGTTCGAAACCCACTGGGGGTCTGAGGCAGCCGCGAGGACGGCCGTACCGATCAAGAGTCCGAATTCGCGCCGCTTCACCTCGTCCTCGATTCCGTAGGTGCTCAGCTCACCGTGCGTATCCAGGCTATCGTCTGTCGGCGGGGGCGTCATCGGGTTCCGAGCGCCCGGAGGCGAAGACTGCTGTGCCGCGACCGCCATCCTGAATCGGGCGCACTGCTCCTCGGTGAGCCGTGACAACTCGACATCCAGTGCCGCAGCTGAATCGCCCCGAACGGGCCGATCGTGGGTCGCCCTTTCCCACTTTCGAATCGTCGGAGGCTGGAAACCGAGCCGTTCCGCGAATTGTTCCTGAGTGATTCGAAGTGCCGCGGTGCGGAGAGCCCGCACTTCGACGCTGGTCCACGTACTGACGATCATCCTTGCCCCCGATCGACGTATCTCACTGTCCAGTAGCAGAAGCGTATTACCTCAGTGCTGTTCTGTGCCTTCGGTTCACTCAGCCAGTGCGTGAAGCTCGAAGCAGCCCCGCCGCCGGGTCGATGTGTCTCAGATCCTGTGGCGCCGAGTGGATCCGAATCCTCGGCGGCGGGTGCGTGCCAACCCGCATCTACCGAGAGTGATCATGCGAATGTGCTCCGAAGCTTCGACAGCAATGCGTGATGCCAACAGGCGCCGTGCACATCTTAATATACAGCGCCGCAACAGCTTTGGAGATATCCGATGATTCTCCTCTTCCTCGGTTGCATCATCCTCGCCGTTCTCGTCTACTGCGCCATCGCGTACTGGCCCCCACGAATTCCCCCGGAGCGCACCGTCGCCGCGATACAGCGCCGAGTGGAGAGCGAGCGGCGTCGAATCCGCCGACCTTTCGGAGACAACTATGACTACTGAGATACCGCCACGCGCCATGGGTTACGTCTGTGTGGACCTGGTCAAGACTGTGGTCGGCCTGGACTATCGCGCTCGCCAGATCGCTGCTCGGCTGGGCTATGAATACATCGGCCTGACAACCAGCTGCAGTCTGATCGTGCCGGAGGCTCTGCTCGACCATGTATCGACCGTCGAGGTCGAACTGCTGATCGTGCCCAGCATTCTGCATCTGCGTGGTCGGATTCCACCGGACCTCGCCGCTATCACCGATATTCACGATCTCTCGACCGGCCGAAACTACGAGCGGGGCGGTGGATACGCGCCCGACGGAGGGATCGTCAACCCCTTGGTGGTGCCGGATGACGGGGAAGCCTCGCCACGCGAGGAAGATATGCCGAGAGGCGACACGAGCAGAACACGAAGGTTCAGCCCACATGGCCGATCGGAAACCGAAGTGGGAAACAGCAACTGACCTTCAAGTCATGCGGTCCGCGCTGCCGCCGGGCTCCCATACCCGCACACCCCGTCATAGATCTCGAGCCGGGTGCCGCGGAAGCGTTCGCGAATTCGCCGATCGTGGGTGACGATCACCAGCGCGCCACGGTATCCGGTCAATGCCTGTTCGAGTTGCTCCACCAGCGCGGGGGGCAGATGGTTGGTGGGTTCGTCGAGTAGCAGCAGGTCGACCGGATCGCTGACCAGACGGGCCAGTTCGATGCGTCGGCGCTGTCCGTAGGAGAGGTCGCCGACGCGAATACCCAGATCGTCGGGCCGGAACAAGCCCATTCGCAGCAGTTCGTCGGCATACTCCTGCGGATGCCACGGGCGGCCGTAGGCGAATGCCTGCAGCACGGTGATTTCGGCGGGCCACCGAACCTCCTCTTGTCGTAGGTAGCCCACGCGGCCCTGTACTCGCACCGATCCACTGTCGGGTTCCAGTTCCCCGGCCAGCAACCGCAGCAGCGTGGTCTTGCCGGCGCCGTTGGGGCCGACGATCAGCAGGCGCTCACCGGCATCCAGGGTTATCTCGCCGGCGTCGAGCCGACCGGCCACCCGCACGCCGGCCATTTCGGCCACCGGCCCGCCGGACACCAGTGCGTGTGAATTCAGCTCCGGTGTGAAGTTCAACGGCTCCGGCGGTGCGGCCACCGGGTTATCGGTGAGCCGCTCGAGGCGTTCCTTGGCGTTGCGGATCCGTGCGCGGGCCCCGTGATCGCGGCCGCGCGCTCGGAAGGGTCCGGTCGCGAATACCGCGAGCGGAAGCTTGCGTGGAATAGCGTCCAGCCGCGCCACATTCGAATCCGCCAGTCGGCGGTTGCGGGCAAGCTCCTGCTTCCATTGCTGGTGTTCCTCGACCATCCGCCGCCGTTGCGCCGCCTTGGCGCGTAGGTACCCGCCGTATCCGTCACCGAACCGGGAGACTTGGCCGTCCGCGACCTCGAGCACCACGTTCGTGATCCGCTCGAGGAATACCCGATCGTGTGTTACCGCGACGATGGTGCCGCGGTGGCCGCGCAGATACCGTTCCAGCCAGTCCACCGCGGAATCATCGAGATCGTTGGTGGGTTCGTCGAGCAGCAGCAGTTCCGGCGTCGCCGCGAGGGTGGCCGCGAGCGCCAATCTGGACCGCTGCCCGCCTGACAGAGTGCCCAGCGTGCGGTCCCGAGCCAGGCCCGGGAGCCCGAGCCCGGCCAGCGCGGTATCCACGCGCTGGTCGGCCAGGTACCCGCCGCGCGCCTCGAACCGCGCCAGCAACTCCGCATAGCGGCCCAGCGCTGGTTCCAGCGGCCCGTCGGCGCCCAGTTCGATTTCCGCAGTGCGTAAGCGGGTTTCCAGTTCGCGGATATTGATCAGCGCCAGATCGATCGCCTCGGCGACGGTCGCGGTATCCGGCAGATCGAGTGTTTGTGGAAGGTAACCGATCCCGCCGGGCACCGACACGCAGACATCGCCGTTGGTCGGCAGTTCCTCTCCGGCGAGCAATCTCAGCAGTGTCGATTTGCCGGACCCGTTGTCGCCGACCACCCCGACTGTTTCACCGGGCCGGATCGAGAGCGAGATGCGGTCGAGAACGGCGCGGTCACCGTAGCGTTTGCTGATTTCGGAGAGGGTGATTTGAGCAGCGGTAAGCATGACAATCCTCCTGTTCTCGGCGCGGGGCCGGGATCACAAGAACCCACGCGCCCGAGCAGCCGGACGAGACCAGAGGACGCCGGGGGTGAAGAACGCGGAGGCGCACTCACCTGATGAGTGGCGCTCGACGCGACGGGGCGTGATTACAGGAAGAACAACAAAGTACCCATGAGGCGATTGACTGTATGGGTGTGAAATTCGACTGTCAATCCGTTTTTCGCATCCGGAGGCTGACTACCGCGCGGCCGGGTGCGGGGACTGGATGGTCCAGGTGAGGTGGTGCGAAACAGTTGCGGGCTTGTGATCCGGCACTCCCGTACCGGCGGCGGTGAGCGAATGCGACTGTTGCGCACCCCGGTTCGCCCGGCCGTTGGTCGGGTTGTCAGGCGGCGCTGGTGTCCGGTGGCCGCGATCGTGCACGCGACCAGTGTTGTCGGTCCAGTTCGTCGCGGGTGTGGATGTGGGCGAGGATCCCCGCCAGGAGTTCGTCGGCGTGGTGGCGGTGGTTGATTCGGGGCGTCTGGCTGGGGTCGATATGTTCGGGTGCGATCCAACCGGTGCGGCCGGGGAACGGCGAAAACTCGCCTTCCACAACGGTTTTCCAGCCGCCTGGTCCGTCGTGGATCAGCGCGTGGCAGGAGTCGCAGGCCAGTACGAGGTTGGTGATGTCGGTGGGGCCGCCCTTGGAGTGGTCGCGGACGTGGTGGGCTGCGCACAGGCTGGCCGGTGCGTCGCATCCCGGGCGAGAGCAGCCCCGCAGGGCGGCGATCAATGCCAGCCGCTGTGCGGGGGACGCGAGTCGTTTCATCCGGCCCAGATGCAGGGGGAGGCCGGCGTGGTCGAAGACGGCCAGATAGGGGAGCGATCGCTCGGCCAGTCGCAACGCTTCCCGAATCGGCACCGCGGTACCGGTAGCGGTGTTCGCGAAACCTGAATCCTTTTCCAGGTCTTCGAGTTTCATTGTCAGCACGGTGGTTACCGGCATGCCGCGGTGACGGCCCAGGTCTTCGGTGACCAGACCGGAGCGCAGGATGGCGGTCAGGGCGTCGTGGTTGCGTTGCGCGGCGCTGCGATGGTCGGCCCGTGCTGCCTCGGCGAGCATCGCGGGGTCCACCGAGTGGATATCCACGGCGGGACTGTCCGGGTCCTCGGGGTTGCAGACACCGGGGCGGGCGTATTTGGCCAGTAGCGGGTCCAGTAGGGCGCGCAGCACGGGATCGATGTCGCCGCGCATGGTCGACATGCCGTCGGGGCGTTGCCGCCCCACCGTGATGCCTCGCATCCGGGCGCGATCCTGGTCGGTGGTGAGCCGGCCGTCGGGGCCCAGGTGGGCGAGGATACGATCACCGACCTTGCCGATGTCGTCCGGCGAGCCCGACCGCGCGAACTCCGCCAGCAGCTGCTCGGCCGCTTCGCGATCCGAATCCGCTACGCCGCGCGGGACCCGGTTCATCACATGTGCGATTCCCCGGACATGATCGGCCGATAGCTCGCCTGCCGCTGAAGCGGCTGCCGTGCAGGGCAATAGCGGGTCTCGGAGTTGGCCGTCGAGATCGTGGAATGTCCCCACCCACTGCGCCGCGTTGACGCGGCTGCCCGCATCGGCGCTCGACACATTCAGCGTCTGCATCAGAAACCGCTTCACCGTCTTCGCGCCGGTCCGTGCGGGCAGGCCGCGCTCCTCGGCCTCGATCAGCAATCGATGCTGCATCGCGGTCAACCGCCGCGCGCACGTCTCCACGTCCCGCATCGCCGCCACCAGTTCTGCATCCGACAGCGGTATCAGCGAGCGTTCGAACAGGTCGGAGACAGCGGCGAGCAGAGGCCCCGTGATCTGCTCCGCAATCTTCCCGTCATTCGAATGCATGTTCGAATTCTATCAGTGAACGGCGTGGGGGCATACCCTAGACAAGGTGATCGGGGTGAAACTTTCTGCTGGACGATTGACTGAAATGATTTGTGTTGCAGTCTGTTTCACTCGCCATGTGCTTGGATCTGTCTGACGGCCACGACGGCCACGACGGCCACGCGATACGCGGCGACGACCGCGACGACTTCAAGGCTCCGACTGCGACGCGTCGTTCGCCGGCTGGGCGGGCAAAGCCGGAAACCGAAAGCCGACCAGTTCCTCGGAGATCTCCCAGATCCGGCGGGCGTCATCGGCGCTGCGCAAGTGCGAATACAGTTCCTGTTCGGCCGGCGGGCCGGACAAGTGGCGGAAACCGTTGGGCCCGTACAGGTGACCGCCTTGCGCATCGGGTGACGTCGCGGCATACAGTGCGGGCAGTAGCGCCGACTCCACTTTTCCGAACAGGATGCCGCGCGTGGAGAGAGCGCGAATGAGTCGCACCAGGGCCGTATCACGTTCGCGGCCGACCCAACGGTGTTGACATCGGCCGGGTTTCGGCTGCCTCAGCGCTTGTCGTGGACTGTCACCGCATACCCGTCCGGATCGGTGAACGTGAAGGTGCGGCCGAATGGACCGTCGGTCGGGGGAGCCGTGATCGGTACGTCGGCCGTGACGAGTTCGTCGTGTAGTGCCTGGGCATCGTCGGCGTGCAACCACAGGGCCACGCCCAGGCCGGGGCGAGGGGATGCGGCATCGAGATCCACGCCCGGCAGTGGTTCGCGTACGGCGAATGGGATCGGGCTGGTGGCGAAGACGATGGCGCCGGGCGGGCTGATAGGTGATTGTTCGAGGCCGAGACGGGTTCGGTAGAAGGCGGCGGCACGGTCGAGGTCGCGTACCTGCAGGGCGATGAAATCCGGTCCGGTGACGGGCATGGGATCGATCCTTTCATGTCAATGTGTTGACATCGCGACCGTATGTCAAGATATTGACATGAGTCAAGGTGATGGCGTCGGAGATGTCGATCTGGCGGTGGGGTATGTGCTCAAGCAGGCTGCGACCGCGTTGCGTGCGGGCATGGATGCCGTACTGCGTCCGCTGGAGCTGACGGTTCCGCAATACGCCTGCCTCGAACTGCTCGGTCAGCGGGAGGGGCTGTCGAGTGCGGAGTTGGCGCGGGGAGCCTTCGTCAGCCGGCAGGCAATGAATCAGGTGCTGCGCGGTCTTCAGGAGCGTGGGCTGCTGGTGCGTCCGGCCGCGACCGATCACGGACGGGCGCTGCCCAGTCGGCTCACGGCCGCGGGGGAGCGTGTACTGCGATCTGCCAGTCGTGCCGTCGCCGAGGTCGAACGGCAGATGCTCGGTGCATTCGATCCTGCCCGCGAGCGACGGCTGCTGGGCGACCTCGCCGCGTGTGTGGCAGCCCTCGAGAATTCGGATCGATAACCGGGACAGCCTGATTCGCGCCGCTGGCCCAGGTGGTGAAACTGCCGGTCAGCTCTCCGGCGCCCCCGTCGTGAGCGCCCGTCGGGCCAGCGTCAACCACCGCAGCTTCTCCGGATCGGGCATGGAATCGTCCGGCGCGGTTGCCAGCAGGAGAATTACATCGTCGGTGGTGACATCGGGATGCAGCGCATTCGCGTCGTGTGCCGAGGCGACCAGTTGCTCGACCGTGCCGCGGCCGTGTTCCTGGAGTTCTCGGATGGACTCGGCGGCGACCGTGCCGATGGCGAATCGCAGCAGGCGTTCCTGTCGCATCTCCATCACCGCTCGGCGCAGGAGGTCGATGAGTTCGTCGACGGCGGGGTTGGTGCCGTTGTGCACGCGGGTCACAGCGGAATCCAGTGACTCGCCGACGGCGGTGGACAACTCGGTGACGATGTCGTCGACAAGGTCCTGTTTGGTCGGAAAATGCCGGTACAGCGTGCCGACCGCTACGCCGGCGGCTGCGGCGATGTCGTCCATGCCGACATTCGGTCCGCGCGTGATGACGAGGTCGCGGGCGGCGGTCAGGATCGCCTCGCGATTGCGCAGTGCGTCTGCGCGCCGGGGCCGACCGGGCACTGTCACCTCCTGATTTTCACTCTTGCCAAACAACATGAACGGCTGGTTCACTTTAACATGAACCAGCCGTTCATGTTAGGAGAGGTCAGTGCAGAACTGGACCGAAGCGGATATCCCCGATCTTGCGGGGCGGACAGCCGTTGTGACCGGGGCGAACACCGGGCTCGGATTCGAAACCGCGCGTGCGCTCGCCCAGCATGGGGGCGTTGTCGTGCTCGCGTGCCGGGATCCGAGCAAGGCGGAGAACGCGGTCGAGCGCATCGACCGGCAGGCGCCGGGAGCGAAAATCGATCGGGTGGAACTCGATCTGGGTTCGCTCGCATCGGTTCGTGCCGCTGCCGAGGTGATTCGCGATCGCTACGACCGCATCGATCTGCTGATCAACAATGCCGGTGTAGTCGGGCTGTCCGGGACTACCGGGGATGGATTCGAGAGCCGATTCGGCATCAACCATCTGGGGCATTTCGCGCTGACGGGATTGCTGCTCGACCGTCTGCTCGCGGCCCACGGTGCGCGCGTGGTCACCGTCAGCAGTATCGGCCATCGTTTCGGCCGCATCGAACCGGATGATCCGGTCGCCCCGCGCGGAAACCTCTACGCCAATTCCAAATTGGCGAATCTGCTGTTCACCTATGAGCTCGACCGGCGACTCGCCGACACTTCCGCTATGGCCCTGGCCGCTCATCCCGGCGGGGCGAGCACCGACGTCTTCCGATACTCCCCGGCGGCCTTCCGGCTGCCGAACCTGGCGGTTGCGCGTCTACTGGGTCGCACACCTGCGATGGGTGCACTGCCGACTCTTCGCGCTGCCACCGATCCGACGGCGAAGGGAAGCGAATACTTCGGCCCTTCCGGACTTTTCGAGATACGCGGCTACCCGGATCGCGTGCGTTCGAGCGCGCGATCGCGGGACCGCAGCAGGCAGAAATTGCTCTGGGAGGCTTCCGAAAAGCTCACCGGGATAAAGTATGCCGGCTGATATGTGACAGCGGAGTCTACTGTGATGCCATGGCGGGAGCCGGGGAGGCGGTGCGGCCGGTAGCCGTGGAACCCCGCACCATCGCGATTCCCACCGCCAGCAGCCAGATGATCGTGAACCCCGAAACCGTTGCGGTGGTTCCCCATCCGTTTGCCGCGTAGAAGTTCGCGGGCGTATTCCCGAAGAACATCGAGGGCGCGAATGCGACGTTCACCATCGCCAGTACGGCGGCGCTGCGTCCGGCCCAGGCCGGCAGGAATCGGGTACGCAGGATCGTGATGGCCGCGGTGGTCATGAACAGTGCGGTCAGGAGTCTGGTGACCGTGCCGTAGAGGATGTAGGTGCCGGAGACGGTGATGGTGGGATCGATCGGATCGGGTGCCTGGATGGCGGCGCCGATCTCCATGCCCATGGATACGAAAGCCACTGTGACCCACATCAAGCCGGCGGTGGTGGCCAGCGAGCCCAGCCATTCGAAGCTGCGGTCGGCGGCCTTCACCAGATGTCCGAAGGCCGACATGAACACCGTGAGGCCGACGAGCGCGACCAAGCCCACCAGTCCGCGACTCAGGATGTTCCAATCCGGCGGGGGCCCGTCGTAGACGAAGTAGAGCGGAAGCTCGATCAGCATGAGCGCGGCACCGGCGACGGCGGCGATGCCCGCAGTGCGGTGGAGGGTTTCGGTATTCACGGACTTGTCCTTCCGAACAGGGACGATCATTAGTATATGTCTTATACTATAACGACCATACTAAGCTTGGGGAAGGCAAGTTTCGTCGACGACAGGAATTCCATGACCGATCGGGAGGTGCCCGAACATCTGGCCCGGCTGTGGCGGGTGCCGGTGGATTCGCGCCTGGGCCGCCCCGCCGCGCTCGATGTCGAGCGAGTGGTGGCGACGGCGGTGGAACTGGCCGATCGTGACGGTCTCGCGGGCGCCACGCTCCCGAAAATCGCTGCCGCCCTGGGGGTTACGCCGATGTCGCTGTACCGGCACGTCGGCTCGAAGGATGAACTGCTCGTTTTGATGGGCGATGCGGGGCTGGGGCGGCCGCCCGAACTGCCGCGCGGCTCGTGGCGGGAGGTGTTGCGTGCCTGGGCAACAGCTCAATTGGTGGTGCATCGGCATCGTCCCTGGTTGACCCAGCTGCCGATCACCGGTCCGCCCAGCGGTCCCGGCAATGTGGCGTGGATGGACGCCGGGCTGCGCGCACTCCGCGACACCACCTTGGGCTGGCCCGCGAAAGTCGGCTCCATCATGGTGGTCAGCGGCTATGTTCGCGAGGCGTTCGTGACGGATCGCCAGCTCGAACAGGGCAGGGCAGCAGCAGATCTGGACGAGGCGGGTGTGCTGCACGCCTACAGCCGCAATCTGCGCGCACTCGTGGACCCGGATCAGCTGCCCGATATGGCAGCACTACTCGCCTCTGGCCTGTTCGACGGCATCACCTCCGCCGACGCCGACCCGGACGCCGATTTCACCTTCGGGCTGGATTTGATTCTCGACGGTGTCGCCGCCGCGATCGACGCCGCCGGCTAAGAAGGCTCGATCACCAGGATGAGTTTGCCTCGTATTTCACCGCTTTCGCCGACGCGGTGTGCCTCGGCGACCTCGGTGAGGGGGAAGGTCCGGATCACGGGGAGGGCGAAGCGGCCCGAATCGATCAGGTCGCCTATCTCGGCGAGCGCGTGCAGGGCGCGGCCGGTGTCGCCGCGGCTGAAGCGGACTCGATATTGTTGTGCGCCAGAGAAATCGGCGACCGTGAGGACCCTGTCGGGGCTGCCGGTGAGTTCGATGAGATCGGGTAACACACCGCTGCCGGCTATATCGAGTGCCAGGTCGACGCCGTCGGGGGCCACTGCACGCACGCGTTCGGTCATACCTTCGCCGTAGGCGACGGGCGCGGCGCCCAGAGCGCGCAGGTAGTCGTGATTCGCGGGGCTCGCGGTGCCGATCACGCGGGCGCCGCGGATCGCGGCGAGCTGGACGGCGGCGCCGCCGACACTGCCCGAGGCGCCGTTGATCAGTACCGTGCTGCCGCTTGTGACGCCGAGTTGATCGAGCGCGCGAGTCGCCGTTTCGACCGCTGCGGGGAGTGCGGCGGCTGATGGGAAATCGAGTGCGGACGGGATCGGCGCGTAGTGCGAGAGCACCGTCAGCTCGGACTGGGCTGTGGGTTCGCCGGATGCACCGAAGACACGATCGCCGACGGCGACATCGGTGACACCGTCGCCGAGCTCGTCCACGACACCGGCTGCCTCATGGCCCAGGGTCTGTGGAAGGTCCTCATCCATCAGACCGCGGCGGTTCTTCCAATCGCTGGCATTGATGCCCGCCGCGCGCACCGCGATCCGGACCTCGCCGGGACCGGGATGCGGATCGGGGAGATCGACGATCTCGAGAACCTCCGGACCGCCGAACCGGGTGAAACGGACCGCCTTCATTTTTCGCTCCGATCGACTCGCTCCGGGTGACCTACCACAGTCTGCCACCAGGAACAGCAAGCGGCCCGGCACCTTTCGATGCCGGGCCGCGTCGCGAGAGGATCAGCTGCTGCCGAACAAGCCCGGAGGCATGTACTGGCGGAAACCGTGCCAGCCATTGTCATGGCGGTCGAAGGGGTTCCAGTTGTTGTTGCGATCCCAGCCACGGTTCCAGTCGCGATCCCGGTCACCGTGACGGTCCCAGTCGTTGCGGCCGTGGCCGTGCCCGTGCCCGTGCCCGTGGCCCGGATGTGCGATCTCGGTGGCGGCCGGGTTGTCCACGGTGTCCGCCTGGGCCGGAATGGCGAGTGCGGCAAGGGGAGCGGCGACGATGGCGCCGGCTACGGCGACCCGCGCCACGGCGCGCTTGGTGCGATGTTCGGTTCTGCCAGTCAAGGTCTATCTATCCTTCCAATCGGGGTACACCCTACGCAGTCTCTCCCGAATCGGACACTGCGTCACGGGTGGTGACACGAGTTCGAGGGCAGATGTCTCGGATGCGACACCGACCGGATTTCCCCGCCACCTCAGCTACTGCCGAACAAGCCCGGAAAATAGTAGGGATACCAGGAGTAGTACGGCCGGTACCACGGATACAGCGGTACCGGCTCGATAGGTATGACTTCCGGGTAGTACCAGCCGACCGAATTCGGCGCGGTCACCGGCTCCGCGGGAGACTGCGCCGAACTCTGCCCGGCGGTGGTGATCATGCCGATGAGGATCAGCGTCGCTATCGCGATTCGTGCCAGGGTTCGGCGTACCCCGACCGATCCGGCAGTCGCGTACACGACCAGCCCCTTTCCACTCGCTTGCACAGCCACCTTCGCCGATTCCGGCGTAGCGGTCACGGCCGTACTACGCCCAGGGCTGAGAAGCCGGGCTACCGCACATCCCGCGCGCTGCCGTCGGGGTTCGCGGGATCGATGTGCCAGCTGCGGATCCGGCGCGGATGGATACGGATGACTGTGGGGCAGAACCATTTCGGATTCACCGGTGGCACCTCGACATCGAGAATCTCGCCGACACCGCGGATCTCGACCCCTCGTCCCCAGCCGGGTTTCACCTCGGCCGGATCATTCGGTGTCATATCGTCGACCACCAGGCTGATATTCGGATTGCTCCGCACATTCCGATACCGTTGCGCGGCCGGACTGGGACCGCCGATATCGATGGTGCCGTCGTCGTTGAGCCGGAAGCCCACCGAAACGATCTGCGGCCGCCCATCGGCGGTGACGGTAGCCAGCCGACCCAGCGGCTGGGAGGTCAGATAGCTCAGTTCGACTGGGGTGAAGGTCATGCACGAACCGTATGAGCTGAACCGCGGTTGAGGTCAAGAGTGGTGGAGTACGGCATCCGAGAATTCGCCGTCGACCAGGACCGGGACCGCGTTGCAGGCGTCGATCTCGACCGCGATCCGCACGTCGGCGGCGAATCCGCCGGAGCGGAGTTCGCGGCCGGACGCGCATGACCGGACCAGTTCCGGTACGTCGGTGATCGAGTCGATTCCCGCGGCGGTGAGCGCCGCCTCCGGTGACAGCGGGCCGCTGTGCGGGGCGAGCGCCCGGATTACGGCGGCGGCGCCGAGTTGATCCTCGACGGAGGGGCGCAGCCGACCGTCCGGCCAGTGTTCACCGGCGGCGATCACGGCGACCGGATGATTCACCGAGCCCCAGCCTTTTCCGGCTATCCACTCGGCGACAGCGGTCGCGTTCCGCAGCGACGCGGCGACGACCGGGATGTCCGCGACGGCAGCCGAGATTGCGGATCCGTTGGGGGAGGGCAGGATCAGGCGCTCGATCGCTGGTGCGTGCCGCAGCGCCGCCGGGGACAGAGACCAGGGGTGGTCTGCGGTGACCGCCCGCCGCCCGCGTGCCACAATGGCCCCCGCCGCCCCGCTCACCTTGGGATCGTCACTCCTCCAGGCGCGGGGAACAACCCGCGTACCCCGTTCGACCGCGACACTCACCGACGTGGTGAACGACAACACGTCCACCACCACCAGGCACGCGCAGTGTGGCCCGAGTGCGCGGGCGCCCGCGAGACCCCATTCGAATCGAACCCCGGTGTCTTCTTGACGCATCCAATGCTCGGTCACCGGGCACTCCTCATCGGCTCGGGCGGTCGGCGTCACCACCGTACCGGCCGGAAAGCGCTGAGCGAGAGCGATTTCCGGCGATCAGCTCGCTTGCCGCTCGGTGCTCGGCGCCCAGGCGAAGGGCGCGAGTGCGGGATCCAGCGGGGCCCGGGTGAGGCGATTGGCCAGGGTCGACAGGGTGTAGCCGGCGATACCCAGCACCACCTCGAGAGCCTGTTCGGCGGTATAGCCGTGCGCCAGGAATGCCGCCATGCGGTCGTCGGGGACCTCTCCCGCGGTCTCGAGCACCGCCAGTGTGAATTCCTGTAGGCCCGCCAGGCGCGGATCGGGAAGGGGGAGTTGTTCACGCAGTGCGGTGATCAACTCCGGGGGTGCTCCGGCGGCGGTGAGTTTCGCGGTGTGCATGGCCACGCACACGTGGCACTCGTTGCGGGTTCCGATGGTCATGCTCAGCACTTCACGCGACAGTTGATCCAGAGTGGTGGATTCGAACAGTGCGTTGATCTTGAGGAATCCGTCGAGCATGCTCGGTGAGCTCGCCATCTTCGCGATGGCCACGGACAGATATCCGATGTGGTCCGCGCTGGCGCGCATCATGCGCCGGGCATCGGCGGGTGCGGATTCGATGGTGTGGGCGGGGAAGTTCACGATAGGTCCTTTCGACAACCTTGTTGTCTAAAAGGTAAACCAAGTTGTCGTTATGCACAACGGGTGAGGCGAAGCCGTCGATCGGCGCCGCGCGGCGGTATCAGTCGCCGAACCAGCCCGCGACGTCGAGGCGGAACGATTCGGGGGGGACGATCCGGCGCAGGTCGGACTCCATATCGCGGACCCGCTGCGCGCCCAGTTCCCGCGCCCAGCGGCGGCGCAGGCGCTCGAAGATCTCCGCGGATTGCCGCAATGCGTCGATTCCGCGCGGGGTCAGTCGCACGATCTTGCGGCGCGCGTCGTCGGGATCCTCGCCGCGTTCGGCGTAACCGATCGCGACGAGCTTGTCCACCGTCTTACCCGCGGCCTGCTTGGAAACGCCCAGTCGCCGGCCGATATCGCTGGCGGTCGACCCGAGCGGGCCGATCGCCTGCATGGCGAATCCGTGGGCCGGGCGCATCAGCGGATGTCCGTTCTGCGCGAGTTCGGTGTGCAGTTCGTCGATGAGCGACCGGAAGCCCGCGAACAGCAGCAGCGGCAACTCGAATCCGGGTCCGTCCACCGTCTCACGTCTTCCGACAACCATGTTGACGAGGGTAATCGGCCGGTCGTCACCGCGGCCGCGCCGGTCGCCGTGCGGGGTCACCACCGGATTCATCGATCGCTGAGGCGGCGCACAACCCGTGGCGGGACTGCCGACCGGCCCGTGCGCGGGCGTGTATTGCGGCTCACGCCCAGGTCCGGTGGTGTTGAATACCTTCTGGAGGGTCCGTGACCGGGCGCTCGATTCGCACCGACGATGGCCCGGAGGCACGATGACCGAACTGCCGGACCGGAACCCTCGCCTCGCTACCCCCGCGCACCCGCACCCGGCGCGTGTCCGCCGGTGCGCGGCATGTGGTGGCCGGAGATCCGCCTCGTGTTCGAGGGTGCCCCGATGAGCGCGATCCGCGGTCTCCGGCGCGGTGTCGTGCCGTGGCTGGCGGCGGCCGCGGTTCTCGCCGGATGTAGTGGACCAGGCGCGGACATCTCCGAATCATCCGGTCCCGCAACGGCTACCGTGGCCCCGCTGACTTCGGTTGCTGTCGTCACACACGGCAGCCCGGGGGACGCGTTCTGGAATGTGGTGAAGAACGGGGCCGAGGCGGCGGGTAGGGATCTCGGGATCCAGGTCGAGTACAACTCCGCGGGCGATCCCGGTGAGCAGGCCAAACTGGTGGACAACGCGGTGGCGCAGGGAGTCGGCGGATTGGTGGTGTCGATGGCCAATCCGCAAGCGCTGCGGCCGTCCATCGAACACGCGGTAGCGGCGGGCATCCCGGTCGTGACGATCAACTCCGGTGAGGCCGACAGCGCCGCTGCCGGCGCCATCGGACACGTCGGCCAGAGTGAACGCCAGGCCGGATCGGCTGCGGGCAGGCGCCTGCGCGAGGCGGGAAAGTCCAAGATGCTCTGCGTCATTCACGAAGCCGGCAATATCGGCGCGAACGACCGGTGCGCGGGCGCGATCGACGGGTTCGGCGGCAATGCCACCACCCTGCAGGTCGATATCAACAACCCGGCGGACGCGCAATCGCGGATCAAGGGAGCGCTCGAGGCCGATCGTTCCATCGATGCCGTGCTGACCCTCAATTCGCAGATCGCCGCCCGCGCCGTGGACGGTGCGGGGGAGTCGCACTCCCGAGCCGTGGTGGCCACCTTCGACCTGAATTCCGATGTGGTGGAAGCCATCCGGGCCGCAAAGCTGCTGTTCGCGGTCGATCAGCAACAGTACGAACAGGGCTATCTCCCGGTCGTGATGCTGCAGCTCTACCGGCGCAATCTCAACACCGTGGGCGGCGGAATACCGGTGCAGACGGGACCGGCGTTCGTGGACAAGGGCAATGTCGATGCCATCGCAGGGCTCGTCACCCAGGGCACCAGATGAGAAGTTTGGAGTGTCTCGAATGAGTGATGTCACCACGGTGTCCGATACCGAGACGCCCGTCGCGCCGCGGATCTCGCTGCTGAACCGGCTGATCGTGCGCCCGGAGATCGGCGCCGGCCTGGGCGCGCTGGTGGTCTTCGTCTTCTTCTCCGTCGTCACCGACCGCTTCCTCAGCCCGCTCGGCGTCGCCACCTGGCTCGACGATGCTTCCACCCTCGGCATCATGGCGGTCGCGGTGGCGCTGCTGATGATCGGCGGTGAATTCGACCTGTCCGCGGGAGTGATGACCGCGTCGACCGCCCTGGTCACCGCGATGCTGTCGGTACACGCCGGGTGGAATGTGTGGGCGGCACTGGCGGTTTCGCTGCTGTTCGCACTGGCGGTGGGTGCGCTCAACGGCTGGGTGGTGATGCGGACCGGGCTGCCCAGTTTCATCGTCACCCTCGGCACCTTTCTCGCCCTGCAGGGGCTCAACCTCGGTGTGACCCGTCTGGTTACCGGCACGGTGCAGGTGTCGGGAATCCGCTCCGCACCCGGATATTCCTCCGCCGGATGGGTTTTCGCGGCCACCACCACACTGGGCGATGCGCGGATCCAGGCCTCGGTGCTGTGGTGGATCGCGGTCACCGCGGTGGCGACGATCCTGCTGCTGCGCACCCGCTTCGGCAACTGGATCTACGCTGTCGGCGGCTCACTGCCCAGTGCTCGCGCGGTGGGTGTTCCGGCGACTCGCACCAAGATTCTGCTGTTCATGGGTACCGCGTTCGCGGGCTGGATCGTCGGATCCTGCAATCTGCTGCGCTTCGCGAGTGTGCAGGCGAATCAGGGTGTGGGACTGGAGTTTCAGTACATCATCGCCGCGGTGGTGGGTGGCTGCCTGCTGACCGGCGGATTCGGATCGGTACTCGGTGCGGCGATCGGCGCGCTGATCTTCGGGATGGCGCGCCAGGGAATCGTGTTCGCGCGGTGGGACAGCGACTGGTTCATGTTGTTCCTCGGTGTGCTGCTGCTGGCGGCGGTACTGGTCAACAACGCGTTCGCCAAACGAGCGGAGAGGTTACGACGATGAGCTCACTGATCGAAACCGTCGGCATCGGAAAGAGTTACGGCGGTGTTGTCGCGCTCCAGGACATCTCGATGGTGGTCGATGCCGGGCAGGTAACCTGCGTTCTGGGCGACAACGGCGCCGGGAAATCCACCCTGATCAAGATCCTCGCCGGGGTGCATCAGCACGACACCGGACAGCTGCTCATCGACGGTGAAACGACCCGATTCGGTTCGCCCCGTGCGGCTTTGGACCGCGGCATCGCCACCGTGTATCAGGATCTGGCGGTGGTGCCGCTGATGAGCGTGTGGCGCAACTTCGTCCTCGGATCCGAACCCACCTTCGGCGCCGGGCCGCTGCGACTGCTGGACCGCGCGGCCGCCCGGGAGATCACGCGGGCGGCCCTGTCGGACATGGGAATCGAGATCCGCGATCTGGAACAGCCGGTCGGCACCCTTTCCGGCGGACAGCGGCAGTGCGTGGCGATCGCGCGCGCGGTGCACTACGGCGCGAGGGCACTCATCCTCGACGAGCCCACGGCCGCCCTGGGCGTGAAACAGTCCGGCGTGGTGTTGCGCTACGTCGCGCAGGCGCGCGACCGCGGGCTCGGTGTCGTGCTGATCACGCACAATCCGCACCATGCCTACCCGGTCGGCGACCGATTCCTGCTGCTGCGCCGCGGCCGCGCCCTGGGCGGTTACGACAAGAGCGAGATCGATCTGCCCGAGCTCACCCGGCAGATGGCCGGCGGCGCGGAACTCGAGGCACTGCGGCACGAATTGCGCCGCCCCGCTTCCTGATCGGCTACCCTCTGCCTGGCCCGACGTCGAGAAGAAGTGAGAAGCCAGTTGTACGGCACGGTGAAGTGGTTCGACAGCGAGAAGGGCTTCGGTTTCATAATCCCCGACGAGGGCGGTCCCGATGTTTTCGTCGAATACACCGAGGTCTACGGGGACGGATTCCGCCGATTGGTCCAGGGACAACGTGTCGAGTTCGACGTTCGTCAAACCAAGGCGGGACCGGAAGCCCGGGACGTACGAATCGCCGCGCGGTACTAGTTGTGTCTCCGGCCACAGGCCGATCGAACTGTCGGGCAGATCACTTTTTTCGAATTCGAGTTAACGGGATCTTTTACCATTTCGATATGTTGATCGTCAGTGATTGACTGAATTGATACGACGAAGAGGTAAAAATGATCCCCGTTATCATCGACACCGGTAGTGCTGCTGTGAACGGCCTGTTCGACACCCTGGGCGCGGCTTTCCATGGCCTGCTCAACACGCTGTGGACCGGCTCTTTCGGTGGCTGACCACTGATTTCGGTCGCGTAGGCGACCTCGGATCGACCCCGGGCGAGTGTGCACGGGGTCGATCCATTTCTACGGCCGGAAAGGCTGTTCGGATGGTTCCGGCTCGCCTGCTGCGGTGGGTGCTCTCGGGTGCCCGTGAAATCACGGAATAATCACGGTGTGGGTATGCGGAACAAGAATTGTTTCGGTCCGGAGGGGGCGGGCGCCGGAAGGCCTCCATGCCGTGGTGGCGCGCCGTCGCAGGACGTGGCAGTCTGGATCATTGAGAACGGACCGCTCGTGAAGTTGATCGGTCCGGCTCGTCTACAGAAGGTATGAAATGGCGCAAGGCGTAGTGAAGTGGTTCAACAGCGAGAAGGGCTTCGGGTTCATCGCTCAGGACGACGGTGGTCCCGATGTGTTCGTGCACTACTCGGCTGTGAGCGGTAGTGGATTCCGGTCTCTCGACGAGGGGCAACGCGTGGAGTTCGAGATCGGCCAGGGCCAGAAGGGTCCGCAGGCCCAGAACGTAAGCGTTCTCTGATCGAGTCCGCTGACTGCGCGCCACTTTACGTAGCGTGAAATGTCCGCGACTTACGAAGGGGCCCCGTATCTTTCGAGATACGGGGCCCCTTCTGCGTCCGGAGCCGGCCCGGTCTGATGGCGGCCGCCTACCGGGCGGTACAGCGGCGCCCGAGCGCGACCATTAAGCTGGTTCGCGGTAAATGCCGACCTCTTTCCCCAGGAGTGCACCACAGTGAGCCAAAATGGCCGTCCCGTTGTTCTGATCGCCGACAAGCTCGCCCAGTCGACCGTCGATGCGCTCGGTGACGGTGTCGAGGTTCGCTGGGTCGACGGCCCCAATCGACCCGAGCTGCTGGCCGCCGTGCCCGAGGCCGACGCGCTGCTGGTCCGCTCGGCCACCACCGTCGACGCCGAGGTGCTCGACGCCGGTAAGAACCTCAAGATCGTCGCCCGTGCCGGTGTCGGGCTGGACAATGTCGACGTGCCCGCCGCCACCGAGCGCGGTGTCATGGTCGTCAACGCCCCGACCTCGAACATCCACACCGCCGCCGAGCACGCGGTAACCCTGCTGCTCTCGGCCGCCCGCCAGATCCCGGCCGCCGACGCCACCCTGCGTGAGCACACCTGGCAGCGCAGCAAGTTCAACGGTGTCGAGATCTTCGGCAAGACCGTCGGTGTCATCGGCCTGGGCCGCATCGGCCAGCTGTTCGCGCAGCGTCTCGCAGCGTTCGAGACAAAGGTCGTCGCGTACGACCCCTACACGTCCCCGGCCCGCGCCGCCCAGCTGGGCATCGAGCTGCTGACCCTGGACGAGGTGCTCGAGCGCGCCGACTTCATCTCCATTCACCTGCCCAAGACCCCCGAGACCAAGGGCATGCTGAACTCCGAGACCCTGGCCAAGACCAAGAAGGGTGTCATCATCGTCAACGCCGCCCGCGGCGGTCTGATCGACGAGCAGGCCCTGGCCGACGCCATCACTTCCGGCCACGTGCGCGCCGCCGGTATCGACGTGTTCGAGACCGAGCCGTCCACCGACAGCCCGCTGTTCGAGCTGCCACAGGTCGTCGTGACCCCGCACCTGGGTGCCTCCACCGCCGAGGCCCAGGATCGCGCCGGTACCGATGTCGCCAAGTCGGTGCAGCTCGCCCTCGCCGGCGAGTTCGTGCCGGGCGCGGTGAACGTCACCGGTGGCGCGGTCAACGAGATCGTGGCCCCGTGGCTGGACATCGTCCGCAAGCAGGGCGCGCTGCTGGGCGCCCTCGCCGACGAGCTGCCGGCCTCCCTGGAGATCCAGGTCCGCGGCGAGCTGTCCTCGGAAGATGTCGCGGTGCTGGAGCTCTCGGCGCTGCGCGGGGTGTTCTCCGCCCTCATCGAGGACGCGGTCACCTTCGTCAACGCCCCCGCGCTGGCCACCGAACGCGGCCTCGAGACCGCGGTCACCAGCCACACCGAGAGCCCGACCCACCGCAGCCTGGTCGACCTGCGTGCCGTATTCGGCGACGGCCGCACCCTGAACGTCGCGGGCACCCTGACCGAGCCCGCCCAGGTCGAGAAGATCGTCAACATCAACGGCCGCAGCTACGACATGCGCGCCGAGGGCCTGAACCTGGCCGTGCTGAACTACGACGACCGCCCCGGCGCGCTCGGCAAGGTCGGCACCAAGCTCGGAGAGGCCGGCATCGACATCCAGGCCGCGCAGCTGAGCCAGGACATCGACAAAGAGGGCGCGACCGTCATCCTGCGCGTCAACGAGCCGGTTCCTGCCGACGTGCAGTCCGCGATCGCCGAGGCGGTGGGTGCCGCGAAGGTCGCCCAGGTCGATCTGAGCTGAGCCTCGGGCCGGTGAGCGGCCCGCTGGGGTGCGTAGCGGTGCGCGCGAATTCGATCCCGTGCCGACATGGGACAGGATTCGCGCGCACCGTCATCCGCGCCGCCGGGACGCGACTCGGGTATCCGGTGGACGGGGAGTCGGTCCTCGCGTCAGATTCGTTCTTCCCGGGCTTCGATTGCCTGCTTCGCCTCCACCAGACTCGCTTCCGGGACCAGCTCCCGGAAGCGTTTGATCGCCTGAATCTTCTTTCCCCGCAACAACAGCGCGTCGATCTCGCCGTAGTCGAGCGCCGGAAATCCGGACAGCGCCGCGGCATCCGCTATCCCGAGATGGGTGAGAACGAGATCGAGTTTGCGCTCGATCCGGTCGAGCCTGCGTTCGAGCGATTTGTTTCCGAACATCCCCCGAAATTACCGTGCGCTCGGCCGGTCGCCCCGTCCCACGTGCTGGGAGACGTTCGCCCTGGTGGCGGCGATGGCGGTGGCACCGGCTATCGTGGCCGCGACCCCTTTCCGAACGGAGCTTTGTTGTCATGAAACTCGCTGTCATCCCGGGCGACGGTATCGGCCCCGAGGTCATCGCCGAGGCGCTCAAGGTGCTCGACGTGGTGCTGCCCGGAGTCGAGAAGACCGAATACGACCTGGGCGCCAAGCGGTTCCATGCCACCGGCGAGATCCTGCCGGACAATGTGCTTCCCGAGCTGAAGCAGCACGACGCCATCCTGCTGGGCGCGATCGGCGATCCGTCGGTGCAGTCCGGTCTGCTCGAGCGCGGCCTGCTGCTGCGCACCCGGTTCGAGTTGGACCATCACGTCAACCTGCGCCCGTCCAAGCTGTACCCGGGCGTCACCAGCCCGCTGGCCGGCGATCCGGACATCGACTTCGTGGTCGTGCGCGAGGGCACCGAGGGGCCCTACACCGGCACCGGCGGCGCCATCCGCGTGAACACCCCGCACGAGGTCGCCACCGAGGTCTCCACCAACACCCGCTTCGGAATCGAGCGGGTCGTGCGCTACGCCTTCGAGACCGCGCGGCAGCGGCGCAAGCACCTGACCCTGGTGCACAAGAACAACGTGCTGGCCTTCGCCGGATCGCTGTGGAAGCGCACCGTGGACGAGGTCGGAACGGAGTATCCGGATATCGAGACCGCTTACCAGCACGTCGACGCCGCGACCATCCATATGGTCACCGACCCGGCCCGGTTCGACGTGATCGTCACCGACAATCTGTTCGGCGACATCATCACCGACCTGGCCGCCGCGGTCTCCGGCGGAATCGGCCTGGCCGCCTCAGGCAATATCGACGCCTCGGGAACCAATCCGAGCATGTTCGAACCCGTGCACGGCAGCGCCCCCGATATCGCCGGTCGGTCCAAAGCCGACCCCACCGCCGCCATCCTGTCGGTGTCGCTGCTGCTGAACCACCTCGGCAAGTCCGAGGAAGCCGCCCGCATCGAGGCCGCGATCGCCAAGGACCTCGCCGCTCGCAGCGGCACCGCCTCCACCGTGGAGATCGGCGACCGGATCGCCGCCGCGGTCTGAGCCTCACACCGATCCTCCTGCCGCATATTCAACTGTGCGACAGGGGGATTCGCATACACGCCCTCTGTGCTGCGCTTGATCTCGCATGCTTTTGCCTGGTTGCGGGTGTACCGCAAGGTCCGAGAAAGCGGGTCGAGTGGCGCTTGGGCGGGCCTGTCGCAGTGTCGAAGTGCTCGTGATCGAGGTTCCCGGTCATCGTCGGAGCGAGAACGGGGGGAACCGCTCGGTGCGGAGTCGTGGAGTGCGCGGTGGAGTCGGTGGTCGAACGGATAGCATTGAGCCGACGGACACAGGCCCGTTATCTGTACTGAAAAGACCTGGAGGCGGTATGACGGCGGAGTACTTCACCGGTGCTGTCGGCTTCGGGCCGTACACAGTGCTCGACCTGCACGAACAACCTGAAGACGGCAAAGGGCTCGAACTCGAGGACGGGTGGTTGACCGAGGTGGCAGCGGGGGCTCGACACAACTGGATCGCTCGCACTCTGTCTCGTGTCATCGAATCCGCAGCGCACGATGCGGCAGTCGTCGTACTGGAGGGCGGCGAATGGGAGGTGAGCACACCGAATGGCGTGCGCAAGCCCGACATCCTCGTCATTCCGCGAGAAATCGCTCGAGCCGCGGTGCTCGACGAAGCGCCGAAGCTGATCCCGGGCACCGAGTTGTTACTTGCGGTCGAGGTCGTATCTCCCGGTAGCGGCAGCGAGCGAACCGATCGTGTGCGCAAAGTCCGCGAGTACGCCGCACTCGGAATTCCGCAGTATTGGATCGTCGAACATCACCCGCATATCCGGGTACATCGCTCGGTGCTGGCCGCCGAAGGGTACCGATGGGAACCGGCAGTGGGGGAGGGCTCGATGTTCGGTGCGGATATCGAGGCGGACAAGGTGTTTCGCGTCGAGTTCGATCCTGCTTCGCTTATCGAGTTCTGACTCTGCTCGATCGCGTGCCCGCCGAAAGCCGTTGCCTGCCGACGACTTCCGAAGCCGTTCTTGCGAGAAGTGCTGTTTTCGTGAGAAGTTTCGCACGGGGCGAGCATCCATGACCGGAAACGACACGGCCGCCGTATCCTCTCGTACGAGAGGATACGGCGGCCGGGAGTCCGTGTGATCAGTTTCCGCTGAGCAGACGGAAGAAGGTGGCGTTGATCTCGCCACTGTTCGGGCTGCCGAGGGCACCACCGATGGCCGCACCGACGGCGCAACCGGGGACGACGAAGAACCAGAAGCCGAGCAGGCAGCCGATGATGGCGCCGACCGCGCCGCCGTTCTGCACACCCCAGACCCATTCGTTGACGAGCTGGTTGGCGGTGTCGGTGAAGGCGATCTGCTTCAGGTTCAGGGTCTGGCCGTCGTTGGTGACGGTGGCCGCGACCGGGACGGCCTCGCCGCGCAGGGCCATCGGGAAGGACTCCACGACCTTGCCGGTGGCGTCGGCGATATCGATCGAGTGGTTGGCCTCGTTCGAGATGAAATGGCCGACCGGAAGCGTCGCGGTCACCGAGTGCGCGGCCGGATCGGTATTCGTGGTGAGCTGCTGGGCCGCCGGCTGCGGGGCCGGAGCGGCAGGCTCGGCGCTCGCCGTGCTCACGCCGATGACCAGGGCTCCGGCGGTGATAGCGGCGACAGCCATGCTGCGGCCGAGGGTGTGAATCGAAAGTGACACAGTCAATCCTTCATCAGGTATCAGTGTTGAGCGAGGTGATAGTACGCAGTTCGCACTCTATGGCAGCAACCATTTATGGGAAATCGCCCGAATCGGCCGATGGCGCGAGCGAGTGTGAACCGACCGTCGCGATATCGGCCGGTTGCCGCCGACATCACACGGTTGCACCCCACCTATATCGAAAACTATTGCCTGAATCCGATTTTCGCAACGTCGGGGAAACAATTCGCCCGCATCGTGCGTGCCGGCGCACATGATCAGTGCCGGCCCAATGGCACCAGGGGGATGGCAACCGCCGCGATCACCGCGGCCGCCAGATAGGTGGCCGGGAACCCGGCAGCGGTGATGAGCGCCCCGAAAACCGGTGCGACCGCCGCCGAGGCCAGATTCTGCCCGGTGTTCTGGATTCCGAGCCCCCGGCCGCTCCAGTAGGGACCCGCTATCTCGGCCACCGCGGTGAAGGCCAGGCCGTTATCGGCGACGGTGATGACCGAGGCCGCGAACAGGATCGGAATCGCCGCCCACCACCAGTGCAACCAGGCCGCTCCGGCCAGCGCGGCCATCGAGATCAGGGCCGCGATCGCCACGGTGTGTAGCGGCCGCAGCCGGCTGCCGACGCGATCGGACCAGATCCCCGCGCCGATCCGGCCGGCCGCGCCCAGAATCTGGGTCGCGGTGACGATCGCACCCGCCACCGGCAGTGACAGCCCGCCGTCCCGGTGCAGCCACAACAGCGCGAATGTCCACAGCGTGGCCTGCGGAACGACCAGCAGTACCGATACCCCGTGAATACGCCACAGGGTTGAATCCCGGCGATACGGATTGTCGGGTCGGGCAGCGCCGGCGGCGGGCCGGGGCGGATCGACGATGCCGAACAGACAGCCGATCGCCGCGGCTCCCGCCATCACCGCCGGTACCAGGATCGCGGTGGAAAACCCGTGTGCCGCAGCGACGGCCGGGATGGACAGGGCGGCGATGGCCACACCCAGCGGCTGCGCGGTCTGGCGGATTCCCATCGCCAGCCCGCGCTGATCGGGCGGGAACCAGCCCACGATCACACGGCCGCTGGCGCCGTTGGTGCTGGCCGCGCCGATTCCGGCCAGGAACAGCAGCACTCCCAGCGCGCCGTAGTCGGTGACCGTCGCGGCAGCCGCTCCCGCCACACACATCACGATGGGCCCGGCTACCAGGACCGTGCGCTCGCCGACCCGATCCACGACATAACCCCAGGCGATCAGCGTGCACACCAGGCCGATGGTGGGCATCGCCACCAGCAGACCCGCTGTGGCCAAGGGCATTCCGCGATCGGTCAGCGCCGGCAACAGGAACGGGGTGCCGTGCACGATCACCGCGCTGGAGCTCTGCGCGAACACTCCGAGGGCGAGCATGGCCCACCGCCGGGTCGCGGGCCGTTGTGTCACGGTGGTCATCACCCTCACCTCGAATCTCATATGTTGGGAACAGCGTCTTACTCTGTGAACACGCATCACCGTACACCCAGGGTGTGCGGTGAAATCAAGTTCGAGTGCGTCACATCCGCCGGTCGCAGACCGGGTGGTCGGCCACGTTCGGGCAGGTGGATAGACTCTCCGCCATGCGTCTAGGTCGTGTTGCCAGCCCCGACGGGGTCGCCTTCGTGAGTATCGAATCCGACGGTTCCGGCGAGATCGCCCGGGAGATCGCCGAGCATCCCTTCGGTACCCCGACGTTCACCGGCCGTAATTGGCCATTGGCCGATGTGCGACTGCTGGCCCCCATTCTGGCCAGCAAGGTGGTCTGCGTCGGTAAGAACTACGCGGCGCACGCCGCGGAGATGGGCGGCCCGGCGCCCGAGGATCCGGTGATCTTCCTCAAGCCCAATACCTCGATCATCGGCCCGAATCTGCCTATTCTGTTGCCGCCCAGCTCCTCTCAGGTGGAATACGAGGGGGAGCTGGCGGTGGTGATCGGGCGCCCGTGCAAGGATGTGCCCGCCGCTCGCGCGGCCGATGTGATCCTCGGATACACCGTCGCCAACGATGTGACGGCTCGCGACGAGCAGCGTCACGACGGGCAGTGGACCCGGGCCAAGGGGTACGACACCTTCTGCCCGCTGGGGCCGTGGATCGAGACCGAACTCGATCCGGGCGATCTCGAGATCACCACCGAACTCGACGGTGAGGTGCGCCAGCGCAGCCGGACTTCACTTCTGCTGCACGATATTCCGAAGGTGATCGAATGGGTCACCCGGGTGATGACCCTGCTGCCGGGCGATGTCATTCTCACCGGCACGCCCGAAGGTGTAGGACCCATGACGGATGGGCAAACCGTATCCGTGACGGTCCAGGGTATCGGCACCCTCACCAATCCTGTTGCCGCCAAACGTTGATCGAGAGAAGGACTATGACTGACGTACGGGTACGTTTCTGCCCGTCACCCACCGGCACACCCCATGTCGGCCTGATTCGGACCGCGCTGTTCAACTGGGCGTTTGCGCGCCACCACGGCGGCGCCTTCGTCTTCCGTATCGAAGATACCGATGCCGCACGCGATTCCGAGGAGTCCTACCACGCGATCCTCGACGCGCTGCGGTGGCTCGGACTCACCTGGGACGAGGGCCCGGAGGTCGGCGGACCCTACGAACCGTATCGTCAGTCACAGCGGCGCGACCTCCATCTCGATGTCGTCCGGCGGTTGCTGGAGGCGGGCGAGGCGTATGAATCCTTCTCCACGCCAGCGGAAGTCGAGGAGCGTCATCGTGCCGCGGGCCGGGATCCCAAGCTCGGCTATGACAACTTCGATCGTGATCTGAGCGCCGAGCAGGTCGCGGCTCACAAGGCCGAGGGACGTCCGGCGGTGGTCCGGTTGCGAATGCCCGATCAGGATCTCGTCTGGGACGATCTGGTGCGCGGCGAGATCACCGCCAAGGTCGGCACGGTGCCGGATTTCGCACTCACCCGCGGTACCGGCGAACCGCTCTATACGCTGGTGAATCCCCTCGACGACGCGATGATGAAAATCACTCATGTGTTGCGGGGTGAAGACTTGCTTTCCTCCACACCGCGGCAGCTGGCGTTGCACGGCGCATTGCAGCGGATCGGGGTCTCGGAGTTCACCCCGCGGTTCGGGCATCTGCCCTTCGTGATGGGGCAGGGCAACAAGAAGTTGTCCAAACGTGATCCGGAATCCAATCTCTTCGCACACCGCGACCGCGGATTCATTCCTGAAGGTTTGCTGAATTACCTGGCTTTGCTCGGATGGAGTCTCGCCGAGGACCGTGATGTCTTCTTCATGGCGGAGATGGTCGAGGCCTTCGACATATCGAAAGTAAATTCGAATCCGGCTCGCTTCGACCAGAAGAAGGCCGACGCGATCAACGCCGAACACATTCGTTTGCTGGAGTCCGGAGATTTCGCCCATAGGTTGCGGGAGTTCCTGACAGTACAGGGTCACATCGGCGCCGAAGTGGACGATCGAGTTTTCACGGCGGCGGCCGAGTTGGTGCAGACCCGGATCGTCGTCCTCGGTGATGCGTGGGATCTATTGAAGTTTCTGTTCGTGCCGGCCGAGGAGTTCGTCGTCGACGAGGCCGCGGCACAAAAGAATCTGGGTCCCGATGCGGCACCCGTTCTGCAGGCCGCCGTTGCCGCGCTGGACGGTGTTTCGGAATGGACGCCGCCGACTCTCGAAGAGGCTCTGAAAAAGGCTCTGGTGGACGATCTCGGGCTCAAACCGCGCAAGGCGTTCGGTCCGGTTCGGGTCGCGGTGACCGGTTCGCACATCAGCCCGCCGCTGTACGAGTCGCTGGAACTGCTGGGGCGCGAGCAGACCATGGCACGGCTGCGGGCCGCGTTGGCGTGAGCCGGGCTCGCGGCCGGTGGCGGGTACGTACCCGCCACCGGCCGCGGCGCGGTGGCCAAATAGGCGTCGTGACCTGCCGATTTGTATAAATCGGGTAGGGGTTTGGTACTCTTCTTCACGGCCCGGAACGAGGCTCCCAGTCGCAAGGCGAGGAAGCCGAAAGCCCAGGTCATTGGGGTATGGTGTAATTGGCAACACGGCTGATTCTGGTTCAGTTGTTCTAGGTTCGAGTCCTGGTACCCCAGCGGAGAATGTTGATTCGCTTCGTTCGGTCGAGACGGACAGCATCCCGGCGATTTGGTCGCCGGGTCTCGGCCGGTTACGCTTGCCGAGCCTCCTCGATCGAAAGATCTTCGGAGATCTCCCCTCGGGGAAATGTCCTCTGGCCCCGTCGTCTAGCGGCCTAGGACGCCGCCCTCTCAAGGCGGTAGCGCGGGTTCAAATCCCGTCGGGGCTACAAGTCGAAAGCCCTCCAGCATCAGCTGGAGGGCTTTTTTCGTTCCCGTGGGTCAGTCCTTGACCGGCCAGGTGGAACCGCCCGGCGGCATCGCGGGCATACCGAGCTTGCGATGGTCCCAGCTGCGGATGCGTTCGGGCACGACTCGGATCGCGACGCGCTTGCTCAACATCGCCTCCACCATCGGGCGCAACTCCTCGGTGTAGGGCCCGGTGTAGCGCTCCCAGACACTGATTCCGACCTTGAACAGGGCCTCGGCGTCGTCCACGATCTCGGCCCGGCCCTCGATGGCGACCCCGCGCAACTGGTCGTAGGTGTCGCCCGCTTCGACCAGCACGGTGACCCGCGGGTCCCGGCGCAGATTGACCGCCTTCTGCGACTTGCCCTTGGTCTCGAACCAGATCTCCCCGCCGACCAGGCCGTACCACATGGCGGTTAGATGAGGCATCCCGTTCTTGCCCAGGCTCGCCAGGGTGATGATGCGGCTGCGTTCGAGGAATTCGGTGATCTCCGTTTCGGACATCACGATCTGTGCGCGTTGGTTCACTCCCATGGCGGCCACGATACTTTACGGCGTATGGCCGGAATCACAGCTCGCGCCCGGGGTGATCAGAGCCGCTTGTGCAGGGCATCCGCGGCGGCGACGAGGTCGGCGGCCCAGCGTGCGCCCGGTCGCCGTCCCATCCGGTCGATCGGCCCGGAGACCGAGACAGCGGCGATCACGCCGGTGGCCGAATCGCGAACCGGTGCCGAGACGCTGGCCACGCCCGCGGAGCGTTCACCCGCACTCTGGGCCCAGCCGCGCCGGCGCACCTCGGTGAGGGCGCGTTCGCCGAAGACCGCGTCGGCGAGCACGCTGCGCTGCAGGTCGGGGTCGGCCCAGGCGAGCAGCACCTTCGCGGCCGATCCCGCGGTCAGCGGCATTCGGGCGCCGACCGGGACGGTGTCGCGCAGCCCGGAGGTCGGTTCCAGGGCGGCCACGCAGATGCGCGAGTGGCCGTCGAGCCGGTAGAGCTGGACACTCTCGCCGGTGATCTCCCGCAATCGCGGCAGGATCACCGAAGCGGCTTCGAGCAGCGGATCCTCGGCCGTGGTGGCCAGTTCCGACAGTGCGGGTCCCGGCCGCCAGGAGCCGGTGGCGTCGCGGGCCAGCATGCGGTGGGTCTCCAGGCCGACGGCCAGCCGGTGGGCGGTAGCCCGGGGCAGTCCCGTGCGCACGCACAGCTCATTGAGGCCACAGGGCTGTTCGGCCACCGCGTGCAGGACCGCCATGGCTTTGTCGAGCACCCCGATACCGCTATGCTGTCTCATAGAACGATATTAGCGTCTCGCATAGTGGGATGCGCAAGTTCGAGTACGACAACGGAAGATCGACAACTGAATCGCATCACAAGTAGTGGCCGCTCGACGGGGCGGTGATGGCCCGGATGTCCGGACCGTGAAACTTCCGCCCAGCTCCCACCCGTAGCCCCGCACAGCCCGCGGGACATTCGGGTTGGGATTCGCCCCGCTGATCAATGACGAGCCCACTCAGGCCCGAAGAAACCGATACCGCAGGCGAGCGCCCCTGCCGTTGCGTGTGATGCAGCCAAGGCCCCCGAGGCAAGCACGGGCCCGGAACACCTCACTGGATCGAATACCAGGGCGTTTTCGGCCCGCCTCGATTTTGGAGCGACGGAGGGAAGGAGCGCAGCGACTGACCGGAGGAGTGAAAAATCGAGGCACAGGGGGCCGAAAACCCGCGATGGCGGAGCCATCGTAGAAAACACAGGAGGATTGTCATGGCCGGACGGCCACGCACGTTGGCGGAGAAGGTTTGGGATCAGCATGTCGTCGCACAGGGTGCGGGGGAGGGTGCGCATCGCGAACCGGATCTCATCTACATCGATCTGCACCTGTTGCACGAGGTGACCAGTCCGCAGGCCTTCGACGGGCTGCGCGCGGCCGGTCGGCCGCTGCGGCGGACGGATCTGACGATCGCGACCGAGGACCACAATGTGCCCACGGTCGATATCGACAAGCCGATCGCCGATCCCGTCTCGCGGGTACAGGTCGAGACGCTGCGCCGTAATTGCGAGGAATTCGGTGTGCGGCTGTATCCGATGGGCGATATCGAGCAGGGCATCGTGCACGTCGTGGGTCCGCAACTGGGGTTGACCCAGCCGGGTATGACGGTGGTGTGCGGTGATTCGCACACCTCGACCCACGGTGCGTTCGGCGCACTGGCGATGGGTATCGGCACCAGCGAGGTCGAGCACGTGATGGCCACACAGACCTTGTCGTTGCGGCCGTTCAAGACAATGGCGATCAATATCGACGGTGAAGTGCCCGCGGGTGTCACGAGCAAGGACGTGATTCTGGCGGTAATCGCGCAGATCGGCACCGGTGGTGGCCAGGGATATGTGCTCGAATATCGCGGTGAGGCCGTGCGCGCCATGTCTATGGAGGCGCGGATGACGATGTGCAACATGTCGATCGAGGCCGGTGCCCGGGCCGGCATGGTGGCCCCCGACGAGATCACCTACGAATTCCTGAAGGGCCGCGAACACGCGCCCCGGGGTGCGGACTGGGATGCCGCCGTAACGGCCTGGGATGCCCTGAAAACCGACCCGGACGCGGAATTCGACGCCGAGGTGCACCTCGACGCGTCCTCGCTGACACCCTTCGTCACCTGGGGCACCAACCCCGGTCAGGGCGCTCCGCTGGGCGCCGCGGTGCCGAATCCGGCCGATTTCGCCGACGAAAACGAGCGATCGGCCGCCGAGAAGGCGTTGAGTTATATGGATTTGGCCCCGGGAACTCCGCTGCGCGAGGTGCCGGTGGATACGGTTTTCGTGGGTTCGTGCACCAACGGCCGTATCGAGGATTTGCGCGCGGTGGCCGATGTTTTGTCCGGTCGCAAGGTCGCCGACGGCGTACGGATGTTGATCGTGCCCGGATCGATGCGGGTACGGGCGCAGGCCGAATCCGAGGGGTTGGGCGAGATTTTCGCCGCGGCGGGCGCGGAATGGCGTCAGGCCGGCTGCTCGATGTGCCTGGGAATGAACCCGGATCAGCTTTCTCCCGGTCAGCGCTGTGCTTCGACGTCGAACCGTAACTTCGAGGGGCGTCAGGGTAAAGGTGGCCGGACGCATCTGGTTTCGCCTCTGGTGGCGGCGGCGACCGCCGTACGCGGCCGGTTGTCGGCCCCCGCGGATCTGAACTGACCGGCCGGAATTCACGCTAGGACTACAGGAGCAGTCATGGACGCCTTCAAGGTGCACAAGGGGATCGGCGTGCCGTTGCGCCGGTCGAATGTCGATACCGACCAGATCATCCCGGCGGTCTATCTGAAACGAGTGACCCGAACGGGTTTCGAGGACGGTCTGTTCGCCGCCTGGCGCTCGGATCCGTCGTTCATTCTGAACAGCACCCCGTTCGACCGGGGAACTGTGTTGGTCGCCGGTCCGGATTTCGGTACGGGATCATCGCGCGAGCACGCGGTTTGGGCGTTGATGGACTATGGCTTCCGGGTGGTGATCTCTTCCCGCTTCGCCGACATCTTCCGGGGCAACGCCGGGAAGGGCGGCTTGTTGGCCGCGCAGATGTCACAACATGATGTCGAATTGCTCTGGAAGTTGATCGAAGAACACCCCGGGCTGGAATTGATCGTCGATCTCGAAGCACGCACGGTGACCGCTGGAACCACCGTGTTGCCCTTCGATATTGACGACTACACCAGGTGGCGACTGCTGGAAGGCCTCGACGACATCGGACTCACACTTCGGCAGGAAGGCGCCATTGAGCAGTTCGAAAAGGTAAGGCCGGCTTGGAAACCGACCACCATTCCGGAGCCTATTTCGCGGGACTGAACAGTCACGAGTGTTAGCTGAGAGCAACCATTCGAGGTTGCTGTGCGTGTGCCACACCACATGAAATTTGGCGTGGCACATAGACTCTTGCCCATTCAGGGTTTACCGTGGTACCTAGTCGGTCCGACGACGGGCCATTAGTCTGCGGAGGATTCAATGAACAAGGCGGAACTGATCGATGTTCTGACCGAGAAGTTGGGTACTGACAGGCGCACGGCCACTGCGGCAGTCGAGCACATTGTCGACACGATCGTGCGTGCGGTGAACAAGGGTCAGAGCGTCACAATCACCGGATTCGGTGTATTCGAACAGCGCAAGCGGGCGGCACGAGTGGCGCGTAATCCCCGCACCGGTGAGACGGTGAAGGTGAAGCCCACTTCGGTGCCCGCGTTCCGGCCGGGTGCGCAGTTCAAGGCGATCATCTCGGGCAAGCAGAAGATCGCGGCCGCCGGTCCCGCCGTGAAACGCGGTGTGGCAGCGCCGGTGTCGGCCGCGGCCAAGAAGGCCGCCGCCAAGAAGACGACGGCCAAGAAGGCCGCCGCCAAGAAGACAGCGGCGAAGAAGACGGTCGCCAAGAAGACCGTCGCCAAGAAGACGGTCGCGAAGAAGACGGTCGCGAAGAAGACGGTGGCCAAGAAGGCTCCCGTGAAGGCGGCGGTCAAGAAGACGGTCGCGAAGAAGGCTCCGGCCAAGAAGACGACGGCCGTGAAGGCTACCGCGAAGAAGACGACGGCGAAGAAGACCGCCGCCAAGAAGGCGCCGGCGAAGAAGACCGCCGCCAAGCGCACGGCTGCCAAGCGCACGACGCGCCGCTGAGGCCGACGCAACGACACGATGACCCCGTGACCGGAGAAATCCAATCCCCGGCCGGGGTCGTCGTCTCGTCAGTGGGTACGCAGGGAGTGGTCGAGATGATCGGCGGCGACGAGCCGGCCGTCCGAGATCGAGAGCACCCAGACGGTGCCCTTGCGATTCCGGGCCGGTGGCAGCGTCAATCCGGCGTCGTCGGCCCACCGGCGCAGTAGGTCCGGAATAACCTTGCCCTGGCTGCACACCAGCGGGACCCGGCCGGGCGTGACGAGTCCCCGCAGCCGATCGACTCCGGCCTGCGGGGCTGCGGCGTAACCGGTTTCCGACAGCAACGGCTCGCGGGCGATGTCGAGCCCGAGGGCGTCGGCGACCGGCGCCACTGTCTGCACGCACCGCACCGGCGGTGCCGAATACACCTCGGTCGGGCCGAAGGCCCGCAAATTCGGCAGCAGCGCCTGTGCTTGTGCGCGACCGGCCTTTTCCAGCGGTCGTTCGTCGTCGGGGCCACTGAATCGGTCCCGGCGCCCCGCTTTCGCATGCCGCACCAGCAGCAGGGTGTCGGTATCCGGTGGCAGCCGCAGGAAATTGCGGACGATCCGGCGGTCCATGGGATAGGACAGTTCATCCATCACCCGGTCCACTCGATGCCATCGCAGTTGGTCGACTTCGGAATTGGCGCTGAATTCACCACTGACGGGAGCGGCGGCCCAGTAGTCGACTCGTTTGAGTTTGCGGTGACCGGGCACCGGATACGTGACCCGGCCGAGATAGCGGCCCAGACGGCAGTCCAGACCCGTTTCCTCGGCCACTTCGCGTTCCGCGGCGATCATCGCGGTCTCGCCCGGATCGAGTTTTCCCTTGGGCAACGACCAATCGTTGTATTTCGGCCGGTGGACGAGCGCCACCTCGACCGGACCGCCGGGCCGTGTCCGCCGCCACACCACCGCACCCGCGGCGATGATGTTGGCGGTGATACGGCTGTCGCCGGTACCGGCCGCGGTGTCCTCGGATCCGTGGCGGCCGGAGTGGCCGTCATCGGGTGAGCGGCCGAAATCTCGTGTCGCCGAGGACTTCACTGCTGATCCGGCCGGCGCAATCGCATGAGGAATTCCTGATGATCACGGACCTGCACGCCGCGGCTGTCGGCATCCGGGCTGGGCTGGGCGGCCCAGCTGCCGTCGGGCTGCAGCACCCAGCAGCGGGTGGCCGGATCCAGCGCCGAATCGAAGACCACGGCCAGCCGCTCGCGCAGCTTCGGATCCTTCACCTGTGCCATGACTTCCACGCGCCGGTCGAGATTGCGGTGCATCATGTCGGCGCTGCCGATCCAATATTCGTCCTGTGCCTGGAAATGCACGACACGTGAATGTTCCAGGTAGCGGCCGAGGATCGAACGCACCTCGATGTTCTCGCTCATCCCGGGGACACCGGGGCGCAGTCCGCAGATGCCGCGGACGACGATCTGGATCGGCACCCCGGCCTGGGACGCCCGATACAGCGCGTCGATGATCTGTTCGTCGACGATCGCGTTGGCTTTGAGGCGGATTCGGGCCGCCGCGCCCTGGGCGGCCAGTTCGGTCTCGCGCTGGATCCGCTCCACGATGCCCGAGCGCACACTGCTCGGCGCCACCAACAGGTTGCGGTAGTTGGCCTTTCGCGAATACCCGGTCAGCGAATTGAACAGGTCGGTGAGATCGGCGCCGATTTCCGGTGCGGCGGTGAGGAGTCCGACATCCTCGTAGAGCCGCGCGGTTTTCGGATTGTAGTTACCGGTGCCGATATGGCAGTAGCGGCGGATGGTAGCGCCCTCGCGGCGAACCACCAGGCAAGTCTTGCAATGGGTCTTCAGCCCGATCAGACCGTAGACCACGTGCACGCCCGCCTGCTCCAGCGCGCGAGCCCATTTGATGTTGGCCTGCTCATCGAAGCGGGCCTTGATCTCCACCAGGGCGACGACCTGCTTACCGGCCTCGGCGGCATCGATCAGCGCGTTGATGATCGGTGAATCACCGGAGGTGCGGTAGAGCGTCTGCTTGATGGCCAGTACCTGGGGGTCGGCGGCCGCCTGCTCGATGAAACGCTGCACGCTCGTGGAGAACGAGTCGTACGGGTGATGGACCAGGACATCGGCTTCGCGCAGCGCCGCGAAAACGTTTCGGGGCGTTTCCCTTTCCCCGAACGCCGGCGGGGTGACCGGGACGTAGGGCGCATCCTTGAGAGCGGGACGGTCGACGCCGTAGACCTGCCACAGGCAGGACAGATCCAGCAGACCGGGCACCTGGATGACATCGCCGGGGTCGACGTCGAGTTCGCGCAGCAGGAGCTCGAGCATGTGCTCGGTCATATCGTCGGAGACCTCGAGGCGTACCGGCGAGCCGAACCGGCGGCGGGCCAGTTCGCGTTCCAGCGCCTGCAGCAGGTCCTCGTCGCGGTCCTCGTCGACCTCGAAATCGGCGTTACGGGTGATGCGGAACGAATGATGTTCCACCACATCCATTCCCGGGAACAGTTGGTCGAGGTGGGCGGCGATCAGGTCCTCCATCGGGAGGAATGCCGCCAGCCGGGGCAGGCCCGCGGTATCGGAATCCCGGCGGGCGTTCGGGTTTTCGGTGCGGGTGCGCCGCACACGGACGAAGCGATCGACGTTGTCGGGGACCTTCACCCGGGCGAAGTGCTCGCCGCCGGTCTCGGAATCCTTCACCGTCACAGCCAGATTCAGGCTCAGGCCGCTGATGTAGGGGAAGGGGTGGGCGGGGTCGACCGCGAGCGGAGTCAGTACCGGGAAGACCTGATCGAGGAAGTACCCCGACAGCCGCCGCTGCTCGTCGGCGTCGAGATCGGCCCAGCCGATGATATCGATGCCCTCGTCACCCAGGGCCGGTGCGACCTGGCCGAGGAAGACGCGCGCGTGCCGCCCGGCCAGCTCCTGGGTGCGCTCGGCGATGAGGGTGAGCTGTTCGGTCGGAGACAGGCCGTCCGCCGAGCGGACGGAGAGTCCGGCCTCGGCGCGGCGTTTGAGCCCCGCCACCCGCACCATGTAGAACTCGTCGAGGTTCGAGGAGAAGATGGCCAGGAATTTGGCACGTTCCAGCAACGGCTCGGAAGGGTCCTCGGCGAGGGCCAGGACGCGGGCGTTGAAATCCAGCCAGCTCAGCTCGCGGTTGAGGTAGCGATCGGTGGGCAACTGTGTCGCGGCGGGGGTTACGGGCGGCGGTGTGGCCGCCGGTGGTGCCGCCGGTAGTCGGGGCTGTTGCGGGGCGGTCTCCGTATCGCTCACGCTCACGATCATTCCTTACGGCTCGGGTGCTGTCTCGCTCGACACCACCGCTGGGCGACCTCACTGCAGTCTGGCGATCATCTAGCACACATGTGACGGCGTGGCGCACCTCCCGATGAGCTTCTCGTGAACTCCTCCCGGCCAGTCGATGTCTCGCAGCAGGGCCGCGGTGGCCGGGCCCACGCCGATCTCGATCGCGCGATCGAGATCGTCCGCGGTGTCGACGTCCAGGCGCAGGCCCGGCCAGGTTCCGAGCAGCTCGACCGCACCGGACTCGCGGTGGCGGCGGGCCGAATCCGGCCCGAAGCGTGGCATCAGGGCGGCGCCCGCCGGGGCGCGGACCAGCAGTGCTGCGGTGCCGTGCCCAGTGTGGTCGACCACCACCGCCCGGCCGGCCGGCGGCGCCGCGGCCAGCATCGAGATCAGCTCGTCGGCGTGCACAGCGGGCAGATCGGCCTGTATCGCCAGCAGATCGACGACGCCGTGGCGGTCGCGCACCGCGGCGGCGGCCGAGGCGAGTGCGGTGTTGAGTCCGTCGCCGGATTCGGTGGTCGCGTCGGAAGGCGGGCCGGCCGCCGGGTCCGGATGGACCAGCGCGCCCAGTTCGGACACCGCGGTGGCGACCCGCTGATCGGGTGTCACCACCGTCACCGAACCCAATCCGGCCGCCAGCGCGGCCGTGACCGTATCGGACAGCATCGCCAGCACCAGTCGTGAGCGGGCCGGTGCCGGCAATCGGTCGGCGAGACGGCTCTTGGCTCGGTCGAGGTTCTTGACCGCGATCACGGCGTGGACGGCATCCGGACGCATGAGCCCATGGTCGCACGTTCCGCCGGGGCACCGCCGGTGAGCAGTGCCGGATCGAGTCCGGTACGCGGCCGGGCCGAACACGCGAACTCGCCGGTACGCCACGAGCACATCTGCGCGAGTGGCATATTGAAATGATGACGAGGGCGGCAGTGATGGGTGCGGGTTCATGGGGCACCGCGTTCGCGAAGGTGCTCAACGACGCGGGCACCGAGGTGACGATGTGGGCGCGGCGACCGGAGATCGCTAAGGCGCTGGCGACCGAACATCGCAATCCCGCCTATCTGCCCGACGCGCGTCTGGACGGTATCTCGGCGACCGACGACTACCGGGTGGCGCTGGCCGGCGCCGACATCGTCGTGCTGGCGGTGCCGTCACAGTCGTTGCGCGCCAATCTCGTGACCTGGCGCGGCAGCATCGGCGCCGACGCGACCCTGCTGAGCCTGGCCAAGGGCATCGAGACCGGAACGCTGCTGCGGATGAGCCAGGTCGTCGCGGAGGTCACCGGCGCCGACCCCTGCCGGATCGCGGTGCTGTCGGGACCCAACCTGGCCGGAGAGATCGCGGCCGAACAACCCGCCGCGTCCGTGGTGGCCTGCACCGATGCGGCACGGGCCGAGGCGGTACAGCATTCGTGCGCCACCGGATACTTCCGGCCCTACACCAATACCGATGTGGTCGGCTGCGAGATCGGCGGCGCGTGCAAGAACGTGATCGCGTTGGCCTGCGGAATCGCCGCCGGCATGGGACTGGGGGACAACTCCGTCGCGAGCCTGATCACCCGGGGATTGGCCGAGATCATCCGGCTCGGGGTCGCATTGGGTGCGAATCCGGTCACGTTGGCGGGTTTGGCCGGTGTGGGCGATCTGGTGGCAACCTGTACCTCGCCGCTGTCGCGCAATCGGTCCTTCGGCTATGTGCTGGGTAAGGGTGGCTCCATGCAGGTCGCTCAGGACGCGACGAACGGGCAGGTCGCCGAGGGTGTGAAATCCTGCACCTCGATCCGGGCGCTGGCCGAGGCGCATCAGGTGGAAATGCCGCTGACTTCCGCGGTACACCGGGTCTGCCACGAGGGGCTGGCGGTGTCGGATGCGGTCGGGCAACTGCTGGGGCGACGGATCAAACCGGAATGAATGATTCGGGCCCGATCGGGGTACGGTTCGGATTATGACAAACCGGATCAGGGTGGCGGTGGTTTTCGGTGGCCGCAGCAGCGAACACGCGGTGTCGTGCGTTTCCGCCGGCATGGTGCTGACCAACCTGGATCCGGAGCGCTACGCGGCGGTGCCGATCGGTATCACCCGCGAGGGCACGTGGGTGCTCAGCGGCGAGGATTCGCGTGCCCTGGCTATTCGCGAGCGTGCGCTTCCCGCAGTCGATTCCAACGGTACCGCGCTGACACTGGCGGCCGACCCGAGCCGGTCGGGCAGCCTCGTGGCACTCGACGGCGCCGAGGCGGTGCTGGGCGTGGTCGACGTGGTGTTCCCGGTACTGCACGGGCCGTGGGGTGAGGACGGCACCCTGCAGGGGCTGCTGGAGTTGGCGGGTGTGCCCTACGTCGGCCCCGGTGTGCTCGCCAGCGCCACCGGTATGGATAAGGAATTCACCAAGAAACTGCTTGCCGCGGAAGGACTTCCGGTCGGTACGCAGGTGGTGTTGCGGCCGGGGACCGATACCGTCGCCGAGACCGACCGCGATCGGCTCGGACTGCCGGTCTTCGTCAAACCCGCGCGCGGTGGGTCGTCCATCGGGATCACCAAGGTCGAGGACTGGAGCGATCTGGACGCCGCTGTCGCCGTGGCGCGCATGCACGATCCCAAGGTGATCGTGGAGGCCGCGATCATCGGCCGCGAAGTCGAATGCGGCGTACTGGAATTCCCGGACGGCCGGGTGCAGGCCAGTGCGATCGCCGAGATCCGGATGCCTGGTGATGAGACCTCCGGGAACGAACTCTCTTCTCCCACACCGCAATTCTATGATTTCGACACCAAGTACCTCGACGACATCTGCGAGTTCGATATTCCGGCGAAGCTGAACGACGATGTGGCCCAGCAGATCCGGGAGTTGTCAGTGCGCGCGTTCCGGGCGCTCGATTGCCAGGGCCTGGCCCGGGTCGACTTCTTCGTGACCGCGTCCGGCCCGGTGATCAACGAGATCAACACACTGCCCGGCTTCACCTCCATCTCGATGTACCCGCGCATGTGGGACGCCACCGGCATCGACAATCGCACGCTGATCACCACGCTGATCGAAACGGCGCTGACCAGGGGAACCGGCCTTCGCTGACGCATCGGCACACCGGTGCCGCGGGTATCCTGGGCGGATGATATTCGCGATGACGCTTCCGGGGCTGGCAGTGCTGATCATCGCGGTCGCCTTCGCCGAGATCGCGTATCGCAAGGTGACCGGTCGCACGGCCCTGCCCTGGATGCGGGACGCGGCCGGGCCGGGTGCCGCCGCGATCGGATTCGAACAGTTCGACGCCGTCTTCGAGGCCGGTAAGCGATACGAGTTCGATGAGCGCCGGACGGTCCTCATGCACCGCGAGAATCCGGGTGACGGTTCACCCGGTGGATCCGATATCGATCTGGCCTCCGGCCGGGTGCGGATGACCCGCGCGGACTAGTTCGGCACGGGGCCGGGGTCGAGAGGTTTCGCGGGAATCTTCTCGGCGATCGTGTTCGAAATCTCCTGCAGCGGAGACGGACCCGCCTTGTTGGGCATGGTCACCGCGATATAGGTGCCGCGGTCCACCGCGTACCAGGTGCCGGAGCTGACGCCACTGGTCCGGTCACGTACCTCGAACCAGTTGACGCCGTTGACCACCTGCAGTGCGGACGCCTGATTGAATTCCTGCGGCCGCTGCAGGCCGCAGCGCAGCACGATGGGGCCGCCACCGCCGGGCAGCTGCCAGGCCGCGGTGGCGGGCGGAGCCGGCTGGGCGAATTCCGATCGTGTGTAGTCGTCGCCCAGCGAAGCGGGCAGCGCGGCCAGCAGCGTGACGCAATCCTGACTGTTGCCGGCCGGTGCGTCGATCGCGGACAGTGCCAGCGGTTCCCGGTCGACCGACTGCCGGGACATGGCGGCTACCACCAGGACGGCGACGATCAGCGCGACGGGCAGGGCCACCGCGGTGGCGATCAGGGCCGGGTGCAACTGCGGTCCGGTATCGGAATCGGCCGGGGCGTTCACGGGCGCGGATTTCGCCGCGGACGTGGGGACAGCATCGCTGGACTCGGCATCCGACTCCGCGGAATCGGTGGTGGCGGATTCGACGGCGGTGGTGTCCGGATGCGATTCGGTCCCGGTCGGCTCGACGGAGGCTTCCGCCTCACGCGCGCCGTGCTCGGGGGCCGGTCCGTCGGCCGGCGTGTCCGTATTCGGCCGGTCCGTATCGCTGCTCATCCGGGATTCGTCTCCACTCGTGCCGGTGTCGCGGGCCGACGGCGGACCGGCTGATTCGTCGGGAAAGGCGAGTTCGAGGGTATCGAACCGGCGCGGATGGGTCGCCGGGGCATCCCACCGGCCGGAGGGTAGCGTCGGTGCGCGATGTCCCCGGCGCCGCGCGTCCGGGTGGGAAGAAGGAGAGCGACATCACCGAGAGCACCCCGCGGACCGTTCGTGAGCTGGGCGAATTCGCGTTGATCGCACGGATGAACGCGGGCCGTCCGCCCGGACCCGGTGTTCTGCTCGGCCCCGGCGACGATGCGGCGGTGGTCGCTGCCCCGGCCGGTCGCTATGTGGTCAGCACCGACATGCTGATCCAGGAGCGCCATTTCCGGCTCGACTGGTCGGGCCCGCGCGATATCGGCGCCAAGGCCATTGCGCAGAACGCCGCCGACGTGGTCGCGATGGGCGCTGCGCCGAGTGCCTTCGTGGTCGCGCTCGGATGCCCCGGGGATACGCCGGTGACCTTCGTCGACGGGCTGGTCGAGGGGATGTGGGCGGAGGCGCGCCGCGCGGGGGCCTCGATCGCGGGAGGTGATGTCGTGAGCAGTCCGCTGCTGGTGCTGTCGGTGACCGCGTTCGGCGATCCGGGGCCGTCGGCGATACTGCGCGCGGGGGCGAGTGACGGCGATATCGTCGCCGTCGCGGGGCGGCTGGGCTTCTCGGCCGCGGGACTGGCGGTGCTGACGGCTGATGCCGATCGCGAACGTTTCGCCGATCTGGTTGCCGCCCATCGCATTCCGCAACCACCGTATGAGGCCGTCCTGGACCTGCCGGATACCGCGGCGATCACTTCGATGACCGATATCTCCGACGGGCTGCTCGCCGATCTGGCCCACATCGCCGATGCCTCGGGCACAGCCATAGACGTGGACGCCGCGGCGGTGACCGATCCGGCCCTGCGCCCGGCGGCCGAGGCTCTCGGCGCCGACCCGCTGACCTGGGCACTCACTGGAGGCGAGGATCACGCCTTCGCAGCGACCTTCCGGGCGGGCACGCCGCTGCCGCCCGGTTGGCGGGCCATCGGCCGTGTCCGCCCCGGTACCGGCGTTTTCGTCGACGGCGACCGGTGGGCGGGGCCGCTGGGCTGGGAGTCGTTCACGGGCGGGCAGTGACGGTGTGCCCGGCTGTGGGTGGGCGGCGTCACCGTACGGATCTGCGCCGACTATCTTGTCCCGACATGGGCACGAAACCATTGGCGGAGACCATCAATACGGGCTGGGCCGAGGCGTTGGATCCGGTGGCCGACCGAATCGCCGAGATGGGGGAGTTCCTGCGGGCGGAGAATTCCGCGGGTCGCGGGTATCTTCCCAAGGGAGAGAATGTTTTACGGGCCTTCTCCCGTCCGTTCGACAAGGTCCGCGTGCTGATCGTCGGACAGGACCCCTACCCCACGCCCGGACATGCCATGGGCCTGAGTTTCTCGGTGGCGCCGGATGTTTCGCCGGTGCCGCGCAGTCTGGCCAACATCTTCTCGGAGTACTCCCGCGATCTCGGACATCCGACACCCTCGTGCGGTGATCTCTCACCCTGGTCCGACCAGGGAGTTCTGATGCTCAACCGAGTGCTGACCGTCACGCCGGGCCAGCCCGCCTCGCATCGGGGCAAGGGCTGGGAAGCGGTGACCGAGCAGGCGATTCGCGCACTCGTCGCTCGTGATCAGCCGCTGGTGGCGATCCTCTGGGGGCGCGACGCCTCGACGTTGAAGCCGATGCTCGGCGATGTACCCAATATCGAATCCGCCCATCCGTCACCATTGTCGGCATCGCGCGGATTCTTCGGATCGAGGCCTTTCTCCCGAACCAACGAATTGCTCGGTACATTGGGGGCCGCCCCGGTCGACTGGCTCTTGCCCTGACCGTGGCATAACAAGTTCTAGCGAAACAGGAGCAGAAGTATGCAGATCTCATCCGTGCGCGGTGCTGTCGTCGCGGTCGCCGCGGGCGCGGCGGTACTGGGCGCCCCGGTGGTGGCTCAGGCCGCCGGCTTGCCGTTGGAGCCCGCCTCCCCTCAGGAGCAGGCCACCACTCAGCAGGCGGGACCGGTGCTCGCACTGTGGGATCCGCAGACCGGGTCGGCGTCGCTGTCGTCCAATGTCAGCGCGAGCGGTCTGTGCATCGTCCAAAGTGTGAGTGCGGCGGGCGGACTGGATTGCTTCAACGGCGCCGGTTAGTCCCGCTGCGGGCGATCATTCGTATTTCGCTCGCAAGTGAGAACGGTTCGATTCTGCGGGCACCGTCGGCCGCGAATCCGAACTTCCGATAGAAATTTCTGGCGCGTGGATTCTCCTCGAACACCCATAACGCGGTGTCGGTGTCGGGGAGGAGAATCGCACGCATCAAATCCGCGGCGATCCCCGTGCCGTGCCGAGCGGCACGGACGTAGAGCGCGAACAGTTCCCGCTCGGCGGGGCGGGGTTCGTCGCGTGGTGGCCCGGCATGGGCGAATCCGAGAACTCGATCGCCGGAATCGCGGGTGTCGTCGACCGCCACCATCGTCGTATACGACTCGGTACCGGTGGTTTCCGGATTTCCCACCGGCCCGAATTCGATGATGGTACGGATCCACTGCCGCGTCCTTCGTTCGGTGTCGAAAGCATCCAGCAGGTGGTCGGGGATCAGGCCCCGATACGCTTCCCTCCAGGATTCGATATGGCAGACCGCCAGATCGCGGGCGTAGTCCGCGGTGGCCTCCCGAATCTCCCATTCGCTCACGAGCCGATTCCCCTCCCCACGGTCGCCGCATGAAATGACGAAACCCCGGTCACCCTGTGTGGGTGCGCCGGGGTTTCGTTTATGTATTTGTGTACGCAGCTCAGCCGCGAACCACCTTTCCTGCCTTCAGGCAGGAGGTGCAGACGTTCATGCGGCGGGTGTTGCCGGGGGCAACCTGCGCGCGAACGGTCTGAATGTTCGGATTCCAGCGACGGTTGGTGCGCCGGTGCGAGTGCGAAACCGACTTACCGAAGCCGGGGCCCTTGGCGCATACGTCGCAGACGGCAGCCATAGTCGCGAGCTCCTTCATGTCATGTGGGGACTGCTGTCGAAAGACAGCCTGTCCGGAAACTTTATCCTCAATGCCCACCAGCCCTACCGGCCGGTCAACGCGTCCGAGCGATTGGTCGCGTGAGGCAACCCTGCAAGGGTAGCGGGCGGTCGTATTCGATGTCCAATCGCCCCCGCACCGCCGGTAGCGAGCGTATTCGAGTGCGGATGGTGTCGGTGCGGGCGACTACCCTGGCGGACGCGGTTCGAGGTGGGTCACAGTGGCAGTGGAAGGAAGGTGACGGTGCTCGGGGTCCGGGAGACGCTGGACGCGGCGGCGCTGAGGCAGTGGGGAGGTCTGTGCGTCGCTCGGCTGTCCGAACACCGTGACGAGATCAACGCCCTCAACGTCTTTCCGGTGGCCGATTCCGATACCGGCACCAATCTGCTGATCACCATGCGCGCGGCGATGGATGCCGCCGAGGCGGCAGCGGGCGGAGAGCCCCCGGCGGATCCGCTCACCGCGATGGCCCGCGCGGCCACCTCCGGCGCCTGCGGGAATTCGGGCATCATCCTGTCCCAGGTCCTGCGCGGGCTGGCCGAGGCAGTGGGTACCGCGGCGCTGACGGCGGATAGCCTGCGCGCCGCGCTGCGCCGGGCCGCGATACTGGTCCGGGAATCGCTGAGCGCACCGGTGGACGGCACCATGCTGACGGTGCTGGAGGCCGCCGCCGACCGGGCCGCCGATTGCGCCGAGAATACGATCGCCGCGGTCGCCACCGCCGCGGCCGAGGGCGCGGCCAAGGCACTCGGTGAAACGCCTTCCCAACTGGGAGTGTTGCGCGCGGCCGGTGTGGTGGACGCGGGTGCGCGCGGACTTCTCGTTCTGCTGGACGCGCTCGTCCAGATCTGCACCGGTCACGCCCCGGCCCGGCCCATCTACGGCCGGACCGATCCCCGGCCCGCGCGCCCGGCTCGCACCGTATCGGAGGTGCGCGAATGCGCCGCCGTCAGCGTGCCCGACGGTCCGCAGTACGAGGTGATGTACGTCATCGAGGCGACCGATCGCGAGCGCATCGATGCGCTGCGCGCGGCCTTGGCGGCGATCGGCGATTCGGTTGTCGTGGTCGGTGACGGCGCTGCCACCTGGTCCGCACATGTGCACTGTGCCGATGCGGGCGCCGCCGTCGAGGCCGGGCTCGCCGCCGGCGCGCTGCGCGCTATCCGGATCGAGGGATTGGTTGTCGACGCCGCGGCCGCGGCGGGTCCGGCAGATCGCGGAATTCTGGCGATCGCCACCGGGCCCGGAGCGGTGCGGTTGTTCGAGGACGCGGGCGCGATCGTTCTCACCGGCGAGGTCACCGCCGACCGGCTGCTCGACGCCATTCGCGCCATGCCACAGCGCGAGGTCCTGGTACTGCCCAACGGCGCGCTTCCGGCGCCGGATCTGGTCGCGATCGGCGCGGCCGCGCGCGCCGCCCGGCGTGAGGTCTTCATGCTGCCCAGCCTCTCGCTGGTGCAGGGGCTGGCGGCGCTGGCCCTGCACGACAGCGGCAGCCCGGCCGTCGACGACGCCCTGACGATGTCGCAGTCCTCGGCGAGTACGCGGTGGGGTGCGGTGCGCATCGCGACCGAGCGCGCGCTGACCATCGTCGGCACCTGTGAACAGGGCGACGGGCTCGGCCTGGTCGGTCACGATGTGGTGGTGATCGATCCGGATGTCCGCCGCGCCGCCGGCATCCTGCTGGACCGGATGCTCGGCCTGGGCGGCGAACTGGTCACCCTGCTGCTGGGCGTCGCGGCCCCGGCCGGGCTGGCCGACGACCTGACCGCACACATCACCGCGGAGTTCCCGGGCGTCGAAGTGGTCACCTACGACGGCGGGCAGGCCGCGGACCTGGTTCAGATCGGGGTGGAATAGATGGCGACACTGACCGACCGGCTCGATCACGTCCTGGGTGTGAAGGCGGCCGAACCATTGGCCGATGCCTTCGATATGCACACCGTCGAGGATCTGCTGCGCCACTACCCGGCACGGTATGCGACTCAGGGACAGCCGCTGACCGAGGAGGCGCCCGAGGAAGGCGACCACATCACGGTCGTGGGGCGGGTGAGCAAAACCGAACTGCGGCCGATGCGCCAGCGTCGCGGGAAGCTCCTGAAGGTCGACCTCGACACCGGCTCCGCGAAGCCGGTGGAGATCACCTTCTTCAACGGTGACAAGGTGAATTACCTTGTCAAACAGGGTGTCCGGGCGATGATGTCGGGCACCGTGCATTGGTGGCGGCCGGACCGGTGGAATCTGTCGCACCCGTCCTATCTGATCCTGCCCGAATCTGCCGAATCGGTGGACACCCTCACCTCGGTACGGGGCGGGGGCGCGCTGCGCGGACTGGCCGAGAGTGCCAAAGGTTCGGGGGGAGTGGATATCTCATTCTTCGAGCGGGAGTACATCCCGGTCTATCCGGCCACCGCGAAGGTGCAGAGCTGGGATGTGCTGGCCTGTGTGCGCCAGGTCATCGATCAGCTCGATCCGATCGACGACCCACTGCCACAAGACCTTCGCGACGAACATGATCTGCTCGGGGTGTCGGACGCACTGCGCCTGATCCATCTGCCCGAAAGCAAATCCGATATCGAACAGGCCAGGCAGCGACTGCGTTTCGACGAGGCGCTCGCACTGCAATTGGTGCTGGCCGAGCGCCGCCACGACGCGGCCGGGCGTACGGCGCGGTCGTGCCCCCCGCGCGCCGACGGTATCGCGGCCGAATTCGAACAGCGGTTGCCGTTCGAGCTGACCGCCGGGCAGAACAAGGTCATCGCCGAGATCTCCGCCGACCTCGCCCGGCCCCATCCGATGCACCGGTTGCTGCAGGGCGAGGTCGGCTCGGGTAAGACCATCGTGGCCCTGCACGCCATGCTCCAAGTGGTCGACACCGGGTTGCAGTGCGCACTGCTCGCGCCGACGGAAGTCCTTGCCGCCCAGCATTACCGGTCACTGCGCGCGATGCTCGGCGATCTGGGCGAGGCCGGTGAGCTGGGCGCCGCGGATCAGGCCACCAAGGTGGTCCTGCTGACGGGCTCGATGTCGGCGGGGGCGAAGAAGGCCGCACTGCTGGATGTGGTGACGGGAACGGCCGGCATCGTGATCGGTACCCACGCGCTCATCCAGGATGCCGTGGAATTCTTCGATCTGGGCATGGTCATCGTCGACGAACAGCACCGCTTCGGCGTGGAACAGCGAGATGCGCTGCGGGCCAAAGCCAAGAAAGGCATCACCCCGCATCTACTGGTCATGACCGCGACCCCCATCCCTCGGACCATCGCGATGACCACCCTCGGCGATCTGGCGACCTCCACCCTCACCGAACTGCCGCGCGGGCGCTCACCCATCACCACCAAGGTGGTGCCGGCCCGGATGAAACCCGGGTGGGTCGATCGCGCCTGGGAACGCATCCGCGAGGAGGTGGCCGAGGGCCGCCAGGCATATGTGGTGTGCTCGCGCATCGGCGACGAGGAGGACGAGACCGGTAAGCCGAAGGCCAAGGGCCGCAAGCGAACCGCCGAACCCGATGCCGGTGAGGGGCCCACCACCCATGCCGCCGTCGACGTCTTCGAGACGCTGCGCACCGGTCCGCTGGCCGAACTGCGCCTCGGTCTGCTGCACGGCCGGCTGCCCACCGACGACAAGGACCGGGTGATGCGCTCGTTCAACGACGGCGATATCAATGTCCTGGTGTGCACCACGGTCGTCGAGGTCGGCGTGGACGTGCCGAATGCGACGGTCATGGTGATCGTGGACGCCGACCGTTTCGGTGTCAGCCAGTTGCACCAGCTGCGCGGCCGGGTGGGGCGCGGTAAACACCCCGGTCTGTGCCTGCTCATCACCGAGACCTCGCCGATGGGTACCGCGATGGCTCGGCTGGAGTCGGTGTCGGCGACGCTGGACGGATTCGAACTCTCCGTCCTGGATCTGCGGCAGCGCCGCGAGGGCGATGTACTGGGCTCGGCGCAGTCGGGCACCGCCCGCAGCCTGAAGTTGCTGTCGCTGCTCGATGATCTCGAGGTCATCACCGCCGCACAGGTGCTGGCGCGCGAGGTCGTGGACGCCGATCCGGGTCTGACCCGTCATCCCGGCCTGGCGACGATGATGCACGCGGCCGTCGACTCCGAGCGGCTGGAGTATCTGGCCAAATCCTGAACGAACGCCGGGTCCGGAACGGTTACTGAGCCGATGGGGGATACGGCAGATCCACGCTGGTGTTCTCGGTGACCGCCAGCGGGCGGCCGATCTGCGGGAACGCTCGCTGCGGGCAGGCGGGGCGTTCGCACACCTTGCATCCGGCGCCGATCGGTACCGCCGCCGCGGGTTCGTCGAGTTGCAGGCCCTTCGAATACACCAGCCGGTCGGCGTATTCGATATCGCAGCCCAGACCGACCGAGAAGTCCTTGGTGGCCGTGCCGAATCCGTGCTGGGTCGGATGGCTTGTTCGGGCGATCCACAGATAGCGCCGCCCATCGGGCATGGCGGCGACCTGGGTGAGGATGCGGCCGGGATGGGCGAACGCCTCGTGCACCACCCACAGTGGGCAGCTGCCGCCCACGCGCGAGAAATGAAAGGCGGTGGCGGACTGGCGTTTGGAGATGTTCCCGGCCCGATCGGTGCGGACGAAGAAGAACGGCACACCGCGCTGTCCCTGCCGCTGCAATGTGCTGAGCCGATGACATACCGTTTCGAAGCCGACCTCGAAACGCAGTGACAACAGGTCGATATCGTAGGCGAGCTCCTCGGCCGACCGGAGAAACCGTCCGTATGGCAGGACCAGGGCGCCCGCGAAGTAATTGGCCAGCCCCACCCGCGCGAGCGCTCGCGATTCGCCGACCAGCGCGGGGGTTGCGTCGAGCACCTCGTCGAGCAGTTGGCCGTGCAACAGGAACGCGAGGGTGGTGGCGATCTGGAAGGCCCGCTGGCCGGGCCGCAGGCGCCGGGCCAGGGTGAGAACGCGCGTTTCGGGATCGTAGCGGCGTTTCGGAACGCTCGGATCCGCGCCGTCGCCGCGCACCAGCACTGTGACGCCGGCCCGTTCCTCGGCGACGCGGGCCAATTGGCGATCGATCGATCCGATACTCAGCCCGCACTCGTCGAACAGCCGCTCGGCGGCCAGATCCAGCTGCGGGATGTGATTGTGGTGGTCGTAGAAGAAGTCGCGCACATCCTCATAGGGCATCGGCACCCCGGGAGCGCCGGTCGGCGTGGACACCTTCGACGACAGCAGATCGAGTTGATCGGTGGTCGCGCGCAGTCTGCGGTGCATGGCGACGATGGTCTTGGCGACCTCGGGCAGGCGGGTAGCGAGATCCTCCACCTCGGCGGCCGGTGGTGCGTTGCCGCCGGCGGCCTCGACCAGCACCTCGTGCAGATCCGACACCAGCCGGGCATCGGAATCGGCGGCGAAGAACTGTACATCCAGATCGAAGGTCGAATTCAGTTTCAGCAGAACGGGAATGGTGAGGGGCCGTTGGTCGCGTTCGAGCTGATTGAGGTAGCTGGCCGAAAGCTCCAACGACTTGGCCAAGGCGGCCTGTGTCATTCGTCGTTCTTCGCGCAACCGTCGTAACCGGGCACCCGCATACATCTTGCGCACGCCGGAGATCGTACCCACCAACCTTCGCAATCATTGCAATTTCGGTGGTTGTCGGCGATCCAGGGCCTTCGCTACAAGGGTATTTGATCTACAAACGCCCTGCGTATTGTGCGAAGTGCGCCGGGTTGGACGAACATGAAACGGTGCGGGCCGAGGCCGTGTCGCAGCAGCCCGCAATTACCCGGCACACCGCCGGCGTCCCGCTGCTGACACGATGCCGGAATGCGGATCTCCCGGTCGGCGACCCGGAATCCGGGCCGCCGACCGGAACGGGTCAGCGCACCAGCTGGGCGGCGTTCACCATATTCCGCAGCGAGGCCTGCACCTCGGCGCGGCCGCGGGTCTTGAGCCCGCAGTCCGGATTGACCCACAGCCGTTCGGCGGGTACGGCTTTCATGGCCTCGCGCAGCGAGGTCTCGATCTCCGCCACCGTCGGGACGCGGGGCGAGTGGATGTCGTACACCCCCGGCCCGATGCCCAGCGCGTACCCCACGGCATTGAGGTCGTCGAGGATCTCCATATGCGAGCGTGCCGCCTCCACCGAGGTGACGTCGGCGTCCAAAGCCGCGATGGCGCCGATGATCTCACCGAATTCGGAGTAGCACAGGTGGGTGTGGATCTGGGTGTCATCGCGAACTCCGCTGGTGGCCAGGCGGAAGGCGGCCACCGCCCAATCCAGATACTGCTGCTGATCGCCGCGCCGCAGCGGCAGCAGTTCCCGCAGCGCCGGCTCGTCGACCTGGACCACCCGGATGCCGGCGGTCTCGAGATCGACGGTCTCGTCACGGATCGCGAGCGCCACCTGCCGCGCGGTATCGGCCAGCGGTTGATCGTCACGCACGAACGACCAGGCCAGGATGGTGACCGGGCCGGTCAGCATGCCCTTGACCGGCTTTTGCGTGAGCGACTGGGCGTAGGTGATCCATTCCACGGTCATCGGCGCGGTCCGCACCACATCGCCGTAGAGGATCGGCGGCCGCACGCACCGGGTGCCGTAGGACTGCACCCACCCGTTGTGGGTGGCGGCGAAACCGTCGAGCTGTTCGGCGAAGTACTGCACCATGTCGTTGCGCTCGGGCTCACCGTGCACCAGCACGTCGAGACCCAGTTCTTCCTGCAGTGCGATGACATCGGCGACTTCGGCGCGCATCCGCTCCCGGTATTGCGCGTCGGTGATCTCGCCGGAGCGCAGCCCGGCGCGGGCGGTGCGGATCGCCGTGGTCTGCGGATAGGAGCCGATCGTGGTGGTCGGCAGCAGCGGCAGGCGTAGATGTTCGCGCTGCAGCTCGCGGCGCCGATCCGCGGGTGTGCGCTCGATGTCCCCGCCGTCCAGACCGGCCAGGCGGGTACGGACGGCCTCGTTGCGCAGCCGCGGGTCCGAGCGCCGGCTCTCGATCGCGCTACGCGCCTCGGTGAGTTCGGCGGCGACGGATTCGGTGCCCGAACCGATCGCGCGGGCGAGCACCCGGACCTCGTCGATCTTCTCCGCGCCGAAGGCCAGCCAGGTCCGCAGCACCGGATCCAGATCCGGTTCGGCGGCCAGCGAATACGGTACGTGCAGCAGCGAACTCGAGGACGACACAGCGACCGCGCCGGACGATCCCAGCAGGGTGCCCAGTTCGCTCAGCGCCGCCTCCAGATCGGTGCGCCAGATATTGCGGCCGTCCACGACACCGGCGACGACGAGTTTGCCCGCGAGGGACGGCAACGCCGCCACTTCGGAAACCGTGGCGCCGGAACGGAAGTCGAGCGCGATACCCTCGATCTCGGTGGCCGCCAGGGCACCCAGAGCAGGTCCCGGGGAGCCGAAGTAGGTGGCCACCAGGATCTTCGGGCGCGATACGGCCGCGGCGAGTTCGGCGTAGGTGGTGCGCACCGACTCGACCTCGGCCTCGGACAGATCCCGCACGAGTGCGGGCTCATCGATCTGCACCCAGCCCGCGCCGGCGTCGGCCAGCCGTCCCAGCAGATCGCGATAGAGCGGAATCAGCTCACCCAGCCGATCGGCGGGCGCGACCCCGTCGACGCCCTTGGCCAGTGCCAGGAAGGTCAGCGGCCCGATCACCACCGGCCGCGCGGTCACACCCAGTTCGCGGGCCTCGGCCAGTTCGGTCAGCAGCTTCGACGGATCGAGTGCGAAACGGGTGTCCGGGCCGATCTCGGGGACCAGATAGTGGTAGTTGGTGTCGAACCACTTGGTCATCTCGAGGGGTTCGATCCCGTCGGCGCCGCGGGCCGCGGCGAAGTAGCGATCCAGCGGATCGGCGATGCCGGCCACGCGCGGGGGCAGCGCGCCCAGCAGTACCGCGGTGTCGAGCATCTGGTCGTAATACGAGAAGGTGCCCACCGGCACGGAATCGAGTCCGGCCGACCGAGCGGCAGTCAGGCTCGCGGCGCGCAGCTTACCGCCGACCGCGTCGAGTTCGGCGGCGTCGATCCGCCCGGCCCAATAGCCTTCGATGGCGCGTTTGAGCTCACGCCGCGGCCCGATGCGCGGCAGGCCCAGTACGGTCGCGGTGAAATCTTGCGCGGTGGGTTGGTGATTGTCTGTGACGGTCACGGTGTTCTCCAGTGGTGGAAGTCACGGGACACCGCCGCAAGGACAGACGGAGCCCACACCTGGCCGCACCGAGGTCCGGCCTACCGGGTCCGCCCGCCCGATCCACGAGGCGGTGACCGCCGGATACGGCGTATCCGGCACAACCGGCAGGTCTTCGGACTCACAGGCATCGGTCGGGGACCGGTCCGGAGATGCGCCCCGGATATCACCTACTGGCCGTCGCTTCCCGGAAGATTCCAGTGCTCATGACGACGTTCGTTCCTGTTCACCGCTGCGGGACAGTCCCGGATTCCCACCGGGTTCCCTCTTGCCCGGTCCCCAGGGACCGGATTCGACGCTGCACGCGACGCTCGGGGCTCCAACTCGTCGACGGCAGCGAACCAGCTGCGTCGTCCAGGGTAATCCACGCGGGGAACCTGTCGCCGCCCACGGTGGCGGATGTTACGGCTGCAACAACACAACTTCGCAAATTAGCGGCGCCTGTTTGTGAGGATCACTGCGAAGCCGTATTCGCTGTTCGCCCCCGCTCATCGGCCGGGTACCTTGGTCGAATGTTCTCCAAAGTGCTGGTCGCCAACCGCGGGGAAATCGCCATTCGCGCCTTCCGTGCCGCATACGAACTCGGCATCGGCACCGTGGCGGTTTTCCCCTACGAAGACCGCAACTCGGTGCATCGCCTGAAGGCCGACGAGTCGTATCAGATCGGTGTCCCCGGGCATCCCGTGCGGGCCTATCTGTCGATTCCGGAAATCGTGAGTGCGGCGAAATCGGCCGGTGCCGATGCGGTTTACCCGGGTTACGGCTTCCTGTCGGAGAATCCCGATCTGGCAGCCGCCTGCGTGGCAGAGGGAATCACCTTCATCGGGCCGTCCGCCGATGTGCTCGAGCTGACCGGTAACAAGGCGCGCGCCATCGCGGCCGCACGGGCCGCGGGACTGCCTGTGCTGAACTCCAGCGAACCGTCCGCGGATGTGGCCGAGTTGCTGACGGCGTCTGAGTCGATGGAGTTCCCGGTTTTCGTCAAGGCCGTCGCCGGCGGTGGCGGTCGCGGTATGCGCCGGGTCGCCGACCGGGTCCAGCTGCGCGAGGCCATCGAGGCCGCGATGCGCGAGGCGGAATCGGCCTTCGGTGATCCGACGGTATTCCTCGAGCAGGCGGTGATCAATCCGCGCCATATCGAGGTCCAGATCCTCGCCGATCAGCACGGCAACGTCATGCATCTGTTCGAGCGGGACTGTTCGCTGCAGCGGCGACATCAGAAGGTGATCGAACTCGCGCCCGCGCCGAATCTGGATCCCGCACTGCGGGAACGGATCTGCGCGGACGCGGTGGCCTTCGCCCGGCAGATCGGCTATTCCTGCGCGGGCACCGTGGAATTCCTGCTCGACGAACGCGGACAGCATGTGTTCATCGAGATGAATCCGCGCATCCAGGTCGAGCACACGGTGACCGAGGAGATCACCGATGTCGATCTCGTGCAGTCGCAGCTGCGCATCGCCGCAGGGGAGACCCTGTCCGATCTGGGGTTGAGCCAGGACAGCGTCTCGATCCACGGGGCGGCGCTGCAGTGCCGGATCACCACCGAGGACCCCGCCAACGGCTTCCGGCCCGATACCGGCCGCATCACCGCCTACCGCAGTCCGGGGGGTGGCGGCATCCGGCTCGATGGCGGTGCCAATTTGGGCGCCGAGGTGGGCGCGCATTTCGATTCCATGCTGGTGAAGCTGACCTGCCGCGGCCGTGACTTCGACCAGGCGGTGGCGCGGGCCCGGCGCGCGGTGGCCGAGTTCCGGATTCGCGGTGTGGCCACCAATATCCCGTTCCTGCAGGCCGTCCTCGACGATCCGGATTTCCGGGCCGGGCGGATCACCACCTCGTTCATCGGCGAGCGGCCGGAGCTGCTGACTCAGCGCGGATCGGCCGACCGCGGCACCCGTATCCTGCGCTATCTGGCCGACGTCACCGTCAACAAACCGCACGGGGAACGGCCGACGGCGGTGTATCCGCACGACAAACTGCCCGCGATCGATCTGAGCGTCCCGCCGCCGGACGGTACCCGCCAGCGCCTGCTGACCCTGGGGCCCGACGGTTTCGCCGCCTGGCTGCGCGAGCGCGACGCCGTCGGCGTCACCGACACCACCTTCCGCGACGCACATCAGTCGCTGCTCGCCACTCGTGTGCGGACTCGCGGCCTGTTGCAGGTCGCCGGGCATGTGGCGCGGATGACGCCGGAACTGCTGTCGGTGGAGTGCTGGGGTGGCGCGACTTACGATGTGGCACTGCGGTTCCTGTACGAGGATCCGTGGGAGCGCCTCGCCGCCCTGCGCGAGGCGATCCCGAACATCTGCCTGCAGATGCTGCTGCGCGGCCGCAACACCGTCGGGTACACCCCGTATCCGGAACAGGTCACGCGGGCGTTCGTGGAAGAAGCAACCGGTACGGGCATTGATATCTTCCGGATCTTCGACGCACTCAACAACGTCGACCAGATGCGTCCCGCGATCGACGCGGTCCGCGAAACCGGTACGGCGGTAGCGGAAGTCGCGCTCTCCTACACCGGGGATCTGTCGAACCCCAACGAGAACCTCTACACGCTCGACTACTACCTGAAACTCGCCGAACAGATCGTCGAGGCGGGTGCGCACGTCATCGGCATCAAGGACATGGCCGGACTGTTGCGCGCGCCCGCGGCGCACACCCTGGTCACGGCGCTGCGCAGCAATTTCGATCTGCCGGTGCACGTGCACACCCACGACACTCCGGGCGGTCAGCTGGCAACGTATCTGGCGGCATGGCAGGCCGGGGCGGACGCGGTCGACGGTGCCAGTGCGCCGATGGCGGGCACGACCAGCCAGCCCGCGCTGTCGGCGATCGTGGCCGCGGCCGCGCACTCGCCCCGCGATACCGGGCTGGACCTGGAGGCTGTATGCGACCTCGAGCCTTACTGGGAGGCGTTGCGGAAGGTGTACGCGCCGTTCGAATCCGGTCTGCCGGGGCCGACCGGGCGGGTATACGAGCACGAGATTCCGGGCGGGCAGCTGTCGAATCTGCGCCAGCAGGCCATCGCACTGGGCCTGGGCGACCGGTTCGAGGAGGTCGAGGCGAAATACGCGGCCGCCGACCGGCTGCTGGGCCGGCTGGTCAAGGTGACGCCTTCGTCGAAGGTGGTCGGTGATCTGGCGCTGTCCTTGGTGGGATCCGGGGTCGACGTCACCGATTTCGCCGCCGATCCGGCGCGTTACGACATCCCGGACTCGGTGATCGGTTTCTTGCGTGGAGAACTCGGCACTCCTGCCGGTGGCTGGCCGGAACCGTTCCGCACCCGCGCGCTCGAGGGCCGCGGGCCCGCGAAGCCGGAAGTGGCGCTCACCGCCGAGGATTCGGCCGCGCTCGCGGGCACGTCGCAGCAGCGCCGCGATACCTTGAACCGCTTGCTGTTTCCGGCGCCCACGGCCGAATTCCGCACGCATCGAGAAAAATACGGCGATACCACCGGACTGTCGGCGAACCAGTTCTTCTACGGACTGCGCCACAACGAGGAGCACCGGGTCGAACTGGAGAAGGGTGTCACCCTGCTCATCGGCCTGGAGGCGATCTCCGAGCCGGACGATCGCGGTATGCGCACGGTCATGTGCATCCTGAACGGGCAATTGCGTCCCGTGCTGGTGCGCGACCGTTCCATCGCCAGTGAGGTCCCGGTCGCGGAGAAGGCCGACAAGAACAATGCCGCGCACATAGCGGCACCGTTCGCGGGTGTGGTGACCCTGACCGTCGGTGAGGGTGACACCGTCGCCGCGGGCGGCACGGTCGGCACGATCGAGGCCATGAAGATGGAGGCCGCCATTACCGCACCCCGCGGTGGTGTGGTCGGGCGCGTGGCCATCGGCCCCGTCCAGCAGGTGGAGGGCGGCGATCTGCTCGTCGAGTTGCGGACGAACGAGGCTTCCGCCGCGTGAGGCGGATGTCGGCACGGATCGGCCGGGGCGATATCGAGGTCACGCGGTGACCAGGATCGTCGCGGGTGCGGCCGGTGGGCGGCGATTACGCGTCCCACCGGCCGGCACCCGGCCCACCTCCGACCGGGTTCGCGAAGCGCTGTTCAACCTGCTCACCGCCCGGATGGAATTCGACGACGCCCGGGTGCTGGACCTGTACGCGGGTTCGGGCGCCCTGGGGCTGGAGGCGTTGTCGCGCGGTGCGTCCCATGCCCTGCTCGTCGAATCCGACCGCAAGGCCGCGGCGATCATCCGCGGCAATATCGCCGACCTCGCGGTCGCGGGAGCCGAATTACGGCCGGGCACAGTGACTTCGGTCTTGGCGACCGCTCCGGCCGAACCGTACGATCTGGTGCTGTCCGATCCGCCCTATGCGATCACCGAGACCGCTGTCGAAGCCGATCTCCAGGCGCTGGCCGCCAACGGCTGGCTGCACGAGGACGCACTGATCGTCGTCGAGCGCTCGGCCCGCTCCCCGGAAACCGATTGGCCCGCGGCGTATTCGGCCCTGAAATCTCGCCGCTACGGCGAGACCCGCATCGACCTGGCCGAATACATCCGCTGAATGGCGCGCCCCGGGGGACGATCGGCCAAGGTGTGTCGCGAGGCCTTCTTTCTCAGGCGCGGCGCTCGGCGATGCGAGCCAGCAGACGCTTGTGGACCGCGGGCGGGAGCAAGTCGGCGACATCGCCGTTCAAGGCCGCGACCTCCTTGATCAGTGAGCTGGACAGGAAGCTGTGGGCCGGATTGCTGGCCAGGAAATAGGTATCGACACCCGTCAGCTTCCTGTTCATCTGCGCCATCTGCAGTTCGTAGCCGAAGTCGGTGGCGTCGCGCAGGCCCTTCACGATCGCGTTGATGCCCTGTTCGCGTGCGAAGTCGACCAGCAGTCCGTACCAGGACTCGATGCGCACGTTGGGCAGATCGGAGGTTGCTTCGCGCAATATCTCGATGCGCTCGTCGATGCTGAACATGCCTTGTTTGTTCTTGTTGATCAACACGGTCACGACAACCTCGTCGAATTGCGCCGCCGCCCGCGAAATGACGTCGATATGTCCGTTGTGGACCGGGTCGAAGGACCCGGGGCACACTGCTCCAGCCATGTAGCGACGCTAACAGGTGCCGGTGGGTGCCGCCGCGCTGGATCGTCCGGGCGGCACTCACCGGGTCACAGCCGGCGAAGTGGAAGGGAACTCGGCGGCGGCGGGGGGACCGGCCGGACGATCCCGCGAGCGGGTTCCGCGGCGGCCCGTGCCACCGCGGCCTGCACACGGGCGGTGGCCGCACCGGCGGCCAGATCCCGCAGTGTGGTGCGGACGAGATGGAATCCGTAGCGGCGCAACAGCGCATCACACGGTGCGTGACCGCGCTCCGCGCCCCGGTGGTCATCGGCCCCGGCGATGGTGATCACCACGCCGATCCGGCCCAGGTGGATATCGACTGCCCCCAGCACCGTGCCGTCATCGGCGCAGACGATGCCACCGGCTCCGGCCGGCGGAAAACCGAGGCGCCACAGCAGGACCCGCGCCCGCGACTGGGCGACCCCATTGCTGCCGGGATCCAGGAATCCGGCGACCCGGCGAGCCGCGTGGGCGCCGTGCCGCCCGCGCGCGGCCTCCAGTTCGCAAGCGAGATCCGCTGCGGTGATACCGAATTCCCGGGTGAGGGCGTCGCCGACCACGACGGCCGGCTCGAAGGCCACGGTCCGGGCCAGATCAATTACCGTGCGCGCCGGACTGGTCACCGCGAGTCCGGCGCGCTCGGCGACTAGGTCGACCGGTGCGCAATGGATCTTCAGATTCGCCTTGATCCGGCCACCGTTGCGGCGATTGCGGGTGACATGCACGCGGTCCAGCAGACGCGGGGGCATCGGCGCACCGAGCAGAACCGCCGCCGACTGGTGGCTGACCACCGCGTCGGCCGCCATCTCCGGCAGCAGTGCCGTCACCGCCAACCGGTGCCGTGCCACCGGATCCAGTTCCGCGACCGCGGCGGAGTCGGCGTAGGCGCCCCGCCGCACCCGCCGCCACGCACCGCCCACGCATCGGCGCCGGATCTCGTCATCGCTCATCCCGCCGGACACCACATCCCGTCGCCGGTGCACACCGGCGGCGCCCGCCGGATGCGTGACCGGTCCGGGCCGCGGCGTCGAATCCATCGGCCGGTCGGCGAATTCGACCGGAGGACGGCCGTTTCCGGCGCTCACTGCGGGTCCGGGTCGGTCCGCGGCCGGAAGCGACGATCTTCGGGTAACTGCAGGCAGGGCACGGCCCGCTGGACCCGTGGATAGGGCGGTGTTGTGCCGTGCCGCCCCATTGCGCTGGTGTGCCGTAGACCATTGCGCCATGACCTGCGATGACGCGAACACTGGTGCATTGCCGAACCTCCCACGATGAGAACTAGCAACGACGTTTGCTGAGTTAGGACGCGGGGTAATCGGGCCTGGTTCCTTGCACAAATGACCAGGTTGCAGCCGCACCCCGTGTATGAGGCGCGGGTGTTGTCAGCGGTGGATCAGAACACCCACCAGCGCAGGGTGACGAAGCGCATCGCACCGACCGCGGCGGTGATACCGATGACGGCGATCGCCTCGGTGACATCGTCGAGCCCCGGTGCCAGCAGATCGAGAACGGCCAGTGCGCCCGAGGTGATGGCCAGACCGGCCAGTGCTAGCCCACCGCCCTCGAGCTGTGCGGCCAGCCAGCCCACGCGGCCGGCGGCATGGAAGGTGAGCCGCCGGTGCAGTTCGTTGGCCAGCGCCGTGCTGACGATGGATCCGGTCAGATTGGCGATCTGCGGACCGCCGCTGTAGCAGGCCAGGAAGAGCAGGAAGTAGCCGATATTGCTGAATCCGCCGACCAGCGCGAACCGGACGAGCTGGGATAACCAGTGATCACCGCGCAGGTAGTTCGCGAAGCGCGAGACGAGCCCGCGGGTCCGCGGTGGTGACTGCTGCGGTTCGGGCGTCTCGGACAACAGATCGCTGTGTACGAGAGTTACGCCCGGACCGGGCTGTGGATGTACCCACAGACCCGGAAGTACCGGATATAGGACAGCCATGGTCGTTCCGATCGCACTGGGCCGGACGTCGAGCGCTGACGGTCCGGCTGGTCTACCGCTCGGTAGAAAGATAGCACCAAGCGGAGAGATTCCCTCCACTTGATTTGTGTGGGATAGGAAACACCCCGCCGACACACCGGTAGTGATCTGGGCAGACATCTGTCATACGGGCAGACTGGGCAAAGGCAGTAACAAGCCGTCGCGGCTCCGATGGGCTGCGAGAAGTTCGGCAGGAGAGTGGGGTCAGCAGGATGTACCGCGTATTCGAAGCACTCGACGAACTCGTCGCCATCGTCGAGGAGGCGCGGGGTATCCCGCCGACTCGCAACTGCATCGTTCCCCGCGGTGATGTGCTGGAGCTGCTCGACGACGTGCGCGAGGCCATTCCGGGAGAACTCGACGACGCGCAGGATGTGCTGGATCACCGCGACAAGATCGTCACCGATGCCCGCGAATCGGCCGAGGCCACCGTCACCGGCGCCAATGATCAAGCCGAGCGCACCGTCGGCGGCGCCCGCGAGGAGGCCGACCGGCTGCTCGCCGACGCCAAGGCGCACGCCGACCGCATGGTCGCCGAGGCCCGCGCGCACGCCGATCACTTGGTCGCCACCGCACAGGCCGAGGCCGACCGGATCGTGACCGACGGCAAGGCCGAATACGACGCGGTGACCGGCCGGGCGCGCACAGAATCCGAGCGGATGATCGCGGCCGGTCAGGCTTCCTACGATCGCTCGGTGGCCGAGGGGCAGGGCGAACAGGATCGGCTGGTCTCCCAGACCGAGGTGGTCCGCGCCGCGCACGGGGAGTCCGCGCGGCTGATCGATTCCGCGCAGGCCGAGTCCGATCGGCTGCGTGCGGAGTGCGATCAGTACGTCGACTCTCAGCTCGCCGATTTCGAGGAGACCCTGCATTCGACACTGCGCACGGTCGGCCGGGGCCGCCAGCAGTTGCGTTCGGGGGCCGGAGTTCCCGATTACGCGGCCGAGTTCCGCCGCTGAGCATCCCGGTTGCCGGGATTTGGGAGGATAGGCGCAGTTCGCGTACTGTGGACTGGTTGCCCAAACCCCCGCGAAATGTGAGTGAGTTTCCGATGCCCGCCGAATCCGGTTCCGGTTCGCGTCGTCGTCATCAGACGGACGCGGATTTCGTGCTGGACACCCGCAGTCTGGGGCGTGCCCCGGGTTCCATACGGCAGGTGCATCGGGTCGTCACCACGCCCGCGCGGATCGGTCTGGACCTGGTCGCGATCCCGGCCGGAGCCGAGGTCGATCTCGATCTGACGCTGCAGTCGGTATCGGAGGGTGTGCTGGTCATCGGAACGGTGACGGCGCCGATCGAGGGGGAGTGCTCGCGCTGCCTGGAGTCGTTCACCGATGAGGTGGAACTCCACATCACCGAGTTGTTCGCCTATCCCGACAGCGCGACCGAGCAGACCACCGAGGCGGACGAGATCCACCGCCTGATCGACGACATGATCGATATCGAGCCGGTGGTCAACGACGCGGTCGGTCTGGAACTGCCGCTGCAACCGCTGTGCGAACCCGACTGCGCCGGTCTGTGCCCGGAATGTGGGGTGCGGATGGCGATTGCGGGTCCGGATCACACGCATGAGATACTGGATCCCCGCTGGGCGGGGCTTGCGAAATTCGCGAGCGATACCCCCGGTGCCGGTGTCTCCGACGCCCCATCAGACGTAGACCGTTCTCTTGCCGCCCGCAGTGGTGCGGCAAGTTCGACAACCGAGGAGAAGTAGTCGTGGCCGTTCCGAAGCGCCGGATGTCTCGTGCCAACACCCACTCGCGGCGCAGCCAGTGGAAGGCCGCCGCGCCGACCCTGATCACCTGCCCGAACCGGGCGTGCGGCCAGAAGACCCTCCCGCACATCGCGTGCCCGAGCTGCGGCACCTACAAGGGCCGTCAGGTCACCTCGGCCATCTGATCTGCTGATCAGGTAGCCGCGACGTGACCGCCGGTAAGGACGAAGCGGACGCACCCGCAGCGGGCGATGCCGCTGACCACGCCAGCCTCCTGGAAGCGCTCGGCGTGGAGGTGCGTCCGGATCTGCTCCGGCTCTCGCTCACCCACCGCTCGTATGCCTACGAGAACGGTGGTTTGCCGACCAACGAACGCCTGGAATTCCTGGGCGATTCGGTCCTCGGACTGAGCATCACCGAACGCCTGTATTTCGAGCACCCGGACAAGCCCGAGGGCGAGCTCGCCAAACTGCGTGCCAGTGTGGTGAATATGCACGCTCTGGCCGAGGTCGCGCGCGGTCTGGGCGAGGGCGGCCTCGGCCGTCATCTGCTGCTGGGCAAGGGTGAGGAGCTCACCGGCGGCCGGGACAAGGCGAGCATTCTCGCCGACGGTATGGAATCGCTGCTCGGCGCCGTGCATCTGCAGCACGGCATCGAAGTCGCCCGCGAGGTGGTGCTTCGGCTGTTCGCCGAACTCCTCGAACGCGGTCCGCGAATGGGCGCCGGGCTGGATTGGAAGACCAGCCTGCAGGAGCTCACCGCCGAGCGCGGAATCGGTGTACCCACCTACGCGATCACCTCGACCGGCCCCGATCACGACAAGGAATTCACCGCCACCGCGGTGATCGGCGGCCAGTCCTACGGCCAGGGGATCGGCCGGTCGAAGAAGGAAGCCGAGCAGAAGGCCGCCGGCGCCGCCTGGCAATCGCTCACCGCCGCTGCTGCCGCACAAGCTGGGGATTGATGCCCGAGCTGCCCGAGGTCGAGGTGGTGCGGCGCGGAGTCGCCGAACACGTCGTGGGCCGCACCGTGGAATCGGTACTGGTCAAACATCCGCGCTCGGTACGCAGGCACGAACTCGGCGGCGACGATCTCGCGGCGAGGATGACCGGTCTGCGCGTCGAATCCGCTTGCCGGCGCGGCAAATTCCTGTGGCTCACCTTCGATGAGCCCGATCTCGCCCTGGTGGTACACCTCGGAATGAGCGGGCAGATGCTGGTGCAGTCCGGTGCCGCCCCCCTCGAAAAGCACGCGCACATCATCGCCGCACTCGACGGCGGAACGCAGTTGCGATTCGTGGATCAGCGCACCTTCGGTGGCTGGGCGCTCAACCCGCTGGTCACCGTCGACGGTGAGCTGTTGCCGGAATCGGTCGCGCATATCGCCCGCGACCCCCTCGATCCGCATTTCGACACCGACTCGGTCATCGCGCGCATGCGTGCCAAATCCTCCGAGGTCAAACGGGTCCTGCTCGATCAGACGGTGGTGTCGGGAATCGGCAACATCTATGCCGACGAGGCGCTGTGGCGGTCCGGTCTCCACGGCGAACGCACCGCGGCTACCTTGACGCGACCGGCTCTGCGCGGGCTGCTCGGTGAGGTTCGGGGTGTGATGAGCGCGGCCCTCGACGCCGGCGGTACCTCCTTCGACGCGCTGTATGTCAACGTCAACGGCAACTCCGGCTATTTCGAGCGGTCGCTGGCGGCCTATGGCCGCGAGGATCGGCCGTGCCGCCGCTGTGGTGCGCCGATCCGCCGCGAGAAATTCATGAACCGCTCCTCCTTCTCCTGCCCGCGCTGCCAGCCGAAGCCTCGGCGGCGATGACCGCCAGGCGCTAACGTTCTCGGTGTGTCCGATGACGCCGCTTCGTATGAAGGGAGAACGGATGCGCAAGCTCACCTATTACGTGGCCTCGACGATCGATGGATATATCGCCACCGCCGATGAATCGGTCGACTTCTTTCCCGTCGGCGGTGACCACGGGCCCGTCATCACCGCCCAGTACCCGGAAACCGTCCCGACCGAGGTGCGCGAATCACTGGGCATCGCCCAGCCGGGCGAGAGCTTCGACACCGTGATCATGGGTCGCAGAACCTATGACTTCGGTGTCCGCACCGGGACCTCGAGTCCGTACGCGCATCTGCGGCAGTTCGTGGTGTCGGCCACACTGCCCGGCGATCCCGACCCCCAGGTGGGTCTCATCTCCGCCGATCCGCTCACCCGGGTGCGGGAACTCAAGCGCGAGCAGGGGTCAGGTATCTGGCTGTGTGGCGGCGGGGAATTGGCGCATACGCTGCTGCCGGAGATCGACCAGATCTTCCTCAAGATGTATCCGATCGTGCTGGGACAGGGCCGGCCGCTGTTCGGCACCGGCGCGGGCCTACCGGAACCGGCACTGTTCCGGGTCCTCACCAGCCGAGTGTTCGAGGACGGAGTGGCGTTCGTCAAATACAGCCGGATCACCCGGTGACGAGCCCGGATCCGGTGGCCGCGCTGCGCGAGATCGCGTTCTGGATGGAACGTGAACGCGCGCAGACGCATCGGGTGAAGGCCTACCGCCGAGCCGCGGATACGGTGGCCGCACTGCCGGATGCCGAGTTCGATCGGCGTCGTGAATCCGGTGCCTGGCAGGAACTTCCGGGGATCGGCCCGAAGACGGCGGCGGTGATCGAACAGGCGGTTGCCGGGGTCGTGCCCGAGCGACTGGCGCAATTGCGTTCGGCCGCACAGCCGATCGAGCCCGCGGGCGCGCAGCTGCGCGAACTGTTGCGCGGGGATCTGCACACCCACTCCGACTGGTCCGACGGTGGCAGTCCCATCGAGGAGATGATGCGCACCGCCATGGCGCTGGGCCACGATTACTGTGCGCTGACCGATCATTCGCCGCGACTGCGGGTGGCCAACGGATTGTCGGCGCAGCGATTGCGGCAGCAGCTCGAGGTGGTCGCCGAACTCAATACCCGGCTCGCGCCATTCCGGATCCTCACCGGAATCGAGGTCGACATCCTCGATGACGGCGGTCTCGACCAGGAACCCGAACTGCTCGAACAGCTGGATCTCGTGGTCGCGAGTGTCCATTCGAATCTGCGCGCGGATACCGACACGATGACCAGACGGATGGTGTACGCGGCGGCGAATCCGCATGTCGATGTGCTCGGCCACTGCACGGGCAGGCTCGTCGCCGGGGAACGCGGGCTGCGGCCGGAATCGTCGTTCGACGCCGAAGTGGTGTTCGAGGCGTGCCGGCGCTACGGGACGGCGGTGGAGATCAACAGCCGGCCCGAACGGCGCGATCCACCCGGTCGGCTGATCCGGCTGGCGGTGGAGATGGGGTGTCTGTTCAGCATCGACACCGATGCGCACGCACCCGGCCAGCTGGATTGGCAGGCTTACGGCTGTGCGCGCGCGGTCGCCAATGATGTTGCCGCGGAACGCATCATCAACACCTGGGCACTCGACGACCTGCTGGCGTTCACCGGCCGCTGAGCGGCCGGCACGTCACAGGATCGCGAACGCGACCACCATGCCGATGGCCAGGTGCGCGGCGGCGACCAGCAGCGACTGGATGCGGTACGTACTCGATTTGAGCAGATCGCCGATATGCAGGCCGACGGTCCATTCGAGCAGCCGGATGGAGATCACCTGAGCGATGATCCCCACCAGGCCGTAGATGGCGGTGCCGATGAGACCTTCGAGGAGCCGGCCGCCGGAGGAGTAGATCGCCAGGACCACGATCAACGCCATACTCACCATGCCGGCGGAGGCGATGATGACCGCGTTCGGATTGCCGGTGGCGACCATCTTGCGCAGCGGGCCGGGTGTGCTGCTGTCGATGGCCTGGAATCCGATCAGCATCAGGGCCAGCCCCAGCACCGCGTACAGCGCGATCGCGCCGACCCCGTGCCCGATCGAATTCCAATACCCTGATTCCAGCGCGAGGGTGGACGACACAGATTCCTCCGGTGTTAGTGATCGAGTCGCTGAATGCTATTTGGTCGGGATTCGATGCGGAACGAAGGTCGCGCCGTCATCGGTGATCAGTCCGGGGGATTCGCGGATACCGAGCCCGGCAGCGCTGTCGCCGACAATCCACGCACCCAGTACCGGCCGCAGACCGTCGAAATCCGGTAGCGGATCCAGCATCTGGTAGACGAAGCCCTCCTCGCCGTACACGCCGCCGGTCGAGGTCTCCATCCCCGCGCCGACGATCGTCATATTGGCGCCCTCACGGCCCAGCTTCGGTTTGCGGATGTATTCGGTGAGCTCGTGCGGATCGTCGATATAGGCCGGCAGCAGATTCGGGTGGCCGGGGTACATCTCCCACAGCACCGCCAGCAGCGCCTTGTTGGAAAGCAGTGTCTTCCACAGGGGTTCGACCCACGCGGTCTCCGGGATCGAGTCGACCACACGCTTGCCGAAGTCGTCGTCGAGCGCCCACTCCCACGGGTACAGCTTGAAGATCGAGCCGATCGGCGCCTCCGCCAGATCGACGAATCGTTCCAGCTCGGTGTCGAATCCGAGTTCCTCGATCGGCAGCGCGATGGTGTCGAAACCGGCCTCGGCCGCGGTCTCCTGCATGTACGCGGTGGTGACGTTGTCCTCACCGGACCCGTCGGCCGATGACCAGGTGAAGTGCAGCTGATTGGTCGGGACCTGGTCCAGCACCTCGCCCCAGCGCTCGACGAGCTTCTCGTGCAACGAGTTCCATTGATCGTCACCGGGGTAGACGTCGGTCAGCCAGTGCCACTGCACAATTGCCGCCTCCAGCAACGAGGTCGGCGTATCGGCGTTGTACTCCAGCAGTTTCGCCGGGCCGCGGCCGTCGTAGCGCAGGTCGAAGCGACCGTAGACATAGGGATCGCTGCGCTGCCACGACTTCTTGATCGGTTCCCAGCTCCATTCGGGCAGACCGAAATCGGCGAATCGCTCGGTCAGCACGATCTGTTCGACGGCGTGCAGGCACATCGAATGCAGCACCTCGACCTGGGCCTCGAGCGCCAGGATCTCGTCGAGATCGAATTCGTAGTGCACCGACTCGTCCCAGTAGGGGCGCACGGCGCCGTTGGCGTCGCGCCCGGGCGAACCGAATACCAGGCCTTGATCTTCGACGATCCGCTGCCAGCCGGTACGTTGCGAATTGCGCATCCGGCGCATCTAGGACCCTCCACTGGTACCGGATTTACTGCCGAGACCGCCACGCACGACGGTCCCGCTCTTGGTACTGACGGTGGCCTTTTTCGGTGCGACCGTACTGCCGCCGCTGGGCGGGTGCCCGACGGTGGTGTTACCGCCGTAGTAATAGCGGTACTGATGGCCGTTGTAGAAGAAGATGCCGGGGCTGCCGCCGTAGTAGCCGCCGCCGCTGCCGGCGAACGATTGCGCGCGGACGCAGTCGTCGTCGGGGACGACCATCTGGTGCCCGTTGTCGTCGGTGATGCACGAGGCGGTCACATTCGGTCTGTGGACGGCCTGGTACGCCAGATATCCGGCGCCCACGACCGCGGCGACCCCGGCGACCGCCACCCCGCCGATGAGCATCTTGCGCTTGTTGCGCTTCTTGTGTTCCAGGGCCTCCGCGGCGGCGCGCTCGGCTTCTTCGGCGCGTTTGCGGGCCTTGTCGCGGGCCCGTGACTCGGCCACCGTGGGCGGCCGGGGCTGGGTGACACCGGCCTCCTGTCGCTGCATGCTGCCGCGCATCCGGCGTGGGGAATCGGATTCTCCTGCGTCGCCGGGGGTTTCGCCGGACGAGGCGACGGGCAGGCCGGTACCGGACAGCGGGTCGGGCATGCCGGGCACGGGCGGCGTGCCGGGCAGATCCGCGATTCCGGGGAGAGTCGGTGCCGGCGGTGCCGCGACCGGATTCGGCAGGGTGGGTTCGGAATCGCCCATCCGCACAGTGGGTTCGGTGTCCCCCGACTGCTGTGTCCGGTCACCGGAATCGGGTGCGGCCGGGAACCGCACCGTCGGATCCGACGCGCCGATTTTCCCCGTGTCGCCGGTGTCCGGCCCGTCGGTACCGCTGTCCCCCTCGGAGGGTGCGGCGCCTGAATTTCGTGCTTCCTCGTCCCGGTGCTCACCGCCCGGCTCATGTGTTGCCAACGCTCGACTCCTGTTTCCCCGCCGCTACCGTTCCTCGAAGCCGGTGATTCCGCCGGAGGCGGCGTCCCAGTTTTCCACAACCAGATCGACGCGACCAGGCGTGTCACCCGACCGCAACAATGCCAGCAAACGCTCACACGCCGCGCGCGGCCCCTCGGCGACGACGTGCACACGCCCGTCCCGGGCATTGCGGGCGTGGCCGGTCAGCCCCAGTTCCAATGCGCGGGCGCGGGTCCACCAGCGGAAGCCGACGCCCTGCACCATGCCGTGTACCCAGGCGCCGAGCCGGACGGGCTCGTCGATCACGAGTCGATCTGGAAGGTCAGATTCACCGTGGACCCGGCCTTCAGCGTCCGGCCCACGGTGCAGACCTTGTCGATGGCACGCTGCACGGTGACCAGCAAGCGCTGCCGGGCGGCGTCGTCCAGTTCCGACAGGTCCAGTTCGACGACCTCGTTCAGTTCCGGATAGACCTCGTTCTCACGGTCGGCATCACCGGAGACGCGGATGGTGGTGTCGTAGGTCTCGCCGAGCCGATTGGACAGCGGGAAATCCGAACTCATTCCGGTGCAGGCGGCCAGCGCGATCTTGAGCAGCTCACCGGGAGTGAATACGCCCTCCACACCGTCGGAACCGATGAACACCTCGGCGCCGCGCGAGCTGCGCCCGGTGTAGCGGCGGGTGCCGGTGCGCTCGACCCACAACTCGGTCCCGGGCTTCGGCGCCCCTGTCGTCTCGGCGGACGTAGCGGCGGAGTTACCGGTGGTCTGTTCGGACATACCGTCGATCCTGCCATCGCGCGTGCCGAGCTCGCATGGTGCCTCGGATTCGAGCCCGGTGAGTGGAGCCCGTTGTGTCCGATATCACCGGAATCTCGGCGATATCCGGAGAAATGCTCGTACGCCGGCGCCCGGCACCCTACGCTGGCCACGGAATTCGACCGCTGCACATTTTCATGACTAGGTGGGCCGGTGACCGCCATCGCCGATATCTACGATCCGGCAGCCTATGCCGACGACTCCATTCACGATCTCCTCGGCGATCTGCGCCGCACCCGGCCGGTCTACCGCCAGCCGATGCCCGACGGTACCGAGTACTGGGCGGTGCTCACCCACGCCGACGTCGTCCATGTGGCCCGCAATCCGCAGCTGTTCTCCGCCGAGCGCGAGGGAGTGCTGCTGGAAGATCAGCCACCGGCGCGACTGGCGCAGAGCCGCAACATGTTGCTGATGATGGACCCGCCACGCCATACCGCCTATCGCAAGCCGCTGGCGCAGAATTTCACCACGCGGGTGATCGGCCGGATGGAGGACCAGATTCGCACGCTCACCCGGGCGCTGCTCGAATCGACTTCCGGCACGGTCGAATTCGTGCACGACATCGCCGGGGTTCTGCCCAGCCAGGTGGTCGGCGGACTCTTCGGGATTCCGCCCGAGGACTGGCCGCGCATCCGGCGCTGGGCCGAACAGTCCACCAGCGCACAGGATCCGGATCTGGCCGGCGATCTCGACCCGGGTGCGGAGATCTCGCCACTGGCGCGTTACGCCATCGACTTCGCGGTCCGCCGGCGCGCCGATGAACAGCCGCGGGCCGATCTGACCGCGTTGATCCTGGCCGGAAACTTCGGCGGCCGGCCGATGGCGGAATTCGAATTCGGCGGCTTCTTCACCCAATTGGTCACCGCGGGCAACGACACCACCAAGACGCTGCTCTCCTCGGGGCTGCAACTATTGCTCGACCATCCCGGCCTACTCCGCGATCTGCGCGCGGATCCGAGCCTGATTCCTGGTACCGTGGAGGAGATTCTGCGGTTCGCGAATCCCCTGCACTACTTCCGCCGCACCGCGACCCAGGACACCGAACTGCACGAGGTCCCGATTCGCGCCGGTGACAAGGTGGCCATGTGGTACACCTCCGCCAACCGGGACGAGAAGGTCTTCGACGATCCGCAGCGGTTCGATATCCGCCGCAATCCCAACCCGCATCTGTCCTTCGGTACCGCACACCATTTCTGCCTGGGTGTGCATCTGGCGCGGCTGGAAGGCCGGGTGTTCTTCGAGGAACTGCTCACCCGGTTCGCCGGTATCGAGCAGGTGGGCCCGGCGCAGCGCATCCGATCCAATCTCAGCAACGGGCTCAAGGAACTACCGATCCACCTGTCGCACTGAGCGATAGCGCGTTCAGGCCTGGAAGCGGTAGCCCATCCCCGCCTCGGTGAGCAGATGTTTCGGCCGGGAGGGGTCGTCCTCGAGTTTGCGCCGCAACTGTGCCAGATAGACACGCAGATAATGGGTTTCGGTGGCGTACGAAGGTCCCCACACCTCGCGCAGCAATTCCCGGCGGCCCACGAGCTTGCCCTGATTACGCACCAACATCTCCAGCACACCCCATTCGGTCGGGGTCAGGTGGATGTCGTGGCCGCCGCGGGTGACCTTCTTGGCCGCGAGATCGACGGTGAAGGACGCGGTTTCGACGATCGGCAACGATTCCTCGGTGGCCGAGGCCGAACGGCGTACTGCGGCCCGCAGCCGGGCCAGCAACTCGTCCATGCCGAAGGGTTTGGTGACGTAGTCGTCGGCCCCGGTGTCGAGGGCCTGCACCTTGTCCGAGGAATCGGTGCGTGCCGAGAGCACGATCACCGGCATCGAACTCCAGCCGCGGATACCGGCCAGGACCTCGATACCGTCGATATCGGGCAGGCCCAGATCCAGGACCACCACATCGGGATGTTTCTCCGCGGCCGCCCGCAGTGCGGCCGCACCGGTGGCGGCGGTGATCACGTCGTAGCCGCGCACCGACAGATTGATGCGCAACGCCCGCAGGATCTGCGGTTCGTCGTCGACGACCAGCACCCGAGTCGTGGCAACCGCACGTTCACTCGATGTCACCGCACCTCCTGTAGTTTGCGGGGCACCCGCACCCGGTCGGTGTGGCGAGTGGGCTGCGCATTGTCACTCACCGCACCTCCTGGGACGTTTCCGCCGGTAGTTCGACAATCATGGTCAGCCCACCTCCCGGCGTGGGTTCGGCGTGGACGGTGCCGCCCATCGCCTCGACGAAGCCGCGCACCACCGACAGGCCCAGCCCCACACCGGTCGAGTTGTCGCGGTCGCCGAGCCGTTGGAACGGTTCGAACATCTGGTCCTCGAGTCCGGTGGGAACGCCCGGACCGTAGTCGACCACTGTGATGGATACCCGGTCGCCGTCGCGTTCCGCGCCAACCCGCACCGGCGTGTCGGGGGCAGAGGGGCCGGGCGCCGAATAGCGCAGCGCATTGTCGACCAGGTTGGCCAGGACCCGTTCGAGCAGGCCGCCGTCGGCCTGCACCGAGATGTCGCCGACCTCCACCTTGACCCGGTCCATCACGGCCTGGCGGACACCTCGGGTCCCCATACCCACACCCACGACAGCGCGATTGACGACCTCCTCGAGATAGACGTGCCGCAGTTGCGGTTCCACCGCGCCCGCGGCCAGTCGCGAGGAATCGAGCAGATTGCCCACCAGCGCGGTGAGTTGATCGGTGGATTCCTCGATGGTCTCCAGTAGTTCGGCGGTGTCGGCGGGGGAGAACTGCACATCCTCGCTGCGCAGACTCGACACCGCGGCCTTCGCCGCCGCCAGCGGTGTGCGCAGATCGTGACTGACCGCGGACAGCAGGGCGCGCCGCAACCGGTCGGCAGCCATCACACCGGCCGCGGCCTGTGCCTGGCCGGCGAGTTCGCGTTGCCGCACCAATCCGGCCGCCTGCCCGGCCACCGCCGCCAGCACCCGGCGATCACCCGGGGTGAGGGCGCGGCCGTTGAGCAGCAGCCGGTGTTGCTCATCGCCCGCGCCGATCGCGGTGTCGGCGCTACCCGGCGTACGCGGGGGATCCTCACCGACACAGGCGATCACCTCATCATCGGTGGTGAAAGCGACCGCCTGCTGGCCGTAGATCTCGCGCGCGCGCTCGAGCAGATCCGGTAGATCCGCACCGTGCAGTACGGCCCCGGCGAACAGGGTGAGCAGTTCGGCCTCCCGGGACGCGGTACGTGCCTCGCGCGTCCGGTTCGCGGAGATGTCGACCAGTGCCGCCACCGCCACCGCGACACCCGCCATCACCACGATGGTGAGGAAGTTGTCGGGCTGGGCGATCGTGAGACTGTGCCGGGGCATGGTGAAGAACCAGTTCAGCAGTAATCCGCCCAGGACCGCGGACAGCGCCGCTGGTGCGACACCGCCGAGCAGCGCGACCGCGATAACGCCGATGAAGTACATCGCGCTCTCACCCGCCAGATTCAGTCGCGAATCCAGCCACAGATAGCAGAGTGTGGTGATCAGCGTCGGAACCACCAGCGCGGCAAGCCAGGACACCGCGGGCCGTTGCCGCCGCAGCAGCGCCGACCAGCGCAGTCCGTGCTGTGCCTCCTCATGGGTGACCATGTGGACATCGATACTTCCGGATCGCTGCACGACAGTGGAGCCGATGCCCTGATCGATGATGCGGGCCCAGCGCGACCGCCGCGAGGTCCCGACCACCAGCTGGGTGGCATTGACGCCCCGCGCGAAATCCAGCAGTGCGTCGGGAACGTTCTCGCCGGTCACGGTATGCAGGCTCGATCCGAGTCCGGTCGCCAGATCCCGCAGCCGATGCAACCGCTGAGCCGAAACTCCGGCCAGCCCGTCGCCGCGCACCACGTGCACCACCACCAGTTCGGCACTGGACTTGGTGGCGATCCGCCCGGCCCGGCGCACGATCGTCTCCGATTCCGGGCCGCCGGTCACCGCGACGACGACGCGTTCGCGCGCCTCCCAGGTCGCGGTGATCTTGTGATCGGCCCGGTACTTGGCGAGGGCGGCATCGACCTGATCGGCCAGCCACAGCAAGGCCAATTCGCGCAGCGCCGTGAGGTTTCCGGGCCGGAAGTAGTTGCGCAGGGCCGCGTCGACCTTGTCGGCGGCGTAGACATTGCCGTGTGACAGCCTGCGCCGCAGGGCTTCCGGTGTGATGTCGACCAGTTCGATCTGGTCGGCGCCGCGCACCACCCAGTCCGGCACGGTCTCGCGCTGAACGACCCCGGTGATCTGTTCGACCACATCGTTGAGACTGTCGAGATGCTGGACATTGACGGTGGAGATGACATCGATACCGGCGTCGAGCAGGGCATGGACGTCCTGCCAGCGCTTGTCGTTCCTCGATCCGGGCACATTGGTGTGCGCGAGCTCGTCGACCAGTGCGATGGCGGGGGCACGGCGCAATACCGCCTCGAGGTCGAGTTCGCCGATCGTGGTGCCCCGATAGGTACGCATCACAGGCGGGATCCGCTCGATACCCTCGAGCAGTTCGGCGGTCCGGCCACGGCCGTGGGTCTCCACCACCGCGGCCACCACATCCCGGCCTCGGCCCAGTCGCCGGTGTGCCTCACCGAGCATCGCGTAAGTCTTGCCCACGCCGGGCGCGGCCCCGAGGTAGATGCGTAATTGTCCGCGCTTCACAGGTCCATCATCGCGCGATTCGGGCGCTGGGGCCGCCGCCGCACCCGCGCCACGCGCGGGCTGTTACCGCCGGCCACCCGTAGCGCCAGGGCACAGCAGACGAAGATGATGATCACCATCGCCGTGACCAGGAAATCCGGCACCGTCGTCTCCTCGTGAAGTCTCATTGCGCTGTCGGTTCGGCTCGTACCGCCGGGCGGCACCGCACCGTCCGGCTCCGTGCGGAACCGGACATCACACTGTGCCTCCGGAATGCCGGGGCGACCGACCGTCTTTACAACTCCTTGACGGGGGTGGGGCCGACCTTGACGCCGTGCCCCGAGGTCCGGGCGGTGCGTAAGCACCGCGTCAATGCCGCCGCCGCCACCGCTAAGAACTCGTCAACGGCGTCGAAAACGGTCGATTCCAGCGTTTCACTCACTGTCGGCGCATCCGCACGGATGCCGTCAACAGAGAGGTTTGCACTATGTCTGTCGCGGTGTTCACCGTCGTGACCGTGGCGATCTTCGCCCTGCTCGGCCTGCTGCAACGAGGGGTGGAGCGGCTGTGATCGCGAACATCATCGGTCTGGTTCTGGCGCTCGGCGTCGCCGTGTACACGGTCGCGGCGCTGCTGTTCCCGGAAAGGTTCTAGGTGAGCACAACCACTGCCGGGGTCGTCTTCGTGGCGACCCTGATCATTGCGCTGGCGGCGGTTCACGTACCGCTCGGCGACTACATGTACCGGGTGTATTCGGGTACGAAACATTCGCGAGTCGAGCGAGTCCTTTACCGCGCCATCGGCGTTCGTCCCGGAGTGGAACAGACCTGGGGCGTGTACGCCCGCAGTGTGCTGGCCTTCTCCGCGGTGAGCGTGCTGTTCCTGTTCTTCCTGCAGTTGATCCAGGGCCATCTGCCGCTGCATCTGCACGAACCGGGCACCGAGATGACCGCGGCGCTGGCGTGGAACACCGCCATCAGCTTCGTCACCAATACCAATTGGCAGAACTACGCCGGCGAATCCACGCAGGGCCATCTGGTCCAGATGGCTGGTCTGGCCGTGCAGAACTTCGTCTCGGCCGCGGTCGGGATGGCCGTCGCGGTGGCCCTGGTGCGGGGATTCGCTCGTCGCCACACCGGCGATCTCGGCAACTTCTGGGTCGATCTGGTGCGCGGTATCCTGCGGATCCTGCTGCCGATCGCGTTCGTCTTCGCGATCGTGCTGGTGGCCGGGGGCGCGATCCAGAACTTCCACCTGCACGATCAGGTGGCGCAGACAATGACCGGTGCGACACAGACGATCCCGGGCGGGCCGGTCGCCTCCCAGGAGGTGATCAAGGAGCTGGGCACCAACGGCGGCGGATTCTTCAATGTGAACTCCGCGCATCCGTTCGAGAATCCGACGACCTGGACCAACTGGATCGAGATATTCCTCATCCTGCTGATCGCGTTCTCCCTGCCGCGCACCTTCGGCCGCATGGTCGGCAGCAGGAAACAGGGTTATGCCATCGCATCGGTGATGGGGGTGCTCGCGTTGATCAGCGTGGTGCTGACCAACTTCCTGCAACTGCGTCATCACGGCACCGTGCCGACGGCGGTGGGGTCCGCGCTGGAAGGGGTCGAAACCCGTTTCGGTGTCTCGGATTCCGCGACCTTCGCCACGACTACCACGCTCACCTCCACCGGTGCCGTCGATTCCGCGCACGATTCCTACACCAGCCTCGGCGGCATGATGACGATGGTGAACATACAGCTCGGCGAGGTCGCGCCGGGCGGTGTCGGATCGGGTCTGTACGGCATGCTGATCCTGGCGGTGATCACGGTGTTCGTCGCCGGGTTGATGGTCGGGCGCACACCGGAATATCTGGGTAAGAAGATCACTCCGCGCGAAATCAAGCTCGCCGCATCGTATTTCCTCGTCAGTCCGCTGATCGTGCTGGTGGGCACCGCCGTCGCGATGGCCCTGCCGGGTGAGCGCGCGGCCATGGCGAATTCCGGTCCGCACGGTCTGTCGGAAGTGCTCTACGCGTTCACCTCGGCAGCCAACAACAACGGTTCGGCGTTCGCGGGTCTGAGCGGTAACACCGTGTGGTGGAACACCGCCCTGGGCCTGGCCATGGTGTTCGGCCGCTTCGTTCCCATCATTCTCGTTCTCGCCCTGGCAGGTTCGCTGGCGCGGCAGGGGCATACGCCGGAATCGGCGGGCACGCTGCCGACGCATCGGCCGCAGTTCGTCGGCATGGTCGCCGGCGTCACGCTGATCCTGGTCGCACTGACCTTCCTGCCCATGCTGGCACTCGGGCCGCTCGCCGAAGGAATCCACTGATATGACCGCTCCGACAACCGATTCCGTGGCCGCATCGCGCGGCGACGAAGCCCCGGCACGCCGGGCCGGTCGCGGAATATTCGATCCCGCCATGCTGGCGAAATCTTTGCCGGAGGCACTGCGCAAACTCGATCCGCGCACCCTGTGGCGCAATCCGGTGATGCTGATCGTCGAGCTCGGCGCCGTCTGGTCCACGATCCTGGCCATCGCCGATCCGACCGTCTTCGCGTGGGCGATCGTCGTCTGGCTCTGGCTCACGGTGATTTTCGCCAATCTGGCCGAGGCGGTCGCCGAGGGCCGGGGCAAGGCTCAGGCCGACACGTTGCGCAAAGCCAAGACCGACACCGTCGCGCGCAGGCTGGTGAATTGGCGGCCCGGTGACTCGAATTCGGTCGAGGAACCGGTGGCCGCGCCCGAACTGCGCCGTGGGGACCACGTCGTGGTCGAGGCGGGACAGGTCGTGCCCGGGGACGGTGATGTGGTCGAGGGCATCGCCTCGGTCGACGAATCCGCGATCACCGGAGAATCCGCGCCGGTGATCAGGGAATCCGGTGGTGACCGATCAGCGGTTACCGGTGGCACCACGGTGCTGTCGGACCGCATCGTCGTCGAGATCACCCAGGAACCGGGTGGCAGCTTCATCGACAAGATGATCTCCCTGGTGGAAGGCGCCAGCCGGCAGAAGACGCCGAACGAGATCGCGCTCAACATCCTGCTCGCCGCGTTGACGATCATCTTCGTCTTCGCGGTCGTCACCCTGCAGCCGTCGGCGATCTTCGCCAAGGCGAACAATCCGGGCGTGGGCGATACCGCGGCTCTCGATATCAACGGTGTCACCGGCATCGTCATGGTGTCACTGCTGGTGTGTCTCATTCCGACGACGATCGGCGCACTGTTGTCGGCGATCGGTATCGCCGGGATGGATCGCCTGGTGCAGCGCAATGTGCTGGCCATGTCCGGGCGCGCGGTCGAGGCCGCCGGTGATGTGAACACCCTGCTGCTCGACAAGACCGGCACCATCACCCTCGGTAACCGGCAGGCGGCGGCCTTCATCGCCATGCCCGGGGTGACCGAGGACGAAATGGCGGACGCGGCACAGCTTTCCAGCCTCGCCGACGAGACACCGGAGGGACGATCGATCGTCGTCTTCGCGAAAACGGCGTACGGCAAACGGGAACGTTCCACCGGTGAGCTCACCGGCGCGAACTGGGTGGAATTCAGCGCCCAGACCCGGATGTCGGGTGTGGATCTGCGGGACAACTATCAGCTGCGCAAGGGTGCCGCGAGCGCGGTGACCGAATGGGTTCGCGCACATGGTGGTTCGGTGCCCGAGGACGTCGGCCGCAGTGTCGACGGAATCTCCGCCTCCGGTGGTACCCCGCTGGTGGTCGGCGAAATGCGCGACGGTGAGGCCCGGCTGCTCGGTGTGGTCCACCTCAAGGACGTGGTCAAGCAGGGCATGCGGGAACGCTTCGACGAGATGCGCCGCATGGGAATTCGCACGGTGATGATCACCGGCGACAACCCCCTGACCGCCAAGGCCATCGCGGACGAGGCCGGTGTCGACGACTTCCTGGCAGAGGCCACCCCGGAGGACAAACTGGCGCTGATCAAATCCGAACAGGCCGGTGGACGGCTGGTCGCCATGACCGGTGACGGCACCAACGACGCCCCGGCGCTGGCACAGGCCGATGTGGGGGTGGCGATGAACACCGGTACCTCGGCCGCCAAGGAGGCCGGCAATATGGTCGATCTGGATTCGGATCCGACCAAGCTGATCGAGATCGTCGAGATCGGCAAACAGTTGCTGATCACCCGCGGCGCGCTGACCACCTTCTCCATCGCCAACGACATCGCCAAGTACTTCGCGATCATTCCCGCGCTGTTCGTGGCGTTGTTCCCCGGCCTGGACGTCCTCAACATCATGCGCCTGCACAGTCCGCAGTCGGCGATCCTGTCGGCGGTGATCTTCAACGCGATCGTCATCGTGGCGCTGATCCCGCTCGCGCTGCGCGGCGTGAACTACCGGCCGTCGAGCGCGTCGAATCTGTTGAGCCGCAACCTCGCCATCTACGGAGCCGGCGGCATCATCGCACCGTTCATCGGTATCAAACTCATCGACCTAGTCGTCCGATTCCTGCCTGGGATGTCCTGATATGTCTTCCTTCTCGATGCGATACACCACCTGGTTCCGTCAGCACCTGGCCGCCCTGCGAGCCGTGGTCGTGCTCACCGCGATCACCGGAATCATGTATCCCCTGGTCGTTTTCGCCGTGGCGCAGCTGCCCGGCCTGCACGACAAGGCCGAGGGGTCGCTGCTCTACCGGGACGGAAAACCCGTGGGCAGCAGTCTGATCGGACAGGCGTTCACCGACGGTGCGGGTGCGGCGCTGCCGCGGTATTTCCAGACCCGGCCGTCGAACTCCGTCCCCGCCGATGGCAGCCGTCCCGACGGATACGACCCGACCAGCACCGGTTTCGGCAACAAGGGGCCCGAGGACGTCGTCGACACGCTGGCCGCCGATCCGGCGCAGTCGAGGCAAAGTTTGCTGACCACTGTCTGTACTCGCAGCAAACAGATCGGCGAACGTGAGGGAGTGTCCGGAGCCCGGCCGTTCTGCACTCCCGGTGGGGTCGGCGCGGTGCTGGCGGTGTTCGGATCGCGCGATACCCACGGCGACATCATCACGCCCACGAGGGTGGTCAGTGTGAACGAGGCGTGCCCCGCGGCGCCGTTCCAACGGACCTATCGCGGAGTGCGCGTCGAATGCGCGCAGCCGGAGACGGACTACTCGGCCGGGCTGACCGTCCCGGTGCGCGGTGACGCGCCGGCCGACACCCCGGTGCCCTCGGACGCGGTCACGGCCTCGGGCTCGGGACTGGACCCGCACATCTCACCGCGCTACGCCGAGATCCAGATCGCTCGGGTGGCGGCCGCCCGGGGGGTGCCCGCCGAGCTGGTCGCCGCCGTGGTGTCCGAGCACACCCACGGCCGCGACCTCGGCTTCTTGGGGGAACCCAGGGTCGACGTGCTCGCACTGAACCTCGACCTGGATCACCGCTACCCCGTACGAGGCTGAGCGGTCGTGCCGTCGGGATCGGTGGAGCGAGTGGGTCAGGTGTGCAGCGCGCTTCCGGCCACCCACTGATCCCACGGCATGATCCAGTCGCCGTTGTTCCACGCCGGTAGCGGCGGCCCGCTGGTGTTGCGGACCTCGACCACATCGCCGGGGACGGCGAAGTTGTAGAACCAGCGTGCATTGTCGAGGTTGAGGTTCAGGCAGCCGTGTGAGGTGTCGGTATTACCCTGCGCCCAGACGGTGGTATCGAGCTGATGAAGGTAGATGCCATCACCACTGATCTGAGTGGCCCATCCGATTTCTTCCTTGTAACCCAGGCGGGAGTTCACCGGCAGGCCGTAGCTGGACGAGTCCATGATCACCGGATTGCCCTTGCCCATCACGGTGTAGATCCCGGCTGGGGTATTGAAGTAGATCGTCTTACCGCCGACCTGCTCACTGCCGCCGCGCCCCATCGAGGTGGGCATGGTGCGGATCAGTTTGCCGTTTTCGAAGACCTGCACTTCGTGGGTGTTGTCGTCGGCGATGGAGACGTGCGAATCACCGATGGTGAAGGTCGTCGAAGAGTCCTCCTGGCCGAACAGGCCGGGGCCCAATTGCGCGCCGAAGATGTTGGCCGCGACCGTCACCTTGGTACCGGGCTGCCAGTACTGCTGCGGACGCCAGTGCGCGTTCTTGTCGTCGAGCCAGAACCACGATCCCTGGACCTGCGGCGCGGTGGTGACCGACAGACGTTTCTCGGCCGCGGCGCGATCGGTGACGGCCTCGTCGAAGTGCGCGACGATGACCGTGCCGACCCCGTAGGTGCCGCCGTCGGCCAGCGGCTGCCCGGCGGTCGTAGTGAGATACGCCTTGACCTGATTGCTCGGTGTGAGCGTGGTGAAGGTCGAGGTCATCGGGCCACTCGGACCGGTGAGGGTGATGCCCTTCGCGGTCATCGTGTAGGTGTGGCCGTACCCGAGCGGAACCTTCGGCTTCCACGCCGTTCTGTCCGGGTTCAGGGTGCCGTCGACCTGCTTGCCGTCCTCATTGGTCAGCGTCACATCCGACACGATGCCGTCGGTCGCGTTCACCTCGATGGTGCCGAGGGGATCGACGTCGGCACTACCCGGCGCCGGCACCATCGCCAATGCGGGCGCCACCTTGCCGGGGGTGCCGTGGTTCGGTGTGGATGCCGGGTCCGGGGAGGACGAGCACGCGGCCATCAGCATCGTCATCAGGGCAACGCCCAGTGCGATACTGAATCGGCAGCGGCGAGTGGACATGGTGTCTCCTGCGTTCGCCGTGCGCCTGGGCAAGCCCTCGCAGCGCACCAATCGCCTTACTGTCTCGGTACGTAGTTTACGGGGCGTTTCCCCATGCTTGCACCTCGGTGGTGTTGCCCCATGTTTACGCATCGTCGGGACGGGTACTCCAGCTACTGTTGTGTGCCTCGAGGTAGGCAGGGCACGCCGGGCGTACGCCCGGTACCACGAGGTCCGCACCGGTATCGGTGAGGGATGTGATGAACGAATGAGCGATGTGAGACGCAGGCTGCGCGGCCGCTCGCACGCGTGAGGTACGGACAGGTGGGCGATCCGCGATCCGATGAGGCGCAGCTGAGCGAGGTGTAGTGATGAGTGCAAATCTGATGATCGTAGAGGACGACGACCGGGTCCGCAGCGCGCTGCGGCTGGCCATGGAGGACGAGGGCTACGACGTCGCCGAGGCCGAGGAGGCCGAGGATGCGCTCGAACATCTCCGCGACAACGGCGCACCGGATGTGATGATCGTCGATCTGATGCTCGGCGAGATGGACGGGTTCACCTGTATCCGCGAGATCCGCCGCGATCACGATGTGCCGATCATCGTCGTCAGCGCGCGTGACGATACTCACGATGTGGTCGCCGCCCTGGAGGCCGGCGCCGACGACTTCGTCACCAAGCCATTCGAGATCAAGGAGATCACCGCCCGGATGCGCGCGCTGCGCCGCCGGGCCCAGCAGGCCATCGAGCAGCCGGCGCCGCAGGAGATCGTGCTCGACGCCGATCCCGAGTCCCCGCTGGTGCTGTCGGCCGACGGCGGCACTGTCCACCGCGGCGACGAGGAACTGCACCTGACCCTGACCGAATTCCGGTTGCTGTGCGAACTCGCCGATACCCCGGGGCGGGTGCTGTCGCGCAGTGTCCTGCTCGAAAGGGTCTGGGACCGTGGCTTTTTCGGCGATGAGCGAATCGTGGACGTCCATGTGCGCCGGCTGCGGACCAAAATCGAGCGCGATCCCTCGGAACCGACGCTCGTGGTAACCGTGCGTGGGCTCGGCTACCGCCTCGATGTGCAGCGCTAGATTTCCGCGCCTGCCCCGCCGCCAGCTTCTGCGCGGCCGGGTGATCGTCGCCTTCGCCGTCACCGGCTTGGCATCGGCACTGCTCGCGGTGCTGGTCGGGCAGGTGGGTGGGGGATTCTGGCGCACCTGGCTCGCCGGCGGGTTCGGCGGTGCGGTGATCGGCGCGATCTTCGGACTCTGGTTGTCACATCGGCTGCTGGAACCATTGCGCCAGGTCACCGGTACCGCGGCCAAGATCGCCTCGGGTGAATTGGGCACCCGGCTGCCCGATACCGACGATCCGGATCTGGCGCCCACGGTCGATGCCTTCAACACCATGGTCGATTCACTGCAGAACCGCATCGATCGGGAGCGTCGACTGGTCGGAGATGTGAGCCATGAACTGCGCACCCCACTGACCACCTTGACCACCAGCGTCGGGGTAATGACGCGCTACCAGGACCAGCTTCCCGAACGATCGCGCCGGGCGCTGGATCTGGTGCGCGCCGAACTCGATCATCTGCGCAGGCTGCTCGACGATCTACTCGCCCTGGCCCGTGCCGAGGCCCGCATGCACGGTGCCGACGCCGAACCGCTGTCGGTACGGGAATTGCTCACCCACACGCTGGCGGAAATGCGTTATCCGCCGGATCTGCTGACCGTCGCCGATGACGGATTCGTGACCGGACGGAAGCTGGAACTCGAACGAGCCGTGGTGAATTTACTGGAGAATGCGCAGCGGCACGGTGGCGGTGTGGTGGCCATCGGTGTCGCGCGGGACGGCGACGAAATGGCGATCACGGTCGACGATTCCGGTCCGGGAGTGGCGCCACGGGATCGTCAGCGCATCTTCGAGAGATTTGTCACTGTCCGGCGAGGTAAACGCTCGGGCACCGGCATCGGATTGGCGTTGGTAGCCGAGACCGTTGCGGCACACGGCGGTCGGGTGAAATGTGACGACCGTCCCGGGGGAGGTGCCAGATTCACCGTATGGTTGCCGATCGTGACGCAATTCACCGATCATACTTCTGTAACACAACCGTAAAGTATTCGGATGATAAACCTCAACGTTCGCGGGCAATTCTGAAGAGGTGATGCAGACCCGAACGCGGAGTATGCCTTTCAGTTCTCCCGACGACGGCCGGACCAACGGTCGCCGTGACAAGTCGAACCCTGCCGTCATTCGCGCACCACGCGTGGAGGACGGCGCCGCGATGTGGCAGATCGCAGTCGATTCCCAGGTGCTCGACGCCAATTCGAGCTACGCCTATCTGTTGTGGTGCCGTGACTTCCGCACCACCTCGGTCGTGGCCGAAATCGACTCGGAAACAGCGGGATTCGTCACCGGCTACCTGCGCCCGCAGGCGCCGGACACACTGTTCATCTGGCAGGTCGCCGTCGATCACGCCTTCCGCGGTCGCGGAGTCGGCGTGGCGATGCTCGACAGCCTGGTCGAACAGGTTGCGGAGCAAGGAATTTCAGTACTCGAAACAACCGTTTCGCCGGACAACGAGGCATCGATCGCGATGTTCTCCTCGTTGGCCCGGCGTCGAGAGGCGGAAATTATCCGCCAGGTGTTGTTCGAGCCGAAAGATTTTCCGGACGGGCACGAATCCGAAGACCTGTACCGGATCGCGCCGCTGTGAAGCGGCGCAAAAAATGATAGGAAGGATCATCGATGACCACCGCTGAGATGACCGTTTTCGAATCGCTCGAATCGAATGTGCGCGGATATTGCCGTTCCTGGCCGACGCTGTTCGACACTGCTTCCGGCGCGTGGCTGCGCGACAGCAGCGGACGTGATTACCTCGATTTCTTCGCGGGCGCGGGGGCGCTCAACTACGGACACAATAATCCGGTTCTCAAAGAGGCTCTGATCAATTACATCTCGCGTGACGGAATTACGCACGGACTCGATATGTCCACCGTTGCGAAGCGTGAATTGCTGGAGACGATAAACAAGGTCCTGCTGGATCCCCGCGGCCTCGATTACAAGGTCCAGTTTCCCGGCCCCACCGGCGCGAACGCCGTCGAGTCGGCGCTGAAACTGGCCCGCAAGGTGACCGGCCGGACGTCCATTCTCAATTTCACCAACGCCTTTCACGGGATGACGCTGGGCGCGCTCTCGGTGACCGGTAATGCGGCCAAACGCGCCGCTGCCGGCGTGCCGCTGACCCACGTCAATCCGATGCCTTACGACGGCTATCTGGACGGTGCCGAGTCGCTGGCCTGGATGGAGCGTGTTCTCGATGACAATTCCTCCGGCGTGGACAAGCCGGCCGCGGTTATCGTGGAGACCGTGCAAGGCGAAGGCGGTGTGAACGTCGCGCGTGCGCAGTGGCTGCGGCAGCTGTCGGAGGTCTGCGCGGCGCGCGGCATCCTGCTGATCGTCGACGACGTGCAGATGGGCTGCGGGCGCACCGGGCCGTTCTTCTCCTTCGAGATCGCCGGTATCACCCCCGACATCGTCACTCTCTCCAAGTCGATCGGTGGCTACGGCATGCCGTTGGCCCTGGTGCTGATGAAGCGGGAGCTGGATCAGTGGGCGCCCGGTGAGCACAATGGCACCTTCCGCGGCAACAATCCGGCGTTCGTGACCGCCCGGGTGGCGCTCGAGCACTACTGGACCGACGCCCGGCTCGAGGAGTCGACCATGGCCAAGGGCGAGAAGATCCACAAGTCCTTCGAGAACCTGTCCGAGAACTTCACGGGCGTGTCCACCCGCGGACGTGGCATGGTGCAGGGTCTGGTGTTCGAGGATTCCTCCGAGGCGGGCAAGGTTTCGAGTATCGCCTTCGAAGAGGGACTGCTGGTGGAGACCTCGGGCCCCGACGACCAGGTGGTCAAGCTGCTGCCGCCGCTGACCATTACCGATGACGAACTCGACCACGGCCTGGGAATTCTGGACCGGGCGGTCGCGATGGCCCGAGGAGGCAACTGAATATGATCGTTCGTACCACCGCCGAGATCACCGGCACCGATCGCGATGTCGCACAGGAGGACTGGCGCAGCAAGCGCATCATCCTCGGCGGCGATGGGGTGGGCTTCTCGTTCCACGAGACCACGATTCAGCCGAATACGAAGCACGTATTCCACTACCAGAACCACGTCGAGGCGGTCTGGCTGGTAGAGGGCGAGGGGACGCTCACCGATCTGGACAACCAGATCAGCTACGAGTTGGCCCCCGGCACGATGTACCTGCTCAACGGCCATGAGCGGCATCGGGTCGAGACCCGCACCCTGATGCGGATGCTCTGCGTCTTCAACCCGCCGGTCACCGGCAAAGAGGTCCACGACGAGAACGGCGTCTATCCGTTGATCGCGGTAGGCGAGTAGTGAGGTAGTTAGGAGGACGACACCGCGATGACGTTGGCGGACAGTCGAATCGACCGCTATCGGACGAGGACGGCCGTAGCGGTCCCGCCGGTGGAGCGCACCGATCCCACGGTGTGGGGCACGGTATCGGCGCCGGTACTCGAGAATTTCGATACCGATGGGTACGTGATCATCGATGAGTTGCTGCCCCCGATGGAGGTGGCCGATGTCGCCACCGAGATCGACCGGCTGGCAGCCGATACCACCCTGTATTCGGACGACCGAGTGATCGTGGAGAAGACGTCGAACCAGGTTCGGTCGATCTTCGAGGTGCACAAGATCAGCGCCATGGTCGCCGAATTGGTGCGTGATGAGCGCATCGTCGGGCTCGCGCGCCAGGTGCTCGGCTCCGAGGTCTACATCCATCAGAGCCGAGTCAACTACATGCCCGGATTCGAGGGTGCCGGTTTCTACTGGCATTCGGATTTCGAGACCTGGCACGCCGAGGACGGTATGCCCGCGCCGCGGGCGGTGAGCCTGTCGATCGCACTGACCGAGAATTATCCGTTCAACGGCAGCCTGATGCTGTTGCCCGGATCGCATCGCCGGTTCATGCCGTGTCAGGGGGAGACCCCCGAGGACCACTACCTGGATTCCTTGCAGGAGCAGTGGATCGGCGTGCCGGAGCAGGAGGATCTGAGCGAACTGGCCGACAAGTACGGCATCGCCCAGTTCAGCGGCGCTCGCGGTTCGGCACTGCTGTTCGATTCCAACATCATGCACGGGTCGTCGAACAACATCACTCCGTTCCCACGCTCGAACATCTTCCTGGTGTTCAACAGCGTGGAGAACACCCTGGTGGAGCCGTACGCGGGAACGATGCCGCGGCCCACCTATATCGCCTCGCGCGATTTCACCCCGCTGCGCTGACCCGCGCGGCGCGGTGACCAGGACACGCCGGGATCGCGATCCGCGGTTCGCCCCGACGGTGGCGTGGGTGTTCCACATATCGCCGCCCGGCGCGTTTTCGGCCGGAATCCCCCCCCCGGGATTCCGGCCGAAAACATGTCCGGGGCAGAGTGGCCCTACGGCCGGGTGAGCTCCGCGTAGCGCGCGATGTGCTGGTCGACCGAACCCCACTCGTACCGAACGGCGGTGAGCCGCTTGAAGAAGTGCCCGATCGCCAGTTCCTCGGTCATACCCATCGCACCGTGCAACTGCACGGCGTGCTGGCCGATGAAACCGGCGGCGCGGGCGACGGTGGCCTTGGCGGCGGCGGCCGCGCGCGCCCGGACCCGTGATTCGGCACCGAGCTTCAGCGTCACCAGATAGGCCGCGGCGACGGCCTGTTCGAGTTCCAGGTGCATATCCACCATGCGATGCTGCAGTACCTGGAAGCTGCTGATCGGCACACCGAACTGCTTGCGCTGCTTGCTGTATTCCACCGTATCGGCGAGTACCCGGCGCATCGCGCCCACGGCCTCGGCGCAGATCGCGGCTATCGCCTCGTCGACGGCGAGTTCGAGCGAATCATCTGCCGCGCCTTCGGATCCCAGCAGGGCATCGGCCGGCACCCGCGCGCCTTCGAGAACCAGATCGGCGGCGCGCCGCTCGTCGATGGTGCGGTAGGGGTGCTGGGTCAGGCCCTCGGTGTCGGCGGCCACCGCGAACAGCGACAGACCCGGGCCGGTCGTGGTGCGCGCGGTGACCAGCAGGTGCGTGGCCAGCGGTGCGCTGCCGACGGCGGTCTTGGCGCCGTCGAGGATCCAGTCCTCACCGTCGCGGCGCGCGGTGGTGGTGACGCGGTGCAGGTTGTAGCCGGCGTCCGGTTCCAGTGCCGCGAACGCGGTGATTACCGTTCCGGCGACGATGCCGCGCAACAGTTCCTCGGCACGCGCGCCGCCCGCCCGGCGCAGCAGTCCGCCGCCCAGTACCGCGGTGTCGACATACGGCTCGACCACCAGGGCGCTGCCCAGGGCCTCGGCGATGATCATGGTCTCGATCGGGCCGCCGTCGAAGCCGCCGACGCTCTCGGGCAGGCCGGCGCCGAGAATGCCGACCTCCTCGGCGAAGCCGCGCCAGATCTCGGGTTGATGCCCGGCGCCGACCCGGGCCGCGGCGCGGCTCTTCTCCAGGTCGTAACGGGCGGCGAGGAATTCGGTGACCGTGTCACCGAGCAGTTGCTGTTCGGCAGTGAATTCGAAGTCCATCTCTCACAGTCCCAGGGTTGCCTTGGCGATGATATTGCGCTGAATCTCGTTGCTGCCGGCATAGATCGAGCCGGCCCGGTCGTTGAAGTACCGCAGCGGCGCGACGGCCTGCCACGGCTCGCCGCTGAGATATCCGTCGGCGGGTGCGACGAAATCGGCGACCGGACCGCCCGGCATCGCCGCGTGCGGCTGGTAGGCACGGCCCCGCGGACCGGCCGCCTCGAGGGCCAGTTCGGTGAGCTGCTGGCTCAGTTCGGTGCCGAGGATTTTGATCGTCGACGCGGCCGGGCCGGGATCCTTACCCCGCGAAATGGCCGACATCGTGCGGTATTCGAGGATCTCGAGAACGTCCGCGCGGATGCGGGCATCGGCCAGCTTCGCCGCGAAGGTGGGCTCGTCGAGCAAGTTGCCGCCGGAGAAGCCGGGCTGCGCGCTGGCGTGCTCGGCGAGCGATTCGGCGAGCACCTGCAGTGCCGGACCGTAGGCCGAGCCACCGCGTTCGAAGTTCAGCAGATGTTTGGCGACGGCCCAGCCCTCGTCGACGCGGCTGATGACGTTGGTCTTCGACACCCGAACCTGGTCGAAGAACACCTGGTTCTGGACCTGCTCGCCGGAGGTCATGACCAGTGGCCGGATCTCGATGCCGGGGGTGTCCATCGGGATCAGGACGAAGGTGATGCCCTGCTGTTTGCGTTCCAGCTTCGAGGTGCGGACCAGGGCGAAGATCCAGTTGGCCTCGGTGGCGTGGGTGGTCCAGATCTTGGAGCCGGTGCAGACCAGATCGTCGCCGTCGGAGACGGCCGCCATCGCCAGCGAGGCCAGATCCGATCCCGCCTCGGGCTCGGAATATCCCTGGCAGAAGAAGACCTCACCGGTCAGGATCCGCGGCAGGAAGTAGTCCTTCTGTTCCGGGGTGCCGAAGGCGATGATGGCGTGGGCGACCATCCGGATTCCCATCGGCGAGAGCGCGGGCGCGCCGGCCAGGGTGGATTCACGATCGAAGATGTAGTGCTGCGTCATGCTCCAGTCGCAGCCGCCGTGGGCGACCGGCCAGGCCGGCGCCGCCCAGCCGCGGTCGTGCAAGATGTGCTGCCACTGCATGCTGGCCTCGTGATCCGGATACACGCTGGTGGCGAGCTGACCGGCCCGGCGTATCTCCGGAGTCAGATTCTCGTCCAGGAAGCGCCGCACCTCGTCGCGAAACGCCAGATCGGTGGGTGACCAGTCCAGATTCACGAAGAACTCCTTGTACGGTAAATGGGCTTCTACCTTCTCATTCAGTCATACCAGAGCGCAAATGGTCGTTAACTTATTGGGTCGGCTAACGGGGCGTCGAGGTGCTGCCGCGGCGGCGGTTCCGGCCCGGCATCCGCCCGGCAACGCGGGGTGAGCGGGTAGCCTGACCGACTGTGCACCTGAAGAGTCTGACGCTGAAGGGATTCAAATCCTTCGCGTCCGCGACGACGCTGCGGCTCGAGCCCGGCATCACCTGTGTGGTGGGCCCGAACGGTTCCGGCAAATCGAATGTCGTCGACGCGTTGACCTGGGTGATGGGGGAGCAGGGCGCCAAGGCGCTGCGGGGCGGGAAGATGCAGGACGTCATCTTCGCCGGTACCGCGGGTCGTGCGCCGCTGGGCCGTGCCGAGGTCACCCTCACCATCGACAACTCCGACGGTGCGTTGCCGATCGACTACGCCGAAGTCTCGATCACCCGGCGAATGTTCCGCGACGGCGCGGGTGAGTACGAGATCAACGGCAACACCTGCCGCTTGATGGATGTGCAGGAACTGCTGTCGGACTCCGGTATCGGACGCGAGATGCACGTCATCGTCGGCCAGGGGCAGCTGTCGGCGATCCTGGAATCGCGCCCCGAGGACCGGCGGACCTTCATCGAGGAGGCCGCGGGTGTACTCAAACACCGCAAGCGCAAAGAGAAGGCGGTGCGCAAACTCGACGCAATGCAGGCCAATCTGGCCCGCCTCACCGACCTCACCACAGAATTGCGCCGTCAGCTCAAACCGCTGGGCCGCCAGGCCGAGGTGGCACGGCGGGCGGCGACCGTGCAGGCGGATCTGCGCGACGCTCGCCTGCGATTGTCCGCCGACGATCTGGTGGTACGACGGCGGGAACTGGAGAGCCAGCAGAGCAAAGAGGCCTACGCCCGGGAACAACAGATCACCGTGCAGGCCGAACTCGACGCCTCGAATGCCGCACTGGCACAGCAGGAGTTCCAGCTGTCGCGGCTGACCCCAGGTGCGGAGGCGGCCGCGCAGACCTGGTTCCAGCTGTCCGCGCTGGTGGAGCGGGTCAACGCGACCATCCGCATCGCGCGCGACCGGGTGCGCAATCTCGCCATCGAACAGCCCAGCGGAACCGGTCGCGATCCCGAACAGCTCGAGGCCGAGGCCGATCGGGTGCAGGCCGAGGAGGCCGAACTGCTCGAGGCGGTGGAGGTGGCCGCGGCGACACTGGAAGCGGCCCGGGATATGTTGCTCGATCGCGAACAGGCCGCCAAGGCCGCCGAGCAGGCTCATCTGGCGGCGGTGCGCGCGATCGCCGACCGGCGCGAGGGCCTGGCCCGGCTGGCCGGCCAGGTCGACAACCTGCGCCATCGCGCCCAATCGGCCGAAGATGATATCGCGCGACTGTCCGAGGGGCTGGCCGGCACCCGCGAGCGCGGTGATGCCGCCGAGGCCGAATTCGAGTCGGTACAAGCCGAACTGAGTGAACTCGACGCCGGCGAGGAAGGTCTGGACGCGGCCTACGAACACGCCGCCCAGGCGCTGGAAATGATCAATGCGCGAGTCACCGAACTGCGCGAACGCGATCGCGAGGCGGGTAAGAAGGTCGCCTCGCTGACCGCTCGCATCGAAGCGCTCACCATGGGCCTGAGCCGCCGGGACGGCGGAGCCTGGCTGCTGGACAACCATCGGGACGGATTGCTGGGCCCGTTGTCGGGAATGGTGCGCGCGCACAGCGGATTCGAGGCCGCGGTCGCCGCCGCCCTGGGGCCGCTCGCCGATGCGGTGGCCGCGGATACCGATCGCACCGCACATGGCGCGGTACAGGCGCTCAAGGAGGCCGACGGTGGCCGGGCGGCTCTCGTCTACGGCGGCGCGGCCCAGCCCGGGAACGATGCCGCGACAGCCGAATTGCCCGCCGGCGCGCGCAGACTCGCCGAGGTGGTCGAGTACCCCGACCGGCTGCGCGGTGCGGTCGCGGCACTGACCGGGGGGACGGTCGTCGTCGACGATCTGGCGCGCGCCGCCGAGGTCCTCGCCGCCCGGCCCGAATTGCGGGTGGTGACTCGCGATGGTGATCTGAGCGGTTCCGGCTGGGTGCTCGGTGGTTCCGATCGCGCGCCCAGCCAACTCGAGGTGCAGGCCGATATCGACGCAGCCGCCGCCGACCTCGAGTCCTGGCAGCGCCACGCCGAGGAATTCGAGGCGGCGCTGTCGGGCGCCCTCGCCGAGCAGAGCGATCGTAAACAGGCCGTCGACCAGGCGCTGCTGGCCTTGCACGAATCCGATCAGGCTATGGTCGCCATCTACGATCGCCTCGGCCGGCTCGGTGCCACCGCCCGCGACGCCCGCAGCGATTACGAGCGATTGCTGACCCAGCGCGCCGACGCCGAAGCGGCCCGCGACCGGAATCTGACCGCACTGGCCGATCTCGAGGGCCGGTTGCGGCATGCCGAATCCGAACAGTCGAATCTGGATTCCGATGCCGACGCCGGTACCGACGCCGCCGGACAGGAACGTGAACAGGCCGCCGCGGCACTGGGCGAGGCGCGTGCCATGGAGGTCGAGGCGCGGCTGACGGTACGCACCGCGGAGGAGCGCGCGGAATCGGTTCGGGGCAAGGCAGATTCGCTGCGGCGTGCCGCCCGTGCCGAACGGGACAGTCGGGCCCGGGCCGAGCGCGCGCAGGCGGCACGCCGCCGGGCCGCCGAGGTGGCGGCGGTGGTCGCCGAATCCGCCGAGCGGATCGCCGCCGAGCTGGAGACCGTGGTCGGTGAGGCCGCCGCGCGGCGCGACGAGCTGGTGCGCCGGCGCACCGAATGCGCCGGGCAGGTCGATCAGATCAAGGAACGGGTCCGCGCGCTGACAACTCAGCTGACCCAGCTGACCGACGCCGTCCACCGCGATGAGGTCGCCCGCGCGCAATCCGCCATGCGCATCGAGCAATTGGAGACCACCATCGCCGACCAGTTCGGTATCGCGCTGGACGAACTGATCGCCGAATACGGCCCGCACGTCCCGATGCCGCCGACCGCGCTGGAGATGCACGAGTACGAGCAGGCCCGCGACCGCGGCGACCAGGTCAGCCCGCCGCAGCCGATGCCATACGACCGCGCCACCCAGGAGCGCCGGGTCAAGCGTGCCGAGAAGGACCTGACCACGCTCGGCAAGGTCAATCCGCTGGCGCTGGAGGAGTTCGCGGCCCTGGAGGAGCGCTACAACTTCCTGTCCACGCAGCTCGAGGACGTCAAGAAGGCCCGCCAGGATCTGCTCGACGTGGTCGCCGAGGTCGATGCCCGCATCCTGCAGGTGTTCACCGAGGCCTACGAGGATGTGGAGCGCGAATTCGTCCAGGTCTTCGATCGGCTGTTCCCGGGTGGTGAGGGCCGGCTGCTGCTGACCGATCCCAGCGATATGCTCACCACCGGAATCGAGGTCGAGGCCCGTCCGCCGGGAAAGAAGGTCAAGCGCCTCTCCCTGCTGTCAGGTGGTGAGAAATCCCTTGCGGCCGTGGCCTTCCTGGTCGCGATCTTCCGTGCGCGCCCCTCACCGTTCTACGTGATGGACGAGGTCGAGGCGGCATTGGATGACACCAACCTGCGTCGGCTGATCGGCCTGTTCGAGCAGTTGCGGGAGAAGTCGCAGCTGATCGTGATCACCCACCAGAAACCGACCATGGAGATCGCCGACGCCCTCTACGGCGTGAGCATGCGTGGTGACGGCATCACGCAGGTCATCTCGCAGCGGCTACGCGGTCACGATCTGGTGGGTGCCTCCACGTAGCGCCTCAGCTCGCCAGTTGCCCCTTCAGGATCGCAGCGCCGGTCGTGGCCAGCCAGATTTCCAGGCTTTGCAGGCCGGGGTGAATCCGGCGCACCTCGTCGATATCGGCGTGCCAGCCGTGGCCCTGGTGGCTCAGACGCCAGGTGTTGCCGATCTGGTCACCGAGTTCGTCGGCCTGTGCCTCGGTGATTTCGCGATATCGCACCGGATATCCGGTCGCGCGCGAGATCAGTGCCATGGCGTCCGAGGGGGTGACGGCATCGCCGGCGAGTTCCAGGGTCAGTCCATCGAATCGTCCGGGATCGGCGAAGGCGGCGGCGGCCACTGCGGCGATATCGTCGACCGCGATCATCTGCACCGGTCGATCGGACGGAAACAGATGGGTGTTCACTCCGTCGGCGAATCCGTCGAGCGGCATTCCCTGCGCCAGATAGTTCTCCATGAACCGGACCGGGCGCAGGACGGTGTATCGCAATCCGCTGTCCGCCAGTGCCTGTTCGATCTGCCGCTTTCCGGCGCTGCCCCAAGGGATTTCGTTGTCGAAGGAGGCCACGCCGGTGAAGACGATGTGGTCGGTTCCGGCATGCCGGGCGGCATTGATCAGCGCGCCGCCGCGGGCCGCCTCGAGGTCGACATCCCAGCCGGTAGGCCCGAAGGCGGCCGGCGGGACGAGGAAGACGCCGCGCGTTCCGGCCACCGCGGCGGCGAGGGTGGACGGTTCGTCGAAGTCGCCGGTGACCACTTCCGCGCCGAGTTCGGCCAGTTCCCGCGCCGCCGGGCCGGCGGGGTCGCGGACCAGGGCTCGCACCGGGGTCTCGCGCGACAGCAGTGCGCGTGCGGTGGCGCCACCCTGCTTCCCGGTCGCGCCGGTGACGAGGACGAGATTGTTTCGGACAGTCATGTCGGATGAAGCCTTTCGATAGAATCGGGTCGATCAACCCGTATTCGTACGATAGGAACCGCGTTGTCGTCTCCGCCATCCGCCGATGCCAGGTTTCGTAACGCCGCGGCCGGGCCGGCGTCCGCCACCCCGGGCATACGAATAGATGCCCGCCGCAACCGGGCTCGCGTACTCGCCGCCGCTCAGCAGTCGTTCGCCGAGTCCGGCACGTCGGTGTCGCTGGCCGAGATCGCCCGGCGCGCGGGTGTGGGTGCGGGGACCGTCCATCGCCACTTCCCGACCAAGATCGACCTGTTGGAGGCGGTGTTGCAGCAGCGGATCGACCGGCTCACCGCCCGGGCCCTGACGCTGCGCGACGATCCGGATCCCACCTCGGCGTTCCTGGGTTTCTGCACCGAAGTCGTGACGCGCACGCCGGGAAACAAGGCGATGTGCGATCTACTGGACGCCGATGACGGCTGGCCGAGGTTGCTGCTGCGGGATGCGGGAGAGCGGCTTCATCTCGCTCTCGCGCAACTGCTGACGGCGGCGCAGCGGTCGGGTGGGGTACGCGCCGATCTGACCCTTGCCGATGTGCTGGCAATCTTCACCGGATGTGTTGCCATCCAGCGGGTTTCGAATGCGCACAGCGAGCTGTCCCGGCCCGCGGCCATGCTGCTGGCGGCGATGCGTACCGAATCGTCGGTAACGAAACCCGGGAATTTTTCCGCTGGCCGTAACGAAAGTGCGCCGGTCGACGGGAATCGTGACGGCGGCAGATGTCCGATCTGCGGGGCGGAGTTGGCGCGGCCGAGTACCGGGCGGCCCGCCCGATTCTGCTCATCCGCGTGCAGGCAGAAGGCGCACCGGCGACGCCGGGCCGCGCGGCGGGAGGCGGTCGGCGCCGACTGACCCGGGCAGTGCTCCGGACGTCACTTCTGGACAACTCCGCGCCCGCGCCACCATTTCACCCGGTCGACGGGACTCGTGCGCGTAAACCGTCGACCAGGATCGGCAGCACCCGGTCCACCGCCTTTGTGTTCGACTCGCCGGGCCGGGTGTGCAGCCGCGTGGTCATGAGCAGACCGATGACGCCGGCATCGATATCGTCGCGCAGATCGCCGTCTCGCTGGGCGCGCCCGACCATCTCGGCGAGCGCGTCGGTCACCCGGGTGCGGACCTCGCCCACTCGCGGTTCGCTCCGGACCATGTCGTGCACGGCGGGCTCGATCGCGTCGGCGAGCGCGCCCAGCCGCAGGATCAGGCATTCCCGCAGGAATCGGCACAGCGCCGCCCATGCGGACGGTTCCCGCGCGACGGCGGTCTCGGCCATCTCCGCGAGCCGATTCAGATGGGCCCGCGCGGTGGCGATCAGCAGGGCGTCCCGATCGGGAAAGCGGCGATACAGCGTGCCGACGCCGACACCGGCCCGGTCGGCGAGGTATTTCATCGGCACGTCGGTACCTCGTTCGGCGAAGACCTCCAGTGCGGTGAGCAGGATCTGGTCGCGATTGCTGCGCGCGTCGGCGCGTAGGTCGACCGCCTGTTCCGAGGTCATCCGCGATCTCCTCCGGTGCAGATTTCGAATGTAAGTGGACGAAGTTCGTCCGTTTACTCTATCATCGACACTAAGCGGACGAATATCGTCCACTTATGAGAGGGTTGATTGATATGACGACAGTGCTGATCTCCGGCGCGGGTATCGCGGGGTCGACGCTCGCGTACTGGCTCACTCGGAACGGATTCGAGGTGACCGTGGTCGAACGGGCATCGGGGCAACGCTCCAGCGGGAATCCGGTGGATGTGCGCGATCGGGCGCTCGAGGTGGTGACCGAGATGGGTGTCCTTCCCGAATTACGCGCTGCGGCAACGGCTGTCGACCGGCTGTCCTTCGTCGATGCGCGGGGGCAGGCCAAGGCGGCTATGCGGATCGGCGATCCCGCCGCCGGCACGCTGGAAATCGCGCGGGCCGACCTGGCGGGCATCCTCGCCGATGCGTCCGGGGATCGCGTCGAGATGCGCTGGGGAGACGGCATTTCCACGATCGAACAATCCGATGGTGAGGTAGCGGTCGCGTTCGAGTCGGGCGCGCGGGGGAGCTACGACTATGTCCTGGGCGCGGACGGTGTGCATTCGGCCGTGCGCCGCCTGACCTTCGGCGCGGCGCCGGAACTCGTGCGGCATATGGGAATCTATCTCGCCACGATGCCGGTGCCGCGGGCCTGGGGAGCCGCGAACGAGGTGGTGATGTACAACGCGCCGGGAAGGTCGATCTCGGTGCATCCGGCGGGCGGGCGTCCGATCGCGGCCCTTATGTTCCGGCACGCGGCGATCGCGGATCTGGACTATCGGGATATCGACGCGTGCCGGCGGCTGCTGGTCTCCGAATTCACCGGCAGGACAGGGCCGTTCGATACCGTGGTGGACGAGTTGCGAGACGGGGGTGAGCTGTACTTCGACGCCGTCAGCCGGGTGTCGCTACCGGCATGGTCGCGCGGGCGGGTGGCTGTGGTCGGGGATGCCGCATCCTGCCTGTCGCTGTTCGGCGACGGCTCCAGCCTGGCGATCGCGGGCGCCTACACCCTGGCCGAGGAACTCGGCGCCGCACCGCATGACCCGGATGGTGCGTTGCGGCGCTACGAATCTCGGCACCGGGAGCACATCGGGGGCAGGCACCGGGGTGTGCGGCTGGCCTCGGCGCTGATGGTCCCCGCCTCGCGGCCCGCGATCGGCATGCGCAACACCGCGGTGCGGATACTCGCGCGCGGCTGACGGACTCGGTGCGCCGGCCGGCGTTCGATTCGCGGGCCCGGGTTGGCGGCGGTGGTTTTCGGGCAGCCCCGGCGGCCGCGCCGCCGAGACCGAGCCCGAGTGGATCAGAGCAGGTCGCTGACGTCGTCCGGGACGTCGACGGCGTATTTGCGCAGCGTTTCCATGGGGACGACCTCGAGCGCGTTCTCGTGGGTGGCCGCCAGTATGACCGGGGCCGCGACCCCGTCCTCGTGCGCGTGCAGCCAGCGCACCGCGACCACACACCATCGGTCGCCCGGTTGGAGTCCGGGGAAGTTGTTCTCCGGTCGCGGTGTGAGCAGATCGTTGCCGATCGATTTCTGGTGCTCCAGGAAGTCCTGAGTCACGACGGTGCAGACGGTGTGGCTACCCAGGTCCTCGGGGCCGGTGCTACAGCACCCGTCCCGGTAGAAGCCGGTCAGAGGGTCGGTGCCACACTCCTCCAACGGTCCTCCAAGCACATTTCGATCGGTCACATCGCCGATCCTATTGTCTCTGTGTTGGATTCGCCGCGCCTTGGGGAGTTGGCCCGCGGCCGGACGGGACGAACTGCGGCCGAACGGGCATATCGTCCGAAGTCGTCGGCGTGTCGGACGATCGGGACATTTCCCGGATTCCGGGATCGCGCGAATGGAATACCGGCGATTCACTCGGGCGGGGTGCGTGAACCCGCCGCGGCGCGGAGCGGTCCCCGGGTTCTGACAGGATGGGGACCGTGACTGCGCAAGCCTGGATTCTGATCGCCGCGATCGTCGCCATTCTGCTGGTGGCGTTCGTCGCCGGCTTCGTCCTGTACAAGCGCCGCCGCGTCAGTATCGCGCCGGCCGCGGACCAGGACAAGGAATTGACCGACCGGTCGGGTGGTTATGCCGCGTCCGGAGGTTTCAATTTCAGTCAGGGCGGGGCGGGGGCGGGGACGCTGGCCCCGCCGCGACCCGAACCCGTGCCCGTCGAGCGCACCGACGACGAGGGCCAGCCGCATATCGGGGACGATGCGGCCGTACCGCGCGATTCGACCCGCCGCACGATCACCGATGTGCGGCTGCCGGAGCCGGAAACCCTCACCGACCAGCAGTCCGGCGCGGCGACCGCCACCGCGCCGGTCGTCGAGCCCGAGACCGACGATGCCGCCGCGCCGTCAGTCGCGCCGCCGGCACCCGACGTCGAAGCCGAGATCCCGGCCGATACCGCTCCCGTAGCGACGGCGCCCGTGGAGACTGCGCCGCCGGGAACCACACCCGCCGAGGTCACGCCGGCCGAACCCACTGCCCCGAGCGACGGTGCGGCCCCGGTCGCGCCCGCACCGGCCGGTACCGAGCCGCCCGCGATCGCGGAGATCGAACCCACCGCGGGACGCCTGACCCGGCTGCGCGGACGCCTGTCCCGCTCGCAGAACGCGGTCGGAAAGAGTCTGCTCGGCCTGCTCGGCGGTGGCGATCTGGACGAGGACTCCTGGGAGGAGATCGAGGACACGCTGGTCATGGCCGATCTGGGTAGTTCGGTCACCTCGACCGTCGTGGAGCGGCTGCGCGAGGAATTGGCTGCGCGCAGCGTGCGCACCTCCGACGATGCCCGCCAGGTGCTGCGCGATGTGCTGGTCGAGGCGCTGCGCCCTGATCTGAATCGCTCCATCCGCGCCTTGCCGCACGCCGACCATCCGTCGATCCTGCTGGTCGTCGGCGTGAACGGCACCGGAAAGACCACCACCACCGGCAAACTCGCCCGGGTACTGGTCGCCGACGGCCGCCGGGTGCTGCTGGGCGCCGCCGACACCTTCCGTGCGGCCGCCGCCGATCAGCTGCAGACCTGGGGTGAACGCGTCGGTGCCGACACCGTGCGCGGCAAAGAGGGCGCCGATCCGGCGTCGGTGGCCTTCGACGCGGTGACCACCGGTATCGCCGAAGGCGTGGATGTCGTCCTGGTCGACACCGCGGGCCGCCTGCACACCAAGACCGGCCTGATGGACGAGCTCGGCAAGGTCAAGCGCGTGGTGGAGAAGAAGGCCGCGGTGGATGAGGTGCTGCTCGTCCTCGACGCCACCGTCGGCCAGAACGGACTCACGCAGGCCCGCGTATTCGCCGAGGTCGTCGACATCACCGGAGTGGTACTCACCAAACTCGACGGCACCGCCAAGGGCGGCATCGTCTTCCAGGTGCAGCACGAGCTCGGGGTACCGGTGAAACTGGTCGGACTCGGCGAAGGCTCCGACGATCTGGCCCCCTTCGAACCGGGTGCCTTCGTCGACGCGCTGCTGGGTTAGCCGAAGGTAGGCCCGGCGATGCGAAACGCCGAGCTGAAACGGTAGATCCTCCTCATTTCGAGACGGTCCTCACCGTGAGCGCGATCGTGCTGTATGCGCCGTGAAACCTGGAAGCAACACGGCGAGCAGATCCGTTCACGCATGCGAAACATCGCGGCGGCACGGACGAAACACCAGCTGGCGACCCTTGCGTGCAGGCTCGTTTGCCGCAGTTTCGGCCGGGCCCGAGATGAGGAGGATCAAGGTGGCGTATCCCTTGCTCGGTGTGCCAGACACCGGCGACACCGCGTGGATGCTGGCGAGCTCCGCGCTCGTATTGTTGATGACCCCGGGATTGGCGTTCTTCTACGGCGGCATGGTTCGCGCGAAGAACGTCCTCAACATGATCATGATGAGCATCAGTGCGATGGGCATCATCGGCGTGTTGTGGGCGCTGTACGGCTTCTCCGAGGCATTCGGCGACAACAAGTTCGGTCTAATCGGCAATCCAGCACAATTCTTCGGGCTCAAGGGCCTGATCGGCACTAATGCGGTGAAGGCGAGTCCCGCCGATCCGTCGACCGGGGCGGCCGCGGTCGATCAGGTCAACATTCCGCTGGCCGGGACCATCCCGATGACGGTGTTCGTCGCGTTCCAGCTGATGTTCGCGATCATCACCGTCGCGCTGATCTCCGGCGCGGTCGCCGATCGCATGAAGTTCCGGGCGTGGGTGGTCTTCTCCATCGTGTGGGCGACCGTTGTCTACTTCCCCGTCGCGCACTGGGTCTTCGACTTCGACGTCAAGGACGCCGCGGGCAATATCGTTCATCACGGCGGCTGGATCGCCAACAAGTTGCAGGCCATCGACTTCGCCGGTGGTACCGCGGTGCATATCAACGCCGGTGCCGCGGGCCTGGCGCTGTGCCTGGTGCTCGGCCGTCGCAAGGGCTGGCCCAAGACTCCGATGCGCCCGCACAATCTGCCGTTCGTGATGCTCGGCGCCGGTCTGCTGTGGTTCGGCTGGTTCGGATTCAACGCGGGTTCCTCGGTGACCTCCAATGGCCTGGCCGGTTCCACCTTCCTGACCACCACCTTCGCGACCTGCGCCGCGATGATCGGCTGGCTCGTGGTGGAGAAGTTCCGCGACGGCAAGCCCACCAGCCTCGGCGCCGCATCGGGCATCGTCGCCGGCTTGGTCGCGATCACGCCCTCCTGCTCGTCGGTGAACGTGCTCGGCGCGCTGGTCATCGGCGCGGTCGCCGGTGTGCTCTGCGCGCTGGCGGTGGGACTGAAGTTCAAGCTCGGTTTCGACGACTCGCTCGACGTGGTGGGTGTGCACCTGGTTGGTGGTGTGGTCGGTACGCTGCTGATCGGTCTGTTCCTGACTCCGGAATCCGGCGCGGGCGCTTCGGGTGCGAAGGGCTTGTTCTACGGCGGCGGTTTCGATCAGCTCGGGAAGCAGGCCGTCGGGGCCTTCACCGTGCTCGCGTTCTCCTTCGTCGTCTCACTGATTCTGGGCCTGATCATCAAGTACACGATCGGTATCCGGGCCTCGGAAGAAGAGGAGTTCCGGGGTATGGACGAGTCGGAGCACGCGGAAACGTCATACGATTTCGCTGCTGTGGGTGGCACGGCACGTACCGCCGTCAAGGAGGCATGACGCAATGAAACTGATCACTGCAATCGTCAAACCGTTCACGCTCGAGGACGTCAAGTCCGGACTCGAGCAGGCGGGTGTGCTGGGAATGACGGTCAGCGAGGTCCAGGGGTACGGCCGGCAGAAGGGGCACACCGAGGTCTACCGCGGTGCCGAGTACTCGGTGGATTTCGTGCCGAAGGTCCGGGTCGAGGTCGTCGTGGACGATGCCTCGGTCGAGAAGGTCGTCGAGGTGATCGTGGAGGCCGCCCGCACCGGAAAGATCGGTGACGGCAAGGTCTGGGTCACCCCGGTGGAAGCGGTGATCCGCGTCCGGACCGGCGAACGTGGTGGCGACGCACTGTAGGAGATGAGCGATTCGGGCAGCCCCGCTCCCTGCCGGTTGCCGGCGGGGGACGGGGCTGCCCGTGTGAACGGGTGGTGGTTGCGGATATGAGTACTCACGAATCGACCGATGGTGCCGAACTGTCCGATGGAGCCAAGGATCTGGTGGCCGCTCGCGAACGGTTGCTCGGTCGCGAGGATCCCCGGCGCCCGAGGCTGCCCGCCGACGCTCTGCGGCAGGCACTGGTCGATCTGCACGAACTGTGGCTGACCGGTAAGGGGGCGGAACTCGGGATCACCCCCGACAGCGGGCTCGCGGTGGTCGCCGTCGGCGGGCTCGGCCGGCGCGAGATGCTGCCGTACTCGGATCTGGATCTGGTATTGCTGCACGACGATGTCGATCCCGCGCGGGTCGCGGAGGTGGCGGATCGGCTCTGGTATCCGCTGTGGGATGCCCACATCAAACTCGATCACAGTGTGCGTACGGTGTCGCAGGCGTTACGGGTGGCCGCCGAGGACCTGACCGCGGCGCTGGGGATGCTCGACGCCCGCCACATCGTCGGAGACGCGGAGTTGAGCAATCTGCTCATCGGTGGTGTCCGCCGGGAGTGGCGGACCGGAATACGTTCCCGTTTCGGCGAATTGGTGGAGCAGACCCAGGCGCGCTGGAAGCGCAGCGGTGAGGTCGCCCATCGCGCCGAACCCGATCTGAAGAACGGCCGCGGCGGCCTGCGCGATATCCAGTTGCTCGACGCCCTGGCCATCGCCCAGCTCACCGACGCGGTTCCGGGACTCGGACCGGATGTCCCCGGAGGCGGTCTGGAGGTCGCGCACCGCCGGTTGCTCGATGTGCGGACCGAACTGCACCGGGTGGCGGGACGCTCCCGCGACCAGTTGCGGGCCCAGGACGCCGATGAGATCGGCGCGGCACTGCGGATCGGTGATCGGTTCGATCTGGCCCGCACCCTCAGCGATGCCGCGCGCACCGTCGTCTATTCGGTGGATGTCGGCGTGCGCACCGCCGGTAACGCGCTGCCCCGGCGCGGTCTGGCCCGGCTGCGCCGGCTGCCCGTGCGCCGCCCACTGGACGAGGGCGTCGTCGAACACGCCGGTGAGGTGGTGCTGGCCCGGGACGCGCGGCCGCAACGCGATCCGGGGTTGATCCTGCGGGTGGCGGCCGCGTCCGCGCGCACCGGTCTGCCGATGTCGGCGACCACGCTCAACCGGTTGTCCGAGGATGCACCCGAACTGCGGGAACCGTGGCCGCGGGAGGCCCTCAACGATCTGCTGATTCTGCTGGGCTCCGGCAGGGCCGCGATCGACGCGATCGAGGCGCTGGACCGAACCGGCCTGTGGGGCAGGTTGTTTCCGGAATGGGGCGCGGTCCGGGATCTGCCGCCGCGCGATGCGGTCCATACCTGGACCGTCGATCGCCACCTGGTGGAGACGGTCGCCTACGCGGGTGCCATGAGTACCCGGGTGGCTCGTCCGGACCTGTTGTTGCTGGGCGCGCTCTTGCACGATATCGGCAAGGGGCGCACCGAGGACCATAGCGTGGTGGGCGCCGAACTGGCCACGAGGATCGGACGTCGGCTCGGCCTGTGGCCCGAGGACGTGCACAGCCTCACGGTGATCGTTCGTCATCATCTGCTGCTTCCCGAGACCGCGACTCGCCGTGATCTGGGTGATCCCGCGACCGCGGCCCGCGTCGTCGACGCGCTGGGCGGTGACCGGCAGGTGCTCGAACTGCTGCACACCCTCGCCGAGGCCGATTCGCTGGCCACCGGACCGGGGGTGTGGGGTGAATGGAAGGCGTCGCTGATCGGTGAACTCGTCCGCCGGTCCGGGTCGGCGCTGGCGGGTGAGCCGGTGCCGCACAGTGTTTCACCCACGCCGGCGGAACTGGAACCGGCCGTGCTGGAGCGGGTCGCGGCGGGCGGGGTGTATGTCGACCTCCGTCCCGGCGACGGCCGCTACACCCATATCGTCACCGTCGCGGCCCGGGACACCCCCGGTCTGCTGTCGGAGGCGGCGGGAGTGCTGGCCCTGCATTCGCTGCGGGTGCTCTCCGCGACGCTGTCGGCGGTCGGCGCGATCGCGATCGACACCTTCGTGGTGACACCGAAATTCGGTGATCCGCCCGATGCGGGGCTGTTGCGCCAGGAACTGATCCGGGCGATCAACGGAGATCTGAAACTGGCCGCGGCACTGGCCGACAAGGAAAGGGAAACCTCGTCGCGGACCAGCCCGTACGCACAGGCGCAGCCGCGGGTGATCTGGACCGACACCGATCGGCCCGGCCGGGCCCTGCTGGAATTGCGCGCCGAGGACCGCGTCGGACTGCTCAGCCGACTCGCCGAGGCTCTGGCCGCACAGGGGGCCGATGTGCGGTGGGCCAAGGCCGTGACGATGGGATCGGTGGTGGTCGACGCCTTCAGCCTCGACCTCCGCGAGGACACCGAATCCCGGCGCCGGGAGATCGAGGCGGCGTTGCTGGCCGTTGTCCCACACCAGGAACCGAAGAAGCCGAGCGAAACGGATGAGGCTGGGGACGTCCGCTAGGTTTTCCGACCGATAGCCCGGTTGTCCGGAAAGTTGGTCGACCGCAGGTTCGTGCGTTAACCGGATTGTTGCGACAACCTCCGCAATATGTGACTTCTGCCACTCTAGTATTCAGTGTGGATCATCACGTTGGTCCTGATCGGAGCTTCTCGAGCTGTTGCTAGTACCTGTCCGGCGAGTTGGGTGCGTTGAGGGGAGCAGGTCGATGGCCATCGAAGTCGTATCAGCGTCCATGATCACCAGCGATTCGTCACAGCACATCGCACGCTGCGTCGGAGGCGACCGGTGGGTGGTGTCCTGGCTCCCGGGCCGCACCCTCACCGGCACCCAGGCGGTGGCCGCGATGGCGCTGGCCGGCGCCCTGTCCGACGGCGCCCCGGACTGGGGCGACCTCGACGCCATGGCGCTGCAACTGGGGCTGACCGCTCGCGAAGCGGTCTACCTTGTGGCGAGCGAGGAGCACGACATCAGCCGCACGCCACGGCGGCGTCGCGGCGCGCTCTCGTAAGTCTTACCCAGGGCGAATCCACCGATCGCCGAGTTGCCCGTACCCTGGTAACCCGAGTGACGTCCCTCGACGAGACCAGGAGCGCGATCGGTGTTCGAATCCCTGTCCGACCGGTTGACCGGTGCCCTGAGCGATCTGCGTGGCAAGGGACGCCTGTCGCCGGCCGATATCGACGCGACCGCGCGCGAGATCCGGCTCGCACTGCTCGAGGCCGACGTCGCGTTGCCCGTGGTGCGGCAGTTCATCGCCCGGATCAAGGAACGCGCCAAGGGAGCCGAGGTCTCCGGTGCGCTGAATCCGGCCCAGCAGGTCGTCAAGATCGTCAACGAGGAACTGATCGCCATCCTCGGCGGCGAAACCCGCCGGTTGCAGCTGGCCAAGACCCCGCCGACGGTGATCATGCTCGCCGGTTTGCAGGGTGCCGGTAAGACCACCCTGGCGGGAAAGCTAGCGAAATGGCTCAAGGGTCAGGGCCACACGCCCCTGCTCGTCGCGTGTGATCTGCAGCGGCCGGGCGCCGTCACGCAGCTGCAGGTGGTCGGTGAGCGCGCGGGCGTACCCGTGTTCGCGCCGCATCCGGGCACCTCGGTCGGTGGCGGCGAGAACGCCCTCGGGGTGTCGGCCGCCGACCCGATCCGGGTCGCCGAGGCCGGTATCGACGAGGCCAAGCAGAAGCACTACGACATCGTCATCGTCGACACCGCGGGTCGCCTCGGTATCGACGAGGAGCTGATGCGCCAGGCCGCCGGTATCCGCGACGCGGTGAATCCGGACGAGACCCTGTTCGTCCTGGACGCCATGATCGGCCAGGACGCCGTCTCCACCGCCGAGGCGTTCCGCGACGGCGTCGGTTTCACCGGTGTCGTGCTCACCAAACTCGACGGCGATGCCCGTGGTGGTGCGGCGCTGTCGGTGCGTGAAGTGACCGGCGTGCCGATCATGTTCGCGTCCACCGGTGAGAAGCTCGAGGACTTCGACGTCTTCCACCCCGACCGCATGTCCAGCCGCATCCTCGGCATGGGCGATCTGCTGACCCTGATCGAGCAGGCAGAGCAGGTTTACGACCAGCAGCAAGCCGAGGATGCCGCGCGCAAGATCGGCTCCGGCGAGCTCACCCTCGAGGACTTCCTCGATCAGATGCTGGCCATCCGCAAGATGGGCCCGATCGGCAACCTGCTCGGGATGCTGCCCGGCGCCGGGCAGATGAAGGATGTGCTCGCCCAGGTCGACGATAAGCAGCTCGACCGGGTGCAGGCGATCATCCGCGGTATGACTCCGGCCGAACGCGCGAACCCGAAGATCATCAACGCCTCCCGTCGCCTGCGCATCGCCAACGGCTCCGGCGTCACGGTCACCGATGTCAATCAGCTCGTCGACCGCTTCTTCGAGGCTCGCAAGATGATGGCCGCGATGGGCCGTCAGATGGGCCTGCCGGGCGGGCGTCGCAACAACACCAAGGGCAAAAAGGGGAAGAAGGGCAAGAAGGGCGGGCGCGGGCCCACCCCGCCGAAGGGGATGCGCGGCGGTTTCCCGGGGATGCCGGGCCTGCCGCCGGGAATGCCCGGGGCGCCCGCGGCCGGGATGCCGGATCTGTCGAATATGTCCGCGGGGCTCGATGAGTTGCCGCCGGGTTTGGAGGGGTTCGATCTGTCGAAGTTGAAGTTCCCCAAGAACTGAGTTCTTGGCCTCCGCTCCGCTCCGGCGGGTTTCGGCCCGGGTGGACCGCTCCGGAAATGCGGATCCAGGGTTGCCAGGCTCTGTTCGGGCCGTAGCTTCCGGGGTGCGACGGTAGGTTGGAACTCGAGGAGCTTGGGCCGGATCGGACGACGGCAGGAGCGATATGCGGATGCATCTGCGCGGGGTCGTACTTCCCGGCGACGAGGTGCGGGACCTCTGGGTGCACGACGGGGTGATCTCCTTCGAACCGGTGCGCGATGCCGAAACCCTCTGCGACACAGGATGGATCGTGCCGGGGCTGGTCGACGCGCACTGTCATGTGGGTATTCGGTACGGGGGTGGGCACGAGGATCACGACGGTGCGATCGCACAGGCCGAGGTGGAGCGTGACGCGGGGGCACTGCTGCTGCGTGATGCCGGTTCGCCCATCGATACGCGGTTCATCGACGACCATCACGAGCTGCCGGAAATCATCCGCGCCGGCCGCCATATCGCCCGTCCCAAACGCTATATCCGCGAACTGGGTATCGAACTCGACGACGAACGCGATCTGCCCGATATCGTCGCCGAGCAGGCCCGGTTGGGTGACGGGTGGGTCAAGATCGTCGGCGACTGGATCGACCGCTCGGTGGGCGACCTGGCTCCGCTGTGGAGCGATGCGATCCTGAAGGAGGCCATCGACGCCGCCCACCGCGAGGGTGCGCGCGTCACCGCGCACGTCTTCGGCGAGGACGCGCTGCCCGGCCTGATCGACGCGGGTATCGATTGTCTCGAACACGGCACCGGCCTGACCGGCGACACCATCGAGATGATGGCCGTCCATGGCACCGCGTTGGTGCCGACCCTGATCAATATCGACACTTTCCCCGAGATCGCCGACGGCGCAACCAAATTCCCGGTCTACGCCGCCCATATGCGCGATCTGCACCATCGGGTCCGCGATACGGTGGCCGACGCCCACGCCGCGGGTGTGCCGATCTATACCGGCACCGATGCCGGCGGGGCCATCCGGCACGGCCGTATCGCGGACGAGATCGAGGCGCTCGCCGGTGCGGGGCTGTCCCGCCACGACGCGCTGGGCGCGGCATCGTGGGGAGCCAGGGAATGGCTCGCGCGCCCGGGTATCGAATCGGGGGCGCCGGCCGATTTCGTCGTTTATCGCACCGACCCGCGCGACAGTCGTGACGCGCTCGATTCGCCCGCCTACGTCGTTCTGCGGGGACGGGTGTACCCGGGCCTCGATCCGGTCACCGGTCACCGCTGAGTGCGCCGGGCGGTCGTCCGGCCCTCGGAGCGACGCTCGGGTCCGGGGCGATTTCTTGGGGCACCGTCCCGTCTGGCACAATGAACGACCGTCCTCGGTGAGGACAGTGTCAGCCCGTCTCCGGTTACGTACCGCGCGGCGGTCACACACTCAACGCAAAACCGGGCCCGTACCCCGTGCGGGCCGCTGAATTGCGCCGTGACCACTCAGGCTGCCTACGGGCGGCCACCATCGAAAGGCAACAACAGCCATGGCTGTCAAGATCAAGCTGACCCGTCTGGGCAAGATCCGCAACCCCCAGTACCGGATCGTCGTCGCCGATGCGCGCACCCGCCGCGACGGCCGCGCCATCGAGAACGTCGGCAAGTACCACCCGAAGGAAGAGCCCTCGCTGATCGAGGTCGACTCCGAGCGCGTGCAGTACTGGCTGGGTGTCGGCGCGCAGGCCACCGAGCCGGTCAAGCGCCTGCTGGAGATCACCGGTGACTGGCAGAAGTTCAAGGGCCTGCCGGGCGCCGAGGGCACGCTGAAGGTCAAGGAAGCCAAGCCGAGCAAGCTGGACCTGTTCAACGCCGCGCTGGCCGCCGCCGACAGCGAGCCGGTCGCCGAGGCCGTCACCCCCAAGAAGAAGAAGGCCAAGGCCGCTTCCGAGGATGCCGCTGAGGCCTCCACCGAGGCTGCCGAGTAATGAGTGGAGTCGTCGCCGATGCCGTCGAGCACTTGGTGCGCGGCATCGTCGCCAATCCGGAAGACGTCCGCGTCGACCTGATCACCAGCCGTCGTGGCCGCACCGTCGAGGTGCATGTCAACCCCGAGGATCTGGGCAAGGTGATCGGTCGCGGCGGACGTACCGCGACCGCGCTGCGCACCCTGGTCGCCGGAATCGGCGGCCGGGGCATCCGGGTCGACGTGGTCGATACCGATCAGTAGATGGACCTGGTAGTCGGGCGGGTCGCCAAATCGCACGGTGTGCGCGGCGAACTCGTGGTCGAAATACGTACCGACGAACCCGAGCTCCGTTTCGCACCCGGCGCCACCCTGCGTGGGCGGGCGCCGAAAAGTGAAGCGGTGCGGACATTCACGGTGGAGTCGGCCCGAGAGCATTCGGGCCGGCTTCTCGTGCGTATCGAGGGTATCGGCGATCGCGACGCCGCGGATGCGTTGCGCGGCACCCTGTTCCTCGTGGACAGCGCCGAGCTGACGCCGTCGGAGGATCCCGACGAGTTCTACGATCACGAACTCGAAGGGTTGAGCGTACGGCTGTCCGACGGTACCGAGATCGGCACCGTCAACGAGGTATTGCATTCGGCCGCAGGTGAATTGCTGTCGATCCGGGCGGCCGAGGGCGCCGGCGGCCGCGGTGGCCGGGAGATCCTGGTGCCGTTCGTCACCGCGATCGTGCCGACCGTGTCGATCGCCGAGGGCCTGATCGTCATCGACCCGCCCGAGGGTTTGCTGGACGAGGAGTAGCGATGAGACACAATGCGAAGCCTCTCGTCGGTGCGACCGGGTGCGGGTGTCCCGCAAAGACACTGGAGTAGCGATGAGACACAATGCGAAGCCTCTCGTCGGTGCGACCGGGTGCGGGTGTCCCGCAAAGACACCGGAGTAGCGAAACGATGCGCACCGACGATTCCGCGCCGCATACCGCCCCGGCCCTGCGCATCGATGTCGTCACCATTTTCCCCGAATATCTCGAACCCTTGCGAACGGCCTTGCTGGGCAAGGCGATCGACAAGGGCATCGTCGAACTGGGCGTGCACAATCTGCGGCGCTGGACCCACGATGTCCACCAGGCGGTCGACGACGCGCCGTACGGTGGCGGGCCTGGCATGGTCATGAAGCCGACCGTCTGGGGCGACGCGCTCGACGAGGTCTGCCCGGACGAGGCACTGCTGGTGGTTCCCACCCCGGCCGGAGTGCCGTTCACCCAGGCCACCGCACAACGCTGGTCGGCCGAATCCCATCTGGTCTTCGCCTGCGGGCGCTATGAGGGCATCGATCAGCGGGTCTTCGACGATGCCGCGCGGCGAGTGCGGGTCGAAGAGGTCAGCATCGGTGATTACGTGCTGATCGGCGGTGAGGCCGCCGTACTGGTGATGGCCGAGGCGGTGGTCCGCCTCATTCCCGGAGTGCTCGGCAATCAGCAGTCCCACGAGCAGGATTCGTTCTCCGACGGTCTGCTGGAAGGGCCGAGCTACACCCGTCCGGTGAGTTGGCGCGGACTGGACGTACCGGACATCCTGCTGTCGGGTAACCATGCTCGGATCGATGCCTGGCGCCGGGAACGATCACTGGACCGTACCCGGGAACGGCGTCCTGATCTCCTGCCGCCGCAACCGCCGAACTAGTACTGCCGCAAGCGGACTCGCCTCCGAGTCTCGACCGCCCGGTTATCCGGTGCGGAACCGTATCGGTCCGGTGAATCGACCCCCCGGTATTAATGACGTGGTGCGGAAGGCGGGGCGGTGTACGTCTGGGAAGGGGTGCGCGGGCGGATCGGGCGTGTTGTCCGGCCGGACGTCGGCACTGCGGTCTGCGAGCCTGTGGCCAGCGAATTCTCCTTCGTTCCACCTGTATATACCGCGAGAAGAGGTGCGGCTGCGGATGCCCGGGTCGCTCCACTTGGTTCGCTGTCGGCGTCCGACGGTAGTGTCAGCGAGCGTGACGACAGCCTCCGAACCCGTCAGCACCGAAGCACCCGTCCGCGCCGCAGGCACCGGGACGGTCCGGCTAGCCAGCGTCGGTCGCCGTATCGCCGATGAACTTGCCGTGCGCGAGGAGCAGGTGCGCTCCGCCGTCGATTTGCTCGACGGTGGGTCGACCGTGCCGTTCATCGCCCGCTACCGCAAGGAAGTCACCGGCGGCCTCGACGACGCGCAGCTGCGGCAATTGGAGGAGCGGCTGCACTACCTGCGTGAACTCGACGATCGCCGCGGTTCGATCCTGGAATCCATTCGCGGCCAGGGCAAACTGGATGCCGCGCTCGAGCAGCAGATCATGCTCGCCGAGACGAAGGCGCGCCTGGAAGACATCTACCTGCCCTACAAACCGAAGCGTCGCACCAAGGCCCAGATCGCTCGCGAGGCGGGCCACGAACCGGTCGCCGACGCCCTCATCGGCGACCCGGCCACCGACCCCGCCGGATACACCGCCGCACAGCTCGACGGTGCCCGCGCCATTCTGGTGGAGCGCTTCGCCGAGGATGCCGACCTGGTCGGTGAATTGCGCGAATTGATGTGGGGGCGTGGGCAGGTCAGCTCGCGCGTGCGCGCCGGCAAGGAAGATGCCGGCGCCAAATTCGCCGACTACTTCGAGTTCAGCGAGCCGTTCACCAAACTGCCGTCACACCGCATCCTCGCGCTGCTGCGCGGCGAGAAGGAAGACGTGCTCAGCCTGTCCCTCGACACCGATACCGAGGAGTCGGAGCCCGGAACTCGCACCATCTACGAGGGCCGGATCGCGCACAAATTCGATATCGCCGATCGGGGCCGCGCGGCCGATACCTGGCTGCTGGACACCGTGCGCTGGGCATGGCGGACCAAACTGCAGGTGAGCCTGGGCATCGATATCCGGATGCGGCTGCGGCAGTCCGCGGAGAAGGACGCCGTCGACGTGTTCGCCACCAATCTGCGCGATCTGCTGCTCGCCGCGCCGGCCGGAGCCCGCACCACCATGGGCCTGGATCCGGGTTTCCGCACCGGTGTGAAGGTCGCCGTGGTCGACGGCACCGGCAAGGTGGTCGCCACCGACACCATCTACCCGCACAAGCCGCAGGGCCAGACCGAGAAGTCGCTCGCGGTGCTCGGCGCACTGGTCGCCCGCTTCGGTGTCGACCTGATCGCGATCGGCAACGGCACGGCTTCGCGTGAGACGGATGCCCTTGCCACGGAACTGATCTCGCGGATCGGCGCGGCCGACAGCGCCCGCAAAACCACCAAGGTCGTGGTCTCGGAGGCCGGCGCGTCGGTGTACTCCGCCTCGGCCTACGCCTCCCAGGAACTACCCGACCTCGACGTGTCGCTGCGTGGCGCGGTGTCGATCGCGCGGCGACTGCAGGATCCGCTGGCGGAACTGGTGAAGATCGAGCCGAAGTCCATCGGCGTCGGCCAGTATCAGCACGATGTGTCCGAGACCCTGCTGGCCCGTTCGCTGGGCGCGGTGGTGGAGGACGCGGTGAACGCGGTCGGTGTCGATGTGAACACGGCCTCGGTACCGCTGCTGTCGCGGGTGTCGGGCATCGCCGCGTCGGTCGCGGAATCGATTGTGACCCACCGTGATCAGAACGGGCCGTTCCGCGATCGCCGTGCGTTGCTGCAGGTCCCGCGGCTGGGGCCGAAGGCATTCGAGCAGTGCGCGGGCTTCCTGCGGATCCGTGGTGGTGAGGATCCGCTCGACACATCCGCGGTGCACCCCGAGGCATATCCGGTGGTGCGGCGCATCCTGGAGGCGACCGGGCGCGATATGCCCGGACTGATCGGCAATTCGACGGCGCTGCGTGCATTGCGGCCGCAGGATTTCATCGACGACACCTTCGGCGTGCCGACGGTCAGCGACATCATCTCCGAACTCGAGAAGCCCGGCCGAGATCCGCGCCCGGAATTCAAGACCGCCGAATTCGCCGCCGGGGTCGAGAAGGTGGCCGACCTCGATCCGGGCATGGTGCTCGAGGGTGTGGTCACCAATGTCGCCGCGTTCGGCGCCTTCGTTGATATCGGCGTCCATCAGGACGGGCTGGTGCACGTATCGGCCATGTCCCACTCCTTCGTCCGGGATCCGCGCGAGATCGTGAAATCCGGTGATGTGGTGAAGGTCAAGGTGCTCGAGGTCGATATCGCCCGCCAGCGCATCGGCCTCACCCTGCGACTCGACGACGAACCCGGTGCGGGGAAACCGGAGAAGGGCGCCGGAGGACAGCGCGGCGGGCAGAGCCGGGGCGGCCAACCGCGCGGGCAGGGCCGCGGCGGGCAGGGCGGTAACCCGAGCGGTAACCAGGGCCGCGGTGGTCAAGATCGCGGGCAGGGCCGAAATCAGCCGCGCCGCAACGCACCCGAACCATCGGGCTCGATGGCCGATGCCTTGCGGCGGGCCGGATTCGGCCGCTGATCGTTCGGCGGAGTTCGCCGGTTTCGGAGCGAACTCCGCCGCCGGGTGCTGGACAATGGGGGCCGGGCCGGTTCGGTGACCGGACCCCGGGCTCGGCCTCGACCGGCAGTGCGAGCGAGGGGGTGCGATGGTACGGCGGTGGTTCGACGATTCGATCCTCGCGGAGGGCCGCCTGCCGTTGCTGTGCTTCCTGCTCGGCTTCATCGTCGGATTCCTGCTGATCCGGCTCAGCGTGCGGATGATCCGCGGCGAGGTGCGCTGGTGGCCGGGCAATCTCCGGGCGGGAAATGTGCACATCCACCACATGGTGTTCGGTGTGGTGCTCGTGCTGGCGTCGGGACTTGGGCTGGTCGCCACCTATCGCAGCGGGGTCGGCACCATCTCCGGGCTGGCGGCCGCCTTCGGATTGGGCGCCGCGCTCGTGCTCGACGAGTTCGCGCTCATCTACTACCTGCGCGACGTGTACTGGGAGGAGCAGGGGCGGACCTCGGTGGACGCGGTGTTCGTGGCGGTCGCGGTGACGGGTCTGCTGCTGCTCGGTATCCATCCGCTGTGGCTGCTGGACGTCAACGACATCCGGCACGACGGCAGTGCGGCGGGGCGCAGTTTCCTGGGCATCTTCGCGCTGGTCAATCTGATCCTCGCCGCGATCGTCATCGCCAAGGGCAAGATCTGGACCGGGCTGTTCGGCATGTTTTTCCTGCCGTTGCTGTTCGTCGGAGCGCTGCGGCTGAGCCGTCCGGGCGCGCCGTGGGCCCGCTGGCGGTACGCCGACCGCCGCCGCCTGATGTACCGGGCCGTCGTGCGTGAACGCCGTTACCGGCGCCCGGTCATCCGGGCGAAGATCTTCGTCCAGGACTTGGTGGCCGGTAAACCGGATGTCGCGCACGTGCGTACCGCGGCGGAGGCGGAACTCGCCCGGACCGTGGTCCCGGCGCCACCCGCGCCGCACAGATCCGCCCGGCCGGCCGGTGACGATGCCCGCGTTCCGGCCCGGCATCCGCAACGACCCCGATCCTGACCGGCGCGATGCCGGTCGATCGGGGGCGATTTCAGCAGGACCGGGCCGATCTGGCACAATGATCGGGTTGCGCTGGGCGGATTCGATCCGGCGCACCGCCCATAATCCGGAGCACGAGCCGGTCGAGCACTCGCCGCCAGGCTCCTCTGTTCACGCGAACTTCCAAAGGACGGAAATGAACACCCTCGACTTCGTCGACGAAAAGTCGCTGCGCACCGATATCCCGGACTTCCGCCCGGGTGACACCGTGAATGTGCACGTCAAGGTTATCGAAGGTAACAAGGAGCGCGTCCAGGTCTTCAAGGGCGCGGTCATCCGTCGCCAGGGTGGCGGTATCCGCGAGACCTTCACCGTGCGCAAGGTGTCCTTCGGCGTGGGGGTGGAGCGCACGTTCCCGGTGCACAGCCCCAACATCGACCACCTCGATATCGTGACCCGCGGTGATGTCCGCCGGGCCAAGCTGTACTACCTGCGCGATCTGCGCGGCAAGGCCGCCAAGATCAAGGAGAAGCGCTGAACTATCGGGCTCGGCCCGTTCACGCTCGACCCCCGGTCCTTGTGACCGGGGGTTTCCTTTTCCTGTGGGAGATTTGCCCGGGATGCCCGCCTTCCCGGCCGTCTGGGAGCGCCGGGGCGACGGTCAACGAGGCTGCGGGATAACCTGTTCGGCGTGGCAGACGAAAGTGAGTCGGTGGCGGTGCCCGGAGCCGATGACGAATCCAAGGACGAGTCCGCATCGCGACGTCGGCGGCGGGGCGGCAAGAAACGCAAGCAGCGGCCCTTCTGGCAGGAACTGCCGATTCTCATCGTCGTCGCCGCGGTGATCGCGGCGCTGGTGGTGAATTTCATCGGCCGGCCGTACGTGATTCCGTCGGAGTCGATGGAGCCCACACTGCACGGTTGTACCGGATGCACCGGCGACCGGATCTACGTCGAGAAACTCAGCTACGACTTCGGCGATCCGAAGCCGGGCGACGTGGCGGTGTTCAAGGGGCCCAGCTCCTCATGGAACAAGGATTATCACTCACAGCGCTCCAGCAATGTGGTGGTGCGCGGTGTGCAGAATTTCTTCTCGTTCTTCGGGCTGGTGCCCCCGGATGAGAACGACCTGGTCAAGCGTGTCATCGCGGTAGGCGGACAGACCGTGCAGTGCTGCGATGCGCAGGGCCGTGTGATGGTTGACGGTAAACCGCTCGATGAGCCGTACGCGCATTACCTGTACCCGTATCAGCCGGGTGTGCCGTTCGCGACCAAGGTGGCCGGCAGTCTGATGATCAATTCGCAGGGGCGTGAATTCGGGCCGGTCAAGGTGCCCGAAGGCAATCTGTGGATGATGGGCGACAACCGCAACCGATCACTCGATTCTCGCGGTCACGTCGATGACGAGTACTCCGGAACCGTGCCGGTCGATGATGTGCGCGGCCGCGCGGTGTTCAAGATTTGGCCACCCGGCAGGATCGGCCCGGTGCGTTCGCAGAATCCGCAATCGAATTGAGCGGATTGCGCGGCGGGAGATAATCGAGTCACGGGACAGTCGAACGGTGGGTGCAGTGGCGGATACATCGCGACGCACGCCGCGCAATATCGAGCGCGGCAAGATCATCCGGCCCGCGGTGCGCGCGGGGGATTGGCCGCCGCGCGTGGTGATGCGGCGGGCCGGTGGGCTGCGGACGCTGGAGGCGGCGCTGATTCGCAGCGGCCTCGGGCCCGTCGCGGGAGTCGACGAGGCGGGCCGGGGCTGCTGCGCCGGACCGCTCGTGGTGGCGGCCTGTCTGCTGGCCCCCAAAGCCTACGATTCCCTTGCGGGGCTGGATGATTCGAAGAAGCTCACCGAAGCGGCCCGGGAGCAGCTGTATCCGATCATCGTCCGCCGGGCGCTGGCGTGGAAGGTGGTCGTGATCCCCGCGTGGGAAGTCGACGCTATCGGGATCCACGTCGCCAATATCGAGGGGATGCGTCGTGCGGTCGCGGGGCTGGAGGTCCGGCCCGGCTATGTGCTCACCGACGGTTTCCGGGTTCCGGGCATCAGCGTTCCGTCGCTTCCGGTGATCGGAGGTGACGCTGCCGCGGCCTGTATCGCGGCGGCCAGCATCCTCGCCAAGGTGACCCGCGACCGGATCATGGTCGAGATGGACCGTGAGCTGTCCGGCTACGGATTCGCGGAGCACAAGGGCTACAACACCCCCGATCATCTGGCGGCCCTGGCGCGGCTCGGCCCCAGCGATGAACACCGCCGTTCGTGGCGTAACGTGCGCGAGATCGGTGCCCTCGAGAGGGGGCACGACGCCGCGGAGACCGGGCAAGTGGCTCCCGATGCCGCCCATGCGAGATGATGTGAGCACACCCATCGTGGCAATGAGGAGGAAATTCCACCCGATGAGCGAGCGAACGATCGGCGCGGCAGTCCCGGAAGTCCTGCCGGAGGCCAGTGTCAGCGAGGTTCGGGCATGAGTGCCGAGGACCTCGAGAAGTACGAAACCGAGATGGAACTCTCGCTGTATCGCGAGTACAAGGACATCGTCGGTCAGTTCTCGTACGTGGTCGAGACCGAGCGCCGCTTCTATCTGGCCAATTCCGTCGAGCTACGCCCCCAGAACGCCGACGGGGAGGTGTATTTCGAGGTGCGGATGTCGGATGCGTGGGTGTGGGATATGTATCGTCCGGCCCGTTTCGTCAAACACGTCCGCGTGATCACGTTCAAGGACGTGAACATCGAGGAACTCGAGAAACCGGACCTCCGCCTGCCCGACTGACGGGCGCCGATCGGCCGGTTGATCCACAATCCGGCGTTCATCCACAGACTTTCCGTTCCCGCAGTCGAGGCCGTGGGGGCGGAACTCCGCCGGCGGCATGCTGAGCGGGTGGCACACAATCTGGCGCTGGGCGCACACGGGGAAGAACTGGCCGCGCAATTCCTGCAGGGGGCCGGGCTACGGATCGTCGAACGCAACTGGCGCTGTCGCTACGGCGAATTGGACCTCATCGTCACCGATGGCGATACCACGGCTTTCGTCGAGGTCAAGACCCGCTCGGGTCTGGGGTTCGGGACACCGGCGGAATCGGTCACCTTCACCAAACAGCAGCGCATCCGCAGGCTGGCGTTGTTGTGGCTGGCCGAACAGGACGGCCCGTGGCTGCGCGTCCGGTTCGATGTGGTGTCGGTGCTACTGCTGCCGGGTAAGCCGCCGCAGATCGACCATGTACGGGCCGCGTTCTGATGGCACTCGGACGCGCACATTCGGTGGCCGTGGCCGGTGTGGACGGGCAACTCGTCGAGATCGAGGCCGATATCGGGCAGGGGCTGCCGTCGGTGCATCTGGTCGGCCGCCCGGACACCACGCTGCAGGAGTCGCGCGATCGAGTCCGGGCCGCAGTGGCGAATTCGGGCGAGAAATGGCCCGACGGCCGCGTCGTCCTGGCCCTGTCCCCGGCGACATTGCCGAAGATCGGCAGTGTCTATGACCTGGCCTTGGCGGCGGCGGTGCTGCACGCCGGCGATTCGGTACCCGGTACGCGGCTGGACGGGACGGTATTGCTCGGTGAGCTGGCTCTCGACGGCCGGGTTCGCCGGGTGCGCGGCATCCTGCCCGCGGTGCTGGCCGCGCGAACGGCCGGACGCAGCACCGTGGTGGTCCCGGAATCCGTGCTGGGCGAGGCGGGCCTGGTGGATGGCATCACCGTGCTGGGCGTCCCGACATTGCGTGCTCTCATCGACTGGTTGCGCGGTGACGGAACCCTGTCGGCGCCGGACGGGTGCTATCCGGCTCCGGATCGTGCCGTCGGTGATCTCAACGAGGTGGTCGGTCAGGACGAGGCACGATGGGCCCTGGAGGTGGCCGCGGCCGGTGGTCACCATCTGTTGCTGACCGGTCCGCCGGGCACCGGCAAAACAATGCTGGCGCAACGTCTTCCGGGGCTCCTGCCACCGCTCACCGAATCCGAGGCGCTCGAGGTCACCGCCATCCACTCGGTGGCGGGAGCGCTGTCGGACGACCATCCGCTCATCACCACCGCCCCGTTCGTCGCACCGCACCATTCGACATCGGTATCGGCGATGGTGGGCGGCGGGTCGGGATCGGCGCGGCCCGGTGCGGTCAGCCGGGCCCACCGCGGCGTGCTGTTCCTGGACGAATGCGCCGAGATCGGGGCGAAGGTGCTCGAGGCCCTGCGAACTCCGTTGGAGGAGGGCGAGGTTCGCATCGCTCGCCGCGACGGGGTCGCGCGCTATCCGGCACGGTTCCAGCTCATATTGGCCGCGAATCCCTGCCCCTGCGCGCCGGCCCGGGATGTGGACTGCATCTGCGCGCCGCTGGCTCGGCGCCGGTATCTGGGCAAACTCTCCGGTCCGCTGATGGACCGGATCGACATCTGGGTGCAGATGCACGCCCACGCGGCCGGTGCTTTCGCCCCGGCCGATGCGGAATCCAGTGTGGTCGTGCGAGATCGGGTCGAGACCGCGCGCCAGGCCGCGGCGCGACGGTGGGCCGATTATGGCTGGACGGTCAATGCCGAGGTCCCGGGGCACGCACTGCGGCAGCGATTCCGGCTTCCGAACGATGCGCTGGCGCCGGTGGAGACCGCGTTGCGGCAGGGCCGGATGTCCGCACGCGGCGCCGATCGGGCGATCAGAGTCGCCTGGACCGTCGCGGACCTGCGGGGTGCGGAGGTTCCTTCAGCGCAGGACGTGTTGCAGGCATTGAATTTTCGCCAGCGCGGTGCTTCCTGAGCGCAGCGGGTTCGGGTTGCTGGTCGAGCAGTTTACGTCGATGAGTGCGGGAGGGGAGACAGCGAAATGAATCGAAAGCCGGACGGATACAACGGATGCGAGAGCAGCGCCGCGTTCGAGCGGTGGTGGCGTTGCCGCCGGGCGGATGCGCTCGACGGCCCGGTGCCGGGGAACCGGTGATGGCCGCCCGGGGACTCGGCGCACCCGTCGATCTCGATACGACCTCCGCGCCGTTGGCGACCATCGGCGCCGACGAACGCCGGTTGGCGTGGGCATATCTGTCGAGGGTGGTGGAGGGGCCGTGTCCGGCGTTGTCGGCATTGATCGCCCGGGTGGGCGTGGTGGAAGCGGCGCGGGCGGTGCGCGAATGCGATCTGCCGGAATCACTGCGCGGGCCCACCGAGCGCCGTCGCGGGACCGACCGTGCCGAACGGGATCTGGAGATGATGGCGCGAATCGGCGGCCGGTTGATCACACCGGACGATCCGGAATGGCCACAGTGGCGACTGCTCGGATTGACGCAGCTCGATCCCGCCCGTGATGCGGATGCGGCGGTTCCGCTGGCGCTGTGGGCCCGGGGTCCGTTGTCACTGCAGCAGTGCACCGAACAGTCGCTGGCGGTGGTAGGCGCCCGGTGCAGTACCGGATACGGCGAACAGGCCACCGCCGAACTCGCGGGTGAACTGGCAGCCCACGGGTGGACCATCGTGTCCGGTGCGGCGTTCGGGATCGACGGCACGGCCCATCGCGCCGCCTTGGCAGCCGGTGGTCGCACGGTGGCCGTCCTGGCATGCGGCATCGATCGCCCCTATCCCGCGCAGCATGAGCGTCTCATCGCCGAAATCGCGGAGACCGGCCTGGTGGTGAGCGAATACCCGCCCGGCGCCACTGCCTACAAACATCGGTTCCTCGCCCGCAACCGGCTCATCGCGGCCCTGTCCGAGGGCGTTCTGGTCGTCGAGGCCGGCTTGCGAAGCGGTGCGCGTAATACGGCGAAATGGGCACGGCGGCTGGGGCGTCCGGCCTTGGCGGTGCCCGGTCCGATCACCGCCGCGGCGTCGGTGGGCTGCCATCGGATGATCCGGGATCGCGAGGCGACCCTGGTGACGCGACTCGAGGATATTCACGACGAGGTGGGACCGCTGCGGTTGTCGTTGCCCACCGGCGCCGGTTCGGACCCGGATCTGTCCGGTGATCAGGCCACGGTATTCGCCGAATTGCCCACCGCAGGATCCCGGCTGCCGCGCCGGATCGCCGATGCGAGTGGTCTGGAGGTCGCGGCGGTGCGTGCCGCGCTCGCGGGCCTGGAGGTCGCGGGTCTGGTCGGCGCGGACAGTTCCGGTTGGTTCAGGACCGTGCGGAAGTCGGGATGAGCGCCGTGGATTGTCGGCGCGGTGGCTTGCGCGTGCCGCGCCGGTCGGTGACGGTGGAGAAATGGAGGAACTACCGGGCGATCTTCGCGATCTGCTCGAACAGTACGAGCGGCATCTACGGCTGGGCCGCAACCGGTCGGCGCATACGGTGCGGGCCTATCTCGGTGATGCGCGGGCGCTGCTGACCCATCTGTGCGACCGTTCGCCCGACGCATCGGTGACCGAGATCGATCTGCCCTTGCTGCGATCATGGCTGGCGGACCTGTCCGCGACCGGGGCGGCGCGGACAACCATGGCTCGACGTGCTTCGGCGGCCCGTACTTTCACGGCCTGGCTCACCCACACCGGTCACCTCGCAGCCGATCCCGGTCCGCGTCTGGGGTCGGCCCGCGCACACCGAGTGCTGCCCGCCGTGCTCGGCCGGGATCAGGCGGATGCCGCCATGAACGCCGCGGAATCCGGTGCGGCCCAACGTGATCCGTTGTCGCTGCGCGACCGGTTGATCGTGGAGATGTTGTACGCCACCGGTATTCGGGTCAGTGAGTTGTGTGGCCTCGATATCGATGATGTCGACCGTGCCCGGCGGCTGGTCCGGGTGCTCGGTAAGGGTAATAAGGAACGATCGGTGCCGTTCGGATTGCCGGCCGACAGGTCGCTCGAGAATTGGCTGAATTTCGGCCGACCGCATCTGGCCACCGCCGAGTCCGGCCGTGCGCTGTTGCTCGGCCGCCGCGGCCGCCGTCTCGATCAGCGCCAGGCCAGAACCGTTGTGCACGACGTCGTTTCGACCGTCCCCGGCGCACCGGATCTGGGGCCGCACGGTCTGCGCCACACCGCCGCGACCCATCTGCTCGAAGGCGGAGCCGATCTGCGCGTTGTTCAGGAACTGCTGGGCCACGCCAGTATGGCCACCACTCAGCTGTATACGCACGTATCCATCGACCGGCTTCGGCGCGTCCACGATCAGGCACACCCACGAGCGTGACTGCCCGGGATGCTCAGCTGGGCCGGATCGCATCGATATAGCGCCCGGCAATCGCGTATTGCAACGCGCGCACGATCGGGCCGCCCAGTCGGACGTACCAGGCTCCGGGACGCGAGAAGGCCGCGACCACTCCGTACACGGCGTCGTCGTCGGCGTCGTATTCGACCGCGAACAATTCCTCGCCCACCTCGGGATGTCCGGGCAGGGTGCCGTAGGCGAAGCCGCGGCGATCCGGTTCATCCACCACGTAGACCACCCGGCACGGTGCGGTGATCCCGACGCCGGCGATACCCAGTCGAACGGTCAGCGCGGTACCCGGCTGTGCCGACGGGGTATCGGCATGTCGAAAGATTCCGGTCCCGCGCTGCATGCGATATCCGAGGATCTGTTCGCCCGCTAGCTCGAACAGATCGCGACCGGAGCCGATACGGCGGCGCAATCGGAAGTGGTGATAGCCGGGCGGAAAGGTCCCGGCGGTCGCGCCGACATCCGGATAGGTAAACGGCTGGGCTGTCGGCGAATTCGTCATAACGCCATTTTGGTCCTCCGCGGGCGCCCGCGGTCAGTCGCCCGTGCGGAGGCATTCAATCTCACATCTCAGTTCGGTCGCCGATATACTTCGAGCTATCGGAGATAAGTCCTGTTACCCTGTGTTAGGTAATCCTAATTCTGGAGGTATCGCATCGTGGCTCGTACTCGGCTGGCCTTCGAGGTCCGGCGCACACAACAACTGACCGACCATCTGATCCGGGTGTATCTGGGCGGCGCCGGTTTCGAGGGTTTCCAGCCCAACGGCTTCACCGACGCCTACGTCAAACTGCTGTTCCCGGGATCCGACGGGGACACCATGCGCACCTACACGGTGAGCTCGATCGACGCCGAAGCGCGGGAGATCGCGATCAATTTCGTCTACCACGGCGACGAGGGAGTCGCGGGGCCGTGGGCGGCCGCGGCCGAGCCGGGGGACGGCATCGAGCTGTTCGGGCCGAGTGGTGCCTACGCGCCGCATCCTGACGCGGACTGGCATCTGCTCGCGGGCGACGAGGCCGCACTGCCCGCCATCGCGGCTGCCTGCGCGGCCCTGCGATCCGATGCGGTGGGTCGGGTATTCATCGAAATCGCCGGTCCCGCCGATGAATTCGATTTCCCGAGGCCGGCCGGAGTGGGCCTGGACTGGGTGTATCGCGGCGATCGCGCGCCCGGCGAGGCCCTGGCCGAGGCGGTTCGGGCGGAGCCGTGGCGAGACGGCCGGGTACATGTGTTCATCCACGGCGAAGCCGATCGTGTGATGCACGACCTGCGCCGCTACATCCGCACCGAGCGCGGCGTCCCGGCGGCCTCGGCCTCCATCTCCGGCTACTGGCGGCGTGGGCGGACCGAGGAGGGCTTCCGGCAGTGGAAGCGGGACCTGTCCGATAAGGAATCCGCGGCGGCCGGGGCGTCCTGACAGGGAGGCTCCCGCAATCGGAGATGTGTGCGGGGGAACGGGTTTGAGCCGGACCGGGGCGTGTCGCACCAGGCCGAGCGGGTCGAGATAGTCTCGTCCCCGCCGCAGGCCCCAGTGCAGGCACACTCCGGGGCAGCCCGAATGTCCCGGCACCAGAGTTCCCAGTGGTGCTCCGCGCTCGACTCTCCGCCCGGTCGGCACACTCGCGCGGACCGGTTCATAGGTGGTTCGCAATCCGCCCTCATGATCGATCAATACCACCGGCTTGCCGCCGACCTCACCTGCGAAGACCACGATTCCCGCACCGGCGGCCAGGACGCCCTGCCCCGCCGCGCCGGCCAGATCGAGTCCGCGATGTCCGGGCAGCCAGTCGTGCTCGGGGTTGTCGAAACCGCGTACGACCCGGGGACGTGGATGCAGCGGCCAATCGAATTCGCCGTCCGGAGCAGACTGCGCAGCCGCCGGGTCCCCGGTCACGAGCGCGATCAGCATCACCATCAGAAACGCCGGTAACCAACGCATACGACCACCCTCGCTGGAGTCGCCGGACATGGAAAGATCGGTATCGGCGTGTGTGGATAACCTGCAAGCATGTGAACAGGACGCGTTCCGCCGGAGTCGAGTGCTCGGCGTCGAGCCGGTGGAGAAGCCGCGAAGGAGGTGACCGTCGAGTGATCGCGCCACAGCGGACAACCGGATCGCTCATTGGCCCGCGCGCATCGGCCCCTCCGCGAAATATGTCATCGCACAAGGTCTTTCATCGCCATCCGGAAAGAGTCCGGGGGAGCGGCGAGGCGGCCGCGCCCGGTCCGCCGCGATGCTCGGGCCGCCGGTGGGCGGGCTCATGAGTGCCGGGAGTCCCGGAGTGGGTCCGTCGCCGTCGCCCGAATCGCGGCAGGCCGGCGACGGCGCGGCGGATTCCGCACCCGGCACCGAGTCGATCCGGCCCGAATCCCGGGCACCCGATCGATCCGAACCCGATGTGCGAGGTGCCGAACCGGACACCGGTCCCGTCGTCCCCGAACTCGACTACCGGTTCACCTTGGCCGGTGAGCGGACCTTCCTGGCTTGGATTCGCACCGCGCTCGGACTGCTCGCCGGCGGGGTGGCGGTCCACGAACTGGTACAGCCCTTCGGCCACCACGACATCCGCTCGGTACTGGCGATGTGCTGCATCGTGCTGGCGGCCGTCGTGGCGGTGGGCGCGTTCGGGCGCTGGCGACTGGTGAACGCGGCGATGCGTGCGGGTCGCCCGCTGCCGCATACCGTCATGGTGCCGATCCTCGCGGTGGGTATTGCTGTGATCGCGGTGCTGGCCGGGCTCGGATTGCTGCTGTCGTGAGTGCCGCGCCGGAGCCCGTGCCGTCGGCCGCCTTGGACCGCGATCCGGGTCTGCAGGCCGAACGCACGGCATTGGCATGGTGGCGAACCGCGATCGGGGCCATGGCCACCGCCGTGCTGTTCCTGCACGTCGCCACCACTCGTGGACAGATCGCCGCGGTGGTCCTCGCGTTATCGGCGACCGGTGTACTGGCGGTGGTGGCGCTGGTCTGTGTGCTGCGCAGCCGGTCGTTGCGCCATCCCGGCCGGCCGGGATGGGCGGACGGGACTGCCGCCATGCTGACGGTGAGCGTGGCGATCGCCATTGTCGCCGTCCTCGCGGCGACGGTGGGATTGGTGCCGCCCTGGCACGGCTGGCATCTGTGAGTTGCGCTGTGACGTGCCGGGTTACCCGTCATGCGCCGGTGAACGTGGGGTGACCACCCGCTGACCACCCCGTTTAGGTTCCCCGCCGTGCGAGTCGTAGACTGACCGAGCGGTTCGCTGTACGCGGATCGACTTCGCGCGTCCGATCATGATGCCGTCGGCTGGTCCTCCCGAATTCTTTCAGGAAGGTCCGGCGGCCACGGACGCCAGGGCAGAGATCGAGCATCGGTTTCTGCATAAACCGGCATACGAAAGGCGGGTACGCGGCTATGGCTGTCGTAACCATGAAGCAGCTGCTCGACAGCGGCGCACACTTCGGTCACCAGACCCGGCGGTGGAATCCGAAGATGAAGCGGTTCATCTTCACCGACCGCAACGGCATCTACATCATCGACCTGCAGCAGACGCTGACCTACATCGACAAGGCCTACGAGTTCGTCAAGGAGACCGTCGCCCACGGTGGCACCGTTCTCTTCGTCGGCACGAAGAAGCAGGCCCAGGAGTCGATCGCGGCCGAGGCGACTCGCGTCGGGATGCCCTACGTCAACCAGCGCTGGCTGGGTGGCATGCTCACCAACTTCTCGACCGTGCACAAGCGGCTGCAGCGCCTGAAGGAACTCGAGGCGATGGAGCAGACCGGTGGTTTCGAGGGCCGCACCAAGAAGGAAATCTTGATGCTGACCCGCGAGAAGAACAAGCTCGAGCGCACCCTCGGCGGTATCCGCGATATGGCCAAGGTTCCCTCGGCCATATGGGTCGTCGACACCAACAAGGAGCACATCGCCGTCGGTGAGGCTCGCAAGCTGAACATCCCGGTCATCGCGATCCTGGACACCAACTGCGACCCCGACCTGGTCGACTACCCGATCCCGGGTAACGACGACGCGATCCGCTCGGCCGCTCTGCTCACCAAGGTTGTCGCTTCCGCGGTCGCCGAGGGTGTGCAGGCCCGCGCCGCCCGTGCCACCGGCGATGTGAAGCCGGAAGCCGGCGCCGGCGAGCCGCTCGCCGAGTGGGAGCAGGAGCTGCTGTCTCAGGCCACTCCGGCCACCGACGGCGCTGCCGAGACTGCGGCAGAGGCCCCGGCCGAGACCGCCGCCGAAGCGGCCCCGGCCGAGACCGCCGCCGAAGCGGAGCTGAAGGAAGAGCCGGCCGCCAAGACCCCGGCCGACTTCTGATCCACGGCGGTTTCCGACCGCGTTTTCCCGTTCACCTTGCCGGCCCTTCCTGTTCGGAAGCGGTCGGCATGGTGGTGCTAGAGACCTGACACACTTTCGCAATTTTCGAGGAGGCTCGCCACGATGGCGAACTACACCGCCCAGGATGTGAAGCGGCTCCGCGAGCTCACCGGCTCCGGAATGATGGACTGCAAGAAGGCCCTGGAGGAGACCGACGGCGATTTCGACAAAGCCGTCGAGATTCTGCGGATCAAGGGCGCCAAGGATGTCGGCAAGCGCGCCGAGCGCGCCACGGCCGAGGGCCTGGTCGCCGCGCAGAGCGGCGTGATGATCGAGCTCAACTCCGAAACCGACTTCGTCGCCAAGAACGACGAGTTCCAGAACACCGCCGGTGACATCGTCGACGCCGCATCCAAGGTGCGCCCGGCCGATCTGGACGCACTCAAGGCCGTCGACGTCAACGGCAAGACCGCCGACCAGGTGGTGCAGGAGCTGGCCGCCAAGATCGGCGAGAAGCTCGAGCTGCGCCGCGTGGTGTCCTTCGAGGGCCCGGTCGCGACCTACCTGCACAAGCGGTCCTCGGACCTGCCGCCGGCCGTCGGTGTGCTGGTCGAGTACCAGGGTGAGGGCGACGCCGCCGCCGAGGTCGCTCGTGCCGCCGCGATGCAGGTCGCCGCGCTGAAGGCCAAGTACGTCACCCGCGACGAGGTCCCGGCCGATCTGGTCGAGAAGGAGCGCGGCATCGCCGAGGCCACCGCCCGCGAGGAGGGCAAGCCCGAAGGCGCGCTGCCCAAGATCGTCGAGGGCCGGGTGAACGGCTTCTACAAGGACGTCGTCCTGCTGGAGCAGGCGTCGGTCACCGACAGCAAGAAGACCGTCAAGCAGCTGCTGGACGACGCCGGTGTCACCATCACCCGCTTCGCCCGCTTCGAGGTCGGTCAGGCCTGATACGCCGAGAAGGCCCCCGATGCGACGGATTCTGTTGCGCCGGGGGCCTTTTGGCGTGCGATTCAGCCGCGGCATTCGGCGGGATCAATACGATCGGCACTTCCGGCCTCGGTACTGCTCCCGGTAGCCGGTGTACCGGTGGCGTGGGTAGCCGGATTCGGATATTCGAGGGCCGGATCGTCGGGAGGTCCGCCGGTGGTGCAGGATGGATGCAGCGTGTTACCGTCCCGCGCGAACAATCGCGCCCCGGGATGGTGTTTTCCCGTGCGTACGCTCGCTCGACAGCCGACAACTAGGAGACCGATGACGGACCCGGATACGGCGCCCGACCGCAAGGGCTTTCGCCGCGTACTCCTCAAATTGGGTGGGGAGATGTTCGGCGGTGGCGAGGTCGGGCTCGACCCGGATGTGGTCCAGACCGTGGCCGAGCAGATCGCGGAGGTCGTTTCGACCGGCGTGCAGGTGGCGGTCGTCATCGGTGGTGGCAATTTCTTCCGCGGCGCCGAACTCGAGGAACGCGGGATGGAGCGGGCGCGCTCCGATTACATGGGTATGCTCGGCACCGTGATGAACAGCCTTGCGCTGCAAGACTTTCTGCAGAAGCAGGGGGTCGATACCCGGGTGCAGACCGCCATCACCATGGGGCAGGTCGCCGAACCGTATCTGCCACTGCGCGCGAAGCGGCATCTGGAGAAGGGGCGTGTGGTGATCTTCGGTGCCGGCATGGGAATGCCGTACTTCTCCACCGATACCACCGCGGCCCAGCGTGCCCTGGAGATCGGCGCCGAGGTGGTGCTGATGGCCAAGGCTGTCGACGGGGTGTTCACCGCCGACCCCAAGGTGGACACGGACGCCACCATGTTCTCCGAGGTCACTCACAAGGAAGTACTCGAGCGCGGGTTGAAGGTAGCCGATGCCACCGCGTTCAGCCTGTGTATGGACAACCAGATGCCGATGCTGGTGTTCAATTTGTTGACCAAGGGCAATATCGCTCGTGCGGTGGCCGGTGAGAAGATCGGCACACTGGTTCGGTCCTGAATCCGGCGGGGAGCGGTCTTCGCGAATTCCGGGCCCCCGAAAACATGCTGTGGAGGAAACGGTCGTGATTGATGAAACGCTCTTCGATGCCGAGGAGAAGATGGAGAAGGCTGTTTCGGTAGCGAAGGACGACCTCGGATCCGTCCGGACCGGCCGCGCCAATCCCGGCATGTTCAATCGGGTGGTCGCGGAGTACTACGGTTCGCCGACGCCGATCACGCAGATGGCCAGCATCACTGTGCCGGAACCGCGAATGGTCGTCATCAAGCCCTACGAGCAGGCGCAGCTGAGGATCATCGAGACCGCGATCCGCAACTCCGATCTGGGTGTGAATCCGACCGACGACGGCAACGTCATCCGGGTCATGGTTCCCCAGCTGACCGAGGAACGGCGTCGCGAACTGGTGAAGCAGGCGAAGTCCAAGGGTGAGGACGCCAAGATCGCCATCCGCAACGTGCGGCGCAAGACGATGGACGAGCTGAACCGGATCCAGAAGGACGGGGAGGCCGGTGAGGACGAGGTCGGTCGCGCCGAGAAGGAACTGGACAAGACCACCCAGAAGTACGCCGCCCAGATCGATGAGCTGGTCAAGCACAAGGAATCCGAACTGCTCGAGGTGTGAGACTCGGACCCGGCGAGGCGGTGCGGGGACGGGACGGAGTGGACGAACAAAGTGAGCGACGGGACAATCGTGGCCGAAGAAGCCGCAGCCGGCGAGTCGATGCCGGTGAGCGACCCGGCCGGTGAAACACCGGCTTCCGACACGCCCTCGGCGGCGCCGAGCGGTAAGTCCTCCCGCGCGGGCCGTAATTTACCGGCCGCGCTCGCAGTGGGCATCGGCCTCGGTGCCTCGCTGATCGCGATTCTGCTGTTCGTGCCGAAGGTGCTCATCGGGGTCATCGCGGTCGCCATGGCCGTCGCGACCTGGGAGGTCGCCAAGCGGCTGCGCGAGGCCGATGTCCTCGTACCGCGGATTCCGCTACTGGTCGGCGGCCAGGCGATGATTTGGCTGGCCTGGCCGTGTGGCGCCCAGGGGGTCGCGGGTGCCTTCGCGGGGACCGCGCTGGTGTGTATGGCGTGGCGGCTGTTCGATCACGGATTGTCGGCCACACCGCGAAACTTCTTGCGCGACACCGCGATCACGGTGTTCGTGGTGTCGTGGATTCCGCTGCTCGCTTCGTTCGCGGTACTGATGCTCCAGCAGCACGACGGCAATCTGCGGGTGCTGACCTTCATGATTCTGGTGGTCTGCTCCGATGTCGGCGGATATGTCGCCGGTGTGCTCTTCGGCCGCCATCCGATGGTGCCCGCGATCAGCCCGAAGAAATCCTGGGAGGGTTTCGGCGGTTCGATGGTGTTCTGCATCATCGGCGGTCTGCTGACGGTGACGCTGCTGTTGCAGGCCAATTCGATGATCGGCGTGCTGCTCGGTATCGCGGTGGTAGTCGTTGCGACCGGCGGTGACCTGATCGAATCCCAGATCAAGCGGGAACTGGGCATCAAGGATATGGGCACCCTGCTGCCCGGGCACGGCGGCATCATGGACCGGCTCGATTCGATGCTGCCCTCGGCATTCGTTTCCTGGCTGGTGCTGACCGCCCTGCTCTAACGGCGCTTGGCCACCCGGCGTAACTGGATGATCCGCCAGCCGCCGGCCAGCGCCATCACCAGTGCCCCGGCGATCACCGACAGCAACACGGTGACCCCGAGTGGCATATTGAATTGCCAGAAGAACAGGTGGATACGCACCTGGTCCAGATTCTGCAATATGAAGATCAACAGCAGAATGCCGATAATCGCGGCTGCGACCAGGGTTACCCAGGCGTATCCGGCGCGGGTTTTCAGCGCGCGATTGCCCTTGGCGGGTCTGGTCGACGGCGGATTGTCGACGCGCGGTGGCTCGAGTGGGTCGCCGTGCGGTACCGGATCCTGTCCGGGATGCGGAACTGCGTCGCTGGTCATACCTCAATCATTCCTGATTGCTATGGACAGTGCACGTGCATCGGACCGGGATCGGCGGAACTGTGATCCGGCTATCTCGGCCCGCGCGTCCGTCCGCCTCGATCCGGTGGGACACTGGAGTGGTTATGACTACCTCCCTCCCGCTCGTTTTCGACGCTCCGCGCCGTGGCATGCCGCCGCGTCATCTCGCCGACCTGGACGCGGCGCAGCGTCGTGCGGCGGTCGAGGAGCTCGGACTGCCGAAGTTCCGCGCCGACCAGATCGCGCGTCAGTACTACGGGCGACTGCAGGCCGATCCGCGCAAGATGACCGATCTGCCGGAGCCGATGCGCGACCGGGTCGCGGAAGCGCTGTTCCCGCCGCTGCTGACCGAGGTCCGCCAGGTGGTCTGCGATGAGGGCACCACCCGCAAGACACTCTGGCGCGCCGGCGACGGCACACTGCTCGAGAGCGTGCTGATGCGCTATACGGACCGCAATACGCTCTGCATTTCGAGTCAGGCGGGCTGCGGTATGGCGTGCCCGTTCTGCGCGACCGGCCAGGCGGGTCTGACCCGGAACCTGTCGACCGCCGAGATCGTCGACCAGGTGCGGGCGGCCGCAGCGGCACTACGCGACGGTGAAGTGGCCGGGGGTGAGGGGCGGCTGTCGAATATTGTGTTCATGGGTATGGGGGAGCCGCTGGCGAACTACAAGCGGGTGGTGAACGCGGTGCGGCGCATCACTTCCCCGGCACCGGACGGACTGGGTATTTCGCAGCGCAGCGTCGTGGTCTCCACTGTCGGCCTGGCCCCCGCTATCCGCAAGCTTGCCGACGAGGACCTCTCGGTGACTCTCGCTGTTTCCCTGCATACTCCGGACGACGAACTCCGAGACACGTTGGTGCCGGTCAACAATCGCTGGCCCCTGTCCGAGGTTCTCGATGCCGCACGGTATTACGCCGATAAGTCCGGGCGCCGGGTGTCGATCGAGTACGCGCTGATCCGTGATATCAACGACCAGCCCTGGCGCGCCGACATGCTCGGTAAGAAGCTTCACAAAGCCCTCGGCTCCCGAGTTCACGTGAATTTGATCCCACTGAATCCCACGCCCGGTTCCAAATGGGACGCCTCGCCGAAACCTGTTGAGCGGGAGTTCGTCCGGCGGGTCGAGGCGCAGGGTGTGCCGTGCACGGTGCGTGATACCCGAGGGCAGGAGATCGCCGCGGCCTGCGGGCAGCTGGCCGCCGAAGGATAGTACCGGTCGGGCCCTGTGTGAGTGCTGCCGACAGGCTGTCCGGGCGGCTGATGATCGCAATTCGCAACATATCCACCGCCGGTCCGAACAGTGTGCTGCAGAAGACTGCACAGCTCTCCGACCCGCTACCTGGTGCGCAGGACGTCCAGCAGGTCGCCATTGGTGACTCGCCAGAAGGTCCAGCCGTTCCGGTTGGCGTTGACTCCCGGTTTGAGGGCATTCACCACCGCACGCGCAGCTTCGCTCGGTGACCGAAAGGTCTGCCCCGCCAGTGTGCCGTCCGTGATCGTCAAGGTCTCGGTGGCGGTATCGAAGTGACCGTGTACGCGGGTTCCCGCGTACAGGCAGAACACATCATGTCCTGTTGCTGTCGCCGCGGACGGTTGCGATCTGGTGGTGGTCGACGGCGCAGTTGTGGCGAGGAAGGTGGTCAGCAGTCTGCCGACCACGTCTGCGGTGGGCACGGCCCACGCATTGGACAGTGCTTCGATTGTCGCGGCGACGCCGTCGTCCACCTCAATGGCTTTCATGAAGACACTATAGCATTTCTGCCTAGGTGGAAGACTCTGTTACGCTGGCTGGAGCTGGGTCGGGGGCAGCTGGCAAGTCGTAGGTGCGGCATCGTCGGATTTCGGTAGGCAGGCGGAGGTGATCGAGTTGTACGGGGAACAGGCGGCATGTAAACGGTGCTCGCGAACAGATATTTGACGGGAATCACCGCAGGTGCATTGATGTCCCGTGTTCGGATGTCGAAGGTTCGCCCCAAGGTGATCGACTCGGAACGCTTCTTGCGATCCGGACGGCAGTGTGGACTGACGATCCAGCCAAGCGCCGGACTGCCGTCGCTGTGCTCAAACACCTTCGTCCTGAGGATAGCTGAGTCTTTGATTACCGTAATCCTCGGGCCCGAGAACCGTTTTGTAAACTCTGAGTGCTATCGTCGTCATTCTGACGATAATCGTGAAATTTGTGGCGGCGGTCACGATGCTGACGCTTATAGTTGCTATGGCGGCGATAGCGAGGTTCGGCTGGATCATTCGGATTTTGACGCCACACTTATGTCTAGGAGCACAGTTGACGCGCCCACATCCTCGCAGGCGGGCTCGGGCGGATGTCGGGCCGCTCACTGCATTCGCAGAGTTCGTAGCGCAACGACGACACGTTCTCGGGCTGACGCAACTCGATCTGGCAGATCTCGCCGACGTCGGCGTATCGACAGTGCGAAATGTCGAGGCTGGTCGGGCCTCGCCGACGCTCGAAGTCACACTCCGTGTGCTGAATGCGCTCGGCTCGACTCTGGTGGGAATGTCCCATGCCTCCGTAGATCGACTTCCGCGTGATGCTGTCGATCTCAGTAAGGAGAGGATCGATCGCCGATGACTGATTTTCCGGATTCTGGCGCTCTCCGATTGATCAGCGAAGCTGACGTGTATAAGGCCGGAGTGCTCGCGGGCCACCTGCGACGGTCGGACGATGTGGTGGAGTTCGCCTACTCTGACACGTATTGTGCCGAGCCGGTGGCACCGCCGGTCGCGTTCACTCTGCCCAAGAGTGCTGGGAAGTTCCGGGCCACCGGAGGCTCCGTTCCGCCATTCTTTGCAGGACTACTACCTGAGGGATTACGTCTCAGCGCAATTACGAGCGCGGTCCGGACGAGCGAGGATGATCACCTGAGCCTGTTGCTGGCGGTCGGCAGGGATGCGATAGGTGATGTCCAAGTGGTCCCCGCCGGATACAGCCCAGTGGATCCGGTGCCCGTCTTCGATCGTGCAGATACCTCTGACGCGGATTTCGGATCGCTGTTCGCGCAGGTCACGGCGACCGATGTTGATGAATTCGACCGTACCGGGCTTCCGGGTGTGCAGGTCAAAGTGTCCGCGCAGATGATTTCGACCCCGCTGTCGACCTCTCGCGGGCCGGCGATCCTGAAGCTCAACCCGCCGGATCACCCGTTTCTGGTGGAGAACGAGAACTTCTTCCTCGACATGGCGGCAGCGTGCGGCATCCAAGTTCCGCGTCACCACCTTGCCACCGATGCCTTGGGTCGAACTGGGCTGTTCGTCGACCGGTTCGATCGGGTTGTCGAAGGCGGTGGTGTACGGAAGCTGGCGCAGGAGGACGCATGTCAGGTCGGCGGTCGGTATCCGGCGGCAAAATATCGAGTCACGTTGCAAGAAGCGATGAAATCGCTCGCCGAAGCAGTGGCCGCCGGTGGCGGATCGTATCCGCTTGCAATCGTCCGGATGCTGGAGATCGCGGCGTTCAGCTACCTGATCGGGAACGGTGATCTGCACGGAAAGAACCTCTCCATCAGGCAGAATCCGACCGGACTCTGGGAGGTCACGCCAGCCTACGACCTCCTGACAACTCAGCCGTACCTGTCCTGGAACGATCCGATGGCGCTAACACTGTATGGCCGAGACGGAAAGTTGATCTATCGCTGGTGGATCGAAGCCGCCCACCACCTGGGGGTGTCCGAGCGCGCAATCAGGCGCAGTCTGGCACGTATCGTCGATTCGTCGGAGCAGTGGATCGACCGGGTCTCGGACATCGGTTTCGACGAAAAGACGACGTGCCGTTTGGGTCGGATGATCGACCAGCGGCACAAGGAACTTCATCGGCCTTCGGTGTGAGGTGAGCTTTCGGAAGTCGACGCTCACTGACTTGAACCCGCTATCGTTGCTATTCTGGCGATTATCTAAATCAATGTGATGCACGCCACTCAGTTTCAATTTTATCGCTACGATAATAACGATAAGCGCCGCATCTGCGCGGTGAGTGCGTTGTAAAACGGTAGTGATGGGGGAGCCGCTGGCGAACTACAAGCGGGTGGTGAACGCGGTGCGGCGCATCACTTCCCCGGCACCGGACGGACTGGGTATTTCGCAGCGCAGCGTCGTGGTCTCCACTGTCGGCCTGGCCCCCGCTATCCGCAAGCTTGCCGACGAGGACCTCTCGGTGACTCTCGCTGTTTCCCTGCATACTCCGGACGACGAACTCCGAGACACGTTGGTGCCGGTCAACAATCGCTGGCCCCTGTCCGAGGTTCTCGATGCCGCACGGTATTACGCCGATAAGTCCGGGCGCCGGGTGTCGATCGAGTACGCGCTGATCCGTGATATCAACGACCAGCCCTGGCGCGCCGACATGCTCGGTAAGAAGCTTCACAAAGCCCTCGGCTCCCGAGTTCACGTGAATTTGATCCCACTGAATCCCACGCCCGGTTCCAAATGGGACGCCTCGCCGAAACCTGTTGAGCGGGAGTTCGTCCGGCGGGTCGAGGCGCAGGGTGTGCCGTGCACGGTGCGTGATACCCGAGGGCAGGAGATCGCCGCGGCCTGCGGGCAGCTGGCCGCCGAAGGATAGCGGCAGTCGGCGTCTGCGCGCCGAAGAGCCTTTTCACACAAGGGGTTTCGGGGTGCGGTCCGAGTGCCCGGGACGCAGTGCGAAGACTCCCGATCCCGCGAGGACCATCGCCGCACCCACCACCTACAGTCCGGCACGCTGGGTTCCGGTCAGGTCGGCGAGCCAGCCGGTGATGTAGGGCGCGGCGAAACCGCTGATGTTACCGAGGGAGTTGATCAGGGCTATTCCGCCGGCCGCGGCGGCGCCGGACAGGAAGGTGCTCGGCAGCGCCCAGAAGGTGGGCAGGGCCGCGAGAACTCCTACGGCGCAGACGGTTACGGCGGTCATCGCCGCGAAAGGGTTGTTCAGGTACAGCGCGATCGGGATGGTGAGGCCGCCGATCACGGCGGGCAGGGCGACATGCCATCGGCGTTCGCCGGTGCGGTCGCCGTGGCGGCCCCACCACACCATCGCGACCGCGCCGATCGCATAGGGGATCGCGGTGATCAGGCCGCGCTGGACCACCGAATAGTGGGTGCCGTACTGCTGCTGGAATCCGGCCACGATGGTGGGCAGGAAGAAGCCGAGGGCGTAGAGACCGTAGACGATGCCGGCGTAGATGGCGGCGAGGCCGAGAATGCGGGGATGGGTGAGGGAACGGCGGACCGACCACTGCTCGGCGCGCTCCACCGTCCGCCGCTCGTCGTCGAGTTCGGTTGTCAGCCAGGTTCTTTCCTCGGCCGTCAACCAGCGCGCCCGGTCCGGTCGGTCGGTGAGATAGAACCAGGTCGCGACCGCGAGCAGCAGCGCCGGCAGGCCCTGCGCGAGGAACATGAACCGCCAGCCGCTGAGTCCGAGAACATTGTCCCCGTACTGGATGATCAGGCTCGACAGCGTGGATCCGAGCGCGGTCGACAGCGGCACCGCGGTCATGAACAGTGCGACGATGCGAGCCCGGTACCGCTGTGGGAACCAGTAGGTCAGATACAGCAGGATGCCCGGGAAGAATCCGGCCTCGGCCACGCCGAGCAGGAACCGCAGCACGATCAGCGCGGTATCGCTGGGCACGAAGGCCATCGCGGTGGCGATGATGCCCCAGGTGAGCATGATGCGAGCGATCCAGCGCCGGGCACCGAACCGGTGCAGTGCCAGATTGCTCGGCACCTCCAGCACCAGGTAGCCGAGAAAGAAGATGCCCGAGGCGAATCCGAACATCGTCTCCGACATTCCGAGATCGGTCTTCATTCCGCTGGGGCCCGCGAAACCGACGTTCACCCGGTCCAGATAATTGACGAAGTACAGCAGGCACAGGAACGGCACCAGCCGAATCGTCACCTTGCGGACTGTCGTGGAGGCGATGTCGGCGGCGGGCACCTCCGTACTCTGCGCAGTCGGTCCCGGGCAGTCAAGTCCGATCGCGCTACGGCGGGGCCGGTGCCGGGCTCAGCTCAGCAATCCCCGTGCGTACCAGTCCTTGTCGTCGCGTACGCCCGGTAGGGAGAAGAAGTAGCCTCCGCCGAAGGGCTGGACGTAGTCGGTGAGAGGTTCGTCGATCAAGCGGGTCTGGATGGCCTCGAACTGGCCGACCACGTCCTGCTGGAAGCAGGTGAAGATGTGGCCGGTGGCCATATTGCCGTTGGGTTCCACACCGAGGTCGTAGTTGTAGGAGCGGCGTACGAGCTGTTGCCGCGCGGTTTCGGGGGTGCGCGGATTGGCCAGGCGGATATGGGAATCCAGCGGGATGACCGAACCCTCGGGGTCGGCGGCGTAGTCGGGGGTGTCGAATTCGGAGTTGCCGTCCAGCGGGGCGCCGGAGTCGCGGCGGCGGCCGAACATGTTCTCCTGCTCGTTGATCGAGACCCGATCCCAGAATTCGACCAGCATGCGGATGAGCCGGACCACCTGATAGGTGCCGCCGCGGGTCCATTCGGGTTCAGCGTCGCCGGTACTCCAGATCAGCGATTCGGCATCGGAGCCGGTGGGATTGGCCGTACCGTCCTTGAACCCCAGTAGATTTCGCCCGGTGCCCGAGGGGCGCGGGGGTGAGTTGTAGCCGTCGATCTTCCAGCGCAGCTGCAGTGCGCCTCGAGTCTGGCGGGTGATGTCGCGCAGCGCGTGGTGCACGGTGTCGGGGTGATGACCGCACAGTTGGACCAGCAGATCGCCGTGCGTCCAGCGCGGATCGGGGGTGTCGTTGGGGAACGTCCGCATCGGGGTGAGCCGGGCCGGTTTCAGCGCGGCCAGGCCGAAGCGCCCGTCGAACAGACTCGATCCCACACCGGTGGTGACGGTCAGTCCGTCGGCGATCACCTCGGGGCCGAGAACCGCACTGTCGGAAGGAGGTTCGCCGAGCCCGAGATCGGGCGGGGTGCCGCCCGCGGTGAGGAAGCGGGCACGGTCGGTGAGGGTGCGCATCGCCTCGGCGAATTCGTTCTTGTTCGCCGCGGTGACATCGAAGGCGGCGAAGCAGGCGGCATTCTGCTTGGCGGCCGGTCCGGGGGTGAGGATGCCCGACTGATGGGTGCCGTGGAACGGATAGCTCGCTTCGGCCCTGGGCTGCCCGCCGGTCGCGGCCTCGGCATCCTGATGCGCGCCCTCGGCGAGAATGCCTGCGGTCAGCGCGGTTCCGGCGGCACCGGCGGCGGCGCCGGAGAGGAAGCGGCGGCGGCTGACGTTCATCGTGAAGCCTTACTGGTCGGGATGGTCAGTGGGAGAGAGGGACTTCGAGCAGCCGCGGAACCCGGGCGAGTTCCTCGAGGGCGGCGCCGAGGCGGGCATTCACCGCTTGGCGCGCGGCCGGTGATATCTGCGCCGGGGCCCGCCAATGGCCGTGATCCGAGGTGGCGGCCAACGCGGCCTGCAACTCGTCGAGACGGGTGCGCAGGGCGGCGCGCAGTTCGGGTGCCCGCGGGTCGATAAGGGGTGCGAGCTGATCGAGTACCGCGCGGGTGACGTCGATATCGGCCTGCGTCATCGGATAGGCCGCACCGGCGCCCTGATCGTCGATCCCCGAAATATGGTCGCGCTGGGCGTCTTCCAGGATCTCGTGGGCGCGCAGCGGCAGGTTCTTCGGATCGCCGGCCAGATCGTCGCTGCCCAGATTCTTCCGGATGTTCTCGATATCGCCGCCGAGCCGGTCGGCGACAGGCAGCAGCTGATCCGGGCGCTGACCGTGCCACAGGCCGTATTCCAGCCGGTGCAGACCGGTGAATCCGGGATCGTTCACACCGCCGGGCAGGCCGTCGGGCAGACCGGAGACCGCGGTGCCCGCATCGCCGAAGCTGTTGTAGGAGGCTCCCACTCGTTCCCATTCCTGCTGTGCGCGCAGCCAATCCGATTGCGCCGCGGCGATATTGCCGCCCCGCAGATCGTTGCCGACCGCGGTGACCACACCCGCGAGCCGGGTCAGCACGCCCGAGGCATAGGCCTGGTAGGCGTCGTTGGGGCCGCGCAGATCGTCTTCGGTGACGCGTTTGACCGGTGGCGGGGCGTCGCCCACCTGACCGCTCACCTGCACCGCCGCCGAGGAGGTCACCGGCTTGCCCGACATCAGGCATTGGATGGTGTAGCTGCCGTTGTTCAGGGTCGCGGTGAGATCGGCGGTAGTGGCCGGTCCGATCGTCTCGATCTCGCCGACCACCGCGCCACCGGAATTCACCAGATTGATCTCACCGGCCTTGGCGGTCTTGTTCTGCACCGCGAAGGTGCGGGTTCCGGCGGTGGCGGACTTCCACTCGGACGCGCACGAGGAATCGGTGACCGACACGGCTTGAACCGAATCCGAGGAACTCGACGGCAGCAGTGCGATCGCGACACCGGCGGCCACGGCCGGAACCAGGACCAGTGCGGCGCCGACCGGTACCGGCCGGGGGCCCGCGATGCGTTCCCACCAGTCCGGGGCGGGTGCGGAGTCGGCCTGTGTCGGTACCGCGGCGGGTGCGTTCGCGGGTGTGACCACGGGTGCCTGTGCCGTGTCGGGCGCGGTCGAGACCGGGGCTGTGGGGGGTGCGGCTTTCGCCGGAGCCTTGGCGGGTGCGGTGCGCCCGGCGCGCACGAACAGTGGAATGACCACGGCCAGATACACGATCCAGGCCACGACCTGCAGCACGGTCATGCGCGGCGTCAGTTCGGTGATACCGGTGATGATCAATACCCACCACGAATTCGGGTCGATATGGGCCGACAGGTCGAAGGCCACCCAGTGCCGCCCCGGCAGGATGCCCGCGTCCTGCAGATCGCCGAGGCCGTAGGACAGCACGCCCGCCGCGATGACGATCAGGGCCAGCGCGGTGCGGTTGAAGAACACGCCCAGATTGAGCTTCACCGATTGCCGGTACAGCAGCAGGCACAGCACCACCGCGGCCGCGAAGCCGAGAGCGGCGCCGATCAGCGGGGCGACGGTGGTACCGGAGGCCTTGACCGCGGTCCAGACGAACAGTGTCGATTCCAGGCCCTCGCGCCCGACCGCCATGAATGCCGTGATGGCCAGCGCGCCCGCGCCGATGGCGGTGGCCCGCGCGACCTCGCCGCGCAGTTGTCCCGACAGCGAGGCCGCGGTACGCCGCATCCAGAACACCATCGCGGTCACCAGGCCCACGGCGACCACGCTCAGCACACCGCCGACGATTTCCTGCCCGGAGTTCGACAGCACACTGGTGGAGTAGGTGAGGACCGCGGCGAAACTGGCCGCGACCGAGACCGCGCCGAGCAGGCCCAGCCATACCGGGGTCGAGGAGACCGGGCGTTCGGGGGTGGAGGTCTTGCGCACGGCGGCCAGCAGGATCGTCACCACGAGGCCTGCCTCGAGGCCCTCCCGCAGGCAGATCAGCAGATTAGGTACAGCCTCGGCCCAGCTCACAGTCCAAAGGTAAGGCATACCTATGGGGCAGGTCCAATCCTCCGTGTGCGTAGCGAACGATCATCTGCGCAGATGGGGGGATATGTACCTATTGTCCTGATAGGCCGGTCATCGGATCCGCTCCGCGGCCGGTAGCCACTCCAGACAGGAGGCGGCGATACCCTCGCCGGTGAGCCCGCATTCGGCGAGGATCCTGTCGCGGGAGTCGTGGGCGATGAAGGCGGTCGGCAGCCCCAGTGCCCGCACCCGGGTGGTGCCGCCGTCGTGCGCGGCCGTCCGGACCAGATGGGCGCCGATCCCGTTGGCCGCGATGCCGTCCTCCACGCAGACGGTCAGCCGATGCCGCGCGGCGATGGCGGGCAGCCCCGGATTGATCGGCCACACCCAGCGCGGGTCCACGACGGTGGCGCCGAAACCGTTGTCGGCCAGGAGTTCCGCTGCCTGCAAGCACGCCGGTGCCATCGGCCCCACCGAGATCAGCAAGACATCCAGCGGGCGGTGTGGGCCGCGATGCAGGATGTCCATACCGTCCATCCGGGCCAGCTGCGGAATATCATCCCCGGCAGCGGCTTTCGGATAGCGCACGGTCGTGGGCCCGGCCGTGTCGACAGCCTCGCGGAGCAGATCGCGCACTCGTCGCGGATCCCGTGGACAGGCGATGCGCATACCGGGAACGCAGGTGAGCAATGCCAGATCCCACATCCCGTGATGGCTGGGGCCGTCCGGCCCGGTGACGCCGGCCCGGTCCAGCGCCAGCGTGACCGGTAGTTCGTGCAGGGCGATATCGAGCAGCACCTGATCGATCGCACGATTGAGGAAGGTCGAATACACCGCGACCACCGGGTGCATACCGGCCGCGGCCAGCCCCGCTGCCGAGGCGAGTAGATGTTGTTCGGCGATACCGGAATCGAAGACCCGCTCCGGTGCCGACCCGGACATCGCACCGAGTCCGGTGGGTAATCGCATCGCCGCGGTGAGTGCCACCACCTCCGGGCGGTCGCGGGCGATATCGGCCAGTTCGGACTCCACCACATCGGTCCAGGCCGGGGCGGAGGGTTTGCGCGGTGAGCCCGTCACCGGGTCGATCACCCCGCAGGCGTGCATGCGGTCGGCCTGATCGGCCTCGGCGGGGCCGAAACCGCGCCCCTTCGCGGTGATCGCGTGCACGACAACCGGCCCCGGGCGCAGGGCGGCCTCGCGCAACGCGGTGCACATCGCGCCGATGTCGTGCCCGTCGACCGGACCGATATAGCCGAACCCCAAGGTGTCGAAGATATTTCCGCCTTCGGCGCGCCGATCGCGCAGTGCGCCCAGATGATTCGCGAGCGCACCCACCGTCGGATCGTAGGATCGCCCGTTGTCGTTGAGCACCACCACGACCGGTCGCCCGGACGCGCCCAGATTGTTCAATCCCTCCCAGGCGACCCCGCCGGTCAGGGCACCGTCGCCGATCACCGCGACCACCCGGCGATCGTGTTCGCCCCGCAGTTCGAAGGCCTTGGCGATACCGTCGGCCCACGCCAGGCTCACCGAGGCATGCGAGTTCTCCACCCAGTCGTGAGCGGATTCCGACCGGCTGGGATATCCGGCGACTCCACCGGCCTGGCGCAGCGTGTCGAAGGCCCGCGCCCGCCCGGTGAGCAGTTTGTGCGCATAGCTCTGATGTCCGGTGTCGAATACGAGAACATCGGTGGGCGAACGGAATACCCGATGCAGCGCGATGGTCATTTCCACTGTTCCCAGGCCCGCGCCGAGATGTCCGCCGGTGCCGGTCACCGTCTCGATGAGGCGTTCGCGTAATCGCCCGGCCAGCACGGGCAGTTCGGCATCCGACAACGCCGCGAGCGCGTCCGGACCCGTCAGGGCGGCGAGCGGGTCCGGCCCGCGCGGCGAGGATTTCATGACAGGCTCACCTCCGGGGACAGTGGGGCGTCGGTATTCGGTGTTCAGCCGGCCGCGGCTCGGATGGTCTCCCGCAGTGAGCCGAGCGTCGCGACCACCGCTGTCGGCTCATATCCGCAGTGCGCCATGCAGTTCGAGCACCGCGGATCGTTACCACGGCCGAAGGCGCTCCAATCGGTGTCGTCGATCAGTTCCCGGTAGCTGGCCGCGTATCCGTCGTCGAGCAGATAGCACGGCCGCTGCCAGCCCTTGAGCGAATAGGACGGAATGGCCCACGCGGTGCAGCCGAAGTCGACCTTGCCTTCCAGGAAATCGAGATAAAGCGGAGAGTGGTTGAGCCGCCATTTCTTCCGGCGCCCATCGGCGAACGCCTTGGCGAACAGTTCGTGGGTCTCGCGCACGCCGAGCCAATGCTCCTGATCGGGCGCCTTTTCATAGGCGTATCCGGGCGCGATCTGCATATGGTCTATCTCGAGCTCGTCGTTGAGGTAATCCAGGACGTCGATTACGTCCTGTGGCGAATCCACATCGAAGAAGGTGGTATTCGACATCACCCGGAATCCCGCGGCCTTGGCCTGCCGCACGGCGGCGACGGCCTGGTCGAACACGCCGTCTTTGCACACCGAGGCGTCGTGACGTTCGCGCAGCCCGTCCAGATGCACCATCCAGGCGAAATTGCGATGCGGGGTGAACTTGTGCAGATGTTTGGGCAGCAGTACCGCGTTCGTGCACAGGAACACGATCTTGTTGCGGTCCAGCAGTTGCCGCACGATCTCGTCGATCTGCGGGTGCATCAGTGGCTCCCCGCCGGCGATGGAGACCATCGGGGCGCCGCACTCCTCGATCGCACCGACGGCCTGTTCCACTGGCATGCGCTGTTTGAGCAGGGTGTGCGGGTGCTGGATCTTGCCGCAGCCCGCGCATGCGAGGTTGCACGCGAACAAAGGCTCCAGCTCGACCAGGATGGGGAATTTCTCGCGCCGCAGCAGTTTCTGCTTGGCGAGATACGCTCCCAGACGCACGGATTGACGGAATGGCATGGCCATTCAGCTCACCTCCCGAGGCAGGTTGAATCGAACATTTTCTTCGGTCACGGTGATGTGGCGAACCCGGATGGAACCCAGCCCGGACAGGGCTTCGACCAGATCGTCCACCAGTTGGGGCGGGGCCGAGTCACCGATCGTCACGGCGATGCGGCGAGTACCGGCCAGCCAGCCCAGCTCGACCGCGCCGGCGTCCTCCACCAGCTGGGCCGGCACCCCTTCGGCCGCGGCGGCCGCGGCCAGCCGCAGCGAATTCGGAGAATCGCGCGAGCCCAGAACCAGCACCAGATCCGACTCCCGCGCGATCTCCCGGACGGCGTGCCGGCGATTGGTGGACGAGGACTCGTCGTTGCGGGAGCCGCCGCGAGCCGGAGACCGTTGTCGCGGTACGGCTGCGAGCAGGATCTCGCGTTCGCCGGTTGCCGCGGCCCATCGGTCCAGCACGGGTGCCGCCGCTCGCAGCGAACGCAGGGCGCGGATGCCGCGCCATGCGGTGCCCGGGCGCAGGAGCGGCGCGTCCGGGGTGTCGACGATCGCACGGATCGCGACGGCCGTCCCGGTCGGTGCGCCGGCGGCCAGAAACGCCGTCTCGGTGTCGACCGCGAGAGCGCCGGAATCCGCCAGTTCGGCGCGGGCCCGGCCGGTGACAACGCGCGCGGCGGAGAACACCGGTCCCAGATGTGCGGGCAGTCCGAGCCGGAGCAGTTCCCCGTGCAGCAGAACCCCCGCCGGGCTCAGCAATTCGCTGCCACTGCGGCGAATCTCGCCGGCCACGACGAGATCGCCGGGACGCAGATCATCGGTCAGCGCGCCCGCGACCCCCACCACCGCGAGCGGGCCCGACGCGGCATCGTCGTAGCGGTGTCGCGGGCCGCGTCCCGTGCGCACCACCGCCGCGGAGACGGCGCCGCGCAGTGCGGCGCGCTCCGAATGCAGTGGGGTGCAGACGATTCCCGGCCTCGTCATACCGTCAGCTCCCGTTCCACCCGGCAGCGCCGGACGCCGGAGTGCGCTCGGCACCCGCGCTCGCGCTGCGGTTCGGCGGTGCGACCTGGCCGTTGCCGTTGCGCGCGACCGGTCCACCCCAAGCGTCGCCGGTCGCGGGTTCGCCCGGTGCGTGATCCGTCCCGGCATCCGCCGGAGTCTGTCCGGCCGAGGTCCGTCGCAGATACCGGCCCAGCGCCCACACCGGGAACACCAGCCGGTACAGGTGGTAGTTGATGTAGAAGTCGCCGGGGAATCCGGTGCCGGTGAAATGGTCCTCGTCCCAGCCGCCGTCGGGTCGCTGAGTGTCGACCAGCCAGGCGATTCCGCGCTGCGTGGCGGGGGAGTCGTATTCCTCGGCGGCCAGCAGCGCCAGCAGCGCCCACGCGGTCTGGGACGGTGTCGACTCGCCGCGCCCGATCCAGTCGGATTCGCGGTAGGAGCGCAGATCCTCACCCCAGCCGCCGTCGGGATTCTGCCGATCCTCCAGCCAGCGCACCGCCGCGCGAATCGCCTTCGTCCGCGGGCTCGTCCCGGCCGCGACCAGGGCCGGCACCGCCGCGCCGGTGCCGTAGATGTGATTGGCCCCCCAGCGTCCGAACCAGGAACCGTCCGCTTCCTGGTGGTCGAGCAGCCAGCGCACGCCGCGGCGGCATTCGCGCTCCCGCCCGCGGCCGAGGACCGCCAGCATCTCCACCACATGCGCGGTCACATCGGCCGACGGTGGATCGGTGACCGCGCCGAAGTCGCAGAACGGCAGTTTGGTCGGTAGTACCGAGGTGTTGTCGGCGTCGAAGGCGGCCCAGCCGCCGTCGGCGGACTGCATTCCTGCCGTCCAGCGGGCCGCACGCTCGACGGCCGCGTCCAAGCGCTCACGATCCGGATGCGAAACCTGGTGCAGCGCAATGACGATCTCGGCGGTGTCATCGGTATCGGGATAGACGTCGTTGGCGAATTCGAACGCCCACCCGCCGGGTTCGAGCCGCGGGCGCCGCACCTGCCAATCACCGCCTGCGGTAATCTGCTCGCCCAGCAGCCAATCGGTGGCCCGCAGCACGGCCGGATCATCGTGCGCCACACCGGCATCCAATAGGGCGGCGGTGGCCAGCGCGGTATCCCATACGGGGGACTGGCAGGCCTCGAGCCGGCGCACCTCGCCGTCGGGTGTCTGCTCGCGCACGACGAAGCCGTCCAGCCCGTCGATACCCGCGCGCATCGCCGGGTGATCCAACGAGTAGCCCAGAAGATGCAGTGCCAGCAGCGAATACACCCACGGCGGCTGGATTCCGCCCCAGCCGCCGTCAGCCTCCTGGCGGGCCAGGATCCATTCGGCGGCGCGGCGCATCGCGTGATCGCGCACGAAGTTCAGCGGCAGTTTGGCGTAGGCGTGCAGCACGGTGTCGACATGCTGGAAGACGCCCGCCAGAGTGGTGATGGACGCCCGTGGTGCGGTGCGGGCATCGGTGCGCAGTTCGTCGATGCCGAATGGCAGCGGACGGCACGGCCGCAGGGTGGCGACGACGGTCAGCGGCACCACGGTCTGCCGCGCCCAGCATCCCCAGTCGTAGATATTGAGCGGAAACCAGGTGGGGAACAGGATCAGTTCCGGTGGCAGGTTGGGCAGATCGTCCCAGGACCACAATCCGAACAGCGCCAGCCAGATTCGGGTGAACACCCGGCTCGCCTCGATACCGCCGCCGGCGCGAACGAACTCGGCGGCCGCACGCATATGCGGGGCGGCCGGATCGTCACCGGCCAGCCGCAGCGCCACCCATGCCTCGGCGGTGGTGGACAGATCGCCGGGGCCGTTGTGGAAGGTGGCCCAAGTGCCGTCGGCGCGCTGTTGCGATCGGATCCACCGCGCCGCCGGGACGATGACCTCGGGTGTGGCGATGCCGAGGAATTCCCGCAGTAGCAGGTCCTCGGCGTCCATCGTCACATTGGTGGCCAATTCGCCCTTCCACCAGCCCTGTTCGTGCTGGGACGAGCGCAGCAGCCCGACCGCTGCCGCGGTGGCCGCGCGGACCGCCACCGGATCGTGCCCGGTGCGGGGTGATCCGGCTGCCCGGTGCTTCGCCGCTTTGCCGGAGTGGGTGACTGTCATACCTATGCGCTCCGTTCCACGATGAAATCCGCCAGGCGTTGCAGTTCCCGGCGATAGCGGGGGTCGATCGCGGCGCTGTCGAGTGCGCGTTGCGCGGCCCGCACCCGGCGGCGGGCCTCGGCCCGGGCCCAGCGCCGTCCGCCCGCGGTCTCGACGAGGTCCGCGGCGGCGCGCAGTTCGGATTCCGCGGATTCACCGGTCTGCGCCAGCCACCGCGCCAGCGCGCGGCCGGCCGGCCGGCCTGATTCCAGACTCCATGTCACCGGTAGCGACTTCTTGCGCGAACGCAGATCCGAGAAGACCGGTTTACCGGTCACCTCGGGATCGCCCCAGATGCCGAGCAGATCATCGACCAGCTGGAAGGCCAGCCCGATCTCGGCGCCGTAGGTCTGCAGCGCGCTCACGGTGGCCGGTGGCGCCTCGGCCAGGACGGCGCCGACCGCCGCGCTCGCCGACAACAGTGCCGCGGTCTTCCCGGCGGCCATGCGCATGCACTCGGCGAGCCGGACGTCGTCGCGGCGCTCGAAGTCCACATCGGCGGCTTGCCCCCGGATCAGATCCTGGGTGGCGCGGCCGACCAGTAGTGCCGCGGGGACGGCCTGCGGTGAGCCCGATTCGAGCAGCACCTCGTGGGCCAGTGACAGCATCGAGTCCCCGGCCAGCACGGCCACCGCATCACCCCATACCGCCCACACCGTGGGCCGATGCCGGCGGGTGGCGTCGCGGTCCATGAGATCGTCGTGGACGAGCGAGAAGTTGTGCACCAGTTCGACCGCGGCAGCTCCGGGGACGGCACGGCGTTCGTCGCCACCGGCGGCGTGTGCGGCCAGCATCGCCAGCCGCGACCGCACCGATTTGCCGGTGTCCGCTGTCACGGGCCTGCCGTGTTCGTCGCACCAGCCGAGGTGGTAGGCCACCACCGGCCGGATGGCGTCGTCGAGCCGCCCGACGGCGTCGAACAGCGCCGACCGGACGGCATCGCCGTCGGCGTCGACCGTGGACAGGGTGGTTACCGTCATCGCGCACCCCGGCCGAACGCCGTCATCGAATATTGCAGCAGCGCCGATGATGCCACGCGGGTCTTCTCCCGCCCGCTCAGTGACAGCCGGCGGTCGTACACCGAGACCGGGTTCGCGCGGATGCGCGCGTTGAGCCGCCGATAGATCCCCGCCATGGCCGCACAGCACGCGGCACTGCGGCCGTCCAGATGCGGAACCAGCCTCAGGCCCAGGCAATACCAGTTCTCGGCCCGTTCGGCGGCATCACGGATCAGGGCGGCGAGGCCCCCGTCGGGATCGCCGAGCACGCCGAAGGCATCGAGTTCGAGCCGGACGCCGTGCTGCCACAGATCCGCGGCCGGCAGATACACCCGGCCGTTGATCAGATCCTCGCGGATATCGCGCAGGATATTGGTCTGCTGCAAGGCGATTCCGAGCTGATCGGCATACAGGTGCGCGGACGGATCGCCGCCCGACCCGAAGATGGACAGGCACAGCCGGCCGACCGCACCGGCCACACATCGGCAGTAGTGGGTCAATTCGTCGAAGTCGGTGTAGGTGACACCGTCGACATCGGCTTGCACGCCCTCGATCAGTTCGCCGAACGCGCCCATCGGGACCGGATACCGGCGGGCGGCGTCGGCGACGGCGAACAGCACCGGATCGTCGGTGCCCGCACCTCCGGCGACCCGGTCCAATTCCTTGCGCAGCAGGGTCAATGCCTCTGTCTTGGTGGCGAGTTCGCCCGGTTCGTCGCCGATATCGTCGATGCGCCGGGCCAGGGCGTACAGCGCGCACAGCGCCGAGCGCTTCGGCGGGGGCAGTAACCGGATGCCGTAATAGAAGTTCTTGGCCTCGGTGCGGGTGATGTGCTCGCAGGCTGTGTACGCCTGCTCGGTGGTGGGTGCGCCGGCGATGCTCACTGCGGCACCACCGTCGCCTTGCCGAGCAGCGTGACCATCGAGGCCACCGTGTCGACGTGCCGCGGCCGCACGGGCTCGCTCCACACATCGCCCTCGGCGGTCCGCAGCGCCCGCGCGGTCGCGTAGCCGCCCGCGATATATCCGGCCACCGCGATGCGCGCCCATCCGGTCAGCCTGGCCACCAGGGGCGCACCCGCTTCCAGTAGCTTCTCGCAGCGGTCGACCTGGGTCAGGACCACGGCGCGGCAGGCTGGATCACCCGGTCCGCCGGTGGCCAGGCTCGCCTCGGCCACCCCGGCCTCGCCGAGGTCGAGTTGCGGCAGGTAGATGCGGTCGGCCGCGTAGTCCTCCGCGACGTCCTGGCAGTGTTCGAGCACCTGCAGCGCCGAACACACCTGATCCGACAACGCCACGGTTTCCGGCGTGGTCTGATCGAACACCGCGAGAACCAAGCGGCCCACCGGATTCGCCGACAACCGGCAGTAGTCCAGCAGATCGTCGAAGGTGGCGTAGCGGCCGACCCGCTGATCGATCAGATTGGCCTCGACCAACTCCTCGAACGCGACCTGCGGCAGATCGCAGGCCGTCACCGTCGGGGCCAGCATCTGCAGGATCGGATCGGAAGGTGCGCGGCCTTCCCACAATCCGGCCAGTTCCGCCCGCAGCACGACCAATTGCGACACACGATCACCGGGGGCTTCGTCGCCGATCTGGTCGATTAGTCTGGTGGCGGCATACAGCGCGTGCAGATGACGGCGTGGTTCGCGCGGCAACCAGCGCAGCGCGACAGGAAAGTTCTCATCCTTTTCACGGGCCCGCAGCCAGCGGGCCGGGGCGGTCGCTGCGTCCATGATTCGATGGTGAACGCTCCACCGCGCTCAAATCTTCAACCCGCGGAGTGATTCCACTCGGTGTTTTTTGTATCGGGACGATAATCGAGCCGGAGAGGCTTCGAATGAGCGAATCCCATAGTCAAATTCCGATAACGCCGGAGGCGCTCGACCAGCTGTCGGAAGAACTCGACGCTAGAATGCCCGATCTGCTGGACGAGGTCCGGGAATTGCTGGCCGCGGAATGGCCGGACTATGCCCGATATCTCGACGAGCACCGCGCCGAGGTCGCCGAAGTCGGGGTGTTGTTCGTGCACCGGCTGCTGGACCTCGCCGAACACGGCCCCCCGCATGCCGGTGGTACCGGTGTGGACCTGCGGCTGCCGACACAACTGGTATTCGAGCAGGTGGGCCGTCAGCAGTTGCTGGAGGGGCAGGAGCTGTCCGATCTGCTCGCCGCCTATCAGGTCGGTGCGCGGGTCGCCTGGCATCATGTCGCCGAAACCGCGCTGAAACTCGATCTCGGGTCCGAAGTCCTGGCAATTCTCGCCGAGGCGGTGTTCGCATTCGTCGACGAGTTCTCCACCGCGTCCGCGCACGGTTATGTCTCCGAACAATCGGCCTCCAGCGCGGCCCGGGAACGGCATCGTGAGGAATTGGCGGAATTGTTGCTGTCCGGGCGTTCGGACACCGTCGCGGTGCGGCTGGCCGCAGAACGGGCGGGATGGCAGGTGCCCGGCGATGTGGCGGTCGTGCTGGCCGATCCGGAGGATTCGCGGGCCTGCGGCGTGGTCGAACATCTCGGAAATCAGTGCCTGCCGATTCGCCGCGACGATGCTACCGGCGCGATCGTCCCGCTGCCCGGTGGCCGGGCCGATCGGCTGATCTCCACATTGCGCGACTGTCATGTGGTGATCGGCCATTCGCTGACGGTGGATCTGCTGCCGACGGGTATGCGGATCGCGCGCATCGCCCTGCGATTGCGACGTACGGGAGTGCTGCGCGGCAGCCCGGTGATCGTGGCCGACGAACTCGACACCATCATCGCCAACCGCGACGAATGGTTGCTCGAGACCTTGCGCCGGCAGGTACTGCAACCGCTGCTGGAACTTCCCGACAGCAAACGGGATCGGCTGGTGGAGACGTTGCGCAGCTGGCTGTGGCATATGGGTGACCGGCACGCGATGGCGGGCGAACTGCATATCCACCTGCAGACCGTGCGCTATCGGATGGACCGGTTGCACGAGGTCTTCGGCGACAAACTCGACTCACCACGCGAGCGCGCGCGGATGTATCTCGCCCTGACCTGGGACGATCGCTGACCGTTCGGTGGTCAGGACGGTGTGGGCGTCTTCGGGAGGGTGACCGTGAACCGCGCGCCGCCACCGTCGCGGTCGCCGACCTCGATCCGCCCGTCGTGTCCGGCGACGACATCGGCGACGATCGCCAGACCCAGTCCCGCGCCGCCCTCGTCGCGGCTGCGGGCATCGTCGAGACGGACGAAGCGCCGGAAGATGCGATCGCGATCGGCGGAGGCCACGCCCGCGCCGTCATCGCACACCTCCAGCACCGCGTGGTCGCCCAGGTCGGCGACCCGGACCGAGATCGTGCTCGTGGCATGACGTTGTGCGTTGTCGAGCAGATTGTTCAGCACCCGGCCGAGCTGAATCTTGCTGCCGGGCACCATGATCGCGGTGCCGGGAAGTTCGAAGGTCGTGGGAAGCCGGTCACCGGCGCGATGATCGAATTCCTCACGCACGAGGCGCACCAGATCGACCGGATCGCGGCGGGGCTGCTCACCCGAGTCGAGCCGGGCCAGCAACAGCAGATCGGCCGCGAGGTTTTCCAGCCGGACCGTATCGTCGATGACCCCGTCGATCTCGAGCAGCTCCGGATGGGCGCGGGCCACCTCGAGCTGGGTGCGCAGGCTCGCGATCGGGCTGCGCAGTTCGTGTGCGGCGTCGGCGATGAACCGGCGTTGTCGCGCGGCAGCCGACTCCAGTGCCGACAAGGTGACATTGGTCGTGGCGGCCAGTCGCGCGATCTCGTCGCGGGCGGCGGTCTCGGGTACTCGGCGCGACAGATCGCCGTCGACGATCTCGGCCAGTTCGGCGCGGATCGCCTCCACCGGGCGCAGCGCGCGCCGCGTCACCAGCCAAGTCACCAACGCCACCACGACCAGCAGCGGGGCCAGCCCGAGCAGCATGGCACCGCGCACACCGGCGATCGCCTTGTCGGTGGTGGCCAGTGACGCTGCCGCGTAGACCGTGACCGCTCGTCCGCTCGGTGTCGTGACCGGCAGCGCCGCCACCCGGAAATCGTGGTTGCCGGTATCGGAATCGGTCACCGGCAGGCGCATATCGCGCAGGTTGACCCGGTCGCCGATGGTGCCGCTCGTCGTCGGGGTGCCGGGCATGCCGCGCACCGCGTCGTCGCTCCGGTCACCGGGCTCATCGTCATCGGGCTCGCCATCGCCGGCCTCATCGTCATCGTCGTCGCGCTCGTCGTCCGACTCGGCCGGACTATGGCTTTCACCCGAGGCCGTGCTGACCATGATCGGATACGGCGGCAGATCGTCGTCGGCCGCCAGCACGGCGCCCGAGGCCGAAATCACCTGGACCGGTTGGTGATCGGCATCGGGCAGGTTCAGATGTGCGAAATTCACTCCGGCCGCGATGCGCGTCGCGACGGTGCGCGCACCCGTTTCCGCCTGCAATCCCGCACTGTCGATGAGATTGTGCCGCAACACCGTCAGCAGTGCCGTTCCGGCCGCGATCAGTGCCGCGGCCACCACCACGGTCGCCGCGGCGGTGGTGCGGGCGCGCACCGAATGCCACCATCGCCACGCCCGCCATCTCGCGGAACGCTCAGCCATGCCCGGCCACCAGCCGATATCCGGCCCCTCGGACGGTGAGTATGCTGCGACAGCCGAACGGTGTGTCGATCTTGCGGCGCAGTGCGCTGATGTACACCTCGACGATATTCGGGTCACCGGTGTAGGCGAAATCCCAGACATGATCGAGGATTTCGGATTTCGACACGATCTGCCCGGCGTGCAGTGCGAGCTGTTCGAGCACCGCGAACTCCTTCGCGGTCAACGTGATCGGCTCGGTACCGCGCAGGCAGCTGTGGGTGGCCGGGTCCACCAGCAGATCGCCCACTCGGACCACGGGCGCGCCGCCGCGGGTGCGCCGGCGCAGTAGAGCTCGGATGCGTGCCAGCAGAACAACATAGGAGAACGGTTTGCACAGGTAGTCGTCCGCGCCGGTGTCGAGTCCCTCCGCCTCGTCGTATTCGCCGTCCTTGGCGGTGAGCATCAGGACCGGTGTCTCGTCGCCCTCGGTGCGCAGGGTGGCACAGATCCGATAGCCGTTGATGCCCGGCAGCATGATATCGAGCAGGATCAGATCGTAGGCGGCGGACCGCGCGAGATGCAGTCCCTCGGTGCCGTCGTGTGCGACATCGGTCGCGAAGCCCTCCGCCGCCAGACCTTTGGCCAGCGTGTCGGCCAGCCGTTTCTCGTCCTCCACGATGAGCAGGCGCATGGGCTCAGCTTCGCAGATTCCTCCTGAAGGGAATTTCAGGAAGCTTCAGCGCCGCTTCAGGTGGGCGATGCGAAGGTGGCTTCGCCGTCGAAACAAGCACTCGCACAGGAGGACTCTCAATGACAGCATTGATACTGCGCCGAGTTCGCGACGGATTGCGCTGGCTGCTCGTCGGCGCCGTCGCGTTCGTCGTCGTCGCGGCCGCGGGCCTGAGCCTGGGCATCGCCACCGGGGTGTTCGACGACTCCGGCCACCGGCTGGAGCTCTCCCCATTCGGTTATGCCGCGGCCGCAGCACCCACCGCCGCCGCCACGATCGACCGGAACCGAGCCGAGGAGGTTGCCCGAGGCGCGGTGCCGGACGCACGGGTGCTGTCCGCCGAACTGGAGACCGATCGGCCCACGCCGGTCTGGGAAGTGGATCTGCGCGCCGCCGACGGCCGTGACATCGAGGTGACCGTCGACGCGGTGAACGCCGCGGTGCTCACGGTCGACCGCGACGACGATTGATCCCGATCCGAGCCGGCGCTGCCCGCTCAGCCGGTGAGCGCGTGTGCCACCGAGTAGCCCAGCAGGGCGGCGCCGAGCCCGGCCACCACGTTGATCACCACGTTCATCGCCGCGTAGAACGTCGCGCGCTGCTCGAGCAGTCGCACCGTCTCGTAACCGAAGGTGCTGTAGGTGGTGAGCGCGCCGCAGAAGCCGGTGCCGAGCAGGGCGAGCAGCGTCGAACCGACCGTCGCGCCGGTGAGCGCACCCAGGATCAGGCAGCCCACGATATTGACCGTCAGCGTCCCCCACGGGAACAGGCTGTCGTGGCGCGCCTGCACGAAACGATCGGTGAGGTAGCGAGTGGGCGCCCCGATCATCGCGCCGACCAGAACCAGAACGACGGTCACCGTGCCTCCTGTGATTTGCGGGGCACCCGCACCCGGTCGGCACGGTGAGTGGGCTGCGCAGTATGACTCACTGTGCCTCCTGTGATTTGCGGGGCACCCGCACCCGGTCGGCACAATGAGTGGGCTGCGCAGTGTAACTCACCGTGCCTCCTCTTGAATCCTCTTGCGCAGGAACGCTATTCGTGCGACGGTGACCCCCGCCAGCACTGCGAGCAGTGCGCACAACAGGGTGGCGGCCAGGTAGACGAACGCCAGCCACACCGAGCCCGGTTCCAGCAGAGCGCGAATCTCGACCGCGTAGGTGGAGAAGGTGGTGAATCCACCCAGGAAACCCACCCCGACGAACGGGCGCACCAGCCGGTGCGCGGGCCACACCTCGGTGATCAGCACGATCAGCACGCCGATGGCCAGGCAGCCGAGTACATTCTCGGTGAAGGTGCCCCAGGGGAATTGCCCGGGATGGGTGGGCAGCAGCCGGGACAGGCCGTAGCGCGACAGGCCGCCGAGCCCGCCGCCGACGGCGATCACGGCCAGCACGGCGCCGTGTTCGCGGATCAGCTCCCGGCGTTGATCGGGCATATGCAGGTCCACATCGGGGTCGATCGGCTCCGAATCGACATGTTCGGGATCGGCGGGCTTCGCCGCGGGGGCGGAGCGGGCAGGGAAACGACGCAACTCGGTCAAGGACAGACTCCTACTCGAACAGCACACATCGAACAGATCTCGAGTAGGGACTGTTGGCGATCATCGGATCACGGTTGTTCCGGCGCGAACACCGAAGTGGCGAGCCCCACCGCCACACGGGACAGAATAGCGGGTGTGCTCCGGCGCGCACCGCCCCGTATCCGCCGTCACCGTCACATCCGCGTGGTCGCGCTCCGCTCGGAATCGGCGACCAGCGGCGCGAGCGCGGACGACCGCATTCGCGCGACCAGCGCGGTCACCGGTCGTGCCAGCAGCAGGCTCACCGCCGTCGCGACGGGAACGGCCAGAATCGCGGAGGCCACCACATCGTGCGGATAGTGCCCGCCGACGTAGACCCTGCTGAAGGCGAGTACGACCGCGAACACCGCCGCGACCCAGCCCAGGCGGCGGTTCAGCAGAAAGAGCGCTGCGACGGTGGCCGCGGCCGTCGTGGTGTGCCCACTGGGAAATGAGTAATCGCTTGCCACCGGGCACTTTTCGAGGATGTAGGCGGCCGGTACGCCCCGGCAGGGCCGTGGTTCGGCAACGATCACCTTGACCACCTCGGCGACCAGATAGGCCACCACCACACTGACCGGTGCCAGCAGTGCCAGCGCCATCGCCCGATCGTCCCGCCGTCGCGCCGACCACCAGCCGATCACCATGAGGATCGCGAAGATACCCAGGCCCACGTCCGTCCACCAGAGCATCGCGTCGTTGAGCCAGCGGGTGTGATCGGCGAAATCGGTGATGGTCGTGAACAGCGGGCGATCGAATCCGGGGCCGCCCGATGCCATCGGGGCCGGGGAGGGGGTCGTCAACGCATATCCGATCTGATCGGCCCGGCCGTGCCGGGGCAGTGTGGGGGGTGCAAGGTGTTCTGCTCATTTGTACCGTGTTCTCCGAACGCACACCTGCTCGCCCACTGCCGTCGACCAGGTGGACATCTCCACGAGCCGGATCGCGATATCCCGCTGCCGACCGGCGGGATGCCGGCATCGCCCACCGGCGCCCCGGTCGCTGCGGATGACGGAATCGGGGCCCGGTGCCATACGCTTGCGGTATGACCGAACCCGCCCCTGCCGCGCCGCGCATCGGCTACGTTCCGGGCGTCACCGTCGCCAAGTGGGCGCGGGTGTGGGCGGAGCGTTTTCCCCGCACCCCGCTGGATCTGGTCGCGGTACCGCAGTCGCGGCAGCGAGAGGCCCTGGCCGAGGGGCAGGTCGACATGTGTTTCGTGCGGCTGCCGATCGATCGGGACGGGCTGCACGCGATTCCGATGTACAACGAGGTCGCGGTCGCGGTGGTACCCAAGGATCATCCGGTCGCGTTGTTCGACGAGGTGAGCCTGACCGACCTCGACGGTGAGCGGATGCAGGACGCCGCCGATCTCGACAACATCGGATCCGCTCTGGATCTGGTCGCGGCGGTGGGAGGCGCGGCCGTGGTCCCGCATTCACTGGCCCGGCTGCATCACCGCCGCGATCTGATCTACCGGCCGCTCACCGATGTCGACCCGACCCGGATCGCGCTGGCGTGGCCGATCGATCATCCGGGTGAATTCGTCGAGGAGTTCATCGGCATCGTGCGCGGGCGCAGCGCCGGCAGTTCCCGCACCGCCGGCGAGCGTGATCGTCGCGGCCGCGACGAAACCCGCGCACGGACCGGAAACGGTGCGGCACAAGGTGATCGGCAGCGCTCGCCCGGTGGCTCGAAACAGGGTTCCGGGCGCCGGGACACAAAACCCGGCCGCACGGGCGGTACTCGCGGCCCACGCAAACGCCGCGGCCGCTGAGGTCGGGTACCTCAGCGGCCGCGGCGGCGGAATGCGGTGCGGTGACCGGTCAGCGCGGCTTGCGCGAGACGATCGAATCGCGGATCAGGATGCCGGCCAGTGCGACGGCGAATCCGATCAGGAAGATGTAACCGGTGATGCCGCTGCCCGAGGAGGCGCCCTGCTGGTTCTCGAACAGCATGCCCAGCAGGATCACCACGACGACCCATCCGGCGATACGGAAGGTGCGCCGCGACTCACCACTCCAGCCCCAGGCCGCGGAGGGAACCTCGGCGGGATCGACCTTGGTGACGACGCCGGCGCTCTTGGCGGGTTCCAGTTCGGTGGCGGCCACGTTCGCTCCCATCATTTCCGTCTTCGCTGCGTCCCGGCGCATTTCGCACGGCGGGGTCCGCAGGTCGTGAAGGTGACTGTTGAGAATATGTTTGCATACGACCGGCCGTCGTAGCCAGCGGGGTGACGCCCGCGGCGATTCCGGAGTGGACAATGAGTGAGTGTCCGACATCGTGAAAGTTCTGCTGCTCGGCAGCACCGGCTCCATCGGCACCCAGGCATTGGAGGTCATCGCCGCCAATCCGGACCGATTCCAGGTGGTCGGACTGGCCGCCCGCGGTGGCAACACCGACCTGCTCGCCGAGCAGATCCGCGCCACCGGAACGGGTAACGTCGCCGTCGCCGATCCGGCAGCGGCCGCGAAACTCGGTGTGGCCCTTGCCGGTCCGGACGCCGCGACCGAGCTGGTCCGCCGCACCGACGCCGATGTGGTGCTCAACGCCCTCGTCGGCGCCCTCGGCCTGCGGCCGACACTGGCCACACTGGAGACCGGGCGGCGGCTGGCGCTTGCCAACAAGGAGTCGCTGGTCGCCGGAGGCAGTCTCGTCACCCGGGCCGCCGCGCCCGGCCAGATCGTCCCGGTCGATTCCGAACATTCGGCGATGGCGCAGTGCCTGCGCGGCGGCCGCGCCGATGAGGTCGCCCGGCTGGTGCTGACCGCCTCGGGCGGGCCGTTCCGGGGCTGGAGTGCCGAGGAACTCGACTCGGTGAATCCGGCGCAGGCCAAGGCGCACCCCACCTGGTCGATGGGTCTGATGAACACCCTCAACTCCGCGACGCTGGTCAACAAGGGCCTGGAGCTCATCGAGGCGCACATGCTGTTCGGCATCGACTACGACAAGATCGATGTCACCGTGCACCCGCAGTCGATCGTGCACTCGATGGCGACCTTCACCGACGGTTCGACCCTCGCCCAGGCGAGTCCGCCGGATATGAAACTGCCCATAGCGCTGGCGCTGGGCTGGCCCGATCGGGTGCCCGGCACGCTGGCCCCGCTGGATTTCGGCACGGCCTTCAGCTGGGAGTTCGAACCGGTCGACAACGAGGTGTTTCCCGCCGTTGAGCTGGCCCGCACGGCGGGCAGGGCCGGCGGCAGTGTGACGGCCGTCTACAACGCCGCCAATGAGATCGCGGTGCAGGCATTCCTCGACGGCACGCTGCGCTTCCCCGAAATCGTGCGCACGGTCGCGCGCGTCGTCGAGTCCGCCGACCAATGGGCCGCAGAACCCAGTACCTTGGACGAGGTGCTCGCGGCGGACACGTGGGCGCGGCAGCGTGCGCGCACGCTCGTGAGCAACTGATTCAGGAGGGTTCCACACCGCATGGGCTTCGCGATCGGATTCGTGCTGTTCGCCCTCGGCATCACGCTATCGGTAGCACTACACGAATGTGGCCACATGTGGGCGGCGCAGGCCACCGGCATGCAGGTGCGCCGCTATTTCGTCGGCTTCGGGCCGAAGGTGTTCTCGTTCCGCCGGGGCGAGACCGAATATGGGCTCAAGGCGCTGCCGCTGGGCGGTTTCTGCGATATCGCGGGTATGACCGCGCTGGACGAGGTCGCGCCCGAGGATCTGCACCGCGCGATGTACCGCCAGGCCACCTGGAAGCGCCTGGTGGTGATGTTCGGCGGCATCGCCATGAACTTCCTGCTCGGCTTCCTGCTGATTATGGTGCTGGCGGTGGGCTGGGGACTGCCGCGGCTGGATTTGCCGCCGGCCACCCAGATCTATCCGGCCGGTTGTGTCGCCGCGCAGAAACCCGATGGTTCGGCCGCGCCCTGCACCGGGCCCGGACCTGCCGAGCGGGCGGGCCTGAAGCGCGGTGACCTGGTCACCGCGATCGACGGCAAACCCGTGCGTACCTGGGACGACTTCCGCACGGTCACCGAGAAGGCCACCGGCCCGGTCGTCTACACCGTGAAGCGTGACGGGCAGACTCTGCAGATTCCGGTCACCCCGGAGCGGGTTGCCACCTATCCGGTGAAGCAGGGCGCCACCAGCGATTCCGATCGGGTCACCGAGCCGGTCTACGCGAGCAAGGTCGGTGTGGCCCAGGACGTGTACTCGCCGGTCAAGTACAACGTGCTCGCGGCGGTGCCCGCGTCGGCGGCCTTCACCGGTGACATGTTCGGCCGCACCTTCGCCTCACTGGCACAGATGCCGAGCAAGGTAGTGAGCCTGTGGCATGCCGTCACCGGCGGTCAGCGCGATGCCGACACCCCGGTCAGTGTTTACGGCGCCAGCAAGATCGGCGGCGAGACCGCCGAGCACGGGCTCTGGAACGCGTTCATCCTGGTGCTGGCGAGCCTGAACTTCTTCCTCGGCGCGTTCAACCTGCTGCCGTTGCTGCCGCTGGACGGCGGCCACATCGCGGTGGTGATCTTCGAGAAGCTCCGCAATATGTGGCGCAATCGCAAGGGCCTGCCCAACGGTGGTCCGGTCGACTACATGAAGTTACTCCCCGCGACCTATGTGGTGGTGGTTATCGGCGGCGCGTACATGATCCTGACCCTGGTCGCCGATATCGTCAATCCGATCAAGCTCTTCCCCTAGCGCCCTCCGCCCGGCCGCCGCGAATCGGCCGGGCGTGGCGGCGGGAGCGTCGCGGGCTCGATTTCGTTCGGCCTCGACGATCGCCGGTAGCGTTGGGACGCGGCATCCGGTGGATCGCCCGGCGCAGTGGCGTTCGCAGAGTTGCGTTCCGGGGCGCCGGAATTGAGGTGCGGGGCAAAGGATGTGGGCTGCGGTGGTGTCCGGGGCCGTGGGAGCCGACACTGGTCGAGGTTCGAGCGTCGGCGCTCGCAACCCCCGTCGTCGATCACACCTTGGGAGCGTCATGACCGAGTCCGTCATCCAACTGCCCACCCTGGGCGAATCGGTATTCGACACCTACGACCGCATTCGCAGCCGCGGCCCGGTGGTTCCGATCGCCCTGCCCGGCAACGTTTCCGCCTGGGCGGCGGTGAGTCATCGTGCGGTGAGCGAACTGCTCGCCGCGGACGGGACGCTGTTCAGCAAGAACGCTCGCAACTGCCCGGCGCTGCACGACGGCACCATTCCCGCCGATTGGCCGATGCGCGCGCTCACCGATATGGACCACATGCTCAATCTGGACGGTGCCGAACACCGTAGGTTGCGCAAGACCATCGGGCAGGCGTTCACCCCGGCCCGGGTGGCCGCGATGGAACCGCGCATCCGGCAGATCGTGAACGAACTGATCGACCAGTTCGCCTCCGAGGCAGGGGAAGTCGACCTCATCTCGGCCTACACCACGCCACTGCCGGTGCGGGTGATCTGTGACCTGTTCGGAGTGGAGCAGGCGGACGAACCGAAGATCCGCGACTGGGTGGCCACCATCACCTCACCCGTCGCGACCGGAGAACAGACCGCTGCCGCGATGGGCGCCATGGTCGTGTACATGGGCGCTCTGCTGGAGGCGAAACGCCGTGCGCCGGGCGACGATCTGACCTCCGCGCTGCTGGCGGCCAATGCCGACAACGACCTGACCGATGAGGAACTGGTCACCATTCTGTGGGTGGTCATCACCGCCGGGCACGAGACCACGGTGTATCTGCTCAGCAATGCCGTTGTGGCACTGTGCGAGAACCCGTCGCAGCTGGACAAGGCGATCACCGGTAATCGGTGGCGGGATGTGGTGGAGGAGGCGTTGCGCTACCGGTCGCCACTGTGTACCGCGTTCATCCGTTATGCCCGCGAGGATGTCACCATCGACGGAGTGGATCTGCCCGCGGGCGCGATGGTGGTCTGGTACGGCGGAATCGGCCGCGACCACGAGTACTACTCGAATGCCGATGTCTTCGATATCGACCGCGACCAGCGGGATCAGCTGGCCTTCGGTCGCGGTCCGCACTTCTGCCTCGGTGCACCGCTCGCGCGATTGGAATCCGCGATCGCGTTGTCTACCCTGTTCGGGCGCTTCCCGAAGCTCGAATTGGCGTGTGCGGCATCGGAATTGTCGTACGGCCCGCAGATCATCACCGCCGGTCCGCAGCGACTGCCGGTGCGGCTGCGCCCCTGAGGTGGTGCGGCGGGCAGCCGCGGGGATGGGCTGCCCGCCGCGGCGTTGCGTCCTTCGCCGGCAGCGACGACCCGAAAAGGCCGCGCGTGCCGGTCCTCTCGCGTCCGCGCGTTCCCGCACCTCAGTGGGTGCGCGCGCGGCGCGGCGCCACCGCGACCGCGGCCGTCAAGGGTGCGACGGGCTCGTCGTGCCCTTCTCGCCGGCGCCGCAGCGCCTTCTCGGCCTCGATGGCGATCGGCACCAGCAGCGACCAGCCGATAGCGGCGAGCCACTGACCACCCGTCAGCGATGTCGTCATCAGCAGATCCTGTAGGAACCCCAGCTCGACGGCGAGGACCGTGACCACGACCGGTATCGACAGGATCTTCAGTGCGCCGAGAATCGGTGCGCCGAAACCGGACTCGGGGTCGCGGCGCATGGCCAGGCCACTGAGGATCGAGCTGAACGACAGCACCACGAACGTCATGGTCATCGGCACCGAGGCGGTATCGGTGCTCAATTCGCCGGGAGCGAGCAGCATCGCCGCGAGGGCCACGGCGAATTGCAGCACACCGTAGGTCAGCCACTGGGCGAACGCGGTCCGGTTGGCGATCGGCATCCGCGGATCGCGGGGTGGTTTGTTCATGAGGTTCGCAGGCGCCGGGTCGGTCATGATGACCACCACCGGGAACAGCGTGATGAAGAAGTGCTGGAACAGCACCATCAGCGGTGTGAGCGCGACGCCGTCGTTGATATCGAAAATACTGGCCACCAGGAACAGCAGTACGAGCGAAAACAATTTCGACATCTGGTAGCGGATATAGGACACGATCTTGTCGTAGATGCTGCGGCCCAGGCGGATCGCGGTGATCAGCGTCCCGAAGTTGTCGTCGGTGAGCACCATCTTGCCCGCCTGTTTGGTGACCTCACTGCCCGAGCCCATCGCGACACCGATATCGGCCTTCTTCAGCGCCGCGGCGTCGTTGACCGCGTCACCGGTCATCGCCACGACCGCACCGCCGCTCTGCATCACATCCGCCAGGCGCAACTTGTCCTGCGGTGTGACCCGGCCGAATACATGCAGACGTGGCAGCGCCGCCGCGAGCTGCTCATCGCTCATCGCCTGCAACTCGGCGCCACCGACCGCGCCCGGCCCCAGGCCGAGTTCGGCTCCGATCGCCGCCGCGGTGATGGCGTGGTCACCGGTGATCATGCGAACGTCGATGCCCGCCTCGTGGGCGATGCGCACCGATTCGACGGCCTCGGGGCGCAACGGGTCGATGATGCCCGCCATCCCGACGAAGGTCAGGTTCTCGACCATCGACATCGGATCATCGCGCGCGGCATCTTCCTGATCGTCGAGGACGCGAGCCGCGAAGGCCAGCACCCGAAGTCCCTGCTCCGACATCGCCCGCATCGCCTCGGTGATCCGGTCGTGCACCTGATCAATGGGCGTCTCGGTGCGGCCCGGCAGGTACGCGGCGGTGCAGTGCGCCAGGACCATATCGGGTGCGCCCTTGACCAATTCGACGAATCGGGTGTGCCCATCCACCTGTAGGTGGTGGAACGTCGCCATGAATTTGTAGGCGGAGTCGAAGGGCACCGCGGCGACCCGCGGATAGGTCCGGCGGGTGAGCGGTGCGTCGATGCCGAGTTTGGCCGCGAGGACCACCAGGGCGGCCTCGGTCGGATCGCCGACGATCTCCCCGGTATCGGAGACGGTGGCGTCGCTGTCGAGACACAATCCGTAGGCCAGCAGTGTGAAATCCGGGGTTCCGGTACCGGCGGCCTCGGTGACGGTCCCGGTCGTGCTGTAGCCCTCGCCGGTCACGGCATACCACTGGCAGTGGAAGAACAGGGAGCGCACTGTCATCTGATTCATGGTCAGGGTGCCGGTCTTGTCCGAGTTGATCGCGCTGGTCGCGCCCAGCGTCTCGACATCGGTGAGGTTCTTCACCACGGCCTTGGCCTCGGCGAGCTGCCGGGCGCCGTAGGCGAGCATGGCCTGGACGAAGGTCGGCAGTCCGGTGGGAATCGCGGACACTCCCATCGAGATTCCCAGCAGCAGCACCGCTGTCACGTCCTGGCCGCGCAGCGCGCCGATCACCACGATGATCGCCACCGCCGTCCACGCGATGATACCGAGCAGTTTGGTCAGCGAATCCAGTTCCCGCTGCAGCGGTGACTTCGACGGGGGGACCGCCGACAGCATCGACGCTATCCGGCCCATCTCGGTGTTCATACCGGTCTCGGTGACCACGATCGTGGCGGTGCCACGGGTGACCGAGGTGTTCTGATAGACCATGTCGCCGCGGTCGCCGAGCGATACGTCCGCGGAGGCGAGGGTGCCGGGATCCTTGGCGACCGGGGCACTTTCACCGGTGAGTGCCGCCTCCTGGGTTTCCAGCGTCGCGGAGGTGACCAGGCGCCCGTCGGCGGGAACGATGTCGCCGGCTTCGAGCTGGACGATATCGCCGGGAACCAGCGCCTGCGCATCGAGTTGGGTCAGGACGTCGTCCCTGATCACGCGAGCCTGCGGGGTCTGCATCTTCGCCAGCGCGTCCACGCTCGCGCGCGCCTTGACCTCCTGTCGGGTGCCCAGTACGACGTTGAGCACGACCAGCGCGGCCACCACGATGGCCGTCGGGATCTCGCCGATGACGATGCTGACCACCGCCACTGCGATCAACATCAGATTCATCGGATCCCGGACCTGCCGCAGCGCGATCGACCACAGCGCGGGCGCGGGCTCGGAGGCGATCTCGTTCGGGCCGTAGCGCCCGCGGCGCTCGTCGGCCGAGGCGGTGGTGAGTCCGGCCTGCCGGTCCGAGGACAGCTCCGCCACAACGGATTCGACATCGCGAGCGTGCCAATTCGCGGGCTCACGGGCGGAGGTATCCACTGCCGGGGTCCGGGGTAGCGGATCGGCCACCATGGCGCTCTCCTTTCCTCGCCGCAACCCTCAGTACGGCGTCGGAACCAGTGCAGCGGCCGCAGCCGGCGCCGCAGGATCGGGAGGCCTCAACTCTCCGGGAGCGTGCGGGGAGCCGGGGGACCGGTCGGCGGCTGGGCTCGAACCGCCCGTCCGGTCCGCACCGTGCCTGGATTTCTTGCCCACCGGCCGCGCGCCCTCAGCCGACTGTCACCACAGCGGCACCCCGGGAACGAGTACGGCCGGTCGACCGGGGCAAATTCCCGGCTGCCAGTTGGATGCCGATGGCTTGCCGGGCCGCCTTCTCCACGAGCAGGGGTACGAAATCATGTACGCGGACGTCGGCGAAGCGCTTGTGGATGGCGCGCACGGTGAGTTCGATGTCCGCGGGCGGCGCGGAGGGGTAGCGGGTGAGCAGGCGCTCGATGACTTGTTCGACCTGAATCAATTCCTCATCGACGGTCATCGATCAATCGTCGGTCCGCGCGGGAATGCTCGTCAAGACACGAAATGGACACTGATCGCCGCTGCGGCAGACTCTCGGCTACCGCGCATCGGCGCTCTGTGAACGCCTGCCCGGTGGTCGACGGGCCGCTGAAGACAATCGGCAGCGAATCATCGCGCCGCGCGTTCTTCCGGTCTTGTCGCGATGAGTTCGCCCAGCCGGCGCTTGCGGAACTCCCGCGGTGTTTCGCGGAATTGCTGCTTGAACGCGGCCGAGAACCAGGTGGTGGTGAAACCGCAGCGCGCGGCCACCTCGGCGATCGTGGGGGACGACTGTTCGAGCATTGTCCGCGCCGCGCGCAACGACTCGTCCCGGCGCAGATCGCGATAGGTGGTACCGCACTGCTGCAGGATCAGGCGCAGCTGACGCGGTGACCAGCCCAGCGCGTGGGCGACGGCTGGTAGCCGCACATCGCCGGATCCGACTGCGCCACGGACGTATTCGCGGACCGCTGTCATCGTTTCGGCGAGATGGTCGTGCTGGGGTCGCATATCACCGGTCAGCAGCAGGCAGACCAGTTCGCCGACGCGTTCGCAGAGTGCGTCGAACTCGATCTCGCCGAGCCGGTCCTGTTCGTCGTGCATGGTGCGGATCATCGATCCGACCACGCGGCCCAGGCCGCAATCCAGGTCGAGCACGCGCCGCATCGGCCCGGTCGCGGGCAGGTGACGCTCTATATCCGTGCGGGGAATTTGCATTGCGTAGGCGGCCGGGCCGGGGCGAAACCGGCCTTCCTGGTCCAAGCCGATCAGCAGCGCGTGCCCGTCGGAAACCCGGATAGCGCCGTCACTGGAAGGTCGGACGGGACCGTTGTGACGCCCGGCCGCGGTGGTGGGCACATCCTCGTCGGCCCATCGCACGCCGAAGACGCTGCGGTCCGGCAGCGCCAGCCAATAAAAATCGTCCGCCGGGACGCGGTGGACAGTGCTGCGGGTGCGGTCGGAGACGCGTCCGTCGGGTTCGTCCCAGCGCAGCAGGTTGTAGCGGCTGTTCTGCTGGACTGTCAGTTCCGACGGCCACCGGCCCCCCAGGCGCAGATAGCGGTGTTCCATCGGCACGAAGCTATTGGTGAGTTCGGACCACTCCTCGGCCTCGCCGACCGTCAGAGTCGTGTAACGCATGAACAGACCTCACCTCGGATTTCGTAACCGCCGTCTCGGCCCGACGGTGGGCGGACGCGAACAATGTTGTGCAGCGGCTGCATTCATTACCGTACGAGACCGCCCCCGGACGCAAGCCGAATCGGCCGTGCGGCGATCAGCATGCGGGGTGGTAGTGGTCTCGGGCTCGCGACATCCTCAGCCGCACCGCCGCTCCCGTCGTCGAGGTGAGCACATGGTGTACATCCGATGAATCCTCGTGGACACGGGGCGGCGGGCACGGCTCGCCGGCCACCGCACCGACGGCCCTAAACACCCCTGATCGAGGCCGCGCCCCGGTCGGTTCGGTATCGCCGTGCGGCCCGCCGGGACCGTGCCACGGCCGGTGTCGGTGCTCTCACAGACGGGTGTCCGAAGCATCGCACTAGACTCGACGGCGAACGGGTGCACCCAGCAGACGAAAGTAGGCAGCCGAACGTGAGCACAGCCATCACCCTGGGGATGCCGGCCGCACCGGCGGCGGTCCTGGCACCGCGGCGTAAGACCCGCCAGCTGATGGTGGGCGCGGTGGGAGTGGGAAGTGACCACCCCATCTCGGTCCAGTCGATGACCACGACCAAGACCCATGACGTGAACGCGACCCTGCAGCAGATCGCGGAACTGACCGCGTCCGGCTGCGATATCGTCCGCGTCGCCTGCCCCCGGCAGGAGGACGCCGACGCCTTGCCGACGATCGCGAAGAAGTCGCAGATCCCGGTGATCGCCGATATCCATTTCCAGCCGCGCTACATCTTCGCCGCGATCGACGCCGGATGTGCGGCGGTCCGGGTCAACCCGGGCAATATCAAGGAGTTCGACGGCCGGGTCAAGGAGGTCGCGCAGGCGGCCGGCGCCGCGGGCATCCCGATCCGGATCGGTGTCAACGCGGGCTCGCTGGACAAGCGCATGCTCGAGAAGTACGGCAAGGCCACTCCCGAGGCGCTGGTGGAATCAGCGCTGTGGGAGGCGGGCCTGTTCGAGGAACACGGCTTCGGCGATATCAAGATCTCGGTCAAGCACAATGATCCGGTCGTGATGGTCGAGGCGTACCGCCAGCTGGCCGCGCAGTGCGACTATCCGCTGCATCTGGGCGTGACCGAGGCCGGACCGGCATTCCAGGGCACCATCAAGTCGGCGGTAGCCTTCGGTGCCCTGCTCAGCGAGGGTATCGGCGACACCATCCGCGTCTCGCTGTCCGCGCCGCCCGCCGAGGAGATCAAGGTCGGCAGTCAGATCCTGCAGTCGCTGAATCTGCGCCCGCGCAAACTCGAGATCGTGTCCTGCCCGTCCTGTGGTCGCGCGCAGGTCGACGTCTACACCCTGGCCGACGAGGTCACTGCCGGACTCGAGGGCATGGAAGTGCCGCTGCGGGTCGCGGTGATGGGCTGTGTCGTCAACGGTCCCGGTGAGGCTCGCGAGGCCGATCTGGGCGTGGCCTCGGGCAACGGCAAGGGACAGATCTTCGTCAAGGGCGAGGTCGTCAAGACCGTGCCCGAACATCAGATTGTGGAGACGCTGATCGAAGAGGCGATGCGTATCGCCGACGAGATGGGTTCCGACGCCGGTTCCGGCGATCCCGTCGTCACCGTCGGATGAGCGGCGGGCACGGGAAGGGAGCCGGGGTGTGTCTCGGGTCGGGCGCATTCTGCCACTCGAGCTGAGCAAAGCTCCCGCACGCCGCCGGGGTTCGTGGCAGTCTGTGAACGTGCGGAGTGTGCTGGAACCGTCCCGACGGTCACGGATTTCCGGTGCTCGTCAGCTCGGCGAACGCGATCTGACACGGGTGCTGAAGGTGCTGGACACCGATCCGATCGCCGGCTGCATGGTGGCAGCTCGGCTGCAGGAATGCGGCCTCGAGAATCGCGGTGGCGGCGAGCTGTGGACCCGGGGAGATCCGGAGGATTCACTGTGTTTCTCCGGTGCCAATCTGGTTCCCCTGTGCGGCACCGCCGAGGATATGCACACATTCGCCGATCGCGCCGCGCGCTGGCCACGGGTGTGCTCCTCGGTGGTCGGGCGCCAGGAATTGGCGCTGCCGCTGTGGGAGGTCCTCGAGCAACGCTGGGGTCAGCCGCGCGAGATCCGGGCCGATCAGCCGTTGCTCGCACTCGACGGTCGCGCTCAGGCCGAGCCCGATCCGTGGGTTCGTCGAGTGCGCGCCGACGAACTGGATCGCTATCTGGTGGCCGCCGTGGCGATGTTCACCGAGGAGATCGGGGTCGATCCCAGGGCCGGTGACGGTGGCCGCGGCTACCGGCGGCGGGTGGCTAGCCTGATCGAATCCGGCCGTGCGTGGGCACGTTTCGAGGACGGTGAGGTCGTCTACAAGGCGGAGGTCGGCGCGATTTCGCAGCGTACCGGCCAGATCCAGGGCGTATGGGTGCATCCGCAGTGGCGCGGGCGCGGACTGGGCACCTCGGGTACCGCCACGGTCGCCGAAGCGGTGGTGGCGGCCGGCCGTACTGCCAGCCTGTACGTGAACTCCTTCAACGAGGTCGCCCGTCGCGCCTACGCCCGGGTCGGGTTTCATCAGGTCGCGACCTTCGCGACAATCCTCGTGGACTGACCTGCCGGAATGTCGTCCGGCGGCAAAATCCGTGTGTCGCAAGGATTACCAGCGATCTGCTGGCTACCATCGACAGCGATGTCGATGTCGAGATGTGTGCTGCGATGGGGGCCGCGGACGCTGGCGCTGTGCGCGGCGGCCGCCGTGGTCGTGACCACCGGCGCCTGTTCGACCGGACCTCGCGGCCCCGTCGCCGCCGCCGACGCGTTTGTCTCGGCTTTCGCCCGGCACGATGCGGCCGGTGCCGCCGCCGCGACCAGCCGGCCCGAGAAGGCCTCGGCGGCATTGGATTCGGCCTGGCGGAATCTGCAGGCACAGCATCTGAACGCGCATACCGGATCGGCCCGGGTCACCGGCGACACCGCCACGGTCGACTACACCTATGAATGGACCCTGCCGAAGAACCGGATCTGGACCTACACCGGACAGCTGCAAATGGGCCGCAGTGGTGGGCAGTGGCAAGTGCGCTGGTCCAGTTCGGATATCCATCCCAGACTGGGTGACACCCAGGATCTGCAGTTGCGTACCACCCCCGCACCGCGGGCCCGGGTCAACGAGCGCTCCGGCAGCGATGTGCTCGTTCCGGGTGCGGCGCACCGGATCTCGTTCGACGCCGGTGCGGCATCCGACCCCGGATACGTGGCGGGCGCGCTGTCGGCGGCGCTGAAACAGTTCGACGACACTCTCGGTGCGGAGGCGATTCTGGCCGCCGCTCACAAGGCCACCGGCCCCTATCTCGTCGCTTCCCTGAGTGACTGGGAATTCGACCAGGTCAGCGGGCAACTGCTCGGGCTACCCGGTGTCACCATCGACCGGCAGGCGGATCTGATTCCCACCGACCGGCATTTCGCTCCCGATCTGATGGCCCAGATCCGAAAGTCCGTCATCGACGAGGTCGACGGTAAGGCGGGCTGGAGTGTGGTCACCGTCAATGCCAACGGTGTGGATACCGATGTGCTGCAGGAGATTGCGCCGCAGCCGGCGCCATCGTTCGCGCTGAGTATCGATCGCGCCGTGCAGAACGCGGCTCAGCGTGCCGTGAACGCACCGCGCGAACAGACGATGATGGTGGTGATCCAGCCTTCCACCGGTGCCGTCCTCGCCGTCGCCCAGAACGAGGCCGCCGACGTCGACGGGCCGATCGCGACGACCGGCCTGTATCCGCCGGGTTCGACCTTCAAAACTGTCACCGCCACCGCCGCGATGACCGCGGGTGTCGCCGAGCCGGACACCATTGTCCCGTGCCCGAGCCGAATCATCGTGGGGGAGCGCACTATTCCGAACTACGATCTGTTCTCCCTCGGTGATGTGCCGATGTCCACGGCCTACGAGCGGTCGTGCAATACCGCCTTCGCGAAGATCGCCGGCCAACTGAACGGCGACGCCCTGCCCGATGCGGCGGCGCGACTGGGCCTCGGCCCGGACTACACCGTGGCCGGGCTGCCGACGGTATCGGGTTCGGTGCCCCGCACCGACGATCAGGTACCGCGTGCCGAGGACGGCATCGGTCAGGGCAAGGTGGTGGCGAGTCCGTTCGGAATGGCGCTGGTCGCCGCGTCGGTGGCCCGCGGTGCGGCGCCCACGCCGTATCTGATCTCCGGGCACGAGACCGCGGTTCACGGCGATCGGCCGGCACTGTCACCGGAGGTGGTGCGTGGATTGCAGGACATGATGCGCTCGGTGGTCACCGGTGGTACCGCCGCGCGGATCGCGGATCAGGGGGAAGTGTTCGGCAAGACCGGCGAGGCCGAGGTGGACGGCGGCTCGCATTCGTGGTTCATCGGCTATCGCGGTGATATGGCGTGGGCGACGCTGCTGGTGCGCGGAGGGAGTTCCGATAATGCCGTCGCGGTCACCAGGGATATGCTGGCCGCCCTGCCGCCGGGCACCACCTGAGCTCGGAAGACGCGTGACCGGACATCGGTTCGATGTCCGGTCACGGGAGTGGGAGCTGTGAAGTTCGGATGCCGATTATGGTGACTGCACCTCCGATCCACCGACGGTGACCGAGGCGGGATGATCGGTCGGGGGTGCCGCCCCGGCCGAACCGTCTCCCAGAATTTCCACGGCGCCGGTCCCGGCGAGGAGCATCCCCGCGGTGATCAGCGTGAGTGTCGAACGCTTCATGGTCTTCCCCCTTGCGGGTGAGCGAGAGCCACTGGCATTGAACTTGTTGTTCGCCGACTGTTTGCCGACTCGGAAAACGGTAAACCGGCAAACCATGCGCCGACAACCCCCCGTGCTCGTCGACACAGCGGGCTGGAGGATATAAGACCTGGTTAGAAGGGTCTTTTTAGTTTTGCTCAGCTCGGTGCAAAGTGGCCGACAGATGATGACGCTTTGGTTGCCCGACTGCGGCCATTCGCAGCGAATAGTCGATGGTATCGCCGGCCAGATGAATCGAGCGCCCCAGTGCGGTAACGAGCTTGGCCGTACTCGAGTTGCCGACATGGGTGGAGTCCAGCTCCAGTCGCAGCCCGTCGTCCGCGACGGCGACCCGGCCCTCGCATATCTCGGTGACACCGGTCGGATGGGCGAGGATCAGCTCCACCCGGTCCGCGCCGGTCGACCGCAGATAGCCGGTTTCGGCATGCAGTGAGCGGCCGTCGCCGGCGTGGCGGGTGCGCTGCCGATAGGTGAGGAACGGCCGGCCGACATGCCCGAACCGGATCTCCTCGTGGTAATCGAACGGCTCGATCGTGGGGTACTCGCCGTGCCCGGAGCCTCGCCAGGTGCCGAGCAGCGGGGCCAGATGGGCGATATCCGGGTGCGGTGCGGCGGCGGGTTCGGGTTCGAGCACGGCGCAAAGCATAGTTGTCCGCCGCGGCGATCGTGGGAGGACCACGCGTTGTTGCTCCCGCGCACCCCGATGTCTGGTGTGATTGACAGCGAATGGCCGACTGCGTGCGAACGGAGCGGGCGATGACTGTACAAATCCGGCCCAAGCCGCGGCGGGCCCCGGTGGTGCTGCGGCGCTGGTGGTTGCCCTGCTGGGTGCTGACCCGCAGGCAGATCCGCCCGTCGTTGCGCAACGGCGAGGTGCTGACCGCGCTACTCGCGCCGACGGTGTTCACCGTGGGCTTCTATGTGCCGCTGAATCGGGTGATGAGCTTCGCCGGGCACGGGGCCAGCAGCTACGGCCAGTTCCTGATGCCCATGATCGTCATGCAGGCGGTGTCGTTCTGTGCGACCGCGGCGGCCATGCGGGCCGCCGTCGACGCCCGCGACGGCCTCGACGAGCGACTGGCCACCATGCCCATCCCGCTCATCGCACCGCTCATCGCGCGCACCGCCTCCACGGGGTACCGCATTGTGATCGCGCTGGTGGCGGCATTGGCGGGCGGTTCGGTGATCGGCTTCCGGTTCTACGGCGGCACCTGGCACACCGTCGCCTTCTTCGCCTTCGCGGTGGCTGTCGGCGGGATGCTGGGATTGTTCGGTGATGTGCTGGGCACCCTGTCGAAATCGCCGGAGGCCACCACCCAGATGCTGATGCTGCCGCAGTTGATTCTCGGCATGGTGTCGACCGGCTTCGCGCCCGCCGAGCAGTTCCCGCCGTGGATCCGGGGGTTCGCGGAGCATCAACCGGTGTCGCGGTTCGTTGATACGATGCGGGCGCTCGCGGGCGACAAGCCCGGTTTCGCCACGGCGGTGGACCGGTCGACGATCGGACCCGGTGTGGTGTGGACCGTCGCGGGTGTACTGCTGTTCGGCGTGCTCTCGGTGCGCATGGCCGTGCGGAGGCAGCGATGACGGCGGTACGCGAGGTGACGATCGGACCCGTGACCCGCGGCGATACCGAGCGCTGGCGCTATCTGCTGCCGCAGACCTTCATCCAGACCGGCCGATTGCTGCGGCGATGGCGGCGCGACCCGGTCACGGCAGCGCAGACACTGTTGTTTCCGGCTCTGCTGCTCGTGATGTTGAATACCGTGCTGGGGCAGCAGATTTCCAACTTCGCCGGGGTGGACGCGCTCTACGGATCGGTACCCATGGTGACGGTGGTGTCGGCGATGTCGGGATCGCTGGCCGGGGCGGTGACCCTGGGCCGTGAGCGCGATGCCGGGCTGCTGGGCCGGTTCTGGGCGCTGCCGATTCACCGGGCGTCCGGACTGCTGTCTCGTGTCCTCGCCGAGGCCGCCCGCATCGTGGTGTGCACGATGGTGTTGTTCGCGGTGGGGCTGGCACTCGGTCTGCGCTGGCACGATCCGGCCGCGGTGATCGTGGTGATCGGGGTACCGGTACTGTACGGGCTGGGTTTCGCCACCATGGTGACCGCGGTGGCGGTGTTCTCGGCGAAGACCTTCGCCGTGGAGGCCATCTCGCTGGGTTCGTCACTGCTCATGTTCTTCAGCACCGGCTTCGTACCGCTGTCGGCCTATCCGGACTGGGCTCAGCCGGTGGTCGCGCATCAGCCGATGTCGCTGGCCATCGACACGATGCACGCCGCACTGCTGGGTGACGCGATCCGCGGGCCGTTGTCGGCGACGCTGGCATGGTCGCTGGGTGCGGTCGTGGTGTTCGCGGTGCCGGCGGCGATCGGGTACCGGCGGGCGAGCCGGGAATAAGACGCGCTCAGCGCAGGTCGTCGGCGATCGCGGTGATCATCTCGGCGGAATCGCGCGGGCTCAGCGCCATCGCGCGCAGCTGGTCGAACATCACTCCGAAACGGCGAATCTCGTTGTGGCCCTCGACGATATCGTCACCGGCGATCCCTTCGACGTAGACGATCTCCGGATCGGCCGGATCGGGGAAGTCGAGCACGACGAACGAGCCGACCATCGCAGGATGAGCGCCGGCGCCGAACGGCAGCACCTGCAGGATGACTTCGCGTTTGTCGGTGTCCTCGGTCAGTCGGAGCAACTGCTCGCGCATCACCTCGGGCCCGCCGACAACCCGCCGGATCGCGGCCTCGTCGAGGACCACCCACAGTTCCAGCGGATTGTCGTCCCTGGTCAGCACCTTGGACCGCTCCACTCGCGCCCGCAACCGCTGCTCGATCACCGAGGTGTCGACCTTCGGCATCGCCGTATCCAGTACGGCCCACGCATATCGTTCGGTCTGCAGGAGCCCGGGAACGAAGGAGGTCTGGAACAGTCGCGCCGACAGTGCCTCGGTCTCGAAATTGATGTACGCGGCATACACATCGGAGACCGCTGCTTCGAAGGGGCGGGACATCCCGGGCTTGAGGGCTTCGGTCAGCAGGAGTACGGCATCGGAGCGTTGCGGCTCGCCGATGCCGTAGAGGTCGAGCATGGCCGTGAGCGTGCGTCGTTGCGGGCGCGCCTGCGCGGTTTCGATCCGATAGAGCGTGGTGACATTGATGCCGGTGCGGGCGCTGACCACCTCCTTGCTGATGCCCGCTTGTTCACGCATTTCCGACAGCAGTGCGGCCAGCCGGCGCAGCTGAACCGTCAGCACGGTGCGTTTACCTGCCATCGCGCGCGGTCTCCTTGTGAGATTCGGGACGCTCGAACGCGTTCCACGGATGAGGTGGGAGCGATTGCCAACAATACCGCCCGCCGCCGACAGCCCCGCTCACCTGTGCGGGCCGCACCCGCCGACCGTTATCGTGAGTGGTAACTCTTTGCGTGGGAGAGCAATTCGTCGACCGACCATTGATCGTCGGCGTGAGTGCCGTATCGGGCCGCGGCCACGGTGCCGTCCGGGGTGATGAGAAAGTCCGCGGGCAGGCCGAGCCGTCCACCCGCCGGTGCGTTCGGGGGCGCAGGCTGCTCGCCCCGGGCGAGGGGGCCCACGGCGGTGCCGAGGGCCCGGGCGATACCGGGCCAGGCGCGCGGATTCAGCAACGCGCGAGGCGCCGATTCGACGCCGAACTCCCGGTAGAGGTTCTTGCCGGGATCGGCGATCAAATCCAGTTGGATCTCGCGGGCATAGTCGATCAATTCATCTGCGCTGGAGTGGAATACGGCAATCGGTCGAATTCCGGCCGCGGTGATCTCGGGATATCGGGTGATGAAGGTACGCAGGTGCCGATGGCAGATCGGGCAGCCGGCGAACCGGCGGAATTGCAGGTGGATCACATGATTCGGATCCGGGATCGGAATATCGGTACCCGTCACGCCGGTCAGGGTCCGGATCGCGACTGTGGTGGGTGCTGTCATATGCGCTCCTCGATGCGTAGGCGTATGTGGTACGCCTACAGCAAGTATGCGCGTATCTTGTACGCTGTCAATCCGTGCCCCGCCCCCGCTCGCTGACCACGGCCGATCTGTCCTCGGCCGCACTGGCCGTGATCGATCGCGGAGGATTGGCCGCGTTGACCATGCGGGCGGTGGCCGCCGAACTCGGTATGGCGACCATGGCGCTGTATCGGTACGTCTCCGATCGTGACGCCCTGGAGGCGCTGATCGTGGAACAGGTTCTCGGCGGGATCGATACGAGTACTCCCGCGGGCGCTGACTGGCGCACTCGCCTCGGGCTCCTACTCGATCGGATGCGCGCGGCGGTCGCCGCGCACCCGGCGATGGCGCCACTGGTGCCGCGGCACCGGCATGTCAGCGCGGCGGCGCTGCGATGGATGGACGCGACGCTGGCCGCCCTCGCCGATGGCGGGTTCGAGGGGCGGGAGCGGGTGATAGCTCAGCGGACGCTGGTGGCTTTTCTGCTCGGATATCTCGAGAACGAGCACTATGCCGCGATCGGAGGTTCGGGCACCGCGATGATCGCGGCGATCGCGGCGGCGGACTATCCGCACCTGGTGGACGCCGCGGCACAGGCTCGCGAGATCTCCTCCGAGGAGGAGTTTTCCGGCGGAGTGGAGATCGTACTGCGGGGTTTGGTGGCGCGCTGAGCGCGGCACCGGATGCCGATGCCGACGCGCCGACGCGGGTTTCGGCCATCGTTACCCGAATGTGAAATGGTTGCCGACGCAGCTCTTCTCGGCGTATTTGCGCACGTCACAGGGGGCCCGGCCGGGTGCGTACGATGGCTGTCAAGGGGGATCTCCGGCAATGCGGACGCAATGTTGCGTTCTTGCATATGCAAGAGCAGAATTCGATCTACTCTTGGTGCGAACGGTGCGGTTCGACCAATGAAATCTGGAGATCGACAGATGGCGGTAAAACCGATGCGGTACTCGGATGTGTTCGGAGCGTGGCGATGACGGCATCGATAGCCAGTGCATTGCCCGCAGCTCCGCAGTTACTGTGCGCCTTCCAGGGACGGCGATTTCAGGACCGGGAGCTGCTCCGGGCCGCGCGGGCACTGGCCGAGTTGCACACGCACCGAGCGCAACTCGCCGATCCGATTCTGCTCGCGGAGATCGATTGCCGCCGTAGTGAACTCATCGACGACATCAACGAGTGGGTGGAGAACGAACTGCCCGGCTATCGCCGGGGCCTCGCCCTGCGCACCGATATCCTCGGACCCATGGTCGACCGGATGGCGGGTAGCTGGGTCGCCGCCAATCGCGCCATCGACCGCGACGGCGCCCGCAGCGACACCACCCACAAGCACTGGTACCACCTCGCGGAGCTGGTCGACGGCTATACCGATCTGGTCAGCGGGGTCGTGGCCTCCGTATCCCGGTGAATCCGTGCGGATAGTCTGAGTGCATGTCTGTGCGCACCCGCAAGCCGCTCGTACCCGGAACGCTCTCGCCCGTCCGCGAGGTTCCGCGCTCGATCGAGCGGCCGGAGTACGCGTGGAAGAAGACCGTCAACGAGGGCCGTGAGCCCTGGGTGCAGACGCCGGAGACCATCGAGAAGATGCGGTTGGCGAGCAAGATCGCCGCGCAGGCGTTGCAGGAGGCCGGTAGGGCAGTCGCGCCCGGAGTCACCACCGACGAGCTCGACGCCATCGCGCACGAGTACATGTGTGACCACGGCGCCTACCCGTCGACCCTCGGGTACAAGGGTTTTCCCAAATCGTGCTGCACCTCGCTGAACGAGGTGATCTGCCACGGCATTCCGGATTCGACGGTTATCGAAGACGGTGACATCGTCAATATCAATGTCACGGCCTACATCGACGGTGTGCACGGCGATACCAATGCGACATTCTTCGCCGGTGATGTGGACGAGGAGGCGCGCCTCCTGGTGGAGCGCACGCACGAGGCCACGATGCGTGCCATCAAGGCGGTGCGGCCCGGCCGGGCGCTGAATGTGATCGGGCGTGTCATCGAGTCCTACGCCAACCGCTTCGGGTATGGCGTGGTGCGCGATTTCACCGGACACGGTGTGGGCCCGACCTTCCACAGCGGACTGGTCATCCTGCACTACGACCAGCCGGCGATCGAATCGGTGATCGAGACCGGTATGACCTTCACCATCGAGCCGATGATCAACCTCGGCGGGATCGATTACGAGATCTGGGACGACGGCTGGACCGTGGTCACCAAGGATCGCCGGTGGACCGCGCAATTCGAGCACACCCTGGTCGTGACCGAGGAAGGCGCCGAAATCCTCACGCTCCCATGAGAACCGCGGACGCGGGGACTGGAATCTCCAGGTGAAGGGCGCGCTGCTCATCGCGGGCACCACCTCCGATGCCGGCAAGAGCGTGGTGGTGGCCGGGATCTGCCGGATGCTGGCGCGGCGCGGGGTGCGGGTGGCGCCGTTCAAGGCGCAGAACATGTCCAACAACTCCGTGGTGACCCTCGACGGCGGTGAGATCGGCCGGGCCCAGGCCCTGCAGGCACGGGCCTGTGGGCTGGAACCGAGTGTGCGATTCAACCCGGTGCTGCTCAAACCCGGCAGCGACCGGCGCTCCCAGTTGGTGGTGCGGGGTGTGGCCGTCGATACCGTCGGCGCGCGCGACTACTTCCGGCACCGGCAGCGGCTGCGCGATGTGGTGGCCGCCGAATTGGCCTCGCTGCGAGCCGAATTCGATGTGGTGATCTGCGAGGGTGCCGGTTCACCCGCCGAAATCAATCTGCGCGCCACGGATCTGGCGAATATGGGACTGGCCCGTGCGGCGGACCTGCCGGTGCTGCTCGTCGGCGATATCGACCGCGGCGGGGTGCTGGCCCATCTGTTCGGGACCGTCGCGATTCTGGAACCCGAAGACCAGCAACTGATTTCGGGCTTCGTCGTCAATAAATTCCGGGGCGATGTCGAACTGCTGCGGCCCGGAGTGGAGCAGCTCACCGCTCTCACGGCCCGCCCGACCCTGGGGGTGCTGCCCTATACCGACGAACTGTGGCTCGATGCGGAGGATTCGCTCGCCACGGTCGCCGATGCGCCGGTCGGCCGTCCTCGGCCGCCGGTGGGTACCGAATGGCTGACCGTCGCCGCGATCCGGCTGCCGCGCATCTCCAACTCCACCGATATCGAGGCGCTGGCCTGTGAGCCCGGCGTCTCGGTGCGCTGGGTGAGCGAACCCTCCCGGCTGGCCGGCGCCGACATCATCGTGGTGCCCGGCAGCAAATCCACCGTCTCGGATCTGAACTGGTTGCGCCGCAGCGGAATCGCCGCGGCCATCGGCGCGCACGCCGCGGCGGGCAAGCCGGTGCTCGGGATCTGCGGTGGCTATCAGATGCTCGGCCGCCGCATCGACGACCAGGTGGAATCCTCGGCCGGCGCCGTCGAGGGACTCGGCCTGCTGGACCTCGAGATCGAATTCGCCGAGCCGAAGGTACTGCGCCACACCGCCGGTCGCGGTGCCGCGACCGGTAGGGCTGTGGCCGGAATCCCGCTGTCGGGCTACGAGATCCATCACGGGCGGGTACGCCGCAACGGTGACCCGGCCTGGGCCGAAGTGGACGGCGACAGTGCCGCGGCCGCACCGGAGGGCAGTGTGCGCGGCAGTGTGCGCGGCACCCACTTGCACGGTCTGCTCGAATCGGATGACTTCCGGCGGGCCTGGCTGCGCGAGGCTGCCGCACAGGCCGGGCGCACCGGCTTCCGGGTCGCGGCCGCGACCAGTGTCGAGGAGGTGCGCGGTGCCCAGCTCGATCTGCTCGCCGACCTGGTGGAGCGGCATCTCGATATCGGCGGCCTCGAACGGCTGATCATCGCGGGCGCCCCGCGCGACCTGCCCACACTCGCCGTCGGACTGCGCCGATAGCGCGGGGCCGGGTCCGGCCGAGGTCACAGTGATGCGATCGCGGTCATCACCGGCCGGTGAAGGTGGCCGAAGACATGTCCTGTGACCGGCCGCTCCCGTGTAGCGTGGATCGGCATGGAAACCCGGCGAATAGCGGTTGGTGACCGCGCCTGGACGGTACGGGTCGGTGGGCCGGAGTCCAGGCATACGGTGCTGTTGCTTCCCGACGCCGGAGCTCCGGCCGATATCTACGACCGGGTGTGCGAGCGGCTGCACAACTCCGATCTGCGCACCATCACTCCCGAAACGATCGAGGGACTCGATCAGGCCGGGGTCTACGCGATCCTCGACGACCTGGGTGTCGCCTGGGCGAATCTGGCCGGATACGGCGCCGGCGCGGATCTGGCCTGGCGGCTCGGCGCCCGCGGATTCGGCCGGTTCGTGGGACTGGTGGTCGCGGGTCGCCCGCATCCCGCGGTCGCCGTCGATGGTGCGCCCGGCGATGCGAGCTGCCCGGCGGTGGAACTGCCCACCACCGTCATCGCCACCGACGATCTGCCCCGCGCCACCGCCGACGCCTGCGGCCGGCACGTCTACGGTGAGTTCCGCGTCACCCAGGTCGACACCGCCGATGTCGCGGTCAAGGCCGATCATGAATTCGCGACCGAGATCGTGCTGCGCTCCGGCCTGTGGTGAGGCGGGCGGTCAGCGGGCCGCGAGGCGCTCGCGCAGCCAGACCAGCCACTCGTCGAGTTCGCTGAACGCCTGCGCGCGCACCGCGGGCGAGGACAGGAAGACATCGTGACGTGCGCCCTCGATCGGCACGATATTCGTCCGGCCGCCCAGACATCCCGACCAGCGTTGAATCTGGCGCACGTCGAGCACCACGTCCGAGACGTCTGCGGCCGGCCCGTACTCCCGCATGAACTTGGTCACCTTGGAGCGCAGGATCAGTGCGGGAAGGCCGACGTCGAGCCCGCGATGCAACTCGGCGTGCCCCTGTCGAATCGCGCGCAACCAGCCCAGATGCACAGGGAAGCCGCTCAGCGGTTTCCAATCCAGGTTGTAGTCCCATTCGCCGGAGACACTGGTGTGCAGGCTGTCGCCGTAAGCGCTGAGCTCGTTCTGGGGCAGCCTGGTCATCGCCCGCAACCGGCCGACTCCGTCGATGATTGCGGTGCCCACACCGCGGTAGTAGGCGGGGCCCTGCAGGTCGAACCACGGACTGTTCAGCACCAGACCGGTGATGCCCTGCTCGGTGACCGGCGCCTGCCGATTGCGTCGGTTGAGCCACAGCGGCAGGATCAGCCCTCCGGTGGAATGCGCCATCAGCAGTACCGGCAGCCCGGTCTCGGCGCGCACGGTCTCGGCGGCCCGGTCGAGTTCGGCATCGTAGAGCCGCAGATCGGTGACGTAGTGCGCGGTCTGGCCCGGACGCCGCGAGCGGCCGCATTTGCGCAGATCGAGCGCGTAGAAGCGATAGCCGAGTCCGCTCATATGCTCGGCCAGGTGCTTCTGGAAGAAGTAGTCGGTGAAGCCGTGCACATACAGCACGGCGCCGGTGGCCGGTGGGGCCTGCTCGGGATCGTGGCGGACCAGGGTGGCCACCACCTCGCCCTCACCGTCGGGATCGGGCCCGAGCGGGATCGTCAGCTGGTGATATCCATCGCCCAGCACATCGGGCTGCCAGGCGTGGGTCGTCGAGGGGGCCGCAGGCGTCTCGTTCGTCACAGCTCCACGATATTCGACCCGCTCAGGGCCCTGACCGGCGAGCCGGTCCGGCCGCCGTGGTGTGGACGTTTTCGGAAACGGGCATGCCGAGGGGCACAATCAAGTTGAAGTGAACGGCGGGTAACCTCATTCCCGCCCGCCAAGTGCCCGCTGTTGGACAAGGAAGTCGATCAACCCGTGCCGAACGCTGCGATGACTCAAAAGACCGATGTAGTCCTCATCGGTGCCGGCATCATGAGTGCCACCCTCGGTGCACTGCTTCGTCAGTTGCAGCCCGATTGGTCGATCACCATATTCGAGCGCATGGACGCGGCTGCCCCGGAGAGCAGCGACCCCTGGAACAACGCCGGTACCGGCCACTCCGCGCTGTGCGAGCTGAACTACACGCCGCAGCAGGCCGATGGCTCGGTCGAGATCACCAAGGCGATCGATATCAACGAGCGCTTTCAGGTGTCCCGGCAGTTCTGGGCCTATGGTGCCGAGAACGGGATCCTCGCCGATCCGTCCGGATTCATCAATCCGATTCCGCACGTGAGCTTCTGCCACGGCGCCGACGGGGTCGAGTATCTGCGCAAGCGCCACGAGGCGCTGTCACGCCACCCGCTGTTCGAGGGCATGGAGTTCATCGACAGCCCCGAGGAGTTCGGCCGTCGCCTGCCGCTGATGGCCAAGGGCCGCGACTTCTCCGATCCGGTCGCGCTCAACTGGACCGACACCGGTACCGATATCGACTTCGGTTCGCTGACCAAGCAGCTGCTGGCCTACCTGGGCGGCTCCGGTGTCGACATCGCCTTCGGTACCGAGGTTCGCAACCTGTCCAAGCAGTCCGACGGCAGCTGGACGGTCAAGGTCCGCAACACCCGCACCCTCGAAACCCGCACGCTGAACGCGAAATTCGTTTTCGTGGGCGCCGGTGGTTACGCGCTGCCGCTGTTGCAGAAGGCCGGCATCAAGGAGATCGCGGGCTTCGGTGGATTCCCGGTCAGCGGTCAGTTCCTGCGCTGCACCTCGCCCGAGCTCATCGCAAAGCACGATGCCAAGGTCTACGGCCGGGCCGCCGTGGGTGCGCCGCCGATGTCGGTGCCGCACTTGGATACTCGTGTCATCAACGGTAAGTCGGGCCTGCTGTTCGGCCCCTACGCCGGCTGGACGCCGAAATTCCTCAAGGACGGCAAACTCAGCGATCTGTTCAAATCGGTACGCGCGGGCAATGTGACCCCGATGCTCGGCGTCGGTGTCACCGAACTCGGTCTGGTGAAGTACCTGGTCAGCGAGCTGCTGAAGTCGCAGTCGGGCAAGGTGAACACCATGGAGGAGTTCATCCCGCGGGCCGAAGGCCAGGACTGGGAGCTGATCACCGCGGGGCAGCGTGTGCAGATCATCCGCCGCAAGGGCGTGGGCGGTGTGCTCGAGCTCGGTACCGCCGTGATCACGGCCGGTGACGGGTCCATCGCGGGCCTGCTCGGCGCCTCACCGGGCGCCTCGACCTGTGTCAGCGCGATGCTCGATGTGATGCAGCGGTGCTTCCCGCGCGAATACGCCGACTGGACGCCGAAACTCAAGGAAATGGTGCCCTCGCTGGGTGTGAAGCTGTCGGAGAATCAGGGCCTGTACCACGAGGTGTGGGACTGGTCGACCAAGGCGCTGCACCTGAACGACAACACGCCGGTCGCCGCAGGGGTCGCGCGCAGCTGATTGTTGTGATAGCAAGACTCGATGATGTCAACGGTTGCGCTCAAACGGTCGTGGGCCGCGGATCTGGATACCGCGACGCTTTACAAGCTGTTGAAACTTCGTGTCGCGGTATTCGTCGTGGAGCAGAAATGTGCCTATCCGGAACTGGATGGGCTGGATCTGCTCCCCGAGACTCGTCACTTCTGGCTCGACGACGAGGGTGAGGCCATCTGTACGCTGCGGCTGCTGGAGGAGCACGACAACCTGGTCAAGTCGTTCCGGATCGGGCGGCTGTGCACCACCCCGGAGGCTCGCGGCCACGGATACACCACCCGCCTGCTGCAGGCCGCCATCGCCGAAGCCGGTTCGGCGACAGTGCGTTTGAACGCGCAAACCTATCTGGTCGACCTCTACACCAAGCACGGGTTCAAGCCCGACGGCGAAGAGTACGTGGAGGACGGGGTCGCCCATATCCCCATGCGCCGGGGCTGAGCGCCCTCGGGTGATCGTCCAACCGGCGCACCCGGGATCTCACGGTCCCGCAACCGAACCCGGTTGCGGGACCGTCTCGTCCGCGCACAGCTCGCGGGCCAGCAGGGTGGCGCCGGCGACCGCGCCCGGCATCAGCACAACGGCCACGAACGGCACCAGGAACACCGCCGCCAATGGAATGCCGAAGCCCCACACCAGCATCCGGCGCGAATGCAGCAATGCCCGGTGTTCGCGCAACCGCATGCCCCGCCGCGCCGTGGCGACCGCGGTCAATTCCTGGGCGAGGAAGAACCCGGTCACCGCGATACCGACGACCGGAACCACGGTCTGGCCGATCAGCGGCACGAATCCGGCGGCGAACAGCAGCACACCCCAGATCGTCGCGCGTACCAGGATTCGGACCCCGTCGCGGATGCCGATCCAGACCTCCCGCCACATGGGTAACCCGGACTCGGGCGCGTGCCCGTCGGCCGACAGCGATCGATCCACCGCCTCCGACAGCGCCTCGTAGAACGGCTGCCCGATCACCAGCGTCACGGCCGTGAAGGTGATCACCGCCAGGAACAGCCCCAGCAGCACGAGAAGGACGGCCAGGCCGCCGCGCAGCACTCCCGGCCAGGGCGAGGACCAGTCGGCGGCGAACGGCGTCGCCCAGGTGACCAGATCACCGGCGAAGTAGATCAGTACCACCAGCAGCGCCAGATACAGCACCGCGGCGATCAGGCCCGGCAGGAGGCCGAGCCCGAATGTCCGGCGGTGGGTGGCGACCCATCGCTGCCCGCGTAGCAGGTACCCGAATCCCCGTGTCAAATCCCGCACGCGCACAGCGTATTCCGTGCCCGCGCGTATTCGCCTGCCGAGGGGCATCGTGTTCGATGGTGCGGACGGCCACGCGGCCGGTAATGCGGGGCGGTTTCGCCGCCGCCCGACTGTACGACCGTCGATGGACGGGCCGCAGACCCTCGGTCACCGGGGCGGTCCCGAAATGTGGCCGGCCGACTCGCTCGGGCGGTCCGGGGACGGCGACGGTATGCCGGTGGAGGTGGGACGGGTGGTTGCGAGAACGGAATTCCGCGCCGCCTACAGTGGGTTCGTGTCCGATTCCCGAGCCGATGCCGCACCGGTCGCCACCGTGACCTCCGACCGTGACGCCGAGGCGGGTTTCCCGTTCTCCGCGGTGGTGGGTCAGGAACAGCTGCAGTTGGCGCTGATCCTGTGCGCGGTGCATCCCGGGATCGGTGGTGTGCTCGTGCGCGGAGAGAAGGGGACCGCGAAGTCGACGGTGGTGCGAGCGCTGGCCCAGTTGCTGCCCCCGGTCTCCGATGAGCGCGGGCAGCGTCCGGCGCGGCTGGTCGAGCTGCCGGTGGGCGCCACCGAGGACCGCGTGGTCGGCTCGCTGGATCTCGAGCGGGTGCTGCGTGACGGGGAACAGGCATTCCGGCCCGGCCTGCTGGCCGCCGCCCACCACGGCGTCCTGTACGTCGACGAGGTCAATCTGCTGCACGATCATCTCGTCGACGTACTGCTCGACGCCGCCGCGATGGGGCGGGTGCATATCGAGCGCGATGGGGTGTCGCATTCGCATCCGGCCCGCTTCGTGCTGGTCGGCACCATGAATCCGGAAGAGGGTGAACTGCGGCCGCAGTTGCTGGACCGGTTCGGCCTCACCGTCGATGTGGCCGCCTCCCGGGATGTGGATATCCGGATGGCCGTGGTGCGCCGACGCCTGGATTACGAGGCCGATCCGGGTGCCTTCGCCGCTGCGTACGGCGCCGCCGATGTCGCGGTCGCGGAGCGCATCCTCGGGGCCCGGGACCGGCTCGGTGAAGTGGCGCTCGACGATATCGAGCTGCGCCGGATAGCGGCGCTGTGCGCGGCCTTCGACGTGGACGGTATGCGCGCCGATCTGGTGGTGGCGCGGACCGCGACCGCGCATGCCGCGTGGCGCGGAAGCGATTGTGTGACAGTCGAAGACGTGCGGGTGGCCGCGGAGCTGGCGCTACCGCATCGGCGTCGCCGCGATCCTTTCGACGAGCCGGGTATCTCCGAGGAGCAGCTCGACGACGCCATGCGCGAGGCCGGGCAGGAGGCCGACCGGGCGCGGTCCGATCAGGATCGTTCCGGGAGCGATGAATCCGAGCGCGGCACAGGGCAATCCGATCCGCCCGGCGCTGAGCAGCCGGAGTCGCCCGAGGGCTCGGCGGATGCACCGGAGGGCAACGATCCCCGCGAAGGCGGCCCTGACAGCCGCGGTCCCCACGACAATGGCCCCGAGGACAAGGGGCCCCGGGACGATGGCCCGGATGACAACGGCCCGGATGACAGCGGCCCGGACGACGATGGCCCGGACGACAGCGGCCCGGAATCACCCGGCGGCGGGTCCCGCGAGCGCTCGGTCGCGGCTCCCGCGAATTCGGCCGCGCGTCCGCCGCATTGGGAGATTCCCGGTGTGGGCGATGGCGCCCCGGGTCGCCGGTCGCGCGCCCGCACCCGGCACGGCCGGGTGGTCCGCTCGGTCACCGACACCTCGGCGGGCCTGCATCTGCTCGGCACCCTGTTCGCCGCCGCCCCGCACCAGTACAGCCGCGGTCGCGTCGAGGGCCCGCTGGCGCTCGAGCCGAACGATCTGCGGGGCGCGTATCGCGAAGGGCGCGAAGGAAATCTGGTGGTGTTCGTGGTCGACGCCTCCGGTTCGATGGCCGCGCGCGATCGGCTCTCGGCAGTGACCGGCGCGATCGTCGCACTGCTGCGCGATGCCTATCAGCGGCGCGACAAGGTCGCTGTGATCACGATGCGGGGCAGCGAGGCCGAACTGGTGCTGCCGCCGACCTCGTCGGTCGATATCGCGGTCCGGCGGCTGGCCGATCTGCGCACCGGCGGCAAAACCCCACTCGCCCAGGGACTTCTGAGGGCCCGCGAGGTGGTGTCGCGCGAACACGTCCGCGATCCGCGCCGCCGCGCGATGGTCGTGCTGCTCACCGATGGCCGTGCCACCGGTGGCGCCGATCCGATCCCGCGCGCCCGCGCCGCCGCGCGCCTGCTGGCCCGGGACGGAGTGGCCGGTGTGGTGGTGGACTGCGAGCGGGGCATGATCCGGCTGGGACTGGCCGCCGAATTCGCGCGCGAACTGCGCGCCCGCTGCCTGAATCTGTCCGAGCTGACCGGCGAGACGGTCGTGGCCGCGGTGAAGTCGGGCCTGCCGCAGGGGCGTCTGGCCGCCTGATCCACGCGCTGTGACGCCGCGAGCGGCGCTCGACGCCGGTGTGGAAATGTGATGGCAGCAACTGCCGGAGAAGGAGAGTGCAGCGATGCCGAAAGGCGTTCCGGAGACGATTCCCGACGACGGGTTGACCACCAGGCAGCGGCGTAATCAGCCGGTGCTCGCGGTGCACACAGGGCCCGGGAAGGGTAAGTCGACGGCGGCCTTCGGAATGGCGCTGCGGGCCTGGAATCAGGGCTTCGACCTGGCAGTGTTCCAGTTCGTCAAGAGTGCGAAGTGGAAGGTTGGCGAGGAGTCCGCATTCCGCACCCTGGGCCGATTGCACGAGGAGACCGGCGCCGGCGCCCCGGTCGAATGGCACAAGATGGGTGAGGGCTGGTCCTGGACCCGCAAACAGGGCAACGACGAGGATCATGCCGCCGCCGCGCTGGCGGGCTGGCAGGAGATCGCCCGGCGGCTGGCCGCCGAACAGCATCGTTTCTACGTCCTCGACGAATTCACCTACCCGCTGAAGTGGGGCTGGGTCGATATTGATGAGGTCGTGGAGACCCTGCGTTCGCGGCCCGGCAATCAGCATGTGGTGATCACCGGCCGCGACGCACCGCGGGCACTGATCGACGCGGCGGATCTGGTCACCGAGATGACCAAGGTGAAACACCCGATGGACGCCGGTCGCAAGGGCCAGCGGGGGATCGAATGGTGAACCGGCGGTGACCGCACCGGCCGTGGTGATCGCCGCTCCGGCCTCCGGCAGCGGAAAGACGACGCTGGCAACGGGTTTGATCGGCGCGCTGCGGCGCGCCGGCCGCCGGGTGGCGCCGTTCAAGGTGGGGCCGGACTATATCGATCCGGGCTATCACGGACTCGCGGCCGGTCGGCCGGGACGCAATCTGGACCCGGTTCTCGTCGGCGCCGATCGGGTGGTTCCGCTGTATCGGCACGGCAGCGCGGGGTGTGATCTGGCGGTGGTCGAAGGGGTGATGGGCCTGTTCGACGGCCGTATCGACGCCGACAATCCGGCCCCGATCGCCGAGGGTTCCACCGCTCAGGTGGCTGCCCTGCTCGGCGCGCCGGTGCTGCTGGTCGTCGACGCGCGCGGGCACAGTCAGAGCCTGGCCGCGCTGCTGCACGGCTTCGCCACCTTCGACAGCGGAATCCGGTTGGGCGGGGTCATCCTGAACCGGGTCGGCAGCCCTCGGCACGAACAGGTGCTGCGCGCCGCCTGCGACCGGGTCGGACTCCCGGTCCTGGGCGCGCTGCCGCGGATGGAGGAGTTGTCGGTTCCGGCAAGGCATCTGGGCCTCGTCCCCGCCGTCGAACACGGGCGGGCGGCACATGCCGCGGTCGAGGCGATGACCGAACTCGTCGCGACACATATTGATCTGAGCGCCGTGGCGCGGATGGCCGATATCCGGGTTGTCGGCCCGGCCTGGGATCCGGCGACCGAATCGGCGCGCCCCGGACCGACGGCCGTCCCGGACGGTGCCGCCCGGGGCCGCGAGCCGAGCCGTCATCGGGCCGCCCGCACCGCGGACCGACCCGCCACGAAGGACGCAGCCGCGAAAACCGTTGTGGCCCAGGAACAGGTCCCGGAGCCCGCAGCGGCCGATGCTACCGGCGCTACCGTCCGGCCGTCGCCGGGTGAGGGCCGGCCGGTGATCGCGATGGCGGGTGGGCCCGCCTTCACCTTCGGCTACGCCGAGCACCGGGAACTGCTGACCGCGGCGGGCGCGCAGGTCGAGGTGTTCGACCCACTCCATCAGCAATTGCCTTCGGGTGCAGCGGGTTTGGTACTGCCCGGCGGCTTTCCCGAGGAACATGCCGCGGATCTGGCGGCCAATGTGACGCTACTGGCCGAGGTGTCCGGTGCCGCCGCGCGCGGCATGCCGATCCACGCCGAATGCGCCGGCCTGTTGTATCTCACTCGATCCCTGGACGGGCACCGCATGGCGGGGGTACTCGACGCCACCGCGGAATTCGGTCCCCGGCTGACTCTCGGATACCGCGACGCGGTGGCGTTGTCCGACTCGGTGCTGTGGCGCGCCGGGGAACGCGTGCGCGGCCACGAATTCCACCGCACGCATCTGGTGGCGGCGGGCACGAGTGATCGGGCATGGGGCTGGCGGGCTTTCGGCACTCCTGTTCGCGAGGGCGCGCTGCACCAGCATGTCCACGCGTCCTATCTGCACACCCATCCGGCCGGAAACCCCACGGCGATAACGCGTTTCGTCGATGCGTGCGAGCGGTTCGCGTCGGGGCGGACGGGTGAATCGGATGCGCCGTGACGGTGAGCGTGCCGCGCTGCTCGGCGCAACCATGGCAGGGGACTCGCGTGCGGGCCGCGGTTCGGCGATGATGTCGCGCAATGCCGAACCGGGTCGATCCGGTCGCGCCGGCGCGACTCGGGCGCGGGTCTGTGGCTGTCGACATCGAATCGACCCGGACCGCGCATGATCGGCGCCGACGCCGTGGCCGTGGGGATCGGGGCGCGTCCCGGCCGGGACGCCGACGCTATTGTCCGGGCCATCCGGGCGATGGCCGGCGACCGTACGATTCGCTGCCTGGCCACGGTTGATCGCCGAGCCGCCGAGGCCGGAATGATCGCGGCGGCGGCGGATCTGGGAGTGCCGATCCTCGGATTCACCGCTGTGGAACTGGCGGAGGTCGTAGTACCGAATCCGGGCGTGCGCGCGGCGGAGGCGATCGGCACCCCCAGTGTCGCCGAGGCCGCGGCGCTGCTGGCCTGTGCGCGCTGGTGCGATCGCCCACGACTGCTGTCGCGGAAGACGGTGATCGACTCGATCGCCGTCGCGATCGCCGGTTGCCCGTCGGTGTCCCGCAACGATTTACGGGCACACCCCGATCGGGGTCGCGGTCATGACCCGTGCGGATCCGGCGACCGGTGACAGTTCCGGGAGGCCGTCGTAGTAGACGGCGCTGACGACGTGTAGTCCTGCGCGATCGGGCATCCAGCCGATGCTCGCGACCCCGTTGACCACGGGCGCTGTGCCCACGATATTGCCGCTGATCCCGTCGAGATGGCTGAAGAAATCGACCGTTCCGTGCGTGACCGGATTGCCGTCGGGATAGCGCACGGTCGCGACCGCGTTCTGCGCGCAGCCGACGAGCGCACCGCTGACCGGGCTCAGGACCGAACCCGACATGGACACCGCGATGGTCGGAACGGTCGTGGCCCGGGCCGCGGGTGCCGCCACGACAGGTAGTGCGGTACCGATCAGCGCGGCGGCCGCCAGAACGAATCCGGCGGCCGAACGTGCCGTCCGATGGGAGGTAATCCGGGCGGTATCGCGCGAAGTACGGAACCCGCTCATCGTGCCTGCCTCTCGCTGTCGGATCCCGGGCCGACGGCCCGGCGTCGATCCGTCGCACGCTACCTGAGACTCAGGTCACATCCGCAGCGGCGCGCGGACCGGGCGGATGTCCCGCCGATCAGGGCGCGACCGAGTTCCAATCGGCGAAGCCGGTCGGGTCGTGGCGGCCCAGACTGCCGTGCTCGAACAGCCCCCAACCCTCGGCGTCGCCGCATCGCGCCTGGCCGACATGATCGATGACACCCCACGGGATACGCCCCGCCACAGCCGGATCGGTGAGGTCGTAGGTGCTCGTCGAGGACCAGTCGCGTCCCTTCCACTGCCCGTGCAGCCAGTCCGGGTCACCGCCGTACCCGCAGCCGATGTGCAGCGGGACGCAGGTGTGCGTGCGAACCTCCACCGTCAGCGGCGATCCGTCGCCCGCGGTCATATCCAGCCGCGCCGCGACCGGAATCCTGGTGCCGGATCGGTACTCGATGTGGATGCGCGGCCAGCCCAGCTGCTCGACGCGGCCGTCCGGCCACACCCGCACGGCGTCGTTGAGGGTGCGGAAGCCGTCCGGATTCTCCTGCACGATCACCACGATCGCGAAGTCGTCGAAGCGCAGGGGAACGTAGAGCCACCAGAATCCGCCCGCCGGTTCGCTCGCATCGCGTCCGGGCGGTTCGGTCTCACCGACCGGCCGGATACCCCACGACCGGTCCCGTGTCCCCAGCCAGACATCCGGATCGACCGCGATATCGGTGCCGTCCACACACACTGTGCCCGACCAGGTTCCGACCTGTGCGAAGCGCGACGCGTCGATGATCGGCCGGCTGCCGGTATGGATCAGATGCGGCTGCTCCTGCACGGCCGGGAAGGAGCCGTCCCAGGTGAGATCGAGGCTCAGCTCGTCGTGTTCGCAGATCACCCGCACCCGTTGCAGCGGTTCCACCACCTCGATGCGGTAGCCGCCCACGCTCAGGTTCAGATCGCGCGCGCCGAGCGCGTCGGAGAACCGGACGGTGCGCTGGGTGTCACCTCGCCGGACCGCCGCATAGGCGTCGGTCACGCCCAGGTTCGGATAGACGCCGAAGCCGGTGACCAGCATGGTTCCACCGCTGCGGTCGTGCGCGTTGAAATAACTGCGGTCGTAGAAGTTGCGGTCGGTGGTGGCCGCGCGGGCCAGCGACAGCGGTGTCTGATGGACGGGGTATTCGTCGAGGGGTACCGGCGCGTGGTGGGCCGGACGGCCGTCTGTCATCTATGTCCTCAATCCCATTGGTAGGTGCCGTCGAGCAGGGCCGTCAGCGCCGCCCGGTGCATCACGTAGTCGTCGCGGTCGTCGGTGTCGGTGTCCTCGCCGAAATGGATCATCCGGCGTTTGATGCGGGCCATCACGATGCCGTGCCGCAGGGCGGCGTAGACCAGATACCAGTCCAGATCACGCAGCCGGTGCCCGGTTCGCTGCTCGTATCGCGCGACCACATCGTCGCGGCGCAGATAGTCCGGCAGGCCCGGCTGATCGAACTGGGTCGCGATGTCCTGGAAGAAGCGGTGGATGAAGATCAGCCAGGCGACATCGAGTTCGCGCGGGCCGAGTGTGGCCATCTCCCAGTCCAGTACCGCGGTCGGATCGAATTCGTCGAAGATGATATTGCCGGGCCTGGCATCGCCCCAGTTCAATACGTCGGGGCCGGGATCGGCGGGCCAGTGCTGCTCGAGCCAGTCGAAGCCGCGCTCCAGCAACGGAATTCGGTAGCCGTCGTCGGCCAGGGCCCATCGGTACCACTCGCGCTGGGCATCGAAATGGCGGCGCAGCGAGGAACCGGGACCGGACAGGGACGGGAATTTCGCGGCCGGATCGGCGATGGCGTGCACGGCGGCGATGACATCGACAGTGCCGCTGGTGATTCGCATCCGCTCCTCGGCGGTGGCGTCGAACACCCAGCCGACGAACACATAGGGCGGATTGTCCTCCGGGATGCGCCCGGCGATCCGCTCCATCACGAAAAATGGTGTGCCGAGCACCGATTCATCCGATTCCCGCCAGCACAGGCGCGGCACCGGAACATCGGAGTGTTCGGCGACACCGGCCATCACGTCGTACTGGGAGTCCAGATCGTAGGTCTCGAAAACCGGGAAGGAACCCTCCTCGGGCGGCATTCGCGCCACATAGGAACCGCCCTCGGTCCGGCCGTCGCGCTCCCAGCTCGCATCGAACATCACCGATGAGCTCGACATCCCGCCGGCCTGCGGCCGCGACAGGCCGGATACGACGGGCGTCGCGCCGATCCGGCTCGCCAGCCAGCCGGTGAGCCGGTCCGCGAGCTCGTCGAGATCGCGCGCACTGGTCGTCAGCTGCCGCCGCTGACCGGGGTCGGAACCGGATTCGGTCGCCATATCGGACCTCCTGCTGAAATGAAAGAGCCTGCGCACCAGTCGATTACGCCTCGGCCGCAGGTGCGGGCGCGGCGCCGGAGGCGTTGGGGTGAAATGTAACGCGTTCTAGCACGTGAGGCTACGGAATCGCGGTCGAAACTTCGGCCGTTCCGGTCACCGGGACCCGGTTTGCCCCGGAGCTGCTCACGCCCGGCTTCGTGGTGGCACGTACATCTCGGGAGTGATCGCGGAACGGGATTTTCATCCCGAGGGGTGAGGACTTCCGGCCTCGCCGCTCGTAATGTTCCGGTTCGGATCCATGTGCGCACTCGTCGGGGCGGGGCACTTCCGGGCGCATGGGAGAGGAGTGGGAGACAATGACTGTCATCGTCGAGGAGGCCGAGGAGTCGGCACGAGACGCGGGGGAAGCCGACCGGCCCTTGCGAACGGGGTGGAATCGGTTCACACGCTTGGTGTTCCGCTTCACGTTTCTTTACCTGGGACTGTTCTGTGTGCTCTACCCGCAAGTCGTATTCGCCTTCACCGGCTGGTTCGGTTCCTGGCTCGACGCCGACGCGGTGCTGTGGCAGGGGCGGGTGCTGCGGCCCGTACTGGAATGGACCGGCCGCACCGTTTTCGGTGTGCATCCGGTGCTGAGCAGCAACGGCAGTGGGGATCAGACGATCCTGTGGGTGCTCGTCTTCTGCATCCTGGTCGTGTCCGCCGTGGGCACGCTGGTGTGGTCGGTCCTCGATCGGCGCCGGCGCGATTATCGGCGGGTCGCCGGATGGTTCCTGTTGTTCCTGCGGCTGTGTCTGGCCGGGCAGATGCTCTTCTACGGATTCGCGAAGGTCATCCCGACTCAGATGCCGGAGCCGTCATTGTCGACGCTGCTGACGCCGTACGGCAACCTGGTGCCGATGTCGGTGCTGTGGAACCAGGTCGGGTCGAGCCCGACCTACGAGATTCTGCTCGGTAGCGCGGAACTCGTCGCCGGGGTGCTGTTGTTCATCCCTCGCACCGCCACCGTCGGCGCGATGCTTGCCCTGATCAGCATGGCGCAGGTGTTCGTGCTGAACATGACCTTCGACGTTCCGGTCAAGATCCTGTCGGGGCATCTGCTGCTGATATCGATGGTCCTGCTCGCCCCGCACGCCCGGCGGCTGCTGGATGTGCTGGTGCTCGATCGCCCGGTCGGACGCTCGACCGCGCCGTACCCGTTCCACACCCGCCGCTCCCGGCTGCTCGCCGCGTTCGTCCAAGCAGGTATCGGAATCTGGGTGGCGGTGGGGTTGATCCATGTGAGCACGCAGCTGTGGGACAGCGGGCCCGGCCGGGCGGAACCGCCGCTGTACGGCATCTGGAAGGTCGAGGAATTCACTCGGGACGGGCAATCGGTGCCGCCACTGCTGACCGATACCACGCGCTGGCAACGCATCGTCTTCGACTACCCCGGCGTGATGCAGTACCAGCGCGCGGACGGAACCCTGGTCCCTGCCGCGGCACAGGTCGACACCGGTGCACACAGCCTGGCGTTGGCCGCCGCGCCACAGCGCGCCGGCGAGGAGCCGACGCCACTGGGGGAATTCACCTATGAACAGCAGGGGCCCGATGTCCTGCGCTTCACCGGAGAGCTCGCGGGCCACCCGGTGACAGTGACCTTCCGGCGCCAGGACCTCGACGCCTTCCCGCAGCGCAGCCACGGTTTCCGCTGGGTCCAGAACGCGCCCGGGCAGTGAACGGGTCAGGCCGCGTTCGCGCCGATCTGGTTGCCCCAGTGCGGGTTCGGGGCATAGAACTCACCGGTTCCGGGTTCGAACGCCGCCGCCGCCGACGGACATCGCCACAGCCGGGCCATCAGCCAGGCGGTCGGGTAGCCGAGATAGCCGTAAACCCCTGAGGTGCACGGAAAAGAGGCATGGGCGCAATCCGGCTGCCCCTGGACGTCGTTGTGATTGGGGCCCACGAGGGTGCCCCACACCTTGGTGACCGAGGCCGGGGTGGCGTTGTAGTAGTCCTGATTCGACTGCAGGCCCGGTAGTTTCCACTGCGACTGCGACGGGGAGATCAACGCATCGCGGGAGCCGTTGACGAAGAACACCGAACCGGTGCTCAGCCGATGAGTGTCGGTGCAACTCAGCCTTTTCGAACACACCGCCTGCGAGGGCAGCTCGATCGGCACGGCCGTCCGGATCGCGCCGCCGGAGGCGATCATCGCGTTCAGGACACCGATGGCGCCCTGGGAATGGCCGATCGCGCCGACCGCCCCGCTGTCGAGCCGGTCGTGGAAGATACTGCCCGGATCGGTGGCGCGATCGACGAGATACCGTGCGGCCCCGGCGATATCGACACCGGAGCCGGTGCTGCGATTCTCGGTCGCGATCACCGCGAAACCCCAGGACGCCAGATGCCGCAGCAGATACTCGTACTGCCGCGGTTGCGCGGCCGTGCCGTTGCCCCAGGTGATGATCGGGTGGCGCACCGGCCGGTCGCGGATATTCGCGGGATACCAGACGTCGTATCCGGCGCCGGTGCTGTCACAGCAGCCGAACCCGTACTGCTCGGCGACCGGCCACGGCCCCGGTTCCAGATATGTGGCCTCGACCGGCCCACTCGGCCGATAGGGGTCGGTGGCCATCGAAGTGCCGGCCACCGCCCCCGCGACGACGACCGTCACCGATACGACCACTGCCCGCAGCACCGCACGCATGTTCGCAGCATAGAACCAGGACAAGCCCCGGATCCGGGAATGACCTCCGGCCGTGGCGGGTTCGCCTTCGATATGAGTATCGAACTCTCACCGGAATTGAAGCAGTTCCTCGACACCGCGAAGATCTACGCGACTGTGGCGACGATCGGCCGGGACGGGCAGCCGCATCTGACCGTCGTCTGGATCGACCGCGACGGCGACGACCTGCTCTACTCCACCACCGTCGCTCGCCGGCAGTACAAGAACGTGGTGCGCGACCCGCGGGTGAGTGTGATGATCAATCCGCCCGACAAGCCGTTCCTCTACGCCGAGATCCGCGGCACGGCGACCGTCACCCCCGATCCGGAGCGGGCGATGCCCGATCGGCTGTCGCTGAAGTACACCGGGCAGCCCTACGCGCAATTCAATCCCGCCTCGGTCGACGACGCCGAGCGTGTCGTCGTTCGTGTCACCCCGCAACGCATCACCGGGCGGCTCTGAGAGCAAGCGCCGGTGGCGTCGCGGCGGGCCGTCGATGGCTCCGGAATCGGTATCAGCCGATGTGAGATGAGTCTCGACTGTGATACGGAGGGCGTTGCGGGTGCGGTGTACTCCCTGCAGGATGACCTGAGCGGCGGCCCCCGCCGTGCCAACTTCGCAGGTAGAGGGAGTTCTCTTGGCTTCGTCAGTTCGTACCCAGAGTGGAACCGGAAGCCGACGCCGCACCGGCCGCGCACGGGCGGGAGTTCGTGCCGCCGCGGCCGGCGCCGCCGCGCTGGCCCTGGCTACCGGCACCGGGATCGGTGTCGCGCAGGCCCGGCCGATCGGCGCATTCGACGTCGGTGGCGCGATCGAACAGGAATACGATCGTGCCGGCGGACCCGTGTTCTTCGGCAACCCCGTCGGCCCGGAATCCGACGCCAACGGCGGCAAATTCCAGGTGTTCGAACGCGGCTGCTCGATCTACTGGTCGGTCGGCACCGACGCGCACGCGATCTGCGGTCTGATCCGCGACAAATGGGGCTCGATGGGCTGGGAGAACAGCGCGCTCGGATTCCCGCTGTCCGATGAGACCGCCGCAGGCCGGGACGGGCAGGCTCGGTACAACCAGTTCCCCGGTGGCGTCCTCGTGTGGTCGGCAAAGACCGGCGCCCATCCGGTGTGGGGTTCGATCCTGGGCATCTGGCAGGGCAGCCAGGCCGACAAGGGCCGCTACGGACTGCCCACCAGCGACGAGTACGACTACAACGGCGGTAAGGCACAGGACTTCCAGGGTGGCCGGATCACCTGGAAGCCCTGATCCGGATGTGCGCCCCGGGTGATTGCGGGCCCGCACGGCACACGCCGTAGGCTGAAACCTTGTGCCGATTACGACAGACGACCAGCAATCCGGTGACCCGAACTACGTGGTCGGGCTCGATCTGGCCGGCCGCCGCGTTGTCGTCGTCGGCGGCGGCTCGGTAGCCCAGCGCCGCCTCGGACTGCTCATCGCGAGCGGTGCCGATATCGAGGTGATCAGCCGCACCGTCACTCCCGCCGTGGAGGCGATGGCGACCTCCGGGCAACTGCGAATCACCGCCCGCGCCTACGCCGACGGCGATCTGGATGGTGCCTGGTACGCGATCGCCTGCACCGACGAACCCGACACCAACGCCGCGGTGGTCGCCGAGGCCGATCGCCGCCGCATCTTCTGTGTGCGCGCCGACAATGCCCGCCTCGGCACCGCCGTCACCCCCGCCACCGCCCGGTACGACGGGCTCACCCTCGCGGTACTGGCGGGGGGACGGCATCGGCGCTCGGCGGCGGTGCGTACCGCGCTGCTCGAGGCACTGCAATCGGGCACGGTCACCGACGATTCCGAACCGGTGGCACCCGGCGTCGCACTGGTGGGTGGCGGACCGGGCGACCCCGACCTGATCACCGTGCGAGGGCGCCGGTTCCTCGCGCGTGCCGACCTGGTGGTGGCCGACCGCCTGGCGCCGCCGGAACTGCTCGCCGAACTCGGCCCCGATGTGGAGGTCGTCGACGCGGCGAAGATCCCCTACGGCCGGGCGATGGCCCAGGAGGCGATCAATACCGCACTCGTCGAGGGTGCCAAGGCAGGCAAATTCGTGGTCCGGCTCAAGGGCGGCGATCCCTACGTCTTCGGGCGCGGGTACGAGGAACTCGAGGCCTGTGTGGATGCCGGGGTTCCGGTGACCGTCGTCCCGGGCGTCACCTCCGCGATCTCGGTGCCCGCCCTGGCCGGAATTCCGGTCACCCATCGCGGTGTCACGCACGAATTCGTCGTGGTGAGCGGCCATATCCCGCCCGACCATCCGGATTCGCTGGTGGACTGGCCGGCTCTGGCCCGCCTGCGCGGCACCCTGGTACTGCTGATGGGCGTCGAGCGGATCGAGAAGTTCGCCGAAGCGCTGATCGAGGGCGGCCGCGCCGCCGCGACGCCGGTCACGGTCGTCCAGGAAGGCAGTCTCCGCACCCAGCGGATCGTGCGGGCGGACCTGTCCACGGTGGCCGAACGTGTACGCGCCGAGGGCATTCGGCCCCCGGCGATCATCGTCATCGGCCCCACCGCCGGATTCACCGCCGGTGCGCCCGATATCGCCGCACCGGCCGATCAGCGGCTGTGACGCCGTCCGGGCAGGGGCGACGACGTGTCCGGTTGGGCCGTTTCGATATCCGTTACAGTGAGTCACTGTGCTCGATAACCCCGCCGCGACGATGCAATATCAGGTGACCAAGCGGGCCTTCGGGCTGCCGATCCTGGTGCTGTCCGGCCTGCAATTGATGGTCGTCCTCGACGGCACGGTGGTGATTCTGGCGCTGCCGGCGCTGCAGCGTCATCTCGGCTTGACCAGCTCGGAAAGCGCCTGGACGGTCACGGCCTACGGCCTCACCTACGGCGGCCTGATGCTGCTGGGTGGTCGGCTCGGTGACTCGTTCGGGCGCAAGAAGATGCTGCTGATCGGGGTGTCGCTGTTCACCCTTGCCTCCCTGCTGTGTGGTCTGGCTCAGAACGAGGTCATGCTGATCGCGGCCCGGGCGCTGCAGGGCACCGGTGCCGCCGTAGCGGCGCCGGTGGCGATGGCCCTGGTTGTCAGTACTTTCGCGCCCGGCAAGGCGCGCAATCAGGCCATCGCGATCTTCGGGTCGATGGTGGGCGTGGGTTCGGTCGGTGGGCTCGTCGTGGGCGGCGCTCTGGCGGAATGGAATTGGCGGCTGATCTTCCTGATCAATGTGCCGATCGGGCTGCTCATCCTCCTCGGGGCGGTATTCCAGCTGAACGATTCGGCCCATCATCGGCTGCCGCTGGATGTGCGGGGTGCGGCCCTGGGCACGCTCGGCTGTGTGGGGGTCATCTTCGGTGCGACCGAAGGACCCGATCTGGGCTGGACCAGTCCCTACGTCATCGGCGCGCTGATCGCCGGTCTGGCGATGCTGGTGGCCTTCGTACTGGCCGAGCGCAGCGCCACCAACCCGCTGCTTCCGCTGGGGTTGTTCCGCGATCGCGACCGCGCGATCACCTTCGTCGCATTGCTGCTCGGTTCCGGTGTGCTCGGCGCGATGACCTACTTCGTCGCGCAATTCCTGCAGAACGTGGTCGGCTACAGTCCACTGGTCGCGGGTCTGGCCTCGATTCCGTTCACGATCGGTGCGGGTCTCGGAACAGGGATCGCCGCCAAGGCCGCGCTGATGATCCGGCCGCGCTGGCTGCTGTCCGGTGCGGCGGCGGTGCTCGCGGCCGCCCTGTTCTTCGGCTCGACCCTGGATCGGACCGTCGAATACTGGCCGACTCTGCTGATACTGCTCGTCGTGGTCGGCACCGCGATCGGGTTCGTCATCGTGGTCGGCCCGCTGTGCCTGCTCGTCGGGGTTCCGGTGAACGAGACCGGGCCGCTGTCGGCGATCGGCCAGATGATTCTGACCCTCGGTACCCCGTTCGCGGTCGGCCTGCTCACCCCGCTCGCCGCCTCGCGCACATTGTCGCTGGGCGGGCGCACCGACCGGACGTCGGATCTCACCACCGCCGAGGTCACGGCGCTGTCGAGTGGTTACACCTTCGTCCTGCTGATCTGCGCGTTCGGCGCCGTTGCCATCGGCTTGATCGTGCTCACCCTGCGCTACACCCCGCAACAACTCGCCCAGGCACAGCATGCGCAGGAGGAATCGCAACAAGCCTGACGGATCGCCCGCCGGGAATCACTCGCGATCGAAGAGTTTCAGCAGTTCGGTCTTGCCGAACAGCGTCACGGACTCCCGCGCGGAAGGGGTGCCGGCATCGGGGTCGGCTCCGGCGTCCAGCAGAGCCCGCAAGATATCGTCCTCACCCTTGAAAACCGCTCCCGCGGCCGGGGTTTGGCCGCGATCGTTGGCACGGTCCGGGTCTGCGTCGTGGCCGAGCAGGGTGGTCACCGAGGCGAGATGGCCGTGGTAGGCGGCGAGCATCAGCAGGGTGTCGCCGCGATCGTTGGTGAGGTTCGCCGGCACGCCCGCATCGAGGTAGGCAGCGAGGGTTTCGGCGGCTCCGGTGCGGGCCGCGTCGAATATCACGGTGGCCAGTTCGACCAGTTCGGGGTCGATGTCCTCGGCATCCATGGGCCCTTCCTACCACGAACCCACGCGCCTGCCCGCATGGGCTCGTGACGGTCGCTACCCGGAGCTCAGTTGTAGGACCGGGCGACACCGTCCAGCAGATGTTCGAGGGTGTCGTAGGTCGGGGTATCGACAACGTCGACGACATCCTTGACCGCCGGAATATGGTGTTCGGCGGTCACTTTCGCGAACTGGGCGGGATCGGCGGTACGGAAGCCGTGTTCGGCGGCCAGCCGTTGCAGATCGGGATCGGTGGTCAGCAACCGTCCGATCCGATCGCCGGTGGCGTTCAACGGCACCAGGGTGTGACGCGACAGCACCGTCGGCGACGGATACAGCAGCACCGAGTTCGCGGGCAGTTTCCCGGCGACCGCCGCCTCCACGTACTGCGATTCGTAACTCCAAACCATGGGTGTGGGACCCATTCCGGCGGTGAGGTATTCGGTGAAGGGGCCCTCGCTGGAGTTGTCGGTGTAGCCCTGTTTGGTGAACAGTCGCGTCACCTTCGACAGGACGAAGTTCTCCGCCGCGGGGCCTTGTACGATGCTGTCGTCATTGGCGACGTAGGCCGCGGCGGCCAGGTACATCGCCGCCGAATTGGAAGTGCGCGGATCGGTGGTCGACAGCAGCACACTCTTGCGTACGGGATAGCCGGTGTTGCCCTCGAGCTGATCCCACTGCGCACCCTGCTGGGCGAGGTCGAGATAGCGGCGCATATCGAAAGTCGGTGTGGCGCCGGGCCGCACCACGCCCGCGCGGGTCAGCGCGTCGACGATGGGGCCGAAACTCGCGATCGCCATCGGCGAGGAGAAGGGCGTGTACTTGGTGGTGACACCGCGCTGGCGCTGAATGCGCTCGGCGGCGAGGGTGCTCGACGGGAACGCGAAATCATCGTCGCTCAGATCGACCGACGTGGCGATCTGCCGGGAACCCGCGGGGTCCACCTGCAACCGGATTCCGTTGTGGGCGAACACGTCCACCACGCGCGGATCGGAGAAGAACGCCATCTTCTCCGATCCGACGACACCGTGCGCGGTGACCATCGTCGCCGCGGCGGCGGGCGCGGCGGGTTTGTCGCTACCGCCGAATCCGAAACCGACCACCAGCGCGATGACGACGACAACTGCCGCCGCGAGGGCGGCGATCAACCGGGGCCTTCCACGCCACCCCGGGACGTTGCCATCCGATGAACGGCGGCTGGTACGCGATGCGGAAGCGGCACTGGGCGACGTGCTTTGCGGTGCAACGGGTGTCGTGCTGTCCGTCTCGCCTCCGCCGGGGCCGGAGGTGTCGAGTCGCAGCGCGATGTCGGCGGATCCGGGATCCGGTTCCCTGACAGTCGGTGCCGAATCCGCCGGTGCCGCTGCGGAACTCACCGGATCTGAACCGGCCGCGAGTGCGGCTGCCGGGCCGGAGTTCTGCGCGGTCGTCTCGTCGGCGACATTCGGGTCGTTTGCCGAGCGGGCGGGTTCGGCATCGAAACGTGAAGTCTCATCGGATTGTTTCGTGTCGACCTGTGCGGCGTCGGTCATCGCCGGGGCACCACCCTGGCCGGTACTCGCTGCCGTCGGGTGGCCCACGACATCGGCGGAAACCGGCTCGGCGGCTGTGTTGTCGGCTCCGTCGCCGGATTTGCCGGCGGCTTCGGCATCCGCCGCGGGATCGGCGTCTTGCACCGGCAGTTCGACCGTGGCGGGAACCGGCTGTGCGGCCGGGACATGCTGTGCGGCGGCGTGTTCCGGAGCGCGCGCGTCATCGGCACCGCGATGCGCCGGCAGATGCTGAATTTCGCGGTGCACGATCCGCTCGATCAGAATCGGCACGAAATCGCGGACGGCATGGCCGTCGAAGCGCCGCCGCACCTGACCCACCAGATCCCGCACCAATTCCGGCGAGTGGCTTTTGCCGTAGTAGTCGACCATACGACTGGTCAACTGACGCAGCGCTTTTTCCTCACGGTCCGTGGCGTCACTCACGCCGAACTCCTCGCCCATTCGCATTCCAACAGCAGCGGCCGACCGCCGTGCCGAAGTACGACGATAGCGAGAAAGAACAACTGTTTCGGTGGACCGCTTTGCCGCCTTCGAAACGTGAAAGATGCTGGTGGTCGGGCATTTTACTGCGATGATTCCCAGTCGTGGCCGGTCAGGAGTCGGTTCGAATTACGACCCTGGTCATCGAGAATTCACCTGAGGACCGCCGGGGCATTCCGTCATTTGCGTGGGAGGCGTTGCGCGTTTCACATCGGGCAGCCGATCAGGTGAGTACCAGTAGTTCGCTCGACGACGCGATTTCCGCTCGCAGCCCGGCCTTTTCGGCCACTCGGGCCACCGCGCGGATATCGCCCGGCTCGGCGCGAGTGGTCGCCAGGGCCCGGGCCAGCAGACCCTTGTGATGTTTGTTGAAATGACTCACCACCGTGCGGGTCCCGTCCGGCCGCTCGGTCAGCACGGTGGCTGTCACCGCACCCGGCAACCGGCCCAGCTGTTGATAGCTGCCCGACCGCAGATCGACGACCAGGCGGTCGGCCGTCGCCTCGCGCAGCGCGGGTGCCAGCACCGGTTTCCACATCGATGCCAGCGTCGGCAGCCCGGGCAGCTTGGAGCCACCCGATAGGCGATAGCCGGGAATCGCGTCGCCGGCGCGGACCACGCCGAACAACGCGGAGCCGATCGCGAGCCGCTGCTCGGCGCGGGCCCGCTGCGCCTTGGTCAGCGAGCCGGCGTCCAGGGCGTCGTAGAGCACACCGGTGTAGCGGCGCAACGCGGGCGCGGTCGCGGCCGTCCGCAGCGAGTCGTTGCGCGCGAGTGCGGTCTGCAAACCCTCCGCGCTCGCTCCGCCGGCCTTGCCGAGGCCCAGTGCCACGCGGGCGGCTTCCGGGTCGGCGGCCAATTCGATCAGTTCGGTGATCAGCTTGTCGCGGACCGCAGTGAGCTGCGGCAACCACAATGAATCCAGATCGAGTGGACCGAGAGTTCCACCGTCGGACTTGGTTTCGGAGGGAGGCAGGATCACGAGCACGAGCCGTTACGGTAATGCCCTGCAAGCATCCGCGCAGCAGCGGCTAGTCTGTGCACCCGTGATCACCCGTCTCTCGCACCTGTTCCTGCGCACCCTGCGTGACGATCCCGCCGACGCCGAGGTGCCCAGCCACAAACTTCTGGTCCGGGCCGGATATGTGCGCCGGATCGCGCCGGGCGTGTACTCGTGGCTACCGCTGGGCCTGAAGGTGCTGCGCCGGATCGAGGACGTGGTGCGCGAGGAGATGAACGGGATCGGCGGCCAGGAGATCTCGCTGCCCGCGCTGCTGCCGCGCGACCCCTACGAGACCACCAACCGCTGGACCGAATACGGCGACGCCCTGTTCCGCCTGCGCGACCGAAAAGGCGCCGATATGCTGCTCGGCCCTACGCACGAGGAACTGTTCGCGTTGACGGTCAAGGGTGAGTACAACTCGTACAAGGACCTGCCGGTCACCCTGTACCAGATCCAGACCAAATACCGCGACGAGGAGCGGCCGCGCGCGGGCATCCTGCGTGGGCGCGAATTCGTCATGAAGGACTCGTACTCCTTCGACCTGGACGAGGACGGTCTCGCGGCCAGCTACGCCGCGCATCGCGGTGCGTATCAGCGCATCTTCGCCCGGCTCGGCGTCGAATACGTGATCGTCGCCGCCACCTCGGGCGCGATGGGCGGTAGTGCGTCGGAGGAATTCCTGGCCACCAGCCCGATCGGCGAGGACACCTACGTGACCTGCCTCGAATCCGGCTACGCCGCGAATGTGGAGGCCGTGGTGACGCCCGCCCCGGCGGAGGTTCCGGTCGAGGGGCAAGCCGAGGCCGTCGTTCACGACACCCCCGGCACGCCCACCATCGCCTCGCTGGTCGACTGGGCCAATGGCGCCGGTGTCGCCGAGCGGTACGGCCGTCCCGTCACCGCCGCGGACACGCTGAAGAACGTGATGGTCAAGCTCCGGCACCCGGACGGTAAGGCCGAGATCGTGGGCATCGGTGTACCCGGTGATCGCGAGGTCGACGACAAGCGTCTGGGCGCGAGCCTGGCGCCCGCCGAGGTGGAGTTGCTGACCGAAGAGGACTTCGTCGCCAACCCGTTCCTGATCAAGGGCTACATCGGGCCGAAGGGGCTGCTGGAGAACGGGGTTCGCTACCTGGTCGATCCGCGCGTGGTCACCGGCACCTCGTGGATCACCGGCGCCGACGCCCCCGGCAAACATGTCGTGGGTCTGGTCGCGGGCCGCGATTTCACCCCCGACGGCACCATCGAGGCCGCCGAGGTCCGCGACGGCGATCCCTCGCCGGACGGCCGAGGCGTGCTGCACGCCGAGCGCGGTATCGAGATCGCGCACATCTTCCAGCTCGGCTACAAGTACACCGATGCCTTCGAGGTCGATGTACTCGGCGAGAACGGCAAGCCGGTCCGGCTCGTCCAGGGTTCCTACGGCGTGGGTATCTCACGCATGGTCGCGGTCGTCGCCGAGCAGATGCACGACGAGAAGGGGCTGCGCTGGCCGAGTTCGGTCGCGCCCTTCGATGTGCACGTCGTCATCGCCAACAAGGACGAGGCCGCCCGCGCGGGCGCCGAGCAGGTCGTCGCCGCACTCGACGCACAGGGTCTGGACGTCCTCTTCGACGACCGCACCGCCTCACCCGGCGTCAAGTTCAAGGACGCCGAATTGCTGGGCATGCCGTGGATCGTCGTGATCGGTCGCGGCTGGGCCGAGGGCAAGGTGGAACTGCGCAACCGCTTCACCGGCGAAGCCGAGGAAATGCCGGCCGAATCCGCGGTCGAATCCGTCCTCGCGAAGATCCGCGGCTGAGTCGGACTCGACCCGAAACGCACGACGGCGGCGACCGGGCACAGTGCCGGTCGCCGGTGTCGTGAATTCTTTCAGGGCTGCCCGGGGAACGGGGCGGTCGACGGGTTCACGCCCAGGACGGTCTGCCAGGTGGCCAGGCGGCTCGCGGTCTCGGTGAGGCCGTCGATACCGGTGCGGCGCAGTTCGGGTGTGGTGGCCCGCTCCACCACCGATCGCCAGGCGACCGCGGAGTCGGACTCCACGGTGACCGCGAGATTCGCGGCCGGGATCGGATTGTCGACCGTGAACGGCGGAGCATAGGCGGCCGCCGCCGCGGGGACGGCGGCACCCGCGGCCTTCAAGGCGTCGATGGTGGCGTCGCGGCGGGCGCGGTGTGCCGCGAGGTATTCCGCGACCATCGCGTTGCGTTCGGGCGAGGCGTAGGCCGCGATCACGCCATAGGCGTACACCGCCGAATATTCGGCCTTCAACGCCTCGGTCAGAACCTGCTGATCAATACTCATGCTGTGTCCTTCCTGGCATGGGCGGGGCGCTGCGTGGTGACGCTCCGCGGCCGCCTACGCGCCTGACCGCTCATACCAGCACCACGCCCACGTGGGTGGCGCAGCAGGCGCTGATGGAGCCCAGCAACCCGGCCCGATAGCCGGACAGGGTGGTTGCCAGGGTGGCCGCGGAGGCCTGGGAGCCGGTGAGCCGGGACCGGATGGCGGTGAGGTCCGGCGGAGGTGTGGGGGCGACCGGTTCGGCGACCGGTGGTGTCGCGGACTTGGGCTTGGTGCCGTCGCCGTATACGCCGGTGGCCCGGTCGATTTCGGTGCGCAGGGCCTCGGCGTGCTGGGTACGTTGCGCGGCGACGGTGGTCAGCGCGGCGGTGTGCTCCGGTGCCGTCGCGATGGCGGCCTTCGCCCAGACCGCATCGGTGCGCGCCGAGACCTCCTGGGCGGCAAGCACATCCGGTGCGGGCGGGGTCTTGTCCGCACACGCCGTGACCACGCCCAGGGCGACGAGCGCCAGCGCGCCGCCTCCGGCCGAGCGCAGGACCGAACGACGGTCGAGACGGGGGGATACGGGCCGATCCGGTGGCACCGGAATCACATCGAGACGGCTGGGCACGGCCTCCATCGTGCCAGTGCCCACCCGGTACCCGCGCGCCCAGGCCGCTCGACACGCGGCCGCACTCCGGGGCGGGAAGACCGTCGCATCGGGGTTCGCCGGACGGGTGAGCGGAATGCGCTGGTGGGAGAGCGAGCCGCCGCGCGGACCGATGTGCGCACGTGTTCTGCCGACCCGGGCCGACGTGACCGGGTTGGCTGGTCCTTTACACTCTTCCAGCGCGTTAGGCTGGACCTCCCACGGAACTGTTCGCGGGATATGCGCGCCGACCATACCGGACCAGGACCGATACCGCGTCACAACTGAACCAGGAGCCGCCCCACATGCCGATGCCGACCGAGGAAAGGGTGAGCCAGCTTGTTGCTGGGCTCATCGCACGCCGGGGACTGGATCTCGAGGACGTGCGCATCACGGCTGCCGGCGGGTCGAACACACGGGTGACGGTGACCGTCGACGGTGACGAGACGGTCGACATGGACACGATCGCGGAATTGAGCTCGGAGGTCTCGGCGGCCCTGGACGACGCCGGTGATTTCGGTGAAACCCCCTATCTGCTCGAGGTCACCACTCCCGGTGTGGAACGCCCGCTCATCGAAGCGCGGCATTGGCGTCGTGCCCGTGGCCGCAAGGTGCGCGTCCGGCTCCACGCGGGTGCGCCGACCCCGGATGGCGAATCCGAATTCGACGCCCGGGTGGGCGCGGCGACCGATACCGAGGTGGCTCTGGTGCTCGGCGGCAAACGTGCTCCGCACCGGGTCACCGTGGCGCTGGCCGATATCGGTTCCGCGGTCGTGCAGGTGGAGTTCTCTCGGCCCGGTGCGGCCGAGATGGAATTGGCCGGCGGAGTCGCCGCGGGCCGTCCCGAGCCCGGTGCCGCCGACGATGCGGTGGATGTGGCCGAAAGCGTTCGGGGAGAAGATCGTCCAGTAGTTGCGCCGACCGAAGGGATCGTGGAATGAACATCGAAATCGAAGCCCTGCGTGCGATCGTCGCCGATAAGGGAATCTCGATGGAGACAGTGCTCTCCGCGATCGAGTCGGCTCTGCTGACCGCCTATCGGCACACCGAGGGCCACGAGGCCAACGCACGCATCGACATCAATCAGAAAACCGGCGTGGTGCGTGTGATGGCCACCGAGACCGACACCGACGGCAATGTCATCTCCGAATGGGACGACACCCCCGAGGGCTTCGGCCGCATCGCCGCCACCACCGCGCGTCAGGTGGTGCTGCAACGGCTGCGTGATGCCGAGAACGAGAAATCCTTCGGTGAGTTCTCGACGCACGAGGGCGATATCGTCGGCGGCGTCGTCCAGCGCGACGCACGCATGAACGCCCGCGGCACAGTGGTGGTGCGGATCGGCAGCGAGGCCAACGGCGCCGAGGGCCTGATTCCGTCCGCCGAGCAGGTCCCGGGCGAGTCCTACGAGCACGGCGACCGCATCAAGTGCTACGTCTACGGTGTCTCGCGGGGTTCTCGCGGCCCGCAGATCACCCTGTCGCGGACGCATCCGAATCTGGTGCGGCGACTGTTCGCCCTGGAGGTGCCCGAGATCGCCGACGGTTCGGTGGAGATCGTGGCGGTGGCCCGCGAGGCCGGTCATCGCTCCAAGATCGCCGTCCGCTCCACGGTGCCCGGTGTCAACGCCAAGGGCGCGTGTATCGGCCCGATGGGCCAGCGCGTGCGCAATGTGATGAGCGAGCTGGCGGGGGAGAAGATCGACATCATCGACTGGGCCGAGGACCCGGCCGCCTTCGTCGGGAATGCGCTGAGCCCGTCCAAGGTTGTGTCCGTGACGATCGTCGATCCGGAGGCTCGTGCCGCCCGGGTCGTGGTCCCCGATTTCCAGCTGTCGCTGGCGATCGGCAAGGAAGGCCAGAATGCTCGGCTCGCCGCACGATTGACGGGCTGGCGCATCGATATCCGGTCCGACGCCACCCCCGACGTGGCCGGATCTCCGCGCCCGCAGGCCCAGCACGGGTAGCTCGCGGCCGCGCGAGCGGGACGGAGTCGGGGGCAACGAGGGGCTGGATGCGGAGATCGGGACATGGCAGCGGTACAGTGGACACAGGCTCAGCGCGAGTCTTCGGTATCCGCACTTCCCGCTCAGGTCGGAACTCGGGTGACAACCCGAACTTCCGGTCCGGTCAGGACCTGTGTCGGATGCCGGAAACGCGAGCTGGCCGCCGATCTGTTGCGAGTCGTGGCACAATCGCCCGGCAGCGTTCCCATTGGGGACATTGTCGTAGCGATCGTCCCCGATCCGCGGCGCAGACTTCCCGGAAGGGGTGCCTGGTTGCACCCCGTTTCGTCTTGTCTGAGCATGGCAGAGCGGCGCCGAGCGTTCGGCAGAGCGCTACGAGTGTCCGGAAAACTGGATATCTCAGCCCTGGAGCACTACGTCGAGAACAGGCACGAGCACTCATGAGCACACCGTGAAGTACCAACGATGAACGGCCATCGAAGATAACCCGAGGTCGTGCGGGCTTCCTGACCCCTGAGTGGGGAACGAGGGACTGCCACGCTCGACCTCTCAGTGAGGAGAGCAGTGGCAGGCAAGGCCCGCGTGCACGAGTTGGCAAAAGAACTCGGTGTCACGAGTAAAGAACTACTCGCAACGCTCAAGGAGCAGGGCGAGTTTGTGAAGTCGGCGTCATCGACGGTGGAGGCACCCGTCGCGCGTCGGCTCCGGGAGTCGTTCGCGACGAAATCGTCCGCCCCGGCCAACGGCTCCGCTAAAACATCCGCGAAACCCGGTCCCGCACAGGCGCGTCCGGCCGCGAAACCGTCCACCGGCGCAACCCCGGGCCCCCGGCCCGGTCCGCGTCCGGCTCCGGCTCCGGCTCCGGCTGCGGCACAGGCCGATTCGGCGCCCGCCGCCCCGGCCCCGGCCGCCCGCCCCGATGCGGCGAAGCCCGGACCGGCCGTCAAGCCGGGTCCGAAGCCCGCTGCCGCGCAGCCCGCGACACCGGAGGCTTCCACCGGTTCGGCTCAGGCTCCGCAGACCGGCTCGCGTCCTTCCGCTCCGGGCACTCCGCGCCCCAGCCAGGGCCGCAATGCCCCCGGTGGGCAGCAGGGCGCTCCGCGTCCGGCCGCTCCGGGCCCCAAGCCCGGTCCGAAGCCGCCGCGCGTCGGTAACAACCCCTATTCCTCGGCACCCGAGCGGCCCGCACCGCGGCCGTCCTCGGGTCCGCGTCCGGCTCCGGGCCCGCGTCCCGGTCCGGGACAGAACGCACCTCGTCCGGGTCAGGGCGGCGCTCGCCCCACTCCGGGTGGTGCGCCGCGTCCCGCGGCCGGTCAGGGCGGTCCTCGCCCCGGCGGCCCGCGGCCTTCTCCCGGTTCGATGCCTCCTCGGCCGAATCCGGGTGCGATGCCGGCCCGCGCGGCCCGTCCGGGCCCCGCGGCGGGTCGTCCGGGTCGTCCCGGCGGTGGCGCCGGTGGTGGCCGTCCCGGTGGCGGTGGCGGCGGCGGTGGCGGTAACTACCGCGGCGGTGGCGCTGGTGGTGGCGCCGGTGCGGGTGCGCCCGCGGCCGGTGGCTTCCGGGGTCGTCCCGGTGGCGGCGGTCGTCCCGGTGGCGGCGGCGGTCGCGGCGGTGCTGCGGGTGCCTTCGGTCGTCCCGGTGGTGCGCCCCGCAAGGGCCGCAAGTCGAAGCGGGCGAAACGCGCCGAATACGAGAACATGCAGGCGCCGTCGGTCGGCGGTGTGCGGCTGCCCCGCGGCAACGGCGAGATCATCCGTCTCGCCCGCGGCGCGTCGCTGTCGGACTTCGCCGAGAAGATCAACGCCAACCCGGCCTCGCTGGTGCAGGTGCTGTTCAACCTCGGTGAGATGGTCACCGCGACCCAGTCGGTGAACGACGAGATCTTCGAGCTGCTCGGCGGCGAGATGAACTACGTCGTGCACGTGGTCTCGCCCGAGGACGAGGACCGCGAGCTGCTGGAGAGCTTCGACCTCACCTACGGCGAGGACGAGGGCGACGAGGAGGACCTGCAGGTCCGCCCGCCGGTGGTGACCGTCATGGGTCACGTCGACCACGGTAAGACCCGACTGCTGGACACCATCCGCAAGACCAACGTCCGCGAGGGCGAGGCCGGCGGTATCACCCAGCACATCGGTGCCTATCAGGTGCTCACCAACGTCAACGACGAAGACCGGTTGATCACCTTCATCGATACCCCGGGTCACGAGGCGTTCACCGCCATGCGTGCCCGTGGTGCGAAGTCCACCGACATCGCGGTGCTGGTGGTCGCGGCCGACGACGGCGTGATGCCGCAGACGGTGGAGGCCATCAACCACGCGCAGGCCGCGGACGTGCCGATCGTGGTGGCGGTCAACAAGATCGACAAGGAAGGCGCGAACCCGGAGAAGATCCGGCAGCAGCTGACCGAATACAACCTGGTGGCCGAGGAGTACGGCGGCGAAACCATGTTCGTCGACATCTCCGCGCGTCAGGGCATCAATATCCAGGGTCTGCTCGAGGCGGTCGTGCTGACCGCGGACGCGGCGCTGGATCTGCGGGCCAACCCGGATATGGACGCCCAGGGTGTCGCCATCGAGGCGCACCTGGACCGCGGCCGTGGTCCGGTGGCCACCGTGCTGGTGCAGCGCGGTACCTTGCGCGTCGGTGACTCGATCGTGGCGGGTGACGCCTATGGTCGCGTCCGCCGCATGGTCGACGAACACGGCGAAGATGTCGAGGCCGCCCTGCCGTCACGGCCGGTCCAGGTCATCGGTTTCACCTCGGTGCCGGGCGCGGGCGACAACCTCCTCGTCGTCGAGGAGGACCGCATCGCCCGCCAGATCGCCGACCGGCGCAATGCGCGCAAGCGCAACGCTCTGGCCGCGCGCAGCCGCAAGCGGATCAGCCTGGAAGATCTGGATGCCGCTCTGAAGGAGACTTCGGAGCTGAACCTGATCCTCAAGGGTGACAACTCCGGTACGGTCGAGGCCCTCGAAGAGGCGCTGCTCGGTATCGAGATCAGCGACGAGGTCCGGCTGCGGGTCATCGACCGCGGTGTCGGTGGTGTCACCGAGACCAACGTCAACCTGGCCTCGGCGTCGAACGCGATCATCATCGGGTTCAACGTCCGTGCCGAGGGCAAGGCCACCGAACTCGCCAACCGCGAGGGTGTGGACATCCGCTACTACTCGGTGATCTACCAGGCCATCGATGAGATCGAGAAGGCCCTCAAGGGCATGCTCAAGCCGATCTACGAAGAGGCCGAACTGGGTCGCGCCGAGATTCGCGCCGTGTTCCGCTCCTCGAAGTTCGGCAATATCGCAGGCTGCATGATCTCTTCCGGGACGGTCAAGCGCAACGCCAAGGCCCGTCTGCTCCGCGACAGTGTGGTGATCGCCGATACGACGATCCAATCGCTGCGCCGGGAGAAGGACGACGCCACCGAGGTCCGCGAGGGCTTCGAGTGCGGTATGACGTTGGGCTACAACGACATCAAGGAAGGCGACATCATCGAGGCCTACGAGCTTCGGGAGAAGCCGCGCGACTGAACCGTCCACAGCGAGCGAACGTCACGTCCGGTGCCACGTGCCCGGACGTGACGTTCGCTTCGCCGGGTAGCGGTGTCGCGAGAATCGAAGAGGTGAGCCATTGTTCGTCGGAGCATTGGAATTCGACATCCTGCTCGGCGATGTGCATTCGTTGAAACAGAAGCGCTCGGTGATTCGTCCGGTGCTGGCCGAACTGCAACGGTTCGGAATCAGCGCGGCCGAGGCCGGGGATCATGACCAACACCGCCGCACCCGGTTGGGCGTCGCGATGGTCAGCGCCGAGATGGGACATCTCACAGAGGTGCTGGACAAGTGCGAACGCCACGTCGCGGCCCGTCCGGAGTTACAGTTGCTGGCAGTACGCCGCCGCATCTTCGGACCCGAAGACTGAATGACCAGTGGAAAGTGAGGAGGGCCCGCCATGGTGGACCAGGCCAGGGCACGCCGACTCGCGAAGCGGATCGTCTCCATCGTCGGTACGGCGATCGAATACGAGATCAAGGATCCGCGGCTGCGTTTCATCACCGTCACCGATGCCAAGGTGACCGGTGACCTGAGGGAGGCGACCGTATATTACACAGTGATGGGTGAAACCCTCGCCGCCGAACCGGATTTCGCGGGCGCCGCGGCCGGACTGGAAAAGGCCAAGGGTGTACTGCGGTCCAAGGTCGGCGCCGCCACCGGAATCAAGTTCACGCCGTCGCTGAGCTTCGTACTCGATACCGTGCCGGATGCGGCACGCGAGATGGAGCAGTTGCTGGCGCAGGCCCGCGCCGTCGACGAGCGGGTCGCACAGGTCGCGGCCAACGCCACCCACGCAGGTGACGCCGACCCGTACAAACCCGACCTCGAAGAGGAAGACTGACCGCTACGGCGGTCGATTCGGCGGACCGGCCGGGGTGACCCGGCCGGTCGCCGGAGAATCGAGCCTGGAAATGACAGCTGTGACGTCGACAGCGGATCCGGCTGCGGCCGTCGAGGTGTTGGCGGCCGCCCGTTCGGTGACCGTCCTGTGCCACGTGCAGCCGGACGCCGATACCCTCGGCAGCGGCCTGGCGCTGGCACAGGTCCTGCACCGGCGCGGCGTTCCCGTGCAGGTGTCGTTCGCGGAGCCGAGTGAGCTGCCGGTATCAATGCGGTCGTTACCGGGTGTCGAACATCTGGTTCCGGCCGATCGCGTGGCCGCGCGGGTGGACCTCCTGGTGACAGTGGACTGCGGCAGTGCCGGCCGGCTGGGCGCGCTCGCCGACCGGATCGGCGGTGCCACAACAACTCTGGTGATCGACCACCATCGCTCCAATACCCGTTTCGGCACGGTCAACCTCGTCGACGACACCGCGGAATCGACGACCAGCGTGCTCGCTCGTGTCTTCGATGCCTGGGGTGAGGAGATCGATCGCGATATCGCGCACTGCCTGTACGCGGGCCTGGTGACCGATACCGGCTGTTTCCGCTGGGGCGGTCCCGGAACCCATTTGCTGGCCGATCGTTTACTGGCCACCGGAATCGACGGTGCCGGCATCACCCGGACGCTGATGGACACGCATCCGTTCGGCTGGTTGTCGATGCTGTCGCGGGTGCTGGGCTCGGCTCGGCTGGAACCGGGGGCCGCCGCCGGCGCCGGGCTGGTCTACGCGTTCGTCCGCGCCGACGATACCGGCGAAGTGCGGTCGGAAGAGGTGGAGAGCGTTATCGACGTCGTCCGCACCACCGCCGAGGCGGATGTCGCGGCGGTATTCAAACAATCCCGCCGGGATCCCGATCGCTGGATGGTGTCGCTGCGATCGCGCGACAGCGGAGTCGGCACCGGTGACGCGGTGGATGTGGCGGCGGTCGCGACCCGGCTCGGCGGTGGTGGGCACCGCTACGCGGCGGGCTATACGACGAGCGGTACCACCGAGGAACTGGTGGCGGCGCTGATCGAGGCCCTCGACGGCCCGCACTAGATCGACCTGTCGTACCGCTGTGCGATCGTGAGCCGTGCATGTGACGCGCGTCGATCCCATCCGATCGCGGGCGTTTCCGCGGCCGATCGGTGCGATGGATGGCCTGGACGACATCATTATCGGTCGCCGCCGGGGTCCGAGTCGACCCGATGCGGAGGACGCGGTGCGGAAGCGACGGGGGCGGTGTGAGTACCAGCGGAGATGAGATCTCGCCGGGCGGGACGGTGGGCGATGATGCCCGGCCGCCGACGGCGGGAGAGGCTGGTGTGAGTACTGCCGAGGAGGAGCTTCCCTCGGACGGGACAGTGGGCGCCGACGGGCCGGTCCGCACTCGCCCGGACCCCGCCGCGGCCGGTCCCCGGCGGATTCTCGGTATCGCTGTTCCGACCCTGGGTGTGCTCGTCGCCGAGCCGATCTATCTGCTGTTCGACATGGCCGTTGTGGGGCGCCTGGGTGCGCTGGCGCTGGCCGGGCTGGCGGTCGGCGGGCTGATTCTCGGGCAGGTGAGTACCCAGCTGACATTCCTCAGCTACGGCACTACCGCGCGGGCCTCGCGCCGGCACGGTGCGGGCGACGAGCCGGGTGCGGTGGCCGAGGGTGTGCAGGCGAGCTGGCTCGCGGTGGGCGCGGGGCTGCTGATCGTCGCGGTGCTACAGGCGTTCGCGCGGCCGATCGTGGACGTGATCGCCGGCGGGCACGATATCGCCCGTGAGGCGCTGGGCTGGTTGCGGATCGCGCTGTTCGGTGTCCCGTTGATCCTGCTCACCATGGCCGGTAACGGCTGGCTTCGCGGTGTGCAGAAGACGCGCCGGCCGCTGGTGTATGTGGTTGCGGGACTGGTGGTTTCGGCGGCGCTGTGCCCGCTGCTGGTGCACGGACTGCTGGGTGCGCCCCGGCTGGAACTGGCGGGCTCGGCGGTGGCCAATGTGATCGGCCAGGTCGTTTCGGGGGCGCTGTTCGCCGGTGCCCTGATGCGGCAACGGGTTTCGCTGCGCCCGCGGCCGAAGGTGATGCGCGAGCAACTGGTGCTCGGGCGGGATCTGATCGTGCGCAGTCTGGCCTTCCAAGCATGTTTCGTCTCGGCGGGTGCGGTGGCGGCGCGCTTCGGCGCCGCCTCGGTGGCCGCACATCAACTGGTGCTGCAGTTGTGGAATTTCCTGTCGCTGACCCTGGATTCGCTCGCGATCGCCGCCCAGACGCTCACCGGAGCCGCCCTCGGCGCCGGTGACGCGTCCGGCGCGCGCGGACTGGCGCGCCGGATCACGCTGTGGTCCACGGCTTTCGCCGTGCTGCTGGCACTGATCTTCGCCGCCGGCTACCGCGTGATCCCGCAGTTGTTCACCGACGATCCGGCCGTACTCGACCGCGTGCACGTGATCTGGTGGTTCTTCGTCGCCCTCATCCCCGCCGCCGGCGTGGTCTTCGCACTCGACGGTGTGCTGCTCGGTGCCGGCGATGCCTCCTATCTGCGCAACACAACCATGGCGGCGGCACTGGTGGGGTTCCTGCCGGCGATCTGGCTGGCGCTGACCTTCGACTGGGGAATCGCGGGGATCTGGTCCGGGTTGAGCGCGTTCATCCTGCTGCGGCTACTGGCGGTCGGAGCACGGGCATGGTCGGGGAACTGGGCGCGGGTCGGATCGGAGATCCCCCGGTCGTCGTTGAGGCAGAGTGAGTGATACTTGCGCAGCCGCTCGTGCTGCCGACCGGTACGGGTGTCCCGCGAAATACAGTGCCGACCGGGGCGGGTGTGCTCATCCGAGGAAGATCGGGCATGGTGGAACGGTGATTCCGAAGTTGATGGCGGTGAGCGATATCCATGTCGGTCATCAGGGGAACAAACCGGTCGTCGAGCAGATCCGGCCGGATTCGCCCGAGGACTGGCTGATCGTGGCCGGTGACGTGGGTGAGAAGACCGACGACATCCGGTGGGCGCTGCGCACGCTGCGCGAACGGTTCGCCAAGGTGATCTGGGTTCCCGGCAATCACGAGCTGTGGACCACCGCCAAGGACCCGGTGCAGATCAAGGGTGCCCCGCGCTACGACTATCTGGTGTCGCTGTGCCGCGATCTCGATGTGCTGACGCCGGAGGATCCCTTCCCGGTCTGGACGGGTGCGGGTGCCGAACAGCACGGGGGAGCGGTGACCATTGTGCCGCTGTTCGTGCTCTACGACTACTCCTGGATGCCCGAGGGGACCCACACCAAGGCCGAGGCGCTGTCGGTCGCCCGCGACCGGAATGTGGTCGCCACCGATGAATTCCTGCTGGCCAGCGATCCCTATCTGACCCGCGACGCCTGGTGCCGGGCGCGGGTGCAGTACAGCGAGCGCCGTCTGGACGCGCTCGAGCCCGGAACCCCCGTGGTGCTGATCAACCATTTCCCGACCGTGCGCGAACCCACCCGAATGCTGTTCTACCCGGAGTTCTCGCTGTGGTGCGGCACCGATCAGACCGCCGAATGGCATCTGCGCTACAACGTGATCTGCGAGGTCTACGGACACCTGCACATTCCGCGCACCACTTTCTACGAGGGCGTCCGATTCGAGGAGGTCTCGCTCGGCTATCCGCGCGAATGGCAGCGCCGCGGTCTCCCCGACAAACTGCTTCGCCAGATCTTGCCGGCCCCCGAATACGGCCCCGGCGATCTGAACGAGTGGGGTGGCCACTTCAAGGTCACGCCGGAGATGAAGGCCGCGGCCGAGGAGATGCGCCGCCTCGCCGACCGCCGCCGCGGCGTGCTCTGACGGCCGGTGCGCCCGCGCACCATCGGCGGACGCCGGGATCTCCCGCGACCGCTAGGCTCGTAGCGCAGACAGGCTCGACTCAGGAGGCGGTTATCGAGGAACAGGCGGACGCGCGCGTCATCGGCAGGATTCTGCCCGCGGGCGTGGCGGCGGCGGAGCTGTTGCGGTATCCGGAGAACCTGAAACCGCATCCCGGCGAAGAACATCTGATCGAGAAATCGGTGGAGAAGCGGCGGCGCGATTTCATCGGCGCGCGGCACTGCGCCCGGCTGGCCCTGGCCGAACTGGGTGAACCGCAGGTCGCGATCGGCAAGGGGGAGCGCGGGATGCCGCTGTTCCCGCGCGGGGTCGTCGGCAGTCTCACCCACTGCGACGGGTACCGGGCCGCGGTGCTGGCCCATCGGCTGCGCTGGCGTTCGGTCGGCATCGATGCCGAACCGCACGGCGCCCTGCCCGACGGCGTCCTCGATTCGGTGAGCCTGCCCGCCGAACGCGACTGGTTGCGCGGTGCGGTGCCGGCCACCGGGTTGCATCTGGACCGGCTGCTGTTCTGCGCGAAGGAGGCCACCTACAAGGCGTGGTTCCCATTGACGTTGCGCTGGCTGGGATTCGAGGACGCGCACATCACCTTCACCGTCGACGAGGCCGGCACCGGCGGCACCTTCCACAGTGCGCTCCTGGTCCCCGGACAGACGAATGACGGCGGTGCCCCGCTGACCTCCTTCGACGGCCGCTGGACTATCGCCGAGGGCTTGATCCTGACCGCGATCGTGGCCGGCTGATGGCCGAGCACACGCCGGTGGTCGATGCTCTCGGCGGTCTGCTGATCGTCGACAAGGATGGCGGGCAGACCAGTCACGATGTCGTCGCGAAATGCCGGAAGATTCTGCGCACCAGGAAGATCGGGCATGCCGGCACTCTGGATCCGATGGCCACCGGGGTGCTGGTGCTGGGAGTGGAACGCGCCACCAAACTGCTCGGCCTGCTGAGCCTGACGACCAAGTCCTACACTGCCACCGTCCGGCTTGGCCGGGCGACGGTCACCGACGACGCCGAGGGCGAGGTCCTGGCCACCATCCCCGCCACTCATGTCGCCGATGCCGATATCGCCTCCGCCGTAGCCGATCTCAGCGGCGAGATCCAGCAGATCCCGTCGACGGTCAGCGCCATCAAGGTGAACGGTGAGCGCGCCTATGCCCGCGCCCGCGCCGGTGAGCAGGTGGAGCTGGCCGCCCGGCCGGTGACCGTGAGCCGGTTCGATGTACTGCGACGCCGCGATATCGATATCGGCACAACCACATTCGTCGATCTGGATGTGGAGGTCGATTGTTCGTCGGGGACCTACATCCGCGCGCTGGCCCGTGATCTCGGTGCCGCGCTGGGTGTCGGCGGACATCTGACGGCGCTGCGCCGCACCCGGGTCGGGCCGTTCGCTCTCGACCATGCCCGCACCCTGGACGGGCTCGCCGCCGATCCGGGCCTGAATCTCGATATCGATTCCGCTGTGCGTCTTGCCTTCCCGCAGCGTGAGATAGATGCCGAGCAGGCCGAATCACTGCGTGACGGCCGCTGGCTCGATCCCGCCGGTCTCCGCGGTGTGTACGCGGCCACGACCGCCGACGGCCGCGCGATCGCGCTGCTGGAGGAGAAGGGAAAGCGGGCCGCGCCGGTGTTCGTGGTGCGTCCGCGTGGACTCATCGACTGAGCCGGATCTCCGGAGCTACTCGCCGGATTCGCGGATCTGCGGGCGGAGCCGCTCGACGGCGTCACGCATATGCCCGACCAGCAGTTCGCGCACATCCTCTGGTGGACCCGCCAGGATGGCCTCGCGCAGCGCCACATGCTCGCGAACCTGCTCGCCGAGATCGGTGTAGGTGGTCTGCAACGCGCCCAGGCACATACGCGTCTCGATCAGCAGCGTCCGGGTGGCACGGACCAGGCGGGGACTGTCGGCACTGGCGACCAGTGCCTGGTGGAATGCGTAGTCGGCCTCGGTGACGCCGGTGGTATCGCCGCGCTCGGCACACGACCGCATCTCGCCGAGGCTGGGTTCCAATGCGGCATGGGCGATTTCGCGCCGTCCGTCGAGGATCAGATTCACCGCTCCACCCTCGAGTGCGGTGCGGGCTCGGTAGATGTCGACCACATCGTCGAGGCTGAGTTCGATGACGAAGATGCCGCGGTGACGCACGCTGTGCAGCAGTCCCTCCGAGACCAGGCGCTGCATCGCCTCCCGGACCGGTCCGCGCGATACGTCGAACTGGGTCGCCAGATCGGCCTCCACCAGCTGGGCTCCCGGCGCGAGTGTGCCGTGCACGATGGCCGCGCGCAGGCGGTCGGCGATCATTTCGGCCGTCGACTGCCGATTCACGGGTTCGAACTCAATCACCGACATGAATCGGCCTTTCCGAGAAGAGCGTCCCGAGCCGCGGTCCGGATGGCGGCGAGACAGCGGGCAGGCCTGCCGTTCGCAACCCGTGCCAGACGGTGACCTGGTTCGCGGTGAGTACCGGCTTGCCGAGCGCCGATTCCAGCGCCGGAAGCACCCTCATCGTATGCATGGCGGTATCCGGGATCAGCAGCGCCTCGGCGTCGGGGTGGTCGTTGGCGGCTGCCAGCTCCAGTACCTGTTGCGCGGTCAGGGTGCCCACTTCGGCGGCGGTGTCGATACCGGCGCTCGACATCGACACCACCCGGATGTCGGCGGCCGCGAGGAAGTCCACGAACAGACGGGCCACGTCGCCGGGATAGCTGGCGCAGACGGCGACATCGCGGACGCCCAGGGCGTGTACGGCATCGACGAACGCGAAACTGGTGCTCGACGCGGGGACTCCGCATGCCCGCGTGAGCCGGTCCACCTGATCACGTGCCCCGTCCGGGCCGTAGACGAAGCTGCCGGAGGTACAGGCCCAGATCACCGCCCGCGGATCGTGCGGCGCGAGCAGTTCGGCGCCGTGCCGCAATTTCTCCGGGCTGCCCAGGTCGAGCAGCTCGGGTACTGCGTGCAGATCGGTGCCGTAGATGTGCGCGACTCGCAGATCGACGCCGAGTTGGGTTGCTGTCCAAGGGTAGTCGTCCTCGGCGGCATGATCGGGGTAGATGAAGCCGATGGTTTCCACAGCGCCTCCTAGAAAACGTTCTGCAGCCATTTGCCGGGCCCCATCATGGGAAGTTTCATTCGTCCCAGACAGGCCCACATGGTCAGTTGATTGGCGGTCAGCACCGGTTTGCCGAGGTACTGCTCGAGCGGTTCGATCAGGTCGTAGGTGGGCAGATTGGTGCAGCTGACGAAGATGGCCTCGGCTCCGGGGTCGTCGGCGGCGATGATGCGCTCGGCGATCGTGCGGTAGCTGACCTTCCAGATGCCGCCGCCGAGGCCCAGGTGGTCCGAGCGCAGCACCTCGCACCCGGCTTCGCCCAGGAATTCGTGCAGTTTGCCGGTGAGGATCTCGTCGTAGGGCGTGATCACCGACAGCCGCGACAGGTTCAACTTGTCGATCGCCTCGACCAGTGCGCCCGAGGTGGTCACCGCATCGAGCGCGCCGGCCCGGCGGATGGTCTCGCACAGCGACCGTTCATAGGCCAGCCCTTTGATGAAACTGCCGGAGCTGCACAGATACGCGACCACCTCCGGCTCCACATGCGCGACATTGCGGGTTGCCGCGGTGAGATGCGTTGCGTCGGAGACCAGTTCGGCCATTTCCAGGGATACGGGCACCGGTTCGTACGGCGTCCGGGCCAGGTGCAGGCTGACCTCGAGCGGCGCCCAGCGCCATAGTTCGCGTTCGAGCGCCAGATCGAACGGTGCGATGATCCCGATGCCCCGCTGCGCGACGGGACCTTCCAACTCGGGAAAAATCAGGTCCACGAGGGCCCCTCTCGGGTAATGACCGAATATCCTCCGCGCACAATCGGATTGTTGACAAGCATACGATGGGTTTTTAGCCTGTCAATATGAAAGCGGGCCCAGTTGTCACCGTCCTGCACGACGGCACAGAGCCCGACGCGCAACGTATGCGTCCGGTGTCGGAGCAGGCTACCGTGCGATATACCGACGGGTCGGCGCTGGGAAAGAGGCTGCCCGGTTCCGATGTGCTGTTCGTCTACGACTTCCAGAGCACGGCCGTACCCGGTGCGTGGCGGTATGCCGATCGGCTTCGCTGGGTGCATGTGGGGGCCACCGGCGTCGACGCCGTGATGTTCGACGCGCTGATCGACAGCGATGTGGTGTTGACCAACACCCGCGGACTGTTCGATCGGCCCATCGCCGAGTACGTCCTGGCCCAGATTCTCAATTTCGCCAAGGATGTGCCCGAATCGCTGCGGTTGCAACAGCGCCATATCTGGCAGCACCGGGAATCCGAGCGGATCGCGGGAGCCCGCGCCCTGGTGGTCGGCACCGGTTCCATCGGCCGCACCATCGCCCGCCTGCTCAGCGCCGTCGGTATGCGGGTGCGGGGCGTGGGGCGCACTCCGCGTACCGACGATCCGGATTTCGGCACGGTGGCAACCGATCTGCATGCCGAACTGCCCTCGGCGGACTACGTGATCTGTGTGACTCCGCTGACTCCGCACACCCGGCACATGTTCGACGCCGGTGCGTTTGCCGTGATGAAGCCACATGCGCGTTTCGTCAACGTCGGTCGTGGGGAATCCGTGGTTACCGACGATCTCGTCGCCGCACTGCGCGGCGGTGCGCTCGCGGGCGCCGCACTCGATGTGGTCGACCCCGAACCGCTCCCCGCCTCGCACCCGCTGTGGGATTTGCCCAATGTCGTTCTCACCCCGCACAACAGTGGTGATTTCCTCGGCTGGCGATCAGAGATCGTCACCGCGTTCGCGGACAACTTCGAGCGCTGGATCACCGGTCGATCGTTACAGAATGTGGTCGACAAGAAGCTTGGCTACGTGCCCAGCTGAAAGGAGTCACGATGGCCCACCCCGAAACAGGGACCGACCCCGCGGCGATGACCGCGGCGGAGTTGGCCGCCGCCTATTCGGTCGGGGCACTGTCTCCTGTCGAGGCCACCAAGGCCGCGCTGGACGCGATCGCCGCGCGCGATGACGCCCTGAACGCGTTCTGCCTTGTCGACCCGGAGCGGGCGCTGATGCAGGCCAAGGAATCCGAGGCCCGCTGGCACAACGGGCATGCGCAGGGCCTGCTCGACGGCGTGCCGATCTCGATCAAGGACATCTTCCTGACCGAGGGCTGGCCGACGCTGCGCGGCTCGACCTCCATCCGGCCCGATGTGCCATGGCCGGTCGACAGCCCGGCCGCGGCGCGGTTGCGCGAGGACGGTCTGGTGTTCCTCGGTAAGACCACCACGCCGGAGCTGGCGTGGAAGGCGACCACCGATTCCCCGTTGACGGGCATCACTCGCAATCCGGTCGACCCTGCCAAGACCTCGGGTGGTTCCTCCGGCGGTTCGGCCGTCGCGGTAGCGGCAGGCATGGGGCCGGTCTCGATCGGGACCGACGGTGGCGGCAGTGTGCGGATTCCGGCGTCGTTCTGCGGTGTGGTGGGGTTCAAGCCCACACACGGCCGTATTCCGCTGTATCCGGCCAGCCCGTTCGGGCCGCTGGCGCATGCCGGTCCGTTCGCCCGGACCGTGGAGGACGTGGCGCTGCTGATGGACATCCTGTCGCTGCCCGATCCGCGCGACCCCACCGCCGGTGCGCCGCCACTGGCCGCCTTCCGCGGTGAACTGCAGCGGGATGTGCGCGGGGCGACGGTCGGCTATTCGGCGACACTCGGTTTCGCCGAGGTCGATCCGGAGGTGGCAGCCGTGGTCGAGGCGGCGGTGCGGAGGCTCGACGAGGCCGGGCTGCGGGTTGTGGAGGCCGATCCCGGATTCACCGATCCGCGAATCGCTTTCGAGAAGATGTGGGCAGCGGGTGCCGCCACGATGCTGGCCGGATTCCCCGACGGTACCCGCGATCGTGTCGATCCCGGGCTCGGTGCCGCATGGGACCGCGGCCGCACGCTCGGTGCGGTGGAATATCTCGACGCCCGGGCGGTGGCCGCCGAGATCGGAATCACCATGGGCGCCTTCCACACCGCCCACGATGTGCTGATCACCCCGACCATGCCGATCACCGCCTTCGAGGCCGGACACGATGTGCCGCCGGGCAGTTCGATGGAGAGCTGGCCGCAGTGGACGCCGTTCACCTATCCCTTCAACCTCACCCAGCAGCCGGCGATCAGCATCCCGGCGGGCGTAACCGCCGCGGGTATGCCGGTGGGACTGCAGATCGTCGGCCCCCGGCACTCCGATGACTTCGTGCTCGCGCTGGCACGATTCGCCGAGCTGGTACTGGCCTGACACACCTCCGGCCCGGACCGTCGAGGTCCGGGCCGGAACTGTACGCCCTATTCGGAAGCCCTTGTGAAGGACAGGGTTTCGCCCTCCACGCCGCGCAGCCACAGTGCGCTGCAGGCCGCCGCGAGTTGCGGCAGCCCGGTTTCGATGGTGGCGAACACATTGCCCGGCACCCAGCCCATGTCGCCGTTGATCAGCAGGTTGTTGCGGTCGTAGAACAGGGCGAGATCGGTGGCGCCCTGGGCGTCGTGCGCGGCGGAGCCGGGCTCGTACCCGTAGGCGGGATTGCCGATCTCCCACGGTTCGAAATCGAACAGGCACACATCGCCGGGAATGGGTGTGACAGTGGGATTTTCGCGATGCGGTGCCGCCGTGATCCGTGGCACCAGGGTGTACACCTCGTTGCGGGCGTATTTGGCGTGGAAGGCGTCACCTTCCTGTGGCAGCGCGTCCCACACCGCCGCGCAGGTGCGCGGGGCCAGGTCGTCGAGCAAGCGCGCGCGCACGCTCACACCGGCCTTGGTCAGGGTGATGGTGAGGTATCGGGCCATCGAGATCTCCCGTTCGGGTCGTGGTCGGTCGTGGCTACAACTCTTCGAGGACCTGCGCCCAGATGGCCAGCGCCTCGTCGATCTGCTCGGAGGTCACGATCAGCGGCGGGATCATGCGCACCACATTGCTGTAGGCCCCGCAGGTCAGCAGCAGCAGGCCGTGCTTCGCGGCCAGCTGCTGCGCCGCGGCCGCGGTGGCCGTATCGGGTTCGCCTGTGGCGGTCGTGAATTCGCTGCCGACGAGCAGTCCGAGACCGCGCACGTCGCCGATCGCCTTGGTGGCGCCGGACCGGGCGCCGGCCAGCAGTTGCTCGCCGCGGGCGGCGGCGTTGCCGACCAGTCCCTCCGATTCGATGACGTCGATGGTCGCGACCGCGGCCGCGCAGGCGACCGCGTTCCCGCCGTAGGTTCCGCCCTGTGATCCCGGCCAGGCCTTCGCCATCAGCTCGCGCGGCGCGGCGATACCGGACAGCGGGAACCCACTGGCCAGGCCCTTCGCGATGGTGATGATGTCCGGCCGCACATCGAAATGCTGGTGGCCGAAGAACTTTCCGGTGCGGCCGAATCCGGTCTGGATCTCGTCGAGGACCAGCAGGATGCCGTGCTTGTCCGCCCGCTCCCGCAGCCCCTGGAAGAATCGGGTGTTGCCCGGGATGTAGCCACCCTCGCCCAGTACCGGCTCGACGATGAACGCGGCCGTCTCATTCGGTGCGGTCAGTGTCGTCAGTATGTAGTCGAGCTCGCGCAGCGCGAAGTCGGTGGCCTGCTCCTCGGACCAGCCGTATCGGTAGGCGGTGGGGAACGGCGCTACATGGACGCCGCTCATCAGCGGGCTGAAGCCGGCCGAGAACCGGGTACCGGAGGTGGTCATGCTGGCGGTGGCGACGGTGCGGCCGTGGAATCCGCCGTGGAACACCACGACATTGGGCCGTCCGGTGGCCTGCCGGGACAGGCGCAGCGCCGCTTCCACCGCCTCGCTGCCGGAGTTGGCGAAGAACAGCGAATCCAGATGCGATGGAAGCACATCGGCGAGGCGTTCGGTCAGGCGCAGCAGCGGCCGATGCATCACGGTCGTGTACTGGCCGTGGATCAGGCTGCCGATCTGTTCGCGCGCGGCCTCGACCACCCGGGGGTGGCAATGTCCGGTGCTGGTGACGCCGATTCCGGCCGTGAAATCCAGATAGCGGCGACCGTCGGTGTCGTACAGATAGCAACCTTCGCCATGGTCGACAGTGACCGGCGTGGCCTGCTTGAGAAGGGGGGAAAGTGCAGTCATGGTGATCCGCCTCCCGGGCGACGGGGAAATCCGGACAGCCCCGGATTCTTATTGTCGGATTGTTGACAATACGTATAACATGGCGGCGACGGTGACGGCAATGACAGCGCCGGGAAAAGGGCGAGAAGCGACAATCGCGCAGCCGGTCGTCGGTGCGACCGGGTGCGGGTGTCCCGCAGAGGAACAGAGGAGCAAGCGATGACGCAAACCGTTGCGGACGCGGACGCGGCGACACGGGCGGCGATCGACAGTGTGCCGACGGGATTGTTCATCGGCGGACAGTGGCGCGATACCGCGGCCCGGACGCCGGTAGTCGACCCCGCGACCGGGCAGACACTGTGCACTGTCGCCGACGCCGGCCCGCAGGACGGCCTCGACGCACTCGCCGCCGCCGCGGCAGCGCAGTCGGATTGGGCGGCTACCCCCGCCCGCACCCGCTCGGAGATCCTGCAGCGCGCCCACCGTGCACTGCTCGACGACACCGAACGGCTGGCCCGCATCGCGACCGCCGAAATGGGTAAACCGCTGGCCGAGGCACGCGGTGAGATCGCCTATGCCGCGGAGTTCTTCCGCTGGTTCGCCGAGGAGGCCGTCCGCATCGACGGTGGCTATATGCCGGCGCCGGCGGGTGGTTCCCGATTCCTGGTGACTCGTCAGCCCGTCGGACCGAGTCTGCTGATCACGCCGTGGAACTTCCCGATGGCGATGGCCACCCGCAAGATCGGGCCCGCGCTGGCCGCGGGCTGCACCAGCGTCGTCAAACCCGCCGAGCAGACACCGCTGTGCACCCTCGCACTGGCCGAGATCCTCAGTGCCGCAGGTGTTCCCGACGGTGTGGTCAATGTGGTCACCACCTCGGATCCGGCCGCGGTCACCGGTGCGATGATCGCCGACAGCCGTTCGCGCAAGTTGTCGTTCACCGGATCGACCGCGGTCGGGAAGCTGTTGCTGGAGCAGTGTGCGAAAACGGTCATGCGGACCTCGATGGAACTGGGCGGTAACGCACCGCTGATCGTCTTCGACGACGCCGATCTCGATGTCGCGATCGAGGGCGCGCTGGCGGCGAAGATGCGCAATATCGGCCAGGCATGTACGGCCGCGAACCGCATTCTCGTGCAGCGGCCGGTGGCCGCGGAATTCGCCCGCCGGCTGGCCGAGCGGATGGCGGCACTGCCGATGGGACGCGGCGCCGACGACGGCGTCGTGGTCGGTCCGCTGATCGACGCCGCCGCGGTTGCCAAGGTCACGGAGCTGGTCGATGATGCCCGCCGGCGCGGCGCCACCGTGGTGCTGGGCGGGACCGCGGGGGACGGGCCGGGTTATTTCTATCCCGCCACCGTGCTCACCGATGTGCCCGACGATGCCGAGATGTTCGCCACCGAGATCTTCGGTCCGGTGGCGGGACTGACCGTCTTCGACACCGAGGACGAGGCGATCACCCGTGCCAATGACACTCCGTACGGCCTGGTCTCCTATGTGTTCACCGAGAATCTGCGGCGCGGACTGCGGGTGAGTGAGGCACTCGACACCGGAATGGTCGGCCTCAACCAGGGGGTGGTGTCGAATCCGGCCGCGCCGTTCGGCGGGGTGAAGGAGTCCGGCCTCGGGCGGGAGGGCGGCTTCGGCGGCATCGACGAGTTCCTGGAGACCAAGTACATCGGTGTGGCACTGTGATGCCGGTGTATCGAATTGCCACCATCCCAGGAGACGGTATCGGCGTCGATGTGACGATCGAGGCCGTCAAGGTCCTCGACGCGGTCCTGCCCGGTATCGAATGGACCGAATTCGACTGGTCCTGTGAGCAGTACCTGCGCACCGGCGCCATGATGCCCGCCGACGGCCCCGAACAGCTCGCCGGATTCGACTCGATCCTGCTCGGCGCGGTCGGCTTTCCCGGTGTGGCCGACCACATTTCGCTGTGGGGGCTGCTGATTCCGCTGCGGCGCGCCTTCGGTCAATATGTGAACCTGCGGCCGGTGCGGCTGCTGCCGGGTACCGAATCGGCGCTGCGCGGACGCACGGCGGAGGACCTGGATATTCTGATCGTCCGGGAGAACTCCGAGGGCGAGTATTCTGCGATCGGCGGTACGCACAATCCGGGGCGTGCCGACGAATTCGTGGTCCAGGAATCGATATTCACCCGGACCGGCTGTGAACGCATCATCCGCTACGCGTTCGAGCAGGCTCGCCGCCGCGACCGGAAATTGTGCTCGGCCACCAAATCCAACGGGCTCATCCATTCGATGCCGTACTGGGACAGTGTCTTCGACCGCATCGCCGCCGAATATCCCGATGTGGAGACCCGGCAGATGCATGTGGACGCGCTGGCCGCGGAGATCGTGCTGCATCCGGATCGGCTCGACGTGATCGTGGGCTCGAATCTGTTCGGCGATATCCTCTCCGACCTCGCCGCGGCCGTCACCGGTGGGCTGGGGCTCGCGCCGTCGGGCAATATCAATCCTGCCCGGGACGCGCCGTCGATGTTCGAGGCCGTCCACGGCAGCGCACCCGATATCGCGGGTCAGGGCATCGCCGATCCGGTGGCGCAGATCCTCGCCGGCGCCATGATGCTCGAACAACTGGGTGAACACGACGCGGCGGCCGCGGTGGACGACGCGGTGTGCGAGGTGCTGGCGGAAGGTTCGACGCTCACCCCGGATCTGGGTGGTAAGGCGAGTACCGCTGAACTGGGCACCGCGATCGCCGAACGTGCCGCGGTCCTGATCGGGCGGTAAGGGCTGGGCGCCGGATGCCGGGCACCGCGGATCTGGCGCCGAGCCCGATCCGCGGCCCGATCAGGTGGTGAGCCAGATCGCTTCGGCCGCAGGGCTTCCCAGGTCGATGGTCTGCTCGCCGATCCGCACCGCGATGGTGCCGGCGAAATCACGCCGCTCCACCACCGTGATCACCGTGTCCAGGGCGATGCCGACCGAATCGAAATAGCGCAGCATGGCCGGGTCGAAATCCGAGATACGGGCCACCCGGCCGGACTGGCCCGCCTGGAAGTCGCTGAGCTGGTGGGCCGGGGGAGTGGGGACCGCGCCGTCCACCGACGGAATCGGGTCGCCGTGCGGATCGCGGTCGGGGTGGCCCAGTTTGGTGTCGATCCGCGCCACCAGCGTTTCCGAGACGGCGTGCTCTAGCACCTCGGCCTCGTCGTGCACCTCATCCCAGCCGTAGCCGAGCTCGTTGACCAGGAATGTCTCGATCAGCCGGTGCCGGCGCACCATGGCGACCGCCGCGAGCCGTCCGTTCTCGGTCAGCGTGATCGCACCGTAGCGGGCATGTTCGACCAATCCCTGGTCGGCGAGTTTGCGTACCGCCTCCGACACCGTCGACGCCGAGACTCCGATCCGTTCCGCGAGCAGTTTGGTCGACACCTTCTCCTGCGACCATTCCTGCGCACTCCAGATGACCTTCAGATAATCCTGAGCGACCGAGGACAACGTCGGCGCCACACTCCCGGCCGATGCGCCCGCGCCCGCATCGGGAGACGCTTGTGCGGCTGCGGAATCTGCCAGCTCACGCCGGGTGGCGACATCACGTTTTCCGGGCACCTATCGAGCTTAGCGGGCTCGGCGGGGGCAACCCGCCAAACCGGGCGGAGCCCGTGGCGGGCGGCCCGCGCAACCGGTCGCCCATCCCCGGGCGGTGTTCGAGCGGTGCGCCGCCGGTGACGGTCGGATGAACAACAGCCCCGCCGAATCCCGGTCGGTGTCGGCTCTTGCGTAGGCTGCGGGGTGTGCAGAGATGGCGAAGTCTCGAGGAAATGCCACCGGACTGGGGTCGGTGCGTGCTCACCATCGGCGTGTTCGACGGTGTCCATCGCGGTCACGCTCAGCTGATCAGCCGTGCGGTGAAATCCGCTGCGGTACGCGGTGTTCCCTCGGTTCTGATGACCTTCGACCCGCACCCCATGGAAGTGGTGCGCCCCGGATCGCATCCGGCGCAGCTCACCACGCTCACCCGGCGTGCGGAGTTGGTCGAGGAACTCGGTATCAATGTGTTCTGCGTGATGCCGTTCACCCAGGACTTCATGAAGCTGCCCCCCGGCCGCTATGTGCACGATCTGCTGGTCGAGAAGTTGCATGTCGCCGAGGTCGTGGTCGGCGACAATTTCACCTTCGGCAAGAAGGCCGCCGGCACCGTGGCGACCATGCGTGAGCTGGGCGGCCGGTTCGGATTCGAGGTCGACGGAGTCACCCTGGTCGGCGAGCACGCGGTCACCTTCTCCTCCACCTATATCCGTGCCTGTGTCGACGCCGGTGACATGGCCGCCGCGGCCGACGCTCTGGGCCGTCCCCATCGCGTGGAGGGCGTCGTCGTGCACGGTGACGGCCGGGGCCGCGAACTGGGCTTCCCGACCGCGAACGTGGCGCCGCCGATGCATGCCGCCATCCCCGCCGACGGCGTCTACGCCGGATGGTTCACCGTGCTGGCCGCCGGTGAGACGGTCGGCGACACCCGTCCGGGCAAACCCGCCATGGCGGCGATCTCGGTGGGCACCAATCCCACCTTCTCGGGCCGCACCCGCACCGTGGAGGCCTTCGTCCTCGACACCGAGGCCGATCTGTACGGCCAGCACGTGGCGGTCGATTTCGTCCGGCATCTGCGCGGTATGCGCCGGTTCGATTCGGTGGATGAGCTGATTACCGCGATGAGTGACGACGTCGAGCAGACTCGGCAGATCCTGGCGACCACCGAATCCGGGGACGCCGACCGCTGATTCCGCACCGGTCGTCGCGAACGGCCCGGTGACCGCCGTGAAATCGGTAGCGGTCACGAATCCCGTTCACGCCGAGACGAATTCGGCGATATCGGCGTTGAGTTCGGCGGCGTGGGTGACGTAGAGCCCGTGCCCTGCCGTGGGGTATTCCTTCAGTACGGCGTCCTGCAGCAGTCGTACCGCCACCCGGCTGCTCGGCTCGATCGGGATCGACTGGTCCGCCTGCCCGTGCAGCAGCAGTACCGGAATGGTGATCTCCGCCAGATCCGGGCGCAGATCGGAGTCGGCGATCACACGCTGCATCGTCGTCGCGGCCCAGGGCGCGGTCGACAGCGTCCGGCGGACCTCCTGTTCGATGAGTGCCGGAGAGACATCATTGCCCAGGTGGGTCGCGAAATAGCCCTGAGCTCGATCGGCCATCCACTTGGCCCGGTCGGTGCGCAGCGCGGCGATCGACGCGTCGAGCAGCGCCTGCGGAACACCCGCGGGATGGTCCTCGCTCCAGCTGAGCTTCGGCGCGGCCGCGGCCACCAGCACCAGCCGCCGAATCCGGTCCTGACCGTGGCGGGCCAGATAGTGGATCGCCTCGGCGCCGCCACCGGAGTGACCGACCAGCACCGCGTCGCGCACGTCGAGGTGTTCGAGCAGCGCCGCCACGTCGCCGGCGCGGGTGTCGTTGTCGTATCCGCCCGACGGCCGGTCGGAGCGGCCGTGTCCGCGCCGGTCGAGCAGAATGCAGCGGTAGCCGCGCTCGACGAAGTACGGCACCTGGTGTTCCCACATATCGGTGTTCAGCGACCATCCGGCCAGGAACACGATCGGGGCGCCCGTCCCGTACTCCTCGTAGGCGAGGGTGGTCCGGTCGGCGGCGCGGAAGTTCGGCATCGTCATCTCCTCTTCGGTGGTGTGCCATCGACATTCGCAGCCGGAGGGAACGGAAGCGATTACTCCGCGGGTAATGCGGCCGGCGTCGCCGAGTCGGCGGCGAGACGGCCGATTCGGATCGGCGCAGGTGATCCGGTATGCTGGCTCGTCGGGTCTGCTGCGGTCCGCGGTGGCGCCCGCCCGGGAATTTCCCGGTATCCCGAGCGCGGACTGAGAAATCAGGAGTGAATACGTGGCTCTGACCACCGAGCAGAAGTCGGCCATCCTCAAGGAATACGGTCTGCACGAGAAGGACACCGGTTCGCCGGAGGCCCAGATCGCGATGCTGTCCAAGCGGATCTCCGACCTCACCGAGCACCTGAAGGTGCACAAGCACGATCACCACACTCGCCACGGCCTGCTGGGTCTGATCGGCCGCCGTCGGCGCCTGTCGAAGTACCTGCAGAACAAGGACATCGAGCGTTACCGTTCGCTGATCGAGCGGCTCGGCCTGCGGCGTTGATCTCTTCGCGCCCGCACGGACGCGAACGAGACGCGCTGACATTCGCAGCTGGTTAACGCGCAGCCGGCGGGGAGGCATAGACTCTCCCCGTCGGTTAGTCGTATATATCGGTAGTCGTATATTCGGTACCGCACCAGCCGTATGCACCCGCACGCGTGGCGTCGGTCTTCGGTAGTGGCCTTTCGACAAGAGTGTCGGCGGGCTTCGATCGATGACCGCCTCCGCGTCGCCGGTTCCATGGGGGATCGGCCGGGTGTGCGCGCCGCAACCAGGAGGGTTGCCGCGCGCCCGAACCCGGGTACGGCCCGCCCTGTGCGGGGCGGCCCCTGCCTTCGGCGGGAGGTCACAGCACAGGGACACCAGCCGGATCGCGCCGACGGCGCTGGATCCGGCGAGACGAGAGGTTGAGACAGAAATATGACCGAAACCCAGACCAGTTCCGCCATCGAGGTCGAACCCGGTGTGTTCGAATCGGTGGCTTTGATCGACAACGGCAGCTACGGCACCCGCACGGTGCGGTTCGAGACCGGGCGCCTCGCCAAGCAGGCCGCCGGCTCCGTGGTCGCCTACCTGGACGACGAGACCATGCTGCTGTCGGCCACCACGGCCGGTAAGCACCCCAAGGACCAGTTCGATTTCTTCCCGCTGACGGTCGACGTCGAGGAGCGGATGTACGCCGCGGGCCGCATCCCCGGCTCGTTCTTCCGTCGCGAGGGCCGTCCCTCCACCGACGCGATCCTCACCTGTCGTCTCATCGACCGCCCGCTGCGCCCGTCGTTCGTGGACGGCCTGCGCAACGAGATCCAGGTCGTCGTCACAGTGATGAGCCTGGACCCCAATGACCTCTACGACGTGGTCGCCATCAACGCCGCGTCGGCGTCGACCCAGATCTCCGGCCTGCCCTTCTCCGGCCCGGTCGGCGGCGTGCGCGTCGCCCTGATCGACGGCCAGTGGGTCGCGTTCCCGACCGTCGAGCAGCTCGAGAACGCCGTCTTCGACATGGTCGTGGCCGGCCGGGTTGTCGAATCCGGTGATGTCGCCATCATGATGGTCGAGGCCGAGGCCACCGACAAGGTGATCGCACTGGTCGAGGCCGGCGCGCAGGCGCCGACGGAAGCCGTTGTGGCAGAGGGCCTCGAGGCCGCCAAGCCGTTCATCGCCCGGCTGTGCAAGGCACAGGCCGACCTGGCCACGCTGGCCGCCAAGCCCACCGAGGAGTTCCCGCTCTTCCCGCCGTACCAGGCCGACGTCTACACCGCCGTCGAGGGCACCGCGAAGGTTCCGCTGGGTCAGGCGCTGTCCATCGCAGGCAAGCAGGAGCGCGACGAGCGCACCGACGAGATCAAGCTCGAGGTGCTCTCCGCACTGGCCGAGGATTTCGAGGGACGCGAGAAGGAGATCGGCGCGGCATTCCGTGCGGTCACCAAAAAGCTTGTGCGCCAGCGGATCCTGTCCGACAGCTTCCGTATCGACGGTCGCGGTCTGGCCGATATCCGTGCCCTGTCCGCCGAGGTCGCGGTGGTTCCGCGGGCCCACGGTTCGGCGCTGTTCGAGCGTGGCGAGACCCAGATCCTGGGCGTCACCACCCTCGATATGGTGAAGATGGCGCAGCAGATCGACTCGCTCGGTCCGGAGACCTCCAAGCGCTACATGCACCACTACAACTTCCCGCCGTTCTCCACCGGTGAGACCGGCCGCGTCGGCTCGCCCAAGCGGCGCGAGATCGGCCACGGCGCGCTCGCCGAGCGGGCCCTGATGCCGGTGCTGCCGAGCCAGGAGGAGTTCCCCTACGCCATCCGTCAGGTGTCGGAAGCGCTGAGCTCCAACGGATCCACCTCGATGGGCTCGGTCTGCGCCTCCACGCTGTCGCTGCTGAACGCCGGTGTGCCGCTGAAGGCCCCGGTCGCCGGTATCGCGATGGGTCTGGTGTCCGATGAGGTCACCAACGACAAGGGCGAGTCCGAGACCCGCTACGTCGCGCTGACCGACATCCTCGGTGCCGAGGACGCGTTCGGTGACATGGACTTCAAGGTCGCGGGTACCCCGGACTTCGTCACCGCGCTGCAGCTCGACACCAAGCTCGACGGCATCCCCTCGAAGGTGCTCGCCGGTGCGCTCAACCAGGCCCGCGACGCGCGCCTGACCATCCTGGACGTGATGGCCGAGGCCATCGCCACCCCGGACGAGATGAGCCCCTACGCCCCGCGCGTCACCGCGATCAAGATCCCGGTCGACAAGATCGGCGAGGTCATCGGGCCCAAGGGCAAGATGATCAACCAGATCACCGAGGACACCGGCGCCAACATCTCCATCGAGGACGACGGCACCGTGTTCGTCGGCGCGACCGACGGCCCGTCGGCGCAGGCCGCGATCGACGCGATCAACGCCATCGCCAACCCGCAGCTGCCGAAGGTCGGCGAGCGCTTCCTGGGCACGGTCGTCAAGACCACCGCCTTCGGCGCGTTCGTCTCCCTGCTGCCGGGCCGCGACGGTCTGGTGCACATCTCGAAGCTGGGCAACGGCAAGCGGGTCGGCAAGGTCGAGGACGTGGTGAACGTCGGCGACAAGATCCGCGTCGAGATCGCCGATATCGACAACCGCGGCAAGATCTCGCTGGTCCCGGTCGCCGAAGAAGACACAGCGGAGGCATCCGCTTCCGACGTCGAGCAGGTTCCGGCTGCCGCCGAGGCCGCGGCCGAGTAATAGTTGGGTGTGACGAAGAAGAAGTCCTCGGCGCGCGCGACGAACTCCGAGAGTTCCGCGCGCGCGTCGGGGAATAAGGCTCGTGCCGCGCGTTCCACACGCGCAACCACTCCGGCGAGTACTTCCGGTGCCGATGCCGCCCCCTTGCTCTCGGTCGAGCAGGGGGGCTCGTCGCTGGTACTCGCCGCGGAAGGTTCCTCCTCCGACAGCGGCGTGCGGCGTACGGTGCTGCCCGGCGGCCTGCGAGTGGTGACCGAACACGTTCCCGGCGTGCGTTCGGCCTCGGTCGGCGTCTGGGTGGGTGTCGGATCCCGCGACGAAGGCCCCACGGTCGCCGGTGCCGCGCATTTCCTGGAACATCTGCTGTTCAAGGCGACCCCGACGCGCTCGGCGCTGCAGATCGCGGAGGCCGTGGACGCGGTCGGCGGCGAACTCAACGCCTTCACCGCGAAGGAACAGACCTGCTATTACGCCCACGTCCTCGACGACGATCTGCCGCTGGCGGTCGATGTGGTCGCCGATGTGGTGCTCAACGGACTGTGCCGGCCCGCCGATGTCGATGTGGAACGTCAGGTGGTGCTCGAGGAGATCTCGATGCGCGACGACGATCCCGAGGATCTGGTCGGCGACAGCTTCCTCACCGCTCTGTTCGGCGATCATCCGATCGGACGGCCGGTCATCGGCACAGTCGACTCGATCGAAGAGATGACCGCCGCTCAGCTGCGCGGATTCCATCTGCGCCGGTACCGTCCGGAGCGGATGGTGGTCGCGGTGGCGGGCAATATCGAACACGAGCACACGGTGGAACTGGTCCACCGTGCGTTCGGTGCCCGGCTCGATCCGTCGCGTGAACCGGCGCCGCGGCGCGAGGGCCGCTTCCGGACGCGGTCCGCACCTCTGCTGTACCGGTCCTATCGCGACAGCGAACAGGCGCATCTTGTGTTCGGCGTGCGGGCGTTCGGCCGGCACGAAGGGCATAAGCGCTGGCCGCTGTCGATCCTTAACACCGTGCTCGGCGGTGGCCTGAGTTCGCGTCTGTTCCAGCGGATCCGGGAGGAGCGCGGACTGGCGTACTCGGTGTATTCGAGTGTCGACACCTTCGCCGATACCGGGGCGTTCTCGGTGTATCTGGGCTGCCAGCCCGAAAACCTCGGCGAGGTGGCGAGTTTGGCACGCGGGGTATTGGAAGAGGTTGCGGCCGACGGGATCACCGATGCGGAGTGTGCCCGGGCGAAGGGGTCACTGCGCGGTGGCCTGGTCCTCGGACTGGAGGATTCCGGATCGCGGATGAACCGGATCGGCCGCAGTGAACTCAGTTACGGCAATCACCGCAGCGTGTCCGAGACACTGGCCCGGATTGATGCGGTGACCACCGACGAGGTGTCGGCCATCGCGGCGAGCCTGCTCGCCCGGCCGTACGCTGCCGCGATCGCGGGGCCGTACCGGCGCAACCGCGAATTGCCCGGAACGGTACGGCGATTGGTGGACTGAACTCAATCGTGTGCCGGGCCCTGCTCGGCGGTCCGGTTGGCCGCGCCGACCACTGCCGCGAGCAGGCCCGGCAACGCCCGATCGACTTCCTCGGTGCGCAATCGCGCGTAGGTCTGCCCGTCGGACACGATGCGTTCGGTGACACCCGCCTCCCGCAGGATCTTCAGATGATGCGTGGCGGTGGATTTGTTGATGGTGTCGTAGAGCAGGCCGCATCGCATCGGCTCGCCGGCATTGCTGAGCCTGCGCACCATCTCCAGCCGTACCGGATCGTGCAGGGCGCCGAGGACGTCCTGGACGGCGGCGACCGGATGGGATTCCACGCGCGTATTGGTCTCGGTCATGATCTTTCTCACGGGAAAATCGGTTTGATGGGAATCAAACCGTAGTTACGGTGGTTGAGTTCGATCGCAATCAAACTTACCTGATGGGGAGAGATCGATGGCCGCAACTGTGACGGTCGCACCGGCTCAGCGGACCAGCCAGTCGTGGGCCTACGCACTGATTTTGGTCGCCAGCGGGGTAGCGCTCGGAGTGTCCGGAGCTCCCGCTCCGCTCTACGGCCTCTATCAGAAGGAATGGCATTTCTCGCCACTGACCACCACGATTGTCTTCGCCGTCTACGCCGTCGCCGCATTGGCCGCGGTGCTGGTGTCGGGCAAGGTCTCCGATGTGGTCGGACGCAAACCGGTGCTGCTGGGTGCACTGGCCACGATGGTGATCGGCCTGATCGTTTTTCTGTTCGCCGACAATGTGGCGATGCTGCTCGTGGCGCGGGCACTGCACGGGGTGGCAGTCGGCGCGATGGTGGTCGCGAGCGCCGCGGCGCTATTGGATCTGCGTCCGCAGCACGGTGCGCGCTCCGGCCAGCTGACCGGGGTGGCGTTCAATGCCGGTATGGCCGTGGCGATTCTGGGTTCGGCCCTGCTGGCGCAGTACGTTCCGCATCCGCTGCGCACGCCGTATGTGGTGATCACGGTGTTGTGCCTGTTGATCGCGGTCGGTGTGGTGGTGATGAGCGAAACCCACACCACCCGGGTATCGGGGCCCATCCGGATCGCGAAACCGGCTGTACCGCAGGAGATTCGGGGCGACTTCTGGTTTTCGGCGCTGGGTGTGATGGCGGCCTGGTCGGTGCTGGGTGTGCTGCTGTCGCTGTATCCCTCGCTGGCGGCGGAGCAGACCGGGGTCCACAATCTGGTGTTCGGCGGGGCCGTGGTCGCGTCGACGGCGACGGCCGCGGCGCTGGCCCAGTTGTTCGCGACCTCGATTCCGGCGCGGCGCGCGGCGGTCATCGGCGATACGGGTATGGCGGTCGCGCTGCTGCTGACGCTGCCGGCCCTGGCCACCCACAATTGGGGCGTGGTACTGGCCGCGGGAGTGCTGCTCGGCGCGACCTTCGGCCTGGGCTTCGGCGGCTCGTTGCGTCACCTGTCGAATGTGGTTCCGCAGCACAAACGTGGTGAGACCATGTCGGCCTACTATCTGCTGGCCTATACGGCGATGGCCCTGCCGACCATTCTGGCGGGGTGGGCGGCGACCGAATGGGGATTGGGCACCATCTTCCCGTGGTTCGCGGCGGTCGTCGCCGTCGCCTGCCTCGTCGCGGCGGCAATCGGGTTGCGCGGCAGTCGAACCGCGGCCTGAACCGCTCGAACGGCTACTATGCCGCCATGGTTCGGCGGGGGAGATTCCTGGAACGACAGGCGCAACGAATACAGCGGTCCGCGCTGCTGATGGCAGTGGTCTCGGTTGTGCTCGGGGCGTTGGCCATCGCCGCATTCGTGTGGTGGGTACTGTGGCTGCTGCTCGGCGCCAAGGCCGATATCCCGAATCAGCTGGATCTGACCAAGATCGCGCTGTCGGTATCGGCCGGTGTGGGTGGTGCGGTGGCGCTGGTGGTGGCCTATCGGCGGCAGCGGGACAACGAACGCGGCCGGTTCGCACAGCTTTTCGGGGCGGCAGCGGCACAGCTGGGCAATGCCGATGTCGCGGTGCGGATGGCCGGGGTCTACGCCATGGCCGGTGTGGCCGACGAGTTCTCCGCCCGCGGCCGCCGTCAGCAGTGCATTGATGTGATGTGCGGATATCTGCGCCTGCCCTACGATCCGGCCGACGGCGCGACGCATCTGAGCTCGCGCACGACCACCGGCAGTGACGAGGGCGCGGAAACAAAAGTAGAGCGGGTCTACCAGGTGCGGCAGAACGATCGCGAGGTGCGGCGGACCATCGTGGCGGTGATTGTCGCTCATCTGCGTCCGCAGGCCGAGATATCCTGGTCTACATACCATTTCAATTTCGATGATGCGGTGCTGGAAAGTGTGGACTTTCGCTGGGCGGTCTTCGCTGGGCGCCACACTCACTTCCGCGGCGCGCACTTCACCGGCGATCGATCGGCCAATTTCGAGAATGTCCGATTTGTTGGTCAGCATGTGACGTTCCACGGTGCGCGCTTCGATAGGCATGCCCTGTTTCGTGGTGCGCGGTTCACCTCCGAAGTCGGTGATATTCATACCGGACGGGTCGGCACCAGCTTCATCGACGCCGTCTTCCACGCGAAGGCCGACTTCACCGAGGCCGAATTCGGCGGAATGCGGACGCGATTTACCGGGGCGCGATTCCTCGGCCGGTCCACGTCGTTCAGACGTGCTCACTTCGCCGCAGACGCCACCGGGTTCGACGGTGTTCGTTTCGAGGGCAGGCGAACTCATTTCGAGGACGTTTCGGTCGAGAGTCCGCGAATCACGTTCGTAGACACCGAATTCGGTGCCGCATATACGAGTTTCGACAATGCCCGGATGGGCGGACCCGGGGGCGCGGTGCCGGCACCGGATTTCACCGGCGTCATATACCGCGGGAGTGTCTCGGCCGAAGGCGCGGTCATTCGTGGATTTCCGGCTGTCTCTCCCGATGCGCCCGAATCGAACGTCGCCCACGGCGCGGCGACCGTGACTTCGGACGATCCGCCTGCGGAGGCAATCTGACTGTCGAAACATATTCGCCCGCCCGGTACCGTCGGTCCCATGAAGATTCGTGGTGCTGTGCTCGAGCGGATCGGTGATCCGGTTCCCTATGCCGACTCGACGCCGATCGTGGTCGAGGAGCTGGAGCTGGGAGAGCCGGGGCCGGGCGAGTTGCTCGTCCGGATCGAGGCGGCGGGGCTGTGCCATTCGGATCTGTCGGTGGTCGACGGGAATCGGGTGCGGCCACTGCCGATGCTGCTGGGGCACGAAGCGGCCGGACGGGTCGAGCGGCTCGGGCCGGGCGACAGTGATCTGACGATCGGGCAGCGGGTGGTGATGACCTTTCTGCCGCGTTGCGGACAGTGCGAGGGATGCGCCACCGACGGGCGTACACCCTGCGTACCCGGGAGTGCGGCCAACAACAGCGGTGAGCTGCTCGGCGGCGGCCGCAGGTTGAGCCGCGGCGACGCCGAGGTCCAGCACCATCTCGGGGTTTCCGGTTTCGCCACGCACGCGGTGGTGGACCGGCGATCGGTGGTCCCGGTCGATGACGATGTCCCGCCGGAGATCGCCGCCGTACTCGGCTGCGCGGTCCTGACCGGTGGCGGTGCGCTGCTGAACTCGGCACGGCCGGGACCGGGCGACCGCATCATGGTGGTGGGACTGGGCGGGGTCGGGATGGCGGCGGTGCTGGTGGCGGCCTCGCTGCGGGAGAGTCTCGGTGGCGAGGTCATCGCCGTCGACACCGTGCCGGAGAAGCTGACGCTGGCCCGGGAACTCGGCGCCACCCAGGTCTATACCCCGGCGGAAATCGCCGATCGGGGCATCGTCGCCGAGGTCGTGGTGGAGGCCGCGGGTAATGTCCGGGCTTTCGAGACCGCGGTGGCCGCAACCGCGCCCGGCGGGACCACGGTGACCGTCGGACTGCCCAATCCCGAAGCGCGGGCGAGTATTTCACCGCTGGGACTGGTGGCACAGGGCCGCTCCATCGTCGGGAGCTATCTCGGGTCCGCGGTGCCCGCCCGCGATATCCCCGAGTACGTGAAGATGTGGCGCGCGGGCCGGTTGCCGGTCGAGCGCCTGGTGTCGGCGCGGATCGGGCTCGACGACATCAATCACGCCATGGACGAACTCGCCGCCGGCCACGCCCTGCGCCAGGTGATCGTGTTCGACTAGACACTGCCGAGTGCCGCCGGAGGCCGCGTGGGCGTTGCGTCCTCCGGGGCAGCAGGATGCCCGCGCCGGTTCGTGGGTGTCCGGGCGTCGCGGCGAACACGACGCGTGCCGGTGGCTCGGCGCGGCATCGCGATCGTGCCGTCGGGTGATGTAGCCGACTTCCGGGTGACCGGCGTTCCGGGGCCGTATCCGGTGCCCGATAGGCTCTGAGCACAGCGCTGTCGAAGCGGTATCGAACGGTATGTGAGGAGTGCACGGTGGCAACGAACCGGATCCGGGTTGGCGTACTCGGCGCGCAGGGCAAGGTCGGGCAGGCGATCTGCGCGGCGGTCGAAGCGGCCGATGACCTGGAACTGGCCGCCGGTCTCGACAAGGACGACGCGCTCGACGCCTTCACCGCCGCCGGGGCCCAGGTGGTCGTGGACTTCACCCATCCCGATGTGGTGATGCCGAATCTGAAGTGGTTGGTGGAACACGGAATTCACGCTGTTGTCGGTACCACCGGATTCGACGAGTCTCGCCTCGAGCAGGTGCGCGGCTGGCTCGCGGCAGCCCCCGAGGTGGGTGTGCTGATCGCCCCGAACTTCGCCATCGGCGCGGTGCTGTCGATGAAGTTCGCCGAGCAGGCCGCACGCTGGTTCGATTCGGTCGAGGTCATCGAATTGCACCACCCGAACAAGGCGGACGCGCCCTCGGGCACCGCCTATCGCACCGCCGGGATCATCGCCGACGCCCGTAAACAGGCAGGTGTCGGCCCGAGCCCGGATGCCACCACCACCGAACTCGACGGCGCCCGCGGGGCGAGTGTCGACGGCGTGCGGGTGCACTCGGTGCGGCTCGCGGGCCTGGTCGCCCATCAGGAGGTGCTGTTCGGTACCCAGGGCGAGACCCTCACCATCCGCCACGATTCGATCGACCGCAGCTCCTTCGCCCCCGGTGTCCTGCTGGGCGTGCGGCAGATCGGCGCCCGCCCCGGCCTCACCGTCGGTCTCGACCCCCTGCTCGACCTGTGAGCGAAACGATGCCGCTGCGTCGTGAGGTGCGGCCATGAGTGGCCAGGAACGCGACAGTGGCCGGCAGGTCCTGCGCATCGTCGCGTTCATCGCCTTCCTCGTGATCGCGCTGGCTTTCTACTTCCTGCTGCTGGGCCGGATCGCGATCGACCTGATGGACTCCGGAAAACCGGCCGCCATCGCGCTGGCAGTCGGCGTCCTGATCCTGCCCATCCTGGGTGTGTGGGTGGTGGCGACCAGCATCCGCGCCGCCCTCGCCCACCAGCACCTCGCCCGCCGCATCCACGACGAGGGCCTCGAACTGGACACTTCGGATTTGCCGCGCCGCCCCTCGGGCCGCCTGGAGAAGGCGGCCGCCGACGAACTCTTCGAGCGGGTCAAGGAGGAATACGAAGCCGACCCCGACAACTGGCGCACCAACTATCGCGCCGCCCGCGCCTACGACTACGCCGGTGACCGCACCCGCGCCCGCGAGGTCATGCGGCGAGCGGTGGCGCTGGAGCGGGCCGAGCGGGACTCGGCGTCCTGAACCCGCTCCGATAACGCGAGTGCCGGCCGGTCCCTCAGCGCCGGAAGGTTCGCCGATACGCGCCCGGCGTGGTGCCGACCCGATCGTGGAAGCGCCGGCGGAGATTGACCGGTGAGCCGAGACCGACCCGGACGGCGATGACATCGACCGGTAAGTCGGTGTCTTCCAACAGCGCTCGTGCCTGTGCCACCCGGCGCGACAGCAGCCACGCCCCCGGGCCGATGCCGAGCCGACCGGTGAACAGGCGAGCCAGCGTGCGCGGCGACACGTTGATGTGCGCGGCCATATCGGCAACCGACAATGCCGTCCCGAGTCGTCCCTCGGCCCATTCCAGCAGACCGCCGAATCCGTCCGAATCCGTCGGCGGCGACTCGTATCGGCTCTGCCCGCCGTCGCGATGCGGCGGCATCACCATGACCCGCGCGATCAGCGCGGCATGCGCGGCACCATGATCGGTGCGGACCAGATGCAGGCACAAATCAATACCGGCGCCGGCCCCGGCGCTCCTGGCCACATCGCCGTGGTCGATATAGAGCCGATCGGGCTCCACGCGGATTCGCGGGAATTCTCGCGCCAACTGCTCGGCGCGCAATCGATGCGTCGTGGCCGAACGACCGTCCAGCAGACCCGTCCGGGCCAGCGGTAGCCTCGATGACCCCCGCACTCGCGACTTCCTGCCCAACGGCCTGCTACCGGAATTACGCCGTCGTCACATCGTCGGAAGCGACTACGTGGGCGCGACCTTGCGCGAGAGTCTGGAGCTGCCCGCACTTCCCGAATGAGGCCGCCGCACAGCGAATGATCCGGTCGGCTAACGGAATTCGAGCACGATGCGGCCGCGCACACCTCCGGCCTCGAGTAGTTCGTGGGCCTGTGCCGCCTGTTGGGCAGGAAAGGTGCGGGCCACCCGGAGGGTGAGCGCGCCCTCGGAGGCCAGGCGGCTCAGTTCACCCAGGGCATGCGGTTCGTCGAGATGGTCGGCGACCATCACGGGATGGACCGAGATGTCACGCTCCGGCGTGACTCCGCCGCCGAGTGCCGCGGGCCGCAGGATGACGAACGAACCACCGTCGCGCACGGCCGAAAGTACCGCGTCGCCCAGGAGGGCGGTGTCGATCAGCGCGTCGACACCGTGCGGTGCGTGGGCGCGGATACGCGAAGCGAGGTCCTCGCCCCGAGGCAGGACGACATCGGCGCCGAGATCGCGGACCGACTGCGCATCGGACGGTTTCGCATCGGCGATGACGGTGTAGCCGCGCTTTTTCGCCAGCTCGATCACGTAACCGCCGACCGCACCGGCCGCGCCCGTCACCGCGAGCAGGCGACCGGACCGCTGATCCAGCGCATCGAGGGCGAACCAGGCGGTCAGCCCGTTCATCGGAAGTGTCGCGGCGGAGACGAAGTCGCTTCCCTCCGGCAGGTGGGCCACCTGACCCGCGGGGACAACGATGGTTTCGGCATAGCCCCCGCCACCGGCCAGCACCGGCAGTGTGATCGCGACGACCCGGTCACCGACCGCCCAGCCCGTCTCCGGATCCGCCTCATCAATGATGCCCGCGACGTCCCATCCGGGCACATACGGCGGCGCCACGTCCCGGTAGCGATCATGTGCCATCCCGGACCGCGTCACGGTATCGGACGGATTCACCGCCGCGGCGACGACCTGGATCCGCACCTCGCCGGCTCCCGCGTGGGGTTCGGGTACCTCGACCGGTCGCAGTACCTCCGGGCCGCCGGGTTCTTCGAATCCGATCGCCAGCATCGCACCTCCAGATCTCGCAGTTTCTACCTTTGGGGGCAACGGTCGCCGGCCGATGATTTGTTCCGAGGCGCCCCGGTCCGAGGTCATCGGCGGTACGGGAGCGGGAATGAGATCGCCGCTCGTCAGGATGCCGCTTCGGCGGTCCGCCCGGCCGTGTCCAGGGTGCCGCGGGCGAAGGTTTCGAGGATGCGCTGGTGGGTTTGGCGGGGCAGTTGCCGGTTGCCGGGTTCGCCGAAGGGGGTTCCGGGGCGGGCGGGGGATTCGCCGAGAAGCCGGGTGAGTCCGGGACGGGTCACCATCAGCAATCCGTGGGTGGCGCGGGTGCAGGTGACGGCCAATCGGCCGAAGGCAGAGTTGAATTCGTCGAGCGCCACGGCGGAGTTCAGTGGATGGATCGCGATGGTGATCCCGTTGGTCTGGCCCTGCCAGGAGTCGACGGTCGACGCCACGATATCGGTGTCGTCGAGGCCGTATTCGGTGCGCAGGCGTGTCACGACGTCGGTCGCGTCGTCGACCGCCTGATTCCGGGTCGCGAGGATCGTGATGAGGGGATCGCCGCTGCGGTCGCCCGGTTGCGTGGTGAGGACGGCTCCGGTGGGTGTCCCGGTGCCGTCATATACCGCTTGCCGGAGTGAGAACCCCACGGACAGTAGACCATCGAGCAGGGACTCGACCGTCTGCATCAGCGGCAGGTCGACATCGGCCGCTTCGGGGTCCGGCAGGCCGTCGACTTCCAGCAGCGTCGGAATACCGGTTCCGACCTGCTCCCAGATCCGGGCGATCGCGCCGGGCAGGCCGGCGCCGACGATCAGGCCCCGGTCGCCCGGAGCCGCGACACAATTGAGCTCGGCCCACTCGGGATAGAACGCCCGCCACAGATCGAGATGCCCGGCGGCCGGTCGCCACACCGCGGGAAGTTCCACCGACCAGGTGCGCTCATCGGTGTCGAAATCGGTGGGCCAGGCGCGGTAGGGGTTGTAGCCGGGATCGCCGCGCCACGGATTCGTGCCGATCTCCAGCGGCGGCAGCTGCCCCACATCGCCGACGCCGACGGTGATCGGCGCTATCTTCGCGACCTTGTCGAACAGATGATGCGGCAGTTGCCACGCCTCATCGACGAACAGCACATCGAAGACGAAATCCTCGTGCCGGGACGGGCCGAGATGCTCCCGCAGCCGTTTCGCTTCGCCCATCGCACCCAGCTTGTGCGAGGTGGAGATCACGACGGCGCACTCGGCCGGGATACCGGCGGTACTCGTGGCCACGGTCGCATGCGCCGCGGTGTCCTCGGGGACATCGGCCAGCCGGTCCTTGGACACGAACAGGCACACCCGGTCCTTGCCGAGACCGCGCCCGATCGATTTCGCGAGCGGGTGGATCTGCTTGTTGGTGAAGGCGACGATCGCCACCCGCGCGCACTGGGGATGCGCGACCGCATCGGCGACCAGCCGCGCCAGCACGAACGATTTACCCGCTCCCGCGGCCGCTTTGATCAGAATCCGATCGACCTGCGCGGTACCCGACAGCGCGTCGCGCAGAATCCCGACGGCTTCGTCGGCGACGGCCGCGTTGCCGGACGCGGCCCGCGCGTGATGCACGCGCTCGGTGCGCCGGGACTGCGGCTGGGTGAATTCGATTGTCATTCGAGGTCATCCATCGTCACATCGCCGGGTACCGGATCGGCCGACGCGGCAGCCATATTCGCGGTGGGCGCCCCGGCCGCGGTGACCTCGAACGCGTCCGCGTCCACCACCGGCGGCCACGTCTGCGGGTTGAGTTCGCCGTTTTCGCGGAGTTCGGCGAGCTGGTCGGCCCGGTCGGCTTCGAAGATCTCGTGCGGCCGGCAACAGTATCGGTGCGTGTCGGGATCCTCCGCGTACGAGCCGGGCTCGCAGTCGGCCCTGGGCGAGGAGATCTCGTCGGACTTGGGCCGGGTGACATTGAGGGCCTTGTAGGTCTTGTTGCTGGAGAACCACTCGAAATCGGCGATGACCAGCCGATCACCGATCGACAACTCCGGCTCCGCCAGCGGCGCCCACTCGAACCGGCGCGCATCGTCGCCGGTGCTCGACAGCGGGCCGATCGGCAGCCCCGTGAACTTGAAACTGCCCTTCTGCACGACCGATTCGATTCCCGGACGCTCTACACACGGATCACCGTTGATGTGCAACAGCACGATCCGCGACTCGTCCCCGATTCGCCGGGAGTCGACCGCCAACACGATCGGATCGACCTGCACGACAGTCGCGTTGGCGATGGACCGGTCACCGGCCGCCGCGGCCCGATCGGACGCGATCTGCGGATTGCCCAGCGCCAGCAGCTGATCCCGGCACTTCCCATCGCTCTCGATCACCGGCACCAGCGAATTGCGCCAGTATCAATACGTGCGCCCGAACCGCACGAGATCCGACGCGTGCAACGCGAGCCGCCGCCGCCACACCGCCTGCGCATCGCTCTCGATCGCCCGATGTACCTGCCGCAACGCGGAATCCGGCACGTCCTCGAGAATGTCGAGGGCCCGCTCGAGGACCGAGCACTTGTACCGCAATTCCTCGGTGACCAGCGCTTCGTATGTCGCGGGATCCGCGGGCACACCGCGTGATCCGACCAGCGCGGTATAGATGGCATCCGAGCGCGTACTCGTCAATCGCGCGCCCGGGGTGTGCTCGCCGGTTTCGATCCGGTCCTCGAACTCGCGCGGATCCAGCCGGCCGGCATCGCCGGGCGCGGCCCACCCCACCAGATAGTCCAATCGCTGCGACGCGACGGCCGGTCCGCCGGCGACGATGTGCCGCGCCAGCGCTTCTCGCGCATCGACGATCGGCGAGCGCAGCTCCAATGCCCGCGCGCGATCCTCTTCCAGCAGGAATGACACCGCGGTGCGCGCGGTCTCCGGCAGTGCGGGCGGAATCTCCGCGGGTTCACCGTCGAAGGTCAGGGGAGTGCGGCCCATCGCGCGGTCGTGCTCCCACCGCAACCGGCTGAGTTCGATCCCCGCGAGGTTGTCCGCGATCGAGGCGAGCACATCGGCGGTGGCGGGGTCCGGAACCACGAGATGCACCGAACTCGGCGCTTCCGGGTCGGTCTCGCGCTGTCCGGCCATCGCCCTGCCCAGTTCCGCGCCGAGCAGTCGCATCACCTCGCGCCGCGTCCGCGGTGATGACTGACGGTCGTGAAATACGGTGAGCCGCCACGGTTCCCGGCCGTTCGCGGTGACCCGCTGCAACGCGATCCCGTGAATTCCGAGCGCGGCGGTATCGGATTTGGCGATCACCACATTGACGGTGCCCGCCGACCCCGCCGGATCGATCCGCCGCTGCCCGGTGGGTTGCGCGACCCCCTCCCGTGTCGCGGTCACGTTCGCGACCACCGAGGCAGGCGCCGACTCACCACCGCCGGTGCCCGCGACCAGGCCGATCAACTGCGGGCGGATATCCGCGGCGATACCGAGCTCGACCAGTAGATCGGCCGGATCGGCCGAGGTGCGAAGTTCGTTGCGGCAGAAGGAGAACAGTGTGCACGTCGTGCAACTCGCGGGATCGAACGCCGACCGTAGATGGCCGACATAACGCGGCAGATCCTGCGATTCGTCATAGGGCCGCAGCTCGGCCTCGAGCCGCCGCTCCGCCACCCGCATCCGAACCTCGGCCCGATGATCGTCGAGCTGCTCGACCAGTGCCTCGGGTTGCAGGAACGCATTGCGCGGCACCGCCAGCACACCGTGGGTGTGCACCCCCATCCCCGCCGGCCGCCGTGCCCACGCCGCCGCGGCCTCCGCGCCGAGAGCGACCTGCAGGAAACCCTTCAGCAGCCGGCCGTCCTGGATTCGCGACCGCACCCGCTCGTAATCCTTGGCGTCACCGATGATCAGCCAGGTCCGATCGCCACCCACCGCGGGAGCCACCACGGCGAAGTCGGGTTTGACCTCGGTGGCCTGATCCTCCTCGAAACCCGGGAACGCGATCGCCAGACCGTGAATCAGAGTCGCGGCGCCCTCGGCCAGCGCCCGAGCGTGCGCCCGCTCCAGCAATGTGGCCGTCTTGTCCAGCTGCACAAGCGCATTCGCCGTGACCACCGCCGCGGGACGTTCCAGTCCGAGCCGCCCCACGGTCGTGGTCGCGATCTCGCTGACGAACTTCTCATCGCGCACCAGGTGCTCGAAGGTCATCGCCCGCATCCAGCGGGCCTCGGGGATACGGCCCGAATCGTCGGCGAAGCCGACATCGGCGGCGAGTGCGCGACGGGTGCGGCCCACCACCAGTGGATCGGTACCCCGGAACCGCGCGCACGCCGCATGCGCCGATGCCGCGACGGCACTGGACGCACCGCCCGCCGATTTGCTCGTCATACCAAACCCCTACCACACCGCCGTCGAGGACCACTGCCGCATCGCGGCGCGTCCGGACGCCGTTACCACCGGACTACGCCACGGTTACCCCTCCGCAACAAGCTACCGCGCTGGGTGTCGTATCAAAGACTTTGGACTGCAACACTTTCCGCTAGGGTCGGGGCCGTGGCCAAATATCGAGCAGAACAGGTGACATTCGGCGCGGGTAGCGCATGCTGAACGACGCGAACGCGGATCCGAGGCCCGGACGTCCGGCTGTGCGCGGACCGGCGGAACGCCCCGACGCCCCACAGTTCCGGTTGGACTCCAGCGAGTTCGCGGCGGATCCGCATCGTACCTACGCCGCCATGCGCGGGCGCGGGCCGCTGGTGCCGATCGAACTGGCGCCGGGAGTCCCGGCCACGCTGGTGGTCGGATATCAGGCAGCGGTACAGATCCTCGGTGACGAGGCCCGGTTTCCCGCCGATCCGCGGCGCTGGGAGAAGAACGCTCCGGCGGACTGCCCGGTCACCCCGATGCTGGGCTATCGCCAGAACGCGCTGCGGACCGCGGGTGCCGAACACGCCCGGTACCGGCGGACGATCAGCGACGCGCTGGACACCGTGAACCTGCACAACGTCCACACCTCGGCCGCGCGTGCCGCGGAGACTCTGGTCAACTCGTTCTGTGAGAGCGGTGCCGCGGATCTGCGGATGGATTACGCCTTCCCGCTGACCTTCCGGGTGCTCAGCGAGCTGATGGGGTTTCCCGAGGACGCCGCCTCGGCGGCCTATCAGGGGATGGCCGCGATGCTGGAAGGAGTCGGTGCCGAAGAAGGGCAGCAGCGCTTCATCGAGGCCTTGCTCGGGGTCGTCGAACAGAAGCGGGACCGGCCGGGGGACGATCTGACCTCGCGGCTGCTGGCCCACCCGGACGCGCTCGACCCCATGGAGATGGTGAATCAGGCGGCGCTGCTGTTCTCGGCGGGCACCGAGCCGACCTGCAATCTGATCCTGAACGCGTTGCTGCTGTTGATGGCCGACGAAGAGTACGGCGGCGATGTGCTCAGCGGGGCCATGGATACCCGCGACGCCATCGACGAGGTGCTGTTCGAGGATCCGCCGCTGGCCAACTTCTGCCTGAGCTATCCCCGGCAGCCGCAACTCGTGGGTGATGTGTGGTTGCCGGCCGATCAGCCCGTGGTCATCAGCTTGGCCGCCTGTAACAACGACCCGAACGTCGTCGGCGGTGACCGCAAGGGCAACCGGTCGCACCTGGCCTGGGGAGTCGGCCCGCACGCGTGCCCGGCGCAACCCCTCACACAGACGATCGCGCGGCAGGCCATCGACCTGCTGCTCGACGCCCTTCCGGATATTCGCCCGAAAGTTCCTGCCCAGCAACTACGTTGGAGGACGGGGCAGTTCCACCGCGCCTTGGTGGCGCTGCCGGTGGTGTTTCCCGCCTGCCCGCCGATGCGTCTCACCTGATAGAGGATTCCGATGACAGATATGCAGTCGCTGGTGCTGGACCCCAGCGCCGCCGACATCCAGGGCGAGCTGGCCCGTCTCCGCGCTCGCGGCCCGATCACCGAGGTCGTGCTGCCCGGCGGCGTGCCGGCGTGGTCGGCGACCGATGCCGCTGTGCTCAAAAAGCTGCTCACCGATCCGCGGGTCTCCAAGGACGCGCAACAGCACTGGCCGCGGCTCATCGACGGCGAGATCGGCCAGGACTGGGTGATGTTTCCATGGGTGGCGGCGCGAAATATGCTCACCACATACGGAGATCAGCATCAGCGGCTGCGCCGGCTCGTCGCGCCGGCGTTCACGAATAAGCGCACCCAGGCGCTGCGGCCGCGGATCGAGGCATTCGTCGCCGATCTGCTCGACGAGTTGTCCGCCGTACCCGCCGGTGAAATCGTCGATCTGCGTGCGGGTTTCGCGACCGAGCTACCGATCCGCGTCATCGGCGAACTGATGGGCGTGCCCGCCGGGATGGACGATCAACTGCGGGTCCACGCGGACGGAATCCTCGACACCAGCCTCGATCCCGCCGAAGTCGGCGCACATTTCGGCGCTCTGTTCGTCCTGATGGAAGAGCTGTTGCGGTGCAAGCGCGACAATCCCGGCGACGACCTGACCACCGCGCTGATGAACGCTCACGACGACGCGGACGGATCCCGGCTCGACGAACAGGAGCTGCGCGATACGCTGCTGCTGATCATCACCGCCGGTCACGAAACCACGGCAAATCTGCTGGACCACAGCATCATCGGACTGCTCACCAATCCCGGACAGCGGAAAGCCGCCTTGGCGGAACAAACCCCGTGGTCCGAGGTGATCGAAGAGGGCCTGCGATGGAATGCCCCGCTGGCGCACATGCCGATGCGTTTCGCGGTGGAAGATATCGATATCGCCGGCGGCGCCGGCGCACCGGACGTCCGCATCGCCCGCGGTGACGTGATCATCGCGTCCCTGGCCGGTGCCGGCCGCGATCCGAAACTGCACGGTGACACCGCGGACGCCTTCGACGCGGGACGGCAGTCGAAAGAACATCTCGCGTTCGGTCACGGAGTGCACCACTGTCTCGGCGCGCCGCTGGCACGGCTCGAGGCGGCGGTCGCCCTGCCCGCGCTGTTCAACCGCTTTCCCGAGATGGAACTCGCGATCGATCCCGGCGAGCTGCGGCCGCTGCCGAGCATCGTCACCAACGGACATCGGGAGCTCCCGATCCACCGCGCGGCGCGGTAGCGCGTCCGGGGGAGCGCCGGCCGACCTTGCCGGTGCGGCGCTCCCCGATCAAACCCGCTGTACCGATCGGCTTTCGATCCCGCCAATGTTCGATGCCGATTGTTAGGCTCGATCAGCGCATCGGTAGACACGACGCAAGGGAGAGCAGCAATGCGAGAGATCTTGGTCGCCGAAGTCCGGTCGGATTACCGCCCCCGGTCGGCCCAGAAGGCGCGATCGAGTGAGAACTTCTCCCTGGCGACCATCCCGGCGGAAGCGGAAGAACTCCTCTGGCGGACCGGACCCGCCATCGAGCAGATCCGCTTCAGCGTGATGGTCGATGTCCGGGCCAACTACGACCAGCGAGTGTTGTCGAATATCGTCTCCGGGGGCCGCACCCGCATTCCTCTCGAACGAAAGTCGTTGTCGCGTCGCGGTTTCTACATTTCCGAACCGTTCGGTGCGACACAAGACTTCGTCGTGACGATATTCGCGCTGATCCCGGGATAGGTCGCGGGAACCTCTCGCGCGTCCACCGGCCACAGCTCGGCAATCGGCATCATTTGTTCGACAAGCGAACGGTGGCACCAGTTTTGGGTTCAAGTAAATGGAGTCTCCCGGGATCGGCGGCAACTGGGTAGCGTTCGTTGCCGAACAGGCTCGCCGCGAGAGTGTCATCGCGACGGCGAGCGGTGTCGATCAGCCGGACGCCGGCCAGGGTTGCGAACACTGTCGTACTCACCAGAAACACGATCGGGTCCCCTGCCGATACCGCCCCGGCCGCGCACACGGCGATCAGTGCCGGCACGAGGATTCGCAAACCACGCCGGAATCGGGCCCGCCGACCGCATCAGCGCGAGGCAGAGCAATCCGAATCCCAGTGTCAGCAGAGGGAACAGCGTTCCGCGCAGCCAGGCATGATCGCCGTGGTCCGTTGTCGCGAGCAGTTTGGCGGTGGCCTTGGCGGCGCCGCCGACTGTGCACAGTGGGGAGCGTTGTGGGCACGTTCTTCCCAGCCCGGCCGACAGTCCGATTGGCGAATAAGCTTGCTGTAGGGCTGCCGCAGCTCCAATTCCCACCGCAAGCACGAGGTTATGTTGTTAACTAACAACCGATAGTGAATCCCCATGTCATGCTTGCTGGTTCATTCTCTGGAGTCTCCTCTTTTGACAACACCACGTACCGACCCGTCAGCAGCTCCCGCCGCGCCCGGTTTCCCGGGCCCGCACACCGGTTCCCCGGTCGACACCGACGGCCCCCGAACACTGCTGGACACACCGGAATTCGTCGCCGACCCGCACCGCGCTTATCGGGAGATGCGCAGACGCCACGGTTCGCTGGTACCGATCGAACTGTCGCCCGGCGTACCGGCGACGCTGGTCATCGGCTATCACACCGCGCTGCAGATCCTCAACGATCCCGACCATTTCCCCGCCGACCCGAGAGCATGGCAACAGTCCGTTCCCGAGGACTGCCCGGTGCGTCCGATCATGCAGTGGTATCCGAACGTGATACGCAGTGCCGGCAGTGCTCACCTGCGGTATCGGCAGGCGTTCACGGCGGCCTTCGACGAGGTCGACCTGCACACCCTGCACGCCACGGTCGAGAAGGTCGCCATCCCGCTGATCAACGACTTCTGTGAATCCGGTTCGGCGGATCTGGTGTCCCAGTACGCGTTCCCGCTGGCCTTCGAGGTGCTCAACCGGATGGTGGGCTGTTCGGCGGATCTGGGCCGGCGGGTGGCCACCGGCATGGCGGCAATGTTCGACACGGTGAACGCCGCGTGGGGGCTGGAACATCTGAGCCGGGCGTTGATGGAACTGGTCCAGCTGCGCCGCGCCGCGCCCGGTGACGATTTCACTTCGCATCTGGCCCATCACCCGGCCAAGCTCACCGACGAGGAGATGCTCTACAACCTGATCGTCTTCTACGGCGGCGGTATCGAACCGCAGCAGAATCTGATCTCCAACACCCTGCTGCTGATGATCACCGACGACCGCTTCGGCGGCGATATGCTCGGCGGCAGTCTGTCCACCCGCGACGCGCTGGACGAGGTGCTGTTCAAGGATCCGCCGATGGCCAACTTCTCCATCACCTATCCGCGCCAGCCGATCCTGATCGACAACACCTGGCTGCCCGCTCACCAACCGGTCGTGGTCAGCCTGGCCGCCTGCAACAACGACCCGGTGATCGCCGGCGGCGATCGCACCGGCAACCGGTCGCATCTGGCCTGGGGTGTGGGCCCGCACGCGTGCCCGGCCCGCACCGTGGCCTACCTGGTGGTCCAGGACGCCATCGATCAACTGCTCGACACCCTGCCGGAGATCCTCCTGGCCGTGGAACCGAACGAGATCACCTGGCGCCCCGGCCCCTTCCATCGCGCGATGGCGGCACTCCCGGTCACCTTCCCCTCGACACCCCGGCTGAATCCGGCGTAAGCAGCGCGCGGGCAGGCGACCGGGCCTGGCGCATTGTTGCGACGCGTGCGGCGCGGTAGCTTGCCCGAATGGAGATCCGCGCGGGCGAGGTGGTGTATGAGCAGCCGGATCTCCTGCGCGCACTTCTCACCGAGTGGATCGAACGGGTCGAACGCGGGCGGTGACCGCGGGAATGTGGGCGCTACCCGGATGCGGGCAGTGCCGGTCACGTTGTCTCTCGGAGACGGGCACGAATTCGGGCGAGTGGCACGACCTGGGCGCGGGTGCCGATCGCAGTAGGCTCGCAGGCGTGCCGACCCTGCTGATCATTCACCACACGCCCTCTCCGTTCATGCAGGCGATGTTCGAGGCGGTGGTTTCCGGAGCGACCGATCCGGACATCGAGGGCGTGGAGGTCGTGCGACGGGCTGCGCTGGCGGTGTCTCCGACCGACGTGCTGGAGGCTGACGGGTACGTACTCGGCACTCCGGCGAACCTCGGATACATGAGCGGCGGCCTCAAGCACGCCTTCGACGTCATCTACTACCCGTGCCTGGATTCGACGCGCGGACGGCCGTTCGGTCTCTACCTGCACGGTAACGAAGGCACGGAGGGAGCCGAACGCGGCGTCACCTCGATCACGACCGGGCTGGGGTGGACGAAAGCCGCCGAGTACGTGGCGGTCTCGGGTAAGCCGGCCAAGGACGATCTCGAATCCTGTTGGGAGCTCGGGGCGACGGTCGCCGCGCAGTTGATGGGATAGAGCGACGTCCAACGCAGGCTCCACCTGGCACATGCCCACTGGCCGGAGGTCATCGGCGGGGCACACCCCCGATTTCTGGTGTCTCACACCGAGATCATCGGTCCCGGCATACTCGACGGAAGGCCGCCCGCGTTCCCACGGTTCCGTGGTGCGGTGAGGTGCTCGGGGTTTCGGAAAGGCGGATCGCTATGACGCCACCGCGGCGAATCGGACTGGTCGAAGATCATGAGTCGGTTGCGCTCGGAGTGGAAAGTATGCTCGCCGGCGAGAGCGATCTGGAATTGGTCGCGACCGCTGGGACGGTAGCGGAATTGCTTTCCAGGGCAGCGGAATTGGATCTGGTGATTCTGGATCTGCGGCTGGCCGACGGTTCCGGGCCGCAGGACAATGTGCGGGCCCTGCGGGAGCGGGGGCTCGAGGTGCTGGTGTTCACCGGCGCCGACAACCCCTTCCTGGTGCGGTCCGCGGCACGAGCCGGAGTGCTCGGGGTGGTGCGCAAATCCGAGGATGTGCGGACCGTGGTCGCGGCCGTCCGTGCGGCGGCGGGCGGTGAGCAGGTGGTGACCACCGACTGGGCGGCGGCCATCGACGGTGATCCGCAACTGCCCGACGTGGGCCTCAGTCCTCGTCAGCAGGAGGTGCTGACCCTGTACGGGTCGGGAGAGAAGGCATCCCGGGTGGCGCGCCTGACCGGATTGTCCGAGCAGACGGTCAACGACTATCTGGGCCGGATCCGCCAGAAGTATGCCGATGCGGGACGGCCCGCCCCGACCAAGACCGATCTGTACAAGCGTGCGGTGGAGGACGGGTGGCTGCCGGTGCCCGAACGCAACAGCCACCCGTGATCGCGGTCGGTACGCCGGGGATCCTCGCGCGGACCGCGGCCGCTGCCGGTATTCGGATGCCGGCCCGAATATCGTTGCGGCACAATGTTCCCGCTTCCGAGCGGGTGCTGCGCCGGCTCGGCCTGTCGATCGGGGTGGGCGGGGTCATCATGGGCCTGGCCGAGCTTCCCGAGATCACCGAACAGGCCCGGCTCGCCGCCGGCTGGTGGACGCCGGTCGCCGGGCTGCTCGCCTTCGGGCTGTTTCCCGTCCTGGCGTTGGTGTCGGTATCGGCGAGCCCGCGCGCGATCCGGAACGTGTCCGCCTGCGCCGCGGTGGCCTACCTGGCCGCACTGGCTTCGATGATTGTCGCGGTCGACCCCCACAGCATCGTCGCGACCTCGGTGTGGCTGTATCGGATCCTGGCGCTCGGCATGCTCACCGCCACGCTGGCCTGGCCGATGGCTGTCGCCATCGGCTACCTGCTGGTGGGATCGATGGCGGTCGCGGCCACGAATATCTTTCTGACCGAACCGTTCACGGCCTTGTCCGTGCTGAGTGCCTGGGCGCGCGCGGGAGGCTTGTCGGCACTGTTTCTGTGGTGTGCGGCGTCGGCGCTGTGGGCGGCGAGCCGGGTGGACCGGAAATCGGAAGCAGCGGGCCGGCAGGCCGCCGAAGCCGCCGCGGCCGCCGCGCGTGACAACGAGAGCGCGCGGTTCGCGGCGCTGATCCACGACGCGGTGCTGTCCACACTGCTGGATGCCTCGCGCGGCCGTGCGCCCTCGGATGCGTTGCGCCGCCAGGCCGAACACACCCTCGAACAGCTCGACGAGATCCGGGTCGAGACAGCCGGGCCCGATATCCTCGACGCGCCCGCCGCGGTGAGTTTCCTGCGTGCCTCGGTGCACGACGTCAATCCCGATATCCGATTCGCCACCCGTACCTGGCCGGGATTCGACGATCTCCGGATGCCGGCCGCGGCCGCGCGCACAGTGGCCGCGGCGCTGGCCGAGGCGGTGCGCAACAGTTTGCGGCATGCCTCGGTGCCCGCCCGGCCGGTCGCCCGTACGGTGACCTGCACGATCAGCGCGGGCAGTATCCGGGTGATCTTCGCCGACGACGGGGCCGGCTTCGATGTCGGCGCGGTCTCCGCGGACCGGCTGGGGATCTCGGTGAGCATTCTCGGCCGGATGCGCCGGCTCGCGGGCGGCGCCGGATTCGTCGAATCGCAAGTCGGAGAGGGAACCGCGGTGACCCTGGTGTGGGGTGGCGACGGTGAGTATTGATTCGTGCCGGGACGCCGAATTCGGGCTGCGTGAACTGCTGGGCCTGCGGGGCGGGGCGGCTTGGCTGTTCCTCGTGATACTCGAGGTGACCATCGCGCTCTACATGGCACGCAACTTCGAAGCCACCGCCACGTTGTCCGCTGTGGCGGCATTGATCGTGATGGTGGTGGCCGGTGCACTGGTGCTGATCGTCCCGGGGGAGCCTTTGCCGGGGGCCGTCACCGTATTCGTGGCCGCCGCCGGTGCGGTCGCCACCGCGCTGGCGTCGGCGGATCAGACCTCGCCGCACGCCCGCTACATGGTGTGGACGACGTATGCGACCTCATATCTGCTGGCGGTGCTGGTGCTGCGCGGGCGAATGGCGGCGGCCTGGATCGGGGTGGCCATGGTCGCTATCGTGCTGGTCGTCGACGGTGTGCAGGCATGGCTGACGCCCGGTGCGACCGTCGCGGCGATCGTCCCGGTCGGCACGGTGATCGCCATCTCGGTCTTCGCCGGGATCATGCGGTCCACTCAGCGATCGCTGCGCCGACTGCACGAGGAGTCGTCGGCGCAGGCGGCGGCCGAGGCGACCATGGTGGCCGCCGAGGCCGAGCGCACACGTCAGCTGGCCCGGCTCGATCGGCTGGCCCGGCCGATTCTGGAACGGATCGCCGACGGCGGGGCTCTCACCACCGGCGAGCGGGAACAGTGCCGGCTGCTCGAGGCCGAACTGCGCGACGGCCTGCGCGCGCCGCAGCTGACCACCGATGAGCTGAGCGGTGCCGCACGCGGTGCGCGAGCGCGCGGGGTGGAGGTCGTCCTTCTCGACGACGGCGCTTTCGACGGCGCCGCGCACTGGCTGCGTGAGCGGGTGATTGCCACCGCCGCAAAGGAATTGGATGCCGCCAATGCCGGATCGGTGACCGTCCGCATCCTGCCGCCGGGACGTCGGGTGCTGGCCACGGTGCTCACCCAGGCACCCGATCATGACCGCCGGACCGAGATCGGCGCCGACGGCACGGTCACGGTGGTCGACTGAATCAGCTGTCGCCGCTACCCGGCCCGCCCTTTCGCATCTGGTCACGCAGCGCGCCTTGGACGGCGCCGGCCAGCCACGAGTTCAGCGATTGGTTGCTCTGGGTGGCGGCCTCCTCGGCACGGGACTTCAGATTCTCGACCATGCGCAGGGTGACCCGGCTGATATCGCCGGTCATCTCCTCGAAGGTCGGATGTGGATCCTCGGAGCGGGTGCGGCGCACCTCCACCGTCACATCGGTGCCGGACAGGGCGACATGTATGGCACGGTCGTCGAGGCCGGCGTTGATCTCACCGGCCAGATCCGACAGCGCGGCCAGCAGTGTCAGGCGCAGGGAATTCTCGGTGGCGGCGGCGAGCGCGGCAGCGGTGGCCTGGGTCTTCTCATCGCCGAGTGCGGCGGCCGCGACGAGGTCGTCATGCAGGCGGGCGGTGTACTTGTTCAGATCCATGACATCAGTATGACGCCGTATCTGGCGTCGCGCCAGGTCCATCAAGCCGCCGTCGATGACGTCGCCGCTGTACTGTGACCGGATTGTCGGCTGATATGTCCGACGACGGTTCGGTGTCGTCTCGGCGACCGGGTAGCCTTTCTGACCATGACGAACGGTGAATCGACGCGAACAGAGCTGCGCGCGTCCGGCACGGTCGGTGTCGCGATGGTGACCCCCTTTACCGCCGAGGGCAAGCTCGATGTCGATTCCGGCGTCGCACTCGCCTCGCGACTGGTCGACCGTGGCGCGGATCTGCTCGCCATCTCCGGCACCACCGGGGAATCGCCGACCACCACCGAATCGGAGAAGTTCGATCTGCTCCATGCCGTCGTCGACGCCGTAGGCGGCCGTGCCACCGTCATCGCGGGCGCCGGAACCTACGACACCGCGCACAGCATCGAGCTCGCGCGCAACGCCGAGCGGGCGGGTGCCGATGGTTTGCTGGTCGTGACGCCGTACTACTCCAGACCCTCTCAGGAGGGGCTGCTCGCGCATTTCACCGCGGTCGCCGACGCCACCGATCTGCCGGTGACGCTCTACGACATTCCGCCGCGCTCGATCGTGCCGATCGCTCCCGACACCCTGCGCCGCCTCGCCGAACATCCCAATATCGTCGCGGTCAAGGACGCCAAGGGTGACCTGGGTGCCGGTGCCGAGATCATCGCCGATACCGGACTCGCCTACTACTCGGGTGACGATGTCCTGAATCTGCCCTGGCTGTCGGTGGGTGCGGTCGGGTTCATCAGCGTGATCGGACATCTGGTGCCGGAACGACTCGTGCAGCTGCGTGACGCGTATGCCGCCGGGGCCGTCACGGCGGCCCGCGACATCAATGCCAGTTTGTTGCCCGTGAATCGCGCGATGGCCCGGGTCGGCGGTGTCGCGCTGATCAAATCCTCGCTGCGGATGCTCGGTATGGAGGTGGGTGAGCCGCGGCTGCCGCAACTGATGCCCGCGGGGGCGAATCTGGAAGCCGTTATCGCCGACCTGCGACTGGCAGGGGTACTTGCATGAGTGAGCCGACCAACCGTCCTCCCCGCCGCCGGTCCGCGAGTCGAGCGGCTGGCGCCCCCGCCCCGGCGCCCGCCGCCGCACCACGTGCGGAGCCCGTATCGCCTGCACCGGAACAGGTTTCGCCGCCCGAACCGGCCGCCAAGGCCGAACCGGCGCGCAAGGCCGAACCGGCGCGCAAGGCCGAACCGGCTGGCAAGGCCGAACCGGCTGGCAAGGCCGAACCGGCGCGCAAGGCCGAGTCCGCCGGATCGCGCGCGAGCGGCGGCCGGACGGCCGAGCAGCCCGCGCGAGCGGAGCAGAGCGCCGATCGCGGCCGCTCGCCGCGCCGCGCCGGCCGCGGTCGGCAGAACACTCGTGGTCGCGCGGAACAGTCTGCACCGCAACCTGTTTCGGCCGCGCTCCCGGCCGGGCTGCCGCCGAAGCTGCCGAAGCAGGGCCTGCGGGTCTACGCGCTCGGCGGAATCGGCGAGATCGGCCGCAATATGACCGTCTTCGAATACGACGGCACTCTGCTGATCATCGACTGCGGTGTGCTGTTCCCCGAGGACCAGCAGCCCGGCGTCGATCTGATCCTGCCGGACTTCCACCCGATCGAAGATCGCATCGACGAGGTGGCCGCGGTGGTACTGACCCACGGCCACGAGGATCACATCGGCGCGGTGCCGTTCCTGCTGCGGTTGCGTCCCGATATCCCGGTGGTGGGTTCGAAGTTCACGCTCGCGCTGGTGGCCGCGAAATGCCGCGAACATCGTCTGCAGCCCAAGCTGATCGAGGTCACCGAGGGGCAGAAGACCGGCCACGGCCCGTTCGAGTGCGAATACTTCGCGGTCAATCACTCGATCCCCGATGCCATCGCGGTCGCGGTTCGCAGCCCCGCGGGCCTGGTACTGCACACCGGCGATATCAAACTCGACCAGCTGCCGCTCGACGGCCGGCTCACCGACCTGGCCGGATTCTCGCGCCTGGGCGACGAGGGTGTCGACCTGTTCCTGGTCGATTCGACCAACGCCGAGGTCCCCGGATTCGTCACGCCGGAACGTGAGATCGGGCCCGTGCTCGACAATGTGATCGGCAAGGCCAAGGGCCGGGTCATCGTCGCCTCCTTCGCCAGCCACGTGCATCGCATCCAGCAGGTGGTCGACGTCGCGCAGCGCTACAACCGCCGGATCTGCTTCGTCGGCCGCTCGATGGTCCGCAATATGCAGATCGCCCAGGATCTGGGCTACCTGACCATTCCCGACGGCCTCGTCGTCGATCTGGACCAGGCCGCGAACCTGCCCGTCCACAAACTGGTGCTGATCTCGACCGGTTCGCAGGGTGAGCCGTTGTCGGCGCTGTCGCGGATGGCGCGCGGCGACCATCGCCAGATCAATATTCGCGCCGACGATCTCGTGGTGCTTGCCTCCTCGCTGATCCCCGGTAACGAGAACGCGGTATTCGCCGTGGTCAACGGCCTGGCCCGGCTCGGCGCGACGGTAGTCACCCAGCAGAGCGCGAAGGTGCACGTCTCCGGCCACGCCTCGGCCGGTGAGCTGCTGTATCTGTACAACGCCGTGCGGCCCACCAACGCCATGCCGGTGCACGGTGAATGGCGACACCTGCGCGCCAACGCCGCGCTGGCGGTGGCGACCGGCGTGCCGGAGGACCGGGTCGTGCTCGCGGAGGACGGTGTGGTGGTCGACCTGGTCGACGGCATCGCCTCGATCGTGGGCCGATATCCCGTCGGACAGGTATATGTCGACGGCCTGTCGGTCGGCGACGTCGGCGAATCCACGCTGTCGGATCGCCTGGTCCTCGGCGAGGGCGGCTTCATCTCGATCACCGTCGCCGTCGACGAGACCACGGGTAAGGCGGTCACCGCACCGGAGGTCAGCGGGCGCGGCTTCTCCGACGATCCGGGTGCGCTCGTGGGTGTGCAGGACCTGGTCGAGGCGGAGTTGTTGCGTCTGGCCGGCGAGGGCGTCACCGATACCCATCGCATCGCTCAGGGTGTGCGGCGAGTCGTGGGCCGCTGGGTCGCCGACACCTACCGCCGCCGCCCGATGATCGTGCCCACGGTCATCGGCGTCTGACCGGTCGAACAGGTTCGGTCGCTGTCTTCTGCACCTGGAACCCATTGCGTGCCGTGCTGATCGGGACCGCAATGGGTTTCGGGGTGAACACGCTCTGCTACCGCCCGCGCACCCCGGCCATTACGCTCGGCCGCATGAGTATGGCTCAACGGGAGCGCCGGGCCCTGGTCGCGGCGATGACGGCGGCCGGGCCCGCTGCCCCCACCCTGTGTGGGACCTGGACCGCGCACGATCTGGCCGCCCATCTGGTGGTCCGGGAGCGGCGTCCCGACGCATCACCCGGAATTCTGCTGAAACCGCTGGCCGGCTACCTCGAATCGGTGCAGGCGAAGGCGGCGCAGCAGCCGTTCACCGACCTGCTGGAGCAGATTCGCACCGGACCGCCGTGGTGGTCACCACTCAAACCGGTGGATGCCGTGGTCAATCTGACCGAGATGTTCGTCCATCACGAGGATGTGCTGCGCGCGCAATCGGATTGGCGGCCCCGCCTGCTGCCACCCGACGACGAGGCGAAACTGTGGTCCTCCGTGCGGCGGATGGCGCGAATGGCCTACCGGAAATCCCCGGTCACGGTGGTATTGGCGACACCGGACGGTGAACGCGTGACCGCGCACAACGTCGGCGGGGACGCGGTGGTACTGACCGGAAAGCCGTCGGAACTGCTGCTGCACGCATTCGGCCGCAACGAGGTCCGGGTCGACGCGACCGGTGATGTCGACGACGTCGCCGCGGTGTTCGCCTCCGACCGCAGCGTCTGAAACATCCCCGCTCGGCCTCGGATACCGGCGGCCGGGCGGTAGTGCTCCGGCCGGTGGCCGGCAGCTGAATCCGGCTGCTGACGGCGCTGTGAGGTCGGCAATGATGTGGCTGGGATGGGTGTTGCGGATGGTCCCGATGGGGCTGTTGCGGCTAGCCTGAGGTCATGGCAGGTAAGTCCCGCGGCACCACGACAACGAGTTCGCGGGCGGGATCCACCCGGGGGCGGGCTCCGGCGCGGACTCGCACCGGTGGCTCTCGCGCGCGATCGACGCCGCGCGGACGGGCGCCGGCCCGGCGGCCGGTGCGCAGGACGCCGCAGACCGCGCCGCTGGCGGTGCTCGGCCGGGGGATCGGAAACAGCTGGTCCGTGCTGGCACGCGGATTCGGCGCCACCACCCGCACCATCAGCCGCGCCGGGGAGATCGAACACGGTCATCGCCGGGACGGAATCGCGTTGGCGCTGGTGGCATTCAGCGTGATCATCGCCGCCGCGGTCTGGATGTCGGCGGGCGGTCCGGTCGGGCACTGGGTCGATGCCGCGGTTCGGGCCATCGCCGGATCCGTCGCCGCCGTGGTGCCTTTCGTCGCCTCCGGGATCGCGGTCGTGCTGATGCGTACCGAACCGCGGCCGGAGATCCGTCCCCGCTTGGTCCTCGGCGGCCTGCTGATCGGACTGCCGGCGCTCGGCATCTGGCACGTCCTGGCCGGTTCGCCCACCGATGTACACGGGCGCGCGCACGCCGCGGGATTCGTCGGTTTCGTCATGGGCGGGCCATTGAGCAACGGTCTCACCGCCTGGCTGGCGGTACCGCTGCTGTTGCTGGCCATGGTCTTCGGCCTGCTGCTGGTAACGGGCACGACGGTGCGGGAAGTGCCGCATCGGCTACGGGAACTGTTCGGTGTTCCGGATGGCGAATACGACGATCACGACGGGCAATACGGCCTCTACGATCCGGAAAGCTATGACGCCGACGGTTTTCCGCGGCACAAGAGCCGCTCGTCGCGTCGCGGCCGTACTCCCGAGGAGAACTACCCCGCCGACGAATTCGGTGGCGGGGACGCGGTCACCGAGGTGCTCGGGGAACCGCCGCTGCGCGAGGCCAAGGACATCTCCGCGGAGGGGGACGTAACCCCGGCGGCGGCAGCAAAATCCGCGGCAGCCAAACCCAAGGCCCGCAAGGCGCCCAAGGTCATCGACCAGACCCCGGAACCGCCGCCGCAACAGCAGCTGGAATTCGTCACCGATCGCGAGATCGACGGCGACTATCAGTTGCCGCCGCTGACCCTGCTCACCGACGGCGATCCGCCGAAGAAGCGCAGCGCCGCCAATGAATCAATGATCGAGGCGATCACCGAGGTGCTGGTGCAGTTCAAGATCGACGCCGCGGTCACCGGATTCGTGCGCGGTCCGACCGTCACTCGTTACGAGGTCGAACTCGGCCCGGGCGTGAAGGTCGAGAAGATCACCGCCCTGGCCCGCAATATCGCCTATGCGGTGGCGACCGAGAATGTGCGTTTGCTCGCACCGATTCCGGGCAAGTCCGCAGTCGGTATCGAGGTACCCAACGCCGATCGCGAACTGGTGCGGCTGGCCGATGTGCTCAAGGCGTCGTCCACGCGAAACGACCATCACCCCTTGGTTATCGGCCTCGGCAAGAACATCGAGGGCGAGTTCGTCTGCGCCAATCTGGCGAAGATGCCGCATCTGCTGGTGGCGGGTTCCACCGGGTCCGGTAAGTCGAGTTTCGTGAACTCGATGCTGGTCTCGCTGCTGGGCCGGGCCACCCCCGATGAAGTGCGAATGATCCTCATCGATCCCAAGATGGTGGAACTCACGCCTTATGAGGGCATTCCGCATCTGATCACGCCCATCATCACCCAGCCCAAGAAGGCGGCGGCCGCGCTGGCCTGGCTGGTGGAGGAGATGGAACAGCGGTATCAGGACATGCAGGCCAGCAAGGTCCGCCATATCGACGATTTCAACAAGAAGGTGAAATCGGGCCAGATCACCACCCCGTTGGGCAGTGAGCGGGTCTACCGGCCCTACCCCTACATCCTGGCCATCGTCGACGAGCTCGCCGATCTGATGATGACCGCGCCACGCGATGTGGAGGACGCCATCGTGCGCATCACCCAGAAGGCGCGCGCGGCCGGTATCCATCTGGTGCTGGCGACGCAGCGGCCCTCGGTGGATGTCGTCACCGGGCTGATCAAGACCAATGTGCCCTCGCGGCTCGCGTTCGCCACCTCGTCGCTCACCGATTCGCGCGTCATCCTGGATCAGCCGGGTGCGGAGAAGCTGATCGGTATGGGTGACGGTCTGTTCCTGCCGATGGGCGCCTCCAAACCGACTCGTCTGCAGGGCGCGTTCATCTCCGACGAGGAGATCCAGGCCGTCGTCGACTTCAGCAAGAATCAGGCCGAACCCGACTATCAGGAGGGCGTCACCACCGCCAAGGCCGGGGAGAAGAAGGATGTCGATCCCGATATCGGCGACGATCTCGATGTCTTCCTGCAGGCCGTGGAACTGGTCGTCACATCACAGTTCGGCTCCACCTCGATGTTGCAGCGCAAACTGCGTGTCGGTTTCGCCAAGGCGGGCCGGTTGATGGATCTGATGGAAACCCGCGGCGTCGTCGGCCCCAGCGAGGGATCCAAGGCTCGCGACGTGCTGATCAAACCGGATGAGCTCGACGGCCTGCTGTATTCGATCCGCGGCGGCGGCGAAGCGGAGGACAGCGCGGAATCGGACGCGAACGAGTAGCCGCGCGATCCGGTCACCCGGTGTAGGACCAGCCGGTCACAGCGTCCAATTCGATCGCGATCACCGGGCCCTGCGGTGAATTGTCGTGGTACTGAGGGTATTTCGTGAGCAGCCAGTCGATCGGTGCGAGCCGGTCGGCGCCGGTGCGGATGGTGGCGCTGCCGTCGGCGCGCACCCACCACAACTGCTTCCAGTCCTCGTCGTATCGGTCGACGAGGACCGAGACCGCCGGCCGGGCGGCGATATTGCGCAGCCGCCGCAGCCGCATCGTGGTTTTCGGCTTCCCGTCGACAGCGGTGACCAGGAGTGCATCATCCGGTGACAGCGCGAAGGTGACCGGAACCAGATGCGGTCGCCCGGACTCGTCGGCGGTGGCGAGCCGGGCGACGCGGGCGGATCGCAGCCGGGTCAGTGCGACGTCCGGTTCCAGTCGCGGCATCAGGCGGAGAACGCACCCATGACCGGAGTCCACTCCACGAAGCGTTTCGCGGCGATCAGGTTGTGCTGGGCGAAGGGGTCGGCGGCGAGCAGTTGTTCCATCGCCGCCGCATCGTCGGCGCGGAACAGGATCAGCGCACCGGACCCGTCGGGATACGGGCCGGTGGACAGCACGACGCCCTCGTCGACCAGATTCGACAGCCACTCCCGGTGCCGGGGCCGGTGCTCGTCGCGGCCGGCCGCGGCGGTGCCGGCGTAGGTGTAGTGGACGGCGAAGATGGGCACGTCGGCTCCCGGAAAGTCAGAGGGTCAGCAGCATTCGAGTATTGCCGAGGGTATTCGGCTTGACGTAACTGAGGTCGAGGAATTCCGCGACACCGGTGTCGTAGGAGCGGCACATCTCGGCGAAGACCTCGGCGGTCACCGGGGTGCCGTCGATCTCGGCGAAGCCGTGCCGTGAGAAGAACTCCACCTCGAAGGTCAGGACGAACAACCGTTGCAGTTGCAACTCCCGGGCGGTCGCGATCAGCTGATCGACGATCAGGCGCCCCACCCCGCGGCCCTTGGCGTCGGGATGCACCGCGACTGTGCGGACCTCACCCAGATCGGCCCACAGGACGTGTAATGCGCCACATCCCACGGTCTGCCCGTCGATCTCGGCCACCCAGAATTCCTGGACCGATTCGTACAGGGTGACCAGGTTCTTTTCGAGCAGTATGCGGCCCGCATAGGCGTCGACGAGGTTTTTGACGGCCGGGACATCCGAGGAGCGGGCGCGTCGGACCACCGCGGTGCCGGGGCCGATGGCGCCGATCGAATCGCTGTGGGTTGCCCGCGTCGTCATGGGGTGCACAGTAGTCGGCGCGCCAACCGATAGTCTGGTGGAGTGCCGCACATCTCGTCTGCCCGCCCGCCCCTGACCGCCGGGGGCCGCGGCTGCGCGCATTCCGGCCGGGGGTGCCGGTGAGCGTGCAGAGCGACGATATGGACCGGGCCTGGGCCGAGGCCCGTATAGCGCGGGCGAATCTCGTTCCGCCACAACCGAAGCGGACGGTCGAACCGTCAGCGGTGCCGCTGATGAACATCGCCAATATCCTGACGATCCTGCGCATTCTGATCGTGCCGATCTTCCTGCTGGCGCTGTTCGCCGGCGACGGGCACGACACCGGCTGGCGGATCGGGGCCGCCGCCCTGTTCGGTCTCGCCGCGATCACCGACCGCATCGACGGCCAGGTGGCCCGCAAATACGGTCTGGTCACCGACTTCGGGAAGCTGGCCGATCCGATCGCCGACAAGGCGCTGATCGGCGCCGCGCTGATCGGCCTGTCCGCACTCGGCGACCTGCCCTGGTGGATCACGATCGTGATCTGTGCTCGCGAGATCGGGGTGACACTGCTGCGACTGGCGGTGGTGCGCCGCGGCGTGATCCCGGCCGGGCGCGGAGGTAAGGCCAAGACACTGGTGCAGTCGGTGGCCATCGCCGTCCTGCTGCTGCCGCTGGCGGGCGCGTGGGCGGGCGCGGGTATGGCGCTGATGTACGTGGCCGTCGTCCTCACCGTGGTCACCGGATTGGATTATGTGGTGCAGGCCGCGCGGCTGTGGGCACGGCCGGTCGAGCGGCGATGAACACGCCGGCCCCCGGCCCGCCGGATGTTCCCGATCCGGTCACCGGGGTCCCCGGCGCCGCCGCTCTGGTTGCCGCTCTGACCAGTCGTGGACAGACCGTCGCGACCGCGGAATCGCTCACCGCCGGACTGCTCGCGGCCACCATCGCCGGTATCCCGGGTGCCAGCGCGGTGCTGCGCGGCGGGCTGATCGTCTACGCCACCGATCTCAAACACCGGCTCGCCGGAGTCGGTGAGCACACTCTCGCCACCGACGGCCCGGTGGCTGCCGCGACCGCCGAACAACTGGCGGTGGGTGCCCGAACGACGTGCCTGGCCGATTGGGGACTGGGCCTCACCGGCGTCGCCGGACCGGATGCGCAGAACGGCTGCCCGGTCGGAACGGTCTTCCTGGGATTGAGTGGTCCCGGCGGAACCGAGGTGATGCGGTTGCACCTGACGGGGGACCGGTGGACGATCAGGATGGACGCGGTGCGAACGGCCGTTGCGGAGCTCGTGCGCCGCATGGCCGGATGAGGACGGCTTCGCGGTGGTCACCGATCGGAATCGATCGGCGGGAACCAACCGGAGGGCGTACGACGTTGGCACTGTAGACGGAGGGTGCGTCACGCTCGGCGGCGGTCGCGCTCGGCCCGGTCAGGCGAGAACGTGAAGGAGAACGAGATGACGCTGCTTCGAGAGGCCATCGGCGAAAGTCTGCGGCGCGCTCGCATCGCCCAGAGCCGGACCCTGCGCGAGGTTTCGACTTCGGCGCGGGTGAGCCTGGGGTATCTATCCGAGGTCGAACGCGGCCGCAAGGAGGCATCGAGCGAGCTGCTGGCCGCCATCTGCCAGGCGCTGGACGTGCCGCTGTCACAAGTATTGGTCGATGTCAGCGCATCCATGGCCAATACCGACACCCCGGCACCCGCCCGGCAGCCCGGTGCGGCGGTGCCGTCCGGCAACGCCACGGCCGACGCGGTGGACGCGGTGGCGGCGCGCGCCGGTATCGCCGAGGACACCCGGATCGTGATTCCGGCCCCGAAGGCCGAGAAATTGGTCTTGGTACAAGCGAAGTGAGTTGCCGCGGGGCGGGCATCGGCATGGTTGGATGCCCGCGAGGCTGTACGACGGAGCGGAAACGGATAGATTCTCTGTATGCGTCTGTTTCGGGTGGTTCGGCGGCCCGGACCGGTCGCGATGGAGGATAGGGACACAGGGTGCGTGACGGTCGCGCACCGCCGCCGCGCTGGGACGCGGCGCAGTCAGATGGAGGCGGGATCAATCGATGGCTAATCCGTTCGTGAAGGCCTGGAAGTACCTGATGGCCCTCTTCGATTCCAAGATCGAGGAGCATGCGGATCCGAAGGTGCAGATTCAGCAGGCTATCGAGGAAGCCCAGCGTCAACACCAGGCCCTGTCGCAGCAGGCGGCGTCGGTGATCGGCAACCAGCGTCAGCTGGAGATGAAGCTGAACCGTCAACTCGACGAGGTCGAGAAGCTCAACGCCAACGCGCGCCAGGCCGTCCAGCTGGCCGATCAGGCCAGTGGGGCCGGCGATACCGACAAGGCGATCCAGTACACCAACGCCGCCGAGGCGTTCGCGGCGCAGCTGGTCACGGCCGAACAGTCGGTCGAGGACCTGAAGGTGCTGCACGACCAGTCGCTGCAGGCCGCTGCGCAGGCCAAGAAGGCGGTCGAGCAGAACGCGATGCTGTTGCAGCAGAAGGTCGGCGAGCGCACCAAGCTACTGAGCCAGCTCGAGCAGGCCAAGATGCAGGAGCAGGTTTCGGCCTCGTTGCAGCAGATGGACTCGACGCTGTCCGCACCCGGCAGCACCCCCAGCCTGGATGCGGTGCGGGAGAAGATCGAGCGCCGCTACGCCAATGCGCTGGGCGCCGCCGAGCTGGCCCAGAACACCGTTCAGGGCCGCATGATGGAGGTGCAGCAGGCCAGCGTGCAGATGGCCGGCCACAGCCGTCTCGAGCAGATCCGGGCATCCATGCGCGGCGACGCACTGCCCTCGGGCGATGCCGCCGCCGGTCCGGCCATCGCGAATCCGGCCCAGCCGCAGGTGAACCCGGGCCAGGCCGCGCAGCAGTAAGTACGAGCGGCGAGCCGATCGGAAGGCAGTACTGATGGGGAGAACGCGGGCACACACCCAGCCCGCGAATATCCGTGTGCGGCCCTGGTCCCGATCGGCTCGCAGCGGTGTGCCCGCACCGCCCGCCTCCGCCGCACCGCCGGCCGATGCGGAGCGGACCATGCCGGCGTCGAGTGCGCCGCCCGATAATCGCTTCCCGGCGCTATCCACCGGATCCGCCACAGCCGACGATCCGGAAGCGAGCCTATCCGGGCCGCGAGTCCGTCGCCGCGGCCGGGACAGACATCGTGAGGACGATCGGCGTTTCCGGCCCGGCAGTGCGACCGGCGCTTCGGCCCGCACCTCTCGAACCGGCTCGTCGCCGCGAAATGCGACGGCGGAGCAGGGAATCGGAGAACACTCGGACCGGATCGGCCGAGTACCGGACGCGTTGCGCGAGGCCGGCGAATACGCGCTGCACACGGTCCGGAAGTGGGCCGATCCGCGCGAACGCGAGCTCCGCAAGCGCCGCCGCGTGCGGCGCCGCAGCCTGCGCTGGAGTGCGGCGTCGGGAATGACCGTCCTGGGAACCGCGGGGCTGGTGGCGATTTCGGCTCCGGTCTGGACGGTGATCGTGGTCGGTGGTGGCACCGTGGCCCTGGTGACGGGCGCCGCCGTCAGTACTTGCCGTTACCTCGAATTGCGGCGAAATCCGTTGCCGCCGGCCGCGTTCGTCCCGCGCAGACTTCCCGCTGTGCGGTCGGCCGCCCGGGCCCCGATCGCGCGCCTGATCCGAGCCGAACGCGCGATGTACGCGCTCGGCAGGCATATCGCGGGGGGCGGCCGGTTGCCGCCCGACGACCTGGCCGACACCTTGGCGACAGCCGATTCGGGAGCGGCGGCGCTGCACGCGCTGGCGGGCGATGTCGCGGCGATAGAGCAAGCGGTGGGCGTGGTGGCCGGTTCGCACTGCGGCCCGCAGTTGTCCCGTCAGCTCGAGGGGATTGTCGAACGTCTCGAGTCGGGTGTCGGCGAATATGAACAGCTGGTCAGTGCGGCCGGTCGTATCCTCACCGCCCCGCAGGCCACCGACACGCCCGCCGACGAATTCGACTGGGCCATGCTCACCTTGCGCGAGGCCGCCGATCGCCTGGACGGCTGGGCCCAGGCGCTGACAGATCTGGCCGATCGGCGCTAGCGGTCATTCCCGTGGGCGAAATATCTCGGGGTTCACCCTGAGATTTCCCGGATATCGCGCGTGACCTGGTGATTTTCTGCCGCAGAGTTGACAGTATGGAGGAGTCGGATCGCGTTGACGGCGGTTCGGAAACCTTCGGGAGGAATGGACATGTTCTGGAAGATTCTGGGCGTCGTCGCGCTCGTGTGGCTGGCGCTGATCATTATCGGCGCGCTGGTCAAGGCGTTGTTCCCGATCCTGATGATCAGTGCCGTGGTTTTCGGCCTGTACCTGCTGTACAAGGCCGTCTCCGGCTCGAACAAATCTACGGTCACCAAGCTGTAGTGAGCCTTCCGTGTGGGCCGTTCGGTATACAACCGAACGGCCCACACGCGTTTACGAGGAGAAATAGTCGCTGGTGCGCTGCGATGCTCACCCCGTGCCCGTGCATCGGACAGGTCGAAGGACGCCGAACCTGCACAGACGTCACCGGACATTCATCACCGGCTGACCGGCGAAGGTATTCACCCATCCCCGAAGCGAAGCGAGACGAGCTCAACCAGAAAGGCCTCGTCTGCCCGGAAGGAAGCACATTCCGGGCTAACCTCTCCGAGACGTGCACCATGGTGGTTTTCGGCCCGCCTTGATTTTGGACTGACGGAGGGAGGGAGCGCAGCGACTGACCGTAGGAGGGAAAATCGAGGCCCAAGGGGCCGAAAACCCGCGGCGGCGAAGCCGACGCCAAAAATGCAGCGGAGGCCAATGGTAGAGCCCATGCCCGAGGATTGGCGGCGCGGTCTGGTGATCGTCGCGCATCCCGACGATATCGAATACGGTGCGGCCGCGGCGGTCGCGCGCTGGACGCGGCAGGGTAAGGACGTCCGCTATGTGCTGGTGACCAGCGGTGAGGCGGGGATCGCGGGGCTGCCGCCGGCCGAGTGCGGGCCGCTGCGTGAGCAGGAGGAGATCGCTTCCGCCCGGGAGGTCGGGGTGACGGAGGTGGAGTTCCTCGGCTATCCGGACGGGCGGGTCGAGGGCGGGCTCGGGTTGCGCCGGGATTTGGCCGGCGTGATTCGCCGGCACCGTCCGGAGATGGTGGTGCTGTTCAATTTCGGTGATACCTGGGGGCCGGGGTATGTCAACAGCGCCGATCATCGGGTGGTGGGCCGCAGTGCGATGGACGCGGTGTCGGATGCGGGCAACGAGTGGATCTTCCCGGATCTGGCCGAGTTGCCGATATGGTCGCCGCGGTGGGCGGCGGTCATCGGCCCGGTGGTGACGCATGCGGTCGATGTCACCGATACCGTGCGGGCCGCGGTGGATTCGCTGGCCCGCCATTCCCGGTATCTGAGTGCGCTGAGTGAGGATCCGGTGCCGGATCAGGTGCGTGCCATCGTGGATCGGGCGACGAGTCCGTGTGCGGGATTCGATGCCGATCGTGCGGTGGGGTTCGAGCTGTACTACTTCGCGGGCTGATCCTGCCCAATCGGGGGTGTGCGCGGTCACGATCTGTCCGGTCGGGATTGATGATCATCGCGTAGTCGCAACCGCCCGGCATCGAGCGCGGATCGGGTGTGGCATGGTGGGCGCATGCGAGTGGCTGTTGTCGCGGGTCCCGATCCGGGCCATGCTTTTCCGGCGATCGCGTTGTGCCTGCGGTTTATCGAGGCGGGCGATGATCCGGTGCTCTTCACCGGACCGCGCTGGTTCGATGCGGCCCGCGCGGCCGGTATCGCGGTGCGGCGGTTGAAGGGGCTGGCCCCGCGTGCGCAGGACGACGACGGCGACGCCGGTGCGCGTATTCATCAGCGTGCGGCGCATATCTCCACCGAGATCCTGCCCGATCTGAGCGCGATGCTGCCCGAACTCGTGGTGGCGGATGTGCTGACCGTCGGTGGTGGGATGGCGGCCGAGCGGCTGGGTGTGCCGTGGGTCGAGTTGTCACCGCATCCGCTGTATCAGCCGTCGAAGGCGTTGCCGCCCATCGGGAGTGGGCTCGCGCCGGGGGAAGGCCTGCGCGGCCGGATGCGCGATACCGTGTTGCGTGGTCTCACCGCCCGGGCGATCACCCGGGGTGAGCGCCAGCGTGGCGCGGCGCGTGCGAGTGTGGGGCTGCCCGAGGTGGATCCGGGGCCCGATGCCCGGCTGATCGCCACGCTGCCGGCCTTGGAGGTGGCGCGGCCGGATTGGCCCGAGGACGCCCATATCGTGGGCCCGCTGTTGTGGGAGCCGACGTCGCAGGCGCTGGCGCTGCCGCCCGGTGACCGGCCGCTGGTGGTGGTGGCGCCGTCCACGGCCCTGACCGGGGTCGCGGATCTGGCGACCGGTGCGCTGGAGGCGCTGGACGGCAGCGATGTGCGAGTCGCGATCTCCATGCTGGGCACGCCGCCGGAGAATCTGCCGGGCTGGGCTACCGCCGGTCTGGGACGGCAGGACGAACTGTTGCGGCACGCCGCGGTGGTGGTCGGTGGCGGTGGGCACGGGCTGCTGGCGAAGACGCTGCTCGCGGGCGTGCCGATCGTGACGGTGCCGGGTGGTGGCGATCAGTGGGAGCTGGCGAATCGTGCTGTCCGGCAGGGAAGTTCGCTGCTGGTCCGGCCGTTCACCACGGAAGCGCTGCGGAATGCGGTCCGGACGGTGCTGGGGGCGGAGTCCTTCGGTGCCGCCGCGGGCGCCGCCGCGGCGACCGCGGGCGGGGTCGAGGACCCGGTCGCGGTCTGTCATCGGGTTGTGGACCGGGTGGGCGCGAACTGATCCGTGCCTGCCCGCGCGCGGTTGTTTCGGCCTCGTTGTGCGCGGCGTACTCGATCCTGTGGCGACCGGTATCGTCGGGACGATGCGGTTGACGGAATTCCAGGAACTCTTGCATACCGAATTCGGTGCTTCTCGCGGCGACCTGCTGCTGGCCGATCACGTTCTGCTCGCCATGAGCGGTCGCACGGGTGCCCAGGCGATCGAGGACGGCATCGACCCACGTGAGGTCTGGCGCGCCCTGTGCGCCGAATTCGATGTTCCGAAGAACCGCTGGTGATCGTCGGAGCCGGTTGGGTGTCGGGTGCGCCACAACGGCATTGACCTCGAGCGGACTCGAGGTTGCAGGCTGATGGCATGGATACCGAGATCACCGGCAGCCGGATTCGTGAGCTGCTGGATCGCATCGAGATAACCGACCTGCTGGACCGCTATCTGAGGTCGCTGGACGACGGCGTCTTCGACGAGCGGTGGGCCCGTACCTATTTCACCGCGGATGTGACGGCCGAGATGCCGATCGGAACCGTGTCGGGCCGGGAGGCGGTGCTGGCCAAGATTCGGGGCGGTATGGCGCTGTTCGATCGCACCGTTCATCTGGGCACCAACGCGGTGATCGAGGTGCGCGGTGACACCGCGACGGCGCGCGGTGCCCAGTTGAACACCCATGTGCTCGCAGACGGGTCCGAAGCCGTCTTCGTCTCGGCCGGTCACGCCGACAACGAAATGGTCCGCACCGCTGAGGGATGGCGGATCTCGGCCTCGTCGCTGCGCATCGTGTGGACACAGGGAACGCCGCCGCGGCTACCGGCGGCGTCCGATGCGGCGGTTTGACCGACCGGAAGTTCCGAGTCGTCATCCGCGAATGTTGCGGGTACGACCCGGATTTCAGCCGACCGGCACCGGCTCGCCGACGGATTCGGGAGATGCGACGGACTTGCGGGTGCTGAACAGGGCGAAGGCCGCTGCACCACAGATGATTCCGGCTGCGGCCGCGACGGTCACCGCCGTGTCCAGCCCGGACGCGAACTGCGCCACCGTTGTTCGTTCCGAGCCGGTCACACTCCGTAGGACGGTGCCCAGGATCGCCACGCCGAGGGCCATTCCGAGCTGTCGTGCGGTGTTGACGGCGCCTGCCGCGGTTCCGCTCTGCTGCGGGGACACCGCGGCCATCGCGACCGCCACCAGTGGAGGGGCGAGTATTCCCACGCCGAGGCCGATAACCAGGTAGCCGGGAAGTAGTGCGCTCCACGAGGATCCGGTGTCGATCACGCCGAGCAGTCCGGATCCGATGCCGACGATCACGAGTCCGCCGCCGATGGTCCAGCGCGGTGAGACGTCGTGCAGCCGGCGGCCGAGTACGCCGGAGACCACGAAGGCGGTCGCGGCCATCGGCAGCATCGACAGTCCCGCGCGCAGTGGGCTCAGGTGGAGTTGCTGCTGCAGCCACAGCGAGATCAGCGGGCTGGCGGCGAAGGCGGCGAAGTTGAAGCCCGTGGCGGCCACCAGTGTGGCCACGAGGATGCGATTGCGCAGCAGGGCGAGCGGGAACATCGGTGCGGCGCTGCGGTATTCGACGAGTGCGAAGCCGCCGATCGCTACGGCACCGGTGAGCAGGGCGGTGACCGCCGCACTGTCGCTCCACCCGTGTTCACCGGCTCGGATGACGCCGTAGGTGAGTGCGGTCGCGGCGAGGGTGAAGGTCGCCATTCCCGCCACATCCACCGCACGGCCGGGGCGCCGTGGCGAGGCGCCGAAGGCGAATGCCGACAGCGCGATCGTGAGTATCGCGATCGGCAGGTTCACCAGGAAGATCCACCGCCACGACAACAGATCGGTGAGCACGCCGCCGAGGACGACTCCGATGCCGGCCGCGGCACCCGAGACCGCGCCCCACGCCCCGAAGGCGACGCCGCGATCGCGCCCGCTGTAGGTGGCGTGCAGCAGTGACAGGGTGGTCGCGAACATGGCCGCGCCCCCGATGCCCTGGACCGCGCGGGCGGCCACCAGCAGATTCGAGGATCCGGCCAGGCCGCAGGCCAGTGAGGCGGCGGCGAATACCACCAGCCCGGCCAGATAGGTGGGTTTGGCGCCGAAGCGATCGGCGAAGGAGCCGAGCACCAGCAGCAGTGCCGCGAGGGCCAGGGCGTAGCCGTCGACGACCCACTGCAGCCCGGACAGTCCGGTGCCGAGATCGGTGGCGATGTCCGGCAGTGCGACATTGACGATGGTGACGTCGATGAGCAGCATCAGCGTGCCCAGGCACGCGGCGAACAAGGGGAGCCATTTCCGCATGGCGACCTCCGGTCGAGAGATGAATGATATCGACGCCAAGCCTGCGAGATGTTTCAATATCCATCCAGCCAATCCGCAATCGACGTGGGATTCCGCCTATGAATTCGGAAGATGACATCGAATCCTCCGTTCTGGATCTGCTCGACAAGCAGATCGTGCACGGCCTGGTCACCGATCCGCGCATCCCGTTCGCGAAACTGGGCGCGATCCTCGGGGTTTCCGAGCAGACCGTGGCGCGGCGCTACCGCTCGATGCGGGAACGCGGACTGCTGCATGTCTCGGGACTGGTGAACGCCATGCCGATGGGCAATACCCGGTGGATGCTGCGGCTGCGTTCCACGCCCGACAAGGCATTGCGACTGGCGGAATCGCTGGCGAAACTACCCGATGTCAGCTGGGTGGCTCTGCTGTCGACCGGATCGGAGGTCACCTGCGTCAGCCGGCCGCGCTCGGTCGAACAGCGAGATGCGTTGCTGCTCAACATTCTTCCGCGTACCAGTCAGATCACCGGTTTGATGGCCTACGAGATGATTCACCGATTCCCGCTCGCCGACGAGTGGCCTCGTTACGGCCGGTTTCTCGATGCCGGTCAATTGCGGCAGCTGGGGCAGCGGCCGGCGCCGGACGATCTGCGCGGTCCCGAAGCCCCGGTGGATCTGTCCGCGACCGACGAGGCGATGCTGGCGATGCTGGCGCGGGACGGCCGCACCTCCTACGCCCGGCTGGCGGCCGAAACCGCCTGGAGTCCCACCCGGGTCGCCCGGCGGATGGCGGAACTGACGGCGGCGGGTGTGCTGTATTTCGATCTCGATTTCGCCATCGAGCGAATGGGATACACGGTGCGGGCCTCGCTGTGGATCCGTACCCGGCCCGCGGATCTTGATGCCGTCGGCCGTGCGGTGGCGGAACATCCGGAGGCGGCGTTCGTCGGCGCCACCACCGGGCCGACCAATCTGGTCGCCTCGATCGTGTGCCGCGACAGCGCGCATCTGTACCGCTACCTCACCGAACGGCTGGGCGCCCTGGACGGGGTCCTGGATGTGGAGGTGACGCCGACATTGCGGATGTTGAAGCAGGCACAGGCGTTGATGCATACCGATCGGATCGCGGTGGTGCCGACGGCGACGGGGGGCCGGACCCGGTGATGCCGGTCGTGCCGGAACCCGATTCGCGTGTCGCGGGGCGCGTCGCTTGCCTCGAACACGTGTTCGTCTAAGCTTGCCGTCAGAACTTGTCGGTGCCGCCCTCTACCGTGGGCGCCAACCACACAATGAGACTGACCCGTCAGAAGGGGAACAGACGATGGCACCACAGGCCTACGACCGTGACAAGGCGCTCGAGCTCGCTCTGGCGCAGGTCGAGAAGAACTTCGGTAAGGGCGCGATCATGCGTCTGGGCGAGGAGGCGCATCAGCCCATCTCGGTGATCCCGACGGGTTCGATCGCGCTGGATGTCGCGCTGGGTATCGGTGGTCTGCCCCGGGGCCGCGTCGTGGAGATCTATGGCCCGGAATCCTCGGGTAAGTCCACGCTGGCCCTGCACGCGGTCGCCAATGCGCAGGCCAACGGCGGGATCGCCGCGTTCATCGATGCCGAGCACGCGCTCGATCCGGAATATGCCCGCAAGCTCGGTGTCGATACCGATGCGCTGCTGGTCTCCCAGCCGGATACCGGTGAGCAGGCGCTCGAGATCGCCGACATGCTGGTCCGCTCCGGCGCCATCGACATCATCGTCATCGACTCGGTGGCTGCCCTGGTGCCCCGCGCCGAGATCGAGGGCGAGATGGGCGATAGCCACGTCGGCCTGCAGGCCCGCCTGATGAGCCAGGCCCTGCGCAAGATGACCAGCGCGTTGAACAATTCCGGCACCACCGCCATCTTCATCAACCAGCTGCGCGAGAAGATCGGCGTCATGTTCGGCTCGCCCGAAACCACCACCGGTGGTAAGGCTTTGAAGTTCTATGCCTCCGTACGCCTCGATATCCGGCGCATCGAGACCCTGAAGGACGGCAGCGACGCCGTCGGTAACCGCACCCGGGTGAAGGTCGTCAAGAACAAGGTCTCGCCGCCGTTCAAGCAGGCCGAATTCGACATCCTGTACGGCCACGGCATCTCCAAAGAGGGGTCGATCATCGATATGGGTGTCGATCAGGGCTTCATCCGCAAGTCCGGCTCTTGGTACACCTACGAGGGCGACCAGCTGGGACAGGGCAAGGAGAACGCCCGCAAGTTCCTGCTGGAGAACACCGATGTCCGCGATGAGATCGAGAAGAAGATCAAGGAAAAGCTCGGCATCGGTGCCGACGTCACCGCAGACGCGGGTGCCGAGGCGCCCGTCGACTTCTAACCGATGCCCGACCGGGAAGTGCCGGGGTCTGCGCGCTGTCCGGACCCCGGCGCCTCTCGGCTCGATGCCGTCGAGCGGTTGCGGCGGCAATTGGACCAGATCGAGTCCCGCTCACGAGGTGACAATCAGGGGAACGAGCAGTGGTCGAAACCTGTCCGCACGAGCGGTGGTTCGCGTCGCCGGAGAAAGCCGGGGGCGGCGGATGCGTCGGGTGGGGTGTGGCGTTCGGATAGTGGGCCGCTGTCGGACGAGGACGACAACCTCGGTACCGCGGGGATCGAGCCGGGGGCAGGCACCGACCATATGAGGGGTGCCGGAGAATCGGTCCGGCCGGACCGCCGATCCTCGGCGCCGCGTACCGATGGTGACCACCGAAGGGGCGCGATCACATCGGTTCCGCCGACGGATGCTGTGCGCGATCGTCCCGTGCCGCGTGGCGGAGACCGCGGTTCCCGCCGTCGCTCCGGCTCCGATGGCGAAACCCCTTCCCGCAGAACGCAATCTGCCCCACCACAGGCCGGGACCGAGGCGCAGGCCAAGGATGTCTGCCTGCGCCTGCTCACCGACCGCGCTCGCAGCCGCGCCGAACTCGCGGACAAACTCGCGGCCAAGGGGTTCGCGCCTGCGGTCGCCGAACGGACCCTGGACCGGCTCGCCGAGGTCGGGCTCATCAATGACGCGGCCTTCGCCGAACAATGGGTGCACTCACGTCACACCTTTTCCGGCAAGGGGAAAAAGGTTCTCGCACAAGAGCTGCGCCGCAAGGGCGTGGCGGATACCGACGCCGAACCCGCCCTCGCCGCCATCACACCGGCCGACGAAAGCGCCCGTGCCGCAGAACTGGTCCGCCGCAAACTCACGACGTTGCCGGGCGATATGACAGCGGACAAGGCGACCGCGCGTCTGGTGGGCATGCTCGCGCGGCGGGGCTACAACCAATCCATGGCCTACGCCGTGGTCAAGGACGAGCTGGCCACCGCGACGGATCGGACAGCCGAATCGCTGCCGGAGGACCTCTCGTCGCGGGGCGAGCCGGCGACCGCCCGCACATCCGGCTCGGTATCGGCGTCGGCCGGCTCCCGGTCCACGCAGGAGCCGGATGTCGAGCAGGCTGCCGAACTGGTGCGTCGCAAAGTGCGGACCCTGCCTCGTGATCTGCCCCGGGACAAGGCGACCGTTCGCCTGGTGGGCATGCTCGCCCGCCGCGGCTACCGCCAGCCGACGGCCTATGCGGTGGTGAAGGACGAACTGGCCGCGATGGCGCAAACCTCTGTGACGGAACAGGATTCGATGCGGTCGGTCGGGGAGCGGGCCGGGCGCACGGCCGAGGCGAATCCGGATTCCGCGGACTCCGGGGGCGGCGATGTGGGGGCGGCGGCGGAACTGGTGCGGCGCAAGATGCGGACCATGCCGCGCAACCTGTCCACGGACAAGGTGATCAACCGTTTGGTCGGCACGCTCGCCCGGCGGGGTTATCGCCAGTCGGTTGCGTATGACGTGGTCCGAGCCGAACTGGCCCACGGCTTCCCGCCGGACTGACACGATCGGGCGACTCGCCGCTCGGCCGGCCTGCGCAGCGCCGCACCCGAATCCGGTGGAATCGCCGCAGTCGGCAGTCCCGGGCACTGTCCTGGCACTCGATCCGGCCACTCGCGGCCGGAACCGTCATATGCTGCGCGAATGACCTCGGACTCGGCCGATGGGCGCATTCTCGTGCGGCGCGCCGGTCTGCTGGCTGTCTGGATCGCGCTGGCGGCAGCGGGCGCGAGCACGCGACCGTTCAGCGCCGCCGCGACCGGACTGGTCACCGGCGCGTCGGTGCTCGCGATCGTCTTCGCGGTGCGGGCGGGTGTGCTGGATATCCCGTCCACCAGGCGGCTGCGCAGGGGAGCCCTGGTCTGGTCGGCACTGGTGGTGGCCGTACTGGTCTGGGAGTTGTTCGCTTGGATGAGACAACCGGCGCTGCTGGTGCCCGACCCCTCCCACCCGACGCTGTCCACCCTGTTCAGCCCGTGGCTCGATGGTGAGCCGGGACGATTCGCCGGTTGGCTGATCTGGCTGTCCGCCGGATGGTGGCTGGTGCGGCCGTGACCGAATCCGTACTGGTGATCACCGGATTCACCGTTCTCGCCGTTGCCATCGTTATCGCAGTGGTGGTAACCCACCTGCTCCGGCGGTCCACGGCCACGCTCGGTGAGACGATCCGCTACCTGACACGTACCAGGCTCACGCGGATCGCGGCGGTGGTGGTGTGGGCCTGGCTCGGCTGGCATTTCCTGGCGAGATAGCGGCTGGACACCCATCCCCGGCCGCCGCGAGTGGCGTGGCCCGGCGGCCGGGGGAGGTGCCTGTTCAGCATCGATGACCGGCTGCCGGGGGTCGAGGATTGCGCTCGGTGCGAATGCAATCCGGCCGGTGGGCTAGAAGGGACCAGGCACACCGGCGGCGCCGGCGGTGAGCACCGGATCGGCGTCGAGTACGGTCGTCCCGCCGCGCCGCCGGGTCCGCAGATAGCGTTCCAGGCGAGTGGCCAGCATGGTCAGGGTCCAGTTCAGCGCGATCATGATGACGGCGACGACGATCAGCGCCGGTACCGTGTTCTGCTCGGCGGCACCCAGCTGCTGGCCCTGGCGGACGATCTCCTGGTACGTGATCTGGTAGCCGAGCGCGGTGTCCTTGAGCGCGACCACCATCTGCGAGACCAGTGCCGGCAGCATCGCCGTCACCGCCTGCGGAAGCAGGATCGACCACATCATCTGGCCCTTGCGCAGCCCCAGTGCCTGCGCGGCCTCGGTTTGCCCGTGCGGCAGCGACCGGATGCCCGAGCGCACGATTTCCGCGATGACAGATCCGTTGTAGATGGTCAGCGCGATCACCACGGCCGCCAGCGCCAGCTGATCGGAGGCGAACAGACCGTCCTTGGCGAACCAGTTGTAGAGGAAGATCATCAGGATCAGTACCGGAACGGCCCGTGCCACTTCGACGATCGCCCCGGCCACCCAGCGCACGATGCGATGATCGGACAACCGCAACAGCCCGAGGATCATGCCGATCACCATGGCGAAAACAATCGACAGCGCGGCCGCGACCAATGTGCCGCGCAAACCGGGCAGGATGTAGGTCTGCCAGATTTCCGCCTCGATGAAGGGCTTCCATTTCGCGGCGGTCAGTTGCCCCTTGTCATCGAAGGCCCGCCACACCAGCCAGCCGATCACCACCAGCACCACCAGCGCCAGGACCGAGTACACCGCATGCCGTAGGCGGGCCTTCGGGCCCGGGGCGTCGTAGAGGACCGAGGCTCCGGCGCTCATCGCTTCACCTCGAATCGTTTGGCCAGCCAGCCGAACAGCAGCCCGGTGGGCAGGGTGAGGATGACGAAACCGAGGGCGAAGATCGCGCCGACGGCGAGAATATCGGCCTCGGTTTCGTTCATGGACGCCATCAGCGCCGCCGCTTCGGCCACTCCGATCGCCGAGGCGATGGTGGAATTCTTCGTCAAGGCGATGAGGACGCTGCCCAGCGGCGCGATGACCGATCGAAAGGCCTGCGGCAGCACCACATGCCGCAGATTCTGGCCGAATGTCAGCCCGAGTGACCGGCCCGCCTCGGACTGTCCCAGCGGGACGGTGTTGATTCCGGCGCGCAGCGATTCACAGACGAAAGAGGCGGTGTAGATGCTCAATCCCAGGACAGCGAAACGAAAATTGTTGGTGGGCAGGAAATCGAGCCCCGAATCCGCACGCGCGAGTTTGATTCCGAGGGTGGTGTAGAGACCGAGTGAACAGAACACCAGAATCAGTGTGAGCGGGGTATTGCGAAATACGGTCACATAGGCGGTCCCGATCCAGCGTGCCACCGGAATCGGCGACACCCGCATCGCCGCCACCAGGGTGCCGAGGATCAGCGCCCCGACCGCGGAGAATACGGTCAATTTGATGGTCACCCAGAAGGCATCCCACAGCTGATTGTCGTATCGGGAGATCAAGTCGAACACGGTGGACGCGCCCTTCTACTCGCTGCGCCGGACATCGAGCGCCGACACGGCCGGCACCCGCGCCGATTCAGTAGCGGTCGACCTGCGGCGGTGCGGGGATCGGGAAGGAATTGCCGAAGTTCTTCTCCAGCGATGCCTTCCAGGACCCGTCGTTGATCATCGACTCGATCGCGTCATTGATCTTGTTGCGGGAATCCGTATCGCCCTTCTTCAGGCCGATGCCGTAGTTCTCGGTCGTGAACGTCTGCCCGACCACTTTCAACTGGCCCGGCGACTGCGCCGCGTAACCGGACAGGATGATGTTGTCGGTGGTAACCGCGTCCACCGCACCGGATTTCAGCGCCTCCACGCACAGCGAATAGGTATCGTATTCCTGCAGTTGCACATCGTTGGCGAAGTTCTTCTGAATGTTCTGCGCCGGTGTGGATCCCTTCACCGAGCAGAGCTTCTTACCGCCCTTCAGCGATTCCGGTCCGGTGATATCGGTATTGTCGGCACGCACCAGCAACGATTGCCCGGCAACGTAATACGGCCCGGCGAAGTCGACCTTCTGCTTGCGCTGATCGGTGATCGAATAGGTGGCGACCACATAGTCGACCTGCCCGTTCTGGATCAGCGTCTCGCGCTGCGCGGACGGGGCCTCCTTGAACCGGATCTTGTCCGGGCTCACGCCGAGTTTCCCGGCGACGTAGGTTGCCACGTCCACGTCGAAACCGGAGAACGATCCGTCTCGATTGCGCAGGCCCAGGCCCGGCTGATCGAATTTGATGCCGATGGTGAGTTCGCCTTCGGAGGCATGCTGGGCAGCGGTTTTATTACTGCCGCCGCCGCATCCGGTCGCGACGACCGCGATGGCCAGCGCGCCGATGCCGAACCGCAGCGCTCGGGTGATCCTCATCGAATGCCTTCTCTCTCGTGAAGTGTGAAGGGTCCTCCGCGGGTCCCACCGCGGTCGTGCACGACGATCAATGGCTCAGGATTTTGCCCAGAAAATCTCTGGCCCGCTCGGAAGTGGGTGCGGTGAAGAAGGTTTCCGGCGGCGCATCCTCGACGATCCGGCCGTCGGCCATGAACAGCACACGGTCTCCGGCGCGGCGCGCGAAACCCATCTCGTGGGTCACGACCAGCATGGTCATACCCTCCTTGGCCAGCGAGACCATCACATCGAGCACCTCGTTGACCATTTCCGGATCCAGGGCGGAGGTGGGCTCGTCGAACAGCATCACCTTCGGATCCATCGCCAGTGCTCGTGCAATGGCCACCCGCTGCTGCTGACCACCTGAGAGTTGCGCCGGATACTTGCCGGCCTGATCGGCGATCCCGACCCGCTCGAGCAGTTCCATCGCGCGGGCGCGCGCCCGCTTCTTGTCGATGCGGCGCACCTTGATCGGTCCCAGCCCTACATTGTCCAGGATCGTCTTGTGCGCGAACAGATTGAACGATTGGAAGACCATGCCCACGTCGGCGCGCAACTTGGCCAGCGCGCGGCCCTCGGCCGGAAGTTTCACCCCGTCGACGGCGATGCTGCCGGAATCGATCGGCTCGAGCCGATTTATCGTGCGGCACAACGTGGATTTGCCGGAACCCGATGGGCCCAGCACGATCACGACCTGGCCACGCGGTACCTCCAGGTTTACGTCGCGCAGGACATGCAGATCCCCGAAGTGCTTGTCCACGTTGTGCATCGAGATCATCGGCGGGGCCGAAGCGGTGCCCGTGGATGTTCCGGCCGCGGTGGTGGCGCCGCGCTCTGCGGTGTTCCCAGTGCCGGGGGTGCCGGGAGTTGCGTCGGCAGCATCGGTCATGACAGTCGACCCTAGAGTGGTTGTGCGCGAAATGCGCACTTTTAGCATGTGCGTCGTGCCGTCGCCGCCTGGACTTAACCCGGTGGTGACCCGGCGCCCCGGGCGACGTGACCGGCGTCACTCGGCACCCGGTCGCGGCGACCGGGGTGGGTGTCCGATTCGGCGCAGCGTCTACCCTGGACGCGTGAATTCGTCCATGCAGGTTGCAGCGCATTCGGCTGCCGGACGCGACCCCGATTCGGCCACCGATCCACAGCCGTCGCGGACCTACGAGGTCCGGACCTACGGCTGTCAGATGAACGTGCACGACTCCGAACGATTGTCGGGCCTGCTCGAGGACGCCGGATATACCAAGGCCGCCGGTGACGAGACCGCCGATCTGGTGGTCTTCAACACCTGTGCGGTGCGCGAGAACGCCGATAACAAGCTTTACGGGACGCTGGGACATCTGGCCCCGATCAAGGCCGGGCGCCCGGGTATGCAGATCGCGGTCGGCGGATGCCTGGCGCAGAAGGATCGCGACACCGTCGTGCGCAAGGCGCCGTGGGTGGATGTGGTGTTCGGTACGCACAACATCGGATCGCTACCGGTGCTGCTCGAGCGCGCTCGGCACAACGAGCAGGCCGAGGTCGAGATTCTGGAGTCGCTGGAGGCATTCCCGTCGACCCTGCCCGCCCGTCGTGAATCCGCCTACGCGGGCTGGGTGTCGATCTCGGTGGGCTGCAACAACACCTGCACGTTCTGTATCGTGCCGTCGTTGCGTGGCAAGGAGGTCGATCGCCGGCCCGGTGATGTGCTGGCCGAGGTACAGGCGCTGGTCGATCAGGGTGTCCTCGAGGTGACGCTGCTGGGGCAGAACGTCAATTCCTACGGTGTGAACTTCGCCGAAGCCGCACTGCCACAAGGGCATCCGGCGGATTTCACACCCGAGCGCCGCGACCGCGGTGCCTTCGCGAAACTGCTGCGCGCCTGCGGCGGTATCGACGGGCTCGAGCGGGTGCGCTTCACCTCGCCGCATCCCGCGGAGTTCACCGACGACGTCATCGAGGCGATGGCACAGACCCCGAACGTGTGCCCGCAACTGCACATGCCGCTGCAGTCGGGCTCGGACCGGGTTCTCAAGGCGATGCGGCGGTCGTATCGCAAGGACCGCTATCTCGGCATCATCGAGAAGGTGCGGGCAGCCATGCCCCATGCCGCGATCACCACCGACATCATCGTCGGCTTCCCCGGCGAGACCGAGGAGGACTTCCAGGAGACTCTCGATGTGGTGCGCCGGGCTCGATTCACCAGCGCCTTCACCTTCCAGTACTCGATTCGGCCCGGTACCCCGGCGGCAACGATGGCTGATCAGGTGCCCAAGGCCGTGGTGCAGGAGCGTTACGACCGGCTGATCGAACTGCAGGAGCAGATCTCGCTGGAGGCCAATCGGGCGCTGATCGGGGCCGAGGTCGAACTGCTGGTCGCCGACGGCGCGGGTAAGAAGAACGCGGCGACCGCGCGGATGAGCGGCCGGGCCCGGGACGGGCGGCTCGTCCACTTCCGGCCCGAACCCGGTATGTCGATCCGCCCCGGCGATATCGTCACCGTCGACATCACCGGCGCCGCACCGCACCATCTGATCGCCGACAGTCCCGTCCACACCCACCGGCGCACGCCCGCCAGTGACGCGCACGAGCGCGGTGTGCTGCCCGAAACCGCACCCATCGGCGTCGGGCTGGGGCTGCCGAGCATCGGCGCTCCCGAGCCGATGCCCGCCGCGTCCGGTTGCGATACCGGCTGCGGGGCGTGAGTGGCGGCGATGAGCGAACGCGGAAACGAGGATGCGGAGCCGGAGCGTTCCGATCTACCGCCGGGCCCATCGTCCGATGCGGCACAGCCCGATCCGGCGGCAGAGCACGACCGGACCGAGCAGAACCGGACCGAGCAGCCCGCGGCCGGACCCGACGGCGCGACCGAGCCGAATGAGGAGAACATGAACCCTGCCGAATCGAAGGTGTTCGAACAGTTCCGCGGCGACCTCGAGGCCGTCGAACGCAAGATCGCCGGTGAGATTGATCCTGGCTCGCGGGCCATGGTGGTGGCGGTGGCGGTGTTCGTGCTGCTGCTGTCGCTGATCCTCCCGCACGCCGGACAGGCCCGCGGGCTGGATGTGCTGGCCTTCGATGCCCATGCCCAGGGTGAGCACATCGGGCTGCCGTCACGGGTGTTCGAGTGGTTCGTCGTCGTCTTCGGCATCGGCTTCTCTTCGCTGGCCCTGGTCACCCGGCGCTGGGCGCTGGCGTGGGTGGCGGTGGCCGGCTCGGCGGTCGGCAGCGTCTTCGGTGTGCTGTCGATCTGGCACCGGCAGACTCCCGGCCTGAACGACTATCGCGGTGCCGGACCCGGTATCGGCCTGCTCCTGGCCGTGATCGCGATCATCGTGCTCACCTTCCACTGGATCAAGGTGGTGTGGAGCAGGACCGCACTGCAGCTCGAGGCCGAGGAACGCCGCCGTATCGCCGCCGTGGAGAAGGAAGAGGCCGACCGCCGCAGGCTGTTCGGCGAGGACAGCTGAGCGGCGTTCAGCGCCGCAGCTCCACCACCGGAATGGTCCGGTCGGTCTTGCGCGCGTGGTCGGCGAAGAACGGATACAGCCCGACGATCTCGGCCCACGCTCGCTCGTAATCTGCACCGCGCAGCGGGGTCGCGGTGGCCGGGTAGTCCTCGGCATCCAGTTCCACCGTCACCGCCGGATCGGCCACCAGATTCAGGTACCAGTCCGGATGAGCCGGGGCGCCCACATTCGAGGCCACGACCAGGAGCCGGTCACCGTCGGGATGGAACATCATCGGCGTGGTGTACGGAGTTCCGGTGCGGCGGCCGGTGGTCGTGAGCAGCACCAGCCGATCGCGGTGCATACCCTCCACCGGGCCACCGGCTCGGAACTGCTCGATGACGCGTCGATTGACCGCCCGCACATCCATCGCCGACTCCTCTGTCTCGCGGGACACCCGCACCCGGTCGCACCGACGACCTGCGGCGCGATTGTGTGTCCTCGTTGCTCCGTGTGTCTCGCGGGACACCCGCACCCGGTCGCACCGACGACCTGCGGCGCGATTGTGTGTCCTCGTTGCTCCATGTGTCTCGCGGGACACCCGCACCCGTCGCACCGACGACCTGGCCGTGCGATTACCGGTTATCGTTGCTCCACGCTCAGCGGCGACTGACCGCGCCCTCGGCCGCATCGGCCCACTCGCGCCACTGTTTGGCCTGCTCCAGGGCCTGCTCGGCATCGCGCTTGCGGCCGGCGGCCTCGGCCTTGGCGGCCTGCTCCTCGAACTGGGTGACACGTTCGCGGAACTGGGCCGCGCGGGCCATCGCCTCCGGATCACTGCGACGCCACTGGGCATCGACGGCCTCGCGCACGCGCTTCTCCATCACGCGCAGCTTGCCCTCGAGATCGTGCATGCGCTCGCGCGGCACCTTGCCGATCGCATCCCAGCGCTCCTGCAGTTCGCGCAGCGCCGCGCGCGCGGAATCCAGTGTGGCGGAATCGGATTCGATCCGCTCGGGAATCCGGTCCTCGTAGCTGCGCAGCAGCTCCTCCTTGGCGGTGGCGTTCTCGCCGAATTCGGCGTCGCGCTCGGAGGCGGCGGCATTGCGCGCGGCGAAGAACACGTCCTGGGCAGCCTTGAATCGCCGCCACAGCTGCTCATCGGCCTCGCGCGGCGCGCGCCCGGAGGCCTTCCACTCGGTCAGCAGATCACGGAAGACCGCGGCGGTGCCGACCCAATCGGTGGAATCCGACAACTCCTCGGCGCGCACGCACAGTTCCTCCTTGCGGGTCTTGGCGGCCGCGCGCTCCCGGTCGAGTTCGGCGAAATGCGCGCCCCGGCGCCGGTTGAACCCCTCGCGGGCCTTGGAGAAGCGCCGCCACAGCGCGTCGTCGACCTTGCGATCCACACCGCGGATGGATTTCCACTCGTCCAGGATTTCGCGCAGCCGATCTCCGGCGGCCTTCCACTGGGTGGAGTCGGCGGCGATCTGCTCGGCTTCGACGCACAACGCTTCCTTGCGCTCGGTGTGCTCGTGGCGGGTGCGGTCCTTCTCTTCCTTGGCGTGCGCGGCCGCCTCGTCGGAATGTTCGATGATCACCTGCAGCCGTTGCGCCAGCCCTTCGACATCGCCGATGACTGCGGCGGTGGGCAGCGACTCGGCCAGCGCCAGCGCGGCGGCCTTGGTCTTGCGGGCGTCGGTCCCGGCCGCCAGCCGGGCCTCGAGCAGCGCCACCTCGGTCGCCAGATCGTCGAAGCGCCGTCCGAAATGGGCGAGTCCCTCGGCCGCGTCACCGGCCTGCCATGAACCGACCTCGCGCTCGCCCTCGGCGGTCTTCACCCAGGCGGTGCCGTCCTCGTCGACGCGGCCCCACTCGCTGGGATCGGTGACCGTCGGGACCACCAGCGGATGCGGGTGTTCCTGGGCCGGGCCGGGAACCGGAGCGGGTTTGACGTGATGGGCGGCCGCGCTGGGTTTGGGTACCGCCGGCGCGCCGGGTTTGGGCGCCTTGGGCTTGGGTACCCCCGCTGGGCGTGGGGTTGCGCCGGGCTTGGGTGCGGCATCGGCCGGGGTCGCGGGCTTGGCGGCGGGATCAGTCGACCGCTGCGAAGCGCCGGTTTCCGGATGCACTACCTTCTCGGTTCCGCTGTTGTCGGTCATCGCTCCTCATCCCTGCCGCGCGTCACGGCTGCCTGGTTACGCCCTAGCAGATCCCATTCAACCAGCCAATAGCCAGATTTGCCCTCTCTTATGAACGGTGGCGTGCAGCGAGTGAAAGCTGTGAGTGGTGGGGACACCGATCGCGGCCGCTACGGTTGACGAGTGTTTCGTGTCGCCGCGTTGATTCCCTCGCCACTCGTGCTGGTTCCCGAATTGGCCGGCGGAATACCTCTGACCGATCCCGCACATCTCGCGGCCCGAGTGCCGCAGGTGCGGGCGGCGGTGCTGCGGGCCGGTCGGATACTCGGCGAGCAGGCCCGGCTCTGGACGATCGTGGGTGCCGGACCCGAGCCCGCGCCGACCGGCGCCGGTAGTTTCCGCGGCTACGGGGCCGATGTGCGGGTGGCGCTGTCGGCGGCCGATATGGGCGGCGAACCCGATCCGGGCTGGCCCGCATCGCTGCTGGTCGGTGCCTGGCTGCGCGGCCGGATCGCCGCGGAAGCGGACCGGCCGGGCGATATCGGCGCGCGCGCACTGCCGATCGACCCCGCCGCCGGCGCACGCCACTGTCGCGACACCGGTGCGCGGCTGCGGGCTCGGCTGGATGCCGATCCGGATCCGCAGGGTGTCCTGATCGTTGCCGACGGTGCCGCGACCCTGACCACGACCTCGCCCGGATATCTGGACCCGCGGGCCGAGGACTGTCAGAGCGGTATCGACTCCGCACTCGATGCCGGCGACCGGGCGGCACTGGGTGCGCTGGATGCGGGGTTGTGCGCCGATCTCGAGATCGCCGGTCGCCCCGGCTATCAGGTGCTCGCCGGGTTGTTCGCCGGTGACGACGTCGATCCGAAGGTCGAAACCCTTTATCGGGGAGCGCCTTTCGGGGTCGGATACCACGTCTCGGTGTGGTACCCGAGTGGTGCGCGATGATCGCGCCGATCGCCGTCATCGGCCCGACCGCGACCGGGAAGTCCGATCTGGCCCTGGAATTGGCGCAGCGCCTCGACGGTGAGATCGTCAATATCAATGCCATGCAGCTGTATCGCGGTATGGATATCGGCACCGCGAAACTGCCGCCGGATCGCCGCCGCGGGATCCCGCATCACCAACTCGATGTGCTGGAGGTGACCGAAACCGCCACGGTCGCCGCCTATCAGATCGCGGCACGCGCGGATGTGGAGGATATCCGGGGCCGGGGCCGGGTGCCCGTCATCGTCGGCGGCTCGATGATGTATGTCCAAGCGCTGCTGGACGATTGGGAATTCCCGGCCACCGATACCCGGATTCGCGCCAAGTGGGAGGCGGTGCTCGACAGCGAGGGGGTGGACGCGGTGCATGCCGCGTTGCGATCCGCCGATCCTGTCGCGGCGCAGACGATTCTGCCGACCGACGGCCGCCGGATCGTGCGTGCGCTCGAGGTCGTGGAATTGACCGGGCGCCCATTCGCCGCCTCGCAGCCGCAGCGCGGCACACCCCGGTGGAACACCACGATCATCGGTGTCGACCGCGAAACGGCCGAACTCGATGCCCGCATCGAGCTGCGCACCGCGACCATGTTCGAACAGGGGCTGGTGGACGAGGTGCGCGGGCTGATCGGCCGGGGGCTGCGGGACGGGCTGACCGCACGCCGGGCGATCGGCTACGCCCAAGTGCTCGAGTATCTCGACGGGGAATGCGATCTCGGCCACGCCCGCGAACGCACTCTCATCGGCACTCGCCGCTACGTGCGCAGGCAGCGGTCCTGGTTCCGCCGCGATCCCCGGGTGCGATGGGTGGACGGCGCCGATCCGCACCTCGTGGATTCGGCACTGGCGCAGATGCGACGATCATGATGTCAACCGGTGGCAAGGTATCGGGGGCGCCGCGGTCCGGGCCGGACGAAATCGGGAGGGGCCGGTGTTGCATACGGCAGGTCACGGTGCGAACGCGGGACGGGTGGAGCAGCGACAGCGTGAAGGATGGACACCGATGAGCGAGCAGGCCGAACAGGTGGGTTCCGGTCCGGCTGATATCGAATTCAGCAAGGGCCACGGGACCCAGAACGATTTCGTCGTGCTGCCCGACCCCGATGCCCGGCTGCGTCTCGAGCCCGACACCGTGGCGGTGCTGTGCGACCGCCGCCGGGGGATCGGCGGCGATGGCGTACTGCGCGTGGTTCGTGCCGGCAAACTGGTGGACGGCGGGGAACTGGCCGCGCTTCCCGAGGGGGTGTCGGCCGACGACTGGTTCATGGATTACCGAAACGCCGACGGATCGATCGCGGAAATGTGCGGCAACGGTGTGCGGGTGTTCGCGCACTACGTGATGGCGACCGGTCTGCAGCGCGATCCGGAATTCGTCGTCGGTACCCGCTCCGGCGCGCGTGCGGTCGTGGTCCACTCCTTCGACCAGGTGAACGGTGAGGTCACCGTCGATATGGGCATCGTCCGGATGCTTGGTGATTCCACCGCAACCGTGGCCGGCAGCGCCGTGCCCGGAATCGGGGTCGATGTCGGCAACCCGCATCTGGCCTGCGTGGATTCCGCGCTCACGGCCGAGGGACTGGCCGCACTCGACCTCAGCGTGCCGCCAGGTTTCGATCCCGAACTGTTCCCGCACGGGGTGAACGTGGAGATCTTGACCGCGCTCGGCGCCGACGGTGCGGTCGATATGCGCGTCTACGAGCGTGGCGTCGGTGAAACCCGCTCCTGTGGGACCGGGACGGTCGCGGCGGCGGCCGCGGCGCTGACCCGGGCGGGTGTGTCCCCGGCCGAGGAATCCGCGCAGGTGCGGGTGCGGGTACCCGGTGGGGCGGTCACCGTCGGTATCGAGCGCGGACGGGCGTGGTTGCGCGGTCCCTCGGTGCTCGTCGGCTCGGGCGGCCTCGCCGCGGCGTGGTGGTCCGAAGCCTGAATGCGGGTGTGAGCTGCGCGGTGGGGGAAATATCCGGGTGCGCGGGGTGGTTGTGGCGTGGGAACATGGAGGTGTATGAGGAAATCAGAGACGTACGAGTTCACCCCGATCGAGCAGCTCGAATCGGATGCGGACGCCTACGTGGACCAGGACTACAGCATCGGTGACGATGACATCGACACCGGCGTGAACGACTACGACGACAGCTCCGGCGACGAGCGCGGCGGCAGCCGGCGCGACGGCCCCGGCCGGCGCGGCTGGTCGGCCTCGCCCACGGTCGGCGAACTGCAACTCGACGAACGCAGCGCATTGCGCCGTGTGGCGGGGCTGTCCACCGAACTCGCCGACGTCACCGAGGTCGAGTACCGGCAACTGCGACTGGAACGTGTCGTACTGGTCGGGGTGTGGACCGACGGCAGTGCCGCCCAGGCCGATGCGAGCATGGCCGAGCTGGCCGCCCTCGCCGAGACCGCTGGATCGCAAGTGCTCGACGCGCTGATCCAGCGCCGCGACAAGCCCGATCCGGCGACCTACATCGGTTCCGGCAAGGCCGACGAACTGCGTTCGGTCGTTCTCGGGAACGGCGCCGATACGGTGATCTGCGATGGTGAACTGACTCCCGCGCAGCTGAACGCGCTGGAGAAGGTCGTCAAGGTGAAGGTCATCGACCGCACCGCGCTGATTCTGGACATCTTCGCCCAGCACGCCACCTCGCGTGAGGGCAAGGCGCAGGTATCGCTGGCACAGATGGAGTACATGCTGCCGCGCCTGCGCGGCTGGGGCGAGTCGATGTCGCGGCAGGCCGGTGGCCGGGCCGGTGGTGCCGGCGGCGGTGTGGGCACCCGTGGTCCCGGTGAGACCAAGATCGAGACCGATCGTCGCCGGATCCGCGAGCGCATGGCCAAGCTGCGCCGCGAGATCAAGGAGATGAAGACCGCCCGCGATACCAAGCGGTCGCGGCGCACCGCCAGCGGGATTCCGGCGGTCGCGATCGTCGGCTACACCAACGCCGGCAAGTCGAGCCTGATGAATGGGCTGACCGGCGCCGGGCTTCTGGTGCAGGACGCGCTGTTCGCCACCTTGGATCCGACCACGCGCCGCTCGGCCCTCGACGACGGCCGGGAAGTGGTGTTCACCGATACCGTCGGTTTCGTCCGCCACCTGCCCACTCAGCTGGTGGAGGCATTTCGCTCCACACTCGAGGAAGTCACCGGCGCCGATCTGCTGCTGCACGTGGTCGACGGTTCCGACGCGCTGCCCGATCAGCAGATCAAGGCGGTGCGCGAGGTGATCGCCGACGTCCTGCGGGAACAGGGGCAGTCCGCGCCACCGGAGTTGCTCGTGGTGAACAAGATCGACGCGGTGGATCCGACCGCACTGGCGCAGCTGCGCGCACAGTTGCCCGGCGCGGTCTTCGTCTCGGCTCGTACCGGGCACGGTATCGACCGGTTGCGTGCGCGTCTGGCCGAGATCCTGGGCGGGCTCGATGTCGAAGTGAGCGTGCTCCTGCCGTACACTCGCGGTGATCTGCTCGCGCGCATCCACTCCGACGGCCGCATCATCAGCTCCTCGCACGAGGAGGGCGGCACCCGGGTGCGGGCCCGGGTCCCCCGGTCTCTTGCGCCCACCCTGTCGCAGTACGCGCACGCGAGCACCATCGGCGGTGCGGAAGCAGCGGGGCCTTCGCACTGACAGTCTGTTCGATGTTTTTGTGTCACAGTCGTTTTCGGGGGACTCCTGCCTTCGTCAACGGCTGCAGGAGGGTGCGATGTCCGGGAACGACGCTGTCGATTCCATCACCGACAGGCCGTCGGCGGCACTGAGCGACGGGGCCCGTTGCGGATGCGGGTGCCCGCCGGCGACCTGCTCTTCTTCGATGCGCTCGCCACGCCGGTCCGGTTGTGGAACAGCCCCGTCTTCCACGGACTGGACAATATTCCGGAGAACGGGCCGGTCATGCTGGTGGGCAATCACACCCTGCTCGGTGGTGTCGATGCCCCGCTGCTCGTGCACGAGATCTATCACCGTACCGGCCGCGTGGTGCGCGGCCTTGCCGAGAACGTGTTGATGCGGGTGCCGCCGGTCCGGGAGATGGTGCACCGGATCGGTAGCGTCCGCGGCTCGCGCGACAACTGCCGCACCCTGCTCGATCACGGCGAGGCGGTGCTCGTATTCCCCGGCGGCGGCCGTGAGGCCATGCGCCGCAAGGGACAGAAATATCGGCTCGAATGGGAGGGGCGAACGGGTTTCGCCCGGATGGCGATCGAGTCGGGCGTGCCGATCCTGCCCACCGCGATGATCGGTGCCGACGACGTATTCGACGTGGTGTTCGACGGTGACCACCCGGTAATGAGCCCGCTGCGGTGGACCGTCGAGGCGCTCGGCATCCGCCGCAATCTGACGCCGCCATTGATGCGCGGTGTCGGGCCGACCGTCCTGCCCCGCCCCGAGCGGTTCTACTACTCGATCGGCACTCCCATCGAGACGTCCCCGTGGCGCGACGCCCCGGATCTGGACGCCGCCGCGACCGAATTGCAGCGGGTGGTCCGCAAGGCGCTCGAGGAGGAGATCCTCCATCTGCTGGCCGAGCGTGATCGCGACCGCGGCCGCACGCTGTGGGGTCGAGTGCGCGGCGCTGTCGGAATCTGACCAGGTTTACCCGGGTTCAGGGTGGCCCGGATCGGCTGCACTGTGCTTTCTGCACAGGCGGGTGAGTTTTTTCGGATCTGAAGTGAACCACGATTCCGCTTCCGGGTACCGTAGTGGCAGGCGAGTTGCCACTGTGGTCACTAGGAGGTTGGCGTGGAGCGCACCCTTTTCGAGCCCGAACATGATCTGTTCCGGGAGTCCTACCGTAAGTTTCTGGATCAGCATGTGGCGCCCAACCACGCTCGGTGGGAGGATGCCGGTGTCGTCGACCGGGAGCTGTGGCTCGAGGCAGGTAAGCAGGGCTACCTCGGCATGGCCGTTCCGGAGGAGTTCGGCGGCGGCGGGGTGAAGGACTTCCGCTACAACTCGGTGATCACCGAGGAGACCACCAAGGGGCAGTACTCGGGCCTGGGCTTCTCGCTGCACAACGATGTCATCGCGCCGTATCTGCTGGAGCTGGCCAACGATGAGCAGAAGCAGCGCTGGCTGCCGGGGTTCTGTTCCGGTGAGATCATCACCGCCATCGCCATGACCGAGCCGGGTACCGGTTCGGATCTGCAGGGCATCAAGACCCGCGCGGTGAAGGACGGCGATGACTGGGTCATCAACGGCGCCAAGACCTTCATCACCAACGGCATCAACGCCGACATCGTGATCGTGGTCGCGCAAACCGATGCCGAGAAGGGGGCGATGGGCTTCTCGCTGCTCGTTGTCGAGCGCGGGATGCCCGGATTCGAGCGCGGGCGCAACCTCGACAAGATCGGTCTCAAGGCGCAGGACACCGCTGAACTGAGCTTCAGCGATGTTCGGGTGCCGGCCAAGAATCTGCTCGGCACCGAGGGGATGGGCTTCATTCACCTGATGCAGAACCTGCCGCAGGAGCGGCTGTCGATCGCCGTCATGGCCGCTGCCGCGATGGAGGGCTGCCTGGACACCACCGTCCAGTACGTGCGCGACCGCAAGGCGTTCGGCAAGCCGATCGGCGCCCAGCAGAACACCCGATTCGTCCTGGCCGAACTGGCTACCAAGACCACCGCGGTGCGCGTGCTGGTCGACCGCTTCATCGAGGCGCTGAACGAGGGAACCCTTTCCGCCGAGGACGCCGCGATGGCGAAGTGGTGGAGCACCGAGGAACAACTCGACCTGATCACCAAATGCCTGCAGCTGCACGGCGGCTACGGCTACATGCGCGAGTACCCGATCGCGAAGGCGTACATGGACGCCCGGGTGCAGACCATCTACGGCGGCACCACCGAGATCATGAAGGAGATCATCGGGCGCAGCCTGAAACTCGCCTGATACCAAGGAATTTCGAGCGAAGAACGGCGTGGGCGCGCACATGCGCCCTCGCCGTTCTTCGCTCGGTGCCGGTATTCGGGCGCACCGGCCGACCTGATGCCGGATGTCAGCTCACGCCGAGTTCGGCGGTGATCGCGGCACAGAAGGGCTCGAGGTCGTGCGGATTGCGCGAGGTGATCAGGGTCCACCCGTTCTCGGTTCGCACCACCTGTTCGTCGACCCACTGTCCGCCCGCATTGCCGATATCGGTTCGTAGCGATGGATACGACGTCAGGGTCTTGCCTTCGACCAGATTCGCTTCCACCAGTAACCACGGCCCGTGGCAGATTGCGGCGACCGTCTTGCCGGCCGCGGCGAATCCGCGTGTCAGGTCGACGGCCTCCTTCGTGGTCCGCAGTTTGTCGGCGTTGACCGTGCCACCCGGAATCACCAGCGCGTCGAAATCGCTCACCACGACCGAGGCCAGGGTGGTGTCGGGGTCGACGGTGGTGTCGCGCTCGGTGTCGTGGACGAAGGTCTGCACCGATTCCGCGGACGGGGCCGCGTGGATGACGCGGATTCCTTTGTCGCGCAGACGTTTCAGCGGCACTGCCAGTTCGTCGCGCTCCACGCCGGTCTGAGAGGTCATCACCAGAACGGTCGGTTGCCTACCGGGTTCGCTCATCTGGACTCCCTTCGGATCCGCGGGGATGCGCTCAGGCGCCCCGCAGGCGAATCAGTGTGTTGAGAAGTTCGGCCTCTTCGAGTAATTCCTGCTGGTCGGGATGGTCGCCCCGGCGGTTGGCGAGCTCCGGGCGCTGGATCAACTCCATCCCGTCCTCGTCATCGCCGGTGGACAGCTTGATCCGGCCCCGCGTCAGGACGAGACGCGTGCCGGGGCTGCCGGCATCCAGCAGCATCCGCAGATCCTCGGTGGTTACCTGCGGATGTGGTCCATGGGTCTGCTCATCGGGGGTCATGGTCGGCGGGTGCCCCGAGTGGCGAGGCCGAAACACCCGCCTGCGGAATCGGTGGTTGTGGATCGGGACCGGGGCCCGGCGGGTCCGGTAGGGAGTCGGGCGCCGGTCCCGGGATCGGCCGGCCGGGATCGGGTAGTGGATCGGGGACCGGCTCCGGTGGAAACGGGTGCCCGGGATCGGGCGGAGGATGCCCGGGGATCGGCTCGGGCTCGGGCTCGGGAATCGGCCGTCCGGGCGCCGGATCGGGAAGCGGTTGCGGCGGAACGGGGTCCGGGACCGGGGGTGCGGTTGCCCGGATCGGGATTGCGGTGCTGTGGGCAGGCATATCGGCTCCTCGTGCCGAGCGGGCTGTAGCGGGCCCGGCTGTCGGGGCCCGCGCCGGGTGTGCGGTCGGCGGGCCGTGAACGTGGTCCCGGTTTCCGCGTACCCGCCGAACGGCACTCGAACCGATCCGGCCGGAAATGGCCTCGCTACGCCGGTGCCGCCGCTGTGCGCAGGCCGGCCAGAATCAGGTCCAGCCCGAACAGGTACTGTTCCTCGCCGCTGCGATGGACGTTCGTCAGTTCCGGGATGAGATCGGCGATCGTCGGATGGGCCTGTGGATCCAGCATCCGCATCCGGTTCGACAGGTTCTCGCCGCGGGCGGGGATGTAGACGTGGCGCAGCGCCGAGCCGAAGGTGTACTGCAGCAGCGTCACGTAGCCGCGCGCGGTCTCCTGCCGTCCGAGTCCCGCGGCGCGCAGTTGCGACAGCACCAATTCCAGTGCGGCGGTCGCGGTATCGGCAAAATCGCCGTCCCCGTCGGGTCTGATCGCGAGGACGCGCAGTACCGCGGGCCGCTCCACAAGCAGTTGATACAGCGCGTGACAGCAGGCCCGGATCCGATCGGCCCAATCGCCGTCCGCCTCGGGGGGATGGAAGCTGTCGAGTACGTGATCGCGGGCGGCCTGCAGTAGTTCGTCCTTGCTGCGGAAGTACGTGTACAGCGTCATCGTGCCGACCCCCAGATCGGCGGCGAGGGCACGCATGGAGATGTCCTCGCAGGTGGTGTCGTCGAGCACGCGCAGCGCGGCGTCCACGATCGCTTCGGCGCTGAGGGTATTGCGCGGCACTCGCCGACGACCGCCGCGCGGCTCGGAACGACGGGTGGGCTCAGATGTCACGGCTGCGTCTCCGGTCGGGATGGTATCCGGTCTCGTGGCCATTGTAATATGCACGTACGACGTACCGTACGTTGTACGTCAGCCCTCGTTGTGGAGGTCGGCTCGTGGCTGTAACAACCATCTCGGGTCCCGTCGCGCAGGTTCCGGCGCGAGCGCGGGGCCGGTTCCGGGAATTGGCCTTGGTCCTGGTGGTGTATTTCGCCTACGACGGCGCGCGGCTGCTGGTCGGCGGCGGTCTGGACCACGCCCGATCCGACGCCCACGGCCTGCTGCGGGTGGAGGGATGGCTGGGCCTGCATCCGGAGCTGTGGCTGAACGGATTGTTCGTGGATCACGCCTGGATCGCGATTCCGGCCGATTTCGCCTACGCCACGCTGCACTACGTGGTCACACCGGCGATCCTGATCTGGGTGTGGTGGTCGCATCGCGAGCACTATCGCACCGCCCGCACCCAGCTCGGCATCGCGACGGCCGCGGGCCTGATCGGCTTTGTCCTGATGCCGACCGCACCGCCGCGGCTGCTCGAATCCTCGCGCGGCTTCGTCGACGTGATGGCGCTGCACTCCTCGGTGGGGTGGTGGGAGGGTGATGCCAGCGCTCCGCGCGGATTGGCTTCGCTCACCAACGAATTCGCGGCGATGCCGAGTCTGCATGTCGGCTGGGCGCTGTGGTGCGGGCTGATGCTGTACCGCTACGGCCGCACCGACCTCACCCGGTTCGCCGGGGTGGCGTATCCGGTTCTGGTCACGATCGTGGTGATGGGCACCGCCAACCACTATCTGCTCGACTGCGTCGCCGGGGCCGCGGTGATCCTGGCCGCCGGCTGGGCGGCCCGGCCCTACCTGCGCATCTGTGATGCCGCGGCTGACGGCCTACGAGTGTGGTGGGATATGGTCCGCGCACATTTCCGCGGCCCGGCCTGGCTGGGTGCGGTGATGGCGGCCTTCGCGCCCGGCGCCGTCGCGGGCCCGGTCGTGGGGATCGGTGCGGGCCTGGTATCCGCCGGTGCCGGCCGGTACGCCGGACGCCCACTCGGACTACGGACCCTGACCTACGCCGAGGGCGTTCTGGGGACACCGACGGTGGCCGTGGACGGACCACCCGGCCACGGCGCCACGGGATGATGTGGGCCGGCGCGCGTCGAGACATGCACGATGAGAGAGATGCAGGGCCACGATGCGGCGGACCACCGGGCGAGGCCGCCGATCATTAGACTTCCGGTATGGGTGAGATCTCACCGGTCGTGGCATCGATATCGACCGGAATCGCCCGGCGCGCAGCCGGATACACCGCCGAACTCGACGATCCCGGGCGGATCGAATACGACCTGTTGACCACGCTCGACGATCAGGTCGAGGCGGTGCTCACGCAGTTTGAGGACGCGGTCGCGCAACGGCCGCCGTCGCGGCAGCGGCACGGGGGACTGACCTTCCGGCACCTCTACGCCGCTTCCCGGTCGCCGGTGCCCGATGAGGAGGGCTGGCGGATTCCCAGTGCCCTGCCTGCCGCGTTGATCGCCGCGGAGGTGGAATTCCGTGGGCCACTGCGCCTGTCGGCCCGTCGGCAGGCCTTGCTCGCGGAGGTCTATGAGCGGCTGGGCGAGCAATTGATCGGTGCCGGACTGCCCGTCCACGCCGCGCTGGCCTACCGTCGTGCCGAGTCGCTGTACCGGATGAACGAGGATATCCAGGGCCAGGATCGCTGCGGCCTGAAACTGGCCCGCGCCGACACCGCGGCCCTCCCGCCCGGTTGGCGGCGGTGGGCCGGTCGGCTGTCGAACGTGTTGTGCGGCCACGGTTATCGGCCGTTCCGGCTACTGGGCTGGGTGGCGGCGCAATTGGTGCTGTTCACCGTGCTCGGCGTGCTGATCGGGGGCAGTTCGACGGCCGAGACGGTGTATATGTGCGTCACGAGCTTTCTCAATCCGCTGGGCTTGGGCGACACCGGGAACATGCACGCCGCCATGCGACCGATGTATGCCGTCGAATCGTGGGCGGGCACCGTGTCGATGTCGGTGTTCTTCGCGCTGCTGGTGCGCAAGTGGTTCCGAACCTAGCGATCCCCGGTCACCATTCGCTGTCGAAACCCTTGTTACGCAATGCGTTCAAGGTGGCGACGGCGATCGAGTCGCGCAGGCGGTCGACCAGGGTATTCCATTGCCGTGACAGCCCGGGATCGGATTGCAGATCCCGCCACAGCGCGCGCAGCACGGCGGGTGTGTGCGCCCCGGGCATCCACAGTCCGGTGAAGTATTCGAGCACCGGTGACAGGATGTCGAGGCGTTCGCGGCGCAGCGATCCGAATCGATCGGCCTGTTCGAGCGCCGCCGCGGTGACGGACAGCAGCCAGTCGTGTGCGGCGAGATCCTCGCAGAATCGCTGGGCAGCGGCCAGATCCTCCTCGGTGCGCACGATCAGGCGCACGGACCGGGTGAACTCGTCGTCGAGGACCAGATCGACTCTGGGACCGGCGGATCCGCCGACCAGTGCGGTCCACCGCAGCCGGGTTCCGGAGGTGCGCATCGGCGGTTCCTGGTCGAGTGTGGGCGCCGAGCGGATCCGGGCCAGCAGTCGCTCACTGATCGAGGCCAGATCCAGGATGGGGTCGCCGTCATTCGGTGGCCGGTCGGCGAGAAAACCCTCGACCAGCGTCGGTCCGACCGCCGCTCGCTCCGGTACCCGGTTGATCACCTCCGTCACCCCGACCCGGCTCACATAGTGCGACCATGCCTGCCGGCGGCGATCCCGGGCCCGGACGACGCGAGTGTGCGCCGAGGATTGCAGCAGCCGCCCACCGGCGAGGACGACGTTCGTGGCCACGGTGCCGACGATATGCGCCGTCCCGGTGCCCAGCCGCAGATCACAATCGACGCCGACCGCGATCGTGGGGGAAATCGCAAGGCTGCCGGGCCTTTCGCGCCAGCGCACCGCGCGCCCGGGCATCAGCGCCAGCAACTCACCGGCCTCCACGCGCCCCAGCGCCGCGGCCGAGGGCAGCAGGCAACTGCGGATCTCACCGAGGACAACCAGCGGAGTGCTCGCCGCCATCTCAGGACCCGTCGAGCAGCAGATGAGACAGCCGTTCGCTGACATTGCCCGGAATCAATACCGGCACAGGGTTGTCGGCGCCGTGCGCGATCACCTGGGCGAGAACATCGTCGTCGAGAGCCAGATGATCGAGGATGACCCGGACCGAATGTTCGATGCCGATATAGCGTTTCGGCAGCATCGACAGTGTCTGATAGGCCGCGAACGGTGCCGCGTCGGGTTCCAGTCGCAGCACCGGCGCGACATCGTGCCAGCGGTTCGGCCAGGGCTGTGTTCGATCCCAGGACTGCGGCTGCGCCACGGCCGCGCCGTGATACCGGAGCATGCCCAGGCGCTGCAGATGCCAGACCGCAGCCAGGAACGGGCACGACCAGCGGATCACCTCGGCGCCGTCGTCATCGGTTCCGGTACTCCAGAGCTGCACGTCGAGGAAGATCGAATGCTCTCTGCGACCGAACTCCTCGGGTGGGCGGTAGGTGCGCGTGCGCATCGCCTGGGCGGGTTCGTCGAGTGAGGAACGGCGGCCGTTGCACAACCAGCCCGACTGCGCCGTCGGCGGCCGGGCGCCGGTGTCGGGAGGCGCGGGTTCGGCGACGATGCGCGCGGCGACCATCTCCGCGACCGGTACCGGCTCGCCCAGCGGTACGCCGTCGGCGAAGATCGATGCTTGCGCGCAGCCGGATTCCCTTGCCAGATAATCAATGCGAAGTCCGGCGTCCCGCGCGGCACCGAGGAGTTTGGGCAGGATCCGCGCGGGATCGGTGGTGGGCTGGAAGTAGTCGTCGATCAGATAGCAGGTGCTGACCCGCACTTCGTCGCCGAACCGGATACGCGCCGATTCCACGAACGCGGCCACCAGCGGCACGATGCGCCGGAACTCCGCGGTCACCGCGCCGATGTCGTCGGCGATGTCGTTGAGGTAGAAGTGCCCGACCTCGATCGACAGATGGGACAGATCGATCGGCTCTATCCGGGGTCGTTCACTCGCCTCGGAGTAGCCACCGGTCTCGGACGGCCTGATGTTCGGCGCCATCGGATCACAGCCTTTCCCACATGGCGGTGTCGACGAGCCGGCGTGCCAGTTCGGTATATGCCGCGGCGGTTTCGGCGTTGGCGATATGGGCGTTCACATCGCTGTCGAGAATGATTTGCTCGCGCCACTGCAGCACGGGCTCCATCGGAGTCGAGCCCAGCACCGCGGTGTTGCCGAGCCGGTTCGCCGAGGCGAGACGTTTGAGCGCGGTGTCCTGCTCCTGCAGCCAGGCAGCCTGGGCCGCCCGCGACACCAGCGGATGCGCGTCCGCGGCGGCGACCGCGGTCCGCACGTACCGGATCGATTCGGCCAGCCGCTGGGGATCGTGCCCGCAGTCGGCGCCGGTCTCCAGCACCCCGTGCGGGCCGTGGACGAGTCCCGAGGCGGCGAGGATGTGCTGGCGGGTCCAGCGGTGGAAGATCAGCCAGCGGACGACGCGCGAGCGCAACTGTGGCAGCGCGGTGGCGCGCAGCACGATGTCGAGAGCCACCGAACGGCCCGCGCTCAGGTCCACCACCACGACCGAGTATTCCTGTTCCAGGGTCAGCAGCAGTTCCGCGCAGCGCGCGACGATCGCGTCGTCGCTGGACAGGAATTCGGCCCCGCCCTCGTCACCGGGCAGAAGTACCAGTTTGCCGCTGCGCGAGGCGATCCGGCGCAATTCGACCCGATCGGTGCGGGCGCCGACATCGATGCGGGTGACGGTGCCGGTGTCGCCCAGCAGATACGAATGCACGCCCTGGCCCGAAATCCCGCGCTCGGCGGTGCTGATCTCGAACAGTGCCCCCGCCGTCGGGGAGCCGAAATCGAAGTCGACATAGGCCACGTTGCGTCCGGTCGCGCACAGCCGGTAGGCGAGATTGCAGCTGGTGACCGACCGGCCGGTTCCGCCCTTGTCGGATGTGGAGAACACAAGCACCGGGCGGCCTCACCGTCGCGCGTCTTGGCGGGCGTAAGCCAGCTCATCGAGCTGGATCAACGCCTGACTGGCCAGGGCGAAGGCGGTACCGGGCCGCTCGCGCAACTGGCGGCGGGCGCGGTCGAGCGACTGTTCGATGCGGGTCAGCGCGGTGAGGGTGGACGAACGTTCGGCCGGTCCGTGCTCATCGATCCACCGGTCCAGGCTCACCTCCAGCATCTCCTGATTGAGCAGGTGCTCGGCCTCGTTGAGCAGTTCGACCGCGCGCGCGATCATCGTCGCCGGCGACAGGGGTGATTCGCGGAAGGTGTTGTACGCGACCACGAGACACTCCATCACCCGCTCGGTGTGGAACCACGAGGGCCGATCGGGTGGTTCGGTGCCATTCACTCCGGTCGGGCCGACCAGCACGCCCGGATCGTCCCACAGCCCGGCCGCCGGACCGCTGCGTATGACGCGGCGGTCGATGTGATCCATCGCGAATTCGGCCAGCTCCATCAGCTGGTCGCGGGTGGCCACATCACCGGACAGGCGCGCGGCCTGCAGGCAGCGTTTCAGCATCATGGTGACGAAATCCGGTGTGCGCCAGATCAGCCGGGGGCCGCCGGCGAGGTGCTCGCTACCGGTCAGCCGCAGGGCGACGCCGGGATGGTGCAGCGTGGCGGCGGGATCGTCGGCGGTGAGCCGGCTGATGATGCGGCCGCGCCGGGCCAGCTGATCGAAGATCGCGACGGTACGGGGCAGATCGTCGGTACTGTCGCGAGCGACCAGATCCTGCAGCAGCATGGCGGCGACCGCGAGACTGAAATAGTCCGATTCCGCGCCGTCGGAGGTGCGCCAGGGGATGTCCTCCAGTGGCCAGCGCCCGGTACCGAACCGTGCCACCGTCGACCAGTAGCGCAGCGTGAGTTCCGAACTCAGCTGCAGTGCGTCGGCGAGCTGGCGCTGCTGATCATCGAGCAGATCCAGTTCCCGGGTTCGTTGCGAGGACAGATCGGAGATGCCGTCGAGTGCCACCACCGTGAAATACAGATACGGCCGGGCTTCGGCGTTGCCGGCGCTGCGGGCGACGCGATGGGCGATGAAGTCGATGGGCGCGGCATCCTGGAATATGCCCCAGCTCCAGCCGCATTCGAACATCAGCAGATCGTCGGCGAGATCGATCCCGGAGGTCTGGGACAGCTTCACATCGTTGGCGGCCTGTACCCGGACGCGCTCCAGCCGGGCCGATATCGCGCTGATCACATCTTCCACCGCGGCGCCGGTTTGATTGAGCATGCCCAGGATGGACTGTCCGGACGCGGTGGCGGGCGCGGGCGTGTGGATGACGAAACTGCGGACGAGTCCGGACATCGCCGCGGTCAGGCGAATCGACACACCGGGCAGCAGTGCCTCGATGCGCGCATCGAGTTCCTTTGCTTCCCTGCGTACTTCACCACTGACGAAGCGCTGGAAGCCGCGCAGGAAACGCAATGAGGCGATGCACAGGCTGATCGACATCGAATACGAATCGACGACCTCGAGTGCGCGCTGCGCATCGGTCGGCGGATCCTCGCCCTCGGCGGCGAGATAACTACCGCCGGCGAAGATCGGCTCGCCTTCCGCGTCGGTATAACGCTCCAGATACTGTTCCAGCAGCCCCACGAGCACGCCGCCGAAGCGGGTGGGCTCACCGAGGGGCGCCAGGACCGCGCGCGTATCGGCGGGCATATCGTTGGGACGATCCAGCGCGAATGCCTCGACCTCGGTGGCCGGATACAGCAGGCACAGGAGTTGTTCGGCGTCACTGATCGAATTCGACCCCTGTCTGCCGCCCCAGATCCAGGTGTCGTCGCGATGACAGGACTGCATCATCGCCTGCCACAGATCGAGTAGTTGCTGCCGCGGCCGAATTCTCATATGCCAGTCCTCACAGTCACATTCGGTCCTCCCGTTGCCGAACGTCGACTCTTAGAGTGTGCCCCGAGAACGTTTGTTGAGCCAAGCGAACAGTCGAATCCGGGGGATTGCCGAAATTCGGTGCGGGGGTGAACAGCTCGGTGAGCGGCAGCCGACTTCCGTGGTCACCGCCGGTGCGTGCGCTCCGGCGGTGGGTAGTGTGGACATCGATCGCGATCGCGGCTGGATTCCAGGAGGCATACGGTGGATGCGAAATCGATGGTGAACGGATTCAATTCGGTGATCATGAGGCTCACCGAAGCGCCCCTGCTCGGCCCGTTGTTGCGCAAGGGATTCGTCGAGATCGCCTATGTGGGCAGGCGTTCGGGCAAGACCTTCACCACTCCGGTGAACTACCGGCGTTCGGGTGATTCGATCCTGATCGGCGTGGCGATGCCCGATCGCAAGAAGTGGTGGCGCAATTTCACCGGAGACGGTGGCCCGATCACTCTGCGGCTGCCGGGTGGTGATCGCGGCGGGCACGCGGTGGCGGTCCGTGACGAACGGGGCCGGGTGACGGTCCGGGTCCGCTTGGACGACACCGGCGGCCGGGGCGCCGACCCCGGGAACAACTGATCGGCTATGGAATCGGTGCCCGCCTTCGCGGGCACCGGGACAGGCGAACCGTCAGGCCGGTATTCGGGCCGTGAGGTCACTCGAGGGGTCGTCGTACTCGGTTCTGCCGGCGATACCGACACCGAATCGGTGCAGCTCGAATTCGTGCGTCCGGATGCCGTGATGGAAGGCGTCGAGCTCGGCCCGATCGAAGATCAACTCGACATCGGCTGCGGGGTGGGTGATTTCGCTGCGCAGTGCGTAGTGCCCATCGTGGCGGTGGATCTGGGTGAGAGGTAATCGCTCGGTGCGCCCGGCGCGGATACCCGCCTGATAGGTCTCGAACTGCTCATCGCGCAGCAGCAGCAACTCCGTGGTCGCCAGTGTGGTGGCCGTGGATGTCGCGCCGGTGGCGCGTTTGTCGTCCCAGACGGCGGTCCAGCCCTGTTTTCGTGCGATACGCACACAGTTCTGGTGTGGGGAGCTGGCGGAGGCTTTGCGGAATTCGCCTACGGTGAAAGTCGGTGGCCGCGTCATCGGGGTGCCCTTCTACGGAGTAAAGCCGCCGGCGCACCAATGCGCGGATCGCCGCGCCGACCGTGCCGACTACGGCTTGTAGCCGACGGCCGCGAAATTACACGCCCGCGCCGGATCCTCCATGTCCGCCGGTGCCGTAGGACGCCACTCGGGGGCGTGCACGATACCGGGGTCCAGGAGTTCGAGGCCGTCGTAGAAGGCGGCGAAATCGTCACGCCGACGCAGGGTCAGCGGATCGGAGGTCTCCTTGTAGAGTTCCGCGGCCGCGGTCATGCCGTGCGCGACATCGGCTGCTGCCTCGTCCGGGCCGGCATGGCTCATCGCGACGTAGCTGCCGCGGGGGAGCCGGTCACGGAGTTGGGTCATCAGCCGATATGGGCGGTCGCTGTCGGGGACGAAGGGCCAGACGCTCACGATGAGGAGTCCGAGCGGCCGATCCGGATCGATCAGGCGCCGGGTCTCGGAATGGTCGAAAATATCGTCGGGACATCGCAGATCGGCATCGATGACGGCGGTGGTGTCCAGGGTGCCGGTCTCGCGCAGCAGGTCGAGCCCGGACGATACGGCCTCGGTGTCGTTGTCGACATACACCACGCGGGCCCCGGGGGCTCGCTTGCGGGCGACCTCGTGCGTGCTGCCCGGCGCCGGCAGTCCGGCCCCGATGTCGAGGAACTGCCCGATACCATTGCGCGACATGAAATCCACTGCCCGGCCCAGGAATTCACGATTGTGCCGAGCCCAGGCGGTGATGTGGGGGAACACCGCGTGCACGCGTTCACCGAATTTCCGGTCGGTATCGCAATCGGCCTGTCCGGACAGGTAGTACCGGTACATCCGCGCTGCCGAGGGCCGGCTCGCATCGATGTCGCGTGAGGGAAAATCGTTGTCGCTCATAGCTGCCCGGCACTCCTTAGGCTTTGCAGATTACGGACGGAGGGTCACGTCCCGGTGACGCTCTCGCGTCGGAACGAACGCGCGATCCATTCGATGAATGCGCGGGACCGCTCGGGATCGGCCGCGGCTGCGGATAATCGGTCCCATACCGTCTCCCGCGCGAGAACCGCGGATTTATCGTCGATATAACGGATATCGCCTTGACTCTCCACGATCGCCATGTCCAGATCGCCCGCGGCACCGGGCGAGGGCACCCGGACCAGGGTGAAGCGGTCCTCCATTCCCGCGCCCCGGGTGGTAGCGGTGAAAGGGAGTACCTGCAGGGTGATGTTGGGCCGATGTGACAGAGCGAGTAGATATTCCATTTGCTCGGCCATGACCGGGCGCCCGCCGTACTCGCGGCGCAGGCAGGATTCCGAGAGTACGGCGTGAAAGTCCGGTCCCTCGGAGCAGGTGAGAACGTCTTGGCGGGCGAGCCGTGCGCGCACCGATTCCTCGACGGTGACCTCGGCCGGGCCGAGCGTCGCGTCCCCCTCGTCGTGCGGGGGTTCGTGCAGGGCTCGAATATAGGACTCGCATTGGATCAGGCCGGGGACGATTTCGGCCTCGGTGACCCGCAGCCGGCTGGCATGCGCCTCCAGATCGACCAGTAGCCGGAGCTCCTCGAGATACGCGCGCCGGTGTCCGGTATTCCAGAACCCGCGTTTGTGGTTGTCCTTGCGCAAGGCCTCGAGGCTGTCCAGATATCCGGGATCGGTGAAGCCCAGTGCGACGGCGAGTCTTTCGAGGTCGCCGACGGTGATCGAGCTGGCACCGTTGATCAGCATCGCGATCCGGCTCTGGCTGGTGTCGATGATCCTGGCGGCCTCCGCCTGATTCACTCCGGCTGTGCTGAGCATATGTTCGATCTCGCGACCCAGCAGCAGTTTTCGCGCAGTTCGTAATCGGGCTCCCATGGATCCCAGCGTATCGGCGCGGCGCGCTGTTCGTACCGTCGCAAGTGTGACTTTGTCAGGTGCGACATTGTGCTGCGTGATGGTCATTTGCTCGACGAAATCGGTTCCGCCCCAATTGCTTTCATTTGCGTGATTATCACGCTAGCATGTATTGCGTTCAGGCTATCACGGTTTCGACAGGGGTCGGACACAGCAGGAGTTCGGAATGGTTGACGGATCCGTATGGCCGATCGGATGGCCACACGAGGCTCCCGACCGGGGGATGTCGGTACCCGAGGCGCATGTGGCGATGCAGCGGCATCGCGGCTGTCGCCGGGACGAATGTCCGCGTAAGCGGGCCGCCTATCTGACTCTGGTCGATGCCGGCCGTCTCCGTCCGGATTCCGGTCGCGCGCAGTGAAAATTCGGAATTGCTGGGAGATCTCACAAGTGCGGGCAGCCGCCTTTCGCATGTTTGGGTAACCCGCGCCGAGTGCTCGTATTCGCCACGCACCCCCATTACCTTCGTCAGTGCGATCGGGCGCACGGAAGGAGCGCGATGCCGTCCTATGACTCCTGGGATGCGGAATCCGCGAGGGGAACCGGATTCGAGTCCGAGCACACGAGCGCCGGGAACACCAGGAGTGCACAGCATTTCGAGGCTCCCGGCCATACCGAGTTTCCCATGCCGCCCCGGCATGCCGATCCCGCCGTGGTGATGCGGATGGGGTTCGAATTGGCGCTCCTATTACTCGGCGACGTGCCCAGCGGGGCGTCGCGCGCACTACGGAGGCTGGAGGACGCCGTGGCGGCATGGGCGCGGGAGGGAGTGCCCATAGATACGGTCCAGCACGCCATTCACGACGGGGTCAAGCTCACACTGAATCGCATCGATCCGGCCGGTGGTACCGGGACCACCGATCCGGTGGCCGATCGCAGCTTCCTGGTCGACATGCTCGATCTGCTGACCTGCACCGTATCCCGCGCCTACGTCGAGGCGATCCGCGAGCGTCCGGCCGGCTGATATCCGGTACCGGCGCCGATTCTCAGCCGGTGGTGGTGTAGGTGCGTGCGACGAGTGCGCTGCGGAGGTACCAGAGTCCGCTGGCTTGGGTGGGGTCGAAGCCGGTGAGTTGGGCGATGCGTTTGAGTCGGTAGTCGACGGTGTTGGTGTGGACGTGGAGGAGTCGGGCGGTGCGTTGGCGGTTGAGGTTGTTGGCGATGTGGGTTTGGAGGGTGGTGAGGAGTTCGGGGTGGTGGTCGAGGGGGTTGAGGAGGGTGCCGAGGTGGTCGCGTCCGGGTCCGGGGCGGGTGAGTTGGTATTCGAGGGCGAGGTCGTCGAATCGGTAGAGGCCGGGGATGGATTCGAGGCGGGTGACCATGTCGAGGAGTTGGTGGGTTTGGTCGGTGGCGGTGGGGATGTCGGTGGTGGTGGTTGTGGTGGTGGTGGCGGTGATGGGGACGCGGGCGGCGTGGGAGAGGTGGGTGATGAGGGGGTCGAGGTCGGTGGGTGTGGTGTGGGTGGTGGGGATGAGGAGGGTGCCGCCGTCGGTGGAGAGCAGGGACAGGGTGGTGGTGTGGGTGGTGGTGGCGAGGGCGGCTTGGATGCGGCGGAGTTTGCGGCGGGCGATGATGGTGGGGTCGAGGTGGGGGTTTGCTTGGTCGGGGTGTGGGGGGATGTGGAGGGCGAGGATGTGGTAGTTGTCGGCGATTTCGATGCCGCATTCGCGGGCCATGGTGGAGGTGGGGTGGCCGCCGAGGAGTGCTGAGGTGAGGGTGTGGACGGCGTTGTGGTGTTCGGAGACGACGGCGCGGAGTTCGCGGACGTAGGCGTGGGAGACGGCGGTGGTCATGGTGTCGAGGATTTCGACGAGGAGTTTGGCGCCGGTGAGGAGGTTGGTGTAGTCGGTGTGGGTGAGGGTGAGTGTGGGTTCTTCGTCGGTGTTGTTGGTGGTGTTGCGGGTGGTGGCGTTGGTGACGACGAGGTCGAAGCCGATTTTGAAGCCTTCGTGGATGGCGTGGTGGATGGTGTCGATGGGGACGCCTTCGCGGGCCCAGGCGGCGGCGGCGTCTTTGAGGCGTTCGGTTTTTTCGGGGATGTCGCGGCCGTCGAGGAGGCTGATGGCGAGTTCGAGGCAGGTGCGGGTGATGGTGGTGATGTCGCCGTGGATGGCGTCGCCGGGGAGTGTGCCGCAGGGTGCGACGTTTTCGACGAAGTGTCCGACCATGTGGCGGGACAGGGACCAGACATCCTTCAACGGCGACGAGAGCGGCTGACCGGCCATGGTCAGACCCGCTCGTGCCGGACCGGCAGCGGAAGCGGGCGTGGCGGGAGAACCCGGCGTGGCAACAGACATTGGCGAATCTTCCTTCCCCGCCCGTTTACTGCACTGCCTTTATAACGTAACCGTAACGAGACTGTGGTGGATGTGTTTCGCCGATCCTCGTGACAAATGAGGAGATCGATCGGGCGCGCTCTGGTGAGTGGTCACAACCCGGGGGCCGGCTGGGAGGGACCCGGCAAATCGGCCGGCCCGCCGATGAGCAGCCGCTTGAGCACCTTGCCGGTTTCACCGCGGGGCAGCGCCGCCAGAAAGGTGACATCGCGCGGAACGGAGAATCGGCTGAGCCGATTGCGCACGTAGGTGCGGATCATGTCGGGGTCGATCCCCGACCCCTCCCGCTTGACGATGAACGCCGCCAGCCGCTGCCCGAATTCGTGATCGGGCACGCCGACCACCGCCACATCGGCGATCTGGGGCAGATGCGCCAGCGCTTCCTCCACCGGGCGGGGGAAGACGTTCTCACCTCCGGAGATGATCATCTCGTCGTCGCGTCCGGCGATGAACAGCCGCCCGTCGGCATCAATATAACCCAGATCGCCGGTGTCGAGCATGCCGTCGGTCTCCTCGGGCGGCGCCGAATTGACGTAGCCGTCGAACAGCATGTGGTTGCCGACGTAGATACGACCCGTCGCGCCGATCGGAACCGGTACCCGATCCGGCCCCAGGACCGCCAGCCGCGTGCCCAGCGGCGGACGACCGGCGGTGGCCGGCGCGGTCCGCAGATCCTCGGGTGTGGCGATGGTCGCCCACGAGACCTCGGTGGATCCGTAGACGTTGTAGAGCACATCGCCGTACGAGTCGGCGAAACGCAGGACGGTCGCACCGGCCAGCGGCGCACCACAACTGGCCGCCACCCGCAAGCAGGAGGTGTCGTAGCGGGCCCGCGCATCAGTGGGCAGATCCAGGATGCGCTGCACCATGGTGGGAACCAGAATCACTGTGCCGGCCCGGTTTTCGGCGATTCGCCGCAGCGTGTCACCGGCATCGAACTGGGCGGGCAGAATCACCGTGGCCCGCAGCGCGGTACTCAGCTGGAGCGCGGCCAGGCCCCAGGTGTGGAATAGCGGTGCCGGTATCAGCATGGTGTCGTTCATCCGCAACGGAATTCGCGACAGCAGTGCGGCGACCGTGGCGAAACCCTTGGCATGCGGGCGCCGGGCGCCCTTGGGTGTACCGCTGGTACCGGAGGTGAGCACGATCAATCGGCCGGGTCGCGCCGGTTTGGCGAATCGGGCTGTGCCGGAATCGATCAGATCCTCGATCGTGGTGCGGCCGGGCATACCCGAATCGGTGGCGATCCGTTCGATATCGGCGTGCAGATAGTGGATCAGGGGATCCAGCTCGGCGTCGACGAAAACGTGCGCCAGCCGATGCCGCTGCACGATCTCCTCGATTCGCCGCGCAGACAGCCCGGCATTCAGCAGGATCGTGTCCACCCCGAGTTTGCCCGCCGCGACCATGGTTTCGACCATTCCGGCGTGATTGCGCGCGAGCAATCCGACGGCATCACCGCTGCGCAGCCCGAGTTCGCCCATCCCCGCTGCCAGTGCGGTACTGCGCCGGTCGATCTCGGCGAAGGTGCGGGTACGTTCGTCGTCGATGATCGCGATCCGGTCCGGAGAATGTGCGGCCGCGGCGGCGTAACCCCCGGCCAGATTGAAGCCCCACCGGGCCAGCCCGCGCAGCTGACCGACACCCCGATCCGGGCGCGCGGTGTGCACTACTCCGGTGCCTACGATGCGCCGGACCACCTCCGCGCGCCGGCGTAGCGCTGCGTTCTCACCGTTGACCAGTGTCGAAGTCGGTGCGGCCATGGTCAGTTCGCGCAGTCTACGCAGGCCGTCATCCAGCCAGGCCAGCGCATCCGCGGTCGAGGTGGTGCTCGCGACCGGATGCACACGCCCCGCGGCGAAACAGGTCACGACGACCCGTGTGCCCGCCTCGATCTCGCGCAGGCGGACCGAGGCGAAGCTGCCCGTCGCCGCGCAGCTCAACTCGAATCCGTGGCCGGGGTGGCCGGCGCGCAACGTCACCGACAATGTCCGGATCTCGGTGTCGGTGGTGCCGATGCGCAACTGCCACACGGGGGAGCCGGCGATGGTCTCCACCCGGTCGCAGGCGCCGATTCCGATGAAGATGCGCGAATACAGCTGCGGGTCGGTCAGCAGCTTCCACACATCACTGCGTGCGACCGGCAGCTCGACAGCGGTGTCGAAAACTTCGGTAGTCACCTTCAGCACACTTCTCGCGGGCCGGCGCTTCGAGCGCACCGGCGGGAAGTCCTTTGTAGCCGGGATCGAATCCGGGCAGAAGATGCCTTGTGAGAATTCCCGGATCGCGCGGTGCGCCGATTGTGAGCCGGTGGTCCTTCGGCTCGGCCGCGAGTGGTCGCGGCGTGAGATGTATCGCATATCCGTCCGGAACGCTGCCCGGTCTGCCGATCGTTGACGCATCGGCTGCCATGTCCCACAACGACACCGGCATGCCGGAAAGGGATGTGTGCGTGTGATGGGCGGGAGAGCCGGGCGGTGGGCGGCGCTGTGCGCGGCGATGGTGACCGTGGTGGTGCCGATGGGGCTACTGCCCGGACCGGCCGCGGCGACCGGCGTCCCGGACGGCTCCCGGATCGATCGGATCATCGAGACCGATGCCAGACATGCGACCCTGCAGGTGTATTCGGCGGCGATGGACCGCACGATCACCATGCGAGTGCTGCGACCCGAGCGCAGCTCCCGGCCGAGCCCGGTGCTGTACCTGCTGAACGGCGCCGAGGACGGCATCGGCCCCGGCGGCGTCGAGACCTCCTGGGGCACCCGCACCGATATCGACGCCTTCACCGCGGACCGCGATGTGAATGTGGTGAACATTCTCGACGGCCGCTACTCCTATTACACCGACTGGCTCACCGATGATCCGATCCTCGGCCGCAACAAGTGGACGACCTTCCTCACTCGCGAGCTGCCGCCACTGGTGGACGCGGTGCTGCACACCTCGGGTCGCAATGCCATCGCGGGAGTATCGATGTCGGCCACCTCGGTGGTGGCACTGGCCGAATCGGCCCCCGGGCTCTACGCGGCGGTCGGCTCCTTCAGCGGTTGCGCGCGCACCGGCACCGATCCGGGGCGCCGTTTCGTCCAGGCCGTGGTGGCGTCCGGCGGCGGCAACCCGTGGAACATGTGGGGTCCCGACGGTGCGTCCGGCTGGCGTGCCGCCGACCCCGCCACACCCTCGAATCTGGCCCGCCTGCGAGGGACCGCGCTCTACGTCACCGCGGGCGCGCCCGGCTCCGGGGCCGCGCCCGCACAACCGGGTGTGGCGGACCCGGCCGCGGGCGGGATGCTGGAATCCGTGGTCGCGCGATGCACCCGCGATCTGCAGCAGGCGACCGAGGATGCCGGTATCCCGGCCACCTACCGCTATACCCCCGGTGGTCTGCACGCCTGGCCGTACTGGGAGCGGTCATTGCACGAGGCCTGGCCGGATTTCGAACGGGCACTGGCCGGCTGAGCGCTTCCGCGCCCCGGCCGGTAGCATGCATCAGCCTTTGCGGGCGACTCCGGCGTAGCCGTCGAGCGGGCGGACGTCGGGCAGCGATTCGTCCGGGTCCGGCCGCCAGCGCGCCAGGTACTCCAGACCCGGTTCCACCAGTTCCAGATCGCCCAGTAGGTCCATGATCTCCGCCCGGGTACGCAAGCGGTCGCCGCGGCCGGTGACACTTTCGGTAACCGCCAGCATCCGGTCCATCTGCTCGGGCGGACCTTCGGCGGTCAGATGTGACAGCGCCAGATAGCTGCCCGGTGCGATCGCCGCGCGCAGGCGCTCGAACATCGTTGCCGCGAGAGCGTCGTTGTGGACGAAATGCAGCATCGACACCATCAACACCGCGACCGGCCGGTCGAAGTCGATCAACTCCCGGACCTGTGGGTGGTCGAGAATTCCGTCGACCTCGGTGAAATCACCGTGCACCGCGGTCGCGAACGGATTGTCGGACAGCAGTTTCCGGCTCATCGTCACCGCGACCGGATCGATATCGATATAGACGACTCGGGTACCGGGCCAGACCCGCTGCGCGATTTCGTGCACATTACCCGCTGTCGGAATTCCGGATCCGAGATCGAGGAACTGATCCACTCCGGCGGCGGCGAGGAAACCGACCGCACGCTGCAAAAAGGCGCGATTGGCGCGAGCCGTGCGGGGTACCTCCGGTATGATTTCGATCATCCGCGCGGCCACCGACCGGTCCACCTCGAAATTGGCGAATCCGCCGAGCAGGTAGTCGTAAACCCTTGCCGGGCTGGGAATCTGAGGATCGATGTCATCTGCGGCCCAGTCGGGTAAGAGAGGTTGCACGTCGCTCATCCTAAGCCGTGGACCGGGGCCGGAATATCGGCCGAATGGAGGACCCAGCGATTGCGCCCGGTCGCTTTCGCACGGTAGAGACCAGCGTCGGCGGCGTCGAGGAGTCGTTCGGCGTCGGCGCCGGCGACCAGGGTGACTATCGCGCCGATACAGGCCGAGATCATCAGCCGGTGGCCGTCGACCGGAAGTGGGTCGGCGAGCGCGTCCAACAACTGTTCGGCGATCTCGGTGACTCGTTCGGTATCGCAGGGCGGCCTGATCAGCGCGACGAATTCATCGCCGCCGACGCGGGCCAGCAGCACCCCGGGCGCCGCGGCCGCCAGCCGGTCGGAGACCGCCGCCAGCAGCCGGTCACCCACGCCGTGCCCGTAGGTGTCGTTGACCGATTTGAATCCGTCGAGATCGATGAAACAGAGCCCGATGCGGTCCCGTTGTCCCGCCTCGGCCCCGATGCCCGACAGCACCTCCACCAATTGCCGACGATTCGGCAACGCCGTCAGCGGGTCGTGCCGGGCCTGGCGATGCAATTCCGCCTGCAATTCCCGGCGCTGAGTCGTATCCTCTCCGACCGCCAGTAGATATGCCGCGCGCCCGCCCTGCTCGGGAACCAGGGTGATCGCCCAGGTGGCCCAGCCCTGTATGCCCTCCGGCCGCGGGTATCGCAATTCCATCCGCACGGTGCCGGTTGTGCCGGTGCCGAGGAGATCGGCCACCCGTCGCCACAATTCCAATCGATCGTCGGGGTGAATCAGTTCGGTGACTCCGTGTTCGAGCAGATACTCGCGGGTCACGCCCAGCATCGCCGCCATCGCCGGATTGAGGTCGACCACGCGGCCCTCGGCGTCCCCGATACCGATGGCGATCGCCGCGTTGTCGAATACGATGCGGAATCGCCCCTCCGCCGCATTGCGTGCTTCGGCCATGGCGGCGTGCAGCATTTCCTGATGGCGTGCGCGGGTCGCGAGTAATTCCTCCGTATATCCACGTGCCATCTCGCCCAGCGCGGCGATGGTCCGATCGCCCGGCGGAAACCAGGTGGTGGCCAGTTCGGCGAGGATCGCGGTGGAGCGGCCCAGGACCTGGGGATCGGTGAGATTGGCGCGGACCAGTGCGGTGCCGACGACGGCGGCGGGTGCGGGATCGAACGGCTCGGCTCGCACCACCGTGATCAGCTGCCGGAGCGAATCGGCCAACAACTGCTCCAGGTCGTGCATCGACATGGGTACGAAACCGGTATCGGCGATGGCGATACGCCATCGCCGCGCCAGTTCTCCGATTCCGGATTCCCCTGCCATGTGCATCAACCCCGCCTCCGGAACTGCTCCCAGCGACTTGTGAGTACGGCACGGTGCCGAACCAGAGAACCAGGTTACCCGTGCGGAGCGGGCCCGCAAGATCACGACCTTGTCGTGATCTTGCGGGCCCGCTCGAACTTATGTGATCGTAGTCCGGTAAAGACCGGATGCCGGCTACTTGCTCGCTTTGTGATAGGCGGCGACAACCTCCGAGGAAATACGACCGCGCGCGGAGACGTTATAGCCGTGTTTCTTGGCCCATTCCCGGATCGCCACGGTCTGTTCGCGGTCCGCGGCGGACTTCGCGCGGGTGCCGGTACCGGCCTTCAACCGGCCGACCTTGCGGGCCTTTTCCGTCCAGGGCTCCACTGCTCCCCGAAGCTTCCCGGCGTTCAATGTCGACAGGTCGATTTCATACGCCACACCATTGATCGAGAACTGCACGGTCTCATCCGCTTTGGACTTCCCGTCGTAATCATCGATGAGTGTGACGGTGACTTTCTTGGCCATGATCGAGCCCTTTCGCACTGACACGGAGCAACTGGGATTGTCTATACCGTACCGTATTCTGTGCGGCCGTAGTGAATCCGGTGCTATTCGGGCGTTTCCGAACGTGAATGTTCCCGGAATGCGGAAAAGAATCGGCGCCATCGCAATTTGCGAGTCCGTGGCAATCGGTTATCGGAATGCGCGGCCGGGCTCCGATTGGGCGCTGTGATGAGACTCCTGCGGCCGCTTGTGATGGCGACATTGCACACATAGCGATGTGTGCATATGATGGCGATCGATCGGCGACGGAGAGGAGTACTCGGATATGGGCGCCGGACACGCACACGGCTCGGGGCAGGCACACAGCCACGCGCACGCCACCCCCGACAGCGATCGTCGCTGGCTCGCCGGAGCGCTCGTGGTGATCGTGGCCTTCCTCCTGGGCGAGGTGGCCGTGGGTCTGATCGCCGGGTCGCTGGCGCTGCTGTCGGATGCCGCGCACATGCTCACCGACGCCGCGTCGATTGCGTTGGCGCTGTGGGCGATTCGCCTGGCCGCCAGACCAGCGGCGGGACGGATGACATTCGGCTGGAAGCGCGTCGAGATCCTCTCCGCGCAGGCCAACGGTCTCACTCTGCTGGTGCTGTCGGCCTGGCTGCTGTACGAGGCGGTGCGACGGCTGATCGAACCACCGGCGGTCAGCGGCGGGCTGGTACTCACGACGGCGCTGGTGGGTGTGGTGGTGAATCTCGCTGCGACCTCGATGATTTCGCGGGCGAACCGGTCCAGTCTCAATGTTGAGGGCGCCTTCCAGCACATCCTCACCGACCTGTACGCCTTCATCGCGACCGCGGTGGCGGGGTTGATCGTCATGACTACCGGCTTCGAACGTGCCGATGCCATCGCGACGCTTGTCGTGGTCGCGCTGATGGTGAAGGCGGGCGTCGGCCTGGTGCGCGCGTCGAGCCGGATCTTCCTCGAAGCGGCGCCGGCCGATATCGATCCGGCGGAGGTCGGGGCCGGAATGGCTGCCCGCGACGGTGTGGTCGAGGTACACGATCTGCACATCTGGGAGATCACCTCCGGCTCCCCGGCACTCTCGGCGCACGTTCTCGTCGAGCCCGGCCGGGATTGTCATGGCGTGCGCCAAGAGCTGGCACAGTGGCTCGCGGCCGAGCATCACGTCGAGCACGCCACCCTTCAGGTCGACCACGCACAACCCGAACTCATCGAACTCGGTGCGAGACCGAGCGCGCACTGCGCAGAATCGCACGGGCCCGCTCATCGCTCGGCTCCCACCCGCGAAAGCGATAATCGGAATTAACCGGACACCCGCTCCGACCGGCGCGAACGCGGCGGAATCGGCGGTGGATACTGACTGCCGTGGGATGGACAGACACACCGCTGACCGTGCACTCGGTGGTCGGCGCCTGGCGCTGGGACACCTCGACCGTACTGGTGACCGCCGCGCTGGCGGTCGGCTACGGACTGGTCCGCCGACGCGCGAAGCGAAATGAGACGACCGAATCCGCGGGGCGCGGCGGCGCCTTCGGTGTGGTCGGTCTGGGTATCTGGCTGCTGACCGGAATCAGCGTCATCGGCGTGTATTCCGACACCCTGTTCTGGGTCCGGGCGTTGCAGATCCTGCTGCTGTTGTACGTGGTTCCGTTCGGACTGGCGACCGGACGGCCGGTGACGCTGCTGCGCGACGCTCTGGGGCCGGTCGGCCGCGCCCGGCTGGAGCGGGCGCTCGGGTCGGCGCCCGCCCAGGCGCTGACTTTCCCGCTGGTGGGCTCGATGGCGATGCTGGCCACGCCCTGGCTCCTGCTCCTGACGCCGTGGTACGAGGCCGTCCTGCGGGACGGTGCGGTCGACGCCCTCACCCGCCTGCTGCTGGTGGTGATCGGATTCCTGTACTTCTATTCGCGGCTGCAGACCGATCCGGTCCCGCATCGCTATTCGCAGGCCGTCTCGCTGATGATCTCCGTGTTCGAATCGCTCGCCGACGGCGTACTCGGCCTGGTGCTCTGGTTCGGACCGTTGGTCGCGGTGAGCTACTACACCGAGGTGGGGCGAACCTGGGGCCCGGATCTGCGGATGGATCAGATCATCGCCGCGGGCATTCTCTGGGTCCTCGGCGATGTACTGGGGTTGCCGTACCTGCTCACGCTGATGCGTTCCTGGGCGGCCGACGAACGCCGCAGCGCCGCCCGGATGGATGCCGAACTCGATGCCGCCGAGCGGAATTCGGCCGATGTCGCCGAGCGGAATTCGGCCGCGAAACCTCTCCCCGCCGCGCTCGGCTCCTCCGCATCCGCGGCGAAGGCGAATGCGCAGGAGCCGATTCAGAGCGGTCTGTGGTGGGAGAATGATCCCGTGCTGCGCGCCCGGTTCCGGCGCTGACCGGTGCTCAGATCTTGCGGATCACCGTGACGACCTTGCCCAGAACCTGAGCGTCATTACCGTCGATGGGCTCGAACAGCGGATTGTGGGGCATCAACCAGACCTGGTCGCCGGTGCGCTTGAATGTCTTGACCGTGGCCTCCCCCTCGATCATGGCGGCCACGATATCGCCGTTGTCGGCGACGTTCTGCTGGCGCACCACGACGAAGTCGCCGTCGCAGATGGCCGCGTCGACCATCGATTCTCCGACGACCTTCAACAGGAACAGCGAACCCTCGCCGACCAGTTCGCGCGGCAGCGGGAAGACATCCTCGACGGCTTGTTCGGCGAGGATGGGTCCACCGGCCGCGATCCGGCCCAGCACAGGCACATAGGTCGGGATCGGCGTGGCCTCGCCGGACTCGGCGGCCACGGACTGCGGACCCGGCGCGCCACCCGTGGCCCGGATCACCGTCTCGTCGAGACCGCGGACGTCGACGGCGCGTGGCCGATTGGGATCGCGGCGCAGATAGCCCTTGCGTTCGAGTGCGCGCAGCTGATGAGCGACCGACGAGGTGGACGTCAGTCCGACCGCATCGCCGATCTCGCGAATGCTGGGGGGATAACCGCGTTCGTGCACCGAGGTCCGGATGACTTCGAGCACCTTGCGCTGGCGGACGGTGAGATCCGCACCGGTGCCCGGTGATTCGGTATCACCGGCGGATGCCGGGGCACCGCCGCGAGAGACCGAGCCGCTCGCGGCCGCCTTCTCGTGTCCGACCACCGTACGTTCGCTCACGCTCGCCGTCCTCCGTTCGTGGATGTCTGTCGGTTCGTGCCGGCGTCGCCGGATTGCGTGGTTCGAATGTAGTCCGCCCGCGCTCAGGTTTCAAACATCTGTTCGACGCATGTCGGCGTGGCTGGTGACTTTGTCGCTCCGCCGTGGTAGAAAATCGAACATCAGTTCTTCGAACAGATGATCGAATACGCCCCAGTTTCCAACCGGTGATCCACTCCGTACATCCCCTGGAGGTCGTCAGATGCGTACCGCGGTCGAGGAATTCAGCACGATCGATATCCGGTTCCGCTCGCTCGATGAGCGACCGGTTCGCACCGCGCGTCCGGTGCGCGGCGACGCGGACCGCGCCGACTCCCGCCGCCCGGGTGCCGGGCGCGCGCCCGGCATCATCGGGTACGACCGCGTCTCGGTCGCTCGGCTGCCGCGCGGCCCGCATCCCGTTCAGCGGGTGGAGCGAGCCCGGGCGGGCCTGGCGACACTGGCCGCCACGGCACTGTTCACCGCTGTCGCGGTATGCGCGCTGATCGGAATCGCCCACGCCCGCAGTGTGCCGTCGTCGGCGGCCACGCAGACGGTTCAGGTGCAACCGGGGGAGTCGTTGTCCGAGGTCGCGCAGCGGGTGGCACCGGCAAATCCGGTGCGCGACACCGTCGCTCGCATTGTGGAACTGAACGGGCTGCGGGGGGCCGAGGTGGCAGCCGGGCGCACATTGCTGGTGCCCGCATCGCGATAGGTGACCCGGCAGGCGAAAGCCGCCGGGAGTCCGCGGGCCGGGCGTCGGGTCCGCGTGGGCCGAGGGGAATGCCGTACGGGTATCCTGGAAAAGCTCAGGACATACGTGTCGAGTTCGTACCTGCCGACCGCCCGGTCGGGCGTGGCGGCTCGGTACGCACCGACGCAGGCATCGACAAAGGATCCCGGATGCATTGCCCGTACTGTCGGCACCCGGATTCGCGGGTGGTCGACTCACGTGAAGCCGAGGAAGGTAGCGCGATCAGGCGTCGTCGCGCGTGTCCGCAGTGCGGGCGCCGCTTCACCACCGTCGAGACCGCGCTCCTGTCGGTGGTCAAGCGCAGTGGTGTCACCGAGCCGTTCAGCCGGGAGAAGGTCATTCGCGGTGTACGCCGCGCCTGCCAGGGGCGCGAGGTCGACGACGACGCATTGAACATGCTGGCCCAGCAGGTCGAGGACGCGGTGCGGGCCAAGGGGTCCCCCGAGGTCCCGAGCCACGAGGTCGGTTTGGCGATTCTCGGACCGCTGCGCGATCTCGACGAGGTCGCCTATCTGCGTTTCGCCTCGGTGTATCGATCCTTCAGCTCCGCCGACGATTTCGAACGCGAGATAGCCGATCTGCGCAGGAACCGAACCGAGCGGTCGGTAGTCGCCGGCACGGACTGATCAGTGCGAACGCGCCGGTGCGGCGCCGACTCCATCCATCGCCTTGATGATCCGCTTGGCCGACACCGGATGGGGTGTTCCCAACTGCTGCGCGAACAGACTCACCCGCAATTCCTCGATCATCCACCAGATTTCGGTGATATCGGCGGCACCGCGACGTGATTCGGGAAGCCTGCCGAGCAATCGCGAATATGCCGCGTGCACACGATCCAATTCGGCCGCATTCTGACGATCACGGTCGGCGGAGGCCGGGAGCGCGCGCAGCCGTGCCTCGGCGGCACGCAGATAGCGCGGAATCTCCCGGAGCCGAACGCTGCCGAATTCGCTGACGAAACCGTCGAACACCAATTCATCGAGCTGGCCGCGCACATCGTCGGCGATATCGCGATCGATGGTGTCGGACAGGGCGGCTCGTACCTGATGTGCGGCCGCGAGAATCGGCACGACCAGTGCGAGTACCCGTGCCATGGCACCCGCGAATTGCGGCCGGACCCGCTCGACGAGGCGGGTGAACTCCTCGGGGCCGCGCACAGGACCGCCGTGAACGGCCACCAGTTCGTCGGCCGCGCAGGCACGGCAGTCCTCGATCAGTCCGTCCAATGACCCGTACGGATTCTGGCTCAGCGCAAGGCGATCGGCGGCCGACAGCCCGGCAGTCACCGCCCGCTGCGCGGTCGGCAGTTCGTGCAGGAGCAGAGTTCGGGTACCCGTTCGCATCGCCGCGCGCTGTTCGCCCGGCGAGGACAGCACGCGGACCGCGACACCGCCGCCCTCGCTGACCAGCGCGGGATAGCCGGTGATGGTCTGCCCGCCGACCTCGCGCCGGATGGTCTGCGGCACAGTGCCCAATGTCTGCGCGGTCCAGGTCGTCGCGGGCGCGCGTTCGGCCGCGCTGGTTGCCTTCGCCACCGATTGGGAGATCTGCTGTGCCAATGCGGTTTTCAGGGGGGCGAGGCTCTTGCCGCGGGCGAGGACGACGCCATCGGGGCCTTCGGCGGCGAAGGTCATCCGCAAGTGTTCCGGTAATGCGGCGGGATCGAGATCGGCGGGCGCGATCGGGGCGCCGGCGAGCGTCGTCAGTTCGCGCGCGAGACCGGTGCGCAAGGGCTCCGCTCGTGCGGTGAGCCGGCCCAGCGCCGCCCTGGCGAAATCCGGAGCGGGAACCACGCTGCGGCGCAGTTGTTTGGGCAGTGTCTTGATCAGCGCCGCGGCGAGTTCTTCGCGCATTCCGGGGACCAGCCAATCGAAGCCGACCGCCCGGACGTGCGCGAGCTGGGCCAACGGAATGTGTACGGTCACACCGTCGTCGGCCTGCCCCGGCTCGAATTGGTAGGTGAGAGCGAGACTCAACTCGCCTTGGCGCCAACTGTCGGGGTAGGCGGCCGGATCCAGTGCGGCGGCCTGAGCGTTGACCACGGTATCGGTCGAGAAATCGAGTAGGTCGGGATCGTCGGATTCGGCCTTGCGCCACCAGGTGTCGAAATGGCGTACCGACACGACATCGGCGGGAATACGGGCGTCGTAGAAGTCGAACAGCACCTGATCGTCGACCAGGATGTCGCGGCGGCGCGCCCGATGTTCCAGATCGGCCACGTCCTCGAGAAGATCGCGGTTGCGCTGGAAGAACCGGTGCCGGGTCTGCCATTCGCCCTGGACCAGCGCATGACGGATGAACAATTCGCGCGACAACCGCGCATCGATGCGCCCGAAGTCGACGCGCCGCTGCGTGACCAGCGGGATGCCGTAGAGGGTGACCCGCTCATAGGCCATCGCCGTCCCGCGCCGCGAGGACCAATGCGGTTCGGAATAGTTGCGTTTGACCAGATCGCCGGCGAGCTGCTCGGCCCATTCGGGTTCGATCCGTGCCGCCATCCGTCCCCACAGCCGTGAGGTTTCGACCAGCTCGGCCGCCATCACCCAGCGCGGTGGCTTCTTCGCCAGACCGGAACCGGGGAAGATCATGAACTTGGCGCCGCGGGCGCCGAGGAATTCACGGGATTCAGCCTCGCGCACGCCGATATGCGAGAGCATGCCGGCCAGCAGGGCGCGATGGACGGCGTCGCCGTTCGGTATGCCCCGGCCGTCATCCTCGGCCGATACCGCCGGTGAATCGTCCTGTGTGGCAGTCGAATCACTCGCCGACCAGCCCAGTCCGCGGGTGATGGTGCGCAACTGTCCCTGCAGATCCTGCCATTCCCGGATCCGCAGATAATGCAGGAATTCGTCGCGGCACATCCGGCGGAACTGGTTGGAGGAAAGGGCCTTCCGCTGGCCTCGCAGGTAGTCCCACAGGCGGAGATAGGCGAGGAAATCCGAGCCGTCCACCGCGAAGCGGGCATGTTTGGTATCGGCGGCCTGCTGGAATTCGGCCGGTCGTTCGCGCACATCCTGGATCGACAGTGCCGCCACGATCACCAGGACCTCGGCCAGACAGCCGCCCGCCTCTGCGGCGACGAGCATGCGCGCCATCCGCGGATCGACAGGCAATTGGGCCATGTGGCGCCCGACCGGCGTCAACGCCAGATCGTCGCCGCCCTCCGGCGAGTGCACCCGTCCGTCGCCGGCCACCGGCGAATCGCGCCGGCCACCACCGCGGCGACGGCGGTTCCCGCGTGCGGGGGTCTCCTCGGACCGGACGTTGCGCCCGAGCGCACCCAGTTCCAGCAGCAAGGCGATGCCGTCGCGAATCGCACGCCGGTCCGGTGGCTCCACGAAGGGGAAGCTCTCGATGTCGCCGAGTCCCAGCGCGGTCATCTGCAGGATGACGGCCGCCAGATTGGTGCGCAGAATCTCCGGCTCGGTGAAGGCGGGGCGATTATCGAAATCGTCCTCCGAGTAGAGCCGGATGCAGATGCCGTCGGCGACGCGGCCGCAGCGCCCGGAACGTTGGCGCGCGGAGGCCTGCGAGATCGGTTCGATCGGCAGCCGCTGCACTTTGGTCCGCATCGAATAGCGGGATATGCGCGCGGTGCCGGGATCCACGACATAGCGGATCCCCGGCACCGTCAGCGAGGTTTCGGCGACATTGGTGGCCAGCACCACGCGACGGCCGGTGTGCGACTGGAACACTCGATGTTGTTCGGCCGCGGACAATCGCGCGTACAGCGGCACGATCTCGGTACGCGGTAGCCGCAGATCCCGCAGCGCATCGGCGGTATCGCGGATCTCGCGCTCACCGGAGAGAAAGACCAGCACATCGCCGTCGCCCTCGGCGAACAGTTCGCGTACAGCGTCACCGATCGCGTCGGTCTGATCGCGTGCTTCCTCGGCGGTGGACCGTCCCGGCGAACCGCCGCGGCCTGAGGACCGGCCGCCGCGCGGCGGGTCACCGGAATCGAGTTCGTCCTCGTCACGGGTGGCCGACATCTCCGGAGCCAGCGGCCGATACCGAATCTCCACCGGGTAGGACCGGCCCGAGACCTCCACGATCGGCGCGGGTTCGCCGGTGGCCGGATCGGCGAAGTGACGGGCGAACAATTCCGGATCGATGGTGGCCGAGGTGATGATCACCTTCAGGTCGGGCCGCTTCGGCAGCAGCGACCGCAGATAACCGAGCAGGAAGTCGATATTGAGGCTGCGCTCGTGCGCCTCGTCGATGATGATCGTGTCGTAGCGGCGCAGCAGCCGATCGCGCTGGATCTCGGCCAGCAGGATGCCGTCGGTCATCAATTTGACCAGGGTCCGGTCCGAGGCCTGATCGGTGAATCGCACCGTGTAACCGACCACATCGCCGAGTTCGGTATCGAGTTCGGCGGCAATGCGTTCGGCGACAGTGCGCGCGGCCAGCCGCCGCGGCTGGGTGTGGCCGATGGTGCCGCGGATGCCGCGCCCGAGTTCCAGGCAGATCTTGGGGATCTGAGTGGTCTTGCCCGATCCGGTCGCACCCGCGATGACCACGACCTGATGGGCGGCGATCGCGGCGGCGATATCGTCGCGATGGGCCGATACCGGTAGCTGCTCCGGATAACGGATCGCCGGAACCGCGGCGTGGCGGGCTTCGACCCGGCCGTGTGCCTGGTCGATCTCCCGGTTCAGCCGCTCGATATCCGTGTCCGACCGCACCTTGTCGAGCCGCCGGCGGAGCCGGTGTTCGTCACGGATGGTGAGATCGGTCAGGCGAGCACGGAGTTCACGGGTGCGGGCGGCTGTCGAGGTCATTGCATCGACCAGGGTAGCGAAACCGCCGACCAGGCCGGTTCCGGCGCCCGGCCCGGCCCGAACGGCTCTGATAACTGAAATGTTGCTATTGGGGTGATCTTGGTTCCGGTTCGGGTGCCGGTATGCCACCATCGGGCCATGACTGCAGGTTCCGGAAGGCCGATGTGGGTCCGCGCACTCCAGGTGCTGTCGGTGCTGCTGGGCATCGCCGCTCTGGTTCGTGAGCGGGTGCTGGCGATGGCGGTGCCGGTGGCGAATGCGGTGCGGCGCCGGCCGCGGACCGAATCCGGTGGGCGGCAGACCATGGCGGCCGGCTCGCCCCGATGATCGCCCGCGCGGGGACGCCGGTGCCGGTCCGCGCCCTGCGCATCTTTTTCGCCGTACTGGGAATCGTTGCTCTGCTGTGGATTCCGCTGCGCGCGGACCAGGGCTCCGGATTCTCGCTCGGCGACTATCTCGGCTACTTCACCATCGAATCCAATATCGTCGGCGCTGTCGTTCTGCTGATCGGTGGTGTGCTGGATCCACACTCCGCGCGCTGGCAGGTTTTGCGCGGTGCGGCGACGCTGTATCTGCTGATCACGGGTGTGGTGTACGCGGTACTGCTGGCCGGGATCGACGTGATGCTCGCCGACCGGTGGATCAATCACTCACTGCACCGGGTGCTGCCGATCGTGCTGGTCGCCGACTGGATTCTCGTCCCGGCCCGGCTGCGGATCACCGCGGGGCTGATCGGCGGGTGGCTGATCTTCCCGGTGGTCTACCGCGGGTACAGCCTGATTCGCGGAAAGAGGGTGAACTGGTATCCGTATCCGTTCCTGGACCCGCGGGTGCAGGGATATCCGTCGTTGCTGATCGGTGTGGCGATCCTGGCGGTGGTGATCGCGCTGATGGCGATCGGCGTGGCGTGGCTGGGCTCGTCGCGCGGGCGCCGGGACGCGGTGGCTCCGACCTGAAACCCGGCCGGTATCGGTCCGGAAATTGTGGGTAGCCATCCGGTTGCGAGATCTTCGCGGGCCGCGCCGATGCGAGGTGGCGCGGGTAGTCTGGCGGCGCGGCGGGCAGGCACTCGCCGTCAGGTACGACCGAGGAGGGACCCGGCGATGGGCGCGTTGTGGCACGGATTCGCGGATATGGGCGCGGTGGAACGAGAGGGCGCCTTCCCGGTGGCCCGCGGTGAGGGCGCTTACATCTGGGACGAGGCCGGGCGGCGCTACATCGACGCCACGGCCGGTCTGTGGTTCACCAATGTCGGCCACGGCCGCCGCGAGATCGCCGATGCGGTCGCCACGCAGTTGTCGACCCTCGCGCACTATTCGAATTTCGGCGATCTGACCGCCCCGATCACCCAGCGGCTGGCGCAGCGGCTCTCGGAACTGGCGCCGGTTCCCGGGAGCAAGATCATGTTCACCTCCGGTGGTTCGGATTCGGTCGATACCGCCGCCAAACTCGCGCGGCGCTACTGGCGTGAGCTGGGCCGCCCGGACAAGACGCTGCTGGTGGGCCGTCGGCTGGCCTATCACGGCATGCATGTCGCGGGGACGGCACTGGCCGGAATCGCGGCCAACCACGAGGGGTACGGCGAGCTGATGGCCGATACCCGCACAGTGGAATGGGATGACGCGGAGTCGCTGCGCGCCCTGATCGACGAGGTGGGCGCCGACCGGATCGCCGCGTTCTTCTGCGAGCCGATCATCGGTGCCGGTGGGGTGTACCTGCCGCCGGAGGGCTATCTCGAGCAGGTGCGCGGGCTGTGCCGTGACAACGGCATTCTCTTCGTCGCAGACGAGGTCGTGACCGGATTCGGCCGGATCGGCGGATCCTGGTTCGCCTCCACGAGATTCGGCCTCGAACCCGATCTGATGACCACCGCCAAGGGACTGACCTCGGGCTATCTTCCGATGGGCGCGGTGTTCGCGGCCCCGTGGGTGGCCGAGCCCTTCTACTCCGGCGGCGTGTGGTTCCGGCACGGCTACACCTACGGTGGTCACGCCGGGTCGGCCGCGGCCGCGATGGCGAATCTGGACATCATCGAACGTGAGAATCTGCTCGACGCCAGCAAGAATGTCGAGTCGCTGCTGCACGAACACCTCGCCCCATTGGCCGGTCATCCGCGGGTGGAGCAGGTGCGCAGCGGTCTGGGTGCGGTCGCGGCGATTCAGCTCGCCGATCCGGCCGAAGGGCCCGCGATGGTGAAAGCATTACGCGCCCAGGGTGTCTCGGGACGCGCCGCTGGTCAGGGCGCACTGCAGATTTCGCCGGCTTTCGTGATCACCGGCGAGCAGGTCGCCGAACTCGCGGCGGCGATCGAGCGCGCCCTGGACTGAGTGCGCCCGGACCGAGTGCGCGGGCCGGGATCTCGCCGCCAGGACCGGTCCGCAGCCTGCCCTTGCGGTGCCAGAACCCCGCCGGATGGGCAGCGCATTCCCTCGCCGGATGCGAGCATGGTGAGACGAACGCGTCGCGGCGAAAGGTGGTCGGGTGTGGGCTCTTTCATGACCCAGCACGAGGCGCTGCGGTGGGGTGTGGTCGCCGCCTTCGTGGTCGCGGCGGCGATCGTGGTGGTACGCCACGTATCCGTGCCGGTGGCATCCGGGGAGTCCGGCGGTGTCCGGACCGGGATGTGGTCCGCGGGGGAGGCCGACCACGAGGCCGACGCCGCCCATCTGATGATGTGCCTGGTCATGCTGGCGATGCTGCTGTTCCCGGCGACCGCGGCACCAGATGCGATCCGAGGCGTACTCACCGCGATGGTCGTTGTATACGCGATCCTGCTGGCGGTTCGGATGAGCCGGTGGCGCAAGATATTCACCACCGCGGACTTCCGTACGCCGGCGGTGGCCTATCACCTGGTCGCGGCGGTGGCGATGCTGTGGGTGATGTCGGGGCATCGGCACGGTGCGGGTGAGATGCGGGCAGCGCCCGCCGTGCCGGTGGCGATCGCCGCGGCGCTGTTCGCCGCCGACGCCCTGCTGCTGATCATCCCGCGTACGAGACATATTCTGCGGCACAACATCTCACACCTCACCGGGGCGCCCGGAGCAGTGGGCGCCGTGCCGCATGTGGTGATGGATCTGGGTACGGCCTACATGCTCGTCGCGGCCGTAGCGGGCTGAGCGCGGCGGCGAACGGGCAGAATTCCTACACGACCACCGGGTGGTCGGCGACAACGCGCCCGCCCAGGCGGACCCAGCCGTCGGAGTCCCATTCGGTGAACAACTGCGAGCCGGATCCCTGTGTGATGATCAGGCTGCGGCGCAGTTGTGCGGTGAGCGCGATCGCGGCCGCACCGGTCGCCTCGTCCTCGGCGATTCCCATGGCGGGAGCGAACATTCGCGAATGGATCGCACCGCGCGCCTCATTGGTCCAGGTCCAGATGTAGTGCTGACCTTCGGTGAAATGCCGCGGATCGACGGTGTCGAGCAGCTTGCCGTCGGTGAACTGGTCGAAGGTGAACTCGGGCGCCCACTCCGCGCGGGCGCGAATCCATACCAGCCCGTCGTCCAGCATCTGCACCTCGACCGGTCCGGCGGGGACATCGATCACCTTCACCGGATGTCCCTGATCGGCCAGCCACCAACCGGCACCCAGCAGGGGATGTCCGGCGAACGGCAGCTCACGTGCGGGGGTGTAGATCCGCATCCGGGTACGCCCGGCCGTCGGATCACGCACCACGACCGTTTCGCTGTGGCCCACGCGCGCCGCCAGCGCCTGATGGTCGGCATCGAGTACCGCCGATGCGCGGGCGATGCCGAGTGGATTGCCGAATCGACCCGCGACATCGGTGAATACCCGGACCACTTCGACCTGCGTGCCTTCGCTGCCGAATTCGCTCATGCTGATCCAGCGTACTCGCAGCTATCTATCAGATCGGGATCTTCGCGCCGATACGACGTTGCCCCGTCCCGCGAATGTGGGACGGGGCAACAGTACAGACGGTGAACTCAGACCGAGGTGGCCGCCAGGGTCTCGCTGGCCTGTACTGCCTGACCGACACCGGCGACGATCGCGGCCACGCGCAGCGCCTCGAAGATCACCTCGCGCGACACACCGGCCTCACGCAGGGTGTGCTCGTGCGCCTCCATGCAGTGCTGGCAGCCGTTGATCGACGACACCGCGAACGACCACAGTTCGAAGTCGGCCTTGTCGACACCCGGGTTGCCGATGATCTGCATCCGCAATCCGGCCCGAAGGTCGTCGTAGCGACCCTCGAGAAATGCGCGGCCCCGGTAGAACACATTGTTCATACCCATGACCGTCGCGGCGCCCAACGCGGCGTTGTAAGCCTCCGCGGACAGGGTGTCGGCGGCCTCTTCACCGATCTCGCGCAGTGTGGTGGCCGACCGAGTGGCGGCCGCCGCGGCGAGCAGGGTGCCCCACAGCTGCTGTTCGTTGAGCACGGTCGAGCGCGCGATGGACGACAGATTGAGCTTGAGGTCCTTGGCGTATTCGGGAAGCGAGTTCTTCAGGTTCTCAACAGTCACAGCCGGAGACTCCTTTCTTGGACGAGATCAGACGCTGGCAGCCAGCAGTTCACCGGCGTCGATGGTCGGGTCGCCCTTCTTCCAGTTGCAGGCGCACAACTCGTCGGACTGCAGCGCGTCGAGAACGCGCAGCACCTCGTCGACGTTGCGGCCCACGGAACCGGCGGTGACGGAGACGAACTGGATCTCGTTGTTGGGGTCGATGATGAATGTCGCGCGGTCGGCGACACCATCGGCGTTCAGCACACCGGTGGCCGCGGCCAGCTCACGCTTGAGGTCGCTCAGCATGGGGAAGGGCAGGGTCTTGAGATCCTCGTGCTGTGCCCGCCACTGGAAGTGCACGAATTCGTTGTCGACCGACGCACCCAGCACCTGGGCGTCACGGTCGGCGAACTCCTCGTTCAGCTTGCCGAAGGCGGCGATCTCGGTCGGGCAGACGAAGGTGAAGTCCTTCGGCCAGAAGAAGACGATGCGCCACTTGCCGGCGTGGTCGTCACTCGAGATCTGGGTGAAGTAGTCGTCGGGCTGCTGCGCGTTCACCTTCGACAGATCGCCGCCGATGACCGCGGTCAGGTTGTAGGCGGGGAACTGGTCGCCGATGGTCAGCAGAGCCATGAGTGTCTCCTTATGTCGTGTTGTGGACTCATGTCGCAGTGGGACATGGGGGTGACGGCGCCGCCTGGGTGCGGGGGGCACCGTCGAAGCTTGCACAGTCGATCTTGCCCAAAACCCGTTAAAAGGTAAAGGTGATCAGTTGCATTACACTGATAGGCGTGACTGATCAGACTTATCAGCCCACCCTGTCACAGCTGCGTGCGTTCGCGGCGATCGCCGAATATCGTCATTTCGGCACCGCCGCAGCTCATCTGAATGTGAGCCAACCCACGTTATCGCAGGCGTTGGCATCACTGGAAAACGGACTGGGCCTGCAGTTGATCGAGCGCAGTACGCGCCGGGTGCTGGTGACGGCCGCGGGCAAACGGCTACTGCCGCAAGCGATGGCGACACTCGAGGCCGCCGATCGCTTCGTGGCCACCGCGGCGGGTGACGGCCTGGGCGGCACGGTGCGGATGGGGATCATCCCGACCGTCGCGCCCTACGTGCTGCCGGCCCTGTTGCCGGAGCTGCGCCGCCGCCTGCCCGCGTTGATCCCGCACGTCATCGAGGACCAGACGGCACGGTTGCTCGACGGGTTGCGCACCGGTGTTCTCGACGTCGCGATGCTGGCGCTGCCCGCCGACGCCTCCGGTATGGTCGAAATTCCGCTGTACACCGAGGAATTCGTGCTGGTCACACCTATCGGGCACGAACTGGCGGGTCGATCGGACATCACGCCCGCGGCATTGGACGAACTGCCCCTGCTGCTGCTCGACGAGGGGCACTGCCTGCGGGATCAGACGCTGGACCTGTGCCGCTCCCAGGATGTGCGTCCGGGGCCGGTCGGCGACACCCGGGCGGCCTCGCTGACCACGGTGGTCCAGTGTGTCGGCGGCGGCCTGGGTGTGACGCTGATCCCGGAGATGGCGGTCGTGGCCGAAACTTCGCGCGGCACACTGGATATCGCGCGTTTCGCCGCACCGGCGCCAGGCCGCACGATCGGCTTGGTCTTCCGCGGGTCGACCGCTCGGGTGGAGGATTACGAGCAGCTGGCGGAAATCATTCGCGCCCAACGCCCGTTATGAGAAATTCCACCGGCGCCCGCCCCGATTGACCGGGCGGTGAGCGTCTGGAACGCTCGGCGCGTGCGGATTCATCACCTCAACTGCGGCACCATGGCCATGGGCATGGTGGACCACTGCCTGCTCATCGAGACCAGGACCGGGTTGGTGCTGGTGGACACCGGCTTCGGACTCGACGCCGCGGGGGATCCGGGGCGGTTCGTCGGGCCCAGCCGGATACTGCTGGGTATCCGGCCGGCCGAACACGAGACCGCGATCCGCCAGATTCAGGCCCTCGGCTACAACCCGGCCGATGTGCGAAACATCATCCTGACCCACCTCGATTTCGACCACGCCGCGGGTCTGGCCGATTTCCCGCAAGCGACCGTTCACGTATACGGACCGGAGTTCCGGGCCGCGACCGCCGGCCGCACCTTCGCGGAACGGGTGCGATATCGCGCCTCCCAGTGGGCGCACGGCCCACGCTGGATGGTCAACGAACTCGACGGCACCGACGAATGGTTCGGTTTCCGTGCGGTGCGAGATCTGCCGGGAATCCCGCCGGAGATCCTGGTCGTGCCGCTGCCTGGGCACACCCGCGGGCATATCGGGGTGGCGGTCGACAGTGGCGCGGGCTGGCTGCTGCACGCCGGTGACGCGTTCTATGTCGCGAGTGAGATCGATCCGGTCGCACCGAAGACCCCGCTGTTCTGGTGGACCTTCGAACTCGGCACCGTCGTGCGCGGCGCCTATCACGAGAATCGGCGGCGTCTGGTCGAACTCAACCGCGCACACGGTGCCGAGATCACCATCGTCAATTCACACGATCCGGACCTGTTCGCCCGGGTCACCGGTAATTCGGTCCGATCGGTGGGCTAGCCACTCGGTAATCTGTGACGTAGGTCACATTGTCGAGTGTAAATTGCCGCGCGGCCATTGGGCACAGTGGAGGGATGCGAAACGGGTCTGCGAGTGGAAACGGATGTGGTGATCGGATAACCGAAGGGCGTCGTCGCGCCGGTGTCGGGTGGGCCGGGCGATGAGCGCCGCGAAGAGGCCGGCGTCGCAGCGTCGGGCCGGCCCGGACGATCCCGGGCCTGATCTGTTCGCCTACGGCACGCTCCAGTTCGGACCCGTACTCGACGTCCTGCTCGGGCGCACTCCGGATATGGATGTCGCGGTCGCGCGGGACTGGCGGGTGGCGACGTTACCGCAGCGGCTCTATCCCGGACTGGTGGCTCAGCCGGGCCGGATGGCGGGCGGTGTGGTCCTGCGCGGGCTGACCGCCGCGGATTGGCGGACCATCGAGGCGTTCGAGGACCCGGAATACGATCTGCGGCCCATCGAACTGATCGGTGTGGAGCAGCCGGTGCGGACGTTCGTCTGGTCGGCAGCGGTCACCGGCAACGATTGGCTTCCGGAGGTCTTCGTGTCCGATCATCTCGACCGATACGTCGATCGCGCCGCGCAGTGGCGCGGCGAGCGGGCCTGAGCTCGGCCGGGTCATGTGACGAACGACGAGGACCGCCCGGGCGTCCGTGCCCAGGCGGTCCTCGTGTATTCGATTGTGGTGCAACGAGATCGTCGCCGGCGGTTCGCGATCAGGCGCGGGCGGCGATCTCCCGCAGCGCGTACGGCTCGATGGCGCCGCGGATGAGCGCACGCTCGTCGACCGTCTGCGCACGATAGGGCAGCTGTCCCAGCCTCTTGCACATCGCCGCGACCGGATCGTCGATCCGCTCGGTGACACCGAACAGGAACGTCCACTCGTGCTCGTCACTGCCGTAGGGCACGACGGTGTCGAACAGATCGGTGAACCGCTGCCAGGAGCGCTTGAGCGTTTCGTTGCGCCACATGGTCGGACAGCCGGCCTGTGCGGCCAGCACGCCGCCCTCGGCCAGCAGGGTCCGGCATCGAGTGAGGAATTCCTCCTCGTAGAGCCGGTTGTGCTGGGCGTCCTCGACCCGCTCGTCGGGCAGGTCGATCACGATCACGTCGTAGCGCACACCCGCGGATTCGGCCTGGGCGAGGAAATCCCAGCCGTCGGCGTAGTGCATATGGATCGCGCCGTCACCGCGGACCGCGGCATCCAGATCGTCGGCGGTGTAGCCGTAGGGCAGATGTCGTGCGCACAGCTCGACCTCCATCCGGTCGATATCGACGTGGTCGACGCGCGTCGCCCCCGCCGCCACCGACATCTGGCTGGCCACCCCCTCACCCGAGCCGATGATGAGCACATTGTCCAGTTTCGCGGCCAAGGCATAGGCCGGTACCAGCATCGCCTCGTGATAGGTGAGCTGGGAGAACTCGGTGGACTGCCGGTCGTCGTCGGAGAACAGCGAAATGCCCTGCGCGGTGTGGGCGATCACCATGTGCTGGAACGGAGTTCGCGCATCCACGATGACGTCGGACAGATCCCAGACCCGGGTCAGCCCGTCGCCGACGGGTTCGTGCACCCGGCGGGCGTTGTGCCCGCGCTGCACGACCTCGAGGTGCACCGACTCCGGGCTCAATGCCTGCCGCAGCAGCTCGACCGCCTTGGTGGCGCCGGAACCGATACTGCCGCAAGTGAATACGTCGATGAAGATATCGCCGGATTCCGGATAGGTGTGGATTGAGGCATGTGATTCCGACAGCAGCGCCAGCACCGTAACCCCGTGTGGTTCGAACTTCTTGCGCACCACCTCGCAGATCGTCACTCCCGCGGCGAGCAACGATTCACGAAGCGCTGTTTCGAGTCGTTCGAGATCGTCGCAAAGGGCTACGTCGACACCACCGAACTCGGCCAGCACGTGCCAGCCGGTGAATTCTGCCGTCATGGGCAAACTCACTCTCGCTCAGCGCCGATGACATGCACAGTCAAAGGCGGAAAACCATTGAAGGACACCGACGAATAACTCGCCGTATAAGCGCCGGTATCGAGGATCCGAACAGGATCACCGGCTCGCAGCGTGGTCGGCAGAAGGACCCGCGTGCGTTGATACAGTACATCGTCGCCGTCGCAGGTCGGGCCCGCGATCACCGCCTCATCCGAGAGGTCACCGTCTCGTAAGGTTTCGATCCGGTAGGCGATGTACTCGTTCTCGGTCTCGGCCATACCGTTGTAGCGGCCGATATCGAGATACACCCAGCGCCGTCCGTCCGGCGCCATGCGCACGTTCACGACCTCGGCGTGAATCACGCCGGCATTGCCCACCAGGGCCCGGCCGGGTTCCACCACCAGATCGACGTGCTCGGGAAGATGCCGCGTCGCGGCCTCGGCGATCACCGTTCCCAGTTCGGATAGTTCCGGTGCCGGTTCGACGTACGAAATCGGAAGTCCACCACCGATATTCACCGATGTAATCGGAATATCCTTGACCGCCAGAGCTTCCGTGATCGCCGCCGCCTGCTCGATCCCGATCTGCCACGCCACCGGATCCAGCTGCTGGGATCCGACGTGGAAGTACGGACCGGCGACGGTCAGGCCCAGATCGCGCGCCCGCACCAGCAGCCGAACCGCCTCGCCTGGGGCGCAGCCGAACTTGGTGCCGAATGGGGTCCGCGACTGCGGGGCCGAGGCCAGGAATCGGCACTCCACCTCGGCGTCCGGCGCGAGGCCGGCGATCCGGTCCAGATCGTCCTCGGTGTCGAAGGCGAACCGTCGCACACCCGCGGCGTAGGCCGCGGCGATGTGGGCGGCCTTCTTGATCGGGTTGCCGTAGCAGAGCATCGCCGGATCGACGCCGAGATTCACGCACATCTCGATCTCGCCGACACTGGCGACGTCGAATTCGGCGCCCAGCTCGTCGAGCAGCCGGATGATCTGCGGAAGCGGAGATGCCTTGACCGCGAACCTGATTCGTGCCGTGGGGAAGGCTGTGCGGAGAGCGAGGAAGTTGCCGCGCACCCGATCGAGATCGATGACGAGATAGGGCGACTCGGGCGCGTTTGTACCGATCAATCTAAGGGAACTCTCTTTCTTCTGGGCAGCCTCCCGCTGCAGGCAGCGAGCGAGACAGTATCAGCGCGAGGGTGCGGGAAACGAACCGGAACCGGGGTCGTCTTGATCACTCTGCGGCGAACCGGAGCGCGCCGCGGGCGCGTACGGTCAGTTTCGCGCGGCGAGGCCGGGTTTTCGGCGCCGGACCGATGTGGTGGCCGGATCGCGGCGGGCGGTGGGCGCGCTCACCCGGCACGCACCGTCATCTCGTCGAAGACGACCTCACCGGCCGCATCGGATTCGGCCAGGTCGACGACCGCTTCGATGGCCCAGCCGTGATCGCCCGCGGGATCGTCCAGCACTTGGCGCACCCGCCAATAGCTCGCCTCGGTCGCGACACCGAACAATGCCGGGCCGCGCGCGTCCGGACCGGTTCCGATGGTCGAGTATTCGGCGAAGTACGCAGCCAGATCGCCCGCCCAGTCCGGACCGTCGCCCATATCGTCCAACTCGTCCCAGCGCCGCCGGGAGGCCAGGTCTACCCGGCGGAACATACTGTTGCGCACCATGATTCGGAACGCTCGCGCATTCGCGGTGATCGGCCGCACAGTGTCGGCGCCGAAGGCGAGCTGCTGCTCGTCGGTTTCCGCGCCCGGACCGGTGAGCTGCTCCCATTCGTCGAGCAGGCTCGAATCCACCTGCCGGACAAGCTCACCGAGCCACTCGGTGATGTCCTCGAGCTCCTCGTTGCGTGCGGTTTCCGGCACCGTGCGGCGCAGCGCCCGATAGGCGTCGGCGAGATAGCGCAGAATCAAACCCTCCGAGCGTGCCAGCTCGTATTGCGACACCAGCTCGGCGAAAGTCAGGGAGCGCTCGATCATTTCGCGCACCACCGACTTGGGCGCGGGGCTGAATTCCGAGACCCACGGATGGCCGGCGCGGTAGGTCTCGAAGGCAGGCTCGATCAGCTCCGCCAGCGGGCGTGGCCAGGTGATGTCCTCGATCAGCTCCATACGTTCGTCGTATTCGATTCCGTCGGCCTTCATTTCGGCGATCGCCGCACCGCGCGCCCGGTGCTGCTGAGCGAGCAGCAGCTGGCGCGGATCCTCCAGTGTGGACTCGATGATCGACACCACATCCAGTGTGTAGGCGGGCGCGGAGTTGTCAAGGAGTTCGAACGCGGCCAGGGCGAACGGCGACAGCGGCTGATCGAGCGCGAAGTCGCGTTGCAGGTCCATTGTGAGCCGGGCCCGGCGGCCGGTGTCGTCGGGTTCGTCGAGTTGCTGGACCACCCCGGCATCGCGCAGGGCCCGATAGAGCCGGATCGCCCGCAGAATGTGTTTGCGCTGCGCCGGGCGCGGTTCGTGATTGTCCTCGAGCAGATGCCGCATCGCGTCGAAACAGTTGCCAGGGCGTGAGATGACATTGAGCAGCATCGAATTCGTGACCCGGAAGCGCGACACCATGGGTTCGGGTTGTGCGGTGACGAGCCGGTCGAAGGTCTCCTCCGACCAGGAGACGAAACCCTCCGGCGGTTTGCGCCGCTGCACCTTGCGCAACTTCTTCGGATCATCACCTGCCTTGGCGACCAGGCGGGCATTCTCGACCTCGTGTTCGGGCGCCTGCACCACCACCGTGCCGACCGTGTCGTATCCGGCGCGGCCGGCCCGCCCGGCGATCTGGTGGAATTCGCGCGCCTTGAGCCGCCGCGTGCGTACACCGTCGAATTTGGTGAGCCCGGTCAGTAGGACGGTACGGATCGGAACGTTGATACCGACACCGAGCGTGTCGGTGCCGCACACCACCTTCAGCAGTCCCTCTTGCGCCAGCCGCTCCACCAGCCGCCGGTATTTCGGCAACATCCCGGCGTGATGCACCCCGATACCGTGCCGGATCAGACGCGACAGGGTCTTGCCGAATCCGGTCGCGAAGCGGAAACCACCCAGCGCCTGGGCGATGGCCTCCTTCTCCGCCTTGGACGCGAAATTCACACTCGTCAGCGCCTGTGCGCGTTCCAGCGCCGCGGCCTGGGTGAAGTGCACGACGTACACCGGGGCTTGACTGGTGGTCACGAGATCTTCCAGCGTCTCGGTGATCGGAGTCCGCACATAGGAGAACATCAGCGGCACCGGGCGTTCGGTACCGGTGACGATGGCGGTGGGGCGTCCGGTGCGCTGTTCGAGATCGCTCGCGAAATGGTCGACCTCGCCGAGTGTGGCCGACATGAGCAGGAATTGGGTATTCGGAAGTTCGAGCAGCGGTACCTGCCAGGCCCAGCCGCGGTCGGGATCGGCGTAGTAATGGAATTCGTCCATCACCACCTGCCCGACGCGGGCGTTCGCGCCTTCGCGCAGTGCGAGGTTCGCCAGGATCTCGGCGGTCGCGCAGATGATCGGCGCGGTCGGATTCACCGCGGCGTCACCGGTCACCATCCCGACCTTGTCCGCGCCGAAGACCTCGCACAGCGCGAAGAACTTCTCGCTGACCAACGCCTTGATCGGTGCCGTGTAGTACGTGCGTTCACCGCGGTTGAGGGCGGCGAAGTGCGCACCGACCGCCACCATCGACTTACCGGAACCGGTGGGGGTGGCGAGGATGACGTTGGCGCCGGTCATCAGCTCGAGCAGCGCCTCTTCCTGCGCCGGATACAGCGTCAATCCCTGCGCGGTGGTCCATTCGGCGAATGTCTCGTACAGCCAATCGGCATCCACGTCGGGCACGGCACGGTCGGGAATTTGTTCGGACAGCTGCACGTGCGTCCACGTTACCGGGAGCGCGCCGCCGGACCGCATCCCCGGTATCGGCGCGCACCGCGACCTCAGTGGTGGGTGGTGTCGTCTCCGTCGCCGAATTCGCTCTGCTCGGCGAGGAACCGTTCGAATTCGGCACCGAGTTCGTCGCCGGTCGGCAGGTCGGCCTCGCCCGCGAGCAGACTCGACCGGCGTTCCTGCGCGGTGACGAAACTGTCGTACTGCCGCTCGAGCGCCTGGACTACGGTCTCCACCTCGGCATTGCCGGCGATATGCTCGTTGACCTGCTCGCGCACCCGGGCCGCGGACTCGCCCAGTGCCGCCAGCGGAAGTACCAGGCCGGCGTTGTCGGCCACATTCTCGAGCAGCGTCTGCGCCGCCTCGGGATAGGCGGTCTGCGCCAGATAGTGCGGGACGTGCACGGAGAACCCGATGGACTCGTGGCCGTGCTGACCCATCCGGTACTCCAGCAGCGACGAGGCGCTGCCCGGGACCTGCAACTCGCCGGGCCAGCGCTGATGCTCACCGATCAGATCGCGGTCGCTGGCGTGGGCGGTGATACCCAGCGGGCGGGTGTGCGGGATCGCCATGGGGATGGCGGACAGGCCGACGCTGCGGCGTACACCCAGCTGTTCGGCCAGCAAACGCACCGCGGTCACGAACTTCTCCCAGCGCAGATCCGGCTCGATCCCGGCCAGCAGCAGGAACGGGGTACCGGCGGTGTCGCGCAGCGCCCACAGATTCAGCTCCGGATCGGCGTAATCGGAGAAGTGATCGGTCTTGAACGTCATCATCGGGCGACGGGACCGGTAATCGAGCAGTTCGTCGACATCGAAAGACGCGACGAGCTCGGACTCGAGGCTTTCGCGCAGGTGGGTGGTCGCCAAGCGGACCGCGTGGCCCGCGTCGGTGAAACCTTCCAGGCCGTGCACCAGCACCGGACCCTCGCCGTCGGCCGAGGACAGCTGCGGAGCGGGGAACTCCAGCTCGTACATACTGCTCATTTGCCAAACTCCCTGGTCAAGCCCTATCCGCCTCAGTCGTTTTCGATATCGTTTCCGGTGGTGCCGCTGCCTGATCTCACCACTTCGCCACCTTCCAGGGTACGCGCGCGGAAGTCACGTACCGGTCGGCGTGCGGGTGGTGCGATCCGGCATGAATCGCCGGTCCACCGGGGGATCCAACCTCCGCAGACTAGCGGTCTCGGACCGTACCCGGCGGAAGTAGGCCATCCTCTCGCGCTACGGGAGGAAATAACTCCGGATCGCCGGCCGCTATTCCCCGGCGGTCGGCGTGGCAGTTCGGCGCCGATTGCCCGGATCGGTCATAGTGTGGGAGTGAGCGTCCCGGACCCGCCGGCCTCGCGGAGACGTCGCAGGCCCGGCCGTATTCTCGGCTGTGCGATATCGGGCTGTCTGCTCGCCGCGTGCGGATCCACCGTGTCCGGGCATCCGGTGGCTGTCGAGCAGAGCGCTATGACCAGGCATGTCGCGGGGGATCTGTCGAGTCTGCTGCCGGGACCCGAGCTCTTCCCCTCCGGCTATTCAACTGTCGTTCCGACCGATGACGGCGCCGCCTCGGCGGTCACCGATCTGTCCGGGATCACACCGGGAGCCACCGTCGATCCGCCCGACTGTGCCCCGGAGCCTCCGGATCCGGCGCGAACCGCTGTGACGGTCGGCACCGATGGTGAGACCCGCGCCACGATCACCGTGGTCCTGATCCGTACCGATGAGCCACTTTCCCGCCTCGGCGGCCGGCTCTCGCGCTGTGCGACGGTGCGGATGCGGCACGCGGCGATCGACCGGACCGTCACCACCGGGTTGCTGCCACCACCGCCGGTCGACGCCGATGACACCCTTGCCTTCTCCCGGACCGCGACGGGGGCTCCCGCGGGCAGCGCTGCGGATCCGACCATGCGGGCCCTGCTCGCGCAGATCGGTGATGTGCGGATCCAGACCACGGCGATGAGTTTCGGTGCGGCTCAACCCGATACGACCGGAATGGATCAGGTGTTCACCGCGACCGTCGCAGGTGTGCGCGGGCGCTGATCCCGCGGATGAGTGCGCGCTCCCCGGCGCCACCGTAACAGCAGGGACCGACATCCGAAGGCGGGTTCCGAGCGTGTCGTGCGGGTCGGTCCCCAGTTCGCGCGACCATCCCCAGCGAAGATGAATGCGCAGGTCGGCGCACGCGATCCGATACGTCCGTGCCGGAGGGTGGAGCCATGACCACACCCACCGAACCCCACCGGCCGGACCTCGGCGCCCGTCGTGCCACCGAGTCCACCGTCCCCGAATCCGTATCCGCCCGTACCCGCGTCGATCCGCTCTCCGCCGGCCCGCCGGCGCCGTTCGGTGAACCGGTTGGCCGCAGGACCGAATCCCCCTGTGCCGCCGTCGCTCCCGGCGACTCCGCGCCGATACCGGCACGAGGCCGTGGCATGTCGGACCTCTCCGGCGTCGTCGCCGAGTCACGTCCCACACCGACGGCCGGTGACGCACGGGCACGCCGGTGCGCGGGCGTCACGCGGTCGGCGATTCCCGATCCGGACAGTGAGATGGCGCGCGGGAGTGGTCGGGGCGGGTTCGGATACGGCGCGACCCGTCGCGCCCGGTGCCTGAACTCCGGTGGTGTGGATGTGTGTGCGGGAGTGGGCCGGACGAATGCGGTGAGCGCCGGACAGGGGCCCCCGCCCGCTCCGCTGCTGTGCGAATTCGATTGCAGTAATGACGACTTCGGCCCCGATGGGCCGACCGCCCCACCGTGTGAGGATGGTTCGGGCGACGAGCCGACGCCGTCCCCGCCCGCGGATCGGCCGGCCGATGGCGACGACCGGGCCGGAATCACCGATCCGGTCGGCGCGGCGGCCCGCCACGAGGGACCCGCGCCCGGTGAGCGCGGTGGAGGTGATCCGATCGCCGGGGATACCGGCCCGGCACTGCCGGAGGCGGAAGACCGCTGGGCGGCCATGGCATTGACGATGAGCGAGCCCGGGGAGTTCATCGCCGCGGTGCCGGCCCTGCTGGGATTTCGGCCACAGCGTTCGCTGGTGGTGTGTCTGCTGTTGCGCTCCCGGAAGTATCCGGGAGCGGTGTACCTCGGAGCGCTCGCACGCCATGATCTCGATGTCGCCGGATGCGGGGCGTGGGTGCGACTGGCTGGGCAGCTCGCGGCGATCTGCGGGCAGGAGGACGCGGTCGGAGTCCTGGCATTGATCATCGACGACCGCGCGACGGCACCGCGCGCCGGGGGAGCGGGGCGCCGCGGTGCACGTCATCGTGATCTGGTTCGCACACTCGACGGTGCGCTGCGGGCCCGAGGTGTGACGCTGGCCCAGGCATGGGCGGTCGCCGACATCGCCGCCGATGCCGACTGGTGGACTGTCCTCGATACCGGGCACCGCGGCAGCCAATCGGATCCGGCGGCATCTCCGGTCGCGCTCGCCCAGGTCCTCGACGGACGGCCGATCCGCGCGTCCCGCACGGAACTGACCGCCGTGGTCGCCGAGGACGCCGCAATGCGCGACCGTATCGACGCGGTGATCGGCGCCGCTACCGAGGCGGCGCAATGCCGCTTCCGGCACGCATTGCGGGACGGCGCACCGCGCTCCTACAGCCGTGCGGCGCTGGAGATGGTGTTGTGGCACATCGGCACGGTCGAATCCGGGGACGAACTCGACCCGCCGGAACTGGCCGATCTGGCAGTCGCCGTCCGCGATGGCGCGGTGCGGGATTCGTTGTTCGCGGTGGCGATGACCGAGCACGCCGCGGCGGCGGAGGCGCTGTGGGCCAGGGCATGCCGAGGCCTCGGCGGCCTCGATCGTGCCGAGATGGCCACACTCCTCGGATACAGCGCGTATACCCGGGGTGACGGACCGCTGGCCGGAGTCGCGTTCGACGCGGCCCTGGCGGCGGATCCGGCGCACCGCATCGCACAACTGCTCGATGCGGCGCTGCGTACCGGTATGCGGCCCGCGGATGTGCGCAAACTCGCATGCAGCGGCCGCGACACCGCCGCTGGGCTGGGGGTCGATCTCGGTATCACCGAACCGTACAATCCGCCCACCGAGGGGACACCGCGGTGATCACCGCGACCTGGTACCGGGACGGCCGGCTAGCGGGCGCTGTGCGCGCGGTCACCGAGCGATTCGAGGAAATCCCAAGCGTCGGAAACGATTTCGTCGAGATCGTTGTGCTCCGGCTGCCAGCCGAGTTCTTCGGTGGCCTTGGCGCTCGACGCGATCAATACCGCCGGGTCGCCGGCGCGGCGAGGTGCGTCGACCGCCGGTATCGCCCGGCCCACAACGCGCTCGCACGCCGAGATCACTTCGCGCACGGAGAATCCCGTGCCGCTGCCGAGATTGAAGATGCGGTGCTCACCCGGCTTCGATTGCGCCAGGGCGAGAGCGTGAGCGGCGGCCAGATCGCGAATGTGGATGTAATCGCGGATCGCGGTGCCGTCCGGGGTGGGGTAGTCGTCGCCGAACACCGAAATCGAATCCCGATGGCCCAGCGCGGTTTGCAGAACGAGCGGAATGAGATGCGTTTCCACCACCCGGTTCTCACCCAGGCCGCCGTACGCGCCGGCGACATTGAAATACCGCAGGCTGGTCGCGGCCAATCCGTGGGCGTTGGCGTACGAGGTGATGGCGTGGTCGATTGCGAGTTTGGAGGCCCCGTACGGGTTGGTGGGCCGGGCGGGCGCGGATTCGAGAATGGGAACCTGTTCGGGCTCGCCGTATACGGCGGCGGTGGAGGAGAACACGAGCCGCGGCGTGGCCGACCGGCGGATCGCCTCCAGAACCGCCAGGGTCTTCACCACATTGCCGTGCCAGTACTTCTCGGGTCGCTGTACCGATTCGCCGACCAGCGACTGCGCCGCGAAATGCAGGACACCGTCGAAGGATTCGGATTCGATCAGCTCCACGCCGACGGTGGCGATATCACCGTCGACGAACTTCGCCCCGGCGGGAAGGCCGTCGGCGTTGCCGGTGGACAGGTCATCGACGACGACAACGTCGTGCCCGTCCTGAATCAGGACCTGTGCGCAGACGCTACCGACATATCCGGCACCGCCGGTTACCAGGAGTTTCATTCGTCAGGCCAGCCTCACCTGGACCGCATGGGCCAGTTCCTCGTTCAATTCGAATCCCTCGTGGCCGGGGACCGAGATGATCACCACACCCGGCTTGGTCTCCACCGTGACGCGAGCGTCGGGCACCACGCCGGCCTCACGCAACTGGCCGATCACATCGGGATCGGCCTGAATGTGCTCCGACAGCCGCCGCACGACGACCGCCGACACCTGGCCCGGGGGCAGATCGGAGAGCCGGACGAGGACCTCCTCGCCGGAATTCGGGGAATTGACACCGAGTTCGTCCAGGCCGGGGATGGGGTTGCCGTAAGGGGAGGTCGTGGGGTTGTTGAGGACCTCGAGCAGACGCACCTCGACCTCCTCGCTCATCACGTGCTCCCAGCGGCAGGCCTCGGCGTGCACATTCTGCCAATCGAGTCCGATGACATCGACGAGCAACCGTTCGGCCAAGCGGTGCTTGCGCATCACCGAGACCGCCATGGCACGGCCCTTGTCGGTGAGCTCGAGGTGTCGGTCGCCGGCGACCATCAGCAGACCGTCGCGCTCCATCCGCGCGACCGTCTGACTCACCGTCGGGCCGCTCTGCTCGAGGCGTTCGGCGATGCGCGCACGCAGCGGTACAACGCCCTCCTCCTCGAGGTCGTAGATGGTACGGAGATACATCTCCGTGGTGTCGACCAGATCCTTCACCTGTTACCCCTTCGTCGGCACGAATTCTACCCACGTCCGGCCGCGCAATCGGCGTCCACGTATGTCGCAGGTCCCGTGCGAACCTCGCCGGTGCCCGCGCGCGACCCGATCCGCGCGGGCGACCGGCTCGGTCGATGTCGTCCTGCATTTCTACTGCATCACAACGACAACGCCGGTGGTCTGCTTCCCGTGTCCGTGCGGGTGCGAGCAACGCCACGGCGACCGGCCGTGTTGGGTTAGCGTGACGGGTATGGCAGACGACGCCACGGTGGTCTGGACCGACCGGTTCCTGGACTACACCTGGACCCCGGAACATCCGATGAAACCGGCCCGGCTCCGGTTCACCATGGCACTGGCACACAGCCTCGGAGTGCTGGAAGGTGTGGAGGCTCTCGCGCCCGCTGCGGCCGGTGACGGCGATCTGCTGCGGATCCACACCGCCGCCTATCTCGAGGCGGTTCGCCACGCGACGCCCGCACCTCCGGGAACCGCGCCGCCGGCCGCGCCCCCGCACGGACTCGGCTCGATGGACAATCCGATATTTCCGCGAATGCACGAGGCAGCGTCAGTGATCGTGGGCGGAACTCTTGCCGCCGCCGGAGAAATCGCGGCGGGGCGAACCCGCCGGGCGGTGAGTATCGGCGGGGGGATGCACCATGCGATGCCGGACGCCGCGTCCGGATTCTGTGTGTACAACGATGTGGCGGTGGCCATCTCCTGGCTGCTGGACAACGGATTCGACCGCATCGCCTACGTCGATGTCGACGTGCATCACGGTGACGGCGTCCAGCGAGCCTTCTACAACGATCCTCGGGTACTGACGATTTCGCTGCACCAGCATCCGGCGACGCTGTGGCCCAATACCGGCTGGCCGGAGGAGGTCGGCGCGGGTGGCGCCGAGGGCACCGCGATCAACCTCGCGATGCTGCCCGGAACCCGGGATACCCAGTGGCTGCGCGGATTCCACGCTGTCGTACCGGGTGCGCTGGCGGCGTTCCGCCCGCAGATCGTGGTGAGTCAATGCGGTGTCGACAGTCACCGGGAGGATCCACTCGCGGATCTCGAGCTCACCGTCGACGGCCACCGTGCGGCGTTCCGGGCCATGCGCGAACTCGCCGATCGGCATGCCGAGGGCCGTTGGCTGGCGGTGGGCGGCGGCGGCTACGGCCTGGTCCGGGTGGTTCCGCGGGCGTGGACACATCTGCTGGCCGTCGCACTCGACCGCGATGTCGACCCGGTGACCGAGACGCCGGGTGAATGGCGTGAACTGGTCGGCGCCTACGCCCCGACCGTACGGGCGCCGGCCACCATGGGCGACGGTGGCGACACCGCCTTCCTGCCCTGGGAAGGTCCCGGTGGCGCGCTCCACACCGGCGACGCTCACCTCGATCGTGCCCAGCGCGCGATCGACACCGCGGTACTGGCCACCCGCCGCGCGACCTACGGACTGCTGGGCCTGGACCCGGAGGATCCTCGTGACTGAGCCGCCCATCTCACCGATCAACGACAACACACCGGCAGATCCGCCACCGCCGCCACAGCACTGGTTCGCCGACGTGCTCGCCGCCGACGGCGGTGTGGTGCGGTTGCGGCCGATCACTCCCGACGACGCGGAACCCATGCAGCGGTTCCACGCCGCGCTGTCCGACCGCACCCGGTATCTGCGCTACTTCGGGCCGTATCCGCGCATGACGCCGAAGGACATCTACCGAACCACCCATGTCGACTATCACAACCGGGTCGGGCTGGTGGTGGAGCTCGGTTCGGCGATCATCGCGGTGGGCCGCTACGAACTGCTGACCGATCGCGAGGGGCCGCGGGCGGCGGAGGTGGCGTTCGTGGTCGCCGATGAACATCAGGGCCGCGGGCTCGGGTCGATTCTGCTGGAACATCTGGCCGGCGCGGCCGCGGAGAGCGATATCCAGACCTTCGTCGCGGAGGTGCTGGCCGAGAACCACACCATGGTGACCGTCTTCCGGGAGGCCGGGTATCAGGTGCAGCGCAGCCGCGACGGTTCGGTGCTGCACCTCGAATTCGCCATCGATCCCACCGAAGCACTGCTGTCGGTACGTGATTCGCGAGAACGGGCCTCGGAGGCACGCAGCGTCGGCAATCTGCTGGCCCCGCGGTCGATCGCGGTCATCGGCGCCACTCCGGCGGCCGGACGGGTCGGCGGTGCGGTGCTGGCCAACCTGCTGTCGGGGGTCTTCCAGGGCCCGGTGTACCCGGTCAATCCGAACCGCGTGTCGGTGCGCGGAGTGCGCGCGTATCCCACCGTCCACGACATACCCGACGAGCTGGATCTCGCCGTCATCGCGGTTCCGGCCGGCGAGATCAAATCGGTGCTCGACGACTGTATGGCCAAGGGAGTCAAGGGCCTGGTGGTCCTGACCGCCGGTTTCTCCGAGACCGGCCCGGCGGGGTTCGGCGCCGAACGCGACCTGGTCGACGCGGCCCGCGGGCACGGTATGCGGGTGGTCGGGCCCAGTGCGCTCGGTATCGCCAACACCGATCCGGCGGTATCGCTCAACGCGACGCTCGCGCCGGTGCTGCCCGGCCGCGGACGGGTCGGCTTCTTCTGTCAGTCGGGTCCGCTGGGTGCGGCCATCCTGGCCGAGGCGGCCGCCCGGAAACTCGGACTGTCGACATTCGTATCCGCCGGCAACCGCGCCGACGTCTCGGGCAACGATCTGCTCCAGTACTGGGATACAGATCCCGACACCGATGTGGTGCTGCTGTATCTGGAGACCTTCGGAAATCCACGCAAATTCTCGCGGATCGCGCGGCGGGTGGCGCGCACCAAGCCGGTCGTTGCGGTGAGCAGCGGCCGTAATGCCGCCAACGCACCGGTCAGCGGCCTGGAACGCTCGGTCGAGCGGGATTTGTTCGCCCAGGCCGGGATCGTGCAGGTCGACACCATCGCCGAATTGTTCGACTGCGCGATGCTGCTGGCGTATCAGGCACTGCCCGACGGCCCGCGGCTGGCGGTCGTCGGAAACAGCGCGGCTCTGGGCTGGCTGGCGGTGGACGCCGCTCGCGGGGAGGGGCTCGAGGTCGGGGAACCGACCGATCTCGGGCCCCAGGCCGAACCCGCCGACTATCTGAGCGCGGTGGCGGAGGCGATGAACTCGGCCGAGGTCGACGCCGTCATCGTCATCTTCGCCCCGCCGGTACCGGTGGCGGTAACCGCGTTCGCCGAGGCCATCCGGGCCGGTGCGCGGGAAGCGACGAAACCCGTGCTCACCACCTTCGTCGCCGACCACGGCATGCCGAATCTGCTGACCGTGCGCGGCGCCGGCGGTGCGGTCGACCGCGGGTCGATCCCGTCGTATCCCGATCCGGAACGTGCCGCCCGGGCGCTGGCGCGAGTGCGGCGGTACGCGGCCTGGCGGACGCGGCCGGCGTCGCTGGTGGTGCGACCCGACGGGATCGCGGTCGCGCGGGCACGAGAGTTGGTGGAGCGGTGGACCGATCGCCGTCCGGAGGGCGAATGGCTCGGTGATCTGGAAGCCGCCGAACTGCTCGCTTGCTACGGCATCCGGGTGGTGGAGTTCCGGGAGGCGCGGGACCCGGAATCGGCAGTAGCCGCGGCAGCGGAACTGGGGTACCCGGTCGCCGCCAAGGCGACCGGTGAAATGTGGCGCAACCGTCCCGATTTCATCGGTGTACGTCTCGATCTGTGGCGCGACACCGCGGTTCGGCGTGCCTACACCGAGCTCGGGGAGCTGACCGGCAACGAGGTGATCCACATCCAGAAGATGGCCACCAAGGGGGTCGGATGCGTCCTGCGCGTTCAGGACGATCCGTCGTTCGGGTCGGTGATCGGGTTCGGATTGTCCGGCACCATCATCGATCTGCTCGGCGATCGCGCGTACCGGGCGCTGCCGCTGACCGAGGCGGAGGCGGCGGAATTGATCGAGGCGCCGCGTGCGGCACCGCTGCTGGACGGGCAGGCCGGATCGGGCCGCACGATCGGCGAACCGGCAGACAAGGCGGCGCTGGCCGTACTGGCCCAACGGATTTCGGCATTGTGCGACGATCTGCCCGAGGTCCGGGAACTGGCCGTGGAACCGGTGCTGGCCTCGCCAGAGGGAGCCGCGATCCTTTACGCGCGGGTGCGCATCGGCCCGGAACCGAGCCGGTTCGACAACGGCCCGCGCCGCCTGGGCTGAGTGCGGGGCGGGTGTCCGCCGTCCCGCAGTGACCGGCGCCACCGCCGCCGATCCCGGCCGATGGTCGATACTGGCGGTATGCGCGAAGATCAGATCGAGAGCGCTACGGCGCCACTACGAGACGATATCCGGTTTCTCGGCGCGATCCTGGGCGAGACGATTCGTGATCACGAGGGCGCGGAGGTGTTCGACCTCATCGAACGGGTAAGGGTCGAGGCGTTTCGTGTGCGCCGCTCAGAGGTGGAGCGCAGCGCGGTCGCGGAAATGCTGCGCGATACCGATCTGCGGGTCGCGATCCCGCTGATCCGCGCTTTCAGCCATTTCCTGCTCCTGGCGAATATGGCCGAGGACCTGCAGCGCGACCGCCGCCGTGCGGTCCATGTCGGTGCCGGTGAGCCCCCGCAGGAGTCGAGTCTGGCCGCCACCTACAGCGCCTTGGACCGCGCCCGCATCGACGGCGCGGTCGCCGCCGAGGTGCTCGGCGACGCCCTGGTCTCACCGGTGATCACCGCCCATCCCACCGAGACTCGCCGCCGTACTGTCTTCGATGTGCAGGCCCGCATCACCGAATTGATGCGCCGGCGGGCTCGCTATCGCGACGACGAGCCCGACCACGCCGCCATCGACCACGATATTCGCCGTCAGATCCTGACGCTGTGGCGTACCGCGCTGATCCGGCTGGCTCGCCTGCGGATCTCCGACGAGATCGAGGTCGGACTCCGGTACTACGAATTGACACTGCTCGAGGTGATTCCGCGGATCAATGCCGAGGTGCGGGCCGCACTGCGTGCACATTGGCCCGGATACGAACTGCTCGCACGCCCGATCCTGCGTCCCGGATCGTGGATCGGCGGCGACCGCGACGGCAATCCGAACGTCACCGGTGAGGTGGTGGAGCGGGCCACTCGGCGGGCCGCCTCGGTGATCTTCGGGCACTATATGAAAGAGCTTGTCGCGCTGGAGAAATCGCTGTCACAGTCGATTCGGCTGGTGGACATCACACCCGATCTGGCGGAGCTGGCCGACGCCGCCGGCGACGATTCCCCACAGCGGGCCGACGAACCCTACCGTCGCGCGATCAGAGGTATTCGGCTGCGTACCGCCGCCACCGCTCGCGGCGCACTCGGGTCGGCGGCCGAATTGCCCTCGGTCTTCGAACTCGCCGGCGACCGGCTCGACAGCATCGCGCCCTACGAGAGTTCCGCGCAGTTGCTCGCCGAGCTGGATATCGTCGACTCGTCCATGTGCGCGTCAGGTGACGTGTTACTGGCCGGCGACCGCCTCGCGGCGCTGCGCGGTGCGGTGGAGACCTTCGGCTTCCACCTGCAGGGCCTGGACATGCGGCAGAACTCGGAGGTGCACGAGCAGGTCGTCGCCGAATTGCTGGCCTGGTCGGGAGTGCATGCCGATTACTCCGGCTTGACCGAGTCCGAGCGAGTCGACCTGCTGTCGCGGGAATTGAGTACCCGACGCCCGTTGCTGGGGCCGGGCGCGCAGCTGAGCGATCTGGCGGCCAAGGAACTCGGCGTGATGCGCGCGGCCCGCGCCGCATTGGACGCGCTGGGGCCCGATACGGTGCCCAACTACATCATCAGTATGTGTACCTCGGTCAGTGACATGCTCGAGGCCGCACTGCTGCTGAAGGAGGTGGGCATTCTCGACCCGGGCGATGAGAATACCCCGCCCCGATCTCCGGTCGGCGTTGTCCCGCTGTTCGAGACCATCGACGATCTGCGCGGTGGTGCGGCGACTCTCGCTGCGGCCCTGGATGTTCCGGTCTACCGCCGCCTCGTCGCCGCCCGCGCCATGGCGCAGGAGGTGATGCTGGGTTACTCCGATTCGAACAAGGACGGTGGGTATCTGGCGGCGAACTGGGCCCTGTACCGGGCGGAACTGGATCTCGTCGAGACCGCGCGGAAAACCGGAATTCGATTGCGGCTGTTCCACGGCCGGGGTGGAACCGTCGGCCGCGGTGGCGGCCGCAGCTACGATGCCATCCTCGCGCAGCCAGCGGGCGCGGTGCGCGGTTCGCTGCGGCTCACCGAACAGGGCGAGGTGATCTCCACCAAATACGCCGAATCCGGTTCCGCGCACCGCAATCTGGAATCGCTGGTGGCCGGCACCCTGGAATCCTCGCTCCTGGATGTGGAAGGACTCGGCGACGGCGCCGAGGCGGCCTACGAGATCTTCGAGGAACTCGCCGAGGCGGCCCGCCGGGCCTATGCCCGGCTGGTGCACGAGACTCCCGGATTCGTCGACTATTTCCGCGCCTCCACACCGATCGCCGAGGTCGCCGATCTCAATCTCGGCAGCCGTCCGGCCTCACGCAAACCCACCAGCTCCGTATCCGATCTGCGGGCGATTCCGTGGGTGATGGCGTGGAGTCAGGCGCGAGTGATGTTGCCCGGCTGGTATGGCACCGGCAGTGCCATCCAGGAGTGGGCGGGTACGGATCAGGAGCGTTGGCAGACGCTGCGCGAGTTGTACCGGCGCTGGCCGTTCTTCCGTACCGTGATGTCGAATCTGGCACAGGTGATGGCCAAGGCGGATATGGACATCGCCGAAAGCTATGCCGAACTCGTCGGTGATACGGCATTGCGCGCCACCATCTTCAGCATGATCCGGGCCGAATTCGACCGCACCGCCGAAGTGCACGCGGCGATCACGGGCAGCGCGGAGCTGCTGGCCGACAACCCGGCGCTCGCCGAATCCATCCGCAATCGCTTCCCGTATCTCGAGCCGCTCAATCAGATGCAGGTGGACCTGCTGCGGCGGCGCCGTGCGGGAGATGAGTCGGAGCTGGTCGAACGCGGCATTCTGCTGACCATGAACGGTCTGGCCACCGCCCTGCGCAACTCCGGCTAGCGGAGAAAAGGTACGCCGGCCGACGGGTGTGCCCCGGAGGGGAGGGGCACACCGGCATCGGCCGGCGTTGCGGAGGTGACCGCGATATCCGGTCACCGGGTAGGTGCTGGGCCGGATTCCGGGCGGCCCAGCGTCTGTGTGACCTAGCTGGCGTAGGCGCGTAGGCGGTCGGCCCGCTCGCCCTTCCGCAACTTGGCCATGACTTCGCGCTCGATCTGGCGCACACGTTCGCGCGAGAGACCGAACAGTTTGCCGATCTGGTCGAGGGTGCGCGGCTGCCCGTCGTCGAGTCCGAAACGCAGGCGGATGACCTGCTGCTCCCGCTCGTCGAGAGTGGCCAGTACGGTGCGCACATCGCGATGCATGAGCCCGGCGATGACGGCGCTCTCGGCGGAGGTGGCCTCGGAATCCTCGATGAAGTCGCCCAGCGGCGCTTCCTCGTCGCTACCGACCGGCATATCCAGGCTTACCGGATCGCGGCTGTGGTCGAGCAGATCGGCGATCTTCTCCACCGGGATACCCGATTCGGCCGCCAGTTCGTCGTCGCTGGCCTCGCGACCCAGCTGCTGATGCAGTTCCCGCTTGATCCGCGCCAGCTTGTTGACCTGCTCCACCAGATGCACGGGCAGCCGGATGGTGCGGCTCTGATCGGCCATACCGCGGGTGATGGCCTGGCGAATCCACCAGGTCGCGTAGGTGGAGAACTTGAAGCCCTTGGCGTAGTCGAACTTCTCCATCGCGCGGATCAGGCCCAGGTTGCCTTCCTGGATCAGATCCAGCAGCGGCATACCGCGACCGGTGTAGCGCTTGGCCAGCGATACGACCAAGCGGAGATTGGCCTCGAGCAGATGCTGACGGGCGGCCTGGCCGTCGCGGACGAGAACCGCCAGATCGCGCTTGCGGGTGGCGGACAGTCGCTTGCCCGTCTCCAACAGGTTCTGGGCATAGAGGCCCGCCTCGATGCGCTTCGCCAGCTCGACCTCGTCGGCGGCCGTGAGCAGCGCGGTCTTACCGATTCCGTTCAGGTACACACGTACCAGGTCGGCGGCCGGGCTCTGGGCGTCGAGGTCGGAATCGATGGCGCGCACTCGGGTGGTGGCGGGGCTTGTCATGACTTGCCTCCTGTCGGTGGTGTCTCACTCCGATCAACGGACCCGACATTGGGAAAGTTCCCCGCCCCGCCGCCGATAAACCGTTCTGAGCTGCGGGTTTCGCAACCTTCGTCTGAGAAGTTCCTAAGAAGGAACGGTCCTCCGGTGATGCCCTCCGCGGTGGTGGGCAAATATCGGATCCCGGCGGTCGCTCAGCCTGCGGTGTTCGCCGCGGTGAGCTCCTCCGGCGTGATCATGCCGTGCCGGACCAGCCCGGTGATCGCCGTGAGGGCCTCGGAACGGAATTGCGGTGTGGCGGGTGTGCCGGTGTGGCCTATTGCGAGCAATTCGACCAATTCTTCCAACGGCAGGCCGTCGGGCCGCATTCCCGCGAGCAGTGCGGCCAGCGTGTCGTCGATCTCGTGCTGCCAGCGCGGGCCGTCACCGCGGTGCAACCGGACGACCCGCTGCTCCCAGCCGTCGGCGCCGGGCAGGAGCACTCGTTCGAGGGCGGTGGCCGCGTCGACCGTGAAGCGCGTGCCCCAAGCGATGTCGTTGTCCGCGATCACCGATCGCAGCCAGGCCGAGCGCCGGAAATATTCCGGTGCCTCCGCGCCCAGAGGGTCCTCGAATCCGTGGGTCAGGTCCTCGGCGAGCACCTCGGTGGGGCCGTCGATCGCGCGCAGATAGACGAATCCGAATCCGACGCCCTCGACATCGGCGGTGTCGAAGGCGGCCAGCCACTGTTCGGCCCGGCGCTGGGCCTCGGGGTCGCGGGGGTCGAGGCCCGCGTCGCGCAGCCACGTTCCGACATACAGTGCCGGGTCGGCGATATCGCGCTGGACGATCCAGGCATCGACACCGTGATCCGGTAGCCAGCCCGCGACCCGGGCCCGCCAGTCGGCGTCGCCGGTGTGGATCCAGGAGGCCAGCATGGCGGCCGTACCGCCGGGATTCAGCAGGGCGGGTGCCCGGGAGATCACCAGTTCGCTCGCCCCGTCCAGGGCCAGACCCGAGTCCCGGTAGGTGTGCTCGATCCGCGCCGGCCCGACAACGAACGGGGGATTGGCCACCACCTGATCGAATCGCCGGCCGGCCACGGGCTCGAACCAGGACCCCTCGGCGAATTCGATATCGAGTTCGTTGACGGCGGCGGTGGCCTCGGCCAGCCACAAGGCGCGGCGGCTGACATCGGTGCCGGTCACCGTTGCAGCGTAGCCCGCCGCGTGCACCGCCTGCACACCGCAGCCGGTGCCCAGGTCGAGCACCGATCCGACCGGATCGGTGGGGGTGGCGCGCAACAGTGACAGCGAGGCGTGTCCTACGCCGAGCACATGATCGGCATCAAGGGTGCGCCTGCGCATCGAATCGTCGAGGTCCGACAGCACCCAGCGCGTGCCCGATCCCAGGTCCAGCGGGCGCAGATCCAGGGCGGCCCGCACCAGGCCGCCGTCGCGTTCGAGCAGTCCCGCGGCCACCGCCCGGTCGATATCCAGCGGGGCCAGCGTCGCGGCCACCTCGGGTTCCGGCAGTGCGTCGCCCAGAAGCAGCAGCCGTATCAACGTGCCGAGTTCGCCTGCGTCGCGGGCGGCACGGCGCACCGGCACCGGTTCCGAACGGCCCAGCGCGGCGTGCACGTCGGCACCGAGGGCGTCGAGCACCGTGCCGGCGTCGTAGCGAACCCGGATCAGCGCGGTGCGCAGCGCGGGTGCGAGAGCGGTGAGCAGGGATGCGGTCGTCCGGTCGGCAGGCACAGGAGAACTCTGCCACCGGTGACCACCGGCGATGCCGCTGGGGCGCGGCTCGTGCGGAGGTCAGCCGTCGATGGAGCGGTGCGGCCGGGATTCGAGCGCCTTCGCCGCCCGCCGCTCGTCCCAGCGGCTCGGCTCGTCCTTGCTGCGCGGCGGCCGGTCGTTGGCGACGAGTACCGCGATCCACGGCAGCGGAATGGACACGCCGATAATCGCCAGCGAGATCAGCGCATTGCTCCACAGTCCGTAGGCCGCCGCCGCCAGGACGAGGCAGGGGATTCGGAAACCCATCAGGATCGAGTACCGCTTGACCCGAGCGCGATGCTGCTGATCGAGCGACGGTGCGGCCTCGGTGATCAGGGCCGGATGTTTGTCCTCACCGGGGAAGTATCCGACCGAGACGCGAGTGGGACGGGGTACGGAGCCCGGTGGCTGCTGCTCGAATCCGGGACCGGCCGTCGTCTGCGTATCGTCCTCTGTCGAATCCTCCGACGGCGCCTGGGGGTGCTCGGCATCGGATGTGGCCGCGCGTGTCTCCTCGGCCCGCGCGTCACCACGTTCCGCACCGACCTGCCCCGGACCCGACGTCCGGGACTCGGGGGGTGGATCGAAGGAGTCGCGGTCACGCTGCATACTTCGAGTCTTCCACTCCGCATGATCGAATGCACACGCGCCCGCCGCACATTCCCACGGTCGGGCACCGGGTTGGCGACACCCGGCGACCGACCGCGCGCGACGATGGCAGAATCAATGGGGTGAGCACCGATACCCTGGTACGCCCGGATACGACCACCGACGAGTCGACCGACAACGACACCCCCAAATTCTTCCACTATGTGAAGAAGGAAAAGATCGCCGAGAGCGCGGTCATGGGTACCCACGTCGTCGCTCTCTGTGGTGAGGTATTTCCGGTGACGCGCTCCGCCAAGCCCGGTTCGCCGGTCTGCCCGGACTGCAAGCGTATCTACGAGATGATGAAGAAGGACTAGCTGTTTCCGCTGTCGGTTGGCCACTGAAACCGGAACCCGACGGGCGGGTGGGTCACAGTTGTCGCCTATCCGTGCAGCAGCCCCTTCATCGGCACAAAGACGATGGCAGGAGCCGGGACCGGGCTGATGTGTGCCTGCGTGCTCGGAGATGAACAGCCCGGCGGATGCGCTCGGATGCCTGGGCGGAATCGTGGCTGCCGGTGCTTCGGGCACTCTCGCGGGCGATCCCGGATATGAACGGGGTCCGGCGTGTTGCTGATCGGATCGGTTGCGAACCTACGTCGACGCGTCGACGGACGCGCTCACCTGTTCGACCTCGCGCGCGCGGCCGAACCCGCCCCCTCGCGCCAACGCCGGACCAAAAACGCCGCAGGCGTCACCAGGCGGGTTGGGTGTCTTCCAAACTCCGCCCGACGAGACGACCGCGGGCGGTCGAAGCCGCACTCGAGACCGGGTATCGCCACATCGACACCGCGGCGGCCTACGGAAATGAACGCGAGGTCGGTGAGGCGATCCGGCGTTCCGGGGTCGACCGTTCCGAAGTTTTCATCGAAACCAAGGTGTGGATCAGCGATTACGGTTACGACGCGACGCTGCATGCGTTCGACAAGAGCGCCGGCAAACTCGGTGTGGACCGGATCGATCTGCTCCTCCTGCATCAGGCGCTGCCATCGCGGTTCGACCTCACGGTCGACGCTTACCGTGCGCTCGAGCAGTTGCTCGCCGACGGGCGGGTGCGGGCGATCGGCGTCAGTAACTTCATGCGTGAGCACCTCGAGAATCTGCTGAAGCAGACCTCGGTGACGCCCGCGGTGAATCAGATCGAGGTGCACCCGTACTTCCGCCAGCCCGACGTGCTTGCTGCCGACGCCGAATACGGGATCGTCACTCAGGCTCGGTCACCTATCGGCGGTATCACCTTCTATCGCGACAGCGGCCATACCAGCACCCTGACCGACCCGGCGATCATCGCGATCGCCGATGTCCACCGGAAGACACCGGCGCAGGTGATGTTGCGCTGGGGCCTCCAGCGGGGACGGTCAGTGGTCCCGAAATCGACTCGGCCGCAGCGGATCTCCGAAAACTTTCAGGTATTCGACTTCGACCTTTCCGGTGACGAGCTGGCGGCGGTCGATGCCCTCGATACCGGTCGGCGCGGCGGTCCCGAACCCGATGACGTCACCCTGGAGGCCTTCGGCCGCGCGATTCCCGAAGCCTGACAGCGAATTCAGACCACTGAGCCGGTGCGATCCGAACCACGGAGCACCACCGGTGGTCGCCCGGCCGTAGCGGCTGGGACTGAACGGGCGCGGGGTCGAGCAGTCGCGAACCATGAAACAGCTACCCGCAGCAGACCTTTTCGTCCCTGCGGAAGTGTGGCACGAGGTACAATCCGACCTGCCTGCGCTCGCCTCGTTCCAGCAAGGAGTGCCCGATGCCCTCTCCCGCTGCGGTTTCCGTTGTCGCCGCCTTCGGTGCCGCGTTGCTGTGTGGAGCCGCGCCCGCCTCGGCCGAGACGCACACCGGCATGCCGACGCTGTACGCGATGTATGACGGCGGTCTCTGCCTGAGCACCATCGACGCCAAGGCCAACATCTTCGATGACAGTGACAATCTCGGCATCGGCTATCAAACCAACGATGTGGGCGGCACCGGCAGCGCCGGATGCGGGTCGGCTGTGGACACGATCGTCAGCTGGCGCAATCTGGATACCGGCGGGAACGGTACCGTCTCCCGTCGCATGTTCCGCAATGAGACCAACTCGCTCACGATCACGCCGGGTGCGGGGCGGATCGATATCGAATTGTCCACGAGCACAACACATTTCCCGGAGTCGTCCCGACTTCGCGTCGATATGCATCGCTAGAGTTCGGTCTGCCCGCAATCGGCGTCGATCCGAATTCGGCACGCCGCCAAGCTATTTCGCGATGTAGTGCCGATCGGAATGGGGTCCGGGTGGCGGCGAGATCTGCCGCCGTTCGCCGACGCCGAGTCTTACGGATCGTGATCGCCGACTGGATGGTTCGCTGACGTTCGCGACAGCCGGTGCGTGTCGGCCGTCCCGGGGATGGCCAGCTCAACCATCGTTACCGATCGGTAGAATTCCCAGCGCTGGAAATTTCTGATCGGTTGACAAGGCCGAGAATGTCCCAATAGGTTCGGAACGATGAAGTCAGCGGCCCGAAGACTCTGTGTATATAATTCAGTGCAGGAGTGCGCACCTGAACATTCAGTGACCAGTGCCGCTCGCTGAATGGTAGCTCCACGGTGATCGGCACCGTGGCCAGGTCCAGGCTCTGTCGAAGTAGCTCCTCATCCTCCGAGCGCTTCATCGGTCTCGTTCACATCGAAATCCGGCGTGCCGAAACGGAACCGTTTCGCATTGACGCACTTCAGAGGTCCTGGCCGAACGTGTGATTCGATCACACCACAACCTGTTCGGGGATCCGGACAAACGCCGCGATTGTCTCCCAATAGCGACGTCGTGGGTTTCGGTCCCGGCGTTATGAAGTTTCACGGGTGGTTTGCCAGGGTAGAAGAACGGAACTTGTCCGGCACGGTGGCGCATGGCGATCAGGGGCGGATGAGGGCGCGAAATTCGTGCGCCATGAGGAAGGATGTTCAGAGGTGACCGGATCGGCTTTTGTCGTCGCACTCGTCGGCATGGCCAGCAGAATGCCGGGCGCGGCCGATCTCGACGGCTTCCGGCAGCTGCTGCGACCGGAACGGGACGCGATCGGCACGTCCGGGCGGGAAAGCGGCACCGAGAAGGCTGGATTCGACGATACCGCAGGGGGGTTCGACGCGACCTTCTTCGGGATATCGGCGGCTGCGGCCCGCGTAGTCGATCCACCCCAGGTGCTGGCGCTCGAGTTGAGCTGGGAGGCACTCGAGGACGCGGGCCTGACCGCGCCGGGCCGCGAACCCCGGCGGTGCGGTGTATTCCTCGGTGGTGCCGGAAGCGGCGTTGCCGACCGTGTCTCGGACTGCCTCGGTTTCGGCGGTCCCCGCGTCCTGATCGACGTTGCCGAGGCATCCTCGCTGGTCGCAGTGCATTCGGCCGCTGAGAGCCTGCGTCGGGGCGAGTGTGAGGTGGCCCTGGCGGGCGGGTTCATGCGCGGCGAGGCCGGCGGCGTGGTGGTGTTGAAACCACTGGCGCGGGCGGTCACCGACGGCGATCGAATTCATGCCGTGATTCGCGGCAGCACGATCGACGCCGCCGGAAGCGGTGTCGATGATCCGGCGACCCCCGCGCTCGGCGAAACCGGCATCGGGTACCCGGACGTGCCGCCGGCCATCGGATCGGTCGCGAGGAGTAGCGGGTATCTGGAGGGTGTCGCCGGTATCGCGGACCTGCTCGAGGCCGTGCTCGGTGTGAGCCGCCGGGAATCCATGGCCTCTGCCGAGCCGCCGGTTCCGCCTGCCGACTCGGATCTATCGGTGGCCGGCATCGAACAGCGGCCCGTGGCCGAACCGCGCAGGGCGGCGGTGGTGTCATCGGGCCCGGCGGGACCGGACGTCCGCGTGATCGTGGAGGAGGCGCCCGCATCCGCGGTCCCCGCGACGACGGCGGGCGAGGTCGGCGGTGCGGTGCCGTGGATGGTGTCGGCACGTAGTGCGAGCGGCGTGCCGGCGCAGGCGGCGCGCCTGCGGGAGTGGCTCCTACGACATCCGGATCTGGGTGCGATCGACGTGGCGCATTCGCTACTGACAACGCGGGCCCAAATGCCCTGGCGCGCAGGCATTGTCGGGCGCAACCGGGAGGAGCTGCTGACGGGTCTGGCCGCGCTGGCCGACCCGGCCGCGCCCGCCGTGGCGATCGAGCCGGTGACCGGGCGGGCCGCGCAGCGGCGGGTCGCGTTCGTCTTCCCGGGGAACGGCAGTCAGTGGGAGGGGATGGCTCTCGGTCTGCTGGAATCGGGTGGGGTGTTCGCGGAGTCGATCGCGGAATGCGAAGCCGCGCTCGAGCCGTACGTGGACTGGTCGCTGACCGCGGTGCTCCGCCGTGAACCCGGCGCGCCCGCATTGGATGGCGTGCACGTCGTGCAGCCGGCGCTGTTCGCGGTGATGGTCTCCCTGGCCCGGATGTGGCGAGCGGCCGGTGTGGAGCCGGATGTGGTGATCGGTCACTCCCACGGCGAGATCGCCGCCGCCCATGTTGCAGGAGGACTGTCGCTGGCCGATGCGGCGCGGGTGGTGGCGCTGCGGTCGCGAGCTCTCGCCGAGGAATTGGCAGGGCACGGAGGTATGGTCTCGGTCGGACTCGGTGCCGACGCGATCCGGGAACGGCTGCCGGTGTACGGGGATCGGCTGTCACTCGCCGCGGTGAACGGACCCGCGCAATGCGTGGTGTCCGGGGCGGTATCGGCGGTGGCGGAATTTCTCGCCGAGTGCTCGCGCGACGGTGTGTGGGCCCGCCGGGTGCCGATCGACTACGCATCGCATTCGACGGCGATCGAGCGGATCCGTGATCGGCTGCTCACGGAATTGGCGCCCATCCGGCCGCAATCCGGGCCGGTGCCGTTCTTTTCGACGGTATTCGCCGACCGGTTGGATACGGCCGAGTTGGACGCCGAGTACTGGTATCGCTCCGAGCGGGAACCGATTCGGTTCGCCGAGGCCGTCGCGGCGCTGATCGCTGACGGTATCAACGGATTCGTCGAGGTCAGCCCGCACCCGGTACTCGTTATGGGCATCGAGGCCGCCGGAGCGGCCGAGGATATCGCGGTGGTCGGATCCCTGCGGCGCGACGAGGGCGGCCCGGAACGGTTCCTGGCATCGCTGGCACAGGCGTACTGCGCCGGTGTCGGCGTGGATCCGGGTGCGCTGGTCGCCGGCGGATCGCGGGTCGACCTGCCGCCGTATGCGTTCCAGCGCCGGAACTTCCGCACCGACGCGGCGGTCGTTACCGGTGCCGACTCCGAAATCCCCGAGCGGTCGGCGGACGGCCGATGGCTGGACGGGCCGCTGGCCCGCGCCATGCTGGCCGTTCCCGAATATCAGCGTGCGACAGTGGTTCTCGATATCGTCCGAGATCACGCCGCCGCGGTGCTGGGCCTCGACTCGCCCCGCTCGATCGACCCCGAGCTGCCGTTTACCGAGTTCGGCCTCGATTCGGCCGGCGGAGTCGAGTTGCGGAACCGGCTGATCCGGGCCACCGGCCTGCCGTTGCCCGCCTCGCTAGTCTTCGACCACCCCACTGCGAATGCGGTTGTGGCACTGCTGTCCGGCCGGGTCACCGGCACGGATTCGACCACGCACCGGGTATCTCGGCGTGCGAGCACGGACGAACCCATCGCCATCGTCGGCATCGGCGCCCGGTTCCCGGGGGGAGTGCGCTCCGCCGAGGATCTGTGGGATCTGATGCTCGCGGGCCGGGACGTGATCGGCGACTTCCCCGGCGACCGCGGCTGGGACCTGGACCGGCTGTTCGACACCGACCCCGGCAAGCCGGGGACGGCCTACACCCGCCGCGGTGGATTTGTCGACAGTGCGGGCGATTTCGATCCCGGCTTCTTCGGCATCAGCCCCCGGGAAGCGCTGGCGATGGATCCGCAGCAGCGGCTGCTGCTGGAAACATCCTGGGAGGCATTGGAAGACGCGGGCATCGATCCGATGTCGTTGCGGGGCAGCGATACCGGCGTATTCGCCGGTGCCTGCGCCTCGGGCTACTCGGATCGGGTCACCGGCGATCTGGAGGGCTACCGGCTGACCGGGACATCGCACAGCGTTGTCTCGGGCCGTATCGCGTATGTGTTCGGGCTGGAAGGTCCGGCGGTGACGGTGGATACGGCATGTTCCTCGTCACTGGTGGCTGTGCATCTGGCGTGCCGGGCATTGCAACACGGCGACAGCTCGCTGGTGCTGGCCGGTGGCGTGACCATCGCGGCCGGGCCGGATCTGTTCGTGGACTTCGCCCGCCAGCGCGGCCTGGCACCGGATGGCCGCTGCAAGGCGTTCTCGGCGGCGGCCGACGGTGTGGCGTGGTCGGAGGGCGCGGGTGTACTTGTGCTCGAACGCCTTTCGGACGCGCGGCGACTCGGCCACGAGGTCCTGGCCGTGATTCGCGGCAGCGCGGTGAACCAGGACGGTGCGAGCAATGGCCTGAGCGCTCCGAACGGACCGTCTCAGGAGCGGGTGATCGCGCAGGCCCTCGCCGATGCGGGGATCTCGGCGGCCGACGTGGATGCCGTGGAGGCGCACGGGACCGGCACGAGACTGGGTGATCCGATCGAGGCGCAGGCCTTGATCGCCGCCTACGGACGCGATCGCGGCGAACGGGAACCGTTGCGGATCGGTTCGGTGAAATCGAATATCGGCCATACCGTGGCCGCCGCCGGTGTGGCCGGTGTGATCAAGATGGTGCAGGCCATGCGGCACGAGCGGCTGCCGCGCACGCTGCACGCCGAAACGCCGTCGCCGCATGTGGATTGGGCGGCGGGCGCGGTGCGGCTGTTGACCGCGGCCGAGCCGTGGAGTGCGGGGGAGCGGTCGCGTCGGGCGGGTGTGTCGTCGTTCGGGATCAGCGGCACCAATGCGCATGTGATCCTCGAAGAGGCGCCCGCCACACCGGGTCTTGTCGAAGACGTTGCGAAGCAGCCGAATACGGGCGTCACGCCGTTGCTGGTGTCGGGCAAGGGTGAGGCGGGCCTGCGGGCGCAGGCGGCCCGGCTGCGGTCCTGGCTGGCGGAGCGGCCGGAGATCGATATAGCGGATGCGGCCTATACGCTGGCGACGTCGCGGGCGCGGCTGGATTCGCGTGGTGTGGTCCTCGGGCACGATCGGGACGAGCTGCTCGAGCGATTGGCGAATCTCGCCGAATCGGGGTCCGGCGCCGGTGTGATCGAAGGTGTCGCGGGTTCGGGGCGGACGGCGTTCTTGTTCACCGGTCAGGGTGCGCAGCGGGCCGGTATGGGCGCCGGGCTGTACGAGGCGTTCCCGGCATTCGCGCAGGCGCTGGATTCGGTATGCGCCCAATTCGATTCGATCTCCGAACGCGAGCACTCCGCGACGATCCCCTTGCGGGACATCATGTTCGGCGACGCCGGTGTGCTGGACCGGACGGAGTTCACCCAGCCCGCGCTGTTCGCCTTCGAGGTGGCGCTGTATCGCCTGCTGGAATCGTTCGGCGTCACCCCGGATGTGCTGATCGGGCATTCGATCGGCGAGATCGCGGCCGCCTATGTCGCGGGACTGTGGTCGCTCGAGGACGCCTGCCGGTTGGTGGCGGCGCGCGGCCGGCTCATGGGCGCGCTGCCCGAGGGCGGGGCGATGCTGGCCATCGGAGCATCCGAAGCCGACGTGAACGACGTCGTGGAACGGTATCCCGGGAGGGCTTCGGTCGCCGCGGTGAATGCACCTGCGGCCCTGGTGGTCTCGGGAGACGAGGATGCGGTCACGCAGATCGGGATCGTGTTCGCCGAGCGTGGCGCGAAGACGTCGCGACTGCGGGTCAGCCACGCGTTCCACTCGCATCGGATGGAGCCGATGCTGGCCGAATTCAAGTCTGTCGCAGAGGGATTGATCTACAACCGGCTCCGGCTGCCGGTGGTTTCCAATGTGTCGGGCAGGCTTGCCGGTGAGGAAATGACCGAGCCTGCCTACTGGGTTCGGCAGGTGCGGTCCGCGGTGCGATTCGCGCCCGGGATCGAGACCTTGCTCGCTTCGGGTGTGCGGCGGTTCCTGGAGATCGGGCCCGACGCGGTACTGGCGGCGATGACGCGGCAAACGCTCGCGGCGGACACCGAAACGATTGTGATGGCCGCGGCGCGCCGGGATCACGATGAGTCCCAGCAGTTCTCGGCCACGCTGGCGCAGGCTCACGTATGCGGTGTGAATGTGGATTGGGCGCCGCTGCTCCGGCGGAGTCGGAGAGTTCCCCTGCCCACGTACGCCTTCCAGTATCAGCGGTTCTGGTTGCCGCCGCGTGCCGAAGGCGCCGACGTTCTCGGTCACCCGCTGCTAACCGGTGTCATGCCGGTGGCCGGTGCGGACGAATTCGTATTCACCGGCCGGTTCTCGCTGTCGGCCGATCCGTGGGTCGCCGACCACATGACCTACGGCACCGTGGTGCTGCCCAGTTCCGCCCTCGTCGAATTCCTTTTTGCCGCAGGCGATCGCATCGATTGTGGTGTCGTCGAGGAGCTGACCCTGGAGGCTCCGGTGCCGCCGGCCGGCGACGGCGAAGTCGAGCTTCAGGTGTCGGTGGGGGAGCCGGACCCGTATGGACGGCGGCAGTTCGGTTTCTACTTCCGCCAGACGGGAGAATGGGTGCGCAACGCCAGCGGTGTACTGGCGCCCTCGTGGGACGGTGACGACCGGCTGCTCGACCGGCTGCAGGACGAGGCCTGGCCGCCGGTCGACGCTGAAATACTCGACCCGGCATGGATTCCCGGGCGGATCGCCGAAGCTACCGGGCTCGAATACGGCCCGGCGCTGATCGGTGTGGAAGCCGCGTGGCGGCGGGGCGAAACCGTCTTCTCCGAGATCACCCTGGATCCGGTGGCCGCGCCCGAACCGCAGCGGTTCGAGCTGCATCCGGCCCTGCTCGACCAGGTGCTGCACGCCGGGCTGGCCGGGCTGCTCTGGCGTGATCAGGAGCCCGGCCCGGACTCCGGCAGGTTGCTGTTCCGCTGGGGAGGAGCTCGACTGCACCGGCCGCTGGTCCGTGCGACGACCCTGCGGGTCATCGCGACCGAGAACGGTCCGGAGACGATTGCCGTTGCGGCTGTTGATGGTTCGGGGCGGCCCGTGGTCTCCGTCGACGCGGTCGTGATGCGGCCCTACGACGTGAAACAGCTGCGCCGCACCCTGGCCGGGGATGACGCCGACCTGTATGAGGTCCAGTGGACGCTCGCCGCGGCACCGAGTGGGCCCGCTGTCCGGATGGCCGTGCTCGGTCCGCAACCAGTCGACGGAATTGACACCTGCTTCGCGACCCCATCGGAACTGGCTGCGGCACAAGAAGTTCCGGATGTCGTGATATGGCGCCCGGAACTGGACGCTCCCCGAGTTCCGAACCGGGATAGTGGCCGCCGTGCCGAGGGCGACGACGGCCGTCCGGGCCGCACGCATGGTGACATCACCCTCCCCGGCGGCCCCACGCCGGGAGCTGTACGGGGTCACCTCGAAACGGTGCTGATGACCGTGCAGGCTTGGCTGGCCGAGGACCGTCTGGCGGACACTCGGCTGGTCCTGGTGACCGCGAACGCCGCAGCTCTACCGGGTGCGGCGCCGGACCTCTTCGGGGCTGCTGTCTGGGGCCTGCTGCGCACCGCGCAATCCGAGCATCCGGGCCGCTTCGTACTCGTCGACACCGATCCGGCAGCTGTTGTGCCACAGGATATTCCGGCGCTGGTCGGTGCGGTGATCGCGGCTGGCGAACCGCAGGCCGCGGTGCGTGACGAAGCAATGCACGTCCCGAGGCTGGTGAAGCGCCCGGCGGAAGCCTCGCCTCGTCGTTCCGGATTGGCGGACGAGGAGACCGCCGGGGCTCCTGCCAGGGCGATCGGCGAGGGTCCTTCGGGGGCCCGGGGTGAGGGTGCGGATCGCGCGCGCGAGGTGCGAGCGGGGTACGAGGGCGAGCCCGGGGCCTCGTTCGGTGCGGGGACTGTTCTGGTCACCGGCGGGACCGGTGGCCTCGGCGCACTGGTCGCTCGGCATCTGGTCGCCGTGCATGATGTCCGTAGTCTGTTGCTGGTGTCCCGTCGGGGCGAAACGGCCGACGGTGCAACGGAATTGGTGTCCGATCTATCGGCGACCGGCGCTACGGTCGCGGTGGCGGCCTGCGATGTCGGCGATCGCGAAGCCCTTCGCGCGCTGCTCGATTCGATTCCAGCGGATCGCCCGCTGACCGGTGTCGTCCATGCGGCGGGTGTGCTCGACGACGGGACTGTCGCGGGCCTTACCGCCGGGCAGCTGGGGCGGGTGTTCGGGCCGAAGGCCGAGGCCGCGTGGCATCTGCACGAACTCACCCGAGACTGTGAGCTGTCGGCGTTCGTGCTGTTCTCGTCCGTCGCGGCGACGATCGGGTCAGCGGGGCAGGGGAACTACGCGGCGGCCAATGCGTTCCTCAACGCGCTGGCGCAGCGTCGCCGGGCCGAAGGGCTGCCCGCGACCTCGGTGGCGTGGGGGCCGTGGGACTCCGTGAGCGGCATGACCGGGGGAATGGACCGCAGCGCGGTCGCCCGCTGGGAAAGGCTCGGCCTGCACGCGCTCGGGCACGATGAAGGGCTGCGGCTGTTCGATACGGCCACCAGGGGTGCCGCCGCGCACTCGATCGCGATCCGGTTCGACTCAGCCGAGCTGCGGCGGGCAGCGGGCCGGGGTGCGGTGCCCGCGGTACTGCGCGGTTTCCTGCCCCGTGCCACGGATCGGTCTGCGGCACAGCCGAGTTCGCTGGGTGCCCGGTTGCGCGGGGTGCCGGAGGCCCGGCGCGCCGAGATGGTGCTGGACCTGGTTCGGGAGCACGCGGCAGCGGTGCTGGGGCACGGTTCGGCGGCGGATATCGGTCCCGGCGAGCGCTTCGATTCGCTGGGCTTCGATTCGCTCGGCGGCGTGGAATTCCGGAATCGGCTGGCGCAGGCCACCGGTGTGCAGTTGCCGTCCACGCTGGTGTTCGACCATCCCACCGCCGCGGCGGTCGCAACCCTCGTGCAGTCGCGGATCGAGGGCACGGACTCCGGTGCCGGGGCGACGCGAGTGCCGCGCCGTACCCGCGTAGATGAACCCATCGCGATCGTCGGCATGGCCTGCCGTTACCCCGGCGGTGTCGAATCGCCGGACGGGCTATGGGATCTGGTGTTGTCCGGCAGGGACGGGACCGGCGATTTCCCGTCGGATCGCGGCTGGGATCTGGAGCGGCTCTTCGATGCGGATCCGGATAGGCCCGGCACCGTTTACACCCGGCGTGGTGGATTCCTCTACAACGCGGGTGATTTCGATCCCGGTTTCTTCGGGATCGGTCCGCGCGAGGCGGCGGCGATGGATCCGCAGCAGCGATTGCTGCTGGAGGTGTCCTGGGAAGCTTTGGAGCACACGGGAATCGACCCGACATCGTTGCGCGGCACCGATACCGGTGTCTACACGGGCGTGATGTATCAGGACTACGAGACGGTGGCCGGCCAGGCCGGGTCCGAGACCGAAGGATATGTCCTCACCGGCGGTCTGGGCAGTGTGGTGTCCGGGCGGGTGGCCTATGCGCTGGGTCTGGAGGGACCGGCGATGACGGTGGACACGGCGTGCTCGTCGTCGCTGGTGGCGCTGCATCTGGCCTGCCAGGCGCTGCGCCAGGGCGAGAGTTCGCTGGCGCTGGTCGGTGGCGCGACGGTGATGTCGACACCCATGGTGTTCCAGGAGTTTTCGCGTCAGCGCGGGCTGGCTCGCGACGGCCGGTGCAAGTCGTTCTCCGCCGACGCCGACGGTGTCGCCTGGTCCGAGGGCGCGGCGGTGCTGGTGGTGGAGCGCCTTTCGGATGCGCGCCGGTTGGGGCACGACGTGCTGGCGGTGGTGCGCGGCAGCGCCGTCAATCAGGACGGTGCGAGCAACGGCCTGACCGCGCCGAACGGGCCGTCGCAGCAACGGGTGATCGCGTCCGCGCTGGCGAATGCCGGGCTGCGGCCGCGGGATGTGGACGCGGTCGAAGCGCATGGCACCGGAACGGCATTGGGCGACCCGATCGAGGCGCAGGCCTTGCTCGCCACCTACGGACAGGACCGTGCGGGAGCGCCGCTGCGACTCGGCTCGCTCAAGTCGAACGTCGGTCACACGCAGGCGGCCGCGGGCGTCGGCGGCGTGATCAAGATGGTGCAGGCACTGCGGCACGAGACGCTGCCGGAGACCCTGCACGTGGATTCCCTGTCGCCGCACGTGGACTGGTCGTCGGGGTCGGTGCGGGTGCTGTCCGAGGCGCAGGCGTGGCCGGCCGGTGACGGAGCGCGCCGGGCCGGGGTGTCGTCGTTCGGGATCAGCGGCACCAATGCGCACGTGATCATCGAAGAGGCTCCGGCACAGGCTGTTTCGGTGCCGTCGCCCGGTCTCGAACCGCGGATAGACGTCGAGACGGTGCCGTGGACCGTGTCGGCCACGTCGGCGGAAGCCCTGCGGGCGCAGGCGGAGCGGTTGCGGGCGTGGGTGGCCGAGCGTCCGGAGGCCGATATCTGGTCGGTGGCGCGGTCTTTGGTGGACACGCGGGCACTGCTGGACCGGCGGGCGGTCGTCGTCGGCCGGGATCGGGACGAATTGCTCTCGGGTCTGGCTGATTTGGCGGCTGGTGCCCCGGGCACGATCGAGGGGGCCGAGAGTCCGGGGAAGTCGGCGTTCCTGTTCACCGGTCAGGGTGCGCAGCGAGTTGGTATGGGCGCGGGCCTGTATCGGGCGTTCCCGGCGTTCGCGAATGCGTTGGACGAGGTGTGCGCGGGGTTCGATCCGCTGTTGGGCGGTTCGCTGCGGGAATTGATGTTCACCGGCCGCCTGGTCGGCAGCGGTGGCACCCGTCCTGGCACGCATGTGGCCGGGACCTCGGGCGTCGTGATGGATTCCGCCCGAAAGCCTGCCGGGATGACGGGGAGCGGCGGCGCTGATAGCGATCATCCGGAGGCTCTCGATGACGCGTCCGATGTGCTCGATCGGACAGAATTCACGCAGCCGGCGTTGTTCGCGTTCGAGGTGGCGTTGTTCCGGTTGCTCGAATCCTTCGGTATCACACCGGATTTGCTGATCGGGCATTCGGTCGGTGAGCTGGCGGCGGCGTATGTGGCGGGGGTGTGGTCGCTTTCGGATGCGTGCCGATTGGTGGCGTCGCGTGGCCGGTTGATGGGCGCGCTGCCGGCGGGGGGCGCGATGCTCGCGATCGCGATGCCGGAGGCCGAGGCGGAGCGAGTGGTCGCCGAGTACGACGAGCAGGTGTCGCTGGCCGCCGTGAACGGGCCCGCGTCGGTGGTGCTTTCCGGGGAAGCGGCTGCGCTGGACGAGATCGGCGCACGGCTTGCCGGAGCGGGAGTGCAGACCTCCCGCCTCCGGGTCAGTCACGCATTCCACTCGGCGCTGATGGATCCCATGCTCGACGAGTTCCGTTCCGTCGCCGAAGGATTGACATATCGGGAGCCGCTTCTGGCGATCGTGTCGAACGTGTCGGCGGACCTGGCCGCGGCCGAGCTGACCGATCCCGAGTACTGGGTCCGGCAGGTGCGGGAGTGCGTCCGGTTCGCGCCCGGGATCGAGGCTCTGGCGCAAGCGGGTGCGCGGCGATTCGTGGAGATCGGGCCGGATGCGGTGCTGGCCGCGATGACTCGGCGATGCCTGGCCGAGCTGCCGGCGGTCGAGGCAAAGTCGACCGTGGTCGCGAGCATCCGGCGCGCGAAGCAACAGCGCGAAGGTGATGAGGCGGCGCAATTCGTGTCCGCACTGGCGCAGGCCACTGTCGCCGGTGCCGGGGTGGATTGGGCGCCGCTGTTCGCGGGCCGCACCACGAACCGGATGACGTTGCCCACCTACGCATTTCAACATCGCCGCTACTGGGCGCGGCCGGTCGGCGCTCCGGATCTGTGGCAATCGGGCCTCGACGCTGCGGGGCATCCGTTGTTGAGCGTGATGGTGCGACTGCCGGATTCCCAGGACGTGGTGTTCACCGGGAGATTGTCGCCGGCAACGCAACCCTGGCTGGCCGATCACGCTGTCGCCGGGACGGTGTTGTTGCCCGGTGCTGCCTTCGTGGAACTGGCTTTGCACGTGGGAGCGGTGATGGATTGCCCGCGCCTGGCGGAGCTGGTAATCGAGGCGCCGCTGCCGCTGCCGGACGACAAGTCCGTCGGGCTACGAGTGGTAGCGGGCGCACCGGATGAAACCGGTGCACGGACGGTGTCGATGTACTCGCGGTCCGACAGCGATGCCACCGAGGTGCCGAATGAGATTGCGGCACAGTGGATTCGGCGCGCGGTCGCGACAGTCGCCGCGGGACCGGCAACGCCTGCTCCGGATCTCGGCCCGAGCTGGCCACCCGCAGGTGTGACGTCGATGGTGATCGACGACGCCTACGCGGAACTGGCCGAGCGGGGCTACGAGTACGGACCGGCATTCCGCGGGCTGACCGCCCTGTGGTCGCGGGACGGCGAGGTGTTCGCCGAGGTCGCATTGCCGGAGCCCGTCGCATCGGACGGCGCGAAATTCGGTGTGCACCCGGCATTGCTGGATGCCGCGCTGCACGCGATCCTGCTCGGTGGGCTGGTTCCCGAGACCGATGGCGTGGTCGTCCCGTTCTCCTGGGAGAACATCACCCTGCACGCAACCGCCGCGACCACCGTGCGGGTCCGCGCCGCGGTGACCGATTCCGGGCCGGGCGGTGCGCGGATCGCCCTGACACTCGCCGATCCGTCGGGCCTGGCCGTCGCCGACATCGAGGCACTGACGCTGCGGGCCTTGCCACCCTATGCACTCCGCTCGGCGCACCGTCGCGACGACGGCGTCGGGTACGAACTGAACTGGGTCGCGCTACCCGAGTCCGATGGGCGCGCGGGCAGCATCGTTCGTCATCCGGACGCGGCCGGCCGAACGGGCATGCTTGTGGCCGAAATCCCGGACGGCGGGACGGATTTCGGCCGAGAGCTCACCGGAATGACCCAAGGGCCGCCTAGCGAGGAGCTCCCCGCGGTCGACACCTGGAGCTCCACCGACGCCGGCGAGATCGTGACGATCGCCGGACGGGATGCGACGGTGTTGCGGCTGGATGCTCAGCGGTGGAATGTACTGTTGCACAACGGAGCTGCCACCGGTGACGCGAATCTCCCAACGGTGGTAAGGGATTCGGTAGTCGCACTCGCGGCGCGGATACAGCGACTGCTGGCCGAGGATCGGCTGATCGTCGTGGTGACGCGGCAGGCGGTCGCGGTGCACCCGCACGAGTCGGTGGATCTGTCCACGGCCGCGGTGTGGGGTCTGGTACGCACCGCGCAGAGTGAGAACCCGGATCGGATCGTGCTCGTCGATGTCGAGGACTGGGCGGACTATCGGAGCGCGGTGGCCCGGGCACTGGGTGCGGACGACGAGCACCAGCTGGCGCTTCGGCATGGGCAGGCGTACGCGCCGCGGCTGAACCGCGGTGATTCGAATGCTCTCGAGCCCGCATCGCCGCAATCCCCGGCGTGGTCGCTGCGTCCCGAGGGCACCGTCCTGATCACCGGTGGCACAGGGGAATTGGGGTCGGTGACCGCGCGTCATTTGATTACCGCGCATGGCGCGCGCCGGCTGGTGCTGGCGGGCAGACGTGGTCCGGACGCACCGGGTGCGGCCGAGCTCGTCGCCGAGCTGACCGCCCTCGGTGCGGAGGTCGAGATCGTCGCGTGCGACGTGGCCGACCGGGCCGCGCTGAACGCGGTGCTGGCGGCGATCCCGGACCGGCATCCGCTGACCGCCGTTGTCCATGCGGCGGGCGTGCTGGCCGACGGCCTGCTCGCCACGATGACCCCGGAACAGTTCTCGAAGGTGTTGTGGGCCAAAGTGAATGCGGCCTGGAATCTGCACGAGGCGACCCAGGACATGGAGCTGTCTGCCTTCGTGCTGTACTCCTCGATCTCGGGTGTGATCGGCAATGCGGGCCAGGCGAACTATGCGGCCGCGAATGCCTTCCTCGATGCGCTGGCGCACCATCGGCACGTGCACGGGCTGCCCGCGACCTCGGTGGTCTGGGGACCGTGGGAGCACAGCGGCGGTATGACCGGTGCGCTCAGCGCAAGCGATCTCGCCCGTTTGCGACGCGAGGGTCTACTGCCGCTCGGCGACGAGGACGGAATGGAGCTGTTCGATGCCGCGTTGGCGGGTGGCCGGCCGGTGTTCGTGGCGACTCGAATCGATCGGGCCGCTCTCGCTGCGGCACAGCCGGATACGGTGCGCCCGCTCATGCGTGACCTCGCGTGGCCATCGGGCCGCAGGTCCGCTCGTCATTCCGGCGAGCTCTCGGCCGGAATCCAACAGTCGAACGGGGCTCCCGGCCACAAGCATGCCGGGATGGCGAGTAGGTCTTCCGTGTCGTTGATGGACCAACTGCGCGACCGCCCGGCCGCCGAACAGGAACGCGTCCTGCTCGACGTGATCCGGACCCAGGCCGCGGCTGTGCTGGGACACCACACTGCGGATTCGACCCCGCCGGATAAACCGTTCAGCGACATCGGATTCGACTCGCTCGCCGTGATGGAATTCCGCAACCGGCTGAAATCGACTGCCGGCGTGCAGTTGTCCACCACGGCGATGTTCGACCATCCCACCCCGGAGGCACTGGCCGCGCACCTGCGGCAGGAACTCGTGCCGGTCGAGAACCCCGCGGAACGCATTGCGGCGGCACTCGATTCGCTGGCGCGCAGTTACACCGCCGCCGAGCTGTCGGCGGGAGATCGATCGGGCCTCGCCAACCGGCTGACCGCAATGCTGCGTGGGCTCGAAGGCGCCGTGCCCCCGGGCCCGGGTGACGCCGGCGCTCTCGAATCCGCCGACGACCGCGAGTTGTTCGACTTCATCGACCAAATCAGTTGACCCAGCCACACCGCCCCGCAGCGGAGCACGCACGATCTGGAGGTTCACCTTTGACCGACACCGATGAGCTACGGCGATATCTGAAGAAGACCGCGAAGGAGCTCTACGACACCAAACAGCAACTGCGCGTGCTGACGGACCGGTCCCGGGAGCCGATCGCGATCGTCGGCATGGCCTGCCGATATCCGGGTGGGGTGCGCACACCGGAAGACCTGTGGCGCCTCACGGCCGACGGCATGGACGCGATCGGGGGCTACCCGGCCGATCGCGGATGGGACCTGGAACGGCTGTACAACCCGGACCCCGATGTGCCCGGCGGCATCAACACCCGCGACGGCGGATTCCTGGAAGGCGCGGGCGATTTCGACGCGGCGTTCTTCGGTATCGGGCCGCGGGAGGCCGCGGCGATGGATCCGCAGCAGCGCCTGATGCTGGAATCGTCCTGGGAGGCATTGGAGGACGCGGGTATCGACCCGATGTCGTTGCGCGGCAGCGATACCGGCGTCTTCGTCGGCGTGATGCATCAGGACTACGGTCCCCGCATCGGCGCGGCGAAACTCGGCGCCGAGACCGAAGGCCATGCCGCCCTCGGTGTTTCGAATGCGGTACTGTCCGGCCGGATCGCCTACAGCTTCGGTTTCCAGGGCCCGGCCATGGCGGTCGACACCGCTTGCTCGTCGTCGCTGGTGGCGTTGCATCTGGCGTGTCAGGCGCTGCGGCAGGGCGATACGTCGCTGGCGCTGGCCGGTGGCGTGACCATCATGTCGGATCCGTCCATGCTGATCGCGTTCGCGCGGCAGCGTGCGCTGGCCTCCGACGGTCGCTGCAAGGCCTTCGCGGCGGCCGCCGACGGAACCGGCTTCACCGAGGGCCTCGGGGTGCTGGTGCTGGAGCGGTTGTCGGACGCGCAGCGGCTCGGCCACAACGTGCTGGCCGTGGTGCGTGGCAGCGCGGTCAATCAGGACGGTGCGAGCAACGGCCTGACCGCGCCGAACGGCCCGTCGCAGGAACGAGTGATCGCGGCCGCGCTGGCGAATGCCGGTCTGGCGCCGTCGGATATCGACGCGGTGGAGGCGCACGGCACCGGCACCATGCTCGGGGATCCGATCGAGGCGCGGGCACTGATCAGTGCGTACGGCACCCGGCGCGAGGGTGCGCCGTTGCGGCTGGGGTCGTTGAAGTCGAATATCGGTCACACCTCGGCCGCCGCGGGGGTGGGCGGCGTGATCAAGATGGTGCAGGCGATGCGGTACGGCGTGCTGCCGAAGACCTTGCACGTGGATTCGCCCACCCCACATGTGGATTGGTCCGCGGGCACGGTGCGGCTTCTACAGGACGGCGAACCGTGGCCGGTGGGAGACCGGGTCCGGCGTGCCGGGGTGTCGTCGTTCGGAGTCAGTGGCACCAACGCCCACCTCATCCTCGAAGAGGCCCCCGCCCAGCCGGTCCTCGTCGAGGATGAGCCGGAATCGAAACCCATCGCGGCCGAGTTCGTTCCACTGCTGGTGTCGGCCAAGTCCGAGCACGCGCTGCGTGCCCAGGCGGATCGGCTGCGGCAGTGGCTGATCGAGGATCCCGATGCCGACATCAGGGACGTGGCTTATTCATCGGTGACGTCGCGGGCCCAGTTGGAATGGCGCGGCGCGATCGTGGGCCGCGACAGTGACGAACTGCTCGCCGGTCTGGCCGATCTGGCCGCGGGCGCACCCGGCACGATCGAGGGGCGGGCCGGTTCCGATCGGACGGCGTTCCTGTTCACCGGCCAGGGTGCCCAGCGAATCGGTATGGGGCAGGGCCTGTATCGGGCCTTCCCGAGGTTCGCGGCGGCGCTGGACGAGGTGTGCGCGGAATTCGATCCGCTGCTGGGTCGCTCGCTGCGGGACCTGATATTCGCCGATGCCGACGGTGTGCTGGATCGGACCGAATTCACCCAACCGGCGCTGTTCGCGTACGAGGTGGCGCTGTTCCGGTTACTCGAATCATTCGGTGTCACACCGGATCTGCTGATCGGGCATTCGATCGGCGAGCTGGCCGCGGCGTATGTGGCCGGGGTGTGGTCGCTGCCGGATGCCTGCAAGCTGGTGGCGGCCCGGGGCCGGTTGATGGGCGCCCTACCGGAGGGCGGCGCGATGCTCGCGGTGGCGATCGATGCGGACCGAGCCGCCGGCTTCTCGGATCGGGTTTCGATCGCGGCGGTGAACGGCCCGTCGTCGACCGTGCTGTCGGGAGACATCAATGCCATCGCGGACATCGAGCGCTCGCTGTCCGCGGAGGGTGTGCAGACTACTCGGTTGCGGGTCAGCCATGCGTTCCATTCGGCGCGCATGGATCCCATGCTGACCGAGTTCCGGAAGGTGGCCGCGGGCGTCGAATATCGTTCGCCGCGTTGGCCGATCGTGTCGAACGCATCCGGTGAGCTCGCGGGGAACGCGGTGACCGACCCGGAGTATTGGGTGCGGCAGCTGCGGGGCTGTGTGCGGTTCGCGCCGGGCGTGGAGACGCTGACCGCGGGCGGTGTGCGACGGTTCGTCGAGCTGGGGCCCGATGCGGTGCTCACGGCGATGACGCGTGGCTGCCTGGCGGAGCGGCCCGAGATCGAGTCCATGTCGTCGGTGACGGCCACGGCCCGGCGGTCGGCCGATGAGGTGGAGCAGTTCGTCACCGCCCTGGCGCAGGTACATGTCGCGGGTGCCCGGGTGGACTGGGGGGCGTGGTTCGCGGGCCGGGTCGGGCGCCGAATCCCGTTGCCCACCTATGCGTTCCAGCGTCACCGCTACTGGCTCGCGCCCTCGTACGGCGCCGCCGGTGCCGAAGCCGCGGGTCTGGGTGTGGTCGAACACCCCATGCTGGACGTGGTCGTACCGATGGCCGATGGCGGGCTCGTCCTGACCGGACAGCTGTCGTCGCTGTCGCAGCCCTGGCTGGCCGACCATGCCATCGGTGCGGTCGCACTGCTTCCGGGGACCGGGTTCGTGGAGCTGGCACTGTGCGCCGGCGCCGAAGCCGGGTGCCCGGTGATCGAGGAACTGATATTGCAGGCGCCGCTGGTACTTCCGGCGACCGGCGGTGTGCGGATCCAGGTCGCGGTCGAGCCCGCGCAGGATTGCGGGCAGCGCCCGATATCGATCTACTCCCGTGGTGAACACGATCACGACGGACAGTGGGTACTGCACGCGCGCGGTCTGCTGACTGCCGAGCGTGAGACCACCGAACCCGGCTCGGAGCCGTGGCCGCCCGAAGCGGCGACCGGAATCGACGTCGCGCGGACAACCCTGCCCGCCGATTACGACATGGGCCCCGCATTTCAGTGCGTACGGGAGCTGTGGCGGCGCGGCGAGGAGGTATTCGCCGAAATCGCCCTCGATCCGGACGCCGGGGTGAGCGGCGCCGGATTCGGGATCCATCCGGCACTACTGGACGCGGTCGTGCAGTCGGGACTGCTGGCCGGTGCGTTCGAGATCCCGGCGGGTGAGGTGGTGTTGCCGTTCTCGTGGGAGTCGGTGTCGTTGTACGCCACCGGAGCGTCGGCATTGCGTGGGCGCATGACCGTGCACGGTTCGTCGGCGTCGCTGTGGGTCACCGATGGCAAGGGACAGCCGGTGCTGTCGGGGTCGTTGACGAGCCGGCCGATGCCGGTCGGGCAACTCACCGCCGCGGGTTCGGGCAGCGCGCCGGATTCGGTCCTGGAACTCGTCTGGTCACCGGCCGAATCCGCTGCCGCGGTGCTGGATTCGGATGTCGAGTGGTGGGACCGACTGGACCCCGAAGGGCCGGCACCCACGGTGGTGGTGCTCGAGGCCGGAGGCGGGTGGCACGAATCCACCGGCGCCGGCGTGGTGAGCGCTACCCACGCCGAGGCCGCTCGGATTCTCGACGTGGTGCAGGCGTGGCTGGCCGGTGACCGGTTCGCCGCGAGCACCCTGCTGGTTGCCACGCGGGGCGCGGTGGCGCTGCCGGGCGAGGATCTCACCGACCTGGCCGGTGCCCCGGTCTGGGGTTTGGTGCGGGCCGCGCAGGCGGAGGATCCGGGCCGGATCATCTTGGCGGACTTGGACACTCGTATCGACGAACGACTCGCGGCCGCCGCCGTGGCGGTGGACGAACCCCAGGTGGTCGTGCGCGCCGGTGTCACGCACACCGCTCGGCTCGTCCGGCCCGCCGCGCCCTCCGGGGAGCTCGGCGGCGTGCCCGCATTCGGCACGGGGACCGTGCTGATCACCGGCGGCACAGGCGATTTGGGTGCGGCCGTGGCCCGGCATGTGGTCGTCGAGCACGGCGTGCGGTCGGTGCTGCTGGTCAGCCGTAGCGGTCCCGGGGCCGAAGGTGCGGCGGCGCTCGCCGCCGAATTGGAGCAACTGGGTGCGCAGGCGCGGGTGGTGGCCTGCGATGTCACCGATGCCGAGGCGGTGGCCGGTCTGCTGGCCGATGTACCGGCGCAGTGGCCGCTGACCGGCGTGATCCATGCCGCCGGCGTGCTCGACGACGGGACCGTAGCCTCGCTCACCGCGGACCGGATGGATGCGGTGCTGGCGCCCAAGGTAGACGCCGCCTGGCAGCTGCACGAGGCGACCGCAGAGCTGAATCTCGCTGCGTTCGTAATGTTTTCGTCCGCGGCGGGCACCATCGGCAGTCTCGGGCAGGCCAACTACGCGGCCGCGAACACCTTCCTCGACGCCCTGGTGGCGCACCGCAGGGCACGCGGGCTGGCCGGGCAATCGCTGGCGTGGGGTCTGTGGGCCCGCTCGGGCGGTATGACCGGCGGGCTCGCGGCGGCCGATGTGGCCCGGATGGCCCGCGCCGGCTTCGTCGCGATGCCGGACGAGCAGGCGTTCGCCGGCTGGCGCGCGGCGCTCGCGGCGGACGCGGCACATGCGGTAATCGCCGGGGTGGATACCACGGCGCTTCGCGACCGGGCCGATGCCGGTCTGCTGCCGCCGCTGCTGCGGGAACTGGCGCCGAGCCGGCGCCCGATAGCCTCCCGGCGGTCTGCGGCGACCTCGGAGGTGCGGGATCTGCGGGAGCGGCAGGCGGTCCTCGACACGGTGCTCGAGGACCTCGCGGCCGTACTCGGTCACGACAGCGCGTCCGCCGTCGACCCCGATCGCCCGTTCACCCAGCAGGGTTTCGATTCCCTGGGCGCGGTCGAACTGCGCAACCGGCTCCAGCGGGCCACCGGCCTGTCGCTCCCGGTCGCGGTCGCCTTCGAATACCCCACCGCCACCGCGCTCGCCGGCCATCTCCACGAACAACTCGGCGATAAGGAAGGCGATAAGGAAGAAGAAATCGAGGTCCGGGCGGTCGCCACGGTACTCGACGAATTGGAAGCCGCCCTCGGCGCCGGGGATTGGGACGATCGCGAAAAGCGGCGAATCGCAACCCGATTGCGGTCCATCACGACCTGGTGGGCGGATCGCGCGAATACCGGTGGCGACGGTTCGGCCATACCCGTCATTCGTCAGGCGACCGCGGACGATATCGAGGAAATGGCCGAGGTTGTCGCCAGGGCATTCGACGTCGACGATCCGATCGAGGAGTACATCTTCCCGGATCCGCGGGTGCGGCACCGGCGGGCGCCGGAGATGGTGCGCCTCATGATCAAATACCGGTTCCTGCCCGTCGGCGGCGCGGCGGTGGCGACCGTCGGCGGCCGGATCGTGGCTGCGCTGCTGTGGTATCCGCCCGGGTACCGCGCGTCGATATGGCGCGAGATGGTCTCGGGCCCACTGCTGCTCAAAGCCATGGGCCTCGGGACGCGTCGCGGCATGGACGTCGACGCCGCCATCGCCCGCATGGCTCCGGCACAGCCGCACAGCATGCTGGTCTACCTCGCCTGCGTGCCCGAGTGGCAGACCTCCGGCGTGGGCATGGACCTGGCCAAGTGGGCAGTGGCGGACGCCGACGCGCAGGGCGTCATGGTCGGCGGGATCTGCAAGGACGCGAATCTGCCCTTCTACGAGGCGCTGGGCGGTGAGTTCGTCGGCAAGACCAGGCTCGGCCGCCGGGGTCCCGAGGTGAACTTCCTGCTCCGCCCGGCGGTTGGAGTTGACGCCGGCTGAATTATCTAGCGCACGGGGAGTATTGCGCGACTCGCGGGTGGATCCCGCTGTCCCACAACGGTTTTCTCGGGGGGACCGAGGTTTCGATCAGAGTTTTTCGAGGAGTCCCAGTGTCTGACATCGCCATCGTCGGAATCGGTTGCCGCTATGCGGGCGGTATCGAATCCCCTGAATCCTTCTGGGATTTCGTGCTGAACAAGCGTGACGGGGTCGTCGATATCCCCGCAGATCGGTGGGATTACCGCCGCTACTACGACCCGGACCGCCGCGCACCGGGCCGCATGTATACCAAGCGGGGCGCGTTCACGACCGGCGACCCGTGGGAATTCGACCCCGAATTCTTCGGCATCTCCCCGCGCGAGGCCGCCACCATGGATCCGCAGCAGCGGCTGGCCCTCGAAGTCACCTGGGAGGCACTGGACGACGCGGGTCTCGGCGGCCGGGTCGGCGGCGCGCCCGTCGGCGTCTACATGGGCGCGTTCACCGTGGACCAGGGGATCGCCACGGTGGGCGGCCCGGCACTGCCCCATACGGACATGCACACCGCGGCCGGCTCCTCGTACACACTGATCTCCAACCGAATCGCGTACGCGCTCAACATGGTCGGACCCGCGATCACCGTCGATACGGCGTGCTCGTCGTCGCTGGTGGCCTTCCACCTGGCCTGCCGGGCGATCGCCGACGGCGACTGCGAGATGGCCGTGGCCGGCGGCGTCACGATGTTGATGGCGCCGGAAACGTTCGTCACCATGTGCAAGGGCGGCTTCCTGGCCGCCGACGGGCGCAGCAAGCCCTTCGACGCCGCCGCCGACGGATACGGGCGCGGCGAGGGCGCGGGCGTCGTGGTGCTGAAGAAGCTGGCCGACGCCGAACGCGACGGCGACCGCGTCTACGCGGTGGTGAAGGCGACCGGATCGAACCAGGACGGGCGCACCAGCGCCATCACCGTGCCGAACGCGGATCTGCAAGAGACCCTGGCCAAATCGGTGACCCGGCGGGCGGGAATCGCACCGCACGAGGTGACCTACGTGGAGGCGCACGGCACCGGCACACCGGTCGGCGATCCCCTGGAGTTGCGGGCGATCGGGCGGGCCTACGGCGCGGTCGACGGGCGCACCGCACCACTCGGCGTCGGATCGGTGAAGGGCCAGATTGGGCACACCGAGGCCGCGTCCGGCATCGCGAGCGTGATCAAGTCGGCGCTGGCGATCTCGCATCGGACCATCGCCCCGCAGGGGTGGCTGGACACACCGAATCCGGAAATCCCGTTCGCGGAACTGAACCTGGCCCTGCAGCTCGAGGCGCGGCCTGTCCCGCCCGAGGAGCGAATGACGGTCGCGGTCAACGGTTTCGGCTTCGGCGGCACGAATGGGCACGCGATTCTCACCGAATACCGCGCCGCCGCCGGTACCCCGCACACGCCGGCGCACTTCGGCGTGCTGCCGCTGTCGGGCCGCAACGAGGCGGCGGTCCGCGAGCTGGCGCGGCGCTACGCCGAGCGGATCGCCGAGGGCGCGGATCCCGCACTGCTGGCCGAGGCGGCATGGACGCGGCGCCAGCACAATTCGGTGCGCGCCGGTATCACCTTCGGTGACGACGCCGAACTGGTCCGCGGTCTGGTCGAATTCGCGGGCGGTGAAGGGCGTGCGGGGAAGGTGATCCCGCGCGAGGCGGCCGAACCGGTATTCGTCTTCACCGGCATGGGCCCGCAGCACTGGGCCATGGGACGCGAATTGCTCGCGAGCGACGGCGCTTTCGCAGCCGAGGCGCGGCGGATCAATGTGGTGTTCACCGAGATCGCCGGCTGGTCGATCATCGAGGAACTCCGCAAACCCGAGGCAGAGTCCCGGGTTACCAGCACCGCGGTGGCGCAGCCCGCCAACTTCCTGGTGCAGGTGGCGCTGTACGCGATGCTCGAGGCCCACGGCATCACCCCCGCGGCGGTGGTCGGGCACAGTGTCGGCGAAGTCGCCGCCGCCTATGTCACCGGGATGCTGTCGCTGCGCGACGCCCTCACTGTCGCCTATCACCGGGCCCGGTTACAGGCCACCACGGCGGGTTCCGGCGGCATGCTGGCCGTCGGCATCGCCGAGCAGGCTGCGCGGGAGCTGCTGACCGGCGACGACCTGGTCGATATCGCCGCGATCAACAGCCCGAGCGGGGTGACCCTCGCGGGCGACGAGCGGCGCCTCGACGAGATCGCCGAAAAGCTCGCTGCCGAAGGTGCTTTCGCCAAGCGGTTACAGGTGGAGGTGCCGTACCACAGCTACCTGATGGCGCCGATTCTCGACGAATTGCGTTCCGCCCTGGCCGATCTGTCCCCGGCTGCGCCGAACGTCCTACTGTTCTCGACCGTTACGGGCGCCGAGGTGGCCGGGCCGGAGTGGGATGCCGAGTACTGGTGCCGCAATGTCCGGCAGCCGGTGCGGTTCGCCGAGGCGATCATCGGGCTGGTCGGCGCGGGCAGCCGAATCTTCCTCGAGGTCGGCCCACATCCGGTGCTGGGCGCCAATATTCGCGAGATTCTCATCGGCGCGGGCGAGACCGGCACCACGATCGCCACCCTCAACCGTAAACAGGACGACCACACGAGCGTACGGCACATGATCGCCGGGCTCTACGGCGCCGGCGTCCTGGATATCAATGCGCTGTTCGCCACTGTGCACGCCCGGCCCACTCCGCACGTCGATCTGCCCCGCTACCCGTGGCAGCGCACCCGGCTGTGCAACGAGCTGCCCTTCGTGGCGCAGGAGCGGCGCGGCACACCCGGCTCGTACGCGATGCTCGGCGACCCGGATCTGGACGAACCCCAGCACCTTTGGCGGACAGAAGTGAGCGTCGCCGCGCTGCCCTGGCTCGACGACCACGTCGTGGGCGGCTCCCGGATCCTGCCCGGCGCCGCGTATCTGGACGCGGCGCTCAGCGCGCTGGCGACGCGGACCCAGGGGGAGCGGCTGGCGGTGGAGGACGTGCGCTTCCTGGCCCCGCTCATCATCGCCGACGGCGATATTCCGGTGGCCGAGTTGCGCGTCGAGGAATCGACCGGGCGATTCACCATCCGCTCCCGGTCCGCCGACTCGGACCTGTGGACCGTCAATGCGACCGGGCGCCTGGTAGACGGCTACTACGACCCGCCGGCCAGCGTGCCGATGCCCGATGCCGGCGAAACGCTGCCGGTGGACCCGGAATCGGTGTTCTCAGCGATGGAGGAGACCGGGCTGCGGTACGGTCCCGCGTTCCGGCGGTTCACCTCGCTCCGGGCCGCCGCGGCGACCGTGGTGGCGACCGTGGACGGGACCATTGCGGCGGGGTCCGGGCATCTCGTGCACCCGGCCGTGGTGGACGCCGCGATCCAGTGCATCGGCGCGCTGCGCATGGGCGCCGGCCGCAGGGGCGGGGCCATGGTCCCGGTCGCAGTCAAGGGAGTGCGTGTCTTCGGGTCGCTACCCGACGAGGTGACGGTGGTGACCCGGCTGATCGATGCGGACGCGCTGCTCATCGACTACGACCTGCTCGACCCGCAGGGGCGGGTGGTCATGCAGATCCTCGGCATGCGGCTGGGCGCCATCGACCCCGGTCGTGGTGCGCTGCAACGGATGACGGACTTCTTCTACGAAACCACCTGGGAGCTCCGGGATCCCGTGGACACCTCGGCACTGCCCGCGACCGGTGAGGTCCACACGCTCGTCGTCACCCTGGGCGCGCAGCCGAGTGCGCGGGCCGCCGACATCGCCTCGCTGTCACCGTCGGCCTCCGATTTCACCGTCGGCGATCCGGACCGCGAGGACCTGGAAGCCGCGTTCGCGCAACAGCTTCGAGACACCGACCCGAACGCGTCGCGTCTGCACGTCGTGGTCGTCGCCGGAGCCGGCTACGACGATCCGGCGAACCTGCTGACCCTGCGCAGGCTGGCGCTGACCCTGCGCGCATACGACGAAGAGCGCTACGGTGACGTCGCCGAACGGCCGATGACCGGAGACGGCAGGATCCACGCCACCCTGATCACCGAGCGGGCCTTCGTCCATCCGGACAGCGACCAACTGCCGAACTCGCGGCACGCCGCGCTGGTCGGCGCGCGACGGGTACTGCTCAACGAACAGCCCGTGCTGCGCTGGCGCCTGGTCGATGTCGAGCCGGGGACCGAATCGGCCGACCTCGCAGCGGAACTCGCCATCCCGGGCGCATTCACCTACGACCATGCCGACGAGGTGTACCTGCGCGACGGCCTGCGCTGGGTGCCGGTGGTCGGCCGGACTCTGGAGGGCCGCCTCGAGGCGCTCGATCAGGCTGCGCCCCTGGAAGATCCGGAGGCCAACTACGTCCTGGAGATCCCCAGGACGCGCCTGCTCTCGCAACTGGCCTGGCGGCGCTGTGGCCGGCAGGAGCCGGGCGCCGGGCAGATCGAGATCCGGACCCACTCGATCGGCCTGAACTTCAAGGACCCGATGAAGGTCATGGGTGTGCTGACCGAACGAGAGCTGGGCGCAACCTATTACGGCCTCGAGCCGGGTATGGAGGGTGTCGGCGAAGTGGTGCGGGTCGGGCCGGGCGTCGAGGACTTCAGGGTCGGTGACCTGGTGAACTTCTGCAAGCGCGGCATGATCCGGCGTTACAACACCGTCGACACCTCCGTCGCGTTCGCAGTTCCCGCCGGCAGCGACCCCGGAATCTGCTCCAGCGGAACAGCGTTCTTCAGCGCCGAGTACGCACTCATGGAATCGGCCCGGCTGCGCGCCGGGGAGACGGTGTTGGTGCACGGTGCGGCAGGTGGTGTCGGCTCGGCCGCGGTGCAGATCGCGAAACGGCACGGAGCCATCGTCATCGGCACCGCCGGCACCGGCGAACGCCGCGACTACGTACTCGCCCAGGGCGCCGATCACGTCCTGAATTCGAGGTCGCTGAACTTTGCCGAGGAGGTCCTGGCCCTCACCGACGGGCGCGGGGCCGACATCGTGATCAGCACGACCCCGGGCGACCTGCTGCGCAAGAACTTCGACGCGGTCGCCGAATTCGGGCGGATCGTAGAGGTCGGCAAGACCGACGCCTACGCCGGCGGGGTTCTGGACCTGCACCATTTCGAGAAGAACGTCGCCTACCACTCCATCGACATGGACCGGATGATGGCGCTGAAGATCACCGAATCCATGGCGCTGATCCGGCGCGTCAACGAGGCCATCCACGCGGGCGAATACACCGCACTGCCGTACGAACGCTACGGCACCGCCGAGGTGGCGAAGGCCTTCGAGGAGGTCGCGCGCTCCACCCGGATCGGGCGGGTGGTCCTGAACCTCGCCGATGCCGCGCCGCTGGTCCGGCCCGCCCTCGACGAGGTCACCGTGGCGCCGGACGCGCAGTACCTGATCACCGGTGGATTCGGTGGATTCGGCCTGGCCGTGGGGCGCTGGCTGGTCGGCAAGGGCGCGCGACGGCTGACCCTGGCGGGCCGGAGCGGCGCGAGGACGGACGCGGCGCGGGCGCAGCTGCGGGCCTGGCAGGAAATGGGCGTCGAGGTGACCGGCGAACGCCTCGACATCGCCGACGCCGAGGCCGTCGCCGCGATGATCGCGCGGGCGCACACCCCGGAACATCCGCTGCGCGGTGTCTTCCACGCCGCGGGCGCCGTCGACGACAAGCTGCTCGCCGACGTCGACTACGACAGCCTCGCCCGGGTCTTCAACCCCAAGGTGGCCGGTGCCCGCGCGCTGGTGTCGGGCCTTGCCGCGGCGGGTGTCACGCCGGAGATATTCGTGCTGTTCTCCTCCGGCAGTGCGATTTTCGGTGGACTGGGCCATTACACCTACACGGCGGCGAACCTGACGGTCAATGCCCTCGCCGACGAGATCGTGCGCTCCGGCGGCACCGCGCTGGCCATCGGCTGGGGCCATATGCAGGGTGGGGGCATGGTCGACACCGACACCATGGCCCGGTTCCTGCGCAATACCGGATTCGACACCATCGACATGGACGAGGGGCCCGAATACCTCGAGGCCGCACTGCGCCTGCGCCTGCACCACCACGCCGACATCATTCCGATCGACTGGAACAAGATCGTCGCGGCCGGTGGCCTGTTCGCCCGCACCGGACGGGTCGAGGCGGTCATCGCCGCCTCGGCCCAGGATGATTCGGCGTCGGCCCAATTGGCGGCGGCCCTGCGGGAATTGGAGATCGGCAAGCGCAACGAGGTGGTCGCGCACATGCTCGCCGAACAGCTGGCGGACGTGATGGGCGTGACCGCGGAGTCGGTCGACCAGAGCGTGCCGGTGCCGGAGCTCGGCCTCGATTCCCTGATGGCCGTGGAATTCTCGGCGCTTGTCACCAAGAATCTGGGTGTCGACATCACATCGGTGCAGATGGGCCGGGCGTTCACGCTGGAGCAGCTCGGGGCGAATGTCGCCGCGGCGCTGGTCGGCGTGCCCGCCGAGGAGGTGCGGTAATGAGCGAGTCGGCACGGGATCTGGCCCGGAAGCTGTTGTCCGGCAGCGAGACTGTTGCCGACCAGCACAGCGGATCCGCTACGGGCGCGAGTGTCACCACGGCCCCGCGCACGACTACCGCACCGCGCCCGGGCCGTGCCGTGCGCGGACCCGGGAAGCAGTTCGCCGATCATCCCGGGGTGGTCGCGGCCGCGGCGCAGAACGCGACGATCGCCGCGCTGACCGAGCAGTCCGGGCTTCCCAGCCCGTACTTCCTGCCGCGGAACAGCCCCAACGATCACGTAATCAAATCCGCCGCAGGCGAACTGGTGAACTACAGCGCCTACAACTATCTGGGTCTGGCCAGCCATCCCCGGGTGGTGGAGGCGGCCACCGCGGCGCTGGGCGAGTACGGCGCCTCGGCGTCGGCCAGCCGGATCGTCGGCGGTGAGATCCCGCTGTACCACGAGATCGAGCAGCGCCTGGCCGGGATCTACGACGTCGGCGATGCGATGGTCACCACCAGTGGCTATCTCACCAATGCCGGTGTCATCGGATATCTGCTCGGCAGCGGCGACGTCGCGTTCTGCGACTCGCTGATTCACGGCAGCGTGGTGTCGGGCACGCAGTGGGCGGGATGCCGCCGAATCAATTTCCGGCACAACGATCCGGAGTCGCTGCGGGCGGTATTGCGCACGTCGCGAGCGGGTTTCGACCGTGCGCTGGTGGTGATCGAGGGCCACTACAGCATGGACGGCACTGTCGGCCGGGTTGCCGAACTGGCTGCTGTGGCAAGGGAATACGACTGTGCGGTGATGGTCGACGAGGCGCACTCGTTCGGCGTGTTCGGTGCGGGCGGGCACGGTATCCGCGAGCATTACGGGATGGCGGGCGCCGACATCGACATCTGGATGGGCACGCTGTCCAAGGCTCTGGGCAGCTGCGGCGGTTTCATCGCCGGCGACGCCGATCTGATCGGGGCGATGAAGTCCAGCGCGCCGGGCGTCGCGATGCTCACCGGGGCTCCCGCGCCGTCGGCGATCGCCGCGGCGCTGGCGGGCCTGGACGTGCTGGCCGACGAGCCGGAGCGGCTGAGTCGCCTGTGGGACAACGCGAAACACTTCCACACTGCCCTGCGCGAGCGCGGCATGGACCTCGGCGAATCCCAGCAGACCCCCATCTGCCCGGTCATCATTCCCGGCGAGGTCCAAGCCGGGTATGTCTCCGCCACCCTGCTTCGGAACGGCATCTACGCCGCCGCCATCGTGGCTCCGACCGTTCCGGCGGGTAAGGAGCGCCTGCGCTTCTTCCTCACCTCGGAACATACCGAGCGGCAACTGGATTCGACGGTCGAGCTGATCGCCGCGACAGCGGCGACGCTGGACGGGCTCGCCACCGTGCCGGGCTGAAGTACGGCCACCGGGTGAGTCGCCCACCGGTCCTGTCGCGCTGGGTGACAGGACCGTGCGGTGGCCGCGCACCCACTCACAGGCCGCTGCTCGTCCGGGCCCGCACACCTCGATCTGCCGGGGCGGCAAACGCATCGATGTACCCGGTGACTCCGGGCGACCAGGCTGCCGAGTAATCGGCCCACCGTCGGTGAACCGCGGAGACTAGTAGTACTTTGTTAGGTTGGTCACTAGTGGGTGCGGCGGCTCGAGATTCGGCGTGATTCTCGAGACGATGCCGGGGTGGATGCCGCTGCGCTGGTTGAGGTCGACGAACAGCTCGATTCGTTTGTGAACGAGGTGTTCTCGTCGTTGGCGCGTAAGGATCGGGTGGCGACGGCGGGGGTGTACGCGCGCGGGTTGCTCCTGAACGGTGAACGCAAGTCGATGCAGCCGATGGCCGATCGGCTCGGGGTGGATCATCAGCGGTTGCAGCAGTTCGTGACCTCTTCGCCATGGAAGGTCGAACCGGTACGAATGGTGTTGTCGCGCAAGGCGTGTGAGTTGATCGGTCCGGACGCGTGGGTGGTCGACGACACCGGCTTCGCCAAGGACGGCGACGCCTCTGCGTGTGTGGCCAGGCAGTACTCGGGCACCCTCGGCAAGGTCGGCAACTGCCAGATCGCCGTCAGCGTGCACGCCGCCACCGACACCGCGTCGTGCCCGTTGAACTGGCGGTTGTTCATGCCCGAGCGCTGGGACGACGCCTGCGCCGACGACCCGGATGCCGCGTCGGTGATCGCGGCGCGCCGGGCGAAATCGGCGATCCCCGACGATGAGCGGCACCGGCCGAAATGGGAACAGGCGCTGGGAATGATCGATCAGCTCCTGGACTGGGGACGGCCCCGCCCGCCGGTGGTGGCTGCCGACGCCGGTTACGGCGAGTGCGCGCAGTTCCGCGCCGGGCTGACCGAGCGAGGGCTGCCCTATGTCGTCGCGGTCAGGGCCGCTACCAGCCTCTACCCGGCCGACGCCCGACCGCAGGCCCCCGAATACAGCGGATTCGGCCGCCCGCCGAGCCGAGCCCGCTACCGCGTCCCGAAGTCCAGCTGCAAGGACCTGGTCACCGCGGCCGACCCCGACTCGTGGCACGAGGTGACCTGGCGGCAAGGAACCAGATCCGGTCCCAATAACCCCGACGCCGACATGCGCTCCCGCTTCGCGGCCCTGCGTGTGCGCCCGGCCGGGCACCGCGTGCCCCGCGCCGCAGACGGAACCATCGACGAAGTCTGGTTGATCGCCGAATGGCCCACCGACACAACCGAACCCACGGACTACTGGCTGTCCACCCTGCCCGCCGACACCCCCATCCACGAGCTCGTACGCCTGGCCAAACTGCGCTGGCGCATCGAACACGACTACCGCGAACTCAAAGTCGCACTCGGCCTGGACCACTTCGAAGGCCGCTCCTGGCTCGGCTGGCACCACCACGCCACCCTCGCCACCGCCGCCCACCTGTTCCTCACCACCCTGCGGCTTAACGACCCAAAAGCCGGTGGGCAGGACTGACCCTCTACGGAATCGTCCGCGAAATCCAACGCGCACTTGCGATCTGGATCGGCACCTGCCCACTATGCCACCACACCTTCCCAACCTAACAAAGTACTACTAGGTGGCGTCGGTGTCGATCCGCGGCAGCTCCGGCACGAGGGTGGGCTCGGCCGCTTCCCACGTGTCGGGGTCGACGACACCGCAGTTGGCCGGGTCCACCGGTTCCGAGGGACGTACGATCCCGCAGTTGGCGGGATCGATCTTCTCCTGGAAGCCGATGGCCGCGTCGGGCGCGGGAGCCATCGGCTCGGCCGTACTCCGCGCGATCGGATCGGTGCCGGTCTGCGGCGCCGGGCCGAATTCGCCGGTCGGGATCGAATCATCACCGTCCAGGAGATATTTCGTGGTGATGTCGCGAGGAGACATCCCGCGCAGTTCGCGCAGCTGCGCCAGGGGTTCAATTCGTGGCCGCTGCCGGCCCGCGGTATGGGGCTGCCGGGCTACTGATCGATACGGGCCGATTCGCCGCGGCGATACACGCGACCCGTGCTCTCGGCACCGGTGCTCCCGCTGCTGGAGATACCCGCCCGGGGTTCCATTCTATTCTCGGGAAATGGCTGCCTCGGCGACTCCGTGGTCGAAAGCGACTGTGTCACAGGCTGTCACGCAGCCCGAACAGGTGCGTCCGGTCGAGGAACCGGCCGCACCGTCCGCACCGGCCGGGACCGCCCGGCCGCCGATCGGCCCGGTGGTGCAATTGGTGGCCTGGATCGCAGTCGGAGTCATCGGCGTGCTGCTCATTGCCTTGCTGCAGCATGCTTCGTGGTCGGCGTCGCCAACGAACGGCCCCGCGGACACCCGGACGGTAAAAGTCTCGGATCCGATCGGGCGGCTCGGGGCGGGGATCGCGGTGGGCGCGGTTGTCTCCAACGACGGCAGCACGCTTCGTGTACGCGGGCTGACCGGCGCGATGACGACGGTACATACCGATGCGGGGACATCGACGCACGTGTTTCCGGGGTCGAAGGCGGCCGATATCGGACCGGGATCGATGGTCATGGTCTACGGCGGCGAACAGGCCGATGGATCCGTCGACGCGAATCTCATCATGGGTCTGTCGATGCCGCACTGAGGAATACAGCGGCCGTTCCCAGCGCTGGCTATAGCGATTCGGGCCATCGGCCCGGACGATGCCTACGCTCGGTTAATGGCTCAGCCCACCCCATGGGGGTCGAGCGACGCCTCGCCCGGCCGCCCCGACCCGCCGAATCCAGCGCCATCGAAACCAGCGCCGCCGTCATCCGGCCGGTTCGCTGTTCGCCTGCGGCCGGACACATTACGACAATCCTGGGGGGCCTGCTGCGTGGTGGTCGCCGGTGTCGTGACACTCGCGCTGCTGTTCCGGCCGTGGGCGAGTGCCAGCGGCCCGGACGGGCGCGCGCGAACGGATGCCTTCGGCCGGGTGTCGGCGAGCACCACATATCTGAGCGCGTGGTCCCAACAGCACAGCCCCATCGCCAAGATCAGCGGCGGATGGGCCCTGCTGACCGCGGCGGCCCTCGTGGTGATGGTGGTGCTGGCGCTGCTGAGTATCGCTCGCCGCACCGAGATGGCGGCCCGGTGCACGGCGATCAGCGCGATGGTCGTCGCCGTCCTGGTGCTGATCACGCTCATGTACATCAATTCCAAGGCGCCCGATCTCAAGGCCATGACCGCGCGGAAGTACGACATGGGCGGACAGATCGGTTCGTTGATGGCCTGGGCCTTCGGCAACGGATCGCTGGCGATCCCCGGGGTCAAGCGCAGTGACTTCTCCAGTGGCGGGCTGACACCCTGGGGGATGGTGGCGTGCGCGCTGTCGGTGATCGCGGCGGTGGCCGTCGCCGCGCAGTGGGTGCGCGACTACCCGGTGGGCCGGATCCGCCTGCGACTGAGGTCGCCGATCGTGTCGGCGGCGGACGAGTCGAAGGCCGCCGGTGTGCCGCCGGTCGTGGACTCGCCGGAGGCCGCCGACTGATCGCCGCCGTCTCCGGGCTCATCCTCGGGGCGCCCCGTGCCGTGTCGTCGCGCCCACCATTGCTTGAACTGTTCGTAGCGGGTCGCGCGGGCAGGCCAGAACTCCTGCACGGTCGCATTGAACTCGGCGCCCAGAATCACCGCGAACGCCAGGAAGAACGTGAACAACAGGAAGGCGATCGGCGTGGCCAGCGCGCCGTAACTGATTCCGGCGCGCGCCGCCCAGGTGAGATACCTGCGCAGGATGTCGCTGGCGCTCATGAAGAAGATCATCGCGATGAGCGCCCCGCCGAAGAGCCGATGCCACGGCAGTGACCGGTGCAGGGCCAATTTGTAGAGCGTGGTCAGCCCGACGACCAGCAGCAGACCCGCGCCCGGATAGTAGAAGTTGTCGATCAGGCGCAGGCCCGGTTCGCGCCATCCCTCCGGCAGCGCCCGGCCGATGAGCGTCGGCCCCAGTGCCACCAGCGGCAGTACGAAAACGGCGGCCACCAGGAACAACAGATACAGCCCGAGCGCGAAGATACGCTGCCACACCGGATGACGGGCGTCGGATTGGCCGTGGGCGGCGACGATCGAGTCGACGAAGGTCGCCATCGCCGAGGATCCCGCCCACAGTGACAGCACGAACCCCACCGATACCACCGCACCACGCCCGCGTTGCAGGACGTCGCGCACGGTCGGCGCGATCATCTCGTCGACGACATTGGCGCTGAACAGATGTCCGCTGGCGGCGATGATCTTGCCCTCGACGATGTGCACGGTGTCGGGACCGAACAGACCACCGATGTAGCCGATGCTGCCGAGCAGCCCCAGCAGCAGCGGAGCCAGCGACAGGGTCTGCCAGAAGGCCGCGGCCGCGGATTTCGCGAAGATCGAATCACCCCACGCCTTGACCGCGACTCGGGTGATCACCTGCAGGATCCGCCGCCAGGCGGCCGTGAGCCGACCCCACAGCAGCCGCAGGATGCGGGCTGTGCCGGGAATCGGGTTCGGCAGGCGGGTGGACATCGTGAGTACAGCATTGCCCACTCGGGCCGTTGTGGCAGCAGCAGGTGCCGATCGTGTCGCGGGCGGCCCGCCCGGCCGCGCACCGTGTTCTGCGGCACATGCCCTCGAGGATCTTCGAGGTGAGCCGGGGTTCGGTCCGATGCGCGACGGATCCGGTGGTGTCGAATTCGCTAGGTGTCGGTAGCGGTCGCTAATCTCTCTGGAGTGACTTCGGGTGGTGGCGGTTCGTTACGAGCATGGCAGCGCAGGGCACTCACCAGATATCTGACGACCAAACCACGCGACTTCCTGGCCGTGGCGACGCCGGGTGCCGGTAAGACGACCTTCGCGCTGCGTTTGGCGACCGAAATGCTCACCGATCGCACCGTCGATCAGATCACGGTGGTCGCGCCCACGGAGCATCTCAAGCATCAGTGGTCGTCCGCGGCGGCGCGTGTCGGCATCGCCCTGGATTCGAACTTCTCCAACAGCACCGGCGGCACCTCCGGTGACTATCACGGTGTCGTGGTCACCTACGCGCAGGTGGCCTCGCATCCGTTCAAGCATCGAGTGCGGACCGAGAACCGCCGCACCCTGGTGATCCTCGACGAGATCCACCACGCCGGTGACGCCAAGAGCTGGGGTGAGGCGACCGCCGAGGCGTTCGGCGACGCCACCCGGCGGCTCGCGCTGACCGGTACGCCCTTCCGCAGCGACGATTCGCAGATTCCGTTCGTCAATTACGAACCCGACGAATCCGGTTTCCCGCGATCGAGTGCCGACTACACCTATGGCTACTCCGAGGCCCTCGCCGACGGTGTCGTGCGCCCGGTGGTGTTCCTCGCGTATTCGGGTGAGGCGCAGTGGCGTGACAGCGCCGGCGAGGAGTACACCGCGCGCCTGGGCGAGCCGCTGAGCGCCGAGCAGACCGCGCGCGCCTGGCGCACCGCTCTCGACCCCGCCGGGGACTGGATGTCGAAGGTGCTCACCGCCGCCGACACCCGGCTGCGGCAGTTGCGCGCCACCGGAATGCCCGATGCCGGTGGTCTGGTCATCGCGACCGATCAGGAGAAGGCTCGCGACTACGCCGAACTGCTGGAACACATCTCGGGCAGCAAGCCCGCCGTGGTGCTGTCCGACGATCCCAGCTCCTCCGACCGGATCGGCGAATTCAGCAGCAGCACCGATCCGTGGATGGTCGCGGTGCGCATGGTGTCGGAAGGTGTCGACGTCCCGCGTCTGGCGGTCGGTGTGTACGCCACCAGCGCCTCGACGCCGCTGTATTTCGCCCAGGCCATCGGGCGGTTCGTGCGAGCACGGCGCGCCGGTGAGACCGCGAGTGTCTTCCTGCCCTCGGTCCCGGTGCTGCTCGATCTGGCCGCACAGCTCGAGGTGCAGCGCGACCACGTCATCGGCAAACCGCACCGGGAGAAGAACGCTCTCGACGACGAGCTGCTGATCGACGCCAACAAACAGAAGGACGAGCCGGGCGAGGAGGAACGCGCGTTCGTCGCGCTGGCCGCGGACGCCGAGCTGGATCAGGTGATCTACGACGGCGATTCGTTCGGTACCGCCACCTTCTCCGGCAGCGACGAGGAGGCCGACTATCTCGGCATCCCCGGTCTCCTCGACGCCGATCAGATGCGTGCGCTGCTGCGTGATCGGCAGACTCGCCAGATCCGCGAGCGCAGTGCCGCGACGACTGTCACCGAGGCGCCCGAGGCCGGACCCTCCGCGGCGGCGGCCGCCGAACGTGCCGCGACCGCCGACCGGCTGGGTGAGCTCCGGCGCGAACTCAATTCGCTCGTCGCGATGCACAATCACCGCACCGGGAAGCCGCACGGGGTCATTCACGGTGAGCTGCGCCGCGAATGCGGGGGACCACCGACCGCGCTGGCCACCGCCGATCAGCTGTCCCAGCGCATCTCCGCCCTGCGCCGGATGTGACCGTGAACCTCGGTGCGCCGCACCGTGGTTCAGCGGTCCGAGTCGACGGACTCCGGCCAGGCACGTAGTGCGCGGTCGATGGTCGCGCCGAGGCGCTGGGCGTCGACGCCGTCGCCGGCCTGTACCGACAGTCCGAAGAGCACCGTGGTGTAGAAGTCGGCCAGTCCGGCGGTGTCGGTGCCGGCCGCCAGATCGCCGTCGTCGACACCGCGGTCGAGCCGCCGCCGGATCGCCGTCACGGTATGCCGGCGGCGCTCGGCCAGGACATCGCGCACGGCGCCGTTGCGAAGTCCGGCGGTATTACCCGCGACGACCACCAGGCAGCCACGCGGAGTCGCGGGATCGCAGTAGGCCGCGGCATTGTCGCGCAACATCGCCTCGATCGCGGCGTGCGCGGATGGCGCAGTCGTGAGGGCCCGGTCGGTGTAGCCGCCCTCGGTGCGGCCGTAGAGCTCGACCGCTTCGCGAAAGAGCTGTTCCTTACAGCCGAAGGCGGCATAGAGGCTGGGCGAGTTGATCCCCATCGCGCCGGTCAGATCGTTCATCGCCGCGCCCTCGTAGCCGAGTTCCCAGAACACCTCCATGGCGCGTCGCAGCGCGGTGTCGCGATCGAACCCGCGCGGTCGTCCGCGTTCGGCCATACGCACTCCTCTTTCTGTGTCGATCACTAAATATATCTCTTGACGGCCGCCCGCCCGCCTGCTTGGCTGTTTCTGTATTGATCGACACAGAAATAGGAGTGCGTATGAGTGAGCTGACCGGCACCGTGGCCCTGGTCACCGGCGGCAGCCGGGGGATCGGCGCGGCCACAGCACGGCGGCTGGCCGCGGAGGGAGCGGATGTCGCGATCACCTACCGCGCGGGTGCGGACGCGGCCGAGACCGTTGCCGCCGATATTCGGGCGGCCGGGCGGCGCGCGCTGACGCTGGCCGCGGACAGTGCCGACGCCGAGCAGGTCGTCGGCGCGGTGCACCGGGTGGCGGCGGAGCTGGGCAAGGTGGACATCCTGGTCAACAACGCGGGCATCTTCCCGGCGAAACCGTTCGAGGAATTCTCCCTCGCCGAGATCGACCGAGCCCTGAACACCCACGCGCGGGCAGCATTCGTGGCGGCGCAGGCCGCTCTACCGCATATGGATCGCGGCGGGCGCATCATCAGCATCGGCTCGAATCTGTCCGAGCGCGCCCTGTTCGACGGGCTCACGCTGTACAACCTCAGTAAATCGGCGCTCAACGGTTTCACCCGTGCGCTCGCGCGGGAGCTGGGTCCGCGCGGGATCACGGTCAACCTCGTACAGCCGGGCTCCACCGACACGGATATGAATCCGGCCGCGGCCGCCCATGCCGAGCAGCAGGTGCGTGCCTCGGCGCTGGGGCATTTCGGGGTTGCCGACGATGTCGCCGGTCTGGTCGCCTTCCTGGCCGGCCCCGACGGCGCGCGCCTCACCGGTGCGACGCTCACCGTCGATGGCGGCACCAACGCCTGAAGCGGCGGCCCAGAACCGGCATGCGCCGGTTCACGACTCGGCCCGGACCGTCGTGAGCGGTCCGGACCGGGCGATGTGCCCTCGCGCGGGACTAGGCCGGGCAGGCGAAGAACGTGTCCGGATCGAGGGTGTCGATGGGAGTCCAGCGGGCGGGGGCCACGACACCCCCGCCCTCCTCGCTCCGCCCGCCGGTGCGGTAATCCTGCAGATCCAATGTCAGCCAGGGATTCTCGTCCACTTGCCGGGCCAGGGCATAGCAGGTGGCCAGCAGATGCAGGCAGCGCGAGTTGCGGGCCGAACACGAACAATCCGAATCCGCCAGCCGCGGCGAGGGGAGTAGATCGGCGGCGGCCAAGGCGGCGTGCACGGTATCGGTGAGCTCGACCGCGTGCGGCGGGATCCGCTCCGCGATGCCGCTGACCTGGGCCGCCGACAGGGATATGACCTCGAGATGGGTCACCGAGGCCTGACCGCCCCGGTGGATGCGCGCGCACACCGAGGTGCCCTCGATCTCGAGTTGCACCCCGTCGTTGCGGGCGATACTGCGCGCACGGGGCAGCAGCGGTTCCGGCCGGGACGCGCTGATCGGCTCGGCCAGCCGCACCCAGCCCATACCCCAAGGCGTATAACCGAATTCGTTGTCGGGCATATCAGTTGCCTCGCTTCCGGCGCAGCACTGCCAGTAGATCGTCGTCGCCGAGGCGGGCCAGCCGCGCCACCGCGGAGCGGCCGTCTCCGGCACCGAGACCGGCCAGTGCGGATTTGCGATCGTGCATACCCGCGATATATTCCTCGACGGTGGTGGCGCTGGTCAGCGTGGTGATCGTGACCGGTCGAGTCTGACCGATGCGATGTGCGCGGTCGGAAGCCTGGGCCTCCACCGCCGGATTCCACCAGCGGTCGAAATGTACGACGTCCGCGGCTCGGGTCAGCGTCAGGCCGGTTCCCGCCGCCCGCAGGCTCAGAATCAGGATCGGCGGACCTTGCGGCGCTTGGAAATCGGTGACGATCGTGGCTCGCTCGGCTTGTGACAGCCCGCCGTGGAAGACCGGTGCCCCGATCGCGAACTCCTCGGCACAGAGGCGTGCCAGCAGCTCCGCCGTGGCTCGGTACTGCGTGAACACCAGTGTGGGGCAGTCCAGTTCGAGATTGTTGGCGAGGATATCGGAGCAGACGTCGAATTTCCCGCTGCGGCCGAGCAACTCGCCGACATCACCGGAGATCAGCCCCGGATGATTGCAGACCTGCTTGAGCGCGGTGAGTGCGGCCAGCACCCGGGCACTGCGCTCGGCGCCCACCCCGAATCCGTCCGCCTCGGCGCGGTCGAGCAGTTCATCGTAGAGGCGTTGTTGTTCCCCGGTCAGATCACAGACCAGATCGGTGTGGATCTTCGGCGGCAGGGTGGCGGCGACCTGAAGTTTGCGGCGCCCCAGCAGGATCGGCTCGATCGCGTCGTGCAGTCGCCGCACCGCGGCGGTGGAGCCCTCCTCGATCGGGCGGACGAATCGGCGCCGGAAGCGGGCCTTGTGGGTGAACGCCGCGGGCGTGACCAGGTTGAGCAGCGCCCACAACTCGTCGAGATGGTTCTCCACCGGTGTGCCCGTCAGGGCCACCCGCGCCCGGGCCGGTACCGCCCGCGCAGCCCTCGACACCTGGGTGCGTGGATTCTTCAGCGTCTGCGCCTCGTCGAAAACGGCTGTCGTCCAGTCCGTCCCGTACAGTGCCGTGCCGTGCCCGCGCAGCGTCGGATACCCGGTGACCACTACCGTGCCGGGCGCGAGATCATCGAATGCGCCACCGCGCCAGGCGATCGGCCGCAGCCCCGGCGCGAAGCGGGTGATCTCGTGCACCCAGTTGCCCACCAGCGAGGTCGGGCAGACCACCAGCTGCGGACCGGATTCGGCGCGGCCGATCAGGAAACCGATGGCCTGCACGGTCTTTCCGAGTCCCATCTCGTCGGCGAGAACCGCGCCACCGTGCTCGGCGGTGGCCTGGTGCAGCCAGGAGACGCCCCGGGCCTGATAAGGCCGCAGGGTGGCCCGCAGCGGCTCGCGCAGCTCCTGTGTGACGCGTTCGGTATCGCGATAGGCCCGGACGGCGCGATCGGCGGACACGATCGCGGTGGCGGTGGCATTGGCGACCGCGTGTGCGGCGGGTGGCAGCACTTCCGGCCCGGCGTCCCCGCGGGCCACCGCCCGCCAGGCCGGCACCGACGCGCCCGCGTGCCGGACGGGAATCTCGCCGATGCGCTCGGCATCGACGATCGCGCAGTCGACCTCGGTCACGGTGATCGCGGCGCCGCCGGGTTCCGGTATCGCGAGCCGCACCCGGTCGTCGGTGTCCTTCGATGCGGGGCCGGGGGCGTGTCCGGTCCAGGTCCACAACGCGAAGGCGTGCCGGTCGGGCAGATAGGTGGCGTGTGTGGTGTGCAGAAGAACCCTCGCTTATCTCCGTATGGCGTACGGAGTATTATAACCACGTACGGTGTACTGAGATTCCCGAGGAGTGATGTGGCACAGAAATCGGCTGCCGAGCGGGCGGGACAGGTGATCGCACTGCTGTGGCGCAGGGAACTTCCCGCCCGCCCGGCTCCGCGCGGCCCGAAGCAGACCGTCGAGGTCGACGAGGTGATCCGGACCGCGGTGGGCATCGCCGATCGGGACGGCTACGGCGCGGTGTCGATCCGAGCGGTGGCCGCCGCGATGGGGCTGAAGCCGATGAGCCTGTACACCTATGTGCCGGATAAGCAGGCGTTGATCATCGCGATGGTCGACCTCGTGTGCGACGACGATGTGCCCGTCGGCTCCGCGTTGCCCCTGCGGGACCGGCTGGCCTCGATCGCCCGCGGTGTGCGGGCGGAGGTGCTCGCCCATTCCTGGCTGCTGGAGGTGCCGCCCTGGCGTCTGGATCTGGGGCCCGGTCGGCTGCGCCGGTACGAACGCCAATTGGCGGCGCTGGCGGACGAGGGCCTGTCGGACGTCGAGATGGATCGCGTGATCGCCGTCCTGTCGGACTTCGCGACCGGTAATGCCCGTACCGCGGTTGCGGCCCGCCGCCGGGACGGAGAGATGAGCGATGCGCAGTGGTGGGAGATCTACGGGCCGGTGCTGAGCGAGGCCATGGCGGGACAGGATTTTCCGCTGTCGGAACGGGTGGGAACCGCGGTCGGGGAGCTCTACCAGGCGCCCGGCGATCCGGACGGGGCGTTCGAGTACGGGTTGTCACGCCTGATCGAGGGGTTGGCGAAAGGCGCGGCCGACGGTCCGGGACGGCAGAACGGGCGGTCCCCGGAGGGGCCGCCCGTTGGTCGATAGGGGGACGTGAGGAGCCGTGGAATTACAGCGCCTGTGCGGCCTCGGTGTCGATAACGGCCTCGAGTTCGCGCAAGCGCTCCATGTGCTCGTTCGCGTGGTGCTGGCAGAAGAGCAACTCGCCACCAGCGGGAAGTGTCGCGCGAACGCGCGCCGCCGCCCCGCAGCGGTCGCAACGATCGACCGCGGTCAGTGGGGTGCTTGTCAGTGTTCCTGGCATGACTCCTCCGTCCTGGCTCCCGGCGCAGAAAGCCGTTCGCCTGGTGTGGGGCCCGCGGTCCCTTCCGCGGGCTCGCTACCGCTACTTCCCAGCAGGGGTTGATAACTACTTTGTCAGACGTTCGGGACGGGGGCTTTGTTCCCGAAGATGTTCGTATGTGTTTTCCCTAACATGACCAGGTATTTCGCTGTGGGCGAACAGCATGGCCAGGCTTGGGAACCTCGGTACGCCAACTGCGGTTGAACAAATCGGAAACAGGCCTATCCAGTTGTCTGACCGCAGATTACCCGCGGTATCCGACAATCAACCGTCGGTTTCGTCCGATCCGTTGGGTGTCGCATCCGATCTGGGTATGGTGCTGCCGTGACTGCCGACGATCTTGCCGAGTCCTCCGCCGAATCCGAAAACAGCAACGGCCGCAGGCTCGTTCACCTCTGCGCGAGTTCGGAGTGGGAGCGGGCCCGCCGAGCCGGCGAGCGGATCGCGCCCTCGTTGGAGACCGAGGGGTTCGTTCATCTGTCGGCGCCGCATCAGGTTCACCTGCCGGCGAACCGGCTGTTCGCGGGCCGCACCGACCTGCTTTTGCTCTGGCTGGACGTGGCGCGTCTGCAGGCGCCGCTGCGCTGGGAGCCGGGTGTCGCGAGCGATCCGGGGTCGATGCGCTTCCCGCATCTGTACGGGCCGCTGCCGGTGACCGCGGTGGTCGGCACCAGTTACTATGTTCCTGATGAAAAAGGGACATTTCCGGCACTTACGGCAGATCCGGAGCAGTGGCCGGCCGCTCGAAGTGCTTGATTTAGGCTGGAATTCGTGAACGTCGATGTGACACAGCTGCCGGGAATTGGCGTACGCAAGGACTTCGAGGCGCGCTCGGGTCGCCGGATCGGAGTCGTCGCACATCGCGACGGCGGTATCGATCTGATCGTCTCCAAACACGACGATCCGGACGACTGCGCGGCCCAGGTCCCGCTGACCATCGATGAGGCCGCGGTGCTGGCGAATCTGCTGGGCGCGCCGCAGCTGGTGGAGAAGCTCAAGGACGATCATCGCGATCTGCCGGGCATCACCACCCGCCAGCTGCCGATCGGCGAGGATTCGCCGTACTCGGGACGGCTGCTCGGTGAGACCCGGATGCGTACCCGCACCAAGGTGTCGATCGTCGCGGTGATGCGAGCCGGGCAGATCTACCCCTCGCCGGGGCCGGACCTCGTCCTCGTGGCCGGAGACCTGCTGGTCGTCGTCGGCACCCCGCACGGTCTCGACGAGGCCCTAGAGATCCTGACCGGCGGGTGAGCCGGTGGAGTCGACCGCACTAGCCCTGTTCGAGCTCGGAGCGGTCCTGTTCGCCCTGGGGATCCTGGGGCGCGTAGCAGGGCGTTTCGGTATGTCACCGATTCCGCTGTACCTGCTGGGGGGTCTGGCCTTCGGTGAGGGCGGCGTGCTCACCGTCCGCGCCGCGACCGAATTCGGCCACCTCGCGGGTGAGATCGGCGTCGTTCTGCTGCTGTTGCTGCTGGGACTGGAATACACCGCGCCCGAACTGGTTTCCGGGATGCGCAAGTCCTGGCCGGCCGGCCTGCTCGATATCGCTCTCAACGCCACGCCCGGCGCCGCGGTGGCACTGATCCTCGGGTGGGGGCCGACCGGCGCCATCACGCTGGCCGGCGTCACCTACATCTCCTCGTCCGGAATCGCGGCCAAGGTGCTCAACGATCTGGGCCGTCTCGGCAACCGCGAGACACCGGTCATCCTGTCGGTCCTGGTGTTCGAGGATCTGGCAATGGCGGTGTACCTGCCGATTCTCACCACGATCCTGGCCGGTGTCGGCTGGATGGCGGGGCTGCGATCACTCGCGCTTGCCCTGCTGGTGATCACGATCGTGCTGGTCATCGCGCTGCGTTACGGACGCTACGTCTCCGCGATCGTGGACAGCAAGGACCGCGAGGTGTTCCTGCTGCAACTGCTCGGCGCGGCGCTGCTCGTCGCCGGAATCGCCTCGGGGCTCAATGTATCCGCGGCCGTGGGCGCGTTCCTGCTGGGTATCGCGATATCGGGTTCGACCGCACAGAGTGCCGCGAAACTACTCGAACCGCTGCGAGATCTGTTCGCGGCCATCTTCTTTGTCGCCTTCGGGCTCAATACCGATCCGTCGAAGATTCCCGCGGTACTCGGCTGGGCCGTGCTGCTCGCGATCGTCACCACGCTGACCAAGATCGCCACGGGATGGTTCGCCGCCAAGCGTCAGGGCATCGGCCGCCTGGGGCGCGCGCGGGCCGGTGCGACTCTGGTCGCGCGTGGTGAGTTCTCGATCGTCATTGCGGGACTGGCGGTTTCGGTGGGCGCAGTGGAGCCCAAGCTCGCCGCGCTCGCGTCGGCGTACGTTCTGCTGATGGCGATTCTCGGACCGGTCGCCGCCCGTGTGGTCGAGCCCGCGGTGCGGTCAATGCAGCGTCGGCTCGCTCCGGCCGTCGGCTGAGGGCTCCTCGCCCGCGAATGCGGGAGGGGAGGGATCGGGTGCGGGGATGGACGCCGCAACCGGCGGGCTGCCGATCGAGCCGTTCGCGCGCTGATCGCGCGCTCGCTCGAGCCGATGGGACAGGGCCACCGCGATGGCCCCGACCGCGAAGCCGATCAGCAGCGCGGTCAGGTGGCCGTAGTCGGTGAAGGTGCGTCCGTGCCAGGCGGCGACGCCGAACCAGGCCAGCAGCCCCGCGGACCACAGGGCCCGGGGCGTTCCGCGCAGGTGATACGCCAGTGCGGCGAGTACGGCGGTGGACCCGTAGGACGAACCGACGTCGGAGGCGACCACGATGTGCAGCGGGATCAGATGATGGTGTACCGCGTACGCGATTCCGGTGACCACGATCATCGAGGCGCCCACGTGCCCGCAGGCGAAGGCCATGATCCACCGCAGCGTGCCCAGCCAGCGCTCCGCGAACGCCATCACGGTAAGGAATCCGATGATGATCGTCCACGGGAATCCGCCGTCGGTCCAGAACGCCGAGGCGACCAGAACCTGCACGGGTTCGCGGCGCATGTTGTGCAGATTGGTGGAGGCCGACAGGATCAGGCGGTGCCCGGCGACATCGCTGACCCCACGCAGTGTCCACCAGGTGACGAACAGGGTGAACGCGTAGGCGCAGGAGGCGGGAGCGCCCGCCAGATGGTCGTGGACTGCTCGACCGGCCCGGTAGGCCCGGTCCGGGCCGTGCCACCAATCGAGCAGGTTCCGCCGGCCGGTGTCGATGTCTATCGTCCGGGTCCAGGGAGACCGGTAGTGATTCAACGCGGAGGACGCCACGTATGCCAGTGTCGCCCGCCGGGGGCCGTGGCGCTCGCCGACCCGGCTGACCGAGGTAGTCAGCGGCGGTGATGGCCTCCGTCTTCGACGGGTGGGTACGTGCCCGTCACGTATCGGTCGGCCTCATCCGCACCGATGCTCGTGGCGCTGCTGGGCCAGTATCGGCTCGCGCGCTGGCCGCGGATGCGCGACAGATCGGGCTCGTGGATATCGGTGATGCCCACCTGCAGGAACAACAGCAGCGTCACCATGCTCACGCCGATGATCAGCGGAGTCAGCAGCTGACCGGCCTGTGCGCCTGATGGTGCGCCCATGTGCTCGCCCCTGTAGGCCTGCATCGCGTACATGCCGGTGTAATGCATTCCGCACACCGCGACACCCATGATCATGGCCGACCCGATCGTGGCCGGCACACCCTGGACATGCAGTGCGAACCAGAGGGCAGCGGTCGCCGCCACCACGGCGATCACGATCGACACCAGCACCAGCCAGACGTCGTAGCGCATCTCGACATCCGTCTTCATCGCGTACATGCCCGCGTAATGCATGGCCGCCACACCGAGCCCGGTCACCGCGCCGCCGGTCAGCAGTGCGCTGGTTCCGCGACGCAGCACCTGCGAGAGGCCGATCCACACCACCACGATGGCGATCGCCACGCTGATCAGAGTGATCGGGATGTTGTACCGGATGGTCGCGCCCTGCACCGAGAAGCCCAGCATGGCGATGAAATGCATGACCCAGACGCCGGTTCCGCCCAGCGCCACCGCCGCGGTCACGGTCCAGCCGCGATGTCCGGGATTGGACCGCGCGCGGACCATGCAGCGCAGGGCGAGCAACGATCCGATGACGGACATGACGTAGGCCAGTCCAGGTGTCAACCACCCGTAGGTGAACTGGTCGATCTCGAGCATGCGGACTCCTTGCCGGGACAAATGGGCACCGGTGCCAGGCCGGTGACGGCGCCGACATTAGCCATATACTCGCAGGTAGTAAATTTACCGAATGATATTCATAGAAAATAGCTGGGGTTTGCTGGTCTCGAGGTCCTGGTAGCAACCCCCAACCCGGCGCCCGGTGGCTCAATTGAGCCACGACACCAGCGCGGCAATCTCACAGCATCGGCGGCGGCCGCAGATCCAATCGCCGCATCACCCGGTCGACCAGATCGGGTGGCATATCGGGTTCGCGGCGAGCGGCCAGCGCCTCACCGCGGCCCGCGTCGAGGACATCGTTGCTTATTGTGCGCAGCTTGCCCGTCAGCCGCATAGCGTTCTCGACCGCCTTGCTGCCGTCGGCGGCCTCCGCGGCTTCCGGATCGGCGCGCACCAGTCGCCGCTCGACGGTATCGCGCAGGCGTTGATACACCTCGTCGGGCAGATCCTCGTTGTCGGCGATCTCCTCGAGCCGCGCCAGTTCGGCACGCAGAATGCGTGTCCACAAGCGCTTTTCGAGTGCCCGTTCGTGTTCGGTATCGGCCTGCACGCCGGTCCAGCGGACCACCAGCGGCAGGGTCGGTCCCTGTAGCAGCAGGGTGAACAGGACCACCACGAACGAGGTGAACAGGACCTCGGTCCGGCCGGGGAAATCGGCTCCCGCGTCCGTGGTCAGCGGTACGGCCAATGCCAGCGCGACCGTCACCACCCCGCGCATACCCGCCCACCAGGTCACGATCGTCTCGCGCCACGTATACGGTTCGTCGACACGATGCCGGCGCCACCAGCTGTGGAACACCCGGGTGACCGTCAGCAACCACAGCAGCCGCAACGCGACCACCACCCCGACCACCGCCGCGGCCCCGCCCAGCAACCGCGGCCAGTTCGGTCCGGTCGTGGCCAATACCGTGCTGAGTTCCAGCCCCACGAGCCCGAATGCGAAACCGGTGACCAGCATGTCGATCACATCCCAGAAGGAATCGCTGACGAGCCGGTAGCCGACATCGCTGAAATCCGTTGCGGCGTCGGTGAGATACAGCGCGCACACGAGTACGGCGAGTACCGCCGAACCATGTGTGGCCTCGGCGAGATGGTAGGCCGCGAACGGCAACAGCAACCCGAGCGCGACCTGCCACGGCGCCTCCGTCAACCACCGCATCATCGCGCTGCCGGTCCAGCCGAGTGCCAGCCCGATCGCTACCGCCACCACCGCCGACACCACGAAATCCAGCGTGGTCCGCCACGTCGAGAAATGTCCGGTCACCACCGCCAGCACCGCGACGTCGTAGATCACCACGGCCGTCACATCATTGAACAGTCCCTCGCCCTCGAGGACTGCCACCAGACGCCGCGGCAGACCCAGCCGATCGGCCATCGCGCTGACCGCCACCGGATCCGGTGGCGCCACGACCGCACCGAGTACGAAAGCGGCCCCCAGCGGAAGAGCCGGATACCAGACGTGGAAGACCACGGCCACCGCGACCACGGTGGCGATCACGAGGCCCACAGCGCGCAGGAGGATCGCGCCGGCGTTGGAGGCGAACTGCTGCCACGAGGTGCGCCGCGCCGAGGCGTACAGCAGCGGAGGTAGGACCAGGGGCAGGATCAGCTCGGGCTCGAGGTCGATATTCGGGACGAACGGCAGCACCGCCATGATCAACCCGAAGACGGTCATCAAAACCGCGGGCGCCAAACCGAGCCGCCGGCCGAGCGGTTGCGCCAGGATCGTCGCGAACGCCAGCACGAAAACCAACACCAACTGATCCACGACAGCCAAGCCTATTGGGCGAGTGCGGCAATGTTGCGGATGAAACGACGATGCCGCCGAGGTACAACCTCGGCGGCATCGTCGTTCACGCGGATATCAGTCCAGGTAGTCGCGCAGTACCTGCGACCGGCTGGGGTGGCGCAACTTGCTCATGGTCTTCGACTCGATCTGGCGGATACGCTCACGGGTGACCCCGTAGACCTGGCCGATCTCGTCGAGGGTGCGCGGCTGGCCGTCGGTGAGGCCGAAGCGCAGGCGGACCACGCCCGCCTCACGCTCGGACAGCGTCTCGAGCACCGACTGCAGTTGATCCTGCAGCAGGGTGAAGCTCACCGCGTCGACCGCGACGACCGCCTCGGAATCCTCGATGAAGTCGCCGAGCTGGGAATCGCCCTCGTCACCGATGGTCTGATCCAGCGAGATGGGCTCGCGGGCGTACTGCTGGATCTCGAGGACCTTCTCCGGGGTGATGTCCATTTCCTTGGCGAGCTCTTCCGGCGTGGGCTCACGGCCCAGGTCCTGCAGCAGCTCGCGCTGGATACGGCCCAGCTTGTTGATGACCTCGACCATGTGCACCGGAATACGGATGGTTCGGGCCTGGTCGGCCATCGCGCGGGTGATGGCCTGCCTGATCCACCAGGTGGCGTACGTGGAGAACTTGTAGCCCTTGGTGTAGTCGAACTTCTCGACCGCGCGGATGAGGCCCAGGTTGCCTTCCTGGATGAGGTCCAGGAACGCCATGCCACGGCCGGTGTAGCGCTTGGCGAGCGATACGACCAGTCGAAGGTTGGCTTCGAGCAGGTGGTTCTTGGCGCGGTTGCCGTCGCGCATGATCCACTGCAGATCGCGGCGGGTGGCCACGGGCAGCTTCTCGCCCTTGTCGGCGAATTCGCGCAGCTTCTCGGTGGCGTAGAGGCCGGCCTCGATCCGCTTGGCGAGTTCGACTTCCTCCTCCGCGTTGAGCAGCGCGACCTTGCCGATCTGCTTGAGGTAGGCGCGCACCGAGTCCGCGGACGCGGTGAGCTCGGCGTCCTTGCGGGCCTGCCGCAGTGCCTCGGACTCCTCCTCGTCCCAGACGAAGTCACCAGAGGCCTTGTCCTTCTCGGTCGGCTCGTCGGCCTCGGCCTCGGTTTCGGCCTCCTCGGATTCCTCGGCCTCGTCGACCAGTTCCTCGCTGTCCTCGCCCAGGTCGGCCTCGGAGACCTCCAGGTTGTCGAGATCGATCGACTCGTCCTCGATCTGTTCGTCGTTCTCGTTGTCGCCGGCCTTCTTGGTGCCGGCCTTCTTGGCTGGGGCCTTTTTCGCAGCCTTGACGCCCGCTTTTTTGGCAGGCGCCTTTTTCGCGACGGCCTTCTTGGCCGGAGCCTTTTTCGCGGCAGCCTTGCGGACCGGCCGTGCTGCGATGCCTTCTGCGGAGTCGGCGGCGTCGGCCGATTCGGCGGTCTGTCGGGTATTCGTGGCTACCACGTACGCCCTTTCGTGACGGTCTCGTGCGGCGTCACGCCAGAGAGATAAACTTCCGGCGGAGCGGTTCTGTCGGGGGTTAATCCCGGCTCTCGTGCCGGGGTCGTTTTCCGGCTCACCGCCGGTCTCGTTCCATTGTAACTATCGGCGGCGAGTGCTCACGGTGCGATCCCGCTATCGACGGCCATGGCGGCACCGACGATCCCGGCGGTATTGCGCAATTTGGCAGCCACGACCGGAGTCCGATTGGCCAGCAACGGAATCCAATGTTCGGCATCGCGGCTGATCCCGCCGCCCGCGACGAAGACTGTCGGCCAGAACAAATTCTCCAGCGTGACCAGCACCTTCGACACCTCGGCGGCCCATTCCTTGTACGACAGATTCTTGCGTTCCTTCACCGACGAGGCGGCCCGGTGCTCGGCCTCCTTGCCGTGGACCTCGAGGTGGCCGAGTTCGGTGTTGGGAACCAGCACGCCGTGATGCAGAAGTGCCGAGCCGACACCCGTGCCGAAGGTCAGCAGCATCACCAGGCCGTCGATACTCCCGGCCGCGCCGTAACGGTCCTCGGCGAGTCCCGCCGCATCGGCGTCGTTGAGCACCGCAACCTCACGGCCGCCCAGCGCCAGCGAGAACAACTGATGGGTGTCGGTATCGATCCAGCTCTTGTCGATGTTGGCGGCGGTGCGGGCGATGCCGTTGACCACCACGCTGGGCAGCGTGAGCCCCACCGGACCGTCCCAGCCGGCCTGGGTGACGAGTCGCGAGACGGTTTCGGCGATGGCGTTCGGGGTCGCCGGGTGCGGTGTGGAGATCTTGATCCGCTCATGGGCGAGTTCACCGGTGGCGAGATCGACCACCGCGCCCTTCACCCCGCTGCCGCCGATATCGATTCCGAATGCTTGCCCCCGAGCGGACATCGCGAACTCCCTTGTTCCCTGTGGTCTAGGCCGATGACGGTGCCAGCGGCAGGGTACACCGGGTGACCTGCCCGCGGCCGTGACGGCGCGGATGCGAGTTCGGCCGGATCTGTGATCGGATGGATACCGTGCCCGAGACGAATTCTCCCGCCCACCGCACCGGCCCGAATATCGAAGATCCTGCCGAAATCGCCGAATTGCGCCGCGTCGCAGTGTATCTGGCCGAAGCCGCGGCCGTGCACGTACGCCGTCGCCGGCCCGAGGTCTTCGGTCCCGGGCGTACCCGCGACAACTCCGTCCGGACGAAATCGACCCCCACCGACCCCGTGACCGTCGTCGACACCGAAACCGAACAACTGATCCGGTCGTTGCTGGCCGATGTCCGGCCGGGAGAGCAGGTTCTCGGCGAGGAGGGCGGTGGCAGCCCGGGAGGCGCCGCGGACATCGTCTGGGTGGTCGATCCCATCGACGGCACGGTCAACTTCGTCTACGGCATCCCGGCGTACGCGGTATCGGTGGCCGCCGTCCGCGGCGGTCGTTCCCTGGCCGGTGCGGTGGTCGACGTGGCGAATGCGGCCACCTACAGTGCCGGGTTCGGGGCCGGTGCCACCCGGACCGATCCGGCCGGCGAGTCGATCCGGTTGCGCTGCAACGATATCGACTCCGTGCAACTGGCCCTGGTGGCCACCGGATTCGGTTACGGCGCGGCGCGGCGCGAGCGGCAGGGCGAATTGATCGCCCGGCTGCTGCCGCGCGTGCGCGATATCCGCCGCATCGGCTCCGCGGCGCTGGATCTGTGCATGGTGGCCGCGGGCCGGGTGGACGCCCATTACGAACACGGACTCAATCCGTGGGACTGGGCGGCGGGTGCGCTGATCGCCGCCGAGGCGGGTGCGGTGCTGCGGCTCCCGGGCGCCGATTCGGCGGGAGCCGACGGTGAGCTGACCGTCGCCGCGGCGCCCGGGATCGCGGCGGAACTGACCGGCCTGTTCGACAGCCTCGGCATCAGCGCGCCCATTCCGGACGCCTGAGTGCGCCGGTGCCGCCTCGCGGCGATTCCGGTGGGCAACTTCAGCAGCGGGCCGTGCGCGCGGCCTGCAGCAGCGCGGAATCGACGTCCGGACTGCCGGGTGCCGGATTCTTCAACGCGTGCAGCACCTCCTCGGCGTCGGTGCCGGGCTGCAGATCGTTGCCGAACAGCGAACCCAGGGCGAGGTCGACGGTGTCGTCGTCGCGCTGGTCCTCGATGAGTTCGGCGCACGGGGCCACCAGTTGAACGGCCGCCGCGGCCGGGCGGCCGTTGACGCCGTAGCGGATCTGGCCGGTGCATTCGAGATCGCCGCCGACATAGACGGGGTCGTTGCCGAAGACCGGCGCCGGCGGGCTGGCGAAGCCGTAATCCCCGAGCTTCGAGGCGATGTGCTCGGCCAAACCGCGCTGACCCGACCCGTTGAGCACCCGGACCTTCGACTGCGCCAGCGGCGCGGGTTCCACATCGTGCAGCCGCGACGGGGACACCACCTCACCCAGCAGCGCCGGCTGCTGAGCGTTCGGCTCCGTCGCGGGTACGGGCACGGGTGCGTTGCAGGCCATGGCCGTATGGGTGGCGTCCGCGGTGGTCATCGCCTTGATCCACACGATTGCGCAGATGAGGGCGAGAACCGCGATGAGCGCGACCCACGGCTGGTAGCGGCGCCGCAGGAACGGACGGCCCTTGTTGTCGACCGTGCGACCTTCGGTGATCAGTGAAACCACACGCACACCTTACGAGTTGGCGGCCCGCACTCGTGCACGCGGAGGTCCGCGCGCCGACGCGGAGCACGGAATCCGGCCGCAGGCGCCACTCCGATATCGGGACGGTAACAATCTCCGCGGCGATTCGGATCGCGGTCCGATCACGGGCGGGGGAATGGGAGAACACAGCCCGACGGCTTATCGTCACAGCCTCACCGTCGCAATGACGATTACCCCTCGGTTTCGACTCGCTCGGGTTTTGATTGCGACTTTTGCGCCGACGTCCGCTATTGTCTGGCGGCCCGACACGAATCGAATGATGCGAATCAGGGCAGCGATTTCGGGAACAACCAGGGCGTCTCCTGCGTTGTCCGAGCGCGATCCGGTATGGATCTCCGGTGATCCGGCCGGTCGGTGAGCGGTGTACACGTGACGTGCACCACGGCGGGGCGGCATTTGCCGTTGCCGATTCCGAAAGGAAGCGGCGACAGCGGGGCCGGTCCGGGATATACGGAGTGAGGACGAGGGGAAGACGACATGGCAACCGACTATGACGCACCTAGGCGCAGTGAATCCGACGAGGTGTCGGAGGACTCGCTCGAGGAGCTGAAAGCTCGTCGCAACGAGGCCGCGTCCGCCGTCGTGGATATCGACGAATCCGATACCGCGGAGTCGTTCGAGCTTCCCGGCGCGGATCTGTCCGAGGAGGTGCTTTCGGTCCGGGTGATCCCCAAGCAGGCCGACGAGTTCACCTGCTCGAGCTGCTTCCTGGTTCATCACCGCAGCAGACTCGCCAGCGAAGCCGGCGGGCAGATGATCTGCATGGATTGCGCGGCCTGATCGGACCGCGTGCCGACAATTCAGTAACCGATTACACGAACAACCCGGCAGGTATCGTCAGCCCGCGCTCGGCACGCCGAGCGCGGCCAGTACCTTGTCGGGCTTGCGCGTGCTCACCAGCCAGTACGGCGCCGGGTCATCCGGATCCTCGAGGACGAGCAGGATCATGGGCCCGATCCACGGCCGGTGCTGAACGAACGCGGCGGGGTCGAGCTGACGGCCCAGTGCCGCACTCTTCGCGCTGGACGGAACCGCCACTGCCCGGGACACATACGTTACCGGCAGATGCGCCCGGTCCGCGCGTAATTCGAGGATGCCGTCGGCATCCGGTGCCACCTCGACCCGATGGCGACTCACCCACAGCAGCGCCCAGACGGGTACCGGGAAGAGCAACACGTACGGCAACCAGGCGCGGATGCCCGGGGCGCCCATATGGATCTCCGCCGCCAGCAGGCCCGTGATCGCCAGCGCGATCGGCCACCACCACAACGGCACCCACAGCCGCTCGGAATATACCGCGGCGGCGGAAGCGGGTTGCGCGGGCGTGGCGGACTCGCGCGGGGGCACTGCGTGGGACTGGTCGGACACCACATCAGACTAGGTCAGGCCGACATATTCGCTCTCGGCGGGAGCCGATCGCGCACACCGATGACCAGACTGTGCCATCCGTGCCGCGTCGGGCTCCGAGACCGGTCGCCGGACGGCGTAGGCTCGCTGGACGTGACCGGAATTGCACCCATACCCCTGCTGCGGCTCGATCCCGGCGTCCCGGTGCCCACACGTGCGCACCCGGGCGATGCCGGAGTGGATTTGTGCACCACCGAAGACGTCATCCTGGACCCGGGCGAGCGAGTACTCGTCGGCACCGGGATCGCCGTCGCGCTGCCGGTGGGGACCGTCGGCCTGGTGCACCCCCGCTCGGGGCTGGCGGCCAAGACCGGCCTGTCGATCGTCAACACTCCCGGCACCATCGATGCCGGGTACCGGGGCGAGATCAAGGTCTGCTTGATCAACCACGACCCGCGCACCCCGATCCAATTGCGCCGTGGCGATCGGATCGCACAGTTGCTGGTACAGCGGGTCGAGCTGGTGGACTTCGCAGAGGTCGATCAACTCGACGAAACCGCGCGCGGCACAGGCGGTCACGGGTCCAGCGGTGGCCATGAGAGCTTGTCGGGGCAGACCGGCGCGGCCCGCGCCGGAGGGGAGGCATGAGCATGTTCGGCGAGGGGGATCACCGATCCGATCGGGATTCCGAGCGCGACGACTACGGCCGCGGTGACGCCGGTTTCGGCGAGGCCGGTTTCCGCGACGAGCGGTACTACGCCGAGGGCGGCTACCGGACCGGTACCCACCGCGCGCCCGAGGCCGGCGAGGCCTACCACGCGCCCGAGACCGGCGACGGCGGGGCCGCCTACGGCGAGCCCGCCTACCCGCCCGGCCGTCTCGACAGCCGGTATCTGCCGGGACCGGGGGAGCCGCACCAGGATCAGCGTCCTTCCGGCCGGCACGGGCGGGCGGAACCGCCGCATCCGGCGCCGCGGGGACGGCATCCCGAAACCGGTGCCCTGCCACGGGTTCCCGGCCGGCCGGGCGGACCGGTGCGCGGTGACATCCCGGGCGGCCCGCCGCGCCGGGGACCGGGTGGGCCGCGTCCCGTGCCGGTTGTCCCGGGCGACAACGACGACACCGGACCCATTCCACGGATTCCGGCGGGCCCCCCGCCCGGGCGGCCCGCACCGGGGGGGACCGGCGCCCTGCCCCGGTTACCCGGAGGTCCGGGGCCGGTGGGCACGGGCCCGACGCCGCGTCCTCCGGCGGGCCCGGGGACCGGTGCAGTGCCGCGGATTCCTCCCGGCCCGGGTCCGGCCGGCCCGCCGACCGGATCGGTACCGCGTCTTCCCGGCAGCCCGGGACAACGTCCCGCGCCCGGTGGGTCCGGCGCACTGCCTCGGACGCCGGGCGGTCCCGCCCGGCCGAATCCGGCAGGACCGAGACCCGCGCCGCCGATGCCGCCGATGCCGCCGCGCCGCGCGCCCGCCGGCCCGGTCCCCGGAGGGCCCCCGCCCGCAGGACCGGCGACCGGGCAATATCCGGTGGCGCCCGGCCACCGGCCGCCGCCGGCCGAACCCGGCCGGGGTCGTCCGCGGCCCGCCGACCCGTTCCCGACCGGTCGCCATCATCAGGTGGGCCCCGGGGCGAGCCCGGTGGATCCGTTCGCGCGTCCGGGCTACGAGGCCGCGGTGCGTCGTGGCGGGGCGCCCCGGAATGCTCCGGCGCCGCGCCGCGACGATCGCGCCGCCGAGGGGTACGGACCCGGCGGGGGAAATCCGGTCGACGCCGCGGCGGTCGAATCCGGTCCCGCCACAGGTGGTTTCGCGGTCGCCGGCGACCGTCCGGGGGCGGGCGCCGAGCATGCCCGCGATGTCTACGAATCGCCCCGGGCCTACCGGGACGATCGCACCGCGACACCCGAGTACCCGGCGCGTGCGCCATACCCCGGCGAGGCGGTCCATACCGAGGGCTACGCCGAAACCGGTGAGCAGTTCGACAACGCGCGCGCGGGATACGAGGCCGAGCCCTACGACGGGCGGGACTATGAGTCCGATGAGTACGAAGCCGATGAGTACGAAGCCGACGAGTACGAGGACGGCGGGTACGAAGCCGACGAGTACGAAGAGCCCGGCGAATACGAGGAAGCCGAGTCCGAGCCCCGCACCGGCCCGTTCGACTACGAAGAGGTCGCCGAGATCCTCGACGAGATCTCCGAACAGCGACTGGACCTCGGCTCGATCATCCTGCCGGTTCCGGACGGGGGGCAGCTGCAGGTCGAGATGACCCCGGACGGCACCCCGCAGGCGGTTCATCTGGCGACCCCGCACGGCCGGCTCACGGTCGCGGCGTACGCGGCACCGAAATCGCCCGGCCAGTGGCGGACGGTGGCCACCGATCTGGCCGAATCGCTGCGCGCCGACGGGGCTCAGGTATCGGTCCAGACCGGTCCGTGGGGACGCGAGCTGCACGCCGTCACCGAGGGGGCCGATCTGCGTTTCATCGGTATCGACGGGTATCGCTGGATGGTGCGCCTGGTCGCGGCCGGCCCGTCGGGCGCCGCGGACGACGGGACCCCGCTGGTGGAGGCGGCGCGCACGATCCTCGCCGATACCGTGGTCCGGCGTGGTGAGGAGCCGATGCCGGTCCGCGAACCGCTGCCGGTGGTGCTGCCGCAGGAGCTGGCCGACCAGCTCATCGCCGCGCATCAGCAACAGGTCGAGGCACAGGAGCAGGCAGCAGCGGCTCAGGCGGCTGCCGCCGAGGCCGCCGCGACCGGAACCTTCCCGGCCGTCACGGCCGAACAGCAGGGACCGCGGCGCAGTACCGAGGGCTCGGCCATGCAGCAGCTTGGTCGCAACTGATCGCACCGGGCGCTCGGCAGCGGCCGGGCGCCCGGGCGCCGATTACCGGGGTACCGCGGCGGTCGCCGGTTCGCCGAGGCCACGGATCCCGAGGATGCCCGGATCGGCGCCGAGCTCTTCGAGCGTGATGCGATGCAGCCGTGCGTGCGGAAGCAGGGCGTACCACTGCTCGGCTACCGATATCGGGTGCACCGGATCGTCGGCCGCGGCCACGATTGTGGTCGGAACACGCAGTGCCGTAAGGAGTTCCGGCTCCGGCCAGGCATAGCCGGCGGCCTCTTCGAGGGCTGTCGGAAGCTCCGGCCAGTGCGTGCGCCAGGACTGGGTCAGCGCCCGCGCCAGCCAGGGGGGACTGCCCGCTCGCATGCGGTCGATCACCGGTTCGAGGCCGTCGGCGCGCAGCTGCGCGGCGGTGGTCGCCGCGCTCAGTGCCGCGGGGCAGCCGGTGGTGTCGGCGCCGGTCCACGCGGGCAGAGCGGCGAGCACTCCGGCGGCCGCTTCCGGCCGGGCGGCTGCCCACTCGATCGCGATGGCCGCACCGAGTGAGATGCCCGCCGCGAGGACGGGTCCGCGTTCGGCCGCCGCATCGAGCGCCGCCCGGCAGCTCGCCACCACCGCCCGGGGATCGGGCTCGACCGCGATGAACGGCAGATCTCTTGCGGCACAAGCGGGTTCGAAGGCGCGCCGGGCGAAGTCGGCATCGGATCCGGTGCCGGGCAGGCCCACGACGACGGCCGGGCGCGGATCGCCGGAGCTGGCTGGCTGTGACACGGTGCGGAGCCTACGTGGTGGCCGGCACGAGCCCGCTGCGGGCTCGTGCCGGACCGCCCGGAAAACGTGTTGTCGAACACGCGAATCGGAGGGTTCGCGACCGTCCGCGTGGGGAATCCGGCTAACGGTGAGGTCGTAGCGCCGAGGTTGTCCGGGACTCCGCGTAGCGGGGTGAACGGGGGACATCTACAGTGGCGTTGTACGGCCGACCAGCCGGTCGTGTGGGAAACCGACGACGTGTGACCCACGCCGTCTGTAGTGCAGGAAGTGTTGCGAGATGCCTTTCACAGGCGGTAACAAGACGGGATCCGGTGCCGCGGGCAAAGTAGGCCCCGACAGTGGTTATTTCCGGCGTCTGGGGCGTCGACTGACGGCCGATCTCGATGTACTCGACGCAGAGGAGCTGGCCGAGACATCGGAAGCGTCAGGGGCGTGCAGGGCAGCCGAGTGCCGACGTGGTGAAGAGGTCACCATGCTGGGCCGGTTGCGCAGTGTGGAGGCCTGTCCGAAATCGGCCAGTGCCACGGTGGAAGCCGAATTCTTCGACGGTACCGACGCGGTGACGCTGCTGTGGATCGGCCGGCGTCGCATTCCGGGTGTCGAGCCGGGGCGACGTATCCTGGTTCGTGGCCGCATCGGTGACCGCGATGGTGCCAAGGTGATGTACAACCCCTACTACGAACTCCGTGAGAATTCCTGACGTATGCCGATACCCCACAACGACGAGGGCGCCGACCCGGCCGCCACGGCCGGACTTCGGATGCCCCCGGGCGGGAGGCGCCACCGTCTGCGCGAATCCGCGGAGCATGACGCGCGTGGTCGGGAATCCGAGCCGAACCCCGGTGATTCCGATGCCGACAATTCGTACACCGACGAGGTGCGCGAAGGCGAGATCCAGCAGACGCTGCTCGAGCAGCTCGGCGGGATCAGCGGCCTGATCTACTCCACCCTGCCGGTGGTGGTGTTCGTTCCCGCCAACACCCTGTGGGGTCTGACCGTCGGCATCTGGACGGCGCTGGCCACCGCCGCGGGCATTCTGGTCTGGCGGCTCGCGCGCCGCGCACCGATCCAGCCGGCGATCTCCGGATTCGTCGGCGTCGCGGTCTGCGCGTTCATCGCGCATCGCACCGGCGCCGCGAAGGGCTACTTCCTGTTCGGCATCTGGGCGAGTCTGGCGTACGCGGGCGTGTTCCTGGTGTCGCTGCTGGTGCGCTGGCCGTTGGCCGGCGTCATCTGGGGGGTGCTCAACGGGCACGGGCACGAGTGGCGATCCGATCGTCGCTCGATGCGTCTCTACGATCTGGCCACTGTGGTGTGGGTTGTCGTCTTCGTCGCTCGCTTTCTGGTGCAGAACCATTTCTACGACACCGATTCCACCGGCTGGCTCGCCGCCGCCCGGATCGGTATGGGCTGGCCGTTGACCGCGATAGCCCTGCTGGTCACCGTCTGGGCGGTGCGCCGCGCCGGACATATGCCCGTCTCGTCCACGGCGGACTGAACGGACCTCGCGTCCGGACCACCCCTGAAATCAGGGGCACCACCCCGATGGGGTGGGGACAACCCACCCCTGGGGTGCCTATTCCGGTGGCTCGATTCGGCGCACGATCGTTGATGTCAACAACGATCGGCGAGAGGATCCCCAGTGGTTACCGAGAACGACACGGTGGCGACGAGCAGCCCGGCGAAGGGCGCGGGTGTCCGTTCACCGAGATCGGCGCCCGCCGGATCCGACAGCCGTCGTGCCGCCGCCGAACTCGATCGGCTGATCGGCCCGGCCGCAGCGGGTGATCAGCGCGCGGTTACCGAGATCATTCGCATCGTGCATCCGCTGGTGCGCCGATACTGCGCCGCCCGGGTCGGAACCAACAATCCGAACATCACCGCCGACGACATCGCACAGGAAATCTGTATCGCGACCGTCACCGCGATTCCGCGCTACCGCGATCAGGGCAAATCGTTCCTGGCCTTCGTCTACGGCATCTCGGCCAACAAGGTTGCCGACGCGTTCCGCCGCGCGCAGCAGCATCCGTCGTATCCGGTCGCCGAATTCCCCGACGCCGCCTCGACCGCGCCGGGGCCGGAGGAACTGGCGCTGAACCTCGAACGCCGCCAGGCCACCCGTGAGCTGATGGAGATCCTCGCTCCCGCACACCGCGAGGTGCTGGTGATGCGGATCGTGCTCGGCTGGACGGCGGCGCAGACCGCCGAGGCGATCGGCACCAGCCCCGGTGTGGTGCGCGTGATGCAGCATCGCGCACTGACCAAACTGCGTGCCCGGCTCACCGCCGGAACCGCCTGAGCGGTCGCCGGATCGGGGCTATGCCCCCGCGGTCTCGGCCGGTTCGCCAGTGAGGCTGCGTCGCAGGTCGTCCTCGGCCTCGACCGACGATACGAACAGCAATTCGTCCTCACCCTCGAGCGGATCGTCGGGCTGCGGCACGATCACCCGGCCGCCGCGCAGGATTGTCACCAGGGCGACATCACGCGGCAGTGACAGGGTCCGCACCGCGCGTCCGGCCAGCGCCGTATCGGTGGGCAGCGTGATCTCGACCAGATTGGCCTGGCCCTGCCGCAGCGTCATCAGCCGCACCAGATCGCCGACCGATACCGCTTCCTCGGCGAGCGAGGCCAGCAGGCGCGGTGTCGAGACGGCGACATCCACACCCCAGGACTCGTCGAAGAGCCACTCGTTGCGCGGATCGTTGACCCGGGCAACGACGCGACGCATCCCAAATTCGGTCTTCGCGAGCAGGCTGAACACCAGATTCGCTTTGTCGTCGCCGGTGGCCGCGATCACCACCTCGTAATCCTGCAGCCCCGCCTCCTCGAGCAGTTCGAGCTCGCAGGCGTCGCCGTGTACCCAGCCTGCGCCCGGAACCCCGGCGGAGTCGATGTGGTCGAGCCGGCGTTCGAGCAAAGTGACCTTGTGCCCGCCGCGCAGCAATTCCTGGGCAATTGAGCGGCCGACGGCGCCGGCCCCCGCGATCGCTACTTTCACGACTGGTCCTCGCTCGAAGGTGCGGTACCCGCGACGGCGACGACTTCGCCGATGCGCTCGGAGACGGCGGCGACGTAGACGGCGTCGTCGGCCTGCATCACCGTCTTGCTGGTGGGCAGCAGCGCCCGGCCGAAGCGGATGAGGAAGGCCACCCGGACCGGGATCGCGTCCTCGAGGTCCCGGACGGTTCGCCCGTACCAGTCCTCGTGCAGGACGAGTTCGGTGACCGAGGCCGCGCCGGTGGGATCTCGCCAGGTGGCGGTGGTTTCGTCGCCGGTGAGCGTGCGCAGGAACCGGTCGGTGGTCCACGGCACTGTCGCGATGGTCGGGATGCCCAGCCGCTCGTAGACCGCCGCGCGTTTCGCGTCGTAGATCCGCGCGACGACTCGCTCCACACCGAAGGTCTCCCGGGCCACCCGGGCGGCGATGATATTGGAATTGTCCCCGTTGGATACCGCGGCGAACGCTCCCGCTCGCTCGATTCCGGCCCGGATCAACACATCCCGGTCGAATCCGAAACCGGTCACCCGCTCACCGGGAAAGTCCTTGCCCAGGCGCAGAAACGCGCCCGGATCGCGATCGATCACGGCTACGTCGTGGCCGATCCGGATCAGGGCGCGAGCCAAGGCAGAGCCGACTCGGCCGCACCCCATGATCACTACGTACACCGTGTCAACCCCAATTCCGCCGAAAACCGTGGTGTGCGGTCTGGTTCCCTCTCGGGGGAACCGTACCCGCTGACGGCCCCCCGCAGCACGTTCCCCCATCCGCGCTGACCGAAACCAGAGTGAACCACCGGCTATGTCACATCGGGTGGTGCGCTTATGCTGTGCCGAGTGTCCAAGTTGACGACGGCCGCCAAGCGTATGGTGGTCGGCCGCCCATTCCGTAGCGATTCCCTGGGACATACCCTGCTGCCCAAGCGGATCGCGCTGCCCGTCTTCGCCTCCGACGCCCTGTCGTCGGTGGCGTACGCACCTGAGGAGATCTTCCTCGTCCTGTCCACGGCGGGGTTGTCCGCCTACGTCTACACACCGTGGATCGGGCTGGCGGTCGCGACCGTCATGGCGGTCGTGGTCGCCAGTTATCGGCAGAACGTGCACGCCTATCCGTCCGGTGGTGGTGACTACGAGGTGGCGACGGTCAATATCGGGCCGATGGCCGGGCTGACCGTCGGCAGCGCGTTGATGGTCGACTACGTGCTCACAGTCGCGGTGTCTATCTCCTCGGCCGCGTCGAATATCGGCTCGGCGGTGCCGTTCGTGGCTACCCACAAGGTGCTGTTCGCGGTGGTGGCGATCGTGCTGCTGACCGCCGTGAATCTGCGCGGGGTGCGGGAGTCGGGTACGGCGTTCTCGATCCCGACCTACGGCTTCATGATCGGGATCTTCCTGATGCTGGGCTGGGGTGTGGTGCGGATCTTCGTCTTCGGTGATGATCTGCATGCCGAATCGTCCGGATTCAGTCTCAACGGAAACGAGTCGCATCTGCAGGGCATCGCCTTCGCCTTCCTGATCGCGCGCGCGTTCTCCTCCGGATGTGCGGCGCTGACCGGTGTGGAGGCGATCAGCAACGGTGTTCCGGCCTTCCGCAAGCCGAAGTCCCGCAATGCCGCCACGACTCTGCTGATGCTGGGCCTCATCGCGATCATCCTGTTGATGGGCATCATCCTGATGGCCCGCAAGCTGGGCGTGGTATTCGCCGCGAGTTCCTCGGATCTGGTCGGCGCGCCGCCCGGATACGAACAGAAGACGCTCGTGGCCCAGCTGGCCCACACGATCTTCAACGGCTTCCCGGCAGGCTTCTTCTACATCACCATCGTCACCGCGCTGATCCTGGTGCTGGCCGCGAATACCGCCTTCAACGGGTTCCCGGTGCTGGGTTCGATTCTCGCGCAGGACCGGTTCCTGCCGCGACAGCTGCACACTCGCGGCGACCGGCTGGCCTTCAGCAACGGCATCCTGTTCCTGTCCGGCGCCGCGATCGCGTTCGTGGTGCTGTTCGGCGCCGAGGTGACGCGCCTGATCCAGCTCTACATCGTCGGTGTGTTCGTCTCGTTCGTCCTGAGCCAGACCGGCATGCTGCGGCACTGGACCCGGCTGCTGCGGACCGAGACCGATCCCGCCGTGCGGCGGCGGATGCTGCGCTCGCGGGTGATCAACGCCATCGGCCTGACCATGACCGGTGCCGTGCTGATCATCGTACTGATCACGAAATTCCTTGCCGGAGCGTGGATCGCGATCGTCACCATGGCCGCGATCTTCGTGCTGATGCGCATGATCCGCCGCCACTACGACACCGTCGGCCGGGAACTCGAGGAACAGGAGTTCACGGGCGTGCTGCCCAGTCGCACCCATTCGATCGTGCTGGTGTCCAAGCTGCATCTGCCGACGCGGCGCGCACTGGCCTACGCCCGCGCCACCCGGCCGGACACCCTCGAGGCCGTCACCGTCAACGTGGACGAACCCGATACCCGGGTGCTGGTCCGGGAATGGGCCGACAGCGATGTTCCGGTGCCGCTCAAGGTGATCGAATCGCCATATCGTGAAATCACCAAGCCCGTCGTCGATTACGTCAAGCGGGTGCGTAAGGATTCGCCACGCGATGTGGTGACCGTCTTCATCCCCGAATATGTGGTGGGGCACTGGTGGGAACAGCTGCTGCACAACCAGAGTGCGCTGCGGCTCAAGGGCCGGTTGCTGTTCGAACCGGGCGTGATGGTGACGAGTGTGCCGTGGCAGCTGAGTTCCTCGACCAAGGCCCGCAGGCCCGAAGTCGTCAACGCGCCGGGCGCGGTACGCCGCGGTTACGAGGATCGTCCGTGAGCGCGGGTCCGGACTGGTCCGGCGAGACCTTCCAGGTGCGCCTCGGCGCGCCCGGTCACGGTGGTTTCTGTATCGCCAGGCACGAGGGCAGGGTGCTGTTCGTCCGGCACGGACTGCCCGGTGAGCTGGTGCTCGCCCGGGTGAGTGAGGATCGGGGCGGCTCGTTCTGCCGTGCCGAGGCGATCGAGATCCTGGAGCCGTCTCCGGACCGGGTGGCACCGAACTGCCCGGTCTCCGGCCCCGGGGGAGCGGGCTGCTGCGATTTCTCCTTCGCTACGCCCGAGGCGCAGCGGGGTCTGAAGGCGGCGGTGGTGGGTGAGCAACTGCGGCGGCTGGCGCGGTGGGAGACCGAGGTCGTCGTCGAACCGATCCCCGGGCCGATCGATCCGTCCCGCGCCGCGACGTACGGCGACGAGGTGCCGGGTGAGAGTGCTCCGCAAATCGGCTGGCGTACCCGGGTGCGGTTGGTGGTCGATGCCGCCGGCCACGCGGGTGTACACCGCTACCGCGGCGCTGAGGTGATTACGGAGCTGCGTTGCCCGCAACCGATTTCGGGTGCGCTGGCCGGTATCGCCGATCGTACCTGGACGCCGGGCGCCGAACTCGTGATCGCGGTCGATGCGGACGGGTTGCAGCACATCGTCGAGCTGGCCGCGCCGACCGAGCCGCGCCGTGGGGGAGATCGGCGCGCGACCACTGCCCGGCGGGCCGCGGCGCACGCCCGCCGCGCGGAGCGGGTGCTCTCCGGTAGTGGCCGGGCGGTGCAGTATGTGGCCGGCCGGCGCTGGGAGGTCGCTGCCACCGGATTCTGGCAGCCGCACAGTGGTGCGGCGCAGTGTTATTCGGATCTGGTCGCCGAATGGGCCGATCTCGATTCCGGATCGACGGCGTGGGATCTGTATTGCGGTGCGGGCGTTTTCGCCGCCCGGCTCGCCGAACAGGCCGGTCCGCGCGGTTCGGTGCTGGGTGTGGAATCGTCGCGATCGGCGGTGGCCGACGGCATCGCGGCCCTGCGCGATCTCCCCGGTGTGGAACTGTGTGCCGATCGGGTGGAACGCTGGATCGGCACCCGTGACGAGGTGCCCCGGGTGGTCGTGCTCGACCCGCCCCGAGCCGGTGCCGGAAAGCAGGTCATCGGCCCGCTCACCGCGGCGAATCCCGGCCGGATCATTCACATAGGTTGCGATCCAGCCGCTTTCGCCCGCGATATCGGGCTCTATCACGACGCGGGCTACCGGGTCGGCGCGTTGCGGGCCTTCGACGCCTTCCCGGCCACCCATCACGTGGAATGTGTGGCGCTGCTCGAACGGAAGTGAGTGCGGCTCAATCCAATTGCCAGGTCGCGCGCAGATCGGCGCCGACCTGCTGTTCGCCGTATTCGACGCCGACGGGTGTGTCACCGGCACGCGCGGCCACGAACCGGATCTCGCCGCGGGGTTCCGGTGCGGCCGCGGTGTTCTCGGTGATCTCCAGGACCGGGCCGAGGGTGCGCTGCGCCCGTTGCGCGTAGCGCCGTGCTCGGTCGAGTGCGTCGTCCCAGGCCGCCTCGCGGGCCCGGATCAGCAATTCGGCCTGATCGGCGACGGTGAGGTTCAGTCCGCCGAGGCGGACGTCGTCACCGCCGGCCGCGACCGCGCGGGCGATGATCGCCGCCGGGTCTGTGGTATCGCTCGAGGTGGCGGGGATGCGCAGGCCGATCGTCAGCGAGGTGGTCGCCAGATAGCCGGTGATGCGGTTGCCCTCGTTCTCGACCCAGGTGGTTTCGGTGCGCACCGACAGTCCCGTGGTGGCGATATCGGCCGCGGCGACACCATCGGCACGCAGCGTGCCGGTGACCGCGGCGGTCCGTTCACCGGCCCGGCTGTAGGCCAGGGCCACCGAGTCCGCCCGGGTTTCGACGGAAATCGAGACCTGCATCCGGTCGGGTGTCGCGGACGCGCTGCCGTGGCCGAATGTGGTCACGGTCGCCGGTCGGTGTGACGCCGCGTTCGCAGGTCGCGGCTGCTCGCTGGTCATATCGTCCTTCCCGCGGCGCGGACCGTTCGCCGCCCGCTGTCCCGCCGATGATCTATGTCGAGTCTCACACCGATCTCGAATATTGCAGTTCGCCGGTCATTCCCGTCATCGGCCCGGGATCGGGCTCCGTAGACTGTTCGAAACACATGAGCCATCGGAGAGGGAGCGAGAACGGTGGGAGTTCTTTCCCGGGTCGATACGCCCGAGGACCTGCGCCGGCTGACGGTACCCCAGCTGCGCGAGCTGGCCGAGGAGATTCGGGAGTTCCTGGTCCGCAAGGTCGCGGTCACCGGTGGTCATCTGGGGCCGAATCTGGGCGTGGTGGAATTGACCATCGCCCTGCATCGGGTCTTCGACTCGCCGGCCGACCCGATCATCTTCGACACCGGCCATCAGTCCTACGTGCACAAGATCCTCACGGGCCGCAAGGACGGATTCGACCGGCTGCGCAAACACGGCGGGCTGTCGGGTTATCCGAGCCGCGCCGAGAGTGAGCACGACTGGGTCGAGTCGTCGCACGCGTCGGCGTCGCTGTCCTATGCCGACGGCCTGGCCAAGGCGTTCGCGCTGAAGGGGCAGGACCGGCACGTGGTGGCCGTGGTCGGCGACGGCGCCCTCACCGGCGGAATGTGCTGGGAGGCGCTGAACAATATCGCCGCGGGGCAGGACCGCTCGCTGATCGTCGTCGTCAACGACAACGGCCGCTCCTATTCGCCGACCATCGGCGGATTGGCCGACCGGCTCACCGCGCTGCGCATGCAGCCGGTCTACGAGCAGGCTCTCGACGCCACCAAGCGGTTCGTCCAGGGCATCCCGCGGGTCGGGAGTTCGGCCTATTCGATGCTGCACGCGCTCAAGGCCGGGATAAAGGACGCCGTCGCACCGCAGGAGCTGTTCAGCGACCTCGGGCTCAAATATGTGGGGCCGGTCGACGGGCACGATCCGGTCGCCCTGGAGGCGGCACTGCGCCGGGCCAAGGATTTCGGCGGGCCGGTAGTGGTGCACGTGGTGACATTGAAGGGGCGCGGATATCAGCCCGCGGTCGACCATGTCGCCGATCAGATGCATTCCATCGGTGCCATCGATCCCGAGACCGGGCGGTCGACCGCCGGTAAGACGGTCGGCTGGACGTCGGTGTTCACCGAAGAGCTCATCCGGCACGGCGAACAGCGCGACGATATCGTCGCGATCACCGCGGCCATGTCGGGCCCGACCGGGCTGGCCCCCTTCGGCGAACGCTTCCCCGATCGTCTGTACGACGTCGGAATCGCCGAACAGCACGCGATGACCTCGGCCGCCGGTCTGGCGCTGGGTGGTATCCATCCGGTGGTCGCGATCTACTCGACCTTCCTCAATCGCGCCTTCGATCAGCTGCTGATGGATGTCGCGCTGCTGAAACTGCCCGTGACCCTGGTGCTGGATCGCGCGGGCATCACCGGCGACGACGGTGCCAGCCACAACGGTATGTGGGACCTTTCGGTACTCGGCATCGTGCCCGGAATCCGGGTGGCCGCGCCGCGCGATGCGGTGACGCTGCGCGAGGAACTGGCCGAAGCGCTGGCCGTCGCCGACGGGCCGACCGCGCTGCGGTTCCCCAAAGGCCCTGTCGTCGAAGAGGTTTCGGCGCTGGAGCGGCTCGACGGCATCGATGTGCTGCGGATGCCCGAGGGTGCCTCCGCGCAGGCGGTGCGCGGCGATGTGCTGCTGGTGGCCGTCGGCGCGCTGGGTGCCAACGCCGTCGCCGCGGCGGATCTGCTGACGGCGCAGGGCATTTCGGTGACCGTGGTGGATCCGCGCTGGGTGCTGCCGGTGTCCGACACCATCGTCAAGCTGGCCGAGAACTACCGGATGGTGGTGACCGTCGAGGACGGCGGCGTGCACGGCGGCATCGGCAGTACCGTCTCCGCGCGGCTGCGGGAGGCGGGGCTCGATGTGCCGACTCGCGAACTCGGCGTTCCGCAACAGTTCCTCGATCATTCGTCGCGCGCGCAGATCCATCAGGAGCTGGGGCTGACGGCGGACAGTATTGCCGAGCGCGTTACCCGGTGGTTGTCCGGCGGCACCGTGTAGATTCTGAAACCGGTTACAGTTTTCCGTCGCCGGTAGGAGTCCGTATGTCGTTCGTGCTCGTCGAGAAGCCGCGTCCGCAGGTGGCACTGGTCACCTTGAACCGGCCGGAACGCATGAACGCGATGGCCTTCGACGTGATGATCCCGCTGCGGGAGACCCTCGAGGCGGTGGCCGCCGACAACGAGGTGCGCGTGGTGGTGCTGACCGGCGCGGGGCACGGCTTCTGCTCCGGCGCCGATCTCCAGGGCGCCGGGCGGGTACCCAATGTCGACGGCCTCACCCGCACCACGGTGGCGCGCCGGTCGATGGACCTGCTCGACAATGTGATGACCACGCTGCGCCGCATGCATCAGCCGGTGATCGCGGCGATCAACGGCGCCGCGATCGGCGGCGGCTTCTGCCTGAGCATGGCCGCCGATATTCGAATCGCCTCGGAGGAGGCGTATTTCCGCGCCGCGGGCATCAACAACGGGCTGACTTCGGCGGAGCTGGGCATCAGCTATCTGCTGCCGCGGGCGGTCGGGGCGTCGCGGGCCTTCGAGATCATGCTGTCCGGGCGCGATATCGACGCCGCCGAGGCCGAGCGGATCGGATTGGTCTCGCGCGCAGTGGCATCCGAAGAACTCTTGGACACCTGTTACGAGCTGGCCGAGCGGATCATCGGTTACAGCCGGGTCGGCACCGAACTGACCAAGCGCATGCTGTGGAGCGGTATGGAGGCGGGCAGCCTGGAATCGCATATGCAGCACGAGGGTACGGCGCAGCTGTACGTGCGGTTGACCACCGAGAACTTCGACGAGGCCATTCGTGCCCGCCGGGACCGGCGCGCTCCGGTCTACGAGGACTGAGCGGATTCCTCCGGAAACAGCGCCGCCGCCAGCTCGCCGACCGCGAGCTCGCGCTGCCATGCCCGGGCACCGCCCGCCTCCAGAAATTTGCCGATCGCCGAATCCGGATCCGACGGCAATGTGCCGGAGCGGAATTCGGGCAACCCGTCCCAGCACAACCGGCGGAGCAGATCCGGTGTCAGCAGATTCTCCACCGGCACCGCATACCGCTCCGATAACGCGTTCATCGCGGCGCGGGCGGCGCCGAGCCGAGCGGCCGCGACCGGATCGCGGCGCTCCCAGCGGTTGACCGGCGGCGGTCCGTCGAAGGGCTGTGACATCGGTGGCAACTGGGAATCGGGCAGTGCCCGAGCGCGTTCCACGGCATCGAGCCATTCGCGCGAATACCGCCGCTGCCGCGGTCCGCCGAATACCGGCAGCGTGCGCAATTGCGGGATGGTCTTCGGATCCGCCTGCGCCGCGGCGACGATCGCCGAATCGGGCAGAATGCGCGCCGGGGCGACATCGCGATGCCGCGCGATACCGTCGCGGGCCGACCACAATTCGCGCACCGTCGCCAGCTGCCGCGCCCGGCGCAAGGTGTGAATGCCGGAGGTACGACGCCAGCGGTCCGGTTTCGGCGGGGCCGGCTCGGCGGTGCGGACATGCTCGAATTCCTGTGCCGCCCAATCGGCTTTATCCTGATCGGACAGTGCCGTGGCAACTTCATCGCGCAATTCGACGAGCAGTTCCACATCCAGGGCCGCGTAATTGAGCCAGTCCTGCGGCAGTGGCCGGGTCGACCAGTCGGCGGCGCCGTGCCCCTTGCGCAATTCCCGGCCCAGCAGCCGGGCGACCATCGCCGCCAGGCCGACCCGATCGAATCCCGCCAGCCGGCCACCCAGTTCGGTATCGAACAGCCGGGCCGGCCGCAGGCCCAGTTCCGCCAGGCACGGCAGATCCTGATCCGCGGAGTGCAGCACCCATTCCAGATCGTTGATCACGGCGGCGAGTGCGTCCATCGCGCCGGGCTCCGGAATCGGATCGATGAGAAAGGTTCCGCTGCCGCGACGACGCAACTGCACGAGATAGGCCCGATTCGAATACCGGAAACCGGAGGCGCGCTCGGCGTCGACGGCCAGGGGGCCGGAACCGGCGGCGATCGTGGCGGCCGCGGCGGCGATCTCGGCGGCGGAATCGAGCACCGGGGGGACACCGTCGGCCGGAGCCAGCAGAGGAACGGCGCCACTGGGTTCGGGCTGTGCTGTTGTGGGTGGCGCCCCCTGGGCGGTGTCGGACTCGTCGGCTTCGGGCATAAAGCTGAACTCTACGTGGCCCTCAGAACCGGTCGTCGCCAATCCGCGGATGCGGTGGCAAATGGGTGATGCCCGCCGGGGGTAGGCCCGCGGCGTAGGCGAGCACCTCGCAGAATGCTTCGACATGGGGGGTGAGCTGGGGCGATCCGACCGTCCACGAGGCGCGCAACTCGAGCTGATAGGCCCGCGGCGGGCCGGCGATATCGCCGTAGCGGACGGAACTCGTCGAGGTGACCGTGCCGCCGAGTGCGGTGAACTCCTCATTACGAGATTCCAGTGAGTCCACCAGCCAGCTCCACGCTACCTCCGGTAGCAGCGGATCACCGGCGAGGGCCGCGTCGATATCGGCCTGAATGTAGGCCACCAGACGGAACACCCCCTGCCAGGCCTCATGCCCGTTCGGATCATGCAGGAGGATCAGCCGACCGAACGCGTCGTCGTCGGAGTCGACCGGAATCACGTTCGTATCGGGATGTTTGACCTCCGCTCCGATCGCATACGAATACGGCGCCAGGCGCTGGGGAGGACGGATCGGTGCCAGCTCGATCCTCGGATGGACGGATGCGGTGCCCATCGCATCGACCGCGGCGCGAAATTGGGCTGGTTCGCTGTCGGGGCCCGGGGTCGGTGCGGCTCCGTCGCGGAAGTCGAGCGGTGTCACGAATGTGAACGGTAGACCTGAACGGTCCCCGGCACGCGGAGGCGCGCCGCTACGGCAATGCACGGTGGCGCGGGCGCCCTGTGCGCGGCCGCCTACGATAGCGGTGATGAGCACACCAACCCGCCGCCGTCTGTCCGATGCGCCGTTGCTGGCCGCCGCCACCGGCGCCACGCCCGGCCGGCGCCCCGTCTGGTTCATGCGGCAGGCCGGTCGCTCGCTGCCCGAGTACCGCGAACTGCGTGCCGGTATCGGCATACTGGAATCGTGCTTCGATCCGGAGTTGCTGTGTGAGATCACCATGCAGCCGGTCCGCCGGCACGGTGTGGACGCGGCAATCCTGTTCTCCGACATCGTCGTTCCGCTCAAGGCTGCCGGTATCGACCTCGATATCGTGCCCGGTGTGGGGCCGGTGATCGCGAATCCGGTGCGCTCGGTCGACGACGTGCGGGGGCTGCCGCGGCTGCGCCGTGAGGAGGTGGGCGCGGTCACCGACGGTATCGGCCTGCTGCTCGACGCACTCGGTGAGATACCGCTGATCGGATTCGCCGGTGCCCCTTTCACTCTCGCGTCCTACCTGGTGGAGGGCGGGCCGAGTCGCAACCACGAGCGCACCAAGGCGATGATGCTCGGCGATCCGCAGACCTGGCACACCCTGATGGGAGTGCTCACCGATATCGGCGTCGAATTCCTGCGTGCCCAGCTCGCCGCGGGTGTTGACGCCGTGCAGCTGTTCGATTCGTGGGCGGGTGCGCTGTCGCTGGCGCAGTACCGGGAATTCGTGCTGCCGCATTCGGAACGGGTCTTCGCCGAGGTCGCCGAGGCGGGTGTGCCGCGTATCCACTTCGGGGTCGGCACCGGGGAACTGCTGGGTGCGATGGGCGAGGCCGGCGCCGATGTGGTGGGCGTGGACTGGCGGGTTCCGCTGACCGACGCTGTACGCCGGGTCGGCCCCGGAAAAGCGTTGCAGGGCAATCTCGATCCGGCAGTGCTGTTCGCCGGGCCGCAGGTCGTGGAGCGCGAGATCCGGCGGATCGCGCACGAGGCCGATGAAGCGATCACCCTCGGCGCGACCGGCCACATCTTCAACCTCGGCCACGGCGTGCTGCCCGATACCGATCCGGACGCCATCACGGCCGCCGTCGAATTGATCCACAGCCTGCCGGTACCGCTGTAGGCGGGGTCACCGCACGCACAGCGCTCGCACCTCCCGGCGCAGGTGTGTGCCGCGCTCGGGCGACCGGGTCGTCCTCGAACAGGCGGATCACGTCGGGGATTCGCGGCGGGAAGAACATATCCGGGTGGTCGTGGTCCGCGCACGATGTGCGACCGGCGACGCGTCCGGTCCTGGGGAGTACGTTGCTGAGGTGTGAACCCGAGCGTGGCGCCCGCTCGGTGTGACGGTGCAGGCCGAGGAGACGACGAGGAGTGTGGTCGATGCGAGTCGCGGTGGTCGGTGGTGGAATCAGCGGACTGGTGGCGGCGTATCGGCTGCGGACGGCACTCGGGCCGGAACTCGAACTGATCCTGCTCGAGCGGCGCGATCGTCTCGGCGGCACCCTGCGAACCGATGTGCTCGCGGGAGAGCCGGTGGACGTGGGCGCCGAGGCATTCATCGGGCGGCGGCCCGAAATACCCGCTCTGCTGGACGAATTGGGACTGTCCGGGCAACTGGTCCATCCCGCCGGGCGGCGGCCCCTGATCTGGTCCGGAGGTACCACCCACCCGCTGCCCGAGCGCACGCTGATGGGTATTCCGTCCGGTCCGGACACGGTGGCCGGTCTGGTCGACGAGGCCACCCTGGCCCGGATCACCGACGAGCCCGCCCGCCCGCTGCGTTGGGAGCCCGGCAGTGATGTGTCGGTGGCCGAGTTGGTCGCCGAGCGCTTCGGTGCACAGGTCGTCGCCCGCAGCGTGGATCCCCTGCTGGGCGGGGTGTATGCCGGGCGCGCGGAATCGATCGGCGTCCGGGCCGCGCTGCCCACCCTGGCGATCGCACTCGACACCGGCGCACCGAATCTGACCGCCGCAGTCTCCCGGGCACTTCCGCCGCCGTCGTCCGGGCCGGTCTTCGGCGGCCTGCGCGACGGCTACGGCGTCCTGCTGGACGCGCTGCGCCACGCCGCGGCGCCGAAGGTCGAAATCGATACCCCGGCAACGGGCCTGGTACGGACCGCGACCGGCTGGCAGGTCGATCCGATCGGTGCGGTCGACGCGGTGGTGCTGGCCGCTCCGGCGCCGGTCACAGCGGCACTGCTGCGGTATATCGCACCGGGTGCCGCGACCGCGGCCGGTGGCATCGAGCTGTCGTCCTCGGCCGTGGTGGCGCTGGGGCTGCCCGCCGACACCGCACTGCCGGACAATTCCGGAATTCTGGTTGCCACGGGAGAGTCGTTGCGCGCCAAGGCGTTCACTCTCTCCAGCCGTAAGTGGCCGCATCTGGCCGACCGTGAGGTCGCGCTCGTTCGGGCGTCCTTCGGCCGGTTCGGTGACGACACGCCGCTGTCCTGGCCGGACGAGGAGTTGATCGCCGCGGCCGTCGCGGACCTGTCGACCGTCACCGGGCTGACGCTGCGGCCGGAAAAGGCACTGGTGCGGCGCTGGCGTGGCGGGCTGCCGCAGTACGCACCCGGGCATACCGAACGAATCGCCGCACTGGAGGCCGAGGTGGCCACACTGCCGCGGCTGGCGGTGGCCGGTGCGTATCTGCACGGCGTCGGCGTGCCTGCCTGTGCGGCGTCGGGAACCGCTGCCGCAGAACGCATTCTGTCCTAGTAGCCGCTCTCCGGGCGGCCGTCGCCATCGCGGGCGGCGAGTTGCCCGAGCATTCGCCGGTGGGCCGCATCGTCGTGGATCTCGACCGGATCGCCGGATCGGGACAGCGGGAACCGGGGCGGGGTGTCGATCCCGGAGGTTCGCACGGGGTGCGGCTGTGCCGCGGCCGAGCTCGCAGTGGCACGATAGGGAGCATGGCGCGACTCGATTACCAAGCTCTCAATTCGACCATCCGGTATTTGATGTTCTCGGTGTTCCAGGTCAAACCCGGAGTGCTGGGGGATCAGCGCGAGACCGTGGTCAAGCAGGCGCGGGAGTTCTTCGACTCGCTCGACGAGCGCGGTGTCGTGGTGCGGGGCGTCTACGACGTCGCCGGGTTGCGCGCCGACGCCGATTTCATGATCTGGTGGCACGCCGAACGGATCGAGGATCTGCAAGCCGCCTACGCCGACTTCCGCCGGACCACCGACCTGGGTCGCGCGAGTACCCCGGTATGGAGCAATGCGGCGATCCATCGCCCGGCCGAATTCAACAAGAGCCACATTCCGGCGTTCCTCGCCGGGGAGGATCCGGGCAACTACATCTGCGTGTACCCCTTCGTCCGCTCCTACGACTGGTACCTGCTGCCCGACGAGGAACGGCGCCGCATGCTGGCCGACCACGGTAAGCAGGCTCGCTCCTATCCGGATGTGCGGGCCAATACCGTCGCCTCGTTCGCCCTCGGCGACTACGAGTGGATCCTCGCGTTCGAGGCGCCCGAACTGCATCGCATCGTCGATCTCATGCGCGATTTGCGTGCTACCGAGGCACGTCACCATGTGCGCGAGGAGATTCCGTTCTACAGCGGCCCCCGCGTCGATGTGGAACAGCTCATCACCGCGCTGCCCTGATCGGCGCAGTCCGGCCCGGCATGCCCCAGGTAATCGGGGCGTGCCGGGGTGGTGAGCGATCTGACGAATGGTCGTCGGGTGGACCGGCGGTTCCGGTCAGCCGGCCGCGTCGTCCGTGGGCTGCAGGCGCAGCGAAATCGAGTTGATGCAGTACCGCTTGTCCGTGGGCGTGGGATATCCCTCGCCCTCGAACACATGTCCGAGGTGGCTGTGGCAGTTGGCGCACAACACCTCGACTCGGCGCATCCCCAGCGAATCGTCGGTGCGCAGGATCACCGCCTCGGATTCGGCCGGATCGAAGAACGACGGCCAGCCGCAGTGCGAATGGAATTTCTCCGTGCTGCGGAACAGTTCGGCACCACATGCCCGGCAGGTGTAGACGCCGGTCGTCTCGGTATCGGTGTACTCGCCGGTGTACGCGCGTTCGGTTTCGGCATCGCGCAGGACCGCGTATTCCTGCGGGGTCAGCCGAGCTCGCCACTGTTGTGGGCTCAATTCGATCTTGGGGGCCGGAAGCGATGAGGTCGTGGACGAATCGGACTCTGAACTCATGACCCGATTGTAGTGACGTCGCGCGACCGGCCGTCAGCTCAGGACGCCTGCCTGCGACGATTCCTGCGGATCGACCGCGTCGGCGGCGGGCGACGGTTCGCGGCCATTGGTCCGCGGCGCCGGCGCGGGCGCGGGTTCCGGTGCGCGGGGGAGCAGGAACGCCGGCTCGATTCCGGAATCGAGGCGGCCCTCCCGCCGGGCCGCCAAATAGCGGTCACCGAGCACACAGAACACGACGATGAGCAGCATCGCCCAGCCGAAGGTGATCCGCAGGTACTCGATGGCGCGTCCGGCGCTCTGCCAGTGGTCGAGCAACCATTTGTCGTAGGTCATGAACCCGAATATCGCCAGCCAGGCCGGCCAGTTGCGGAGCACCGAATTCGGCAGCACGACCGTCATCAGGAAGGGGAACAGCATCATCGAGTAGTACTGCTGTCCCAGGCCGGACAGCAGCCAGAACGCGGTCAGGATGATGCCTGCGGAGGTGCAAACGAAGAACAGTTCGTCGTTGCGGCAGTACCGGTACAGCAACCACAGCGACAGCAGTACGAGCACTCCGAGAACGATGCGCATACTCCAGGTCAGCCAGGGCGGCAGACCGTAGTACTCGGCATTGCCGACGAGGGCGCTGTTGAAGTAGTTGCGTGATTTGAGCAGATACGGCGTGGTGCGGTGGACGAAGTCCATCGGATCCTTGATCAGCGGCCACGCGATCGCGGTGAGCGCCGCCGGCACGCCGATCGCGGTGATGAACACCTGCCATTGGCGGCGTGCCAGCGGTATCAGCAGTAGCGGAGCCAGCGTCGGTTTCACCGCGATCGTCAGGCCGATCACCAATCCGGCCAGCAGGTCGCGCCGTTGCAACAGCAGGTGGATGAACAGCACCTCGGCCAGCAGCAGACAGCCGTTGACATTGCCGAATCCCAGTGTGTTGATGACGGTTTCGGAGGCGAACATCAGCAACAGCACGGTCGGCGCCGCCACCGACCTGATCGAATACTTGAACAGGCGCAGCAGCAGGTACCACGCCAGCACGATCGCGACCGCGTTGAGCCCGATGAACAGCCAGCGCGAGGTCTGCGGGTCGATGATCGCCAGCGGTGCGATCAGCAGGGTTCCGCTCGGCGGATACAGATAGTGCGGATCGACCAGATCGAAGTTCTCGCCGTAGATCGACCGGCCGTTGAGGAATGCCAGCGATGCCTTGTAGACCGGCGCGAAGTCGTCGGTGATGGTGAAGTTGGTCCCTTTGACGATGACCTGATGCAGCACGGTGAGGATCGCGAAGGGCCACAGCGCGAAGTTGAACACTTCGGCGGTTGTGCGAGCGGTGCGCGGCTCGAGCTGGCGAAGGAACACTGGGGCACGGTACACCGGAAACCTCGGTGATGGTTGCGCGGACCCGCCGAAACGGGTGCCGCGGACATCACCGGTCGCGGGCGCCGCGCACCGCCATCCGCCGGGCTTCCGGCAGCGCGAGAATTCGCTGCCGCCTCCGTGCGCGGATCTGTCAGGCGGGGCAGACAGTGCCGTCGGCGGGCAGCTTGGCATCCTGCAGGTACGCGGTGATGTTCTGCTGGGCGCAGCCGGAGTGAGTGAAGACCGGATGACCCCAGCCCTGCCACTGCAGGGTCGAGGTGCGCGCGCCGGCCGCCCCGAGTACACCGGTCACCGACGACGGCCCGTCGCTACCGGCGACCGGATCGGCGGCGGAGCCCAGGACCAGCACCGGGAGCGCGAATTTGTCCGGGTGCCGCGGCGCCTGCGCGACGGGCCAGGCCGAACACTCCATCAGTCCGCTGGCCGCGGTCCGGCCGAAGACCGGATACTTCGTGCCCCAGTCGGTCTCGAGTTGTTTGGCCCGCTCCGGGGTGGCGGCCTGCTGGTTGTCGCTGCACCGGGAGACGAACTGGCCGTCCGACTCGACCGCCGAGGTCTCGCGCGTCATCAGGTTTTGCAGTGCACCGAGATCACCGCGTCCGGCCGCCGACAGCGCATCGGCCAGTTCGGCGGTGTGCGCGGACTGGTCGGCCCGAGGGTCGGCGAGGAAGGCGGTGATCGTGGTGGTCAGTGCGGAGGCCGACACGGTGCCGAGCTGCCCCGCTCCGGCCCGGCCGACCAAATCGGTAATCGCCGCCCGCGGATCCGCACCCAGTGAGCAGCCGAGATCGGCGCAGCGGCGGGCGAATCCGGTCAGCGCCGCCTCCGCGCCCTTGACCTGCTGTTCGGTGCGAGTCGCCTGGTCTGTGCCAACCGTTTCTGGCGAGTCGAGTACCAGTCGGGCAAGATGGTCGTTGCCGTATTTCGCGGCATAGCTCATCGCGACGCGGGCGCCGCTACCGCTGCCCAGCAGATCGATCCGGTTGACCTGCCACTGTTTGCGCAACTGCTCGATGTCGTCGGCGGCGTGTGGTGCGTCGTAGGTGGCCTGATACGGCTGCAGGAAGTCCTGACAGGCGACGGTGGCGTCCTGGCTCAGCTTCGCCGTCGCGTCCACGCGATCGCCGCCGCCGGGGGCGAACTGCCCGTTATCGGCCAGGCCCCGGCGAGTGTCTTCGAGCAGGCAGTCGATCGGCTGAGAACTGCCCAGGCCCCGGCGATCCACCCCGACCAGCGGGTGCGCGGCCAGGATCGCCGAACCCGGGCCCGAGACCAGACCCGCGAGGGTGGCCGTTGTGGACCGGTCCGCTCCGGAGGTGACCACCACCGGAGCCGCGTCGGCCGGAGTCTGCGGGGTGCGAACTCGCACGGCCCCGGTGCGGAAGGTGCCCAGTACCGTGCCGCCGGTATCGATCGGCGCGGAGAAGTCCGCGCATTCGAAGATCACTCCCGGCGGTGGGGCGCCGGTACCCAGCAGGTTGAACGTGGGAGCCGCGCAATCGTGCCAGGACAGATCGGTTTTGGGGACCTGGGCCTGTGGCGGTGGAGGCGGCGCGGTGCTGGTGCCGGTGACTGCCGGGCCCGATCCGCCGTGCGGTTGCTCCACGGCTACCCCCGGCCGCTGCGACGGTCCGGCACCGCAGGCAGCGGTGAGCAGAACTGTCAGCGATGATGCCAGCAGGGCGGCCCGAGTCCAACGCATGCGTACACCCTGCCAGGTTCGGTGCGCCGTTTCAGCTCTGGGTGCGGGTCCGCTCCCAACGGGTCAGCACCGTGCCGTCGTCATCGAGCAATGCGTGGCGCAGGCTCATCGCCGTCGGCAAGGCGTTGGGCGACACCGCGATTCGCCCGGCGGTGCCGCCCACCAGCAAGGGCGATACGGTCAGGCACAGTTCATCGACCGCGCCCGCGTCGATCAGGTCGCCGAACAGCGACGGCCCGCCCTCGCACAGGACCCGCAGCAATCCGCGCCCGCCCAGTTCCCGGCGGATATCAGCGGCGGTGACGGTGCTGTGGCCGGCCTCGATCACCTCGGCACCGGTTTCGGCCAGCAGATGTTTGCGATCGGCGTCGGCGGAGACGGTGGTCAGCACGATCGGCGCGCGCTCGGTATCGGTGAACAACCGGCTCGCCGGATCGAGTGCCGCACTCGCGGTGACGACCGCGATCGGGGGCGGGGCGCCGTCGCGGGCGCCGCCGAGACCGTGGTGATGCAGCCGCATCCGGCGGCGTGCATCGGTGCGGGCGCCGCCGTAATTCTCCGACCGCGCCGTTCCGGCACCCACCACGACCACATCGGCGAGATCGCGCAGGATGGCGTACACGGTGGCATCCGCGGGCCGGCCGAGCGCACCGGATCGGCCGTCGATCGTGACGGCGCCGTCGAGGCTGGCGATGAAGTTGACCCGGATCCACGGGGACTCGAGCGTCGTCGGGTAGGTGTACAGCTGAACCAGGTCGGTGATCTCACCCGCGCCGTCGGCGGTCAGTGCTGTGAACTGGATCGCATCGGGGACACGCTGCATAAGGTCCGATCTCACCACGTCAGTACGCTACGAGCGTGCAACAACGCCTCGTCGATCGCCATCCGGACGTTCCGGCCGATCAACTCATCGCCCAGATGGTGCCGCCGCCCACATTCGACGATGTCAGTTTCGCCTCCTACCTTCCCGATCCGAAGGAGCCGAGTCAGGCCGCGGCAGTGCGCGCGGCCGAGGATTTCGCCGGGCGGGTCGGAAAGATCCACGCCGCCGCCGGTAAGAAATCGCTCTTCGGGAAGAAGAAGCAGGTCAGTGGCGCGGGCCTGTACCTCGACGGTGGTTTCGGTGTCGGCAAGACCCACCTGCTGGCCTCGATCTTCCATGCCTCTCCGGGCCCGAAATCGTTCGGCACCTTCGGTGAGGTCACCAATCTGGTCGGCGCGCTCGGCTTCACCAACTCGGTGGAGCGTCTCGGTGGCAACAGTGTGCTGTGCATCGACGAATTCGAACTCGACGATCCGGGTGACACCATGCTGGTGTCGCGGCTGCTCAGTGAACTGACCGCGCGCGGCGTCTCGGTGGCGGCCACGTCCAATACGCTGCCCGATCAACTCGGCGAGGGCCGGTTCGCCGCGCAGGACTTCCTGCGCGAGATCCGGAAGCTGGGTTCGCTGTTCGAGCCCATCCGTGTCGACGGTCCCGACTATCGTCACCGTGACCTTCCGCCCGCACCGGAACCCACCGATACCGAGGTCCTGGTCGAAAAGGCCGCGGCTACACCGGATTCCACCCTCGACGATTTCGACGCGCTGCTGAAACATCTCAGTACCCTGCATCCGTCGAAGTGCGGCTCGCTGATCGCCGATGTCTCCGCGGTCTACATCTCGGCAGTGCACACCATCACCGATCAGGCCGTGGCGCTGCGCATGGTGGTCCTCGCCGACCGGCTCTACGACGCCGGGATCCCGGTTACGGTCTCGGGGACCTCGCTGGACAAGATCTTCTCCGAAGAGATGCTCGGTGGGGGCTACCGCAAGAAGTATCTGCGGGCGATCTCGCGATTGCTGGCGCTGTCGCGCTTCGAGGTACCGGCGGGCTGAGCCCGTTCCGTACGGCGTACCGTCGGGGGGAATCTCACCATGGACAACCGTCCAGTATCCCTGATCGGAGCTGAAATGGCCCCTCGGCCGATTCGCCTCGCCGCCGCGGTCGCGGCCGGAGCCTTGATCGTGACCGGCCCGGCACTGGGTGTCGCGGTCGCCGCCGATCCGCCCGCCGCGACCTCGTCGGTCGCGGTCGACACCGCCGGCCGCTCACTGCATCTGGCGAGCGTGCAGAACGCACGGGATGTGGGCGGGTACCGCACCACCGACGGCCGAGTGGTCAAGACCGGCCAGGTGTTCCGCAGCGCGGACCTGAGCAAACTGTCCGACGCCGACTCCGCCGCCCTGACCGCGCAGCGCTTGCGTACCGTCGCCGATCTGCGGACCGGTTACGAGCGGGCGCTGAGCCCCGACCGGATCCCGGCCGGTGCGCAACTGCGCATCCACGATGTGATCGGTCAGGCCCCGCCGCAGGTGATGGCCTCGACGCTGAGTGCGGGCAGCGATCTGTACCGGGCGTTCATCACCGCCCCGGGCGCGAACGAGGCCTTCGCCGGTGTCCTGCACGACATCCTCGACGCCGACGGTTCGGTGCTGTTCCACTGCTCGGCGGGCAAGGACCGCACCGGCTGGACGTCGGCCGTGCTGCTGACCCTCCTGGGCGTGGATCGCGACACCGTGAACTACGACTTCCTGCTGTCGAACTTCTACCGCAACGCCTCGGACGGCGACGCGCTCAACGGCGTGACGCTCCCGGCGCTGGACTCGGCCTTCGATCAGGTGAACCAGAGCTACGGCAGTTTCGACAACTACGTCCACGAGGGCCTGAAACTCACCGATGCCGATATCGCCGCGTTGAAGGCGAAACTGCTGTCCTGAGTGGTGTTTTCGCGTTCACAGCGTCAACTGCATCACGTAGTCGTGGCACAACTGGTCACCCACGGTGAAGGTCTTGGTACCCACCCGGTGGAAGCCGTGTTTGCCATAGAAGCGCTGTGCTCGTTTATTGAGCTGGTTGACCCCCAGCCACACCACCGGATATCCACCGTTGCGGGCGTAATCGACCACCGCGTCCATCAGTGCCGCCGATATGCCGCTGCCGTGGTGGCCCGGCATCACGTACATCTTGCTGATTTCGAGGGCGGGCCGGCGCTCGATCAACGCGGCGACCGCCGCATCCACTGGTTCGCCCGCGATCAGCATGGCGTACCCGACGATTTCGTTACCGGTGACCGCCTTGAGCACCACGCGCTGCGGATCGCTCAGATAGTCGCCGAAACGCTCGTCGGACAGCACGTCCGCGATGAAGGTCTCGATACTCTCATCGGTCAATTCGGGCGGGCAGGCCAGAGGGAAGGTTGCCGCGGCGACGTCGCTGAGAGCCTCGGCGTCCCAGAGTCCGGCCCGGTCGACGACGACTTCGTGCTCGCTCATGGATCCAGTACAGCACGTCCGGTTTCGTTAGCGGGCTGTTCGCCGACGGCCGCGCGCGGCCGGAAGAATCGCGCCGTCGCGATCAGGGTCGCGGCGAACAGCAGTGGAATGACGAAGCCGGCCCGCAGGCTGGAGGCAGCCGCCACGGCCCCGACCGCGCCGCCGCCGATCAATGTGCCCGCGTAGTTGAACAGGTTGAGGCGCGCGATCACCGCGTCCAATCCGTTCCCGTCGGTGAGCCGGCCCGCCTCGCTGAAACACAGCGGTGCGATCACCGGCAGTCCGAGTCCCGCGATCAGGAAGCCGGCCAGCGCCATCGCCGGTCCCGCCGCCGCGACCACAAGCGCCAGCCCGGCCACCCCGATGGCGGCCCCCACGCGCACCACGGCCCGCGCGCCGAATCGGCGCACCCACCAATCGCCGGTCAGCCGAGTGATCAGCGAGGCGCCCTGATAGGCGGCCAGCGCCAGCGCCGCGGTCGCGGACGAGGACAGCAGATCGTCAGTCAGATACAGCGCCGACCAATTGCCCACCGCCAGATCGATGGCGAAGACCAGGGCCATCGCGATACCCAGGGCCAGATACGCCCGCAGCGGCACGGTCGCGGCGCCCCGCACCTCTGCCCGATCCGGTGCCGCGGAGTGCGCCTCGGCCTGCTCACGGCCGAGTAATCGCGGTCCGAGCGCGGCCGTGGCGAGTGCGACGACCGTGGCGGCGATCGCCACCGCGTACGGCAGTGTGACCCCGGCCTTCTCACATCCCGAGACGAACAGCGCGCCGAGAATCGACCCCGCGCTCCACGCGGCGTAGAACGACGACAACACGAAGCGCCCGTATCCGTGCTGAATGAACACCGCCTGCATATTCGTGCCCGCGTCGACCATGCCGACCGCCACGCCATAGCAGCCGAGTGCGATCAGGTCGAGTGCGATATTCGGTGCCGCCGCGATCCCCAGTCCGGTCACCGCGATCAGGATCAGCCCCGCCCGCAGCGCGACGCTGCTCGACCACCGCAGCGCCACGCGCTCGGCGAGCAGGCTGCCGCCCGCCGCGAGTCCGGAGATCATCACGACCGCGACCAGGATGGTGGTGTCGGTGAGACCGAGCCGGTCGCGCTGCTGTGGCAGTTCGGTGAGGATCACCGCGAGGAAGAACCCCTGCAGGGCGAAAGCCACCGAATTCGCCGTCCGGGCGGCCCGGAGCGGGGCCGATACAGACATGTATCCGCGGTCGAACATCGGCCCAGCCTAATGGGTCAGAGCCCGGAGGGAAGTCCCCGCTCGGCACGTCCCGATCACGCCGCTGTCCGATCGTGCCGAACTCGCTGCTCGTCGCCCGACATGATCACGCCGGGCTCCCGGTTGGGTAACGAAACCGGTCACGGGTACGTGAAGCCCCCTGGCACGTACGGCACTCTTGAAGGAGTGGGTCGAACGGCCCCGGGTGCACGGGTAGGGGAAGTGGTCGCGTGAGTACGACGGAACGGGCCGACACGAGGCGGCAGGCGGTGACACTGGCTCCCTTGGAGACAGTGAAACTTCCTGTGGTCGAACCGAATCCGCGTGGGCACCAGGCCGGGGACCGGTGCCGCGAACCCGGATGCGGCAATTGCCACTGGGATGTTCAGCGGCTCAAGTACTGGTTGCGCGGCCGGCTGCTGGCGGCGGGCGCCGACGATGCCGAGGTGGATAAGCCGCTGGGCGCGCAGACGCCCGGTCTGTTGTGGCGGCGCGGGTCGCGGTTGTGTGCGATAGAGGTCCGTAGCGCGCCTGTTTCGCTGGCTCATGCCCGCAAACGCACCGCCAGGTTGAAGGCGGTGGGCTGTGCGGAGGTGCTGTGGTTGTGCCCGACCGGATATTGGATCGGGGAGATACCCGCGCTCGGTGTCGACGATTTCGCCGCCGCCGGATGCGAGTATCGGGCGCTGTCCGGCGGGTTGCTCGTCGATTCCGACGGCATTCTTACCCACCGGGAAACCCCCTGGGGTATAAGGGAATTCATTGACGGATGGGTCGCGGGTGAGCTGGCCTGCGGATATCTGGACGAGGACACGAGAGGGTGGGCGACAGTGAGCGATTGGGAGGCCCACACCCAGGCGCAAGCGATGATGATCGCGCATCAGCGCCAGGAGCTGCTCGATCAGCGCACCGAATTGGCGTTGGCGCGCAACGCGACCCGGGACCGAGCCAAACATATCCACAAGCTCAATCACCGGCTGGAACGGGCCGAGTCGGTTGTCACCGAGCTGGATGCCGCCCGCCGCCGGCTCGCCGACCGGGACCGGCTCGAGGCGGGCCTGCGGGTGCGGATAGCCCGTCAGCGCGAGACGGTGATGCACTGGCAGCTGCTGACGTGCTTCGCGATGCTGGTGATCGTGACCTTCATCGTCGCCGGGTTCATGCTGCACTGAGCCCTCAGGTCGCACCGAGCCGGAAGGGTGCGCGGTCCCAGCGCCAGCCGTGGCGCAGGGTCAGCGCGATCAGATCCACCGGTTCCAGGCCGGTGCCCTCGACACAGTTGTCGAATTCGCGCCATCCGATCGCGCCGGTCGCCAGCCGGTTGCGCAGGATGTTCTCCGAGCGTGCGGGGACCTTGTGCCGCAAGAGATCCGGTTCGCCGATGCTGCTACCGGTGAACACCAGCCAGCCCCAGCCGCGTGCCCGGGCCTCGGTGCGTGCGGCGTCGATCCGGACCCGATTGGCGTGTACACCGAGCAGCCCCAGCGCGATCACATCGATGACCAGCACCCGGCCGTCGGCGAGCCGGACCGCGACGGTGGGGCAGTAGGAGTCCGGCGTGCCGTCCAGGTCGTAGTCGACGCCGAAGGGGCGTTCGACATATCCGGCGACCTGTTCGGCGTCGTCGAGTATCCGCAGCAGCCGGGCCTGCAGCGCGGTGTCGAATGTCGTTTCCCGGCCGAGCTTTTCGGCGAACATCCGGCCGCGGGCATCGTCGTCGGCGTCGACGGTGGTGATCGGCAGTTCCGGGAGCTCGGCCGGATCGGTGTCCGGCCACGACACCCGCCTCAGCAGGGGAAGTAGCTGTCCGGCAATCGGTTCGGTGGGTTCGCCGAGCCGGGGATGGTCCGGATGCCAGCGGCCGCGCTGCTGCCAGCCCGCGATGCGCTGGAAGACGAAGCCCGCTATCCGCTTGGCGTCGATCAGTCCGTGCCCGGCAAGCCGAAGTTTCAGATACGCCAGATCCTGCGCGGCGATATCGGTGTCACCCACATAGGTTTCGATGAGCAGGGTGCGGATCAGGCTCTGATCGCCGGTGCCCACCGGATAGCGCTCGGCGAATACCGAAGGATCGGGTGATCCGGTGGCCTGCACCCGGCGCAGCACCTGCCCGGCCGCCCGAGTGTAGAGCTGGCGGACCCGGTCGCGTGAGAGTTCGAAACGTGCCCCGAGCAGCGTCAACGTCTCCGGCCGGATGCCCTGCAATCCCAGCCGCCGGGTGATCAGCTCCCCGTCTCGTGGCCGGTCCTCGGCCTGGTCGGCGACCATCCGCGCCAGCGTGCCGGCCATCTGCTCGGAGGAGAACGAGATGCCGTCGCGCAGGTCGTCGAGTAGCCCGGCCTGTATCTCCTCGATCCGGTTGGTCGTCACCGCAAGCCTTTCGCCGTATCGCACGTTCTTTCGAAAGCGTATGCCCTCGTGCGGTTTCGGACGGTCAGGCGCGGCGTGTCCGCCGCGTCGGTATCGCTCAGCGGACGGATTCGGTGACGGTGACCGTAGCGGCGGCGCGAGGCCCGCGGTCGACCGCGGACAGGGTGATCACCGCCGCGACCACCCAGGCGATCGCCGAGCCGGCCCCGAGCAGGTGTATGCGGCCGAGGAATCCCGATTCCGCCGGTGCGCCCGCAACGGCACCGAATATCGCGACACCGCAGGCGGTTCCGATTTGGCGGGCGGTATTGGACACCCCGGTCGCGAGGCCGGAACGCTGTGCCGGGGTAGCCCGGACGGTGGCCGCCACCACCGAGGCGGTGATCAGTCCGGCGCCGCAGCCGAGCAGGGTGAAGGAGCTCAGCAACAGGGCGATTCCGCCGCTCGCGGCCAATCCGGTCAGCCCGGCCGAACCGCACGCGGCCAGGACACAGCCGGCCACGATCGCCGGTCGCGGACCGTACCGCGCGGTGAGCCGCCCCGATACCGGCGCGAGAATCACCAGCGGCACCGCGAGCGGCACCACGGCGAGCCCCGCCGCGACCGGTGACCGGCCCATCGTGTCCTGCAGATACAGCATGCTCACGAACAGAATCCCGTTGAAGATCAGGTTCATCATCACGGCCACGACATTCGGCGCCAGGAACTCCCTGCGCCGCAACAGATCCAACGGCAGAAACGGTTCGCCGCCGTGCCGCGCGCGGGCGACGGAAACAGCGAGGCCGGATATCGCGACCGCGCCGGCGGCGAGCACCCGCACCGGACCGCCGTGATGACCCGCGGAGATGATCGCGAAGATCAGCGCGCTCAGCCCCACGACGAAACCGGCCAGTCCCGGCAGATCAATGCGGCCACCGCGCCGCGCGGCATCCACCGGCACCACCAGCCGGGCCCCGGCCGCCGCGACGATCGTCAGCGGAACCGCGATCCAGAACACCGGCCGCCACCCGAAATGCGTCACCAGCACGCCACCCAGCAGGGGACCGGCCGGCAGCGCCAGCGACGACACCGCCGCCCAGGTGCCCAGCGCCTTCGCCTGTTCCGCGTGCCCGGGAAAGACCTCCACGATCACCGCCATCGTGCTGGGCAGCAGCAGCGCCCCGCCCGCACCCTGCGCCACTCGCGCCCCGATCAGCACATCAATGTCCGGAGCCAGCGCGCACGCGAGCGAGGCGGCGCCGAACAGCGCGAACCCGGCGAGCAGCATCCTGCGATGTCCGATCCGGTCGCCGATCGTTCCGGCCGCGAGCAGCAGCCCGGCAATGGCCACGACATACCCGTCGACCACCCATTGCAACTGCGCCACCTCCGCGCGCAACCCGTGCCCGATCGCGGGTAACGCGACATTGACGATGGTCACATCGAGCAGTACCAGAAACATTCCGGCGCACATCACCGTGAGCACGAGGCCGCGCCCGGACGCCGTGGTGGGTGTAGCGATCATGTGAGCAGTGTCGGCCGGGAATCGTTCGGTGTGGACCGAAGTGTTCCGGCGGACCGCGACACCGACGTTTCGGCGCACGCCGAAGTGTTGTGGCGGCACACTGGTCATATGACCGACCGCCGCCCGCTCCATGGATATGCCGATATCGCCGCGATCGGCGCCCTGCTGGCCGATGCGACCCGGGCGCGGATGATGGCCGGTCTGGCCGACGGCCGAGCGTTACCCGCCTCCGTACTCGCCGCAGAATCCGCGGTGGCGGCCTCCACCGCCAGCGAACACCTCGCCCGGCTGGTCGAGGGTGGGCTGCTCACCGTGGAGCGGTCGGGCCGGCATCGCTACTACCGCATCGCCAACCCTCAGGTCGGGGCCGCGATAGAAGCACTGGCGGTACTCGCCCCCACCCGCCCGGTGCGATCGTTGCGCGAGTCGACCCGGGCAGCGGCGCTGCGCCGCGCCCGCAGCTGCTACGACCACCTGGCAGGCAGGCTGGGGGTGGCCGTCACCGAGGCGTTCCTCGAGCGAGAGGCACTGACCCGCACCGACGGTAGATCGGGAACCGCACGCGCACAAGGCGATCCGATCTCGGCGCCGCTGTCGGCGCACCCCTACCGCCTGGGCCCGAACGCCGACGACCTGTTCGCCGAACTCGGCGTGGACCTCGACGCCGCCCGCCACCAGCGCCGCCCCCTGCTGCGTTTCTGCGTCGACTGGAGCGAACAGTGCCACCACCTCAGCGGCGCACTGGGTGCGGCGGTACTGACCCGCATGGAATCCGCGGGCTGGGTCGACCGCCCGGGACCGCGCAGAGCCCTGCGCCTGACCGATCGCGGAGCGGTGGTCCTGGACCGGGCACTGGGTATCGATCTGGCCGGGTAGCGCTGCTCCACAACCGCTTTCACGCGTGTCGAGGGGGCCGTACGGTCCCGCTGTGTCCATCCGAGCGCTTCAGCACATCTGCGGCGACGGAAAGGGCGGCGCGACAGCGACTTCCGCGTCCCGACGGGCCGCTCGCTTCTACTCACCGGACTGGTCGGCGGGTGTCATCGACCACCGAGCGAACGACAATCGCGGCGTCACCGTTTCCACGTCTGCCACACACATCACCGCGTGCAGGGTGAGGATGCCGATATGGTCGGTCGAGGGCGTGATGACGACGTCCGCCCCCGCTGCGCGGGCCTGGTCCGCGAGCGGTATCCGGCTGGTCTCCGGCGACCACACCAAGCAATACCCCAAATGCCTTGCCAAGCGCCGAACCTGGGCCATATCCCAGTCCAGCGCGGGTGCCTCCGGATGCACCCACCCGAGCGCGATCGGGCGATTCACCGCCGTTCACCGTCCCGCCGCCGCTCACCTCGCAGGGGGAGCCGCAGCGTCACGACCGTGAACACGACCAGCGCCGCTATCAACAGCACTACCGGCAACATCTCGCACACCTCTCGTCCCATCCGTTTGGAATGCCGTCGAGGGTCGCGGGGGACCAAATGAGATGTGCACCAACACGATGAGCTGGTAAAACTCATGCGAAACGCCTGCTCGTGTTGAGCAATGGCGCATACAATCGGTGCGTTCTGCAACGTGCGCCGACTTCGGAACGCAACGAGGGGAGAGTCGTTGATCGTCGATGGCGATGAATCGGAGGCGGCAGGCGGTACTTTGCCGCGACGGCAGCTCGGACGTTATCTACGGGATGCGCGCGAAGGATCGGGTCTCACGGTCGAGCGGGCCGCCACACTCATGGAATGGCACAAGTCCACGCTGAGTCGCCTGGAACGCGGATTGACCGAAGAGGTCAGGGTCCGTGATGTTCTGAGCCTGTGCGAGGTGTACGGACTGGATGAGGAGAAGTCCGACGCGGCCAAACAACTGGCCGAACAGACTCCGGCCCGCTCGTGGTGGCGAAGCTACGACGACGTGATCGCGGCGAAGTTCAATACCTACGTCGCATTGGAGAGCAGCACCAGCGAATTGGCGATGTTCCAGCCGCTGATCGTGCCGGGCATACTGCAGACCGCCGACTACGCGAGAACCCTTGACCGGCAATATTTCTCAGAAGGCTCGCATGACGAGGTAGAACGCGCGGTAGCGCTACGTATCCAGCGACAGCACGCTGTCATACGACAACGGCAGCCGCTGCGGATTTCGGTCATCCTGCACGAGAACGTGCTGCATACCGTAGTAGGCGGACCGCAATTGATGGCTGCCCAGTTGCGTCACCTCGCGGATATGGGCACACGTGAAAACGTCCAGGTGCGAGTCTTGCCGTTCCGTGCAGGATTTCCCACCGGCATGGTCACGTCGCAGTTCATCATCATGACGTTTCCCAAGGACAACAGGGGCAAGCCGGTTGAACCGACCATAGTGTTCGCCGAGAGTCACACCGGCCACGTCTACCTTGAAAGCGCGGACGACCTGCGTAGGTGCCGACATGCGTTCCATACCCTGCTGGCGGCGGCCTTGGACGACCGGCCCAGTAGAGATCTGATCAGAGAGGTAGCAAGGAAACATGAGCGTGAAGCCTGATCTGACCACGGCTCAGTGGTTCAAATCCAGTCACAGTTCCGGGGGAGCGGAGTGTGTCGAAGTTGCATTTCTCGCGGGAAATGTAGTCGGTGTGCGGGACTCCAAGAACGCCAACGGCCCGGCGCTGCTGTTCACTCCGGGCGAGTGGGATGCGTTCACCACAGCTGTGGTGCAGGGGAGTATCGGGCGTGAATCCTGACCTGACCGGGGCGCGGTGGTTCAAGTCCAGCCACAGTTCCGGGGGGAACGAATGCGTCGAGGTCGCTTTCGTCGGCGGAGAGTTGGTTGGCGTACGGGACTCCAAGAACGTGAACGGTCCGGCGCTGATGTTCACCCCGGGCGAGTGGGACGCGTTCACCGCAGACGTGGCGGCCGGAAACCTCGAGGGCTGACAACGAACCCCGGCCCCTACCGGCTGCGATTCGTCAGCCTGAGGCCGGGCTTCGCCCTGCGGCCGGCAGCTCTGTTCCAGGGGTGTACGCCTGCGACGAGCACCACCGATACCGGGCCGTCATCGACGACTATTGCTGCTCCACAACCGCTTTCATGCGATTCAACGTCTTGCCCATGTCACGGCGATTGCGCCGCCCACGCGCCCAGCCGAGCACCGTCCAGTACAACCGCAGCGGCAGCGACCCTGTCAGTTCGAACGATTCGGTCACGTCGGTGCCCGCATCGCCCGGTGCGATCCGATACGACCATCGGTTGAGAACCTTCGCGCCCGGTCCGAGTACGACGAAGGCGAATTCGCGCTCCGGCTCGCAGACCACCACCCGGCAGGTCGTCCAATACACCGGCCCGATCTCGTTGCGCCGGACATGACCGCGAAACTTGGCGCCGACCGCGGGACCGCTTGCGTCGCCGAGCCATTCGGCCTCAAACGTCTCGGGACTGAACTCGCCGATCCGCGTGATGTCACTGACGAGGCCCCACACCTGCGCCGGGGTCGCGGACATCCGGACGGTTACCGAATCACGCACGATATCTCCTCGCAATCGCTTGGCTGCGCGTCGACCGTAACCGGTCGGGACGGTATATGTCTGTGCTTGCCGGACACGGTCTGCCGGTCAGAGAACTCCGGCGAGTACTTCGTGGACCCATGACGCCAACTGGGTAGGAGTTGTCGTCTCGGGTGTGCGCGGTTGCTCGGGAGTGAATCCGTCGCGCATCCCGGTGGACATGCCCAGAACGGCGGTGGCAAGGCCGGGCGGCATCCCGGCCTCGATGAACTGGTTGTACATCGCGTCATCGCCGATCCGCTCCACCGTGATCGGTCGCCCCAGCTCTGCGGTCAGAATGTCTCCCACCATCGCCCAGGTCAGGTCTTGCGGGCCGTGGACGGCTTGGACTCGACGGCCCGACCAGGCTGGATTCAGCAGGATGCCGGTGGCCACCTCCGCGATATCGCGAGGTGCGACCCACGCCATCGGCGCATCCAACGGCAGGACCGTCTGCAGGACGCCTTTTCGGACAGCCTCCACGTCCAGCAGCAGATTGGTGAAGAAGTAACCGCATCGAAGGTGGGTGACATCAATACCCAGATCGTCCAGGGCTGTTTCGGTGGCCGCAAGCCCGTCGATCTCGCCGGCGCCGTGCCGCTTTTCGGCCCCGACGCTGCTCTGGAATACCACCCGGCCGATCCCGTTGCGAGTGACTGCGGCAACGACGGCGGCTGTCGCGCGAGCGTAATCATCCAAGGGGTTCGGCCCGCCCGATGTGGGGTCCACCCAATAGATGGCATCGACGCCGCCGGTCGCGGCCACGACGTGCTCCGGACTCCATGAATCGGCCGCAGCGACCTCCACGTACCCGCGGAGATCTTCCGGCAGGTGTTCGGGGTTGCGCATCAGCAGCAGCGGTTCGACCCCGGCTCGGACCAACATGCGCGTCAAGTACTGCCCGACGTTTCCATGGGGTGTGGTGACGGCAATCCGCATGCGACGTTCTCCTTCCATCGGTTTGGGACCACCCTACGAACAGATACGGCCTGATTCTGTCCTCATCTGTCCGCATCATGGATGACATGGAGTCACCATCCGGGAGGACATTGCATCTGCTCTCGTTGCTGCAGACCGGCGGGGTATGGCCGGTGGCGGTGCTGGCGCGACGGCTCGAGGTGAGCGAACGAACCGTGCGACGCGATATGTACCGCTTGCGGGAACTCGGGTATGACGTCCGGGCGCGGCCGGGCCCCGGAGCCGGCTACCGCCTGCACCCCGGGGTCAAAATTCCTCCGCTGCTGTTCACCGCGGACGAGATCGGTGCCCTCGTCGCGGGCTTGTGCGTTCTGGGTGCCTGGACTTCCGGCGATGAATCGGTCGCCGCTGCCCTGACCAAGCTGGAGCGTGTTCTGCCCCGCAAACTGCGCCACCGAGCGGCCGCAACCGCACTGTCCACCCAGGTCCTGCAGCGTCCGGCCGCGGTCATCGACTGGAAAATGATCGGCACTCTCGCGGACGCGATCGCAGCATGCGCACCTGTCCGGTTTCATTACACCGACCGGAACGGCAACCACTCCATCCGCACCGTCGAACCATTCCGCCATGTGCTGCGCCGGGAGCGCTGGTACCTGATCGCCTTCGACACCGACCGCGAGGGGTGGCGGCTGTTCTGTCTCGATCGAATCCGTGAACTCGAGCCGCTACCCGAGATCTTCGAACCGCACGACTTTCCCGCGCAATCGGTAGAGCGCTGGCTCACAACCGATTTCGGCCGCATCGATGAGGCGTAACCCGAGGGTTCGACCCAGAAATGAAATCAGCCCCGGTAAAAACCGGGGCTGATTTGGTGCGCGATACTGGGATTGAACCAGTGACCTCTTCCGTGTCAGGGAAGCGCTCTCCCGCTGAGCTAATCGCGCGTGTTCGCCTCTTAAGAGGCGGCGACGGGAATCGAACCCGTGTGCACGGCTTTGCAGGCCGTTGCCTCACCACTCGGCCACACCGCCAACCAAGGCCGGGTTGGCCTTCGAGCGGATGACGGGATTCGAACCCGCGACCCTCACCTTGGCAAGGTGATGCGCTACCAGCTGCGCTACATCCGCATGCTGCTTTTCCGGGGCTTTGCGGCTCCTTCCGGCTGCGAGAGAGAACATTAGCCCACTACCCGCGCGCTCAACAAATCGCCTGGTAGATGTGGGTAAATGTTAATGACACCGGTGTTGTTCCGAGCGCCCCAGCGAGTCGCTCGAGCCGGCGACGATCTGACTTGTCCGCTGTCCTTCGGCTGACATTCGAAGTAGCGACCAGTCCCCGGTGACTACCCACGCTCCCGCTGAATCGCGCGCGACGAGAGCCTCTGCGCCCGTTCATCTTCCGTTGGCCGAACATGTCGGAATATTCCCAGCTCACGCCCCGATTTGGTGTGGCACAGGTGGTGCGTGTTAAAGTTCCATCTCGTTCGGAACGGCACCCCAGCCGCCCCGAATCCCCCCCGGTCCCATAGCTCAGCGGGAGAGCGCTCGCCTCACACGCGAGAGGTCGCTGGTTCGAAACCAGCTGGGACCACAATTCTTATACTGCCTGCTCAGGGCCATTTTTTGGGCTATAGATTTTCGCTGTCTGCGAGTTGGCTTTCGCCCCTGTAGCGCTCTGATCCGTAGAACCGGGGAAACCTGACATGACAGCTGCCAACCCGACCAGTCACTCGGGAATGAGTCGGATCTTCACCTGGTAATTGTGCTCAGCGTGCCAGACCAACCTCGCCGACGATGCGGGCGCCGTTCGCGGGAAGTGCCGCATCCCGCGGCATTGCGGATAACCACACCGATCACACGTGTTCCTTCAGGCAATGCCTGCACCGTCGCAGGGCCATGCTTGACGGGTCCGTGCTCCAAGCTGCTGGCCGTCCTCGGACCACGAGTATTCGCTCGTTGGCCTGCCTCCTATCACGGAGTTTCGAGCGGAACCGTTACTGTCGTACCAAGCGGCCAGCATCGCGCGAACCTCCGATCATCGGGCGGGACTCGATCGAACGGCGACTGAGTTCGGTAGCTGCAACCCTACGAAACCATCCCGCTGGGCGTCGACGCGGCATCACCGTTGGTGACACCGCGAAGATCAATATTCGTCTGCGGCGACAGTCCCGGGAACCGGGCCACCACCGCGGCGCTGAATTACCGGCCGAGCTTCTCGGTGACTGCGGGAATCACCTTGGCGTCTGCGTACTGGATCCGCACCGGACTCGATCAATTCACCGGGTAGTTGGGCCCAGAAGCGAGAAGTCGCAGACCCGCGGGAATTCCGTTGCCAGCGAATGCTGCTGCCCTAACCCGAAGGCTGGGCGGTGGGCTCGGGGCCGGTACCTGGTTCGCGCAGGACGTTGGTGATGATTTCACCGAAGGAGTGTGGGTCGTCCATGAGCCAGCCGTGCCCGCCGGGCACGGTGATTGCGCACGGGTCACCGAGGGCGGTCCGCAGCGACATCGAGGTGGATTCCGGGATAACGGTGTCTCGCGTGCTCCACACCACGAAAACGGGCAGCCGCTGCTCGGCGAGCGCAGCGAGTTCTGCGGTCAGGTTCGCGGTTCGGGCGAGGTGGGCGACTTCCCACACCGCTGTTGGGTTCCGCAGCACGTTGGGTACCGCGTCACGCAGGATCACCGGCAGGACTCGGGTCAGCTGGCGGCCGGGTAGCAGGTCCGCTTGCAGATGCAGGCCCCAATCCCACAGTGGGCGTTCGCGTAGCGCGCGTACCACTCCACGGCCATCGGTCCACGCCGAGCCTCCGATGGAGTTCACGAGCACGAGCCGCTCGGCGAGGTCGGGCAGATCGTGAACGGATTTGATCGCGACACCGCCTCCGAACGAGTGCCCGACCACCGTCACCGGTAGCGGCAAGTCGGCCGCGCAGGCGAAGTCGCCGACCCACCTGGCGTATCCGGCGAGCGTCCGGCACTCGATCGGCAGACTGGTGGTGCCGCCGAAACCGGGAAGTGCCGGGGCGTACACCCGCACTCCCATGTGGACGAGTTGCTCGAGCGGGCGGGCATAGGCATGTCCCCCCAGGCCCCAGCCGTGCAGAAAGAGCACGCGAGGACCGTGACCACCAACCGCGTAGCGGGCGATGCGGCCCTGGACCCGGGTCGACCGCCACCGCAGTCGAGAAGATGAATGTCGTGGTGACCGTGCGGCGTTCGTCCGTTCGGGCACATGGCCATCGGGTGATATGGGTCCTCGGACCGCGAACAGGGACGACAGTGGCGCCAGTTCGGCTGGGGCGTAGACGATTCGATCGGCAGGGACCTGCGGAACTGTCGGCGCGGCAACGACATCGGCAGGCAGGAGGCGTTGCAGAGGTATTCGCCGATGCGGCATCTGAACTCCTGACGTCGTCACGACCGTGTCACTGCTCGTGTACGGGAGCTGCCGGTCACCGATGGCTTCGGCCTCGGTGCGGCACACCACTGAAAGCGAGAGCCTGGCCACCAGAATCGCCGAGAGAGCTGTCCAGCCGGAAGGGTGCAACGTCCAGCATCTCCGGGGCACTGGTCTCTCGCTTCAGGGACTTTCGGCCGGCGCTCAATTCCGTACCGCCCGTGCGTACGGGGTCCGTCCGCCGCGGGTAAGCGGGCCCGGGCGACCTGCGGGGAACGGCTATGGCCGGTTCCTGACGTCGCTGGAGGTGCGGCGCGGCGTGGTTGCGCGAGCCGCAATCCCGTCTTGCCGGCGTACCGGCGGGCCGAGGCCTCGCTCGGGCGAAATTGCAGGCGTTGGTGGCCGGACCGGTCGACTTTCGGCCCTAGGAGGGCGCCGGCAGGAGAAGGACCATCGAAGGAACTCGCTACCAGGAGGCAACCATGACCAGCGCCGCGAACAGCCCGGCAGAGGGCTCGATCGTTGTGGCTGTCGACGGCTCCGTGACAGCGCTACAGGCGGTGCGGTGGGCAGCGGCGGAATGCGCGCTGCGGCATTGTGCCCTTCGGATCCTGCTCTCGTCGGCTTCGGCGCCGCGTACCGGTCTGGGCGCGATGGAGATCGTCGGAGGGCGGGAATGGTTGTACTGGAACGGTGAGCGGGTCTTGTCCGAAGCCGCGTCCATGGCGCGCCACATCGCCGGTGATGTCGAGGTGACGACAGAACTCACATCCGATTCGATCATCCCGGCCTTGGTGGAGAGGTCCGCGCAGGTACCGATGATCGTGGCGGGCAGCCACGGCCGCGGAGCCGTCCGGCGAGCATTGCTGGGGTCGGTCAGCAGCGCGATCACCCGTCGGGCACGTTGTCCAGTCGCGATCGTGCACCGCGACAGCGTGATCTCGGTGAATACCGAACGACGTCCCGTTACGGTGTGGGCAGACGATGACGATGCCACGATCGACTGCGCTTTCACCGAGGCATCGTTGCGCGGGGTCTCGCTGATGGCGGTCCGGGCGTCCAAGGAGCAGGTATTCGCACTGGCCGGCGAACTGGGCCGGATTCGCGCGGATGAAAGCCGGGCGGTGGCGCAGCATCTGGCCCCGTGGACGCGCGAGCATCCCGAGGTCCGGCTGAACACAACCGTGGTGTCCGGTAGCCCGGCGCACGCCCTGCTCGAGCAATCCGACGACGTACAGCTATTGGTGGTGGGCCGACACGGCTGGGCGGGACTCACCGGAACCGCCGCACGATCGACCAGTGCGACGCTGCTGCAACGGGCGCTATGTCCGACGTTGGTCGTGCCGGATACGCGAAGTCACCTGACACGACGACTGTCCGAAGACTCGGGCCACCGGTGACTTTCGGCCCGTGCCCGGCGCGTGTCGCGAGCGCGATGCTGATGTCGGAGACGTCCGAGCCGAAGGGATGACGACGATGAGCATGTTCAGTGGTCGCAGCGCGATCGTCACCGGGGGCGCGCGCGGTATCGGCGCCGCCGTGGCGGCGGCCCTTGCGAAGGAACATCTCGGGGTGGTGATCGCGGACCTGCTCGAACGCGACGGCACCGCGACCGCGGAGTCACTGGGCGCCAATGCGATCTTCCGGAGGCTGGATGTGGCCGACGAGGATGGGTGGGAGGCAGTGATCGCCGATGCCGAGGCGACGTTCGGGCCGTTGGCGGTCCTGGTCAACAACGCCGGAATCGTCGATTTCGGCGGCGTGGACGCCGAGCCGCCGGTGATGTTCCGCCATGTACTCGACGTCAATCTCTACGGGCCGTGGCTGGGGATGCATCTGGCAGGTCCGCGTCTGCGCCGGGCCGGTGGCGGCGTCGTGGTCAACATCTCCTCGACTGCGGGCCTGATCGGCTACGCGGATGTGGGCGCCTATGTCGCCAGCAAATGGGGCCTGCGCGGACTGACCAAGGCCGCCGCGCTCGAATGGGGGATGTCGAACATTCGCGTGTGCTCGGTGCATCCGGGCCCGATCCGCACCGCGATGACAGCCGGTATGGACGAATCCGTCACCGCCGCACAACCGTTGGCGCGATTCGGTGAGCCCGACGAGGTCGCGGCCATGGTCAGGTTCATCGTCACGGAAGCCACTTTCTCCACCGGTTCGGAATTCGTCGTCGACGGTGGTGCCACGGCCGGCCAAGTCCTGAATATGCCCGCTTCGGCGGGGGAGTGAAGACCCATGACGAACCGGCCCGATCACGACACCCTGACCGCCGCGGTGGCCTGGCTGTGCGGGCACCTTCGGTGCACAACAGCCAACCCTGGCTGTGGCGGATCGGAGAAGACACCGTCCAGCTCTACGCCGATACCGATCGGCGACTGCACACCGATCCCGACATGCGTGATCTGGTGGTGAGCTGCGGTGCGGCTCTCGCGCGCGATCACACAACGATGCCGCGACCGTCGTCGCTACACGTCCGGGGAGGTCCCCGACGGCCATCTCGACACACTCACGGCGGCAGCAGCCGCATGTGGGGTCCTGGTACGGGATATTGCTTCCGACGCCGGGCGGGTGCAATTGCTGCGGGCGTTCGAACACGCCGCGGCCGTGCACGACGCCGACAGTGAGTACCGGGCCGAGCTGGCTCGCTGGAGCGGGCATCACGCGGCACCCGACGGCGTGCCCGCCCGCAACGCGGTCGCCGCGGCCGGTGCGGCGACCCGACCGTTCGCCGAGCCCCGGCTGCCGCAGGCGGTGGTCCGCGATATGGCAGAGGTCGATCGCATGCTGATGCTCTACACCGCCGGCGACGATCGAGTCAGCTGGCTGCGGACCGGCGAGGCGACCAGCGCGATCGTGTTGACCGCGACCACGCTGGGTTTGGCGAGTTGCCCGCTCACCGAACCGCTCGAGGTTCCCGTAGTGGGCGCCGACCTGCGCACCGGCCTGCTCGACGGCAGCGGCTGCCCGCAGGTGATCATCCGGACCGGCTGGGCCGCAACCAATTCCCCGACTCCGCCGCCCACCTCCGACGGCCGCTCGACGACGTCCTCACCCGACTGTGAGGAGACGTGGAAATGAGAAGTTGCCCCTCGCTGGTGCTGCGGCTGTGGCGCAGCTCGCCGTGGACCGGCAATCCGCTCATGCGCCCGTCGGATCGCGTCGAGGCCGCGATTCGGATACTCGCCGTCGTCGTTGTCATGGCCGCCGTGCCGCTGTGTGCGGCGATGGCTACCGCGCGCTATACCGAAGCCGCCGCGCAGCTTCGCGCTGAGAACACGGCGAAGACTCCGGTCACCGCGACCATAATCACCGAGCCGGTCCACACACCGACGGTGGCGATGGAGGTGTCCTCCGATCGGTACGAAGCCACCGTGCAGTGGGTCCACAACGGCCGTCCCAACCACGCGACCACAACCGTCTCCGATACCGCCCGGCGGGGCGAGCCGGTCACCGTGTGGCTGGGGCCGGGCGGACATATGACCACAGCGCCCCCGCCCGCGGACACCGCGGCCATCCGTGGAATCGGTGCCGGTGTCTCCGCATTCGTCGTAATCTGCTGCGGCGCAGGAGGCACTGTGTTCGCGACGTCCTGGTTGTGTGGAGCTCGGAATCGAGCTGGGTGGGCGCGCGAATGGCGAATGATCAGCCGCCCCAGAGAAACTCGGTAAGTTCCGACCGGTGAGGAGAACATCATGACCGAGCGTCCCGCCGTACCGCAGCGGCACACCGAGCCCGCGATCGTCGCTGCGGTCGATGGCTCGGCGGTCGGGTACCACGCGGCGGCGTGGGCGGCCGCCGAGGCCGCGCTGCACAGTCGACCTCTGCACCTGGTGACCTCCATCGCACTCGGCGGCGGGCTCGGCCCGTCGCCGATTCCGACCGAAGACGACATGAGCTGGCTGCACCTCGACGGCGAGCGCATTTTGATCGAGGCCGCTCGGATTGCCCGCGCGGCCACAGGCGAGCATCCGCCGGTGATCACCACCGAAGTCACAGCCGATGCGATCATTGGCCATCTGATCGAGGCGTCGAAGCATGCGCGAGCGGTCGTTGTCGGTAGCCATGGCCTGGGAGCGATCGGGCGTAGCCTGCTGGGTTCGGTGGCCTCGGCGATCACTCGGCATGCCGAATGCCCGGTCACCGTGGTGCATTCGATGTCGGCCACCGACGCGGTGAGCGCGGTCAAACCTGTTGTGGTCGGCGTAGACGGCACCGACAACAGCGGGCCGGCACTCGAGCTGGCGTTCGAGGAGGCGTCGCGCCGCAATGTCGGGCTGGTGGTGCTGCATGCGTGGAGTGACCGGAGCAGCGGTCTGGACCCGGCGATCGTGGGATGGGACGAGATGCGCGAGTCCGAGGACGCGCTGCTGGCGGAAAGCCTGGCCGGATACGCCGAGCGCTACCCGGATGTGAAGGTGGACCGGCAGGCGGTCCTCGATCGGCCGGTGCGGTCGCTACTGGATGCGGCGGACAACGCGCAGCTGGTCGTCGTCGGCAGTCATGGACGCGGCGGTTTCGTGGGAATGCTGCTGGGGTCCACGAGCACAGCCCTGGTCAACTCGGTGGAGTGCCCGATCACCGTCGTGCGCCGGCAACTCGAAAGCCGCTGACGCGATCGGGCCGGCGGCGCCGACCGCTGCGGCGGGTGATGGCCACGACACGGCCGCGGTTCTACAGACCGCTGGGGTAGGTGTCAGCGGTGGTTCCCGCGGACCATTGGTGCGTCGGTTCCAGCGGCTGCAGGGCTGTGGTGTGGTCGATGTGGATGATCGCGTCGTACCGGTCGGCGAGCCGGGAGTGGAAGTAGTGGCTGTGCCGCTCGGTACTTGGCCGATAGATCACCCCGATGGCCCGCTCGAGCCGAGGCCGGCGTAACAGTTCGGTTGCGGGACCGGCGGTGTCGGTACGGAGCAGGAAGCTCTCGGGCCCCGCGTCGTGCATCAGTTGTTCGACGCTGCTGGCGATGGCGGGGCGTACGACTTTGCGTTCGGCCTCACCGTCCCATTCGCCGGCGGCGGTGACGGTGCCCTGGCTGGTGATGAAGCCGATCGTGCGGCAGTCGCGGCCGTGTCGTTCGCGGACCAGTTGACCCAACGACAATTGTCCCTCAGCGCCCATCTCCGTCGCTCGTGCATCGCCGACGTGGGAGTTGTGGGCCCACACCACGATTCGGGCGGGGTTGCCATCGTGGCGCAGATGCGCCGCGAGTGCATCGAGGGTGTCGGCCATATGTTCGTCACGCAGATTCCACGACGACACCCGATCGCCGAACATGGCGCGATAGTAGGCCTCGGCGTTGCGCACGGTCCAGGCGTTGCGCAGCGCGTCGAACGATGCCTCGCCGTCGCGGATCTGCTGATGGGTGGTGGCGTTGCGTTGCAGGTCGATCAGTTCCCGCACGACCTCGGCCTGGCAGGAGGCTCCCGCGCCGAACGCGGCTGAGAAACCGTAGACCTGGCCGTCGTGATCGGTGGTGCGGTCGAAGCAGGCGTAGCGGTGCTGGGCCCGCTCGGCCGCGGCGGGGTCTACCTGCTGCAGGTACCCGATGACGTGCCGCATCGACCGGTGCATGCCGTAGAGGTCGAGGCCGTAGAAGCCGGTGCGCGGTTGTCCGATGCGATGCTGATAGTCGTTGTGCAGCCACAGCCAGCCCACGAAATCGCGTACCACGGTGTTGCGCCACATCCACCTCGGGAAGCGTTCGAATCCCCGCAGCGCCAGTGTCGGCGTGGCGTCCTCGAGGCCGCGCACGAAGCGATCGACATAAGCGGCATCGGGCCAATCCGCTTCGACGGCAACGGCGGTGAACCCCTTCTCACCGATGAGCCAGCGGGTGATCGCGGCCCGGGCGGCGTAGAACTCGTGGGTGCCGTGTGAACTCTCGCCGATCAGCACGAAGTGGGCGTCACCGATGAGGTCGTCGAGTGCGCGCTGGGGTGGGACTCCATCCGGTGCGCCGATCGCCGCCTCGGCGATGATCAATGCCGGATCTCGCACCGCTGCCGGCGCCGTGTCGACGGTGGGTGTCGCCAGCAGTTCACGCACCTCGTCGTCGTCGACCTGGGTGAAGTCCCAGAACGAGTCGCCGACGGCGAGGAACGGCGCGGGCATGGTGGCGCAGACCATCTCGTCGACGAGGGCGTCGAATTCGCGACAGGTGGATTCGGGTGCGGCGGGAATCGCGACAACGATTCGCTCGGGTTCACCTGCGCGGATCGCCTCGACCGCGGCGAACATGGTTGCGCCGGTTGCCAGGCCGTCGTCCACCAGGACAACCGTGCGACCGGCGACCTGCAGCGGCGGTCGGTCGCCGTGGTAGGACCGCTCACGTCGCGCCAGCTCGGCGGCCTCGTGCTGGGCGGCCGACCGGATCTGTTCGGCGGTCAGATGCAATCCGCGAACCGCGTCGTCGTTGATGACGATACGACCGTCCGGCGCCAGCGCACCGATGGCGAGCTCCGGATTGCCGGGCGCGCCGAGTTTGCGAACGATGAGGGTGTCCAGCGGCGCGCGTAATGCCGCGGCGACCTCCCAGGCCACCGGTACACCGCCGCGCGCGAGACCGAGGACGATCACACCGGGCTGTTCGCGATAGTGCCTGAGCAGTTCGGCCAGCACCCGCCCGGCTTCTCGGCGGTGGCGGAAGATCGGCTGGGGGGAGTCACGCAGGATCGGTTCTGCGGTCATGATGGCGTCCTCGGATCCGTAGGAAGGTGGTGTGGTCGATACGGGCCGGGCACAGACCCCGGGGACCGGCCGGTGCCGGTGACCGGCAGGCCCAGCGCCGAGCGGTCACATGCGGTGATCAGATCGGTGGCGGTGACCACGCCGGTGAGGCGGCCGGATCCATCGACCACGGCGATGGCATCGAGCTTGGGGCGCAACACGGTTCGGGTCGCCACATCGGCCAGCGCCTCGTCCTGGCGGGCGACCGCGGCGGCGCGCAACGGTCTGGCGACCGAACGCAGCACTGTCGTATCGCGCGCTGATCCGGCGGTCGCGGTCAGATCCGACCACGCGATGATGCCGACCGGGCGACCGCCACCGTCGACGACGGGAAAGACACGATGGCCGGTGTGCGGGGCCGTCGAAGCCAGCAGGCGGGTGATCGTCCAGTCGGCCGGCACCGCCACCGGATGCGGTGTCATGACATCGCGAACCGTGGTGTCACCGAGCCGATGCCGCAAGCCGGCCGCCGCGAGTTCACTGTTGGCGGCGGTCTGCAGGAACCAGCCCAGCAGGATGAGCCACAAGCCGCCGAGCTGGCGTCCGACCACGACGTCGATGGCGCCGAGGGCCACGAGCACGGTGCCGAGCACTCGACCGCTGCGCGCGGCCACGGTCGTCGCGCGGAACCGGTCGCCGGTGCGCCGCCAGACGATCGCGCGCACCACGCGGCCGCCGTCGAGCGGTGCTCCCGGCAGGAGATTGAACAGTGCCAGCACGATATTCGTCATTGCCAGCCAGCCGAGGGCCGCGATCACGGCGCTCCCGGGCCGGACGGCGTCGACGGCCGTTGCCGCCGCGGCGAATACCGCGCCCAGAACCAGACTGGTGGCCGGACCGGCGATCGCGATCCGCAGGTCACTGCGCGCGTCGGACGGCTCGCCACCGAGTTCGGACGCGCCGCCCAGCAACCACAGCACGATCCGCTCGACCCGCACCCGGTGCCGCCGGGCGACGATCGAGTGGGCCAATTCGTGCGCGGTCAGCGACGCGAACAGCGTCAGTGCCGCGCATGCTGCCACCGACCACACGAACGCCGGACTGCCGTTGCCGCGCAGCTCGACGCCCAGTATCCAGACGAACAGAGCGACGGTGACCAGCACCGACCAGTGCGCACCGATCCGGACACCGGCGATCCGGCCCAGCGGGATGGTCTCGTGCAACATCGGCTACCTCACTTGCGGCGCAGCAGCGGCGCCGGTGGTCAGTGCGTGCCGGTGCGGGTCGCCGGCTCGGATTCCGCGGTACGCACTGGCGGCGCATCGATCAGTGCGAGACGACCCCGTGCGCCTACCCGCGAGTGTGCGCTTGTGCCGTGGCCTGGGGGAGGGGACTGGTTCCCTCCCGGCGCGGGACCAATGGCCCCGCCTCGCCACCGGCGATGGAGGGCGGAACAGGGGCCGGCGGCGGCAGAGTCAGTGGCATTGGCCTCTGCCGGGCGTCGATGCTGCAGGGTGAGGCTGGAATCGGGTGCCCGGTCCGAGTGCCGTACAGGCAGGAGATGAACGCCATGGATATGCAATCGCCGATGATGCGGGCCCTGCACGCGGTGATGATGTGGCTGCACCAGCAGGGAATCTGCCCGATGATGCCGATGTGATCGGCGAGCGGCTACATCGCAGGAGGGAACACCGCGATGATGATGTGGTACGGCAACAATCTCAGCGGCTGGGGCTATGGATTGATGTTCGCCGGCATGGTGATCTTCTGGGTCCTGGTCGTGGTGGCGATCGTGGCGCTGCTCGCTACGTCGGCCGACCCGATCGCTATCCCCCGGATCTGCCCCGGCCGTCGCCGCAGCAGATCCTGGCCGAACGCTTCGCCCGCGGTGAGATAGACGACGAGGAGTACACCCGTCGAATCAACACGCTGGACACCGGCGGAGCGCGGCGATCGGACTAGCGGCACCGGTGCGTGGCCGCCGCGACAGAGGTCATCGCCGCTAGGGTCTTTCCGCCCTCCCCGCGACCGGTCGTCGCGCCGTTGACTGGATATCGGGCAGGCACGTCACAGCGGCGAAGCGGAGGGCGCGATGGACACCGTGAGCCGGCACAACGCGAAGGCTGCGGCTGCGCCGCGCTGGGAGCCGATCGATAAGTCGGCGGCTGACATCGCCGCCGCCAACATCCCCGACTACGAACAGGCGCGGCGCGAATTCTCCTGGTCCACTGCACGATCGGAACTCGTGGGTCTGCCCGATGGCGGTGTGAACATGGCTGTCGAGGCGGTGGATCGGCATCTGGAGTCGCAGGCTGGTCCGGCCCCGTCGTTGCGCTGGCTGTCGGCGGCGGGCGGGACGACCGTGCTGGAGTGCGCCGATCTGGTACGGCTGAGCAACAGGTTCGCCCACGTCCTGCGTGCTCTCGGGGTGTATCGGGGCGAACGGGTGTGCCTGTTGCTGGGGCGCACCCCACAGCTGTATATCGCGTGTCTCGGTGCGTGGAAGGCCGGATGTGTGGTGTCGCCGTTGTTCTCGGCGTTCGGTCCTGAACCGGTGCGCGAACGGCTGGAGCTGGCGCAGGCGAGCACACTGGTGACCACCGTGGCCCACTACCGCCGCAAGGTCGCCCCGGTCCGTGACTCGCTGCCCATGCTGCGGCACGTCATTGCCGTCGATGCCGACACCGATCTGCCGGGACTTGTGGCACTACCGGCGGCCATGGCGGCCGCAGACGACGAATTCCCCATCGTGCGAACGGAATTCGAAGATCCAGCGCTGCTGCATTTCACCAGCGGCACCACGGGCAGGCCGAAGGGCGCGGTCCATGTGCACGGCGCGATCGTGGCCCATCGGGCGACCGCGCGCGCCGCCCTGGACCTGCGTGGCGGCGACGTGTTCTGGTGCACCGCCGACCCGGGCTGGGTGACCGGCATGTCCTACGGGGTGATCGCGCCGCTCAGCCTGGGCGCCACCGTCATCAGCGACGAGGCGGAATTCGATCCGCAACGCTGGTACGACATCCTGACCGCGGAGCGGGTCTCGGTCTGGTACACCGCGCCCACGGCACTGCGGATGCTGATGCGCCGCCGCGAGGATCTGCCGCCGGGAACCGATCTCTCGTGCCTGCGCTTCGTGGCCAGTGTCGGTGAGCCGCTCAATCCGGAAGTTGTCGTGTGGGGACGGCGAGTTCTCGGGCGCCCGGTCCACGACAACTGGTGGCAGACCGAAACCGGCGCCATCATGATCGCGAATATCGCTGCGGCGCAAGTACGTCCCGGCTCGATGGGACAGCCGCTGCCAGGCGTGGACGCCACGATCCTGCGTCGCGGTCCCGGCGGCCGCGCCGACGTCACCGCCGGTGAGGTGACCCACGCCGACGTCGGCGAAGTGGGCGAGCTGGCGCTGCGGGCGGGGTGGCCGTCGATGTTCCGCGGCTACCTGAACGAACCGGCCCGCTATGCGAAGACCTTCGCCGCCGGCTGGTATCTGACCGGTGATCTCGCCCGCCGTGACGATGACGGTTACTACTGGTTCGTCGGCCGCGCCGACGATGTCATCAAATCCGCCGGACATCTGGTGGGGCCGTTCGAGGTGGAGAGCGTGCTCATGTCCCATCCCGCGGTGGCCGAGGCCGGTGTCATCGGGACACCGGATCCGGTGGCGGGCGAGCTGGTGAAGGCATTCGTGGTGGTGCACAGCGGATTCGAGCCCAGCGAGGAGTTGCGCGCCGAGCTGACCGCCTTCGGGCGGCGCGCGCTGGGTGCTGTCGCCCCCAAACGCATCGATTTCGTCGACGCCCTGCCACACACCCGATCCGGGAAGGTGATGCGCCGGCTACTCAAGGCGCGCGAGCTCGGCCTGCCCGAAGGTGACACCTCGACATTGGAGGCGATGCGGTGAGTACCACCGAAACCGAGATCCGCGCCTCGACCGAGACCCCCCGCGATACGGCCGCGAATCGAAAGCGGCTGCTGGGACAGATGATCCGGATCCGTCGATTCGAGGAACGGTGCGTGGAGCTCTACAGCGCCGAGAAGATCCGCGGGTTCCTGCACCTGTACGTGGGTGAGGAAGCGGTGGCCGCCGGACTTCTGAGTGAGATCGGTGCCGACGACGCCGTGGTCTCCACCTACCGCGAACACGGTCACGCGCTGGCGCGCGGGATCCCGATGGCCGAACTCATGGCCGAGATGTTCGGCCGTACCACCGGCTGCAGCCACGGCCGCGGCGGCTCCATGCACCTGTTCGACGCGGGACGGCGCTTCTACGGCGGGAATGCGATCGTGGCCGGTGGGCTGCCCATCGCGATCGGTCTCGCACTGTCGGACGCCATGACCGGGCACGACCGCGTCACGGTGTGTTTGTTCGGTGACGGTGCCGTGGCTGAGGGGGAATTCCACGAGTGCATGAATCTGGCCGCACTGTGGAAGCTGCCCGTTCTGTTCGCCTGCGAGAACAACCAGTACGCCATGGGCACCGCGCTGGCTCGCGAACACGCGGTGACCGATCTCGCGCTGCGGGCCGCCGGCTACGGCCTCGCGGCGTGGCCGGTCGACGGTATGGACGTGGTCGCGGTCGCCGCGGCGACGCGCCGCGCGACGACCTCTATCCGGGCCGGCGGCGGCCCTTGCTTCCTGGAACTGCGTACCTACCGATTCCGGGCCCACTCGCTCTACGACGCCGACCGGTACCGCGACAAGGCCGAGATCGCGAGGTGGCGCGAGCGTGACCCCATCGCGCTGATGTCGCAACGGCTGCGCGCCGCCGGTGAACTCGCCGACAACGAGGAGACGGACATGCGGGCGCAGGCCGATACGGAGCTGGACGCCGCGATCTCCTCCGCCGAGGCGGCCCCGGCCGAACCGGTCTCGGACCTGACTCGCAACGTCTATGCGGAGCGACCATGACCACGTACCGGGAGGCGATGCGGGAGGCATTGCGGGAGGCGCTCACTCGTGACGAACGTGTATTTCTCATGGGCGAGGACGTCGGCGCCTACGGCGGTTGTTTCGGAGTCAGCCGGGGATTGCTCGACGAATTCGGATCGGCTCGCATTCGCGATACACCGCTGAGCGAATCGGCGTTCGTCGGCGCCGGAATCGGCGCGGCGCTGGCCGGGATGCGGCCGATCGTCGAGATCATGACCGTGAACTTCAGCCTGCTCGCGCTGGACCAGATTCTCAACAACGCCGCGACGCTGCGGCACATGTCCGGCGGGCAACTGGGTGTGCCGCTGGTCATCCGGATGGCCACCGGTCCCGGCCGCCAGCTCGCCGCCCAGCACTCACACAGCCTCGAGGCGTTCTACGCCCACATACCCGGCCTGCGGGTCGTGTGCCCGGCGACGGTCGCCGATGCGCGGGCGATGTTGTGGACCGCGTTGCAGGATCCGGATCCGGTCGTTGTATTCGAACCGATCACCTTGTACAACAGCCGATCGGACCTACCGGACGAGGTCGCCGGTGTGGATATCGAGACCGCGGCGGTCCGGCGCCGAGGTACCGATGTCACGGTCGTCGCGTACGGCGCGACCGTGCCGGTGGCATTGGCGGCGGCGGATCTGGCTGCTGCGGAAGGTATTTCGATGGACGTGGTCGATCTGCGTTCCTTGCGCCCGATCGACGAGGCGACCGTTTTGGGCTCGGTGCGCCGCACCCATCGGCTCGTGATCGCGGATGAAGCGTGGCGCAGTGTCGGCATCGCCGCCGAAATCGCCGCTCGCGCCGCCGAATACGCCTATTATGATCTCGACGCGCCGGTCGGCAGAGTATGCGGCGCCGAGGTGCCGATCCCGTACGCGCGTCAGCTCGAGGATGCCGCGCTGCCGGACCCAGTCGGCGTGCTGGCCGCGGTGCACGAGGCGGTGGCATGAGATGACCGAATTCCGCATGCCGTCACTCGGAGCCGACATGACCGAGGGCACCGTGCTCCATTGGCTCGTCCACCCCGGCTCCGCTGTGAAACGCGGAGATATCGTCGCGGAGGTCGACACCACGAAGGCCGCCATCGAAATCGAATGCTTCGGCGACGGTGTCGTCGACGAGATCGTCGTGCCCGAGGGACGCACCGTCCCGGTCGGCGCCGTACTGGCGACGATAACCACCGAACCCGCCGCCCCCGAACCCGCCGCCACCGAAGCCGGCACCCCCGAACCCGGCGCTGAGGATTCCGCCGCGACCGGGCCGGTTGCCGTCTCGCCGGCGGATCACGAACCTCGCGAAAGACCCGCGCGGATGACGCCGCTGGTGCGCCGTCTGGCCGAGCAGGCCGGACTCGAGGCAGCGACTCTGCGCGGGACCGGTCCCGGTGGGCGGGTGCTGCGTGGCGATGTGGAACAAGCTGCCGGGCAGCGGGATTCGGCGCCGGTCGCGAATCGGTCGGGCGCCGACGCGGACGCCGCCGTCTCGAACGGACGGCGATCGCCCGAGCACACGCGTGCCTCCGGTCTGGCCCGCAGACTCGCTGAAGAGCGTGGCGTCGACGTGTCCACCGCGGTGGGAACGGGCCCGGCCGGTGCCGTTCGCGCCCGCGATGTTCCGCTCGATGCGGGATCCGGTGCCCGGCGCCCGGCGTCGACCGCGCCGGACAGCGAGGTGGTCGGCGCGGAGACGGTCCGGGTACCGGAAACCGCCGGCGCCCGCGATGTCACCGCGATGCGCTCGACGATCGCCGCGGCGATGACCCTGTCCAAACGGACCGTGCCGCACTATTACCTGTCCGAAACCGTCGACGTCTCCGCCGCCACGGACCGGTTGCGCCAGCGCAACGCCGCCGTTCCGGTGCCCGAGCGAATCCTGCTGCCCGCATTGTTGTTTCGCGCGGTCGCGCTCGCGGCCCGGCGGGTGCCACAGCTCAATGGACACTGGATCGACGACGAGTTCCGGCCCGCGGCCGCCGTCCATCTCGGTGTCGTCGTGTCGCTGCGTGGCGGGGGCATCATCGTGCCGACGATTCCAGACGCCGACGCGATGGACGCGGCGGGCATGATGTCGGCGATGCGATCGGTCGTCGAGCGCGCCCGCTCCGGGCGCCTGCGGTCCTCGGACGTGACCGACGCGACCGTCACGGTGACCAATCTCGGCGACTTGGGTGTGGAGTCGGTATTCGGTGTGATCGCCGTACCCCAGGTCGCGATCGTAGGGCTGGGCGCCGTGACCGACAGACCGTGCGCCGTGGACGGTCTGCTGGGCGTGCGGCCCCAGGTGACCACCACTCTGTCGGCCGACCATCGCGCCAGCGACGGCGCGACCGGCGCCCGATTCCTGCGTGCGGTCGCCGACGTGCTGCAACGTCCCCAGGAGCTGTGAACCCATGTCCACCAACATTTCCCGACAATCCGCCGATGCCGCGGTCCGCGCAGCACTGAGAGGTTTCGCCACCGATGCCGAACTGGCGGCGCTGGGACCGGACGAGCCCCTCCGCGCCGCCCTGGAACTGGACTCCCTGGATTTCCTCACCTTTGTCGAACGACTCTCCGACCTGCGCGCAGAACCCATCGCCGAGAGTGACTACCCGCGGCTGGCCACCATCGGAGCCTGCCTCGATTTCCTCGCCGGCAGTCCGGAACCGGGAGCCGAGGTGCGATGAGCGCTGTCAGGATCATTCGCGGTAGCGCGAACCCGCCGCTGTCCGACGCGGTGGTCGCACGTATCCGTGCGGGGTCAGCCAACTGCGTGCTGCAACGGTCGGCGGACGGTGAACGCCGAGTGGTCGTCGAGGACGTGGCCGGCGCAGATGTGTACATCGTGCAGCCGACCTCGCCGCCGGTGGCCGAGCATACGGTCGAGTTGTTGTTGCTGCTCGATGCCTGCCGACGAGCCGGCGCCGGCCGGATCACCGCGGTGGTCCCGTATTTCGGCTACGCGCGTCAGGATCGCCGGACAGTGGCCGGTGAGGCGGTGGGGGCACGTGTAGTGGTCGAGGCGATCGCCCACGCGGGCGCCGACCGGATGATCGTGGTCGATCCGCACAGCCCGGGATTCGAGGCAATCTGCCCGATCCCGGTCGAGGTGCTGACCGCGGTGCCGCTGCTCGCACACGAGTTGGTTTCCGCGATGATCGGGCGGGGTGTCGTCGTCGCTCCCGACCTTGCTGCCGGCGCGCGTGCCGAAGAGTTCGCGTCGGTGCTCGACGCATCGGTCGCGGTGGTGCGCAAACACAGGATCAGCGACACCAGCGTGCGCGCGCTCGACCTGCTCGGCGAGGTCTCCGGGCGTCCCGTCGCCCTGGTAGACGACATGATCTGCACCGGCGCGACCATCGAGGCGGCGGCCCGGCTGGTGCGCTACACAGCCGCGGACACTCTTGCGGCAGCCACCCATGGTCCACTCGTGCAGGGCGCGACGGCGCGCCTGCACGAACTCGGACTGCGCCGGATCGTCGTGACCGACAGTGTCTTGCACAGTGAGGAAACCGGGCAGGTCGAGGTGTTCTCGATCGCACCGCTGCTCGCGGAGACGATCACCTGCCTGCACGACGACCTCCGATTCGGCCGGCCGTGATACCGGAAAGCCGACATCGGGGCGGAGCAGTGTCGAAAGGTCACTGGACACCGTGGACTTCGACCCCGGGTCCGCGAGGTTTTCGTAGGCGGCGGCCGCCTGAGCGTGATCCGAGAGGCCCCGCGCCGGTGCCTTCGGGTACTGCGACCGGCGGTGTGGTGCGCCCACAGCGGAACTGTCGAACAACCACCATGGCGTAGTCGCCGAATCGACGGTATCGATCGCAAGGATCAGGCGCTTTCACAGGTAACGACGGTTCACCCGATGGTTTCGTCGGCCTTGCGCTGTAGCCATTCCGACAGCGGTGGGGCCGGGTTGTCGGCGGCGGGGCTCGGCCCTGGAACTGTTTCGGCGTGCGTGATTTCGTCGATGGTGAGGGCCAGTGCGGTCACCGTCTGTTGTTCGGCTGCGTCGGCGAATGCGCCGGTAACGACGGCGCGACCGTCGTCGACGCGGATGGTCCATCGCCGGCGGCTACCGGCGTAGTCGTCGAGCAGGGCTCGGATCTTCGCTTCGGTCGCCGTGTCGTCGCGCATCAGGGCGCGCAGCAGATCGCGGCGGGCCACGATGCCGACCAGGACTCCGGCTTCCACGACGGGCATGGAGCGCAGCTGTCGGGTGAGCATCCTGGCGGCGATGGTGGGAACGTCGGTGCCGGGTTCGATCACCTCCGCCGGAGTCGTCATGGCCACATCGACGGTGGTGTCGGAGGGCGTTGCAGAAAGTGCGTCGGATTCCGAGAGTATGCCGATGACGTGCCCGATGTCGTCGACAACCGGAAGGGCGGCGAACCCTCGTTCGGTGAGCAGGGAAACAGCCTGCGGCAGTGCTGTTTCCGCGTGAACGGTGATCACAGGACGGCTGAGAATGTCGCGAGCGTACATGACTGACCTCCTGCATAGATCATGGCGCGGGCCGGAAGGCCGCAACAGGGACCGTCGGCTCCTGCACCGGGACCAAGGTCCCGCGCCGGGCATGGCCGCAGGTACCCGCGGTGCGGCTTGCAGGGCGAGTGATCGCTGCGAAGGTGAGGATCTTCGGCAGCATCGCGGCACCCGTCGTCGTCTCTACCGTGAGATCAACGGCCGAGCACCTCGTAGGCCGCCCCATCGAAGGAGAGGATCGCCGTGACACCGAACGCGTCACTGGACGCCCGCCACCTCGCCTCGGCGCCGGTTGTGGTCGGTGTGGACGGCGGGCCGGTCAGTGAGGCAGCGATCGGTGTGGCATTCGAGAAAGCCGCACTGATCCAGCACGCTCGCTGCCCGGTCATGGTCGTCCATCCGCAATCGTGATGTGGCGTGGGGGCCGCTGCCCGCTCACCGGTCCGGATCGACGCTTGCCTGCTCGCTGGTCTGCCGGTTAGCTACGCAGGGCGGCCGCTGCGGTCTCCGCGAGCGGTCCGGTGGTGTCGAGTACGGTGGCGCCCGGCCAGGGATCCTGATGGGCCGCCATGGCCGCCGCCACCGACGGTGTCGCCTCG
>CAWAJX010000006.1:0-968691 GCA_963782405.1 uncultured Actinomycetota bacterium
CAAGCACCTGCGGCACAGCACCGATATGGTCGTAATGGCCGTGGCTGATGAGGAGCGCCTTGACCGCTGACAGCTCTTTGCCGAGCTGGCGGGCATTGGAGACCAGGGTCCGGCATGGCCGGTGTCGAACAGGTAATTACCCCGGGGCGTTTCCAGATAACAGGCAAAGCCGTGCTCGCCGAGGAGCCCAAAAGGCTTGGCTACGGAGTTTTCACAGAGAATTGTCAAACGTATTGCCATAGTTCCCCCTCAGCAGCCTGTTGAAATGCCCTGGAGCTTTAAGGGGCTACCGTCGTTACGCTGACGCACCCCTACCCCTGAAAATTTCAGCGTATCAGCCCCCTCGGATTGGGAACCGGTTCGCGCGGCGATACGTACTGTGGTAGCCGACTGTGGTGCACGACAGCATATTTCGATCAGGTCGGCGGCGGTGTCGGCCGCCGGCCGGGTCGCGTGATGGCGTTGCGTGGCGTCGATCCAGCTGGCATCGAGGACGACCGATCGGCCGGCGGAGAGCAATGCCTGTGCCTCGCCCCGCATGGTCGCGTAGACATGTTCGCGTGCGGCGGGGGTGCAGGTGCGGCGGTCGTATTCGCCGCTGACGCCTGCGACGACGACGCCATCCCGTAGTCCGGCGCGAATGTGGTCGCTGGACAACAGGATTGGCCCGGTGGCGTCTGTCAACCGACAGGCAATCGTCGATTTTCCGGTGCCGGGTAGCCCGCCGATCAACACCAGCCGCACGGCGCCCGACGAAGATGTCGCCTGCGCGCAGATCGCCGTGTCCGTCGACGATGCGGCCGGTGGTGATGCGTTTGTCGAACAGTGCCGTGCGGCCCGCCAGGTACCGCATCGCCGCACCGGTGATCCGGCCGCCGAGACGTGCTCGATCGGCGGGCAGCTGAGCCCGGACAGCAGCGAGCGCCGGCGTTCGCGCACCGCGTCCACGGTCGCGGCGCGGTCGATCTGCGGGCCGGACGGTGCCCGGTCGTGCCAGCCGGCCACTTGCCGCATCAGTAACGCGAGAGTGTCGCGGGCTACCGCCGGGTCGTCGAGGCGATGCGAGAGCCGGGTGGCTTCCGGGAGCCGGCGCATGACCAGCACCGGTTCATCCGCTTCGCCCGGCGGGGCGCTCAGATGCCCCACGCCCAGATAGACGTCGGGGGCGAAGCGGCGATAGAGCTCGAGTTCGCGATCGCATGCGGACCGGCGGGCCGCGCGGGTGGAGAAGTCGAGGAAGTCGGTACGGACCGGTTTCTTGATCTTGTAGGCCCGGTCTCCGTACAGGATCACCACGGCCGAATGCGTTTCGGCGAGTGCCGCGACGGGATCGTTGGTCTCCATCACTACCAGCGTCTCTGATCGGCGGCGGATTGGTGATGGACGAAAGTCACCGGAGCGTGGTCCATCCGGCCGCGGCGCGGCGAATGACCACAGTGCCGAGCTCTCGTCCGACGGCCGGAACCCGGCAACGGTCAAGGACTTTCGGATCTGTCCCGTGCCGCGATTCGCGCCCACGATCGAGAAGTGACTACTTTCGAGTGAGGACAGCCAACGATGACCATCGAGCAGTTGGTACCGCGCAGTCGTCGGCCGATCGGCCTGTGGGGGCGATGGGTGGCGGCGGTGACCGGGGTGTTCCTCGTCCGCACGATCGGTGAGAACCGGCAACCCGCATCGCCGGGGACGGGGACTTCGGTCACTCGGGGATGACGACTCGATGCCCTATGTGCCGGCGCCGTGCCCGGGTGGAATCGAGTAGTAGCAAGGTCCCATACCCAGCTGAGGAGTGATCATGAACCTGCTTCCCGCGCACCACCACCCCGGTTCGCTGCTGCCGGACTTCACCGACTGGTGGAACGCGTTCACACCCGGGCTGGCGCCGATGCTGGGCAGCCACCTACTGCGGGTCGAGGAGACCCTCGACGACGGCCACTATGTGGTCCGCACCGAGATCCCCGGTATCGACCCGGCCGAGGACATCGAGGTGTCGGTGCACAGCGGGCTGCTCACCATCAAGGCCGAACGCAGTCAATCCCATGAGGAGAAGGGCCGCTCGGAGTTCAGCTACGGCTCGTTCGAACGAACCGTCTCGCTGCCCGAGGGCGCCCAGGACGAGGGCGTCGACGCCACCTACGCCAAGGGCATTCTCACCATCACCGTTCCGGTGAGTGAGCCGAAGGAGAAGGTGACGAAGGTCGACGTCAAGACCGCCGACTAGCGGGGTGCAGACCCGCAGGTCGAACGCTACATGCGGTGGCCGAGCGCGAATTCCACCGAATCCTCGGAGGGGTACCGGCTCATGACCGCTGTCGAGGAATCCGGTGTCCGGTGGTCAGCTCGGTCATGACAGCCCTGTCCGGCTCGTCGTCTCGGCGAAATGGGTCGAAAACCAGTCGCGAGCGAGTTCGGCTGCGGCTTCGAGTGTGCCCGGCTCGGCGAACAGGTGTGTCGCCGCGGGCACGATCTCGAGCCGGTTCTCGCATGTCATGGATTGCTGTGCGAGACGGTTGAGTTCGATCACCTGTGGGTCGTTGCCGCCGACGATCAACAACGTCGGGGCGCGCACAGCGGACAAGTAGGTGCCGGCGAGATCGGGTCGCCCACCTCGGGACACGACGGCGCCGACGCCGAGGTCGGGCTCGGTGGCGGCCCGCAGCGCGGCGGCCGCGCCGGTGCTGGCGCCGAAGTAGCCGATGGGGATGTGATCGGCGTAATGCGTCGCGGTGAGCCAGCGTGTGACGTCGGCCAGGCGGTTGGCCAGCAGACCGATATCGAACACATTGGCGCGGTCCATGTCTTCCGCGGGAGTCAGGAGGTCGAACAGCAGCGTGCCGAGTCCAGCGCGTTGCAAGCAGCCGGCGACGAATCTGTTGCGGGGACTGTGCCGGCTACTGCCGCTGCCATGCGCGAAGATCACGAGGCCTGCCGCATCCTCCGGAACGGTCAGGTGTCCGCTCAGTTCGGCGTTGCCGACGGTGATTGTCACCTCGTCGTCGACCAGCTGTGGATTATCGAGGCTTTCCGGGGCGGGGCATTCGCCGCCGCCGGCCGCTGCGTGTTCAAGCAGCGCGGCGACCTCTTCGTCGGTTGTCTGACCGAAGCGCTGGTACCACCGCCCGACCGCGTAGAACCACAGGGGAGTTTCCAGGCAGACGATTTCGTCACATTCGGCAGCAAGGGAGCCCAGCGCCTCGCGTGCCGCGACCGGTATGGCAAGAACGACGCGAGCCGCGCCACGAGCCCGCGCGACCCGGCACGCGACGCGGGCGGTGGCACCGGTGGCGAGACCGTCATCGACGATCACCGCCGCACGGTCGCGGATCGGCACGGGGGCGCGGCCTTGCCGGTATCGCTGAGTGCGACGTGCCAATTCGCGTCGCTCGTGTGTCTGCACTGCCGCGATGTCGCGTTCGGTCAGCCCGGTCTGGCGTACGACCTCTGCATTGAGGACCCGGATGTCGCCCTCGCCGATCGCGCCGAATGCCAACTCGGGCTGGTACGGAACCCCCAGTTTGCGGACTACGAGCACGTCCAGCGGAAGGTGCAGCGCCTCCGACACCTCGTAGGCCACGTGTACTCCACCGCGTGGCAGACCGAGCACGACGGCATCGGTGTCGCGCAGGGGAAGCAGCCGCGTCGCGAGCTTGCCGCCCGCGTCGCTGCGATCACGAAACAACATCGAATACCTCCCACCGGCCGGCGCGAACCCGGCGCGGGCCGTTCGGATCCCGGGCCGCCGCGATGTGCTGGGTGCTATGGCCCCGGCACCATCCTCGCGGCCGAGGCCGCGAGGATGGTGCCTCGAATTCGGGTCTCCAATGTGTCGATCGCCGCCAGCGAAGACCACGGATCGGAGCACACCAGCGCGGGGAAGTCGACGGAGTAGGCGATGTAGGCGCGCTCCTTGGGCGACCACCAGACCTCGCAGGCAACGCCCAGAAGCGTTCTGTCGATATCGCCGGCCCGAACGTCGGCGTGCTCATCTATCCTCATACAGCAACTCTGCGCGATCACGCGGGCCGGCAAACCGTGCCGAAGCCTCTGATCCATGGGGAAGTTGGTCAGCTTTCCGCTACATCCCCGATGCCCGGAAGTCACATTGGCACCAGGTGCGCTGCGCCGCGAGCGCAAAGCGGATGCAAGTCTCGGTGTGGTCGTCGAAATCGCGTCAGTGCCGATAATCCACAGCGGATCCGTTTCGGCTGACGGAAAAGCAGACCCGGTACTCCGCCCTCGAGGAAGGGTACGCCGACGCGGGCGCGGTCGGTATCACTGCGTCTCGCACACCGACTGAGGCGCTCCGATCGCCAGGCGTCGCGGCGTCGGCTCACCCAACTTCCATGGCTGTTGCGCCGACCTGCTGGGTGGCGGCTGCTACTCCGATCCGACACCGCCCCGCGCGACGATGATCGGGCAGTGGACCGACTGCACCAGTGCGCGACTAGTGGATCCCAGCAGCATTCCGGCGAATCCGCCGCGACCGCGACTGCCGACGACCACCAGTTGCGCGTTGTCCGATTCGGTCAGCAGTGCGTGTGCCGGCCGGTCACGGACCACGACAGCGCGAACCGGCACATCGGGATGGCGTTCGGGGTGGGGATCCAAGCTTTCTGCCAGCAGCGCGGCGGATACCTCATTGTCACTGGAGTCGCTCCAGCAGCGCAGCGCGGTCAGCCCGACACCCCGAAGCCCGGCCTCCTGAAATGCGATGGCGACCGCCGGCGCGCTGTTGTCGCTCCCGTCCGTGCCGACGAGGACCGGTTGCCGCGCAGTGACCGGATCGGAGCCCGAGGCCGTGCGCACCACCGCGACTGGACAATGCGCGTAGTGAACCAAGGCCGAACTCACCGACCCCAGGAAGGCACGGCGGAATGGCCCGCGGCCTTTGCTGCCGACCACGACGGTGCGGACGTTCCGCGATCGTGTGATCAAGCAGGGGATGATCGGATCGAACGTGACCTCCGAGCTGATGTCGACTGTGTCGGTCGCGACCACTATCGGGGCGGTCTTCCCCGGTCCCTGGCGTTCAACGCTCATGTGCAGGCTTCCCTTCGGCTACTCGGTGATGCGCCACCTTGGGCGCGACGTGGATGAATCCGAAAAGCTCAGAGGGATAATGGATTCGAGCCGGGTACCGGTTTACTCGCTGGTCTCGACGTCAATTTTCGTGACCTTCTCCTTCGACTCACCGATCGGAACCCTCACGGTGAGAATCCCTTTGGCATCCGTCGCTTCGACCTGCAGCCGGCTTCGCACGTCAGAGCTGAAGGACGACGTGCACGATCTCGTTGTCACGGTGGGCTGCCATCGGAATATCGCTATCCATCAGCAGCTGCATCATCTTCGAGTTCGTCGCCATGATATCGGCGACGAAGCGGGCGATGCCGTGGCAGCGGGCGTCCTCGGCCAGGCGCGTGAGCAGGGCGGTGCCGATGCCCGACTGCTGGTCCTCATGGGCCACGACCATGGCCACCTCGGCACAGTCTGTGTCTGCCAGAACGATGTAGTTCGCGACGCCGATGAGCCGGTGTCCAATGAATGCGCCCACCGCGCCGTGTTTCGGATCGTTGCTCGCTATCGCAGCGGCCAAGTGTTCCAAATGCTTCGGCCGTGGTCCGAAGAATCGGTAGTAGCGGTCATGTTCGTCGAGCGCTGCGTGCAGATCGCGAACGGCGCACGTATCGCCTCTGTTGAGTCGGCGGAAGGTGACATCGGTGAGATCCAGGGTGGTCTTGGCAGTCATGACGGATTCGCTCCTTCGGTCGCCGGCAAATCTGCAGAGCGGTCGTGGCGGTGTTCCGGCGGCGCGCTGATATCACGTAGGCGCAGTAGCGGGAATCGTCATCAGTCGGCCATGAGCAGATTGTGTGCCTGTCGCCCAGCGAGCGACGGGTGGCGGGTGTCGACGTCGCCCGGTGGCAAGTCCATGAGGCCCGGGCAAGGACTGCTACTGCTTCGCCGAGATACTGCAGGCGGCGTTCGATGGTGGGGAGGCCGTCGTCTCGGGTTCGGTGCGCGGGCGGATGTGCGTTGTCGTGCCGCGCATCATGTCGCGCAGTTGAATGGATAGGACCGCGAAGGTGTGCTCCAGCTGCCGAGTGAACATAGATTGCTAGGGCGTCGGTCACCGCGCTCGCCAGTCCCGGCACCTCGCCCGGCGTCACGCCGGCCTCCCGCGCGAACTGGTGAACGAATGTCGCGGTGCGGTGGTCGGCAGCGTGGGCCGGAATCCAGCCTTCGTAGTAGAGACCGCGAAACAGTTCCGGCAGTTGCGCTGTGAAGTGCGCCGATTCGGCGACTCCGATGCGGTCCCGGACGGTGTGCAGCCAGGCGCGCAGGACGTGGTAGGCGAAGCGGCGATCGTCTGTGCCGATGCCTTCGGCGACCGTGTTCAGCCAGTGGTGTGCCGTGTGCCGTGTGCAGCGCAGGCGCGAACACATCGTTTGAACGTGACATGTTCGCCAGCATCGGCTCGGGCTCGAATCTTTACTAGGGCCGGAGGTCCCGCGAACGCGTGCCGGCCGATCCAGACGCTGCCGCGGCTCGGATGCCGCAGACTCCCGCTGGCCGCGATCAGTCAGTGTGCACGCTCGCGCCCGGCGGCGCCTCCGTTGTAGGTGCCGTCCGGCGCTAGGTTGACGGTTTTGGCGAGGAATGCGAGGCATCGTCCGAAAGGAACGCCCACATCCCGGTGCGCAACTGCGGTTCACCGATATCGACGGGCTGCGGTCGACTGCGTTCGCCACCAATACCCGCCGCGGTCAACTCCCCGACCTGGAGCTACGCCATCGCCGCCGCGCCCGCTGCGAGGACCGCATCCGCGCCGCGAAAGACACTGGGCTGCGCAATCTTCCGTTCCACAGCTTCGACGCCAACCGCATCTGGTGCGCGATCGTCGAACTCGCACTCGACCTGACCGCGTGGCTGCAAATGCTGGCATTGCACGACCACCCAGCACGGCGCTGGGAACCGAAACCCCTTCGGCTGCGGCTGTTCTCCGCCGCCGGACGCATCGCCCACCACGCCCGACGAACCCGCCTGCACTTGGCCAGACATGCACCCTCGACACCGCTGCCCACCATCACCCACGAACGCCTCGCAGCCACCTGACCAGCATCAACCCGCACCAACAACACCTGAAAGGACCAGCACCCGGGCCCGTGGAACCGGCAGTCAGCCCGCGGCGCGGGCCGACTGCCCTCGCTACGAATCCTCAAACGCCGAATCTCCGACGTCGTCTTCCGCGCCATGGTCAATGACCACAACGCTCTGATCACTTGACAGCGGAAGCGACACTCCCACTCGGGGCGATGACCGCCTGAACCCGGACCGAATGCAGGACGTTTGTTCGCGCTCGGGCGACATCTGCCCAGTCTTTACCGGTATTAACGGATCGGTCGTGTTGGTATGTAGCTGACGTCGTTCGAATGACTCTGGAGGTGGTCGTGTGGTGGTTTCCGACGAGCTGGCGCGGGACGCTTATCTATACGGGTACTCGATCGACGAGGCGTACAAATTCCTGTACGAAACCACCATCGAGCCGGGTATCGCACTGAACAGGTTTCAGTTGTTGCGCGATCTCGCCGACGACACATATACCGCGCATCCCACGATCAACAACGACACCCTGCATCTGCAGGGCTGGTTCGATGTCGGGGCCGAACCGGTGGTGGTGAGCATCCCGGATTTCGACGAGGGCCGCTACTGGATCCTGCACACCATGGACCTGGGCCACTACACCAACGCCATGATTGGGTCACGCACGCGTGGAACCCGAGGTGGGCGCTTCCTGTTCGCGGCCGCCGCGTGGACGGGCGCGGTGCCTGACGGTGTGGACGAGGTCGTGCGCTCGGAGTCGGATCTGATCAAGGTCATGGGCCGCATCATGACCATCGGCGGCAACGACCTCGAGATCGCCCGGGCCCTGCAGGACCAGTGGACGATTGAGACATTGTCGGCGTTCCTCGGAATGCCCGGACCCGACCCGATCACCCGGACCTACCTCGACCCGGCATCGACGAACTGGCTGCAACGCGTCGACTTCGTCCTCACCGCCGGAACCAATCCGCACGACGCGAAGATCCTGCTCGACCCTTCGCTGTGACGGTGCCGGGCCGACCAGCGCCGTGCCGTTCTGCCGCGAGTCGGCTGCCTACGGTCGCGGTAGTCGAAGGGGACTGCTGCACGATCGGGTGACAGAGTCGCCTCTCCATGCGGCATCCCTGTCTGCTGTTTGGTCCGACGTCGGCCCGGCAGGAACTGTAGCCGGGAGCGTCTTCTTCGCTACTTCGACCAGCTCGTTCCGCAGGTGCCAACGAACCGCAACCTGCTGTGCCGCAGGCGGCATAAACGTTGGACGCCTTCGGCAGAGGTATGGGATCGGTCGCGAACGATCGAGACGCCGGGACGTTTACGCGGGCTCGCCGGCGGCCCGTCGGAGGGTTCAGTCCTCTTTTCGCCGCCTGTCAACCAACAATCCGTACGACCAGCGGCTCGCCTACCAACACATCGATCGCATCTGGAAGCTGGCGTGAAGACTGTCGATGTTTGGCCTCGTTTCATGATGCGCGGGTGCGTATGGTCAATCGGGGCCTTCTTCCAACTTGGGGGCTGGTGCGTCAGTGACGTGGGGGCAGTGGTCGCCGCGCGCCTGACGGATCTGGCGATTGCGGACGATTCGCTATCGATTGGAAGTTGGTAGCCTTCCGGGCGTGTCGATACGCGGTGTCGGGTCAATTGGGGTTGTTTCGATGGCCGCCGGCAGGGCGCATTGGAGTGCCGCGTTTGTGGAGGGCATCCTTTGATTGTGCTGGCGGGTGTGGCGGTGAGTCGGCTGCAGGAGGCGAGGGAGTGGCCGGCGAGGTGGGGTGGCGGGACGTCGCGTCCTCGGCGGTGGGTGCGCATATCGCGCTGCCGCCTGCGGAGTTGATCGCGTCGGTTCCGGTGTACCCGCCCGCTTTTCGCGAGATTGGCCTGGTCTGGTTCGCGGACCGTCCGCTGGCGCCGGCGGTCCGCGCGTTCGGTGACTATGCCGAGAGTGGGGCCGTGGGTGCCTGGTCGGTGCGGGCAGGCACCCACGGCCCGATCGTCCTCACCGCGTGACGGGCTTCGGGCCCGGTTGGGGGCCGGTGTTCAGCTGTTCGGGTAACACGGTGAAGTGGCGGACGAAACCGGACAGGACGGGCAGGTCCTTCGGTGTGGTCCACTCGCCGAGCAGGTCGTCGGTGACGGTGTCGCTGTAGAGATAGTGACCGTGCGTGGGTTCGTCGAGGTCGTAGGCATCCAGGTAGATCCGCCATCGGCCGTCGGGGAGCGGGATCACGCACTGTCCCTCGCGCGGTTGTCCCGGGCCCGGTCCACCCCAGCACGCCCAGTTCCCGGTTCGCGCGAACGTGTACGGGCCGACCAGGCGGTCGGCCACCGCTACCTCGACGTTCTTGGTCGATTCGTTCTTGACGAACGCGTAGTAGCGTCCCTGCGACAACGTGACCGTGGTGTCGATGTAGCCGAGGCCGCCCGGTGCGGTAATGACGCCTGCCAGCGGTAGGGGCGTGGTCCAATGCAGCCGGCTCAGCGATGAGGTCGTCGCGGTCATGACGCAGGGCCGGAAGACCGTGCCGTCGTTGATGTTCACCAGGACGCTGACCGTGCCGTCACTGTCGACGAACCATTCCGGCGCCCAGGTGTGGGTGACACCGTCGAGCGGAATCGTGTACTCGTACAGGAACTCCCAGTGGATCCGGTCGTGGCTGCGAGCGAATCCGATGGTGTTGCCGTCCCATGCGGTCGTGTACGTCAGGTAGTACTCGCCGTCGAGGTGACGAAAGACGCTGGGGTCGCGGCACAAACCCTTCTTGGTCGTGGCAGCCGCTGCCGGGGTGTCGGCGGGGTCGGCGTCCGGCGGACGGTAGGCGTCGGCCTGGACGAGCCGGAAATTCGTTGCGTCGGTGGATTCGTAGACCCACATATCGGTCTGGCTGGCGTTGGTGAACGCCGTCATCGTGTATCGGATCGGCGGGGCGGCGGCCACTGCGCGTCGGGATGCCACAACGCTCAACGGTACGCTCGCTGCCAGGGCGAGCATCGCTCTGCGGGACAGCCCGATCGACGTCATATGCGGATTATTCAGCCCGTGAACGCTGAATGATTGCTGACACACCGCGCGTGGTGAGTAGGTCGATATGCTGCGGGGCTGCTGCACGATCGGGTGTCGGTGTCACCCCATCCTGCAGCAGCCCCTCCCGGCTGATCGGTCGCAAGCTGATCACCGAATCGCCTGCCTTCGAGGAAAGCTCGGGCCGCGACCTTGGACAGGGTGGCGCCCCGTGCCATCGCAATAGCTGTCCGGCCAGCACCACATCCTCGAACCTGCTGTGCCACGGAAGGTTCAGGTTCCAACTCAGGGCTGCCCGAATGCCGCCGACGCGTGGGATCACGACTACGGCAACACCGGCGGCGACCATCCCCTCGGCTCAGAGTTGCTCGACACGATTACGCCGCTGGCGACAATTGCGGCAATCTGGCCCAGCAGGCGGTGGACGTCGGAGCCGAAGGCGAGAAGCTTGGTATCGCCAAGCCCTTCCTGGTACTCGGATCGTCCTCTGTCCATTCATGGTCGGGAGTCAGGTAAACATCAAACGATGACAACACGCGAGACACAGCGGCCCCGCCGCCCGAGCCTCGGTTGGGGCCTGGGCGCGGGCGCTGTGGTCGGGGTGCTGGTCTACGTCCCGATCACCATCGCCTTCCAGCACGCACTCGAGATTGCCGCGCCCAATGCCACACCGCGGCAGTTGCGAGCCCGGCCCGTCGGGATCGCCCCCGCGTACTGGGCCACCTGGGCATATGCCGCGTTCCTCGTGCTGGCCCCCGCTGCTGTGCTCGCTGTGTTCGGCCGAACCCGCCGTGTCGCGGCCGGCTACGCGGTAGCCGCTGCCGTGGCCGGCGGGCTGCTCGCGGCCGTGACCATCGGCATCGACATCGGCGGATTCGCTCCCACCTGATCATGAACCGAATTCGGTCGGCGCGACCGGCGGGAGGGCCTGTCGCACACCGCGGCTCATGTGAGCACGGCGATGGCGGCGAATCCGATGAATCTCGCCCGCCGGCAGGCGTACCGGTCCGGTGACCGTCAGCCGTGGGTGAGTTGGAGCACCACCATGGGCAGGCCGGTGCCGCGCTCATTGACAGGGGCACCGAGGGTGTTCTCGAACGGTGGACTCGATCAAACGAACCGCGCCGAAGAACACCTTCCTCAGGATGATGAGCCGGCCCCGAGCTTGCCCCTGTCCTCGGGCAGGTGTGAGCTGTCAGGCGGGCCGACCAGGTAAGGAGATCGAGCATGGGGTGGAGCACCCGGCGACTCGCCGAGCTCGCGAACACAACAATCAAAGCGGTCCGCCACTACCACGACGTCGGTTTGCTCGAGCTGCCCGAACGCGCTGCCAACGGGTACAAGCAGTACAACGTCACCCATTTGGTTCGGCTGATACAGATCAAACGGCTCAGTGATCTGGGTCTGCCGCTGGCGCAAATCGCGGAAATAGGAAGCGCTGATCATGATCCCGAACAAGCGATTCGCCTCCTCGACGCCGAGCTCGCGGCGACCGTCGAACGCATCAACCGGGTGCGCACCGAACTGGCCATCATCCTGCGCCATCGCGCACCGATGCATATTCCGCCCGAGGCCGCTGCCTTGTCCCGGACCCTGTCGAGCACCCAGCATTCGCTACTCACCGTCTACTCCGCCGTTTTCAGCGAAGAGACCATGCGGCAGTTCCGTGAGATGATCGCCGATCCCGACCCCACCGAAGCCGAATTCGAAGCCCTACCCGCGGACGCCGACGATGCGACAATCGAACAGCTCGCTCAGCGCATGCAGCCGATGGTCCACCGCCAACGAGTCCGGTATCCGCGGACGGTCGACCCCGCGGCCGACTCACCGCTGAGGCCCGATGACGTCCGCGATGCGATGGCCCACGCAGTGACCGAGTACTACAACTCCGCCCAGTTGCGGGTCCTGCAACGGCTGCACGCACTGCTGGCCCAGCCGCCGGGCAGCGACACCGAGGAACGCTGAGTACTCAACTGGCGGCCGGGCATTCGAGGTCTTCGGCGGGCAGCACACCGTCGACTAGATAGGCGGTCGTGATCCGCGAAGCACAGGCGTTGCCGCCGAGAAGGTAGACGCCGTGCCCGCTGCCATCGACGCGCAGCAGCCGTGATCGCTGACCGAATTTCTCGTCCAGCAGTTCACCCCCACGCAACGGAGTGACCGGATCGCGCCGGTTCTGCACGATCAGGACGTTGGCGGGTCCTGAGTCGTCGACCGCGACCGGCGGCTCGGCAGGCCGGTGCGGCCACGCGGCGCACGGGAGGATATTGGCGGCGGCCGCGCCGAAGAGCGGATACCTCTCACGGTCGTCGGCGACGGCTTGCCGATATGTTTGCACGTCCTCGGGCCATTCGACGTCGTTGCAGGTCACCGCCAAGAAGACCGACCATAGATTGTCGTTCGGGGACAGCGCGGCCGCGTCCGGCGACGGGTCGGCTACGGGTGCAACAGATCCGGTGCTCACCAGCGACTGCCACGCTTGTGCTGTCTGCGGGTAGGACCTTTCGCTGTAGAGGCCCACGAAACTGTTCAGCCGGAAGGCCGCGCCGGTCATACCGTTCACCGGAGCCCGGTCGAACCGCTGAGCCAGCTCGAGATAGGTGGCGCGCACCTGCTCCGGGGTGTTGCCCAAACCGTAGCTGCCGTGCCGTTCGGCGGCCCATCGCGCGAAGTCGGGGAAGGCCTGCTCCATTCCCAGGGCATACCTGCGCAGACCGTCTCGATCGAGGTGGGTGTCGCCGTAGTTGCTGTCGAGCACGACCCGATCCGCGCGCTCGGGGAACATCGAGGCGTACGCGGCCCCCAGCGAGGCCCCGTAGGAGTAGCCGAGATAGCCGGCCCGCTCCTCGCCTAGCGCGGCTCGGATCCGGTCCAGGTCGCGGGCCATGTTCGCCGTCGACACGTGCCGCAAGTTACCCCCGCGGTCGTTCGCCGCGCACTGCTCGGCCACCTGCCCGGCGATCTCCGCCTGCGCCTGCACCGCCGCATCATCGACCGCGTAGGGCGGCACATTGCCCTGATAAGGCCCGCCGGTGGTGAATCCGCAGCTCACCGGCGCGGAATGCCCGATACCGCGAGTGTCCATCCCGATGAGGTCGTAGCTTTCCCGCACACTTTCGGGCAGGCCTCGAGAGACAAGCAGTTTCGACTGCGCCAACCCCGATCCGCCCGGCCCGCCCGGATTCAGCAGCAACACACCATGCCGCTTACCGGGATTCGTACTCGCCAGCCGGGAGATCATCAGCTCGATCCGCGCGCCGCCGGGATCGTCGTAATCCAGCGGCACCGGCACGGTGGCACACTGCAATTCCGGCGCCTCGGTCGCGACATCAGCAGGACACGCCCCCCAGCGCACCTGAGCCGAGGCCCTCCCGTCGGGCGCACACGCCAGCGTGGACAGCACGACAACGGCGACCGCTGCCCCGAGCCCCCGGCGCGTGTTTCGTTTCCGATCCATGTCCTCACATCCCGAATCTCGACTGACGGTGTGGGCGTACCGGATACAGCCCACACCGTGCCCCAGGGGCAAGGTCAAACTTCGGATGTCCGCGACTGACCGCGATACGGTGACCACTCAGGTTCAGATCAGATCGCGGTAGAGCGCGTTGAGGACGTACCGGTCGCGAGCGAGTCTGTCGGCAACGCCGGTGTTGCCGACAAAGTAGAGCGCGACGGTAAGTTCGGTGGCCGGGTCACTGAAGACCAGGCAGGCGGTGCCGCCCAAGGCGCCGAAGGATCTGGGAGACGCAGGGCCGAAGTTCGGGGCCGCGAGGACCACGCCGAGTCCCCAGCGGCGCGTGGTGCCGGCTGATTCGTCGACCATTGTCGGTGGCCGGTGATCAGTGATCAGCGTCGCGCATGTGACGGGGCGCAAGATCTGTTCGGTTCCGCTGAGACCTGACGTGCGCAGCATCTCGCAGATTTCGGCGGCATCGCCGAACGGGCCTGCCATGCAGGCGCGTATAAGCCCGGTGTCCCATGCGCGGGCGACAGCGACGGTCGCCGCCAGCTTCGACGCGGAGAACCACGGCACGACCATGTCTTGCGACAGCCCGCGATCGGCGTCCGCATCTCCAACGGCCACATTCAGCACCTCGACACCACGATGAAGCACCCGAAGCGTGGCGCCGAGACAACTGTGCTGCGCCACCACATCGTCGAGTGCGGATCTGACCGCCGGAAAATCCTCTCCGGCACCGCGCAACCGATGAAACGAACCGAGCGTGCTCATACGATGATGCTCTCTCACCGTTCTTCTATGCGACACCGGATGAGGTGCTCAATGTCCTCAAAGCCGAGGTCGGCGAGATTATAGAGTTCACGAAAGGCCCAGTGGCCGAGGAATTTCGACTCAGTCCCAGTACCGCTGATGACTTGATATGACACGCTGTGGATGCTGGCCGAAGGGCCGCGCAAGCGCGTTCCGGGCGTGGGTCTGTGCCTGCTGGTCGGCCACGCTGGGGTGCGGATGGCAGGCGCTCCACTGATACGACGTCACGGCGTGCCGTCGTGCGGGCCATTTCGGCGAATCCAGAACTCGGGGCCGGGGTTTTCGGCCGCTGCACGGCTGAATCCTGAACAGCCGATATGGATGACGTCGAACTCGGGCCTGGCGAGGTTATCTCTCAGTGCTCGCCTCTACACCGAAGGTGTTGAACGCCATGGACATCATTGTGTAGGCGCCGATGGTGAAAACCAGGTCCATGCGCTGTCTTTCATCGAGGCGTTCCGCGAGCGCCGACCAGGTTCGGTCGGACAGTTCCGACTTCTCGTCGAGTTCGTCGACGGCGACGAGGATGAGGCGATCGAACTGATCGTCGGCCTCGCCGCGGGATATGGCCTCGATGTCTTCGGGAGTCAGGCCGGCCTCCTGCCCGAACCGCAGATGGTGCGTCCATTCGTAGGTACAGCCGCGACGGTGGGCGACCCGTAGGATCGCGAGCTCCCGAAATCGCGGCGGCAGTGTGGACCGGAACAGCAAATAGACGCTGAAGTTGAGAAACGCCTCGGTCAGGTCTGGATGTCGGGCCAGTGGAGCCATAGCCGGACCCGCGTCATCGGGGTTGCGCATCGCGCGCGGCAGTAGAGCGCGGAACGCGGCTCGGGTTCGGTCGTTCCATTGGTCCGCAGGCAGTGGTGGCAGACGCATCGAATTTTCCAATCAGGGAAAGGTTCTCGTGAGAGGTCGGGCCGCTTTCGGGTCTTTGGGCAATGGGTGGGTGTGCCGATCCTGTCTGTGTTGCCAGAGGGCGACATCGACGGCACCGCTGCGGCATGTATGGCGAGCCGATTTCGGCGTTCTTGCCCGTTGAGGCTCGCCCTCTTCGGTGGTGATAGTTGGGTAGCCCTTCGTATTGTCGGGAGGCTGATTTGACGACCATGCCAATGGGTGTGAAAATTATATATCAATATTGGAGAGTGGCATTTCCTGGACTGGTTATCGTATCAGGAAAGCGCCACGCTGCTCGGCATCCAGGCTGTGCGGACGGATCGAACTGCATCCAGAATTCGGTCCCTTCTAAAGGAGGAATAATGAAGGTTTCCGTCGACTCCGATCGCTGCGGCGGCCATGGTGTGTGCACGTCGCTGTGTCCGGAGATGTTCTCGCTCAACGACAACGGCTACGCCGAAGTTCAGCAGCACGTCGTTCCGCCGGCGCTCGAGGAGTCTGTCAAGCTGGCAGCCCAATCGTGTCCCGAATGGGCAATTGAAACCGACTGAATATCGGTGTGTTTCGAATGAGAATCGGCCCCCGGCGAACTCGCCGGGGGCCGATTCTCATTCGGGGTATTTCCCGCATCGCTGCCAGCGATCTCTATTTGGAAGAAATCCTCGGGAGCAGGCGCACGCGGAGCTGAGCGCACAGCGAGCCCTGTTGCGAATCGCCGATGAATATTGTGAGCCGACCTACTTCAGAGTGCTACCGGCGTCCACTGTGACAGGTAAGCCAGTGATGTAACGGGCTTCGTCCGAGGCCAGGAACAGTACCGCGTTGCTGATGTCGGCCGGCTCGACCCAGCCGACCGGAAGTACATGCATCAGCTCGGCGACCGGGGCGAAGTCATCCGGACCGGGGTTTTCGAGATCGGGGCGGAACAACCTCATCGTGCCGTCGTTCATGAACATCGGGGTATCGACATTGGTTGGGCACACTGCGTTGACTCGGATGGAATGGCTACCGAGCTCGACGGCGAATGCTCGCATCAGGCCGATGACGCCGTGTTTGGCCGCGATGTAGTGACCGGTATTCGCATAAGCCTTGAGCCCACCGACCGAACTGGTGAGGACGATCGACCCGCCCCGGCCGCCCGACAGTAGATGGGGCACACCGGCTTTCACCGTCTTCCAGACGCCCGACAGGTTGATGTCGATCATGGTGCTCCAGTCGCGCTCGCTGGTCTTGTCCAGCGTCGCGCCGCCGTTTCCGATGCCCGCGTTGGCGGCGATGATGTCCAGCCTGCCCAACTGCTCCACTCCACTGTCAACCGCGGCCGTCAATGCCTCGAAATCGCGGACATCGACCTCTGCTGTGACGATCCGGCGCCCGAGGCTCTTCACCAGACTTGCGGTCTCGGCCAGATCCTCCGGTGTGGATGCTGCGATCTGCTTGCTTCCGCTGACCGGCTTGCACACGTCGATCGCAATGATGTCCGCACCCTCCTGGGCCAGCCGCACAGCGTGGCTGCGGCCCTGACCGCGCGCCGCACCCGTAATGAACGCGACTTTTCCTTCGACTCGTCCGGTCATAACCCGCCTCATTCGTCGCAGCCCACCTGTGGGCAACTCGAGATTCCGCCAACCGATCGATGCTGATCGATCGCCCAAATACTGTCGCATCGGTGCGAGGGGCTGTCAACGTCCCGTTAGCGGCACTGCCCAGTGGCGGAAGGGAGTTGGATGAGTGTCGGTACCCATACGCAGATCGTTGTCTCACGCATAATACCTGCGTGCCAGCTATTTTGACGCGATCCCGTCGCGCGTTGAGTCTTGGGATCTGGCTGTCGTGACGGGGTACGGGATCGATCTGCTGCCTTGACCGGCCGTCTCGTATCGTGGTAGTCATAGGCGATCCAGAAATTGGGCGATCGATCAGCATTGGAACGGCGGCGCGACCGGCGAGGTGGGCCGATCCGCCAACGCCGCCGAGGCCACGACGGCTCGCCTCTCCAGTTCTCCGGCCACGAAAGGCCAGCACATGACCGACCTGGCATCAGTCGACTATTTTTCCGATCCGGCTATCGCCCAAGACCCCTACGAGTACTTGGAGTACCTGCGTAGCCAGAACCCGGTGTTTCGGGAACCGCACCACGGTGTGGTGGTGGTTACCGGGTACCAGGAGGCCGTCGAGGCCTTCCGGAACACCGACGCGTTTTCTGCCGCGGTATCAATAGGCGGACCGTTCCCGCCGTTGCCGTTTGTGCCCGACGGCGATGACATCAGCGCTCAGATTGCCGACCATCGTCACCAGTTCCCGATTTTCGAGCACATGGTCACGATGGACCCACCGGACCACACGAGGACCCGGTCGTTGCTCAGCAAGCTGCTGACACCCAAGCGGCTGAAGGAGAACGAGGACTACATGTGGCGGCTGACCGATCGTCAGCTCGACGAGTTCGTCGCCAATGGCCGGTGTGAGTTCCTGGACGAGTACGCCAAACCCTTTGCCACACTGGTCATCGCAGACCTGCTCGGTGTGCCGGACAGTGATCGCGACGAATTCCGTGCCACGCTGGCCGGGCACAAGAATCCGGGCAGCCGAGTGGGAGCCCTGGACCATGAACCGGTCGGCAGCAACCCCCTGGAATGGTTGGACGAGAAATTCGGTGCCTACATCAGCGATCGGCGACGTGCTCCGCGCGAGGACATCTTGAGCGTGCTGGCGGCCACGACGTACCCGGACGGGTCGACACCTTCGACAATCGAACTTGTCCGGCCGGCAACCTTCCTCTTCGCGGCCGGCCAGGAAACAGTGACCAAGTTGCTCAGCGCGGCGGTGCGAGTGCTGGGCGAACGGCCGGACCTGCAACAGAAGGTCCGCGAGGACCGCAGCCTGATCGGCGGCTTCATCGAGGAGTCGTTGCGGACGGAGAGCCCGACCAAAGTGGATTTTCGGTTGGCACGCAAGACGACACAGCTCGGCGGTGTCGATATCCAAGCCGGGACAGTGGTGATGTTGTGCATCGGCGCCGCTAATCGTGACCCTCGCAAGTTCGACGACCCCGACGAGTTTCAGCTCGGTCGGCGCAACGCTCGTGAGCACATTGCGTTCGGTCGCGGCATTCATACCTGCGCGGGCGCACCATTGGCTCGGGTCGAGGGACAGGTCACTGTGAACCGGCTGCTCGATCGCGTTCGGGACATCGCCATCGACGAGCAACTGCACGGCACCGCCGGTCGTCGCCGGTACAGGTACGAGCCGACCTTCCTGTTGCGCGGATTGCGGGAACTGCACATCACATTCACGCCTGGACGGTGAGCAGACAAACGCCCCGCGCTCGTTGCCTTCGCGAGGACACAGGCGGTGGTGGTCGCTGGGCACCAACGGGTGCCTGATTGCTGACCGTCAGTGGCATGGAATTCGGCAAAATCCCGAAAGGAACCCACAATGACCGTCGCGATAGCATGGCTCGCGGATCGAATTGCGGTTGTCGACACGGTGATCGCCTACTCGAGTGCCATAGACGACCGCGACTGGTCGTTGTTCGAGGGGGTCTTCACATCGGACGTCGTGTGGGATTCCTCGTCGGCAGGCCGGCGGTGCACGGGACCGGCCGAGATTCTCGCGGAGATACGACCGGGAATTGAAAGGCTCGATTTCACACAGCATTTCGTCACCAACCATGTCGTAACGGTCTCGGGCGACGACGCCAACCACAGTTGCTACTACCTGGCCCAGCACCTGCGGGCGGGTGAGCGTTTCATCGCCGCCGGTCGCTACCAGGATCGGCTGCGCCGCACGGAGTCCGGTTGGCGGATCGCCTCCAGACTGTTGCTGAACACCTGGACAGACGGCGATGTCAACGTGGTACTTCCGTAAGCACCTGGCCGCCGATTGTCGCGGTAGTGGCCTGTCGCGATGAGCAGCGTCATGAACTGCAAATATCGGTTTTCCGTGGGCGCAGGCCGAATGTCGTGTGTGGATCTTGCAGGAGTTACGACCAGTCGGTGCTGTCCATGTGCTCAGTGATAGCGTCGCCTCTATGCCCACTCGCAGACGCGCCGCGACGGACTCGACGACGCGCCGTCTCCTGCTCGATGCTACGGCCCGGATCATGACCGAGGAGGGGTACGCCGCTGCGACAACACGCCGCGTGGCTACCGTGGCCGGCGTCAAGCCACCTCTGGTGCACTATTACTTTCCGAGCCTGGACGACCTGTTTCTCGCTGTCTTCAACGACGGCGCCGAGTCCAATTTTGAGCGCCACTGGCGTGCACTGACCTCCGAACGGCCACTGCACGCCCTGTGGGATCTATCCAGGGACCCGCGGGGAAATGCGTTGATGCAGGAGTTCATCGCACTGGCCAACCATCGCAAGGCGATTCGCGCTGACCTGGAGGCTTATGCCCGGCGGTATCGCGAAATTCAGGTCACTGCTTTCACATTCATCTTGCGCGAGCGCAAGATCGATGCAGAGATGATGACTCCGGTGGCTCTATCGATCTTGATGTCGGCCTTGCCCCGAATCCTCGTGACCGAAGCCAACTTCGGTTTCGACCAAGGGCATGACGAGATGCTCGCGCTGGTGGAGCACTATTTGGACCTGTTGGAGCCGCCGGCGCGGTAGGCCCCCGTTCGTTGCCCAGGGATGAGATTCCGCGTCCGGGACCATGTCAGTTCATGCCGATCCGAATGTTCTTTACCTGCAGAAACTCGTAGAGGCCGTCGAGACCGCCGGTGCGGCCGTAGCCGCTCTGTTTGTAGCCGCCATAGGGGCCTTGCGGTGAGATGTCGCTGAGCTGATTGATCCAGACCGAACCGGCCTCGAGTTGTCGCGCGACCCGATGCGCCCTGGTCAGGTTCGTGGTTTGAATGAATGCATTCAAACCGTAGGGGCTGTCGTTGGCGATCCGGACGGCCTCGGCTTCTTCGGTGAACCTGATCACCGACACAACCGGGCCGAATGTTTCGACTTGGGCGAGAGTCGACCGATTGTCGACATTGCCGAACACGGTCGGCTGGATGAAGTAGCCGCCGGCAAGATCTCCGCCGATCCGCTCGCCCCCGGTGATCAGCTCACCGGACTTTTCGATCACGGCCCGGTCGACCACGCCGAGGATGCGATCGACGGCGTCGGCACTGACTACCGGTCCGAACATCACTGTTGGGTCCCACGGATCGCCGATCTTCGTGGCTTCGATTACGGCTACGAACTTCTCGAGGAACTGCTCGTAGACGGACTCGTGCACGAGGATGCGGCTTGCGCATGCACAACTTTGACCCGATTGCACGATCGGGCCTTGGTACGCCGATAGCTGCGCGGCGGCGTCCAGGTCGGCGTCCTCGAAGACGATATTGGCCGACTTGCCGCCCAACTCGGTGACGACGGGGGTGAGGTTGATCGCCGCACTTGCCAACACTTTGCGAGCTGTCTCGCCGCCGCCGGTGAAATGTATCTTGCCGATTCCTGGGTGCCGGACCAGGGCATCGCCGCCTTCGGCCTGTGCCGGTACCACGTTCACCAATCCAGCGGGCAGACCCGCCTCGATGCAGAGTTCACCGAACCGCAAGGCAGCGAAGGGTGCCAGCACTGAAGGTTTGAGCACCACACCATTGCCGGCGGCGAGGGCAGGAGCGACACAGGAAGCGGTGACGACCATGGCGCCGTTCCACGGTGCGATGACGCCAACTACACCGTATGGCTCGCGTTCGATCAGGTTGACATCGAAGGATCCCGTCACCGGAGTGCTGAGGCCGTGAGGTTTGTCGACATATCCGGCGAAATGCCGCAGAAAGCGCTCGACCAAAACTGTGTTGATGGCCAGTGACACCGGTACCGCATAGTCCTGCACGTTGAGTCGGGAGAACTCGGACATGTTCTCCCCGACGGCATCAGCCAAGTCGATCAGCACATCCCTGCGGCGGTCGGCGGTCAACGACATCCACTCCCGCTGCGCTTCCGCTGCGGACCTCACAGCCTCGTCCATTTCGGACGGCCCGGCGAGGCTGACTTTCGCATTCGGACGGCCGGTGGCGGGATAGATGTGCTCGTGGATCCCGCCGGAGGTCCGGGTTATCCGATCGCCGCCTACTACCAGTCCTGCGCGCAACGGCGGATCTGGTTGCTGAATAGTGTTGGTGGACATGGCTACTCCTGAGCTGCTTTCTCGTCCTCGGCCCGCCACTCGTCCAGGACGCGAGTCTTCTGCTCTGCGATGACCTGGTTGAGTTGTGAGGCTTTGGGCCAGCCGGAATAGGCGGCGAAATGTAACGCGAATTCGTCCAGTTCGGCGAAGGAAAGGTCCCTGCTCTTCAACGCGGCGTAGACGTGAGACATGATCGGGTAAGGCGCATCCTGGAACGCCACGCAGGCAACGGTGATCAGGCGCCGCTCCTTCATGCCCAATCCGGGGCGCCCCCACATCTCGCCGAAGACGAAATTGAGGATTCCGGCGCCTTGATAGGGATTGTTCCGGTCCGGGAAGTACGGCAGGCAGTTGACGTCCATGAACGCTTGTTCGCCGTGCGCCACCCTGGCCTCCGGCTCACTGGGCGTTGTCAGTGGCAGCAGCGGTTGGGGTGGGGGAATCTCCTGTCCGCGTGAGCTATTGATGCGTTCCCACTGCTGATCCACGATCATGTTGAACCTGGAGGCCTTCGGCCAGCCGGCGTAGACCGCGAAATGCAGGACGGCCTCGCGGATTTCGGTGATCGAGATGTCCCCGCTGTTCAGCGCCGCGTAGACGTGGTCGACGATTGGTTGCTCAGCGTCGGCGTCCGCGACGCACGACAGTGTGATGAACCGTCGTTCTCGCCTGGTCAGTCCTGGACGAGTCCATATCTCGGCGAAGACGAAATCGACCAGGCCGTTCGCGATCGCCGGGCTGGAATCGTCCGGGGCCTGGAACGTCATCACCTCGCCGAACTCGCGTTTGCCGCGCGCCGAGCGTGTCAGGCCGGCACTGTCCACCGTATCGGTTGTCATGAGTTTCGCCTTCTGAGTAGGTGGTATGCCGCGCGCCAGGTCCGAACCCAGGCCGCGTGTGGCGCTTATTTGAGGGTGACGCCTGCGTCGACCTTGAATTCGAGGCCGGTGACATAGCGGCCTTCGTCCGAGATCAGGTACAGCACGGCATTGCTGATATCGAGGGCATCCACCATCGGTACGGGAAGCGCGTTCCCGAACAGCGGCGCCAGATCTGCCCGGGCCTCGGTGAGGAGTGTGAACAGAGACGCCGGATTCATCCCGGTCGCGACGCCTGTCGGGTGCACCGTGTTGACGCGAATATTGTGTGCCGCGAGCTCGTTGGCGAGGGCCTTGCTCATTCCGACGACCCCGAGTTTCGACGCGGTATACGGGATGTGCAGGGGAGTGCCCTTGATGGCCGCCGCGGAGCTGATGTTGACGATGCTGCCGCCGCGGTCGATGAGATGCGGGATAGCGGCCGCGCACGTATTCCATGTCCCGATGAGGTTGGTGTCGACCACAGTTCGCCAGTGGTCGGGGGTCGTGGTGTCCCATGTACCCGCGGTCAGCACGCCCGCGTTGGCTACCACGGCATCGAGTCCGCCGATCTGCGCGACGCCCTCGTCGACTGCTGCCGCCAATGCGACCGCATCACGGACGTCCACGATTTTGGCGACGGCGCGACGGTTCTGCTTCTCTACCAGCCGGGTGGTCTCGGCCAGGTCCTCCGGAGAGGACAAAGGGTATTCAATCTCCGTCAGCGACTGACAGATATCCAACAGGATGAGATCGGCGCCCTCTTCTGCAAGCCGGACAGCGTGACTGCGGCCCATTCCACGCGCAGCACCCGTGATCAGTACGCGTTTGCCCGCCACCCTGCCGGCCGAGTGTGGATCGACTGTCATCTCGTCCCCGCTCACAGCTTGTTGCAGAAGCCGGCGTCGACCGGGAGGGTCACGCCGGTGATGTATCTGGCCTCATCGGAGGCCAGAAAGGCGACCGCGGCGCTGATGTCCTCGGGCTCGATCAGTGCGACCGGCATGGGGTTCATGAGATGCGGGCCGCCGTCGGGGTTGTTCGCGGCCCACTCCATCATCTGTGGATTGACAGCCATCATGGTGTTGACCGCCGTGGGATGTACCGTGTTCACCCGAATGTTGTGTGGTGCCAAGTTGTTTGCCAAGCACCGCATGATTCCGACGATGCCGTGCTTGGACGCCGCGTAACCCAGCCCGCCCCCTTCGTTGCCTCCCATGCCGACCAGACCTGCCGTCGAACTGGTCAGAATGATCGAGCCACCTCGCTCGCCCGCGACGAGATGGGGTATCGCGGCACGGGTCGCGTGGAACGTGCCGGAAAGGTTCACGCCGATCACATCGGCCCACTGCTCGAGCTCGGTTTCGATCGGTACAGCTTCGAGTGACAGCGGTGCGATACCGGCATTGGCGCAGACGATATCGAGACGACCGAGTTCTGCGACGCCGGCATCCAGCGATTCGCGTACCGCGAAGAAGTCGCGTACGTCGGCAACCGACCCGATCATGCGGCGGCCCTTCGCTTCTACCAGCGCGATTGTCTCATCGAGCTCTTCACGGCTGGCCATCGGATATGCGCTCGAGGGAATGTCGGCGCAGATGTCCACTCCGATGATGTCGGCTCCCTCGGTAGCCAGACGCACGGCATGGCTTCGGCCCTGTCCTCGCGCCGCACCAGTGATGAAGGCGACTTTGCCATCCAACGTACCCATCGATCCTCGCTTCGAAGCCGGACGATCCGCGCTGCCAGGGAGCGGCCCGGCAATAGCGCGGTTGTCATAATGTGCAAATAAGGCACTTGTACTGTGGTAACCGGATTACCACTATCGGAGACTAACACTTCTGTTTGGCGTGCGGGAAGAAAACGGTTCGGTCGTGAAGGGCTATGCCATACGAGATGTGCCGGTGTCGAGGAAGCTCGCCGATCGCATCCGCCGAGCTGACGCCCGACGTCCTTGTCAATCGTCTCCCCGGTGATCGGCAAACGGGGCACCGACCATCGCCTGTTCCGGCAGTGTCGTTGGTGGCCGCTATGTTTGAGCAGCTCGGGCCCGCGCCGCGTGGTCGCATGCGTTAGTGAGACCGCCACGTTTGCGTCGGCGAACGTCATGACGTATCCACGGGTGAGGTGGCCGCAAATTTTGGAGAATCGGGCCAGTCTGCCGTGGTAATTTCGTTACCGCTCGGCATGGAGTGGCGATCGCCTCGGACCTGATGGAAGGAGCCGGTCGAATTGGCCGAACCCCACGAAACCGTCATGGAGTCGCTCCTCGGAGGCGGCGAGCAGCGGATTCGCGAAGTAGTGGTGACCATGCTCGAGACCGAAGGGTATGACGCGATACAGGTTCGCGAGGTCGCTCGACGCGCCCGCGTGTCGCTTGCCAAGATCTACAAGCTGCACGGCACACGCGATGAACTCATTCTCGCCACACTCGACTGGTGGATGAAGGAGAACCGATACGCCGAGCTGTCGGAGCACACGGTACGCCCCGGCGCATCTCTGCACACCGCCCTCATGGGAGTATTGCGCCCGATCTTCGAGCCTTGGGAGAGTCACCCCGGGCTACTGATCGCGTACTTCCGCGCACGAGCCTCCGCAGGCGGGGAAACCTTGATACGCAACGGTTTCGAGGCCGTGGTTCCTGCCGCGATGACAGCGTTGGCTGGCGTCGATGCCGAGTTCATCGCGAACCTCGACACGATCCTGACGAGTTTGGTGTACGGGCTTCTGGGTCGTTTCGCCGGCGGCGAGATCGAGGTGACCGCCATCGTGCCGGCCGTCGACCGTGCCGTGTACTGGCTTGCCGCTGGGTATGAATCAAGTAGCCGATAGGCGAGAGCCGCTCGGGCAGCCGCTATTTCGTGCGTGATGGATCTCGGTCGACCCGACGGGTATCGGACAGGGTAGCCACACACTGTGTCCGTCAGGCCGGGACGGCAGACCTCAGCGGGCAGCCGAACTTGACGCCACGATCCTTTCTACATCAAAGCCATTGCGGCAGAACAAGAGCGGTCATTCCCGCGTCGAAGGGCGCTCCTATTGCGTTGTGGGTCAGCGGTCTACGTGGCCCCGGGTCGGGTGGGCGATGCTCCTGGACGACGCACTGCGACTCCTCGACCGAGGCGGTGGCCGCCTGCGGGTCGCATGGGTACTCCGAGTTTGTGGAGTGCGTCTTTGATCGTGCTGGCAAGCGCCACCACATCCCGCCGAAGTCGGGTCCCACTCATCCGCCGTGTCCGGCCGCGCAAGGGCCCAAATCATCCGACGTCCTAACAAACGCCACTTCGCCTCAATAGCCCCAACAGCCATGGAAAGTGCAGCTCCGCCTCGGCGGGGACCGTGGTGCGGGTGAACGGTCTGGTTTCGGTCTCAGTGCTCGTCGGTGTTGGACACGCAACGGATTCCTGGGTGGCGCGCGGGGTCGAGGGCGTGCAGGGTCAGATCGATGGTGCGGGGGTCGGTGGATTCGCTGAGGTGTCCCGCGCGGTCCTGCGGGCAGCCGTCCTGCAACAACACGTTGGTGACGTTCGCCGCGTCGACGAAGCCGGAGGTGTAAGGCGTCACGAGCCGGTCCGTCTCGGTGGCGATCATGGTGTATCGGACGGTGGGTGCAGTCATGGGGCCGGCGTTGAGCGCGGTGAGGTACGGCGAGCCGATGAGCATGTCCCGCAATGCGTCTCGCCCCACAAGAGGGAATATGGGCGTGCTCGCGCCGAGCGGTGTGAGGTCGATCCCGGCGACCCCTTCGGTGACTCCATGCTGTGGGCCGCTGATCGACACCACCTGTCGGATCGGATTGGGTTGCCGGTCTGCGAATCGCAGACTGACTGCGCGAGCGATCAACGCGCCCTGTGACTTTCCGACGATGTCGATCGAGGTTCCGGGGTTGAGTTCGGTGATCCGGTCCACGGCGGCGGCGAAGTAGTCCGTGGAGGTCGAAATCGGTTGCATGGAGTTGTAATCGAGTCCGTAGACGCAGCGTCCGTCGTCGAGCAGGGCTTGCCGGGTCGGGCCGAGGCTCTTCTCGACCGAGGCGTTGGTGCCGTGGATCAGCAGCACCGGTGGTTCGCCGCGGGTCTGCGCCGGGCAGGCGTCGAGTGAGGCCAGGGGAGTGGCCCCCGGCGGAGCCGGATCGGCGGCCGCAGTGGGGGAGCACACGATGGCGGCTACTGCGAGGGCGGCGCTGATTCTTGCGATCGGGCGCATCGAGATTCTCCTCATGTGTTGTGAAATCTTGTCGGTGGTTTCGGAGATGACCTGTGCGCAGGTACCGAATTCGAGTCACGGTGCCGCAGGGCGGCCGTGGACAGGTCGAGCAGCACGGCGTCATCGATTTCCACAGCGCCCTCGGCATTTTCGCGAACGTGTTCGCGCAGCTCCGCGACTACAGACCGGTATCGCGGGAGTTCGGCCAGATTCGTGAGTTCGGCGGGATCGGCCACCCGATCGGCGAGGAAGGGATCCTCCTCTCGAGGCGTGGGCGCACGGCCGTCGACGCGGGTGGTCATATCGAAACGGAAGCGGTCGGTGCGCATACAGGACCGTCGTGGCCAGGCGTGCCCGCCGGGATACCTGCCGTACCTCTTGTTCGGGAACGCGGTACTCCACGCCGCTCCGAAACCGATGGTGGCGAAGATGGACCGCGGTGCGGGATCGAGGAACAGATCGCGTCCTTCGAAACTGTCCGGGGCGTCGATTCCGCAGAGCCCGAACAGGGTTCGTGCCGTATCGATGGACTGGGCGAGATCGTCGCGACGGCCGGGCGTGAGATCGGGCGCGGCGATGATCAGCGGCACTCGGTGCGACTGCGGGGCGAAGGTGTGCTTGCCGAACGCACCGCTCTCACCCAGGTACACCCCATGGTCGGAGGTCAGCACGATAACGGTGCGGTCGGCGACCCCCGCGCGCTCCAGCGCGGTGACGATCCGTGCGACTTGGCTGTCGGTCCAGCTCACCAGCGAGTGATACGCGGAGCGGGCTCGGAGCCGCTGCGGGGCCGACAATCCTCGACCTCCGCTGACATCGGCGAATGCCGACTCGAATCGGCTCGAAACCTGCTGTCCGGGTGTGTCATCGGGCAGGTCGCCGACATCGAGGGGGGTGCTGAACCCGTGCGGCGTGATCACGGGTGTATGCGGTTGCAGATACCGGCGTAGGACTCGTTGTGGTAGACACCGGTTCGTTCCGGTGGTTGTCCAGTGAGGATGGCGGTGCGCGACGGGACACATACGGGGGAATTGGTGAAACACTCGTCGAAGACGACCGAGTTCTCGGCCAGCGTATTGATTGCCGGGGTGCGCGGTCGAAACCCCGGTCCCGCATCGGAGTTCGTATAGGGTCCCAATGCGTCGGCCCGTAGCTCGTCGCAGTAGAGCCAGACGATATTGAGTGCTGTCGGGGTCATCGCGATCGGCCTCGCCTTTCGGTTGTGAACGTGCCGATCTCGGTGGGACGTGCGCGGTGGCGGGCGCGCCGCTCACGTTGTCGCTCGGGGTCTGCGACGAGGGAAGCCAGCAGTAGTTCGCCGGTGAAACGGTGTGTGGGTTCGGATGTCACCTGCGCGCAGGATCCGAACTCCAGCACCCGGCCCTCTTTCATGACCGCCACCCGGTGGCTGATGTGGCGCACCACTGCGATGTCGTGGGCGACGAACAGGTACGCGACGCCCGTGCGTTCTTGAATCTCGATGAGCAGAGCCAGGATTCGATCCCGCGTCGACAGATCCAGCGCGGAAACCGCCTCGTCGCAGATCACCAGCTCCGGGTCCAGCGCCAGCGCCCGCGCGATGGCGACCCGCTGGCGCTGGCCGCCGGAGAACTCGCGCGCGTAGCGGTCCGCCGCATCACTCGGCAGCCCGACCTGGTCGAGTAGGGCGGTGACGCGGGCCCGCGCCTCGGTGCGCGGAATGCCCGCGGCCCGTAGCGGTTCGGTGAGAATTTCGGCCACGGTCATCGTCGGGTTGAGCGAGCTGTACGGATCCTGGAACACCACCTGCATGCGGGCCGCCAGCGGCCGCCGTTGTGCACGGCTCAGCTGCTGGATCTCGGTTCCGTCGAAGCGGATCGTCCCGCCGGCGACCGGTGTCAAGCCCAGCACGGCCCTGCCGGTTGTTGTTTTGCCCGAACCGGATTCGCCGACGAGGCCGACGGTTTCGCCGCGGCGGATGTCCAGGCTCACCCGGTCGACCGCGGTGAACGGCCCGGCGCGTCGGCCCCGGCCGGGGAAGCGGACCACGAGGTCTTCGATCTCCAGCAAACTCATTGCCGCACACCGGCTTTCTCGCTCGTCGCACCGGTGTATCCGGTGCGGACATGATCCTCGTCCAGCACTGCGGCCAGCAGTTCGCGGGAGTACTCATGCCTCGGATTGCCGAAGAACTCACTCACCGAACCGGTTTCGACGATCTCACCGGATCGCATCACCGCCACGTCATCGCAGAGGTCTGCGACGACACCGAGATCGTGAGTCACCAGCAGGATCGACATGGACAACTCCGCTCGCAATTCGCGCAGCAGGTCGAGGATCTCGCTCTGCACCGTGACATCGAGCGCCGTCGTGGGTTCGTCCGCGATCAGGATTCGCGGCTCGGTCGAGATCGCTCCCGCGATCAGCACTCGCTGGGCCATACCACCCGATATCTGATGCGGATAGCAGCGCATCACCCGATCCGGATCGGTGATACCCGTGCGGGCCAGCAGTGCGGCGGCCCGGTCGCGCGCCGCGCGACGGTTCAGGCCACGCGCGCGCAGCGGTTCGGTCAACTGGTAGCCGATGGTGAACGCGGGATCCAGATTGGACATGGGCTCCTGCGGCACATAGGCGATGGCCGCGCGCACCAGGCGCTCGCGCCGAGTCGGCGGCAGCGTTCGAAGATTCACGCCGTCCAGCCAGATCTCGCCGGAGAGCAGTCGCGCCTGGCGTGGCAGCAAACCGAGCACCGCGAACGCGGTTTGCGTTTTGCCGGAACCGGATTCGCCGACCAAACCCATGATTCGGCCCTCCCTCAGGGCGAGCGTCGCATCGCGGACCACCTCCACCGGCTCGGAATCACCGGTGGGGTAGCCGATGCGCAGATCGCGGACGCACAGCACCTCATCGGGCGCGGGTCGGTCAGCGGGTGCGGCCGGGACGGCACTGCGAGCGCGCCGGGCAACCCTGTGGGCGGGCGCAGCCCGGGTATCGCTGTGCTGCAACGCATCCCGGATGCCGTTGCCGAGCAGGAACAGCGCGATCACGGTCAGGGACACCGCCATGCCGGGCCACAGGAACAGCATCCGATTCTGATACAGGGCATTGAATCCCTCACTCAGCATGCCGCCCCACGTGATCACCGTCGCGGTCCCGAGGCCGATGAAGTCCAGCCCCGTCTGGACGGTGATCGCGACCGCGGACAGCACGGTCAGCATCAGCAGCAGCGGTCCGCGCACCACGCGGAACACATGCCGGGCGATGATGCGGGTGTCGTGCAGCCCCGCGACCTTGGCGGCGTCGATGTAGAGCTCGGATCGGATGGCGTGGACCTGCGCGCGGATCATTCGGAACACCGCCGGCGTCATCATCGCGCCCAGGGCACTCATGGTGATCCACATCGAATTGCCCAGTCCGGCAATGATCGCCATCAGCACCACGAGCGCGGGCAGTGACAGGATCAGGCTGGACAGCCAGTCCAGTACCAGGTCGACTCGGCCGCCGTAGTATCCGGCGATCAGCCCGGACGGCACGCCGAGCGCAACCGCGACACCGAGTGCGATCATCGCGCTGAGGATGGTCGATTTGGTGGCGAACACCAGCCGGACGAACACGTCGCGCCCGCCGTTGTCGGTGCCGAGCAGATGACCGGGGCTCCCCGGTGGTGCGTTGAGATTGCGCAGATTCGCGTCCAGCGGAGCGTGCGGATCGACCCAGCCGACGACGATGGCGGCGGTGAACGCGACCAGCACCACGGTGAGCAGGATCAGACCCGTCAACGCGAGCGGGTTGGTGAGGACCACGCGCAGCCGGCCGGGGCGGCGGACGGTCGCGGTAGATGGGGGTGGTTCGCTCATATCGTGCGTGCTTTCGGGGTCAGCCACAGCTGGGCCAGATCGGTCAGAAGATTGATCACGACGACCATCCCTGCGGTCAGGACGACCAGGCCCATGAGGACCGGACGGTCACCGGAGAGCGTGGAGTTCACCGCGAGCGTGCCGAGACCGGGCATGGCGAAGACCTTCTCCACCATGAAGGAACCGCCGATCATCACCACGGCCCCCAGCGACAGCGCGGTCAGCCACGGGGGAGCGGCATTGCGCAGCGCGTGCCGCCACAGCAACGACCGCTTCAAGATTCCCCGCGAGCGCAGGGTGCGAATGTAGTCGGTATCGAGCACACCGAGCAGTGCGCCGCGTCCCTGCAGAACAGCTCCGGAGATACCCGAGAGCGAGACCGCCAGCACCGGCAACACCATGCCCGAAAGCCATTGCCCGGGTGAGGTGCTCAGCGGTACATAGCCGAGCACCGGAAAGATCTGCCAGTGCACCGCGAACACGGCGAGGAGCAGTAGCGCCAGCAGATACCCGGGCACCGCATGCCCAGCCAGCGAGATGAGCTGGACGATGCGGTCAGCCCGGCCGCGGCCGGTGGCCGCCAGCACGGCGAGCATCAGACTCGAGACGGCGACCACGAGCAGGCTCAATCCCACCAGGCTCATGCTGACGGGGAGATGCGTCGACAGCTCCCGGCTGACCGGCTGATTGCTCATATACGACCGGCCCAGGTCGCCACGGAACACCCCGCCCGCCCAGTCGGCGTACTGGACGAACAGCGAACGATCCACTCCGAGTCTGTGATTCGTGGTGGCGACCGCTTCCTCCGTAGCTCCCGGACCGAGGATGTTACGACCCGGGTCGGATCCGCCCAGGCTGGTCAGGAAGAACGCGAGGGTGGTCGCCGCGACCATCAGCAACAGCGCCGACAGCGCGCGTTTGAACAGCAGCACCGGCACGTGATCAGCTCCCCGCGCGCTGGAACCGGACCAGGTCGGGATAGCCGCGCACCTGAGGTTCGATCCGCACTCCGGCGACCGAGGCCCACACGGTCTGCGCGCCGAAGATGGGCGCGAACCAGGCACCCTGTACCAATCGGCGATTGACCGCCTGGAACGCGCTGTCCTGAGCCGGTCCCGGTTCGGCATGCTGAGCGGCGGAGATCAATGCATCGAGTTCGGGATCGGACGTATGGAAGGGGTTCCAGGCCGCTTTGGGCAGTACCGACAGCTGGAGGTCCTCCCACGGCGATTTCATGCCGAGCGACATGAAGAACATCGGGAACCGGCCCGAGGTCATGGATGTCAAAAGCTGTTGCGGCGGAACCTTTTCCCAGGTGACGGTGATCCCGATGGTGCCCAGTTGCATATCGAGCGCGGTATTGAGGGCGGGACTCCCGGTGAAGGACGACATATCCGGCATGGTGACCGCGAAGCCGCCGGGATACCCGGCGCGGGTCATCAACTCCTTGGCCTTGGCCACGTCATGCGGGTAGGCCGAGTTGAGCGTCTCGTCGTACGCGCCCGAGCCGGGAGCGAAGATCTGCGTGGTCGCGGGCGGATTCCCGGGCGCGAGCGTGCGGAACAGGTCCCGATCGACGACCATGTTGATCGCCTGGCGAACCTCCGTTTTACCCAATGCGGGCTGTGCGGTGCCGGCGCGATCGGCCAGGATCAGGCCGTTCCATGCGTTGGAGACCTCGACGGTCGACAATCCGGCCGCCTTCAACCTCGACGCGTCGGTCGCGACGAACGACCCCGCGTCCAGCCGTCCGGTGGTGAGTCCGTTGCGGATCGTGTTGGGATCGCTGAGCGCGACGAGCTCCAGGCGGTCGAACGGGTAGTGCGAACCGTCAGGGTAGGCGCTGTTGCGGCGGAACACAGTGGTGCCCGGCTGTGAGCCGGCGGGGTCGTAGAGATAGGGGCCGGAACCGACCGGGACCTGGTCGAATCCACCCTTGGACAGGGCGTCGGGGGAGACCATCGCCCCGAGCGCCGAGGCGAGGTTCGGCAGTAGCGCGGGGTCGGGGGCGGACAGGTGCAGGATCAGCTGATCCGGCCGGGCCGCGTCGATTCCGGTAATGGCCTCGCCGGTGGCGCTGTTCGGCCCCGGAGTCGAGGTGAACCGGACGAGGTTGGCCTTCGCGGCGTTCGCGTCGAAGGCCGTGCCGTCACTGAAACGGATGTCCTCGCGGAGGTCGAGAGTCAATGTGGTGTGCGCCGAGTCGTAGCTGAAGGCCGACGCCATTCCGGGAATGACGTTCCGGTCGGCGTCCTGGCGGAGCAGGGTGTCGTACACGGCCTGCCAGTACGGCTTACCGGGTCCGACGTCGAATTTGACCGGATCGAAACTTCCGATCGGCGAGGCGGTCGCCAAGGTCAGGGTGTCGTCGGGGACGCCGCCACGCGTGGACTGGCCGCAGCCGGCCAGTGTCGCCACGGCCAGCGCTACCGCGGTCGCGACGGCGAAGATTCGGGATTTACGCAACGGGGACACTCTCCTCGAGGTCAGGTCCTCGGAGTTTCGGACCAGCAGGCCGATCAATCGGTAGGCTTGCTCGGATCGAGCTCCCCGGGTAGATCCAACCGGCAGGTGAATTATGTACGTACACATCGTTCGATGTGAAGTATTTTGGTGGAATTTAAGCAATCCATAGATTCCTTAGAATCTATGGATTGCTGCCTCGGGCAGACCCGCCGCGCTTGCTACCTGGCGGGCTGCGGTTTCGGGGCGGGCTGGTTGACGGTGGTGAAGTACTGCACCGCGGCCATGACCGCGACCGGCGCGGTGATCAAAAGGGTGCCCGCGAGGGTGCCGAGGGCGCCCAATGCCATGACCCCGCCGATACAGCCGATGACGGCTGCTGGGAGGAAGGCGCCGAACAGGCCGATGATGACCGCGGCCGCGACCGTGGCGCCCGCGATGCCACCGAGCAGGCAGCCGACGGCGGCGCCGCCGAGGCTGCCTACGGCGGTGCCGATGCCCGCACCCAGTTGGACGGTGGAGGCCAGGCGTGCCCAGGCGGCCTGCTCGCGGTCGTACTCGCTGCGCCAGGGAGCCTGGTTCTCGTAAGGCAGCGCGACCGGGCGGTAGGTGGCGTGCTGGGTGTCGAACTGCGGGGTGAGGACGGCGGTCCGGTCCTTGATATCGGCCTTGATCGGGAAAACGAAATCGTCGACCCGGAAGGACAATTCGGTGCCGGCCAGGACGGTGCCGTCGGCGGCCTCGATTTTGAATACGCCGTCCTGCACCGCGAGTGAACCGGCGTCGGTGGTGATGACGGTGGAGTGTTCGCCTGGCGTTGCGGTGTAGTTGACCGCGTTCGCGTCCGAATCCGGTGCGGCACTGGATGTTCCGGTGGTAACGCTGATCGCTGCGGCCAACAGGATGGCCGTGGAGGTGATCCTTCTCATCTATTCGGTCTTTCGTTTCCCGTAGCGCTGTTCCGGCGCTACTGTGAAAACCAGGCGTCTGGCAGGACGTCCCTGGTAGTGAAAAGTGTTCGTCCGTCTGGCGGATGGGTTGCGCCGGGCATCACAGGTGTGTCGTCACGTCCTCCTCGTATTCGTTCGATGTGGGCGTGGCGGCCGCACGTCGCCCGGAATAGGCAGATCCACCTGCGGGAAGCGCGGGTCCACCTCGTACGGGATGACATCGGAGGTCTCGACCATCCAGCGCAGCATCGCCTCGTGCACGCGTTGCCGGACGTCGGCGTACTCCGGTCGCCCGGCCAGGTTGATCAGTTCGTGTGCGTCCGTCCTCCGGTCGTACAGCTCCGACTGCTCGTAGAGCCGCCAAACATACGTCCAGTCCCGGTCCCGCACCGCGATCGCCCGGCCGACGAGCGTCGGATCCGCGTGCTGAAGTTCGCCCTTGCGGTCGTAGGGAAACCCGGGCCGCTCCAGTTGCGGCTCCTCCTCGACGGTGAAACCGCCTTCGGTGAAAGCGAATTCGCGATGCGGCAGGGTCGGATCGTGCAGTTGCGGTACCAGGCTGCGGCCGAAGTGCCGGTGCGGGGCGGTCGCACCCGCGAGCTCCAGCACGGTGGGCAGCACATCGATGAGTTCGACCATGGCCGAACAGGTTCCGCCACCGGGGAGACCGCCACCGCCGATGACGAGCGGGTCGCGGGTGATGCAGTCGTGCATGGCCGACGGCCACTTCTCGATCAACCCGTAGTCGCCGAGATATTCGCCGTGATCGGCGAAGAACAGCGTGACGGTGTCCTGCGCCGCGCCCGCTCGCTCGACGGCGGCGGTGATCCGGCCCAACTGGCTGTCCAGGCGTTCGATCATTCCGTAATAGGTGGCCACGATCTCGCGCCACTGTGCCTTCGTCACCTCGCCGATCTCGTAGGCCTCGCGAATGGCGTGCATGAAACGAGGTTCACCGGCCGGATCGCCGGCGGGCACGGGATCGGCCACGGCGGCACGGTCGTAGCGCGAGAACCACGGCTCCTCGGCCTGGAACGGGCAGTGCGGCGCGATCAACGGCAGGAACAGCACCCACGGCTGCTCGGGCGGATTCTCGAGCCATTGTTCCGCGGTGCGGATCAGGGCTTCGTCCGCGTCGATGAGATCGTCGCCGGATATCCTGCCGCGGTAGAACAGCCGGGACCAGACGCCTTCGGGATAATCGCCGGCGTAGCCCGTGTTCGGCAGGACGGAGAAGCCGTACTCGTGCGCGCTCAGCTCTGTCACGCCGGACGCGAAGGTGTCCCCGCGCATGCCCGGCCAGGTGACGTGGTAGCCCGAATCCTTCAGAATCCGAAGCAGATTCGGCTCGTCGGGCTGAAGTAGATGGGTGAGTGTGCGGTGCCCCGCGGTGTGCGGATACCAACCGGTCAACAGCGATGCCCGGCTCGGGGAGCAGACCGGATGCTGCACGAAGGCATTCGTGAAGCGGGTGCCCGCGGCGGCCAGCGCGTCGATGTGCGGGGTATCGATCACGTCGTTGCCGAACGCGCCTACGGCATCGGCTCGGAGTTGATCGGGAATGAAGAACACGAAATTCAGGCGTCGCGTCACGGGAGTCCTTGTCATGTCCGGCGGATCGAGGGCGGTGGCGCGGGCGGCCTAACGGGTCGGCCGGGGACCGACGACCGACCCGATATCGGCGCCCGGGTCCTGCTTGGCGGTTGTGGTCCTATCGCTCATGGCGCGCCTCCTTGGCGTCCGGATTGCGGAATCCAGTCGATCGATCACGGCTGGGTGCGGTGCGGCCGGTTCGCGACCGCAAAGGCGGAACCGTACACGGTGCTATATTCGCAAGAAGCTATGAAAACAATCGTCGGAAAGCGGTGAGGTGTCAAGGAGTGAATCTCACGTAGATAATATGCCTGGTATATCCTGCGAAATCTGCCCGCGGGGAACTCTTGGGCATGTAACATGCTTGGCCGGATTGGCAGTAAAAGGGTTCCTAAGTATATAGGTAACTAGGTGCTGGCCTGGCTGATCCGTGAACATAGACGACGCTGCCTTCGCAGCGGCCATCGCGTGGGGCGAGGGTATAGACGGGCCGGCCGCCGCGATGCTCGACCGACACCGAGACGCCGGAGCGCAGTCGTTCGGGCGGACCGTACGGGCGAGGGCGAAGGCTCCGCTCCCGAATCCGCGCCGCAGCGTGCTCGGGGCTGACGAATGGACGGTTGATCCGGGTCAGTCGCAGGTACGTGGCAAGGGTCCGAGCGGCGAGGCTGGGCATAATTGTCTCCTTCGAATCCCCTGCACTGCAAGGCAATCAGGTTGGACGGCAGGTTCAGCCCGCCGTCAGGGCCAAGCGGCGGACGGCGAGTTCGGCGTACAGTGCGGCGCCGTCGGCGAGCACCGATTCATCGAATACGGCCAGGGGGGAGTGGTTCATCGGAGCCTTGTCGGCATCGACGCCGGGCGGGGTCGCGCCGAGGGCGATCATGGCGCCGGGGACTTCCGCGATGACGCGGGAGAAATCCTCCGAACCCGCGCCAGGACGGTCCTGCCAGGCCCAGTGCCGAGGGCCGCAGATTTCGGTCACGGTGTCGCCGGCGAATTCGGTTTCCCGGTCGTCGTTGACGGTCACCGGGTACAGCTCGGCGTAGTCGATGTCGACGGACAGGCCGTGCGCAGCGGCCACGCCTCGTACTGTGCGCAGGAAGCCATCCTTCACACGCGCGTGTGATTCGGGGGAGTACGAGCGCACCGTCGCCTCGAAGTACGCCTGCTCCGGGATCACATTGTCCTGGGTGCCCGCGTGTAGCGCGCCGACCGTGATCACCGCCGGATCGTGAATATCGATCCGGCGGGTCACCATTGTCTGCAGCGCGAGCACCATCTCGCAGGCCGCCGGAATCGGGTCCCCGGCCAGATGCGGCATCGATCCGTGGCCGCCGACTCCGCGCACCGTCACCCGGACCGTATCCGCCGCGGCCAGGAACGGCCCGCGTCGTGCGGCGAAGACCCCGGCGGGCAAGTGCTGGCTGATCACATGCAAGGCGTAGGCGGCCACGGGCCGGGTTCCGGAGGCGTCCAGCACGCCTTCGGCGAGCATCTTCCCGGCCCCGTCGAATCCTTCTTCGCCGGGCTGGAACATGAAGATCACATCTCCGGCGAGCTGATCGGCGCGGGCGCTCAGCAACTGGGCGGCCCCGGCCAGCATGGCGGTGTGCAGGTCGTGTCCGCAGGCATGCATGCGGTCGGCCGGTGCGGCGAAATCCAGTCCGGTCCTTTCGCTTACGGGTAGCGCGTCCATATCGCCGCGCAACAGCACCGTCGGCCCGGGGCGCGCACCGCGCAGCACCGCGGTCACCGAGGACAGCGACCGGCCGGTGCCGACCTCGAGGCCGAGACCGCCGAGGGCGGTCAGCACCTTCTCCTGAGTGCGCGGCAATTCCAGCCCGAGTTCGGGCTCGCGGTGCAGTGCGCGACGCAGCTGTACGAGATCACCGTGCAGCGCTGCGGCGTCCTCACGAATGGACATGTCGGGGCTCCTCCTGGAAGTTCTCGGTGAACAGTCGAACCTTGGTGACGGTGCGAGTTCCGGCCAGCAGCGCGAGCGCCGCCGCGAACACGTAGAGCGGGACGATCCAATGCAGATGCGCGGCCTGGAGTGCCGCGGCGACCATCGGGAAGGTGCCGCCGAACACGGCGACCGTCACCGTGGACATCAGACCCGCGCCGACCGCTCGCACCTGGGCGGGCAGCAGCAGCGCGCACAGCACACTGCCGACGGCGGAGAAACCTGCCGCGCCGAGCCCGAGCACGATCGCCGCGACCTCGAACGACAGCATGCCCCGGACCATCGCGAAGGTGATCGGCAAGACGCCGAGGACATTGAACGCGAAGGTGATTCGCATGATCGGCAGGACGCCGAACCGGTCCGCGAGCGCTCCGATGATCAGCATGGCGACCAGCACCACCACGAGCACCACGGTCATGAACGAAGTCGCCGCCGCGGTATCGGCCACACCCGCGGTCGCAGCGAATTTCGGCAGATACACGAGCGCGAAGTAATAGGTCACGGTGCCGCCCAGGGTGAACAGGAAGATCGTCAGCAGTGCTGTCCGATGCGCGCGGAAGACCGTGGCGATCGCCGGTGGCCGTGCCGCTTCGCGCGCGGCGTCACCCTCGAACTCACCGCTCTCGGGCGCGTATGCCCGAATCCACAGGGCCAGCACGCCGAGTAAGCCACCGGCGACCAATCCCCACCGCCAGCCGCCGGCACGCAGCGCCTGCTCGCCGATCGTCGCGTTCAATACCGCGACGGTGAGGAAGACCAGCAGCGACCCGAACATGATGCCGCCGTAGGAGATCGCGCAGAACAGGAACCGATGTCGGCGCGGCGCGGTCTCGGCGACATATGCGGCGACGGTCGGCCCCTCGCCGCCGTAGGCCAGGCCCTGCACGATGCGCAGGGCGACCAGCGCCACCGCCGACCAGACGCCGATCGTCGCCGCCGAGGGCAGCAGTGCGATGGCGAGGCTCGCCGCCGAGATGATCGCCATGCACAGCAGCAGAGTGAAACGCCTGCCGCGGGAATCGCTCACGCGTCCGAAGAACACACTGCCGATCGGCCGGGCCACGAAACCCACCGCGAATCCGCCGTAGGCGGCGATGGTGGCGCCCAGTGAATCGGAGCCGAACAGGTCGGCGGTGAAGAAGGACGCGAAGACCACGTAGACGGTCCAGTCGAAGGACTCGACAATGCCGCCGACGGTGGCCGCGGCAAGCTCCCGGCATGGCAATCCGGCCCGTGCTGCGGAGCGAGTGCCCAGCGTGGGCGATTCGGTACTGGTTGGTTCGGTCATCTGCCCTCGGTTCCTTCCGGACCGCCGGCGACCGCGGTACCGGCCGTCGAAGCGGTGTGGGGAGGCTATCGTTCAGTGTCGAATACGCCGCACCATTCACGCGAAATCGTCACTATGGGAGCCTCCATGCAGGAATCGTTCATTCTTGATGAATTGGAGCTGCAATTGGTCAATGTGCTCCAGCTCAATCCGCGCGCGCCATGGAACCTGATCGGCAGCGTGCTGGGCGTCGACCCGGTCACCGCGGCCCGGCGGTGGGAGCGCCTCGCCTCGGTCGGCCTGGTGTGGACATCGGTCTATCCGGGCACCCCGTGGGAGTGGGATCTGGTCGGCGCGAATATCTATGTGCGGTGCGCGGCGGGCAGGGCGGGCGCTGTCGCAGACACGCTGTGCGCGGACTATCGGGTCGCCACCATCGAGCACATCACCGGTGACGGCGACCTGTCGCTCACCGTGTTCGCGCCGAACCTGGCGGAATTGTCGTCCTATGTGCTGACCGCACTGGGCTCCATCCGCGGCGTTCGTGATTGCCGGACCCATGTGCTGACGGCGGTCTATACCGAGGGCAGCCGGTGGCGATTGCGGGCGTTGGATGCCGTGCAGCGGGACCGCATCCTCGCCTCGCGCCCGGCGGTCGGGCCGAAAATCAGCGGCCCGCTCAGCGCGGTCGATCAAAGGCTTTACGCGGCAATGGAACTCGACGCTCGCGCCGGTTTCGCCGAACTAGGTGCGGCAGCCGGTGTGAGCATCTCCACCGCGCGCCGGCGCGTGAACGCCATGCTCGCCGGTGGACGCATCGTGACTCGCTGTGAGGTCGCGCAGCCGGTGTCGGGGTGGCCGATCAGCGCGTCGTTGTGGTGCCGGGTGCGTCCCGCGGACCTGGATCACGTCGCCACCCAGCTGGCCCGGCTACCCGAGACTCGGTCGTGTTCATCGGTCACCGGCGGCCGGGCGAATCTGCTGGTGTCGGTCTGGCTGCGCTCGCCCGCCGATATTCATCGGCTCGAGGCTTCGCTCGTCGACCAAGTTCACGATCTGGAGATACTGGATGTGGCGCTGTCCCTGCGCCACGTCAAACGCATGGGACGACTCCTGGACGAGTATGGCCGGGCCGTCGGCGTCGTTCCGATGGTCGACCACGAGGCTTTGGTGGCGTCTCTCTCATAGATTCATGAGAATCTAGCTGAACCAGTTTCCGGCAGTGCTGCATCGTGTTAGAAATGGATGTTCGCAGCTGTATTGATCCCGCTGCGAGCCTCTATATATGCACAAGCAGATAGCCATAGATCCTGGTGACGTTCAGTGATCGATCCGAAGGGATAGTCCATGCGAGCAATCATGGTGATGTTCGACAGCTTGAACCGGCATCTGCTGCCGCCCTACGGCGGTGACTGGACGCATGCTCCGAACTTCGCACGGCTCGCGGAACGCACCACCACCTTCGACAACTGCTGGGCCGGATCGATGCCGTGCATGCCCGCGCGCCGCGAAATCCACACAGGCAGGCACAATTTCCTGCATCGCAGTTGGGGGCCGCTGGAGCCCTTCGACGACTCCATGCCGGAAATGTTGAAGCAGGCGGGCGTCTACACCCATCTCGCCAGCGATCACCCGCACTATTGGGAGGACGGCGGCGCGACCTACCACGGCCGCTACAACAGCTGGGAGTTCTTCCGCGGCCAGGAGGGTGATCCGTGGAAGGGGCAGGTGGCCGATCCGGAGATTCCGGAGGATGTCAAGCGGATGCGGCGCGGAGGCTACCGCCAGGACTGGGTGAATCGGCAGTACATGGAGACCGAGGCCAGACATCCGCAGACCCTGACCTTCGACGCGGGAGTGGAGTTCCTGCAAACGAATTCGGCTCAGGATCGCTGGTTCGTGCAGATCGAGACCTTCGACCCGCACGAACCGTTTTACAGCCACAAGCAGTACAAGGACCTGTACCCGCACGACTACGACGGCCCGCACTTCGACTGGCCGGACTACAAGCGGGTGGCCGAGACGCCGGATCAGGTGCAGCACGCGCGGTTCGAATACGCTGCGCTGCTTTCGATGTGCGACCACTCGCTGGGCCGGGTGTTGGACATCATGGACGAGCGCGATATGTGGCAGGACACGATGCTGATCGTGAACACCGACCATGGACTGCTGCTCGGTGAGAAGAGTTGGTGGGGCAAGTCGGTGATGCCCTGGTACAACGAGCTGGTTCACCTGCCGCTGTTCGTCTGGGATCCGCGGGCCGCCGACGCCGGGGGGCAGCGCCGGGAATCATTGGTGCAGACCATCGATGTGGCCCCGACGCTGCTGGAATTCTTCGGAGTCGATCGCACCGGCGATATGCGGGGCCTGCCGCTGCCGGTCGCCGCGGACATCCCGGTCAGGGAGGCGGGACTGTTCGGGATCCACGGCGGGCACGTCAATATCACCGACGGCCGCTATGTGTACATGCGCGCACCGGTTTCGGCGGACAATCAGCCGCTGGAGGAATTCACGCTGATGCCGACCCATATGCGTACCCGCTTCGGCGTCGACGAACTCGCCGACTTGACCCTGGCGCAGCCGTTCACCTTCACCAAAGGTGTTCGGACCCTGCGAATCTCTGGCCGCACACTGCTGAACGCCTATCAGTTCGGCACGCTGCTGTTCGATCTGGCTGAAGATCCCGAACAGCTCGACCCGATCCAGGATGATGCGGTCGAGCTTCGCATGGCAGGACTGATGGTCGATCTCATGCGTGAGAACGACGCGCCCGCAAGCCAATTCGAGCGGCTCGGACTTCCTGTCACCGGCCCGGTCACCGATGCGCATCTGCTCGTGGGTGTGCAACGTGCGATGTCGGTGCAGAATATCGCGCCGCTGCCCAAACCCGAGGACTTCGCAGGTGGCGGTGTGGCGCTGATGACTCCGGTGCGCGCATTGCTCGCCGATCCGGTGATCGGCGCGGTATTGCACCGGCACTTGCCGATTTTGGGTGATACCGAGGTATTGCAGATGATCGGCGACGCCGGCCTGCTCGATATCGCCGCGGTCGCGCGCGGTGCGGTCTCCGTGGACAAGCTCCATGCGATCGCGAACGAATTGGCTGCTCTCACCACTGAAGCAAAGACCCCGACATCGTCACGGCAATGACCATCGCGACCGTGGTCACCGCGAGCGCGGTGACCACGATCGGGCGCTCGGCGGTTCCGGTGCGCCCGGCACGCAACTCCCGATTGCGCCGAAATCCGATGACCGACACCACGATGAGCGTGATCGTCGCGGCCGACACAGCGGCGGCTGTCCCCGCCGAGCGGGTGACGACGGCCTGGTGGGCGAGCAAAAGGGCCGTGGTGCACACCGAAGCGATGGTCCGCCGCCACGCCAGGGCGGTACGTTCGGCAGCGAGCCCGCTGTCACGCATTGTCGCAGTGGGCGATCTGGTCGTCATCGAATCTCGCCCGTCAGCGGATCGCACTCGTCATCGACTCGGGCCGGGCGCCGAATTCGGCTCGGTCCATCGTAGATCACCACAGCACGACGGCGGCCGCCGACAGGGCGGCGATGATGGCGGTGCCGGCCGCGAGTACGGGGACCGAGCCGGGGCCGGGCAGCTCCCGTCCGGCGCGCATCGCACGCTCGACCATTCGCCACCGTCGGTACGCGCCGACCGAGAGAGTCAGGGCCAGTGCGACGCACGCCAGTACCGCGAGCCGCAGCATGGGCCCGCCGCCGAGGGGCTCGATGAGCGAGTGCACCGCGACCGCGCCCGCGAGCAAACCGATCGAGGTGCGGATCCAGGCCAGGAAGGTCCGTTCATTGGCGAGGGTGAATCGGTAGTCGACCGGCTCGGGCGCGGTCGGGCTCGCATCGGGATCGTGGGAAACCACCGGGATTACTTTCGGATCGAGGTCCGGCGACCGCATCCGAACGAGTCGAGATGCCTCACCTATGTACATTCGAATATAACAGTCCAAGAGAAGGGAAAATGGGAACAGTGGACCCGGTCAACTCGCCGAGCTGCTGCGCGCCCTCGCGCACCGCGGCCGATACACCGGCAACCGGCGTGCACTCGCCGATCGTGCCGTCGGTCGCGGGCGCCACGGCTGCCGATACCGCGGGAATGATTACACTGCCCGGCGGCGAATTCCAGATGGGCGATGCGTGCGGTGACGGATATCGATCCGATGCCGAGGGGCCCGTTCGGCGCGTCCGGGTGGACCCGTTCCGCCTCGACGCCCACGCGGTCGACAATCGGCAGTTCGCGGCCTTCATCGCCGCGACCGGATATCACACCGAGGCCGAGCGTCTGGGCTGGTCATATGTCTTCGCGGGCTTCCTGCCCGCCGAGATCCGCCGCCGATCGCAGCGGCCCGAGCGCACCCCGTGGTGGTGTGCGGTGGAGGGCGCGGTGTGGGACCACCCCGAGGGGCCGGGGAGCGGGCTGGACGAGCGCGAGGATCATCCGGTCGTGCACGTGTCCTGGAACGATGCCTACGCCTACTGCGAGTGGGCGGGCAAAAGGCTTCCGACGGAAGCGGAGTGGGAGTATGCGGCGCGCGGTGGTCTGGCCGGGGCGCGCTACCCGTGGGGCGATGAGCTCGATCCGGGAGGTGAGTACCGGTGCAATATCTGGCGCGGCAGCTTTCCGGTCAAGAACAGCGCGGCCGACGGCTACCGTGGCACCGCCCCCGTGGATACCTTCGCGCCCAATGGGTTCGGCCTCTACAACATGACCGGCAATGTGTGGGAGTGGTGTGCGGACTGGTGGGGGACCGGCCATGGCGCGGACCTGGCGATCAACCCGTCGGGCCCGGCCGCCGGGGACGCCAAACTGATCCGCGGCGGTTCGCACATGTGCCACGACTCGTACTGTTTCCGCTACCGGGTGTCGGCCCGTTCGGCCAATACCCCCGATAGCTCGAGTGCGCACACCGGCTTCCGCTGTGCGGTTTCGGCTGTCGAACCGTCGTGACCCTTGACATGTGGAACCGCCGGTGCGATTCTCGTTTATAAGTTCCTAGGAACATAGGAGACCAATGCAGCTCGACTACGTGATCCTCGGTGCGCTCGCGCTGGGCCGCTGTTCCGGCTACGATCTGCGCCGCTGGATGGAGGGTTCGGGCCGCTACCTCGGCTACGGCGTCCAACTGCCGCAGATCTACCGCCGCCTCGGCGTGCTCGTCGAACGCGGAATGGTCGAGTTCGAGGTCGATCCACGCGCGGGCCGTCCCGACGCGAAGGTCTACTCGCTGACCGAGGCCGGGCGCGCGGCGCTGCTGGAGTGGGCCCGCTCGCCGTTCGAGCCTTCGTCGCGGCCGATGGATCCGGATTTCAAGCTGCGCTTCCATTTCGCCGGGCAATTGGATCGCGAGATCGCGATCAATATCGTCCGAACGGAACTCGAGTACCGGCTGAAACACGATAATCTTTCGGCCGAGGCCCCGCTTCCGGAGCATTACGACCCGCAGATACCGGAGCTCGATCCGGAGTGGGCGCGCCACATCCATACGATGGGTCACGAGCACGGCTACGCCTCCACTGCCGCTTACATCGCCTGGCTACAGCTCACACTCGCGCGCTTGGAAGCGGGCCGCAAGCCCTGACCGCGGCGCTTCGCCGCTGCGGCTCGAAGCGAGCATCGCCTGAACCGCCCCTGACCCGCGGGCGCTCCGCATTCCACCACACCGCACCCCGGGAGATTTGCCATGCGCATTATCTATATCGACGTCGACACCCTCCGCGCCGACCACACCACCCCGTACGGCTACCACCGGCCGACGACTCCCAATCTGCAACGGCTGGCGGACAAGTCGGTCGTCTTCGACCGCTACTACTGCTCGGATTCGCCGTGTATGCCTTCGCGCACGGCGCTGACGAGCGGGCAGTTCGGCATTACCAACGGTGTCATCGGACATTTCGGTCAGGCCGCCCAGTTCCGCCTGGACGCGGGGCACGCCCCGGAGCCCGATCGCCCCATGTTGGGGCAGGCGCTACAGTTCGGCGGCTATTACACTGCGGCGGTATCGGTGTTCGCCGAACGCCACCGCGCCTACTACTTCCATGCCAATTTCCGCGAATCCATTCGCGCGACCGGTAATTGGGGTGACGAGGACGCCGCCGACGTCAATCGCGCGGCGATCGACTGGATCCGTCGCCATGCCGACCAGGACAACTGGTATCTGCACCTGACCTACTGGGAGCCGCATACCGATTACACCCAGCCGGTAGAGTGGACCGAGAAGATGGCCGGCTCCGGGCCGGTGCAAGCCTGGCCCGACGCGGAAGCCATTGCGGCGCATGGGGAAATCTACGGCCCGCGCAGTGCCCTCGATCTGAATTACTCCCTTGCCGGGAACGGTGGCTCGCCGGTTCCGCACAATATGCCCGACGCGATCACCTCGCGTGCGGATTTCGAACACCTGATAAATGGGTTCGATGGCTCGATCGCGTACTGGGACAACCATTTCGGCGAGCTGATGGCGGCGCTGCACGAGCTCGGCATCGCCGAGGACACGGCGGTCATCGTCAGCGCCGACCACGGAGAATCGTTCGGCGAGAACGGTTCCTACGCCGAGCATGGCCTGGCCAATGAACCGACTCACCGACTGCCACTGGTCGTCTACTGGCCAGGCCTCACCGACGACCTGAGCGCCGAACAACGCCGCAATGACGCTCTGCTCTACAACATCGACCTCGCACCCACCCTGTGCGAACTACTCGGCCTTCGGATCCCGGCGGGCTGGCAGGGGGATTCCTTCGCGGAAGCCTTGCGCGGCAACACCATCGACTCCCGCGATTACCTCGTCTTCGGTCACGGCGCGCACACCTACCAGCGCGCGGTCCGCACCCGCGACCACCTCTACATCCGCACTTACCACCCCGGATGCTTCCGCGCCGAGTGGGAGCACCTGTTCGACGTCACCGCCGATCCGTACCTGACCCGCGACCTACTCGCTGAGGAACCCGAACTCGCCGACACGATGCGGGCCCGCCTCGCGGAATGGTGGAACACCTACGCCGGACACCCCGGCGCACTACCGGATCCGATGCAGACAACCCTGCAAACCGGCCCCACCTACTACAACGACCCGGTGCGATACGCCCAGCACCTACGCGATACGGGCCGCGCACACCTGGCGGAAGACCTCGAACAACGCCTGCGCACCCTGACGATCCCGGTCTCCTGGCAGGCCCCCGACCGCCCGCGCGTCGAGGCCATGCGCAACCGCTGGATGCAGGTGCTCTCCGAACCCGCTCCGGCCGATCAATGACCAAATCCCGCAGCTGAGCTCACCCTGTCATACCGGCACGTATCTATCCGGGATCCACATGAGCTCCAACGGGTTTCGCTGGCATCCGGTCAGAGCAACGCGGAGCGGCGGGCTGACTTCGCGACTACAACCTCAGCAATCAGCCCTCGCCGCACGCCGGGCGGTTCCAGCGCGCCCCCGATACCTCCGATAAGGGAGTCGCCATCATGTTCCAGTCCACGACACCACCGGAGCCGGTGTTCTCGAAGGCGAACAGCCCCACCGAGATCACGGTTGCGGATGTCGCGACTTCCGTTGAGCCGCAACCCGTTGCCAACCGATGGCGTCACCTTGCCCTGCTGAGCGGGCTGATCAGCATGGACAACAGTGAAGGCGCGGTGGCGTCGGCCCTGTTCCCGGTGGTGCGTGTCGCACTGGGGCTGCCGTTGGCGGCGCTGGGGTTGATGGTGGCGGTCCACAAGATCATTCAAATGATCTTCGGACCGGTGTGGGTGCTGGTGGCCGCGCGGATCGGGCGCAAGCGAGTGCTGGTGGTGTTCTGCGGGCTGTGGGGCGGGTGGACGGCCGCGGCCGGGTTGTCGCAGAACTTCGGCCAGTTGCTGGTGCTCTACGGGATCGCCGCACTGGGCTTCGCCGCGGGCGGGCCGTTGATCAACGGCATTCTCGCCGACCTGTTCGACGACAACAGCCGCGGCCGGGCGTCCGGGCTGCTGTACGCCGGGTTCGCCGTGGTGGGCGCGATCATGGGTCCGCTCCTGGGGCAGCTCTCGCGGATCCCGGACGGCTGGCGCTACGGGTTCTTCGCCTCGGGCGGGCTCACCATCGTGTTCGGCTTGCTGGTCTGGCGGTATTACGAAGATCCCCGTGTCGGCGCGGCGGACGGCGCACAGGCTACCGCCGACACAAGTAGGTTGCGCTGGTCGCAGGTTCGAGAACTGCTGGGGAGCAAGACGTTACAGCTGATCATCGGGCAACGGCTGATGGCTTCCCAGCTTGCGCTGACCAGCTTCGGCGTGGTCTTCCTCGTCGACGACCGCGGTTTCAGCAATGCGGTGGCCGCGACGATTCTGCCCTTCGCGATGGTGTCGTATGTGCTGGGCACCGTGCTCGGCGGGTTCGTCGTGGACCGGGTCCAACAGCTCTTCCCGGGGGTCGGGCGGCTGGCGGTATGGCAGGCATCGACCCTGGGCTGGGGTATCGCAGCCGCCTTGTGCACGCAGATCGCGTGGCCGTCCATCTGGATCTATGCGATCTTGTTCGCGATATTGGGACTCTTGCAGGGCTTCATTCCGGGCTGTAACCGGCCGGTGCTGATGTCGGTCATCCGGCCCGAGCTGCGCAGCGGAGCCTTCGCCCTGATGATCGGGGCCGAATCCGCTGGCTGGGCCGTGCTCACCCTTCTTATCGGCTACCTGGGTGACCGGATCGGGCTCCAGGGAGCCTTCCTCTACCTGGTCGTGTTGCTCACCATTGTCAACGGTCTCTACATGTCCGCCATGTACCGGCCCTTCCTCCGCGAATCCGCGACGGTGCAAGCCGCTTTGGCATCGGCTCTCTGATCCGCTATTCGCCCGCTTCCCACATACCGAAGGAACCGTGATGTCACTACATCCACTCATCAGCCAATTGACCGACGCCGAAAAGGCCGCGCTGTGTACCGGAGCCAGTTTCTGGGATCTCGCCGGCGTTCCACGCCTGGGGATCGAGGGCATCAGCGTCGCGGACGGTCCGCACGGGCTGCGCCGGCAGGAGGGCGAGGCCGACCATCTCGGTTCCGCCGACTCCCTTCCCGCGACCTGCTTTCCGACCGCGTCCGGGCTGGCGAGCAGTTTCGATCCGGAACTGCTCACGCGGATCGGGGCCGCGCTGGCGGTCGAAGCCCGGGCCGTCGGGGTCGGTGTGCTGCTGGGACCGGGTGTGAACATGAAGCGATCCCCGCTGTGCGGGCGCAACTTCGAGTACTTCTCCGAAGATCCTTATCTCGCAGGCGAACTTGGCGCGGCCATGGTGAACGGGTTGCAGAACAACGGGATCGGAGCGTCGGTGAAGCATTTCGCAGCCAACAACCAGGAGGATCATCGAATCACGGTGTCCGCTGAGGTCGACGAACGCGCGTTGCGCGAGATCTATCTTCCCGCGTTCGAAACCATTGTCCGCAAGGCGCAACCGTGGACGATCATGTGTTCCTACAACCGGCTCAATGGCACCTACACCTCGGAGCATCGATGGCTGCTCACCGAGGTACTGCGCGAGGAGTGGGGTTTCCAGGGGCTGGTGGTGTCCGACTGGCTCGCCGTCAATGACCGCGCGGCCGGTATCACCGCCGGGCTCGACCTCGAAATGCCCACCAGCCCGGACGGGCCCACGCGAGTGCTCGCCGCGCTGGAGTCGGGTGAACTGGACCGCGCCGATCTCGACCTGGCCGCTTCCCGGGTACTGAGGCTTATCGATCGGGCACGCGCCTCCGATGGCACCGCGATCGTCGACGCCGCCGCCCACCATGAACTCGCTCGTGCGGCGGCCCGCGAGTCCGCGGTGCTGCTCCGCAACGAGGGCGCGCTGCCACTGGCGGCGACCGGTGCCCCGATCGTGGTCGTCGGCCCGTTCGCCGCGACCCCCCGTTACCAGGGCGCGGGTAGCTCGCGGGTGGTGCCGAGCCGCCTGGACAATGCTCTCGACGCGTTGCGTGCGGCATTGCCCGACCGGCGAATCGACTATTTCCCGGACTATGACCACGCCGCCGGGGCGGCCGCCGTCGAGGCCGCCGAGGTGATCGTTTTCGCCGGGTTGCCCGATAGCGCGGAATCGGAGGGTTTCGATCGCGCGGTCATCGATCTGCCTGCCGCGCAGGTGGATTGGCTGGAGCGAGTGCGGCGACGTGCCGGCCGGTTGACCGTTGTCGTCCAAGCCGGTTCCGCGGTCACCCTGCCGTTCGCCGATCATGCCGACGCGATCCTGTTCGCCTGGCTCGGCGGACAAGCCGGCGGCTTGGCAATCGCCGACCTATTGTCGGGCGCGTACTCACCCACCGGCAAACTGGCCGAAACGCTACCTACGGACCTGCGGCATACGCCCGCGTACACGGCTTTTCCCGGTGACGGGGATGCGGTCGATTACCGCGAGAGCATCTTCATCGGCTATCGCTGGTTCGAAACACGCGGACTTCCGGTCACTTTCCCGTTCGGACACGGACTGACATACACCACCTTCGAGTACTCCGACCTCGAGGTGACAGTCGAAGGTGACGCCGCCACAGCACGATTCACCCTTTCCAACACCGGCGACGTCGCGGCCGACGAGATCGCCCAGGTCTACGTCGCCGATCCCGAATCGGAACTGGCCCGGCCGGTCCATGAATTGAAGGGCTTCGCCCGAGTCCACCTCGCCCCCGGTGAATTCCGCCGCCTGAGTGTGGAACTCGATCGCCGCGCCTTCGCGTACTGGCATCCGGTCAAAAATGATTGGCATGTCGAGGCGGGTGAGTTCATTGTCCAGGTGGGCGCATCCAGTGCCGATATCCGTCTGGCGCAGACGATCCTGCTCGACGGCGACACGCTGCGCCGAAAGCTGGCACCCGGTTCGACGACCGGAACATGGCTCGCCGATCCCGACTATGGACCCCCGCTGCGCGCCATCCTGGCCCGGGCCGCCGATGGCTTGGTCGGGATGCTTCTGGACAACCCTGAACTCGATCCCGATCGCTACCGCATGCTGCACAGCATTCCGCTCGATCGCCTGGGGCGAACCGGAGTCGAATGCGACGTCGCGGCGATCGAGGAAATCATCACGGCGGCAACGAGTCCCACTGTCGTCTGAAATCGCGCTGCGAACTCGCTATTCGGCGACGGTGATCAGGTCGCGGCGCAGCACGGTGGTCAGTGCGTGCATCGCCGCGACCATATCGAAGGATTCGTCCTGGAGCCACTGTTCCTCCAGGCCGGAGATCGTCGCGATGATGACCGATGCCAGTGCGGCGGCGTCGATGTCGGCACGCACCTCGCCCGCGCTGATGCCCTGTTCGATCAGGCGGGTCAGGTTGGTGCGGAAGGTCTGCAGGCGGGTGCGCGCCCATTCCCGCGCGGCTTCGGGCGCACTGTCGAAATTGAAGATGCTGACGTGGGCGAGTTTGGTGAGTTCACGGTTGCGCTGATTGCGGGCGACGATCGCGTCGACGATATCGAATGCGCGCGCCACGGCCGGGCCCTCGTACTCCTGGTCGACCTCGACCGATTCCATGGTCTGCTGGTCCAGTTCGGCGAGCACCTCGGTCAGCAGCACCTCTTTGCTGCGGAAGTGATGCAGCAGTCCGGACTGCGATATTCCGGTCGCCTTGGCGACGGCGGCCAGCGAGGTCCCCCGGTAGCCGTGTGCGGCGAACAAGGTGATTGCCGCACTGATGATTTCGGCGCGACGGATCGGTCCTGTCAGCTCGGCGTCGCGGGTCCGCGCCATGGTGTGTGCTCTCCTGATCGTCGATTACCTGGTCTCGGCAGCCTATCCGTTGACGGCGGCGCGACCAAGCTTGCCGACCGAGCGGACGGTGTGCCCGTGTTTCAGCGATTCGGGCCGAGTGGGCGATCCCGGTCGATGTTCGCGGCGGGCGGGGCGTCGACAGCGAAGCGGGTTTCGAGGAACTCCAGTGCCGGGATCTGCCCGCTGCCGGCTTCGCTGACATGCGTGCCCTGCGGTTTGCGGATGGTCTCCACGCTCGTGCCCGCGTCACGCCACCTCCGCACCAGATCGTCGGCTTGGGCGACGGGGACGACGTCATCGGTGTCGGCCTGGTAGTTGAAGATCGGCATGGTCGGTGCGGTTTCGCCGAGGGAATTGCGCCGCAGCGCGTCGGCCAGGCGAGGATCGCGTAACGGGTCGGCCATGGTGGTCGCGGACGTCACGTGTCGAAAGGGAAACGCCAGCAGCAGACCCACCACGCATTTGTCCGCGCCGTGGGCCAGATCCGCGCGCCCGGCGGCGTTGAGCATCTGGTCGATTCCCGCCTCGGGGAACTCGCGGGTGTAGGAGACCAGCGCGCCGAAGATGAAGCCGGACCACACCGTGCCGTCGACATTCGCCATCACCGCGGACAGATTCGCGGGGAGACCGCCGAGTGCGGCCCCGACGAAGGTCAGTTCGGGCGCGTAGGACGGCTGCAACTGCGCCGCCCACCCGGAAGCGGCGGCGCCACCGGAGAATCCGTCCAGCCCCCAGCGGGCAGTCGGGCCGATGCCCGCCGGTGCGAAGTGTCCCGCCGCCCGGATCCCGTCGAGCACGGCGTGCCCGGACTGCGGACCGGTCAAGAACGCTGACTTCGGGCCCTCGAAATCGGAGGTCACTACCGCCCAGTTCTTCGCGAGCATGGCCTCGACCCGCTTCTTGTCCTGAAATGTTCCCGTGCGGATCGTGTACGAGGGCGCGCACCGGGTACCGGTGGAATCCTCGGCCGATTGGATCGACACCGCCGGCCGAGTTCCGTCCCCGGTCCACGGCGTCATCGGAACGAGCACAGTGGTGACCGCGAGTTCGGCCAGGCCATGAGAGTCGTTGGTGCGGTATGCCAATTGCGACGCCCGGGCCGGTGTGGTTGTCGTGATGGTGACTTCGCGGCTGGAGACGACCGCACCGTCGGCATACGAGGCGATATCGGGGGGCGTCGCATAGAACGGATCCTGATCCGGCACAACCACAGTGGCGGCGGCAGGTTCCGCCTGCGCGTACGCCGGGACGGCGATCGCTGACCCGAGGACCAGGATTGCGGTCGTCGCCGCAAGACGCGAGAACATATTCACCCTTTCCTGTAGCCGCCGGTAGCTCGGCTGGCGGCACGATCGCCTCACACTAGCTGACGGAGTAGTCGGTCGGTTAGTCTCTGGTCCACGGTGGGCGTGTGACCGAGTCGGTTGCAAGCGACGAGAGGATCCGGTCAGAATGCGAATCAACCCCTGGATCAGAACCCAGAAGCTCTCGGACAGCGTCATAGATTTCGACGCGGCACTGCGCGGCGCCGACAATCCCAGCATTCTGGATAAACGGTATGCCAGTGCCGACAATCTGCATCCGAACCCGGAAGGCTACCGGGTCATGGCGGAAGCCGTCGACATCGCCGGATTCTCCGGGAACAAGTGCTCTACCGCGAGCTGAGCATACCGACCGTGTACACGGTATGCTTGTGCGGTCTAGCAGACTGCCTGCTTGGTTGGTGAGCTTGCCGGTATAGGCGGAGCTCTAGGAAAGGACCCGAATGCCCGGGACAGACAAGACAATCCAGGGCCGCACCGCGGTCGTCACCGGGGCCGCCGGTGGTATCGGGGCCGCGCTGGCGACCGAACTCGGAGCTCGGGGAATGTCGGTCGTCGTGGCCGATATCGACGGAGACGGCGTGAAATCCGTCGCGGACAAGCTGACCCGGGACGGCGTGCGCGCGCTGGGCGTGCGAGTGGACGTGACCGATCCTGACTCGGTCGAGGCGCTGAAACAGGCCGCCTACCAGGAATTCGGGTCGGTCGAACTGCTTTGCAACAACGCCGGCGTGCTGCTGTTCGGCGATGTGGGGGACGCCTCGATCGGGGACTGGCGGTGGCTGTCCGCAGTGAATGTCGAAGGCATGCTCAATTGCCTGCACGCCTTCCTCCCCGGTATGCGGGCGCGGAGCGGATGGCGGCATGTGATGAACACGGCGTCGACGCACGCCTTCCTCGCTGATCCCGGCCACACCGCGCTCTATTCCGCGACCAAGCACGCGATCCTGGGTATGACGCTCGGGTTGCGGTCCGAATTGGCGGCAGACGATATCGGCGTCACCGTGCTGTGCCCCGGACAGGCCGCGACCCGCATCATGGACTCGCAGCGCAACCGCCCGGCAGCGTTCGGCCGCAAGGCTCCCGAACCGTTCGGCACAGGCATCATCCCGATGGCGGTAACGCCGGAGGAGGTCGCACGGTTGGCCGTCGAGGGCGTATTGCGGAATGAGCCAATGGTTTTCGCACTGCCCGAGCACGGGTACGACATGTTCCGGGCACAGGTCGAGGAGATGTGGCGGCTGGCCGACAACGCCCTCGCCGAACGTGCGTAGCGACGTGTCCGGCCACCGAGCCGCCGCAACGGAGAACGACCTCCCGCCGCGGTTGCCCCGCGGCTTCGTACCCGGGTTGCTGGGGGCCTACTTCGGGTTGTTTCTCGCGGTCCTCACGCCGGTCATGGTGTCGATGGCCTTCAAGTTGCAGCACATCACCGAGTCTTCGCAGCGCGCGACGGCCGCGCTCGGGCTGGTCGCGGGCAGTGGCGCGGTCGTGGGCATGGTCGTGCACCCGGTCGCGGGCCGCCTGTCCGATCGCACGCGCTCGGTCTTCGGGCGGCGCAGGCCGTGGATTCTCGGTGGCGCGATCACCGGAGTCATCGGGCTCGGCTGCGTCGGGTTCGCGACGAACGTGCCGATGGTTCTGATCGGCTGGTGTGTCGCGCAAGCCGGATTCAACTCGGCAATGACCGCGGTACAGGCGGCGGTTGCCGATCAGGTTCCCTCGGATCGGCTGGGCCGGATATCCGGTCTCGCCGGGGTCACCACGCCGCTGAGCATCCTGGCTGGGAGCGTGCTCATTACGGTGCTGGCCGGGGATGTGGTGCGGTTTGTGGTGCCGGGGCTGATCGCCCTGGTGCTGGTGATTCCGCTTCTGGTGCGGCTGGACGATCAGCGCTTCGACGGCGTCGCGGAACCCTATGGGCCACGGCAGTTCGTGAGCTCGTTCGCCTTCGATCCGCGCAAGCACCCGAGCTTTTCCTGGGTGATGGTGTCCCGCTTCCTGGTGATGTTCGGTTATGCCGGAATCGGCACGTTCTTCCCGTTCTTCCTCGCCGAGAAGTTCTCACTCGCCGAGGACGAGGTCACCCGCACGGTGCTGCTGGTGAACGTGGCCACGGTCGCGTGTCTTTCGCTGTCCGCTCCCATCGGCGGATTCCTGTCCGACCGGATCGGGCGGCGGCGACCGTTCGTGGCGGTCTCGGGGCTGGTGATGGCGACGGGCTTGGCACTCTTGGCATTCGCGCCCTCGCTGGGTGCGGTCATCGCCGCACAAGGCTTGATCGGACTGGGCTTGGGCGCGTTCACCGCGGTCGACCAGGCGCTGTCTGCGCAGGTGCTGCCGAATCCGCAGGACACCGCCAAGGATCTGGGCCTCCTCGTGCTGGCCGGCAGCCTGCCGCAATCGATCGGGCCGGCGATCGCGCCCGCGGTCATCGCGGTGGGCAGCGCGACGGCCCTCGGTGGCTATCCGGCCTGGTATCTGCTCGGCGCGCTCGCCTGCCTGGGCGGTGCGGTCTCGGTCTATCGCGTCACCACGGTCCGATAGTGCAGTACGAACGAACGGGAAATCAATGCCGCTGAGAGACGACTTCCTCTGGGGCGCAGCCACTTCCGCGCACCAGACCGAAGGCAACAACATCAATTCCGACTGGTGGGGCTACGAACGGCTGGGAATCGTTGCTGAACGTAGTGGCGACGCGGTCGATGGTTACCACCGGTTCCCCGAGGATATGGCGTTGCTCGCCGCCGCCGGTCTCAATGCCTACCGCTTCGGCATCGAATGGGCGCGCGTCGAGCCGGAGCAAGGACACTTCTCCCTGGCGGCGCTCGAGCACTACCGGCGGGTGATCGACACCGCGCGGCTGTTCGAGCTCGAACCTGTTGTGACGCTTCATCATTTCACGTCGCCGCGCTGGTTCAGCCGGGTCGGCGGCTGGCGGCATCCGCAGGCGATCGACTGGTTTGCCCGCTACGTGCAGCGGGTCACCGAGATCCTGGGCGATGTCGATTGGGTCTGCACCATCAACGAACCCAATATCGCCGCCCTGGGCCATCGCTATTTCCGGTTGGCGGCCGAACCAGGGGGAGCGGCCGCCGGTATCGCCCAGGGTCTGCTGGTCCCCGACGACGAAATCGGTGATCTGCTGGTCCTCGCGCATCGTCGAGCCGTGCAGATCCTGCGCGCCGAGACCTCGGCCAAGATCGGATGGACGGTGGCGCAGCAAGCGTTCGAGGCGACGCCCGGCAACGAGGAAGCCTTCGCTAGGGCCAACTACACCTGGGAGGACCGGTATACCCGAGGCGCACAGGGCGACGACTTCCTCGGCGTCCAGTCCTACACCAGCCAGCCCGTCGGCCCGGACGGCCCGATTCCGCATCCATCGCGCCCCGACAACACGCTGACCGGCTGGGCCTATCGGCCCGACGCGCTGGGAATCGCCTTGCGCCGCGCGTGGGACACCAGTGGCGGGCTGCCCCTGCTGGTGACAGAGAACGGCATCGCGACGAACGACGACGACCGCCGAATCGCTTACACCACAGAAGCTTTGAAGCATCTCGAGGCTGCGGTGACCGACGGCGTCGACGTGCGCGGCTACCTGCACTGGAGTGCGCTCGACAACTTCGAGTGGGGTCACTGGGCTCCGACCTTCGGTCTCATCGCGGTGGATCGAACGACCTTCGCACGCACCCCGAAGCCGAGCCTGGCTTGGCTCGGCGACGTGGCGAAGAACAACGGGCTGTAGGTCTTTCGGCTATCCGACGGGATCGAGGCAGCTGTCGATCCCGTCCACCACCGAACATGCGATGGCGGGACGAGAAGGGGTGTAGTCGGCGCGAACGCCGCCGTCGGCGATGAGGGTGCGATAGGCGTCGACCGCCGTCGTCGGGCGGCGAGTCAGCGCCGGATCGTTCTCCACATCCACGGTGTAGAGCCCGAATCGAGAAGTGTAGGTTCCCCATTCGTAGTTGTCGGTGATGCTCCAGTAGTTGTAGCCGATCACTTTCGCACCGTCTTGCACCGCGCGCTGCACCCAATAGGTGATGTCGCGGAGGTGATCCGCACGGTCGTAGCCGTCGGGCCGAGGTTCGCCGTTCTCGGTCGGCATGCCGTTCTCCACGACATACAGCGGCATACCCGGAAACGCCTCGGCGTAGTGGCGAAGTGCGTAATAGATCCCGTCCGCCGCGACGCTGGACTTCCATGGTTCGGAGAAGGTATTGCTGTAACTGAGGTCCGTCGGGGATATCGAGTAGTAGTAGTCGAGGCCGATGTAGTCGAGCTTGTCGGTCACCCGGTCGAAGAAGGTGGTGTCCACGGCCGCTTCGGCGGCGGGGAAGTACGCGATATTGGAGGATACCAGCGCGCCGGGTTGTGCGGCATGGATGTAGTCGTAGATATCCCGATGCAACCGCACCCACTGATCGAGTGTGGCGGGAATGTTCGCTGCGCTGACACCGCCGGTGCGGACCTCCTGGAACACGTAGGCCGACGGTTCGTTGAAGGTGATCCAGAGCGGATCCAGGCTCACATAGCGGTCGACCACCTTGCGCGCGTTGGCAATCCAGTCGGCAGACATCTCGGCGCTGTTCCAGCCGCCGCGATCGAAGGCCCAGCCGGGGTACACCCAGTGATCGAGGGTGATCATGGGGCGCATGCCCGCGTCGTGAATGGCGGCGAGCACAGTGTCGTAGAACTGCCAGGCGGCTGGATCATACTGTCCCGGTCGGGGTTCCAGGCGCGCCCATTCGACGCTGATGCGGTAGACGCGGGCGCCGAGTGCTGTCGCGTTCGCGATGTCCTCGGGGTAGCGGTGCAGGAAGTCGGCCGAGGTGCCGACCTGATGCGCGAGTTGTCCGGTGGCGGCCAGGCGCATCCAGTTGCTGTCGGGAGAGGAGCCCTCGGCTTGGAAGCCGGATGACGATACGCCCCACAGGAAGTCGGCGGGCAGGGGCGCGACTCGGCGGGCGGTCGCCGGGTCCGGGGACGCCGCGGCCGGTGGCACGGCCACCAGGGCGAGTCCCGCGGCAGCCGCCGCCAGTACGGTCCGTCGACGCATCGGTTCTCCTCGGTGGTTCGAATTCCCGGGCGGATGGCCGGGTGGTATCGCGACGACCATAGCTGACAGACCGATCAATCGGCCAGCTAGTTGGCGGAAGTCTTGTCATGGGCTTCACCCCGGGCGAGCAGGCCCTGGCCAAGATCATCGGCAGCGCCGCGGCATTTCGGACAGTACGGGTACCGGAGCGGCTCGCCGGCCCACTTGGTCGCTGCCGAGGCGTCGGGTCCCGATCGTGGCCGAGGCGCCGGCTGGCGGCTGTGCGGGCCTGACAGCTACCGTCTGAACTGCGAAGACTTCCTTTCAGGCACGAGTTTCACTCATTTTCGAGCTGGCTGACCGATTACACGGTATGTTGCATGGCGTCGGACACATTGCCGGGCCCGAACGTGAACGGCTCGCCGCTGCCATCAATGGCGCCGACGCATCGCGAAGATGAGGAAGTACATGAACATTCGCCGAGCCACCCTCACCGCGGCCATCGCCGCGACCGGTGTCATCGTCAGCGCCACCACCGCCGGGGCGACTCCGGGCACCGCGCCGCCGCCCGTCGGCTACCATGCCACGCTCACCGATGGAACGGTGATCACCACCCTCGACAATGGCACCTTCGCTCCGGTTGCGGACCAGGCTGCGATCGCCATCCGCGACGCCGCCGGGCGGGTGCTGAACTCCCTGCCCCTGACCTTCGTCATCGACGGCCAACGCGTGCCCATCGATCAGCAGATCTCCGAGGACGGGCACACCTTGCGGCTCACACCTCGGGCCGACACGGTGGATCGCACCGCGTTGCAGCCGGTGGCCTCGCCACTGGAAGACCAGCTCGCCATGAATGACCTGATCAACGCGGTCAGTATCGGCACCTCGATCGGCAGCCTGATCGGCACCGCGATCGGCGCGACCCTCGGAATCGGAGTCGGACTCGCCATGGCCGGGGCCTCCTGTGTCGTGCTCAGCCTCGGTTGTGTCGTCGCGGTGTTGCCGATCGTCACCCTCGCCGGTGGCGTCGGCGGTCTCGCCGGACTGGTCCTGGGCGGCGGACCAACCGCCGCCTACGCGCTCTATCAGTACGTGACGACCTTGCGGGCGGCCCCGGGCCAGAGCAAATACGCTCCGAACCTGGCCGGAAAGCCCGGGATCCCCGCCCCCGACGCCCCGGCGAACTAGAGCGGAGAGCTATCGTAATGAACAGTCCCAGAACAGCTTTCGCAGCGGCCATGTGCGCGTGCGCCGTCACGGTCACCGCGGCGGCGGCCAATGCCGAACCCGCCGAGGTCGTGCAGTACCGGGCCTCGGTGGTAGCGGACTCCGTCGTCACCACCCTCGATCACGCGACCTTCGCGCTCGAACCCGGCGGCCGAGCAGTGGCCGTGCATGCCGCGGACGGACAGCAGTTGCTCGAGCTGCCGCTGGCCTTTCTGCTCGATGGGCAGCTCCGAACCATCCAGCAGAGCATCACCGGAGACGGGCGCACGCTGATCCTGACCCCGGACAACGGGATTCGCCCCGTGGCTTCCCCGATGGAGGATCAACTCGCTCTCAATGATCTCGCCACCAATATGAGCACCGGCCCCTTGGTCGGCGGTTTGGTCGGTGCCGTCGTCGGCGCGCTGGTTGGTGCCGTCATCGGGCTCGGCTCCTGTCTGGTGGTCGGCCCGGCGTGCCTGGCTACCGCACCCGCGGCTATCGGTGCGTTCGCCGGCGGCGGCGGCCTGCTCGGTACGCTGCTCGTCGGCGGAGCCGCCATGGCGGACGGCCTATGGAAGTATGTGACGACGCTGCAAGCGGCGCCCGGTGAAAGTGCTTATGCCACAAAGGACGGCATCTTGGATCCCAACGGCACCGGCGTCCCCGACGCGAACCTGCGGCTGCCGAAGGGCGTATTGGGTTCGGGCTCGAGTTCAGGTTCGGCCAGCGGTTCGGCGAAATGATCAGCTGATGACACGCTGAACGACCATCCGGCTCGACAACCCGTCAGGCGGCCCGCAGTGGTCCCCGGCGGTCGTCGGTCCGCTGTCTACGGACAACGAAATCGCTTTTCACCGCTCGGAATTGGCATCGAATTTGGCATCATGACGGATTGCCGTTGCCGATCAGCGCCCAAGAGTAGTGAAATGCATTGCTACCAGCTGATATTCAGCGGATGTCACGGGACGGATGGGACTGCGTTCGCTGGGGTGCGGCCCCATCGATCACAATCCTCGCTGTCAACCAGCACCAGCAGCCCGTCCTGCGCATATCCGGGTAGCTGATCGTTGTCGACCAGCTTGGCGGTCTTCGGGCGCCTGGCACGACGTTCGGCACGCCACTGAGTTTGATCCCTTGTGGTCGAGTGGGTCGAGGCGTTGCGATGCAACTTCCGCGAGATCGTCGGCGGATTGTGACCGAGCCGACGAGAGGTCTCACAGACGCCCTCGCCTCGAGCACGGAACCGTGCGATGTCCTCGTGCTCGATCGAGGGCGGATAGTCGGTGTCGGTCACGGTTGTTCGAGGCGGGTGTGGTGTACCGCACCCGCCTCGGTGGCTGGCGAGCGCGTCTTCGGTCAGTTGATGATGCGGGAGAGCGCGTCGGCGCGTACACCCCAGGTGGACAGCAGGTTCTGAATTCTTTCGGGATCCGCGGACAGCGCGGCGGGGGTTGCTGCCGGAGTACGGGTGAAGCGGGGAGCGGGGGCCGGCTGGCGGACGCCATCGATCTCGATGAAGGCATCGCGGGCGCGGCCCGCGGCCAAGGCCAAATGGTGGACGAACTCACCCCGAAGATGTCACTCAAACGGCGACCGATCGCCCAGAAGTACGCGGCGACTATCGATTCCCTGTACGCCGATGTGGAGGAAAAGCGTCCCATGACCACAACTTCTGTTGCTTCGCCGAACCAAATGATCGATGACGGCGGCTGGCATCGGATCGACCGCGGTACCGGGCGACCGCTGGTCCTGCTGCACGGGGGCGGCGCCTCGGCGGGGACCTGGCTGCCGGTCCTCGATCAACTCGCGGCACACCGACGGGTCATCGCCTTCGACATTCCCGGATTCGGAAAGTCGCCGGTGCCGCCGGACGTCGAATTCACTATGGAATGGGCGCTGGATCACCTCGCGGCGGAGCTCTCGCGGTTGGGCATCGTCGAGCCGGTCGACCTGGTCGGCAACTCGATGGGCGGACTGATCGCCCTCGACGCCGCCAAACGCGGATTGGCGCGCTCGGTGGTCGGCATCGCCCCGGCCGGATTGTGGCGGCATCACATGCCGCTGGTGCTGCGCTCACAGTTCACGATCATGATCGCCGGAGCCGGATTGCTGAGGCACCCGGAGGTGATGACGGTATTGCGTAAACTGCCCGGTGCTCGAAAGCTGTTGCTGGGCATGGCTATTGCCCGCCCGGAAGCCGTCGAATGGGATGAGATCATGGATATCATCCGTTACCTGCATATTTCGCGGCCCACACTCGAATCCGCGCTGCGCTATGCCCGCCGCGGATACGCCTTCACCGGCGGCCGAAACCTCGACCTGCCGATCACCGTGGCCTTCGGTACCAAAGACCACCTGCTGCGCCCTCGTGGCTACCGACTCCCGGACGAGTTGCCATCGCACACTCGCTGGATCAGTCTGCCCGGCTGCGGGCACGTTCCGATGTGGGACAACCCGGATCTGATCGCGCGAACCATCCTGGAAGGCACCGATATTCGTACCGAGGCCATCGCGTGATCACCTTCGCCGATCTGGCCCCGCGGCTGGCGCTACCGGCGATCGCGGCCCCCATGTTCCTGGTGTCCGGCCCCGAACTGGTCACCGCCGCTTGCCTGTCAGGGGTCATCGGAGCCTTCCCCACCGTCAATGCTCGCACCCCCGAAGAACTCGGGGACTGGCTCACCCGTATCCAGGCCGGCCTCGACGGGCGAACCTGCCTGCACACCGGACAGGCGCCGGCGCCGGTGGCAGCCAATCTCATTGTCCAACCGAACAATTCACGGCTATCCGCGGACCTCGAAGTACTCCTGGCACACCCGACCGAAATTGTGATTACCTCGGTGGGTTCACCCGCCGAGGTAATCGACCCGCTGCACGAGGCAGGATCGCTGGTCTTCGCCGACGTCGCGACCCTGCGTCACGCGCGTCGCGCCGTCGACGCCGGCGCCGACGGCCTGATCCTGCTCACCGCGGGCGCGGGTGGGCAAACCGGGTGGGTCAATCCCTTCGCCTTCGTCCGGGCCGTGCGCCAATTCTTCGACGGCACAGTCGTTCTGGCTGGCGGCATCGCCGACGGCGTCGCCGTGCGAGCGGCCCGCACCCTGGGCGCGGATCTCGCCTACCTGGGCACCAGATTCCTGGCCACCGCGGAAAGCATGGCCCCGCCCGGACACAAACACATGACCACCGAGTCCACCCTCGACGACGTCATGCTGACCTCGGCGATCACCGGACTGCCTACCAACATGCTCCGCCCCTCCCTGCACGCCTTCGGCATCGATGCCGAAGGCCTGCACGCGCAGCCGCAGGCCACGCTCGCAACGCTGTTGCCCGAAGACGAGGACAAGCCGCGTAACTGGTTGGAGCTGTGGAGCGCCGGGCACTCCGTCTCCGGAGTGCGGGACATCCCCACCGTGGCCGACCTGACCACACGCATCATCGGCGAATACGAGGTGTGAAATTCGCAGCATCGGCAGCGTGTGGATCTGGTAGCCATCAGGGGAGCGTGTTGGGGGGTGCGTTGCCCCGGTGTCGAGATTCCGGGGGTGTGTTGAAGCCTGGCGGATCAACCGAAAGCATTGGTGGTCAGCCATATTGGAAGTGTGAATCGCCTGTAAGTGTTTGGGGTGACCGGCCCAGGGCTGGCTGACAGGATCGGTGTCGTCGCCGCGACCGGTGTGACTCGTGAATCGCTCTGCCTTCTTGGAGTGCACTTCCCGGGATTTTGTCCGCTGGTTGTGGCGGCGACACCGGCCCGGTCTGCTTCGGTGGCCGCCCGGTCGCAGGTTTCTACGTGGACATGACGAGTGGAAGCGCGGCTGCGTAGCAACACAGCAGTATTGCCGATCCGAGTCGGCTGATCCGAAGTTTGCGACGTAGCATCAGCCAGGGCAGGGCCGATGCCGCGATCATGGCTCCCAGGATGAGTGGGTCGGCGCGGACCGACTCTGTGCCGGTGAACAGGCCGACCACGCCGCCGCCGATGGTGCTGTTGAACAGATTGCTGCCGAACAGGTTTCCTACGAGTAGGTCGGTCTCGCCGCGTCGCTGCGCTTGGATGGTGGTGATCAGTTCCGGCAGTGAGGTGCCGAGCGCCACCAGGGTGAAGCCGATGACCAGTTGTGGCACACCGAGTTCCGAGGCGATGGTCGCGGCGTTGGTCACCAGTAGTTGTGCCCCGGCGAGTACTCCCGCCAGGCCCGCGGCAGTGCGCACCACCTCGACTCGAGGTCGGTGTGCCCGATTGGCGTCGGCGAATTCGGCGGCTTCGGCGGCGACGCCCCGATCGTCGAGGTCGGTGCGTGCCCACCATGCCAGCAGGGCCACCGCCGCGGCGCCCGCAACAGCCAGGGCGAGCCCGGTCCACCGGTTCAACCCGACCGCGGCGAGAAGCGCGAACAACACGACCCCCAGAACCGCGAGGACGGCCTCGCGGCCGATCACCGGCGCGGTGACGGCAACCTGGCGAATCAGCGCTGCCACGCCCAGCACCAAGGTGAGATTGATGATGTTGGACCCGATCAGATTCCCCACCCCGATCTCAGGGTTCCCTCCGACCGCCGCCGCACCGGAAACGAGAAATTCCGGTGCCGAGGTACCCAATCCGATGACCACGACACCGACGACTGCCGCGCTGATTCGCAACCGCTGTGCGAGTCGAGCCGAGCCCAGGACGAGATGGTCCGCAGCGACAATCAGCACCAGCAGGCCGATCGCGGCGCAGACGAGCCGAGTCAGCAGAATCCCCTCCCACCATCCGTCCGCCGGTTGCGGCGCGAAATATTCTGTACAGCTTAACAATTCCCCGGCAGCCGACGAGTCGATGCAGCGGGTAGCCGTCCTCGTGATGGTCCACCTGTGTTCGCGCGAATCGGCGTGTGATCCGGCAAAACAGCGGTCGGGCTGCGCTGCAGCGCGGTATGGTGGCGAAATGTCCGAGCTGGTCGCGCTGGCGGTGATCGTGGCTTTCGTCGCAATGGTTCTGCTGATGCGCAAACATAATCGGGGCAGCGTCATCGAGCGCGATCATGATGGTTCATGAGCGGCTGATCGCCGGCGACTCGTGTCAGGGGTGGTGGTCCGTGGCGATCACCGGAGGCGCGCGCGTCGGCCGTGGCTCATCGTCCGGGCTCCCCGCCGTGTAGTGCGTCGGCGAGCCATCGGGACATCTGGTGGGTGTCGGTGCCACGCCAGGCCAGATGCGCATCGGGGCGTACGAGCCAGACGTCTCGCTGTTCGGATCCAGGGTCGTCGCTGAGTGGAATAGCGTTGTCGCCGAGATGGTTTCACGTGCCGGCCAGGCCGCGTAGCTCGGTCTGGGCGCTGCTGGGTGACAAATGGTGAACACATGTTTACTATTGTAAACATGTGTTCACCCGATGAGGATCGTACGGCGCGAGCGAGGATTCGCGATCAAGCGCTGCGCCTGTTCGCCGAGCGTGGGCCCGATGTGGTGACGGTCCGGGATATCGCCGCCGCGTCATCGGTTTCGCCCGCTCTGGTAATGCGTCACTACCGGTCCAAGGATGGGTTGCGGGCCGTCGTGGACGAGTATGTGGTCACGGTGTTCGGATCCCTGCTGGACCAGGTCACCGATCTGGGCGCGGGTGCTGCGTTCGACATCGGACGGGCTCGGAGTCTCGCGGAACTGGTGATCGAACAGCTTCCTGCCGACTCGCCGGTTCCTTCTTACCTCGGCCGCATGCTGTTGTCGGGAAGTGAATCCGGTGCAGCGCTTTTCGCTCGCCTCTATGCGATCAGCCGCGACGCACTCGACGGCATGGCTGCGGCCGGCTGGGCAGAACGCGGACCGGACCCCGCGGTTCGAGCCGCCTTTCTGCTCGTCAACGATCTCGCTGTGCTGATGTTGCGGCCACGCCTCAATGAGGTACTCGGATTCGAGCTGTTGTCGACGAACGGAATGCAACGGTGGGGCACCGAGCTGTTGTCGATCTACCGGCACGGCCTGGCGACCCGCGCCGCCGATCCGGACGGCTGAGCCGTCCGGACGAAATCCACAGCGTAATAACCTCTTTCGTGAAAGGTCAGTCATGTCGAGAATGGCCACGATGTCTGCCGCAATCGGCGACGCCCTCGTTACCGGGGCTACCGGAGCCCTCCGCAATCGGCGGCTCATGCGCGCGCCCGTCCATCTGTACCGGGCGCGGCTCGGATTCCTGTTCGGGTCACGCATGCTGATGCTCGAACACATCGGCCGCAAGTCCGGCGCCCGCCGATACGTCGTCCTGGAAGTGATCGACCATCCCGAGCCGGACACCTATGTGGTGATCTCCGGATTCGGGACCCGGGCGCAATGGTTCCGCAATCTGCAGTCTCATCCGTCGGGGCGGGTATGGACCGGTCTGCGCGCGGCGGTGCCGGCCGCCGCGCGAGTGCTGAGTCCGGAGGAGGCGGCGGCGTCGCTGCAGTCCTACATCACGCGTCACCGCCGTGCTTGGAACGCATTGAAGCCCGCGATCGAGAACACCTTCGGCGCCCCGATCGACGAAGCGGATCCGGGCATACCGCTGGTCGAACTACGGCTGCACCACTGAGGGAGCGGACCGGACCGCGGGCGGGGGTCATCGTGCGGAGAGGTCAGGTGGTGTTCTGCGCGAATGCGGGCGCGTTGGGCCGTTCGGTGGGCATTATGTGACAGGTGGAGGGTGTCTCATACGACGCGCAGGAGCGATACGCATTGTGCGATCTGTTCGTGGAGGTCGGGCCCGATGCACCCACACTGCTCGACGGCTGGACCGCCCGGGACCTCGCCGCGCACCTCGTGCTGCGCGAGCGCGATCTTCTGGCTGGGCCGTGTCTGGTGCTTCCGGGTCCGTTTCAGCGATTCGCGGAGCGGCGCAGGTCGGGGCTGGCGGAACGGAGGGAGTTCGGGTGGCTTGTCGGGCGGTTGCGGTTCGCGCAGAGCCAGCGCGGAGGCGAGCGTGATGGGGCCGACCAGTATTGCGGCCGCGAACCCGACCACGGTGAGGCGGGCCGGGTGACCGAGCGGGCCGAGACGGCGAACCAACGGGTGGGCGGCGGCCGGGAGGCCGCCGCCCACATCCGGCGGATCAGGCGAGGTCGCGGTGGTTGAACCGGTAGGTGCCGGCGGTGACCAGGATTGCCGAGGCGATGGTGAGGACGGCGGCGTTGCCCCACTGGAAGCCATTGCGCAGTGGTTCGCCGTCCAGGTAGTAGTGGAACGGCGACAGGTAGGCCGCCCAATCGGCGCCGAGCTGACCGGCGAAGGCCTGCGCCGCGTAGGCGGCGACGCCGACGACGGCGGTGAGTGCGACGACTGGTCCGCGCCGTCCGGTGGCGGCGCCGATGCCGGTGGCCAGCGCGCCGAAAGTGATGGTCAGCAGGATCAGGTTGACGCATTGCGCGGCAAACTGCGTGGGGCTCACGGCGGTCAGATCCGCACCGCCGCGAATGGCGAGCATGGCCAGCCAGACAGCGGCGCCGATCCCGATGGATGCCACGACGAGTGCGGCGAACCGTTGCAGAATCAACGCCGTCCGCGTGATGGGGTGGGCGAGCAGCAGATCGAGGCTGCCGGACTCCTCGTCGGCGGCCGTTGCCCGGGCGCCGATCGTGGCACCGAAGAACAAGGCCAGTAGCGGCACGATCAGACCGAACACCGTGGACCCGAGATAGCCCGGCGCGGAGCTGATGTCGGTCATGTGGAGAGCTTCGCGCATCCCCTCCGGCATATTCTTCACCTGATCGGCGCCGCTCTTCGCCATCTGTGGATAGAACGCGGCATACATGGTGGCCGCGGCGGTGATACCCGCGGTCCAGCCGAGCAGGCTGCGCCGGCTACCGCTGAGGGTTTTGGTGAAGACGGCGGTGCGGGCTGTTGCCATGGCAGGTTCGAGCAGCGGAGTGAGGGCGGTGGCGATGGTCATGACGGGTCCTGTCGATGGGTGCGGTACGGACGGGTGCGGGATGGACTGGCAGGCTCAGGCGGCGGTGCGTGGGGCGGCTTCCGCACCGGCGTAGTGGTTGTGGAAGATCTCGTCGAGGTGTGGTTCGGTGGTGCGCAGTCCGGTGATCGTGTGGCCCGCGGCGGCCTTGATCAGCGCGTCGGGTGAGCCGGTCAGACGTGCGCGCAGAGTGGTGGCGGCCGAGTCGAGTTCGGGGTTCGTGATTCCGGGGATATCGCGGAATTCGGCGGCCGGAACCGCTGCCGCGAAGGTGATTTCGATGCTGCTGGTGGCGCCGGCGCGCAGGTCGGCAACCGTATCCAGTGCGACCAGGTGGCCGTCGCGAAGGATGCCGACCCGGTCGGCGACAGTCTCCACCTCGTCCATGATGTGGCTGGACATGAACACGGTCTGACCGTTTGCCGCGGCCTCGGTCACCAGTTCCAGGAAGGTCTGCTGCACCAATGGGTCCAGGCCGGAGGTGGGCTCGTCCAGGATGAGCAATTCCGGAGCGTGCATAAAGGCTTGAACCAGGCCGACCTTCTGGCGGTTGCCCTTGGACAGGCTCTTGATCGTCGCTGATTGATCGAGTCCGAGGCGATCGGCCAGTTCGTCGATGCGAGCTTGCGCGACACCGCCCCGCAGATTGGCGAGAAAGTGCAGGCAATCGCGCACCCGCTGCCGGGGTTCGACAATGAAATCGCCTGCCAGATAACCGATCCGGCGGCGCAACTCGACTCCCTGACGCTGCGGGTCCAGTCCCAGCACGACGGCTTCTCCACCGGTGGGCCGGATCAGATCCAGCATCAGCCGGATGGTTGTCGACTTACCGGCGCCGTTGGGGCCGAGGTACCCGAACACCTCGCCGGTGTGGACCTCGAGGGTGAGCCCGGCCAGTCCGCGGTGGGTGCCGTAGGTCTTGGTGAGCTGGTGAAGTTCGATCGCGCTGTTCATAATTCAGACCCTAGCAAGGTTTCAGAGATTTATGAACTCATTGAGAAGTTTGATCATTCTGTACACTGTGGTTATGGATTCTCAACAGCAACTTCGTGACGCGGCCGAGCAGCTGGCGCTGACCTTGGCGCAAGGGGGGATGCAGAAGGCAACCGCTCGTGTAATGACCGCGTTGCTCTATACGGAGCAGGACGCCTTGACTGCCGGCGACCTCCAGGAGCGGTTGTCGATCAGTTCGGGCGCGGTGTCGACAGCCATCAAACAGCTCACCCAATCCGGAATGGTCGAGCGGGTGCCCGCACCGGGCAGCCGTCGCGAGCACTATCGGTTCCCCAGAGGCGTATGGGCGCAGATGTATTCGCAACAGAACCTGATGCTGAAAGTAATGCGCGACGCGGCCGAGGCAGGCCTCGATCTGGCCGCTCCGGCAACGTCCACCGCCGCCCGCTTGCACGAGATGCGGGACTTCTATAGCTATATGGAGCGGGAGATGGTCCCCCTGGTCGATCAATGGCGGGCGCAGTACCAGGGCGAGTGAGTGAGCGTCCTGGGCGGCGACTCGATCGCAGGTTGGGCCGTGACAAGCAGCGCGGTGTACCGGCTTCTATTGCTCGGGTGTGCCCCGTTACGTCACGCGAAGGCGAAGTACCGCAGCCACAAATAGGGGGCGGCGACGGCGACCGTCACGGCGGTGACGATGACGCCTTTACGGGTGAACTCCCAGAAGGAGATCGGTGTCCCGGCGCGGCGGGCGATGCCGAGCATGACGACGTTGGCGCTGGCGCCGACCGCGGTGAGGTTGCCGCCGAAGTCGGCGCCGATTGCCAGGGCCCACCACAGGGCGTGTGCGTTGGGTTCGTGGTTCATCTGGCCGACCAGGTCGGCGACCAGAGGGCTCATCGTCGCGACGTAGGGGATGTTGTCGATGACGCCGGACAATACCGCTGAGACGAGCAGGATCAGCATGGTCGCGACCAGGGCATTACCGCCGGTGGCGTCGACGGCCAGGTGAGAAAGATGTTCGATGACACCGGTTTTCACCAGTGCGCCGATCATGACGAACAGTCCGGCGAAGAACAGCAGGGTTTCCCATTCCACCGCCGACAGGTAGTCGGTTTGCGGCACACCGGAAATCAGGACCAGGACACCGGCGCCGATCAACGCCACCACCGAGGGGTCGATGTGCAGCAGCGAATGCCCGATGAACCCGGCGAAGACCGCGGTCAGCACCACCGCGCATTTGATCAGCAGGCCACGATCGTGAATCGCCTCGCGCTCGTTGAGTGCCATCACATCTGCGACTCGGTCCGAATCGACGGCGAAACTGTTCCGGAACAGCATAGGCAGGATCAGCGTGAATACCGCCAGGCTGATGACCACCAGCGGTGCGACATTGATCAGGAAATCGTTGAACGACAGGCCGGCTCGGCTGCCGATGATGATGTTGGGCGGGTCACCGATGAGAGTCGCGGTGCCTCCGATATTGGAGGCCAGTACTTCGGCGATCAGAAAGGGCGCGGGCCCGATGTCGAGTCGTTCGCACACCAGCAGGGTGACCGGGGCGATGAGCAGGATCGTGGTGACGTTGTCCAGGAAAGCCGAGGACACCGCGGTGATGAGCGTGAGCAGGATCATTACTCGTAGCGGAGAACCCTTGGCGCGCTTGGCTGCCCAGATTGCGGTGTATTCGAAGATGCCGGTCTGGCGCAGGACGCCGACGATGATCATCATCCCGAACAACAGGAAGATGACGTTCCAGTCGATTCCGGTTTCGGCGGAGAAGAAAATATCGGCCGAACCGACTATGCCGAGCCCGAGCACGATCGCCGCACCGCCCAGAGCGGCTTTGGTCTTGTGCACCCGCTCGGTGGCGATCAGCAGGTATGCGACAGCGAATACGGCCACCGCGACGACTGTCGACATCACCTACCCCCGGCCCGGCGGTCGGTGCTCAGCAGTTTCGCAGTGTCGCTTCCAGCAGCCGTGAGGCCGTGATCACTCCGATGAATTCCGAGCCGTTGGTCACCGCGACCAGGGGGCTGCGGTATCGGGCCATGGTCGCGGCGACCTCGATCACGGTGTCGTCGGCACGCGCGGACGGAATCTCGGTCAGGTGTTCGGGAATCACGTCGAGTACCTTCTTGCCCCGCAGCTTCGAGGCGGCCCGGTCGCAGAGAGGTTCGTCGATCACCGCGGCCAGTTTCGGATCGTCCTGCACATATTGCGGGACCAGGAACCGGACCACCTGCGATGCGGGCAGTACCGCCTTCGGGATCCCGTCGGCATCGGTGACGACGATGCCCGGTAAACGGTGCTCGGCCAGCAACCGGGCCGCGTCGAGCGCGTCGGTGTCGAAGCCGACCACCGGATAGTCCTCGGCGATTTGGGATGCGTGCACACCAGCAGGATACGTCGCAACCACACGCGACGGATTTCACTGTGTCGATCGGTACGGCCACGCATCCGCTCAAGGCTGCTCCCAGCGTCGTCCGGCATCGTCACCCGCGAATGCGGATCACGTTCGCCGACCAGACTTCCCGGCACACCAGGTGTAAAGATGCCGCAAAAACCCACGTCCGAGCAAATCGAACGGTGTGCGCCCGGTCCCGCATCGGATAGTCGAACTGCGGCCGCGTAATTGAACGCGCCCGGCCCGAGAGTTGTCAGTGCAGGTCGAGGCGCTCGAATGCCGCGATGCTCGCGGTGACTGCGGCAACGGCGATACCGGCCAGCACGCCGAACCACGGGAGGGGCAGGCCGTGGTCGAGTTGTCCGTCGCCGACGGCGTAGAAGAACGGGGAAGCGAATCGCGCGGGTGCCAGCCAGTGCACGACGGGCGCTAGCGAGCTGATCAGGTATGCGGCTGCGGCGAGGGCCGAGGTGACGCCGAGTGCGGTGCCGCGGCTGCCGGACGCCGCACCGATGAGCATGGCGAGGGCACCGAAATCCACACCGAGCAGGAGCACGCCGACAGTGATGCCGACCAGAGCGCCGGCGTCGACGTCGAGATCGAAGCCCCGCCCGACGAGGACACACGCCATGGTGGCCAGAGCCGCGGGCAGTGCGAGCGCGATCAGCGCTACCGCCTTCTGCAGCACAATCTTGCGGCGGGAGACGGGAAGTGTCGCGATCAGTCCGAGAGTGCCGTCCTCGTCTTGTCCGGCGAGGCAGGACGCGCCATACCCGATGGTGATGAGAAGGATGACCAGGGGCACGAAGTTCGCGTAGAGGTTGGCGTTGAGCCAGCCGGTCGGGCTGGTGAGTGAACCGCTGACGCCGAACAGCGCGGCCATGGTCGGGTCGTTGGTGAGCAGTTGGTCGAGGCTGGCGTCGCTGCGGAACGACGGGTAGATGGCGACGATCACCAGCGCGTAGGCGGCGAGTCCGATCGTGTAGCCATAGACGGATCGGCGCCGCAGTCGCAGGTCCAGGCCAACCAGTCCGGTGTCAGGCATCGTGGGCCTGCGCTGGTTCGTCGCGGTAGTAGGTGCGAAACAGTTCGTCGAGATCGGCGGGCCGAGCGGTGATGTCCACCGCATCCGAAGCGGCGGCGGTGCGAAGTACCGGTGCCACCGGTCCGGTGACGGCGAGGGTGACCCGTGCGCCGGTGTCGCGCAGCACCTGGACCCCGTCGAGGCCGGAGAACGCGGCGGCGCCGACCGGGTGGTCGAATTCGAATTCGATGGTGCGCGGGGCGGAACGGCGCAGTCCCTCGACGGTGTCGCTGACCACGATGCGTCCTTCCTTGATGATCGCGAGCCGGTCGACCAGGCGTTGGACCTCGTCGAGTTCATGTGACGACAGGAATACCGTGCGGCCTTCGGCGACGGTCTCGCGAACGAGCCGGGCGAATTCGTCTTGTAGCAGCGGGTCCAGTCCGGCCGTCGGCTCGTCCAGGACGAGTAGGTCGGGCCGGTGCATGAACGCCAGAAGCAGGCCGATCTTCTGCCGATTGCCCTTGGACAGGGTGCGGACGGGACGCCGTAACTCCACGCCGAACCGCTCGACGAGTTCATCGCAGTAGCGCAGGTCGGTGAGACCGCGGATACGCGCGAAGCGTTCGATATGCTCGCGTCCGGTCAAGCGCTGGTAGAGCGCCAGCTCGCCGGGCAGGTAACCGACCCTGCGGTGGATCGCGACGGCATCGCGAGCCGGGTCGAGGTCGAGGACGCGTATTTGGCCGGACGTCGGCCGATACAGGCCGAGCAGCAGGCGGATGGTGGTGGACTTGCCGGCGCCGTTCGGGCCGAGGAACCCGAAGACCTCGCCCGCGGTCACGGCGATGCCGACATCGGTGATACCTCGATGGGGGCCGAACGCCTTGGTCAGTTGCTCGGTTGCGATCACATCGCTCATCGGTGTGCCCCTCGCAGTGTGGCGCGCGCGTCCGCGAGCCCGGTGGTCGGCAAGGCGCGAGCGGTCCAGTGGGAACAGTCAACAGTGGCCGGGTCGACGTATACATCATCCGACATGCCGGCCGTGTCGGTCAGCCGATCGAGTCTCTCGATTCCGGGTGCCGTCGAGGAGGGCCGCTCCGGCCGCGGAGGCCGGATCATTGGGGTGCGGGTGGGGTGAAGGCGGCAAGGTCGTAGATGCCGAGTTGTCGCTCGGTATCGGCGATCTGGTCGAGGTAACTCGATACGCCGTGGTCGCCGAATCGCTGCTGCTGTGCGTGCGCGATCTGCTCCGATATCTCATCGAAGGTGCGACCGTCGGAGGTCACCTCGCGGAACGACGGGAAGACGACGGTGTCCTCTCGGGCCTCGTGCGGTTCGTACATGGTGATGAATCGGTCGAGTGTGCGAGCGAGTGTCGCCCGGCTCTCGGCGGTGGCGAACCCGGGCGCCGATCCCATCCCGGGCATGTCCATGGTGGTCGTGGATCGGATGATCGCGATGGTGAGTTTGCGTCCGACGTCGTGCTGGATCAGCAGGTTGCGGACGGTGTCGTGCAGCTTTCCGGCGCGCAGCAGGCGGGGGAATATGTAGCCCTCTTCGATGCCTTCGTGGAAGTCTTCGATATAGGAGTGGACCATTTGAGCGGAGTGGAACAGCGTCGCCGGGTCGAGCTGATCGCCGGTGGTCAGCCGGCGGCCACATTCGCGGTAGATCAACAGGATTCGCTTCAGCAGGCCGTGGTCGGTCATCAGCTCCTCGGTGGCCGGAACGACCCGGGCCGCCGGCTGCGCGGCGAGGGCGTGCTCTGCGCCGACCGTGACACCCGCCCCTACCGCCAGGCCACTGATTCCGATGCCGCCCAGCAACATTGCTCGCCGGTCCATTGCCGGGCGGGGTTGCTGCGGCGAGCCGGGTTGCTGGGCGGGTGTGGTGCCGGTCTCGTCATGGTCTGTCACCGGTGTCCTCCGTTCATGTTCGGCATCGGCGGCGAGCCTTCCTCCATGCCCGGCATCTCCCGCGGGTGTGAGGTGGTGTCCGGCGGGGAGTTGGCTACGAGATAGGTCCCGTCGGGCATGACGCCCTGCTGGTCGGGCGGGACCAACGCCTTGCCGTCCGGGTTCACGACGAACCAGGAATCGCCGTTGAGATTGAGTCCCTGGCCGTTGTCCTGCCCCGGTTCGACATCGCCCGCGTAGGCATACAGCGGCCGGCCGGCATAGGTGGCGATCTTCTTGCCGTAGGGGCCGGAGATCGTCCCCAAGAGCTGCTGCTGTACTCCGTTTCCGGCGCGCAGGTCTTGGCCGGCAGGTACCGTGACCGGCGGCCAGCTACCCAGGCAGGCATCGCTGCAACTCGTCGAATGATCGGTGTCGGTCGGGAATATGTAGAGCGTGTAGCCCCGTGCGTCGGCGAGCACCGGGCCCAGACCGGCGATGGTCCGGGTGGTGACGACGACCGGGCCCGGCTGTGGGCTGATCAGTGGTTGCGGGCCACCCGCAGGCGGGCCCTGGGCGCCACCGCATGCGCCCACGGCAGCCGCGGTGATGAGGGCCAGCAAGGGCACGATGATGTGTCGGTATCCGGAACCCAATTCGACCTCCTGGACGGATTTCCTACAGGTGGGTGGACAGTGATTCGGTCGGGTTTCCTTCAGAGCCGGGGTTGACCAGGCCAGGGCTGATAGCCGTCGAGCCCGGACAGTGGTGCGGCGGTGGGCGTGGGCGCCAGCTCGGCTCGCCAGTCGTCGTCGTGCCAGATCTCGGCGGTGCGCAGGGATCGCAGAGAGCCATCGGGTTCCTGGAGGGCCAGATCTGCTGTGGCGCGGGTGCCGTCATAGGAGATCCAGTGGAATCCGGCAAAGAATGGCAGACCGGCGGATCTGTCGAAACCGGTGCCGATCCGGGTGGTGGGTGGTTGGTCGGTGGGAGCGGTCACGGCCATGGTTCGTGCCGCCCCTGGCCAGGCGGTGTCGTCGAGGCCGGACAGGCGTGCGGTGTGCTGGATCATCGCCAGCACGGCGCCTTCGGGGGTGTGGCTGAATCCGGTGACGGTGTCGTCGGAGACGTCGGCCGGGCCCCATCGCTGTGAGTAGGGCAGGTGGGTGCCGTGCCACGGTTTCCAGATCAACCACGGTGTCATGGCAAGCGCGCCCGGAACGGTGTCGCCCGCTCGAGGCGGATCCAGCGACACCGCCGTATCATGTTGGATCCCTGCGGTATTAGATGCGCAGGCGGGTAGGCTGAGACAGGCGCACAGCACGGTGGTGGCACACATCGTGTGCCACCGCGGGATCGGTCTCACCGCGGCTCCTCTCGATCGGGGTAGTGGTCGGTGCCCGGCGATGCCGCCATTCGTTCGGGCTGGGAATCGGCGGTGCGGGCGGTGCCGATGCCGCGTGCATCGTGGCGGGTGCTCGGCGGTGATCCGTTCAGTCGCGCCAGCCGCGCGTTGTAGGCATCGAGCGCGGCTTGTTCGTGATCGACATCGGTGTCGGTGTCGGTGTCGGTGCTGCCGAGGAGTGCGCGGTTGCGGATGCCGTCGAGCCACGGGCCGAGTCCGGTATCGCGGTCGGCGGTGCGAATCCATTGTCCGGCAACGGCGATCATGATCAGCATCATCAGTCCATCGCCGCCGAGCCACATGATGATCCCGGCGAGATTCTGGTCGGCCAACGCGTTCGGGCCCCAGTCGCGGGTGGCGGCGTAGGCGGGCGCGAGCACGGTCGACGACATCATCAGCGTGACGCCGACGAGAGTGTCGGGTCCGACGCAGATGGCGAGCACCACGAAGCGCAGGGCGTAGGGCCACTTCGAGTCGACAGTGAGCTCGTCACCGGCCAACGGGAGCAGCAACAGGTACCCGCTGATCAGGTACAGCACGAGTTCCGAGTCGTGGATCCACATATGTGTCGACATCGCCTGCTGGAATCCGGTCAGGTGGGTCAGCAGCAGGACCGCGCTGTAGAGCGGCACGGTGAACCGCGCCGAGATCAGGATCCGGAAGCCGCGGCTCGCTCGCATGCGGTCGATGGCCGTGGCGGTGAAGGGTCCGGCGGTCGCACGCAGCAGGCGGATGGGCTGGGCCCACACCAATAGCGCGGGAATGACCATGATCAGCAGGAGATGTACGACCATATGCACGGCGAACAGCGCGTGCGCGTAGGTCGCGAGCGCGCTGTCGACAGCCAGGATCACCAGTATCAACGCGGCAAGCCAGCACCCGGTTCGCAGCAGCGGCCAGCGCATATCGTGGCGCGCCGCTCGTCGCACCAGGTACAGATAGCCGACCGCGGCGGCGACGATGAGCGCGTCGACGACGGGTGACCAGGTCCAGGTGCCGAAGATCGTGGATGTCGTAGGCGACGGGACACTCTGCATGCCGGTCACTGCGGTTCTCCAAAAGCGAGCACCCTACAATTGTTGCACTATGCATTGGTTGGTTTTCGCGCGAGGGTGGCGGTAATGGGTGTAAGACCCGCAGAGACTGCGGACGGGCGCTGGTGGTCGCTGGCGCTGCCGGCGCGGACGCGATGGCGGGATTGGCTGCGGGAAAGTCGTGGCGGTCTGGTGGTGCTGGCACTGGTGATCGGGGCCGGCGCGGGCGGGGGCGCGATCGTCTTTCGCTGGCTGATAACGAGTTTCACCCGTCTGCTCTCCGGGCACGATGATTACTCGGCGGTCGGCCACGCGTTGAATCCGCATCTTCCGGCGCTGGGGCCGTGGTTCGTGGTGTTGGCGCCGGTGGTGGCGGGACTCGTCTACGGGCCCCTGGTGTATCGGTTCGCGCCGGAGGCGCGGGGGCACGGTGTACCCGAGGTGATGTTTGCCGTCGCCGAACGCGGTGGGCGGATTGCGCCGCAGGTGACCGTCGTCAAAGCGCTCGCCTCGGCGCTGTGTATCGGCGGTGGGGGATCGGTTGGGCGCGAGGGGCCGATCGTGCAGATCGGTTCGGCATGGGGATCGAGCATCGGGAGACTGACCCGAATTCCGGAGCGGCGCTTGCGAATACTCGTGGCCTGCGGTGCCGCCGGTGGGATCGCGGCGACGTTCAACGCGCCTATCGCCGGTCCGTTCTTCGCGATGGAGTTGATCCTGCGCGACTTCGCCGCCGAATCTTTCGGCGCGGTCGTGTTGTCGAGCGTGACCGCGAGTGTGATCGGCCGTGCTGCGCTCGGTAACGCACCATTCCTCGATCTGCCCACATTCGGTTTGCGCTCGGGCTGGGAATACGGCGCGTTCGCACTGCTCGGCGTGGTGGTCGGGGCTATCGGTGTGGCCTTCACACATGTGCTGTATCGCATCGAGGATCTGTGTGATTGGGCCTGGCGTGGGCCGGAGTGGCTGCGGCCCGCGGTCGGCGGTCTGCTGCTGGGAGGCGTGCTGCTGGTGCTGCCGCAGATGTACGGCGTGGGGTATCCGGTGCTGGGCGACGCCATCGGTGGCCACTATGTGCTGTGGATGCTGGTCGTGCTGATGGCCGGGAAGATGCTTGCGACGAGCCTGACCATCGGGATCGGCGGTTCGGGCGGGGTTTTCGCGCCGTCGCTGTTCATCGGTGCGATGGCGGGTACGGCGTTCGGTGTCGTTGTCCACCACCTGTTTCCGGCCGCTACCGCGGCGCCGGGGATGTACGGGCTGATCGGGATGGGTGCGGCGTTCGCGGGGGCTACCCGGGCGGCGATCACCGCGGTCATCATCCTGTTCGAGCTGACCGGGGAGTATTCGATCATCCTGCCGCTGATGCTGGCCGTCGTCGTGGCCACGGGAATCTCGCGTGTGCTGTCCAAGGAGACGATCTACACGCTCAAGCTGACCCGCCGCGGCGTGGATCTCGATGCGGCACATGCCGGCCCGGCCGGGCGGCTCGACCGCATCCGCGTTGCCGAGGTGATGCAACCGTGCCCGGAACCGATCGCCGCGGATACCACCATCGACGCCGCCAGTCGCGCCGTCTGGGCATCGGCGCATGCGATGGTGCCGATCGTCGGCTCGGACGGTCGATATCGAGGGTGTGTGACCGCCGCGGCCGTCGCAGAGGCGCTGGCCGATACCGAATCCGTGAACGAGACGGTGTCGGACCTGGCGGTGCTACCGCGTACGGTCAACGAAACCTGCACGCTCGCAATGGCTCTCGACGCGCTGGCGGGGGAGGCGGGTACCGGTGTGCCGGTCGTCGACAGCTCCGGCGAGACCGTCATCGGCTGGCTCACCCACAGCGCTGTCCTGGGTGCCCTCCGCACTACGGGGGACAAAAACGCCGGTGGGGTGGATCCTGGAAGCGATTCCGATCCGGGGCGGCATGCTGTCGCCACCGGTGGCAGCGTTACAGCTGATAGCCCTCGATATCCTCACCGGGTGATGGTTCACCACCGGCAGCGGTGAACGCGGTGAGCGCCCGCACCAGACCTTCCCGGTCGGCTGCGGGCATCCGGGCGGCGACAGTCGCGATCTCGTTGCGGCGGTAGGCGGTTGCGGTATCGACCACCTGCCGCCCGCGATCGGTCAGCGCGACGATCTGTTCGCGACGCGAATTCGGATTGGTCCGACGGTCCAGCAGGCCGCTGCCTACCAAACGGTCGACCATGCGGGTGGCCGTGGACGGCTGCACGTTCAGCAACCCGGCAAGTGTGGCGACGTTCGACGGCCCTCGCGTGGACAGGATCACGAGGGTCCTGAACTGCGGAATGGTGATCGTCTCGTCGACCGCGGCAATGGATCGGGCCGATAACGCAACGAGGAGCCGAGAAGCCGTCAGCAATGCGTCGGTGAGCTCATCGGCGTCCTGTGCCGGACGGGCCTCCCCGGCCGCGGCAGCCCTGGTCCTTCCCATGAACATCTCCTCCGGTCCGTCCGGTTCGCCGCCGGCCTGTCTATTCGCATCATATTGACTGCGCCGCGCCGACGACTCGCGCCGCAGGCTCGGTGACCTTCGCGGCCGCGGAGCACCTTCCGCTCAGACCGAAACCGACGAGGCGAAATGCTAATCGGCCCCGATGCAAGCGGCAAAAGCCGGCCAGGAGCGACGGTGGACCAAAAGGCTCGATGACGGGCTGTCGACGCCATTCCGGTACACCGGATCGGTCGTCAGCGTGGAGAAGAAATTCTCCATGAGCGCATTGTCGTAGCTGTCTCCGACCGAGGTCATCGACTGAGCAATCCCGTTGTCGGCCAAGGTCCGCCGCTAACCCTGAGAGCAGGGTCTGCGGTGGCTGACCGGTGCCGGCTGGGACGCCCCGCCCGGACCGTGCTGCCCTCACCTCACGCCCCGCCCCGCGTCACCAACCTCATGACCCGCAACAGCTAGCGGTCGAAACAACTTGACGGGTCAGCACCGGCGGTCAGGAATTGCCATGCGCGCGTTGCGGCTTGGAGGTTGAATCGGATATTTACGTCACGTAAGTCGAAGCCGGTGAGTTCGCGGATGCGGCCGAGGCGATAGCGCAGGGTGCTGCGATGGATGTGTAGTACGGCGGCAGTATCGTTATAGTTGCCGCCGCATTCGAGGTACTGGCTCAGGGTGTACACGAGGTGCGAGTGCCGCGTGATGTCGTAGTCCAGGAGGGCGCCGAGCCATTCGCGTATGAAGCGGTCGACCTGACCGTCGGCGTGCGCCGCGTCGACCAGACGATAGAAGCCGAGTTCTTCGAATGCCGTCGCGCCGTCCGGGATTCGCGACCGCAGCCGGATGTGGACAGCGCGGTGTGCGTCGGCGAACGAGCGCACGAAATCGCTCGGCTGCTCGCACCGGCCGCTGATGCCGAAGGCTATCGGCGTCGCGTCGAGGCGTTCGTGGATTGCCTGATGAAGAGCGCCCGGGTCCGGTCTGCGGTCGGTGATCAGCACGACCGTTCCGTCGTGGCGGCCCTGGATGTATTGCAGGTTCAGGGCCGACGCGGCACGGCTCGCGGCGTCTGCGATCGCATCGCCGGCGCGGCCTGGGCTGTGCACCACGACGACGTAGTGCGTTCCGTGCAGGTCGTGTCCCAGCGCTTCTGCGCGGGCGTAGGCGCTGTCGTTGTCGGTTCCGGAGGCGAGATCGTCGACGAGCTCGCGACGCAGCCGCAGTTCGATCTCGGCGAGAGTGCGTTGATGTGCGAGTTCGAGGGCGAGCATGGTGCTGCCGTAAACCAGTGCGAAAAGTTGAGCCTCGGCTACTCGATGGTCCGGGTCGATCAGCGCGACCGTGCCGAGGGCATCGCTGTGCGGTTTCACCAGCATGATCACCTGATCGTGGATCCGCAATGGCGCATTGTGGGTCGCGAGACGGTGCATGAGTTGATCGCGCCGCTCCGGTGCGGCTTTGGGATAGGGTTCGGGTCGGCCGGGTCCGGACCAGGCGCGCAGATTGCCGAAGGGGTCTTCGACCGCGACGGGCAAATCGGTCAGCTGGGCGAGGGCGTCGGCTATCCCCTGTTCGCCTTGTCCGTACGCGGCGGCGCCGGCGAGCACCTCGTGTACTCGCGTCTGCTGTTCGAGGCGTCGCACGGTGGCGGCCAGGTGCTCGTTGATCTCGCTGAGTTCGGTCGCGTGCGCGCAGGTACGTTCATACATGGTCGCGTTGGCCAGTGCTGAACCGGTGAGCTTCGCCAGCACTTCCAGCAGGAATATCTCGTCCGGACGTGGCTCGCTGTCGGAGCCGACAATGAGTGAGCCGACCGCTCCGGACGAGCTTCGCAGGGCGAACGCCCACCCCCATTTCTCGCCGACCAGATCCACACTGCCGTGGCCCGACTGGGCACTGACCTGCGCGTCCAGGCTGGGCTGTGCAGGTCGAGCCTGCGGGGACCGCGTGAATTCGTCGTCTACCCGGCGATAGCTCGCCAGCGTGCGACACGAGCCGAGGGCCGGGACAGCCGCTCGGGCTATTCGAAGTATTTCCACTCCGTCGTGCTCGCTCGACAGCGCCGCCGACAGCGCGCACAACCCGTGCAGCGACGCAAGGTGCGCGCGCGCCGAACCATCGACGATCGGATAACTCAACAATTGTTGATTCATGGCGGTGTGGCCTATGACAGGGTCCGAGGTCGAATCCGGCACTGCGGCAGCATCGGCCACGCCCACCCGAAAATTTCGGCCAATCCGCTCGCCGCCACACGCACCGATTCTGTTCAATGACGGATATCCAGATGGGGACTCATTCTGCGGGCGTCGGCCATTGACGGTACACCGGCAGATCCGGCGTGTGCAGCCCGTGACGAATATGCATCGTTGCTGCATCAAAGCAGCTGATGGAATATCTCGAACACCACGGACCATTCGGCAGTTCCCGGATTCTTGACCTTCGGTGCGATCGCCACGAACGTCTGTGCGAGCGCCACGCTGAGGCCCCCGGCGATCAGCGGTAGTCGGTGCTCGGTGTCCTCGGACAGGGCGAGGTCCAGTGGGGGGCGTGCGGCGAGTTGGTCGAGCAGCGGTTGCAGCTCGATCTCCTCGTCCAGCTTCTCGAATCAATGGATGCTCTGCTGCAGTCCCGCGGTGATCGGAAGATCCCACGGTTCGATCACATCGCGCGAGTTCGCCTTCGCCGACGCCTTGGCGACGACGAACAGGTCATAGATTTTGTCGTCGATGAATTCGGTGTAGCGCTTGAGATCATTGCGGTCCACCTGCAGCCCGGCTGCGGCGCGGAAGAAACGCTGAAATTTGACAACGCCCATTACTGGCATCTCGGTCAGCTCCTCTCGAGGTATTCGTGGATATGGCGCACAGCCATCGCGCCTTCACCCACGGCGGACGCGACTCGCTTGACCGAGCCGCTACGGACATCGCCCACCGCGAAGACGCCGGGCCTGCTTGTTTCGAGTGGTAGCGGTCGGCGGCCGGAATCGCGCTGATGCTCGGACGGGTTCACTGCGTCCGGGCCGGTGCGGACGAAGCCGTGCGCGTCGAGCGCGACGGTCTCCGCCAACCACCCGGTGTGCGGGATGGCCCCAATGAAAACGAACAGGGCGCGCACCGCGAGCTGGTCCCGCTCGCCGGTGCGGTTGTTCTCGACCACGATTGCTTCGAGTTCGTTGACGCCGGTGACCTCTCGCACCTCGGTGTTGTGGTGCACCGTCACACGCGGGTGCTGCTCGATCTGCTCGACCAGATACCGGGACATGCTCTTGCCGAGATCGCCATCTCGGATGAGTAGGTGCACGTGTTCGACGCGCCCGGCGAGAAATACCGTTGCCTGCCCGGCGGAGTTGCCGCCGCCGACGATGGCTACCGGGTCCACGCCGCACATCGCCGCCTCTTGGTGGGTTGCGGCGTAGTACACGCCGGTGCCTTCGAAGTGCTCGATGCCGGTCACGGCGAGTCTGCGATAGCGGGCGCCGGTGGCGAGGACGACGGTGCGGCCGAGGAGCGCGCCGCCCTCGGCCAATCGCAGCAGATGGTGTCCATCCTCGGCCTCCAGCCCGATTACCTCCGCGGACACCAGCAATCGAGCACCGAACTTTCCGGCCTGGATGACCGCTCGCTCGGCCAGCTCGGTGCCGGAGATACCCGCGGGAAAGCCCAGGTAGTTCTCGATCCGTGAGGACGTGCCCGCTTGCCCACCCGCCGCGATCGCCTCCAGCACCGAGGTGTCGAGCCCGTCGGATGCGCCATACACCGAGGCGGCCAGGCCGGCGGGGCCCGCGCCCACCACGATGAGGTCGCACACCTCGCGCGGCGTGGTCGGCACCGGCAGGCCGATGAGGTGCCCCAATTCGGCATTCGTCGGATTGCGTAGCGCCCGCTCGCCACGCCAGATGACGACCGGGGTGTCCTCGGGGCCGACACCGAGATCACGTAGGAGTTGTTCGGCCCTGCTATCGCGCTCGAGGTCGATCCAGGTGTGCGGCAGTCGGTTTCGCACCGCGAACTCGCGTAGCCGCCGGGTGTCGGGGGAATAGCAGGAACCGATGATTCGGAACCCGGAGACGATATCGAGCAGCCGGCAGCGGCGGATCAGATACGCGCGCAGAATGAGGTCGCTGAGCACCGGGTCGTGTTCGACCAGCCCCCGGATCCGCTGGACCGGGACGACCAGCACCTCGCCGTCTTCGATCATCTCCGCGGTGTAGAACGCGACCTGGCCTTCCAGCAGGCCCAGCTCACCGAGGAATCGGCCGGGCCCGTGGATGCGCAGCACCCGGCGTTGCCCCGCGTCGTCGTCGACGATCGCTACGGTGCCGGACAGAATCACGAAGAACTCGTCGCTCGGCGCGCCTGCGCGAACCAACGTCTCACCGGCGCGGACGGCTCGCCGGGCGCCGCCGACGGCGAGCGTCGCTACCTGCGCGTCCGACAATCGCGGATACGCGCCGACATCGTCGGGGGTTTCGGCGTTCATCAGACGAAGTTCTGGTGGACGTAGCACCAGCGCCAATTCTCGCCGGGTTCCATCGATTCGACGATGGGGTGGGCGGTCCCGGCGGCATGGGCTCGTGCGTGCCGCATCGGGGACGAGTCGCAGCAGCCGACGTGCCCGCAGGTCAGGCACAGCCGCAGATGCAGCCATGGGGTGCCGAGCCGAAGACACTCCTCGCAGCCCTGTGGTGTCCGCGGCGCCACCGGCCGGATCATCGCGACGTGGGGATCGGTATGGGTGGAAGTCATGCGGTCACGCCCTTATCTGCACGATCGGAGAGGGCCTCGTCCAGCCATCTCCGCAGTTCCGGTATCGGAGCGGCGCCTGCCTGCCGGGCCAGCGCCTCGCCGTGGTCGAGCACGAGCAAGGTCGGTACCGCTCGCACGACAAACCGCTCGGCGGTACGAGGTGCGGCATCGATGTCGACCTTGACCAGCTTCAACCGACCCGCACGTTCGGTCGCGAGCTGTTCGAGCGCCGGGCTGACCATCAGACAGGGCCGGCACCAGGTCGCCCACAGGTCGACAAGTACTGGCACCGAAGACTTTCCGGTCACCTCGGTGAAATCGTCGTCGCCGGCCGCGACGATCCATGGCAGCGGTTTGTGGCAGTTGCCGCAGCGCGGTGTGCCCTCCGCCGCGGCCGCAACCCGGTTGAACTTCCCGCAGTTGGGGCATTTGATCTTCGAGGTTTTCATGGACGTACCTCGTTTCATGCCGCGATCGCGGGCGCGGTGTACGCGACCGCGAGATCGGCGCCGTCCACGGTGACAGCGACGGTGCCGCCCTGACCGATATCGCCGCGCATGAGCGCCCGGCCGATCTTCGTCTCGACTTCGTGCGCGATGTAGCGGCGCAACGGCCGCGCACCGTAGACCGGATCGAATCCGTGCTGGGCAATGAGCCTGCGCGCCTCCGGGGTGATGTCGAGCCCGATCTGCCGTTCGGCCAGGCGATGTCGGAGTTCTTCGAGTTGAAGATCGACGATGTGCTCGATCTGCGGCAGCGTCAGCGGCGTGAACAGCACGATGTCATCGACGCGGTTGAGGAACTCGGGGCGGAAGTGCCCGCGCAGCTCGGCGAGCACCCGATCCCGTGCGTCCGGCTTGATTTCGCCGTGGGCGGTGACACCGTCGAGTAGGTGCTGGGAGCCGATATTCGAGGTCATGATGACCACGGTGTTGCGGAAATCGACCTGTCGGCCTTGCGAATCGGTGATCCGGCCGTCGTCGAGCACCTGCAACAGGGTGTTGAACACGTCGGCGTGCGCCTTCTCGATCTCGTCGAACAACACCACCGAATACGGCTTGCGGCGCACCGCCTCGGTGAGCTGCCCTCCCTCGTCATAACCGACGTAGCCGGGCGGTGCGCCGATCAACCTGCTGACCGTATGCCGCTCCTGGTACTCGCTCATGTCCAGGCGCACCATATTGTCTTCGCTGTCGAAAAGCGCCGCGGCCAAGGTCTTCGCGAGTTCGGTCTTGCCGACGCCGGTGGGCCCGAGGAAGATGAACGATCCGATCGGCCTGCGTGGATCGCGGATTCCCGACCGGGCCCGGATCACCGCGTCCGCGACGAGTTGCACCGCCTCCTCCTGCCCGACCACCCGCTCGTGCAGGATTTCATCGAGCCGTAGCAACTTCTCCCGCTCGCCCTCCTGTAGCCGGGCCACCGGGATTCCGGTCCACGCGGCGACGATGTCGGCGATCTCGTCCTCGGTGACAACTTCGCGCAGCAGCGGCTGCTTGCCCTGCTTGGACCGCAATTGTTCCTCTGCCGCTTGCAGATTGCGTTCCAGCTCGGTGATCTCGCCGTAGCGCAACTCGGCCGCCCGATTGAGGTCGTAATTGCGCTCGGCCTCTTCGGCTTCGTGGCGCAGCTGCTCGAGTTGCCCACGCAATTCCTGCACCCGCCGGATCGCCTGCCGTTCGGCCTCCCATTGGGCGTGGCGCGAGTCGGCCTCGGCCCGCAGATCGGCGAGTTCCTTCCGAAGCTCCTCGAGGCGAGCCTTGCTGGCCGCGTCGGTCTCCTTGGACAGCGCCGCCTCTTCGATCTCGAGCCTGGTCACCTTTCTGGTGAGTTCGTCGAGTTCGGCCGGCATGGAATCTATTTCGGTGCGTAGCCGAGCACATGCCTCATCGACCAGGTCGATTGCTTTGTCCGGCAGGAAGCGGTCGGTGATGTAGCGATGCGACAGTGTCGCGGCCGCCACCAGCGCGCCGTCCTGGATCTTCACGCCGTGGAAGACCTCGAGCCGTTCGCGCAGGCCGCGCAGGATGGACACCGCGTCCTCCACGCTGGGCTCGTCCACCAGCACAGTCTGGAATCGACGTTCCAGTGCCGCATCGGATTCGATGTGTTTGCGGTATTCGTCCAGTGTGGTGGCGCCGATCATGTGCAGCTCGCCGCGGGCGAGCATCGGCTTGAGCATATTGCCCGCGTCGAGGGATCCTTCACCGCCGACCGATCCCGCGCCGACCACGGTATGCAGCTCGTCGACGAAGAGCAGTATGCGGCCCTCGGCCGCCTTCACCTCCGACAGCACGGCCTGCAGACGCTCCTCGAACTCGCCTCGATATTTCGCCCCCGCGACCAGCGAACCCATATCCAGGGAGAAGATCGTTTTGTCGCGCAGGCCTTCCGGCACATCACCACGGACGATCCGCTGGGCCAGACCCTCCACGATCGCGGTCTTGCCGACGCCGGGATCGCCGATCAGCACCGGATTGTTCTTGGTCTTTCTGCTCAAAATCTGTGTCACCCTGCGTATCTCGCCGTCGCGGCCGATGACCGGGTCCAGCTTGCCGGCCCTTGCTTCGGCGACGAGGTCGCGGCCGTATTTCTCCAGTGCCTCGTAAGCGCCCTCCGGGGTCGCCGAGGTCACTCGCTGATTGCCGCGAACCGTGGTGAGCGCCTGCAGGAAGGACTCCCTGGTGATGCCCTGACCCGCGAGGATCCGCCCCGCGGCAGTGCCCGATCCCTCTTCGGCCAGCGCCATCACCAGGTGCTCCACCGAAACGTAGGAGTCCTTGAGCCGCTTGGCTTCTCGCTCGGCCGATTCGAGCAGCGCCGCCAATCGCTGCGTGACCATCACCTGTCCCGGTGCGGCGCCCGGACCACTGACCTTGGGCCGGCGAGCCAACTCGCGATTCACCTCGGCGCGCAACGCGTCGAGATCCGCACCCGCTTGGTCGAGCAGCCGGGGCACCAGCCCGTCGCGCTGGTCGATCAAGGCGAGCAGCAGATGCTCGCCGTCCACCTCGCTGTGCCCCGATCGCGTCGCCGCGTTCTGCGCTTCGCTCAAGGCTTCCCGAGATTTCTCCGTCAGCTTGCTGGTGTCCATCGCGACGTCCTCCTTCGACGAGGATCGGCTTCGAGTTCTTCGATTCGCTTCAGCAGATCGAGCACCAACCCGATTGCCGCATAGTTCAATCCGAGCCCGGACCGCAAGCGCTGAATTCGGGCGACAACAGCCACCGCGGACGGCTCGAAGCGAAGTTCGCTACCTTCGCGGGCACCGTCGAGCAGTCCGAGCGCGACCAACTTGCGCACCATCTCCGGATGCAGACCGGACCGCTGTGAAAACTCGTCGAGCCGCAGTCCCGGTCGCCGCACGAGCAGGTATTGCGGTGTGGGCACACTCATTGCTCTCTCCTCGGATCGAAGCTCGATTCGGCGGCCAACTGCTCGAACAGCTCCCGTTCCCGCGCGGTCGGTTTCGATGGCACCATGACCTTGACCTCGGCGTACAGGTTGCCGTCGGGGCCGCGAGCGTTGGGCATGCCCGCGCCACGCAGTCGCAGCTTGCGCCCGGTCGAGGAGCCCGGCACCACTTTGACTTTCGCCTCGCCGCTCGGCGTGGGAACCGCGACGGTGGCGCCGAGCACCGCCTCCCACGGGGACACGGGCAGGTCGACGTAGATGTCGCGGCCGACCAAGCGGAAGCGCGGATGCGGCTTGATGTGCACGACCAGATAGAGATCCCCGGCCGGCGCGTCACCGCTGCCTCTGCCGCCCTGCCCGGCCAGCCGGATCCGCTGGCCGTCGATCACTCCGGCCGGGATATCGACGTCGTAGCCGCGCCCGTCGAGCCCGAGTTTGCGCTTGCCGCCGCGGTAGGCCTCCTCGACGGTCAGCTCCAGGACCGCCTCCTGATCGGCCCCCGGAATCGGACCGTATCCGCCGCCTCGGCCACCGAAGATATCGCCGAATATGTCGCCGAAGTCGACGTTGCCGTCGAAACCACGACCGACATGCACGCGGGTCCCGCCACCGAAACCACCTCTGCCGCCCCCGAATCCACCGGTGGCCGCGCCGACCCGTTCGTCGTAGTCCTGCGGCACTCGCCGGAAGTCTTCACCGAAGCGGTCGTAGCGACTCCTCGTCGACGGATCGGACAACACCTCGTACGCCTCGCTGACCTCCTTGAACCGATCCTCCGCCGCCGGATCGGAATTCACATCCGGGTGATATCGCCGCGCCAGCGTGCGATATGCCTGCTGAATCCGGTCCTTGTCGGCGTCGCGGGGAACCCCGAGGACCTCGTAGTAGTCGCGCGCCATCGACGCTCACCCCTCGCGTCTGCTGACGACCACGGCCGCCGGACGCAGTTGCCGTCCGTTCTCGCCGTATCCGGGACGTAGCACTTCGACCACGGTTCCCGGCGGGAAATCGGGCCGGTCGACCACGCTGACCACCTCGTGCATTTCCGGGGAGAACGGCACCCCCACCTCCGAATGCCTCGGGTAGCCGAGCTGTTCGAGTACCTGCACCGCTTGATCCCGGATCGCGCGGACACCCGCGACGAGCGGGTCCGCTTCACCGTTCGCGTGCGCCAGCGCCAGTTCCAAATTGTCCAGCATCGGTAGCCAGGCGGCTGCCACCCTCGATCGTTCGGCCGCGCGCTCTCGATCGAGATCCTTGGCGTAGCGCTTGCGGAGGTTGTCCAAATCGGCGGCCGTGCGACGCCAGCGATCTTCCAACTCGGCGATCTGGGCGTCGGGCTGTTCCGGTGCAGCGTCGGGTTCGGGCGCATCGGCAGTCGACTGGTCAGCAGAGGAATCCATGGGAAGGTCCCTCAACTCCGGTCGAATTCGGCGTCTATCACGTCATCGTCACCGGGTGAGCCCGGGCCCTCACCCGCGTAGCTCGATTGTCGGTCGCCGCCGGATTGCGCGGGCTGCAACCCGTACTGCAACTGTTGCAATTCCGAGGTCAGCGACTGCACCCGATCCAGTGGCGCTTCTTCTTTGACGGCCTGTCTGGCGTCGGCGATCAGCATCTCGGCGCGGGCCCGTTCGTGTGGCGGCGCGCTCTCGCCGAGTTCGGCCAGGCGCCGCTCCACCTGGTACGCGGCCGAATCCAACGCGTTGCGGGCATCGACGGCCTTGCGTAGTTCCTCGTCTTCGCGGCGGTGCTGCTCGGCCTCGGCGAGCATCCGGTCCACCTCGCTCTGATCCAGATTGGACTGCTCGCTGATCGTGATGCTCTGCTCTTTGCCGGTGTCCTTGTCGCGCGCGGTGACATTGAGGATGCCATTGGCGTCGATATCGAAAGTGACCTCGACCTGCGCCTGGCCGCGTGGCGCCGGCCGGATGTCCTCCAGCCTGAACCGGCCGAGCACGCGGTTGTCGGCGGCGCGCTCGCGTTCGCCCTGGAGCACCACTACATCGACAGCGCTCTGGTTGTCCTCCGCGGTGGAGAAGACTTCGCTGCGCCGGGCCGGGATGGTGGTATTGCGCTCGATTATTTTCGTCATCACCCCGCCCTGGGTCTCCACGCCCAGCGACAGCGGGGTGACGTCCAGCAGCAGCACATCGGAGACCTCGCCCTTGAGCACGCCCGCCTGGACCGCCGCGCCGAGCGCGACGACCTCGTCGGGGTTGACGCTCATATTCGGATCCTTGCCGCCGGTCAACCGGCGTACCAACGCCTGGACCGCCGGGATGCGGGTGGATCCGCCGACCAGGATCACCTCGTCGATGTCGTTGGCGGTGACTTTGGCGTCCTTCATGGCCTGCTCCACCGGGCCGAGGCAGCGTTGCACCAGATCCGCGGTCAGGTCGTCGAACTTCGAGCGCATGATCGTGGTGGTGAGGTGCTTGGGACCGTTCGCGTCGGCGGTGACGAACGGCAGATTCACCTGTGTCTGGGTCACCGAGGACAGCTCGACCTTGGCCTTTTCCGCTGCCTCGAAAAGTCGTTGCAGCGCTTGCGGATCGGCACGCAGGTCGATGTGCTCCTCGCGCTGGAATTCGTCGGCGAGATAGTCGACGATGCGCCGGTCGAAGTCGTCGCCGCCCAGATGGGAATCACCCGCGGTGGAGCGAACCTCGACTACTCCGTCACCGACGTCGAGCAGGCTGACATCGAAGGTGCCACCGCCGAGATCGAATACGAGCACCGTCTCATGGGTCTGTTTGTCCAATCCGTACGCCAACGCGGCGGCAGTCGGCTCGTTGATGATGCGCAGGACGTCGAGTCCCGCGATCCGGCCCGCGTCCTTGGTGGCATTGCGCTGTGCGTCGTTGAAGTAGGCGGGCACGGTGATCACCGCTTCCTTGACCCGCTCCCCGAGATATTTGCTCGCGTCATCGACCAGCTTGCGCAACACCAGCGCGCTGATCTCCTCGGGCGCGTACTTCTTGCCTCGCACATCGAATCGGGCAACGCCGCCCTCGCCCTCGACGACGTCGAAACTCACCGCCTTGGCTTCCTCCGATATCTCGTCGAAGTGGCGGCCGATGAATCGCTTCGCCGAATAGATCGTGCCCTTCGGATTCAAAATCGACTGTCTGCGGGCAAGCTGACCGACGAGCCGCTCACCGCTTTCGGTGAACGCGACCACCGATGGTGTGGTGCGCGCGCCCTCGGCATTGGCGATCACCACCGGCTCGCCGCCCTGCCAGCTCGCGATGACAGAATTCGTCGTCCCCAGATCAATTCCTACAGCAGTGGCCATATCAATTCCCTCGGATCGGCGCGACCGGCCGGCCGCCGGATATTCGACACCGCTAATCCTTGCGACCGAGCCACCGGCACGACACGGTCCGGCAAGGCGAAAAACGCGAAAGCGATTGGTCACGCGGGAACAGGGGCGACCAACAATGAGGCCGGCGGCCTGGTGTGGGATGTGGAGTCTATCTGCGTCGCGCTGCGCGAGCTCGGCGTAAACCTCGCCGCCTCAACGTATTACGAGTACCGCAACCGAATCCCGACGCGGCGGGCACGTAGGGGCCGGAGATCGTTCCCAAGAGTTGCTGCTGTACGCCGTTTCCGGCGCGCAGGTCTTGGCCGGCAGGTACCGTGACCGGCGGCCAGCTACCCAGGCAGGCATCGCTGCAACTCGTCGAATGATCGGTGTCGGTCGGGAATATGTAGAGCGTGTAGCCCCGTGCGTCGGCGAGCACCGGGCCCAGACCGGCGATGGTCCGGGTGCTGACGACGACCGCCCCGGATTCCTCGAAACCGGTGTGGTGTCGCGGTCGATCAACGACGCGATGGTTGTCGCGATCCGGTAGGTCAGGCCGCGTCGTGGTGCCCGGTCGGTCGTTGCCGCCCGAACTCGCGCCGAAGGTGTGTGCCGGCCGCCTCGACTGTTGTGTCTGTGTGGGCGTCGTGTCGGTCGGGCCCGGTCGCGCGTCGTTTCGGTTCGTCGTTGTCGCCGTGGGTGCGACGAACGAGATACAGCAGGGCGACGCCGACGACGACCGGTATGTGGGTCAGCAGCCGCGTAGCACTGACATCGCCGCGGACCACGTCGAAGACCGATGCCGTGGCCAGGGCGCCGACGAACACTGTGAGCATCGGCAGTTGAGCAGCGGCGGTTCGGGTGTGCAGGGTCGCCCACAGCAGGCCGATGCCGACTGCCAGGTTCCACGCGGCGCTCTCGTGGCTCATGTGGCCCATCATGAACGCCATGTGTTCGTGTCCCATCCCGGTATCGGCGCCGAACAATTGCGACAGCGACAGTCCGGTCTGGACGATGGCGACCACGCCGAGGGCAACTCGGGACAGCGAGTAGGTGGTGCGTGGGGCCGGCAGTTCGGCGAGGATCGCGTCGGTGAGGTCCGGTATCTCGGGCGCCGGCGCGAGCAGCATGGTGCGCCGTAATCCCTGCGCGCGCGCATTCCAGGCGCGACACGATGAACAGGTCGCCAGGTGGTGGTCGACCGCGGCGGCAGGTACCGGTTCCTGTTCGCCATCGATACGCGCGGACAGCGCTTCGCGAGCCGTATCGCAATTCATATCTCCATAGTCGTACACCGCGTGGGAAGAGTTCCCACGACCGCCTGTAGTAGCCTGCTCGATGTGCGTGACGTCGGCGAAGTAGATGACCTCACCGCACTCGCAATGGCCGCGGGGCGGGGCGACCGGCAAGCGTTCGAGCGCTGGGTGCGCGCGCTACAGGCCGATGTCTGGCGGTTTCACGCCTATCGTGCGGGCGCGTCCGCGGCCGATGATCTGACACAGGAAACGTTCGTTCGGGCGTACCGCAGTTTGCCGCGATTCGCCGGGCGATCGACCTCGCGGGCGTGGTTGCTGTCGATCGCGCGCCGGGTCGTCGTCGACTCGATCCGTGCTGCCCAGGCACGGCCTCGGGTGCGCGATACCGACGACTGGGAAGCGACCGCCGAACAGCAGGCCGCACCGCGCAGCCGTGGGCGGGGTTTCGAGGATCTGGTCGAGGCGCGGATGCTGCTGGATCAGCTCGAGCCCGAACGGCGAGAAGCGCTGGTGCTGACCCAAATGCTCGGCCTGTCCTATCAGGATGCGGCCGATGCCTGCGGTGTGCCGGTGGGTACGATCCGCTCCCGGGTCGCGCGGGCGCGCGAGGACCTGTTGGCAGCGGCGGCCGAGACCACCGACGGCGTCGGCTGAGAATTCCACCGCGCCGGGAACTTCGGTGCCGGCGCGTTCGACTGTCTGTATGTGGATACGCGAACGGACGTGATCAATTCCCAGCGGACGCCGCTGACCTGGTTGATGGTCACCGCGATGACGATGTCGATGCTGCCGCTGTTCCTCCTCGGCGCGCTGGGGCCGCGCCTGATCATCGAATTCCGGGTCGCCACTTCGGCATTGGGAGTGCTGGTCGCCGTCGGATTCGCGGTCGCGGCGGCGCTGTCGCTGATCATCGGACCGGCCGTGGCCGCGTGGGGCGCGCGCCGCTGTCTGATCGGCATGTTCGTGGTGTCGGCGATCGCATTGGGGCTGTTCGCCGCGGCGCCGTCGTTTCCGGTGCTGGTGATCGCCGTCGCACTGTCGGGCCCCTCGCAGGCCTTGGCCAATCCGGTGACCAATCAGCTCATCAAATCCCGGGTCGATCCGGCCCGGCGTGGTGGTGTGGCCGGTTGGAAACAGTCCGGAGTCCAGTTCGGCGCGTTCCTGGCCGGGTTGCCGCTGGCGGTAGTGGCCGGCGCGGTGAATTGGCGGATCGCGGTCGCGATACCCGCACTGGCCGCGCTGCCGGCCGCGGGGGCGGCGGCGATGATCGCGGGTGACTCCGAACCGCCCCGGCGTCCGGTGTTGAAGGTCGCGGTCCCGCGCGGCGACGCCGGATGGATGTGCGGTTATTCCGTGCTGCTCGGTGCCGGTATCTCCGCGATCAACACCTATACCGCCGTCTACGCCGCGCATCGGCTGGGGATGTCGCCGGCGACGTCGAGCGGGCTGGTGGCGGTACTGGGTGTGGCGGGAATCCTCGGCAGGTTGGGTTGGACCCGACATTCGGCGTCGTTGCGCAGTCCCGCGGTATTGCTGGCCCCGTTGGCTTTCGGTGCCGTCGGTGCGAGCCTGGTGCTGCTGCTCGCCGGTCCCACGCAGGCGTGGCTGGTGTGGCTGGGCGTACTGGGAATCGGCGGCTGCGCGGTGGCGGCCAACGCGGTATCGATGATGACGGTGATCGCCACCGCGGCACCGGAATTCGTCGGCCGGGACTCGGCGGTGGTATCGGCTGGATTCTTCGCCGGATTCGTCGTGGGTCCGACGATCTTCGGCGCGCTGATCGACGCTGGCTCACCACATTTCACCGTGTCATGGATGGTCGTCGCGGCCGAGTTCCTCGCCGCGGCCGCGGTTGCGTGGCGGTGGCAGCGACGGGCGTCGGTCCGATGACCCGGGGCGCGTCGACGGCTCGGTCGCGGGGGCGCACGTTTCGCCGGGCGTTGCGGCAGCTGACCGAACGAGTATCGGTCACCGAAGATGCCGTGGGGCAGCGGTTTCCGCTGTATGCCGATCCGGAAACGGGAGAGTGGGTGTCGACGCGGCGGGGCTCCTGGGTGGCGGGATTCTGGGCCGGTCAGCTCTGGCTGCGCGCGGCGCTGTCCGGCGGCGGCGCCGATCGTGCGGCCGCCGAGGCCGCGGTGACGCGATTGCGACCGGCTGCCGAATTGGACACGGTCACCCGGGGTCTGCTGTTCTGGTACGGCTCGGCCGCCGGGACCCGCCTCGATATCTCCGAATCCGGTGCGGCACTCGCGCGCAAGGTCGCGGGTCAGCTGGCCGCGACGTTCGACTGGGAGGCGGGAATTCTCCCATGGGGCACCGGCTTCGGTGATGCCGCTCGTCCGGTGGTGGGCCGGGTGGATGGTCTCGCCGGTGCGGTTCCGCTGCTGGCGTGGGCGGGCGAGACGACGATCGCCGAGCGGTTCGTCCGCACGCTGCTCGAGTGCGTCACTGCCACACCGGAGGTCGTCCCGGCCTGGGAATTCACTGCGGGACAGATTATTCCGCGATCGGACCCGCCACGCGGATGGTCTCGGGGGGCCGCCTGGGCGGCACTGGCCGCGGCGGACGCGGGATATTGGCTGGATCCCCGATTCGCCGACCTGGCCGATGAAATCCTCTCGCGTACGGGGGATTCCACCGAGATTCCGACCGCTGCTACCTCCGCCGGACCGGTTCCCGACACCTCGGCCGCCGCTATCATCGCGGTCGTCTTGTGCAAAATCGGCCGACCGGCGGCCGCGGCCGATCTGGTCGAGAGGTTGATTCGCGACCACCTGTCCGGCGGTGTACTTCCCGGCCGGCTGCTCGACGGATGCTACGACGGCGGGCGGTCCCTCGCCACCGGGCACGAATTGATCTGGGGCGACTTCTTTCTCATGCTCGCGCTGGCGATTCTCGAGGGCGAGGTCTCGGCCACCGCGCTGTGAGCGATCTCGGCCGGGCCACTCTGCGGTGACCCGGCCGCGGGCTCAGCCCTTCAACGCCGCGGTGATTTTCGTCGCGGTGTCGTCGTAAACGGTGAGCAGATCGGTTCCGTTGGTCGGATAGTTGGTCAGATCGAGCTGCTTGGCCGGTGCGCCGGGCAGAACCGTACCGGTATCCATCTCCTCATTGGCGAACACCAGGTCCGGCTTCGACGCGGACAGGTCCGCGACCTGCTTGGCGGTCACCTGATCGGGTCCGTAGGTTCCCAGCACCTGGGCGCCCGACAGTTGGGCGGCGAAGCCCATGAAGGTCTGGGATACGACCTTGGGCGGCCGGCCGTTTCGCCAGGCTGCCTTGATCTGCGTGGCGAGTTGGTCGTATCGGCTCCCGAAACTCTGGATCCAGGTGTCGGCCGCGGTTCGGGTTCCGAACATGTCGCCCAGACGCTGTACCTCCTTGACGACGTTGTCTCGGCTGTTGTCGAGGTTGAGCGAAACCACCTTCGCCGAGGACCCGGCGGCATCCTTGATCTTGGTCGCGAACCCCTCGAACGGCGCGTAGAGGATGTAGTCCGCGTGTGACACCGCCGCCAGATCCGATGGTTTCGGATCGTAGTCGGGCGCGTGTTTGATCGCCGGTGGCACGATCACCGTGATGTCGGTCGCGCCGGCGGCCTGGGCGTAGGCAGCTTCCCAGCTACTGGTGGCCACGACGCGCGGACCGTCGTGGTGTTGCTGATCGTCGCTGGAGCCGCAGCCGGTCACCGCCGATACACCGGCGATCAGTGCAGCGAGACCGATCCCGAAGCGTGTGAACCGTTTTCCTCTGCTGAGGGCCATCCTCGTCTTCTCCATTCGGGTAACACATGAACGGCAAGGGCGACCGCCCCGGCCGAGAGCACCAGCACCGGACCCGGCGGCAGGTCGAACCACACCGCGAGTACGAAGCCGGTGACGTTGACCAGCAGTCCGACGACGACCGCCGCGATCACCATGCCCGGCAGCGAATTCGCCAGCCGCCGCGCCGCCAGCGCCGGCAACAAGGTGAGAGCGTCCACGAGCAGTGCGCCGGTCAGCCGGATGCCCGCCGCCACCGACACCGCGACGAGCACCAGCAGCACCAGGGTGAGCAGATCGACCCGGACTCCGGAGCAGGCGGCGAGTTCGCGATCGAACAGCAGGAGGCCGAGTTGGCGGCGGCGCAGCACGAACAGTGCCGGGATCAGCACCGCCAGCACACCCAGCAGGACGACGTCGCTGGTGCGGGTGGCGAGAATCGATCCCCACAGCAGTTCGAACGCGCCGTTGGCGTTCACTCCCGAAACCGACAGTGTCAGTAGCGCGCCCGCGATCGCCAGGCTCATCAGCAGGCCCATCGCACCGGACAGGCCCGCCGGGCTGCGGGCCAGCGGACTCAATGACGCACCGGATATCGCGCACGCAACCAGCCCGCACAGCAGAGGGTCCAAGCCGGTCAGGATGCCGATCGCGATACCGAACAGCGCGACGTGCATCATGGCGAAACGCACCGGCATGATGTCGAGCCCGATGATCACCACTCCGACGATCGGCAGTCCGATGGCGCCGAGGATCAGCGCGACCAGGGCGCGCTGCACCGGAACCAGCTGCCACAACCGCAGGAACTCGTGCGCGTGGTTCACAACGTGGCCTCTCCTCGAGTGGTGATCTCGCGCAGGCTCCCGCCCGCCATCTCGAGTACTCGATCGCAGCGCGCGGCCAGTGCCCGGTCGTGCGTCACCACCAGCAGCGTCACCGGTATGGCGGTCAACAGCTCGGCGGCGTCCTCCTGGCCGGCGAAATCCAGTGCGGCGGTGGGTTCGTCGGCCAGCAGCACGCCCGCGCCCGCGGCCACACAGCCCAGCGCGCGGGCCAGATACATCCGCTGCAATTGGCCGCCGGACAGGGTGTGCAGCGGTCTGTCGATCATCGTGCCCACGCCCAGTTGCTGTGCGGCGGACACGGCCCCGTCGAATGCGCCACTGCTGCGCAGCAATTCGCGGGCGGGAAGCGGAAAGCGTCCTGGCGCCTGCCGCTGCGGAATCCATGCCACCGCGCGGCGGCGACGGTCCCAATCCTGCGATGTGCGCGCGGTGGCCCCGCCCACGGTGATCGACCCGCCCGCCAGCGGATGCAGACCGAGAATCGCCCGCAGCAGGGTCGTCTTTCCCGAACCGTTCGTCCCCGTCAACGCCACCCGTTCACCCCCGGCGATCCGCAGCTCGACATCGCGCACCACTGTGCGACGACCGTGTGTGCAATCCACACCCGACAGTTCGATCGTTGCGCCTTCGAACACCTTCACTCCACTCTTCCGCTCTGTCAGGTCGGATGGAGATCGGAATTAGTTCCCGGCGCACGGATTCCGGATCGAGTCGTCCACGGTTTCGCGGGTGTAGTCGCGAATCACCCGGCGTGCGGTCGCGCCGATGTGGAATTCGTCGGGACCGTCGAGGATGCGCGCCGCGCGGGCCACTCGCAGCAGTCGCGGCAGACCGGTTGCGGCGGTGAGCCCCTCGGCACCGAATACCTGCACCGCCCGGTCGGTGGCGAGCCCGAGCGCACGCGCGGCGGCAACCTTCGCGAAGCCGACCTCCACCTGCGCGGGCCGCTCCGCGGCGACCGCGGCGGCGGCTCGACCGGTCAGCATACGGGCCGAGCGAACGGCCAGTTCGGCGTCGAACATCATCTGCTGTACCAACTGCCGGTCGGCCAGGGGCTGATCTCCCACCCGGCGCTCGGCGGCACGTTCGGCCAGTAGTTCCACCGCTCGCTGAGCTTGTCCGACCCAGCGCAGCGCGCGCAGTGTGCGACCGAGTGCCAGGCGCTCACCGGCGAGCGTCGCACCGGCACCGGCCGCGCCGATCAACCGGGAGGCGGGGACCGTCACCGCGTCGAATTCGATCTCGTACTGACCTCCGGCACCGAGCACATCCAGCTCGCGGACGACTCGGAAGCCGGGGGCTTCGGCCGGAACGGCGAAGATGGACAACGATTCTCGCAGAGGGCCCGGTGCCGTGCGGGCGACGACGAGCAGTTCGTCGGCGGCTCCCGCGCCGGTGATGAACCATTTGCGACCGGTGATCCGCCAGCTCGTGCCGTCTGGGGTCGCCGTGGTCCGTAGTGCGGCCGGATCCGATCCGGCCACGCCGGGTTCGGTCATGGCGTAGCTCATCGCCAGTTGTCCGGACACCAGGGCGGGAAGCAGGTGTTCACGTAGCTCCGGATGCGCGTGCGCGGCGAGCATCCGCGCGTTGAGCAGCGCGGCCGAACCCAGCACATCGGGTCCGTGATCGCTGCGCCCCTCGATCTCGGCCACGGTGAAGTATTCGGCCGGCGCCAGACCGCCGCCGCCGTACCGCGCGGGCAGTGGCAGCGCCCACAGTCCCGCCGTGACCGCCTGTTCGCGCAGCTGGGCGCGAATGCCGCGGTCACCGGAGTCCAGTGCCTCTTCGACTGGAATCACCTGGCGGGCAATGAATTCGCCGATGCGGTCCCGTAGGTCCGCGCATCGCGGGGAAAGTGTCGATGATTCGCCGTACATGGCCGCATCACACCATTGCCGGGAACTCATCCGCCACTGCGGCCGACCTTATCGGCACATCGGCATGTTTCTCGGTGGAAGGCAAACCATGACGAATACATCCGGATCCGCACTCGCGATCGACCCGTTACCGGCGGGCACGGTCGCGACCGTCAGTGGCACCGGCCCCACAGCGGCGGTGATTCGCGATCATCTGGGCGCGCTCGGCGTGACCCTCGCCGATGGCGGTCCGCCCGGATCCTCCGCCGTTGCCGCCGCGGTGACGTTGAGTTCGGCCGCGGGCCCGCGGCGCGAGCTGGTGGTGGAATGGGCCGGACCGGTTCGTGTGCCGGAGTGCGCGAACGAAACCGCGGTACAGGCCATCTGCGGTGTCATGCACGTCAACGGCCGCCGCTTCGGCAGTCCGCAGGGACTGGCAGTGGACTACTGCTCCACGGCAGCCGGCGTGTTGGCGACCACTGGCCTGCTGGCCAGTCTGCTGGTCCCGGAGCCCGAACTGACCGTGCGGACCAGCGTCGCCGAGACCGCATTGCTGGCGGTATCGCAGTATCTGGCGGCGGCGGGTGCGGACGATCCCGAAGCGGTCGACCTCGCACCCGGTGGGCCGCCCTTCACCAGCGCCGACGGGGTGCGCTTCGAAATCGAAGCGCTGCAACCGGAGCCGTGGGCGGCGTTCTGGACGGACATGCAAGCTGATCCGCCCGCATGGCGAAAAGGATGGCGGCCCTTCCAGTTCCGCTATGCCACCGCGACCGCACCGCTGCCCGCCGAACTGCACCGGGCCACCCGCGCGCGCACCTTCGCCGATATCACCGCTCGCGGCCGGGCAACCGGTGTGGCGGTATGCCGTCTGCACGGGGCCGACGAATCCGCCGGTCTGGCCGCCGGACAGAACTGGGCGCCATGGGAGATCGAGGCGGTCGCGGGATCGGGCGCGCGAGGCGAGCGCGCCGCTACAATTACCGAACCACTCGGCGGCGCAGTGGTCTTGGAGGCGGGCCGCCGTGTTCAGGCTCCGCTCGCCGCACATCTGCTTCGAATGCTCGGTGCGGCGGTGACACGGATCGAACCACCGGGCGGCGATCCGCTGCGTGAGATGCCGCCGTGCAGTGGGGATCTGTCGAGCCGGTGGCTGGCGCTCAACCGGTACAAGCACGCGGTGCAGATCGACATCAAATCCGCTGCCGACCGCACGCGGTTGCGGCATTTGATCGCCGAAGCCGATGTGTTCCTGCACAACTGGGCACCCGGCAAGGCCGAGGAATTGGAGTTGTCGGCGGCGCATCTGCCGCCGGGCACGGTCTACGCCTACACCTCCGGCTGGTCCGGTCTGGACCTACCGGATCTGCCGCCGGGAACAGATTTCATGGTGCAGGCCCGAACCGGCCTCGCCGATCTCGTCGGTGCACCGGAGACACCTGCCGCGCCGTCGCTGATGACCCTGCTGGACGTGCTCGGCGGCATGCTCGGCGCCGAGGCGACGGTCGTCGGACTACTGCGGCGTCTTGGGACCGGAACCGGAGTCTCGGTGCAGAGCAGCCTGCTCGGCGCCGCCCGGACCTTGCGAAGATTCGGTACGACCGCCGAAGCCGCGCTGCGCCAACCATTTCGGCTGGACGACCAGTGGTTGGCCGCCACCGGGCCCGGTGCACACACCCCGGTCGTCACCGACCTCGCCGATCTGCTGGCCGACCCCGGATTCGCTGCCGTTCTCGCGCGAGACGAATTCGGCTGTCCTGCCCTGCGCACCCCGTGGAGACTGTCGTGAACCGAACCTACGAAACTCGCTGGTACACCGATCTCGTCCCGTCCGAGCTGCGTCGTTCCTGGTCCGACCTGGGTTACTACCCCGATCTCGACACCTTCACGATGTTCGCCCGGCATGCCGCACGTCGTCCCGATGCCCCGGCGGTGATCGATGCCGACGGTGTCCTCACCTATGCCGAGCTCTTCGACAGCGCGCGCCGTCTGGCCGCCGGGTTGTCGACTATCGGGGTCGCGGCCGAAGACGTCGTTGCCGTGCAACTTCCCAACAGCCGCTGGGCGTGCGTGGCCGATCTGGCGATCGCCGCGCTGGGAGCGGTGGCACTGCCGTATCCGGTCGGCCGGGGACATCGCGAGGCGGCAAGCCTGTTGGGCAGATCCGAAGCGGTGACCGTGATCGCGCCCGCCGACTTCCACGGCACATCCGTCGCGGCACAACTGCGCGAGATGGCCACCGAACTGCCGGCGCTGCGCGCGGTCGTGGCGCTGGGAGGACACACACCGCGGGGCTGCGTTCCCATCCACGCCCTGCTCGCACCGGAGGCAGCCGACTTCGAGCCGTACCGGCCGGATCCCGACGGGCCGTCACGCATTCTGGTGACTTCCGGGTCGGAAGCCGAACCGAAGATGGTGCTCTACTCGCACAATGCCCTCATCGGCGGCCGAGGCGCCATGATGGCGGCACTGCACGACGACCCCGCGACCATGCGCAATATGTTCCTGGTGCCGTTGGCCTCGGCGTTCGGTTCCAGCGGTACGGCGGTCACGCTCGCGGCATTCGGCGCGACCCTGGTGCTGCAGCCGAAGTTCGACCCGGTCGCGACACTGGCGATGATCGAGAAGGCACGACCGACCCACCTGTTCGGCGTGCCGACCATGCTGCGAATGCTGATCGAGCGCCCCGAACTCGACCACACGGATCTGAGCAGTCTGCGCGCGGTCGTTCTCGGCGGCTCACCACTCGACGCGGAGACCATCCGACGCGGCCGGGACCGACTGCGATGTCCGATCGTCAACCTGTACGGCTCCGCCGACGGCGTCTCCTGCCATCCGGCTCTCGATGACGCACCCGAATTCGCCACCACGGCCGGACGCCCGAACCCGGCGGTCACCGAGATCCGCGTGGTCGATACCGAATTGCGCCCGCTGGGCGCGGGACAGACCGGTGAGATCCTCTCCCGCGGTCCGATGTCGCCACTGTGTTATGTCGGTGCTCCGGAGCTGGATCGAATTCTTCGAACGCCCGACGGCTGGACTCGCACAGGCGATCTCGGCCGATTCGACAGCGGGGGATACCTGAGCATCGTGGGGCGCGCCAAGGATGTCATTATTCGTGGCGGTCTGAACATCAGCCCGGCCGAGGTCGAGGCGCTGTTGATCAAACATCCCGCGATCGCCGATGTGGCCTGTGTCGCCGTGCCCGACGCACTCTACGGCGAGCGCATGTGTGCGTGTGTCGCCGTTTCGAAACCCCTCACATTGCAGGATATCTCGAACTTTCTTGTCGAACAGGGGCTCGAGCCACGCAAGTTCCCGGAGCGGTTGCTCTGGTTGGACCGTCTCCCACTGGGGCCGGCCGGGAAGGTGGACCGGCGCGTACTTCGTGAGCGAGCGCAGCAGGAAGTGGCCTGACCCGAGCGCGGTCTGCGCGGCTCCGAATCGATAAGGGAGCCAATCAGTTTCATGCTGTGATGATGTCCGTCACATTCGGATCCCTGAGGAACCCGAACGCGGCACCCGCCGACTTCTTGACGGCAGCCGAAACCGATCTGCCGCTGGGGATCCTCGAAGTACGGAGAGAACAATGAAGTTTCGCATTGGAGCCGCGCTCACCACGCTTGCCGTGTCGACCTTGGTCGCCTCGGCCGGTATCGCGTCAGCGGATCCGGTCGTGGCCGAGCCGGACATCCATTTTCAGGCACACGCCGTGAATCGTTCGGTGGTGCTCGATATGGACGCCGGATCGGTGACGGTCGCCGACAATCACCTGCACTTCCTGGACCGCAACGGCACCGAGGTCGCCGCGCTCCCGCTGGCCTACACCCATAACGGTACGCAGATGCCCATCGCTGCACACGTTGCCGGAAAGTCCGTCGAGCTGACCGCCGCCACCGACGCCGCGACCGCGCGGCCCACGGATCCCGCGACGGCCCAGGAGATCGACGCCCTCTCCCATCCGAACTTCAACGCCGCGTTCGGCAACTTCAGCATGGAGATGATGGCCGCCGCGACGGTCGGCAGCCTGCTGGGCAGCACCGTCGGTGCCGGGATCGGTTGTGTCGCAGGCGGAATCGTCGGTGGCGCCGCCGGGGGCGTGGTCACGATCGGAGTGCTGGCCATCCCCGGCGCGATCGGTGGCTGCCTGGTTACCGGTGCGGCCCTGGCGGCCATGGGCGCTGTGGTCGGCACCATCGTCGTGGGTGTACCGGCACTGATCGCGGCCGGCGCGCAGTTCTGGAACGATACGCACTGACAGCGTGGCGATATAGCGGGTGCCCGGTAGCCGTACAGCTGCCGGGCAACTTTCTCGTTTTCCGTCGATACGGGAACCAAGGGCGGTTCCCATCCGACCCCTCGTATGAGACTTTCCGAGCGAACCGGTAACAGGATGGGACCCGAAACGAGATGACAACTCCGGCGGCAGTACAGGATCCGCCCACCCGAAGGGTGCGATTGGCCGTCTCCGGAATGAGTTGCGCGGCGTGTTCGGCCCGGGTCGAGCGGGCGATCAACAAGATGGATGGCGTCGGTGCCAGCGTGAACTTCGCCACCGGCATCGCGACCGTGGACATACCGGCGGGCGGGGACCCGAAGGCGGTATGCGACACAGTGGTCGGCGCCGGATATCAGGCGACCGAACTCGCCGACGACGACCCGATGGTCGACACAGGCCCCGAGGACCGCGTGACCGCCGATCTCTTCCGGCGTCTGGTTGTCGGGCTGCTTCTGTTCTTCCCACTTGCCGATTTCTCGATCATGTTCGCCACGGTTCCCAGCGTGCGATGGCCGGGCTGGCAGATTCTGCTGACCGTGCTCGCACTGCCGATCGTCACCTGGGCGGCGGCCCCGCTGCATCGTCGCGCCGTGCTCGGGCTGCGGCACGGCACCACCAGTATGGAAACCCTGGTGTCGATCGGGATCACCGCCGCCACGGCCTGGTCCATGATCACCCTGTTCGCTCGCCCCGCAGCGGCTCCCACCCACCACGGGGTGTGGGGCGCTGTCATGGGCGCGGAATCCATCTACCTGGAAGTGGCGGGCGGGGTCACGGTCTTCGTCCTCGCGGGCCGCTACTTCGAAGCGAAGGCCCGCCGGCGGGCCGGGGGAGCGCTGCGCGCGCTCGCGGCATTGAGCGCCAAGGACGTGACGGTACTCACCGGCGACGGCCGCGAAATCGTCATCCCGGTCGGCGAACTCACCATCGGCCGCCGATTCGTGGTGCGCCCGGGCGAGACGATCGCCACCGACGGCCGCGTGGCCGAAGGATATTCCAGTGTGGACGCCGCGGCGATGACCGGCGAATCCACTCCGGTCGAGGTCACTCCCGGCAACGACGTCACCGGCGGCACGGTATCGCTGACCGGTCGGCTGGTCGTCGAGGCAACCGCTGTCGGCGGCGATACCCAGCTGGCCGGGATGATCCGGCTGGTCGAAGAGGCACAGACGGGCAAGGCGCGAGTACAGCGCCTGGCCGACCGGATCGCGGGGGTGTTCGTTCCGGCGGTGCTCACGCTCACCGCGGCGACCCTGGCCGGATGGCTCCTGTCGGGTGCCGCCATCGATACCGCGATCGGCTCGGCGTTGGCGGTTCTGGTGATCGCCTGCCCGTGCGCGCTCGGATTGGCCACCCCGACTGCCCTGATGGTGGCCTCCGGGCGCGGCGCGCAGCTGGGCATCTTCCTGAAGGGACATCACGCCCTCGAAACCAGCCGATCGATCGACACGGTGGTATTCGACAAGACCGGCACTGTGACCGAGGGCGCGATGAGCGTCGTCGCCGTGCACCCCCTGGATGCCGATACCGACGAAATCATCGCTACGGCAGCGGATCTGGAGATGGCCTCCGAGCATGCGGTGGCCGCTGCCATCGTCGCCTACGCCCGCGCCCGGGGACACCGCCCGCGCGCGGTCGAAGACTTCACGGCGCTGCCGGGCCTGGGCGCGCGCGGGACCGTTGCGGGACGCCAGGTGCTGATCGGGCGACCGGCGCTCATCGAATCCGAACACATCACGGTCGCCGACGAGCTGCGCCGAGCCTTGACCGCGGAACAGGCTCTCGGCCGCACGGCCGTGTATCTGAGTCTCGACGGCCGTGCGGTGGCTGTTTTCGCGGTGGCCGATACCGTGCGGGTGGGCATTACCGACGCGGTGGTGCGGTTACAGCTCCGCGGTGTGCACGTCCTGTTGCTGACCGGCGACAATGCCGTTGCCGCGCGCACGGTCGCCGACGAGACCGGGATCACCGAGGTCATCGCCGATGTGCTGCCGGAGGGCAAAGTGCGCGCGATCCAGCGGTTGCAACAAGAGGGCCGGCGGGTCGCGATGGTCGGTGACGGCATCAACGACGGACCGGCACTGGCCACGGCTGATCTCGGTCTGGCGATCGGGCGCGGCACCGATGTCGCGATCGGCGCCGCCGACATCATCCTGGTCCGTGACGATCCCGGCGCCGTGCCCGACGCCCTCGATCTGGCGCATGCGACGCTGCGCACCATTCGGGGCAATCTGATGTGGGCCTTCGGTTACAACCTGGCCGCCCTGCCGATCGCCGTCGCCGGACTGCTCAATCCACTGCTGGCGGGAGCCGCGATGGCGTTCTCGTCGTTCTTCGTGGTGTGGAACAGCCTGCGGCTGCGCAAGTTTCGTGCCTGATGAGAGGGCGCGACACACCACGAGCGCCACGCGGGCCATTTCGCACGCGCTGCAGTGATTTCGGCGTCAGACAGAGAGGTGTTCGCGAATGGAAGGTCCGGTGGGCGATGTCCGGATCGGTCGCATGACGACGACCGCGAGTTCGGCCCGTATATTGCCGGCGATGGTGTGAAGGATGCGACGAGCGCACGACGCGGTATCCGGAAATGAGCACCGCGACATTCGTGGCAACACCGCGCTACTGATTGGCACGGTCGCGGCGGTGGTGGTCGTCCTTGCGGTCACCACCGCGTGCGGTCACTCCCGCTACGCCGATCAGGGGCTCCCTTTTCCGGGGTGGGGTTCGGCGGTCGGCTACGCGATGCTGCGGCTGGTCGCTGCCATCGCGGGCGGTCTGACTCTCGGATCGCTGATGTATGCGCTGTTCTGCGCGCCGACGACCGCTGCCGGCCGCATCGACATCTGCGGCTATCGCGGCGTGCGCGTAGCCGAGTGGTCGTCGATGGTCTGGGTTCTCGCATGCGCGATCATGATCCCGATGTCCGCCGCCGACGCGGCCGGGATTTCCGCGCAGCGCATGATCGACATCGGCGGCACCGGCGCGCTAATCGCCGCCTCGACTGCTCCGAAGGCGTGGATAGTTGCCGCGCTGTGCACTCTCGCGGTGGCTGTCGCGACCCGATTCGCGTTGTCCTGGAACAGCGTATTGGGCGTGACCACACTGGCCGTTGCGGCGGTGCTGTGCCCACCGGTGGTCGGCAATGCCGGCGAGGGCCCCAACCACGATTACGCGACCGGCGCGGTGATTCCGTTCACCGTGGCGCTGTCGGCACTGGTCGGCCTGACCTGGTGCGTGCTGAGTGGCCATTCCGCTGCGAGCACCGGCGAACGCGCGACCGTCCTGCGCCGCTACCGCGTGACACTGGCCGTTTCGGTCGTGGTCATGGCGGCCACCGCGGCGATTCTGGTCCCGATTCTCACCCCGCCACCGGTGTTCGGCGGTTGGTACGGCGCCCTCGGCGTGGGTGCGGCCTGCCTGCTCGCTTTCCACGGATTGCTGTGCTGGTGGCTGGGCCGGGTACCGCCGGATTCCGGCCGAGTGCCGGCGGTACTACACCTGGTCGTGGTGGCGGAAACGGTTTGGCTGGGGATTTCGGTAGCCATGGCGATCCAGCCCGCTCCCGCGTTCCGGCATCGCTCGTTCACCGCGCAGCAGGTGTTCCTGGGATTCGATGTGCCCTCGCCGCCGAGCGTGTGGCAGTTCGTGTCACTGTGGCGGTTCGACGTGGTGCTGGGGACTTCGGCGCTCGTGCTGGGTCTGGCTTACATCGCCGGGGCGATCCGTCTGCACCGCCGCGGCGACCGGTGGCCGCGATGGCGGATGGTGTCCTGGCTGGCCGGCTGTGCAGGCTTACTGCTGGTGACCTCGTCCGGGATCGGCGCCTACAGCTACGCCATGTTCAGCGTGCACATGGCGGTCCACATGGCACTGAACATGTTCCTGCCCGAACTCCTCGTTCTGGGCGCGCCGGTGACACTGGTACTGCGCGCGGTCGAGCCGGCCGGGCGCACCGCGCCGCCCGGTCCACGCGAATGGCTGCTGTGGCTGATGCATTCGCGCTTCACGAAGATTCTCAGCCATCCCGCCGTGGCCCTCGCGGTATTCGTGGTCTCGCTCTACGGCCTGTATTTCACACCGCTGTTCGATGAGCTGATCCGGTTCCACTGGGGTCATCTGCTGATGAACATCCATTTCCTGCTCACCGGCTACCTGTTCTACTGGGCCATCATCGGCATCGATCCCGGCCCGCGGCGTCTGCCCCATCTCGGCAGGCTCGGAATGTTGTTCGCGGTCATGCCCTTCCACGCCTTCTTCGGCGTCGCGGTGATGTCGATGGAATCGCTCATCGGCACGACCTTCTATCCCGAACTCCTGCTGTCGTGGATGACCGATCCCGTGCACGATCAGTGGGTCGGTGGCACCGTGGCATGGATTTCCGGTGAGATCCCGGTCCTGCTCGTGGTCGGTGCGTTGCTGTCGCAATGGTCCAAACAGGACCGGCGCGAGGCCAAACGCAGCGACCGACATCAGGATCGGTTCCCCGATGACGACGAGCTCGCCGCTTACAACGCGATGCTGGCCGAACTCGGCCGAACCCGCCGCTGAGCCTCGAGACCGTCGCCGGCCTGTCCGACCGCGATCTGCTGTTGCCGACGCCGATCTCCTCCGTGGTCCGGATCGGCGGTCGAGCGAACCGGATGACTGCCCGGATCTGCTCAGTCGTGGGTGTGTGAGTGATCGTCGAGCAGATCGCTCTGGTGCACGTGGCGATGTGAATGTTCGGTTCCGTCCTCGTGTGTGTGAGTGTGTTCGTGTTCGATGTGGTCGTGCTCGTGAGCGTTGTGGGCGTGGGTATGGGTCAGCGCGTCGTGACTGTGGGTGTGCGTATGGGGCTCGTCATGGGAGTGTCGGTCGCTCATCTCTGGATTCCCTTCTGCCTCGAGCGGGTTCGCTGGGAAAGTGCGTGTGAATCGGCGGTGTCTCGTCGGCGCCCGGAATGTCCGGACCGTGTGGTCGGAATACCTGTACCGGTCGTGTCGGCGAGCCTCCGGAACCTGATCGACTGAGCCGGGCTTGATCATCGGGTCGCCGCGCCGACCATGATGCCGGAACGGGTATCGCTGCACCGCAACGAGTTTGGCGATGATGAGATCGTTGCGGAACTATCGAACGGGAGAGCTCATCAATCTGACCAGAGGTGGGTTATCGGACGCTCACGCGGATGGTCAGGATCGGCGCGCAGTCCCCTTTTTCGGGATCAAGTCGTCATCAATTGCCGCGTTGAGGACCATCCGGAGTACCTCGCAGGCACGAGCGTCCGCAGTTGGTATTTCTGCCTTGTCATTGTCGCTCTTGGACTTTCGGCCAGTCGGTCGGATCTTGCTCACGCAGCTGGCATGTAACCGAATTCGTTACAGACCTGGAATACGGCAACGATCGGTCACCACTTCCAGCTGGCCGTTGATGATGTTCTGGTGGACCAGCACCGTGCCGTTGCAGATGTAGGCAAGATCGCTGTCTGTGGGCTGGATGACGGTCGCGTCCTCGATCCTCCCGCTGGTGGGCGTGCCCGGGCCGGCCTGGCAGTTCAGCCCCGTGATGGCTTTGGTTCCGTCGAGTCCCGTCGCACCGAACCCTTGCTCGTCGATGTCGCAGGTGTAGACCGGCAGCGGACGGGGCTGCTCGGCCGAGGCTGTCGGTGCCCACACTGTCACTGCGGCCGCGGCGGTGAGGAAGGCCGTGGGCACAAGGGGCCGGGCAGAACGAGAAGCACGCATTGTCGACCTCCTGGGTTGTCGTACCGATCCGGTCGTGCCGCCACGAGGCCTGTTTCTCCCCGCGGCAGCGCAAGAATCGTGCTGGACAAGGTGATCGACAGGCCAACCGCGTTCACGCGCGGCGCCGGGCAGACAACCCCGACTCGACCACCGTAGGCGCTCCGCCCGCACCGGCCGACACGTCCGCTCACCTCGGCATGTCCGGCCCCCCGAACCCGCGACACGGCCACCGGAACTCGGCGCGTAGGAATACCGTGCGGCTTTCGATTCCGGGTGCTGTCGAGGAGGGCCGCTCCGGCCGCGGAGGCCGGATCATTGGGGTGTGGGTGGGGTGAAGGCGGCAAGGTCGTAGATGCCGAGTTGTCGCTCGGTATCGGCGATCTGGTCGAGGTAACTCGATAGCCTCCGACGTGAATCTCGAAACCGGCACAGGGTTGGTGATTCGTCCGAGCGGATTGCGCAGTCGCTCAACCTGATCCGTGCTCTCGCAACCCGGCCGTGCAGAGCGATTTGGTTGCGACGCAGTGTATTCGGCGGCCGGGCGCGATATTGGTTGCCGGTGGTGCAGCCCTGGCTGCGCGGCAGCCGAGCCCCAAATACGGGGTTCTGCCGGCCCTCTGTTGCGGGCTTGCGTCCTCAGCGCTGCGTCGCACTGCCCGGCGTGAGTTCCAGGGCGGTGGGGATGGCCGTGAATGCGTGGTGCAGGCGGTCGATGAGGGCCGCGCGGCCGCCGTCGCCGTCGGCCTGGACCCAGGCGCGGCCGGCGATGCTCCAGGCCGTGGTGGTGAGTTCGGCGAGGATGTATGGGCGCAGGTCGCCGGGATCGAGGGCGAGTTTGCTTGTCAGGCACGCGATTACTTGTTTCTCGACGCCCGAGCGGTGGTATTCGACGTGGCCCATCAGGGCTGGGGCGGTAAGGATCAGCCGCCGGGTGGCGATGTAGCTGCGATCCCAGCCCGGTGGCAGGGCCTCGGCGGCTTCGGTGAGGGTGTCCCGGAGTTCGGTGAGTACCGGTCCGATGATGTCCCGCCGTTCCAGTGCCACAAGGTAATTCGACCAGAGCAGCGTCTCGGCCTCGACCGCGACGGCTTCCTTGGTGGCGAAGGCGCGGAAGAAGGTGCTGCGCGAAACCTCGGCCTCGTCGACCAGTTGCTCCACGGTGGTGGCGTCGAAGCCCTGTTCGGTGAACAGGCGCAGGGCGACCTCGGCGAGGGTGCGGCGGGTGCGCAGCCGCTTACGTTCGCGCAGCGGCAGGGCACGGTCGTCGGAAGGCATGCCGCGAGCATACCTTGAGCCGAAACTCAGTCGCTGAAGGAACTATGTGCCTAATGACACTTGCACACGTATGAAACGTAGTGTCAGAATATGCCTACGGCCGAACGGCACACCTGATCGAGGAGACCGACATGACCACCACCGCCCCCACCCTGAACCCGTCGATCATCGGCCAGGCCGAGAAGCACCACACCGCCATCCTGGCCCGGGCCCTGGCCGGCACCACGCTGAACGAGCAGCGCTGGATCACCCTGAATCAGGCCCTGGCCGCGGCCGGCCCCGTCGAGCGGTCCGCCCACATCGCCCGGGTCGCCGCTATGACCCAATGGGAGCCCGCCACCGTCGAGGACGCGGTGACCACCCTGGTCGAGGGCGGGCTGCTGGCCGAACCGGCCGCCGATCAGGTCGAGGTCACCCGAGCAGGTCGCGAATTGGCCGCGCAGGTGCGCGCCGTGTCCGGCGAGATCCTGGACATCGCCTACGGCGCGGTCTCCGCCGAGGAGCTGGCCATCGCGGCCCGCGTGCTGGTCACCATCACCGCCCGTATGTCCGAGGAACTGGCCCACGCCTGAACCTTCATCAGGCGAACATCCGCAAGTCCACCGTGACGGAGCCGGCCCGCTGATCAATCTGGGACCGGGCGACCTCGGCGCTCTCCACCGTCTACGGTCTGTTCTCGAGTGTGCGGCGGCCGAGTGTGAGTGTGCCTGCGCCGCAGATGGTTAACTCGATCAGGTGCCGAAGTTGAACCTTGCAGTGGAGGAGTCGGAAGGTGGAGTATGACGCCGCGTTGGATCTGAAGCAGGATCGCCCACACAGCGCTCGTATCTATGACTACTTTCTGGGCGGTCAGGACAACTACGAAGCCGACCGGGTTGCCGCCGAGCAGATCGAGCAGGCCATTCCGAACGTGCGCATGGTGGCGCGTAACAATCGAGTATTCATGGGTCGTGCCATCGAATATCTTGGGCGACAAGGCATTCGGCAGTACCTCGATATCGGGACCGGCATACCGACCGAGCCGAACCTGCATCAGATCGCACAGGACGTCCACGCTGATGCGCGGGTGGTCTACGTCGACAACGACCCGATCGTGCTCGCGCACGCGCGGGCACTGCTGAAGGGGACGCCGGAAGGGCGGACCCGATATGTGCACGGTGATATAGCAGAGCCCGAGGCCATTCTCGCCGTGCCGGACCTGCGTGACACCCTTGATTTCGATCAGCCGATCGCACTGAGTCTGATTGCGCTGTGCCACTTCGTGCCGGGCGAGCGGATCTACGACATCATTGATGCCCTTCTTGCTCCATTGGCGGCCGGGTCATATCTGGTGATGACACATTTGACGCCCGATTTCGATCCGGAGACCGTGGCCGCAACCGTGGGCGCCTACACCGCCAGCGGTATCGCGATGGAGGCTCGAACCAGAGACGGTGTGGCGCGCTTCTTCGGCGGCCTGACCCTCGTCGAGCCGGGCCTGGTGGCGATCGAGGACTGGTATGCCGACGGGCAGGAGCCGGCGAATACCGAGGTGACATCGCTGGCCGGGTCGGCGCCGCGGCCCCCGGCGGCAGGTTATGCGGCGATCGGCCGCAAGAGCTGAACGGAGGCGATAGTCGTTGCCACGCAACGGAGTTCGTATCGACATTATCCAGCTCAGTCGCGGCCCGGCGGCGCAGGACTGGAAGGCGACCCGATCGCCGGGGTGATCGCCTGCCGATCGGTCCCCTGATCGTGAAACTGGCCCGCATCGACAACACCGCCGACACACCCCGGCGGTTGGTGGCGATACCCGCCTCGCTGTGGTGCGTCAATCCCGCCATACCGCCACGACGACGAGCTGATCGACAGGCTCGCCGAAGAGGGCATCGCCTACGTCCCCTTCTTCCCGCTCGGCGGCTTCAGTCCGCTGCAGTCCTCGGCGCTGACGACCGTCGCCGCACGGTTGGGCGCGACGCCGATGTCGGTCGCATTGGCCTGGCTGCTGCAGCGGTCGCCGACCATTCTGCTGATTCCCGGGACCTCATCGGTGGCGGCGTCACAACCCTCTCGCCGGGTGGATCGCCTGTTCCGGCGTGGGGGATCGGCAGCGGGGAGTGTTATGGATCACAAATGATGCCGGTCTGCACAACTCGGATCGGGATGTTGTTGCCCTACTGTGGGCGAAATGATCGGTTCCGTCCCGGGCACATCGACTGTGACCGAGACGAGATAGGGAGCAAACTGTGACGTCGCCTGTGACGGTGATCGATGAGATCGCCATTCCCGCGGATCGTGTCGAGGAATGGTTGCACCGCTGGCGAAGTGACTATCTGCCCGGCGCCGGAGAGCGTGGGATGCGGGTCACGAAGCAGTACCGGTACTTCGCCTCCGCTGAAACGGTGACACTGCTGATCGAGTGGCAGTTGCCGGGAATCTACGAGTTCTACGGTATGCGCGCGGCGGCGGGTGCCGCCGAGGAGGTGGGCCGGTTCTGGCAATGGACCGATTCGCTCGCGGTCTCGCGTGAGCGCCGCGTTCTGGAAGGGATATCGTGATGTCGCGCTGGGTAATTCGCACGCCGGTCGGTGTCGTCGGTCCGTCCGGCGCCTCGGGAGGAGACGATCTGCCCGGTAGTGTCGGCGGGCTCGGCATGACCTGGGACCTGGTCTGCGACGATATCGGCGCAGCGTGGCCGCAGCAGTCCGCCGAGGCCGATTCGGTAGCGCTCACTCCCGTCACCGGAGCGCGAGTCCCGCTGTCCGGCAATCGAATCAAGCGCACACTGTTGTTGCGGGTATATCCCGGGACGGCCGTCGCGGTGGTGGACCGTTTCGAAGCCGAGCTGGCCGCGATGCCCAGCCACATTCCCGCGATCGCGTCCTGGACACTCAGCCGCACCACCCACCCGCATTGGACGCATGCCTGGGAACAGGAATTCGCCGACCTCGATGGGCTCAATGGCGACTACCTACTTCACCCCTATCACTGGACATGCGTCGATCGATGGTTCGATCCGGAAATGCCCAACTCGATCGTCGACCCGGCCATCGCGCACCTGTATCGCTGGGCCGAGGGGCCGGTGCTCTCCTGAGAGAGCACACCGTGGGAAGGCGAGCACTCGACGGCCCACCCGGCGTCCGCCGCTGACCCAGCTGTCACGGCACTCGAATCCTGGCTCTGGCTCACCTTCGGCGGTCGCTGACCCTCGGTGACGGCACGGCGAAATCTGACGATCCGGATCGATGCCGTAAGTTTGCTGTGGGGTCAGAAGATCGGCGAAGGGCCGGTGACAGTGGCGACCAGGCGATGACCGGACTGCCGCGATACGTGCCGATGCTGGCAGCGCCCGGGCGGCTGCCCAGTGCCGATACCGGCTGGGCCTACGAGGTGAAATACGACGGCATACGAGCCGCCGCCTATGTCACCGAAAATGTGCAACTGATCTCACGCAACGGCAATGACATCACCGCGGCGTGGCCGGAGTTGGCCGATCCCGCTCCGGCGAACCCGCCGTTTGTCGTCGATGGCGAGATCGTGGCATTCGTCGAGGGCCTGCCGTCGTTCGAGGCGCTGCAACCGCGCATGCATCAGCGCGACCCGCGCTCGGTCGCTGCCCTGGCGGCGGCGACGCCTGCGGTGTTGGTCGTGTTCGATCTGCTGCATATCGGGAAACGGTCACTGATCGACATGCCGTATCTGAGGCGGCGTGAACTGCTCGAGCAGATAGGTTTCCGCAGCGAGCGCTGGCAGGTCTCACCGCGGCTCGCCGGAGCCGGCGCGGATCTGCTCGCGCAATCGCGGGAACTGGGGCTCGAGGGGCTGGTCGCCAAACGTCTGGACGGCCGCTACCTCCCCGGACGCCGTAGTCCGCTCTGGACCAAGATCAAGAACGTGGCCACTGTCGATGTGATCGTGGTCGGCTGGCGGGGTGGCAGTGGAAGCAGCGGTGGCCGGATCGGATCGCTATTGGTCGCAGTCCCCGATGCCCAGGGAAGATTGGTCTGGGTCGGCAATGTCGGAACTGGATTCACCCGCCGTGCGCTCGCCGATCTGCACGTCAGACTGGCTGTCCTGCACCGTGATACACCGCCGGTGGCGAATCCTGGCGCGGGAACGGACGTGTTCTGGGTGAATCCGGTATTGGTCGGTGAGGTGAGCTTCACCGAGTGGACCCGGGAAGGATTCTTGCGGAATCCGGCGTGGCGCGGCCTGCGTGATATGGACCCGTCGCATGTCGCTCCGCGTCGATGAGTTCGCCGCTCGTCGTAACAGACGATCTCGACGTCGTCGACCTTCGAGGTGCCTGCGCATGTCCTCGAGCGGGCGTGCCCGGCCTCGTCCCTCGAACAGTTGGTGGTTCCGCCGATCGTGCTCGCGGTGGACACTGGACGGTATGCGCAGGTGTGGCGCACCGGAAGCGGACAGCGCGATCGAGCCCTTGATCGCGCCGGCGTTCGGACGCATATGACGCACTGGTTCACGACCACCATCGTCGACACGGGACGGCTGCCGTTGTTCTCGATGATGGTCGCCTTCACGCTGGCGTTCACGTTCATCCGGATCAGTACGCGGCTCATCCGGGCCGAAGTGAGCTGGTGGCCCGGCAATGTGTCTCCGGGCGGGCTGCACATTCATCACGTCGTCTTCGGGCTGGTGATGATGCTCGTATCCGGACTCGGTTTCGTCGCGCTCGCGGAATATGACACACCTGTCGCCAACTGTGTCCTCGCGGTCCTGTTCGGGGTCGGGTCGGCACTGGTTCTCGATGAATTCGCGCTCGTCCTGCACCTGCGCGACGTGTACTGGAGCGAAGAGGGCCGCGCGAGTGTCGACGCGGTATTCGTCGCCTTCGCCATTTCCGTCTTGTTCGTGCTCGGCGTGCACCCACTGGGGCTTGCCGAGGGGGATCTCGAGCGCGGCGAAGCCGCCGTGCTGGCCGCCGATATCGGTTTCCTGGCGCTGCAGTATGGGCTGGCGTTCGTGACTCTGTTCAAAGGCAAGGTCTGGACCGGACTCATCGGACTGTTCTTTCCGCCGCTGCTCATCATCGGCGCGATCCGGCTGGCCCGGCCGGAGTCTCCGTGGGCCCGGTGGCGGTATCGCGATCGGCCCGCCAAACGGATCTCGGCGCAGCGCCGTGACGCCCGCTACCGCACACCGGTGACCCACGCGAAGATCCACGTTCAGGAACTTCTGGCCGGGCGGTTCGAACTTCGGTCCCGAGAGTGAGGGATTCACAAACCTGCGCCAACCCGGTCGGATACGGCGGTAACCGTGTTACTGTCGAGGTCGCTTGCGCTGAGCATGCGGGCCCATCGGATGTTTCCTGCTCGTGGTGCGTGCGGGAGTGAAGGCCACGAGATAGTAGGTACGGCAGTGCGATTCGCTGTTTCAGACTCTGCGGGCGACGTGTCGCTGATTGATCGGTGGACGCGCCATGCCCGTCCTCGCATGGGCGGCTGCGCGGTCGTCATGACACCGACGGTCGGTGCGGCCGTGACCGATCTGGGTGGCTGGATATTCGATCGAACGGCCGCGGGCTGTGGCACTATCGTCGCCACCGCGGTTGTCGAGCACGCCCGGGCGTTGAAAATTCTTGGCGCCGAAACAATTCCACTGGCAGAGGCGCTGGAATTCGACGAATTCGCTACGGATATCGACATCATCGCCACCGCGGCCGGCATGTACGAGTCCAGCCCCCGGGTGCGCGAGGCAGTATGGGCGCACGCCGCCCGGGCGGCGGGCCGAATCTATCTCTGGGGGTCCCCGCCAGCTGAAAAGGACGGTCTGAGGCACGTTGTGGACAGATCTCACGTCGTCAGCGTGGCGGGCCACGCGTTCAAACGTCAGGCGCAGTTCGCTGCCGGGAACGTTCCGGGCGATCGGCAGGCCACCGAAATGCTGTGGTCCGCGTCGGTGCGAGCGGGCGCGGACTCGCCTGTCGTCGAGGGCGCCCGTCAGGTTCTGTGAACGGGCCTGCCACGTCCGCTTCGGCTCGCTCCGCGGACCGATGTGGCCTGGGCGTAGCGCTCGGAGTGCGAGGGTTCGACGCTCGGCTCCACGCGCTGGTCCGGTGCTTCTACGGCAGGACCGAACGCGGAGAATGGAGTGAAGTCCAGCTTCGGGCTGGGGGTGGTGGGGTCCGAAGCAGACCTGTGCGTCGCCAGTTCCGAGTTGTCGGACGTCATTCTGCGCGCCACTCTTTCCATCGAGGACAGGACCTCGGCAACGTCGGCGCTGCCTTCGACCAATCTGCCGACCATCGCGTAGCAGATATTGATCATGACCAGTGCCAGGTCTGTGACGTAGTCGCGATCGAGGCCGTCGAGGAGATGAGCTGTGGCGGGGAGAACGGCCTCGAAACCCTGACGGTCCAGCCGCTGGCCGTCGGGGGACGCGCGCGCGTGATAAAAGGCGCGCGCCATCTGTGGGCTGTGTTCCCAAGGCTGAAAGACCGCCCGGATCAGTCGCATCATCCCCTCCGCCAACGTCTCGTCCGGGTGCGGGGGTGCGAGCTCGACGTAGGAGTTCTCGGCCATCCAGGACTCCACCGCGGCCAGGACGAGCTCGTCGCGACTGCTGTATCGGGCGTAGATCGTCGCCAGTGAGACACGCGCTCGCTTCGCGACCGACCGCAGCTGCACCGCGTCGTAGCCCTCGGATTGGATGATCTCGATCACCGAACCGATGATCCGTTCTGCTGCGTCCGATTCGCCGAGCCCATCCATCGACGTATGGTAACTCCGCGTACTCACCAGCGGGACCGCCCAACCGTGGACCCACGTACCGACACCGCGCGCGGGGACATGCGCTCTCCCGTCCCGAGGCCCCGGGCGAGCCGGGTGATGTTCGCGATCTGCTCGACCGCCGGTAGCGCTTCGGGCAGTTCGGTGAATTCCTGGTCGCCGCGGAAGTGACCGGCTCACCGCCAAGTCACCGGACGGTGCGAGCGGATTCTCCTACCGCTCATATTCCTGCCGTTCATCAGTTCGGCATTCGTACCGACCGACACCATGCCCGGTCCGGTGCGCGCCTTCGCCGAACATCAGCCGGCCACCTCGATCGTCAACGCCGTCCGTGATCTGTTCGCACAGCAGCCGGTCGGTTCCGATATCTGGATCGCCCTGGGCTGGTGTGCCGGCATCCTCGTCGTCGCGTACTACTTCGCCACGGCGACGTACCGCCGCAAGCTCTCCCGATAACACTCGCGGGATCGCCGGAACCCGCTCGGCCCGAACGAGTCGGTGCCACATCGCATTCCGGGCGAGGCCCCGGCGACGACCGGCGAACTGCCGCTGACCGGTTATGCCTCGGCCCGCCGCGCCGTGGGATCGAGCGCGGCGCTGCCGGGCCGACCTGAACACTCGCGACGGGGTGCGCCGGAGCGCGGGTGCGTCGGGTGGCCCGGCGAATCGGTGAGCCAATCGGCGATATCTGCGACGACCTGTGGGTCGACATGCTGGGGCGCAGCGTATTCGGCCGGAGTGGATGGGCCGGTGCCGGGGAAGAACAGGTGGTTGTCGGCGTCGTAGACGCGAATGGTCACCCCGCGACATCCGTCCAGTCCGGCCCGCCAGCGGGCCAGATCATCGTCCACGGTGACCTGATAGTCACGACCGCCCTGCAGGATCAACATCGGCTTCCCGACGGCCGCGGCCGTCATCACGGGGTCGTAGTCCCGCAAATCCAGCCAATACGCGGCGGATAGCCCGAGCGGCAAGTCGCCGGCCGGTGTTGCCGGTGACAACTCTGGGGAGTCGACCAATTCGGCCTGGCGAGTGAGGGTTTCGATTGCGCTGCGGGCGGCGGCCTCGTTGCCGGGGCTCAGTGCGGCCAGATAGCGGGTGACCCGGACCGCCGCCAAGTGCATCGGCTCGGCGTCACCGGCCATCAGGATCAGCCCGGCGAGCGAGGGTTCAGCGGCGGCGACACGGGGCGCGACCTTGCCGCCCATACTGTGCCCGAGTACGAACACCCGCTCGGCATCCACCGCCGGGTGCGCGCGCAGAGCACTCACAGCCGCAACCGCCTGGGGTACGTATTCGTCGGTCATGGTGAACCCGTCCAGGTGGGCAGCCACGTCGCGGTGGGTGTGGGTGATCTTGTCGAACCGCAGCACCGCGATGCCACGGCTGGCCAAGCCCCAGGCGAGATCCTTCAGTGGCTTGTTCGAGCCGGTGGTTTCGTCGCGGTCGAAGGGCCCGCCCCCGGCCAGCAGGACCACGGCTGGACATCCGGTCGATTGTCTCGGCGCGCTGAGGGTTCCGGACACGGTGTACGGGGCGGTGCCGAGGGTCAAGTCCTGTTCGTCGAACTCGGTCTCGTCGACATAGTCGGGCGGCCGCCACGGCTCGGAGGGTGGTATCAGCTGGAGTCCGGCCAACCGGCCCGAATCATCGACGACCAGCTCGACCAACAGCTTCCCGCGTTCGAGGTGGACCGGGATTCGCACCGTCGTCGCCTCCGACGGGCCCGGCTCACACACCGCCACGCCGACTTCGGTGACTCGCCCGTGCCGCTGTAGAACCGAGTCCCACGCGTTGTGCAGGTTCTCAGCGGACACCAGTGCCTGCAGATGCGCCGCGAACCTCTCGCGCACATTCGCAAAACCATTGGCCCGCAGCAGTTCAACTACCTCGATCCCGGTCTGAGCTGCAGTCGTCGCCGTCATCCGAACGGAACCTCCTCGAACTCGCCGATTGCACCTATTTCGTTCAGGGGTGCCGACGCGCCAATATTCTCAACTTTGCGAACGGTATCAGAATTGAGAACATTAGGGTGTGAACCCTATGGAGTTGCTCGCGCACCCGGTTCGGCTGCGGATCGTGCACGCCCTGTCCGGAGGCCGTGTCATGACCACGGCACAACTGTGCGGGCGCATGCCCGACGTCTCGAAGGCCACCGTGTACCGCCACGTCGACCTGCTCGTCGAGCACGACATACTCGACCTCGCCGGCGAACAACGCGTCCGCGGTGCGGTGGAACGCAGCTTCCGGCTGCGGCGCGAACGCGCGGTGATCAATGCCGGCACCACCGCGTCCGTCGACGATCATCGTCGTATCTTCGCCGTGGCGATGGCGACCCTGCTCGCCGAATTCCAGACCTACCTCGACAGTGACAACGCCGACCCGGCCGATGACCTGGTCGGCTATCGCCAGCACGCGATCTGGCTCGACCGCGACGAACTCGACGCGTTCATCACCGACCTCCGTGCCGTGATCGCACCCCGCCTAGCCCACTCGGCGACCGCGGACCGTGAGCCGTACCTGCTCAGCCCGATCCTTTTCCCGCTGGCCTCGGCGCCTGCTGTCACCGACGCGGGATGACACACCGGGCACACTCGGCAGCCGCCGGAGTACCCGCCCGTGACCGTCTCCTCGTCGCGTGTGGTCGGCGGTGGAGTGGCTGGGCTGCAATGGGCGATCGACGGCGATAACCTGATATTTGCTGCTCTCGACACCGGCGAGCGCATTGCAACGGTCTCCGGACCCGTGAAGAAGCACGAGACGAAGGAGTATGGAAATCATGATCCTGGAGGAGACGTACACGCTGTCGAATGGGGTGCGCATCCCTAAGCTGGGGTTGGGCACCTGGTTCATCGACGATGAGAAGGCCGCCGACGCGGCGACCCGGGCTGTCGCGATCGGCTACCGCAACATCGACACCGCGCAGGCTTACGGCAACGAGCGCGGTGTCGGTGAAGGGGTTCGCACCAGCGGCATCCCGCGCGACGAGCTGTTCGTGTCCACCAAGCTGGCGGCCGAGATCAAGGACTACGACGCCGCCGTCGCCGCGATCGACGGTTCGCTCGCCGCGTTGGGACTGGACCACATCGATCTGATGCTGATCCACAGCCCGCAGCCCTGGGCCGACTTCCGGGGAGGGGACTACGCCGAGGGCAACCGCGAGGCCTGGCGCGCACTCGAGAACGCCTACCAGGCAGGCAAACTCCGCTCGATCGGCGTCTCCAACTTTGAACAGCGCGACCTCGACAACCTTTTCCAGGCCTGCACCGTCACGCCGCAGGTGAACCAACTGCTCGTCCACGCCGGCAACACCCCGGCCGAACTCCTCGCCTACTGCCATCGCAATAACGTCCTCGTGGAAGCGTATTCGCCGATCGCGCACGGAGAGATTCTGAAGAACCCGGATGTCGGTGCGATGGCCGACCGGTACGGGGTGACAGTTCCGCAGCTCTGTATCCGCTACACCCTGCAACTGGGGACCGTGTCACTACCCAAGACCGCCAACCCTGACCACATGCGCGGCAACGCCCAGGTCGACTTCGAGATCGCAGACGCCGATATGGACCTACTGCGGAACATGCGAGCCCAGGACTACGGCGACCACAGCGTATTCCCGGTGTACAGCGGCAAGTGAGCGGCTGCCGCACGATCAGGCGACAGCGTAGGCGAGATCCACGCCTGCGTGAGCGGCTCATGCTTGTGTCAGGGGGTGCCCAATGCTGTCACCGGGACGCCGAAGGGCAGGAACCGCACGCGACGGCGTTCGTCGGTATTGTCGCGATGCGCGCGCAAGGCTTCGAGTTCGTTCGGAAAAACCTGCTCGACCCTGGCTTCGTCGGTGTCGTCGATGCTGTAGATCACCCACACTCCGCTACCGGTCTGGGCGGGGGGCTCGTCCGCCGGCTCCGGCGGCCGCGAACGCTCGGGCTGCGCGAACTGACCGAACAGCGAGGACAGTGTGGTCCCGCTGGTGCGATCGATGTACTCGCCGGCCCTGCCGAGCAGGTCGCGGAGTTCGATCCCCGCCTCCCGTAGTGCGCGTTCGAATTCTTCCGGATCGATTCCGAAAGGCCTGTCGGATGCCATCACATTGCTCCTGGAGACGAATTCGGCGATATGCCTTCAGTGTCCTCGCGCGCACCCGTTCTCGCTACGCCCGATCTCCGGAGCGAGGCCGCGCGTCTGTTCGCTGCCGGTCACCCCGCCCGACGCGGTGGCCTCGGCGCGGGCGACCGGCACCGCCCGCACGATGGGTTGCGTTGTGCGAACTCCCCGGAAGATTTCGCGCCGTCCAGCGATTTCACGGGTGGTACGAAACGCTGTGCTCAGAGGAGCCTCGGGCGTCCGGCGCGGAGAGTTATCTCGTTGGCAGGCAAACGGAATCCGCTGCGGCAATTCGATACGGTGGCCAGCTGATCTTGATTACGGCACACTATTGGCAACAGCAGTGAAACTGTGTCTCGCAGCTCGAAGTTCAGCGGCGCCAATGGCGCTGAAATCGAGGGGTTTTCGATAACGAAGCGGGGATTTTCCGTGCCGAATCAGGGGGCGGTCTGAGTCTGAGCCATGTTCCCGACGCCGGTGATCGCATCGATGATGTTGTCGATCGTGGAGGTCCCGCTGTCGAGGGCCGAGCTACCGGAGTCGAGCGTCGCGGAGCCGGAGGACAATCCGGCCGAACCCGAGGATGAGCCGGAATCGGCCGAGCCCGAGCCCAGGCCCGCGGGAGCGGAATCGGCAGAGGGCGCGGAGGGTGCGGCCGCCGAGGCCATCGCGACGGGGCCGAAGAACAGGGCGGCGGCGGAGATGGTGGTGGCGGCAAAGATTTTCCGAGAGACCATGGGCAGGATTTCCTTTCACAGATGGATAACGACGCCATCACGGCGCACAATCCAAATATATGAAAGATAAATCCGGAAATCTACTTTTGTTACTGTGTGACTCGTCACCGGTTAACAGTTGGCGAACGATATATTCTGCAGAGGTAACACAATTTGATCTTGCTTCCGGGCCGCTAATTAAATAGTCAATTGTCCAGGTTGCTTCAACTCGGCACGAGCGGAGCGATTTCGGGGGTGTGAGAAGCATTGCGGCGGGTCCCGCGCCGGTGCCGGTTTCGGTGACCGAGCCGCCGGTGACTCCGAGATTCGCTATAGAATCGCTGTCTATGGTCAGGTCTGATCGAAGGCGATTCCGCATCCGTTGTATCGGACGGTGCGGCCGGTAGTGTGCCCGGCCGTACGACGGCCGTGCGCAGAACTTCGACACGAGGGCGGCGTTCCATGACAGACGTCGACTATTGCGTAGTCGGTGCAGGATTCGCGGGATTGACGGCGGCTCTGCGGCTGAAACAAGCGGGTCGATCGGCCGCCCTGCTGGAAGCTCGTGACCGGCTCGGTGGGCGGACGTTCACCGAAACGCGCCGGGACGGGAGCTGGATCGACCGCGGTGGCGCCTGGATAGGTCCGGGGCAAGACCGGATCTACGCGTTGATGAGCGAGTTCGGGGTGCCGAGTTGCCAACAGTACGTCGACGGTGAGGCCATGATGGTGGTCGACGGCAAACAGCATCGCTACACGGGCACGATCCCGTGGGCGGCGCTGAACCTCGGAGCGGTGTTGCTCGAGCTGGGGAACATTTCTCGCTCCGACAAGGGAGAGTGGCCATGGACCTGCATCTCGACGGAAAGATCGCGGTCGTCACCGGCGCCGGCCGGGGCATCGGGCTCGCGATCACCGAGCGTCTCACCGACGCCGGTGCGCATGTGGTCGCGGGAGCGCGCACCCGCAGCGATCACATCGGTGAACTCGAGGCGGACGGACGCGTGACATTCGTACCGGGAGATCTGACCGGTGCCCAGGCTCCTGCGGAATTGGTCTCGGCCGCCGCGCGGCTGGGGGGAGTCGACATTCTGGTCAACAACGCCGGTGCGGTGACCCCGAGGCCGGGGGGATTCACCACCGTTACCGACGAAGACTGGGAATCCTCGTGGACCCTGGGAATGATGGCGGCCGTGCGCACCACGCGCGCCGCGATCCCCGAAATGCTCCGCCGCGGTGGTGGCGCGATCGTCACGATCGGGTCGGTCAACGCATTCTTCCCGGACCCCGGTGTGGTCGACTACTGCGCCGTCAAGGCGGCGCTGACCAACCTCACCAAGGCTTTGTCGAAAGAGTTCGGCCCGCAGGGCATTCGGGCGAATTCGATCAGTCCGGGGCCGGTGCGGACAGACCTGTGGCTCGGTAGCGGGGGAGTGGCCGAGACTGTCGCGGAGGCCAGTGGCACCACCGCCCGGGAGGTGGCCGACCAGGCAGTGGCCGGCACCCCGACCGGACGGTTCACCACCCCCGGCGAGGTCGCGGACCTGGCCCTGTTCCTCGCCTCGGATCGCGCGGCCAACATCACCGGCGCCGACATGACGATCGACGGTGGGTTCATCACCACCGTGTAGTCGTTCCCGGGAATTCGCAGCCACGGACATCTTGTTGGTTCGACCATTCGAAGAGCATGCGGTCAGATGCCGAAGCCGGAACTCCAGCTGTCCAGGGCGCGGTCGAGGATATCGGCCAGTTCCTCGTCCGGGTGGTCGAGCCAGTGTTCGTATCCGGCGACAGCGACTCCGAGCGCGCAATACCCCGCCACCTGCGGGAGTAGATCCCGGGTGTCCACGCCCATCCGGCCGGCGACGAATTCGGCCACCACGGTGCGCCAATCCTGATATCGCAGGGTCGAATGCGCTTGCAGCGCGGGTACTTTCAGGATGAGCTCCATGCGCTTGCGATGCCACGGGACCTGGGCGGGGTCGAAGCGGTTGAAGTTGACGACGACGGTGCGAACGGCATCGGCGATCGGCTGCTCGGGTGGGCACCGGTCGAAGAGTTCGCGCATGCCCTGCAGTTGGTCGGTGAAGCTGCCCCAGACGACGTCGTTCTTCGATTCGAAGTAGCGGAAGAACGTCCGCTTGCTGACGCCGACCGCCGCCGCGATGTCCTCGACCGTGGTGTCGTCGAACCCGCGCTCTTCGAACAGTTCGAACGCGGCGCGTTCCAACTCGCCTGCGCTGGTCGACGGCCTGCGACCGGCGCGTGCGCGCGAGCCGGCAACTTTTTCCGCGCCGACCCCTTCCGTTTTGTCACCCGGTGACATTATGCTGTGCCTCACACCCATCACGCAGATCCGACTCTGGAGGAGCGATCATGAACGAACCCATCACCAGCCAGACAGTAGTCCCCGGCGAGGACGCGTTGATCGAGGACGATCTGCTTGTCGAGGACGTGTCGATCGATGGCATGTGCGGTGTCTACTGACGGTTTCGATCCGGCCGGCTCGTATCGGCTCGCGTCGTCGATCTCACTGCGGCCCGAGCCGTTCGGAGCATTGGTCTACGACTTCACGACCCGGCGCCTGTCTTTTCTGAAAACGCCGGAGCTGGTCGCGGTCGTGCAGGGACTGGCCGAACAACCCGACGCGGCCGCCGCGGTGGCGGCCGCGGGGGTCCGGCCGGACGAACACCCCAGCTATCTGAAAGCACTCGCGGGCCTGCTGCGGGCAGGCACCATCGAGCCCCGTCCCGCCGAATGAGGATCACTCATGAAACTGGTCGAACATTTCAAACACGGCCTCGATGCGCCGATCTGCCTGACGTGGGAATTGACCTACGCCTGCAACCTCGCCTGCGAGCACTGCCTGTCGTCTTCGGGGCGGCGGGATCCGCGCGAGTTGTCGACCGCGGAGTGCAAGGCGTTCATCGACGAGCTCGAGCGGATGCAGGTCTTCTACGTCAACATCGGCGGTGGTGAGCCGACGGTGCGCAGCGATTTCTGGGAGCTGCTGGATTACGCGATCGCACATCATGTCGGAGTCAAGTTCTCCACCAACGGAATCCGGCTCACGCCCGAACGGGCCCGGCAGCTGGCCGCCACCGACTACGTCGATGTGCAGATCTCGATCGACGGCGCCACCGCCGAGGTCAACGACGCGGTGCGCGGGCCCGGCTCGTTCGATACCGCGATGCGGGCCATGCAGAACCTGGCCGACGCGGGTTTCGAGAATTTCAAGATCTCGGTGGTGATGACCCGTCACAATGTGGATCAGCTCGACGAATTCAAGGCCATCGCCGATCGTTTCGGCGCCCAGCTGCGCATCACCCGTTTGCGTCCGTCGGGGCGTGGTGCGGACGTATGGAATGAGCTGCATCCCACCACCGATCAGCAGTTGACGATCTATGACTGGCTCGTCGCCAATGGTGAGGGCGTGCTGACCGGGGACTCGTTCTTCCACCTCAACGCCCTGGGCTCCACCCCGATCGCCGGACTGAACCTGTGCGGCGCCGGGCGCGTGGTGTGCCTGGTCGATCCGGTCGGTGACGTGTATGCGTGCCCGTTCGCCATTCATGACGAATTCCTCGCCGGCAATGTCCGGGACGGCGGCGGGTTCGAGAGTGTCTGGCGCACATCGGATCTGTTCGAACGCCTTCGGCAACCGCAGACCGGCGGTGCGTGCACCTCGTGTTCGGCCTACGACGCGTGCCAGGGCGGGTGCATGGCCGCGAAGTTCTTCACCGGTCTGCCGCTGGATGGGCCTGATCCCGAATGCGTGCGCGGCAACGCAGAACTCGCGCTGGCCGGAGTCGGGGCGAAACCGCAACCGGACAAGAACCATTCGCGCAGCGCACCGGCGCGACGCACTGTCGCACTCGGCATTCCGACCCGCAGCCGGACCACCACGCCCGACCGGGCCTGTGACACCAGCCCGCTCGCCGGGCTCACCTGATACAAGGACTCACTCTCATGGCAAGCACACGTGACTGGTTCGAATCGGTCGCTGAGGCGCAGCGGCGCGCGAAGAAGCGCGTCCCGAAGGCCGTATATCTGGCGCTGCTGGCGGGCTCGGAGGCCGGCGCCACACTCGATGACAATGCCGCCGCCTTCGGCGAACTCGGCCTGCGTCCGCACGTCGCTGATCTGCCCGCGACCCGCGAACTCGGTACCACCGTTCTCGGACAAGAGCTTTCGATGCCGGTGATCTGCTCGCCCACGGGTGTGCAGGCGGTCGATCCCGCCGGTGAGGTCGGCGTCGCGCGCGGTGCCGCGATGTCGGGGACCGCGCTGGGATTGTCCTCGTTCGGTTCCAAGCCGGTCGAGGAGGTTGTCGCCGCCAACGACAAGACCTTCTTCCAGATCTATTGGCTCGGAAGCAAAGACGATATGGCCGCCCGGCTCGACCGTGCCCGCGAAGCGGGTGCCAAGGGCATCATCGTCACCCTGGACTGGGTATTCGCCACCGCGCGCGACTGGGGCAGCCCGCCGCTGCCGGAGAAGATCGATCTGAAGACGGCGGTGCGGTTCGCACCCCAGGTGGTGACCAAACCCGGCTGGCTGCTGCGTTTCGCCCGTTCGGGGAAACTGCCAGATCTGACCACTCCGAATCTGGTGGGACGCGGGCAGCAGGGGCCGACCTTCTTCGGCGCCTACGGTGAGTGGATGGGAACACCGCCGCCCACCTGGGACGATCTGGCCTGGCTGCGGCAGCAGTGGGACGGCCCATTCCTGATCAAGGGCATCGGCCGCCCCGACGATGCCAAACGCGCCGTTGATATCGGTGTCACCGCGATCTCGGTGTCCAACCACGGCGGTAACAACCTCGACACCACCCCGGCGGCGATTCGTATGCTGCCCAGTGTGGTTCAGGCCGTCGGCGGGCAGGTCGAGATCCTGCTCGACGGTGGTGTGCGCCGCGGCAGCGATGTTGTCAAAGCTGTCGCTCTCGGCGCGAACGCCGTCATGATCGGCCGACCGTATCTGTGGGGTATGGCCGCCGCCGGTGATCGAGGGGTGCACAACGTCCTCGAAGTGATCCGCCAGGGTATCGACTCCGCGCTCTACGGACTCGGCCACTCCTCGATCCACGACCTGACCCCCGATGACGTCATCGTGCCCGACGGATTCACCCGGGGCATGTAGTGGATCGGCCACCGGTCGCGATCGTCACGGGCGCCGCGCGCGGAATCGGCGCCGCGACCGTGCACCGACTCGCGACCGAGGGCTGGCGGGTGGTCGCGGTCGATATCTGCCACGACGATCCGGCGCTCGGCTACGCGCTGGGCACCAGGGAACAATTGGAGGCGGTGGCCGCACCCCACGACCGCGCGGTGCTGGCCTTCCCCGGTGATGTGCGGAGCATGGAAACCCTCACCGCGGCAGTCGAACTCGCCCGTGAGCGATTCGGCGGACTCGATGCCGCCGTGGCCGCCGCGGCCGTGATGACCGGCGGCCGGCCGCTCTGGGAAACGACCACCGCGGACTGGGCGCCGATGTTCGACATCGGCGTCCACGGCACCGCCAACCTCGCCCGCGCTGCCGTGCCCGCCATGCTGGCGTGCCGCGAACCCCGCCGCGGCCGCTTCATCGCCCTCGCCTCGGCCGCCGCGCACCACGGCATGTGGCAGCTGTCGGGCTACAACGCCGCCAAACACGCTGTCGTCGGCTTGGTCAAGGGACTGGCGCACGATCTGCGCGGCACCGGCATCACCGCCACCGCGGTCTCCCCGGGCTCGACCCGCACCGCGCTGCTCAGTGAAACGGCGCGACTGTACGACCTCGGCCACGTCGAGGATTTCGCGACGCACCAGTTGACCGACCGGATCCTCGAACCCGAGGAGATCGCGGGCGTCATCGCCTGGCTCTGCTCGGCGGAATCCGCGGCCGTCACCGGCAGCGTGGTGCACGCAGACGGTGGATTCCTGTCCTGAGGTGGGTGTGGCGCTCTGTGTATCCTGAATCCGGTGCCGAGCGTCTTTGCTCCGCCACGGCTGCCTCGCAGCCGGGAGACCATGTCATGGAGGCGATCGGTGTGAGCGCGGCGATGGGGTATTCGGGCCGATGAACGACCGGCGGCGACGGCGGGGGTCCGCGCGGAGATGATGCCGACCGGGGCACCGCGCTGGCCGTGGTTTCCGAAACGTACTGTTCCGCTCGAGGAATGCGCGAACGTGCCCACGCGGATGACGGCCGATACGGCGCATCGGATCATGCAGCAGCATGCGCACTGGTCGGGGGAGCCGTGTCGCCGACGAGCCGCCGCACTCGGTCATCTCGTGGCATTGGGGCGGTATGTGCTCGACTTCCGTCGGTGCCGGGTGCGCGTCCGGTTCGCCGGGTCGGGCGTCGCGGTGGACTATCAGTGCACTCGCGAGATCGCGGAGGAGTTCGCCGCCCGGATGCGCGCTCATCCCGATTCCACCGTCGAGATAGACGACCGGGTACACCCCGATCTGCCTCCGCTTCCGTGTGCCCAGCTGTGGTCGCCCTGAGGATCGGGCGACCGGCCGTCACCTTCGCTCGACGATCCGGGCCATTGGCGACCTCACGCCCGCTCCCGCGGTCCGGCCGCATATCTACGAAACACTGAGGACCTCGCCGAACTGTTCGCGGATCTCGGCGGCCAGTTCGGAATCGGTGATGACGCGGGTGATTTCGTCCAGGCCGGCGACCTTGGCGAGAGCGCGCCGCCCGAATTTGGAGCTGTCGGCGACCACGACGGCGTTGGCGGCGGCGGCGATCATCGCGCGTTTGAGGGGGACTTCGAGGGTGTTCATATTGGTGATCCCGGCGTCGATATCGACAGCGTCGGCGCCGAGGAAGGCCCAGTCGGCGGCGTAGTCGGACAGGAATGCGATGGCGCGTTCGCCGACCAGCGTGAACACCGAGCCGAGCAACTCGCCGCCGGTGACGAGCAGGCGCACACCCGGAGTTTCGGCGATGAACTTCGCGATGCGCAGATCGTTGGTGATGACGGTCAGATCCGTGTGCTGTCGCAGGGCCCGGGCGACCTCGTAGGTGGTGGAACCGCTGTCGAGGATCACGGTGTCGCCGTCGTGTACCTGTCGCGCCGCCGCTTCCGCGATCGCGGCCTTCTCGGTGAGGTGTTCGCCTTCCTTCATGGTGTAGGGCAACTTCGCCGTGGCGCCCGGGGTCGGGCGGGCGCCGCCGTGGGTGCGTTGCGCCTGCCCCGCGCGCTCGAGCGCATCGAGATCTCGGCGGATCGTGGATGCGTCGACGCCGAGTTCGTCGGCAAGTGCCTTGGCTTCGACATAGCCGTCCGTGACCAGCCTGTGCATGATTTCGCGCCGTCGAGTGCTGGCTAGCAACTATGCCTCCGAGACCGAGTGTCCTGCGTAAGTCCTGCTGTGCTGCGGTTTCGAGCATGGTACTCGGACCGGCGGTTGACTTGCCTCAACTACGCGGTGCATGATTTCGGGCATTGGTTGCGCGATTTCGCGCATGACAGACCGAGGGATCCATGAGTCGCACGCTGAACCTATTGGCAGACGAGGGCGATCTGGTCGAATCGCCGGCGTGGCGCGAATTGAGCGCGCACCGTGCGGAATTGGCGACGACGTCGCTGGCCCGGCTCTTCGAGGACGATCCGCGGCGCGGAACCGGTATGTCGGTCGAGTACGACGGCGTGGTCCTGGACTATTCGAAAAACCTGGTCACCGAGCGAACGATGGATTTGCTCACCCGCCTGGCCGCGGACCGCGGCCTCGGCGAGGGGATCGGCGCCATGTTCGGCGGTGATCGCATCAATACGACCGAGGACCGGGCCGTCCTGCATACCGCCCTGCGCGCCGACGCCTCCGCATCGGTCCTGCTGGGCGGTGAGAATGTGGTCCCGTCGGTGCACGCCGTATTGGGCCGCATGCGCGATTTCGCCGAACGGGTGCGCTCGGGCCGGTGGCGTGGCGCGACCGGCCGCTCGATCCGCACCGTGGTGAATATCGGCATCGGCGGATCCGATCTGGGGCCGTCGATGGCATATCACGCGTTGCGGGAACGGGCACGGGACGGCCTGGACGCGCGATTCGTCTCGAATATCGATGGTCACGACATCACCCGGGTGCTGCGCGACCTCGATCCGGAAACCACGCTGTTCATCGTCGCCTCGAAGACCTTCACCACCGTCGAGACGCTGACCAACGCCCGCACCGCGCGCCGATGGCTGCTGGACGGCCTCGGTGACCCCGCAGCGGTCGGTAAGCACTTCGCCGCGGTGTCGACCAACGCCGCGGAGGTGTCGGCCTTCGGGATCGATCCGGCCAACATGTTCGAATTCTGGGACTGGGTGGGTGGCCGATACTCGGTGTGGTCGGCGATCGGACTGTCGCTGATGGTCGTGTTCGGGCCCGAGGGCTTCGGCGAACTGCTGGCCGGAGCGCGCGCCCTCGACCACCATTTCCGCACCGCTCCGTTCGAGCGGAACCTGCCGGTATTGCTCGGCCTGCTGGGCATCTGGCATCGAAACTTCTGTGGCACACAGTCTTACGCGGTGCTGCCCTACGATCAGCGGCTGGCGTTGCTGCCCGCCTATCTGCAGCAGCTGGATATGGAGAGCAACGGCAAATCGGTCGATCGCGACGGACATCGTGTCGCCGTCGACACCGCGCCGATCATCTGGGGCGAGCCCGGTACGAACGGCCAGCACGCCTTCTTCCAGATGCTGCATCAGGGAACGACCTCGGCGCCCTGTGACTTCATCGGTGTGATGGAACCCGCGCACACCCACTGGGAGCATCACGATCTGCTGATGTCGAACCTGTTCGCCCAGACCCGTGCCCTGGCTTTCGGCGATCTCGACGATCCCGGCGAGCGCCCCGCTCATCAATCGTTTCCCGGGAATCGCTCGAGCAACACCATCCTGCTGCCCCGGCTGAGCCCCTACACTCTGGGACAACTGGTCGCCCTGTACGAGCACAAAGTATTCGTGCAAGGCTGGATCTGGGGCGTGAACTCGTTCGACCAATGGGGAGTCGAGCTCGGCAAGAAGCTCGCCACCCGCATACACGGCGAGCTTCGATCCGATCGGACACCCGATCTCGACAGCTCCACGAACGCACTTATCATGCACTACCGGCACGCCCGGCAGTCCGGACACCATCAACCGACCACCTGCGACCCCACCTGAAAAGAGCTGTATTTATGGCCCCCACCAATGCAATTGCCAATATCGGTGTCACCGGTCTGGCGGTCATGGGCAGCAACATCGCCCGCAATTTCGCCCGCAACGGGTTCACCGTGGCGCTGCACAACCGCAGCGTCGCCAAGACCGATGCCCTGCTCGAGGCCCACGGTGGGGATGGCAACTTCGTGCGGACCGAAACGGTCGAGGAGTTCGTGGCGGCATTGGAGAAACCGCGCCGCGTGCTGATCATGGTCAAGGCCGGAGACGCCACCGACGCCGTCATCGAGGAACTGGCGGACGTGATGGAGCCGGGCGACATCATCATCGATGGCGGCAATGCCCTCTACACCGACACCATCCGCCGGGAAGCCGCCATGAAGGCGCGTGGGCTGAACTTCGTCGGCGCCGGGATCTCCGGTGGTGAGGAGGGCGCACTCAACGGCCCCGCGATCATGCCCGGCGGACCCGTGGAGTCCTACCGGTCGCTCGGTCCCATCCTGGAGAAGATCGCCGCGAACGTCGACGGCACCCCGTGCTGCACCCACATCGGCCCCGACGGTTCCGGCCATTTCGTGAAAATGGTGCACAACGGCATCGAATACGCCGATATGCAGCTGATCGGCGAGGCGTACCACCTCTTCCGCAATGCGCTCGGCTTCGATGCCAAGCAGATCGCCGACGTGTTCACCGAATGGAACTCCGGTGAACTGGAGTCCTACCTCGTGGAGATCACCGCCCAGGTGCTCGAGCAGATCAATGCCAAGACCGGCAAGCCTCTGGTCGACGTTATCGTCGATGCCGCCGAGCAGAAGGGGACCGGACGCTGGACGGTCAAGGCGGCACTCGATCTCGGTATCCCCGTCACCGGCATCGCCGAGGCAGTCTTCGCTCGCGCCCTGTCCGGGTCGCGTGCACAGCGCAAGGCCGCACAGGGCCTGGCGTCCGGCACGCTCGCCGAGAAGCCCGCCGACGCAGCGCAATTCACCGAGGATATCCGGCAGGCCCTGTACGCCTCCAAGATCGTGGCGTACGCGCAGGGATTCGACCAGATCGCGGCCGGTAGCGCCGAATACGACTGGGATCTGCACCCGGGCGATCTGGCGACCATCTGGCGTGGGGGTTGCATCATCCGCGCTCGCTTCCTGAACCGCATCAAGGAGGCGTACGAGCAGGACCCGGCGTTGCCGACGCTGATCCTGGCCCCCTACTTCCGGGAAGCCATCGAGTACGCCATCGACAGCTGGCGCCGCGTCGTCGCCACCGCGACGCTGCTCGGAATCCCGGTCCCGGCCTTCGCGTCCTCGCTGTCGTACTACGACGCGCTTCGCGCGGAACGTCTCCCCGCCGCTCTCACTCAGGCACAGCGCGACTTCTTCGGCGCCCACACCTACGAGCGGATCGACGCTGCCGGCAAGTTCCACACCCAGTGGAGCGGCGACCGCAGCGAAATCACCGCATAGCGCACGACGCAGCCACGCCCCCGGTGAACTCGCCGGGGGCGTGGCTGCGTCGCGACCTCATCCGGAATTCGCGAAGTGTTGCCGCTATTCGGTCTCGCCGGAGACGGCTGCCGCCGGATCGTCGCGCGGCACGAGCGAAATCCGCCTTCCCGAGATTCGCACGCGCAGCCCGGCGGCGCGGGCGAGAATGACACCGACCAGCGCCGCGGACGCCGCGGAGACCGCGCCACAGGCGAACAGTCCGAGCCGAGGTCCGAATTCCTCGGTGAGCCATCCCACGATCGGACCGCCGATCGGAGTGCCTCCGGTGAAAACCATCATGTACAGCGACATCACCCGACCTCGCATGACGGGGTTGGTTTCCATTTGGACCATGGAGTTGCCGGAGGTGTTGAAGGTGAGTCCGAGCAGCCCCACCACGGTGAGCAGGACGGCGAACAGCCAGTAGTCCGGTGCGAAGGCGGTGACCGCCTCGAGTGCTCCGAAGCCGACGGCGGTGGCGACCAGCATCCGCATCCGCATCCGTCCTCGGCGGCTCGCCAGTAGCGCGCCCACGAGCGATCCCGCCGCGAGCGCGGTGTTGAGCAGCCCGTATTTCCCGGCGTCGACGTCGAAGACGTGATAGGCGAAGCCCGACAGCACCGTGGGGAAGTTGTAACCGAAAGTGCCGATGAAGCCCACCATGACGATCGGCCAGAGCAGCTGCGGATGTGCGCTCACATAGCGAAGACCTTCGCGCAGTTGCCCTTTTCGTCGTGGCAGGCGCGGCACGGGTGTCAGCTCCGCCTGCCGCATGGCCAGCAGGCCGGCGATGACGGCAGCGAAGGAGCAGGCGTTGATCACGAACGCCCAGCCGGATCCGACCGCGGCGATCAACGCACCGGCGACTGCCGGCCCGACCAATCGGGCGGCCTGGAAGTTCGCGGAGTTCAGGCTGACCGCGTTGCGCAACCGTTCCCGTCCGACGATTTCCGGGACGAACGACTGGCGGGTCGGGTTGTCGACCACGGTCACCATGCCCAGGAGCAGCGCCAGCAGGTATACCTGCCAGACCTCGACCGTGCCGGTCAGTGTCAGCACGGCGAGTATCGCGGCGAGCAGTCCCATGGTGGCCTGGGTGATGACCAGCAGGCCCCGCTTGGGGAAGCGGTCGGCGATGACGCCGCCGTAGAGACCGAACAGCAGCATCGGCAGAAACTGCATGGCAGTGGTGATGCCGACGGCGAAGGAACTGCCGGTGAGACCGAGTACCAGCCAGTCCTGGGCGATTCGCTGCATCCAGGTGCCGGTATTCGAAACAACTTGGCCCGCAAAGTAATAGCGGTAGTTCGGGACGGTGAGGGAGGCGAACATTCCGCCCGGGCGACCGGGCTGCTCCGATACCGGGGTGGGCCGCGGTGTCTCGGTTGCGGCGGATTCCTCATCGGTGCGGAGCGCGGTCAAGATTGCCTTTCCTCTTGTCCGGTGATGAACTTCGTCGCCATCGCCGGGGCAAGCAGGTTTTCGATCGGCCGGTCCACATTGATTAGCTTACCTAATTAATTGTGGGTGCGGCCGGACGCCTGCGGTCGTCCGGCCGCACCCATCGGCTGTCGCGCGGCGGCGTCCGAGGTTTGTGAAATTGGGAATTTTCGCCAATCCGGTCGAGACAATCCGGTGGGAGCGGAATCGGCGTACGCTGCGCCGGGTAGGGCGGGTCGGGCACCCTCCACGTTTCGCGTGCCGTCCTGTTTCCTGCGGACGAGCCCCTTGCCTCTCACGACGGGTATCGACATGAGCGATGGCATGCACGCGGTGCGCGTAATTCAGTCCACCTCCGGCGACGCGTTGATACTGCGCCTGTGCGGAGAAATCGACTCGGCGACGATCGGTCACGCTCGAAGCGAGCTGTCCACGGCGGTGGGGGCACTGTCGCCGCCGTGGCATGTGGTGCTGGATCTGACACGGGTCGAGTTCCTCGGCGTCGGGGGGTTGCACATGCTGGCGGCGCTGAGCGCGGACTGCACCGAGCGCAATGTCGGCGTGCGGATCGTGACACCTCCGCAGGGCGTCGTGTGCCGGGCCGGTGTGCGCGGTGCATCGTCACAACGGGCGAAGGGGTTGGTGTGGAGGCTGTTTCACGCCCTGCGGCCGTTCGACAGCAATAGCCCGGGGTCCTTTCGGCAGTAATCCGGACAGCGTCCGGTCTCTTCCGCGAAGCTGCTGACGGCGACAACGGCTTCGGCACCTGATCGGCGCGGCGCCGTCCAGGCTGTTCGCGTAACGGATTGTGTGGTTCGTTTTGTGTACTGGCGGGGTGGGGTGGCGCTGGAGATACTGAAGAGACGCGACTTTTCCGATGTGGCGACGTTGAACCTACAGCGGTCCGCCGCGCGGCAGACTGGGTCGCCGGAGGCACCTGATGACGTCTCACATCACCACCGGACCGATGTCCGCTTCGCGCTCGAACCGAGGTCGCGACGGCTATGACGACCTCGAGCCATGGTTGGAGAAATTGGCCGCGCTCCCCGAGAGCGACCCCGAGCACTCCTGGCTGCGCGAACAGATCGTGGATCGGTGCCTGCCGTTGGCCGAGCATGTCGCGCGGCGCTACAGCCGGCGGGGTGAGGCCTACGAAGACCTGTATCAAATCGCTTCGCTGGGCGCTGTGCTGGCGGTGGACCGTTTCGACCCGGCCCGGGGCGCCACGTTCCTGTCCTTCGCGGTGCCGACGATCTTGGGAGAAGTCCGGCGTCACTTCCGGGACCACGCCTGGATGGTGCGCGTGCCACGTTCGGCCAAGGAACTCCAGGCCGCCATCGGACCCGCCACCGAACGGCTGGCACACCGGTTCAACCGGATGCCCACCGTCACCGAACTGGCCGCCGAACTCGACGTCGACCGGCTGGAAATGACCCGCGCGCTGCTGGCGGTGCACGCCTACAACGCCGATTCGATCAATATCTCACCGGACGACGGCGATCATGATTCGGGTGCCGCCCGGGTGGTGAGCGAACTCGGGGTGGAGGACACCGGCTACGAGCTGACCGAGGACGCGCTCGCGATCGGCCCACTGCTGCGCGAACTGCCCGATCGGGAACGAAAGGTGTTGCGGCTGAGGTTCTTCGATAATCTCACGCAGACCGAGATCGCCGAACGGATCGGTGTGTCCCAGATGCAGGTCTCACGCATGCTCACCAGGACCCTCACCCGCCTGCGCGAGCAGGCACTGCCCGATTGAGCCTGCGGTCAGGGGGCGGCAGGTGGCGTAACGGCGAAGGGTGTGGTCCGGATCGCGGATTCTTGGCATCCGGGGAAACGACGACAATAATCGAGTGGTGATTTCCCCTGCCGCCCCCTCCGGCGACCGCGTGCCGCTGTCGCCGCCTGAAGTGACGGCCGGGCAGCAGCCTGCAGCCGGTAGTTTCCGTTTCTGGTTCACCGGCAGCCGGTGGGAGTGGTCGGCGGAGATCTACCGGATGCACGGCTACGTGCCCGGTGAGATCGAACCGACCACCGAGCTGCTGCTCGCGCACAAGCATCCCGACGACCGTGAACACGTCGCCGAGGCCATTGCCCGCTCGGCCGATCAAGGAGAACCGTTCTCCAGCCGGCACCGCTTCATCGATATCCACGGCTGCGAGCACTCGGTCATGGTCGTCGCCGACCGCATCCTGGACGACGAAGGCCACCCGGTCGGGACCTCCGGCTTCTATATCGACCTGTCCGACGCCCTCGCCGACGCCGAGCGGGAAACCGTCAGCGCGCGGCTGCCGGATATCGTCGAAGCGCGGGCGGTGATCGAACAGGCCAAAGGCGTGCTCATGCGCATGTACCGGATCACCGCCGCACAAGCGTTCACGGTCCTGACCTGGCGCTCGCAGGAAACCAACACCAAACTGCGCGCCCTGGCCGAACAGCTCATCGCGGAGCTACCCACACTACCGCCGCCGGGCGCGACGACTGTGAATCAGTTCGACCACATCCTGCTCACCGCCCACGAGCGAATACCCGCAGAGTGAATGAGCCGGGAACGGTGAGCGCACAGCCTGAACCTCTGTCCGCCGCTCAGCTGCGGCCCAGAGCGCGGGCGAGCTGGGATTTGTTCATCTTGGAGCGTCCCTCGATCGTGCGCCGGCGCGCGTCGTTGTACAGCTGATCGTAGGTGGGGCCCTGCGCGCCCGAGTGTGAACTTTGCCGAGGTTTGTGGCATCGGGTTTCGTGGCATTGAGTTCGAAACGGGTAACCCGTACGTTGGGAAGTGCTGAAACCCCCGCGGACGATGTGGTTCGTCATAGCTCTGAGCTGCGCCGGAGCAGAGGAGGACGTCACAGTATGGGGATGGAGTTCGACAGTGGCAGCCTGGCCGCCACCGAGCAGTTCCTGAACCGGAACTACACGACCATGCAGATCGGAAATGTCACCGACGAGCCGATCCGCAGTCGCATCACGCGCGATGTGGTCGGAACGGTCAGCCTGGACCGCCTGGAATTGGAATTCGACATGCGCTACGACGCCGACCCACTCGGCAAGATCTGCGTGTGCGGCGTGGAATCGGGGTCGATCGAGGAGAACTACCTCGACGAGGGCGTCACCGATATCTTCGAGCCCGGTGAGATCGGCATTCTCACACCACCGGATTCGCCGTATTCGGGGGTGATCCACCGCGCCCGCTACACGATCACGATGTTCGAGCCCCGTGAGCTGACTCGCGTCGCCTCGCCCGGCGATTCCGGTTCGGCGCCCGTGGCCCTGATCGGGCACCGTCCGGTATCCCCCGCCGCCGGACGTCGGCTCAGCTCCACGATCGCGCATGTCCAGCAGTTGGTCGACGAGTACGACGGCGAGGTGCCGCCGCTGGTAGCGGCGACGGCTACGCAGTATCTGGCGGCCACAGTGCTGGAGACCTTTCCGAATACCGGTAGTGCCGATCCCGGGGTGGGGGCGCACACCGACGCGCATCCGGCCACTGTGCGCCGCGCGGTCGCGTATATGGAATCCCATGTCCGAGAAGACATCGCGGCCGGAGATATCGCCGCGGCGTCGTATGTCACGGTGCGAGCGCTGCAGCTGGCGTTTCGCCGTCACCTCGACACGACTCCGATGGAGTATCTGCGGCGGATGCGTCTGCAGGGCGCCCATGAGGAGCTCCGCACCGGCTCCGCCGACAGCGGTGCGACAGTCGGTTCGATCGCCGCCGCCTGGGGGTTCGGCCATCCGGGCCGTTTCGCCGCGCGGTATCGCCGCCGATACGGTCAATCTCCGGGAACGACGCTCGCGAGGTGACGGACTGTCCGGTGTCGCGGCCCAGATATGTTGGAAGGGTGCGATATTCGCGGCCGCGTCCGACGTGCCGACCGCATACACCCGACTCGCTGTAGCCCGGCGCCCGCGCCGAAATCGGACGAGGTCCTATTCGGCCTCGCGATCTCAGGGAACCTGTTCTAATCGGAGTGCCCGGATCGGAACCGGGAGCGTATCGAAGCCGAGCGGAGTGAGAGATCGTGCCCGTAGCCCTGACCGCGGATCAGACGGCGCTGGCGGCGGCCGTCAGCGGATTCGCGGACCGCCACAGCACCCGCGAATACACCCGCAAGCACACCGACCGGCTCGCCGCCGGTGAACTGCCCGCCTTCTGGACGGAACTGGTCGCACTCGGACTGCCCGGTGTGCACCTGCCGGAGGAGGTGGGTGGACAGGGTGGAACCCTGGACGAGATCGCGGTGGTGCTCGCCGAAGCCGGGCGTGCGCTGCTGCCCGGTCCGCTACTACCGTCCGTGGTCGCGAGCACCATCGTCGCTTCATCGAAATCCGTTGAGTCGGTTGACAATACACTGCGCCTGTTCGCCGAGGGGGCGACCGGTGCGACGGTGGACCCCGGACACGGTGTGCGAGTCGCCGAGGCCGGGTTGAGCGGTACGACCGGTCCGGTCCTGGGTGCCGCCTCGGCCGACGTGCTCCTGGTGGCCGCCTCCGGGGACGACCGGACCCGCTGGTTCTTGATCAATCGCACCGCGCAGGGCGTGGAGATCGAGGTGCGTGGCGGATCGGATCTCGGTCGCGATCTCGCTGTCGTCCGGTTTCACGATGCCGCCGGAACCGAACTCGGGGGCATCAATGCCGGCTACGCCGAGGCGGTCGCCACCGCGTTCATGGCCGCCGAAGCGGCCGGGGTGATCCGGTGGTGTTCGGATACGGCCACCGAATATGTGAAGGCCCGCAAGCAATTCGGCCGGCCCGTCGGCTCCTTCCAGGCCGTCCAGCACCGCGCCGCGCAATTGCTGATCACCAGTGAACTCGCCACCTCCGCGGCCTGGGACGCGGTGCGCGGTCTGGCCGATGATCCCGCTCAGCGCACGCACGCCGCGGCCGGTGCCGCGATCACCACCCTCGGCAATGCCGTGCACGCGGCGGTGGAATGTCTGTGCCTGCACGGGGCGATCGGGTTCACCTGGGAGCACGATCTGCATCTGTACTGGCGGCGGGCGATATCGCTGGCCGGGCTCGGCGGCTCCGCGGAGAGCTGGGAGCGCCGCCTCGGCGAGGTCGCACTCGGCGGTCCGCGCAGCTTCGCGGTGCCGCTGCCGGAGACCGATTCGACCTTCCGCCAATGGGTTTCGGAGATCCTGGATCGCGCCGCCGCCCTGGACAACCCGACTCCCGGCAAGATCGGTGACCACGATGCCACCAATACCGGCCCCCGTCGCACTCTGCTGGCGGATTCGGGTCTGGTCTCACCGCCCATGCCCGAGCCGTGGGGGATCGAGGCCGGCCCGCTGGAACAGCTGATCCTGCAGGACGAATACGACAAGCACGGAATCGCACAGCCCTCCATGGGAATCGGCCAGTGGGTGGTGCCGATCGTCCTGCAACGCGGCACTCCCGAACAGCTCGCCCGCCTGGCGGCTCCCGCCCTGCGCGGTGAGGAGATCTGGTGTCAGCTGATGAGCGAACCGGAAGCGGGCTCGGATGTGGCGTCGCTGAGCCTGCGCGCCACCGAGGACGGCGACGGCTGGCGGCTCAACGGCCAGAAGATCTGGACCACCCTGGCGCATCGCTCCGATTGGGGACTTCTGCTGGCGCGCACCGATTCCGAGGCCGAACGCCATCGCGGCCTGACCATGTTCCTGATCAATATGCACGGTGCGGGTGTGACGGTTCGCCCGATCACCCAGTCCAGTGGTGACGCCGAGTTCAACGAGGTGTTCTTCGACGACGCTTTCGTCCCCGGCGACATGGTCCTCGGCGAGGTCGGCCAGGGCTGGGCGCTGACACTGGAAACCCTTGCCCAGGAACGGCTTTTCATCGGAGGTGTCCGGGACCCCGGGCACAACTCCCGTATCGTCGGCATTATCGAGCGCGCCGAGTATGCGGGCAGCCGGGAGAACGCGCTGCGGACGCTGGGCCGGATCAGTGCTCGCGGGGCCGCCATCTCGGCGATGAACCTGCGCGAAACCATCCGCCGCCTCGACGGGCACGGAATCGGGCCCGCCACGAGTATGTCCAAGGCAGCGGCCTCCATGCTGCACACCGATGCCGCGGCCGCCGCCCTCGAACTCATCGGCCCCGCCGCCGCGTTGAACGAGAAGGACTGCGAGGTCGTCCATCACGAGCTGGACATCCCGAGCTGGGTGATCGGCGGCGGAACCCTGGAAATCCAGCTCAATACCATCGCAACCCTGGTCATGGGATTGCCGCGGAAATAGCCCGGCGACACCCGGATACCGCCGGGTTCAGCTCCGGCGGTATCCGGCGGTGCCGAATCGAGCTGCGGGCGTTATCGGTTGCGAATGAAGGTGATCGGCAGGCCGTCCTTGGGGAAGGGCAGGGAGTGGTGGTCGATGGGCGGGACGTAGCCGGGGTCCACCCGCCAGTGGTAGTCGCGTAGCAGGCGATGCATGATCGACTTCACTTCCAGCCCACCGAAATGCATGCCGATACATTTGTGCGCGCCGCCGCCGAAGGGCTCCCAGGCGAAGCGGTGGGATTTGTCCTCGCGGCGTGCTGGACCGAACCGATCGGGGTCGAAGGTGTGCGGGTCGGTCCAGTACTGCGGCATCAGGTGGGTGAACTGGATTCCGACCACCACATCGGTATCGGCGGGAATCCGGACCCCTTGGATGACAGTGTCTTTCACCGCGTAGCGGACCAGGACCGGGACCGGAGCGCGCAGCCGCAGCGCCTCGCGCATGACCAGGTCGATGGACTCCAGGCCCTCGAGTTCGGCCATCGACGGTGCGGGGCCCAGTGCCGTTGCCTCGGTGCGGCAACGCTGCTGCCAGTCCGGGTGCTGTCCCAGATATTGCAGGATCGTGGAGGTGGTGATCGTGGAGGTGTCGTGGGCGGCCATCATCAGGAAGATCATGTGGTTGACCACGTCGTCGTCGGTGAACCGGGCGCCGTCCTCGTCCTCGATATGGCACAGCACCGAGAAGATGTCGTCGGTCTGTTCGGCGCGTTTCGCGGGCAGATAGTGGCGCAGGAAATCCTCGAGCACCCGGCGACCTCGAAAGGCCTTGCCCCAGCGGGTGAACGGCACGTTGCCGCGCACGATTCCGGCCGCGGCCTGAACGCAGGCGATGAAAGCCTTGTTGATCCGTTCCATCTCGGCCGGGCTCGTATCCGCGGCGCCACCCATGAACAGATCGGTGGCGATATCGAGGGTGAGTTGCTTGAGTTTCCAGTACGCGGGGAAGGATTCGCTCTCGTCCCAGTGGGCCACGCCCTGTTCGATCGCCGGATGCAGTCGCTCGGTGTATGCCTGCAGCCGCGCACGGGTGAACGCCTGCTGCATGATCCGCCGATGCCGCTTGTGCTCGTCGAAATCGATCAGCATGAGTCCGCCGTGGAAGAACGGACCGACCAGCCGGGACCAAGCCGGCTCATTCGCCAGGGCGCCGTCCTTGTTCAGCAGCGCCTCACCGCAGGCGTCCGGGCCGAGTAGTAGTGCCGCGGTCCGGCCGAGTGAGTACATCGGGGCGACCGGGCCGTAGTGATCCCATTCGCGCTGGAACAGGGCCAGGGGATCCTTGGCGAACTCCAGCAGTTGCCCGACCACCGGGTAGCCGCGGTCCCCGCGTCGCTGGGTCGGGATCGGCCTGGTGTCCAGGGCGTCTGCCGTCATCGCACACCTCGTCTCTGTGATGGCGCTCACGTCACAGCCTGATTCAGGAAGCGCGCCCTGTCAACCTTGGTGTGGATCGTGCTGTGGCATGCTGGGGCCATGGCCGTGCAATCAGGGGTCTATCGCGGAGCCACCGCCGCCGAACGGGCCACCGAACGCCGGTCGCGGCTGCTGGACGCGGGTCTCACGGTGTGGGCCGATTCGGCAACCAGGACGACGATGACCGCCGTCTGCGCCGAGGCCGGACTCAGCGAGCGCTACTTCTACGAGAGTTTCACCGGACTCGACGCACTGCTCGAGGCCGTCCTGAACGAGATCGCGGTCGACATCGAGGAGAACAGTCGTACCGCCGCCGATGCCGCCGGAGACGATCCGGAAGCCCGCATGCGGGCATCGATCGACGCCTTCATTCGCCTATTGGTCGAGGACCCGCGCAAGGGCCGGGTGGCGATCGTCGAATCGGCGGCAGTTCCCGAATTGCGGAGGCGGCGTACCGAATTGCTTCGTCATCTGGCTCATGAATCGGCCCTGGAGGTCCGTACCTGGCTCGGCGGTTCCGGCGGCAGCCGCGCCGCCGACGAGACATCCGGTCTGCTGTTCATCGGGGGGATGGCCGAGCTGGTCACCGCCTGGCTCGACGGCGCCATCGAGGCGACCGCCGAGGAGATCGTAGACTCCGCCTGCCGGGCACTGCGCGGCCTCTATCGCTGAAGCAGCCGAGGAAGTCGCCGCGGACTGTGCCGAGTAGGTGGTAGCGGGCCATCCGTCGGTCCTCGAGCAGCGGCGCTGTCCGCCACCCGGCAGGCGACGGCTCTGCCGGGAGGCAGGTGGTGGGTCAGCTGCGGTGGAGGGCGAGGACGGGGATGGTTCGGATGCCGGCGGTCTTCTCGGCGTAGTCGGCGAAGCCGGGGTATCGGCGGGCTTGTTCGGCGTAGATCCGGTCGCGTGGTTCGCCGGTGAGTTCTTCTACGGTGACTGTGTATTTTTCGGTGCCGCGCTCGATTTCGGCGGTGCCGGCGGTGGTGAGGTTGTAGTACCAGGCCGGGTTGGTGGGGGCGCCGGCCTTACTGGCGAAGACGTAGATGGTGTCGAGGTGGCGCTCGTCGGGCAGATACATCATGGGGGTGACGGTTTCGCGTCCGCTTTTGCGGCCGAGATGGTGGGCGAGCAGCATCGGGGCGCCTTCGAAGGGGCCGCCGACGCGGCCCTGGTTGGCTCGGAACTCGTTGATGATCTGGGTGTTCCAGTCGTCGGGTGTGCTCATGGATGGATTGTCCTGTCGATGGGGCGGCCGGGGAGGGATCCGGCGCGGCGCGGCGGGTTCGAACCGCGTGGGGATCCCCGTCGTGTCGCGCGTGCTTGCGATGGGACAGGTCTGGTAGCTGCAAATGTGCTTGCATTTGCAATTTGAGTCAACACATATTGTCATCCTTCGGGTGAATGGTGTTGATCTTGCCCGGGCAACACCTCGGCTGTTATGCTCGTCGCCGCTGATCCGCAGATCGTCGATCGCTTAATTATCGTGAGCAGCAGTTGATTTGGATCAATTGACCAAATTCCTCCTGATTTCCTCGAAAGGTCCACGGCCCGAGCCGATTTTCGACAAGAAGGCCGGGACATGAACGGAAAGTGGGTCACCGGCTATCCGGCTATCCGGTGACAGGTATTCTGCGGATTAGCTGTCGCGCTATTTTCGTGCTGCTTCACCAGATGTTCGAAACGTCCGATTGTTCAGGATTCGAGATGCTGGGAGACATTGATAAATGGGTGCTGCGAGGTGGACCGCGCTATGACATGGCGCCGGGGTTGGTATCGGGATTCCGGAAAGATCACTCGTACTCTTTCCTGAGGCGCGCGATAGCGCGGGGGGTTGAGCGACGCGTCGAATTGGGCGATGCGCACACCAAACTTTTTCGGGCGCGGGGCGGGCGTTCTGACGTGCCTCGGTATTCCGAAGTCGAGCGAGGGGTGTAGATGAATCCGTGTCCAGCCGAACCTGCCGCTGACCGTGCGGACTTGATCCCGTTGTCGCGTGCGCAATACGGGATGTGGCTCGCCGGCAACCTGCCCGGTGGGCAGGCGGTCAATATCGCGCAGTATGTCGAGATCGACGGGCCGATAGACGTCGACGTCTTCACCGAGGCGGTGAACCTGGCCGGTCACGAAACCGAATCGCTCATCGTCCGGGTGGTCGAGACCGACGGCGTCCCTTACCAATTCGTCGACCACAGCATCACCTACGACGAGTCGGTCCTCGACCTCGGTGATGAGCGCGATCCGCTCGCAGCGGCGCTGGAATGGATGCGTCACGACTACAACACCAAAACCGTCGACCTGAGTCGCGAGCGGCTGGCGGCAACCCGTTTGATACGGATCGCCGAGAATCGGCATTTGTGGTACGCGCGTGCGCACCATCTCATTATCGACGGTTACGGCGCGTTCAACGCTCTGACGCGGGTGGCCGAGCATTACAACGCACTACTCGAGGGCAGGCCGGCCGCCCCGATGGCGGGGGCGAAGTTGCGCGACATCGTCGAGGCCGAGCACGCCTATCGGGCGAGTTCCCGGTTCGAGGGCGACAAGGCGTACTGGCTCGGCAAGGTGGCCGATCTTCCGGCGCCGACCAGCCTGTCCGGGCGCACGGCACGTCTGGGTAAGGTCGATCGTGTTGCCGGACTGGAGCTTTCACCCCAATTGTCCGAAGCTCTCGATCGGTTCGCCGACCGGCTCAACGCGTCGCCGGCCCAGGTGATCGTCGCCGGCTTCGCCGCGTTCCTCGCCCGGATGACCGGTCGCGACGATGTCGTGCTGTCGATGCCCGTGACCGGGCGCGTGACCAAGCGCCTGCGCAATGCCGCCGCGATGCTGGCCAATATGGTGCCGATCCGATTCACCGTGGACACCACCACCACGGTGGAGCAGTTGGTCCGTGCGTCGATGTCCGAGCTCGTCCTCGCGATGCGTCATCAGCTCTACCGGTTCGAGGACCTGCGCCGGGACTCCGATGCGCTGGATGTGTCCGCGAACTCCTTCGGTCCGATCGTAAATATCCTGTTCTTCGATTCCGAGATCCGGCTCGGTCGCGCCACCGGCCGCTATCGCGCATTGACCTCGGGCGTCCTGGACGATCTGCAGCTGAATATGTACCGCTCGGGCCCCGAGGCTCCGCTGCTGATCGAACTGCACGGCAACGCGAATCTCTACAGGCACGACGAACTCGGCGCACACGCGCAACGGTTCGTCGACTTCCTCGAGTGCCTGACCGAAACGCCCCTCGACGCGGCGGTCACCACGGTGCCGCTCATGACATCCGCCGAGCACGACCGCATCATCGGCGAACTGGCCGGGCGCGAAGGACGGACGAGTACGGCGACGCTGGTGGATCTGCTGGAATGGCAGGCCGCGGCGACTCCGGACGCCGACGCGGTCACCGCGGGACCGGTCACGCTGACCTATCGGGAGCTCGACGAGCGTGCCAATCGGCTCGCCCACACCCTGATCGCTCTGGGCGCGGGCCCGGACACGCTGGTGGCGATCGCGATGCCCCGCGATGCCGATCTCGTCGTGGCCGCGCTGGCCGTGCTGAAGTCGGGTGCCGGGTACCTGCCATTGGATATCGCGCATCCGGCCGATCGGCTGGATTACGTGCTCGGGGACGCCGATCCGATCGCCGTCGTGACCACTCGAGCTGTGCGCGAGCATATTCCGGGCGATCCGGGCCGGGTGGTGCTGTTCGACGATGTGGCCGATCCGGCCGGTGACGAGGTTGGCGCTCCGGTCACCGACGTCCACCGGATCCGTCCGCTACACCTCGCGAACATCGCCTACGTCATCTATACCTCGGGATCGACCGGCCGGCCCAAAGGTGTCGCCATCACCCATCGTGCGGTCGCGACCTACCTGGCGAATGCCTGCGACGAACTCGGTGTGCGGCCCGATGACGTGTGGACGCTGTTCCATTCGTTCGCTTTCGACTATTCGGTGTGGGAGATCTTCGGCGCGCTGGTCACCGGTGGCCGCTTGATCGTCGTGGACAGTCGCACCACACGCTCGCCCGATGATGTCGTGCGCTTGGCGGCCCGTGAGAAGGTCACCGTCCTCAGCCAGACGCCGTCGGCATTTCAGCAGTTCGGCGCGGCGAAACAGTGCTACGACGAGGCCGGTGACCCCGACGGGCCACTGTCGCTGCGACTGGTCGTGCTCTCCGGCGAACGTCTGGATCCGGCTGGACTGACGGACTGGTACGAACACAATCCGACGCTGCCGGTGCTGGTGAACAGTTACGGCATCACCGAGACCACGGTATTCGTCACCCGCCATCACCTGACACCGGGGAGTGCGGCGCCGGGTGCACCGAGCACGATCGGTGCGGCACTGCCCGGGCTGCGCACCTATGTTCTCGACGAACGGTTGCGGCCGGCTCCGACGGGGGCCTGGGGTGAGGTCTATGTCGCCGGAATCCAGCTCGCTCGCGGCTATCTCGGCCGTCCGGCGCTGACCTCCGCGCGTTTCGTCGCCGCCCCATTCGGTGATCCGGGTGAACGGCTCTATCGCAGCGGCGATATCGCACGCTGGAATCAGCTGGGCGAGCTGGAATACCGCGATCGTGCCGATCAGCAGGTCCAGCTGCGCGGGTTCCGGATCGAGCTCGGCGAAATCCGCAGTGCGCTGCTGAGCCACTCCGCGGTATCCGCCGCTGTGGTCACGGTGCACCTGCCCGCTACCGAGGCGGCCCGGCTCGTCGCCTATGTCGTGGTCGACGGCGCCGACACCGAGGTGGCCGACGCCCTGCGCGCGCATGTCGCGACAATGCTGCCGGAGTACATGATCCCGGCCGTCGTCGTCACGGTGCCGCGTATCCCGTTGACGGTCAACGGGAAAGTGGATCATCGCGCGTTGCCCGAGCCGGTCTTCGAATCCTCGGCGGTCTACGTCGCGCCGAGGTCTCCCGTCGAGGAGGTCATCGCGGATATCTTCGCCGAGGTGCTGGGGCTCGAGCGGGTCGGCGTGCTGGACAACTTCTTCGAGCTGGGCGGTAATTCGCTCACCGCGACCGGCGCGGCGGCGCGCATCGTCGAGCTGACCCGATGCACCGTGTCGGTCCGTGATCTGTTCGGCAGGCCGACCGTCGCCGAACTCGCCGCGGGTATCGACACCGGCGACCGCTCCGACCGGCTCGCGCTGCGCGCGCGGCCACGTATCGAGCCGATTCCGCTGTCACCGGCGCAGAACAGGATATGGCTGATCAACCAGCTCGACCCGGCGTCCGCGGCGTACAACGTCCCGCTGGTGGTACGGCTGGCCGGCCGGCTCGACGTCACCGCGCTGCGCACGGCCCTCACCGACGTGATCGAGCGGCACGAGTCCCTGCGGACGGTCTATCCCGATGTGAAAGGTGAAGGGACACAGGTCGTTCTGCCGACCGCGGAGGCCGTCGCCGAACTCGATCCGACACCCGTGCTGATCGATCCCGCCGACCTCGCCGATCGGATCCGGGACACGGCCGCGGCCGGCTTCGATGTGCGCACGGCCGCCCCGATCCGAATCGCGTTGCTGGCGTGCGGGAACCGGGATCAGCACGTCCTGGTCCTGGTGCTGCACCACATCTGCTGCGACGGCTCCTCGCTTCCGCCGCTCGCGGCAGATATCGCGACCGCCTACGCCGCCAGATCGCAGGACAAGCTCCCGGACTGGCCGCCACTGCCCGTGCAATATGCCGACTACAGCATCTGGCATCGCGAGGTGCTCGGCGACGAGAGTGATCCCGACTCGATGGCTGCACGCCAATTGCGGTTCTGGGCAACGCAACTGGCGGGAATGCCGCCCTTGCTGGAACTGCCCGCCGACCATCCGCGCCCGGCCCGCCGCTCGCTGCGGGCCGATATCGCCGGCGGCGTGATCCCGGCCGAGACCTTCGCCGGGATCGAACGGCTCGCGCGCGACGCCAACGTCACGACCTTCATCGTCGTGCATGCCGCACTGGCGGCTCTGCTGGCGCGGCTGGCGGGGTCGGCGGACATCACCATCGGTACTCCGATCGCGGGTCGCGGCGAGTCCGCGCTGGACCCACTGATCGGAATGTTCGTCAACACGGTGCCACTGCGCACCGTGATACGGGCCGGTGAATCGTTCCTCGATTTCCTGGCACGGGTGAAGGACATCGATCTCGACGCCTTCACCAATAGCGATATCCCCTATGAGCGGGTGGTCGACGAGATCGTCCCGGCGCGCTCGGCCGCGCACGCCCCCCTGTGCCAGGTCTACCTGGCCTTCGAGAATATGGCGCTGCCGAGTCTGGAACTGCCGGAACTCACGGTCGAGCCACTGAACTCGGGCCCGCAGCCGGCGAAGGTGGACATCATCGTCACTGTCGCCGCGAACGCCTCCGCGGGCGGCGATGTGGCCGTGCGGATCGACTACGCGACAGATCTGTTCGATCGGAAGGCGGTCGAGGAACTGGCCGGGCGGCTGAATCGGGTCCTCGGTGCGATCGTGTCGGACCCGCGGCTGCGGGTGGGAGATCTGGATGTGCTGACCGAGCCCGAACGGGCCGGCCTGGTACCGGCTTCGGGAGGCCGTGCCGTGGCCCCGCGGGTGCTCGCGGAGGTGCTGACGGTCGCCGATCCGGACGCGGCGGCGGTGGTGTCCAACGACCGCACCGTGACATACAGGGAACTGGATCGATGGTCGAATTGCATTGCGCGGCAGTTGATTACGTGGGGTGTTGGTCCGGGGGATCGGGTCGCGCTGGTGATGGGCCGGTCGGTGGAGCTCGTGGCCGGAATCTGGGCGGTGGCCAAGGCGGGTGCCGCGTTCGTGCCCGTGGATCCGCGCAATCCGGCCGAGCGGGTCGCATTCATGCTCGCCGATGCCGGCGTGCGTGCGGCGATCACCGTCGAGGCATCGCGCGGCCTGCTTCCGGACGCGCTGCGAGGGTTGGTGCTCGACGCCCCGGACGTTGCCGCCGGTATCGCTGCCCGGCCGGCGGGCGCGGTGACCGATGCCGAGCGGGTGCGGGCCGGACACACCGCCGACACCGCCTATGTGCTGTACACCTCGGGTTCGACGGGTACTCCGAAGGGGGTCGCGGTCACCCACGAGGGGCTGGCGAATTTCGCTGCCGAGCAACGCGACCGCTACGGGGTCGACGCCTCGGCGCGGGTATTGCAGCTGGCGGCCCCGGGTTTCGATGCGGTGGTCCTGGAGTTGCTGATGGCGCACGCGTGCGGCGCGACGCTGGTCGTCGCTCCGCCCGATGCCATCGCCGGTGATGTGCTGGCGAATTGGATTGCCGCGCAGCGGGTATCGCACGCTTTCGTGACGCCGAGCGTGCTGTCGACAATGCGGCCCGCCGGACTGGATTCGCTGCGGGTTCTGGTCGCGGGTGGGGAGGCGGTTTCGGCGGAGACGGTCGCAACGTGGGCTCCGGGCCGGCGTCTTTTCAACGGCTACGGGCCGACCGAGACGACGATCATGGTCGCGATCAGCGATCCGTTGCACATCGGCGAGCGCGTCACCATCGGCGGCCCGATCCGCGGTGTGGAGGCCGTGGTCCTGGATGCGGCTCTGCGGCCGGTGCCGGCCGGAGTGCCGGGGGAGCTGTACGTCTCCGGGGTTCAGCTGGCCCGGGGATATCACAACCGGGCGTCCGCGACCGCCGCCACCTTCGTCGCGAATCCGCACGGCCGCGCGGGAACTCGCATGTATCGCACCGGCGACATGGTGCGCTGGACGTCCGGGGAAACGCTCGAATATCTCGGTCGCGCCGACTTCCAGGTCAAAATCCGCGGGCAGCGGATCGAGCTCGGCGAGATCGAGGCCGTGCTCGCCTCGCACCCCGCGGTATCGGTGGCGGTGGTGGTCGGCGTTGTGAGCGGTGGCGAGTCGCGACTCGCCGCGTACATCGTGCCGGTCGAGGATTCTCCGGATTCGGCCGGTCTGCTGGGGTACGCCGCGCAACGGCTGCCGTCGCATATGGTCCCGGAGGCGGTGACAGTGCTCGATGCGCTGCCGCTGTCGGCGGTCGGCAAGGTCGATCGGGCAGCGTTGCCGGAGCCGGTTTTCGGCATTACCGCAACGGAATTCGTGACTCCGCGCGATGCCGCGGAGCAGTTGGTCGCCGATGTGTGCGCTGCTGTGCTGGGCCTCGAGCGCGTCGGCGCGACGGACAATTTCTTCGATCTGGGCGGCAACTCGCTCTCGGCGACCAGGGCGGCAGCACAGCTCAGCGCCGCGTTCGGCGCCGACGTCTCGCTGCGGGCCCTTTTCGACGCGCCGACCGTCGCCGCGCTGGCGGAGGCCATCGGATCCGCCGGGAGAACCGGCCGGGCACCGCTGAGACGCGGGCAACGCCCGGACCGGATCCCGCTTTCGCCCGCGCAGACCCGCATGTGGTTCCTCGCGCGGCTCGATACCCGCTCGCCGATCTACAACATTCCGATGGTCGTCCGGATGACGGGCGCACTCGACCTGGCGGCGATGCGCGCGGCGATCGCCGATGTGGTCGACCGGCACGAGGCGCTGCGCACCATCTATCCCGACAGTGACAGTGGACCGCATCAGGTGATCGTGGCGGCGGAAACGGCCCTGCCCGCCCCGGCGGTAGTGGCGTGCCCGGCGAGCGAGGTCGAAGCCCGGGTCGCGACCGAGGCGCTCGCCGGATTCGATGTCACCTGCGAAGTGCCGTGCCGAATCACGTTGCTGCGCAGCGCACCCGACGACCACAGTCTGGTAATCGTGGTCCATCACATCGGTTTCGACGGGTCCTCGTTGGCGCCGCTGGCCGCCGATCTGGCCGCGGCCTACGAAGCCCGGCTCGGACAGCAGTCGCCGCGGTGGGATCCGCTGCCGGTGCAATACGCGGATTACGCTGTGTGGCAACGAGAGCTGCTCGGTGCCGATCAGGATTCCGACAGTGTCGCCGCCGCGCAGATCGCGTATTGGCGCGGTGCCCTCGCCGACCTGCCCGAGGTCCTCGACCTGCCGGCAGATCGTGCGCGGCCGGCCGGACAGTCCTTCCGGGGGGCGACGGTGGCGGCGTCGGTGCCCGCTACCCTGCGTCGTGACCTGATCGAACTGGGCCGCCGCCACGACGCCACGGTCTTCATGGTGCTGCACGCGGCGTACGCGGTGCTGCTGGCGCGGCTGTCGGGAACCGGCGATATCGCGGTGGGCACGCCGATCGCCGGCCGCGGTGAGCGCGGCCTCGAGGGACTGATCGGCATGTTCGTCAATACGCTGGTTCTGCGCACGGTCATCGATCCCGGCACGTCCTTCTCCGGGGTCCTCGAACAGGTCCGGCACACCGATCTGAGTGCATTCGAGAACGCCGACATTCCATTCGAGCGGCTTGTCGAGGTGCTGAATCCGGTGCGCTCGACCGCGCATGCGCCGTTGACGCAGGTCGGATTCTCGTTCCAGAACATCGATATTCCGGTGGTGGAGCTGGCGGGCCTTTCGGTCGCGGCGCGGATGGTCGATCCGGGCGTGGCCAAGTACGACCTGCACCTCAATCTCGTCGACGTTCCCGCGCACGCCGACGCGCCCGGCGATATGACCGCCGAATTGAGCTATGCCACCGATCTTTTCGACGAACAAACGGTGGCCTCGATATTCGACCGGTTCGTGCTGCTACTGCGCGCGATCGTGGCCGATCCGGCCGGTGCCGTGGGAGATGTCGACCTGCTGACGGCGGACGAGCGAACCGAGCTGACGGTCCGTTCGATGGGGGAGCCGACCAATCCGTCGCCCGCGACTCTCGCGTCCGTATTCGCCGCGCAGGCGGGTGTGTGCCCGGACGCGCCCGCAGTGGTCGATGTGGAGGCCGGGAGCCGGTACAGCTACGGGGAATTCGCGGCGCGCGTGAATACCCTTGCCCGGGTTTTGATCTGCCGCGAGGTCGGCCCGGGGACCGTTGTCGCCGTCGCGATGCGCCGCGGCGTCGAGCTGCTGACCACGCTGTACGCGATCCATGCGGCCGGTGCGGGGTATCTGCCGCTGGATCCGGACCATCCGGTCGAGCGGATGCGCGCGGTCCTGGCCGACGCGCGGCCGGTGGCGGTGGTCACCCGGCAGGGAGATGCGGCGAATGTGCCCGGCGATGTCGCGGTGTGGCAGTTCGAACAACTCGGCGGCGAGTACGCGGACGCGTCCCCGATCGCCGACGCCGATCGCATCCGGGCCCTGCGCCCGGACGATCTGGCCTATGTGGTCTACACCTCCGGCTCGACCGGGGCACCGAAGGGTGTGGCGGTTTCGCACCGCGCGGTGGTGAATCAATTGCGCTGGCTGCGCGACCATTACGGGCTCGGCGGCGAGGACGTCATGCTCTGGCGCACGCCGTTCACATTCGATCTGTCGGTCTGGGAGCTGTTCTCCGCCCTGACGTGCGGTGCGTCGCTTGTCGTCGCGGGTCCGCTCGCGCACACCGATCCCGGCGCGATCGGCGGGCTGCTCGCCGAATATCGTGTGACAACAGTCGATTTCGTACCTTCGCTGCTCTCGGTATTCCTCGATACGGCCGACGGTGGCGGGTTCCCGGACCTGCGGCGGGTGCTCTGTATCGGTGAGGCACTGCCGATCGAGACCGTCCGGCGCTTCCATCGCTGCTGCGCCGCCCGGATCGACAACCTGTACGGTCCGACCGAGGCCGCGGTGAGCGCCACCGCTCACCAGATCGGCGTGCTCGACGGCGGCACGGTGCCAATCGGTGTTCCGGAATCGAACGTGATTGTGCGCGTACTGGATTCACGACTGAACCAGGTTCCCGCCGGGGTGACGGGGGAGCTGTATCTGGGTGGGGTGCAGCTGGCTCGCGGCTATCACAACCGTCCCGGGCGGACGGCGGGGAGTTTCGTCGCCGACCCCATCGACGGCACACCCGGTGCCCGGCTGTATCGCACGGGCGACGTCGTCCGCTGGGGCGCGGATGGGAACCTGCGCTACGTCGGCCGCGCCGATACGCAGGTGAAAGTACATGGTCTGCGCATCGAACCGGGTGATATCGAGGCGGCGCTGCTCGCGCACGAGCAGGTGCGCGCGGCGATCGTGCAGGTGCGCTCCGACGGCGACGATCGGCGTCTGGTCGCCTATGTGGTCGCCGAACAGGCACTGGATGCCGGACAGGTGCGTGGGTTCCTGCGGGAACGGTTGCCGGCGTATATGGTTCCGTCGGCAGTGGTCCGGATCGACGCCGTACCGCTCACCGCGAACGGCAAGGTCGACTACCGCGCGTTGCCGGAGCCCCGGCCGCGCGGGCGCGAACTGGACTACCGCGCGCCGCGGGGCCTGCTCGAGGAGACCGTCGCCGGGATATTCGGCGAACTGCTCGATCGTCCGGATATCGGCGCGGAGGACGACTTCTTCGTACTCGGCGGCAATTCGCTCATCGCGACGCGCGCGCTGAGCCGGATCGGCGAGGTCGCCGGTGTGACCGTGCCGGTACAGACGATCTTCGACGCGCCCACCGTCGGCGAACTCGCCGAACGTATCGCGCGGCTGCGCGCACTGCCGGGCCTGCCCGCTCCGGCACCCGTTACGCGCCCGGACCATATCCCGCTGTCGACCGCTCAGGCCCGGATGTGGTTCCTGAACCAGTTCGATCCGGGCTCGGCCGAATACGTTGTGCCGCTGGCGTTACGGCTCGGCGGTGCTGTCGACGCCCGGGTACTCGCCGCGGCTGTCGGCGACGTCGTCGGGCGGCACGAGGTCCTGCGGACCATATATCCGGGCGTCGAGGGCGTCCCCGCTCAGGTGGTGCTCGATGTCGGTGCGGTAACCGGAATCCGGGACCTCGTCGCGGAGGTGGTCGGTGAGCGCGAACTGCCCGCCCGGCTGGCCGAATTCTTCGCCACGGGATTCGATGTAGCCACCGGGGTCCCGCTGCGGATCGCGCTGTATCAGCTCTGCGACCGGGCATGGGTGGTGGCAGTGGCGATCCATCACATCAGCTGTGACGGATTTTCGGTGGCGCCCCTGGCGGCCGATATCGTCACCGCCTACCGTGCGCGGTCGGGTGGCAACCCGCCCGACTGGGAGCCGTTGGAGGTGCAGTTCGCCGACTACGCGCTGTGGCAGCGGCAGGTGCTCGGCTCGGCGGACGATCCGGATTCGCACCTGGCCCGCGGCATCGCCTACTGGCACGACCGGCTCGCCGGTGTGCCCGATGTGATCGATCTGCCGACCGATCGGCCCAGGCCCCTGGCGCGGACCGGACGCGGTGCGGTCGTGCGCGCCGTGATCCCGGCCGAGTTGCAGGGCCGGGTGGCGGCGCTGGCGAGGCGCTGCGGCGCGACCTCCTTCATGGTCGTGCACGCCGCGCTGGCGGTACTGCTGTCGAGACTGTCGGGCAGTGGTGACATCACCATCGGTGTGCCGCATGCCGGTCGAGGTCACCGAACCCTCGACAATCTGGTCGGGATGTTCGTCAACACCCTGGTGATGCGCAGCCGCGTCGAGCCGGATCAATCGTTCGAGAGTCTGCTGAACCAGGTGCGGCGCACCGCCGTCGAGGCATTCGACCACGCGGCGGTGCCGTTCGAGCAGCTGGTCGAGGTACTCGCCCCGGCCCGTTCCACGGCACACACGCCGCTGTTCCAGGTCATGCTCGCCTATCAGAACATGGCGCACGCGCGTGCCGAATTTCCCGGCCTGACCGTGGAGAACCTGGATCCGGACGACGGCGCCGCGATCTACGACCTGTTGCTGATGATGACCGAGGGGCACGGCACCCACAACGAGCCCACCGGTATGACAGTGCGCTTGACCTATGCCACGGATCTGTTCGACGAGGAGACGATCGTCGGCTTCGCCGAACGGTTCGTGCGCGTACTCGATGCCGCCACAGCCGACGCCGAGACGACCGTCGCCGCCATCGAACTTCTCGATCCCGCGCAGCGGCAGCGGCTGCTCGAACACTGGAACGACACCGGCGGCCCGCAGGCCGCGGGCCGGACGCTGGCCGACGCCGTCGATGAACAGGTGGTCCGGACCCCCGACACCGCGGCATTGATCGTGCCGGGCGGCGAGGTCGTCACCTACCGGGAGTTCGACGCACGCGTCAACCGGCTGGCCCGGTGGCTCATCTCGCGCGGCGCGGGTCCGGAAATGATTGTGGCGGTCCGTATTCGGAGATCGGTCGAACTGATCACCGCGCTGTACGCGGTGGTCAAATCCGGTGCGGCGTTCCTGCCGATCGATCCGGATCATCCGAGCGCCCGCACCGCCGACGTGCTGCGCGCGGCCCGGCCGCTGCTGGTACTGACCACGGCGGCCGACCGCGAGGGGCTCCCGGAGGGGATCGAGATCGCCTGCACCGATCGCATCGATGTGTCCGGCTTCGCGGACACATCGATCACGGACGCGCAGCGGCGCGGGCGGTTGCGGCCGGACAATGTGGCCTACGTCCTGTTCACCTCCGGGTCGACGGGGGTGCCCAAGGGGGTGGCCCTGACCCACGAGGCCACCATGAGCCAGCTGGCGTGGGCGCAGCGGCTGTGGCCGCACGGGCCGTCCGACGCCGTACTGTACAAGACCCCGGTCACTTTCGACATCGCGATCTGGGAGTTGTTCTGGCCCTTGCAGACCGGCGCGCACATCGTGATCGCCGAACCCGGCGGCCATCGCGACCCCGCCTACCTCGTGAACATCATCGCCGAATATCGGATCGGCACCGTGCATTTCGTGCCGTCGATGCTCGACGTACTGCTCGAGACCGCGGGATCGGCGGCACTGCCGTCGACCCGGCGGGTATTCCTCGCCGGTGAGGCCCTCGCACAGCGCACCGTCGACGCGGCAGCGCCGGTATTCCCCGGCGCCGACATCGTGAACTGGTACGGCCCGGCCGAAACCGAAGTCGCCACCGCCGCCCCATGCCTGCCCGGCGTGCCGGACCGTTCGATGGTTCCCATCGGCACGCCGGTGGCGGGTATGCGTGCCTACGTGCTGGATTCGCGGTTGCGGCCGGTGCCGGTGGGTGTCCTCGGCGACCTCTACCTCGCCGGGGTGCAGCTGGCACGCGGTTACCACGGCCGTGCCGATCAGAGCTGCGGCTCCTTCGTCGCGCATCCGTTCGGTGCGCTCGGTGAGCGGATGTACCGCACCGGCGACCTCGTCCGGTGGACCAAGGCAGGAGAGCTGGAATACCTGGGCCGCAGCGACTTCCAGCTGAAGGTCCGCGGTCAGCGGGTCGAGCCGGGCGATATCGAAGCGGCATTGTCCGCACTCCCCGAGGTCGCGCGCGCCGCCGTCGTCGCCACCGCGGAACGCATCTTCGGCTACGTGACGCTCGTGCCGGAGGCGGTCACCGATGGCCGCGCCCTTCGCGCTCAGCTCACCCGCTCACTGCCGGCGTACCTGGTTCCCGCGGCGGTGCGAGTCCTCGACACCATGCCGGTGACGCCCACCGGCAAACTCGATCGAGCCGCCCTGCCGGAGCCGGTGTTCGAGGCCGACGAGGACGTCGTGGCGCCCCGTACCGAACGCGAGGCGGCGTTGTCGGCGATCGTCGCCGAGATCACCGGCAGCGACCGAATCGGCGTGACGGCCAACCTGTTCGAGATCGGGGTCGACTCGCTCTCGGCGGCCCGCATCGCCGCCCGCGCCGCGACGACGCTCGGTGTCGAGGCCGGCATCCGTGACATCTTCGACGAGCCGACCATCGCCGGTCTGGCCGAAAGTCTCGGCACGCGAGCCGGTTCCGTCGTGCCGCCACTGGTCGCCCGCCCGCGGCCGGTGCGGATCCCGCTGGCCGCCGCGCAACGCCGGATGTGGTTCCTCAATCAGTTCGACACCGGATCGGCCGCCTACAACATCTGCCTCGCCGCCCGGCTGACCGGCCGGCTGGATATCGACGCCCTGCGTGCGGCGCTGCTCGATGTGCTGGCCAGACACGAGCCGCTGCGCACGATGTACCCCGTGGCCGACAACGGTGAGCCGTACCAACGGGTCCTGGAGGTCACGGAGCGGGCCGGGGAATTGCTCCGGGAGCCGGAGCCGGTCGACGATGAGCGGGAGCTGGCCGGGCGGATCCGGGAAGTGGTCGAGGCCGGTTTCGATGTCGCTCACGCGCCACCGCTGCGCGCCCGGATCTACCGGACCGCCGCCGACCGGCATGTGATCGTGCTGGTGGTTCACCACATCGCCGCCGACGGCTCATCAATGGCGCCACTTGCCGCGGATATCTTCACCGCCTACGAAGCGCGGATGAAAGACTCGGCGCCGCAATGGAAGCCGATCGAATTCCAGTACGCCGACTACGCGGTGTGGCAGCGCGACGCACTCGGCGGGGAAAGCGATCCGGGTTCGTTGACAGCGCGGCAGATCGCGCACTGGAGCGCCGTCCTCGGTGACGCTCCCGAACTGCTCGACCTCCCGACGGACCGGCCGCGACCCGCCACCATGTCGATGTCGGGCGCGAGTGTGCGTTTCACAATGCCGCAGCGGCTGCACGAGGATGTCGTCCGGCTGGCGCACGGCGTGGGCGTCACCGTATTCACCGTGTTGCATGCCGCGCTCGCGATTCTGCTGTCGCGCATCGCGCACAGCGACGACATCTCGATCGGCTCGCCGGTGGCCGGGCGGGGTGCCCGGGAACTGGACGATCTGGTCGGCATGTTCGTCAACACTGTCGTGTTGCGCACACGCGTACGCGACGACCTGTCGTTCCGCGAATTCCTGGCGCTCGTCCGCGAGGTGGACGTGGACGCGCTCGCCCACGCGGATCTGCCCTACGAAAAGCTGGTCGAGGTCCTCGATCGCGGCCGTTCCGCCGCGTATACCCCGCTGTTCCAGGTGATGTTCGGTATGCAGAATATGCGGGCGGCCCGGTTCGAGCTGCCCGGTGTGGACATCGAACTGCTCGATCCCGATCTGGCGCAGGCGAAAACCGATCTGACCGTGCTGATGTCCGAACGCACCGGTAGCGACCGACCGGCGGGTATCGACGGTGAGATCGTCTACGCCACGGATCTTTTCGTGGCAACGACGGCAGAAGCGTTCGCGGACAGATTCATTCGCGTCATCGAATCGGTCACCGCCGATCCTGGGCGACCGGTGGGCGGTATCGACCTGCTCGGCGCCGCCGAGGCCCGTCGGCTCGTCCCGGCGCGCGGCGGCCGCGGCGCGGTGCCGTGCCCGCTGCCCGATCTGCTGGCCACCGCCGTGGTCGCGGACCCGGCGGCCTCCGCCCTGGTCGGCATATCCGAAACCCTGACCTACGCCGAACTCGATCGCCGGTCCAACCGGCTCGCCGCGCACCTGCTGGCGGGCGGAGCGGGGCCGGGAGTGTTCATCGCGCTGGCCGTGCCGCGCTCGGTCGGCTATCACGTCGCGATGTGGGCGATCGCCAAGACCGGCGCCGGCTTCGTGCCGGTGGATCTGCGATATCCGGCGGACCGGATCGCGCACATGGTGCGTGATTCCGGTGTGGCCGTGGGGATCACGGTTGAGTCCGCGCGCGCGGCACTGCCCGGCGATATCGGATGGCTGTCGCTCGATGATCCCGAGACGGCCGCGGAGATCGACGCGCGCTCCGATCGGGCCGTGACCGATGCCGATCGCCCACGGGCGCTGCGTATTTCGGATGCCGCGTACGTGGTGTACACATCGGGCTCGACCGGATCACCGAAGGGTGTGGTCGTCGGTCACGAGGGATTGGCCGGATTCGCCGAAGAGCAGCGGGTGCGTTATCGGGTCGAGCCCACCTCCCGGGTGCTGCAGGTGGCCGCCCCCGCCTTCGACGCGGTCTTGCTGGAAGCATTGATGGCGTGCGCGGCCGGTGCGTGTCTGGTCGTATCGCCGTCGGATGTGTACGGCGGCCAAGAGCTGGCGGCACTGATCCGGCAGCAGCGGGTGAGCCACGCCTTCTTGACACCCAGTGTGCTGGCGACGGTGTCGACGACGGACTTCACCTCGGTGCGGGTGCTGGCGGTCGGCGGCGAGATGGTGTCCGCGGACCTGATCGCCACCTGGGCGCCCGGACGGCAACTGCACAATATCTACGGTCCGACCGAGACGACGATCGTGGTCACGATCAGTGAGCCGGTGCAGCCGGGCGAGGTGATCACCATCGGCGGCCCGATCCGTGGTGTCGAGGCTCTCGTGCTCGACGCCCGGCTGCGCCCGGTACCGGCCGGAGTGACCGGCGAACTGTATCTGTCCGGTGCCGCGCCGGCGCGCGGTTACCTGAATCGCCCCGGCGCGAGCGCGGCCGCGTTCGTCGCTGATCCTCACGGTGAGCCGGGGGCGCGGATGTATCGCACCGGCGATATCGTCCGCTGGACCGCGCAGGACACACTCGAATATGTGGGCCGGATCGACTTCCAGGTCAAGATCCGCGGGCAGCGTATCGAACTGGGCGAGATCGACGCGGCGCTGTTGTCGCACCCGCGGGTGGCCGCGGCGGTGACGGTCAGCCGCACCGGACCCGGTGGGCAGCCCACGCTCGCGTCCTACATCGTGGCCGAATCCGGGGCGGCCGTCGAAACCCGCGCGATACTCGATTATCTGGCCGCCGGTCTGCCCGCGCACATGGTGCCCTCGACGGTTACCGTTCTCGACGCCATGCCGCTGGCCTCGACCGGTAAGGCGGATCGAAAGGCGTTGCCCGAACCTGTATTCGACACCGCCGATGACGATACCGTCGCGGCGGCGACCAATCTGGAACGCACCATCGCCGCCGCCTTCGCCGATGTGCTCGGCGTCGAATCGGTCGGTGCGACGTCGTCGTTCTTCGCTCTCGGCGGTGACTCCATCATGTCCATTCAGCTGACCTCCCGGCTGAAGGTGGCCGGTGTGGCCGTCACGGCCCGAGACATCTTCGAGCGCAAGACCGTTCGCGGGCTGGCACACGTGGCCGCGACGGAGCGGGCAGGCCTCGCGGAGCTGCCCGGCGGCGGAGTCGGAGACATCCCGCGCACCCCGATCGTGTCCTGGTTCACCGAACGCCCCGGCCCCGCTGATCGTTTCGCGCAGTCGATGCTCGTCCGGCTGCCTCGGCACGCCCGCGTCGAACAGGTCAGCGCCACGGTGCGGGCGGTGCTCGAACAGCACGACATGCTGCGATCACAGCTGCACGACAAGTGCCTGCGGGTGCCGCCGGTCGAGACGGCCGATGCCGCCGCGGCGGTGTTCGCCCGGAACTTCGGCGCCCACGAGATACCGGGCACCGACGGTTTCACCGCTGTCGTGGAGGCGGCGCTGGCAGAGGCGTCCGGCCGTCTCGACCCCGCCGGGGGCCGGATGGTTCAGGTCGTGTGCCTGCTTCCGGAATCGGGTGTCGAGTCCGAGGCCCGTGCGCTGATCGTGATCCATCACCTCGCCGTGGACGGGGTGTCGTGGCGAATCCTGTTGCCCGACTTGGTCACCGCGTGGCAGCAGATCGGCCGGGGAGAATCCGTCGAGCTCCCCGCCCAGGGAACGTCGATGCGGCGCTGGGCACATGCGCTGACCGACGCGGCGGCCGATCGTGCCGGCGAGCTGGCACTGTGGGAGCGGATGGGCTCGGCGGCCGATCCGCTGCTGGGAACCGCGGAACTGGATCCGGCCCTCGACACCCAGGCGACGGTGCGGCATCTGACCGCCACCGTCGCGGCGCCGGTGACCTCGGCCCTGCTGGACGCGGCGCCGCGGGTGCTGCGCGGCGGTGTCGATATCGCCCTGCTCGCCGGTTTGGCCGCGGCCCTCACCCGTTGGCGACGGCGGCGCGGTATCGATCATCCGGGGATGAAGGTCCTGCTGGAGGGACACGGCCGTGAAGAACAGCTCGTGCCCGGCTCGGACCTGTCCCGCACGGTGGGCTGGTTCACCAGCGTGTACCCGTTCGCGCTGGATCTGGCCGGAATCAATGACACGGATCTGCGCGCGGTGGTGACGGCGGTCAAGGACCAATTGCACGAGATCCCCGACCGGGGAATCGGATACGGCTTGCTGCGCTACCTGAACCTCGATACCGCCGGCCCGCTCGCGTCCTCGCCGCCGCAGATCGGTTTCAACAACCTCGGCCGCGCCGGGGTGGATCTCGCCGCGCTGTCGGATATCGCGTGGATCCCGACCGGCGAGCAGTTCGACCGGAGATCGGCGTTCGATCCGGATATGCCTGCCGCGGCGGCGATCACGATCAATATCGACATCGTCGACACCGACTCCGGTCCCGAACTGTCGGCGCATATCGGTTACGCCTCGCGGCTGCTCCGGGACGACGAGGTGACAGAACTCGCCGCCGGATGGGTCGACGCGGTGAAGGAGATCACCGCCCTCGCGACCGCCGGTGACCCGTGGCCGCTGTCGCGTGCCGATGTTCCGCTCGTCGACCTCACACAGCGGGATCTGGATGTATTCGCCGACCGCTACGGTCCGCTGAGCGAGGTGTGGTCGCTGGCGCCGCTCCAGGAGGGCCTGCTGTTCCACGCCGAGTTCGCGGCGGGCGGGATCAATGTCTATACCGCGCAATCGGTGGTGGCCCTGGCGGGCGAGGTCGATGAGGATCGGCTCGAACGGGCCGCGTACGCCCTGCTGGAGCGAAACCCCAACCTGCGAGCCGGATTCACCCGAACGGCGGACGGTGTCGCCGCCCAGGTGGTCCCCGCGGATATCACGGTGCCCTGGCGGCGCGCCGAAATCCCCAGCGGTGCAGCGGAAGCGGACGATCTGATCGATGCGGAGCGTCGGGTCGTCTTCGATCCGGCGGACCCGCCCCTGCTGCGGTTTCTGCTCATCGCCGAAGCGCCGTACGCGCACCGGCTCGTGCTCACCGCCCACCATCTGCTGCTCGACGGCTGGTCGCTGCCGCTGTTGTGGCGCGACCTGATCGGCCTGTATGCCGTTGCCGCACAACCGGAGCTGCTCCCACCGGCAGCCCCTTATAGTGACTACCTGGCCTGGCTGGACGGTCGCGATCGTGGCGAGAGTCTGCGGATGTGGCGCGACGCGCTGCGCGAAATCGGCGAACCCACACTCGTCGCCGACCCGCACACCGCGACGACGGCGGACATTCCGATCGATCTGCCCGTCGTCCTGGACAGTGCCACCACGGCGGAGCTGGTGACCTTCGCGCGGGCACACGGCGTGACGATGGCGACGATCACGCAGTTCGCGTGGTCGGTGGTGCTGGGCAACCTGCTCGGCACCGACCGGGTCGTATTCGGCAGCACGGTATCCGGCCGCCCCGCCGACCTTCCGGGCGTCGAGTCGATGATCGGATTGTTCATCAATACGATTCCGGTCGCCGCCGACGTGCGCCGGGATCTGACCATCGCGGACGCGCTCGGCCTGATGCAGGCCGGTAACACCCGGCTGCTCGACCACCACTATCTCGAGCTGTCGCAGGTCATGGCGGAGGCGGGCGCGGGCCTGTTGTTCGACACCCTGGTGGTGTTCGAGTCGTATCCGGTCGACAGCAGCGGTCTGGGCGAGGCGGATATCGACGGAATGCGCGTGGTGAGCGCGGACGGCCGCGACGCGGCCCACTATCCGATCACCGTGCAGGCGCATCTCGGCGACGAGTTGCACGTGCGGGTGCGCTACCAGCGGACCCGTGTCGACGAAGCGACGGCGGCGGGGCTGGCCGCACGCCTGGAAACCGTCCTGCGGACCGTCGCCGGCGACCCGGGCGTCGCGCTCGGTGACATCGAGCTGCTGACCGGGCCCGAGCGGCGCGAGCTCGTCCCGGCCTCGGGCGGTGACGCCGCCGAGCCGCGGCTTATGGGCGCGCTGCTGTCGGCCGGCGCGGTCATGAATCCCGATGCGGCGGCGGCGATTTCCGGATCACTCACGATGACGTACGCGGAACTGGATGCTCGGTCCAACCAGCTGGCGCGGCAGCTGATCGCCTGGGGCGTCGGTCCCGGTGACCGGGTCGCGCTGGCGATGCCGGGATCGGCGAACTTCTTGATCGGCCTGTGGGCGGTGACCAGAACCGGTGCGGCGTTCGTACCCATCGACGCGCGCAATCCGGCCGAACGCGTCGCGCTCATGGTGGCCGATGCCCGGATCCGGGTGGCCGTCACGGTCGAGTCGGCGCGAGAACTGCTGCCGGCCGCGGTGCGGCCGCTGGTACTGGACGATCCGGAAACCGAGCAGGCGCTCGCCGGGCACACGACCGGCGCCCTCGCCGATACCGAGCTCGTCCGGACACCACACCTGCTGGATGTGGCATACGTGCTGTACACCTCCGGATCCACCGGGACACCGAAGGGTGTCGCGGTCACGCACCACGGACTGGCGAATTTCGCTGCCGTGCAACGGGACCGGTTCGGTGCGGACAGCCGCTCGCGCGTCCTGCAGGCGGCGTCGACCGGTTTCGACGTGATGGTGCTCGAGGTGCTGCTGGCGCACACCTGCGGCGCCGCGCTGGTGATGGCGCCTCGCGGGGTGTTCGCGGGCGAGGAATTGGCGGAATTGATTCGCACGCAGCGGGTCTCGCACGCGTTCATCACACCGAGCGTGCTCGCGACGATGTCGCCGGACGGTATGGACTCGCTGCGGGTGCTGATGGCGGGCGGCGAGGCCGTCACCCCGGAAACGGTGGATCGATGGGCGCCGGGCCGGACTCTGCTCAACGGGTACGGCCCGACCGAGACCACGATCCTCGCCGGGATCAGCGATCCGCTGCTACCCGGCGCGACGGTCACGATCGGCGGGCCGATCCGCGGCGTGCGGGCCGTGGTCTTGGACGCGTGGATGCGCCCGGTGCCGGTCGGTGTCGTGGGCGAGCTGTACCTGTCGGGCATCCAGCTGGCTCGGGGGTATCTGGAACGGCCCGCGACCACCGCGAACGCGTTCGTGGCCGATCCGTTCGGCCCGGCGGGTTCGCGCATGTACCGCACCGGTGACATGGTCCGCTGGACGGCGGAACACACCGTGGAATACCTGGGTCGCCGCGACTTCCAGGTCAAGATCCGTGGCCAGCGCATCGAACTCGGTGAGATCGAGTCGGTGCTCGCCGAACATCCGGGCATCGAGCAGGCGGCGGTACACAGGCGTGCGGACAATCGTGGCGTCGACCGCCTCGTGGGTTATCTCGTCACCGATCAGGACATCGATCCGGGCAAGATCCGGGCCGTCGCGCAGCTGCGGCTGCCCGCGCACATGGTGCCCGAGGTGTTCGTGACGCTCGCGAAACTCCCGCTCAACACCAACGGAAAACTCGACCGCCCGGCGCTTCCGGTCCCGGAGTTCTCCGACCGGCGGGAATGGGTCGCGCCACGCACCGACGCCGAACGGCATGTCGCCGAGGTGTTCGAGAGTGTGCTGGGCCTCGACGGCATCGGCGCGATGGACAGCTTCTTCGACGTGGGCGGCGATTCGCTGTCGGCCACCCGGGTGACCGCGCAGTTGAGCACGGCACTGGGTGTGCGGCTGGGGGTCAGGGACCTGTTCGAAACGCCGGTGGTCGCCGAACTCGCCGCTCGCCTACCGGCATTCGGCACCGACTCCCGCATACCGCTGACCGCCCGCGTCCGGCCCGATCGGCTGCCGCTGTCGCCGGCGCAGCAGCGAATGTGGTTCCTCAACCAGTTCGACACCGCCGTCGGCGGATACAACATCCCGCTGGTGATCCGCCTGCGCGGAACCCTCGATATCGATGTGTTGCGGCAGGCGTGCGAACTGGTCATCGCCCGCCACGAATCGCTGCGGACCCGTTTCCCGATGATCGACGGGCGGCCCGCTCAGGTCGTCGTCGCGACCGACCGGGTCACACCGCGCCTCGATCCGGTCCGCGTGGACGAGACACAGCTCATGGCTCGGGCGATGGCCGTGGTCTCGGCGGGTTTCGATGTGACACAGGCGCCCCCGCTGCGAATCGAACTGTTCGAACTCGGCGAACACGACCACGTTCTGGTCATCTGCGTGCATCACATCTGCGCCGACGGGCAGTCGATGATTCCGCTCGTGCGGGATGTGGCGACAGCGTACGAGGCCGGCCGGCGGGGCGCCGAGCCCGCGTGGCAGGAACTTCCGGTGCAGTACGCCGATTACGCGCTCTGGCAGGACGAGTGGCTCGGTTCGGCGGACGATACCGAATCGGTGCTGTCGCGGCAGCTGCGATTCTGGAAGGACACCCTCACCGGGTTGCCCGAATTGCTCGAGCTGCCCACCGACCTGCCCCGCCCGGCGATCGCGTCGATGCGCGGGCGCGTGGTCGAGTTCGAGGTTGCCGCCGAACTGCACGAACGCGTCATCGCCGTTGCGCGGCAGACGAATACGACGGCGTTCATGGTCCTGCACGCCGCGTTGGCGGTGCTGCTGTCGCGGCTCACCGGCGTCGGCGATATCGCGATCGGCACACCGGTGGCCGGACGTGGTGAGCGTGATCTCGACGATCTGATCGGCATGTTCGTCAACACCCTGGTGCTGCGGTCGCGGGTGCCGATGCGGCAGTCGTTCGGCGAGCTGCTCGCCTCGATCCGCGAGACGGATCTGGCGGCCCTGGCCAATGCGGACGTGCCGTTCGAACAGGTCGTGGAGACACTGAACCCGCCGCGCTCGACCGCGCATCTTCCGCTGTACCAGGTGACGCTCGACGTCCAGAACCTGAGCAGGGCCGCGCTGCGGCTGCCGGAGCTCAGCGTCGAGCCGATGGAAAGCGGATTCGAGCGCGCACAGGCCGATCTGAATGTGAAGCTCGCGGAGCGATTCGACGGGCGCGGCCGCCCCGACGGTATGGCGGGGCGGTTGACCTTCGCCGCCGACCTGTTCCTGGACGAGACGATGACGCGGTTCGCACGGGCCTTCGTCCGGATCATGGAGTGCGTCACCGAGAATCCGTCGGCCTTGGTCGGGGACATCGATCTCATCGATCCGGCGCAGCGGCGCGAACTGCTGGGCGCGGCAGGGCAGGACGGCACGGTTGTTCCCGACGCCACGCTCGCCGGGTTGTTCGCCGAGCGTGTCCGGGCCCGGCCCGACGCGGTTGCCGTCACCGACGGCTCCGCCCGGCTGACCTTCACGGAACTGGATCGGCGCTCCGCACAGGTCGCGGCCCGGCTGACCGAACTGGGTGTCGGCCCGGAATCGCTTGTCGCCGTGGCACTGCCCCGGTCGATCGACCTGGTCGTGGGCCTGCTGGCGGTCGTGCGGGCAGGCGGCGGATATCTGCCGCTGGACGTGGCCTATCCGGTCGATCGCCTGCGATTCGTGCTCGAGGACGCGCGTCCGGCGGTGATACTGGCCGCCATCGAAACCGCCTCCGCGCTACCGGAATACGCGGCACCACTGGTGCTGATCGAGGAATGCGCGGAGGGCGCCGGTGGTGCGGATCAGGTGGCGCCGGATCCGCGGGCGGACAATATCGCGTACGTGATCTACACCTCCGGGTCCACCGGCCGCCCCAAGGGGGTTACGGTCACCCACCGCGATGTGGTGACGCTGTTCGCCAACGCGGCCGCACGCTTGGATGTCGGCCCGGACGACGTGTGGACGATGTTCCATTCGTACGCATTCGATTTCGCGGTCTGGGAGATGTGGGGAGCGTTGCTGTCCGGTGGCCGGCTGGTCGTCGTCGACCACGACACCTCCCGGTCGCCGGATGCGTTCGTCGATCTCCTCGCTCGCGAGCGGGTGACGGTACTGAGCCAGACACCGTCGGCGTTCTACGGACTCGCCGCAGCCGAGCGCGAGTATCGCGAATCCGGTTGTGACGCGGCACCTCTCGCGTTGCGGTACGTCGTCTTCGGCGGCGAGGCGCTCGATTCCTCGCGCTTGACCGGCTGGTTCTCGGCGCATGCTCCGGGGTCGCCCCGATTGATCAACATGTACGGAATCACCGAGACGACCGTGCATGTGACGTTCCGTGAAATCGAGCGGCCGGAGGCGGGCAGTATCGGGATACCGCTGCCGGGACTGCGAGTGTATGTGCTCGATGACCGGCTGCGGCCGGTGCCGATCGGTGTCGCCGGGGAGATCTATGTGGCCGGTGCGCAGCTGACGCGCGGCTACCTGCGCGCGCCCGGCCTGAGCGCGGTGCGGTTCGTCGCCGATCCCTTCGGAGCGGAGGGAGCCCGGCTCTACCGGACCGGCGATCTCGGCCGATGGACCCAGTCCGCGCACGGGCTCGAGCTGGCCTACGCCGGACGAGCCGACGCGCAGGTGCAACTGCGCGGTTACCGCATCGAACTGGGTGAGGTGGAGTGCGCGCTGCTGCGGCACCCAGCGGTGAGCCACGCGGCGGCCGCGGTCCATCGCCACGCGCAAGGCGTCGATCAGCTGATCGGCTACGTGGTGGGCGGCGGCGACGGGCCGATCGATCCGGGCGAGGTCCGCGATGCCGCCGCTGAGGTGCTGACGAGCTATATGGTGCCCTCGGCGGTGATGGTGCTGCGGGAGCTTCCGTTGACAGTCAACGGAAAGCTGGATCGGCAAGCGCTGCCCGCTCCCGATTTCTCCGCCTCGGCGACCGAATTCGCCGCGCCGCGAACACCTTCCGAGAGGGCCGTCGCCGAGGTCTACGCGCAGATCCTGAATGTCGAGCGCGTCGGGATCACCGATGGGTTCTTCGATCTGGGCGGAAACTCACTGCTTGCCACGATGGTGGTGTCCGAACTGAACAGGCGCGGGGTGATGGTCGCATTGCCCTGGATGTTCGAAGAGGCGACACCGAAAGCGTTGGCGCGGCGGGCAGATGATGCCGCGGGGGACTCCGGTTCGCAGGTTCTGCTCCCGCTGCGCGCCACCGGATCCAAGCCCGCGGTGTTCGGTGTGCACCCGGCCGGCGGCTTGGCGTGGTTCTACGGCGGCGTGATCGAACATTTGGACAGGGACCGGCCTGTCTACGGCCTGCAGGATCCGCATGTGGTCGCGAGCGAGCCCTGTGCGGAGTCCGTGGACGAACTGGCTGAGCGGTATGTGACCGAGATTCGCCGAGTGCAGCCGGATGGTCCCTATCATCTGCTCGGATGGTCGCTGGGCGGGCAGATCGCGCATGCGATGGCGGTGCGTCTGCGACGCGAGAGCGCACTCGTGGGAACCCTGACCCTGTTGGATGCCGGTGTGGGCGTGCTGGATCCGGACGAATCCGCGGCCGTCGAGACGGATGAACCGGCGCCCGCGCACGTCGTGGCGGACCTGCTGGGTGGCTGGCGCGAACTGTTCGATCTCGATGATGTGGTGCGGGCGCGTACCCCGGAACAAGCGTGGGCGGTCATCCGCGATCAGATGATCGAAACCGGGCTGTTCGGCGCCGATCAGATCGATCGTGTGATGGCGAGTTTCGAGACCGCGGGCGATATTTCCCGCAGCTACCTGCCCGAAGTGTTCGACGGCGATCTGATCTTGTTCACCGCGGGCAAGGATCGTGCCGACCACGACGCCCTCGCGCGAGCATGGCGTCCCTACATCACCGGGAGGATCCACAACGCGGTTGTCGACGTACGCCATCTGGAACTCAGTCATCCACAGGCCATGGCGGTGATCGGACCGGCCCTGGAATGTTTCATGAACGAATGCTGATCGCGAAAGGGCGCAACGCATGCCTACCGATTTCCAGCGACTGCGAGTCGAGAACGACACGATCGTGACCTGCATCAGCCCTGCCGAAGCGCACATGCTGTGGGGCGAGGCGACGGCGGTGAACGGCATGTACCGGTATGCCGCGACCCGTCTGCGGCCGGGAGATATCGTCCTCGATATCGGCGCGAATATCGGCCTCACCGCGATGATGTTCGCCCAGAGCTGTCCCGGAATCCGGGTGATCGCGGTCGAGCCCGCGCCGACGACCTTCGAATGTCTGCGGCTCAATATGGCAGCGCACATCCCGGACGGGATCGCGTTGCGGACCGCGGTCGGCGCGGAGCGCGGCATCGCACCCTTCACCTGGTACCCGCGGGCGTCGGCCAATTCCGGGCTGTATGCCGACCGCGCGGCAGACGACGATGCGACGAAGACCTTCCTGCGCAACAGTGGCCTCGACGACACATCGATCGAAACCATCACTGCCGGACTGCACGACGGTGAGCGGTTCGAGGTCCGGCTCGACACGGCGTCGGCGATACTGGAAGACCATGCGCCGAGCGGCGAGATCGGATTGCTCAAGGTGGACGTCGAGCGGGCGGAAATGGATGTCCTGTGCGGCATCGCCGAACCGGACTGGCCGCGCATTCGGGCTGTCGTCGCCGAGGTTCACGATATCGACGGCCGGCTGTCGCAGTTCTGCGAGCTGTTGAGTTCGCACGGACTGTCTCCGCACGAGCAACAGGACGTGATGTTGAAGGGGACCGATTTGTACGAGGTCTACGCCGCTCGCGCGACGTAGACCTCGCCGGGGCATGGCGACGGGTTCACCCCGTCGCTTTCCGGGACAGGTCCCCGGGTGCGCATTGGGTGTAGACGTGCACCGGAGCCACGGTGATGACATCGGTGATCTCGATGAGCGCGGCGGGAATGATGTGGTCGGTGAAGTGGGCCACGCTGGGAACGACGACGGCGTCGGCGTCGAGCCTCGCGACGGTGTCGAGCAATTGCCGGACGGGATCGCGGGTGAGATGGCTGAAGGTGATGGTTCTGCTGAGGTCGTATCCCAAGCTCCGTGCTACATGCCGGAGTTGAGCTTCGTCCCACCGCTGCCGCTGGCGCGAGACGTCTTTGCGGAGGAATCCGAGGGCCACGAAACTCATCGCTGTCCTTCCTGGAGGCCGCCCGCATCACGCGGCGGCACTGCGGCGAGCGTGAAGCACAAGATCATCCGGCGCGATCCGGACAGCCCAACCGGGACAACCGATTACCGGCGGTGTCACGAAATCTTGTTCGGTCGCAACCGTTTCCATCGACCAGCATCTTCCTGGCAAATCAAGATTAGCTGCGGGTTACGGTCGTGGCAATCACTCGACGAGCAGGTGACCCGCGCGGGGTGCGACAAGTTTGCTGGTTCGCCGCGGGAATGAGTCGCGTGACCGGCCGAGGTGATGGCGGCGAGGCCGACGACCACCGCGGCCGGACAACGAAGGACATTTCGATCGCCTCATCGGGTGTGGCCGGTGCGGCGGCGGGTCAGGCGGGTTGCAGAATCCAATGCGCGGATTTCTGGCTTCTGCCATGGCCGGCCACTACGGTCATACCCGGTCCGGTCGTCGTCGTCCCGTAGGCGATCGTCTGCGGATCCGCCGCCAGTGAGATGTATTGGCCGGCCCCGTCGTTGCGCAGGTACCACAGCACGTAATCACTGACACCGCACGCGCCCTGCTCGACGAAGGCGCCGCCGGGATCGTAATGATGAGGTCGCAGGCACCAGCGGGTGCGGACGTTGCGGATTTGATAGATCGGTCCCTCGGGCCGGTAGTCGATCACCACGAACTCCCACCGGTCGCCGCGCTCTCCGGGCATCGCCAGGATCGGATCACCGACCTGGCGCGAAACCATTGTGTAGCCGGGATGTTCCGATGACGCGATGCGGAAGGTGCCCGTAGCCGCCGAGGCCGCTCCGGTCGGCTGGGAAACGACCAGTCCGGCCAGGGCCGCGGTGCAGAGCAATATCCGCAGAAGCAGGCGATCCAAGATAGTCCCTTCTCCGTCGAGGACGCGGCGCCTCGGATCGACGGCGCGCTCACACCGCGGCGGTGGTCGCGCGGCAGCGAAATGTATTCGAACCTCGTCTGCCGACGGTTTGCCTGCTGGCCGAATTACGCCAGATTCAACGGATTTCCGTGTGTCTGCGGAGAAGTGGCGCTATTGATTGTGGATTTGCCGTTTGTGGTCCGCAGCTGCTCCGGCCGGTATTTGCCGTCGGAGAACCAATGGTGCGAACCGGGCTTACGAGCTTCGGTGGCCAGATGTTTGATACCTGCCTCGCACGCGAACTCCTTGAGCTTCTTGCCCGCGAACCCGCTGAAGTACAGCCGCATGGCGGTCTCGTCCTTGTGGCCGAGCTGGTAGATCCCGGCGTCGCGGCCGAAGCTCAGGCACATGGCGGGGAACGCGAGGTCGATCGGTGCGGGCTGTTCACCCGCGATCCGGTGCAGCACGGTGTCGGCGGCGTGCGCTCCCAGGCAGTACGCGGTGTAGGCGCTCATCCGGAACGGCAGGTCCGATGGTGCCGACGAGTCACCCGCCGCGACGATGCGCTCATCGTCGACGCTGGTCAGTGTCTCGTCGGTGAGCAGGCGCCCGGCGGCGTCGGTGCTCAGGCCGCTGCGGCCCGCCAGGTCCGGTACGCCGAATCCGGCCGCCCAGATCGTGACAGCACTCGCCAGGTTCCGGCCGTCGCCGAGCTCCACCCCGTCGCGCCCCACCGCGGTGACGGTCGCGTCGGGACCTTCGATGACGGTCACCCCGAGCGCGGCGAGATACTTGCGGGCCGTGCGGCGTGCCTTCGGGTGCAGGTACGCGCCGACGACACTGCCGCAGATCAGGGTGACCTCGCGCCCTTGCCCGGCGAGCTCGGCGGCGGTCTCGATACCGGTCGGCCCGCCGCCGATCACGGTCACCGCGGCCGTCGCGGGCGTATCGAAAAGCACCGAGCGCAGCTGTCGGGCCGCCTCCAAAGTCGCGATCGGATAAGCGAACTCGGCCGCGCCCGGCACCTGCGGCGCGGGGGCGCCGCTGCCCACCGCGTAGATCAGGTAGTCGTATCCGATGCTGTCGCCGTCGGCCGTCAGGATCGTCCGCTCGGCGGCGTCGATCCGCGCCACGCTGCCGATCACCAGCCGGACCCCCTCGGCCAGGACCTCCCGATAGTCGACGACAGCGTCGTGGGTCGCGCCCACCAGTTGATGCAGGCGCAGCCGCGGGACGAAGGCCCGGCGCGGGTTGATCACGGTCACCCGCACGTCGTCGCGCTGTGTCAGGCGGTTGGCGGCCATCACACCGGCGTATCCGCCGCCGATCACGACGACTTCGTTCTTGTCGGTCATTGTCTTTCCTCCGTTGGGTGCGGGATTCGGGCATAAGACGCCGCATTGCCCACGGCTGTGACAGGGAGTGAGACGGATCACGTGCACGGATGCGAATCCGCCGCCCTGCTTCGGCATGTCGCCGAGTTGGGTTCGGTTGCGCGAGTTCAGGCTCCGTCTGTGGGATCGGGGACGTCGCGAGTTGCCCACCAGGCGTACGCGTGTTCGGGCTGCACCGTGATGATGTCGGCGACGTGGATGAGTTCGTCGGGGACGGTGCTGTCGGGGAAGTGATCGAGGCTGGGCACGATGACGGCTTCGGCGTCGGAGGCGATCACCACACCGAGGAGGTACTGGATCGGATCGTCGGTGCGGTCCTCGAACACAAGGGTTTTGCGCAGGGTGTACCCCAAGCTCTGTGCCAGGCAGGCGATCTGCGCTTCGTCGTGGTGTCGTTGCCATCGCGAGACGTCGGCGTGCAGATATCCGAGGGCTGGAAAACTCAACTCGGCCCCTCCTCGTGTCGTCGGTTCGTGCACGACCGGAGGCCGCCGCGGGCTGCGGTGTTCACGCCCGGAACCAGACGGCTCGCGGATCGAGCAGCGCACCCTACTTGCAAGTAGCAAATTAGAGGCTACCGTCGGTTTTGTCGTTTCGCGGTCCTGCCGCGCGAAAGGTGGCGCACGCCGTGTCCGGTACTGTTTGCTGGCTTGTCTCAGCGTCGTCCGAGGTGGCCGGTGCCATCGGGGCGTAGGTAACTGATTGCTCGCGAAGGAGGTTCGAGGGACAGGCGCTCGAGATCGCCGCAGACTGTCCTGTTCGTGTTGCTGGTTTCGGCCGCGCGGGAGTCCTCCTGCGGTTCGCGGGAGACGCACCGGCTCCGGTCGCGATATCCACATCGTCCGGGACTTATCGCGAACTACTGGCTAACATCGGGAGCGCGCTCCGCGGTTCCGGTCGTGGTGTATTCACAGATGTGGGGCCGGGGGGAGTTCGGGGGTGAGCGCGGCGCCGACGTGGTGCGCGACGGCGGGGATGATTCGGTTGTCGCGCAGGTCGGGCACCGCGATGCCGGCGGGGGTGAGCAGGGAGATCGCTCGTGCGGCGGCCGTCAGTGCGCCGGAGGTGACGGTTGTCGCGCTGTGGCCGCACAGGGCGCTGAGGAGGCCGGGCAGGGCGAGCGCGGCATAGCCGAAAGGGCTGTCGGGGGCGGTCACAGAACCCGGGATCGCGCCGGATCCGGAGGTGAGGTCGATGACGATATCGTGCTCATCGGCCAACTGATGCCGCAGAGATGCCGAGAGCGCGCCGTTGTGATGGATGGTCAGGTTCCCGGCGCCGGAGGCCAGCAGTACGGGGACCAGGCGGGGAGCGTGGTCGAGGCCGATCACCGCGAGCCGTCCGCGTCCGGGCGGAGTGCCGGCCCTGCGCAGCGCGGTCAGGGCGGCGGCGGTAAGGGTGGTGTTGAACGCGTCGGATTCCGTGATTACCAGCGGACAATCGGCGGAAGCGGTGATCGCCTGCACGGCAAGGCTTTCCGCGGTCAAGGAGCCGATCAGCACGATCGCGGCAATCGTCGACGGCAGTCCGGCGATGTGATCGGCGATCGCTCGCAATCGTCCGGCGGGCACGAAAACGGAGTGCGCTTGCAGTGCGGTGCGCCCGTTCACCAGATCCGTATATTCCTGCATCGCCGCCCAGGAGGAGCGGCCCGCCCGATCGCCGTGCAGGCGGCCGGCGTGATCCGAGATACCGACCACGGCGACCTCGAGAGCGGCCGATGACCAATCTTCGCGCGGGGCGGGCCCGGTGTCGTTGTCGCCCGGAAAACTCATCGCAGGCCTTCCGCGGTCTCGGTGACGAGCGTCCTCGGTGGCGTTGACGTACTCGTAGTTGCCTGAGAGTTGCCAAATCCGGTCGGGTTGAAACATGTACGAGCCCGCCGGGAAGCGGAGGCGGCCGGCGCGGGCGTACGCGCCTGGTAGCGAATGGTTCTCGCGTCCGCGATACCGGGCGGGCCGGCGGGCCGGAGGCGGCGCCGGGTTCACGACCTGATTCAGGTCGGTGCCGGACGGGACCGCACCATGCGGCGCGGGGTCGGCAGGGCCTCAGGGGCGCGGTGGTCCCCAGTACGGTGCCGGGATCGGCGGATACCCCGGCCGGTACTTCGGCCGGGGGTTCACCGCATTCGTCGTCGGCGATGGTTTCGCGGGCCGCGAGAGTGGCCTCGGCCGGATCCGGCCACGGCGCAGCGCGTTGCGGAATCGCGCATCCCCGTACACCGCGAGCAGTTGCTCGAGCGGGTGCGGCTAGCTGGCCTTGTTGTAGGCCTCGACGATGTCGGCCTGGATGCGACCGCGGCTGGAGACGTTGTAGCCGTTGTTCTTCGCCCATTCGCGAATCGCACCGGTCTGCTGCTTGTCGGCTGCCGTGCGCGCCCCCGCCTTGGCCTTGGAGCGGGGAATCCGGCCGACCTTGCGGGCGGGTCCGGTCCACTGCTCGAACGCGTTACGGAGCTTGCTCGCGTTCTTGTTCGACAGGTCGATCTCGTACTCGAAGCCGTCGAGGCTGAACGTGACCGTTTCCTCGGCTTTCGATTTGCCGTCGAAGTCGTCGATCAGTTCGACGATGATTTTCTTTGCCACGTGGTAGATCCTCCATAGTTGTCGAAATGCGTTGACCGACGGGAAGAGATGATGGTGCAGTTCAACATAGCCGACGTCTTCGAAGCTGTGACCGCAGCGGTGCCCGAGCGTACAGCGCTGACCTATGCGGGGGAGAACCTGACCTATGCGCGCCTGGACTCCGAGGCCAATCGGGTGGGGCGACTGTTCGCCGGTGCCGGTATCACGGCGGGAGAGCATGTTTCACTCTTCCTGAAGAACAGTGTCGAGCACGTCACGAGCATTCTCGGGCTGATCAAGATCCGGGCGGTGCCGATCAACGTCAATTACCGGTACACACCGGCCGAACTCGAATACATCTTCGTCAACTCGGATTCGGTCGCGGTAGTGGTCGAACTCCCCGGACATCAGCGTGCGCTGGCCGCGCTGCTGGGCTCCTGCCCGCTGCTGCGCAGCGTCATCGTGATCGGTGTGGTGACCGAGGACCTGCGTTCCGCGGCCGCGGAACGGTCGATCGCGGTGGTGTCGTTCTCGGATGCGCGTGCGCTGCCCGATTCCGCCGATTTCGGCCCGCGCACCGGCGACGACCTCTATGTGCTCTACACCGGCGGGACCACCGGATACCCGAAGGGGGTGATGTGGCGCCACGACGACTTCTTCCGCAAACCGCTGTCGGGTGGCAACCCGTACGGCACCGAGGACCGGCAGAACCTCGGCGAAGTCGCCGACGCGGCGAAGGAATTCCCGGAACTCGCCTTCCTCATCGCCGCACCGCTGATGCACGGGGCGGCGCTGTTTTCGCTGTTCACCTTCTTCACTCTGGGCGCCCGGGTGGTGCTCATGCGAGACTTCGAACCGCGTACGGTCGTCGAAGCGATCGAGCGGGAATCGCTGCAGGTGATCCTGATCGTCGGTGACGGTATGGGATTGCCGCTCGTCGACGAGATGGAACGGCGCAAGGACGAGATCGACTTCGGCTCGCTGTATTCCATCACCTCCGGCGGCGCCATCTGGTCGGTCGGCGTGCGGCAGCGGATGCTCGCGGTCAAGCCGGATCTGTTGTTGCGCGATAATTTCGGCGCTTCGGAAACCGGGAGTGACGGCGCTTTCACCGTCGACGAGTCCGGTTGCCTGCGAATGCCGAAGTCGCCGAACCTGATCGTGGTCGACGAGAATCTGAACGAACTGGCGCCGGGCTCGGATCAGGAGGGCTATATCGCGCGCGTCGGCAACATCCCCCTCGGCTATTACAAGGACGAGGAGAAGACGGCGCGCACCTTCCCGGCCCGCGCCGACGGCACCCGATTGGCGGTCCTGGGGGATATGGGACGGGTCGAATCCGACGGCGCCATAGTGTTTCTCGGCCGCAGCTCACAGTGCATCAACACCGGCGGCGAAAAGGTCTTCGCCGAGGAAGTCGAGGCGGCATTGCACGCCCATCCGTCGATCGCCGACGCACTCGTCGTCCCGGTTCCCGACGAGCGCATGGGCCAGCGCGTATCCGCTGTCATCGAGACCTATCCCGATGGGGACCGGCCGACCCTGGACGAAATCCAGGAACACTGCCGAAAGACATTGGCCGGCTACAAGATCCCGCGGTCGATGGTGCTGGTCGATGAGGTGCGGCGAACGCCGGCGGGCAAAGCCGACTATCGGTGGGCGAAGGCGGTGGCATCGGAGTCCGCGACCGCGTGACCGTTCTCCGCGACACCGCCGCGGCGGTCGCCCGGACGGAACTGGACCAGCGCGATCCCGGCGGCGGTAGCCACGTGTCCTGAAGTTGCATCCGGACCGTGATTTCATCCGCAACGTGCGATGCCATCAATTCCATCAGCTCCGAAAAGGGAACTTCGGCATTGTTCGCGCTGACCACGGATGCGGTGATCGATCGGGTGCACGACCGATTCCATAGGCAGCGTGGTGAGTTGGTGTCGGCGAACTTATATGGCAGGCACAGCACATCGTGAATTGGGTGATGTGCTGGAGCCGTGGGGAATTCACGACCGTCGAGCCCACGGCGGAAGCCATCGCGGACTTCTACGACCGTGTCCGGCGGCAATTCCCCGAGACCGTGTGGGTAAGTGGTTGCAGCAGTTGGTATCTCGACGATTCTGGCGCTCCCATGCTCTGGCCGTGGAGCCCCGGCGCCCATCGGCGCCTGATGTATCGCGCCCCGACCGCGGGAACTATCCTTCGATCGCCTCATCGACGAGGTGTGAGGGCGAGGACGGTACTCGGCCGCCATCGCGCCGACGATCCGCTGATACTCGCATAAGTGATTGAGTATTCCGACAAATATGTTAAGAGTCGACGGTGTGAGCGACGTCGGTGGGCTGCGGATTCGGCTGGATCACCGCTCGTACCTTCACTTTCTGTGCCCCGGGTGACCTGTACTGCGCGATGCCCGAGGGTGATTTCGCGGGACGTATCGCGGGTTTCGTCACCGAGCTGTCGAATTCCTCGATCTGCGAGCGGCGCTGCTCGCCGGCCCGGGCATCGAGTTGCCCGGCCAGCAGACCGACACCTCCTGCCGCCACCGCCGCGCCGGCCAGGTCCGACGCCTGCTGGAGGTCGTCGATTACACGCCACCGCATTCGGTGCGCTACCGAATCACCGATTCGTTTCCGCCGCTGAGGCATTCGGAAGGCGTGGTGACCTTCGGCGATGTGGCCGGTGGCACGGGGGTCCGCTGGTCGGCGCGATTCGAAGTCGTCGCGCCGTTCGGCGGTGGCCTGCTCACCATCCTGTGGCAGCCGATCCTCGCCGCCGGAATGTGCCTGGTACTCAACACCGCCGAAGAGGAGCTACGGGAGGGCTGGTCCGCGGCGGCTAAATAGTGTGCTCACCGAGCGGACCGCCGAATCAGGCGATTGTCTGCTACTCGCGGCGCGAGAACACGGCCACCAGAAAGTCGGACTCGTCGGTGAACGGGCGCAGATCCCAGGTGGAAAGCCGCAGATCCAGTACGAGCCCGGCCTGCTCGGCGTCGGCCAGGAACTGCGGGAACTCATATCCGCGATCGGCGCCGAATCCCACGATCGCCCGCCCGGCCGGGGCGAGATGGCGGGCGAACCCGGCCAGTACCGCCTCGCGGGTGGAGGGTGCCAGGAACGTCATCACATTTCCCGCGCACACGATGGCATCGAAGTCGCGGCTCGGCAGGTCCAGTTCGGCGAGATCACCCACCATCCAGGTCGGACCGGGGTAGTCCTGTTCGGCCGCGGCGATCAGCACGGGATCGACATCGACGCCGCTCACGATGTGGCCGGCTCGATGCAGATAACCGCCCACCCGGCCCGGTCCGCATCCCGCGTCGAGAACCCGGCTGCCGCGGTCGAGCATCGCGTCGACCAGTCGCGCCTCGCCGACGATATCGGTGCCCTCGGCGGCCAGTGTCCGGAACCGCTGCACGTACCACGTCGAATGAGCGGGGTCCGCCGCGGTGAGTTCTTCCCACTGGCTGGGCGTACGTCGATTCATGGTGTTCCCCTTCGCTCGGGCCGTCTCCGGTTCACTGTGCCACCGCCGCCGCCGGAGACGGCCGCACAGTCCGCAGCGGGGTGGTTCACCCGCAGGGGATGAGTACGTCGGCCGTCGTTCGGGACGACACTCGGGGCGTGCGCTCGAGACCGAGGCGACGGGCCTCGGTCGCCGGTCGTCCGCCACAGGGCATGCGACACCCGCTGTCGCGGTGGTATCCGCTGGAAAGGGGATCCGATGAACGGGATTGTCGTCGTACTGGTCGGTGTGTTGCTGTGCTTCTACGGGATTCGGTCGGTGCACCTGGGTGTGGTGGCGATCGGGTTCGGTATCGGCTGGCTGATCGCGGATCTGTTCGATCCGTCGTTCTGGACCTTGCTGCTGTTCGGGTTGATCGGCGCGGTGGTCACCTGGGTGGTGGTGTCGCTGGTGTTCAAGTTCGCGGCGTATGTGATCGGTGGTCTGACCGGTGCGATGGTGGGGGCGAAACTGTCCGCGGTGTTCCAGGCGGGGGACAAGAACTGGGCGATGAGCATGATCGTGATCCTGGCGGTGTGCGTGGCGGGAGCCTTTCTGGCCGACCGGTTCCGCGAGCGCGCGTTGTTGTGGCTGACCTCGATCGGCGGCGCGAGCATGGTGCTCAGCGGGATGGGCCGGATGTCGGATCATCTGGCGTTCCTGCGATCGCCGGACTCGGGGTGGGAGGAGTTCCTGGCCATCGCGGCCTGGGTGGCCTTGTCGGCCGCGGGCTGGATCGTCCAGCGCCATCTCTTCGCCGAGCGACTCGGTATTCGTCACCTCGCGGTGGGCGACGACAAGGCCGATGCCGCAGGCAAGTAGCCGAGTCGCGTCCAGATGATGGCGGCGCGACCGATCGGGCGGATCAGTGATCGCCGCCCCTGCTGCCCACGGTATGGATCACGATCACCTTCGGATTCCACGGGACCAGATCGTCGACCGAGTGCTGCAGCACGGCGACCGGCGGCAGTTGCTGCGGGCCCAGCACCGATACGGTGGCGGTATCACTGTGCAGGGTGACATCGGTGATCTCGGCGCCCGGAGTGTCCTGCAGCCAGCTGCGTCCGGCGTCGGCGATCTGGCCGGCCCACAACGACGTCAGTGAGTTGACGGCCATCGGGACCACCACCAGAGCCAGCGCGACCGCCAGGACCGCGTAGGCCCGGCCCCTGCGAACGGTCGCTTCCTGCGCACGGCCGTATCCGGCGACAACCAGCACGATCGTCGTGGTGATGATCATGGCCAGCACATTGGACGCGAACAGGACGAATGCGCCCAGCGCCAACGCGGGCGCACCCGACCCCAGGCAGACCCCGACCACGCCCAGCGGCGGGACCAGGGAGATGGCGATGGCGACGCCGGGGAGTACATCGCCGACATCGCGGCGGGTGATGGCCACCGCGGCTACCAGCCCGGTGGCCAGCGCCGCGGTCAGATCCATGAGTTTCGGTGAAGTGCGGCCCACCACCTGTGAATTCGACAGCACGTCGACGGGGTTGGGCAGAAATTGAGCGAAGAGGTAGCCCAGCAGGACAACGAGTCCGATACCGATGGTGACCAGCAGGACGCTGCGTCCGATGAGCGCTGCTCGACCGGTGACGATCCCGAGGCCGATACCCAGGATCGGCACCGACAGCGGGGCAACGATCATCGCGCCGATCACCGTCGCGGTGGAGTCGCCGATGACACCGGAGATCGCGATGATCGCGGACAGGACGAGCATCATCCAGAAGGCGGAGCGTTTGGCGCTCGTATCGCCGGTCGAGAGGTCCAGCCGGTCGGTGAGCTCATCGAGTGTGCGGCGCTGGCCGGCGGGTAACAGGTGGTACACGACCGGGCTCCTTCCATGCGGCGACGGAGCCGAAGCCACCCCGCGTCGGATATCACGTCGCGTGCGGCGATTCCGTGGGTCGAGTCTGCCGGGTAGAGGCGGGAATTCGGCTCACCCGATGCAGGTGAGCTCGATTCGGGCGCGTCCTGTCGAGGCGATTTCACCCGGAACGAGTGACGAGACCTCCGATGCGCGCCGCTAGCGTGCGGATGTGGGCACTGCCGCGGGCTGTGACGCGGAGCGGCGCAACGAGGGTGGAGGATGCGGTGGCGACACGGTGGGTGGTGTTCGAATCGCTCGCGGGCTACCGGCCGCAATGGTTGCGCGCCGATATCATCGCGGGCCTGACGGTATGGGCCGTACTGGTACCGGAGGGTCTGGCCTATGCCTCGATCGCCGGAGTCCCGCCGGTAGTCGGTCTGTACGCGGCGATTCCGTCGCTGATCCTGTACGCGCTGGCCGGTAGCTCCCGGCATCTGATCGTGGGACCGATGTCTGCGACCGCGGCACTGTCGGCGGCCATCGTGACGCCGATGGCGGGTGCCGACGGTGGCAGATACCTCGCACTGTCCACTGCGCTGGCGATCGCCACGGGTATCGCCGGACTGCTGGCCGGGCTGATCCGCCTGGGTTTCGTCGCCGCGTTCATCTCGGAGCCGGTGCTCAAGGGCTTCATCGTCGGCCTGGCGCTGACCATCATCATCGGGCAGGTGCCCAAGCTGCTCGGCGTCCATAAACACGACGGCGATTTCTTCGAACAGGCGTGGGGTGTGCTGACCCGGCTCGGCGACATCCACTGGCGGACATTCGTCATCGGGGTGGTGAGCCTCGCGATCGTGATGGGACTCAAACGCTGGCTGCCGTTGGTTCCCGGTTCCCTGCTGGCCGTCCTGATCGGCATCGGCGCGGTGGCGGTGTTCGGTCTCGACGACAAGGGCGTCGCCATCGTCGGCCATATCGACTCCGGGCTGCCCGCGGTCGGGCTACCCGGTGGTATCGGATTCGACGACTTCGTCGATCTGGCCGGTCCGGCGATCGGGGTGTTGCTGATCGGGTTCGCCGAGGGGCTGGGCGCCGCGAAAACCTATGCGGCCAAAGCGGGTTACCAGGTCGACGCCAATCGTGAGTTGCTCGGGCTGGGGGCGGCGAATCTGGGTGCGGGCCTATCGTCGGGCATGGTCGTCAACGGCAGCCTGTCCAAGACCGCGGTCAACGGGTCGGCGGGGGCGAAAACCCAACTCAGCGGGCTGGTGGTCGCGGCACTGACGGTGCTGACGCTGTTGTTCCTGACGGGCCTGTTCGAGAAGCTGCCCGAGGCGACCCTGGCCGGTGTCGTGATCGCCGCGGTGATCGAGCTGGTCGACTTCGCCGCGTTGCGGCGGCTGTATCGGGTGTGGACGCAACGTCTGGGCGGGATCTACGGCAAGGCGGCTCGGGCAGATTTCACCGCCGCCGTGGCGGCGATGTTCGGTGTACTGCTTTTCGACACCCTGCCGGGCCTGCTGATCGGCATCGGCATCTCGATGCTGTTGCTGGTGTATCGGACCTCGCGGCCACATGTCGCGCGCGTGGTGCACACCGGCACGTTGTGGGTGGACGCGGACCGGCATCCGGATCTGAAATCTCGGCCCGATCTGCTGGTCGTTCGCGTGGAGTCGGGATTGTTCTTCGCCAATGCCGATTACATCCGCGAACAGATCGACGAATTGTGCACCGACCGCACGCGGTTGGTGGTCCTCGATGCCGAGACCTCACCGAGTATCGACGTCACCGCGGCGGCGATGCTCGTCGATCTGGAACGTGATCTCGGCCGTCGCCGTATCGATTTCCGCATCGCTCGCTCAATCGGGCAGTTCGGTGACGCGCTCGCGGCCGCCGATCCGGGCACCGCCGCGCCGAGATTGTATCCCACGGTGGCGGCGGCGGTCGCGGATCTGCCGCCGAACCCGAACCCCGGCGTCGGCGACTGACCGGGCCGTCGATTCGCCGGTGATTCGCTGCCGCTCGTGAGCATCCGGTGAGGATGCCGGGCCCGGCCGGATTCGCGGGTCGTTATCGTGAGATCCCAGGAGGTGGTCAGGGCGGTGAACGGGACTATGGCGCAGGCCAGGCAGGAGCGTCGGCGCGTGATCATGGCGGCGGCGTCCGGGTTGTTCGCGGCGTGCGGTTATCGGGCGGCGAGTATGGACGAGATCGCGTGCCGCGCGGGAATCAGCAAACCGGTGCTGTACAAATCGTTTTCGAGCAAGCTGGAGTTGTATCTGGCGGTCCTGCAGGAAGCGACGCGGGACTTGGAGGAGTCCCTCACTGTCGCGCTGGCGTCGGCCGAGAACATGCGATCGATCGTGACCGCGACGGTGACCGCGATATTCGACTTCGCCGATATCCACCTGCGCAGCGCCGTGCTGCTGGACGGTGCGGCCGCGGTCGACGAGCCGTCGGCACAGCGGATGGCGCACCGGGCCGGGGCGCTGTGCACCGACGCCGTGTCGCGGGCGCTGGCGCCGTATCCGCTGCCGGTCGCCGAGCGGGGATGGCTGATCACCGCCGAGCTGGTCGCGATTGCCCAGTCCTGTGCGCGGGACTGGGTGGCCACCGGAAAGCCGCTGCCCAAGAACGAGGCCGTCGTGGCGACGGCCGGGCTGTGCTGGACCGGGCTGGCCGGGGTCCGGCTCGCCGACGATGTACCCGCGCCGAACGGTGATCGGCAGCCGGTCTCCGACGCGCGGGCCTAACGCCTACCCGCGCTCAGTAGTCGAGGGCGTGTTCGGGCTGGCAGACGTGCATGGGTGAGGGAAGGTACCGGCAGACGGCGTCCAGGAGCGGGGCCGGATCGTCGCTCCACGGTGCCGGATCGCAGAGGACGGGTACGGCTTCGCCGATACGGGTCAGCCGACGGATCCGGTCGTGCAACCGGGTGGGCGACGTCTCGCGCGGATCGTCGGAATCGTTCGCGCCGTCCTGTTCGGACACCGTGGCCACGAGGTCGCGATGGCACTGCTCGGCGACCTGCCAGCGGCTGCCGTAGAACTCGACGCCCATCGGTGCGAGCGCCCACATCGAGACCAGGTCGATGACACCTTCGAATGCGGCGCCGGTGCCTCGGGGAATCTGCACCGTCAGCGGCACCGCGCCGCGGGTATCGGCGATCGTGCGGATACACCCGTCGAAGTCGGCCGATGGCCGGTCGAGGCCGGTCACCAGGCACAGCCGCGCGACCTGATGATCGTCGGCGACCCGCAGCAGCGTCGCGATCGCCGCGGTGCCCGGGGCGGCGGCGTCCACGATCACGATCACGCCGTCGGCGACCCGGATGGCGCGCTCGGTCGCCGCGATGGGCGCGTGCGTGGACAGTTCGGCGAAGTGAATCGTGTGTTCGGCGCGGTCGGTCACCCGGTGAACCGTGGCGGAACGGTGGCACAGGCGAGCGGTGACACGGGCGGTGTCGGCAGGATCGCCGATGATCGTGACATTGCGGATCGACTGCGGGTCAATGGCTTTGGTGCCCATCGTGGTGCGATACTCCCGATCGTCTCGAGGGCCTCGTCGCATCCTCGATCCGCACTCACCGTACTCCGGCTCCGATTCCACCGGCCGGGATTGACGGTTCCAAAGTAGAACGTGTTCCTATAACGTCGGGGCTGTGCAGAAAGAACAACGCCCCGCGGTGGCAGATTGGTTCACTGCGGACGACGGCACGGTACGTCTCGTGGGAAGTCGCTGCGATGTGTGCCGCACACCGTACTTCCCCCGGAACACCCTCGCGTGCCGCAATCCGCAATGCGCCGCTCCCAAGGACGGCTCCGAACTGGCCGAGTACCGGTTTTCCACGCGCGGCCGGATCTGGTCGTACGCCGATGCCCGCTACAAACCGCCGGCCCCCTACGTCTCGTCCGATCCGTTCGAGCCCTACGTCGTCGCCGCGGTCGAGCTCGAGCTGGAGCAGATGGTGATTCTCGGACAGATCGTGCGCGGGCTCACCGTGGACGATCTGGCCGTCGGCATGCCGGTCGAGCTGACCGTCGGCGTGCTCTACGAGGACGAGGAAGCGGAGCACACCGTGTGGATGTGGAGGCCGGTCGATGCCTGATACCAACTCTCGCGACATCGCCGTCCTCGGTGCGGGTATGCACCAGTGGGGCAAGTGGGGCCGCAACTTCGTCGAATACGGACTGGTCGCCGCGCGGGCGGCGCTGGCCGATGCCGGCGTGGACCACCGCGACGTCGGCTACATCGCCGGCGCGGACACCATCCGCAACGGCTACCCGGGATTCGTCTCCGGTGCGACCTTCGCTCAGGCGCTGGGCTGGTCGGGTGCGCGGATCTCGAGCAGCTACGCCGCCTGTGCCTCCGGTGCGCAGGCCATCGCGAACGCGCGCGCCCAGATCCTGGCCGGGCTGACCGATGTGGCGCTGGTGATCGGTGCCGACGCCGCGCCGAAGGGCTTCTTCCAGCCGGTCGGCGGTGAACGCCGCGACGATCCGGACTGGTTGCGCTTCCACCTGCTCGGTGCCACCAACCCGATCTACTTCGCGCTGTACGCCCGTCGCCGGATGGCGCTGCACGGCGCCACGCTCGACGATTTCGCCGCGGTCAAGGTGAAGAACGCCCGCCACGGCCTGAACAACCCCTACGCGCGCTATCGCAAGGAGGTGTCGGCCGAGGAGGTCGCGGCCTCCGCGATCGTCTCGGACCCATTGCGGCTGCTCGACATCTGCGCGACCAGTGACGGCGGTGCCGCGCTGGTACTCACCTCGATGGACTACGCCCGCCGGCACGGTATCGCCGATCCGGTGCGTATCAGCGGGTTGTCGACGGTGACGCCGACCTTCCCGAAGACCGTCATCGACCTGCCGGATTTCGCGACGGATTCCGCCGTGGCCGTCGAGGCGCCGCCGCGCACCTTCCGCTCCGAGCTCGCCCGAGCCGCCTACGAAGAGGCCGGGATCGGTCCCTCCGAGCTGTCCTTCGCCGAGGTCTACGACCTGTCCACCGCACTGGAACTGGACTGGTACGAGGACATCGGGTTGTGTGAGGTCGGTGGCGCCGAGGAGTTGTTGCGCAGTGGCGCGACGACTCTGGGTGGCCGGATACCGGTGAATCCCAGCGGTGGGCTGGCCTGCTTCGGTGAGGCCATTCCGGCCCAGGCCATCGCGCAGATCTGTGAGCTCACCTGGCAGTTGCGCGGCCGGGCCGACGGCCGCCAGGTGGAGAACGCGCGCGCGGGTATCGCGGTGAATCAGGGACTGTTCGGTCACGGCTCGGCGATCATCGCCACCCGCTGAACCGGTCGCCACGTCCCCGGAAACCCGGCGTCGTCCGGGTTTCCGGGGGGACATGATCGAAGGACGAGCAATGACGCTGTCGGTGGCAGATCGGCTGGAGCTGTCGGATCTCGTGCACCGCTACGCGGCCGGGGTCGATGCGAGCAGGATCGACAATGTCATCGAATTGTTCACCGGCACAGCACAACTCACCATGCCCGCACCGCCCGAGGTGCTCGGTCCGCACATCCGTCACGACGGCCGGGACGGCGTTCGTGCCGCGATGGCCTCGCTGAGCGACGTACTGCGCACTCAGCACTCGATCGTGGGCGAGGTCTACACCCGCACCGACGACGACACGGCGACGGGCTCGATCGCCGGGATCGCGCACCACTGGGTCGAGAAGGACGGCCGGATCACCGATCTGATCTGGTATCTGCGCTACCCCGACCGGTACCTGCGCACCGAACAGGGGTGGCGGTTCGCGTCGCGAGCGCTGTCCATCAATGCCATAGCGACGCAGCCGGTCCGCCTCGTGCGGCGATGAGACCGGATGCCGGACAGCGAGATTTCGTGCCCATCGAGGCCGCCGGACGAGTAGGAAAAAGGCTATGACGGTGCGTGTACTGGACAGGATCAGCGATCTCGCCGATGAACTGCGCGAGCAGTCGTGGGAGGCGGAGCGGCTCGGCCGGCTACCCGATGCGACGGTGGCGCATATGCGTGCGGCCGGGTCCATCCGGCTGCTGCAGCCCGCCACCTGGGGTGGCCTCGAGGTGCGGCCGCGAGAGTTCGCCGAAACCGTGATGGCCACCGCGGCGCTGGATCCGGCGGCGGGCTGGGTCAACGGCGTGGTCGGCGTGCATCCGTATCAGCTGGCCTATGCCGATCCGAAGGTGGCCGAGGAGATCTGGGGCCCCGGTGTCGATACCTGGGTCGCCTCGCCCTATGCGCCCCAGGGGATGGCCACTGCGGTCGAGGGCGGTTACATGTTCAGTGGCCGTTGGCAATTCAGCTCCGGTACCGATGCGTGCGACTGGATCATCCTGGGCGCGATGCTCGCCGGTGCCGACGGCAAGCCGGTGATGCCACCATCGGTGTTGCACATGATCCTGCCGCGCGCGGACTACACCATCGTCGAGGATTCGTGGGATGTGGTGGGCCTGCGCGGCACCGGATCCAAGGACATCATCGTCGACAACGCCTTCGTACCGGGCCATCGCGTGATGGACAGCCGCAAGGTCATGGACGGCAGCGCACAGCGCGAGGCCGGGATGACCGACCCGCTGTATCTGATGCCGTGGTCGTCGATGTTCCCGCTCGGCATCACCGCCGCGGTGATCGGCATCGCCGAGGGCGCGCTGGCGGCGCATCTGGACTATCAGCGCGAACGCGTCACCGCCGCCGGCGTCGCGATCAAGGACGATCCGTACGTGATGTACGCCCTGGGCGAGGCGGCCGCCGATATCAACGCCGCCCGCCAGGAACTGCTGGCCAATATCGACCACATCTACGGCATCGTGGAGGCTGGCGGTGAGGTCGGTTTCGACGACCGCGCCGCCGGCCGCCGCACCCAGATCCGGTCGGCCTGGCGCGCGGTCACCGCCGTCGATCAGATCTTCGCCCGCTCGGGCGGTAACGCCCTGCGCATGGACAAACCGCTGCAACGCTATTGGCGCGACGCGCACGCCGGGCTCTCACACGCCATCCATGTGCCCGGCAGTACCTATCACGCCGCGGCGCTGGGCTCGCTCGGCGTCGACCCGCAGGGCCCGCTGCGCGCGCTGATCTGACGACCAACAGGCCCGGTCCTCACCACTGGTCGACGTGCAGTACCGCGTCGAGGTCGGCGCGCGGGCCGGGCCGGAAATCGGTGCCCTTGGTGTAGGCCACCGGCAGCAGGACGCCCTGACGCACCGTGTCCGGAATGCCGAGGATCTCGGCGACCTCGCGCTCGTACTGCAGATGCAGTGTGGTCCAGGTGGTTCCGAGGCCGCGGGCGCGCAGGGCCAGTGCCAAATTCCAGGCCGCCGGCAGCACCGATCCCCACAGCCCCGCCTGATTATCGCCGAGGTCGGCGCCACCGGTGTCGATCGCGCCGATCACCAGCACCGGGACCTCCGCCATCACCTGGCTCAGGTGGTCCGAACTCGAGGCGACGCGCACGGCGGCCGGATCGGTGGGATCGCCGATGGCCTTGCGGTAGGCCCGATAGGAGCGTCCGTAGTAGTCCGCTACTCGCGCCTTGATCGCCGGGTCGGTCAGCACGATCCAGTGCCATTTCTGCCGGTTGCCGCCCGAGGGAGCCTGCAGCGCCACCTCGAGCGCCTCGCGGATCACCTCCAGCGGTACGGGCCGGGACAGGTCGAGGCGGCGGCGCACGGCGCGAGTCGTGGTCAGCAACTCGTCCGGGGTGAGCGACAGCAGATCGGTCACTACAGATTTCCTTCCGATTGGGTACTCGGTGCAATCGGACTCGACCGTAGTTTGTTCCGGCGCCGGATTCCGGGCCCGGTGGTGAGACCGGGCCCGGCGGGTACTGCTACCTGCTCGTGCGGGCGATCGTGCGTACTTTGGGAGTGGGCTTGTACGTTTCGGCCGCGGGAATGACTATGCGCCAGCGCGAGTCCTTCATGGCGGCCGACGGGGCGGGTTCGAGAACGCGGTATGCGGGCTGATCGTCGGCAGGCTCCGGCGTAGTCAACTCGGCCGTAACGGGTTCGGGCACAGTAGGCTCGGCCGGAGCCGGTGCGGCGACAGCGAGCTCGGCCACGGTCGGTGCGGGCGCGGCCGGTTCGGGCACAGTGGACGCGGCCGCCGCGGCCGCGACCACAGCCGGTTCGCGTACAGCGGCTGCGGGGATCGGAACCGCGGCCCGCTGCGCCGCGACCACGGGCTGATAGTTCAACAGCGCACTGGCCGCCGCACCGAAGGCGGTGACCCCGGCGAGCAGGACGGCGATGCCGAGATGGGAGCCGATCGTCTGATCGGCGGTATCCACATTTCCGAGGAGGTCGCCGACCAGGCCGGAGACGCTGTTGTCGTCGGCGATGGTGCGCAGCTCGGCCGCTTTGCCGTTCAGATACAGCACATCCGCGATGACGAAGACCGCGACGGCCGAACCGGCCACGGCAACGGCATGAGCGAACAACGCGATACGAGTGCGTAGATATGCGACGGTCGCGACGATCGCCACCAGAGCCGCCACGCAGGTCAGGATCGCCCAGCCGCCGCTGATCTCCAGAGTTTGCAGGCCCGAACCCGCCCAGTTGTCCCGGATCCCGCTGTCGGCATCGAGCGCGCCGAAGGCATCCGTCCGGATCGTTCCGCTCGGGCCCGTTACCGATAGCCACGGCTGGAACAGCAGCGCGACGGTGCCGGCACCGAATGCGGCGCAACACAGCAGCCGTAGGATCCGGCGTCGCTCACCCGATGGTGCGGTGCGCGGCGGCTCGGTGCCCACGAGGCGGGCAGTGTTATCGGTCCAAGGGGTGCGGGGGGAACGGGGGGTGCGGGAAGCCATTACTCCGGGTCTGTCTGTCGTCCATGTGCCGCGATCGGCACGGGTGCGTGATGATCGCGGATGACGCCGGCGACTGCGTTGTGCGTCGACGAATTCACGGTAGAACCGCCCGTGGTGAGGGACCAGCAGACCTCCCATACCTGGATGGGGTCCAGGTCACATCGCATTTTTCGCGATCGCGGCCGGTGCTGCGAACCATGTGCTCCGGCAAGGGAATTCGGTCGCTCGGCAGATCCGGGCACGCGCCCGAGCCCGGCCGGGCGAGCGCGCGATCGTGACGCAGAACTCGTCAGTGGTCCGGATGTGACCGACGGCGCGCGATCTCCCGCCCGATCGGGGTCGCGGGGGCCTCGTGATACATCCACTCCCGGGCGAGCCGGTGCCAGTTGTTGGTGGCGTGCAGCTGACCGAGGAGGGCGAAGGTGAACAGATCGGCGCGCCGGGAGAAGACGTGTTCGGGTGGGAGGCGCTGGCGGCGCATTCCGCCGAATTCCGCCGATCGGGGATCCACCGCCAGCACCACCGCGCTGGTGGCGAGTTCCGGTGTGACGGTGATGTTTTCGTCGATCAGGTGCCAGCCGGCCGCCGCGCGGATGTAACCGAGGCATTCCTGCGGGCTCACATCGGAGGCGGGGTCGACGATGCCCTGTTCGATCCAGGCGTCGTAGATATCCTCGGCACGATCCTCGTAGGCGGCGCGGATGATGTCGCGTTCGAGTTCGACATCGGCGGGATTCATCGAGGTATAGAGGCCGAAGTCCACGAAGGCCAGGCGGCCGTCGGTGGTGAGCAGGACATTGCCCGGATGCGGGTCGCCGCAGAATTCGTGGTCGGTGAACAGCGAGGTGATGTAGAAGCGGTAGATCAGCTCACCGATATCGCTGCGTTCGGCGTCGGGCAGCGTCCGGACATGCTCGAACGGCCGGCCCTCGACGAGTTCGGTGACCAGGACGTTCGACCCGCAGTACGCACCGATGCTGTCAGGCACGGTGATGTAGGGATGATCGCGGTAGCGGGCGGCGACGTGATGTTGGGTGCGCGCCTCGCGCGGGTAGTCGAGTTCGGTGCCGATGCTGCGCGCGACCTCGCCGAGCACCTCTTCATCGGCGGCGCTGGGCAGCAGTGCCTTCCAGAGGCGGCTGATCAGCATGAGATTGCGCATATCGGATTCGACGGCGCGATCCACGCCCGGATATTTGACCTTGACCGCGACCTGCCGCCCGTCGCGCAACCGGGCCCGGTACACCTGTCCGATGGAGGCGGCCGCGATCGGCGTCTCGTCGAAGTCGGCGAAGATGCGTCCCATCGGCCCCAGATCGTCCTCGATGACCTCCCGCATTTCCGGAAACGGGAAGACCGGTGCCCGATCGCGTAATTCGGCGAGTTTGGTGCTGAACATCTCGCGCTGCTGCTCGGGCAGCAGATCCAAATCGAGCACCGACAGCATCTGGCCCAGCTTCATCGCCGCGCCCTTCATCCCGCCCAGCACCGTCACCAATTGCTGCGCGGCCTGCATCGCCGAGCGCTCGCTGAGCCGCTGCCGCGCCTCCTCGGTGCGGCCGACTGCCGACAGCCGGGTGCCGACGCCACGGATCGCCTGACCCGCGGCCAGCTTGCCGATCCGGCTGCCGCGCGCGATGCGCCCATTGGGCACTCGATCGTTCACCAGCGCAGCCTACGGTCGTGCCGGAGCACAACACGCGACGTTGGCGGCGCACTCGAGTGGATCCCACCGAACGCCGGCGCGGATTTCGTGATCGGGCACAACCGCCGGGCAGGAATGCTCGCGGCGCGGTCGCTGTTGCCCAAGAAATTCGAAGGTTGCCGAAATCTCCTTCGAACCCGCGTTGTCGAATCGGAAGGAAATGTGCGCCATGTCACAAGAATCGATCGGTGACCTCTCGGTCGGTCTCGACGAGTTGTTCACCGAGTTCCGCGCTGGATCGTTGCGGCTGCGGAACCGGTTCGCGATGGCCCCGATGACGCGGGTGAAGTCGCCGGGCGGAGTGCCCAATGCGGAGAACGTCGAGTACTACCGCGAGCACGCGGCGGGCGGGGTCGGCCTGATCGTCACCGAGGGGACCTATGTCCGCGGTCCGGCGGCCGGGCCGTTCGACGCGGTACCGCGGTTCTACGGTGACGACAGTGCGCAGGGGTGGCGCGCGGTGGTCGACGCGGTGCATGCCGAGGGCGCCGCCATCGTCCCGCAGTTGTGGCACACCGGGGTCGACAGGGGCACCGAACCCGGTTTCGAGCCCGATGTGCGGTCGGTCAGCCCGTCCGGTGTGGATCACACCGGGCAATCGGTGGGCCGGGCGCTGACGGCCGCTGATCTGGACACGCTGATCGGCTCGTATGTGGAGTCGGCGGTGCTGGCGAAGACGCTGGGATTCGACGGCATCGAACTGCACGGAGCGCACGGTTACCTGCTCGACCAGTTCTTCTGGACCGCGACCAATCGCCGCGACGACGAATACGGCGGCACACTCGGTCGTCGCGCGTCGTTCCCTGCGCGTGTGGTGGCGGCGGTGCGCGAGGCCGTGGGACCGGACTTCACGATCATCTACCGGTACTCGCAATGGAAGGGCGTCGATTACAGCGCCCGGATCGCCGATACCCCGGCCGAACTCGAACAGCTGCTGACGCCGCTCGCCGACGCGGGCGTCGATGTATTCCACACCTCGCTGCGCCGGCACTGGCTGCCCGACTTCACCGATCACGCCGACGATCTCAGCCTGGCCGGCTGGACCAAGAAGATCACCGGATTACCGGTGATCACCGTGGGTTCGGTCGGAGTGGACAGTGTCTTCCGCGGCGATCGGATCGACGAGACGCAGGCGCACCGCTTCCGGGTCCTGCGAGAACAGTTCGAACGCGGTGAATTCGATGTGGTCGCGGTGGGCCGGGCGTTGCTGGCCGATCCGGAGTGGGTGAACAAGATTCGCGCCGAACGCCTTTCGGACATCACCCCGTTCCGGTAGCCGGCCGACCGGACCGGCGCGGCAACTATCATCGCCGAATGGGCAACCGGGACACGGTCATCGGCGGAATCGATTGGCGTGCGGTGGCGGCCGACGATTGGGCGGTGCCCGCCGGGGCCGAGGTGTCGCGGCTGGTGGATGTGCTCACGGAGATGCTGGCCGCACCGAATCCGGTGGTACGCGACGAATTCGGCTATACCGCCGTGTCGGTGTGGGGACGGCGGGGCGTACTGGATTCCGAACTCTGCCGCCTCGGCGACATCATGGCCGAGCGGCTCACCGGACATCCGGATGTGCAGGCGCGGACCTTCGCCGCACTGGTGTTCGGCGTCGTGCTGGGGCGCGACATCGAACTCCCCGGCGGGCGGGTGGAACGCTGGTACGAGGTATTCGAGAACTGGTACCGGACCGAGCGCGATGTGCGCGGTTACGACGAGACGCTGGGCTGGTTGCACGCGGTGGCCCACGGTGCCGACGCCGCGGTCGCCTTCGCGCGGGCCGTGCCCCGCCACGCGCCCGACATCCTGGAGTTGTGCGCGTACCGGATGACCGCCAAGGACACCGGCTATCGCTACAGCCACCTCGAGGACGCCCGCCTGGCCCGTGCCATCACCGCCGTCCTGCACACGCCCGACCTCACCCGGGATCAGGCGCTCGGCTGGTTCGATGTGGTGGACGACGCCTTCGCCGACGCCGGCCAGGGCCCCTGCCCGGCATGGGCGGCCAACACCTTCGCCACCCTGCAATCGCTGCATCTGCACCTGATGCGCGGACTGCGGGCCGGTGGCATCCCTCGGCACGGTGACGAGGTGGCCGACCACATCGCGGCGATACTCCGATTACCCTATCCCTGGCTGGGCTGATCGCGGCCTCGTAAACCGTTGGCGCACAGGGCTTCGCGGCCCGGCTCAGTTGGTGGCGAGGGCGAACCAGACCGATGCGGCGAGCAGGATCACGGTGATCGCGACGACCGCGCGGGTGGTGTAGGTGTGACGCATCGCCGGGGCCCTCTCAGACGAAATTGAAACGCTCGGTGTGAACCCGTTCGGCGGGGACGCTTTCCGCGGCCAGTGCGTCTTCGACAGCGGTGACCATAGGCGCCGGTCCGCAGATGAAGTACTGGAGTCGTTCGTGCCGCTCGGGAAGGTGGCGGGACAGGACACCTCGATCGATGAATCCGTGCTCGCCGTCCCAGTCCGGCCCGGGCCGTTCGAGGATGTACACGGTGGTCAGGTCGAGTCGGCTGTCGAGAGCCGTCAACTCGTCGGCGAAGGTCGCCTCGGCGAGGGAGCGGCAGGCGTACAGCAGGACGACGGGCCGGCGGTCGTCGCGGTCGGCCATGGTGCGCAGGACACTGACCATGGGGGTGATCCCGACCCCGCCGGCGATGAGTACGAATCCGGGTCCCTCGTTGCGGTCGGGGCTGAACACGCCGTGCGGGCCGTCGAGCCAGGCTCGGGTGCCGGGCCGGATGGCGCCTGTGCCAGGTTGAGCAGTCCGATGATGTCGGTGCCCGCGAGCTGCAGCAGGATCGGATGGGCGAGGATGAATAGCAGTGCGACATAGGAGATCTGGCGATGGAACTGCACCAGCGCGTCCTCACCGAACGGCGCCGCCATCGCCTGGAACCGCGCGACCAGCGCGAACTGCATGCCCAGCATCGACATTCCGATGAACCCGAGCGCAACGGAGAATTCCGTCCAGAATCCGCGACCCGGCGCCGTTACGCCGATCACGGCGAAGACCAGGGGGCCAGGGCCACCGCCATGTCGAGCCCCAACCACCCCAGCCCATGAGCGACCAGAGACATCGCAACCTCCCGGCGAGTCACCCCCGCTGATGCTGCATCCGACACGAAACCGCCTGGCTGGTGGTCGAGTCCAGGTGCTGCGGCCCGGGATTCCGGCCGACATGCCTGATGAGGCGTCCCGTGGGACGGACTCATCGTGCTCGACAAGATCCGGAGTCGCTCCGGACGATGAGTTTGCATCCCGGGTATCGCAGATGATTGGCGGCGGCTCGATCGGGGTAATGCTGACTGCAGCAGATTCGCCGATCGCGGGTACACCGGCGTTCGGCGGCGCTGGCCGTTGTATCACCGGAGTTGGAGTCGATCGATGCCGTGTACCAGACAGTCGAAGGCGGCGCGGTGAATCTCTCGTCGGCGCCGGGCCGGGTACCGGTCATCACCGTGGATGCCGGAGATCTTCCGGAGCTGATTCTCGCTGTGCACGACGTCGCGATCGATATGCCTCGCGGAATCCGCCGCCCGGACCAGAACGTGATCAATATCGTCACCGCGACCGTCAGCGATGTGAATCCCGAAACGGCGCAACGCCGTTACCAGCTGGCCGCGCCGCCGACGGCCGCCTTCATGGTGAGTCAGCGTGGGGGCAGTGTCGATGTCATCGTCGAACACGATCGCGCGATCGCGTCGGCGAAGTTCTTCGCGCACACCACCGGACCGGCATCGCGGTGGCCGGTGCGGCTGGCCGAGCAGACCCGCCACGCCCTGCTGGCTCAGGACATCTACGCGACGCTGTGCTGAACCCGCAGGCCGAGCAGGCGCAGGGCGAACTCGGCGTAGCGATTGGCGATGTGCTCGGGTGAGGTGGGGCCGTCGAGGCGGAACCACTGCGGAAGTGCCGTGCACATCGTGGCGACGGCCCGTCCGGCGGTGCGCGCATCCGCCCGGGGCAGGTCGGATTCGGTCAGCGCCGCGTCGATGGCCTCATCGAGCAGATATTGAATCTCGTTGCGGGAAGCCGTGATCCGTTGCCGGTTGGCGGGGGTGAGGCTGCGCATCTCGCTGGCGCCGATGAAGGCGAGTTCGCGGCGGTGGGTGTGGAACAGTGCCAGCGCCTCGACGGTGTGGGCGAGGCGCAGGGTCGCGGTGGCGCCCTCGGTGCGGGCCGCCGGAAGGCGCCAGTGCAGTTCGGCCATGGTCAGATCGAGTGCGTGGACCAGTAGTTCCTGTTTGTCGCGATAGTGGTGATAGACCCCGGGCACACTCATTCCGGCCCGTTCGGCGATCGAGCGCATGGTGGCGCCGTGGTAGCCGGTCTCGACGAAGGAATCGATCGCCGCCGACAGCACGGGGTCCAAGGGCAGTGGTGGAAATTCGCGCCAGCTGCGTGATGTGTCGCCGGGCGGCGGTGTGCGTGGGTGTGCCCTGCGGGGCGGCCGATCGGGCGGCGGCTCACCGACGAGCCAGGACACGGTGGTGCCCAGTTCCGCGGCGGCCGCGCGCAGCCGCGGCACCGATATCCCGGTCTTGCCGTTCTCGACGGCGCTCAGTGTCGCGGGGCTGACGCCGAGGCGTCCGGCGGTCTCGCGCAGCGAGAGCCCGGCCGCGGTGCGCGCCTGCCGCAGCCGGGCGCCGGTCCCGCTGCTGTCCGGTGAAGTCACGGCGTTCAGAATAGCTGAACATGAGCCGGGCTGTTCGGCACCGCATTGACAAGGCAAAAGGGATGGTGGCACTGTCTTCAGGTAATAAGAGCCGAGTGATCGTTCGGCAGCTGTGGTGAGGAGTACGTGTGGCGATCGAACTGTCTTATCCGCCCGAGGTCCGGGATCTGGCCGAGCGCACCCGGGAATTCGTCCGCGCGACGGTATTGCCGGTGGAGGACGCGCACGGCGGTGACATCGCCGTCGCGGGCGGCGACAAGATCCGGGTCGAACTCCAGCAAGCGGCACGGGACGCCGGAGTGTTCGCGCCGCACGCCCCCGTCGAGTTCGGCGGGCACGGCCTCAACATGTCGGATCGGGCGCCGGTCTTCGAGGAGGCCGGGTACTCGCTGTTCGGTCCGACCGCCCTGAATATCGCGGCGCCCGACGAGGGCAATGTGCACATGCTGGCCCATATCGCGAATCCGGAGCAGAAGCAGCAGTTCCTGGAACCGCTCGCGCGCGGCGACCTGCGCTCGGCCTTCGCCATGACCGAACCGGCGCCGGGTGCGGGATCGGATCCCTCCGCCCTGGCCACCCGCGCGGAGCGGGCCGAGGGCGGCTGGCGCATCAATGGGCACAAGTGGTTCATCACCGGCGCGGACGGTGCGGGCTTCTTCATCATCATGGCCAGGACCTCCGGTGAACCCGTTCAGCGCGGCGGCGCGACCATGTTCCTCGCCCCGGCCGATACGCCGGGAATCCGCGTGGAGCGCCACATCGACACCCTGGACAAGTCGATGATCGGCGGGCACTGCGAGGTGTTCTTCGACGATGTACTGGTTCCGGATTCGGCGGTACTGGGCGCGGTCGATCGCGGTTTCGAATACGCGCAGGTGCGGCTGGGCCCGGCGCGCATGACCCATGTGATGCGCTGGCTCGGTGCCGCGCGCCGCGGGCACGATGTCGCGGTGGCGTATGTCGCCGAACGCGAGGGTTTCGGTTCGCGGCTCGGCGATCTCGGCATGATCCAGAAGATGATCGCCGACAACGAGATCGATATCGCCGCCACCCGGGCGCTGCTGACCCGTGCCTGCTGGGAACTCGATCTCGGCGAGCCCGCGGCCAATGCGACCTCGATCGCGAAAACCTTTGCCGCCGAGGCGATCTTCCAGATCGTCGATCGCAGTGTGCAGATGTGCGGCGGGCTGGGCGTATCCGGTGATCTGCCGCTGGCGCGGCTGTCGCGCGAGGTGCGGCCGTTCCGGATCTACGACGGGCCCTCCGAGGTTCATCGGTGGGCGATCGCCAAACGCGCGGTCGGTGCCGCCCGGCGCGCGAAGCGGGAAGCCGAATGACAACGGGGGACAGTGTGACGTTGCCCGGTATGGATGTGCCCGCACTGCAACGGTTTCTGCGCGAGCAGGGCGTGCCGGTACAGGGGGAGTTGCGGGTCGAGCTGATCAGCGGCGGTCGCTCCAATCTGACCTTCGCCGCCTCCGACGGGGTGTCGAAATGGGTCGTCCGGCGTCCTCCGGTCGCGGGCCTCACACCCTCGGCGCACGATATGGCCCGCGAATACACCGTCACCCGGGCACTGCAGGATTCCGCGGTGCCGGTGGCGCGGACGGTGGCCTTCGACGCCGACGGCACCGTCCTCGGTGCCCCGGCGACGATCGTCGAATTCGTCGACGGCGCGGTCGTGCGTGGTCAGGACGATCTCGCGGCCTTCACCGATGAACAGGTCGCCGCGAGTGTGGACGAACTGGTGCGGGTGCTGGCCGATCTGCACGCCGTCGATCCCGGTGCGGTAGGTCTCGGTGAATTCGGGCGCCCGGCCGGATTCGTCGCGCGGCAGGTGAAACTCTGGGCGTCGCAATGGGATCGGGTCAAAACCCGCGAACTCGCCGACGTCACCACCCTGTGCACGGCCCTGAGCGAGGCGTTGCCACCGGAAGCGCCGGGCGCGATCGTGCACGGCGACTTCCGCATCGACAACACCATCGTCGATCCGTCCGATCCGGCCCGGGTCCGGGCGGTGGTCGACTGGGAGCTGTCCACCCTGGGCGATCCGCTCACCGATGTGGCACTGATGTGCGTGTACCGCTCGCCGGTGTTCGATCGGGCACTCGGCACGCAAGCCGCGTGGACGAGTGACCGCCTGCCGAGCCCGGACATCCTCGCTCAGCGTTATGCCACCGCCTCCGGCCGTGACCTGGGGGACTGGGGTTTCTATCTCGCGCTGGCGAATCTCAAACTCGGCGTGATCGCCGAGGGAATCACGCATCGGGCCCGGCGCGGATCGGATGCCGGCTCGGCCGCGGAACGCGCCGCCGAGGCGACACCGGAATTCGTCGCGGCCGGGCTGCGCGCACTGAAGGGAGCACGGAGTTGACCGAGGCGACGAGGACCGCGCTGATCACCGGCGCGTCCCGCGGAATCGGACTGGGCATCGCGGAGCGCCTTGCCCGGCAAGGGTATTCGCTCACCATCACCGCTCGCGACGCCGACCGGCTGGCGAGTGTCGCGGAGAGTCTGCGCGGCGCCGGTGCGCCCGAGGTTGTTGTGGCGCCGGCTGATATGGCCGATGCCGACGCGGTGGCCGGAGTTCTCGCCGAACACGCGCAGCGCTTCGGTGCGATGTCGGCGCTGGTCCTGAACGCCGGAATGGGGACGGCCGGCCCGGTCGCCGAGACTCCGATGCGCCGATTCGACAAGACCTTCGCGGTGAATCTGCGTGCCCCACTGCAACTCATCCAAGGCGCACTACCCCTGCTGCGCGACGCCGCCGCGGCCGAACCGGCGCGGGGTGCGAAGGTGATCGCACTGTCGTCGATCACCGGTGTGTATGCCGAGGCGGGACTCGCGGTCTACGGTGCCGCCAAGGCCGCGCTGGTCTCACTGTTCGCCACCCTCAATGCCGAGGAATCCGGCAACGGCGTCACCGCGACCACGATCGCCCCCGCCTACGTCGATACCGATATGAGCGCCTGGATCCACGACCGCATCCCACCGCAGGACATGCTCACGGTGAACGACGTGGTGGAAATGGTCGACTCGCTCCTGCGCCTGTCGTCGCGGGCGGTGGTCCCGAATATCGTCATGTCGCGCGCCGGAACGGATGGCTACCGCGCCTGAGCGATCGCGTGCCTGGGCGTGATCCGCGGCGGTAACGAGGCGCGCCAGGCGTCAGCGAGGCGGGAATCGGTGTGGACTGTGCGGTGTGGACACGCCGCACATTTCCTTACGTGAATGCACCCGGTGCCCCCAATGGACCCCCAATTATTCGGGCCGGCAATATGAATCGCCGTAATTCCCGTAACGCGCAGTGGTTTTCCTGTTACCAACCCTCTGAAGCCGATGAGGAGGTGCCCAGGTATGACCCGCGCAAACCCGCAGCTGCCGCCCTACCCGCCCATCACCCCGCCGCCCGGGGCCGGGCAACCCAAGCGCAAAACGCCCTCCTGGGTATGGGCGCTGGCGGCGGTCGCCACGCTCGTCATGATCGGGGCCGGTGGCCACGCTTGTCATTTCGAGTCGAATACCGCTTCGTCGACTCCCAGCAGCACCGCGCCGACATTCCGTCCGTTCGCCCGGCCTCACGCCTCGGATTCCGGATACCGGCCGATCGCGCCACCCCCGACTCCGGTGCCCGAGTTGACCGTCCCGGACGACTTGGTCGGCGAGAACGGGGCGATGGCCGCAGCGGCGTTGAAGAGGCTCGGTTTCGAGAATGTCCACTATGTTTCGGGCACACGGGGTGTGGAAATGGTCCTGATGTTGTCGACCTGGACCGTGGTCGAGGTCGAGCCCGGGCCGGACGCGGTGGTCGGCGCGAATACGCCGATTCGCTTGACGATGGTCAAGAACCGCTAGCAGCACCTCTGCCGCGTAGCTGGTCGAGCTACGCGGCAGTGTGAGATGTCAAGGCCTACTGGTTAGAGCGCGCCCTTTTCCGCGTCGCCCGCCGGGATGGCTTCGAGAACCTGAACGTCCAGCGCACCGGTCACCAAGCCTTTGAGGCCTTCGTTCAAGGCTTTGATACTCGGCGCGCCGCTGTGAGCGCCCAGGGCCGCCATATCCCGCCACTTCTCGACGAATACGAAACGGTCCTTGCCCTTGTGCAGGGCGTACCGCTCACACCCGTCCTCGTCGTGGACTTCGGGGATGAGGCGGGTGAGGACCTCCGCTACCTCGTCGAACTTATCGGGTTTCGGAGTAATGGTGGCAACGATCACAGGCACAACCGCGAGGGTACCAGCCGGCCGCGGGTCGAGTCTCCGGCTCGTACATCGGGTATCGACATGGTGAAGCCGACCTCGGTCACGACCGTGGAGAACCATAGAGTTGTCTCATGGTCGAGATTCCGGCTTCCTTCGCGGCCGCCACAGCGAGGAGCCAAGGCCCGGCCGGGCGGGCGTGGATCGCGGAACTTCCCGCGCTTGTGGACGGGCTGCTGCAACGTTGGTCGTGTACGCCGGTGGGTCCGGTGATGCACGGTCAGGTCGGAATCGTGGTGCCGGTGCACAACAGCGAACTGCCGCCATCGGTCATCAAGGTCTCGTTCCCGCACCCCGGCAACCTCCACGAACCGGATGCGTATGTGGCCTGGGACGGCCGGGGTGCGACGCATCTGTTCGCCCGCGCCGACGAGCATTTCGCGATGTTGCTGGAATGCGCATCGCAGCGCACCCTCGCCACGGTCGCCGATCCGGAGGAAGCCATCGCGATCCAAGGCCGACTGTCACACCGCCTCTCCGTCGCCGCGCCTTCCGGACTACCCAAGTTGTCCGACCGGACCGAAAGGTGGGAACACAAGATACGTTCCACCGCGGCGGCTTTCGGCTATCCAGTGCCCGGCGAGGTCATGGATGCCGCCGTGGACACTTTGCGTGAACTCGGGCCCGAACAACCCGACACCCTTGTGCACGGCGACCTGCATGACGCCAATATCCTGGCCTCGGATCGAGAGCCCTGGCTCGCGGTCGACCCGAAAACCTACGTCGGCGACCCGGCCCACGAGGCACTCAACGTCATCCGCAGTCCCCGTTTCGGCAGCCTGCTCGGCTCCTCGGATATGAAATCCGGAATACGTCGCATCCTCGACATCTATTGCGAAGCAGCGCAACTCGACACCGACCGGACCCGTCGATGGACACAGCTCGGGGCAGTCCGGGAGGCGATGTGGGGGCGACGGCACGGCGACCCCGCTTGGCTGATCGAAGCCACCGATCAACTCGCCGCAGCGCTCACGTGAAGTAGTCGGCCGGATCGAGGGTGTGGAGCGCCAGCCACCGCTGCGGTACTGCGGCGGTGGATGCTCGAGTGCCACCCGATCGGGCGCGGAAGATGTCCTGCATATCCAGCGCAACTCGAGGATCGTCATCGACACGTCGTGCCATTTCGTAATAGACGGCCAGCACATGGATACAACGCCCGGTGTCATCGGAGCAGGAGCACTCGACGCCCGCGAGGATCGGTGCGGGCGCGTGGCCCATCTCGGTGATCGCGCGATGCACCTCGTCGGTGAGGATGGGTGGAGCACCGGACAACCGGCCGGTGATTCCCGCGATCGTCTCCCGAGACATCGGCGCCACCTCGATGCGGGCGACCGATGTGTTGCGGCCATGCTGGACAACTCCGCGCACGATTCGGCGGTCGATCGTGACCTGTACTGCTCCCGCGCGCGCCAGCTTGCGGGCGCGCGGCAACAGCGGATCGGGCCGGGTCTGGCGTAGCGGCTGGGCGAGCCGAACCCAGTCCCGGCCCCACGTGGTGTAACCAAAGTCGTCGTCCGGCATATCAACTGGCTCGCTTCCGGCGCAGGCTCGCAATGAGGCGGTCGTCATCCAATCGGGCCAATTCGGCAACGCCTGACATATCGGCGATATCGGATAGCGCGGATTTGCGCGAGTGCATGGCCGCGATGTGCTCCTCGACGGTGGTATTGGTGGTCAGGGTGGTGACGGTCACGGTGCGGGTTTGACCGATCCGATGTACTCGATCGGAAGCCTGCGCTTCCACAGCGGGATTCCACCATCGGTCGAAGTGGATGACGTCGGCCGCGCGGGTGAGAGTGAGCCCGGTGCCGCCGGCTTTCAGGCTGAGCACCAGCACTTTCGGGCCATCGTTGTGCTGGAAGCGGCGGACGATATCGGCCCGCTGTTCCTGACTCGAGCCGCCGTGGAAGAACGGGACGGTCACGCCGAACTGCTCGCCGAAGTGCCGCACGAGCAACTCGCCGGTCTTCCGATATTGGGTGAAAATCAGTGTCGGCGATTCATTTTGGAGATTGTTGGCCACAATGTCGGTGCACAGGTCGAGCTTTCCGGACCTCCCCGATAGCTCGTCGGAGTCGTCGGTGACCAGTGTCGGGTGGTTGCAGACCTGTTTGAGTGCGGTCAACGCTGCCAGCACCCGGGCCTGGCGCTGCACGCCGCTGCCAAAGCCGTCGTCTATCGCCCGCTCCAGCAGTTGGTCGTACAGTTGCTGCTGTTCTGCGGTGAGGTCGCAGAGCAGATCGGCATGGATTTTGGGTGGGAGTGATCCTGCGACTCGAGACTTCTTCCGCATCAACACAACAGGCTCGATCGCCCCGCGCAGTCGGGTAGCGGCGGCGAGGGAACCGTCGGCGATCGGCCGGATGAAGCGACGACGGAACTGTGCCTTGTGCCCGAACAACTGCGGTGCGACAAGGTTGAGCAGCGCCCAGAGTTCCTCGAGGTGATTCTCGACGGGCGTTCCGGTCAACGCGATTCTCGCGTCGGCCGCGATGGTTCGCGCGGCCTTCGATACTTGTGCGCGGGGGTTCTTCAGTACCTGCGCCTCGTCGAAAACCGCAGTGGCCCACTGATGCTCTGTCAGGTCAGCGCTGTGCATGCGTAGCGTCGGGTAGCCGGTGAGCACTACCGTCCCCTCGGCGATCGCCTCCAGCGGTCCGCCACGCCAGATCATCGTCGGTAGATCAGGTGCGAACCGGGCGATCTCGTGGGCCCAGTTCCCGACCAGCGACGTGGGACACACCACCACCTGCGGCCCCTCATCGGCGCTCCCGACGAGATAGCCGATGGCCTGCAACGTCTTACCGAGCCCCATTTCGTCGGCAAGCACCGCACCGCCGTGTGCGTCGACAGTCTCGCGCAGCCAGCTCACACCGCGAACCTGATACGGCCGCAGCTCGGCGGTCAGCGCTGTGCGTAGTTCGGCCGCGACAGCAGTGGTGTGACGAAAGACGGCCACGGCATGCTTCGCCGATGTCACGGCGGTACCACTGGCATCGGGAACGGCATGCCCGGCGATCGGCAGGGCCGAATCGCTGCCCGCAATCAGCGCCCGCCATGCCTCCAGCGACCGCCCGGTCGAGCCGAGGTCCGCGCTTGCGAGCTCGTTCGGCTCGACCAGCGCGCAGTCGACGTCGATCACCTCGAACCCGGATCCGCCCGGCGTCGGGACAGCCAAGGCAACCGTCTCGACGTCGCCGACGGGCGGGGGCGCTCCCGCCGCGCGGCAGGACCAGGTCCACAGGGCGAGCATATGACAGTCGGGGAGGTACGTGGCGTGAGTATCGACCCGGACACCAGAGGGACTTTGCTGCCTGAATTTGGGCAGGGTTGGAGTCGTGGTCATCAACACCTTCGGATATCAATCGGCGAGAACCTGAATGAATGGACCATAAGCAAACTCCACGATGCTGTCAATAATGGAGTTTCTCGTCACGACTGTTGCGGTCGCGCGGTCTGTATGCCTTCGGTCGATATTTGCGGACCGGACAACTTTATGCCCTCCGGCGGATTTGCGAGTCGAAGGATTTCATGCCTTCCGGAGAGTTGCGACCGAGCGGGTTTCATGCCCTGCGCGCCTGAGACTTCCGGAACACCCCGTGAGGCTCCTCGGCCGCAGCGCTCCTGCTGGGCGGTTGTTTCGCTTTTATCTACAAATCTCACCTTCAATATTTCTGCCCGAGAAAATGATGGGCACGCGGGAATGTTACCCATGTATTCGGTGGAATTCGCGAAAGTCCCGTGTTCGGTGTCAATCCGACGAATGCGGTATTCCGCTGATACTTGATTGACCGAACAACCGTAATTCAGCAAAAGGCGCCTACCCTTTGGGGGTGGCGCGCATGTGCGCCATGATCTGTGTTCACATCCGCTTCGCGGCTCGAGGCTGTGTAATCGGCGACGCCTATGGCTTGGCCGCCGAGGTGATCAGCGGTTCGGCCGGGGCCGCGTTGTCGGGCACTCCCGCGTAGTCGGGCAGTTCGATGCCGTTGAGCGCGCGCTCGATCAACCCGAGGTCCCATTCGACCTCGGGCTCCGCGTCCGGCGCGGGAACGGTGAGGCTGTGTGCGTGCAACCGGCCGATCTCCTGGTTGGCCTCGACGAACGGGCGCATTCGCCGCTCGTATCCGGCGAACCCGGCGGCCGGGTCCCATCCGGCGGCGGCCAGTTCTCCGGCCAGCAGGTAGGCGCCGACCAAGGCCAGTCCGGTGCCCTGACCGGACATCGGCGATGAGCTGAACGCCGCGTCGCCGAGCAGCCCGATCCGTCCGCTCGACCAGCGGTCCATAACCACCTGGGCGACCTGGTCGAGGTAGAAGTCCGGGGTGTCGTCCAAGTGCGCGAGGATGCGCGGGGTCAACCAGTCCATCCCGGCCATCCGCTCGCGCAGCAGGCGCTTCTGCGACTCGATGTCGCGGTAGTCGACGTCGAAATCCACTGAAGCGAAGGAAAATATGGCCATGGCCCGGGTGGCGTCGCCGATGGGCCGCAGCCCGGCGGAGCGTCCGGGCTGCTGGTAGTCGAGCATCCAGCTGTCCAAGCCGAACTCGTTGGGCACGCTGTAGAAGGCCAGTATGAGCCCGAGATGGCGGAGGAACCGTTCGTGCGGTCCGAAGACCGTCGCCCGTAGCGCCGAGTGCAGACCGTCCGTCCCGATCACCAGGTCGAAGCGCCGTCGGTCGCCGCCCGCGAAGACCACGTCGACTCCGTCGGTGTCCTGGGTGATTTCGGCGATCCGGTCGCCGAAGACGTACTCGACGTCATCGTGGGTGTCGTCGTAGAGCACCCGGGACAGGTCTCCGCGCAGGATCTCGATATCCGCGATGTACCCGTCGCCGCCGTCATCGTCCGCGCGGAAGGTCTCGAGGACATTCCCGTCCGCGTCCACGGTGTATGCGCTGGCGGTGTCGGTGCAGGCCGCGCGCACCGCCGCGTCCAGGCCCATCCGCCGGATGACCTCCTTGGTCACCCCGCGCGCGTCCACCGCCTGCCCGCCGGGGCGCAGCTCGGGAGCCCGCTCCACCACGGTCACCTCGGCGCCTCGCCGGTGCAGCCAGTGCGCCAGCGCGGGCCCCGCGATACTCGCGCCGGCCACCAACACGCGGGGACCCCGCACTTCACCGGTGCGGGCCCCGTGCGGCGTGGGGTTGTCGACGCTCATCTTGCCTCCATGTGTTGACCGGGGACTATTCACTAAAAAGTGACCGCCTACAGGTGGTGCTGGTGGACTGTCTGCGGGCGGATTCGCGACACGCTTCCGGCGACCTGGGGGTCCTTGACTTCGCTGGGTGCGCCGCTACTTTGAGGCGACATTGTCACCTTTCCGTTGACGGTCGGGAGCGGTTTCTTGCACAAGATTCCTGGTTCTGCGGGTCTGGTTCTGGTCGAGGGACTGCGGCATCTCGACGAGCCTGCGGCGGTGTACGAGGGCATGTTGTCGGGCTGGGGGCGGCAGCAGGCGGCGCGCATGCTCGCGCAGACGACGATCAATCCGCGGATCCGGCTGATCCGCCGGTTCGTGGAGTTCACCGGTTCGTACCCGTGGGCGTGGACCCCGGCGGACGTGGAGGACTTCACGGTGTCGCTGACCTCCGAGGCCGGCGGGCGCCTGGCACCGTCCACGATCCGCGGCTACCACGTGACGATCCGGATGTTCTGCGACTACCTGACCGATACGCGGTACGAGTGGGTGCGCCAGTGCCGTGACCGGTTCGGGCAGGTGCCCACGCAGATCTGCCACGAGTGGAACACCGTGGTGCATCTGACCGACTACGAGGGGCGGCCGGGACGGCGGCCGTTGACCTATGGCGAGGTGCAGCAGCTGTTCGACTACCTCGACGACCGGGTTGAACGGATCACGGTCATGCGCCGCAAGGGGGCGTTGGCGGCGTTGCGCGACGCCCAGATGTTCAAGACCGCGTACGCCTATGGGCTGCGCAGGAATGAGTTGTGCCGCCTCGATGTCTGCGATTTGCGGCCCAATCAGCATGTTCCCGAGTGGGGCACCTACGGGTCGGTGCATGTGCGCTACGGCAAGGCGACCCGGGGCGGGGTCCCGCGGCGGCGGACCGTGCTGACGGTGCCGGAGTTCGATTGGATCGTGGCCGGGATGCGGCAGTGGGTCGAGCAGGCTCGCCCGATCCTGCGCCCCGGGGATCATCCGGCGTTGTGGCTGACCGAGCGCCTGACCCGGGTGGACCCGCGATTTCTGGAGAAACGGTTCGCTCGTGCCCGCGACAGGGCCGGTCTGGATCCGGTCCATACGTTGCACAGTCTGAGGCACTCGTACGTGACGCACCTGGTCGAATTCGGGCATCCGGAGCGGTTCGTGCAGGAACAAGTCGGCCACCATTCCGCATCTACGACAGCGATTTACACCTCGGTCAGCAGCGATTTCAAGAACAAGACGCTCCGTTCGGCGCTGAGCAGGGTCTACGGACCCAAACACGCCCTCACCTCCGGGAAGGAGGACCGGTGACCGGTCGACGCCTGGTGATGCGCTGGCATCTGCGGCAGATGATGGCCGTGCGCGGGATGTTCCAGACCAGCGAGCTGGTCCCGCTGCTGGCCGACCGCGGGGTGCACTTGACCCGCCAATACGTGCATCGGCTGGTCACCACCGCGCCGCAGCGGATCAACACCGATCTGCTCGCCGCGTTGTGCGACATCCTGGACTGCCAGCCCAACGACCTACTCGAACCCGCCCTCGAACAGGCCCAGGACACCGCCACCGGCACCGACGGCACAACCGAGGGCCTGGGAATCGGCACCCTGCGCCCGATCCGGGCGACCGTGCGCCGCCCACAGCTCTGATGGGGCGCCGTCCCGCACCGCCGAGAATCTGCCCAGACTGCGGGCATTCGGTGAAACGCACTCGGCCGTTCCTCGGACAACGGCTCTGCGAACCCTGCTGGATGCGCCGCCGCCGCGCACCGGCGGCCTGCCCGGGATGCACTCGGTTGAAGATCCTGGCCTTCTATGACGATCAGCGGCGGCCGGCTTGCGCGGCTTGCACCGGCAACCCGCCCTCGTTCGCCTGCCGCAGCTGCGGCCGCGAGGACAATCCGTTCGGATCCTGCTGCGCGACCTGCACCCTGCACGACCGGCTCACCGTCCTGCTGTCGGACGACACCGGCCGGGTCCATCCCCGCCTGCAACCGGTCTACGACGCCCTCTCGACCGGGCCCAGGCCGCAGACCACCTTGTATTGGCTCACACGCCGCTCCGCGCGACCGGACATCCTGCACGCGATGGCCCGCGGCGAGATGGACATCAGCCACACCGCGTTCGATGATCTGCCCTGCAACCGGAACGTCAACTACATCCGCGATCTACTCGCCGCGACCGGCGTTCTTCCTGCCTATCAACCGCTCGTCGCACGAATTCCGCCCTGGCTCGACGACCTTCTCGCCGCCCAGCCCAAGCATCGAGCCGACCTGGTCAACCGCTTCGCCCGATGGCATGTGCTGCGCAAGCTGCACCTGCTCGGCGACCGAGTCACCCGCGCCGCTGCTCTGCACGGGCGCGCGGCGATCTTGACCGCGATCAAGTTCCTCACCTGGCTCGATCGCCACGACCTCGCGTTGTCGCAGCTCACGCAGGCGGTGCTGGAGGTCTACCTGGTCGATCACCCGGGCCACGGCGAGATGCTGGCGCCGTTCATCGAATGGACCGGCCGCCTCGGCGTGACATCGCAGCTGGGCATTCCGCGACCTCAGGTGGAGCTGCCGGAGGTCGTGCTGTCCGACGAACAGCGCTGGGACCACGTCGAAACCCTGCTCCACGACACCACGATCGGCCTCAGCATCCGTATCGCCGGGCTGTTCACGCTGCTGTTCGCTCAACCCCTGTCCCGCGTCTGCCGCATGCGCGCCCACCAGATCACCGCCCGGCCCGACACGGTGACCGTTACCTTCGACACCGCCCCCATCGAACTTCCCGACCCTCTCGACCAGGTCGTCCGTGACCACCTCACCCGCCCCGGATGGGCCTCCTACGTCAGCAGACCCGACAACTGGCTGTTCCCCGGCGGGGTCCCTGGCAAGCACGTGACCACCGAAACCATGCGCTCCCGGCTCGTCGCCCGCGGCATCCAACCCGGTGACGCCCGCAAAGCCGCCCTGTTCCAGCTCGCCGCGGCCATGCCCGCCCCCGTCCTGGCCGACCTGCTCGGACTTGCCCCACAAACCGCCGTCCGATGGGCCGCCCTCGCCGCCCGAGACTGGGCCCAATACACAGCGATCCGGCACGAAGACCACCAGAGCTGGTTAGCCAGATGAATTTGGTCATCACCCCGGGCGCGGGACGAGCCGAAGTTGGATCGTTGTCGGTCTTGTGTCGCTCGAACGGCGCGCGGCGGCTGTTTCATCGCGCCGTTACTACCCGAAACCTGGAAACGGTGCCGGAATTCATCTATCCAGCAGCTCCCAGGCTCTGACACCGCGATTTATCGGCGGTAGCGCAGCAACCACCTTCATCGAATGAAGAAATTCTGCATCCACTGCAAGCTTCTCGAGTCCGGCACGCTCACGGACAACGCTTACCGTGACTCTTCGGCTGCCCGGACCGCACGAGCCGGTGCACCTGCCCTCGTCGCCCTGCTCTTCACCCGCGCAACCGCAGCCATGCCCTCGGCGGCCACACGGGTGAACCGAAGTCGGTACTCAGCCGCAGTGGGAGGGTGGAGAAGCGTAACTCTCCCCGTACAATTCGTGGTCTTTGTCGGGGCCACCGTCGGCTCCAGCCCAGATGATGCACCTTCCGGCAGCTTTGAGCCTGACAGGTCCGGCGTAATACTTGTAATTGCCCCCATCGCCGACCCAGCCCTCCTGGCTTTCATTAAACATGAGGGCGACGTCGACGAACGTTTCTTGCCCGACATACGCCGTCTTCGACGTGACCACACAGTCCGTACTACCGTTGTACAGAAGGTGGATGACCGAGTATTTGAGGGCGTGGTGGTCGATTTCGTGGTAGTTGCTGCCGCACGCCTCGGCCGGGGTCGCGACCGCGTTCGCTGGTCCGGCCACAGCTATTGATCCAGCAACGACCGCCGACGCGGCGAGAGCCAACCTGACTGTCCGAGTGAGTGCGCGCATCTACTCCACATCCGTTTCGTGCCCGGTAGTCAGGCGAAATTGACTGCGGCATCAAACGCTATAGCTACAACCACGACGCTCACACCTCACTGCTGGGAAGGGGGACAGCGCCCCAGTACCGTGCCGTTCTCCCCGCCCCGACTACGGCATCCGGGGCATCGGGGCATCGGCCTGTGTAGCGGCCGGATGCGCGATCGGATGACCGCCGCGGACTGGCCAGACCAGCTGACGACTAGGCTGAATAGTCTCGGGTCGAATACTCCGCCTCCCCCGACATCACCGTTGTCGGTGTCTTCAGCGGTATGGACGACGAATCCACGCGAAATTCATCGGTGCGGCCGAGGTCGTGTCGCCACGGCGAACCCGGCGAGGTGGTGCACGGTGGGGAAGTCCTGTGCCCGAGGTGCGCAACTGTTTGCGCCCGACTCACAGATGGACCTGAGGTGCCGGGAGGTCGAACCGGTGGGGCGGCGGTGTTCGCGCGATACGGCAGGCCCGGATCGGAAATCTAGCAGCGCTAGACAAGGTGACGACCCGGTGTTATTCTTGCTCCAGTTTCTAGCTATGCTAGAAACTGGAGCGGATCGCCGAATTCACCGAGGAGTACCGACATGACCTTCACCATCAATGAACAGCAGTTCCTCGCGGAAGCCGGAGTCGGCCGGCTGGCCACGGTGTCGCCCGACGGCGTCGTGCAGAACAACCCGACCAACTACCGGGTGAATGCCGACGGCACGATCAATATCGGGGGCATGCGGATGCGCTCCAGCCGGAAGTTCCGCAATGTCGTGGCCGGCAGTCGAGTGTCGTTCGTCATCGACCAGCAGGTTTCCTTGGAGCCGTATGTGATTCGCGGTATCGAGGTGCGCGGCACGGCCGAGGCGCTCGATGACCAGGAGCCGCCGTTTCCGCCCCAGGAGCGCGCGGTTATCCGAATTCGCGCCGAACGGATCATCTCCTGGGGTATCGACGGTGGGTCCTTCGACTTCACCAGCCGTGGGGCCGAGTAGTCGGGTGTCGCGGAACTCCCCGCGCGCCATGCCGTCTCGAGTGGCATTCCACCACGACCACGATCGGACGGTCCGGCCCTCGCGGTACGCCGTGCGCTGGCCGAACCGGAGCGGCTCAAACGACGGGGATGATGCCGCCGTCGACCCGGAATTGAGCACCGGTGAGCCATTTGGCGCGGCCGGAGGCGAGGAACGCGATCATCTCCGCGACGTCCCCGGGTTCGCCGGGGCGCCCCATGGGAACCTTCAGGTGGTCGACGATCTGCTGCTCGACGTCCTCAATGCCGACCCCCTGGCTGTCGGCCATCTGCTGGAGATGGCTGACGGCTCCCTCGGTGACGATGAAACCCGGTAGCACGCAAACCACGCGCACGCCATGTTTTCCCACCGCCGTCGCCAGTTCCCGGCTGTAAGTGTTGAGTGCCGCTTTCGAGGCGGCGTAGGACGCTTCGCCGGGCTGGGGGAGATGGGCGGCGATAGAAGAGACATGCACTACGACGCCCGAGCCGCGCTCGACCATCCCGGGGACGAGGGCCCGGTCGAGGCGGACCGCGCTGAGCAGGTTCATCTCCAGATCGGCGAGCCAGGACGCGTCGGACCGCCGCAGGGTCGGCATCGGCGCGGTCGCGGCGCCGGCATTGTTGACCAGGACGTCGATGCCTCCGACGCCGTCCAGTACGCGACGCCCGAGTTCGGTCACTCCTGCCTCCGACCGCAGGTCGGCGCGAATGAACGTGGCGGGCAGGTCTTTCGCGGGCGTGGTGCGTGAGACCGTCACCACGGTGGCGCCGGCCGCGGCAAAGCGACGGGCGGTCGCTTCTCCCAGTCCGCGGCTGGCTCCGGTCACCAGGACGCGCAGTCCGGCGAGTCCTTCGTGCTCGAATGTCACGGGCGTACTCCTTCGGTAAGGTGAACCCGACTCCGGAAACTGTACACATAAACGGAGTCGGGCTCACTTTAGGAGGACTGTTGCCGTCGTCACGTCCGCTGCGCGCCGATGCCCGCCGCAACCGCGAAGCGCTGCTGACTGCGGCACGCGCGGCGCTGATCGCCGATGGGGACGCCTACGTGGAGGAGATCGCGCGCCGGGCCGGCGTATCCGTCGGCACCCTGTACCGGCACTTCGATACCCGCGAAGCGCTCGTCGCGGAGGTTTATCGCCAAGAAGTGGCCGAGCTCTGCGCAACCCCTGCCCACCTGCTCGCAGAACACGCTCCGGACGAAGCTCTGCGCACCTTCCTGCTGCTGCTCGTGGAGCACGCGGCCGTGGGCAGGGGGATGGGTGAAGTGCTGGAGAGCATTATGGCGACGGACTCCCCGGTCTTCGACGACACCCGCGATGAGATGGCCCGTGCCCTCGACGAATTGCTCGCCGCGGGCGTCGCCGCGGGAGTCCTGCGCCATGGTGTCAGCGGGCGCATCGTCCTGCGCGCTCTCGGTGGTATCTGCGGACTGCGCACCGCCGGGTGGAAGGACGACGCGGTAAGCATCGCCACGATCCTGTTCGACGGATTACGTTACAGCGTACCGAATCCCGGCTAAATCTTCCGTCGCAGGTCGTCGGCGGCCGGAGCCGAGCGCGCGATCGCTATGCCGCCGATCGCCGCCGCGGTCATCACGACGACGCCGAAGATCGTCGCCGCGGTCGGCAATCCCACCGCATCGCTGAGGTAGCCGGCGATGACCGGGAGCAGTCCCGCGGGGACGTAGCCGCCGATGTTGAATGCCGCGTTGGCCTCTGCGAGGCTTCGGGTGGGGATCGCGGAGTTGAGCAGGGACAGTCCACCCAGCTGCCCTAGTCCCTGCCCCGAACCCGCCAGCAGTGCCGAGGCGATCAGAGCGGGGATCGATACCGCGGTGATCGCCACGATGAGGGTGATCATGGCGAGAGTCGTGGCAGCCGCGGAGGTGACCATGATCGCCTTCAGTGGTAGTGCGCGGACCGCGAATTGCACCGCGGTGGCGGTGAGGAACATGCCGAATGCCATGGCACCGGCCATGATTGGGCTGGTGGTGCCGAGCAGGCCGGACAGCAGAGCGGGGCCGAGGGACAATACGAAGGATGTCGCGGTGATGCCGGGTGCGAATACCGCGATCCCCAGCGCGAGCCGGCCTCGCGCGCTGGCCGGCACGCGCGGGACGCGCACCCATGATCGGGTCCCGGTCTCAGCGGGTCGGGCGATGGGCATACGCACCACGACCAGTGCCGCCGTGGTCAGCAGGACGATTTCGGCAACGAAGACCGTCACGGTCGGCGCGGGCAGGGTCTGGGACAGAATTCCCGCGAGCAGCGGACCCGTCCCGGCGCCGAAAACCATGGCGCACGAGGCAAGGAGCGCGGCGAGCTGTTTGCGTTGTGTCCCGGCGACATCGGTGACCGCGGCCATTCCGGCCGACACCGCGGCGCCGACGGCGATACCGGTGAGCAGCCGCGCGATCATCAGCATGGCCACGTCGGTCGCCGCCGCGAATATCAGGCAGGCGACGACGGCCGACCCGATCGCGGGCAGCAGAACCGCCTTGCGTCCCAGGCGATCCGACACCACTCCGGATACCAGCAGTGATCCGAGCAGACCCACGATGTAGCAGGCGAAGACGACCGTCATGACGCCCTTGGAGAATCCGATATCGCGTTGCCACACGACATACAGCGGTGTCGCGGCATTGGACAGGATGAAGACCGCCATCACCGGCCATGCCGCCAGCCACGCCCACCGGACGGGCGTCGGTGATTGCGGGGATCTGACGGGGGCGGCCGATCTGCCCCGCACGGGAGTGGGTAACGCGTTCATCGTCGGTGGCTCCTCAGCCGTAGTACGAATAATCTCGAACTAGTACGATCGGAGTCGAACCTAGCACAAGTACGATAAAACTCGTACTGCTATCGGATCGGAGGAGCCTGATGCCTGCCACGGCCAGACGAGAGTTCGCGGTGCACGCGCCCGAGGAGCGCCTGCCCGACCCCCTGCCGGAGCCGGCCGTGGCCGACCTGCGTCTGGAAGCGGTGCTCGGCACATTGAGCGACCCGCTGCGGTTGTATATCGTGCGCGAATTGCTTTTGCGCTCAGAGGCTTTCGATCACCCGTGCGGGTGGTTCGGAATCGACCGCCCGAAATCGTCACTGACCCATCACTTCAAGGCATTGCGCGAGGCGGGCGTCATCCGCCAGCGTCAATACGGCCTCGAACGTCGCAGCCATGTCCGCACAGCCGATCTGGAGGCCCGCTTCCCCGGACTGCTGGACCTGGTCGCCGACTGGAAGGCCCGCGACGACGCCGATTAGGTGATGTGTCGGCAATCCGCTGCCGGGCCGTTTCGCGCGAGGGTGCCGACGAGTTCCGGGGTGGGGCGTCTGTGGGTCAGCCCTGCGGATACTCGCCGGATTTCTGTGTGGTGCGGGTGAGGATCAGCGCGGTAACCGACAGCGTCAGGCACAGCGCGGCAACGATGTACTGCGTGATCTGCCAGGACCGGCTGAAGGCTGTGGCTTGGTCGGTGAGGTCGGCGGGGTCCAGGTGGCCGGCTGCTGTGGTGACGGCTTCGGCGATACCGAGTCTGGTGGCCAGTATCGATACCAGCAGTGCGGAGAAGGCGGCGATCACCAGCGCTTCGGCGGCCCCTCTGACCATGTTGAGGAATCCGGCTGCCATTCCGGCCCGGTGATCGGGGACCAGGCGCATGGCTTGACCATCGCTGATGCCGAAGGTCACGCCCATTCCTGCGCCTACGCACAACAGAGGTGCCGCGAGAGTGGCGGCAGAGACATCTACCGGGAGGGTGCTCAGCCAGAGATTGCCGAGGACGACGGCGCCGAGCGCGAACGCCAGCAGTAATCGCGGTGCCACACCGGCGTTGACGAGTGCGGCGGCGAGGATGGGCAGAATCAGGACGGGGCCGGTGAGTAGCAGCATCGTCGCTCCGGCAGCGGCTGTGTTCATATCCCCGACGCTTTGCAGGTATGTGGGCAGATAGACCAGTGCGCCGAGGAATCCCACCGAGGTCGTGAGGGTGGACAGGACCCAGCCGACGAATCGGCGGTTTCGCATCAGTGCCGGGTCGAGCAGCGGTGCTTTCGCGCGCGTCTGCGACAGGGTGAACGCGACCAGAACGGCCGCGCCGATGGCAGCGGCCGCGACAACAACAGGATCCGCCCACCCGCGCTCGGGCCCTTCGAGCACGGCGACCATGATCGCCGACAGTCCGATGACGAAGGTGGTGATCCCGATGCGGTCGATTCGATGCGGCCCGGGGGCACGGGATTCGGTGAGCGTGCGAGCGCCCGCGAACAGGACGGCTCCGATGGCGGTGTAGACGCCGAAACTGCCGCGCCAGCCCAGTGATTCGATCAGCAGGCCCGACAGCGTCGGGCCGACAGCGATGCCGACCCCGGCCATCGTGCCCATCAACGCGAAGGCGCGGGTCAGCGCGGCGCCGCTGTAGGTGTGGGCGAGGATGGCTCCGCCGGCTGCCATGACACCGGCGCCACCGACCCCGGCGACGACGCGTCCGGCGTCGACCACGCCGATATTCGGCCCTACCGCACAACAGAGTGAGCCCAGGGCGAATGCCGCGGCGCACCAGGAGAACACTCGTCGGCGACCGACGATGTCGGCCAGCGATCCGCAGATCAACGTGCAGACCGCGAAGGCGAGGTTGTACCCGGCGACGACCCAGTTCAAGGCCGATCCCGCCGTGTGCAGGTCGGCTCCGATGCCCGGCAACGCGATGGCGGTGCCGGAGATCGCCATCGCGACAAGCAACACGCCGAGCAGGACCACCGGCAACGTAAACAGTTGCCCGGCAGCACTTCTCGAATGTATCGCGGTCCGCGATTCCGGCACTGGCAGTTGTGATCCGACCATGAATCGAATTCAAATACCTCAATGGCAGTTGATGTCAAGCCGAGTTCGGTGCCGACCTGTTCGCGTAAACGGCCTACCAGGTACCGACGTCTTTCACGTCCCACGACAGGCGGATCCGAGGTTTGGTTTGCAGTACGAGAGGTTCGTTCGTGCCACCGGTGAACCAGAGCCGCAGACCTTCGTAGTCGGATGGGCCTCGGTCCACGCTCAATCGGTCCAACCGGCGAAGGCGGCCGAGGTGGGCAAGTTCCTCTTCGCCCGCGTAGAGGCTGATGTATGCCTCACCGGCTATCGGATCGAGTGAGAACAGGACCGAGTGCGCGTCTCGGGTGAGCCGGAACGAATGCAGCCCGACCGGCCACTCGAGATCATCGAACCTTCGTGCCGGTTCGTCCTCGAAGAGCCAGATGACATCGGCCAGGTCTGGAATCTGCATGCGTCGACGGTAGCGGTGTAGCGACTACGCGTGGTCAGGACCGATCTCGTGCGGCTGTGTGCGCTCGTTCCACGATCCTCAGTGTTTCCACCGCGTCTCGTGGATCGACGGGAACCGGGCCTCCGCTGGAGATAGCCTCGGCCATCGCGTGGTAGAAGTACGGCCAGTCTCCCGGCAGGGTGGGCACAGGCTGAGTGTCGCCTTGCGAACCGATGTGGCCCCACTCGGCGGGGTCGACTGTGCCCCAGGGCTTTCCGTCATCGGGGCGGCGGCCGGCGCGGAGGTCTGCTTCCTGAGGGTCTGTGCTTTCTGTGACGTAGGCGCTGTCGGAGCCGAGAACGCGGAAGCGCGGGCCGTGCTGTGCGGCTACGGAGCTCATCCACAGGTGCGATCGCACGCCGTTGGCGTGGGTGAGCGCGACGAAGGCGTCATCGTCGGTCTCGATGCCCGGGCGGCGGCGGTCGAGTTCGCAGTACACCTCGCTGACCGGGCCGAAAAGTGTCAGTGCCTGGTCGATGAGGTGGCTCCCGAGATCGTAGAGACCGCCCGCGCCGTCGGCGATGGTTCCGACTTCGCGCCAGCCACCTTTGGGAGTGGGCCGCCATCGTTCGATCCGGGACTCGAAACGCTGCACCGTGCCCAGACTGCCATCGGAGATCAATTGCTGGACAGTGCGGAAGTCGCTGTCCCAGCGTCGATTCTGGAACACCGACAGTGCCACTCCCGCCTTTCCGGCTGCGGCGATGACCTGCTCGGCTTCACCGGTGGTGACTGTGAACGGCTTATCGACCACCACGGGCAGCCCGGACAAAATTGCTTGCAGCGCAAGAGAAGCGTGGGTGCGGTTCGGCGTGGCGATGACCACCAGGTCGATATCGGACGGATCGGTGAACAACTCGGCCGGTGTGGTGAGAATCCGTGCCGCGGGGTGTTCCCGGCGCGCGCGTTCTGCTCGCTCGGCCGATGAGGTGACCACCGCCGCGACCCGCATACCGGGTTCCGCGGCGATCAACGGGGCATGAAATGTCGACCCGGCCAGGCCGTAGCCCACCACGGCGACTCTCAGCTGCGACATTCGATGACTCCCTCGGATCGGGTGTGGATCGTCGTCTACGGGGTGCCGCGTTATTTCCCCAGGAGAGACTGGATCGTCTCGCCGAGTTCGCTATTTCCGGCGGCGATGAATCGCTGCCTCTTGTTCATTGCCTGGTTGATATCGGCCAGCGAGTCGAGATTGTAGTCGAGTGATATCGGTGCGCCGTCGAGGTCGGTAACCGTTCCACCAGCGGCGTGAAGGATGTAGTGCCCTGGGGCGAGATCCCATATGGCGAAACCTTTCGCGAATTCGATCATGGCGTCGGTGAATCCGGCAGCCACGTGGCACAAACTGATCGATCCGAAATCGACCCCGATGCGACCGCTGGATTTTCCATCGCTGGATGTGGCACCGAGCGCATTGAGGAGGTCTTGCTGCTGGGCCAGTGGCTGGAATCGCTGCGCGGGGCGCATGAGGTAGTTCGTGACCAGCGCATCGGACAGCGGCGCCGGCGAGGGGCGGTTGAGCACGTGTGTCGCCCCGTCGGCGGTGACCATCTGTGCGTGGTCTTCGCCGTCGTCGCCGAGTGCTGCGAGATACGTCTGGACATGGTGGAAGATGTCGCCGACGACAGCGGCGACCGGCCGTGCGCGGGTGCGGGAGTAGATCAGGACGTGGGTATAGCCGTAGAGCCCACGTACCGCCAGCTCACTGGTGTCGAGAGGATCGACCAATACGCACAGGTCGGGATTCGGGTCGCTGCCGATGACTTCGGGGTCGGCTTCTTCGGATGCGTAGACGAACGACGGGATGTGATCGGTCAACAGTTCCTTGTAGCGCTGGTGCATCCACAAGTCGTATTCGGACAGGAAATTGTCGCTGTGGCGGTGGTTTTCGGTTTCCGCGTGGCGTCCGCTCAGTGCGGCGTCGATCAATCGCGGACGGATCTCGCTGATCATCTGGCGTACCAGGTCGGCGATGGTTTGTGCGAGTTCGATGTTCGTGCTCGGGGCGTTCACAGTGCGGTCCACCTTTCTGCGGGGAGTTATCGCAGTTCCAGGGGAGGCTCGAACGAGGCATCGTCGCGGGTTCGGCAGACTGAATACGCAGATATCTGGGTTGCCGTATTCAATCGTAGGCACTGTCAGCGTGGCGGAATTAGTGCCCTGGGGCGAGATCCCACAGGGCGAAGCTGCGTACCAACAGTTTTATGCGGCTACGCCCACACGCCGCCCGAGTTCTCGTACCTCGTCGCGCATGCCGGTTGGTGGGGACTTCAGCAGGTCCAGGAGCATGGTCCGTGCGTACCCGTTGTACTTGATCGTTTCCGGTGCTGTACGTTCGGCTTTCGACAGCAGTACATATGCCGCGGTCGGCTGTCCCTGTTGCGTATGTGCACGTGCTACCTCGATGAAGTGCCGACTTCGCCGTGGCACCGAGACGATATCGGCTGGGGTGAAGTCGTCGGCTGCGCGCAGTGCCTCACCCGCGCGCCGTAGCTCCACCCCGAGTGTGACGGCGTGCGCCGACATCACCGGCGTCGAAAATGACGTCTGCACATGGCGGTAAGCCGGGCCGAGCCGCTGTGCGATGTCGTCGGCGCGTTCCCAGGAGGCCCATGCGTTCCCGTATCTGCCGCGTCGGGCATACACGTACGCGATCTCGGCCTCGAGCGCGCCGACGATGCCGCGCCAGTCGTCGGAGGTCTCGTCGCGCTCGACGTAGGGCATCAGCCTGGTGATCGCGTCGCGGGCTAGTTCGATGGCCTCTTCCCACCGTCCGGAGTCGCGCAGCGCTTGCGCCATCGACCATGCACTACAGGCGATTACGTACGGATCGTCGACCTCGTATCCCTCGTTGAGGCCACGATCCGCCACCATCCATACGAGCTCGGGCGCGGGCTGGTACGCGACATAGAAGTCGGCGAGCTGATACACGCCGGCCAGGATCTTCCGGGCGGTACGTCGTTCGGGGCCGGTCGCCCGGACCGCACTCTGCGCGTCACGGATGAGGCCGGGCAACAGTGAGCCGAGTTGTGTCCGGTGGTCTGGGCTCGAGTGCCGGATGTGCCACGCCTGCCGCAAACGTTCGGCGAGGTGTTGTGCGCTCGGCTGTCGATCGCGCGCCATGATCCGAAAATCGGTCAAAGCGGCTTGCACCTGTGTCAGTGCACCGTGCCGCTCTCCGGCGAACACCGCAACGGGCACGGCGTGGCCGTCTCCGGTCAACTCGGCGAGGTCCTCGATGTCGAGGGCCTGCGCAATCCGCAACAGCATGGACAGCCGCGGTGTCTGCAAGCGGCCGCTTTCGACAGCTTTCAACCACTCGGCAGACTTTCCGATCAGCCCCGCCAAGACGGGGCGCGACATTCCCGCGCGCTCGCGGTGGATCTTGATCCTCTGGCCGATCGCCAGGCTGTTTTCGCCGTGCACGATAGCGCCTCCCGCTGAATTGCTGTTGCTCACAAGCCTATCGCCGATGCATGGGGTACGGAATGTACCCGACGAGGTTGTCGCCCCCGCATAGGTTCTCGCGAAGCCCCGCCGCCGAGTGTCACAGTCCCCGGCGGCGGGTGCGGACCATCCACCGACGAGTACTGGGGAGCGACACTGTCCATGAGCATTGATGCAATCGGCTACGTTCGGAGCGATATATCCGGGACCTCCCAGCGGATCGATGAGGAGCGTCTGCGGGCGCACGCCAAGAGTTACGGATACAACCTACGCAAGACAATCGTATTCGGTTCCCGCACAGACAATCCCGAGTTTCGACTCGGCAGCGTGCTCGACCGCCTCAGCGGGGTCCGTGCGTTGATTGTGCCTACCGAGCAACATTTCGACGGTGACGTTGTGCCCACGGCGATCGCGGCTCGTGTCGAAGTCGTCGTCGTTTCGCGGCCTACGGGGCTCGCACGGCTGATTTCGGCGACCGCGCGGTGAAGTACGCATCGCGACGGAGCCTGGCCCTTTGCCTGGATGTACGGGAGTTGGAGGCCGCGAATGACTGAAACCGACGACGAATGCCAATTCGAATTGGAATCCGAACCACCCTCTTTCGCAATGGGTTACGTGTGCGTCGACTTGGTGAAAACGTTGACCGCTTTCGATCTGAGCGCGCGTCGTGTGGCGGCGCGGCTCGGATACGTCTATATCGGGTTGACCAAGAGCAGCAGCCTGATCGTGCCGGAGGTGCTGACCGAGCACATCACCGCACATGAGATCGAGCTGTTGATCGTGCCCGATATGGCTCATCTGCGCGGCCGGGTTCCGGTGGAGCTTGCCGAGGTCACCGACATTCACGACCTCGCGACCGGCCGCACCTACGAGCGGGAGGGGGCGTACGCGCCCGACGAGGGGCACCGTCCGAACCCGCTGGCGGAGCGGTGATGTCTGAGATGAAACCCGCACTGCCGCAACGGCAGCCGTCCGATTCGGCAGATGTGGGCTGGTCGGCGACCATCGCATTGCTGGACAGTTTGCTCGCTGCCCTGCGGGATTGGCAGCCGAGCGAGCGGCCGCCGGGGCCTCCGACCGCGCAGGATATGGCGGCTCTTCGGTCCGTCACGCGGCGATCTGCGGCCGACAGTGGCACTCGGCGACGGGCACGGTGAAACCTCAACGGCGATTGTGATATAGATCACGGTTGTAGTTGACCTTAGGTCAGGGTGGAAGCTCGTCGCATCGGCCACGACGCCGAACGGACATCGCAGATTCGAGGGAGAAAACCACCATGTCGAACACCCTTTCCGGCCAAGGCAAGATCACCGCGTCTCTCGACGCCACCGCGAGCGGCGGGGCCGCTGTGCCGAATATCGCTGCCGGACAGGATCGCCCGGAGCTGCAACAGGCGATCGAGGAGATCGTCGATTCCGGTTTCGTCGGGGTGTCGCTGCGCGTGAACGATATGCGGGGTGAGTGGGTCGGCACCGCCGGGGTGGCCGAGCTGGGTGGGACCGCGAAGCCGCCGGTCGACGGGCACGTCCGGATTGCCAGCAACACCAAGACTTTCACCGCGACCCTGGTGCTTCAGCTGGTCGCCGAGGGCAAGATCGGACTGGATGTCCCGGCCGCGGATTACCTGCCCGAGTTCGGGCTGGACGAGCGGATCACAGTGCGAATGCTGTTGCAGCACACCAGCGGAGTATTCAACTTCACTGGTGAGATGTACGAGGACGGGACGATCGTGCTGGGGATCCCAGCGCCCGGTACCCCTTTGGGTAAGGAGTGGGTGGTAGACCGGTTCCACACCTACCGACCGCACGAGCTGGTGGAGCTGGCGTTGTCCAAGCCGGCGCGGTTCGAGCCGGGCACGGGCTGGAGCTACTCCAACACCAACTACGTGCTGGCACGGCTGCTGATCGAGAAGGTCACCGGCCGCTTGCTGGCCGAGGAGATGCATCGGTTGATCCTGGGGCCGCTCGGACTGTCGGGCACCCTAGTGCCGGAAACCTCGCCGGAGCTTCCCGAGCCGCACGCCCACGCCTACTACCGGTACGAGGAAGACGGTGAGGAGAAGACAATCGACGTCACCCGCCACAACCCGTCCTGGAACCCCTGCGGCGGTGACATGATCTCGACCACCCAGAATCTGCACACCTTCATCTCCGCACTGCTGAGCGGCAAACTCCTACCGACGGAGCTGCTGGCCGAGATGTGCACGCCGCATCCGACCGGCATCCCGACCATGGACTACGGCCTGGGCGTATTCGTGCGGGATCTGGGTCCGGACGGCGGGATCGTGATCACTCATAACGGCGGCCATGCGGGCTACGCGACGCTGATGTACGCCACGCCTGACGGCAGTAAGACCATGACTGCCTCGCTGACCTGCGTGGACGACTCCACTAAGTCGATGGCGGTGCCGTTCCAGAACGCTCAGCAACGGCTCCTCGCCGAGGTGTTCGGCGGCGGGCAGGCCGAACCGGCTCAGCCGACGGACTGAACACGCGGACCGGCAACCCATTTCACGTACCTCACTCCAGACTGCTCGAGGAATTCTTGTCATGCGCGTTCTTGAAGACACGCGACCGAACGGACTGGTCGAACGGCTGCTGGCCGACCGCCACTCCCTGCCGCTGTCCATCGCCTTGCATCTTGTCCCCGGCCTCCTGATCGTCGCCGCCTACCTGCTCATCGGTGAACCTTTCGTCACGGCCATCGGCTACCCGTCCTTCGCGGGCTGGGCAATCGCCCTGTGCTTGATTCTGCTACCGCTGCTGTTGGGGCTGATATGGCTGGGCCGCAAGCGCAATGGCCACTTCTCGCTGCACGGTGTGCTGTATTACATCGACAAGCCGCTCCCGCGCGGGAAGCTGGCGGCGATGGTGATCGGGCTCATCGCGTGGATGACGGTGCTCGGGCTCGTGCTGGCACCGCTGAACAACTTCTGCAAAGACTTCTTCACCTGGCTCCCGTACGCGGACACCGGCGGCAGCGGCAACAACACCTACCTCGACCTCGACGGCTACTCGCACTCGACACTGCTCACCATGATGGTGATCTGCTTGCCGCTGACCGGAATCTCCCTACCGCTCATCGAAGAGCTGTACTTCCGCGGTTTCCTCCTGCCCCGCATCGCCCAACTGGGCGTGTGGGCGCCAGTGGTCAACACGGTGCTGTTCGCGCTATACCACCTCTGGTCGCCGTGGGTGTTCGTGTCGCGGGTGATCTTCACGTTCCCTGGGTACTGGTTCGCCTTCCGGAACAAAGACATCCGGCTGTCGATCGGAATGCACGTCGGCGTGACCTCGATCGTGGCGACGGTCGGCACCATCGCTGTTGCGCTGAACGTCATCGGGTGAGGAAGGCTGGGCAGATGAGGAACGGGATCACGATCGGGCAGGCGGCGGCCTTCGTCGGCGTGACGGTGAAGACGGTGCGGCACTACCACAAGCTCGGTCTGGTCGAGGAGCCGCAACGCGACAACTCCGGATTCCGGCGGTACGGATCGGCCGAGTTGTTGCGGCTGGTGCAGATTCGGGCGCTGGCCGCCGCGGGGGTGCCCCTGGCCGAGATCGGGCCCCTGCTCGACGCCGACTCCGCACACTTCGCTGCCGCACTCGTCGACGTCGAGCAGCAGCTCAACGCACGGATCGACGAGTTGATCGCGCGGCGTGACACACTGCACCGGCTCGCCGACGGTGACCGGGCACTATTGGGCGACCGCGCGGTGGCGCTGCTGGAGCGGATGACCGGCCTCGGCTTCCCCTCGGGCGAGGTGGCAACCGCCCGGGAGGGCTGGGTGCTGGCCAAAGCCCTTGTCCCGGAAGGCTTCGACGACTATCTCGCCCATGTGGAGCACGCCTTCGAAGACCCGGCCTACGTCATCCTGATCAAGCGTGCCGCCGAGGCCGCGGCCTGGGAACCCGACGACCCCCGCACCGCCGAGTTCGCCACCGAGATGGCCGACCACTACCTCGCCAACCCCGAGCACCTGAAAATCGTGACCGCCCTGCAAGCCCGTACCGACACCGCGACCCGGTACACGCTGATCGCCCGCCACGGTGAAGAGCAGACTTCGGCCACGACGCAGGCGGCCGCGGCTTTCGAGACCAGGCTGCGTGCCGCCGGCATCCATATCCCCAGACCGGGCAACCACTGATCGCGTCGTCGTCGGTCCCCGGCGCGGCGACCCAGCGGAGCCGGTCGCTATCCGGCGACCCGCTCGCGGATGCGGCACGGCGTTTCGCACCTGCGAACCGAACCACTGTGCGGCTCACGACGAATGGCTGTCGCGGTGAAACGGATGCGTGGCTCGCCGGGATGGACAACCCGTTGTTCTATGCCGACCACACCTCGATGTTGTTCGGTGACGCCAAGAAATCCGTCGGCGCCGTCACCGAAGAACTCAAAGCACTCCGACCCGACCCGGCGAGTACTCGGTGCCCCCGCCGAGTACTCGCTGGGTCGGGAATCTTTCACCGGGTTTCGGCGGGCTCGCCGAACCAGCGGGAGAGGTGGCGATTCAGGTCCTGCTGGTTCTCGCCGATCCAGGCGACGTGACCGTCCGGCCGGAGCAGAAGAGCCGGAACATCCAGTGCCGCAGTGGGATCCGCTATGAGATCGACGCGGTCCGACCAGCCTTCGACTGTCAGGCGTTCGGTGCGGTCCAGTACGAGGCCGCGGCCCCGATGCAGCCGGTCGTAGAGGTGGCCCTGTCTCAGGTCGACATCGCGCAGGCGGCGGCCGAGCAGGTCGGGGCTGGATGCGTTTCCGGCTCCGCCGAAGTCGTAGCGGATATCGATCGCGGTGATCTTCTCGATCAGGTACCGGTTCACCTCGTCGAAGTCCATCAGTTCGGTGAGTAGTCTGCGTACGGCCTGCGCGCCGGGGTGGCCGGATTGCAGCTCCACCTGGGCGCGGGTGTTGTCCAGTACGGCTTCGGCGACCGGATGACGTTCGGTCTCATAGGTGTCCAGCAGTGCTTCCGGCGCCCAGCCGCGAACCTGTGCGGTCAGTTTCCAGCCGAGGTTGACCGCGTCCTGAACGCCGAGATTCAGCCCCTGGCCACCGGCGGGCGGGTGGATGTGCGCGGCATCGCCGGCCAGCAGCACCCGGCCGACCCGATACCGCTCGGCCAGCCTGGTCGCATCGCCGAAGCGGGACAGCCAGCGTGGGGAGTGCACGCCGAAATCGGTTCCGGCGATGGCACGTAACTTCTGTCCGAAATCCTCGAGCGTGGGCGGCTCCGCACGATCGCTCACTCCCGTGGCGGGGAGCACGACGCGATAAACCCCGTCGCCGACGGGACCGAAAATGAATCGCTTGTCGGTCTCCCGGATTTCGGCCACCGTGGCGGCGATCTCCTCTTGCGGCGCACCCGCTCCCATCTCACCCATCAGCGTCTCGTTCCGCGACGGCTCGCCCGGGAAGCCGACACCGAGCAGTTTGCGCACCGTACTGCGCGCACCGTCACAGCCGACGAGGTAACGCGCCCGCACCAGCTCCCCGCCGGAGCGAGGCTCGCCGAGCGACCCCGTCTCGGCCAGCACGACGGTCACACCCTCGTCGTCCTGCTCGAAACCGGTTACCGCACAACCGGTTCGGACCTCCGCACCCAGTTCGACCGCGCGATCTTCCAGCAATCGATTGACGACCGGCTGCGGGATGCCCAGCAGACAGGGGTTCGCGGAATCCAGGCCCTCTGGCGCGGGTGTGGGAATGGCGGCGAAGATGCCGCCGACCGGACGCCGCCTTCCGTGTTCGAGAATGCGATCCAGCAGTCCGCGCATCGCCATCAGCTCGAGACTGCGAATATGCAGACTGACTATGCGAGCGAGCGGCACGGGCTCGGTTCCGGATTCCACAACGAGTACCCGCACATCGTGCAGCCGCAGTTCCGCGGCCAGCATCGCACCGGTCGGCCCGCATCCGGCAATGATCACATCGAACATGAACCACCCATTCGCCCGGTCTCCCACCCAGTCACCGAGGCTGTCCGTCGGCGCGGCCGTGTGAACACGTCGCCGCAGATTCCGGATTTCCGCAGCTCCTGGCATCGGCGGACCATTGTATCGCCGCGCTGGTCTGACTTCCGCCACGACCGCGCCGGAGCAGCTTGCACTCCGACCCTCACACTGACCCTGTCAGAGCAGGTCGGGGTCCGGGTCGCCCAGGCGGGCGCGGATCGCACTCCACGGGTCGGCGAATGCGCGCGAGTCGCCGCGATACGGAGACAAACGGCGCAGATACCAGCGCAGCACCGGTGCGGCGGGCCTCACGATATAACGGAGAAGTCCTGTCCGGGAACGGATCTCGGCGAGCATATCGGGGAACGAGTGCTGTTGGAACCGCAGCACTTCCTGGGAGCGGTCGGTATCCATCCAGTCGGTGGCGAACCAATCCTCGTCGCGGGCCGGATCGCCCGGCCGGCCCGGCGGGATCGCATCGGTGAGCCCGGACGCCGAGGCCACCGACGAGCCGATATCGCGCTGCCGGAGACGATGCGACCGATCGCCGCCGATGAGGAAGACTTCCTTCGTGCTGAGGGTCGTGGTCGCCGCGACCACCGCGGTGGCGACGTCACGGACATCGACCGTGCTGATCCGTCCGTCGGCCGGGATCGCCGCCTCGAAATACAGTGTGTCGGAGTTCAGGCCGGGCATCGGCTCCACCGACAAGACCCCGCCGAGCCGTAGGATCACCCACTCCAGGCTCGAACCGCGTACCAGCCCTTCGGCCGCGGCCTTGTGCGCGCCGTACAGATCCGACGGCCGCATCGGGGTATCGGCGGACAGCAGGCTCTCCTCCCGGTGGGGGTTGCGGGCACCATAGACCGCGATACTGGAAGCCAGGACGAAACGTGGTGCGGCCGATAGTTTTTCGGCGCATCGCACCAGTGTCGCGGTGGCGTCGACATTCACCGCGCGGGCCAGTCGGCGGCGTTGATAGCAGACCGGCGGGATGATCGCGGCCAGATGCACGATCGCGCTGGGGCGCGCCTCGTTCAGCAGCGTCTCGACCTGATCGGGCGCTGTCAGATCCGCCCAGCGCACCGTGACCCCCGCACGAGCGAGCCGGCGCGCGGCGCGGCGATTGGCCGCGATATCGAGATCGCTTGCCACCACCGGGATTCCGCCCGCGTTCAGTGTCCGGACCACCGCGGTGCCCACCAGTCCGAACGCGCCCGTCACCAGGACCGGCCCGTTCGCGCTGGTCTCCTGTGCTTGCTGTGGGCGATCCGGACGGTCGTCCTGATCGCCGACTTTGCCGACCATGTCCACTCCACTTCGCCGGGTGCGCATACGAGCCGCACCACCTCTGCGAACTATAGTCTGTACTGCTGTCCGGACAAGTGCTCTCGAATACTGGACAGTTGCCCTTCCGGCTCCGGTGGCGGTGGGCCGGTGGTCTAATGGACGTGATGAAACGGGTCCCCCCGAGTGGCGCGGTGTGCATCGTCTCGGTGCCGGTCCGGCGGAACACGTTGGGCCGCATGCCCGAATGCGACATATGTGCACAGCAGTATTTCGACGTGCTAAGGAGACATCCTGTGCCCGATGGCCCCATCGAACTGCGTACCGACGTAGCGCATCCGGCACGGATGTACGACTACTTCCTCGGCGGCAAGGACTTCTACGACGCCGACCGGGAGGCCGCGGAACAAGCGCTGCAGAACTTCCCGGCGGTCCGGGTCACCGCCAAGACCAACCGTGAGTTCATGCGGCACGCCACCCGGTACCTGGTCGCGCAGGGAATCCGGCAATTCCTCGATATCGGGACCGGTATCCCGACCGAGCCGAATCTGCATCAGATCGCCCAGCAGCGAGCGCCCGAATCCCGGGTGGTCTACGTCGACAGCGACCCGATCGTCCTGGCGCACGCGCGGGCGCTGCTGGTGAGCTCCCCTGAGGGCCGCACCGCCTATGTCCAGGCCGACGCGGCGAACCCGGCTTCCATCCTCGGTGCGCCGGAACTCACCGGGACGTTGGATCTGTCGCAGCCCGTGGCGGTCTCGCTGATGGCGGTGCTGCATTTCGTGCCGGGTGACGTGTACGACGTCGTCGACACCATCATGGCGGCGATGCCGAGTGGGTCGTATCTCGCGTTGTCGTATGTGACAACGGATTTCGACGACAGCGATGATGATCCGGACGGGATGGCCCGGCTGCTGCAGGTGTACATCGATCGCGGGATTCCGGTGCGCCCGCGCACCCGCGCGGAGGTGTCGCGCTTCTTCGACGGGCTCGAACTCGTCGATCCGGGCGTCGAGGTGATCCATCGGTGGCGCAACGAAGGTATCGAGCATCCGGTGAGCCACGACAAGCAGGTGTCGCTCTACGGCGCGGTGGGCCGCAAGCCCTGACCCAACCTTTCGGGCCGCGGCCCGGTTGATTCCGGTGTGAGACAGTGCCACACGGAACGAGAGCTGGGAACGTCATGGGAGATATCGGCCCCATCCGCCGACACATCGAGGTCGTCCCCGAAACCAGGCCGGTCCTGCCGGTCCCTGCCGAACCCGAGATCGGCGAACCCGAGCGGACGCCCGCGCGCCCGGAACCGGCTCGACCGGAGCCTCAGCCCGCGCGATGAGAGGACGCGGTGTGCGCGCTGTGGCTGGGGTGATCCGTGATGGGCGCGCACGATCTCGCCGAGTCCGCGGCTGTTACGCGGATTCTCGGACCGTCCGGCCGGCCCGTCGGAACCGGATTCCTGATCGGGCCTCGCCTGGTGGCTACCTGTGCACACACCGTCGCGGTGGCGCTCGATGCCGATCGGCATCGGCTGCGACGACCGTATGTTCCGGTCGCGGTGGATTTTCCCGGGGCCGTCGCTGGTAGCCGGATGCTCGGGCAGGTCCGCGGCTGGGTGCCCGTATATGCCGGTGGCTGTGGGGATATCGCGGTGCTCGAGCTCGACGCCACACCACCGGCCCTCCCGCTCGCGGTATCGCGGGATGCGGATTCGGCCGCGGCCGGCCGCGCCTTCCGCATGCTGAGTATTGCCGACCCCGGACCTGGCGTCGATGTCGCTACCGGCCGATTCGGCTCCGCGGTCGGATCGCTGGGCGTTCCCGAAATGCACTTCGATCCCGGCACTGGGCCGGTCTCCGATCGTCGCAGCGGTGCACCGGTTTTCGATGCCGAGACCGGTCGGGTGGTCGGTATGGCGAGGGTGTGCTGCGGGGGCGCGGCCGACGGTGTTCCCATCGTCGTGCCGATCGCGGATGTGCTGCGCGTGCTCGCCTCCGGCCCGGCACCGGACGGCTCGGCTGCTACCGCCGAGAGATCTTCTCCCGCAAGTGAATCGGAGACCGACCGTGATGTCGAGCCCGCCGTCGGCGTGTATGGGCTGCGGACATTCCGAGTCATTCGTGGAAAACTCGCCCCGGTCGGTGTCCACGGTTCGAGAGATTGGCGCGACGGGACGTGTGTCGCCCGGTGCGACTACTCGCGTCGGGGCAATCACGGCCATCGTGCCCCGGACGAACTGTGTACCTGCGGTGTCTACTGCTTCCGGGATCTGTGGCGGCTGCGGGCCGGATACCCCATGGCGCAGGATGTGGTCGCTGTGATCGCACTCGAGGGCCGGGTACTCGAGGGTGAATATGGGTGGCGGGCCGAGGCTGCGCGGGTCCTCGCCCTGTGGGAGCGTGTTCCGGCGACGGTGAAGGCATTGCCGCACGTCACCCGGTACAGGGATGTGGAAGCGATGATCCGTGACTATCCGGGCATCGATATCGGGTCCCTGTTGTCCTGGCCCGGATCGGTGACGTCCGCGAATTCGGCATCGGCACATCGAGCGCCGCTCGGTGTGCCGATGCCCGGTCCGCGGCCCCGGTCGAGGTGGGCAGGCGCTCTGTTCACGGTGTTCGCCGCGACTGCGTCGTCAGTGCTCTGGGCCGGCTTCGGGCTTCTGCTGGACCGGTGGGTCACCCACACATACCACCTCGGGGAATACCTCGCAGCCGCCGGGGTCCTGGTGCTCATACACCTGCTCGTGCTCGGGGTGGCGGCGCTGGTCGAGACCCGGTAAGGATTCTCACCGCATGTCGGTGCCGGTTTTGCTAGGCTCGCCGCACATTCCCGGGGAGGCCTCACGCTCGTGCAAGAGTTTCCGGATATCGACCGGCTCGGCCGGGCCACCGTGCGCATCCTCACCTCGGGCGGTGCGGTCGTCGGTGCCGGATTTCCGTTGCGGCCCAATCTGATCGCCACCTGCGCGCACGTCGTGTCGACCGCATTGGGTATCCCGAACGCGGATGCCGTGCCCGAAGGTGCTGTGCTCGTGTACTTTCCGGGAACGGCCGGGCCGGTCGGCGCGCGGGTACGGCACTGGTCACCGATCGGCCCCGACGGCCGGGGCGATATCGCCATTCTGGAGTTGCTCGGTCCGGCAGCGGAGTTCGTCGCTCCGCTGCCGTTCTGGCCGGCGCCCAAGCCCTGGGGCGGCGAGTTCCGGATGTTCGGCTTCCCGGCCGAGATGCCCGACGGCGTCTGGGTGTCCGGCGAATTCCGTGCCGCGCAGAGCCAGGGCTGGGTGCAGTTGCAGGCGGCGACGGGCGGGCAGCCCATCACCGGGGGATTCAGTGGTGCCCCGGTGTGGGATACCGCGGCCCACGCCGTGGCCGGTATGGCGGTCGCCGCCGACGGCCGCCGCTACACCCGCACCGCGTTCATGCTCCCCATCGACGAAGTGCTGCGGCTGGATCCGGCCCTGCTGTCGGCGCCGTACCGCGGGATGGAACCCTTCGACGAGGAACACGCGCCGTTCTTCTACGGCCGCGACGGCGATATCGAACGACTACTCGATACCCTGCGAGACCGTTCGTTCGCCGCTGTGGTCGGACGGTCCGGCACCGGTAAATCCTCACTGGTCCGGGCCGGTGTGCTGCCGCGGGTGCGGGAACACGGCCGGCGGATCAGCGCCTTCCGGCTGAGCGGCGATGCGACCGGTGCCCGGGCGGTGACCTCGGGCGCCATCGGCGAGGATCCCGTGGCGGCCTGGCTGGCCGATCGAGCCACCGGCACCGGCGACACCGATGCGGCGCAATTGCTCGATCGGCTACCGGTACAGGGCACACTGCTGTTCGTCGACCAGTTCGAAGAACTCGCGGCCTCGGCTCCGGATCGGGCCAAGGCCCTGCTGCGGGCCCTGGTCGAGCTCACCCGCGTCGACACCGAGGGACGCCTGTGGATCGTGTGCACCCTGCGCTGGGACGCACTCGACGAGTTGCTCGACGCCGATCTCGCCGAATTCCTCGGCGGCGCAACGATTGCCATCGCGCCCCTGGGCCGGTCCCAGCTGCGTGAGGTGATCGCTCGCCCCGCCGCGCGGCTCGGTGTCACCCTCGACGACGTGGTGGTGGAACGGCTGGTCGACGCGGTGGCCGATGAGCCCGGCGGGCTGCCGCTGCTGGCCTCGGTACTGGCCGATCTGTGGGCTCGGCGCACCAGTGGCCTTATCACCCTCGCCGACTACGAAAACATAGGCAGCGTAGCGGTTTCCATCACGCGCCGGGCCGAACAGGTCATGGCGCAGTTCACCGATCCCGTCGAGCTGGCCGCCGCGCACCGGGCACTCGGACTGCTCGCGATACCGACCGCCACCGGCACCGGATTCGTCCGGACCGTGCTGCGGATGCGTGATCATCCCGAACTCCGCGAGGTCGTCGGTCGGCTGGCACTCGACCGCCTGGTCGTCATCGGCCGTGACCAGGACGGCGCCGACACCGTCGAACTCGCGCATCAGGCGCTCATCGACAACTGGGAGCGGCTGCACGATCTGTTGCAGGCCGACCGCGACTTCCGCACCTGGCAGCAGCAGCTCACCCAGAACCTGGACAACTGGGAGCAGCGCGGCCGGGAGGACGACGCTCTGCTGCGCGGCACCGCACTCGACACCGCCGAGGATCAACTCGCGGCACGGAAAACGGATGTGCCGCAGCCGCATCGGGACTTCATCGCCGCCAGCCGCCGGCGCCGCGGCCGGGAGGTCCGCCGGCTGCGGATCGTGGCCGCGACACTCACCGTCCTGGTGGTCGTGGCCACCTCGATGGCGGTGGTCGCCTATCGCAGCAGTCAGGCGCGCGCGGAGCAACTGCGCTTGCAGGGCGGCCTGGACCTGGCCGCGGAATCGATGCGGATCGCCGAGTCCGATCCCGAACGAGCTCTGCAGTTCGCGCAGGCCGCGGCCCGCAACGCGCCCGACGAGCACGAGGTGCGCACGGCACTGCTGTATCAGCAGGTGCGGATGGCATCGGCCACCGCACAGGTGTCCGGTCTCTGGTCGAACCCGTCGGCCATGGCGATGAGCGGGGACGGGGACACGGTGGCGGTCACGGAGAACGACCACGATGTCACCGTCTGGACCGGACTGACCGGCACCGAGCGTCATTCGTGGCGGTTGCCGCCGGCGTCGGCGAAGGTCGCCTCGGTACAGGTGAGCCGCAACGGCGCCGCGCTGTCCGTGGTGACCGAATTCGGCGCGGTCACCACCTGGCGGATTCGCGACCACACCGGCCCCATGGTCGTCCGGGACCCGGAGGACGCACCGCTGACCGCGAATGCGATTGCCGCCAACTGGGATCCGAACGGCCGGATGATCGCGGTGCGTCTGGACCGCGAACATCTGCGGCAGGCGCCCTCACAGCTCGGGCACACCGACGCATTCGAGGTGTACGACGTGGCGGGAGAGCGGCCCGTGCGGGTGGCCGCGCCGCCACCACCGGCCGATATCGAGCAATACCCGAATTTCGTCGACCCGGGTGGCGCCACGATCGCGATGCACGAGATCACCGGGGCCACCGGTCGCAATGTGCTGCGCGACGCGCGGACAGGACGGCAGCTGCGAGAACTTCCGCAGGGCGTGATCACCGCGTCCGGACTGATTGTGGGGTGTGCCGACGGCAGCCTGATCGTCTCGGACGCGACCACCGGAGCCGAGCGGTTCCGGACGGAGGGCGCGTATCGGCCCGAGATGGGGGAGAAATGCCACTGGGACGTAGACGGCAGCCAGCGATACGCGGTGCGGTCCACAGCCGGCGACGACGATGTCCTGCGGCTGGTTTACCTCGTCGATCTCGGCACGGGAAAGATCTACACCACGCAGGCGCGTAACACCCCGAAGGGCACCGGCGTGTTCCTGGGCGTGCCGGGGGTCGGCGGACCACAGATGATGCAGCTGACCAAGACCGGGTTTCTTCGCTTCGCCCCCGCCGCTCCGCTTTCCGGTCTGCGCGTATTCACCGCGGGGATAACCTCGAATTTCGTGTGGAGTCCGCACGGTCGATACCTGGTGGCGCTGAGCCGGCCCCCAGGGGATCCGGACCAGGGGATTCGCGTATTCGAAACCGGTCCTACCGTCAAGGAAGTCGCTCGTGTCGTGCTGCCCGCGCCCGCCGTGCTCGGTGGCACCGATCCGCCGGGGCGGATCACCACCGATGAACGACACTTCGTGGTCCCCGATGGTGTGGGTGGTGTCACCATCCACGCCCTGCCCGATCTGACTGTCGAGCAACATATTTCGTTGCCCTTTCCGCCGGAACTCGGTGCCCGGCCGGAGAGCCCGACATCGGTCCTGCAATCCGCCGACGACGAGCTGGCCTTCTACTATGCGGGTACGGTGACCCGCCGGCGCATCGGAGACTGGCGGCAAGTCGGCGCGAGCGTGCGGACGTGGACCGATCTCGAAGAACTGCGGTGGTCGGTGGAGCAGGGGGTGACGGCGGATTCCGTTCCGACACACCCCGACCGGTTCCTGGTGGCGACCCGAGACGCGGATGTCGTGCGGAATCTGGCCGATGGCCGGGTCCTGCGCACCATTGCTCTCGATGTCGACGAGCGGTACAGCCAATCGACCGATATCGTCCGGCCCGGTACGCCGGTCCTCTATTCGATCGACCCTTCCGGAGGTGTGATCGAGCGAAATCTCGACACCGGCGCGGAATCCCGTTTCCCGCACCGGGTGTCGACGGGAAAGCTCCTGCGAGGTCTGAGTACGGACGGTGTGCTGCTCTTGGACGACCTGGGAAAGCTGGAGATCTGGGATATCGATCGGGGCGCGAAACTGTTCGACCTCCCCGGATTCCAGAGCCATTTCCCGGTCATCGGTGAGGACACCATGTTCTATCTGACCGGCGACATGGAGGGCGATACCTACTCCGGAATCTTCCGGGTCAACCTCGATCGCGACGGAATCCTGCAGCGCCTCTGTGCGATCAGCGACCGTGATTACACCCCGGCCGAACAAGACGCCCTGCCGGTGGGCGCCGACACCACCCGACCCTGCCGCGGTATTCGGTGAACCGGCAACGGAACGGCGCCCGGGGCCATGGGCATCGAGAGAGTGACTATCACTGTGCGCACCCGGATCGAAGCGGCGTCCGCAGGTACGGAGGATCCGTACGGGGCGATGCACTCACCTGTGCCGCTGCCCGCGCCTGTTCGGGAGGTTCTCGATAGCGACCGGCTCGATGCCCTCGGCGGCCGGTAGGTCGAATCCGAAGATCTGCCCGTAGAAACTCAATTCTGAATCCAGTGCCCGGCGGATGTTCTCGGCCCGCCGGAACCCGTGTTGCTCACCCGCGAAGAGAAGGTAGGCGACCGGGGTCTGCCGCTCTCGCAGTGCGTCGACGATCATCTGCGACTGATTGGGCGGAACCACGGCATCCTCGCTGCCCTGGAGAACGATCAGCGGACTGCGGAACCGGTCGACGTGGTGGATCGGTGACCGCTCGCGGTAGCGGTCGCGCTCGGACGGGTATTCGCCGATCAGGCCGTCCAGATATCGGCTCTCGAATTTGTGGGTCTCGGCGGCCAGAGCCTCGAGATCGGCGATGCCGTAGTGGTCGGCACCCGCGGAGAACGGTGTGTCGGTCCGGGCGAGCGCGGCCAGGGTCGTGTAGCCGCCGGCCGATCCGCCGCGGATGGCCAGCCGGTGTGGATCGACGCGACCGTTGTCCGCCAGCCACCGGGCAGCGGCGATGCAGTCGGCGACATCGACCACACCCCAGGCGTCGTGCAGCAGTTCGCGGTAGGCGCGGCCGTAACCGGTGGAGCCGCCGTAATTGACATCCGCGACGGCGATTCCGCGGCTGGTCCAGTACTGGGTACTCGGTGCGAGCACGGGCAGCGCGTGCGAAGTCGGACCGCCGTGGATCATGACCAGCAGCGGCGGCAGCTCCCCGTCGGGACCGCGGTACCGGGTGCCGGTGGGCGGGTAGAACAGCGCGTGTGCGGTGCGCGGCGCCCCGGCGCGATCCGTCGAAGGAAACGAGATCGGCTCGGGGACGGAGATATCGGCGGATTCGAGACCGAGATCGCGTGGAGCACGGAGGGTTTCGAGTTCGACGGTCGATCCGGCGAATCCGACGCGGTAGATGCCGAGTTCGGCGGTGGGGGTACCCGCGACCACGACGACGGTGTTCTCGTCGGCCCGTTCTACCGCGACGATCGCGGAGAACGGCAGGTCCAGATCGGTCACCGACCCGTCCGGGCGGCGCAGCGCCAATCCGTCGTAGCCGTCGCGCCAGCGGGCGAACACGATACCGCGATCGCCGAGTGTGGCGTAGCGCGCCGAGCCCAGCTGCCATGCGGGGACGCCGATTTCGGCGTCCACCTCGGCGACGGGCTCGACGGCGCCGCCCGGTGTCCACCGATACAGGTTCCACCATCCGTTGCGGTCGGACAGGAACAGCAGCGAGCCGTCGGCCTGCCAGCGCGGTTCCTGTACCGATTCGCCCGGACCGCCCGCGACGACGGTATCCGTACCGGTGGCCGGATCACGCACCCGCAGGACGGTGTCGTCCCACGGCATCGACGGGTGATCCCACGCGACGAAGGCGAGCAGCGCGCCGTCCGGACTCGGCCGTGGTGCGACGACGAAATCCGGTCCACTGACAAGGATTTCGGGTTCCGAAGGGTGATCGGCGGACAGCCGCACGATCTCGTTGCGCACATCGATCGCGCCGCGTCCGCCGACCGGATGGCTCTCCCGGATCGCCACCACAGTGGCCCCGTCCGGATCGAATGCGCCGTCGCCGTACCGGTCGCCGCGCGCCGTGGCCGGCTCCGGCGTCAGCGCGACCGGGACACCGTCACGCTCGATCCGGTACAGCCGCTGATCGGCCCAGTTGGCGAAATGGAGCACCCCCTCGCGCACCCACCACGCGGCGCCACCGTATTCGTGGACCGCCGTGCGCGCGTCCATCCCCTCCGGCAGCAGGTCGGTGCGTGTTCCGTCGGGGGAGCGGCGCACGATCTGGGTCCGGCCGCCTTCGGCGGGACGGCCCTCCGACCAGTACACGTCGGGCCCGTCCACCCGCACCTCGCCCAGGCGCACCGCGGCGTCGACGACGCTCTCGGAGGTGATGGAGGTCGGCCACGACCCGAAGGGCAATACGGTGATCGTCACCCGGACAGGCTAGTCGTCGGCGACCGGTGCGGGGTTCAGGCCACGTGCTCGCCGAGCTGTTTGCGGATGCGCATCAGCCCGTCGTGGACGTATCCCTTGACGGTGCCCTCCGCCACGCCCATGGCCCGCGCGGTCTCCTTGTAGGTGTTGCCCTCGTAGGTGTAGACGATCACCGCTTGGCGTTCGCGGGGCGGCAGCGCGTCCAGCAGCCGGATCAGCATGTCGCGCAGGGCAATCGTGTCATCGAAGGGGAGACCGGCGTGATCGGCGAGGACCGACAGGCGCTCGTGCCCGTCGGCGTCGAGCCGCTCGCGGTCCTTCGCGGCCCGCACGGCGGCATCCTTCACCAGGTTCTCGGCGGTGGTCCACAGATACTTCCGCAGCCCCTCCACCTCGGTGATGTGGTCGGGGCGGCGCGCGTAGACCCGCATGAAGGCGGTCTGCACGATGTCGTCGGCATCGGTGCGGCTGCGTACCTGCCGGGTGATGCGGGCCAGCAACATCTCGCTCGCGGATTCGTATGCCTCGACCAGTAATTCGGCGAAGTCGTGCTCGGGCTGCTCACCGCCGCGACCGACCCGGACCAAGGCGGGCCCGGGGCCGGCGGTGAGCAGCGTGAGCGGAGACTGCGCGCATTCGTGCAGCACCACGCGCAGCAGCGCGGCCAGTGACACATCACGAGCTCGATCGGGATCGAATGGCGCACTCATGGATTCCGGCTCCCTGTCGTCTGTGGGCATCCTATGCCGACGGTGACGCCGGTGTCGCGTGCGCGCCGAGCCACCGTGTGGTCGGCGCCACCTGGGTGAAGACGATCGTGAGGATCGGGAACACCGTGGTGAGCAAGACATAGGCCGGGCTGCCGAGCACGGTGTAGTCGCCGGCTCCGGCGACGGCCTCCACCACCACGAGTTCGATGACACTGAAGGCGATATCGGCCGCGCAACCGGCGACGATGAGCCCGCGGCCCGACGCCTTCCGGCGGAGCATCTGGATACCGCCGGTCAGCAGCAGTACGCCGACGATCAGGAAGACCGGGATCGATATCGCGAACAGTGTTGTCGCCGCGTCGGTTTCGCCGTCGGCATCGAGATCGCTCAGCAGGACGATCCCGGCGACGAGCACGAGGATGCTCAGCAGGCGGTGCGCACCACCGAGGCAGGCGAGCACTCCGGCCGTGATGGCGGTGCCGCCACCGGGTGCCGCAGCGGGCTGGTCGGCGGCGTGACCGGATGCGGTGGGGTAGTGAGTCATGACGGTCCTCCTCGTCGAATGGGGTGTTCGCAGGGATCAACCGCAGGGAACGGCAAAAGGTTGGGTACTTTGTCAGCCGGCGCGAATCGCACGGCGGCAGAGCGGAAAAAACAGGCGTGCGGTACCCAACGTTGCGGAGCTTCGGGCAGTCGATATCAATAGCGACGTCCGTGGCCGTTGACCGGTTGTGGCACAACCGTCGTCATTGCCGGCAACCGAAGGGGATGATTTCTGTCATGTCAGTGCAACCGCCCGCGTTCACCAACGACGGGAGTGGAGTAAGGCCGCTGGGGGCGTGGGGTTTCGCGGCGATCGCGTCGGTCGGCGGCACAGTTGTCATGCTGTTGATCAGTGCGATCAGCGATGGCGTCGTCTACGCGGATTTCGAACGCGGCCGCGCGGAACCGCAGCCGCTGCGGCAGGAGTGGTCCTCGGATTCGTGGGCGGGCCAGGTCGCATGGTTGTTCCTGCTCGGGGCGGGCGTGTCGGTCATCGTGTGGTTGTGGCGCGCTCGCCGCAATGCCGAGGCACTCTGCGCCGCGCCGCATCGACTGCAGATCGGCTGGGTGATCGGTGGCTGGTTCTGCCCGGTGGTGAATATGTGGTTCCCGCATACGATTCTGACGGATGTGGTGCACGCGAGCGATCCTCGAACCCCGGCCGATGCGGCGGACCTGCGAGGCCGTCCCGCGAACGCGTTGGTCACGGCGTGGTGGCTGACACTGCTGGCCGGATGGGCCGCATCCCTGCTGTCGGTGCGGTTGAGTGCCCCGCGCCCATGGACCTCCTCGACCGGCGGTGGTGTCGTCTACGGCACGCGCCCGGTGGGCGGGTGGGGGTTTGTGGTGGCGGAGATGATCGGTGTCGGCGCCTTCGCGATATCGGCATTCTGTCTGGGCGCGTTGGTCATAGGAGTGCAACAGTCGCAGGAGAACCGTCTGCGCACCCCAGGCACCAGGGTGCCGAGAGGCGGGGCCGCGGGGACGGGCGCCTCGGCGCAACCAGCCGCGAGAACCGGTGTGACCGCCTTCCGCTACGGTGATCGCCCGTTCGATATCGCCGTCGCGGTGGTGGCGGCCGTCGTGGCCCTCGGCGGTGGGGTAGTGGTGCTGACATTGTCCGGCAGCATCGACCTGTCCACAGACGAGGTCACCAGCTCGGCACGCGTGACGACTCCGTCCCCCGGCGCCACCTCCGGGTGGGGTGATGTGCAGTGGATCGTCTACATGTTCCCGCAGATTTTGCCCGCCGCGCCGACGCGAGCAGTCGCAGGACAGACCGCGACATCATCGCCGGGATATCGGGGAATCACGTGCCCGGAAACCCACGCGGGTGTGGTGCGGTGTGGCGGCGACGCTCCGTCCGTGGACGCTCCGTCCCTGAGCATCTACTGCCGGGAGGACGGGCGAGCACCGGTCCCGCCCAGCCCGGGGGCGGTCGTCCTCGACCGGCTGTCCGGAGCGACGACCGTCTGGCACACGCCACAGGGCCGCCGCGCCGCGCCGGCGGTGTCCCTGTCCTTCAGCGATGCGGCACGCGGCCGATGCTCGATCTTCTCCACCTGGGATAATCACTCCGAGAACGATCTGGTCGTTTGGTGGCGCGGGGCACCGCTGTGATCCTCGCGTGATCAATCGGCGGTGAGGTTCGGCTCCCGATACCGACGGGTCGGCCGGTCCACGAGATCTCACAGGTGAGAGCGGGTTCGCGGTGATATTCGCGGCCCTCATAGCATCAAGGGAGCGACCCCGACAGAAGAATCCGAGGATCTGTGGTGACTACCGAACAACTCGACCGCTGGAATGCTCAAGAGGCTGCCGCGGAGGCGATGATTCCGATCATCGGCACGCTGTACCGGGGGAAAGGGGTGACGATCCTGCTGCACAGCCGGTCGCTGGTGAACCGATCGGTGATCAGCATCCTGCGCACCCATCGGTTCGCCCGCCAGATCGAAGGCGAGGAATTGTCGGTGGACGAGACCCTGCCGTTCCTGCGGGCGCTCGGGGAACTGGATCTGGGTCCGTGCAAGATCGATCTGGGGCAGCTGGTCAAGGCCTATCGCGGTGATACTCGCGGACTGTCGATTCGCGAGTTCACCACCGAGGTCCTGGGCGAGGTGATCAACGGCGCCGAAGCCACCGCACCGCAGCCCCGGGATGTCGTGCTCTACGGATTCGGCCGGATCGGCCGATTGGTCGCTCGCCTGCTCATCGAGAAGGTCGGATCCGGTAACGGCCTGAATCTGCGCGCGGTCGTGGTGCGTCGCGGCGGTGACGGTGATCTGGCCAAGCGGGCCTCGCTGCTGCGCCGGGACTCGATCCACGGTCACTTCGACGGAACGATCAAGGTCGACACCGACAACAGCACGATCACCGCGAACGGCAACGTCGTGAAGTTCATCTACAGCGACGATCCGGCCACGATCAATTACACCGAGTACGGCATCCGCGACGCGATCCTGATCGACAACACCGGCAAGTGGCGCGACCGCGACGGCCTGGCCCAGCATCTGCGTCCCGGGATCGCGAAGGTTCTGCTCACCGCTCCGGGCAAGGGCGATGTGCCCAATATCGTGCACGGCGTCAACCATCTCGATCTGGATCTGTCGCAGCGGCTCTTCTCCTGCGCCTCCTGCACGACCAATGCGATCGTGCCGCCGCTCAAGGCGATGGACGACGAATTCGGCATCGTCCGCGGCCACGTCGAGACGGTGCACTCGTTCACCAACGACCAGAACCTCCTCGACAACTATCACCCGGCAGACCGTCGCGGCCGTTCCGCACCGTTCAACCTCGTTCTCACCGAGACGGGTGCGGCCTCCGCGGTCGCCAAGGCGATGCCTGATTTCAAGGCCAAGATCACCGGCAATTCGATCCGCGTCCCCACACCCGATGTGTCGGTGGCGATCCTCAACCTGCAACTGCGGCGGGAGAGCACCAAGGCAGAGGTACTGGCCTATCTGCGTCAGGTCTCGCTCGCCGGACCGCTGAGCCGCAATCTCGACTACACCGCTGCGACCGATGCGGTCTCCAGCGATTTCATCGGCTCCCGCGCCGCGTCGATCATCGACGCGAATGCCACGATCGTCGACGGCGACACCGCGATTCTGTATGTCTGGTACGACAACGAGTTCGGTTACTCGTCGCAGGTGGTCCGGACGGTGCAATACATTTCGGGTATCGAATATCCGACCTATCCGCGCCCGGCCGCAGCGGTGCGCACGCCGGTGACCGCCGACGCGGGCTGATCTATGGGACCCGGCCGGGCCGGCAATCGCCTGGTCCGGCCGGGTGCCCGAGGATTCGAACATAGTGAAAGACAATCGTTTTCGCCGCCCCGGTGACGGCCGCGGCAATCGCGTACCCGGACTGTCGTATCCGGCCCCGGATACTCTGAATTATGTTGCCGGACAACAATTGCGGTGACCGATGTCGGTCCTGCCCGTGGTGGCTATGCACCCGATGTTTGCCCGAGTGCGGTAAAACTATTCCTCTGCAGGGCCTTTCGTGCCGTGTTCCGGCGTGCCCCTCGTGCGGGCCCATTCTTTTGTAAGCTCGATCGAGACATCCTCGGCCGCGGCCCGGTATGCGCCGCGACGACCGGGGGTGTCGGTGGTGTCCCGTTCTCGTAGCAGTGGTGACCGATGCTGGGAGTTCCGGTCCGACGTCCCGGCGGCCGGTCGGCTTTCGAGAATGCGTGGAGCAGGTCGGACGAGAGTTTGGAGTTGTCTTTGAATATGCCCAAGGTGCCGGCGCCACCCGCCGAGTGCCCGGTCACGGCAGGTTCGCCCAGGGGATTCGACGGGCCCAGAGTCGGTCTGCACATACCGGATTTCGCGAAGGACCCGCACGGCGCGTATCGGGATATGCGCGGTCGCTTCCGGTCGCTGGTTCCGGTGGATCTGGCGCCCGAAGTCCCCGCCACATTGGTCATCGGATATCGGACCGCGCTGCAGATCCTCAACGATCCCGAGCACTTTCCCGCCGACCCGCGGCGATGGCAGCGCGGTGTTGCCGAGGATTGCCCGGTGTTGCCGATTCTCGAATGGCGCCCGACCGGAAGCCGCAATGCGGGACCGGAATTCGCACGCTACCGGCAGGCGACCATCGACAGCATCGACGGTGTGGACCTGTACGGATTGCACACGATCGTGGAGCAGATCGCCCTTCCGCTGATCGACGGCTTCCGCACCGCGGGCAGTGCGGATCTGCTCAGCCAGTACGTCTTCCCCCTCTGCTTCCAGGTGTGCTGCGCCATGGTCGGCTGCCCGCCGGAGATCGGGCGCATGGTCGCGACCGGAATGGCGGCGATGTTCGAGGGCATCGACGCCGAGAAGGGCAACCGGATGGTCAGCGAGGCGATGTACGAACTCGTCAAGCTGAAGCGAGCCGAGCCCGGCAACGACGTCACTTCCCAATTGCTGCGGCACAATTCGGAGCTCACCGACGAGGAGGCGGTACATCAGCTCATCACGTTCTACGGTGCCGGAATCGAGTTGCAGCTCAATCTGGTGGTCAACACGCTGCTGCTGATCCTCACCGACGAACGCTTCGGTGGTTCGGTGCTGGGCGGCAGCCTGTCTACCCGGGACGCCATCGACGAGGTGCTGTTCAACGACCCGCCGCTGGCGAACTATCTCGTCACCTATCCCCGGCAGCCGATCTTCCTCGACGGTATCTGGTTGCCGGCGGATCAGCCGGTGCTGATCAGCATCGCCGCGGCCAACAACGATCCGGCCATCCGCGCCGACGATCGGATCGGCAACCGTTCGCATCTGGCCTTCGGGGCCGGTCAGCACGCCTGCCCGGCGCAGTCGCTGGCCTATCTGATCGCGCAGAACGCCATCGATCAACTGCTCGACGTCCTGCCCGATATGGAGCCCGACGGCGAACCGGTCTGGCGCCCGGGTCCGTTCCACCGCGCTCTCACCGCACTGCCGGTCACCTTCCCGATTCTGGCCGGCTAGCGGCCGCACGGTCCGGGCGCGGCGTAGATCGGCGCGACCCGGACCGTCGCCGGTTTCACGCCTCGCGGGCGAGTTCGGCCGCTGCCTCGGCGCGAATGCGCTCGAACTGCTCACCCATCCGGGCCGCCAGTGCCTGCGCCGCCGTCAACGGCCGCACCATCACCATGAAATCGTCGATCAGGCCCTCGTCGTTCATGTGCAGGAAGTCGCAGCCGGTCAGCTGCTTGCCGTCGACGGTGGCCTCGAAGACCAGGGCGTGATCGCGGCCGTTCGGATCGGCGATCTCGCGCACGTAGCGAAAATCCTCGAAGACGCGGACGACCGCGCGCAGAATCGCCGCGGTGATGGGTTTGCCCGGGTAGGGCTTGAATGCCACCGGACTGGTGAACACCACATCGTCGGCCAGCAATGCCGCCATGGCGTCCTCGTCGCGGGCTTCGATCGCGGCGCGGAAGGGATGCATATCCGGTCCTCTCGTAGTCGATGCGTCGATTATCCGCGTTCGTGCAGCTCCTCACATTTTCGGTTGGCCACATACCCCATGGGGTATGTTCGCGTCCGTGGATGAATACCCCCGGGGGTATAGGAAGGAGAATTCATGAACGACTCACGGGTGGCATCGCCGGAGGTCGCCTCGGACGAGGGCGCCGGTGTGCTGAGCAGACTGGGTGCGGCGATGGCCGGACATGCCCGGATCGTTTTCGGGGTGTGGCTGGTGGTCCTGGTGGCGCTCGGCGCCGCCGCGCCCAGTGTGTTCGGCTCACTCGCCGGTGCCGGCTGGCAGGCGAACGGGTCGGATTCCGTGCGGGTGCGGGAGCTGGCCGAACAGCACTTCGGCGGGAATTCCTCGGCGGCTGTGCAGGTGGTGGTTCATTCCGATACCGCGACCGTGGACGGTCCCGAGATGGGATCGGTACTCAACCGGATCGGCGGCGTCTTCGCCGGTGACTCCCGGTTCGGTGCGGTGGTGCCACCGCAGCCCGGGATGTCGATCAGCCCGGACGGGCACACCGGCATCCTCATCGCCGGCGCGCACGCCTCGGCCGACGACATGGTGCGCGCGGTCGATGATCACAAGGCGGAACTGACGGCGTTGTCCGGCAACGGAATCGAGGTGTATCCGACCGGTGCGTCGGCGTTGTGGAGCGACTTCAACAAGGCCAATCACGACGCGATGATGAAGGCCGAGATGTTCTCCTGGCCGGTGACGTTGGCAATCATGGTGCTGGCGTTCGGTTCGCTCGTCGCCGCGGGCCTGCCGTTGTTGCTCACCCTCGCCGGGCTGGTCGCCTCTGCCGGGGGACTGGTCCTGCTCAATCACCTGACCCCGATCTCGGTGTGGGCCATGAACTTCGCGATGATGTTCGCCCTGGCGCTGGGGATCGACTACGCCCTGTTCATGGTCGCGCGCTTCCGCGGCGCGCTCGCTGGGGGAGCGAATGCGCGTGCGGCGGTGGCCGAGACGATGAGTACGGCGGGTAAAGCCGTCGTGCTGTCCGGGCTCACGGTCCTGGTGAGCCTGTCGGCGGTGCTGATCGTGCCGGCCCCCGCGGTGCGGACGATGGCGGTCGGGATCATGTTCGCGGTGGCGTTCGTGCTGGCGGCGACGATGACGCTGCTGCCGGCCACACTGGGGGCGCTGGGTGGCAGGATCAACGCCGGATCGCTGCCGCGGGCCCGGCAGGCGCCGCATCGCTCCCCGCGATTCGCGGCCTGGGGGCAGCGGCTGCACGACCGGCCCTGGCCCTTCGCGATCGCCGCACTGCTGGCACTGGTCGTGCTGGCGATCCCGGTGGCCGATCTGAAGGTCGCGATGCCCTCGATCCGGGTGGTTCCGTCCGACGCGCCGGTGCGCCAGGGCTACGAACTGGTCCAGGCGCAGCTCGGTGCGGGCGCGCCCGGCATGCTCCAGATCATCGCTCCCGCAACCGAATCCGGCGCGGTCGCGCACGCCGCCACGGCCGTGGACGGCATCTCGATGGTCACCCCGCCGGCCGCGGCCACCGACGGCAGCGGGATGGTCATGATGCAGGCACTGCCGCAGGTGGATCCCTCCGATGCGCGGATGAGCACGATCGTCGATCAACTGCGTGATCGGCTGCCGGACGACGCGTACGTGGGCGGCGCCGCCGTGGAGAATCTCGACCTGCAGCACGCGCTGAACCACTACTTCCCGATCATCGTGGCGATCATCTTGATCCTGGGATTCGCGCTGCTGTTGATCGCGTTGCGGGCGCCGGTGATCGCGGCCCTGGGCACGGTGGTGAGCCTGCTGTCGACCGCCGCGGCGTTCGGAGTGGCGAAACTGATCTTCCAGGACGGGCACGGCGCCGGACTGCTGGGCTTCACCCCGCAGGGATTCCTCGACGGCTGGGGGCCGGTCTTCTTCTTCGCGATGATCTTCGCGATCGCGATGGACTACACGGTGTTCCTGCTGGCCACGGCCAAGGAACACTACGAGCGGACCGGTGACCCCGGTCGTGCACTGGTCGACGGGCTGGCCCATTCCGGCAGGGTGATCTTCGCGGCCGCGGCCGTCATGGTGGCGGTGTTCTTCACCTTCGCACTCGCCGATCCGCTGCCACCGAAGGAGATGGGCGTGATCCTCGGTGTCGCGGTACTGCTCGACGCCGTCGTGGTGCGGCTGGCACTGCTGCCGGCGCTGTTGCGGCTCGGCGGGCATCGGGCCTGGTGGTCGCCACGATGGCTGCGCCGGATACTGCCGTCGATCAGCTTCGCGCATGACTGACGCCATAGTCCGGAATATACCCACGGGGGTATCCTGAAAGTAACGACAGAGAGGAATAAGGTCATGGTGGGAAACGAAGAGTCGATCGCGCTGGTGCTCAACCGGCTGCGCCGCGCCCAGGGACAGCTCGGTGGGGTGATCACGATGATCGAGCAGGGCCGCGACTGCAAGGACGTCGTCACCCAGCTCGCGGCGGTGTCGCGGGCGCTCGACCGCGCCGGATTCAAGATCGTCGCCACCGGCCTGCGCGAATGCCTGACCGGTGAGGGCGTCGAGGACGGCGAACCGATGACCGAGGCCGAACTCGAGAAGTTGTTCCTCGCCCTGGCGTGAACGACGGTGTAACAACCCATTCGGAGAAGAATTCATGACGAACCTACCTCGGCATCAGGGCTGGTCCATCGCCCGCGTCGTACCGCTGCTGGCCGGTGCCTTCGTACTGCTCAGCGTGATCGCGGCCGTGGCGTGGTCGGGCTGGTGGCTGCTGTTCACCGGCTTCGTGGGTGCGAACCTGCTGCTCTACGGCATCGCGGGCTGGTGCCCGGCGACCCTGATGCTGCGGCGGCTGGGACTGCCCGCGACGGCCGGGTGTGCCACGCCGAGACCCTGATCCATCGATCGACGCGAAGGAAGGAAGCGCAACCATGAACCTGGCCATTTCCACCACCCTGCACACCGAGAAGTTCGACGAGGCCGTCGAGCGGACCCGCGCCGCACTGGCCGCGGAGGGCTTCGGCATCCTGACCGAAATCGATATGACGGCGACACTGAAGGAAAAAATCGGTGTGGAGATGGAGGACTACCGCATCCTCGGTGCCTGCAATCCGCCGCTGGCCCATCAGGCGGTCGGGGTCGACCGGCAGATCGGATTGCTGTTGCCCTGCAACGTGATCGTGCGCCGCGATCCCGCCGACGACGCCACCGTCATCGTCGAGGCGATGGATCCGCAGGTGATGGTTCAGGTCACCGGCGACGCGGGGCTGGAGCCGGTGGCCGAGGACGCGGGGACCAAACTCCGGGCCGCCATCGCCGCACTCGAACCGTGACGGACGGCCGCGGCGCGAAGCACCACCCGCCCGCTGCCGGGGCGCGCGGATTCGCCCCGCGTGCCCCCGGGCAGCGCTATTCGTCGTCGGGGCGGGCGTGGTCGGCAATACCGGGATTCGGATCGCGGCTCAGGTCGATCAGCGGGTGGCGCTCGGCGCCGTCGGGCAGCGCGTGGCTGGGCTTGCGGTCAGGTTGCGATTCACGTTCGTGTGCGCGCGGTCCGTCGCCCGGCTGCTCGGTCATACGAGTCCTCCTGTCTCGGAAAGTGGCCTTGGAAACCCTACCGGCCGCTGACTGCTGCCTCCGAATCCGATCCCGCGCCGGGGATCCGGATCAGGATCTCGCCGTGCGGAATCGACAACCAGCCGTCCGCGTCGCGCGCCCAGGCATGCCAGGCGCGGGCGATACGCGCGAGGTCGTCGGTGGTCGCCGCGCCGGTATCGGTGAGCTGCCGCGCCAGCGCGGAGCCGGTGATCCGCTCGGCCCACATGTCACCCCATTCGATGCGTTCCTCGGTTGTGGCGTAAGACCAGGTCGACGAGCCGGCGGTGATATCGGTGAGGCCCGCGGCATGCGCCCACGACAGCAGCCGGCGTCCGGCGTCGGGTTCGCCACCGTTGGCGCGTGCGGCGGTGCGATACAGGCGCAGCCATTCGTCGAGTTCGGGCAGCGGCGGCCACCAGACGAAGCCGGCGTAATCGGCGTCGCGGGCGGCGACGATCCCGCCCGGTCGCGCGACGCGCGCCATTTCCCGCAGTGCCGCAACGGGATCGGCGACATGTTGCAGCACCTGTGGGCGTGCACGACGTCGAAAGAGTCGTCGGCGAAGGTGAGGTGGTGGACATCCTGCACACTGAATTCGATCGTGTCGATGCCCCGCTGTGCGGCCAGATTCCGTCCTGTCGGGTGAATTCTCCCTCGTCCGATATTCGGGTGTGCGTCAAACCCTGACGCGCGGAGCCTAGGCTCGGGATGTGTCCGACACCCGCAACTCCGCGGAGGCAGCGCCGCGCGACGTCATCGTCCGGACGGTGCGCGAGCAGATCCTGACCGGTCGCCTCGCACCCGGTGACCGGCTGCGCGAGGAAGAACTGGCCCAGCGCTTCGGTGTCTCGCGGGTACCGGTGCGGGAAGCCTTGTCGCAGTTGCAGAGCGAAGGCTTCGTGACGCTGGTGCGCTATCGCGGCGCGACGGTGTCGGCGACCTCCGGTTCGGCCGCGCTGGAACTGATCCAGGTGCGGCGCGGGCTCGAGGTCCTGGCCGCCCAACTGGCCGCCGAGCGGCGTGGCGGCGCGGTGGCCGATGAGCTGGCCCGGGTCGTCGAACTGGGCCGTTCGGCCACCACGGCGCGCGCGCATCCGGAGCTGCCATCGCTGATCCTGCGGTTTCACACCCTGGTCGCGGACGCCGCCGACAATCATCAACTGCGGCTGCTGCTCGGGCAGGTGCTCGACCGCGTCTCCTGGATCTTCGACCAGCATCTCGACGAGCGCACCGATGATTCGTGGAGCGATCACGCCGCGATCGCCCGCGCGATCCTCGCCGGATCGCCGGTGCAGGCGGGATATCTGATGGCCGAGCACATCGCCAAGGATGAGCAGCTGCTCGCCCGGCTGGACATCCGGGAACCGGCGGACGACGCCGCCTCCGATCACTAGTTCGTATACAAAAAGCTGAAGAAGTCGCGGGCGTAACACGCCAGCAAAGTCTTCGACCCGGTGAGGTAACAGATTTTGTATACAACTTTGGGAGTAGTCGCCGTTGTTCGGAGGTAGCTCCCATGTCTGTGCTTGCTCGTGCGTCCGGAGCGGAGGAGTCCACGCTTCCCGCCGGGCGCCTGTCCGCTTGGCGCACAGTGGTATTCGGTATCCAGCACGTCCTGGTGATGTACACCGGATGTGTCGCGGTGCCACTGGTGTTCGGCGCCGCGGTGGGACTGGATAAAACCACCATCGCGATCCTGGTGAACGCGGATCTGCTGGTCGCCGGTGTGATCACCGTCGTGCAGGCCGCGGGCATCGGGAAACTGCTGGGGGTGCGGCTACCGGTGATCGCCGGTGCGTCCTTCACCGCGGTGAACCCCATGATCCTGATCGGCCAGCAGTACGGGCTGTCCGCGGTGTACGGCGCCATGATCGCGGCGGGAATCTTCGGAATCCTGGTCGCGGTGCCCTTCGCGCGGCTGCTGCGCTACTTCCCGCCCATCGTGCGCGGCGCCGCCGTCACCATGATCGGGCTGTCACTGATCGGCAATGCCGTCACCATGATCTTCGAGGGGCGGTCACCGGATGGCACCCGGTTCGCACTGGCGGCCGGCGTCATCGGGGTCATCGTGGCGTTGATGCGTTACGGGCGAGGGTTTTTCGCCCAGTCGGCGGTTCTGATCGCCCTGGTGGGCGGAACCGCCGTGGCGGCGGCGTGTTCATTGACCGACTTCGCCGGTGTGGGTGACGCGGGATGGCTGGGACTGCCCAACCCCTTCCGGTTCGGCGCACCCGAATTCCCGATCGCGGGCATCGTGTCGATGTGCCTGGTGATGCTGGTGGTCTTCGCCGAATCCACCGCATATCTACTGGCGGTATCGGACTACGCCGGGGAACCGATGGACCGCGGGCGATTGGCGCGCGGACTGGCCGCCGACGGGGTATCGGCCGCGATCGCGGGATGTCTGAACTCGTTCCCGGACACCGTCTTCGCGCAGAACGTGAGCCTGGTGCGGATCACCGGTGTGGTGAGCCGGGCGGCCGCCGTGCTCGCCGGTGTGTTGCTGGTGCTGCTCGGGCTGGTACCGAAAATGGGGGAGGTGGTGGCGAGTCTGCCCGGTGCCGTGATCGGTGCGGTGAGCCTGGTCATGTTCGCCACCGTCGCCGGAGTCGGAATCGCCACCCTCGCCCGCGCCGACCTCGGACGTGACGACAACCTCCTGATCGTGTCCCTCGCGGTGGGGATCGGCATGGTTCCCATCGTGTCCCCGCAGATCTATGAGGGACTGCCCGACGCGGTGCGCATCGTCCTCGGCGGCGCCATCACCAGCACGGTGCTGGTCGCGTTCGTGCTGAATCTGATCTTCAACCACATTCGGGCGCCCAGGTCGCGCCGCCGGGCCGCGGCGGTCACCGCGGCACGACCGGAGGAGGTACGGATATGACCTCGATAGCGTTGTTCACCCTCTCGACCGCGGACCCCGGCGATCTGGAGCCGCTGCGGACCGTACTCACCGAAAATCGCTGCGCATCGGACGATATCGTCGCCGTGATCGGCAAGACCGAGGGCAACGGGTGCGTCAATGACTTCAGCCGCAGCCTGGCCGCGGCGGTGTGGGAGCCGCGGCTGCCCGCCGGTGCGGTGACCGTCTTCTCCGGTGGCACCGAAGGTGTGCTCAGTCCGCACGTCAATCTGTTCGTCCGCGACGATCGCGATCATCCCGGATTCGATCGCGGTCTGGTCGCCGCCGCCGGTCGTACCCGCGTTCTCGAACCACACGAGATCGGCCGCGACGCCCAGCTGGACGCGGTCACCGAAACCGTCGGCAAGCTGCGCGCCGAACTGGGCGTGAGCCCCGGCGACATTCACCTGGTCGTGGTGAAATGCCCGCTGCTGACCTCGGAGAAAATCGCCGAGATCCGTTCGCGAGGTGAGGTTCCGGTCTCGGCCGACACCTACGAATCGATGGCACGGTCGCGGGCGGCGAGCGCACTGGGCGTGGCGACCGCGCTGGGCGAATGCGACCGGGCGGGCGCGCTGCGGGCACTGGCCGGCGCCGAACCGATGCATTCCGCGCGGGCCTCCACCAGCGCCGGCGCCGAGCTCGCGGACTGTCACATCATGCTGATCGCGGAGAGTACGGCGGTGTCGAATCCCTTGCGCGCCGTGCACGGTTCGATGGCCGACGCCCTCGACCTGGCGGCGGTCACCGCACTGCTGGACCAGATCCGCGCACAGGGCGGCACCGTGCGGCAGATCTTCGCCAAGGCCGAGGCCGACCCCTCCGGCGCGATTCGCGGTCTGCGCCACACCATGTCGACCGACTCCGATATCAATTCCACCCGCCACGCCCGCGCCGCGGTCGGCGGATTGCTGTCGGCACTCAAGGGCGACGGTGCGGTGTATGTCTCCGGCGGCGCCGAACATCAGGGCCCGCCCGGTGGCGGCAGCATCGCGATCATCTACGAACTCCCGCGCCCGGAAAAGGACGGCAGGCCATGACGACACTGACCGGAACCCGGGAAACCGAACGGGGCACGGAAGAATTCGAGAACTCCGCAGTACCGCCCGGTCACCGCCGCGGCCTCGGTGCGGTGGCCGCAGTCTGGGCCGGCTTCCCGATGGTGCTGACCTGCGCCATCTTCGGCGGCTTGATCGTGTACTCACTCGGATTCGCGCGCGGAATCGCGGCCATCGCGGTCGGAAACCTCTGCCTGATGCTCTACGTCGGCTCGCTGAGCGTGCTGGCCGGGCGCACCGGCGAGAACTTCGCCCAGACCGCCGTGCGGACATTCGGCCGGCGCGGCGCCGCGATACCCGCCGCGTTCCTGGCCACCGTCGTCATCGGCTGGTTCGCATTCCAGACCGGAATGGCAGGGGCCATCCTGCACGATCGGCTGGGCTGGCATCAACAGCTCACCACCCTGGCGGCGGGGCTGGTCTTCGTCGGGCTGACCGCGCTCGGTATCCGCGCGCTGTCGGTGATCGGAATCGTCGCCGCGCCACTGTATATCGCACTCGGCGCGGTCGCGATCTACCTCGCCGCCCGGCACGGTTCCGCCGACCCGCTGTCGTATCACGGCCACGCGGGCTCGGCGGCACTGAGTTTCGGCGCCGCGGTCACGCTGGTCATCGCCTCGTTCATCGATTCCGGCACCATGACAGCCGATTTCACCCGCTGGTCGCGCACCGGTCGGGAAGGCGCGCTCGCGGCCTTCGCGGCATTTCCGGTCGCCAATTCGATCGCGCTGCTCATCGGCGGGCTGGTCGTGGCCTGCGGGGGTGCGGCCGAGCCGGGTACCGACGGCGGCAACTTCCTCGGCCTGCTGATCGACCGGGGCGGGCTGCTGGTGCCGCTGGCTGTGGTGTTCGTCTTCGTGAACCTGGGCTCGGTCTGCGCGCACTGCCTGTACAACGGCGCGGTCGGCTGGAGCCAGCTGACCGGCCACCGCATGCGGATGTTCACACCGGTACTGGGCGCGATCGGCATCGTGGCCGCGGTGGCGGGAATCTGGACCTACTTCGAGCAGTGGCTGAACCTGCTGGGCGTGATCGTGCCGCCGATCGGTGCGGTGATCATCGTCGACCAGCTGATCCTGCCGCGAATCCGGTTGCGCGCCCGCGATATCGGCGCGCCGGTGCGGCGTGCTCCGTTCGCGGGCTGGGTCGCCGGCGCGGGCGCCGCACTGCTGGCCCACTACACCGCGCCGTGGCTGTCCGACGCTGTTGTCGGCTTCGCCGTCGCGGCGCTGGTCTGTGCCCTGGCCGATATCCCGACCGACCGATCGACCACCGAGGAGACCGTCGCATGACCTTCCCGCAGCTGCCCGCCGACCCTTATCCCTGGCCCTACGACGGCGCCATCGACGCGGCACGAACCGCACTGCTGCTCATCGACTGGCAGACCGACTTCTGCGGTACCGGCGGCTATGTCGACCGGATGGGCTACGACCTGTCGCTCACCCGAGCCGGCCTCGAACCCACCGCCCGAGTGCTCGCGGCCGCCCGCGACGCCGGTATGACCGTGGTGCACACCCGCGAGGGACATCGCGGCGATCTGAGTGATCTGCCCGCGAACAAACGGTGGCGTTCGGCGCGGATGGGGGCCGAGATCGGGTCCGAGGGCCCGTGCGGCCGCATCCTCGTACGGGGTGAACCGGGCTGGGAGATCGTGCCGGAGGTGGCGCCGCGGGCGGGGGAGCCGATCGTCGACAAACCCGGTAAGGGTGCGTTCTACGCCACGGATCTGGATCTGCTGCTGCGCACCGCGGGCATCACACATCTGATCCTGACCGGTATCACCACCGATGTCTGTGTGCACACGACAATGCGCGAGGCCAATGACCGCGGCTACGAATGCCTCGTCCTATCGGACTGCACCGGCGCCACCGATCCGCGTCATCACGAGGCGGCCCTGGGCATGGTGACCATGCAGGGCGGCATCTTCGGTGCTGTGGCCACCTCCGCCGATCTGCTCGCCGCGCTGGGCGCGGTGGCGGCGGGCGCATGCGCGTAGTCCTGATCCACGGCGCCGCCACCGATTCCACCGTGTGGACCGAGACCGTCGCGGCGCTGCCCCCGGAGTGGGAAGCAGTATGTCCCGATCGTCCGCAGTCCGGTGATATGGACACCGAAATCGCTTGTCTCGCACCGATATGCGCCGGAGCATTCGTCGTGGGTGTGAGCGGTGGCGCCACCCTGGGGCTCGAACTCGCGGCGCGCGGCGTGCCCATGCGCGGGGCCGTGCTGCACGAGCCGGCGGCGGGGTCGCTGGCTCCAGGGCTGCTGGCGCCGGTCGCCGAGGCCTTCGAGCGGGGCGGTGTGGCGGCCTTCGGCGCCACACTCTACGGGCCGCGCTGGACGCCGGAACACACTCGTGCGCCGGCCACGACCGTCGCCGCGGAACTGGCGATGTTCCGCGGTTTCGAGCCCCGCCCGATCGGCTCGGCCGCTGCCCGCACCGTACTCACGGTGGGGATGCGATCACCGTCGGCGCGACATCGGTCGGTGGGCCGGCTGGCCGCATTCCTCGGCACGGCGGTCCGGGCGGTTCCCGGCGCGGGCCACGCGGTACATCTGGAACAGCCGAGGGCGCTGGCGTATCTGGTTGCGACGTGAGCCGCGGCGGAGACGGTCAGGGATCAGGCCGTTGGTCCGGCCGGTAGCGACCGGCCGGACCCGGGAGATCAGCCGGCGGCAGGCGTCGACCGTTCGCGGGCATGCTCGGCCTGCAACTGATTGTATTTCTGTGTGCCCGCGGCGAGTCCGACCGGAATCGCGACCGCGATACCGCCGACGCTGGCGCCCAGACCGCCCACCGCGACCACCCCGACCAGGCATGCCGCGGCCATGGCCGGGACCGTTAACGTTCCGGCGGAAGCCAGCGACACCAGGGTGCCGCCGGTGGCCATGCCGAGTGGGCAGCCGAGCAGCGCGCCGACCACCGAACCGGCCATCGTGCCCACGGCCATGGCCATGCCCATATGCGGGCCCGCTGCCTTCACCGCCTGATCGAGGTCCGACAGCTGATCGCCGCCGGGCCGCGGGGCAGGGTTCGAATCCATCTGGACCGCAACGGATTCGGGGGAACGGGCGGTGTCGGGTGCGGGGACGGTCGCGGCAGGGGTGGGTACCTCGATCGGGGTGCCCAGCAGGGTGGCGCCGGTGGCGTCGCGGATATCGAACTGTCCCGGCCGGATCGCCACCGCGCCGAGCGGGGTCTGCAATGCGGCGGTGCCGGTCTCCGTGTCGTCGGCGTAGCGGATGCCGGGCGCGAGGTCGGTGGCCGACCACTGCGACGGCGGGGTGGTGTCTTCGGCGTGCGCGGCTCCGGCTGCCGCGACGAGTGCGATGGCGACGAGGGTGGTGACCGCGGCACCGCGGGTCGTGGTTTTCATAGGTCTGTCACTCCGGTGGATCGGGGGAATCGAGCGGGAATCGGATCAGTTGCCCGCTGGAAGCTGCTGTGTGATCAGTCCCTTGGAGTGCAGCGATTGATACTGTTCGCCCACCGTATTCGCCAGGGTCGGGGCGCCGGTGACGATCCCGCCGGCCAGACCGCCGAGAAATCCGAGTGTGCCCGCGCCCAGGACGCAGCCGCCCACGATGCCGATCGGGGTCAGCGCGGCGGTCGGAAGCGTCAGCGTCCCGCCGGTGATCGCGCCCAGCGGGCATCCCACGACGACACCGGCGGCGGTGCCCACCACCTGGCCCACCGTGGAGGTGTCGGCCCACGCACCGGCGACGGCGTCGAAGGCGTCGAGATATTCGGTGGTCGGATCGACCGGAGCCGAATCCTGCGGCTGGGCGGGTTCGGCCGGATTCGTCTCCGCCGCAGCATGTTCCGGTAGGCCCGCGACCGGGCCGGCGGCGGGCTGTCCAGTATCGGCGAGTGCCGGCTGCGCCACGAGAACGGTGGCGGAGGCGGTGAGGGCGGCGATGGTGACCGCCCGGGTGAGGGAACGCATACGTCTTCTTTCTCGATGCCTGATGCGGGCCCGTGCAATGTCTGGGGTGAACCGAGGATGTACACGAGTCGTGCGTAGGGTAGCCAGCCCGATCCGGGGTTCGGCAGCGGGCCGCGTGGTGCGCGCATCATCTACGTACCCGCTTCGTAGATGATGTGGGCACGTGAGAGGCCCGGGTGCACACTGTCGCCACCATCGCCAAATCCCTGGGCGAGGTCACGCTGATCGCGCTTGTCCTGGGTGCGGGACTGCCGGTGATCTTCGCCCCCGGAATCCGCCTGTGGTCGGCCGAACCCGCCGTCGCCGAGGGCGCCGCCGTCCAGCGGCGCGGCTCGGCGTTGCAGGCGGCCGCGTACGTGTGCTTCGCGCTCGTCGCGATCGCCGTACTCCTCGGCATCGTCTATGTCGCGAAGGATTTCATCAGCCATACCTTCGACATCCAGTTGTTCGGCGCCGAACCCGCGAAGAAGTAGAGGCCATGACATCGAATGCGTCCGTCGTCGAGTCGGTACTGGACTGGCTGCGTGCCGGATATCCGCACGGGGTCCCGAGTGAGGACAAGGCCGACGCCGGAGTCGTCATCACCAGGCTCACCGACGGGATGCCGCTGGAATCGGATCTGGTGCGGGTGCGCGACCATCTGACCGCGGCCGGTTTTCCGATCGATGACAACTGGCTCGACTGATCCGGCCCGCCGGTCAGAACGCCGCGCTCAGTGCCAGTGCGAGGCAGCCGATCAGCGGCGGGACGAGCTGGATCGCTGCCGGGCGGGCCTTGTCGGGTGACGAAACGAGCAGCACCACGCCGGCCAGCACCATCGAGCCCGCACCCGCCGCGATCAGCGCCACTCCCACCGCCCGGTCCCCGGCCGCGACGAATCCGATCCCCACGGCCGCGACGATCGCCAGAAATAGGTTGTAGAACCCCTGATTGAAGGCCATCTCCCGCGTCGCGGCGGCCTGTTCGGCATTGATGCCGAAGGTCGCGCGGGTACGCGGGCTCGTCCACGTCAGCGACTCCATCACCCAGATGTAGAGGTGGATCAGTACGCCGACACCCACGCAGATCAATGCGAAAACCGTCACGGGACCAACCTTTCCGGCCGGGGAGCGGGCTCACCGGATCGCCTGAGCACCGCGCATGACCGTAGCCGGTGCGCGGCCCGCGGAGTCCGCCGGTATCCGCTTGTAGCCAGGGCGGGCGTCGGCTCCCGCGGCCCGGGCGGCCAGTACGGCGCCGGTGGCGAGGGCACCCGACAGTGCGGGCCGGGAGCCGTCGGCGGTCAGATCCGCTCGCGTGGCGGGCGGCTGTGCGGAATACCGAATTTGGCCAGCGGCACGAGTGCGGTGCGCACGTAGTCGCGGGCGAGATGATCGTCTCCGAAGTTTGTGCCGCCGACCGGTGTGAGGAGCAGGGAATGGGTGAATCGGGCCAGGAGTTCCGCGACCGGCGCGACGTCGTATTTCTCGACGAGGCCTTCCTCCTGGCTGTGCAGGAGTACGCCCCGAATATAGGCGATGCCCTGGTTCACAAATTCCTCGCCGCGCACTGTGAAGAACTCCACCGCCTCGTCCGGGGCGACATCGAGGAGTTGTGTCACGAGTGGGTGTGTCCGGGTCTGCTGGATGATGAACAGCAGCGCTTCCTCTATGCGGGTGTCGACTTCCGGTTCGGATCGCATAATTCTGCCGATCTCGGCCAGCACGCGCGTGATCTCGCGCTCCAGCACCGCGTCGACGAGATTCTCTTTCACCCGGAAGCGGCGATAGATGGTGACGCGATTGATACCGGCCCGGCGTGCGATGTCGTCGAGGCTCGCGCGGCGGATACCGACCTGAAGAATTCGCTCCAAAGCCGCGTCGAGTATCAATTCCTCGAGCTGATCCCGCGTCGCCATGCACCGAAGATACAGATTCGGTTACTCAGCGGCCGGCAGCGGGCTCACGCGGGCACGGCCGGTACCCGGATCGGCCCCGGGATCGGTCCGCTTGCGCCGGCCAGCTGTGACAGCCGGCTCAGGCCGGCCTCCGTCCAGCGCGCGACGGCGAGGGGAGAGATGCCCGAGCGATCGGTGCGGGAACGGCCGGATACCAGCACGATGACCACGACCCGGGTGTGATCGCGCACCGCGTGCAGGCGGACGTTGGCGAAGAATCCCGACGACGGGCTGTTCAGTTCGAAGCTGCGGCCGTGGCGCCCGATCGTGATGTGCGCCGGCACCGACCGGGCGCCGGTGCGTGCCGAGCACAGGCCGAACCGCAGGAGTTTGCTCTCACCGTCGTCGGCCAGGCATTCGCAACGGCGAATATGCGGCAACCTGTGTAGTGGCGCGCGAATTCGCGGCCGCGGCGTGATACTGCGAAAAAGCAAGCGCGCGTGGCCGTCTCGGAAGACGGCCACGCGCGCTGCGGGACGGGCTATTCGGTTTCGGACACCGCGGTCTCCGGAACCGAGTGCACCGCCGCCTTCGCGGTGGCGCCGTTGCCGTCCGCGAGGTCCGTGAGGTCATAGCCCAGCCGGACATCGTGCTCGGCGCCCGAGCCGGTGACGACGATCGTGGTCGAGCGCGGCGGATAGCCGCGCACGACCACGGTGTGCTCGCCCTCGGTCAGATCGGCGACGGAATAACGGCCCTCGCTGTCGGTGTGCGCCGTGCCGAGTACGGCGCCGCCGCCGTCGGTCACGGTCACCTGCGCGTCGGGCACCGCGCGGTCGCCGGCCCGGACGGTGCCGGTCAGCATCGCGAGCGCCGCGAGTTCGACATCGTGGTGCAGCACACCGCTGTCGGGCACGGTCAGCGTGATCGCCTGGGGGCGCAGATGTGCCCCGACCGCCACCAGGGTATACGGGCCGGCGACCACTCCGGAGCAGAGATATCCGCCGTCGGAGTCGGTGACCGCGGCCCCCACGACCTGGCCGCGCGGATCGGTCAGCGTGACCGTGGCGCCCTGGACCGGCTGACCCGCCGACCGGACGAAGCCCGACAGCTCGCCCGAACTGTGCAGGGTGACATCGAGACGTTGCGCCCGGCCGTTGACACCGACGGTGACCGCGGCCGGTTGCTGGCCGAGCGCCGACACGATCAGGACATAGCTGCCGGGGGCCGGGGGATCGATGAGGTAGCCGCCCTCGATATCGCCCGCGGCCCGCGCGACCTGATGCCCCTGCTGGTCGATCAGGGTCAGCGCGACCTCGGACAGGGGACGGCCGTCGGTGCGCAGCACCCGCCCGCTGATCGAACGGGCCGATTCCGCCGCGGGCGCGACCGGTCGCGGGGTCGTCGCCGTGAGGGTGTGGCGGCCGCCGTTGTGACCGTTGGTGACGGGCAGTGCCGCTGTCGCCGCCTCCGCCGGGATCAGGCCCTCGCGGGCCGCCTCGGCCAGTTCCCCGGCCTCGTGCTCGACGTAGTCACCGCGCGCGAACCACGACGCGATCGAACCGAGCAGCAGCATCACCGCCGCGGCGAGGAACACCACGATCAGACCCGAGTGGAACGGATCGGAGATCAGATGCGGGAAGAACTCCTGGCCGGTGAGCACATTCGCGTGCACCCCGGGTTGGTTCAGGGTGTCGGGGCCGAGCAGTTCCTTGAACGGGTTGTAGCCGAGGAAGGTGGCGAACAGACTGCCGACCGGCGGCATATCCGCGACCTGGCCCGCGACGTCGGCGGGAACGCCCTGCCCCTTCAGGCCGGAATCCATCGCTCCGGGCAGGGTGCCGGACAGACCGACGATCATCAGCGAGAAGAAGATGCCGATCGACAGCGCCATACCGCCGTTCATCAGCGTCGCCCGCATACCCGAGGCGACGCCGCGCTGCGAGGCGGGCACCGAGGACATGACCTCGGCGGTGTTGGGCGAGGTGAAGATACCCATGCCCAGGCCGTTGAGCAGGATGATCAGCGCGAACAGCCAGTAGTTGAAGTCGACCGGGATCAGGATCAGCAGGACGAAGGTAATCGCGGCGAGCAACAGGCCACCGGCGGCGAACAAGCGCCCGCCGTAGCGGTCGCTCAGGTAACCCGAGACCGGACCCGAGACCAGGAATCCGACGGTCAGCGGGAGCATGTAGATACCGGCCCACAGCGGTGTGGATTCGAAGTCGAAGCCGTGCAGCGGCAGCCAGATGCCCTGCAACCAGATGATCAGCATGAACTGCAGGCCACCGCGGCTGATCGAGGCCATCAGGCTGGCGAAGTTGCCCAGTGCGAACGTGCGGTTGCGGAACAGGTTCAGCCGGAACATCGGCTGCTTCGATTTCGCCTCGATCACGCAGAACAGCACGAGCAGCGCGAGGCCGCCGATCACGCCGGCCAGCACCCAGGGGTTGCCCCAGCCGGTCTTGGAATCGCCGTAGGGCTGGATGCCGTAGGTGATTCCGGCCAGCAGTGCCGTCAGGCCGAGCGCGAAGGTGAGGGTGCCGGGAATATCGAGCGAGCCGGGGGTTCGCGCGCCGTTGTCGTGCAGCGACTTGTAGGACCAGATGGTGCCGAGGATGCCGAACGGGATGGTGACCCAGAAGATGGCCTTCCAGTCCCATTCGGCGAGCAGACCACCGATGAGCAGACCCAGGAACGAGCCGGCGACCGCTGCCACCTGGTTGATGCCCAGCGCCATACCGCGCTGCTTGGCCGGGAAGGCGTCGGTGAGGATGGCCGTCGAATTGGCCATCAACATCGCGCCGCCGATGCCTTGCACCACACGCCAGGCGATCAGCCATATCGCGCCGCCGCCGAGATCGAACGGATCGAACGACAGCGCTATCGCGCACAGGGTGAATACGACGAAGCCGAGGTTGTAGATCCGGACGCGCCCGAACATATCGCCGAGGCGCCCGAACATCACCACCAGCACCGCGGAGGTGAGCAGGAAGCCCATCAGCATCCACAGCAGGTAGCTGACATTGGCCGGTTCGAGCGGATTGAGATGGATCCCGCGGAAGATCGCCGGCAACGAGATGATGACGATCGAGGAGTTGATGGTGACCATCAACATTCCGAGCGTCGTATTCGACAACGCCACCCACTTGTAGTGCGGGTGATCGTGGTCCACCCGTAGTCGGCGGCCGATGGTCTGGACGTCTGCGGCGTCCAGGCCCTCGGTGGATTGAGCGGAAGCCAAAATTTCTCCCTGATCGAACGGTAAGCGGATAAGGCCTCCAGATAATATAGTTGCAATCGCTAACTAATTAAAGGGGGAGAATCGGACTTACGGTTCTTCAGAGTTCGATTGTCGTATGCAGGCGGCTTCCGGTGTGGTAATGGCGGCCGGTGAGCGGCTACCGTGGCCCGCGGACCTCGAGCGGGTCGCCCACTCGCGAGAAGTCGATCTGCGCAGCGGTATTGGCGACGGCGGTGACCATGCCGGTGCCGATCGGCCCGCGCGAGTCGAACAGGGTCGCGGTCCCCGTCGAGATGCCGTTGTCGGTGAGATGTGTCTCGGCGCGCAATCCGATGCGGTCGCCCACCGGCAGCCGATCGAGCGCCACGGTCAGATCGCCGTTGATATAGCCGACACCGGCCGACCCCCAGTTGGTCACCAGGCTCGTCGACTCCGCACCCACGACCGCCTGCACGAACGGGCTGTGCTCTTCGCCATCGACCGCGCCGAGCGGTACCGCCCACAGGCTCTTGCGACCGGCGTTCTGATGATCGCCCATATGAGTCGACCAGTCCTCGGCGCTGCGGTACCACCAGTTCAGGCCCGGGTCGACCGGCGGATCGAAGGGGTGCTCGGAATGCCATTCCGTGCCGTGCGGGGCGTCGGTGGCGCGCAATTGCACCAGCCGCGCCTGCGCGACCTCGGCCTCGCCCTGCAGGACATGGGCCTGGCTGATGTGGATCCGATGCCCGGCGCGGACAACCTCGGTGTGCACCTCGAGCGGTTGTCCCTTGGCCGCCTTGAACAGGTCGATCGTGAAGCGCGCCGGGATGAAGTCCGAGAGCCCGTGTGCCCGTTCCAGTGAGCGTGCGGCGACGGCGCAGACGGCGGGGCCGCTGAGCATATCGGCGCCCCACCGGCCGAAGGCCCATTTGGTGGGCAGATACCGTCCGGCATCGTCGACGGTGAACATGGCGGGCATATCAGTCATGAGGTCATAGTGTCCTATCGCCTCCGGCCTCGATTTCCCGCACCGCGAACGCGCCCGGATTCAGCGGCAGATCGCGATCGGCAGGCCGGATCGCGCGATAGGCCGCGACCACCGGTTCGAGTTCGGCCGGGGTGGCGCCGTGCAGGATCACCGAATCGACGCCGAGGGCGAACTGGCGGGCCACCGCGGCGGCGCAGGTGGCGGCGGATCCGGTCGCGCAATCGCGCACCCAGCCCGCGGGCACGACGGTGGCGAGTTCGCGCAGTTCGGCCGGTGTCGCGGTGGCGTCGATCGCCCCGCGCGCGCCGGTGAACGCGGCACTGGCCCGGACCCGGTCCAGATCCGCCCGCTGCCAGCGATTCGCGCCCATCAGGGCTTCCGGATAGCCCTGCAGATAGGTCGCCAGCCGGCCGTAGAGGCGCCGCAACCGCTCGTCCTCGTCGTGCTGATCGTCGACGACCGCCACCACCGACCAGATCCGGATCGAGGCCGGGTCGCGGCCCGCGCGTTCGGCCGCGCCGTGCACCGTGGCCACCGCCGCGGCGGTGGCCACGTCGCTGAGGAAGGTGTGCAGGACCACCGCGTCGGCATGGCGCCCGGCCAGTTCGAGTGTGCGAGAACTCATGGTGGCCAACAGGATCGGCGGGATGTCGGTCAGCTCGACGCCGAGATGCAGAATCGGATAGGACCCGATGGGCCCGTCGTGCCCGATAATGGTCTCCCCGCGCCACAGTCGGCGCAGGACCTCGATGAAATCGGCCAGCTGCGCACCGGTCACCTGGGGCAGGCCGAGTATCTGCCATTGGGCGCCGAAACCGCGGCCGAGTCCGAGGGCGAACCGGCCGCCGCCGAGTTCGGCGAGGGTGGCGCCCATGGTCGCGGTGACCACGGGGTGGCGGGTGTGGTGATTGGTCGCGGCCGTGGCCACGCCCAGTCGTGGTGCGGCGGCGGTGAGCGCGCCCGACAGTACCGCCGCGTCCTTCACATTGAATCGTTCGGAGACGAACGCCGTGCCCAGTCCGATCCGTTCGGCCGTGGCCGCCTCGGCGACCAGACCGGCCGGCCGGACCGGATGCCGGGACAGGGTGTAGTATCCCAGTTCGGTGCAGGGCTGGACGGCCGGGTGCGTGCTATCCGGTTGTGTCATGGTCATTTCCGCCGTTACTTGGTCGGCAGCGCGTTCTGCAGGCCGCCCACATCGGTGATCTTCCAGCCCGAATTGCGATCGATGGTGAGCGAGTAGGTCACGGTGGTGCGCCCGCCGTCGGGGGTCTGCGCACTGGTCGAGGTCACGTCGAGGTAGGCGTTGACCTTGTAGATGCCGCCGGATTCGGAGGTGACCGCGGCCGAGAGCGGTGTCGCCTTCGAATTCCACTGCAACGGCAGCAGGATCTGTTCGAGTTGCGGTGCGGTGGCATCGAATTTCGCCGACAGCTGGGTTGTGGTCCCGGCCTTGAGGCGTTCGATCCAGCTTTTCACATCGTGGAAGTCGATGGTCGAGGCGCCTACCGAGTAGTCCGAGGCGATCTGTTCGGCGTGACGGTTGTCGGCGGCCGCGGCGTCGCGATCGGACAGGGTGGACCGGGTGGAGAAATACAGCGAGCCGAAGACGATGGCGAGCACCAGCAGGGCGACGATCGCCAGGGTGGTCAGTACGGTCGACAGCCGGATCGCCACCGTCAGCTGGGCGCGTCGCGGCGCGGCCGGTTCGGACGCGGATGTCGTTTCGGCGGTGTCCTTCTCGTCTACTGCTGTGCTCATTGTGTTCCTCCTGCCGGGCAGTGCGGGTGCTCGGCGCGTTATTTGAGGTGGATCCGGAAATGCAGGGTTCCGTCGGGATCGACAGAGTTCAGCGCCTGCCCGATCAGGGCGCTGATGTCGACCCGGGGGGTTCGGGCGACCGCGTCGGTGACCACCGGTTGCAATACCGGCGCCAGCGGGGCGAGGCCCGGGCCGATCTTGTTCAGCAGATCGGTCAGCTGGCCGAGGAACGGAACGAGCCCCTCCCCGGTGAAATAATTCGATACCGGCTGCGCCTTCGCCAGCAGCGAGCCGTTCTCGACGATCTTGGTCAGCGCGGTGCCGAAAAGGCCCAGTTGCTCGCCGGCGGTGTCGACCGAGGGGCCCAGCCACTCCATGTTCGCGCCCATGGCCTGCATGTCGGCGAACAGTTGCCGGAGGGTTCCGGTGCGGCTGAGCAGGGTGGCGGCCAGGAGATCGGAGGAGCGCTGCAGCGTCTGCATCGCCTGATCGGTACCGGCCAACGCGGTGTCGAAGGTGCCGACCAGATGCGAGATCGCCTCGGGGTGAAGCTGATTCAGCAGTTGCACCGCCCGCGACGACAGTGCCGTGATGGACATCGGCAACCGCACCCGATCGGCGGCGATGTTCTGGCCGTCGGTCAGATATGGCCCGGAGGTCGCGGTGGGGGCGAATTCGATATACGGCTCGCCGAGCGCCGACAGCTGCTCGATGTGGATATCGCTGGTGGCCGGAATGTGGTACCGCTTATCGATTTTCAATGCGACGACCACACCGGAGGCCTGTTTGCGCACCGACTCCGCGGTACCGACCGCGACACCGTCGAACAGCACCGGGGAATTCGGTCCCAGCCCGCCCGAGGTGTCCAGCCGCAGGTTCGCGGTGAAATACGATTTGCGCGGATCGTAGTGCAGCACACCGACGGTCATGTAGACGATGCCGAACACCAGCACCACGGCGATCGCGATCAGGGAGATCGCGCCACGAACTCTCATCGGACCGCTCCGATCATCCGCAGGGCGTCGACGATCCGGCCGGTCTGCTCATCGGTGCCCATCGCGGCATCCGGTGGTGGTGTGATCCCGGCGCCGACCATATTGATCTTCGGGCCGTGATCGGCGAACGGGATGACCTTGCTCTGGATCAGGTCGATCAACTTCTTGATGTTGGACGGGGAATCGGTGTCCAGGGGTGCGCTGCCGAACAGCATCGGCACCACCGCGTGCGCGGCCGCGGCGGTCGAATCCAGTACCGGCGCCAGCCATTTGGTCGACGGCGCGAACGGTCCGAGGGCGGTGAGTACCAGAATGGTCCCGATCTGGGCGTTCATCACATCGGTGGTGTGCTGCACGCCGTCCGGGGTGAGCAGCGGATCCCAGATCGGGGTGCGGTTGAGCATGCCGTCGACGACGGTGTCGTGGATACCCTGGACGACCGCGTGGATCGAATCGGTATGTGCGGCAAGGTCGTCGAGATCGGTGCCGAGTACCTCGGCGATCCGCGCGGTCTCGGCCGGATCGCGCGGCATGATCCCGTTCACCTTGTGCACGATGTTCTGCACATCGTTGACCGCGCCGCTGCCGACGAAGGTGGCGAGCTGGGCGAGGATGTCCTCGATCGGCAGGGGCTGACGGGTGTCGGCGAGTGGAATCGTGGCCTCGGGCGCTATCTCGGTCGCGGCCGGTGCGGCGGGTTCGGTGAGGGCGATGTGCACATCGCCCAGCGGTGTCGCCTGCCGCAGCTGTGCGGTGGTCCCGGCCGGGAGACGCACCGACGTGCGAATGGCGATATCGGCGATCACGTAACCGCGCCGCGCCGGTGTGGTGGCGGTGGCCGGGACCGGATCGACGAGGGTGACACCGGTGAGTTGCCCTATTCGAACACCGTCCGCGATGACCTTGGCGCCCTGCGGCAAATTGAGCACGTCGGCGAATTCGATGCGCAGACGGTAGGTCGGGCCGCCGACGCCGGTTCCGGGTACGGGGATATCGGCCGGTTGGAATCCGCAGGCGGTGGCCGATACCGCGATGGTCGCGGCGGCCAGGGCGTGGATGCCGAGGCGGCGGGCGATCCGGGTGGATTTCCTCATTTCGCGCTCACCGCCGCGAGCAGGACGGGCAGCGCCGGAACCGTCACCGCGCCGTTCCCGCCGACCTGGCACTGCTGCCCGGCAACGGTGTGCAGCGCCGCGCAGATCTGACCGGTCTGTTGTTGCGGCAGAGCCAGTTTCGGTGGTGCGTAGCCGATCGTGATGCCGCCGGCCGGATCGATGGCACCGGTGAATCCGGTGGCCACCGCCGGCGCCATGCGAATCACCTCGGCCAGTGATCCGACACCGGACGAGATCAGTTGCGCCAGATTCGGAACGCCGTTGAGTGCGCGCAGTGCGGGGGTGCCGAACTTCATCATCACCTCGTTGAGTTGCGGCAGCAGATCGACCAGTGCGCCCACCAGATCGATGACGGGCGGGAAGGCGAGGGTGTTGATATCGCTGAAGGTCTGCGTCAGCCGCGGGACGATGGTCTCGAGGTCCGACCAGCCGTTGTGTGCCCGGTGCGCGAGATTGCTCAGGCTGTCGAGCAATTGGCCGATATGGCCGATCGCCGCGTCGGGGGAGTCGAGCGCCTTGCTCAATTGCAGGACCAGTGCGTTGATCTGGTCCCCGCTACCGGAGGTGGCGCGGTCGAGGGAATCGAGACCGTCGCCGAGGGCGGTGCGCTGGGCGGGGTCCTTCGCGGCATTGAGCTGATCGGAGAGCTTTGCGAGCGCGTCGAAGGTCTCCGAAAGGCTTTTGGGGGTAAGGGTTTTGGTGATGCACCGACCCGGGTTCCAGCCCGCGCCCTTGGGTTCGGGGCCGATGAGCGCCAGATTGCGGTCCGCGACGATGGTGTGGCTGACGGTCACCGCACCCACATCCGGCGGGAGTTCGCGGTCGGCGCGCACGGTGAACCGCACCTTGGCCGAACCACCGTCGGGTTCGATACTGGTGACCTTGCCGACCTGCACACCCATCACGGTGACGGCACTGTCGGAGTACAGGCCGATACTGTCGGGCATCTCCGCGCAGTAACTGCGGGTCGTGGGCTCGGATTTGGTGAGTTTCAACCCGATTCCGGCCGCCAGGACCAGCACCAGGATCACCGCCGCCGACATCAGTCCGCGCGAGCCCAGAATCCGGCTCAGCATCAGCACCCACCTCCCGGCACCGGCACGCACACATCGGTCACGGTGGCGCCGGATTGATCGATCGTGAGCCCGCCACCGGGCTGGACGAACGGCGTCACCCGCTGTTCGAAGGTGTGCAGTGAATCCAGCAGTGCACCCATGCGTTTGTCGAGCTCCTGCAGTTTCGGCACCGCGTCGGCCAGCGGCTGGGCCTGATCGCGCAGCGAGTCGTTCCAGATCCGCCCGATCGGGCTGAGCTCGACCAGCAGTTTGGCGAGTCCGTGCAGCGCCCAGCTGAGCTGTTCGCGGTTGTCGGCGACGATGTTCTCGAGGGCGCCGAACGTGCGCATCAAGCGCACCAGGACATCGGAATTCTTGTTCAGCGCCGCCAGGTATTCGTCGGTCAGCGACAGGGTTTTGGAGATGTCGGCGTTCTGCTTGTCCATGATGGCCACGATGTCGCCGACCGCCCGGATCGAGGTCCGAATGGAGTCGGGGCTCTTGTCGATCGAGCCCGACAGTGCGGCCAGATCCTGCCGCAGGACATCGCCGTCGGTGCGCTGCACCGGGGTCACCGCGTCCTGAAAGGCCTGAGTCAGGTTGTAGGGCAGGATCACTCGCTGCGCGGGGATCACCTTCGTGCCGAGCGAGGCCGTTCCGGCCGGTTGCACGGCGAGGTAATAGCCGCCGACGAGGGTGAGCATCCGCACCGCGAGCGTGGTCTGATCACCGATGAACGCAGTGTTTTTCACCGAGAAGGTCATGCGTACCCGGTCGGGCAGCAGATCCAGTGATTTCACCTTGCCGACCGGTATCCCGGCGATCCGGACGTCATCTCCGATGCGGACCGAACCGGCCTCGGCGATATCGGCGGAATACGTTCGCTCCGGGGTGGTTCCGACCATATTGATCACCCCGATCGCGGCCACCAGAATCAGCACCACGACGATTCCGGCCAGACCCCAGCGCAGTTGTGCGCCGCGTTCGGTGCGGGGAGTGAACAGCGCGCGCAGCCGCGGACCCGTCGATGACGCCTTTACCGATGACATAGCGTGATCCTCTGTCCGGCGATGAGCACCTGCAGGGGTTCCGGAGCGACCGCGATACCGTGCGAGCAGGTGATATTCGCGTCCGGTCCGGTCGGCGGGGTATTCGCGGCCATGGTCTGAATCAGCCCGGGCAACCGCCCCAGCACCTCGGTGGCTTGCCGCGGATTCGGCAGCACTCGGTGCAGCAGCGCGTCCAGATCCCGGTTCTTGGCGCCGGTGACGCCCAGGACCTGCAACAGATCCAGCAGTGGCCGCAGCATCGGCGGGATTTCCATCGCGAATTGCACGAGCCCGGGCAATTTGTCGGTGATGGTGACGAACAGGTCCGTCAGGTTGATCATCAGTTTCATCGCGTTACCGGACTTTCCGGCCATATGGTCGGATACCTGCGCGAAATTGTTGACCAGGGTGGACAACACCTGCTGCCGGTCGGAGGCGTAACGGCTCAGCTTGTCGATGGCGTCCAGTGCCGGTCCGATCCCGTTTCCGTCGCCCTGTACGACCGACAGCATGCTGTTCGCGAACTGGTTCAGGTCGTCCGGCGACAATTGCGCCAGCACCGGTTGCAGGCCATTGAACAGTGTCGTGATGTCGAAGGCCGGAACCGTATGCGCGGTATCGAAAACGGCGGCAGGCCCGCGTCGCGTGCCCGGCTGGTCGGGTTGCTGAATCTCCAGATACCGGAACCCGGTCAGATTCTGATAGCGCACGGCCACTTTGGTTTCGGTGTAGAGCGGATGCCCCTGTGACACGGTGAAGTGCACCCGTGCGAGAGCGCCGTCGAGTTCGACATCACGGACCTTGCCGACCTGCACACCGTAGAGGCGCACATCGTCACCGAGCCGTAAACCGTTGGCGTCGGTGAAGATCGCGGTATACGTATCGGTCCGGCCACTGACCGGTCGTTCGATCAGCCGGAACACCCCGACCAGGACCAGTGCCATGGTGACCACCGAGACGATGATCCGAATCCACAACGATCGCGTCGACATCAGCGCCCTCCGGGCTGGTGGGCCGGCAGCGCCGACAGCGGTCCGGCCAATCCCGGAACCATTTCCAGATCGACCCGCGCGTTCACCACCGGTCCCGACGGGGAATCGTGGAACGCCGCTCCGAGCCGGGCGAGCAGTTCGCTCAGATCGCCCTCGGAACGCTGTGGCGCACTGACCGATCCGGGCGCCAGATCTAGGAACGCCGAAGCGATCGGCAGGAATCCTTCGAAATAGCGTTGCGCCGTATAGAGCGTGGTCGTGGCGGTCGGCAGTATCTGTTTTTGCACTCCGGCGAACATCTCCGAGAATTGAGCGAGGTCTTGCTGGGTTTGCAGTTGCTGATTGGTCAGATCCGAATGCAGTAGCTCGGCGGCACCGGCCAGCAGGCCCGGTACTCCGGACAGGCCCGATCCGAATTGGGTCAGCAGGACCGACGGGGGCAGCTGCTGGGTTTCGGTGAACGAGCGGGCGGTGGTGCCGATCGCCTGGAGCAGCGGGGTGAACGCGCTGATGTCGTGGGAGGTCTTGCGCAGCAGTTCGGTGAGTTTCGGGGTCAGCACATCGTCGGTGAGCCGGCCGGTGGACTCCAGCAGCGCGGTGAGGGTGGCGTCGCGGACCCGATCGGCGTCGCGGCCGCTCAGATCAATGGTCGTGCCGTCGCGCAGTGCCGTGCCGCCGCTGGTCGAATTCAATTGCAGCGCGGTGATTCCGAACAGGTTGCCGGGCGCGTAGTCGACGGTCAGGGCATCAGTCAGGCCGAACAGCTGAGACCTCCGCAGATCCAGTCCGATGCGCTGACGGCCCGCACCCGCGATGGCCACCGAGGCGACCGAACCGACCCGGACACCGTCGAGCCGGACATCGGTGCCGGCGGCGACACCCGCACCCACATGAGTGGTGAGCAGGGTGACCCGCATATCGTCGGCCGGTCGGCTGTCCGGAATCAGTTGCCACACAAGGACGATCAGCAAGACGATCACTACGGTGGCGATTCCGAGAATGCGCGCGCGGCGGGGCCCGACTTCGGTTCCGGGCAGAGCATAGGCAGGCATGACTTCACCCGGTGAACGTGATGGGGGACTGGAATCCCCAGAGAACGATGGTCGTGAGCATGTCGAGGGCGATGATCGAGACCAGGCTGGCCCGCACGGCACGCCCGGAAGCGGTGCCCACCCCTTCGGGTCCACCCGTGGCGAAGAATCCTTGGTAGCAGTGGATCAGCACCACGGCGAGGGCGAAGACCATCACCTTGATGGTGGCGGCGATGACGTCCCAGCCCAGGACGAACTGATCGAAGTAATGGTCGTAGGTACCGGCCGGGGTGCCGTGGATCGCGGTCACGATCAGCTCGCACGACAGGTAGCTCAGGATGAGAGCGACGACGAAAGCGGGTGCGACCGCGATGATTCCGGCGATGACCCGGGTGGTGACCACGAACGGCACCGAGCGCACGCCCAGCGATTCCAGTGCGTCGATCTCCTCCGAGATGCGCATGGAACCGATCTCGGCGGTCATCCGGCAACCGGCCTGCGCGGCGAAGCCGACCCCGGCCGCGATGGGCGCGAGTTCGCGGGTGACGCCGAACGCCGAGATCAGGCCGCTGAGCTGGCCCAGCGACAGCAGGTTCAGCGCACTGTAGGCCTCGATACCGATGGACGCGCCCATGGCGGCGCCCATCAGCAGCATCAGCGGGACCACACCGCCGCCGATGATCACCGAGCCGCGGCCCCAGGTCATATCGGTGATCACGGCGAGGGTCTGCCGCCGGTAGTGCACGAGCGTGTAAGGGATCGACGACAGCACCTGCCAGCCGAATCCGATGACGAAACCGATGGACTCGATCGGGTTCATCGGGTGGATCCGGTGCCGGATGCGGTTGGTCCACCGCAGGCCGAAAGGAACATACGGCGTCGCCGTCATCACGCCATCCTCACCGGGAAGAACATGGTGACGACCTGAGTGATCGCGGTATTGAGGACGGTGACCGAGGCGACCGACAGGACGACCGCGGCGTTGACGCCGTCGGCGACCCCGCGCGGTCCGCCGCGTGCCTCGAGCCCGCGCTGGCAGGCGATGACCACCACCAGGAATCCGAAGATCAGCGCCTTGATCAGCGAGACCCACACATCCAGCGGGGTGGTGAAGGCGCCGAAGGACTGCCAGTAGCTGCCGGGCGTGACGTTCAGGGCGGTGACCGCGACGGCGAAACCGGACACGATGCCGACCGCGACGATCAGGACATTGAGCAGCGGGGCCACCAGCATCATGGCGGCGATCCGCGGAACCACCAGGCGCTGGACCGGATCGATGCCCATGACCCGCATGGCATCGACCTCCTCGCGGATGGTCTGCGCACCGAGATCCGAGGCGATCGCGGCCGATCCGGCGCCGCCGAGCATCATCGCGGTCGCCAGGGGCGCGCCCTGTTTGATCACACCCAGTCCACCGGCGGCGCCGATCATGGAATCCGCGCCGAGCTGGGACACGATATTGCCGACCTGGGTCGACACGATAACGCCGAACGGAATGGCCATCAGCACACTCGGGATGGCGGTGACCTTGATCAGAAACCATGCCTGCGTGAGGGTTTCGCGGGTGCGGAACCGCATGCGCACCGCATCGGTCACGCCGACCCGGGCCGCCCGGCATCCCATCCGCAACGCTCGTCCGAGGGTGGCCAGACTGGAGAGAACCGTTTCGGAAAAATTCCGGCGCAGTGCGGCACTCGCCCGCGGAACTTCCGCTGTGGGGCCTATGTCGAGTTCTGCAATCGACATCGAACCTCCCGTATTCGCCGACGCAATGCAGGAAAGCTACCATATGATCTGGACCACATTCCAGACACTAATCCAGAATGGTGTTCCGTTGAGCGAATCGCCGGAAAACCGGTGCTGGAGCGGGGGATGTGATATGCCCGGTCGGGGATGGGTGTCACTGGGTAGGGTGCCGCATATTGCCCGCGCGGGTGTCCGGAATCGGCCGAAATCCGCGCTCGAGGCGGCCGGAAGTACAAATTTTCGGAATATACGTGCGGGTAACCCGTCACGCTGTGTACCCGGGAGCGATAGAGAGGGCAGACTACCCAGGACCGGTAGCGCTACCCCTGCCCGATCGGGCCCTGCAGTGGAATGGAAAGGAGCCGGCGAGTGTTCAGCCGCATCGCCATCGTGAACCGGGGTGAGGCCGCTATGCGCCTCATCCACGCCGTCCGAGATTTGGCCGCGGCGACCGCGAGACAGATCGAGACCGTCGCCCTCTATACCGACGTCGACCGCAACGCGACCTTCGTGCGCGAGGCCGATATCGCATATGACATCGGTCCGGCCTCGGCCCGGCCCTATCTGGATCTCAAGGCGCTGGAACAGGCGCTGGTGGCGACCGAGGCCGATGCGGCCTGGGTCGGCTGGGGATTCGTCGCCGAGGATCCCGCGTTCGCGGAACTGTGTGACCAGATCGGGATCACCTTCATCGGCCCCAGCCCGGATGCCATGCGCAAACTGGGCGACAAGATCGGCGCCAAGCTGATCGCCGAAGAGGTCGGTGTCCCCGTCGCCCCCTGGAGCCGCGGCGCGGTCGAGACGCTGGACGCGGCCATCGCGTCCGCGGCCGAGGTCGGGTATCCGCTGATGCTCAAGGCGACCGCCGGTGGCGGTGGCCGTGGTATCCGCGTGATCACCAACGAAGCCGAACTGGTCGACGCCTACGAGCGCACCAGCCAGGAGGCCGCGCGCGCCTTCGGCAGTGGCGTGGTGTTCCTCGAGCGTCTGGTGACCGGCGCCCGGCACGTCGAGGTCCAGGTGATCGCCGACGGTCAGGGCACCGCGTGGGCGCTGGGCGTGCGCGACTGCTCGGTGCAGCGGCGCAATCAGAAGGTCATCGAGGAGTCCGCCTCCCCGGTGCTGGGGCCCGAGCAGGTCGCGGATCTGAAATCGTCGGCCGAGCGGCTGGCCGTCGCGGTGGGTTACCGCGGTGCGGCGACCGTCGAATTCCTCTACCACCCCGGTGATGAGCTGTTCGCCTTCCTCGAGGTCAACACCCGTCTGCAGGTCGAGCATCCGATCACCGAGTACACCACCGGATTCGACCTGGTCCGCGCGCAACTGCACGTCGCTTCGGGCGGCAGGCTCGAGGGTGAGCCGCCGGCCGAGCGCGGCCACGCCATCGAGGCCCGGCTCAACGCCGAGGATCCCGATCGCGACTTCGCCCCGGCTCCGGGCCGGATCGCGCTGCTGGATCTGCCCGCCGGACCGGGTATCCGCGTGGATACCGGTGTCAGCGAGGGCGACACCATTCCGGCCGACTTCGACTCGATGATCGCCAAGATCATCGCCTACGGTTGCGACCGCGAGGAGGCCCTGGGCCGCTTGCGCCGTGCCGTCGGCGAGACCCGCGTCATCATCGAGGGCGGTGCCACGAACAAGAGCTTCGTGCTCGATCTGCTCGATCAGCCCGAGGTCATCGACGCCAGCGCCGATACCGGCTGGATCGACCGGGTCCGCGGTGAGGGGCGGCTGGTCACCCAGCGGCACACCGCCGTCGCACTGGCCGCCGCCGCCATCGACGCCTACGAGCAGGAGGAGCGCGCCGAGCGGGACCGCCTGCTGTCCACCGCTGCCGGCGGACGCCCGCAAGTGCAGCACGAGAGCGGCCGCCCGCTGGATCTGAAGCTGCGCGGTGTGAGCTACCGACTGCGGGTCGCGCGGATCGGTGCGCACCGCTTCCGGATCGGAATCGAGGCCGGTGGCGACATCCACACCGCCGATGTCGACCTCATGCGTTTCGACCGGCACACCGGCCAGATCGTGGTCAACGGCGTCCGGTACCGGCTGGTCACCGGCACGCACGGACCCACCCACCTGGTCGATGTCGACGGTGTGACCCATCGCGTCAGCCGCGACGAGGGCGGCGTCGTCCGCTCGCCCGCACCCGCCCTGGTGGTCGCCAAGCCGCTCGAGGTCGGTGACGTGGTCGAGGCCGGCGCCCCGGTGCTGGTGCTCGAGAGCATGAAGATGGAGACGGTGCTGCGCGCGCCGTTCAAGGGCCGGCTCAAGGAGTGCACCGTCTCGGTGGGCTCGCAGGTGGAGGCCGGTGCGCCGCTGCTGCGACTGGAACCCATCGTCGAGGACGAGGAAGACGCCGCGGACGAGGCGCAGACCGCCGACTCGGTCGAGCTGGATCTGCCCGTGGCGCCCACCGGGGTGCTCGCCCACGAGCGCACGGTTCGCGGCCAGGAGGACCTGCGCGGCCTGCTGCTCGGTTTCGATGTCGACCCGCATGACGATCGCCGGGTGCTGGCGGACTATCTGGCCGTGCGCCGGGAGGCCATCGCCGACAACCGCCGGCCGCTGGCCGAGGAACTCGAACTGGTCGAGCTGTTCACCGACCTGGCCGAGCTGACCCACAACCGGTTCCGGGGTGAGGACGCCGCGCACGGTCACGTGCACAGCGCCCGCGAGTACTTCCACACCTATCTGCAGAGCCTGGACGTCGAGCGGGCGGGTCTGCCCGAGTCCTACCGGGCCGGGCTGTCCAAGGCGCTGGGCCACTACGGTGTCGGCGAACTGGACCGGACCCCGGAGCTCGAATCCGCTGTGTTCCGTATCTTCCTGGCTCAGCAGCGGCCGGCGGACACGGTCAATGTCGTCACGGCGCTGCTGCGTGAATGGCTGAACGAGCCTGTGCCGGACCGGGTTCTGCGGGAGCCGGTCGGACTGGCCCTGGAGCGGCTGGTCGCGGCGACGCAGGTGCGGTTCCCGGTCATCGCCGATCTCACCCGCGGCCTGGTCTACGCCTGGTACGGCCAGCCGCTGCTGCGTCGCAACCGCGCACATGTGTACTCGACGGTCCGCAAGCACCTGAGCCACCTGGACGCGCAGCCCGATGCCGCCGATCGCTCCGAGCGGATCGCCGAAATGGTGAGCAGCACAGAGCCTTTGGTGCGGTTGCTGGCTCAGCGCCTGGAACGCGGCATCCCCGACAACACCGTCATGCTGGAGGTGCTGACCCGCCGCTACTACGGCAACAAGGGCCTCACCGGCGTTCGCACCGAGGAGGTCGACGGCTGCGGTTTCGTGGTCGCCGAGCGGCGCGGTGTGAGCCTGGTATCGGCGGCGGTCGGATTCGATTCGCTGGACACGGTGCTCGGCGGGCTGGGTGAACTGGCCGGCGGCGCGGCCTCCATCGAGGCCGATATCTACCTCGGCTGGGAGAACCAGCCCGAGGACTTCGACGCGATGGCCGCGGCCCTGCAAGAAGTGCTCGGTGCGCGGGCGCTGCCCGGTCAGGTGCATCGCATCACGGCCACGGTCGCCGGAAGCGGTGGCGCGGTCATGCACCACCACTTCACCTTCCGCCCGTCCTCCACCGGACTGGTGGAGGAGCGGCTGATCCGCGGTCTGCACCCGTACATCGCCGAGCGCATGCAGATGCGCCGGCTGCGCAAATTCGATCTCACCCGGCTGCCGTCCTCCGATGAGGAGGTCTACCTGTTCAAGGGTGTGGCCAAGGAGAATCCGGCCGATGAGCGGCTGGTCGCCTTCGCGCAGGTCCGCGACCTGACCGCACTGCGTGAGCACGACGGGCGGCTGCTGTCGCTGCCGACTGCCGAGAGCACCGTGGCGACCTGTGTCGACTCGATCCGCCGGGCGCAGTCGCGGCGGCCGTCGCGCAAGCGGTTCCACACCAACCGCATCGTGCTCTACATCTGGCCGCCGCTGGATCTCACCCGCGCCGAACTCGACACCATCGTGAGCCGCGTGGAGCCGACCACCGCGGGCGCCGGGCTGGAAGAAGTTCTGCTCATCGCGCGCCAGCCCCATCCCGAGACCGGTGAGCTGGAAAAGATCGTGGTCCGGATCCGGTTCGACGCCACCGGTGGCACCGAGGTCACCGTGGGTGAGCGCACCGACGATCCGGTCGAGCCGCTCGACGAGTACCGGCAGAAGGTGCTGCGCGCCAGCAGCCGCAACACCGTCTACCCGTACGAATTGACCGGTCTGCTCGGCGATTTCGCCGAATACGATCTCGACGACAACCACGCCCTGGTCCCCGTCGACCGGCCGAAGGGCCGCAACACCGCGGCGATGGTCGCGGGTGTTGTCAGCACGCCGACCGACCGGTACCCCGAGGGTGTCACCCGCGTGGTGTTGCTGGGCGATCCGACGAAATCGCTGGGCGCACTGTCGGAGCCCGAGTGCCGCCGGGTGATCGCTGCCCTGGATCTGGCCGAGCAGATGCGGGTCCCGCTGGAGTGGTTCTCGCTGTCCTCCGGCGCCCGGATCTCCATGAAGTCCGGTACCGAGAACATGGACTGGGTCGCGGCCGCGCTCAAGCGGATCGTCGAGTTCACCCAGGACGGTGGCGAGATCAACATCGTGGTCTCGGGCATCAACGTCGGCGCCCAGCCGTACTGGAACGCCGAGGCGACGATGCTCATGCACACCAAGGGCATCCTGGTGATGACGCCGGATTCGGCGATGGTCCTCACCGGTAAGCAGGCGCTGGACTTCTCCGGTGGTGTATCGGCGGAGGACAACTTCGGCATCGGCGGTTACGACCGCGTGATGGGCCCGAATGGCCAGGCGCAGTACTGGGCGCCGAACCTCAACGGCGCCCGCGATGTACTGATGTCGCACTACGACCACACCTACATCGCCCCCGGTGAACTGTCACCGCGTCGCGCGCCGACCACCGACCCGGTCGACCGCGACGTGTGCGCCTTCCCGCACATCGTGCCCGAGAGCGATTTCGCCACGGTCGGCGAGATCTTCTCGGCCACCTCGAACCCGGATCGCAAGAAGCCGTTCGACATTCGCACCGTGATGCGGGCGCTGTCGGATCAGGACCACCCGGTCCTGGAGCGGTGGGCCGGTATGGCCGATGCGGAGACCGCGGTCGTCCAAGACGCGCATCTCGGCGGTATCCCGGTCTGCCTGCTGGGTATCGAGTCGCGGGGTGTGCCGCGGCGCGGCTTCCCGTCCACCGACGGCCCGGACACCTACACCGCGGGCACCCTGTTCCCGCGGTCGTCGAAGAAGGCGGCCCGCGCGATCAACGCGGCCAGCGGCAACCGCCCGCTGGTGGTGCTGGCGAATCTGTCGGGCTTCGACGGTTCACCGGAGTCGATGCGCAAACTGCAGCTCGAGTACGGTGCCGAAATCGGCCGTGCGATCGTGAATTTCCGTGGGCCCATTGTGTTCTGCGTGATCTCGCGGTACCACGGCGGCGCGTTCGTGGTGTTCTCGAAGGCACTGAACCCGAATATGACCGTGCTGGCGCTGGAGGGCTCGTTCGCCTCGGTGCTCGGTGGCGCTCCCGCCGCGGCCGTCGTGTTCGCCGGTGAGGTCGACACCCGCACCGCCTCGGATCCGCGGGTGCGCGAACTGGAGTCCCGGGTCGCGAATGCGTCCGGCACCGAGCGCGCGGAGGCCTCGGCCGAACTCGACGAACTCCGCTTGACGGTCCGCGCCGAGAAACTCGGTGAGGTCGCCGCGGAATTCGACCGGGTGCACAATATCCACCGCGCTGTCGAGGTCGGTTCGGTCGATGCGGTGATCAGCGCTCGCGAGCTGCGGCCGCGGATCATCGAGGCGATCGAGAGCCGGTCGGTCTAACCGCTTCCGATCCACTCGCACGGCATCCGGCCGGGCCCCGCATTCCGCGGGGCCCGGCCGGAGACCTGTCAACCGGAAGGTCGGGCTAGGGGAGTGGCTCCCAGCCCGGCCACTGCCGGGGGCCCTCGTCACCGCGAATGCAGGACAGCCGCCACCGCGCTTGCTGTCGCAGACCGGGGTCGGCGGCGGCGGCGTGGGCCGCGGCCATCGTCATCAGCAGCTCGCGGATATCGCGCAGCAGATAGAACCCGGCCCATCGGGTGACGTCGCACTGGTATCCATCGCAGAACCGGGCGTAATCGGCGGCGGTGATCCAGCCGAAGGATCGGCACTCGACCGCGGTCGGGATCAGATCCCATTCCGGTGGGCCGATTGCCAGATTCTCCGCATTCAGCAGCAACACCTCGTGATCGTCGGTTGCCGCGAACTCGTCGTGCCAGGCCTCTCCGTGTACGACGCACCATTGCAGGCCACTCGGCAGATCGGCCCAGCGCCCGCGCAATTCGGTCAGGTGCTCGTGCAGCCAGCGGCGGTCGTCGTCGGTGAAGACCTCGGCCGCGTCGATCTCCCCGGCCAGCCCGAGGAAGGGCCGGAATTGTTCGAGCGAGAATCCGGCCGGTGGTGCCAGCCGGTGCAGGTGGTTCAGGGCCGAAGCCATCTGGCCGAAGGTGCTCTGTTCGTGCGGGGGCGGCTCCAACCAGAACGTGACGGTCCGGCCGCGCACGTCGATCGGCTGCCGCACACCGGGGACGGCCCGTGGGGTGGCGATCCCGGAGGCCGCCAGCCAGCGGGCCACCTCTATTTCGTGCCGGGCCTCGGGCCGGCGGCCCGGCCGGCTGATCCGGACCACCACGCCACTGGGCAGCCGGTAGCCCGTGGCGGTGCCGAACGGCACCCGGTGGGCGTCGCCCATCTCGATTCCCGCGCTCGTACACGCCGCGCGTAGAACCGGCAGCGCTCCATTTGTGGACAGTTCTGTCGCCATGTGAATGCTCGAATCCGTGCCGAATCCATGCCGAACCTCGTGGTCGCCACCCATTGTGAGCCACCGGCCGACACTTGGACCTGTTTTCGGCAACTTGGTGGTTATCGGAGGGTGAGGCCGAGATCACGCCGATCGGGCAGGGGTTGTGTCTCGGACTTCTGTTAATGTTCTTAAACGGAGATTCACTCCGCTTATGCCTGTGGGGAGGAAAACGTTCCGTGGCGCTCGTCAAATCTCGCCCGCACTACAACCTCGTCTTCGCCGTGCTTCTACTCGGAATTTCCGCGTACGCACTGCTGCAGTCGATGGTCGTCCCGGTGCTGGCGCTGCTGATTCCCGCCCTGCACACCACGCAGAGCACCGCGACCTGGCTGATGACCGGGTATCTGCTGTCCGCTTCGGTGGCCACGCCGATCCTCGGCCGCATCGGTGACAAGGTCGGCAAGGAACGCATGCTCGTGGTCACCCTGGTCGCGCTGACCGTGGGTTCGCTGATCGCGGCGCTCACCGACTCGATCTCGGTGATGATTGTCGCGCGCGTGATCCAGGGTCTGGGCGGCGGCGTCATCCCATTGGCCTTCGGCATCATCCGAGACGAGTTCCCGGCCAAGAAACTGCACGGTGCGGTAGGTATCGCCTCCTCCCTGATCGCCGTGGGTTCCGGTCTGGGCCTGGTGCTCGCCGGACCGATCGTCGATCACCTGAACTACCACTGGCTGTTCTGGGTGCCGATGATCATCACCGCGATCGCCGCGGTGGCCGCCATCGCGTTCGTGCCCGAATCCCCGGTGCGCAGTCCGGGGCGGATCAACTGGGGTGCGGCGGTTCTGTTGTCGGCCTGGCTGGTGGCGCTGCTGCTCGCGGTGAGCAAGGGACCGTCGTGGGGCTGGGCTTCGGCAACGACCCTCGGCCTATTCGCGCTGGCCGTCGTGTGCGCGGCGGCGTGGATCGTGGTGGAGCTGAAATCGGAGACGCCGCTGATCAATATGCGCACGATGCGTATTCCGGCGGTGTGGACGACCAACCTGGTCGCGGTGCTCACCGGCGCGGGCATGTACGCGATGATGACCTTCCTGCCGCAGCTGCTGCAGACGCCGAAGTCGATCGCCGGGTACGGGCTCAGCGCGAGCATCACCCAGTCCGGGCTGTACATGTTGCCGATGTCGGTGGCCATGTTCCTGATCGGACTGTCGATCGGGCCGCTGGCCGCATGGGTCGGGCCGAAGGCGATCGTGCTGATCGGCAGTATCATCACCGTTCCCGCGTTCGTGATGCTCGCGGTCGGGCATGACCACGGGTGGGAGATCTACGTCGCGGGCGGCCTGCTCGGCATCGGTGTCGGAATGGCCTTCTCCTCGATGCCCGCGATCATCGTGGCCGCGGTCCCGCCGGCTCAGACCGGCGCCGCCACCGGGATGAACGCGAATGTGCGCACCGTCGGTGGCGCGGTCGGTAGCGCCGTCTCGGCGGTATTGCTGACCTCGGGGGCGACCACCGCACACGGTTTACCGGCCGATTCCGGATACTCCCGGATCTTCTGGTTCCTCGCGGGAGTCTCCGTACTGGCGGCCTTGGCCGCGCTGATCATCCCGGCGGTGCGCGCCCACGCTCCGGAGCCCGCTGCTTCGGAAGCCCTCGCGAGCGAGGAATCGGCCGCCGATATCGCGACCGATGAGCTGCGGGAGGGCTTGGTCGGTGCGCCGATCTCGGTGGCGGCCGGATCGGGCACCGGGCGGTCGATCGCGGGAACCGTCCGCGGCGAGCACGGCCGTTCCATCTCCGGTGTCGCGTTGACACTGATCGATCAACGCGGACATCAGGTTTCGCGGGTAGTGGGTACAGTCGACGGCGGCTATCGACTGGATGCGCCGCAACCGGGCAGCTACGTGCTGATCGCCTCGGCGGCGGCACACAGCCCGGTCGCGGTGACCGTCGCGCTCGGCGACGGGGAACAGCGTGTGGATCTCGAACTGCCGAGTTCCGGTGAACTGACCGGTACTGTCCGCCTCGCCGGAACCGGTGCGCCGGTATCCGGGGCCACGGTCACCCTCACCGATATCGGTGGTGAGGTGGTCGGTGCCGCGGTCACCGCGGCCGACGGCGCCTATCTGTGCCGCGGCGTCACCCCGGGCACCCACACCCTGGTGGTGGTCGCCGACGGAATGTCGCCCCATGCCGCCACTCTGGCGGTGCCCGTCAGCGGCGTTCTGCACCACGAGACCGAGCTGACCCCGATGGCGGTCCTCGCCGGTGCCGTGCAGACCCAGGGCCGAGCGGTACCGAATGCGCAAGTCACCGTGGTGGATTCGTCGGGCGAACCGGTCGGCACCGCCCGCACCGACGCTACCGGCCGCTACCATGTCTCCGCCCTCCCAGCGGGTGACTACACGGTGGTCGCCCGCGGCTATCCGTCGGTGGCCACGACCGTGACCGTCACCGGCGACACCGTCACCCACGACATGGAGCTGAGCTACGACGCTGCCCGGTAAGGGTTGACGGCAGACAGACCCCGCGCGATTCGGCCGGACCGGAGCATCCGGTCCGGCCGAATCGCGCAGGGAAGCGGCCCGAAATACCGCTGCCCGCAAGGTCGTGCGCTCCGATAACCGGGAGGGGCCGCACCGGCCCCGAAACAGCGGTGCCGTCGGCCGAGGCCCCTACGGCCCCCCTGAGCGCCTCGGTTCGCTAGGTCGCTTCACGGCGATGATCACGCATCCGGGCGGGTGGCAGAGTCGGTGGCGCACAACATGTTTAGCCCGCTGCGGGATTGGGAAAAGCGATTCGCGATCTTCTGTCGAATGCCTGCTCCGCAGGGTTGTATGCCGAGATGTGCTGGGTCCGTGGGGAATTCGCTGATGTATTACAGATCGGCACCGATCGGCCCCCGCACAACGCCGGATGTGCTTGCATCGGTAATACTCGATAACACCTTGCGCGGGTGCCGGTTCCAGACTGTGTGCTCGCGCATCGATCGGCTCGGCAGCGGGTGCCGCGGCCCTACAGAGCGAGTTTGGCACGAAGATGGCTGTACCGGACATCGATTGTCGGCAGCGCGCGGTGGCGCATGCGAAAGATTTCCTCCTGTCACGAGCGGATGAGCGTGGTGTGCCGCGGGCCCAGGTCTCGCTGTCGCCCGCGATGGACGCGGTGTGTCACGCCGGTGACGGGCGCGGCGTACTCCTGCGGGAGTTCGGCCGCGATATCGGATTCGACCTGGGCGACGAGAGATTCAGTGCCAGCCTGGCGCTGGCCCATGTCCCCTACGAGACCGACGCGCAGGATCGGGAGCTGGTCGAGCGGCTGGCCGAGGTGGTCCGGTCCGGTCGCAGCGCACGCAATCGCTTCGGATTCTTCTTCGACCACAACGGCTTCCCGCCCGACAGCGACTGCACCGCGATGGCGGTGGGTGGCCTGCACGCTCGCGGCCTGATCTCCGATGTCGAACTCGTCGCCTACGGCCGCGAGCTGCTGGCCGCGGCGGTGGCGCCCGATGCCGAGACCGACGCCACGATCCGCCCGGGTGTGGTGATGGTGTATTGGCAGGATGCGTCCGATCCGGGGACACTGTCGCGCGGTCCTCGCTACGACGCGGTGGCCTGCGCCAACGCTCTCTACATCCTTCGGCACGCGCAGGCCTGCGGACTGGCCGATCCGGCCGGGATCATCGCCGCCACCACCGACTTCGTCGTCGAGCACCTGCTGTCGGGGCGTTATCGTGAGGGCACCCGCTACTATCCGCGGCCGGAACCTTTCCTGCATTCGGTATCCCGATTATGCGGCGCCTTCGCCGATTTCGAGGCAGTCTGTGGCGCGGCTGTCGCCCGCGGACTGGCCGACGCCGACGAGGGCGAGAAGTTGTCGGCGCTGGATCTGGCTCTGACGATCATCGCCGCCGACAACCTGGGTGGTGATCGCGAACAGCACGGGCGGCGCGCGGAGCTGCTGGCCCGCCAGGACGACAGCGGGGCCTGGCCGGCCGGCGCCTACTATCGGATGGGCCGGCTGCCGCTCTACTGGGGTTCGGCCGCACTGACCTCGATCTTCGCGGCGGGGGCACTGTCCCGTGATCGATGAGCTGACACCCTTCCGTGCGCACCTGCTGCCCGGTGACCGGCACGAGGAACTCGCCGAGCGAATATTCGGCTGGCTGATGACGCACTGCACCTGCGAACTGGGTGCCGGACGACATGCCATGGACGCCTTTGTCGCCACGAGTTACGAGCTGCACTGTGCACCGAGCGATGCGTCTGTGGCCGAAAACCTCTTGGGCGCACAATATGTGGCGGTCACGCTACTGGCCGACGACGCCTACGACGGCCTCCCGGACCTGACGCGTTTCGTCACGTACCTGCGCGCCGGTGGAATCACCACCGAGCACGAACTCGTCTCCTGCTACCGCGCGATCATCGCCACGATGACCGCGCGCGGGCTCGACCCGGCCGGATTCGAGCAGGCCGTTCGCGAGACCATCGACGCGCGGCTACGGGAGCGGGAACTCGATCTGACCACGGTGGGATGGGAGGAGCACTGGGCGGTGCGCCGGCACACCATCGCGGTGGCCCCCTACGTGTGGTGTCACCGCGTGGCCCGGGATCTGCGGGTTCCGGCGGACGCCGATGCGGCGTTGCGGTCGGCGGGAGTGCTCGAGCTCGTGTCGGAATGTGTTGCCCGCGGCAATGATATCGCCTCCTATCTGCGCGAGGCCGAACCCCCACCGGGCGCCGACGCACCTGCGAGCCTGAACAGCGTGTTGCACTACGCCCGTGAGTTCGGCGGAATGGAGGCCGGTGTGCGGGCCGCCGTGGGGGCTTACCGGGAATCGGTCAGCGCGTTCCGGTCCGCTGTCCGCGGACCGCTATCGGCTCTGGCACAACAGGATCCGGCCGTGCGGGAGTATCTCGCGATTGCGCAAGCGGTGCTGGCGGGCAATCTGCCGGCGATCCGTCATCTGAGCTCGCATCGATATCCGGGCGCGAGGGAGCTGCTCGACGAGCTGTCCGAGATCGCGACGAACTGACGCGGTCGTCACCGGCGATGCCGAGTTCAGGCCTCGATCTGTGGGTGCAGCCGGCTCACCGTCCACACTCGTTGCCTGCGGACGGCGAGCGTGGTGGCGCCCAGGAAGACAATAAGGAATCCGGCCATCAGCCGCATCCGACCGGCCAATGCCAGCAGTAACGAGGTCCGGCCCGAACCAGCGGACCCGACGGTCACCCCCAGCTGCCCCGCCTCGATATCCACGGATACCCCCGTGAACGCGCACCCCCGAGCCCCGCGTGCGGTGATGCCGCGGGCGATGATGTCCACACCGTCGTAACCCATCCGGGCGAGAGTAACCCGAGAGCCCCGCATCCCCTCCGCGGCGACATTCGCCCTGATCGGCCCAGCACGATCGTCTTGGTGAGCGGCCGCGATCGTGGTGGGGCCGCGTCGAGTGACAGCGAGATCAGAGCAAGGCGGCGATCGGGCTGTGAGCGAGGTCGCGGCGCAGGTGCGCGACATCGTCGCAGATGTATGCCGCGCCGTCGGCCTCGAGTTCGTCTCGGGAGATGCCGCCGCTCAGGACACCGATCGCCGGTACCCCGAGGTCGGCGCAGGCACGCACATCCCAGACCGTATCGCCGACGAATACCGCTCGTTCCGGGCGGACGCCGGCACGGTCCAGGGCGATGCGGACGATGGCCGGATCGGGCTTGGCGGTTTCCACGTCCTCGGCGTCGGTCACCGCGTACAGCACCGATTCGCTGTCGAGCAGTTCACGCAGCCGGGACAATTCGTCGCGCGGTGCGGAGGTGGCGAGCACGACCCGCAGGCCCGCGTCGTGCAGCTGGTGCAGAATCTCCCGGGCGCCCGGCAGCAGGGCCGGCTCGTCTGCCCGCTCGAGATAGAGACGGCTGTGGCGATCGCTCGCCGTCGCGGCGGCTTCGTCGTCCAGGCCGGGTGCGAGGGTGCGCACCAGTGTGTCGCCGTCCATACCGATACTGCGGTGGATTCGCCACATGGGAACCTCGGCGCCGGCCTCGCCGAAAGCACGATGCCAGGCGACGGTGTGCAGATAGTTCGAGTCGACCAGTGTGCCGTCGATATCGAAGAGGACGGCTGCGGGTTCGGGCACGGCTCACTCCTTCTGTCCTGCACGAGCCACGGCGACGAGCGATTCGATAGCAACCGCCACTGTACCCATCGGTGTATGGTCCCTGCCGAGCATCCGAGACTCGTCGGCGCCGCGATCGACGGTCCGCGCACGGCGGGCCGTCGCTGCCCGCCCGAGCGCCGGACACGCGGTGACGAGCACTCACGCCCGCTGGGTCGTCACGGACGTCGGAGCGCCATCCGCCCGGTCCCATCCACCGAAAACCTCTGTATCACCGCGTATCTCGGTGGCCGGCACGGGTGTCGTCCACCGGCGCGACCACTTCGGTGTCCACCACACGGCATTACCGAGCAGCCGCATGGTCGCCGGGACCAGTAACACGCGCAGCACCGTGGCGTCGATCAGCAACGCCGCCACCATGCCGATCGCGATGTACTGCATCATCACCAGATCGGACAGGGCGAAGGCGCCGGTGACAACCAAAAGGATCAACGCGGCGGCGGTGATGATCCGGCCGGTGTGCGCGACGCCGGCGCGGATCGCCTCGGATGTGGACGCGCCCGCAGCTCGTGCTTCCACCATGCGCGACAACAGGAATATCTCGTAATCGGTGGACAGGCCGTAGATCACCGACACGATCACCACCAGCACCAGCGACATGATCGGCTGCGGTGTGAAACCGAGTAGCCCGGCACCGTGGCCGTCGACGAAAATCCAGGTCAGGATGCCGATCGTCGAGCCGAGTCCGAGCAGGTTGAGCGCGGCCGCCTTCAACGGCAGGACCAGCGAGCGCAGACTCAGCATCATGAGCACGGTCGTCGCCAGGAAGACCAGGACGACGACCAGCGGTATCCGGTGAACCAGCACGTCGATACTGTCCTTGTCGATCGCGGGCTGCCCGCCGACGAGCAGGGTGGTGCCCGGCGGGAGCGGCATCGAACGCAGATATTCGATGGCGGCGTCGCGGTCGCCGGATGAGGCCAGCACGGTCTGGGTGGTGAACACGCTGGACTGCGCGGGGCGCTGCATCCACTCCGGAAACGGTGCCGACAGTCCCGGCGCGCGTTCGGCCGCGGCGAGAACCGTGCTCTTGGCGGCGGGGTCGTAGGTGATCAGGACCAGATCGACCGGATCGATCCGGCGCAGGGGGAAGATCGCGTCGAAATGCTGCTGCGCGAGCCGGGCCGGATGATCCGGTGGCAGGAACCGTTCATTGATGGTGCCGAAGGCCAGATCACGAATCGGCGCGATCAGCACCAGCAGTCCGATGACCACCGAAACCGCTACCACCAGTGGCCGTTTCACCACTCGCGCGGCGATCCGCCCCCACATATTGTCCGGCACCCGGTCCGGCGGTGCGGCCTTGCGGAACCAGCTCACCCCGAAGCGATCCACCCGATGCCCGAGCACCGCCAGGACCGCGGGTAACAGTGTGACCGATATGAGCGCGGCCAATGCGACGGTGATCATGGCGCCGTAGGCGAACGACCGCAGAAATCCCTGCGGGAACACCAATACCGCGGCCGCGGCGACCACCGCGATCGTCGCGGAGACGCCGACGGTGTGCCCGGCGGTCGCCATCGACCGGCGGACCGCATCGTCCACCTCGCGGCCGGCGGCCAGTTCATCGCGGAATCTGCTCAGCACGAACAGCCCGTAGTCGATGGCCAGGCCGAGGCCGACCATCGAAACCACCGGGGAGACGAACGAATTCACCTCCGTGACGGTGGTGAGCAGGCGGATGAACCCCCAGGCGGCGCCCACGGTGAGTCCACCCACGAGCAGCGGCAGCGCGGCCGCCACCGCACCGCCGAACAGGAAGAACAGCAGCACCGCTACCGCCGGGATGGCGAACAGTTCCATCCGCAACTGATCGTGAGCCATGGTGTCGTTGAGCGCACCGGCGACCGCCTGCCCGCCCGCGACCTCCATATCCACTCCCGCCACGGTGAGGTCCCGGGAAACCGCGCGGTAGTTGCGCATCTGCTCGGTCGGGGTATCGCCGTGGATCGCGATCGAGGCGAAGGCGTGGCGGTGATCGGAGGAGCCGAAGATATCGGGCAGCGTCAACCCCGTCCGGGTCGGCCAGTAGGCGCCGTTGACGCGATCGATCCGATCCGGAAACCGTTGCGGCAGAGTATCGAGCGCGGCGACGATCGGTGCGGAGAACGCCGGATCGTCGATCGTCGCACCTGGCGGGGCGTGATACAGCAGCAGCACATCCGCGCTGTGGTCGCGGCCGAAGATCTCCTGGTGCACCGCGGCGGCGTGCACCGATTCCGAGGTCGGATCGTCCCATCCGCTGGAACTCAGGTGGTCGCCGAGACCGAGGCCGTAGGCGCCGAGGGCGAGCAGTCCGGCCACCAGCACGACGATGACCATCCATCGCCGGCGCAGCACGATATCGGCCCAGCGGCCCGGGCGGAAAATGAGCATCGGAGGAAACATAGAACCGGACCGGGGGTAATTTCTCGGCCACGAGCGAAGTCTCATGTGGATCATAGTTTCGCGGTGACCCGATTGTGAGATGTCGGTGCAGGGGTAGGTGACTGTTATGCAAGTGGTATTGCACACGGCTCGAATGATGTTGTGTCCCTGAGTGTTCGAGACATCTCACCGCTATCCGCTCGAGCGATGGTGAGGTCGCTGGGCGGTATCACAATGTGCGATCGCCGATTTGGTTGCTACAGCCAAAACTCCCGTGAATCGTTTTCTCCATCGATCGCGGGAAATACCGTGTGCGCCATCGGTCAAAGCCCTGGACCGCAGAGTGAGTGCGTCGCCGAATCTTCCGGTGGCCGCTGTACGCGAGACCGGAGGATATTCGTGTCGGATATTGCAATTGTGGGTATCGGATGTCGATTCGCGGGCGGAATCGATTCGCCGGAATCGTTCTGGGACTTCGTCGTCGACAAGCGCGACGGTGTGGTCGACATGCCGGCGGATCGGTGGGATTTCCGCCGCTACTACGACCCCGAACCCCGCACCCCGGGCCGCAGCTACACCAAGCGCGGCGCCTTCATGCCGGTCGATCCGTGGCAGTTCGATCCCGATTTCTTCGGGATCTCGCCGCGGGAGGCCACCGTCCTGGACCCGCAGCAGCGCCTCATGCTCGAGGTGACCTGGGAAGCGCTCGACGACGCCGGGATGGCAGGCCGCGCGGCCGGTGCTTCGGTGGGTGTGTACGTCGGCGGTTTCGTGGTCGATCAGTCGGTGATCGGTGTGGTCGGCCCGGCCCTGTTCCACACCGATATGCACACGCCCGCGAGTGCGTCCTACACCATGCTGTCGAACCGAATCGCATACGCGCTCAACCTGGTCGGGCCCGCGATCACCGTCGACACCGCCTGCTCCTCGTCGCTGGTGTCGTTCCATCTGGCCTGTCAGGCGCTGGAGAACGACGACTGCCGGGTGGCACTGGCCGGTGGTGTGAACGTGATGCTCCAGCCGGAGACCTTCGTGCTGATGTGCAAGGGCGGATTCCTGGCTGCCGACGGCCGCTGCAAATCCTTCGACGCCTCCGCCGACGGCTACGGCCGCGGTGAGGGCGCGGGCATGGTGGTGCTGAAGAAGCTCGACGACGCGGTGCGCGACGGCGACCGGATCTACGCGGTGGTCAAGGCCACCGGGTCGAATCAGGACGGACGCACCACCGCCATCACCGTGCCCAACGTCGATTCCCAGGAGGCGCTGGCGCGCACGGTATGCGAGCGATCGGGCCTGGCACCGGATTCGGTCACCTATCTCGAAGCGCACGGCACCGGCACCCTGGTCGGCGACCCGGTCGAATTGCGCGCGCTGGGGCGGGTTTTCGGCGCCCCAGCCGGTCGCACGGACACGATCGGCGTCGGCTCGGTGAAGGCCACCATCGGCCACACCGAGGCGGCGGCCGGTGTCGCCAGCGTGATCAAGGCCGCGCTCGCCATCAAGCACCGCACCCTGCCGCCGCAGGGCTGGCTGGACAAGCAGAACCCCGATATCCCCTTCGAGGAGCTGGGTCTGCGCGTGCAGACCGAAGCCGAACCCCTGCCCGCCGACGCCGGCCCGATGTCGGTGGCGGTCAACGGTTTCGGCTACGGCGGCACCAACGCGCACGCGATCCTGCAGGAGTACATCGGTGAGTCTCCCGCCGCCCCCGCGACACACCGGCATCTGGGCATCCTGCCGATCTCGGCACGCGGAACCGCGGCCGCTCGCGCACTCGCCGGCCGGTTCGCCGATCTGATCGATGCCGGCACCGATCCGGCTCACCTCGCCGAGGCGGCCTGGACCCGCATGGCGCAGCATCCATTCCGCACCGGTGTGCTGATCGGTGAGTCCACCGAGGATCTGGTGCGGGATCTGCGCGCCTATGCCTCCGGTGAGGGGCGCGACGCCTCGCGCACCATCGTCTCGCGGACCGCCGAACCGGTGTTCGTCTTCTCCGGGATGGGCCCGCAGCACTGGCGGATGGGACGCGAACTACTCGCCGCCGGTGGGGTTTTCGCCGAGACCGCCGCAGAGATCGACGCCGAGTTCCGGGCCCTGTCCGGCTGGTCGATCATCGAGGAGCTCCAGCGACCCGAGAGCGAATCCCGCATCACCCGAACCGAAGTCGCACAACCGGCCAACTTCTTGGTCCAGGTCGGCCTGGTGCGGGAACTGGCACAGTACGGAATCGAACCCGCCGCCATCGTCGGCCACAGTGTGGGCGAGGTGTCGGCGGCGTATGCCAGCGGCATGCTGTCGCTGCGCGAGGCCGTATGCGTGGCCTACCACCGAGCGCGTCTGCAGGCGACCACAGCGGGAACCGGTGGCATGCTCGCGGTCGGGCTGCCCCGGGACAAGGCCGCCGAGCTGATCGCCGGTGAACCCGGTGTCGACATCGCCGCGATCAACAGTCCCAGTGCCGTGACCCTGTCCGGCGATGTGGACCGACTGGATTCGATCGCCGAAAAGCTCACGGAAGAAGGCGTATTCGCGCGCCGCCTGCGCGTGGAGGTGCCGTATCACAGCCGGCTGATGGAGCCGATCGAAGCCGAATTGCGTACGGTACTCGCCGATCTGAAACCGCAGCCGCCCACCGTTCCGCTGTATTCGACCGTCACCGGTGAACGTGTCACCGAGGGCGACTGGGATGCCGGGTACTGGTGGTCCAATGTCCGGCAGCCGGTGCGGTTCCTCGACGCGATCACCGCCCTGATCGGCGCGGGCAGCCGGATCTTCCTGGAGGTCGGCCCGCATCCGGTGCTCTCGGGAAATATCCGCGAGGCACTGCTGGGCACGGATGTCCAGGGCACGACGGTGCCGACGCTGGATCGCGAACAGCGCGACGCGGACAGCGTGCGCCGCACCCTGATCGGCCTGCACGCCGCCGGTGTGCTGAACCGCGAGCTGCTGTTCCCGGCCGATCGCCCGGCGACTCCGCATCTGCCACTGCCGCGTTATCCGTGGCAGCGGACCCGGCTGCACTCCGCGCTGCCGCTGTTCGAACAGGCCCGCCTCGGCACGCCCGGCGGCTACGCCATGCTCGGCGATCCGGATGTGGAGGGCCGTCCCGAATGGCTGCTGCAGGTCGGCACCGAACTGCTGCCGTGGCTGTCGGATCACGTGGTCAACGGCATCAAGATCATGCCCGGGGCGGCGTATCTGGACGCGGCGCTCAGTGCCACGCAGGCCCGGATCGGCTCGGAACAGGTTGCGCTGGAAGGGGTTCGCTTCGTCGCGCCGCTGATCATGGGCGCCCCCGACGTGCCGCTCGTGGCGCTGAGCATCGAGGAGGCCAGCGGCCGATTCCTGATCAGGTCCCGCAGCGCCACCGGCACCGCCTGGACCGTGCACGCGTCCGGCCGCACCCTCACCGGCAGCCATGAGCAGACCACGGTCGCGGTGCCGGAGATCGAGGTCGGTATCGACGTCGACCCGTCGCTGTTCTACACCGGCCTGGCCGCGGCCGGACTGCAATACGGGCCGTCGTTCCGCCGGGTCACCTCGGTGCGCGTCGGCCGCGATGTCGTGGTGGCCAGTGTCGACGGCACCATCGCCGCCGGGTCCGGGCACCTTGCCCATCCGGCGGTCGTGGATGCCGCCATGCAGTGCGCCGCCATGCTGTTCGCCGACGAACGCATCGATGAGGGTGTGATGGTCCCGGTCGGCGTCGCCGGGGTGCGCCTGCTCGCGGCATTGCCGGAGACGGTGACGGTAGTGGCCCGGCGCGATCCGAAGGCGCGGCTGCGCGCCGATGTCGAACTGCTCGACCCCGATCACAAACTCGTCGCCCGCCTGTCCGGATTACAGATCGGCGCGCTGCGGCCCGGGGACGATCCGCTGCACCGCATGGCCGATTTCTATTACACCGAAACCCTCGAGGAACGCGATCCGATCGACCCCGCCGCACTGGCAGACGCCGGTTCGGTGAGCACACTCGTCGTCGGCCTCGGCGAGACCCGCCGGGCCGCCGCCCTGGTGGCCGCGATCCCGGATTCCCGCCTGCACGTGGTGGAATCGACCGGTCCGGAGCTGGAGACCGCACTGGCCGAGCAGTTGCGCGCGGCACGTGCCGACGAGGCTCAGCGGTTGCACGTCTGTGTGGTGGCCGGCGAGGTCGCCGACGACGTGGCCGAGTTGTGGACGCTCAAGCGCATCGCGGTGGCGATCGCGGAGTTCGTCGAGCCGCCCGCCGAGAATGGTGCTCCGCAAACGATTTTCGGTGATGGCGCAGCACATTGCACGCTGGTCACCGAATCGGCGTTCACCCTGCCCGGCAGTCCGGATGTGCCCGATACCGGCCAGGCCGCACTGGCCGGTGCGCGGCGAGTGCTGCTCAATGAACAGACCGCACTGCGATGGCGGCTGATCGACACCGAGCCCTCGACTCCGATCGCCGATCTCGTGGCCGAACTGGCAGTCCCCGGCGCCTTCTCGCACGACAACTGCGACGAGGTCGTCCTGCGCGGGGGCAAGCGCTGGGCCACCGTCATCACCAAACCGCTGCCGGACCGTCTGGAAGCACTGGAAACCGCCGCGCCGCTGTCCGATCCGGAGACGAACTTCGAACTGGATATGCCGCGGACCCGGCTGCTGTCGGGGCTGGCGTGGCGAGAATGTCCGCGGGTGGAACCGGGCCCCGGTGAGATCGAAATCCGCATGCAGGTCATCGGATTGAACTACAAGGACCCGTTGAAGGTCATCGGGCTGCTCGGTGAACGCGAGCTCGCACCTACCTATTTCGGCACCGTGCCCGGTATGGAGGGCGTCGGCACCGTGGTTCGGGTCGGACCGGATGTGGAGGGCGTCGAGCCAGGTGATCTGGTCGGTGTGGCCGCCAAGGGCATGATGCGCCGCTTCGCGGTGGTGGACCGGCAGCTCGCGGTCGTCCTGCCCGAGGGCACCGATCCCGGGCACTGCACCAGCATCATCGCCTTCGGTACCGCCGAATACGCACTACTGGATCTGGCCCGGCTCGAACCGGGGGAGACGGTGCTCGTGCACGGTGCGGCCGGTGGTGTCGGCACCGCGGCGATCCAGGTCGCCAAGGCTCGCGGCGCCACCATCATCGGCACCGCGAGTACCCCGGAGCGGCGCGCGCATGTGCTGGCGATGGGTGCGGACTACGCGGTGAACTCGCGGTCGCTGAACTTCGTCGACGAGGTCGCCGCGATCACCGGCGGTGCGGGCGCGGATGTGATCATCAGCAGCGCACCCGGTGAGATCCTGCGCCAGAACTTCAATGCCGCAGCCGAATTCGGCCGCATCGTCGAGGTCGGCAAGGCCGATATCTACACCGGCGGACTACTGGAACTGGCGAACTTCGACAAGAACCTCTCGTACTTCTCGATGGACCTCGACCGTCTGGTCAAGGTCAAGCCGCTGCGGCTGGCGGCACTGCTGCAACGGGTGTTCGAGAAGGTCACCGAGGGCACCTATCGGCCGCTGCCGTATCACATGTTCGACACCGCCGAGGTGGGCAAGGCATTCGAGGAGACGCTGCGCTCCTCGCGGGCGGCCCGGATCGCGCTGCGGATCGACGCGCCGGAACCGCCGGTGCGCCCGTATCTGCCCGATGTCGAGATCAGCGGCGCCGCAACATATTTGATCACCGGCGGCTTCGGTGGCTTCGGCCTGGCGATCGGCCGGTGGCTGACATTGCGCGGTGCGCGGCGGCTGGTGCTGGCCGGTCGGCGGGGTGCGACCACGGAGGAGGCGCGCCGTCAGCTCGAGGCGTGGCGGGCGATCGGTATCGAGGTCGTCGAGGAACTGCTCGACGTGACAGACGCCGACGCGGTCGCCGGTGCCATCGCACGCATCCACAGCGCCGAGCAGCCGTTGCGTGGTGTCTTCCACGCCGCCGGCGCGGTCGCCGACAACAACCTCGCCAAGATGGAACGCGGCCAGCTCGAACAGGTCTACCTGCCGAAGGTGCTGGGCGCGCAGATCGTGCACCGCGCCATCGCCGACGCGGGTATCACCCTGGACATGTTCGTGCTGTGCTCATCGGGTGGGTCGATGTACGGCATCTACGGCCAATACAGTTACTGCGCGGCCAATGTCGCGGTCGAGTCGCTGGCGCTGCGCTGGTCGCGGGCCGGCGAGCGGGCGCTGTGCGTCGGCTGGGGGCATCTGTCCGGTGCGGGCGGCATGGCCGCGAACGAGACCTCCGAGAAATATCTCGACCTGGTCGGATTCGGCCCGATCGATATGGGCGATGCCACCGCCTACCTGGAACAGGCTCTGCGCCTGGGTGCCTCGCGCGTGGCGGTCATCCCGACCGATTGGGCCAAACTCACCGGCACCTTCCCGCAGCTGGCGCGCACCGGCCGCACCGCCGCGCTGGCGCGGGCCTCCGCCAAGGACACCTCCGAATTGGCGCGGCTGCGTGAGGAACTGGCCGCGATGGAGGAGACCAAACGCGGACCGCATATCGCCCGTCTGATGGCCGGTGAACTGGCGGTGGTCATGGGTGTGGACGTCGACACCATCGATATGACGATTCCGGTTCCGGAGCTGGGCCTGGATTCGCTGATGGCGGTCGAACTCGGCGCCCGTGTCACCAAAACGCTCGGCATCGACCTGATGTCGCTGCAGATGGGTCGTTCGTTCAGCCTGGAGCAGGCCGGTCCGAAGGTGGCGGAGCTGATCCTCGCGCACGAACCCGTTGGGGGACAACCGGATCCGGCCGCGGTCGCCGCGGCGGTGGACGGTGCCGGTTCGAACGGTTCCCAGCCCGCGGCCGACGGTGTCAACGGTAACGGCGCGCCGGCCGGTGCGGCCGCGGAGATGGCAGGAGTCAGCTGATGGCCCGTGGTCGGTTGGATCCGGCGCGCCCTTGGGTTCGGCCTGCGGGGGCTCGGGCCGCGGGTAGTCGCGGCGCGCACCGGTGGAAGTGAGGTAACCATGGTCGATTTCGGACTCATCGACGAATGGGCACCATCGCCGGGCCGGATGGTCACCTGGGTCGCGTCACCGGAATCGGTGGCGCGGGCCCGGACCGCGGCACCGCATCCGGCGCCGCCGTCCCTGCAGCAGGAGCAGTATCTGCGCCAGGCCGCTCGGCACGCCACCGCCGATTTTCGGTTCTCCGGACTGTGCTTGGCCACCGCGCAGATCCCCACCGGCGATCTCGACCGGGAGGTGATGACGCGGATCATCAACGCATTCCTGTTGCGCCACGACACCTTCCGGACCTGGTTCGACTTCGACGCCGAGGGCGCCGTGCGGCGGCATCTGGTGCCCGCCGACGTCGTCGAGTTCATACCGGTCGACTACGGCTGGATCGACGATCCCGGCGCCATCCGGCAGCATGTCGAGAAGACGACTCCCGATCCGTTCCAATGGGATTGCTTCACCTTCGGCGCCATCGAACACGGTGAGGCGACCACGGTCTACCTCGCGGTCGACCACCTGCACACCGACGGTTTGGGCCAGTACCTGTCGGCATCCGATTTCGCGCAGCTGTATCTGGCCGAACTCGGCGGCGAGGCCGAACCCCTGCCACCGGCCGCGAGCTATCTGGACTACTGCGTCACCGAGCGCGCCTACAGCGACCGACAGACGCTGTCCTCGCCGGGTGTGCTCAAGTGGTTGCAGTTGCTGCACGGCAACGACAATCGGCTGCCCTCGTTCCCGCTCGACCTGGGCAAACGCTCCGACGGCTACAACCGCAGCGCGCACCGCACGGTGACGCTGCTCGACGAAGACCAGGCGGCGGCCTTCGAACAGGTGTGCCGCGCCAACGACGCCGAGTTCGTCGGCGGGGTGTTCGCGGCGGCAGCGCTGGCCGAGAAATCCCTCACCGATTCCGACTACTACTTCGGGATGACTCCGGTCAGCACGAGAACCTCGGCGGCGGAGGGGAATTCGGTCGGGTGGTATGTGACGCTGGTGCCGGTCGCCTTCCCGCTCGCCCCCGGCGCCCAGCCGGTCCGCACGCTGAAATTGGCGCAGCGCGCCTACGAGAACGGACTCCGGCTCGCGCCCACCTCATTCCATCGGGTGCTGGAGCTGCTGCCCGCCGACTCCGAGATCAAGGTCGAACCCGGCTGGGTCACACCGATGATCTCGTTCATCGACGCCCGCGACTTCCTGGGCCATGAACTCTTCGACGAGGCCACCGCAGGCGTCTACGCCAACCGCGCGGCCTCGGAGGAGGCGCTGATCTGGGTCAACCGGCTGCCGTCCGGGACCTCGCTGAGCGTCATCTACCCCGACACCGCGGTGGCCCACGACTCGGTGGACCGCTATATCGCGGCGATGACATCGGTATTCGCGGCGATCGTCGATCCCGCCGCGGAATCGAACTGAGTTTCAGGAGGTTTCGTGGTTTCAGCAGGTCCGGCGCACACCCTCTTCCGGGACCCCGGCATCCCCGACGGTGAGAAATGCCGGTACACGGTCGGCACCGACGGGCGCATATCGGGATTCGAGATGACCGGCGTCGTCACCCATGAGAACGGCGGATACCGCACGCTGCTCGAAGCATCGAGCGGCGACGGCGAACTCGAACTGACCATCGACCAGCGCTTCGGCCGCGTCGACGGATTCCTGCGCGCCGAGGACTACCGCGCCGAAACCCGATCCCGAGGCACGGTGGTGTCGCGCGAGGAAGCGCATTTCGTCGACACCGTCCACCTCCCGATCGGCGGCGCGCCCGCACCGTTCCCGACCGACATCATGCCGATCGTCGGCGGCCTGACCCTGCTCCGCGGCCTCGACCTCACCGAGGGGTCGGTGCAGTCGATCGATACGTGGCTCGCCTTCTCGGTGCATTGGCCGCTGGTGGCCCGAGTGGACAAGCACACCACCGTGGAAATCGGCGCCGGACAGATCGAATGCGGCCAGGTCCGCCTGCGACCCAGCTTCGGCCAGGTGAACACGCTGCTGGACAAGATGATCGGCGGCCTGCTCCCACCCTTCGTCGCGCATATCGAACTGGAGCCACCACATCGCCTGGTGCGCTTGAGTTTTCCCACCGAACTGGCCTTGTCCGCACCGCGCAGCGTGATCGAGCTGGCCGGATGACGGGGGAGAGCGAATCTGCTGTGAGCGCCGAACCGGCGATGGCCACTCTGATCGGTGATCCGGAAACTGTTGATTCAGATGCTGGTTCGACTCCGTCCGAACTGGCGGCATGGCTCGCTTTCGCCGGCTGCCTGATCGCGGTGTTCATGCAGATGATCGACGTGACGATCGTCAACACCGCCCTGCCGAGACTGACTGCCGACCTCAGCGCCTCCCGTTCGGCGGAACTACTCGTCATCTCCGGCTACTCCCTGGCCTTCGCCTGCACCCTGCTCAGCGCGGCCCGCCTCGGCGCCATAGTCGGCCGCCGCGCCATGTTCCTCACCTCGGTAGTGGCCTTCACCGCGGCCTCCGTCTGGTGCGGATTGTCCACCGGCGCTACCGAATTGGTAGCCGCCCGGGTAGTCCAGGGCGCGGCGGGCGCGGGAATGGCAGCCCAAACCATCGCCATCCTCATCGCCAGCTTCCCCCGCGAACGCCACTCCCTCGTCTTCGCCATGTACGGCGGCGTAGCGGGCTTCGCGGGAATGCTCGGCCCCATCCTCGGCGGTGCGCTGCTGACCATTGATATCGGCGGCTGGGGCTGGCGCACGGTCTTCCTGATCAACCTGCCCATCGGCGTAGTGGCCTTCGCCCTCGCCTGGCGTTATCTGCGGATAGGCCGACCGCCTTCGCCGGATCGGCTGGACCTCGGGGGAGCGGTACTGTCGGGAGTCGGCCTGCTACTGATCGTTTACGCGCTGGCCCTGATCCAGCAACACGGCTGGCAGGCCCAACCGATAGCCCTCGCCCTCGCCGGCGTCGTCGTCACTGCCCTGTTCGTGGTCCACCAGATCAAGCGATCCGCCCGCGGCGCAAGCCCCCTGGTACGCCTGGAGCTCTTCTCGGACAGTGCTTTCCGCATCGGCTCAATCCTGATCTGCATCTTCTTCGGCCTGTTCACCGCCTTCGTCTTCGCCGCCTCCATCACCATGCAAGACGTCCTCGGCTACACCCCCTGGCACACCGCCATAGTCATGACCCTGTTCGCCCTCGGCGCCGGAGCAGGCGCCATCAGCTCCCTGTTCCTGGTGCGCCGGTGGGGGATTCCGGTCCTGGCCGCAGGCGTAACCCTCTACGGCGGCTGCATGGGTGCGGGCGCGATCTACCTGTACCTGACCACTGGCGACGTGAACGCCTTCCTCGCCGGCCCGCCCTGTTTCGCGGCCGGATTCGGAGTCGGAATCTTCGCAGTCCAGATCCAGCCGATCATGCTCTCCGGGCTGAACGCCGACCATATGTCGGAGACTTCGGGTGTGGTCCCGACCATCGAACAGATCGGCAACGCACTGGGTTTGGCGGTTTTGACTACGTTGTTCTTCCGGTTCCACACGCTCGACGGGGCGATCATGATGATGCTGGCCCTGGCAGTGGTTTCCTTCGGACTGGGCGCGCTGACATTGACAATGCCGCGACCCGAGCAAACCTCACCGAAGGTCGGATAGCGAGCTGTGTCGGTCCGGCAGGTCACACCGGCTCGTTCGCACTGCCGCAAAGACTGACGACACGGTATTGCCTGCCGGGAAAACCCGTCGATGCCTCATACGCAGGCTGGCAGAATCCTCCCGTATGGATCGGACTTTCGAGGAGCTGGTGGACGAAGCCGCAGCGGTACCCGTGGAAGGCTGGGACTTCTCCTGGCTCGACGGACGGGCGACCGAGCAGCGGCCGTCGTGGGGCTACCAGCGCCTGATGAGCGCCCGGCTGAAGACCGCCACCGCTGCCCTCGACATCCAGACCGGAGGCGGTGAAGTCCTCGCCGAGGCCGAGACCTTCCCGGCGACAATGGTCGCCACCGAGTCGTGGCCACCCAACATCGCCAAGGCCACCGCGCTGCTGCACCCCCGGGGCGCGGTGGTCGTTGCCGATCCGGACGAGCCGCCGTTGCCGTTCGCCGACGCCGCGTTCGATCTGGTGACCAGCAGACACCCGGCCACCATCTGGTGGGACGAAATCGCCCGGGTCCTGCGATCAGGCGGAACCTATCTGGCTCAACATGTAGGCCCTGCCAGCGTGTTCGAACTCGTCGAATACTTCCTCGGCCCACAGCCCGAGGCACGGCGCGGACGCCACCCCGACAGCGAAGCCGCTGCCGCCGAGACCGCCGGCCTGCAGATCCTCGATCTACGTACCGAGCGGCTCCGCATGGAGTTCCACGACATCGGCGCGGTCGTGTACTTCCTGCGCAAGGTCATCTGGATGGTCCCCGGCTTCACAGTCTCTGATCACCTGGACCGACTCCGCCTACTCCACAACCAGATCCAGCAGCAAGGCCCGTTCCTCGCCTACTCCTCCCGCACCCTGATCGAAGCCACAAAGCTCTGATCGGACAACCCTGGCGAGGTCCGATCCGATCGTGCTCGACACACGTGAGACACCAGCCTCCCTCGGCATTACCGAGCAATCTCATTGGGGAAGCGACGTACGAGCGCTGGTAGATGTCTTTGACTACGTCCTCCAATTCTCGCGCGTGGGCTGCATCGAGATGTTCGAACTGGAGTTCAGTGGGGAGGTCGGGTCATTTGGTGATGGCTTTCTGTGTGAGAGCAGGGCTCCCGCGCTGACGGGCGACACCGTCATCGGACGGCGCAGGAGTCTCCTTGTTTCAATTGCCACCGATAGCTGGACCGTCGGGCCAGTAGGCCATGAGCTGGCTTGGCGTGTGCGGTGCATGGTAGACCGCGTGCAGCACTCGTTCCAGCGGTGCTCCTGGGCTGTCGGCAAGTCGGACGAACCAATCTATTCCGGCGGAGTAGGACCACATGTACGACCGCAGGAGTGGGTTGGCCCCGCGATCGGTCAGTAGGTCGGCGATCTGAGAATCGGTCCAGTAGGGGACGCTGCGTCGCGCACGTTCGGCGAGGCCGAGGATGGGCTCTCCGGCTGCGAGAGCGAGGTGCAGCCGGCCACGGACGAGTTGGTGGTAGTGGTCGAGTCGCACTCTGGCGGTGAGAGTTTCGTCGTCGGGAGTCACGATCAAGGGTATGGCCTGAGCGAGGCCTTCGAATAGAACTTGGTTGGGAGAGTGGACGGAGCATAGCCGGATCCACGGCACGTCTTCCTGGGCGCATCGCGCGGCGATGCTCGCGAATTGCAGTGCGTGGCCGAGTATTTCGTGTAGCGCAAACTGGCGAGCTGCTACCTGGGTAAAGCGGGCGTTTCGGAGGTGGATCCGCAACCGCGGTTTCTGGCCGGCACCGTCGAGCCAGTAACTCCAGTAAGCGTCGGCATCGACGGATTCGATGGTGAGGTCGTAGTCCGCGGTCGCCCCGGTCGCTGCTCGCACTAGCGGCTCGAGGTCTGCTGCGGCTTCCCGGATCGCTTCCGCGCTGACCGATACATCGAGTGGGCCCTCAGCTTCCATCAAGTCGGTCATCGTCTTCGGGCCCCAGTCGATACCGAGTGCGGCGAGGCTGTGTTGTGCTCGTTCGAGGTGTTGCTGGAGGTATTCGTCGGACCAGCCCTTGGGTGCGCATCCTTGGGTGCGGCGAACGTATTGGTCGAGGGGCTCGTGTTCGCCGAGCAATGCGGCGCAGTAGGCGATGTCTGCGTCGATTCTGGTCGCGAGGGCGCCCTCGCCGATCGCGTCGGCTTCGGCCTTCAGCTCCGACAACCGTTGCAAGGCCTCGAGTCGGTTTGCCACAGCCGGGACGTCTGAGTTTGTGGGCGAGCAGTCGTAGTCGATGACGGGGTGTGCGCCGCGTTCGATCTCGTACCGGTTCCAGGCTCGCAGGACGTGCTCGGCGGCGTCACGCAGCTCCCTTGTCACGGTCGATCTCCCAACGTAGCGTCACCGATTCGTTTGGTCTTGCCATAGTGCATGCTTCGGGGTCTCGCGCCGCCAATAACCACTCGACCGATGACGTGGGGCGACTGCTTGCCTTCGAACAGTCAATTCCGCTCGCGCTGCGCAGTGATTTCCTTGGTCAGTACATCGAACAGGGGAGCATCGGGCCAGCTGGGCCGCAGATGTCCGACGCGTTGCCAACCCCACCTGCTGTAGGCGCTGTAGGCGCGGGTGTTCTCCGGTTCGACGAGTAGCGTTGCGCGTTCCTCATGCCGCTCCCGGAGCAGTTCGTCGTGCAGTGCGTGGGCAACGCCGCGGCCGATCTGCTCTTGGCACACCATGATTTCGCTCAACGCGAAGGTTCGGGTACCTGTCTCGGCTGAGAATCGGTCGATGTTCCCGCTGTCGAGGTGGAGGCCGTTCCACCATGCTGTGTTCGGAGTGAGTGGCCATCCCCATGCTTGACCGACCGGCTTGCCCTGAACACGGGCGATCACGAGTTCGAAGCCGGCGGACCGCCCGGGGGCAGTGTAGGCATCGAACCTCGCCATGAATTCCTGAGGCGTATCGAATAATTCACCCGACGAGACTGCATCGAAGTACGAGCGCCGGTAGACGTCTTCAACTACATCCCTCAGTTTTCGCGCGTGGACGGCGTCGAGATGCTCGAACTGAAGTTCGTCGGGCAAGTTGGTCATCCGGTGATGGCTTTCTTTGTGAGAGTGTCGAATTGGTATCGGAAGTTGTCGCCCGCCCCGCTGTCGGCGGCCCGGCGGACTGGTTCCAGCACGCGCAGTGTTCGGGTGGAAGACATGTTCGTGAGGTCGGCGATTACCGATGTGCCGACTTCGAGTGCGCCGGTGAGGTCGCCCATCTGGGCTCGCGTTGTGGCGATCCAGGCGCGGAGGTTCACTGCGTTGCGTGTACCGGCCTGTTGGTCGGCAGCGGAGACGTACAGTTCCAGAGAACGGGATAGATCACCGATATCGCCGTAGCCGCGGGCTTCGTGGCCGCCGATTTCTGCGTGGGTCATGAACCGTAGCCATTGTGGGCAATCATCGATGGCCTCGAATTGAGCGGCGTGGTCCATCTCGCGCCAGGCTGTGGCGACGGCCCGGCCGAAGGCGATTCGATCACCGAGGGCGGCCTGTGCTTGTGCTTCCCGCACCGCGATCAAGGCGTGAATCCGGCCCGGAGGCCGACCGCGCATGAGATCGCGAGCGCGACCGACGAGCTGCAATGCCTTGTGCGCGCTGCCTTTTCCGGCGCGCGCGAGTGCGATGGATTGGTTGGCCGCGCACAAGCAGGTGTCGGCGATCAAGTCGCTGTCGTCGGCCTCGGTGCCGAGCGCCATGGCGTCGGCGAAGCAGCGTTGAGCGAGGTAGTGACGATCCGCGTCGTAGGCCAGCCATCCCGTCAGCACGGCCAGTTCTCCCGTCGCGCTGGTAAATTCGACACCGGTCTTGCTGTCGTACGCGCTGGTGTGGAGCATGAGTTTGGCACGTTCGAACTGTTCGAGCGCGATATCGACAAGTTCAGCGCCGCCGACTCGCTGGTCCTGTTGTTCGAGCGCGTCTACCGCGGCCAACACCCGGCGGGCATCGCTGATCCCGATCCGCGCGTGGTCGCCTGAGAAGAAAGTCACCGCACCGGCGGCGGCGAGTTTTCCGAAATCGCGCCGTCTCACCTCGTCATCGACTTCCCGCTCGCTCGTTCCCGACTTTGCCAGGTCGGGGTGGTCTGTGGGCGCGGTTTCTCGTTTCGCGCCGCTGAGAACAGGATGCCCGTTCGTGGCCTGTGATGCACTCTGCAGGTGGGTCCAGAACCGTTGGCGCTGGCTTGGTTGAAGGCGCTCGTACACGGTGTCGAGTGCTTCGGCCGATCGTCCTTTGACCGGACGATCGGTGGTCGCCTTCTGCTCCCACTTCTGGACCGTTTCGACCTTGAATCCGACAACATCTGCGAATTCTTCTTGCGTCATCCGCAGACCAGCATCCCGCAGCGCGCGGACTTCTGCCTTGGTCCAAGTGCTCACGATCATTGCCGCCCCCTCGGTTTCGGCGCTCGTACGAGAAGCGTACGACCTCCGTGGGAAATCCGTGCCTGGGATCACATCAGCAAGTGAGCGAGGCTCGAATCAGGCCCCCACCACCGGTACAGTCCAATCCTTTTCGAGACGTCGACCAAGTGATCGCGTCGCCACGATCGCGCAAGGTTTCAGTGGTGGGGCGCCGCCCAAGCACGAGCTGAGAGGACTTTGCATGTACTCCGGACAGCGGAATGGCGAGCGCCCGGCAGCGGTCGGTCTTGTGCGTAGAGAAGTGTCCGAGAGTCGGATATCGCAGCACACCAATATGATTCGCAGGCGCGCGGAACGGTTGGGGTACAACTACATCTACACGGTATATCCGACCGTAGATGACGATGATCCGATAGGTCACGCGCTCGGCGTGGCAGCCGACCTGGATGCCGATGCATTGTTCGTTTACGACCTCGAGACGGTCGGTCATACGCCGAGCCGAGTATGCGAGATGTTCGACCTGGAGACCGTCAGCCCTCCGATGACCTGGGCGGCGGCCATGCCTGGTCTCACCCCCTCGGCACACGCATACCCCGAGCATCCCTGACAGTCGCATCGGCGCAACAAATTATGCAGCAGCACTTGAGTTGTCGGGCGATCGACTGCCCTCGCAAGGCGAGCGCTTACAGCTCGCTCGTTCGCGTCGGCAAGATCGTGCCACCGGTGAACACTCCGCGTGAACGAGCGGCCACGCGTGGGTTGCCGTTTCGGCCGCATCACGACAATGACGTTCCGCTACCGGAGGGCGTTGATCTGAAGACCTTGCTCGACGTGTTGGCCGGGCTCGCGGATCTGGCGGGCGATACTCGTGCATCGGCAGGCGATTCCGACTCGGTCGGCGATCGCCCTGCGATCGGGAAGTGCTAGCGAGGCGCGATGAGCTTCGCGGAACCTATTGGTAATCAACGCGAATCGCCGCTGCCGCACGAGCCCGACATAGGTCTTTGCGTCCTCATCGCGGTTCCCAGTGAGCATGAGCTGAGGTTTGTGGCGTGCATGACGGCCGCGATTCGGTTCGCCGTATGTTGGGCCGCCGACTATCCGGCCATGAGCGTTGCCTTCGAGGCGCCGGATCGAGAGTGGCGGCGGCTTCCGTGTGAACGGCTATGGACGTTTCCGTGATCCGTGTCTGATCTTTGTGAGGTGGACAGGGATAGCCTGACCGAGGGAAGCGTTGACCCCCACCATTACGGTAGCCATCCGTCTGCTCGGAGTCGGCGTTGAGATGCCCACCTGCGATCATGTCGAGGTGACCGATCCAACCTCTGTGCAGCAGATGCGTGTCGCAACACTCAACGTCCTCACGCCTCTGCTCGTCGACTGGCCCGCCCGGCGGCGAGTTATTGCCGCTCAGATCGAGGAAGCGCACCCGGACATCATTGCTCTCCAGGAAGTGGATGCCGGCCCCGATCGAGACGAGGCATTGCATGATCTCCTCGGTCCCGGATGGCATGCCGTGTGGCATTCACGCACCACCCCGGACGGCATCGGGTTGGCCCTGGCAAGCCGGTGGCCGTTCGGCGAGATCCGTGAACACGGGTTGGGCGTAACCAAACGGGCCGCGGTTTTCCCTTGGTCGGCCGTGGTGCTGCTCGCTGAAGTTCTCGCGCCGGCACCGCTGGGCCCGGTGTACGTCGCTCACCACAAGCCGGTTTTTCAATTCGACTATGAATACGAGCGTGAACTCCAAGCGGTCGAGGCTGCGCGATTCATCCACCGCGAGATTCCTTCCCCGGACGAGCACGTCGTCTTCCTGGGGGACTTCGATGCGACTCCGGACTCCGCCAGCGTTCGCTTTTTGACTGGGCGCCAGTCGTTGTCGGGCATCAGTGTCTGCTATCACGACGTCTGGGAGGCGGTTCATCCCGACGATCCGGGCCACACCTTCATGCCACGGAACCCGCTCGTGGCTGCGGGTGACATGTTCTCGGCGGCAGGGAGGCGGATCGACTACGTGATGGTTCGTGGCGCGAGCTTCGGCCCGACCCTCCGAGTCGAGTCTGCCGAACGCTTCGGTGTTGCGGGTGTCGACGGCGTTCAAGCGAGTGACCACTACGGTGTGGTCGCCGAACTCGAGGTTCCGGCGCGTCTCCCCGGCAAGTGGGGTTGATCCTCAGGTCTGTGCGAATTGATGCAAAAACGGCAGCAGTACAAAACACAGTGCCGTGCCGATCAGCGCCACGATGATGCCCGACCCGGATTGCCGCGCTCTTCCGCCCACTGCGCACAGAATAGTTGCCGCAATTAGTTCGATGCCATACAGAGGAAACAAGATAATGAACAGATATCCATTGAGGAAAGGCGTAACGACGTTAATGGTCAGACCTACGGCGGCGCTCCGGAAGGACATGGGGCCGAACCAGATCGCGCGTTCGCGTGCAGGCTGAGACTGCTCTTGTCGCATCGGATCTCCTACCTGGCAGTGAGATAGAGCAGACCGATGGCGGCTGATGAGGGTACCCAGATAGCCGCGGTTGCCGTGGCAGCCAGAGCAATTCCGCGTACCGCCCCGCGGGCCTTCCATCGCAATGCCGTTGCGATGATGACGATCAGTATCGAGGCCGTGAGGAATGACTCGAATATTTTTTCGTCCGTATCGGAATTCAGGACGAGGGCCGCGAGTCCCATGAAGACGATCTGCAGGAAGAAGAATCCCGCGAGGCTCCACGTCGCGACAATCCAGAACCGCGTGTCCTTCGATGTCGGGTCTGACATTCAGGCCGTTCCCTTCGGCAATGGCTGATCTGGAACGCTGGGCGGAGCAGTGACCGGGCCGAATGATGTTGCCGGTCTGGGAGTTCCCGGCACATCGTACTGATTGTTCCATTCGGAGAACGGGCCGAAAGCAGCTCCTCCTACACCGATGTCGTGGTGGAACGGAAGGTTCATGGCCGGTCCCAGTGAACTGCCGGAGGCTGCCGGATCGACCGCGATGGTCTGGGTTCTCCCGTCGGGAGCGTCCTGGTACACCTCCAAAGACGGGTAATCGGTGCGTGTTCCATTGACCTGCACGCCGTTCGGTCCGGGCTGGAATACCAAGTCGCCGTTGACAGTTACGTCGTGGCCGTCTATGCCGGGAGGGTTGGTCATCCAGGATGGTGGAAGCGGGTTTCCGGCGTCGTACTGAACCCGGACGGATCCGTCGGGGTTCTGCCACACTTTGCCATCGGGGGCTCCGACCTTGACTTCTCCGGGGCCGCCGTCGTTATTCTCTCGAACCGAGGGGTTCTGACGCATGACGACGATTCCGTTCTCGTAGTCGACGTACGTCGTGACTTTGGTGTGTTCGGGGTCGAAGTTCGGATCCGCTGTCCGGTTGTTTCCCAGGTCGCGAGCTCCCGGGTTGGGGTTCAGCGGGTTGGTCAGATCGGGATCGGAAACGTCGCGCTGCTCGATGTATTGGGACGATCGGACCACACCCTGGCCTGGCACGGGTTTGATCCTGACCACTCGTATCTCGGGTCCGACTCCCTGGAACTCCGGTGTGTAGCTCTTGGGGTTCAGGGCTTCTGCCGTGGTCCAATCGGATGGGCTGGCCGGTGGACGTCCGAATACCTGCTGGAACGCCGCGGCCGAGGTGCGTATGCGGTCGGGATCGGCTCGGGTATCGGTGGATTTGAAGCTCTGGTCCGCGACAGTGAGCGCCGTCAAAGTAGTGGACGATGCCATCTTCGTGAGCTCGTCATTGGCTGCGGCGATCTTGGGTCCCCATTGCGCGTCGGCAGTCTGGAGACTGGCGACCAGGCCGGAAAGGCGCGAAAGTTGTACACCGGCTTCGGAATTCGGGTCATCGATACCTGTGATGCTCCAGTTGTCGGCGACGGAGACGGGCGCGACGACATAGTTCTGGAAGATCGTCTTGATCTCCGAAATCGGGAATTGCAGATCGCGAGCCGCACCCGCGCACGCGGTGCTGAGATCGTCGTAGGCGGTGGCTATCGCCCGCATTTGCGTTTGTTCGCGGTCGGCTTTGTCACCTGCGGCTTTGGCCGCCGTGCCCTGCCAGGCCAGGTCGTCGTGGATCGTGGCGCGCAGGGTGCCGGACGCTTTGATGATCGCATCCGCGATACGAGTTGCTCGGTCGGCGACCCCTGCCAGGCCCGAGATATCGAGAGCGAGTACTTCTTTCGGCGTTGGCATTGTCTATCTCCCCGGGTGTGGATCGCCGGAGTTCAAATCCGCGACGGCGGCGATGCGTTGCGCGGCCTCCAGGTCATTTCCGTGGAAGGTGTCGGCACATACGACCAGTAGCGCCGAGAATTCGTTGAAACGCGCTTTCAGAACATCCTTCGCCTGCCTGCTCGCAGGATCGGACTTACCGAGCTCGACTCCGACCGACAGGCCGGCGAGAGACTTGACTATCGACTCCGCGTCCAGTTTGGGTGCGTTGTCGATATCTGTGGGGAGTAACGCCAACGCTCCCGCGGCAGCTCGCAGCCCATCCGGATTGACTTGAAACACCATCATGTCCCCCTTATGAGGGATGCGGCGTCGTGGAAACCGACCGCATCCGGGGAACAGGGTAGTCGTTGACGAAGAGGCGTCGATGTTCCGGCCGCGGGCGCGTGCCAGGACTCGAGGCCGAGGTAGCGGCGGCCTTCGATACATTCGTATGGAACGTTGAGCCTGGCACGCTGGGCCGGAACACTGTAATCGATTCCGGCCCAGCATAGTTGGACGTAGTGGCGGGACCTGCCGGGCTCCAGGACGGGCTCTGGGTTATCGGTCGAGTTGGGCTTGGAAGATGGCTCGGTTGAAGTAGGCGCGCGCCTCGCGGATCTGTCCGTCCTCGTCGAGGTCGTAGATATTGATCCCGGACCAGTTGACCGGCGTCCCCGCGAGGGTGACAGCGGCGCCGGTCCATGAGACCGCGACCGCGTTTCCGGCGGTGTGCGCTTCGTGCGGGGTGAGGCCGAGGAATGGGCTGAAGTTCGGCAGGACCGAGGCGATGAACTCGCCGATAGCGGTGCGGCCGACGATCGGCGGTTCACCGACCGGGTCATGGAAGACGCCGTCGACAGTGAACGCGGCCGCCCAGGCATCGGCATCGCCGGTTTGAGAAGCGGTGAAGAACTGCATTACAGCGGCGGGCATGGCGGGCATGGTCACAGAGGTTCTCCTTGCAGGGCTGGTTATTGATCAGAGTTCGTTGAAGTTGTTGCGGCTCAGGCTGATACCGCCTTCCGGTGGGTTCGGTCGTGGCGGTGGGCGAAGGGCAGAACCGTCAGGCCGACAACGGCGAGGAGTGCCTGCAGTCCGCAGACACCCAGCCAGCCGAAGGTGGCGTAGCCGGCTCCCGCCAGTGCCGCGCACACCGCGCCGGAGAGGAAGACCGCGACCATGTAGACGGTGTTGGCGCGGCTGCGGGCGTCAGGTAGGTAGGCGAAGATGCGGGCCTGGTTGGCGATCTGGCTCCACTGCACCGCGATGTTGACCGCGGCGATTGCGGCGATCATCAGCGCGATGCTGGTACGGCCGAGCGCGTAGGCGCCCGCCGAGGCCAGGGTCAGCACCAGGGCGGCGGTGACGATGGGTAGCGCGCCGCGCCGGTCGATGAACCGTCCCGCCCACGGCGCGGCGAACGCGCCCGCCAGACCGAGCACACCGAACAGACCCGCGGTCGCGGTGCTGAACCGGTACGGGTCGTGGGTGAGCACCAGCACCAGCGATGTCCAGGTGGCGTTGTAGGCGCCGAACAAGGCCGCGTGCAGCAGGCACGACTGTCGCAGTGCCGGTTCGCTGCGCCACAGTCGCGGCAGTGATGCCAGCAGCTGCCCGTATCCGATCGTGGCCGCGCGGGCGGGCTCGCGCGGAATCAGGACCACGGTCGCCAGTCCGGCCGCCGCCGTCAGTACGGCTGCCAGCACATAGACCGCGCGCCAGCCGAAGGCCTCGCCGACCGCACCACCGATGACGCGAGAGGCGATGATGCCGGTCATCAATCCGATCTGGACTCCGGCGACCACCGAGGCTCGTCGCTGCGGCGGCGCGAGTTCGGCGGCCAGCGGCACCAGCACCTGCGGGACGACGGTGAACCCGCCGATCAGCGCTGCGGCCGCCGCCAGGAGTGACAGCCCGGGAGCGAGGGCGGCGAGCAGCAGCGCGATCACCGTCACGGTCAGCATCGCCGTCAGCAAAGGCCGGCGGCGGCGTACGTCGCCCAGCGGCACCAGGAACAAAATGCCCGCCGCGTATCCGAACTGTGCGCACGTCACCACCCATCCCGTCGATGACGGCGAGGCGCCGAGGCTGCGGGCGAACAGCGTGAGCAGCGGCTGCGCCAGATATACGTTGGCCACGGTCACGCCGCTGCAGATCGCCATCACCGCGAACAGCAACGGGCGCGCCGGCATCCCGGCCTCAGTGGATGGTCGGGGAGTGTGCTGGTTCTCGGTAGTGGTCATCACCATCTCCAAAGCGATCGAACTAGTTAGTTCGAATTTAGGAGTTGGTGAGCGCGCTGTCAAACGAACTGGTTCGTTACAATTAGTGGTGTGGCATACGACTCGGCGGCGACCAAAGAACGCATCCTCGTCGCGGCGGCGACCGAATTCGCCGCGTACGGGGTCTCCGGTGCCCGTGTGGACCGCATCGCCGCCAACGCCAGCGCCAACAAGAGGGCCATCTACGACTACTACGGCGACAAGAAGACGCTGTTCGCTGCCGTGCTGGAACGTTTGATGACCGACCTGGCCGAAGCGGTTCCGCCGGGCGACGACGTCGACCTCGGGGCTTATGCGGGAACCCTTTTCGACTACCACCGCGCACACCCCGAAGCTATGCGGCTGCTCCAGTGGGAAGCGCTCGAAATGGGCGACGAACCGGTTCCGGACGAGGACACTCGCACCCGGCACTACCTCGACAAGATCAACGCCACCGAAACCGCGCTGGCGACCGGCACGCAAGACCCGCGCGCCCTGCTGTTCTTCACCCTCGGTCTCGTCGGATGGAGTCTGGCGATGCCGCAAGTGCGGCGAATGATCCTCGGCGCCGATTACGGTGTGGATCGACTCCGTACAGCTGTCTCTTCGGCCGCCCGAACTCTTGCCGCCACGCCGCCCGAGTCCGCCGAATAGCGCCGGCCAACCCTCTCCTCGACGCGCCGGGAGATACTGCGAATCGGGAAATCCGCTGTCCGCCAGTGCGTTGGGGCTCGAATCCGCAGCCGGGGATATTCATGTCCACCGGCAGACGTGGCATGTTCTGTGCCGCTCACATTCGTGCGTATAATACGAAAGTCGTATAAACGTGGGTGAGGTGGTGCAGGATGAATGCGGTGGCGGGCCGGCCTCCGGCACGGAGCAGGCGCAGGTTGACCGCCGATGTGCGGGAAGCGTTGCGCGACTTGAATATTCAGCTTGCGCTGCTCAATCGTAGATTCGGTGATCGGGTCGAGCTCAAGGATGTCGATTGGACATGCCTCGATCTGATAAATCGGTACGGTCCGTTGTCGCCCACGTCGCTGGCACGTCGCGCCGGATTGCATCCCGCGACGATGACGGGCGTCCTGGATCGCCTGCAGAAGGGCGGGTGGGTCGTGCGCGAACGCGATCCGGAGTCCTCGGATCGTCGTGCGGTCACGGTGCGCGCCGTGCGGGAGCGCAATTCCGAATTGTTCGCGTTGTTCTCGGGGATGAACAACCGGATGGACGATGTGTGCACGGACTATTCCGTTGCCGAACTCGAGGTGATCGCAGACTTCCTGAAACGGACCGGCGCGGCCGGTCGCGAATCGGCCGAGGAGCTGGCCGAAGGCTGAGCGGCGACACGCGCCGCTCGACGGCTGGAAGCCGTATTCGGTCCCTTCCCGAACGCGAGCACGCTCAGGCAGAGGAAGGCCGCGACCGAAGCGGCGGTGCGGATCGCGTGCGCGAGCTGCCAATGATCGCGCTGGACAGCCCAATCGGAGGGTGGTGACAGCACGTCCCACCGCCCTTCCGCGGCGGTGATCTGGACGTTGACCGCCGAGGAGATGGTGAACACCGTCAGCAGGAGAAGCAGTGCGGACAATGCCCACCATCGGGCCCGGCCGGGGCGGCGGATCGTCACGGTCACCAGCACGGCTGCGCACAGCATCGCCGGGATCAGCGTCGCACCGGCGAGCCAGGGAATCCCGATCAGATTGACCTGTGCCACACGGGTATAGACCGAACCGTCGAACCGCCGCAGCTCCACCTCGAGAATCATCAGGGTGAGGAGAACGCCCGCGTAGAGGCCGGTGAACACAGGGCCGGCGAACCTACTGATTCCGGCGACACGCTCGAGCATGGAAGCGATCGTACACGTAAAATACGAGTTAAGTATTACATGTCTTGCGTATCATGTGCTGCGCTCGGCGTACGGCCGGAATCGGGTGGACGTCGTGAGAGTTTCCGCCAGAATGTCAGTGCGGTGACCTGCGATTTTCCCAGTTGATGTCACAGCGTGTCAGCTGTTCGACCGGGCCTTCTGATGATCTTCAGTGTTGGGAAGGCGCTCGATTCGACGCGAATTCGGATTGTGTCATGATCCCTGCCGCGAGTGTTGGCGCTCGGCCCAGGCCGCTGTAAGTGATCCGCGTGGTAATTCCTTATTCAGCTGCGCAGGGTGTCGCTGCGGTGTCTCGTCAGTAGAAGTCGGTAACACTACCTAGCTCAAAGGGTGACGAACAGTGCAGGTGTACAAATACGGGGCCAAGATCGGCCTCGCTGTGGTCGCGATTCTAGCTGGATCACTAACGGTAGCCGGCCCAGCGAACGCGGCATCATCCCCGATCGCGGTCTGTGGCGGTGGCAGCTACCACGAAATCGACCACATCGATCTACCCGGTGCGCGTGTTCACCTGCTCTACGATGGCTCCACCGATTGCGTGGTCACGTGGAGGAACACCCCTGGAGCACGCGCCGAAATGAGCGCTTCGATCGCGAAGGCGCCCTTCACACACTGGATCAAGGACAGCGGCAACTACACCACCTACGCCGGCCCCGTGAAGGTCACTGCTCCGGGCGTATGCATCAACTGGGGTGGCAGCTTCGACGGGTATGGGGAGGGGGCAGGCGCGTCACACTGTCGGTGATCACAGCGTGGCCATAGACAGGACCTGAACGACCCCTGGTGAGATCCCTATTCGCCGTAGCGCATCGGCCACAACTTGGAGATCAGTTCAGAATGAGTTTCCAGAGCTTGCCGGGGCCGTGCACCGTACTGACTCGATTCACCGGCCGCGCCCACTCGGTCCAGTGCCGCAAATCCCCAGCCCGACTGCGGATTCCCACAACAAGCAGCAGCTCGACCGACCGGCGGCACGGCCGGACGAGCCCCTCACCCACCAGCTCGAATTCACCTGTCCAACGATGTACCCAGGTGCCGGATGCGACCCCGAAATGCCGATCAGGCGCTGACGAGTTCCGCTCCCGCCACGCTGTCAATCGAACCGACAGCATTCGATCACGAACCCGTCAGCGCCACAGCGCAATCCAGCCCGAGCGGCCTGTCTCCGCTACTGACAACGAAGTCGGAATCGTCTACTGACATTGTGGTGGGAACTCACACGTCGCTCTGTGTGAAACGATTCGACGACCACCCGGCCGCAGGTCAGGCGGTCAGTCCACCGTCGGCGGCGATGCTCTGACCGGTAACCCATCGTGCGTCATGAGAGGTCAGGAAACCGACGACATCGGCGATGTCCTCCGGTTCGCCGACGCGGCCCAGCGGCGTCTGCGCGACCCGCTCCAGCAGCATCTGCTTCATAGGTTGCATCGCATCGGTGTTCGTCGGTCCCGGCAGTACGCAGTTGACGGTGATTCCCCGAGGTCCCACCTCGCGAGCGAAGGACCGGGCCAGCTGTTGTCCCGCCGCCTTGCTCGCGGAGTACAGCGCGAGGTTCGGGTCGCTCGCCCGGGTGGCCGACGATGAGATGTAGACGATTCGGCCGCCGTCGCGCACCCGCTCGGCGGCCTCTCTGAATGCGACGAAGGCGGCTTGGGAGTTGGCGCCGAACGCTCGCGCGTAATCCTCGTCGGACGCACTCACGATCGGGCCGGCGGCGAACCCATAAGCGTTGTGCACGAACATATCCAGTCCGCCGTACCGGCGTTCGGCGGTATCGAACAGAGATGTCAGCTGGGCCGGATCCGAGACATCCGCCCGCACCGCCGTGGCCTGTCCGCCGCGCGACTCGATCGTCGCGGCGACCTGCTCGGCGGCCTCGGCATTGCTCTTGTAGTTGATGACGACCTTCGCCCCGTCCGCGGCCAGGCGCAGTGCGATCGCCCGGCCGATGCTGCGCCCGCTGCCGGTGACAAGGGCGACGCGATCGGTATTCGGCATGAGATTCTCCTTCGGCTCTTTCGTTGTACGGCTCTGATATTATATGACTTAGATAGATTATGTCGCGGCGTGCAGATCAGGGCCGGACAAGAGAAGAGGAGCGTTCCCATGACCGAACACGACACATCCGAGGCTGTCGAACGGGAGAAGGTTCGATTCCACAGCGGCGACACCGTCTGTGCCGCTTGGTATTACCGGGGAAACAACGGCGCGTGCGTGATCATGGCCGGTGGGTTCGGTGTTCCCAAGGAGCCGGCCACCGACCAGTTCGCGAAGCGATTCAACGATGAGGGATTCGCGGTCCTCGCCTTCGACTACCGCCGCGTCGGCGAGAGCGGGGGACAGCCCCGCCTCGCCTTTTCCGCCGGCGACCAGCTCGATGATTGGCAAGCCGCGATCGACTTCGCCCGGACCCTTCCCGGAGTCGATCCGGCCAAGCTCGCGGTGTGGGCGTTCTCCGCCTCGGGTGGTCACATCTTCCGAGTCGCGGCGCGCAACCCGCAGCTCGGCGCGGCGATCGCACAGACACCGAACCCCGATGGCCCGGCCGTGAGCCGCAACGCCATGCGCCACCAGAAGCCACTCGCGATGCTGCGTTTCACCGGCCTGGGCATACTCGACGCCCTCGGTAGCCTCGTACGGCGGCCGCCGCGATTGGTGCCGCTCGTCGGAGAGCCCGGGACCGTCGCGATGCTCACGACACCGGACGGAATCGACACCGGTCGCGCTCTGCGTTCGCACCGGTATCCGGCCTGGGAGCAGACGATCGCCGCCCGTACCGCGCTTCGCTTCACGCTCTATCGGCCGGGTCGCGTCGCGTCCCGCATACAGCCGCCGTTACTGGTCATGGTCTGTGATCGCGATCAGACGTCGCTGGTCGAACCCTCCGTGAAGGCGGCGAACCGTGCTCCGCGTGGGGAGATCGTCCGTATCCCCGGTCACCACTACGCCCCGTTCCTGGACGAACACGAGAGGGCCGTGGAAGCGCAATTGTCCTTCCTGCGCGGGCACCTGCTCGATCATCGGGCGGATCGGTCCGCTCTTCGCCACAACTCTCGTAAGTGAAGCCTGTGAAGCAGATCGAATTGTCCGCGGGAACCATCGACTACCGGGACACCGGCGGTGACGGCCCCGCCATCGTGCTGCTGCACGGATTGATGATGGACGCTTCACTGTGGGACGGGCCGATCGCAGACCTATCCGCCGACTATCAATGTGTCGCACCGACATTGCCACTCGGCGCGCATCGGCACGGGATGCGCGACGGTGCGGATTTGTCGTTGCCCGCGATAGCCTGGCTGGTTCTGGAATTCATCGACCGCCTCGACCTGGATGATGTGACCCTCGTCGGCAATGACACCGGCGGCGCACTGGTTCAGCTCCTCATGGGCCCGCTCGCCGATGAGGATGGCACCGCGTTCTCGGGACAGCGCATCGGCCGGGTCGTGCTGGTCTCGTGCGAGGCGTTCGACAACTTTCCTCCCGGTCTCACCGGCAAAACGCTCATGCTTTCCGGCAAGCTCTCGCCGCCGTTGTTCGGACTGTTCATGCAGCAGATGAGGTTTCGGGTGCTCCGGCACAGCCCGCTCGCCTTCGGATGGCTCACCAAACGCGGTGACGCGACAGTCGCCGGTTGGATGAAGCCGGCTTTGACCCGGCCGGAGATCCGCCGCGACGCGGTACGAATGCTGCGCGCCGCGGCGGCGGATACGAGCCTGCTGCTCGACGCGGCGAAGTACCTGCCGAATTTCGACCGCCCCGCGCTCGTGGTGTGGGCAATCGAGGATCGGGTCATGCCACCCGAACACGGCAGGCGCCTCGCCGAATTGCTCCCGCTCGCAACGCTGATCGAGATGGCGGACAGTTACACACTCATCCCGCTCGACCAACCGCGGCGACTCGCCCGGGCCATCCGGGAGTTCACGCGCTCGCCTCGCGCAACCGAACCGCCTCGGTAGGTGAGGCTCGCGATGCTGGGTCACAGGTCGCCGACGATAAGTTTCTCGAGAACTGCTGCACCACAGTGCTTTCGGTGGATCTCCTGGAAATGCCGGACGGTGCCCCTCTGGCAATGCTCAACATCCTGATGATTCCGCACACGATCGGGCGAGCGGTGATCGTCGGAACGAGCGACGCTCCTGCCTGACGGCCCCGAACGTTGTCAGACGACGATGACCCGGCGTCCGCGGGCGTGACCGGCCCGGCTGTCGATATGCGCCGCTTCGGCTTCGGCGAGTGTGTACGACCTCTCGACCGGGATGTGGAGCTTTCCGCGGGAGATGAGGTCGGTGGCCTCGGCGAGTGCGTCCGCCATGTTCCCGGCCACGCCGGAGAATCGGACGCCGAGTTCCGGGGCGCCGAGATCGGCGATGGAGATCACCCGGTGTGGATCTCCGGTCAGATCCACGAGTTCGCGGATCACGCCCGAACCGGAAAGATCCAGCGCGGCGTCGACGCGGCCGAGCTGTCGTACCCGCTCCGCCCAGCCCTCGTTGTAGGTCGTGGCGATGGCGCCCAAGCTGCGTAGATATTCCTGGTTGGCGGCCCCGGCCGTGCCGATCACCGCAATGCCGCGGTCGCGGGCGATCTGCAGCACCGCCGATCCGACCCCGCCCGACGCTCCGCTGACCAGCAGCGTTTGCCCACGGCGCACGCCGACCTCGCTGATGACGCGCAGCGCGGTCTCCACCACCGACGGATACCCGGCCGCTTCTTCGAACGTCAGGTCCGGCGGTATGCGCGCCCACGCCGACAGCACGGCGAACTCGGCGTAGGTGCTCGAGCCTTCGCCGAATACGTGATCGCCGACCGTAATTCCTTGCACGCCTTCACCGACCTCGTCCACCACGCCGGACGCGTCCTGCCCTACTCCGGCCGGTAGCTCGATCGGATGGACCTTCTGGAATTGGCCTTCACGAATCCGCCAGTCGACGGGGTTCACGCCCGCGGCGCGCACGGTGATGCGCACCTGGCCGGGGTCCGCGTGGGGTGCGGGCGCATCGACGAGTCGCAGAACATCGGGACCGCCGAACTCGGCAAAGCTGACTTTCTTCATGCGGACCACGTTAACACTAACGGTTAGTGTTTTGTAGTCGATAGTCTTTAGTACCTGATAGCTTCAATAGATGACCGTGCCGACCGGACGTCGTGAGCGTAAGAAGGCCGCGACCCGCCAGAAGATCGCAGACACCGCGCTGCGGCTATTCTTGGAACGCGGATACGACGCAGTCGGCATCCGAGACGTTGCCGCCGAGGCCGATGTGGCCGTCACCACGCTCTTCTCGCATTTCGCCTCGAAAGAGGCCCTGGTGTTCGAGCGGGACGCGGACTTCGAGCAACGTCTCACGCGGGCGGTCAGCGCCCGGAAGCCGGGCGAGCCGCTCATCCCCGCCCTGCGCCGCGAAGTTCTGGTCCTGGTGCGGCATTGCACGGCGAAGGGTGCCGATCCGATCTGGCGGATGATCATCGAATCGCCCGCGCTGCGGGAGTACGAGGAGTCGATGCGACTGCGCCACAGCGAATCGCTGGCGAAGGCCATCACCGCCGCGCCCGACCTGTCGCACACGGCGATTGCCGGCCGGGCGATCGCGAGGTTCGTGATCGACGCCTATTCCCTTGCCCGGGAGGCGGACGATCCGGAGGGCGCGGTGGATGAAATCTTCCGGATGATCGAGGCGGCATCCGAGGTTCCGCCGCCGGCCTGAACAGGATCGTGCTTCAGCCTCGAGTGGCCGATTATCCAGTGTGTGACCGGATTCGATGTGCTCGATTGCTTGTCGATGGTTGCCGATCTGGTTCCCGACGGAGTGGTACCACCCCTTCCGCCGACTTCCCGGCGCCTGTCACCCCATCGCACCGCCGAGTACGGGTCAGCGAGACGAAAACCACGTGGTGGGACGAAATCCCGCATATCAATGGGCTGCTGTGGCCGTTGGTGGACATGCACCGCGCCGAGCGCGCCCGTGGAATGCGGCACTACGCCCCGGAGCTGCGTGCCTTCCGTCACTACCTGTCCGGAACTCGGCCGGAGCCGAAATATTCTCCTGGCGAACAGGTTTCACCCGACGCTCCATCGCGATATCCCTGGGACGAGTGAACATCCGACCAAGGCCACCCGGCCGAAGCCCGGCGCCGTCGGCACCGGGCTCGGGATGAACTCTGGAGGATCAGGACGGAACCGGGACCTCGCGCCGCGCTGTGATGGCCTGGTGCATGGTGAGGAAGAACAGCACGAATCCGATGGTCAGTAGGACGTGACCGACGCCGGCCAGCTCCGACAGCGGCGTGTACTCACCGTGCCCGAGGACGGTCCGGGTGCCGATGACGGTCATGCACGACACCGTCCAGAGGACAGCGGTGTTGTAGACACCGAAGAACCAGCGGTAGGCGCGGGTTTCCGACAGGGCGAGTTGGTGTTCGAGCGCCAGCACGATCAGCAGGAACAGTGTTCCCAGCGCCAGCAGGTGAGTGTGGACCACGGCGAGTTCGGTCTTGCCGGTGAACTCGTGGGCCTTGGTGAGTTCGCGGTAGAACAGGCCCGACGGCAGTCCCAGTGCGGTATAGCCGACGGCGGCCCAGTAGAGCTGTTTCATCGAGTCCTCGATCGTGCGATGTGATGCGGTCGTTCGTGGTGTGCGGACGTCAGGCGGGCTGTACGGCGGGGGCTGAGGCGGTGGAGCCCTGGGCGTTGGGCGCCTTGCCGGTTTCGCGGAGGATCAGCAGGCCCGTGACCGCGATCAGCGCGCAGGTCAGGCCGTGGACGCCGAACGCGGTGGCCGTGGAGCCGTGGTGGGACAGGACGTTGACCATGTCGCCGAACGGGGCGACGGCCGTCATCAGCAGGACCCAGCCCAGGGCGCGACGGTGACCCGTCACCAGCAGGATGCCCATGCCCAGGCCCATCGCGAGTTCACGGCAGCCCTTCACGATGAGGAATCCGCCACCGTCGCCGGCCGGCCAGTTCGGCAGGCCGAAGCCGGGGGCGACCGTCTCGGGAGTCAGAACGAAGAACATGCCGAGGTAGAGGGTGGTGAACAGGACGATGGCGGTGGCCAGGGCGGTGTTGAGGTTCTTGCGCGACATGGTTGTTCTCCTGTGACGTCGAGACGGTGAACTGTTGTCCGACAGGGCATCCGGCCCTGTCGAGGAGTAACGCCCGGCCGGCCGCGCTCTCGTGCGAGTCGGCCGAGCGTTGAAAAATCGAGTTACCGATCGGCGGTCACTGGGACAGCACGTCGCCGGGGCCCAACTCGAGTGCGAGATGGAAGATCATCGGTCGTGCGGTGAGATCGAGGCCGTCCTGGATTCGCAGAGTCAACTCACGCCATTCCGGAGTACCGAGGGCGTTGCGCAGGGCGGTGCCGCTGTCCCAGTCTCCGACGTTGACGAACACCGCCTCGGCCCCCTCGCCCGCCGCCTGGAACATCCGGGTTCGGCGGAAACCGGCCGCGGCCGCCATGTACTGGGCGCTGTCACTCCAGCGCCGCAGGAACAGGTCCCGCTGTGCCGCTGGTACGGACATCGTGTTGATCACCGTCACCGGACCGTCGGTGTCGGGGACTGTCGGGGTGGTGGAAACAGCGGGTTCGGCTTGAATCGTCATATTGTCACGATAAGTGACAATCATGTTGAGTGTCAATATGGCTAAATGGCAATCACGTTGAGTTGCTAGTATCGGGTCATGACGAACCGGCCGTTGGACTCACGCGGGGTATTCCTGTTGTCGCAGATCGGCCATCACGTGGCGTCCCGGTTCACCGAGCAGCTGGCGCGATTGGATCTGGACCCCGCCCATTTCGCGGTCCTGGGCAACCTGGCAGCCGTCGACGGCCGCAGTCAGCAGGAACTCGCGGATCTGCTTCGGGTGCACCGCAACGCGATGGTCGGACTGGTCGACGAGCTGGAGGAGCGCGCACTGGTGACCCGGCAACCACATCCGGACGACCGTCGCGCACACGCGGTCCACCTCACCGATAGCGCGCGCGATGTGCTCGTGGCGATCCAATCCGAGGCCGATGCACTGGAATCGGAAATTCTCGCCCCGCTCGACGAGGCCGAGCGAACTCTGTTCCTTCCGCTACTGCAACGCATCGCCGCACACGCGGAGCTCCCCGCCGGAATACACCCCGGCCTGCAGCGACGGCGCCGCGCACGCCGAGAACCGCGGTGAGCGCACCCCACTGATGCTCCCGGCGCGATCATGCACAGCGTCGGCCCCTCGGCACCGGCGTGCACGCAAATTACGCGTGGCGCTGCTGGTCGCGGTCGCACCGGGGCATCGGCTGGCCGGGCAGGCCGATGTCACCCCGCGCAGTTGCGCACTGAGCGCTGGATCGCCGGAAGTTCGGAGGTCGGCGGCACGCTACTCGGGGCCTGGCACGACCCGCGTCATGAACCCGAGATCGCTTTCGTGGCACGGGATTGGGTCGCGAAACTCGGGCTGGTCGCCGCGGGGATGGGCATTACCGTGGTCCCGGAATCGCGGTTCCGATGTTGCCCCCTCGGTGGCCGTGGTCCCCACCTGAGCACAGTGTTGCGCCAAATGTCGCATTTTGACATCCTCAATCGAGCATGCCGAACACCGATACCGCATACGACAGCCTCGAAGGCTTATCTGTTGGCGATGCGCTGGGTGCACAGTTCTTCGTCCCCAGTCGCTCCGTACCCGATCTTCGCGCCGGCCGACCGCCGGCACCCCCGTGGCAATGGACCGACGACACCGAAATGGCCTGTTCGGTGTATGCGGAAGTCCGCGACCGCGGCCGGATCGACCGCGACGCGCTCGCGGCCGTTTTCGCCGGCCGGTGTGAGCCCTACCGTGGCTACGGTCCGGGCACAGTCGTTGTGCTGCACGAGATTCGCGACGGCCGTCCCTGGGCCGAGGCGGCAGGTGCCGTTTTCGGCGGGCGCGGCTCGTGGGGAAACGGTGCCGCGATGCGGGTTGCTCCGCTCGGGGCGTTTTTCGCCGGAGACCCGGACCGAGCAGCCGCGCAGGCCGCGCTGTCCGCCGAGATCACCCATCGGCATCCGGAAGCGATCATCGGCGCCATAGCGCTCGCCGTGGCCGCGAGCCACGCCGCCGCGATCCGTGGAAAAGATTGTGCGCCGGGAGAATTGCTGGACGCGGTGGAGCCGTACCTGGTCGACGGCCGGACCGCCGAAGGTATCCGCCGCGCCCGGAAACTGGTCGGCCGATCCGTGGCCGAAGCGGCCTACGAGCTCGGCAACGGCGCCCGCGTCAGCGCGCAGGACACGGTGCCGTTCACGCTGTGGGCGGCCGCGACCTTCCTCGGCGACTATCCGGCTGCCATCACCGCCTGCGTCGAAGCGGGCGGGGACGCGGACACCACGGCCGCGATCGTCGGTGGAATCGTGGCCGCGTATACGGGGGTCGGCCGCCGCGGCTCGATACGGGGAATACCGGAGCAGTGGCTGACGGCGCGAGAGCCGCTGCCCGTATGGGCGACGGATCGGTGCCGATCATCAACGGACGCAAGGTAATCCGCTGAGCGCGCAACCGGTCACCGCGACAGTCGAGTTGCGTTCGGGCTGAGCGGAATCCTGTTCGTCGGCAAAGGTATCCGATTACATCAATGACATGGCAGCACAGGCGGCGTCGCCCACCGAAGCGGACACGTTCACCAGCGAGTGGCAGCAATGGCAGCCGCTTGCAACCGGGGTTCAGTGCGGGGACGCCACCGCATGCCGACCTGATCGGCGATCTGGTCTTCGACGGCGACTGGCGTGCCTTCGACCTGTCCTATGGCCGGATGGCGAGACTGATCGAGAACCTGCGCGGCCACTACCTCGGTAATGCGGGCACCGTCATCCACTCGCCGGGCAATACCCAGCGACCTCGGCTCCAGCCGCACAGTCCGGGCCTGGCCGACCGCGTCTGGTACGGCGGCGGGAGCACCCGGTCGGTGCGCGACCGGCGCGCGTCGCGATCGGCCGGGTGATCGTCCCGTTCGACAGTGCCGATCGCGCGACCTGGGAACGCTATCGGGCCTACGCCGCGAGCCGCCACGAACGCACGCTCGGCCCGCAGGGCGAGCGGCGGGTGCTGTTCGCCCCTGACGTCGTCGGCACCGCCGAGCAGATCCTCGAACAGTTGCACGCCGACCCGGTCCTCGCGCAGACCAGCGAACTGCCCCTGGAGCTGCCGTATGAGTTTCATCGCGCGGACTACGAGCAGATCTTGCACGACACGGTGGAGCTGATCGCGCCCGAGCTGGGGTGGAGACCCGCGCTCGTCTAGGAGCCGGTGGGTGTCGGCAGCTGGTGCCCGCTGTCTGCCGGTCTCCGGCGATGCTCCCTATACCGGTGGGTGGAGGCTGCTGCGCAAAGGCGAAGGGCTGCAGCAGCTTCCGGGTCTACGGCAGATGGGCCGAGATTCAGCGCCGCACAGGGTAGCGCAGGTGTAGTGCGCGGCGGCCTTGCAGGACGATCGGGTCGTCGAGGAGCTGGTGGCCCCCGGCCAGCTCGGCGAAATAGGGGATGCCCTCCCCGAACAGGACCGGGACGAGGCTGACGCATATCTCGTCCACCAGGCCGAGGTCGAGGGCCTGCTGAGTGATCGCCGGGCTCGCGATGGTGACGTCCCGGTCGCCGGCGATCTTCGTGGCCGCGGTGATCGCGGCTTCCACGCCGTCGACGAATGTCGTTGTCGGCCATCGTTCGGCAGCGTTCTCGGGTGCGTGCCGAGTGACCACGACGACCGGGGCGCCCGCCGGATGGTTGTCGCCCCAACCGTCGGCGATGTCGAACAGGCGCCGGCCGGAGACGAGTGCACCGGTGTTTCCGGTCAACTCTCGCAGCATCTCCGCACTCACCTCATCGACCCGGAACGCGATGTCGGGATTCGGGCTCGGCACACTGACCTCCCCACTTTCGTACCACTCGAACAGCTCGCCGATCCCGTCGTTCGGATCCGCGATGAACCCATCCAGTGACATCGTCATATGGGTGAACACCTTGCCCATCAGGGGCCTCCTCTGAATTCGCCGGTCACCGATTCCGACGTTCCGCGACGGCGAAACTCATCGGTTCGCCCGGCTGTCTCGCGATCAGGACCACGTCGGTGAACGTGTCGGCCGAACTGCGGCCTGCCGACTCTCGAAACAATCCGGCGAAACTGTCCCCTCGGATGCCGCACGTTCGTCTCCAAGGCGAGAGAAAATCCATGAAGGAGGCGGACATGAAGTACGCACTGCTCATCTATCCGGAGCCCGGCAGCCACGAGTCCCTCGATCCCGATGAATACGCACCGGTGAACGCGGAGTACATGGCGTTGCGGGACGATCCGAGATGTGTCGGAGGCGCGCATCTGCAAGGAGTCGAGACGGCGACGACCGTGCGTCGCGGTCCGAAGGACGCGATGATCACCGACGGTCCGTTCGCCGACACGCGGGAGGTGCTCGGCGGGTACTACGTGCTCGACGCCGCGGACCTGGACGATGCGCTGGAGTTCGCCCAGCGCATCCCCGCGATCCGGCTCGGCGGCGCGGTCGAGATCCGGCCACTGGTAGATATCCCGGCCGAGGACGCGTTCTGATCGAGGATGTTTTCCGGCGTGAGTGGGGCCGGGTACTGGCCTCACTCATCGGCTTCCTCGGCGATTTCGATCTCGCCGAGGAAGCCGCGCAGGAGGCATTCGCGGTAGCGGCCGAGCGGTGGCCTCGCGACGGTGTGCCCCGGTATCCGGTTGCCTGGCTGGTGACGACCGGGCGCAACCGGGCCATCGACCGTCTGCGCCGTGAGCGGACGCTGGCCGGTAAGCAGCGGCTGCTCCAGCACGATCGAATGGTCTCGCACATGGACGACATCGACCTCGACGACAGCGCGATCGCAGACGAGCGGCTGGAGTTGATCTTCACCTGCTGTCACCCGGCATTGGCGATCGAAGCGCAGGTCGCACTGACGTTGCGGGCGCTGGTAGGACTGTCCACAGCCGAGATCGCCCGTGCCTTCGTCGTCTCCGAGGAGACGATGAAGCGCCGCCTCACTCGGGCGAAGACGAAGATCAAAGCGACGGCGATTCCGTTCGCCGTACCCGCCGACCGGCTGCTGCCGGACCGCTTGGCGGCGGTGCTGGCGGTGGTCTACCTGATTTTCAACGAGGGTTATACCGAGCGCTCCGAACTCGCCGCGGAGGCAATTCGCCTGGGGCGCTTGCTTGTCGAGCTGATGCCCGACGAACCGGAGGCGTACGGGCTGCTGGCACTGATGCTGCTGCACGAGTCTCGACGTGACGCGCGGATCGTCGACGGTGAACTGATTCCGCTCGCCGAGCAGGATCGCTCCCGGCACGACCGCGACATGATCGTCCGCGGCCGCGGGGCGCTCGACCGTGCGCTGGCGCTGCGATCGGCCGGCGGGCAGTACATGCTCCAGGCGGCCATCGCGTCACTGCAGGCCGATGCCGAGATCGACTGGCGCGAAGTAGAAATGCTCTACCGGAGGCTGGAACATCTCACCGGTTCGTCCGTCGTCGCGCTGAACCGCGCGGTGGCCATCGCGGAGTCGGGCGCACCGGAACAAGCACTCGAACTGGTCGACTCGCTCGACCTCGACGGGTACCGCTATCTCCACTCCACCCGCGCCGAGCTGCTGCGCCGCCTCGGCCGGACCACCGAGGCGCGTGCGGCGTATACGCGGGCGCTCGAGCTGACCGCCACCGAACCCGAACGCCGCTTCCTCGACCGCCGCCGATCGGACCTCGGCACCTTCACTGTGGATGAGCCGAAACGATAAGAGCTTCAGCCGGTTCGGCTCCCACGTTGCGCACGCTGTGCGGGGTGCGGGACGGAAAATGTACGGCGTCGCCTCGCTCGAGGCTTGTCGTGGTGTCGGCGATGACGATGTCGATCGATCCGGTCAGGACATAGAGCCATTCCTCACCCGCGTGCCTGGCCTGCGGTGCCTCGGAGGCGACCGGGATGGTCAGGTGGACGGCGTTGATGCCCGGATAGTCGCCGCTCAACGGTGTGAGCCTCCCGTTGGCGGTCTCGTGTGATGTCCGCTCGCCGGCGCGGGCCAGGTGGAAGGGTGCGGCCCTGTCCTCGGCGACGAGTTCACTCAGGGTGACTCCGAAAGCGCGGGCGATCTCGATCAGTGTCCCCACCGAGGGGTGGCGGGCGCCCGATTCGATGCGCGAGAGTTGCGTGGTCGACAGGTCGACCTTGCCGCCGAGGGTGGCCAGTGTCCAGCCGCGTTCGCTGCGCAACTGCGCGATACGGCGGCCTATCCAGCTGACGTCGTCTTGCCCTTCCGACACAGGGGCACCGTACCCTCTCTACGAGCGATATTGCCTGTTAGGCTATTCATATTGCCTCATTGGTCATGGTGGTGGGAACGTCGGCCGTACAGATCCTGCAGTGATGAGCGGTCCTCGTCACTGCCGGAATTACGGCGATAGGTACCCCGCGATGACCGATCGGCCCACGGTCTCGGAGCCTGTGCGGACTTCGCCCGCGGAAACGGGTGGCGACAGTGACCTGTCGGCGCCGTTGCGCGCGGTCGGTGCCGGCGCTTCGGTTCTCGCGGTGGTGCTGCTCGGGCTCAACCTCAGGTTTCGTGTTCGGCAGTGCCTCACCGTTGCTGTCCGAGATTCGCCGGGACTATGGACTCGGTTCGGGCAGCGCCGCATTGCTGACCACTGGGCCGGTGGTATGCCTCGGACTGTTCGGGCCGCTCGCCGCCCGCACCCTTCGCCGTTGGACCGTTCCGATGGTGCTGACCGGTTGCCTGATCTCGGTGACCGCGGGGACCGCGATGCGCGGGATCCCGCTGTGGTCGGCGCTGCTGTTCGGGACATTGCTCGCCGGAGCTGGGATCGCCGTGGCCAATGTGCTCGGCCCCGTGCTGGTCCGGCTCCTGGTCCCGCATCGCATCGGTGTGATGACCGGTCTGCTGACCGCACTCGTCAGCGCGAGCGCCGGAATCGCCTCGGGAGCAAGCATTCCCCTCGATGCGGACGTTCTGCACAGCTGGCGGCTCACCCTACTCGTCTGGGCTGTTCCCGCGGCTGTCGCCGTCGCCGTGCTGGGGGTTGTCGCCGTCCGGCACCACCGGTTCCGCTCATCGGGCCCGGCCGCCTCGCATCCTGCCCCGCGTTGGCGAACCGAGGTATTGCGATCCCCGATCGCGTGGGCGATTACCGGATTCATGGGAATCCAGTCGATGCTGGCCTATTCGATGATCGCCTGGCTGCCGACCATCTACCGCGATCGTCACCTGACCGCCGAACATGCCGGTTTGCTGCTGACGGCATTGAGCATCGCGAGCATCGTCACCGCACTGACCGGACCGGTAATCGCTGCGCGACTGAAGAATCAGAGCCTTCTCGCGTGCGCGGTGGTCGCGCTCTCGGCACTCGGACTCATCGGGGTGCTGAGCGGCAGCGGCGAACCCGTGATGTGGGCGATCCTGCTCGGGCTGGGACAGGGTGGGCAGCTGTCTCTCGCGCTCACGCTGGTCAACCTGCGTGCCGGATCGGCCTCGATCACCACGAGCCTGTCGACCATGGCCCAATCCGCGGGTTACCTGATCGCCGCGGCCGGCCCGATCATGATCGGAGCCCTGCACGCCACGACCGGATCCTGGACGACCCCGCTGGCGGTGCTGTTGATCGCGATGGTCCCACTCGGCGCCTGCGGCTGGATCGCCGGACGTGACACACGCGATAACCCAAGGGCGACAAGTCCGGGCTAGCGGTCCTTCACTCGCTGTAGCAACGCGGTCCGTGCCACCGCCGCCAGCCCCCGAACCGCCAGCCCCGCCGCGACCAAGGGCGCGAACACAATCCACGGCGAGCCGCGGTGGAAGTCGCAGTAGAACCGCAGAGCACTGAGGTGGTGTGAGCGGACCTTGCGGAACGGCGCGGACCGCATACTGCCGCCCTCGCGGTGGCGGATCTCCACTCTCGGATCGAGTACGACTCGCCAGCCGTCCCGGTGCATGTCGAGCGCCATCTTGGTTTCCTCGAAGTAGAGGAAGTAGCGGTCGTCGAAACCGCCTACCGCGTCGAATGCTTCGCGGCGAAAAAGCATGCAGCAACCGGAGATCCAGTCCACGTCGCTGACCTCGGTCACCGGCTCGCCGAAGTACCGGCGCGTGGCGGGATTACCCGGCCAGATTCCGCCGAGCAGTGCGTGCGCGATACCGACTGCCAGCGACGGGAATCGGCGCCCGCTGGGGTAGGGCTCGCCGTCCAGGCGTGCGATGCGCGGGCCGACCATGCCGATCCGGCCGTCGGTATTCGCGGTCTCGATCAGCGCCGCGATCGAGCCGGGAGAGAGCTTGGTGTCGGGATTGGCGACCAGAATCCACTCCGCATCGGTCGCCGCGGCACCTTGGTTGATCGCCGCGGCGAGCCCGACATTGCGAGTGTTGCGGATGACTCGCGCGCCGAATGCCTCGACGATATCGGCGCTGCCGTCGGTGGACACATTGTCGATGCCGATCACATCGACGGTGTAGGGCTCCACTGCCGCCGGCAAGGTCTCCAGGAACCCGGGGAGATCCTCCGTGCTCTGATAGGTGACCAGGGCCAAGCCGACAGTCTTGTCATCCGAGCTGGGCATGCGGGCGAACATATCACCCCGGGGTCGATGGGTGTGCAGTGACGGCTCGCAAGACGCCTCCCGCGACATGGATGCCAGCGATGCGACTGTGTCGCAACATCATTGGTTCAGGTCCTGTTCGGCTGGAATGCACCGTTTGCCGACACCGGTACGGCAGCGAACCGTGCTGTCCTGGCTGCTGCTGTCACCTCTCGGTGACTCGCGAATAATCACTTGCGCGGCCGGATCGCCGCCCGTACCGTCATGCGGACCGTGACAGCATACGAGGAGGTGAGACCCATGAACGTTGTATCGAAGTGGGAGCTCCCTCTCGACGTCACGGTTGGGCGAACGATCTAGCTGTCGCCGGGAGCGCCTGTCATCCAAGGCTGCTCCGAAAGGGCGATCAACTTGAACTCTGAGAATTTCACGTCCGATTCCAACGGACACACCACTGTCATCACGCGCGTCTCCCAGACGCGGTGGCAGGCAGTGAATCGCGGCATGCTGATCGGAGCGGGTGATGTTTCACCACGTTTCGACGGCCGGTTGTTCATCAGCATCGACTCGTGGCGGGCCGATACCTTTGCCCCGCTCGCCGCCGCGATGCTGGCGGGTCTGCCGAGACCGCTGTACACGGTGGTCGACGAGGCCGACGGGAATTTGGCAACCGCTTGGGAGCGTGCGGGTTTCGCCACTCGGCGCCGAGAATGGGAATGTCTTGTGCCGACCGATCCACAGGTCACCGGGCTCGATGCGGTTGTCCCGCCGTCTAATACGACGATCCTGGCCGCCGGCGCCGCGGCGGAAGGCCCGCTGCGCAAGGTGGATCGGGCGATCCGTGACGAGGTGGAAGCGGCTGTCGGCTGGCGGGAGATGCCCGCCGAGGTACTGCCGCCGGGCACCGGCGGCCACACCGTGGTGGATCCGTCGAAATACGCGGTGGCGGCACAATCCGATCAATATGTGGGACTGATCCGCGTCGTGGAGGTGACTCGGCTGCCGCGGATCGGGCTCATCGCGGTACGGGCAGACCAGCACCGCCGCGGCATCGGGCGGGCGCTGCTGGCACACGCGTTGAATGGGTTGCATCAGCGCGGGATCGCCAGGGCGGCAGTGGAAGTGAACGAATCGAACACCGCTGCCACCGCACTGTTCGAGGGCGCGGGAGCCCGGCGCGTGAACAGCAACCTGGAACTGGTGCTGCGATGAGCGCTGACAGGAACGGAATCGAGATCGAGGGCACCGTCATCGAGTGCCTGCGCAACGCCACCTTCACGGTGGAACTCCACAACGGGCATCAGGTGCTCGCGCATATCAGTGGGAAGATCCGGAAGAACTACATCAAAATCCAGCTACAGGACCGGGTTCTCGTCGAGTTGAGCCCGTATGACCTCACTCGCGGCCGAATCCTGTTCCGGTATCGCAATTAGCGTCGGCGGCCGGATAGCGGGTTGCCCGCCCGCGACGATCGGAACCCATCCGGTCGTCGCGGGCAGGGATCGCGGACGGTGACCGGCCGTCGATCACGGTCGGCTGCCGGGAGAGGCGCGGCGGAGCCGGACCAGCGGAACGAACCCGCGGTTGCGAGCGCGCGCGAGAACAGGTCGGGTGATCGATCGCGCCGGCAATCGTGGCATCGCGCGCGTGACCCGTGGCGGGGCTCGCCGAGTGGCCTCGGGTTGGGCGCGGCGACGATCGGGTTTCGGATCTGCGCTTTCGGGCAACTACGTGATTGCTCGATGTTAGTGTCGTTGTTCGGCCGCGCTTGCGTGTGCTGACCTGCGAGGTGTCGGTCGCTCGAAGTATTCGCAACCTGCACCGAGAGCGAACAGAGAACGCCCACCGACATCGTGTACGCGTTGATCGCCGGAATCAGGCCCTGCGTCCCCGTACGGACGACGAACACTCCACTCGAGACCTGACCGGCAATGTTCCACCGATCGGGAACATCCGTTCGTATCCACCAGGCAGGAGGACGAAGAACGATGATCAGCAGCCGGAATCGCCGACGCCCAGCACTGGTGGCGACCGCCCTGGCAGGACTGGGGTTGGCCGCCGTAGTGACCGCCGCACCCGCACTCGCCGCCAACACCATCGACATCAAAGGTGTGGGTCCGGCCAATGTGGGGGTCGATTACACCTGTGATGCCAATTCCGGAGCGGTCGCTGTCAAGGTCATGGTGGGCGATCCGAAGGCCGACGCGCCGTCGGCGGTGGGCGCACAGCCACAGATCACCTGCGATGGCGGACCGCAGAACACCGTTGTCGTCCTGACCGGACCCGATGGGTCACCCGCGCAGTTGGCTCAGGGCCAGACCGTGCAAGTGCGGGTGGCATTGGTCGATTCCAAAGACATCGTCGTGTCCGGAAAAGCCAACGTCTACACACTCGGGTAATTTCCCGACACCGTCGACCGGATCGGTTCGCGCAGAGCGGAATCCGTAAGGCTGTTCGGCGATTACTTTGTTACACATGATAATCGAATACCTCCGGTACCGGATTGCGGAACAGGACGCGGCCGGATTCGAGGCCGCCTACGGTCGTGCCGCAGGGTCGCTGGCGGCGGCTCCGCAATGTGTCGACTACGAGTTGTCGCGCTGCGTCGACGAGCCCGAGTGCTACATCCTGCGCATCGCATGGACCTCGGCCGAGGACCATATGAAGGGATTCCGCGGCGGTGAGCATTTCGCGGCGTTCTTCGCCGAGATCGAGCCGTATGTGCGGCAGATCGAGGAGATGCGGCACTACGAACGCACGGCTGTCCGAGGCGTCGGTTCCGCGGTGCCCAGTATGTACGAATGGGTCGGCGGAACCGAAGCTCTGGAACATCTCACAGCCGCCTTCTACACCCACGTGCTCGCCGACGACGTGATCGGGCCGCTGTTCGCGGGGATGGACCCGGGCCACCCCCACTATGTGGCGATGTGGCTGGCCGAGGTGTTCGGCGGCCCCGCGCGCTATACGGGCGAGCGGGGTGGGTACGACAACATGCTGGTCCATCATCTGGGCAAAGCCATCACCGAGCCCCAGCGCCGACGCTGGGTATCGCTGCTGCTGGATGCCGCCGACGAGGTCGGCCTGCCCGCCGATCCCGAGTTCCGGGCCGCGTTCGTCGGCTACATCGAATGGGGCACCCGCATAGCGCTGGGCAACTCCCAGCTCGATGCCGATCCGCCACGGCATCTTCCGGTGCCGCACTGGGGCTGGGGAGTGGCCCCGCCTTACACCCCCGCCTGATCGAATGCCGCGCTTGCACACGCAATGACCCGGCGGCTACCATCGGCGGCGATGATGACTCATTCTGATGCAGGATTGGGGGTCTCGTTCGCTCAAGGTGAGTGCTGATGCACCCTTGGACCGCGGACGGGGACGATTCCCGTGGCCGTGCGGGCCCGCCCCTATCTGGCGACCGCGCTGTACGCGCTGCATATGGTCGAGTCGTGCGGGGTGCCGACGATGGGCGTGGACCGGTACTGGCGGTGCTATGTATCGCCGGTATTCGTCGCCCGCACGTCGGTGGAGGAACTGGCTTCGATTCTGGTGCACGAGGTTTCGCATCTGCTGCGTGATCATCACGGGCGCGGCGACCGATTCGCCCGCAAGCACGATCTCGCCGGTCCGGCGGAACGACTGCGGATGAATATCGCCGCGGATGCCGATGTGGTCGTGGTGCTGACCGACGGCCACACACCGTGGCCGGCCGCCCGGCCCGCGTGCCGGACCGTGGTGGGTTTGTTCGGGCGGCAGCGTTCGTGGAATGAGGCCGATCCGGACTACGTTCCGGACCGGCCACCCGCCTGGGCACGGGTGGTCCGGATCGGGTGACCCGGGCATGCGGGATACCGGCCTCACGCGGATTCCGCCGCCTCCCGCAGCTTTCGGAACTCGGTGGCCAGGGCATCGAGTGTGTAGTGCGCATTCAGGCCGCTCGGATTGGGAAGTACCCAGATGCCGGTGGTGCCGAGCCTCTCTGATTGTCGTCCGACGGTGGTCTTCGGCCGGCCGAATGCGGTGCGGTAGGCGCCCAGACCGAGAACGGCCAGGACACGCGGGCGATTGCGCCGCACTCTGTCGCTGAGCGCGCGGCCACCGTCGCGCAGTTCCCGCGGTGTGAGCTCATCGGCCTTCGCCGTCGCACGCGCGGCGACGTTGGTGATGCCCAATCCGAGCGCGAGCAGTTCCTCCTGCTCATCGGGACGGAACACACGCGGGGTGAAGCCGGATCGGAACAGCGCGGGCCAGAAGCGGTTTCCGGGCCGGGCGAAATGGTGGCCGGTCGCTCCCGACCACAGTCCCGGATTGATCCCGCAGAACAGCACTCGCAGGTCCGGTGCCAGTAGATCCGGAATGGTCCGGCCGTCCGCGGCGGCCAGGTCTGCGCGAGTGGGGCGGTACGCGGCCGAGTGTGCCATTCGCCCAGTCTGCCCCGACTTCGGCACAGAACCGACTCAGCCGATGGCGCGCTCCAGTTCGGTCCAGTCGAAGGTGGCGCTCGTGATGGACCGAGACAGGGCAACCAGCGACACCCCCTGTATGCGGGCATATTCCCGCAGCAGCGTCGTCGCCTGCGTCGGATCGGTGTTCAGCCGCCCGGCGGCCATGCCGACGGCATGCTCGTATCGGACTCGATCGTCGAATGCCGAAAGCGCGCGTCGCGCCAGGATTTCGGCCCGCGACTCGTCGCTGTCCTGACACATCGACAACGTGGCCAGATCGGCAAGAGTCTGGACGACGATCTGATGCTCGGGACCGAAGTCGGGGCGTTGCGCGTACAACGACACCAGGCTGCCCACCGATCGTTCCCCCAAGACCATGGGGGCAGCACCGACCGCGCGAATTCCGGCGGCCACCGCATCGCGGGACAGTTCCGGCCATCTGCCGTCGTCATCGATGCTGTCGACCAACACTGCCTTCCCCGTGGACATGCTCTCGGTCCACGGCCCATTGCCGGCATGCGCTTCGAGAAGAACGATCAATTCCGACCGATCGTCGACGGTCGGCAGTACGCGCACGCGGCCACGTGGGTCGACGACGAGAAGGGCGGACCCGACAGCGTTCAGTACCCCCGCGCACAACTCGTAGATCTGTGGGAGGGCATTGGTCACTTCGGCGTCGCGGACGAGGTCCGCGGTGATCCGCGACAGCGGGCGCACCAACTGCTCCGGCACAGCACACTCCTTCGACACATATGCAAGTTTACGATCTGGCACGGTGTTCGTGGTGTCGTCGGTCATTCGGCTGCCCCATCGAGGTCGACGCGTCGTTCGAGAACGCCTCGCGCAACCTCGAGCAGGGGGCATTCGGAGGCGAACGCGAACGCTCGGATGCGCAGAAACGCCTCATCCAGGGAAATACCCAGTTGGGCGGCGATCACTCCCGTTGCGAGGTTGACGTCGCGATGTGTCGTCGCCAGCGGATCGGCTCCCGGCTCCCGAAGCGCGATGTCCTCGATCAGTGTGTAGCTGATCAGCTCTGCCAGTAGCGTCGCATCGGCTTCCGCCGCGGCCGACAGCGCACCCAGTCGCCGCCGGTAGAAATTCAGGGAACCGATCCGGATGCCACCGACTCGCAGTGGCAGCGCGATCACGGCGCCGACACCGAGCCGCGCCACCTCGTACGCGAGTATCGGCCATCGATCGAAGGCGGCGGGCTCGGTCGTCACCCGCACCGTGATACCGGAGGTGAATGCGGAGAATCCGGGGCCTTCCCCCACCACGATCTGTGCATCCTCGATCCGCTCGGCGAAGGCGTCGCTGAAGCCCATCAGGTCGACGAGGGTTCCCGCACCGTGGAGGACGAGCGCGACCGAATCGACCTCCACCAGGGCATCACGGCAAGCGATACATACCTGGTTGCCCCAGTCCGGGTCCTCGCGCGGACGACCGATCGCGGCCACCGCAGCGTGCAGTCGCCCCCCGGGTTGTCTGTCCACTGGCCCTCTCCGGTCTGGGCTGCGTGTTCGCGCCGCCGAAGCGAAAGATCCGAGGCCTCGCATCGCCCAGGACACCTATATGAGTTAACCAGCCCAGCACCGCGAACCTGTCCCTGGGCTCGCGATGGGTCGATTCGTCGCCGAACAGTGATGGACTGTACTGCCGGAATCACTTTCGGGTCGTCGAATGGTTGTCGGCGTCGGCCGCGAAGGGATTGTGCGCGGGTACCGGGCCCCTTCGATCATGCGCGTTCGAACCGGCTACTGCAGGGGCCCAACGGCCCGAATACGGGCGCGGACGTCCCGACCGCGGCAGCGACCGGGCGATGGTCATCGGTCAGCTCAAGGGAGCCGACCAGATCAGGCGCGTGCCCGGCCGATCCGGGTCGCCGGTCGCCGACGATTTCGCCCGGTTGGAGAATCGGCCGCCGAGCGACTGCGCCCGCTGAGCGAGATTGGCCAATCCGCTCGGCGTGATGCCGGCGCCGATACCGCGGCCGTCGTCGGTGACCGTGATATCGAGGTCGTCGCCGACGGCGATCTCGACCTCGACACCCGTCGCGTGGGCGTACCGGACGGCATTGCTGACCCCTTCTCGCACAACGGCTTCCGCATGATCGGCCAGCTGCGGACCGACCACCGACAAGGGGCCGGTCACCCGAAATGTGGTCCGGATTCCGCTGTCGCCGCACTGCTGGCGGATCGCCTCCTCGAGGCGTTGCCGCAACCGGGTACTGGTGCCGCCGTGCAGATCGAAGATGGATGTGCGGATCTCCTGCACCACCTCCTGCAGGCCGTCGATGGCCTCGGCCAGCCGTACCCGCACCTCCGGCACCCGAGTGCGCGGCACGGCCCCCTGGAGCGACAGGCCGATCGCGAACAGTCGCTGGATGACGTGATCATGCAGGTCACGGGCGATCCGGTCACGATCGGTGAGCACGTCGAGCTCCCGCAGGCGCTGGTAGGTGGCCGCCAACTGCATAGCCAGCGCCGCCTGATCGGAGAAGGCCCCGGCCAACTCCAGCATCTCGTCGTCGTAGGGAGCGGCGTCCTTCGAACGCACGGTGATGAGGATTCCCTGCGGTGAGTCGCGTGTGTGCAGGGGAATCAGCAGCACCGGCCCGCCGGTGGGAAACAACTCGGGGAACCCCAGCTCATCGGCATGGTCGAAACGCAGCGGCAGGCGATCGGAGAAGGCTGTGCCGATGGTGCCGACCATAGCGAGCGAATGTCCGGCCGCACCGACTCCCGAGCCCGAAGACTGCACGATGGTCAGTTCGGTGATCTCCGAGATCGGCACATCGGGGTCATCCACCGTCGCCAGGAGCACCCACTCCGAGTCGGTGAGCACGCGAACGTGGCCGACCAGATGGATGAGTACATCGTCGGGGTCCGTCGCGGCGAGGAATTCGGTGGTCAGATCGCGAGTCGCCTCGATCCATACCTGCCGGTTGCGGGCGGCCTGGTACAACCGGGCGTTCTCGATGGCGATACCCGCGGCGGCGGCCAGTGCCTGCACGGCCAATTCGTCATCGGCGGTGAACAGCTGACCATTCGCCTTCTCGGTGAGGTAGAGATTGCCGAAGATCTCGTTACGGACGCGTACGGGCACCCCGAGGAAGCTCCGCATAGGCGGATGGTGGGGTGGGAAGCCCACCGAGGACGAATGTTCGGTGAGGTTCTCGAGGCGTATCGGTCCGGGCTGGGTGAACAGCAGGCCCAGTACGCCGCGGCCCTCCGGTAGGGCCCCGATCAGTTCGCGGGCGGGTTCGTCGATGCCCTCGTAGATGAATTGCGTCAGGTGCTCATCCTGTCCGCGTATTCCCAGGGCGCCGTACCGGGCATCGACCAGATTGATCGCGGCGTGCACGATCGTCCGCAGCGTTTCGGCGGGGTCGAGTCCGGATGTCACCGACAGCATGGCTTCGACGACCCCGTCCATCCGATCCCGGGTAGCCATGATGTCTTCGACGCGATCGCGGACCTCGGAGAGCAATTCGCGCAGTCGTGGCTGCGTCAGCGTATCGCGCACGGAGTACTGGTCCGATCGCTGTTCTTCGGTAGTGTCGTCGTCGGTCATGGATATCTCGACTAGGCGAAACGACGGCGTATACCCATGCCGAAAGACTACCGCCGCGCGGATGGGTTCGCGGAAGACGATGTCACCGATATCCGATGTTCGTGGTGGGCAGGGACAGCCGGTGGGCACGGGCTATGGTGGCGGTCCATTCGGAAATCGACGGCCAATCCCGTAAATCGCCGTATCGCCCGCCACAGAGGATCCGGTAGGCGAACCGCGCCCGCCAGGAGACGCCGACATGCTGGAAACGTCCGGCGAAGGCGCGGTAGTCCACCACGTCCACCGACTCGCACAGGGCAGCGATCTTCCCGGGCATGATGCGGGTCACCCGGCGGCCGATCGGGCCACGCAGCGCCGGCCCGACACCGACGGTGAACAGCCAGACGGGGTGGCCGGTGAGGGCTGTGTGGTGGGTGCGCGCGAAGTCGGTCATCTCGGGCAGAACCCCGGCGTTGTGGACGGCGCTGCCGAGGATCACCACGTCGAATCGGGACAGCTCGGGTGCGTGCGCGGCATCGCTGACCTCGACCCGCGCGCCGCGATCGGCGAGAGCCGCTCCGATATAGCCGGCGATGGCCCGGGTCGACCCCTGCCCGGTGGTGAATACGACCGCGATGCGGGGAGCGGCCTGGTTCGTGGTCACGGGCCGAAGTCCTTCTCCGGCCGGTGCCGGTCGCGTCGTACTCACCGCGCACCGCCGGTGTTGGGCCCGGCGCCGACGGTACCGCCGAGCAGGACCGCCCGCATCGACTCGGGGACGACAACGAGCACATGGTCGATGTGCCCGGGTGAGAACTCGTCGGACAGCGCTACCGTGACGGCCCCGACGAGTGCGACTGCCTCGTCATCGGATACCGCGGCGGCGCTGGCGAACCGTTCGACGAACGAAGCGACATCGTGGTGCATCGGTACCTGCGCGGGTACCCAGCCCTCATAGAAGATGCCGCGCAACAGCTCGGGCAGCTGCGCGCTGAAATGCGCGGCGACGGGCACATCCACGAGGTCGCGGACGGTGTGCAGCCACGCTCGCAGCGCGCGAAGCGCGAAGGTGCGGTCTTCGGTACCCAGCCGATCGGCGACCGCTCGCAACCACACGTGCGCGGTGTTGACCGCCGGAGCGAACGGATCATCGTGGTAGCTCATAGTTTTCGGCTTTCGGTGGGTGCGGGCGATGATTCGACGCGGTGGCGTTCGCGGCGCGGACCAGCCGGACGCCGGTCACGATCGTGGGCTCGATCTCCACAACCGTGTCCGTGCTCGACCGGACCCACGGTCGCAGCAGGTGTTCATACAGTGCGATCCGCCGGGGATCGGTGACGGTGCGGGCCAGACCGGTGACCACGACCGACCAGCCGGTTCGCAGGACCGGATCGATGTCGTCGACCTCGTAGGCGACCACCACCTGGGGGTCCGCCCGGATCGACGAGGTCAGCCGGGAGGTCAGCCGGGTGCACACGACGATCGTGCCGTCGGTGTCGACCAGGTGGTTCACCGGTCGAATCGCCGGTAGCGCGTCGCGGGTGAAGACGACCCTCCCATAACCGATTCCGGCGAGCAGGCGCATCGATTCGTCTCGCTCCAGGGCGACGACGAGAACGGCGGGGTCGCCGTCGGCGGTGTGTTCGGGCGAGGTCACGCGTGGTACCTCTTTCGCGAGTCCGAGTGTCGGTCCACCACATCCCATCATCGGCACCGGCACGCCGATAGAGCCGAAAGTCCACCGCGCGTGCGAGCTTGGCGGTCACCGACGGGATGTCATGAACCCGTAATGCCCGTCGAAGCGGTGGTACAGCACGCACCCGCTATCGCGATCCGAGTCGCGGTAGAACAGGAACGGTGATCCGCTCAGCGACAGTCGAGCCAGTGCTTCGTCGAGGTGGAGTCGTGGCGCGGGCCGCCGGTCGACGGCGATGTGCCCGATACCGGCGTCGCCCCCGGGCGGGCGCCGCTCCAGCCGGGTGAGCCGGTATCCGTCATGGGGGGTGCGCCCGAGCAGGGAGACGGTCTCGGCGCCCCGCTCGGTGAACAATTCGAAGGTGTAGTCCATCAACGCCATGTCGACCGCGACTTCGGCCGGGGTGCCGCGATGCGGGTGAAAGCATTTGGTGCGCACTATTGTCCGCTCCTGTACCGGCCGGGCATACAGCAGTGTCGCCGCGTGCGCGCCGCAGTGGTTCCAGGGCATGGGGCGGGGCGCGTTCAGGGTCCGGAGGCGGGCGCTGGTGCGTGCCTGCAGGGCGTCCACTGCCTCCCGCGCCGTAGCTCCGGTCACCTGTACGCGGATCGCTCGATATGTGGTGATGTCGGCCTGCGCGACGAAAGCGTGCGCGATCGCCGAGTCGTGATGGTCGGCCAAGCGCACCCGAATCGAGGTGACCGGCGCCGGGCACCGCTGCGCGGCCGCGTACATACGTCGCCGCGCGTATTCGCCGAACATCCTGGGGATTCGATCATCGAGTCGAACGTCGACCGCCGGGACGGGCCGGTGATCGATGGTGCCGGCCCGGGTGCCCGATTGGACTCCGTGCGGCCGGACCGGTGCGTTGCTTTCGATTGGCATAGTCACGCTCCTCCGCGTTGATACCACAGCAACAAGGCGGCCACGGCCAGAGTCGAAGGTCCCGAATGATCCCGGCGTTGCCGGTCCCACCCCGAGGCGAGGCGGGACGCGGCGCCCCTTGTGACGGTGGAAGGGGAGCGCGCCGGCCATCGCCCAGCAGGTGCTACCGGCGAGGTGGTGTGATGCTCGCAGGCCGCTGGATGTGTCGAGACGGAAGTCGTTGTGGCTGTGTCGCAGTGGTGGTCGATCGCCAGCGCGGGTCCGGGTGCGTTCGTTACTCTGAATTAATGCGATCCCGGTTTTCTCGGAATGCCCTGGCCGTGTTCGTTGCTGTTGCGGCGGTGTTGCTGTCCGGCACTCCGGCGTCGGCCGCTCCGCCGACGCGGGCGGCCGCGCTCTCCTCGCTCGACTCCGGATTCCTCTGGGGTGTGGCGAGTTCCGGATTCCAGTCCGAAGGGCATGCGCCCGACAGTAATTGGACTCGCTATATCGCCCGGAACCCCGGAATGGATCCATTGCAGAACTCGGTCGACTTCGTCGATCATTACCGATCCGACATCCAGTCGGCCGCGGATATGGGGTTGCGGGTGTTCCGGGTCGGGATCGAATGGGCCCGGCTGCAGCCCGCGCCCGGGGTGTGGGACGAAAACGCCTTCCGCTTCTACGATTCGGTCGTCGATGCCATCGCGGCGGCCGGGATGCGGCCGATGATCACCCTGGACCACTGGGTATATCCGGGCTGGGAGGCCGACCGCGGTGGGTGGCGCAATCCGGGTATGGTCGGCGACTGGCTGGCCAATATGCGCGCCGTCGTCGACCGCTACTCGTCGCACAATCCACTGTGGGTCACCGTGAACGAACCTGTCGCCTACATTCAGAACGAGGTCCGGGAGGCGGGCGCCGACGCGGGCCTGATGCTGACCGGGGTCGTCGATGCGCACAACGCCATCTACGACTACATCCACCAGCGGCAGCCCGGCGCCCAGGTGACCGCCAACGTCGGATACGTCGCGGGTGCCGAGGATCAGGTCAACGGTGAGTTGATCGATCGAATCGCTGCCAGGCTCGACTATGTGGGCGTGGACTATTACTTCGGCTTCGACCCGGCGCAGTCGCTGTACAGCGCGATCGGGCGGGCCACCGGCTCGGCGCTGCCGAACCTGCCGGGCCCGCGTCTGTGGGAAATGCCGCTGCGCACCGAGGGCATCTACTATGCGCTGCAGCACTATTCGCGCCGGCTTCCGGGTAAGCCCTTGTATGTCGTGGAGAGCGGCATGCCCACCGAGAACGGCCTGCCCCGCGGTGACGGCTACTCCCGCAGCGACCATCTCCGTGACACCGTCTATTGGCTGCAGCGTGCGAAGGCCGACGGGATGAATCTGATGGGCTACAACTACTGGAGCCTCACCGACAACTACGAATGGGGCAGCTACACGCCGCGATTCGGTCTCTTCAGTGTCGATGTGCGCACCGATCCGTCCCTCACCAGGCGCCCCACCGATGCTGTCGGCACCTACTCGCAGATTGTCGCGGCCGGTGGTGTGCCCGCCGGTTACCGCCCCACCCGCGCCCCGTCTCTCTGCATTTTCGTCGACCCGCCGGCCAGCTGCCTCAACCCTGTCGCAGGGCCGTAGCCGCGCAATCCGCAACTGCCCGAATCGAATTGGCGACGGCGGCCGATGGCCCGAACTACGACTCCGGTAAAAAAGCTTCCGAACTTGAAATATTGTCAGAATAGAAGTTTTGGGTGACCATGGAGGCATGACGTCGCCGGGGCTGCGGGAGCGCAAGAAGCAAGCGATGCGCGCGGCGCTGAGTCAGGCCGCCTGGGCGCTGATGCTCGAGCAGGGGCTGAAGGCGGTGAGCCCGGAGAGCGTGGCCGAGATCGTCGGCGTGTCCGGGCGTACCTTCCGTAACTACTTTTTCTCGGTGGAAGAGGCCATCGTCGAGGCGTCGATCCGGCACGTCGAGACGATGGCCGACGCCGTGCGTGCCCGACCGCTGGACGAGCCGGTGTGGGACGCGCTCACCGCCGTGCTGCCCGACATCGTGGCGACCATGGTGAGCAGCCGCGAGGACGTGGCGATGGTATTGCGGGCCGGGCGCGAGAATCCGTCGATCCTGGCCGCGCATCTCACCTCGATCGACCGCACTTCGCGGCAATTGATCCAGGCCATCGCCGACCGCATGGGCACCGACCCCGAGCAGGACCTGCCCACCCGGTTGCTGGCCGCCGCGGCCGGGGTGACGGTGCGTACGTCGCTGGAGGTGTGGTCCGCGGGCGATGGTTCGACCTGTCTGGCCGATGTGGTCAGGGCCGGACTCGCGCAGTTGCGCGACGGAATTCCGCAGGGCGGCAACGTATGACCGACTGATCCGTACCGCGTGGGACCGGTGCCACGCGGGCCTTGTTCGTGCACTGATCGGATACGAGTAATCACTGATGGTGAGGGAAGATCCATGACCAGTACCGTCCACTCCGCTCCGCGGTTGCCGTTCGACCGCCCCAACGCATTGGAAGTCCCACCGCGGTATGCGGAGTTGCGCAGGCAATCGCCGGTGACCCGCGTGACGAGTCCGGCAGGGGACCCGGCCTGGTTGGTGATGGGATACGCGGAGGTCCGCCAGATTCTGGGCGATCCTCGTTTCGGCCGCTGACACCCCACGCCCGAGACCGCCGCCAAGGTGTCGCAGGCCGCCATCGCGGGCGGACCCCGAGGCGATTACAACACCGAAACCCATGACCACCAGCGGTTGCGCAAGATGCTGGTGCCCGCGTTCTCCGCGCGGAGGATGACCCGGCTCACCGAGTGGATCCAGGAACTGACCGCGCGCTGCCTGGACGATATGCAGGCGGCGCGCGACGGTGATCCGGACGAGCCCGTGGATCTGAACAAGTTGCTGGCTTTTCCGTTGCCCGCCTTGGTGATCAGTGAACTGCTCGGGGTTCCGCCGGAGGACCGGACGTTGTTCGATGCGCTGTCCAAGCGGATGACCGCGATGTACGACGGCGCGGACGCGTGGGCGGCGCGGGCCGAACTCGAGGAATACACCGCGGGGCTCGCTGCGGCCAAACGTGCGAATCCGGGCCCGGACGTGATCTCCGACGTGGTCGCCATGCAGGAGGAAGATCCCACGTTCACCGACAGCGATGTGGCCGAGCTGGCGGCGGGGCTGTTGTTCGCGGGGCACGAGACCACCTCCGGCCGAATCAGTTTCGGAGTGCTGTGGCTGTTGTCGGATGCCGATCGGCGGGCCGCCTTCGTGGCCGATCCCGAGGGGCGGGTTCAGCCCACGGTGGAGGAGATTCTGCGGCTGGCGGCGCCGTCGGCCGGTCCGGGGCTGTTGCGTTACGCGCGTGAGGATGTGGAGATCGGGGGTGTCACCGTCGCCGCCGGCGATCTGGTCCTGCTCAACACCGATGCCGCCAACCGGGACGAGTCGGTCTATTCCGACCCGCGGGAATTCCGGACCGATCGAAAGCCGAACGCTCACTTGAGCTTCGGCCACGGGATGCACGTCTGCGTCGGCGCCAACCTCGCGCGGACCGAGCTGCGGATCGTATTCCCGGCGCTCTTCCATCGGTTCCCCGACCTGCGCCTGGCTGTCGGCGTGGACGAACTCGAGATCCAATCCCACCGCGTCACCGGCGGAGTGAACCGGGTTCCCGTCCTCTGGTGAGCGTCGACGTCCGGATGGCAGCGTGGATACACCCGAAAAGGAGAACTCCCGTGCACGTCGAAATAGACCGGCCCATGTGTGTCGGATCAGGTCAGTGCGTTCTGGCCGCACCCGGAGTTTTCGATCAGGATGACGACGGCTTCGTGACCCTTCTCCGAGAGCGCCCCGCCCCCGATCAAATGGAGGCCGTCGAGGAGTCGGCGGCGCTGTGCCCGGCCGCCGCGATTCGGTTGGCACAGTAGGCGCGATCGCAACGTCGCACCGGTTGCGAGTGCCGATGCCCCCTGGGCGCATCGGCCCGATTCGAGTTCGTCAGAGGGTGCCGTCGGATGTTCGGCCCTGCATGTAGACGGCGTGGCCGTAGTAGCCGGCGGGTTGTTCGGCCAGGAGTTCCAGAAAGCGCTGGGTTACCGCTACGACCGGTGCGGAGCGGGTGGTGGCGTCGTGTGCTTGCCTGTCGGTCCACAACTCGGTTACCCAAATCGCGTCCGGATCGTCCAAGGCGGCGTTGATGCTGTAAGTGAGCAAGCCGCTGTCTTCGCCGCCCGCGCGGGCCGACTCCTTGATCAACGCGATGACCTCGTCGCGCTGACCGGGCAATGCGGTCATTCGTCCGAAGACGCTGAATAGATTCGGACTGGACACCCGTTCGCCCTTTCGCCGGTTCACTCCCTGTCGGTCAGCCTACTGCTTTCCCCGGGGAGGCCGGGGCCGTCGACGGGCGAACGCTGCCCGCGCATCAAGGTTGCGCTACCGTAGCTAGCTGGTACTTCTGACACTCCTTTTCGGATTGGAGTGCTGTGACAGATTCTCCTTTTCCGGTGCTCGGCGCGACCGGTGGACAAGCAACGTTCCTCGAAGACCGGACCCGAATCGAAGTCGGTGACGAAGGGAATAACGATATGTCAGAGACGAATTCGACCACCGCGTGGCCGGCGCTGCGGGTGGCGGACTGGACCGATACGCGCGAAACCCTGCACATGTGGACGCAGATCGTCGGCAAGATCCGCCTCGCGCACGCCCCCTTGCTGAACCACTGGTGGCAGGTCACCCTCTATGTGAGCCCGCGCGGACTCACGACCTCGGCAATCCCGTATGGCGATCGGCTCTTCGATATCGAATTCGACTTCCTCGAACACCGATTGGGGATCCGTGCCGACAATGGCGAGACCCGCACCGTGGCGCTCGAGCCGAAATCGGTTGCGCAGTTCTATTCCGAAACCATGCAAGCCCTGGGCGCGCTGGGGCTCGTGACCCGGATTCAGGGCCGCCCCAATGAAGTCGACCCGTCGATTCCGTTCGCCGAGGACACCCGGCACGCCTCGTATGATCCGCAGGCCGCGCAGACGTTCTGGCGGCAAGTCGTCCACGCCAACCGTTCGCTCAACGAGTTCCGTTCCGGCTTCACCGGCAAATCCAGCCCTGTCCACTTCTATTGGGGTGCGATGGATTTGGCTTGCACACGTTTCTCCGGACGCACCGCGCCCGAACACGGCGGCGGTGCACCGCACTGCGCCGACTGGGTGATGGTGGAGGGCTATTCGCACGAACTCAGCAGTTGTGGATTCTGGCCCGGCGGTGGAGAGGAGGGCGCGTTCTACGCCTACGCCTATCCCGAACCCGACGGCTACCGTGAGCGGAGCCTGCGGGTACCCGACGCAACCTACAACGCCGATCTCGGTGAGTTCGTCCTGCCGTATGAAGCGGTACGCACCGCGAACGACGCGAACGCGACGGTAGCCGAATTCTTCCGCGAAACATACGCGGCCGCAGCCGAACTCGGCCGGTGGAACCGAAATGTCCTCGAATGCGATCCGCGGCGGTGGTCCGAAGAACGAGCCGCGGCGCCGTGGTCACTGCGCTGACCGCCGCGCGGCGCGGGTTGTCGTCGAAACCGTTCACGACCTGAACGGGTGGCGCAGTTCTCCTGACCGATTACGGCGCGGATAGCCGAAGTGGAGGGGCCGGTCGCTCGTATCTGGTGGAGCAGGCGGCAGAGGTGCTCAGCGGACCTCGGCGAAACATCCGTCCGCTCCCTCGGTGGCGAATGTCGCTGCGCTGCAATAGGTGGCGGTGGGGTAGTACGGGCCCATCGTTGCCGCCGGGTCGCTTCCGCTGTCCTGGGATGCCTGGATGGACTGGGGGTAGAAGGTTCGACTCGGCAGCATGTTGCGCAGGAAGAGGACCTTCTTGGCCACCTCGGTGCTGCCCCAGGGCAGGACGGTGATCGCCGGGCCGGGGTTGGGCGGGAGGTCGGCGGGGGCGCCGAGGACGTAGGTGTAGTACCCGTTCGCGTCCAGGGCGGTCTGGAAATCGGCCGCGCAGCCCACCACGGGTAGGGGCTCACGAGATCGTTCTGGCACATCGACCAGTACCGGACCTGGCGGTCCTGATCGGCGGGGGATTGCCCGGTGCGCGAGTCGGGGAAATCCGGGGCCTTTCCGCGCACGACCACGAGACGTCCCGGTTGGTAGGTGAGGCCCGCGCCGATATATTTGTTGTCGCCGTTCGGGAAGAGGCCGGAGGTACTCGCCGGGTTGACGAAGGTCGCCTCGGGGACATCGCCGGGGAACGCTCCGGCCGCCGCTCCGGCGATGACCCGGTCGAAGCCGGCGGTCGCGGCCTGCGCGATCGGACCCGGATAGGAACTCGGATCGAAGGTCTGCGCACAGGGCGGGCTCGCGACGGTGGTTCCGGCGACCTTCAGCGTCGCGTCGGGGAGCGGCACGCCGCCGCTGAGCGAGGTGGGGTCGTTCGGCACGTACACCCTGATGATCAGGAATCCGACCGGCACCGTCTGGGCCGCGGGCAGCGCCCGGATCTGATTCCGGTTGTGGTCGGCGGGGCCGGTGACCAACGTCGCATGCCAATGGCGCTGTGCCGCCGGGGTATTCGCCGCCGACGGATCGGCGAACGGGTTGCCGCTCCCTGGATCGGGCAGGATCTGGTTGTCCCGCAGAGTATCCACTGTGTCGAAGTTCGTTCCGTAAGTGTTGAGTGCGAAGTATCGGGCGGCGGGGTAGGTGCCCGACAACTCGATGGAGTCGCCGGCGCCGAGTGCGAACGGCAGCACCCAGTAAGTGGCGTTGGCATCGGGAAACGCGACATTGAGGACCGTATTGTTCGACATGAATCGCCATGCGCAGAGCGCGGATTCGCCGGTGGCGGCGTGTGCGGGCCCCTGCGCCGGAGCCGACCATAATGCAGCGCTCAGCGCGATGATCATCATGCCGAGAATCCGGACGGTGAACGATCGCGAGGAGGTGGCAGTGTGCGGCACCTCGCGATCGTTGTCCCGCGACATCCGGACGGGGTCACCCGCAGAGGGTGAAGTCCAGCCGCGGTACCGAAAATCGGTTGCCTCGGGCGCCGAGGGGCGGGGACGATCGGGCCGTGATGATTGGATCCGCATGACAGGGCCGGTATCCGCGCCGCAGGAACTGGTCACCGACCGGCTCGCACTGCGCCGGTGGACATCCGACGATATCGAGACCGTGCTCGGCGGGCGGCGGGCCCTGGACTGGGCCGACGATTTCCCGGCCGAGGGTGACCGGGTGGTGGCAGGTCTGCTGCGGCAGCTCGATCCGGTGGCGGTCAAGGGACATCGGCTGGTTGTCGAGCGGGGCAGTGGGATGATCGTCGGGTCGATCGGGTGGTTCTGGCCGCCGAAAGACGGTGCACTCGAGGTCGGGTACGGCATCGTGCCGTCCCGGCGCGGACGCGGGTGTGCGCCCGAGGCGGTCCGTGCGCTGGTCGAGTTCGCTTTCACCACAACGGAAGTCGAGACGGTGTTCGCGAATGTGGAACCATCGAACCCGGCGTCGGTGCGGGTGGTGGAGAAGGCGGGGTTCGGGCACCGGATCACACTGCCCGAGGAGAATCTGGTGCGGTTGAGTGTGCGTCGCGCGGAGATCGCGGCCGCCACCGGGTGAGAGGCGCGGTGTCGCTGCCCGCAGGTCAGTCCGTCCGTCGAGGTGCCCGGTACGTCTTCGGCGAGAACGAGTCCCGACGCTGCCATCGTAGCCCGCGGGCGACCGCCTCGGCTATGTGAGATCGACGGCGCCTGCCAGCCATCTCCCGTCAACGTGTTCCATCGTCATGGTGATCCGGTTGCGGTCGACGCGCGGCGTCGGGAAGGTGACGTTGGTGATCTCGGCGTCGACGAACAGCACCACCACGACCCGGTCGGTCGAAGCCGATTGCACGCCGGCTCCGACCACCCGGCCCTTGCTCACCGATTTCGCCTGCACGAGCAGCGGTTTCAGCTTCTGCGCGGATTCGTCGTACATGCGGGCGAAATCGCCGGTCGCGCCGCTGCGCACCGCGGTGAAGTCCTGATCGGTGTGCGCGGCGTCGATACTCGTGAGTGCGACGGCATAGGTACGGGCGGCGGCGAGCGCCTCATCGCTCGCGCGGGCGAGGTCGTCGCGATTCTTCAGCTTCCACGCGAAAGAGATTGCGGCTCCGGTGGTTACGATCAGCAGCGCGACGAGCCCGCCGACCGCGAGTCTGCGCAGCAGTGGGCGCCGGGTAGTGCTGCCGGAGTCCGCCGCCGAATCTTCCCGCGGTGCATTGTTATCGGGCGGCGCAGATGTGTCGATGTGCTCGGACTCGATACTGTCCGCGGGCTCGGACGTGCCGATGGATTCGGGGCCATGTTCCGATGTGCCCGTGGAGTCGGGAGGTGTTGCGCCGTCGTCACGGTGCGGCGTTTCGCGTTCAACCTCGGCCGACTCGCCGTGATCGTCCGGTGTGGGTGTTGTCGATCGATCCACTGCTCGATCCTTTCCGGTCGTGGGGAGATGTTCTTCCTGCCTCGGCGCTGTGCGTTTCGCCGCCCGGGCGCTATTTGTAGGGCAGCGGTGGTTGCGGGAGGACCGGCCCGCCGTAGGGCAAGGGAATCGTGAACGGTTGCGGGGGAGTGGGATTCGCCGTCGCGTGCGGGTCGGCGCCGGGCGGCGGGTTCCGGGTCGTATCGCCGGGCGGGCGGGGTGCGTTGTCGGCGCCGCGGATCAGGACCGACGGGTCGGGATCGGTGCAGCCGGTGTTGAGATACGGCTCCGGGGAATCGGCCCGGGTACCGGGACGCCGCGGCACCGCGTAATCGCACGAGTAGTGCGGGTAGATCGCGGCCAGCGCCCACACCCCGCCGTCGTGGAAGGCGGAGGTGATGGCATCGAGCGCCGAACCGCCGCGTTGCTGCGGGAAGAAGAACTCCTGCAACGCGGGTACGTGCAGATAACTCATCTGGGACACCGTCGCCAGATTCGCCAGCAGCTGCACCATGGTCGGTGAGTTCTCCGCGATGACCCGATCCATCGCGGTCAAGGTGTCGGGAGCCCGGTCCACCAGGTGCGCGAATCCATCGCTTTTCGGTGCGATCGCTCCCGTGACCGTCGCCCAGTCCGCGGCCGCCGCATCCAGTCCCGGACCGGTGTCGCCGAGGGTGGTGAGAACCGTCTTGCTGTTGTGCAGCAGATCGACGGTTTGCGGGAGGACGGAATCCAAGGTCGAGATCATGAATATCCCGCCGTCGATGATCGCGGCGAGTTTGTCCGGCCCCGCATCGGTCACCCCGAGTTCGTGTTCGACGGCGGTGATCGTGCCGGGATCGATCTGCGCCAGAGTCCCGCTGAGATTGCCCAGCATCGTGGCGAGGGTGGTGGGACTCGCGGTGCGGTCGACCGGAATCCGCGACCCGTCGGCCAGATAGGGCCCGCGATCGGTGACCGGCGCGAAGTCCAGATACTGTTCCCCGGCCGCCGACAATGCCGCCACCCGGACCGGTCCGGAGTCGGGAACCTGTGTGCCCTCGGCTATTTCGGCGGTGGCGACAACCCTGTTCGCTTCGATATCGACCGCGGTGATCCGTCCGATTCGCACGCCGTGCAGGGTGACGTCCTGCCCCGGCAGCAGTCCACCGGATTCGGCCAGCTCCACCCGGACCCGGAACTGCCCGTGCAGCGGGTCGATCCGCAACGCGCCCAGCAGCAGATATCCACCGCCGGCCAGCAGGACCAGGACCAGCCCGCCGATCGAGGCCAGGGCGCGGTGTGCGCGAATGCGTATCGCGGCGCCGACCACCACTCGCGCGGGCGGCTCCAGAATCCGCCGAATCCGACTGTGCGCGTTACTCATCGGCCCGGTCCGGTCAGTCGCCCGCGCAGCCGGCCCAGGTTGTATTCCAGGGATCCGGCGAAGTTCGTCCAGTTTGTGGCATCCGGTGGCCGGGCGCCGGGATCGCCGCCGAAATTGGGATCCGGCGCGGCACCGAGGGCCAGCTGCACGATATCGACGTTCACGTGGGCGGAGGAGGAGTCGGTGACCTTCAGAATCGTGGCCAGTGCGCTGTTGAGCCAGTCGAGATTCGCCTCCGGATTGGTCGCCGCGTCATTGAGATCGCGCCCCAGCAGATCGATGGACGCGCTGAGGCTGTGATCGTTGGTGCCGCGGATCGACGGGAATTGCCCGAGCTGCCGGGAGATCGAGTCGATGCGGCCCACCAGATCGACGATGCGGCCGGTGTTGTCGCCCACGACCTGAAGTGCGGGTGCGGCGGTGCCGAGCGCATCGTCGATCGAGCTCTGCTGCGATGTGATGGTTGCCGTCAGATCGCCTGCGGCACCGAGCACTTCGCGAATCCGATCGGATCGGGCGGCGAGGTCGCCGAGCAGCCGGCGGGTGTGGTCGATGAGTTCGGCGAGGCGTTGGCCGCGACCGCCGACATCCTCACCGAGTCCATTCACCAACCCGGTGAGATTCTTCAACGCGCCGCCACTGACGAGCAGGGATGCCCGGCTGAGCAGTTCCTCGATGGTGGCGGCGGCGGAGGTCGCCGCGACCGGAATCGCGCTGCCGTCGTGCAGATCCGCGGTCGTGGGATCGGGGCGGGCCGGGGGCGTGAGCGCGACGAACACATCACCCATCGGGGTCGCCGAGCGCAGTTGCGCGGTGGTTCCGCCGGGTAGCCGGACCTCGGCGCGGATACGCAGGATCACCACCGCGGTGTAGTCGCGGGCCGCCATCCGTTCGACCTGGCCGATCTCGGCGCCGTCGAGCTCCACCTTCGCCCTGGCCGGCAGATTGAGCGCGTTGGTGAACGTGGCTGTCAGCTCGTAGCTGTGCCCGCCCAGGCCGGGGGCCGGCAGCGGCAGGCTGTCGAGTGTGGTCGAGCAGCCCGCGGTCGCCGCCGCCGTCATCGCGATGAGCCGTGGACCCCAGCGGCGCGGAAACTCGTTCATCGCGGCTGCACCCCCGCCGCCGCCGCCAGAATTTCGGTGAGCCCGAAGTCGGGACCCATATCTCGCATGGTCCCGGTGGCGCAGCCGAGATCGCGCAGGCCCAGCAGATTGCAGACCTCCTTGACCATCTGCCCGTCGAGCAGGAACCGGTTGAGGTCCACGGTGGCCCGCAACGCCCCGACGCGCTGGTCGATGGCGTTGTAGACGTTGTCGGTGACCAGCGGGAAGACATCGAGGAATTCGGCGAGATCGCGGTTGTGATCCGACAGCGAGGTCATCACGGTGTTCGCATTGCCTGCGAGCCCGGCGATCGCCGGCTGATTGCGTTCCATCAGCTCGGCGGTGCGATCGAGGATGCCGTTCAGTTGTGCGCCGGTGTCGCCGGTGCCGAGTTGCTCATTCGCGAACAGATCGCCCAATTGCCGGATGCCGGAACCGAAGTCGCGCAAGGTGGTGTCGTTGCGCGCGGCCGCGGCGGTGAGCGCGTCGAGGTTGGTGACCACCTTCGTCACGGCATCACCGGTGGTGGCGCCGTCACCGTCCATCCGCAGTGCCGCGGACAATTCGCTCAGCGCGTCACGCATGCCGTTGCCGTTGCCTTCGGTGAGCGAGGCGCCGGTGTTCAGTAGGTCGGAGACCGGGCCGTTGCCGTTGCGGTCACCCGCCAGCGCGGTGGACAGTTTGTCGGCCATGGACAGCAGGCTGTCGAATTCGACTGGCGTTCTGGTGTGGTCGCGATCGAGGACCGCGGGATCGGGCAGGGTCGGCCCGCCGCGATACGGCGGCGACAGTTCGATGTGGCGATCGGTGAGCACCGAGTCCGATACCGTCACGGCGGACACGTTCGCCGGTAGCGCGATCGACCGATCCACTCGCAGCGTGAGCCGTACTCCGGAACCGTGGGGCGCGATCGTGGCGATGGAGCCGACCCGCATTCCCAGTATCAATACCGCGTTTCCGGTGTACAGGCCGTTGGCGTTATCGAAGTCGGCGGTGATCGTGCGCGTGTCGGAGACCGGATTCGAACAGCCCGGCAGCGTCGCCCCGACCACCGCCACCGCGCCCAGCACAGATATCCGGAGCGCTCGACGGAACTCGCTGCGCCACAACATGTTCCTCATCGGCAGTCCTTCAGATACGGAGGCCGTCCCACCTGTTCGGCGCGCGCCGACAGGGCGCACATGAATGTGTCGATGAACGCGCCGTCGGGCGCGTTGCCGACAAGTTCGCGTCCGGTGCCGGTGGCGTTGGCGAACAGTCGCCACGGCACCGGCAGGATTTGCAGGATATTGCGCAAGAGGTCGTCGTGACCGGCGATGGTCGCGGTCATGGCCTGCAGATCGGTGAGTAGTTGCTGGATATCGTCGCGGTCGCCGACGGCGACCGGCTCCAATTGGCGCACCAGGGTTGTGGTGGCTCCGATCATCCGCTCGACGGCGCCGCGCTGGTCGATGATCCGGCGCAGTACGGATCTACCCTGCTCGACGAGTGCGCCGAGATCGGCCTGCTGGGATCGGATCACCGTGGTGACCTGGGCGGTACTGGTCAGCAGTGCCTGGATCTGGCCGCGGCGGCTCGCGATGACCGACGACAGGGTCCGCACATTGTTCAGCAGATCCGGTACCAGCGCCGGGGTGGTGCGCAACTGCGCCGACAGGGTGGTCATCGATTGCGCGATCTTGTCGGCGTCGATCTGCCCGAAGGTCGTGGTGGCCTGCTGCAGCGCGGTTTCCAGATCGTAGGGGACCTCGGTGCGCGCCAACGGAATCGGGCCGTCGAGGCTTCCGGTTCCGGCGGGCCGCAGTTCGACGTAGCGGGATCCGAGCAGGGTGGTGAGTTTGATGGCCGCGCCCGTCGTCGCACCCAGGGCGACGTGGCCGTCGATCTTCATCGTCACCACCACCCGGTCACCGGCCAGGCGCATTCCGGTCACCGTGCCCACGGGAATTCCGGCGTCGGTGACCGCATCACCCCGGGAAATGCCGGCGGCCTGGGCGAATTCGGCACTGTAGCTGCGTCTGCCGAGGTGCATCGAGTGGATGAGGACGGCCGCGCCGACAACGACGGCGACCAGTGCGACCGACACGATGCCCAGGCGTAGCGAGCGGTCCGGACGCCGGGCGCCGTTGCGGTGCGGTCGTTTCCGGCCGTGCCGGAGAATCGTTCGGGCATCCATGGGCCACCTCATCGGCAGATCGCGGAGTTCTCGGGCTTGCCCGCGGGGGACGCGGCGGACAGCAATGTCGCGAGCAGCGGGTTCACATCGGGCACGATGCTCATCCGGATATCGCAGATGTAGGCGTTCAGGTATGAGCCGGAGTCCACGATGCGGGTGAGCGATTTGAGCAGCAGCGGAATATTGGCGCCGAGGTAGGCGAACTTGTCCTTCTCGCCGACGAAGTGGCGGCTGAAACCGGGTTGCCGGGTGAGGAATTCGCGTAGTGGGGGACTCGCGCCGTCGACCACGTCCGCCGCCCGGTCCACGACCGCGGAGATCTCGGGCAGCTGCTGGAACAACATGTCGCGGTGGACGCGCAGGCTGTCGAAGATCTGCCGGGTCGCGGTGATGGTGGTTTGCAGGTCACCGCTGCGTTGTGCCAGGTTGCCCACCACCCGGGCCAGATTGTCGATCACCGTGCCCAGAATCCGGTCGGGCCCGGCGAAGGACTCCGCGAGCGTGGATGTTTCGGCGACCAGCGTGGTGATGGCCCCGTCGTCGCCCTGCAGCCCGCGCACGAGCGCCGTGGTCAGATTGTCGACATCCTGCGGTTTCAGCATTCCGAACAGCGGCTCGAATCCATTGAGCAGTGCCGACAGATCGAACGACGGCTCGGTGTGCTCGACCGGGATGGTCGCACCGGGGCGCAGCAACGCCGGATCGTGGAAATCGCCCAGCGACAGTCCGAGATAGCGCTGGCCGATGAGATTCTGATACGTGATCGAGGCGACCGTGTTGCCGTAAACCCGCTGCGCGCGTTGCAGTTCGAACCCGACCTCGGCCCGGGTTCCGTCGAGTTCGATCGAGACGACGCGCCCTACCCGCACCCCGGCCACCCGCACGTCGTCGCCGGTGCGCAGCCCCGAGACATCGGTGAACACGGCCGAATATCGGTCCGCGGCACCGGATACGTTGCGTTCGAGGGTGACGAACACCGACCAGGTCAGCGCCACCGACACGACGAGGAACAGGATCAGGACGAACAGGGGACGGCGATAGCTCATCGGGTACCTCCCGGATCCCGGGTGACGGTGACATCGTTACCGCGGACGAGGGGTCCGATCAGCAAGTTCGCCAGCGGATTCGGCGCATCGCCGACGATCGCCGCGGCCTGCTGTCGCTCGCGATCGCCGCCGGAGATGTCGGCGGCGGGTGTCGCGGTTCCCGGCCGGTCGAGAACCGGTGGACCGTTCACCGGCGCGGTGTGACAGCTCGGCCCCGCCAATGCCCCGTATCGGGGGCAATCGGCTCGGGTGTACTGCTGATGCGGTGCGAGTTCGATGATGATCTTCGCGGTTCCGTTGTGGGCCCGCGGATCCCAGAACTCGGCGAGGAACCGCTGGTCCACCCGGGTGACCGAGGTTGTCATCCGGGGAAAGTTCCGGCCGCCTTCGGCCAGTACGTCGAGGACGGGGCCCATATTCGCGGATATTCCGCGCAATTGGTCGCCATGGCGCGACAATGCGGTATCGACCGTGGTCGAGGTCGTGACCGCGCCGCCCAGCAGTTCGGCGATTCCGGCGCGCTGCTGCGCCACGGTCCGCAGCGGGAGTACCGCATTGTGTAGCGCGTCGAGCAGATCCGGTGCGGCGGACTGCCATTCGGTCACGGCGCGAGCCAGTGAATCGAGGGTGGTCATGGTGCCATCGGGTGTGATCGAGCCGTCGAGGGCCTGCACGATGCGGCTCAGTTGCCCGGCGGCGCGTACCGCGGCATCACCGCGGCCGCTGGTCGCGCGTTCGAGGGTGGTGAGTATGCCCAGCATCGGGTCCGAACCGGAACGTCCCGCGGCGGCGGCGATCCGGTCCAGTGCGGTGAGCGAGGTCTGCAGGCGGACGGTGGGGAGGCTGCGGTCCTGTGGGATGCGCGCACCGGCGCGCAGTGGCCGCCCCGGACCGTTGTCGACCAGCTGCACCGACGGCACCGCGAAGACATTGCTCGGTACCACCCGGGCGGTGACCGTGGCGGGTATTGCGGCGATATGGCGGGGCAGCAGTGACAGTCGCACCCGATGCGGGCCGTCACCGCGCGACGGGCTCACCTCGTCGACCGTTCCTACCAGCACACCGTGAAATTTCACGTCCGATTTCGCGGGCAGGCCGTCGCCGACGTCGGTCAGTTCCGCGGTCACCGGCACGATGTGTTCGAACCAGCCCTGGGAGCGGGCCAGCATGGCGGCCACGAGCAGACCCGCGACGACGATAAAGATCAACCCGCGCAGCGCGAGTCGCGCGTCGGACAGGCGCCGCCCGTCGGATTCGAATGCGATCGGCATGCCTGCTCACCCACTGATCCGCGCGCCGGATGCGACACCCCACAGTGCCATGGTCAGCAACAGATTCACGCAGATCATGACGGTGATCGCCGCCCGCATCGCGCGTCCGGCCGCCACGCCCACACCCTGCGGCCCGCCGGTGGCGTAATAGCCGTAGTAGCACTGGATGGTGGTCGTCACGATCACGAAAACCACCGCTTTCAACAGCGAATACAGAATATCGGTGCTACCGAGGACCAGCCGGAAGTAATGTTCGTAGGTGCCGAACGACCGTCCACCGGCGAGTCCGACGAACAACTCCACGGCCAGATAGTCCGCGGCCAGCCCCGCCAGATAGAGCGGGACGATGGCGACCACCGCCGCAAGCAACCGGGTACCCACCAGATACGGAATCGGCCGGATCGCAATGGAATCCAGGGCATCGATCTCCTCGGCGATCCGCATGGATCCCAATTGCGCGGTGAACCGGCATCCGGCCTGCGCGGCGAACGCTATGGAGGCCATGATCGGCGCCAGCTCACGGGTCGCCGCGGTGGAGGCGATCATCCCGGTCGCCGGGCCCATGCCCAGCAACTTCAACGCGCTGTAGCCCTCGATGCCGACGATGCCACCGGCGGCCGCGCCCAGCAGCACGATGACCCCGGCGGTGCCGCCGCCGACCACCAGCGAACCGTTGCCCCAGGTGACGTCGGACAGGATGCGCAGCGACTCTTTGCCATAGTGCCGCAACGAGATCGGAATCGATACGACCGACCGCACGAAGAAGGTCGCCAGGTGACCGAGCCGGCCGATCGTGGTGAACGGCGCGCGGGCCGCCGCGAGCAGCGGGCGTGTGATCGGCGGGCGGTAGGGCGCGGCCGTCACAGCGTGGTCCTGGGGAACAGGATCGTATACAGCTCGGTGAAGCCGACATTGACGATCATCAGCGCGATGATGGACGCGACCACGGCGGCATTGACGGAGTTGGCGACGCCACCGGGACCACCGCGGGTGCTCAGCCCCGTCTCGCACGCGACGACGGCGACGATGGTCCCGAACACCGCGGATTTCACCATCGCCAGGAACAGATCGCCGGTGGTGGCGAACGAGGAGAAGGTGGCGAGAAAGCTTCCGGGCGTGCCGTTCTGGACGTAAACGTTGAACAGGTAGCCTGCCAGGAATCCGATGAAACAGCTCAGGCCGGTGAGCCCCATCGCGACCACGACGCAGGCCGACAGCCGCGGCACCACCAAGCGCCGCAGCGCCGAAACGCCCATTACCTCCATCGCGTCGATCTCCTCGCGGATGGTGCGCGAACCCAGATCCGAGCAGACCGCCGAACCCACCGCGGCGGCCAGCAGGATCGCGGTCACCAGCGGCGCCGACTGCCGGATGACCGCCAAACCGCTCGCGGCACCGGCCAATGACGTCGCACCGACCTGGCCGGCGAGCAGTCCGAACTGAATCGACAGCGTGGCACTGATCGGCAGCGCCACCGCGACGGTCGGCAGATAGGAGGTTTTCACCATGAAGGCCGCCTGGTGCACGAACTCACCGAAGGGAAACCGCCCGGCGGCCATATCCACGCACAGATAACGCACCGCCCGGCCGCCGAGACTCACCTGCCGGCCCACCGTACGCAACGCGGCGACCGGGTGTCGTTGCAGGTATCCGCTTGTCCAGCCGGTGATTTCGTCGACAGCGGATGCCCGGGAGTTCGATGACGCTGTCTCGACCACGGTGCCGCCCCTCGTTCGGTACTCGCCCCTCACCGGTCGTGCCGCCGAGGATTGAACAGAGGCTAGCCGATCGGCTACTGTCTTGGCTAGCCGATCGGTTATTCTCTCAGCGGTCCCAGGGTTCCGGGCCGGGAAATCGAGGAATTATGCAGACACTCGTCGACGATCGATCGCCCGTGGCCCGCTTGCGATCCCAGTGGATCGCCTTGTGGCTGCTACCGGTATTCGGTGCCGTTCTGATCATCGCCTTTCTCGCCTTTCCGGGATTTCTGCCGCCGACCTCGCCGACCGCCGATGCCGAGTCGATCGCGCAGTTCTACTCCGCTCATCTCGCCGCGATCCGATTCAGCATGATCACCTTCAATCTCTGTGGCATCATGCTGATTCCGTTCTTCATGGTGATCGTCGTGCAGATGAAGCGGATGGCCACACCCAGTCAGGTCCTGGCCTACAGTTATCTGGCCGCCGTGGTCAGTGGGGCCACACTGTTCGCGATCGCGGATATCTTCTGGCTGGTGGCGGCATTCCGGCCCGAACGCGATCCGCAATTGATCCAATTACTCAACGATCTGGCCTGGCTCACCTTCACTGCGCCGGTGGGAATGCTGGTGGCGCAAACGGTCTGCCTGGCCATCGCGGTCCGGCTCGACGCCGCGCCCCAGCCGATATTCCCGCGCTGGGTCGCGCCGTTCAGTCTCGCCGTCGGTGCGGCTATGGCTCCGGCGGCCTGCTCGGTGATATTCCGGACCGGCCCGCTGGCGTGGAACGGAGCCATATCCTTCTGGATTCGCATCGGCGCCTTCACCGCGTTTCTTCTGGTGATGTTCTTCGTCGTACGGGCCGCGCTCCGGCGTCAGGAGACCGAGCGGCAGGTGCCGGCATGAGTACCGCCGGTGTGCGGAACCGGCCGCTCGACCAGATGATCTGCTGGTGGTCGATTCCGGTCTTCTACGGCCTGTTCGGGCTGATATTCGTCCTGCTCACCCGCGTGATGCCGCCGCCGCGTCCGGATGCCTCCACCGTGCAGATCGTCGCGTTCTTCCATGACCACGCGGCGACCATACGCATCGGATTCGCCCTGCTGGCGGCCATCATCGGATTTACCGGAATGGCCAACGGGCTCATCGCCTTTCAGATGAAGCGCATGTCGATCAGTCCGGTGTTCGCCTACGCTTATCTCGCAGCGCTGGCAGTGGGCGCGGTGCCGGGCTGTCTGTTCGCCTCGTTCGCGTTCGTGACCGCCACGTTCCGGCTCGATCGTGATCCGCAGATTCTGGTGCTGCTCTACGATCTGGGCCTGCTGTCGTTCGTCGGATCGCTGGGGTGTTTCGCGACCCAGTGCACGGTTCTCGCGCTGGCGATATTCCTCGATCGCAACGGCGTCTTTCCGGTCTGCCTGGGATATATCTCCATCTGGATGGTAGTGACCGAAATGCTCGCCGGACCGGTTTTCGTCTTCCACTCCGGTCCGCTGTCGTGGAACGGGTCCATCAGTTTCTGGCTCGGTACCGTCATTTTCGTAGGGTGGGAATTCTGCATGATCATGGTGCTGCGGCGAGCGATCTCCGGAGATATGTGGCAGAAACCTCTGGCGGACAACGCCGCGAGGGCGTCATGAGCTCGGAAACGATGCGGGATACGATGTCGGACACCGGTTCTCGGGAAGCGCCCGCGCACCGGATTCCCGGCGACCCGAATATGTGGATCTTCATCCTCGGGGATTTCCTCATATTCTCGGTATATCTCGTGATTTTCATGATCGACAAACATCGCGATCCCGGGGTATTTCTCGAGCAGCAACGCCGGGTACACCTCGGCGTCGGTGTCTTCGACACCGTGCTGTTGCTGACAAGTTCACTGCTGGTCGCCCGTGGTGTGGCGGCGGCGCGCGGCGAACGGTATCGCTCCGCGGTGGCGGCGGTCACCGGTGCCGGACTGTGCGGGCTGGTGTTCGCGGTGGTCAAAGCGGGGGAGTGGGTATCGGAAATGCATTCCGGCGCAACGTTTCCCAGTGGTCCGTTCTTCATGTACTACTACATGCTCACCGGCATCCATCTGTTCCATGTGGTGCTGGGCCTGGTGGTCCTGGGGCTGGTCGTGCGCGATCTGCGCGATCCGCGCCGGCGTCGGCTGTCGATGACCGAGACCGGTGCGACCTACTGGCACATGGTCGATCTGCTCTGGCTGCTGATATTCGCTCTCGTATACGTGATGAGGTGACATGCGATCGATACCGATATCGGCGGCGGCACGGACCACCATCGCCTGGGTGGCGCTGGTGGTCATCACGCTCGTGTCCTGGCTACTGGGCGCCTCCGCCGCGCATCGCGAGGCGGCGGTGGACGCGGCCGCGATGACCGTGCTGGTGCTCGCGGTGGTCAAGGCGCGCGTCGTGCTCCGCCAGTTCATGGAGGTCCGCACCGCGCCGCGGTGGCTGCGGTGGAGTACCGATGTGTGGCTGCTGGGCTTCACCCTCGTGATCGCCGGGGTTTACCTGTGGTGAAGCCTACTTGTCGATCGGCTAGCCTCGGACGATGACCTCAGACGCGGCGGCCGGCCCTGACGTGACAGTTCCACCGAAATACAGTGCCGCACAACGTCGTATCATTCTCGCGGCGTTCGAGTTGTTCGCACAGCACGGCGTCAGCGCGACCTCGTTGCAGATGCTCGCCGACTTCATCGGCGTCACCAAGGCGGCGGTGTACCACCAGTTCAAGTCCAAGGACGACATCGTGTACGCGGTCGCCGAAACGGAGATGGCCCGGCTCGAGGCGGCATTGACGGAGTCCGAGACCCAGGACACCAGGATGGCCGCTCGCGATGCCCTGCTGGTGCGTGTGATCGATATCGCCGTGCAGCGCCGCCGGCTCTACAGCGTCATGCAGAACGATCCGTACATGGCCCGCTTCCTCGCCGAACACATCGAATTCCAGCGATTGATGGAACGCCTGTTCGGGGTGCTGATCGGTGAGGACGGCGATACCGATATGCGGGTGCAGGCGGCGATGCTCTACTCCGCGATCGGGGGCGCGGCCGCCCACCCGATGGTGGTCGATCTGGACGACCGTGCCCTGCGCGAACACCTCCTGCGGTTCGCCCGCGGCATGTTCCAACTACCCGAACAGCGATAATGGTCGACGGACAAGTCGAAATCGAGATGGTGGGAGAGACGACTGTGAAGCTGATCGGTGTGATCGGTGGCGGAACCATGGGTGCGGGAATCGCCGAGGTGTGCGCGAAGGCCGGGAGCGAGGTTCTCGTACTGGAGACGACCCCGGAGTTCGCCGAGGCCGCGCAGCAGCGCATCGCCGGGTCGATCTCGCGCGGGGTGAGCAAGGGCAAGATCAGCCAGGAAGACGCCGACGCCGTGATCGCGCGGGTGCGGGTGACCCTCGACATCGAGGAGTTCGCCGACCGCGATCTGGTCATCGAGGCCGCCCCGGAGATCGAGTCGCTGAAGTACGAGATCTTCGGCAAGCTCGACAGGATCGTGAAGCCGACCGGCATTCTCGCCACCAACACCTCCTCGATCCCGGTGATCAAGGTCGCCGGTGCCACCCAGCGTCCCGAACAGGTCGTCGGCGTGCACTTCTTCAATCCGGTGCCGGTGATGCCGCTGGTGGAGATCATCTCGACACTGGTCACCTCGCCGGAGACGGCCGCCGCGGTCACCGAGTATGCCAAGGACACCCTGCACAAGACCACCGTGCAGGCCGGTGACCGCTCCGGATTCATCGTCAACGCGCTGCTGATCCCGTACCTGTGCCAGGCGGTGCGGATGCTCGATTCGGGTTACGCGAGCGCCGAGGACATCGACGCCGCGATGAAGGGTGGCTGCGGCTACCCGATGGGTCCGCTGACCCTGCTCGACACCGTGGGGCTCGATATCGCGTTGGCCGCCTCGGAGTCGCTGTACGCCGAATTCGCCGAGCCGCACTTCGCACCCCCGGCCCTGCTGCGCCGCATGGTCGACGCGGGCCGCCTCGGTCGCAAGACCGGCCGTGGGTTCTACGAGTACAGCCGCTGATCTCTCGTTCGATCGCACGGCGACGCCCGCATCGGGCGGCGCCGTGCGATGATCGCGACGGCGCATGCTCGCGTCAGTGCCGCTGTTCGAGTGCCGCGAGCGCGGATTCGGTATCCAGATCCCAGATCGGCGAAGGCGGTCGCGTAGCGGTCCGCGAGAGTCAGTGACACTCCGCGCGGCTGGTATCCGTCGGTACCGAGGGTCGACAACCAGATCGCCGAACCGTATGCCGCACAGGCCCGGTAGTGCAGCCAGGCGTGGTCCCATGCGGGACGGGTGGCGGCGGGCACCTCCAGGGCATCGAGATATGTCGAGAGCAGGGTGGTTTCGTGCTCGCGGCGATCGGCGACGGTGAGCGCGCGATGTGCCGGACCTTCCAGTGCGCCGCACGCCCCGAATCACTCATCGGCAGAGTATGTGCTCACTTATGTGGAGCGTCAATCCCGCCGCTCGTCCCGGATCGGCGCGGTCACCCGAGCCGGGATACGTCATCGCCAGGATCAGTGGCGCCGGAGGCGAATTCGTCGATCGCGGCGCAGATGGCCTCGGTCATCTTCGGGCCGCCGTGGCCTTCGTCCTCGATGAGGACGAATCGGCTCCCGGGCCACGCCTTGTGCAGTTCCCAGGCTGCCGATGCCGGGCCGCTGACATCCAGCTTGCCCTGGATCAGTATCGCGGGAATCCCGTGCAGGGCGGTGATGCCGTCGCGCAGGGCCGCCGGGGCCAGGAACGCGCCCTGGCGCCAATAGTGCACCACCAGCCGGACGAAGATCTCGCATTCCCACAGATCACGTTCGCGCGGTGGGTATTTCGTGCCCATCGAGATGTGCGCTCGCTCCCACGCCATCCAGGACTCGATCGCGCGGGTACGCACCTGCTCGTCGGGGTCGTTGAGCAGATCGTGATAGGCGTCGACGAGACGGCGACCGGGCGGCGCGGCGGCGGCGGTGCGGAAGGCATCCCACTCGACGGGAAACAGTCGACCGACCGTCTCGGTAATCCATTCGACGGCTTCGGGGTTCGTCAGCGTCGTGGCCATCAGCGCGATCTCGGTCACCCGCTCGGGATGCGCCTGTGCGTAGGCCAGGGCCAGGGTGGTGCCCCACGAGGCGCCGAAGACCAGCCAGCGGTCGATGCCGAGATGGGTGCGCAGTGCCTCGATATCTGCGATCAGATGCTGAGTAGTGTTGTCCGCCAGTGTGATCGGGTCCGCGGTGACCAGTGGGCGGCTGCGACCGCAGCCGCGCTGATCCAATCCGACGATCAGATACTTCTGCGGATCGAAATCGCGGCGGTAGCCACTCGACATTCCGCCGCCCGGTCCGCCGTGCAGGTAGAGTGCGGGCTTACCCGCCGGATTTCCGGTGGTCTCCCAATAGATTTCATTTCCCTCGCCGACTGTGAGCATTCCGTGGGCGTAGGGCTCGATCGGCGGAAATCGCACCCGCAGACTCTATCGGTACCGGTCGTGGATTACCGGTGATCGGCTCGGAACCCCGGCGATATCGCCGAGACGGTCGCCTTCCTCGCCGGTCCGGGCCGGTGGGTCAACGGCCAGACACTGTTCACCAACGGCGCCATCGCCTGATCCGGAGTAACCACCCAGTGGGAGGGTTCGGCCGAACCCACCGACGGCCGGGCACACTGCTGCGACGCTGGTCGAAAGTCCGGTGTAAGTGGGAGGTGCGGCATGGGTGAGCCGGACGCGGATCGGAACACGGAAGGCATTACACGATGACGGAACTCCCACAGCACCCACACCATCCGGGCGAGATCCCGGCGGTGCGGCGGGCGGATATCGCCACCATGCTGCTCGACCGGCTCGGTGATCAGCGGCTCGGCCTTCGTACCCGCGAGACCGACTGGACCTGGGACGAGGTGGTTCGCGAATCGGCCGCCCGCGCGGAACTGGCGCGGTCACTGCGGCGCGAGGGCCCGTTCCACATCGGTGTACTGCTGGACAATGTGCCGGATTTCGTGTTCTGGCTCGGTGCGGCCGCGCTGTCGGGCGCGACGCTGGCCGGGCTGAATCCGACCTGGGGCAACCCCCAGCTGGCCGCCGATATCCGGTACGTGGACTGCCAGCTGATCGTCACCGACGCCGCGGGGATGGCCCGGTTGCGGGAGCTCGACACGGGACTGCCGGAGGATCGGTTCCTGCTCGTCGACGATCCCGGATACCCGGCGCGGGTCGCGGCGCATCGCACCGAACCCGTATCCGCGGCCGGACCGGACGCGCTGATGCTGCTGCTGTTCACCTCCGGCACGACCGGCACCTCCAAGGCGGTGCGCTGCACCCAGCGCCGCCTTGCCGTGGTGGCCTATGCCGCGACGGAGAAATTCGGTCACGTCCGTGACGACGTCGACTATTGCTGTATGCCGCTGTTCCACGGCAACGCCATCATGGCGCTGTGGGCACCGGCGCTGTCGGTGGGCGCGACGGTCTGCTTGACCCCGAAGTTCTCCGCGTCCGGTTTCGTGTCCGACATCCGGTACTTCGGCGCGACCTTCTTCACCCATGTCGGCAAGGCGCTCGGCTACCTTCTTGCCACGCCGGAGACTCCGCAGGACGCCGACACCAGTCTGGTGCGCGCCTTCGGAACCGAGGCATCGGTGGCCGATCAGGCCGAGTTCCGCCGCCGCTTCGCTGCCGAGTTGTACGAGGGGTACGGATCCAGCGAGGGCGCGCACCTGGCCGCGCTGGACCCGGACGCGCCGCCGGCCGCCCTCGGCCGGCCCGCGCATGCCGCAGTGGCGGTGGTGAACCCGGATACCCTGCGCGACTGTGTCCCCGCCGAACTCGATGAATACGGCCGGGTCCGCAATCCCGACGAGGCCATCGGCGAGATGGTCGACAAGGCCGGCGCGCTCACTTTCGAGGGGTACTACAAGAACGAGACCGCCGATGCTGAGCGCATCCGGAACGGTTGGTTCTGGACCGGCGATCTGGGCTACATCGATACCGCCGGATTCCTGTATTTCGCCGGGCGCAAGGGTGATTGGCTGCGCGTCGACGGGGAGAACACCTCGACCCTCATGATCGAGCAGGTGCTGCGCCGCCACCCTCGGGTCGTCGCGGCGGCCGTGTTCGGGGTGCCCGATCCACGCTCGGGCGACCAGGTGATGGCCGCGGTGGAAGTCGCCGATCCGGATGCCTTCGATCTGCGCGAGTTCGCCGAATTCCTGTCCGCCCAGGACGATCTCGGCAGCAAGGGCGCCCCGCGCCTGCTGCGCGTCTCGGCGAACCTGCCCGTGACCGGGTCCAACAAGGTACTCAAGCGCGCGTTACAGGAACAGGGCTGGCGCACCGACGAGCCGGTGCATCGGTGGACCGGCCGCGGCGCACCGGAATACCACCTCATGAGCGCGTCGGACAAGCAGGCGCTGGAATCGGAGTTCGCGGCCTTCGGCAGGCAGCGCATGTTGTGATCGAGCCGGCAGCGAATGCTCAGTCGGGCAGCCGCGACATTTCGATGAGGGTCAGCCCGAGCGCGTCGACGCGGGCCAGCACGCCACGCACCGCGGTGTTGTCGGCCATCGATCCGAACAGTGTGGTCGTACCGGCGGTGGATATCTCGCTGCGATTCAGTTCGGGGAAGGCGGCCAGGGCGCGCTCGGACAGCTCGCCCTCGACGACGAACCGGTATCGAATGTCCTTCGGCATATCGGGCCTGCCTCTCCGGCGCCGGTGGGCGCGGCCACTGCGGGGCTGTTCCTCGTGGCCGAGTCTGGTCCGGGTGCCGGGGTGCTCGCTTCATCCGATCGGGATGATCTCCACCCCACTGTTCGAAGCGGCCGAGGCCGCCCGATCGACGGGTGCCCGCTCGGATTCACCCGCAACGTGTGACGGGCGGGCATCCGGGCGGTGAACACGGCACCGGTGTATGAGGTGCGACGCAACGGTTTCGGAAGTTTTCGTACCGACACGGCGACGATCGGGTGCGGGTCCCTGCGCGGGAGCTCCGGTCGCCATACCGTGGAGTCATGCGCACTATGGTCCATTTGGTGCTGTTCGCCTGTGGTGTCGCGATGGCGGCCGGCGCTTTCGGTCCGTTCATCGGCATCGTCGAGGTCCGTCATATCCGGTTGACCGATATCCGCGACGGATTCGCCACCGGAATACCGCTCGACGCGCTACAGGCGCAGGCGCCGCAACTGCGCGAGTCCTACACCGTGGTGCTGCTGGTCGTGGCGCTGGTGATGTTGCTGGCCGGGCTGTTCGGCTCACGAGCGCTGGGCTGGCTCGGTGTGCTGGCCGGGCTGGCGGCGCTGGTCGTACCGGCGTGGCGGCTGAACGAACGATTCGGCGATCTCCTGCGCGACGACTACCGGCATCTGCTCAGCGGAACCTGGGGGCTCTACCTGTTCGGTGGCGGCCTGGTCGTCGCGATCCTGGCCTTGCTCGTACCGGGTGAGCGCCCGCGCCGGCGGACCTCGGCGGCGGCGCCGCGGGGGCAGAAGGGCCGCGCCTCTCACTGAGCTCACTTCGGATCGCTGGATCCGGCCGATTTCATCACTGTCGACAAACCTCCGGTATCGCAGTGGGTGATGGGCCTGTCCGGGCGGATCTTCGGATTCTCGAGCGCGAGCATGCTGATCCCGCAGGCGTTGATGGCGGTGGCGGCGGTCGCGCTGCTGTACGGCGCTGTCCGCCGCATAGCACCGCCACCGTCTACGCACTGACCGGCTACCACGGCTGAGCATCCGATCGGCGCGAAGAGGCCGCTGCCCGGGCAGCAGCCCCTTCGTCACTCCCGGGAAGGCGCGGAGGGTCTCACGGCCGGGCCACGGTCGCCAGGTTGATCAGGGACTGCTGGCGTCCGTCGGAGCTTGCCGGGGTGCGCCCGAGGCTGCGGATGTAGTCGGGAAGGTAGGTGGATTCGCCGGTCCACCCGTATTCGCCGAACCAGGCGGTGGCCTCGCTGCGGGGCTCGTTGTAGATCAGCTGCACCCACTCCGAGCCGGCCTTCCCGTCGGCGACCAGCGCGTCGGCGGCCTCGGCAGGCAGCGGATCCATCTGTTCCACGGCGACCCGGCTGCCGGGTGCGCTGAGCGATCGGACGGTATCGAACAGCTGATCCTGGGCGGCGGCCGTCAGGTAGATCAGCAGTCCCTCGATCAACCACGCCGTCGGCTGTTCGGGGTCGAAACCGCCGGCGCGCAGCGCCTTCGGCCAGTCGGCTCGTAGGTCGGCGGCCACCTCGCGGCGGTCCGCGATCGGTTCGCGCCCGGCCTGGGCGAGGGTGTCGTGTTTGTACCGGAGTACTTGGGGCCGGTCGATTTCGTAGACCGTGCAGTTCGCCAGCGACGGCAATCGGTACGCGCGCGCGTCCAGGCCCGCCGCGAGCACGACCACCTGCCGAATCCCGGTGGTCACGGCGGCATTGAGGTAATCGTCGAAATATCGGGTGCGAAACAGTTGATGCTGCTGGAACGGAATGCCGAAGTCGGCCGTCAGCAGCGGATGGTCCGGCAGTCGGCCGGCCAGCAGATCCGCCCACTCACCGCCCGCGGCGGAGACGAACATCTCGGCGAGCGGGTCCCGCGCCGGAGCGTCGTCCGCGCGTCCGCCCAGTGCGCGAGCCGCCGCGACGAACAATGCCGTGGATCCGACACCGGTATTGATATCCCAGGAATCCTCGTCGGTACGCATACACGCCAACCTACTCAGCACATCCGGCACTGTCGGCAGCGCGCGCCGTCACACCGCGAATCCGCCACGAACCCACTGTCGCAGCCGTTTTCATGCCGTCGGTGCGTGGATTCGGAAACGAAACCTCCGCCGATCCGAGGGGCCGCCCGCGCGGGGTGTCCCGTCGATCGGTGGTGGCGCTATCGCAGTGTGCCGGCGCGTTCCAGCAGCTCTGCGGTCGCTTCCCACAGGCGTGCCTCGCGGTCGCGGTCGTGGGCGACCGGCCGTACCTCGGTGGGCTTGTCCTTCACCACGAAGGCGCCGTCGCGCAGCCCGGCCCGGGTCGCGTCGAGGGCCATCGAGGCCAGCAGCGGTCCCGACCGTCGCGGAGTCGACACCCCGGGCAACCGTCCCAGTGCCCGGCCGATCGCCTGGACCGCACGGGGAGCGCCGCGGCCGAGTGCGGTGCCGGGCATCCAGCCCGGTTCGAATACCGAGACGTCGATCCCGTCGCCGATGCGACGCTGCAACTCGTGCGCGTAGTACAAGACCGCCAGCTTCGCATTGGAGTAGGCGACGCCCGATGCGGCCATTCCCGGAGCCGGCTCACCCGGGGCCGGGCGGGCGAGGTCGGCGGGGTCGGCCCACTCGGCTTCGGGAACGTTCAGCAGTTTGCGCCAGAAGTTGGCGTGATAGGTATTCGAGCCGAGCAGCACGATCCGTGCCGGGGCGGTAACCGATTCGATCAGGTCGCCGATGAGCTGTGCGTGCGCAAGGTAATTGACGGCGAAGGTCATTTCGTAACCGTCCGCTGAGGCCTCGCGAGTATCGCCCGACATGACGCCGGCATTGGCGATCAGGCCGTGCAGCGGTCGCACGGCTCCGGCGTCGAGCAGGTCGCGCACGGTGGCGGCGGCCGCACGGACATCGGTGAGGCGCGCGAGATCGCAGCCGATCTCGCGGACGCGAGCGCCGCGAGCGCGGGCCTCGTCGGCGACGGCGGTCAGGTCTGGCCCGGCCCGGCCGACCAGCAGCAGGTCGGGGCGTTGTCCCTGTGGACGGCCGGCCATCGCCAGGACGGTGTGGCGGCCCAGATTGCGGGTCGGGCCGGTGATGAGAACGGTTCCGGTTTCGGTCATGGCTTCAGCCTGCGCGCTCGTCCCGGCCTCAGGCAGTCGTCGGGTTTTCGTAGGACTACCGGGGCCAGGACAAATCGGTGCGGCCTCGCGCAGACTGGAGTGCATGGAAGCGTGGGAGTTCGGCCGGACGGTACGCCGCTGGCGCGACCGGGTATCGCCCGAGGCCGTCGGCGTTCCGGAGGGCACTCGCCGCCGCGCGGCCGGATTGCGCCGCGAGGAGCTGGCGGCACTGGCCGGCATCTCCGCCGACTACCTCACCCGTCTCGAACAGGGCCGTGCGACCGCGCCGTCGGCCCAGGTGGTGGAGTCGCTGGCCCGGGCGCTGCGGCTGTCCGACAGCGAACGCGATCTGCTGTACCGGCTCGCCGGGCACGCGGCGCCCGGCCCGGACGTCGTGCCGACGAGACTCACTCCGAGTGTGCAGCGGCTGCTCGACCGGCTGTCGCACACCCCGGTGATCGTGTACGACGCGAGCTGGACGCTGGTAGTGGCCAATGCCCCCTACAACGCCCTCGCGGGAGATACCACCTCCTGGCAGGGTTTGGAACGAAATGCCGTCTGGCGCAATGTCACCCGGCTTCCGTCGCGGGTCGTGCACACCGCGCGGGAGCAGGCCGAGCACGAGGCCCGCCTGGTGGCCGATCTGCGTTTGACGGCCTCGCGCTATCCGAGCGATCGCACCCTGCGACACCTGATCGCGGATCTCAACTCGGGTAGTTCGCGTTTCGCCGAACTCTGGGCCGCCGAGACCCCGCTGCCGATAACCGATCCGTCCCGGCACAAGACCATCGACCACCCGGCGGTAGGCCGGATCACCCTCGACTGCGACACGCTGGTGGTGGCCCAGGACGACCTGCGCATCTCCGTCTACACCGCCGAACCCGGCACCGCAGATGCCGACCGTCTGGACCTCGCCGTCGTTCTGGGTACTCAATCGCTGACGCCCTGACTGCCTGACACAGGCGCCGAGCGGCGGGTCCATCACGTCGGATTACGTCAACTCGACGTCATCCGACGGAATCGCGGCGGGGCCGGCAGCGGCGATGCTCGATGAGTGTCCGGCACAGCGAACCACGCACCGGACTGGTTATCGCCCGGCCGCTCACCACGGCCGGCGCCCACCGGTTTCGAGGAGTCCCCATGACCACCGTCCGTTTTCATCTCACATCCACCCTGACCCCCGCCGAGGTCGTGCGGATACTCACCGATTTCGGCCCGTCGCGAGCCCAGGTGTGGTCGACGATCAATGCCGAACATTTCGCCGTGCACGATCAGGGTGAGGGATGGGCCGAAGTCACCGAGGGTACCGAGGCGGCCTGGGAGCGTGCCCGCTACGACTGGGATCCGGAGGGTGACACCGTCACCATCGCGACTCTCGATTCGAAACTCTTCGGTGCCGGCGGTGGCTGGGTCTTCCGTGCCACGCCGGCACCGGAGGGCGCCCGGGTCGATGTGGAACTGACCCGGAATCCGGAGGCTGTCAAGGGGAAGCTGCTCGCCGCACTGCTGCCCCTGGCCGGCGCGTCGTCGCTGCGCAAATCCTTCCGAGTTCCGTTGCGGGCGGCCTGATTCCGGCCGGATCGCCGGTTCAGGCCTCGACCTCCCACGCGAAACCGTCGGGATCGGTGAAGGAGCCGAGTGCGCTGCCGATGGCGATCCGATGCGATCCGGAGCCCTCGGGCGGGACGCCCGCGTCCTTGGCGGCGGCCTTGCGACCGTAGAGCGCCAGCTTGACCGACCCGGCCGGGGACTCGAATTCGGCATACTTCCCGCCGAAGCTCTTCGCCACGGTCAAGCCCCGCTCGGTATAGAACTGCTTGGTCGCCTTGACGCTGTCGACCCCGAGCAGCAGCACGAAATCGTCGACCGTGCGGGTGGCCGGGCCGGTGTCCTTCTTCGCCGAGGTCGCGATCTTCCACACCGCCCCGTCGGGAGCCTGCACGACGCCGCCGTACCCCCAGAAACTCTTCTTGGCCGGTTTCACCGTTGTTGCCCCCGCCGCCACCGCGGAGTCGATGAAACTGTCCACGATATTCGGCTGCGACACCACGAGTGAAAGGATGTATCCGCGGAACCCGCTCGTCTGTGCCGCTGTCTCGCGGACCCGCAGCCGATCGCCGAGACCGAAGGCCGCCTCGTAGAAGGCGGCGGCCGCTACCGGGTCCGTGCTCTCGACCGTAACCGATGCGATAGTGCTCTGATCAGTGGTGATGTTCATATCGGCAACGTTAATCGCCGACCCGGTCGCCGTGCTTCTCGATTCCTGATCACCTGAGCGGCACGTCGGTCCGTGATCAGAACTCGACCGGATCCCGCACGATCGGGCAGGTCATGCAGTGGCCACCGCCGCGGCCGCGGCCGAGTTCGGCGCCGACGATCGTGATCACCTCGACGCCCTGTTTGCGCAGGGCGGTGTTGGTGTGGGTGTTGCGGTCGTAGGCGAAGACTACGCCGGGCTCGACCGCGACGAGGTTGTTGCCGCTGTCCCACTGCTGGCGTTCGTTGGCGTAGTAGCCGCCGCCGGTTTCGACGACGCGCAGTGCGGGCAGGTTCAGGGCCTTGGCCACGACTTCGAGGAACGGTGCCGATTCGTCGGTCACCTCGACCGCGGTCCTGTCGCCCGGGCGCAGCGAGAACGCGTGGATCGAGTGGACGATATCGGGGAAGATCGTGACCAGGTCGCGGTCGGCGAAGGTGAAGACCGTATCCAGGTGCATGGCCGAGCGCAGTTTCGGCATACCGGCGGCGATCACCAGTTCGGCCGCGCCGTTGTCGAACAGGGCTTGGGCGACCTGGCTGACGGCCTGCCGGGAGGTGCGCTCGCTCATGCCCACCAGGACCACGCCGTTGCCGACCGGCATCACATCGCCACCCTCGAAAGTGGCCAGGCCCCAATCCTTTTCCGGATCGCCCCACCAGATGCGTGAACCGGTGAAATCAGGATGGAAGGTGTAGAGCGCCTTCATCAGCAGGGTCTCGTCGTGGCGGGCGGGCCAGTACAACGGATTGAGGGTGACACCGCCGTAGATCCAGCAGGTGGTGTCCCGGGTGTAGAGAGTGTTCGGCAACGGCGGCAGCAGATATTCGCGAACCCCGCTGTCTTCGCGGGCCAGGGCGCGGTACCCGGAGGCGAATTCGGTGGGCAGATCGGCCACCGCCAGCCCGCCGATGAGATAGGTCGCCAGCGCACGGCCGTCGAGTCCGGCCAGAAAGGCACGGGTGTCCTCGATCAGGCCCGGCCCGACCTGATCGGCGGTGACGACGCGGTCGAACAGCCAGTCCCGGGCACCCGGTACGGCCAGCGTCTCGGAAAGCAGGTTGTGCAGCTCGACGACCTCGACGCCCCGGTCGCGCAGCCGGGTCATGAAATCGAAATGGTCACGTTTGGCGTTCTGCACCCACAGCACATCGTCGAACAGCAGGTCGTCGCAATTGGCAGGGGTGAGCCGGTCGTGGGCGAGACCGGGTGCGCACACCAGAACCTTGCGCAGGGTGCCGACCTCGGAGTGCACACCGTAGCCGGCCGACGGGCGGGTGTCGCTCATGGTGTTCCTCCTAGATGGTGATGCGACCCGTGGCGAGAGCGATGATTCCGGCGACGGCGCCGGCGATGGAGACGACCAGCAGGACCGCCTCCCAGGGGCCGAACAGTTTCTTGCCCTGCTCCCGGCGGGCGAGGACGAACAGAATGGTTCCCGGCGCGTAGATGACGAACGACAGCAACAGGAATTCGAGGCCGGCCACCACGATGATGAACGCGGTGTACAAGGTCGCCAGGCCCGCGATCAGCAGTTCACGGCCGCGGTCCTGTGGGCGGATGGCCACATACGTCTCGCGGGTGATCGCCAGTTTCAGCGCGTAGGCGGCGGCCAGGAGATACGGCACCAGCGACAACGCACTGCACAGTTTGAGGGTGAAGGTGAAGGCGTCCTCGGAGAACAATGTGGTGAACAGCACCACCTGGATCAGCGCCGAGGTGAACGTCAGCGCCACCACCGGCACCTTGTGCCGGTTGACCCGGCCGAGGAACGAGGGCATATCGGCATCGGCCGCCGCCACGAACAGGACCTCGGCCGCCATCAGCGTCCAGGCCAGATAGGCGCCGAGCACCGAGACGATCAGCCCGATGCTGATGAACCACGCGCCCCAGGCGCCGACCGCGGATTCGAACACCGGCGACATCGACGGCTGCTGCGCCGCGGCCAGTTCACCGCGGGGCATGATGCCGTAGGAGACCATCGTGACGGCCGCGAAAATCGCCAGCACACTGAGGAACCCGAGGATCGTCGCCCGCCCGATGTCGGCACGCCTGCGCGCGTAGCGGGAGTACACGCTGGCGCCCTCGATGCCGAGGAAGACGAAGACCGTCACCAGCATGGTGGAGCGGACCTGTTCATACAGTGGTTCCGAACTGCCCTGTCCGCCGTGGAAATTCTCGGCGAAGACGCCGGGGTCGAAGTAGAACAGCAGCACGATGATGAAGAACAGGATCGGTACGAGTTTGGCGATCGTGACGATCCTGTTGATCGCCGCCGCCGCCTGTACGCCCCGCAGCACGATGAAGTGGAAGACCCAGATGCATACCGTGGACAGCAGTACGGCCGGGACGCTGTTGCCCGCACCGAAGATCGGAAAGACCTGTCCGAGTGTGGATTTGATCAGCACCCAGTACGAGACGTTGCCGACACACGCGCTGGCCCAGTAACCGAAGGCGGAGAAGAAGCCCGGATATTCACCGAATCCCGCCTTCGCGTAGGCGTAGACCCCGGCGTCGAGTCCGGGTTTGCGCACGGCCAGGGTCTGGAATACGAACGCCAGCATAAGCATGCCGGTGCCGGCGATGGCCCAGGCGATGAGTGCGCCCAGGCCACCGGTGGCACTGCCGAAATTGCGGGGCAGCGAGAATACTCCCGCGCCGACCATCGATCCGACGACCATCGCCGACAGTGTCGGTACCGCCATGGTCTTGGCGGTGGCGGAACCCTGTTCGACCTTCGTCATTGCGGCTCGAGCTCATCGCGGTGCTTGTTCGAGGTGTCACCCGATCCGAAAAAGACGACGTAAGCGAGAAACCGGCACCACCATTGCACGGTGTGAAACAGCGTGCGCTGGTCGGCGCCGGTCGCGAGTGGTTCTCCGAGTTCAGCCAAGGGCCTTCGCCTTGAGCCGATCGAATTCTTCCCGGGTGATTGTCCCATCCGCCAGCAATTTCTTGGCATCCGCGATTTGCGTGGCGCTGCTGGTTCCCGCTGTCTCCTTGATGTATTCGCGCTGGGCGGTTTCGATGCGCTGCGCCTCGTGCGCGGACCGCTGCGCCATTCCGCTGCCCCGCGCGATGAGATACACCAGCGCCGTGATCAGCGGCAATATGAACAGGAACACCACCCAGATCGCCTTCACCCAACCGGAAGTCGAGTGATCGCGGAACAGATCGGTGATGATGGTGAACAGCAGAATGAGATACGCGACAAAGGCGAAACTCATGATGATCAGCCAGAACACATCCCAGAACGGCATAACGCCTCCTCCTCGGTGTACCGAGACCGGCACCCTGCCAGCTAATTCCACAAGTAAATCACGCTGTAGGTGCGAGAAAAAGGAAATCAGACGGTGGGTTACACCGCTGGAGCAAGGTGGCGACGCATTTCATCCGGAACGGATGATGCGGTGGCGGGCGGAATTTCGTCTGCTCCTGTGCGGAGCGCCTCCGGCTCAGCGGACGAGGGTGGCCAGTGAGATCGGCGGTATGTAATCACCGAGCGGAACGCGATGCCACCACATGTGGTTACGCCGGAATTCCTCGCGGGTGCTGAATCGGTACAAGTAGTGGCGGACTCGGACGTAGGTGGGCGGGGTGTCCGGAAACGGGTTGTCGCGCAGCAGTCGTAGCGTGGGCGGATCGTTGGTCAGCAAGCGTTGCAGGAACGGGCCGAGCCAGGGGCGGGCGTAGGACGGGGCGATGGCGGCGAACCACATCATCCAGTCCAGCCGCAGGTGCCACGGTGCCCATTGGCGCGGCATCCGGCGCGGGTCGCCGGGCTTGCCCTTGAATTCGTATTCCTGCCACCGGGTCTGTTCGGTGAGATCCGGATCGCGGGTGCCCTCCACCACCAACTCGAACCGCGTGCGTTCGATACGTCCGAATGCGCCGTAGGTGTTGACCAGGTGATAGTGATCGAAGCTGGCGTTCATCCGCTGGTGGGACGAGGCCAGATTGCGCACCGGTCGATAGCTGAGCGCGACCACCATGGCGGTGTAGGCCAGAACCGCGGCGATGAACCAGGGCGGCGGGCCGGGCGCGTCCGCCCGCGTCGGCAGCGGCAGCACGGTCGCGGCGGTACGAGCGTCGATCGCGGTGCAGGCCAGCAGCATCGTCAGCCAATTCAGCCAGGCGAAATTCCCCGACAGGATCAGCCAGAGTTGAGTCACCGCGATCAACCCCGCGGCGATGCTCGCGATCGGTTGCGGGGTGAACAACGCGAAGGGCAGCACGAGCTGGGCGATGTGGTTCGCGGCGACCTCGGCCCGATGCACGGGCCGGGGCAGATGATGGAACAACCGGCTCAGCGGGCCCGGCATCGGCTGCGTCTCATGGTGGTAGTAAAGGCAGGTCAGATCGCGCCAGCATGTGTCGCCGCGCATTTTGACCAGCCCGGCACCGAACTCCACCCGGAACAGCAACCAGCGGGCCAGCCACAACACCAGAATCGGCGGGGCGGTGCGGTCATTGCCCAGGAAGACGGCGAGGAATCCGGTCTCGAGCAGCAGCGATTCCCAGCCGAACGCGTACCAGATCTGACCTACGTTGACGATCGACAGATACAACACCCATGCCAGCAGCCACAACAGTATCGCCGCCCACAGCGGTACCCGGTCATCGGCGCCGGCGGCGAGGGCGACCGCCAGCGCGGCACCGAACCAGGCTCCGATCGCGAAGAAGCGATCGGAATAGTGCAGGTGGAACAGACTCGGTGACTGCCGCATCAATGTGCGGGCCAGCAATCGCGGCACCGGCAGCATGCCGGACGCTCCGATCAGCGCCCGGAATTGGCGTGCCGCACCCGCGAACGCCACGAGATAGACGATCGCCAGGCCGCGTTGGAAAACTTCCCTCGCGAACCAGTAGTCGGGTGCTGTGAACCACTGCATGCACACCGCTTCCTCGGATCGGCGGGTCCGCCCTCATCGACGGGGTACCCGCCGCACCCGCCGCCACTCCGCCGGCGTCAGTCCTTGAAGTACACGAGCTGGTGGGTCGTAGTCAGCGGCGTCCCGTCGCTACCCCACAGGTGGGCGGACTGATCGAAGAACCCGCCCCCGAAGTGCTGGGCCCGAGCAGTGGCGAGAACCGGCTGGTCACCGTGTGCGGCGAGTGCGTCGGTGTCGGCGTGGAAATACACGGTCAGCGATACGGTGCTCGCGGCGACCATGCGCCCCGCCCGCACCATCACCCGCGGAATGAAGACATCGCTGAGCGCGGTGACCGCGAGGAAATCCAGCGGCCGCGCGGGCGTATCCCGAACCCACAGAGTGGTGGTCGAGTCCGGCTGTTCTCGCGGCGGCGAGGTGAGCGGGCCGCCGCCCTCGACGAATCGCATTTCGTAATTGCGCATCCAGGCCGGGAATTCCGGCGGGTCCGCCACCGCGACGGATTCCGCCGGGGGAGCCGCGGGCGGGCTGATCTCGGTATCGGACCAGGTCGGCCGCCGCGTGCCGCAGACCACCGTGGCGGTGGTGGCCACCGCGTCGTCCTGGCTCAATGTCAGCGTCCAGTGCTGGGTGCTGCGATTGGTTCGTACCGGCCGGGTGTCGATCGTGAACGGGCCCTCGGTGATCGGACCGGCGAAATTGACGGTGAGCGATAGCGGTGGGGCCGTGCAGCGCGGATCGTCGAGTACGGCGCGCACAACGGTGGCCGCGGTGATTCCGCCGAAGGGGCCCACCATATTCGAGTACGGCGCCGCGGTGTGACCGACGAAGCGCCCTTCCTCCGAGGCGGTCAGGTCGGTGGCGAGATCGAATGGGTGCGTGCGGATTTCGGTCGGGCTCACGGTCGGGACTCCTTCGGTGGGGGGACGGATCGGGCGGGTCATTCGCCGATGGTCGGCGCGATCGTGGCGCGCACCAGCGTGTCGAGTTGCTCGCCGACGCGGTCCAGTGTCGCGGTACTGCGTTCGGCGCGGCACATGGCCACACTGCCCTCGAAGGCCGCCACGATCAGGGTGGCGGTGCGTTCGGCGGCGGCCGCTTCGGCGCCGTGTTCGCACAGCGACGATGTGAGGATCTCGATCCAGCCGGTGAACGCGGCCGCGGCGGCGGCGCGCGGCGCGCCCTCGGCTTCGGGTACATCCTCGATCGATACCGCCAGCACCGGGCATCCGGCGCGAAAATCGCTGTCCAGCAGACTGTTTCGCCACCTGCGGAGGAATGAGTTCAACCCCTCCGCCGGTCCCCGCCGCAATTCGCGGGTCAGGCCGGCGGCGGTGAGCTCGCCGGCGAGGGCCACCGCCTCGGCGGCGAGCTCGGCTTTGCCGCCGGGAAAGTAGTGATAGGTCGATCCGAGCGGTGCGCGGGCATGTTTGGCGAGATCGCGGACGCTGGTGGCGGCGAGTCCGCGCCGGCGGATCATATCGGCCGCGCCGGCCACCAGCCTCCGGCGTGAGTCCTCGCCCGGATCATTCGTCATCAATGCGCACCTCCCTGTCTATAACGATCGTCATAGTCCGTCGGTGTTTACTGTAGCGACCGATACAACGCCGCCGCGGAGTGGGGCCGCGGCCGGCTGGCAAGCTGTCCGGTATGGCCGACATACGCTTGGAAATCTCCGAATCCATCGCTACGATCACGCTCGATCGCCCGGCGCAGCTCAACGCCTTCACCACCGCTATGGGCGCCGAACTGATCGAGGCGTTCGATACCTGCGATCGGGACGACAGCGTGCGGGCGATCATCGTCACCGGCGCGGGCCGCGCCTTCTGCGCGGGCGCGGATCTGTCGGAGGGGGCGGAGACCTTCGCCGCCGAGGCGTCGGAGATGTTCCGCGATGGCGGCGGCGAGGTCGCGCTGCGGATGTTCGAGTGCGACAAGCCGATCATCGCCGCGATCAACGGTCCGGCCGTCGGGGTGGGCATCACGATGACCCTGGCCGCGGATTTCCGCCTGGCCGCCGATTCCGCGCGCATCGGGTTCGTGTTCAACCGCCGCGGCATTGTCCCGGAATCCTGTTCGAGCTGGTTCCTGCCGCGTCTGGTACCGATGCAGACCGCACTGGACTGGGTCTATTCCGGCCGCATGGTCGAAGCGGCCGAGGCGTTGGACGCCGGGCTGATCTACGCCCTGCATCCGGCCGGGGAACTGCCGGATCGGGCCCGGGAACTGGCTCGGCGGCTGACCGAGCACTCCGCTCCGGTGTCGGTGGCGTTGTCGCGGCAGATGCTGTGGCGCGGTCTGGGTGCCGAACATCCGATGATCGCGCACCGTATCGAATCCCGCGGCATCAATCTGCGCGGCGTGAGCGCCGATGCGCGCGAAGGTGTTTCATCGTTCCTGGAGAAACGGCCCGCCAAATTCCCCGACAGTGTCGAGCGCGATCTCCCCGACGTCTTCGGCTCAGACCTGCCGGTCCCGTCGTTCCGCGGCGCCTGAGCCGCGGACGCCGCTACTCGATGAGGTGTTCGCTCTTCAACCAGTCGTAGGCGACGTCGGCGGGGTCCTCGCCGTCGATGTCGACGCGGCCGTTGAGTTCCTGCATCAGGTCGTTGGTGAGGCGTTCGGAGATCGTGCCCAGCAGGGCGCGCACCTGCGGGTATCGGTCGATGATCTCGCCGCGTACCACCGCGGCGCCGCTGTAGGGGAGGAAGAACTTCTTGTCGTCGTCGAGTACGACGAGTTTCAGGTTCTTCACCCGGCCGTCGGTGGTGTAGATCATCCCGAAATTGCACGGTGAACTCTTCCCGGTGGCGGTGTAGACCACGCCGGCGTCCATCCTGGTGACATTGCCCGCCGGGACACCGCCCGGATCGTTGTAGGGGATTCCGTACTTCTGCAGCATCGGGATGAAACCGTCGGAGCGGCTGAAGAATTCGTCGTCCACGCAGAAGGTGCGGTCGCGCACGGGCAGGGCCGCCACCTCCGACATCGTCCGCACGTCCAGGCGCTGCGCGGTCGGTTCCGACACCCCGAAGGCGTAGGTGTCGTTGAAATTCGCCGGGGGCAGCCACTCGAGGTTGTGGTCGCGCTTCTCGACGTCATGAACGCGCTGCCACAGCTCCTGCGGATCGGAGATGGTCTCGGTCTCGTTGTGGTAGGTCACCCAGCCGGTTCCGGTGTACTCCCACAGGATATCGGCGTCGCCGTTGAGCTGCGCCTGCCGCGACGACGCCGAGCCGGGCGCTCCGGTCAGGTCGGTGACCTTCGCGCCGGCCGCGGCCAGATAGGTCGCGGTGATCTTGCCCAGCAGCACACCCTCGGTGAAACTCTTCGAGGTGACAACGAGTTTCGCGCCGTCGAGCGGGCGGTCACCGCCGGGCAGGCTCGCCTCGTGAAAGGTGCCCGATGAGCTCACCAGACCGCATCCGGTGAGCATCGTCAGCGCCGCCACGACGGCGGCGACTACAACTGTCGGCTTGGGCCTCATGACACACCTCGCGGGGTCGCGGCCAGCTCGACGAGTCTGCCCAGCCAGTCGATGATCAATGCCAGCAGTCCGACCAGAATCGCGCCGGAGATCAGCAATTTCGGCAGGAAGAGGGTGACGCCGGTGGTGATCAGGCTGCCGAGGCTGGTCGCGCCGATGAAGGTGCTCAATGTGGCCGTCCCGACCAGGATCACCAGCGCGGTGCGGACGCCGTTGAGGATCACCGGAACCGCCAGCGGCAGCTCCACCTGCGCCAGCGTGCGCGCCGCGGAGAAGCCGATGCCGCGCGAGGCCTCGATCGTGCGCCGATCCACCTGTCGCAGCCCGACGATCGTGTTCTGCAGGATCGGCAGGATCGCGTAGACCACCAATCCGACGACCGCGGTCCGGAATCCGGTCCCGAGCCAGAAGGTGAACAGCACCAGCAAGCCGACCGCGGGCGCCGCCTGGCCGATATTGGCGATATTCACCGCGATGGGTTCCAGCCGCTGCAGCGACGGGCGGGTCAGCGCGATTCCCAGCGGGATCGCGACGACCACCACGATCACCGTGGCGACCACCGTCAGCTTGATGTGCGACAGGATCGTGGTCTGCAGATTGGACCAGTCCAGCGAGGCTCGCTCGGTGGCGGTGAAGGTCTGCGCGCGATACCAGACGATGTAGCCGATGCCGATGATCGCGATGACGAGCGGTTCGAACCACACGTCCATCGGCAGGCGCCGCAGCCGGTTCATTCCCCCTCCTGCACTTCGCGGGACACCCGCACCCGGTCGGCATCGCAAGCAGCTGCGCGAGTGTCACTCACGATGCCTCCTGCATTTTGCGGGACACCCGCACCCGGTCGGCATCGCAAGCAGCTGCGCAAGTGTCACTCACGATGCCTCCTGCGGTCCGTGCTCGTCGTCGGCGGCGATCACCGGGGTGGGCACCGGATCGGTGCCGTCGACGTAGGTCTCGTAGGACGGATCGTCCTGTTCCGAGCGCACATCGGCGAGTTTGGCCCGGATCACCTCGGTGACCGAGCCGATGCTGAGCGAGCCCACGACCGCGCCCCGGCCGTCGGTGACCAATGCGGCACCCTGGCTGGTGGCGAGCATCTCGTCGAGTGCGTCGTTGAGGGTGGAGGAGCGGGCCACCACGGGCAAGCGGCGATCGAGGAAATCGGAAACCTCTGGCTTGGTGGCCAATTCGGTGAGGGTGGGCCACGATCGCGGCCGCCCGGCCTTGTCGACCACCACCACCCAGGTGTGCCCGGCGGCCTTCGCGCGGGCGATCACCGCGGGCGCCGGTTCGCCGATCCGCGCGGTCACCACCTCATCACAGTCGACATCGCGCACCCGCTGGACGGTCAGATAGGCCAGTTTCGCGCCGGAGCCCACGAATTCCTCCACGAACGGGGTAGCCGGTGCGGTGAGGATCTCCTCGGGGCGCGCGTACTGCTCGATACGCCCGCCCTCGGACATGATGAGGACCTTGTCGCCGAGTTTGGTGGCCTCCTCGAAATCGTGGGTGACGATCACAACGGTTTTGCCGAGTTCGTGCTGGATGGCGATCAGGCTGTCCTGCAAACGAACCCGGGTGATCGGATCGACGGCGCCGAACGGCTCGTCCATCAGCAGTACCGGTGGATCGGCGGCCAGCGCCCGCGCCACACCGACACGCTGCTGCTGCCCGCCCGACATATCCTTGGGCAGCCGGTCGGCGAAGGTGGCGGGGTCCAGGCCCACCAGATCGAGCAGGTAGTCGGTGCGTTCGGCGATGCGTTCGGAATCCCAGCCGAGTACGCGCGGGATGGCGCCGATGTTCTTGCGCACCGACCAGTGCGGGAACAGGCCGCCGGATTGGATGACGTATCCGATCGACTGGCGCAGTTTGTCGGGGTTCTCGCGGGTGACATCGCGCCCACCGATGAAGATGCGGCCCTCGGTCGGTTCGATCAAGCGGTTGATCATCTTCAGCGTGGTGGTCTTACCGCATCCGGACGGGCCGACGAACGCGACGATCTGCCCCGCCTCGATCTCGAGATCGAGCTGCGCGACGGCCGGTTTATCTTGTCCCTTATACCTTTTCACGACGGAGTCCAGCGTGATCGTCGCTCCGGTCACATGCCGTTCGGGTGCCGGGGGTGCGGTGGTCACATCGGTCATGACAGTCCCTTTGCGATCGTGAGGCGTCCGAGCAGGACGAGCAGCGCGTCGAACACCAACGCGACGATGACGATGAGAATGGTTCCGGTGAAAGCCATTTCGAGGGCATTCGCCCCGCCGAGGCGCGACAGGCCGTTGAAGATGAGCGAACCCAGGCCCGGCCCGAGCACGTAGGCGACGATCGCGGCGACACCGACGATCATCTGTGTGGACACCCGGATGCCGGTGAGAATCACGGGCCAGGCGATCGGCAGTTCGACGGTCAGCAGAATCCGCCACCGCGGCAAGCCGATACCGCGCGCCGATTCGACAACCGACGCCGGAACCGACCGCAGGCCGACGATCGCGTTGCCGATCACCGGCAGTGCGGCGAAGAACGCCAGCATCACGAAGGACGGCACCACGCCCAGCCCGAAGGGCACCAGCAGCAGAGCCAGCAGGGCCAGCGACGGAATCGTCAGCGCGACCCGGCTCGCGGTGAGCGACAGCTGCGACAGGACCGGGAGCCGGTAGACCGCGACCGCGATGAGCACGGCCACCACCGTTCCGACCAGAACCGTCTGAAAGGCCAGGGAGGCATGCTGATACATGAGGAAGGCGAGCACATCACCTCGCCCTCGGATGTAGTTCCACAGGTTCACGGGACTCCCATCGTCAGCCGAGATCAGCCGATACCTGTCCGTGTCGACGCCGGGCGCAGGCGGTCAAAGACTAGTGGACGCCGCGGCTCCGGATCCGGACAACGCGCGGTGAGATGGTTCGTGTCGGCGGCGACGCCCAGGTGAGAGCGGGCGGCCGAGGTTGGAGTCGGGGCGATCGAAATCGGCTGGATATCAGCCGCGTCCGCGCGATTCCAGCGTCCGTTCCAGGCCCGCGATGACGAGTTCGACATCGAAATCGAACTGGTCACCGACGCGGACCGCGCGCTCGCGCGTATTGGCTACCTCCCGCAGGATCGGAAATGCCTCGCCCGGTGCGGAATTCAGTGTTCTGGCCACATGTTCGGCCTGCCGGTCGATATGGCCGCGGTTGGCGTCGGCGGACTCGCGAGCCGCCGAGAACGCGATATCTGCGAGCAGGCGCATGGTGCGCCCTGCCTCCATGGGTTCGAATCCGGCGGCGACGAGCGCCTCGAACATGCGCTCGATTTCCACCAGGACCGTCAGGCCACCCTGACCGGTGAACCGCACGTACCAGATGAGAACCCCGACCCGGGTGAGCGCCTGGGCGACGGCGGCGGCGAACAAGCGCAGCAGCAGGCGCCAATCGCCGTCGGCGGGCAGGTCGAAGCGGCGGAATTCGGTCTCGAAGGCATCCAGCGCGACCAGTTCGAGCAGTCCGTCACGATCGCTGACGTAGTAGTTGAGCGATTTCCGGTCCACACCGAGGACATCGGCGACCGCCTTCATGGTGAGCGTCTCGGGCGGTAACTCGCGGGCCGCGGCGACGATGCGATCTCGGTTGAGTCGTGGCGGCCGCCCCCGCCCTCGACGCGATGTGGTCACGATTTCGGCCTCCGGCCCGGTTGAATTGCCGCCGCTCACCCCTCTCAGGCTACGGCGGTGCGGGCGCGGCCCGCACAACGCGTCCTGCCCGTCGGGATACGAGTTTGGCGATATTTTCTCCCGTTGGGGGAAAATAAACTACTCTCGGCTCCGTGGCGAGTGGGCCGTCGCGGGCGGGGGAGACAGTGGTGGTTGTGATCGGAACGGAAATGCTATGTCTGCTGTAACGCACTGGTCTCGTACAAGCGCCCACGTGGCGGAAACTCCGGCGGAATGCGTGGTGGCCGAGTCGGGCCGGCGGCCACTGAGGTATCAGATCGTCGTGATCGCCGGTAATCCGGTCGATGTCGTCTCGCGTGCGGGCGGGTGGCTGTTCGATCGCGCGCTGTCGGGCTGGGATGTGACCGTCGCTGTCGAATCGCCGGGGAACACCAGACCGCTGTCCATCCTCGGTCTGGGCGTCGTCGACCTCGGCTGTGTGCTCAACTGCCGACGGCAGGTCCCGCTGCCGCAGGCCTTCGCTGTCGCCGGTGACCTGGCCGAACTCGGCGAACCGGCACGCGAGTGGGCTTACTGCTATATGGGCAGTGCGCGCACCGATGTCCGGTTGTGGGGTGAGAGTAGTTGCGACGAAACGGCTTTCGCACAAGCCTCGCCCACGCAGTACCTGCCGACCCTGGCCGCTCGGGCCTTCAAGGCCCGCGCGCTGGAATCCGCCGGAATGCGTCGGCCGGTCGTCGAAGCCGAATCCTTCCGCGCGGTGGTGGGTGCGGCCGACGAGTCCGGGACGCGCACCTTTCCCGCCTGCTGACCGCAGGGCGCTGATCAGCGTGCCGCGGCGATCGCCCCGTCGAGGGCCTGTTGCATCCGTGCGCCGACCGCCCGGGTGATCTGGGCGGGGCGCTCGGGGAACTCGGTCATCGGCTGATCGAGAAAGAAGGTGGCTCGGCCGTCGGCGCCGTAGGTCAGCCCGAGGAATACGAAAACCGGTGCGGTGCCGGCCTTTCGGGCGCGCGCGGCGATATGCCCGATTCCCGTGCCGACGGTCTGCACCCGTGCCGGGTCGATCTCGTTGCAGGTACCCTCCGGGAACAACGCCAGGTCGTCGCCGTCGGCCATCCGCTGCACGCACATATCCATCAGTTGCTGCCCGGCGGCGTGCGCCGCACGCGGTCCGTGATCCTTACCGCGGAACACCGGGATCGCGCCCATGATGTCGATTCGTGCGCGTTGTGCGGGGTCGATGAACAGATCGTCCTTGGCCAGCACCCGGATTCGGCCGATCCGCGACCGGAAGACACTGCGCCACGCGAATGCGGCGACCATGCGCGGATCCTCCACACTCAGGTGGTTGATCGCGATGATCAGGCGTCGATCGTCACGAATCAGGCGCCGGATCTGCTCATGAGCCCGGTCCGCGTACCGGACCGCCGGGCGTTTGCGATAGGCGAGGACGGCGTACAACAATCGCGCGCGGGCCCGCGGGGGCCGGTGTGTGCGGTAGTACTCGTACACCACATCGCGATTGTCGAATTCGACCACCGGAGGTGGGGAGCTGGTGACGGCGGCCGATGTCGATAATTTCACGAAACCTACGATACCGTAAGTTACGGGTCCGTAAGGTGGATGGAATCGGCCCGCGTACACCGTTCGCGTGTCGCCCGCCGTGGCTGTCCTCCTTCATCACACGCACGGGTGTGGCTACTGTCGACCGTGCTGTGACACGAGCGGGCAGCGATCGGAGGAGGTTCGATGGCGAGTACTCGACCGCAGGTCCGGGTCCGGCGGATCTACGACGATCCGAGTCCGGACGATGGGGCGCGGGTGCTGGTGAACCGCCTCTGGCCGCGCGGTGTGAGCAAGGAGCGCGCTCACCTCGACGAGTGGTGCAAGCAGCTCGCGCCGTCGACCGAACTGCGCAAATGGTACGGCCACGATCCGGAACGGTTCGACGAATTCGGCCGCCGCTACCGGGACGAACTGCGGGATCCGGAGCGGGCGGCCGTATTCGATCACCTGCGCGAGCTGGCGCATCGGGGACCGCTCACCCTGCTCTCGGCGACCGCACGCATCGATATCAGCGAGGCGGCGGTGCTGGCGGAACTGCTGGCCGAACACCCCGAGTGAATCAGCGCGGTGTCCGCGTCGATCACGATCGTCCGGTCACAACGGGTTGGCCGTGTGCCGGATCGTCCAGCCTGGACCGCGCGCGTGCAGGGTGGTCGCGCTGAGCGGCGGGATATCTATGCGCCAGAACGACTCCGGCGGTGCGGACAGGGTGATGAGGACGCTCGCCCGGATGACGGCCGGGTGGGTGACCGCGACGATGCGCCGGTGCAGCGGGGCGCAGGAGTGCAACCATTCCCGCACCCGGTCGATCACATCGGTGACGGATTCGCCACCGTGGCCGCGGTAGCCGGGCTCGGTCAGCCAGCTCATCAGATCCTCCGGCGCGAGCGCGTCCATCGCCGACCCCGCCCATTCGCCGCAATCCAGATCGCGCAGCGCGGGGTCGGTCGCGCCGGGCAGTTCCAGCAGTCCGGCGGTCTGCACGGTCCGGCCTTCGGGTGCGATCCGCACGAGATCCGCTCGCGGCGCCGCGCTGGGAGGCGCGGCGCCGGAAGTGGTTCGTTCGATCGGCTCGTCGATCGGGAACCGGGCGGATCGCATCGACTGTGTCATTGCGTGACTGATCAGCGTGAGCCGAGTGATGCCGGGGTTCATACCACCGGAGCCGGTGCGGCGGAATCGGTTTCGGCCCGCCCGAACAGCCGCGGCGTCAGCGATGCGAAGCCCACACCGATCACCGTCCATAGAATGACCTGCGCGGCAAGGGAATAGAGCCGGAAGTAGTACAGGTCGTCGGCGGGGAAGCCCGGATACACGATCTGCCCGTTCGCATCGGTGAGCGGGCGCGGGGTCTCGGTAGCCGCATCGCCGAGTGCGCGGTTGGCGGCCAGATGCCCGAGCGAGGGCAGCAGTGCCGCGACCGCGGTGACCACGACGATGAAGGCCAGTCCGGCCACGATGGTCGCGTTCCAATTACCGAGCCGCGCTCGCAGACGCCGGCCGAGCAGGACCGCGCCGACGGCCGCCACCGCCGAAATCGCCACCATCAGCAGGTACAGACCCGTGCGCTCGGAGATGGTGTCGGGGTTACCGATCGAGGGTGGGTTGGCGGGGTATTTGAAGAATGGGACGGCGTAGAGCACGGCGAACATGCCGCCCGCCAGGCAGAGTGCGAGATTGCGCGGGCTCAGCTTGCCGACGCGGCCGATGAACAGACAATAGACGACCGCGAACAGCGCACCCATGGCCGCGCCGAAGATGATCATGCCGAAACCGATGCCGATATTCGATTGCACGGATCGGGTGAACAGTTCCGTTTCCTCCATACCGGGCATCGCGTGTCCGGTGGCCTGTTCCATCCGGGTGTGCGCCTCGTCGCGGCCGCCTTCGTAACCGATGGCGCGGTTGATGATCGGTTCGGCCAGGATCCGGGCGAACACGAACGCGAGAAGTCCGCCGATCGCGCCGACCAGTACGCCGCGACCGATGATTCGTTTTTCCATTGTGTCGACTCGTTCCCGCCGGTCAGTGGCAGGGGTAGCCGAGGAAGTGGCGGGCGTCGTGGACGAATTCGTGCACGTGCATATCGCTGCCGAAGACGGAGACCGCGCCCTGGTCGATACCGATGAAGTAGATGGCGAGCAGCGCCAGGAAAGTGGTGCCGGCCAGCCACAGTGCTGTGGTGGGAATCGAGAGCCGAATCGACTCGACACCGGACCGGGGGACATACGAAGTAGCCATGAGGCACTCCTTCAGGGGATTGCGCGTCCCCGTAGACGGATGATCATCGCGCGATCCGAGTACCTGACTCGCACTCCGTCACCGGAATGCACACAGTGGCGCGACCATCCCGGACTCTCACCGGGTTACCTCGAACCGACGCTCACATAACCATACGAAACTGCTGCTCGTATGGTCAATCGGCATGGTGCCGATGACAGACCGCCGTCAGCGGGCGAGAACGGGTTTGACGACCTCACCGGCGTGCTGATCGGCCAGGGCGGCGTTGATTTCGGTGTGCGGATAGGTCCGCACCAGGCGGTCGATCGGGAAGCGGCCCGCGTGATACAGCTCGAGCAGTCGCGGAATGAACTCCGCCGGAACCGCGTCGCCCTCGAGGCAGCCGCGCACCGATTTGCCGCCCAGCACGATATCGCGCAGATCGATCGGCGGAACGCCGGCGCCCAGCCCCACCACCGCCACGGCACCGCCGACGCCGAGTGCGGCCACCGCCGTGGCGAGGACATCGGGCCGGCCCGTGGTGTCGAGGGCGTGGGTGGCACCGCCGGTGAGATAGGCCAGGGCCGTGGACGTTTCGCCGTCGGCGGGGTCGAGCGCGGCGGCGGCGCCGAGCTCGATGGCGAGTGCCCGCCGTTTCGCGGCGGGCTCGACCACGATCACCTCGACCCCGGGGAGGGTGAGCGCGGCCAGCAGGCCCGCCATTCCCACCGCGCCCGCACCGAAGATCACCAGCCGCGCATCCGGTTCGGGCACAAGGATATTGAGCACCGCGCCGGCGCCGGTCTGGAATCCGCAGCCCAGTGGGGCGGCCACCGCGAGGTCGGTGGCGCCCGGAACCACGACGGTGTTGTCGGCAGTGGTCAGGGCGTATCCGGCGAAACTCGACTGGCCGAAGAATCCGTCTCGCACCGCGGTGCCGTCCACGGTGATGCGCGGTGTGCGATCGGGCCGGGCGCCGAACTGATTGAGCGCCGTGGAACGAGCGCAGTACGCGAGGCGGCCCAGCCTGCAGTTGCGGCACTCGCCGCAGTGCCGGTAGGTCAGCACGACTCGGTCGCCGGGCCGGATACCGTCCACCCGGCCGCCGACGGCCTCGACCACACCCGCTCCCTCGTGGCCGAGCAGTACCGGGCGCTGCGCGTTGCCGGCGGCGCGGGACACCAGATCGGTGTGACAGATTCCGGCCGCCTCGATCCGTACCAGGATCTCGTCGTCGCGCGGATCGTCGACGACCACGGATTCGATGTCGAAGGGGGCGCGCGGATCTCGTGACAAGGCGGCGGTGGTGATCGGCACCGGTCAGATCCGTTCCAGGTAGAAGTAGAAGAATTCGCCGCCGGCCAGCACCAGCTCGGGACGCCCATTCATGATGCCCATCAGTGTGGTGTCGTCGAGTCGCTTGAAATGGTCGAATACCGCGCGACCGTCGTAGACCATGGTCGCGGTGACCTCGCCGCGGAATTCGATATTCCACAGCGTCGCCTCGCCGCCGCCCAGCGCGGTGTCGGAGAACAGGGTCCCGTCCTCGGCGCGGCAGATGAGCGGTTTGGCATCCATCGTGGAGACGAATGTCTTTCCGTGCCAACGACTCTTGTCGAGCGCCCGACACAGCGGATGGCCGGTGCGGAAGGCGCCGCCCTTCCACTCGCCGAGGATGTCCTCGGCGCGCACCGTCCCGAGTTCGGACCAGAGCAGATCCAGATCGGCCGTCGATACGCCGCTGGACTGTTCCGCCAGCTCTCGCCAGCGCCCGGTGGTGCCGGTCATGGTTTCCCTCCGCTCATCGAACCGATTCGTGTGCCGAACCAATTGGTTCGGGAACTTACACCCGAACCAATTGGTTCGGCAAGATAGGATCCGCCTCATGCGCGCAGCCGGTCATGCCACGAGGGAGCGAATTCTCGCCGCCGCCAAGGTGGAGTTCGCCCACCACGGCATCGCCGGTGCCCGGGTCAACCGGATCGCGGACGCCGCGCACGCGAGCAAGGACCGCCTGTACGCCTATTTCGGCGGTAAGGAGGGCCTGTACGCGGCGGTGACCGAGCAGTGGGCCGGTGAGACCACCGCGGAGACGGCGCTGGATGCCGATGATCTGCCGGCCTATGTCGGCAGGCTGTTCGACCATTATCTCGAGCATCCGGACAACGCCCGGCTACAGGCATGGGCGGAGATCGAGGGCGTGCACATCCCGGGTGCGGACGAGGCGATCCGCCGGGCGGTGGCGCCCAAGATCGCCGAGATCCGCCGCGGCCAGCGCGGTGGCTGGATCACTGTCGAATTCCAGCCGTCGATTCTGCTGACGCTGCTCACCGACCTCGCGCGTACCTCCGCGGTGCATGCTCCGACGGTCGGCGATACCGAAGTACGGCGTGCCGCAACGGTACTCGCGGCCCGCAGGCTGATCGCACCGTAACCCCGGGTCGATGTCGCGGCCGGCGTGCCGCGTCGGCCGGTGGATCCGCCCCGCGTGTCCCCTCCGATCGGTGTGCGGCCGCGTTCGAACCCGGGCAGCTCGGGTTACGGCGGCCCGTGGAATTGCCGTTGTTTATTCGTTCCCGGACGAGTTCGGGGGAGGGCGTCGAATGATGCGGAAATGCGGCCCGGTGCGCGGGCGCATTTCCTGACAATGCCCCCTCGGCAGTTCTCGAAACCTGCGCGGCGCGTCGGCGACAATTTGGCACGGGCTCGGGGCACGATGATTCTCGGAGTGCTGTGTCCGGACGTATTGCCCCGCCGCCGGGCGGGCGGTGTGGGCGCCCGTCCCGGCGCCCGCCGGGGCCGGGTTGTTCACGCTGATGGCATCGATCGAGGTGGATCGTGATTCGCGGTGCGCAAACAAGTCGGAGGGCCCCGCGCCGGCTCCCGTGCGGCCATCGGTACGCGCAGAATCGAGCACATTCAACCGTGCAAATGTGCTTGCATTCGTAAATGTATTCGCGAAACGCGTAAGAATGAACGCGGTTGCACATTGTTGTAGTTGTGGCTAATGTGACCGCATCCCGATGGCGAGCATGTGAGTTCACATGTGATTGGGTGCGAGCGTGTACTGCGGGGAGGAATGCGGTAGATATCGGACAAGGGGGAACAAAGATTGGTATTCGATGACAACGAATTCTGCATCGGTGAATATTCGAGGATATCGGGACAGGGATATTGCGGCCGGTGCCGGTAGGCCCGCGCTGTTGTTCAGCGCGGTCACGACCGCCATGAGGATGCGCCCGCACACCACGGTGTCGGCGGCGCACGACGCTCGAACCTTCGCCGAATTGCTCGCGGAGGTGGCGGACAAGGCCGCTCGGTTCGACACGGTACTACGCCGCCCACGGTCGAGAGTTCTTGTCGCGCTGGGGAATTACCCCGGATACATCTCTACGGTGCTGTCGCTGCTGGCCCGCGGGGACGTCCCGATCCTGGCCAACCCCGCCCTTCCCTTGGCGGCGATGCGTCAGCTGATCGACGAATGCGGGATCGATGCCGTGGTGGCCTCCGGGCAGGCGAGCGGGATCCGGCTCGATGAACGTTCCTGGGCGCAGCGCACCGATATCGACGGCGAGCATCCGTCGCTGCATCGCGACACCGAACTGTGCCGGGTCGCCTCCGCGCCGTCGCGGCGGCTGGTCTGCCTCGAGTACTCCGCGACCGCGGTTCTCAACGCGGCGACCGCGTGGGTGGGTGCGAGCAAACTCCGGGAATCCGATCGCGTGCTGTGTTTCGCGGGTCTGTTCGGGCGCTTCGGATTTCACACCGCTACGGTGGCCAACCTCGTCGCCGGCGCCGACCTCGTGCTGCCCGCCGGGACCCACGCGCCGGGCAATATCCACCGTCAGCTGGCCGCGGAATCGCCGACTGTGCTGATCGCCGAACCGGCGGTGTACCAGGCCATGGTGCAGGGAACCCGGGAGGAATTGCCGGCCGAGGTGGCGGCGGCGCTGCGGCGGATCCGGCTACGGGTGGCACCGCATTCGGTGGCCTCGACCGTGACCGAGCGGGTGCGCGCGATGTCCGGACCGATCACGATCTGCTACGGCCTCGACGAAACCGGCCCGGTCGCATACGGTTTCGACTCCGCCGAGCGCGCGGGGGTACAGCTGCTGTCCGGCGTGCGGGTGCGGTCGCATTCCGCCGACGGCGAGCAGTACGCACAGGTGCACACCAAATCCCTGGCGACCACCTATCTCAACGACCCCGCCGAATTCGACCGTTCACTCACAGGTGACGGCAGTTATCTGAGCCGCAGTCTCGCGGGCCTGCCCGCCTGGGTGGCGTCGGCGGGCTGACTGTGGTTGTGGCCCCGCCCGTGAACGGCCGGGGCACAGCTTCATCCGTCGTGGGTGATGCGGGTGCCGGCTGCGGCGCGCAATGTCGATGTGCCGGTTCGCGCGTCTGGGCGGTCACCGGCTCGGGCCGGCCGGTGAGGAGCTGCGGCGGTGAATCGACAACCACATCCGGTACATCGCCGCGCGAGTTCGGTGTGGCGCAGGATTCGCACTGCGCCGTGGACATTCTCGTGGCTGGCCCTGCTATTGGTCACGACCATCGTGCAACACTCGGTGCCGCGCGGTGAGCTGAAGACCCTGCTCGGCGAGCGATCCACCAATCTGGACAATTTGAAGAGTGATCCGGTCCACGTCCTGGTGACCAGTCTGCTGTGGATCGACGGCTACTTCTGGCTGCCGTATCTGCTGCTGTTCTGGGTATTCCACGCGCCCGCCGAGCGCTGGCTCGGTGCCCTGCGGTGGGCGAGCGTGGGGCTGGTCGCACATGTCGCGGCCACCTATATCGGTGAGGGAGTGCTGGGCTGGGCCATCCGGCACGGCCACGCCGATCCCGCGCTCATCGACGTTCGCGATATCGGCGTGAGCTACTTCCTGGCCGGGATCGTCGGAGTGCTGACGTATCACATCGCCTATCCGTGGCGGTGGGCCTACGTCGTGGCGGCGGGCGCGTGTTTCGCGGCGCCGCCGCTGATCCATCTCACCTTCACTGGGATCGGCCATCTGTCGTCATTCCTGATCGGGCTCGCGTTCTATCCAATCAGCAGATCGCGGACCGCGCCGGTATGGAATCCCGCGGTGGCCTGGCGGGAACGCGGGCGCGCGCGTGGAGTTTAGCCCACCGGGTCGAATTCGGAAAGTCAAGTGGCGCTGACCGTTTGCCGCGTGCTATGAGAATGGACGTGTTGTGGTCTGCGCGTGTTCATCTGCCCGGTTCGGTGGCGCTGTCGGTGCGTGATCGCGGGAACCGGCACCGCGCGTGGTGACCGGAAGCAGTTCGGGCGCGGGTGTCACCGCCCCGTCCCGGCCGCGGCCGGTGGCGGACAAGGTATCCCGGGCCACCGCGTATCGCAGTGATCTCGACGGCTTGCGCGGTGTGGCCATCGCGCTGGTGGTGGTGTTCCACATCTGGTTCGGCCGGGTCTCCGGCGGGGTGGACGTCTTTCTGGTGCTGTCCGGATTCTTCTTCACCGGATTGCTGGTGCGGCGGGCGGAGACCGGGTCGGTCGGCATCGGATTCACCTTGCGTCGCACCGGACGACGATTGCTGCCCGCCATGGTGGTCGTACTGGCCGCCGTCGTCGCCGCGACCGCGTACACCCGCCCCTACACCCAGTGGGGTGATCTGGCCGGGCAGACGCTGGCCTCGCTGTTCTACTACCAGAACTGGCGGCTCGCGCTGACCTGGTCGGACTATCTGGCCGCCGATCCCTCGGTGAGCCCGCTGCAGCATCTGTGGTCGATGGCCGTGCAAGGGCAGTTCTATCTGCTGGCACTCGTCGTGGTCGCCGCCGTCACCGCCGTTCTGCGCCGCACCGGCCGGATCGCGCGGGTGCGTGCCGTGCTGGCCGTGCTGATCGCTCCCGCGGCCCTGGTGTCGCTGCTGTACGCGGCACACGGTGCCGCGACGCATCAGGGCTGGAACTACTACGACAGCGGCGCCCGGCTGTGGGAGTTGCTCGCGGGTGCGGCGCTCGCACTCGCCGGTCCGGCGTTCACACTGCCCCGGATCCTGCGCGGGATCACCGCATTCGCGGGTGTGGCGGTGGTGGTGGCCTGCGGCTGGCTGATCGTCGACGGCGCCAATCGCTATCCCGGTCCGGCGGCGCTGGTGCCGGTGCTGGCCGCACTGGCGGTGATCGCGTCGGCCAACAATGTCGCCGCCGAGGACAGGCCCTGGCCCAACCGGCTGCTGGCCTCGCGAGCGGCCCAGTGGCTCGGCGGCGTCGCCTATCCGCTGTATCTGTGGCACTGGCCGATCCTGATCTTCTACCTGGCCGAGTCCGGCCGGTCGCGGGCCGGGCTGGTCGGCGGCGCCGGGGTGATCGCGGTATCGCTGCTGCTGGCCTGGGGCACCGGCAGATGGGTGGAGCAGCCGTTGCGGATGGGCGCGCGCACCGCGGCGGCCCGATCGGTGCGGTATCGCCACATCGCCGGATCGGCGGTATGGGTCGTGGCCGTGGTGGTGGTCGCGACCACCACCGTGTGGCAGTTCGGGGTCGTGCGCACCCAGCCCGCCCCGGCGGCGCGGGCATTGGGCATCGCGCAATATCCCGGCGCGGAGGCATTGGCGGCCCACGCGCCGACACCGTCGGCGGCGATGCGGCCCACTGTGCTGCAAGCACCGAACGAACTGCCGCCGCCCACCCTCGACGGGTGTATCGCGGACTGGGACACCCGCGATGTGGTCACCTGTACCTACGGCGACGCGTCGGCCACCCGCACGATCGCCGTGGTGGGCAGTTCCCATGCCGAGCACTGGGTTCCGGCCTTCCAGGAACTCGCCGCCGAGCACTCGTTTCGCATCCAGGTGTATCTGAAGATGGGTTGCCCGCTGACTCTGGCAGCCGATGCCACCTACAAGGGGGAGCCGATTCCCGACTGCCGCGACTGGTCGCGCGCGGTCGTCGACCGGCTCGCCGTGGATCGGCCCGATTGGGTGTTCACCACCGGTAGCCGACCGCGTGCGGGCGCCGGCGACGAGACGCCGCCGCAATATGTGGATGTGTGGGCGGCACTGGCCGATCGGGGACTCAACGTCATCACCATGCGGGACACCCCGTGGTCGCGTCGTGGCGAGGTGCCCTTCAAGGCGGCCGATTGCCTGGCCGGGGGCGGCAGCGCGATCAGTTGCGGTATGCGCCGCGCCGAAGCGCTCGATCCGGTCGATCCGCAGGCCGAACCCGCGGCGCGCTATCCGAATATCTTCCCCATCGATCTCAGCGATGCGTTCTGCGATGCGCAGGTATGCCCCGCAGTGGTCGGCAATATCCTCGTTTACCACGACGAACACCATCTGACCTCCAGTTATTCGCGGTCGCTCGCGGGTGCGCTCGGGCGGGCGGTGGAACCGCTGCTGCACTGGTGGTAGTGCCGCGCGTCACGTGGGCGGCGTAACGAGGCGATTCCCGCTACGGTGAGCACGAGTGGCTCTAGCAGGAGGTCCCGCACGTGGTGGGGGTTGAATTCGGGTCGGCACGCCGCTGGGCCGCGGCGGCGGTACTGGCGGCCGTCGTCGGGGGAATCGGATTCGGTTCGGTGGAACCGGTCGCGCCCAGTGGTGCGGCGGGCCCCATCGTCCCGGGATTGTTCACCGAGCCGGTCGTGCCCGGAGTGCCGATTCGCATCGCCTACGGTCCCGAGGCCGATACCTTCGGTGATCTGTACCTGCCGGCGGGTGGCCCGCTGACGGGGTCGGTCGGGCGCTGTCCGGTGGTGGTACTGGTCCACGGCGGCGGCTGGGCGCAGTACCGGGATCTGTCACAGTTCGCCGAGCAAGCCCGTCAACTCACCGAATCCGGTGTGGCGGTGTGGAATATCGAATACCGGCGGGTCAGCGGTGCCGGCGGCTGGCCGGTGACGCTCACCGATACCGACGCCGCGATCGGAGCCCTGGCCACGGTGGTCCAGCAGCGCGCCGGAGGTCGGCTGGATCTCGGGCGGGTCCATCTGGCCGGACATTCCGCCGGCGGACAGTTGGCGGCGTGGGCCGCGGGACGGCGTACCACCGGAGCGGATGGACCACAGCTACTGCACATCCGGAGCGTGACGCTGATGGCCTCGGTCCTGGATCTCGACTATGCCGTGGCACACGGAAACGACGGTTTCGCGCGCAAATTGCTGGGCGGTCTGCCCGCCGAGGTGCCCGATCACTACCGGTACGCCTCGCCGATCACGAATCTTCCGGTGGGTGTGCACATCACGGCGATCCACGGTGACAACGACCGGGTGGTCGCGGCCGAGCAGAGCCGCCGCTACATCAATGCCGCCCGGCGTGCCGGGGACCGCACCGAACTGCGGATCCTGCCCGGCACCGGGCACACCGAGTTCACCGACCCGAACTCCGCGGCCTGGGCGGTGACGCGGGCGGCGATCCTCGCGCAGATCGCGGAATCGGAGTAAAAGGGCTTCAGGTCGCGGGACCGAGGGCGTCGAGTTCGGTACGGAGCCGGGTCACTTCGGCGGCGACCTCGTCGCGGAGTTGTTCGCGTTCGGACAGGCTCAGACGCAGGCTCTCGATCGTCTCGTCCATGGCGGCCAACCGGCGGTCGGCGCCGTCGAGATGCCAGGCCAGCACCGCGCGGGGATCGACGTCGGTGCTGGCCGAGCGCACCCAGTCCACGAGATAGTCGAGCCACTGCGGCTGTTTCGGCATCGGCTCATCGTCTTCCCAGCCCTTGCGCAGTGCCGGCTTGAGCGACAGCACGCGTTCGTGATCGTGGCCGGGGGCCGGAGTCGACAGTGCGACCATGCTCAATTTGCCGGCGCTGGTGACAACCGCGGTCACCCGATACCGCCCGGCCAGATGCATTCTGAGTTCGGCTGTACCTCGGCCGTCGGCGTCCATGGCACCCAGCCAGGGCCCCTCCGCGGCGCTGAGGATCGATTCGAGAAGCCCGATCTGGCCGACACCGCGTCGCAGCCGGGTAGCGCGCTTGCGCAGCTCATCGGGCGTGGCGGTCATCTGATCCCAGTGCATACCCTCGAACATAGTGGGCTCGGTGCGCCCGGGTCCCGCCTCGGTGCCGGAACTACCGTGCGTTCGCGGGCTGCGCGCTGCCGCTGGCCAGCGAGTCCACCAGATCGGCGAGGACGGACGAGGAACCGGTGCCGTTCGGATCGGGCTCGCCGGGAGCGATCACCGGGGTCGCGGTGGGAGTCTCGGCGGCCGCGATCCCGGCGCCACCGGCGATCACGGCGGTGGCGGCGGCGATCAGGGTCAGTGTCGCGAATTTCCTCATACAGCGTTCCTGTTCTGTCGATGACTGGTGAATACGACTGTCGCACGGACAAACTCACTACATTCCGCTGGGTTGGGACAGACCCGAGTGTTCGGGGCATCCCCCGCCCGGATGAGCCGCGCCGATTCGCGGCCGCGGCCGATGGCGTGGGCAGGCTACGATCGAGCTGTCGCTGTTCGTGTGAGTTTTGCCGTGTCGGCCCGTTGCCGGGAAGTCGACCGAGGAGGATGAGCGTGACCACCGAACAATCCGATGCCACCGCGCCGATCGTGGTCGCCGTGGACGGTTCGTCCACATCCCTGCACGCCGTGGCGTGGGCCGCGCGTGATGCCGCGCTGAGCGGATGCCGGCTCGAGATCGTGCATTCGATCGCCATTCCGGCGAGTTTCGGACCGGGCCTGGCCGCCGGCACCGCACAGCCGGATTGGCTGCGCACCGACGGTGAGCAGATCCTGACCGAGGCGACCGCGGTGGCCCGCGAAATCGGCGGGCCGGACCTGGAGATCGACGCCGAAATCGGTTTGGAATTGATCATCGGTGACCTGCTGGTGCGATCGGAGCGGGCCCGCCGGGTGGTGGCGGGCAGCCGCGGTCGCGGAGCGGTGCAGCGAACCGTACTGGGATCGGTGAGTTCCGCGCTGGTCCAGCACGCGCACTGTCCGGTGGTGATCGTGAAATCGGGTTCGGCCACCGATCCCGTCGCCGCGCGCCATCCGGTGCTGGTGGGCATCGACGGCACCGACAACAGCACTCCCGCGATCGCGGCGGCCTTCGATCAGGCGCATCGGCGCGGTGTGGAGCTGGTGGCCTTGCATTCCTGGAGCGATACCACCGGCCTCGATATCTCGATGTTCGGCTGGGACACCATCGTCACGGCGGAACACGAGATGCTCGCCAAGCGGCTGGAGCCGTGGCGCGAGCGTTATCCCGAACTGCCGGTCACACTGCAGGTCGTGCGCGATGATCCGGCGAGATCCCTACTGGGAGAATCGGATTCGGCACAACTGGTGGTGGTCGGTAATCGGGGTCGTGGCGGATTCACCGGGCTGCTGCTCGGTTCGACCAGTGCCGCGCTACTGAGTTCGGTCGAATGCCCGATCATGGTGGTGCGCCGGTAACGGTTCGACCGAACGGCGTCCGATACCGCCCCCGGGTACTGTGGGATGCGACAGGCCCGCCGTCCGACGACAGATGGAGATTGACAGATGTGCGTACGCGCCACCTGCGGCACCTGCGGAAAGACCACCTGGTCGGGCTGCGGTGCCCACATCGACGAGGTTCGCGCGACGGTGCCCCCGCAACAATGGTGCGGGGGCCACACCGAATCGGAAGCCTCGGCTCGAGGCTGATCTCAGTCCTCGGCCACCACCACATCGACATCAATGTTGCCGCGCGTGGCATTGGAGTACGGGCATACCTGGTGCGCCTTGTCCGCGAGGGCCTGAGCCTGTTCGCGCGACAGATGCGGCAGCGAGACCTCCAGCGTCACCGCGAGACCGAAACCGCCCGCGTCGTTCGGGCCGATGCCGACTTTCGCGCCGACCGCCGAATCGTCGACGTTCGCCTTGTCCTCCTTGCCGACCAGCCGTAGCGCGGAGTGGAAGCAGGCGGCGTATCCGGCGGCGAACAGCTGCTCGGGGTTGGTGCCCTCGCCGCTTCCGCCCATTTCCGGCGGCATGGCCAGGTCGAGGTCGATCTTGCCGTCGGTGGTGCGGGTGTGCCCGTTGCGTCCGTCGCCGGTCGACAGTGCCTCGGCGGTGTAGAGGGTCGTCATCGCGGTCATCGCTTTCTGTCAGCGGATACCGGGTCGGCATCCGGATCGGTGGAGGTGTTCAGTGCGGCGGTCAACCGGATCAGCGTGTCGCGCAGTGCCACCACGTCCTCCAGTGGCATGCCGACGGAGTCGGCGATGTGGGCCGGGATATCGCACGCCTGTGTGCGCAGTGCATGCCCACGGTCGGTGAGGCGGATCTCCACGCGCCGCTCGTCTGTGGCGGAACGGATGCGTTCGACGAGTCCGGCGGCCTGCAGCCGCTTCAGCAGTGGTGAGAGGGTGCCGGAGTCGAGGGCGAGGGTGTGGCACAGATCGCCGACGCTGCGGCCGTCGTTTTCCCACAACGTGAGCATGACCAGATATTGCGGGTAGGTCAGTCCCATGGCCTCGAGCTTCGGCCGATAACGGGCGGTCATCGCACGCGAAGCCGTATACAGCGAGAAGCACAGTTGCTGATCGAGAGCCAGTGAGTTGGTCACGGTCAATAATGTAGTACCAAATTAAGTTGTGCGCAATATAAATAAGGACACAACGCCCCGATGTGCGGTGGCGGTACAGGGCAGCGGTTCGTCTCAGCGGGAGTGGGTGGTGGCCGACACCGCTCGGGCGACGGTCTCGGCGATCTCCTCGTCGCCGAGCGTGCTGCGTTCGATCAGGACATGCGACAGGACGGTGCGCACGGTGATCTCGGCAGCCTGATCCGGTGTCACCGACAATTCCCCCGCATGGCCGGACGACAGCAACGGAGTGAGCAGTTCGGTGACCGTTTCGACGAGATTGCGTTCGGCTCCCTCGTGCGTCACCGCGAGGGTGAGCAGCCACTGCGGCTCGTGATCGCGGATATAGACGAAGGATGTGTGCTCGCGCAGATAGCGCAGCGTGAAAAGGGTTGCCGATCTTGTCAATTCGGCGGCCGGTGCGGTCATATCGACGATCTGGTGGGCGGCCGCGATCATCGCGCCGATCTCGCACAGGTCTCCACGGGCTATCGCGGATTACAGGCCACCCGCCCGCAACTCGAGCACCACGTGCGGCGGCGAGTGGCGGCATTGCCCGGAGTCACCATCCGGGATCGGTGCGCGGCGAGCGGAGTGACGACCGATCCGGACCGGACGCGCGTCACCGGTGTCGAACTGCGGGACGAGCAGGGGACAGCGACGTTGCCGGCAGATCTCGTGGTCGCCTCCACGGGCCGTGGTGGTGTCGTCCCGGCTTGGCTGGACGCCCTGGGGTATCCGCGCCCGCGCGAGGAGGGCACCGCCATCAATATCGTCTATCGCAGCGCCTTCGTGGAACTGGAACCGGATGCGCTCGGGACGGACAAATCGGTGACCGTCGGTGTGCGCGAACTGCCGCCGCGCGCGATGGCATTGTTTGCGGTCGAGGGCCGGAATCGGCACGTGCTCACCCTGATCGGGCACGCGGGTGAGCAGCCGCCCACCGAGCCGGCGGCTTTCCTCGAGTTCGCCGCAAATATCGCGGCACCGGCCTTGCGCGGGCCGCTGCGGCGAGCCGAACTGCTCACCGAGATCTCCACCTTCCGCTACAAGGCGAATCTGCGCCGCCGCTACGAACGACTGGATCGGTTCCCCGCCGGCCTGCTGGCCGTCGGCGACGGCCTGTGCAGTTTCAGCCCGGTCTACGGCCAGGGCATGACCGTCGCGGCGATCCAGGTGCGGGTGCTGCAGCGATGCCTGGCCACGGGCGAGCAGGATCTGGCCCGCCGCTTCTATGCCGCGGTGACACCCGAGATCGATATCGCCTGGCGGCTCACTGTGATCGCCGACAGCGCGATGCCGCACGTCGGGCCGCATCCCGATCCGCTGATCCGGGCCGCGGTCGCGGCCCTGGACCCGGTATTGGCCGCGGCGCAACGCGATCCGGTCGTATCGGCCACGCTGTACCGAGTGATGGGATTGACGCGGCGGCCGGTCGCGCTGATACGCCCCGATATTGTCGCGCGCATCGCCGTGGGCGCGGCGCGGACGCTGGCCGAGGAGGCGGTCGCGGCGGCCGCGACCCGGGCGGGCGAGGTCGTCGATCGCCTCCTCGGCACGGATCAGGTGATGGTGAAGCCGCCGGCGGGATCGGTGTAGCGGGCGTCGGTGACATCGGCGAGCAGTGCCGCCATGGTGCGTACCAGGGTGCGCATCCCCTCGACGGCGGTGTTCTCTTCGGGATCGGTGGACCAGGTCACGGTGTGCTCCTGACGAATCAGCGGACGGTGGTGGGTATTTCGGTGTGATGTGCGGTGCGGCGCTGATAGGCGTCGCCCGCCCGCAGCACGGTGACCTCGTCGAAGTGGTTGCCGGAGACCGACATCGACAGCGGCATTCCGTCGCGGCCGGTGCCGATCGGAACAGCGAGAGTGGGATTACCGAGCGGATTCCAGTACGGCGTATGCAGGCTCGCGAGCATGGCCATCGGCTGCAATTGATCCAGATCCGCCAGGGCCGGGGCGCCGAGATGTCCGGTCGGGGTGATCACCAGATCCACCCTGGCCAGCAGTTCGGTCATCCGCTGCCGGCCGATGCGCCGAACCCGTTGCGCCTGTACGTAATCCGGTCCGCTCACGGCATCGCCACCGGCGAGGACGATGCGGGTCGCGCGCCCGTAGTCGTCCCATTCGATCGTGCAGGGTGCGCCGATGGTAGGCGTGCGCTTCGGCGAGCATGACCACCACGTCGACGGCGGTCAGCTCCCGGTACATCGGCACCTCGACCGGCACGATCCGGGCTCCGGCGGCCTCGAGTTCGGCCACCGCGGCGGAGAACCGTTGCGGCTGTTCGGGATCCATTCCGCCGTCGGCAAACCGGTCGAGGGTGTCCACGCCGACGGTGAGGCCGGTCAGATCACCGGTGAGCGCGCCCACATAGTCGTTGACCGGTGTGCGGGCGCTGTAGGGATCGGCGGGGTCGTAGCCCGCGAGGACCGATAGCAGCAGGGCACAGTCGGCGGCCGAACGAGCCATCGGCCCGGGATGGTCGAGGGTATACCCGAGGGGCACCACCCCGGATTTCGGAACGCGCCCGAAGGTCGGCTTGAGGCCCGTTATTCCGTTGAAGGCGGCCGGAATTCGGATACTACCCGCGGTATCGGTACCGATCGCGCCGAGGAACATGCCCGCGGCGACACCGCTGCCCGATCCCGAACTCGATCCACCGGCCCAGCGGCCGGTATCCCACGGATTGCGCGGTACCGGAAACGGCTTGTCCGGATCCGGCGCCCCGATGGCGAATTCCATGGTGGTCACCTTGCCGGTGACGATCGCACCGGCCTGCTCCAGGCGGCGCACCACCGTGCAGTCGCCCTCGGCGGCGCCCCACGCCGGGTCCAGCACCAGGCTCTGCGCGGTGGTGGGCGCCGCCGAATGGGCGAGAATATCCTTGATGCCCAACGGAATTCCGGCTAGTGGGCCGACCGGGTCCCCGGCGGCGAGCCGGTCGTCCACCCGCGCGGCCTGTGCGGCGGCGCGCTCGTCGAAGCGGCTGAGGTAGACCCCGAGGGCGGCGTCGTGGGCATCGGCCGCGGCGGTGGCTTCCGCGAGCAGGCGGGTCGCGGTGGTTTCACCGGTTCGCAGGGCCGCGACGGCGCCGGTGAGACCGGACAGTGCGGGTGGGGTGGCAGCGAGTGTCATGATCGTCCTCGTCATCGGTGGGGCAGGGTCGCGGTCATATCGAGTCGGGGGATGGCGCCGAGTTCCAGTTGGATCTCCGCGCGGCAGGAGCCGAGGGCGTAGTCGACGGCCTCGCCGCCGCGGGTCCGGATGGTCTGCTCCACCAGCAGCACCGGCTCACCGGGCAGGACGTGCAGCAGGGCGGCGGTGCAGTCGTCGGCGCGGGCGGCCTGCACCCCCACATCGCAGCCGTCGACCTCGACGCGGCCGCCGCGCAGCAGGGTGTAGAAATCGTCGCCGAAGGCGGCCTGGTCGACCCGGCTCGCCTCCGGTGCACGCAGATAGTTCGTGAATACCGCCAGTGGGCGATCGTCGAGCAGCAGCACGTATTCGATGCACAGGCAGTCCTCGTCGGGGCCCACACCGTCGAGGTGGTCGGCGATCACCCGGGGCACCGGAATCCACGCCCAGTGCAGCAACCGCGGTGCGATGCGGCCCAGCTCCAGATGTTGTTCCAGCGTGCGGCCCTCGGGCGGCAGCGCACCGGACACCACATAGTGCTCGCGGATCGCGACGGTGCCCACACCGCGCCGGCGCTCGATCAGGCCGTCCTCGCGCAACAGGCCCAGCGCAGCGCGGACCACGTCACGTGGCAAGTGATGGTCGGCCATGAGTTCGGCCTCACCGGGGAGGCGGCCGGAGCCGAATGCGCCCGCGCGCAGGGCCGCACGCAGGAGATCGCGCAGGCGGCGGGCGGGCAGTTGCGAGGCGGCGGGCAGGAGCTGGCGCACCTGATCGCGGAAGACCGGGCGATCGCGATCGGCGTGATCGCCGGGAAGCTGTTCGGTGCGGTACTGCATGCCAGGTAGCGTGCAGAGACTGCGCGTTACGCGACAAGGGCTGAAGGTAAATACCTGGTTACGCGGCGGTCTTCCTCCATCGCAACCACTCTGACCAGTGTGTTCGTACCGATGCATTCGATGTTTCGCCGGGCGTCGGACGGAACTCGGCTCGAGTGGCGCTCGCGCGGCGCCGGTTACGCGGTCCGAGCGGTATGTCCGATCCGTACAAGACGTGCGGGCCGATGATCGGTTGACTGACGGCACACGACGATTCGATACGGAGGTGCGCTGGTGCGAGCAGGAGTCCACGCGATCACACTGGGAGTACGCGATCTGGAGCTGTCGCTGCGGTTCTACCGCGCGCTGGGACTGTCCTCACCGGGAGTGATAGGCACCGAATTCCGCGCGGACGCCGAGAATCCGGGCGGTGCGGTGGCCATGTTCACCATGGACAACGGCGTGATGCTGTCGCTGTACGGCCGCGAGGACCTGGCCAAGGACGCCGGTGTTCCCCTCGAACGGCTGTCGGGTTCCGCGATGAGCCTGGGCTGGTTCGTCGACAACGACGAGGAGGTGGGCCGGGTACTGGATCTGGCACGCGACGCCGGCGCGGTCATCGTGCGGCCGGCGCGTCCGCGGCCGTGGGGAATTCGCGCCGGTTACTTCGCCGATCCCGACGGTCATCTGTGGGAGGTCGTGTCCTTCGCACAGCAGTGACCGTCGCGCGGCGGTCACCGCATCGGCGGGTCAGGAGGCCGGGTCCGGCCGGTCGCGGTAGAGCGCGGCCACCGCCGAGATGTCGGCGGCCGGATCCCGGTCGGCCGCGGTCTCGTACCGGCCCCGGACGACCTCGGCCACCGGCAGGTCGATATCGGCCGCGGCGGCTATATCGAGTGCCAGCCCGGCGTCCTTGGCGCCGAGCACGGTCGTCCACCATCCTTGCGGCGAGGCGGTGAGGATCGCGTCGAACCGGTTGGCCAGCGCGGGCGCGACGACTGGTGCCTCGCCGAGGAGTTCGCGCAACTCGTTGTCACCGAGACCGCCGGAACGGCCGATGGCGAAAGCCTCGGCGAGGGCGGCGACACCGGACAGCAGCAGGTAGTTCGTGGTCACCTTGGCGGTCAGCGCGGCAGCCGCCGACTCGTAGATGCGGGTCCGGTCGGACAGATCGCCGAGCAGGGGTGCGAGCCGATCGATCAGCTCGGCCGCGCCACCGGCGAGCAGGACCGCCTTGCCCGCGCCGACCGCCGCCGGTGCGCCGACGATCGGGAGTGACAGGAAGCGGGTGCCGAAGGCGTCCGCGAGAGCGGCGCCGAGCGCGGGGGACACCGTCGAGCAGTCGAGGTAGGGAGTATCCGCCGCGAGCGCGAACTGCAGGTCGCCGAAGGCGACCGAGGTGACCGCGACGTCGTCGGCCAGCATGCTGATCACCGCGTCGACACCGGACACCGCCTCGGCGACGGTCGCGGCCTCCGCCGCGCCGGCGGATTCGAGTTGTCCCACTCGGCCTTTCGTTCGATTCCACACCGTGACCCGGTGCCCGCGGTCGAGCAGGCGCCCGGCCAGTGCCCGGCCCATCTGTCCCATACCCAGTACGGCGATGTGCACCGCTGCCTCCCTCGTCTCGGTTTCGGCGGCGCACCACAGCGGCGGGCCGCTCGCTCCACTGTCCCGCACCGTGTGCGATCCGGTATCGCCCGGGGCGTCCGGTCGCGGCAGGAGCCGGAGGCCGATGCCGACGGGCAGCGGATGACAGCCGGCGCTTGCGGTGAAAACCGCTGTACAACAGCGTATTAAGCGTTTCGTGCGCGGATGTGGCGGCCTGCTTCGCCGCGAGCGGGCCGAAAGTTGCCGATGGCTCGTGGCAGTCTGGAGCAGACTGATGATAGATGAGTCGTACAAGTGACCAGTGCGGACGATGCGGTAGTATTACGGCGTACTCGGGGAGACCGATTCTGTCGCATCACTTTTCGATTCACGTCGCCCGGCGGTGCGAAGCTCGGCGAGTCTCATCGAACCAACTCTACTGTGATTTAGATCACAATTTGATACCGGCGGCAGTTTTTCTTCTGGAAACGCTTTCCAACAGCTTTGCGTTGTCTTTACTATTGATCTCGATGCGTTGCCGAGGGGCTCGCGTGTCCGGATGGACCGCATTCGCAACGCATCTCGGCGTAACACGCTTCGCCCGCTCGCTTTCGATGCCAGCACATGTTCCACCGATGAACCGGACCCTGCCGGGTTCGGCGAAGGAGAAATATGTCCACCGACACCGACTCGGCCCGACGGACGTCGCCCCGGGGGCTCTCGGTTCTGCTACGACACGATCTACCCGCCTCCGTGGTGGTTTTCCTTGTTGCACTACCCCTGTCCATCGGGGTGGCCGTCGCCATGGGGGCGCCGGTCGCCGCCGGATTGATCGCCGCCGTCGTCGGTGGATTGGTCGCCGGACTGTGCGGTGGTTCGGTGCTGCAGGTCAGCGGCCCCACGGCAAGTCTGACCGTGATTGTCGCCGAGTCCATCCAGCAATTCGGTTGGGCGACAACCTGTTTCATCACCATGCTGGCCGGCGCCCTGCAGGTGCTGTTCGGGCTGAGCCGCATCGCGCGGGCTGCGCTGGCCATCGCGCCGGTGGTCGTCCACGCCATGCTGGCCGGAATCGGCGTCGTCATCGCACTGCAGCAGCTGCATGTCCTGCTGGGTGGGCAGACGCTGAGTTCCTCGTGGCAGAGCATCGTGCAGCTGCCTCATCAGCTCACCGTGATCCATGGCGGCGACGCGCTGGTGGGTGTGGTGGTGATCGCGATAATGCTGGGCTGGCGCTATCTGCCCGGCCGGGTCCGGGCTGTGCCCGCGCCGCTGGCCGCGGTCGTGGTCGCGACGGTGCTGGCGATGATCGTGCCGACCAGCGTCGAGCGCATCACGCTGCACGGCTCGCTGTTCGACGCGATGTCGCTACCGCAACTGCCACACGGTAATTGGGGTGCGGTGGTGCTGGCCGCGATCACGATCGCGCTGATCGCCAGCGTGGAGACCCTGCTGTCCGCGGTCGCCGTGGACCGGCTGCGGCCGGAGTTCCGCACCGATCTGGATCGTGAACTCCTCGGCCAGGGCATGGCGAATATGACCTCCGGCATGCTGGGCGGTCTGCCGGTCGCGGCCGTCATCGTCCGCAGTATCACCAATGCCAAGGCCGGTGCCCGCACCAAGGCCAGCACCATGCTCAGCGGTGTGTGGGTGCTGGTGTTCTCGGTGGCGCTGGTGGAGGTGGTGCGCCAGATTCCGAAGGCGGCACTGGCGGGGCTGCTGATCGTCATCGGCATCGGTCTGGTGAAGCTGGCCCACATCCGCCTCGCCCGGCGCACCGGGGATCTGATCGTCTATGCCGCAACGGTTCTCGTGGTCGTCTTCGCCAATCTGCTGCTGGGCATGCTGATCGGGCTGGCGCTGTCGTTCGGGCTGCTGATGTGGCGGGTGGTGCGGGTGGTGATCGTGGCGGCTCCGGTCGGTGACACCGGACGTTGGCTGGTGACCGTGGACGGGTCGGCCACCTTCCTCGCGCTGCCCCGGCTCACCGCCCAGCTGGCGAAGGTCCCCGCCGGGGTGCCGGTCACGGTGGAGATGACGGTGGACTTCATCGACCACGCCGCGTCGGACACCCTGCACGAATGGGCGCGGCGACACGAAAGCCTGGGCGGCACCGTACAATTCGTCGAGCTGGGGTCCGTGCGCATCGCCGATCTCACTGCCGGTCCGCCCGCCCGCAAACATGCTCGCGGCATGCTCGACGACATGCTCGGTCCGTGGCGCCGCACCGCGCGCACCGATCGGATGGCGGCCGGTATCGAGGCCTACCATCGCGGTCACGCGCATATGATGCGTCCGCATCTGGACGAACTGCGGCACGCACAGGATCCGGATTCGTTCTTCCTGACCTGCGCCGATTCCCGGATCGTGCCGAATGTGATCACCAACAGCGGCCCGGGTGATCTGTTCACCGTGCGCAATATCGGCAATCTGATTCCCGCCGACGGTCGCGACACCTCGGTCGAGGCCGCGCTGATCTACGCACTCGACAAACTCGATGTCCGATCGATCGTCGTCTGCGGCCACTCCGGCTGCGGTGCCATGGACGCGCTGTGCACCGGCCTGCACACCGGATCCGGACTCGACGATTGGCTCGCGCACGGCCGGCCGGCACTGGAGCAGTTCCGGGCGGGGCATCCGGTGGCGGCTGCCGCCGCGGCCGCCGGATTCGGTGAGGTTGATCAGCTGGGCATGGTCAACGTCGCGGTGCAGGTCCGGGCATTGGCCGTGCATCCGATCGTGGCGCGCGGAATCGAGGCACGAGGCGTGGTGGTGTCGGGCCTGTTCTTCGATATCGCGACCGCGCGCGTGCTGCGCATCACCGAGGACGGGATCGGCGAGTTCGGCGAGGTCCGCCCGCCCGCCATGGTGCCGGTATGAGGTTGTGACTTTCCCAGCGCTGAAAAATTCGAATGCGGATCGAAGGAGGTGAATCGGCGTCGGACCGACGTCGATGCAGGTCGAGGTAGATAACGGTGACGGCGGTCACATCGGATTCGGAATGTGTCCGAGGCTAAAGACCCTTTTCTAAGGCTTTGCTTAGTCTTTACTATTAGGGTTGCCCTCGCTTCCGGCTCACTGCGGACAACGATGTCTCGCAGCTGAATTCGATGCCTGGAGAACATGTTCGACCAACCGGGCCGCGCCTGCGGCGCCGGTAAAGGAGCAATATGTCCACCGACACCGTCTCGACGCCAAGACCTTCGGCCCCACCGGGTAATCCCTGGTCGGACCGGATGAGATCGATCCTCCGGCACGATCTGCCGTCATCGATCGTCGTATTCCTCGTTGCGCTACCACTGTCGCTGGGCATCGCGGTCGCGACCGGTGCGCCGGTCGCAGCAGGACTCATCGCCGCCGTCGTGGGCGGTATCGTCGCGGGGTCTCTGGGGGGCTCCATACTTCAGGTCAGCGGCCCGGCCGCCGGACTGACCGTGGTCATGGCCGAAACCATTCATCAATTCGGCTGGAAGACAACCTGTTTCATCACCGTCTGCGCGGGTGTGCTGCAGATTGTGTTCGGCCTGAGCCGGATCGCGCGCGCCGCACTGGCCATCGCGCCGGTCGTGGTGCACGCCATGCTGGCCGGAATCGGCATCACCATCGCCCTGCAGCAGGTGCACGTCCTGCTGGGCGGTTCCTCACAGAGCACGGCCTGGAAGAACATCTCCGAACTGCCCGAACAGCTGCTGCACCTCAGTGGCGTGGATGTCGCCCTGGGCGGGCTGGTCATCGCGATCATGGTGGGCTGGAAGTATCTGCCGGCCAAGATCCGGACGGTGCCGGGCCCGTTGGTCGCTGTGGTCGTCGCGACGGCGATCGCGCTGGTCGTTCCTGGGGACCCGGCTCGCATCACCATGAGCGGTTCGCTGTTCGATGCCATCGGCCTGCCCGCGATGCCCAGTGGCAACTGGGGTGCGGTGGCCATGGCTGTGCTGACGGTGGCGTTGATCGCCAGCGTCGAGAGCCTGCTGTCGGCGGTCGCGGTGGACAAGATGCACACCGGCCGGCGGACGAATTTCGATCGCGAGATGCTCGGGCAGGGCGCGGCCAATGTGACCTCCGGCCTGCTCGGTGGTCTGCCGGTGACCGGTGTGATCGTGCGCAGCTCGACCAATGTGATGGCCGGTGCGCGCAGCCAGGCCTCGGCGATCCTGCACGGTGTGTGGGTGCTGGTGTTCTCGGTGGCCCTGGTCGGCGTGGTCGAGCAGATTCCCAAGTCGGCGCTGGCCGGTCTGCTGATCGTGATCGGTGTCCAGTTGGTGAAGCTGGCGCATATCCGGCTGGCGCACCGCACCGGCGAACTGGTGATCTACGCGGTGACCGTGGTCTCGGTGGTCTTTTTGAACCTGCTCGAGGGTGTGCTGATCGGCCTGGCGGTGGCCTTCGCGTTGCTGCTGTGGCGTGTGGTGCGGGTCTCGGTGGAGGCGGATCAGGTCGCCGGGACCGACCGGTGGCTGGTGAGTATCGACGGCACCTGTACTTTCCTGGCGTTGCCGAAACTGTCGGCGCGGCTGGCGAAGGTGCCTGCCGGTGCGGATGTGCTGGTCGAGCTGACCGTGGACTTCCTCGATCATTCGGCCTACGACGCCATCCACTCCTGGGCGAAACAGCACGAATCCACCGGCGGCACCGTGGAATTCGTCGAGATCGGCACGCCGCACATGGCACGCGCGGCGGACAATCCGCCGCGTCGCGGGCGGGCTCGTGGTCTGCTCGACGATGTGCTCGGGCCGTGGCGTTCCGAGAGCGGTAATCCGGTCGCCGAGGGCGTGGCCGAATACCACCGCAGTCACGCGCACGTGATGCGGCCGCATCTGGACGAACTGCGCGACGGACAGGATCCGGATTCGTTCTTCCTGACCTGCGCCGACTCGCGGATCGTGCCGAATGTGATCACCAACAGTGGCCCCGGTGATCTGTTCACCGTGCGCAATATCGGCAATCTGGTGCCCCGTCGGGGTACGGATGTGTCGGTGGACGCGGCGCTGGCCTTCGCGCTGGGCTCGCTTTCGGTGCGCAATGTGGTCGTGTGCGGGCACTCCGGATGCGGTGCGATGAAGGCGTTGCTGTCGGATGCGTCGGCCGGACCCGATATCGATGACTGGCTGTCGCACGCCGACGAGGCCGTGCAACGGTTCCGGGCAGGGCATCCCGTGGCCGAGGCGGCCGCCGCCGCGGGCTACGGCGCCGCCGATCAGCTGAGCATGGTCAATATCGCGGTGCAGCTCGACACGCTGCGCGATCACCCCGTGGTGGCGCGTGCGGTCGCCGAACGCGGTGTCGCGGTCTCGGGTCTGTTCTTCGATATCGGCACCGCGCGGGTACTCGAGGTCACCACGACCGGCATCGCCGAGATCACCGATTCCGAGCGGCCCGCAATACCCACCGGGAGCGCGACTCACGCGTGATCCTGGTGAGAATGCGCGAGTTCGGCAGCCCGACAGCCGAACTCGCGCATTCGCCGTGTACGGGCCCGGTGGCGCGCGGTACCGGCGCGCCTGGCCGGTGCCGGCGCCCACGCCGATACGCTGGTCCGCGCACCGCGGCGCACGATCGATCCGCGCGATCCGGCCGTGTCATGGTGGAGGTGGTGCATTCGTTGAATCGACGTGGATCGGAGTCGGATAAAGATGGCTGCACAGCGCCCGGCGCCCGGCGTCCCGGCCGCGGTGGCCGGGACCAAGCTCACCGAGCCGGCCTGGCTCGCGGAGCGGGTCGCCGATATGGGAATCTCCTGGGGCACAGGAATTTCCCGCGTTTCGGGCACGCTGTGGTGGTGTATGGCGGCCTCGGCGCTGGTCGATCCGATCATCGAGGCCTACGCCGCCGGCGCCCCGGTTCCCGACTCGACGCTGGAGGGGCTGCGCTGTGAGATGCGGCCCGACGGCGGAATCGAGCGCATCGTCGCACCGGCCTGCGGACCGGATATCGCGGCGGGTGCCGCACTGGCGCACACCCTGGGCCGGATCGTCCCGGTACTGGCCGAGGCGACCGGCGCCGGGCAGGCCGCGCTGTGGGCGGTCGTCGCCGACGCGATCGGTAACCGGGCCATCGACGCGGGCGATCCCGATGCCGGCGCGCGCTTGGCCGCGGAGGTCGGTGACCGGCTTCCGGCGCCCCGATTCATCGAGGTGGAATCCCGGACGTTCGTACGCCGGATCTCATGCTGCCTGGTCTACGAGGTCCCCGGATGCCAGATGTGCACGAGCTGCCCGAAACGTCCGGCCGCCGAGCGTGCGCAGCTGCTGGCCGATCTCACACACCGGGGGTGAACGCGACCCGGTCGCTGCCCGGTCGCCGGTGCCGGGGGCCGATCCGATGCGCTGCGAGCCGTTGCGGCCGGTCCATCGGCGCATCGACGGTGCTGGCCCGATAGCATTGGTCGCGCCGGTTGGAGTTGCTCGACCGGCCCGGAGTTCTGCTCCGGTTCAGCGGGCCCGTCCCGCACCTCGCGGGTAGCCACCCGCACGACAACGCCGCGGGCGGCCGTCCGTGGCGAGAACACCGACATTGACCGACTTGCCAAGGAGTGCGCAGCCGTGACCACCTCAGCCCGTAATACCCCAGCCGCCCTCGTCCGGGTGCCGGCCGGGACGACGGCGGGTGCCGCGGTGCGCGAAGCGGGCCTGCCGACCAAGGGCCCCGAGACCGTCGTCGTGGTGCGCGACGCCGAGGGCAACCTCAGGGACCTGTCGTGGGCCCCCGAAGCCGACGTCGAGGTCGAGGCCGTCGGCGCCGATACCGAGGACGGCCGCAGCGTCATCCGGCATTCGGCCGCCCATGTGCTGGCCCAGGCGGTGCAGCAGGAATTCCCCGAGGCCAAACTGGGCATCGGCCCGCCGATCAAGGACGGCTTCTACTACGACTTCCAGGTCGACCGGCCCTTCACTCCCGAGGATCTGACCAAGCTGGAATCCCGGATGAAGAAGATCGTCAAAGGCGCGCAACGGTTCTCACGCCGGGTGATCGAGGTCGAGGACGCCCGGGTGGAACTGGCCAAGGAGCCGTTCAAACTCGAGCTGATCTCGGATAAATCGGGTATCGACGATCCGGAGATCATGGAGGTCGGCGGGAAAGAACTGACCATCTACGACAATCTCGACCCGCGTTCGGGCGAGAGGGTCTGGGGCGATCTGTGCCGGGGCCCGCACATCCCCACCACCAAGTTCATTCCCGCGTTCAAGCTCACCCGTTCCTCGGCGGCGTACTGGCGCGGTGATCAGTCGCGCGAGGATCTGCAGCGCGTCTACGGCACCGCCTGGGAATCGTCCGAGGCGCAGGACGAGTACCTGACCCGGCTCGCCGAGGCCGAGAAGCGCGACCACCGCAAGCTCGGCGCGGAGCTGGACCTGTTCTCCTTCCCGGACGAACTGGGGTCGGGCCTGCCGGTCTTCCATCCCAAGGGCGGAATCATCCGCAAGGAGATGGAGGACTATTCGCGGCAGCGTCACGTCGACGCCGGCTACGAATTCGTCAATACCCCGCATGTCACCAAGGGCCACCTGTTCGAGGTCTCCAAGCACCTGGAGTGGTACGCCGATGGCATGTTCCCGCCCATGCACCTGGATGCGGAGTACAACGAGGACGGTACCGTCCGCAAACCCGGCCAGGATTACTACGTCAAGCCGATGAACTGCCCGATGCACAATCTGATCTTCCGGTCCCGCGGCCGGTCGTATCGGGAGCTGCCGCTGCGGCTGTTCGAGTTCGGCTCGGTCTACCGGTACGAGAAGTCCGGTGTGGTGCACGGGCTCACTCGCGCCCGCGGCTTCACCCAGGACGACGCGCACATCTACGCCGCGCAGGAACAGGTGGTCGAGGAGCTCACCACCACCCTGGAATTCGTGCTCGACCTGCTGAAGGACTACGGCCTGCACGACTACTACCTGGAGTTGTCGACCAAGAACCCGGACAAGTTCGTCGGCTCCGATGAACTGTGGGAGCAGGCCACCGAGACCCTGCGCCGGGTGGCGACCGATTCCGGTCTGGACCTGGTTCCGGACCCGGGCGGCGCGGCGTTCTACGGTCCGAAGATCTCCGTGCAGGTCAAGGACGCGCTGGGGCGCACCTGGCAGATGTCGACCATTCAGCTCGACTTCTTCCTGCCCGAACTGTTCGAGCTGGAATACACCTCCTCCGACGGCACCAAGAAGCGGCCGGTGATGATCCACCGCGCCTTGTTCGGCTCGATCGAGCGCTTCTTCGGTGTGCTCACCGAGCATTACGCGGGCGCCTTCCCGGCCTGGCTGGCGCCGGTGCAGGTGGTGGGTATCCCGGTCGCCGACGCCTTCGCCGAACATCTGGACGGGGTGGCGGCGCAGTTGCGGGCGCACGGCGTGCGCGCCGAGGTCGATCGCAGCGACGACCGGATGCAGAAGAAGATCTTCAACCACACCGCGCAGAAGGTGCCGTTCATGCTGCTCGCCGGTGAGCGGGATGTGACCGCCGGTGCGGTGAGCTTCCGGTTCCGCGACGGCACCCAGGTCAACGGGGTACCGGTGGCCGATGCCGTGGCCACCGTGATCGACTGGATCTCCCGGCGCGACAACGCCTCGCCGACCGCGGAAGGGTTCGAGGTCCGGACCGGTGGGGTATGAGTGAGGGCATGGTGGAAGAGGCTGTGACACAACAGGATCCGGGTCGTATCGTCGACACTGGGGCGGGCGATCCGGACCGGCTGCAGCGGTTGTGGACCCCGTACCGGATGTCCTACATCACCGGTGCGGTCGCCGATCGCGACAACCACACCGACGAGCAGAACTCGGCGGGACTGAAGCATCCGTTCACCGAGATCCCGAAGATGTCGGATGAGGACGGTCTGGTGATCGCCCGGGGCGAATGGGTGTTCGCGGTGCTGAACCTCTACCCCTACAACCCCGGTCATATGATGGTGGTGCCCTATCGCCGCGTCGCGGACCTGGAGGATCTCACCGCCGAGGAGAGCGCCGAGCTGATGGCGTTCACCCAGCGCGCGATCCGGGTGATGAAGCAGGTGTCGCGGCCCGAGGGCTTCAACGTGGGGCTCAATCTGGGCGGTGTCGCGGGTGGATCGCTGGCCGACCACCTGCATCAGCACATCGTTCCCCGCTGGGGCGGGGACGCGAATTTCATCACCGTCGTCGGCGGTGTGAAGGTGATGCCGCAGTTGCTGCGGGAAACACGGGCCCTGCTCGCCGGGGCGTGGCACGAGGCGAAGGAAGTCGAGTAGCGTGCTGAGCTTCTTCGGTCGGGAGACGTTCGCGAAGGCGACCGCGCCGCTGGGCAAGGCGCTGGTGAGCACCGGGCTCACCCCCGATGCGATGACGTTGATCGGCACCGCCGCGTCCATCGTGGCCGCGGTGACGCTGTTCCCGACCGATCACCTGTTCTGGGGAACGATGGTGATCTGGCTGTTCGTCATGTTCGACATGCTCGACGGGGCGATGGCGCGAGCCCGCGGCGGCGGCACGAAATACGGCGCGGTCCTCGACGCCACCTGCGACCGGGTCGCCGACGGTGCGATCTTCGGTGCGCTGGCCTGGTGGTCGGTGTACCACGAGCACAGCAGACATCTGTTCGTGGCGACGCTGGTGGTCCTGGTGACCTCGCAGGTGATCTCCTACGCCAAGGCTCGCGCCGAGGCCAGCGGACTGTCGGCCGACGGTGGTCTCATCGAGCGCCCGGACCGGCTGGTGATCGTGCTGGTCGGTGCCGGATTGACCGGTATCGGTGGCTATTTCGGAGTCGAGTGGCTCACCTACGCGGTCTATGTCGCGATGTACATCCTGGCGGTGCTCAGTATCGTCACGGTCTTCCAGCGCGTGCTGGCGGTGCGCAGTTCGGCCGGAGCCCGCGATGTGATCGCGCCGGTGCGCACGGCCGAATCCGACTCGGCGAAGTGAGGCGACGCGCGTGACGCAGATGAAGTCCACGCTGACCGATGCCGCGTACTCCGCGGGCTGGCGTGCGGTGCGGGCGCTGCCCGAACGTACGGCACGGCGGTGGTTCGATGTCGGTGGTGACCGGGTCGGTCGCCGCGCGAATCGGGCCGCACACCGCGGCGGAGAGCCGAATCAGTTGCGTCGCAACCTGGCCAGGGTGCTCGGTGTGGCGCCCATGGATGTTCCCGACGAAGTGATCCGCGCGAGTATGCGCTCGTACGCGCGATACTGGCGCGAGGCGTTCCGGCTGCCGACGATGGATCATGTGGCGCTGGGGAAATCGCCTTTGCTTCCGGTTGAGGGCCTCGAACATCTGGATGCAGGTCTCGCGCGGGGCCGAGGTGTGCTGCTGGTGCTGCCACATTCGGGCAACTGGGATATGGCCGGTGTCTGGTTGGTGCAGAACTACGGCACATTCTCCACGGTCGCCGAACGGCTGGAACCGGAGTCGCTGTTCGAGCGCTTCGTCGCCTACCGCGAAAGTCTCGGCTTCGAAGTGTTCCCACTGACCGGCGGCGAGGAACCGCCGTTCCCGCAATTGGCGGACCGCTTGCGCCGGAACAAGATCGTATGCCTGATGGGGGAGCGTGATCTCACCGGCAAAGGTGTGCCGGTGACGTTCTTCGGCGAACGCACCTGGATGCCCGCGGGCGCCGCGAAACTCGCGGTCGAGACCGGTGCGGCACTACTGCCGGTGCACGGCTGGTTCACCGTCGACGAAGCCGGCCGCGAGGGCTGGGGTTTGAAAGTCTATCCGCCGGTGGATGTTTCCGGTGGAGTCGCGCCGGCGACCCAGGCGCTCGCCGATCGGTTCGCGGACAATATCGCCGCACATCCGGCCGATTGGCATATGTTGCAGCCGCTGTGGGAAAGCGATCTCTCACCACAGCGGCGCGCGCGCATCGCCGCGGTGCAAGCCGCGGCGCCCGGTAAGCGATCTGCGGGAGACGGTGCGCGATGAGAATCGGCATGGTCTGCCCGTATTCGTTCGATGTACCGGGTGGCGTGCAGTCCCATGTCGTCGAATTGGCACAGGTCCTGATCGAGCGCGGCCACAAGGTCAGCGTGCTCGCTCCGGCATCCGACGATACCGAGCTGCCGGAATTCGTGGTGTCGGCGGGCAAGGCCGTCGCCATTCCGTACAACGGTTCGGTGGCCCGGCTGTCGTTCGGTCCCACCGCCTACACCCGGCTGCGACGCTGGATCGCCGACAACGACTTCGACGTCTTACACGTCCACGAACCAAACGCCCCGAGCATCTCCATGCTGGCGTTGAAGGTCGCCGAGGGGCCCATCGTGGCCACCTTCCACACCTCCACCACGCGGTCGCTGGTGCTGGCCACCTTCCAAGGCGTGCTGCGCCCGTATCACGAGAAGATCAGCGGCCGGATCGCGGTGTCGGAGCTGGCGCGGCGCTGGCAGGTGGAGGCACTGGGCAGCGACGCGGTCGAGATCCCGAACGGGGTGGACGTGCCCGCGTTCGCCAATGCGCCACTGCTGGAAGGCTATCCGCGTCCCGGCGGGACGGTGCTGTTCCTGGGCCGCTACGACGAACCGCGCAAGGGGATGGCGGTACTGCTGGGTGCGCTGCCGCAACTGGTCGTGCGGCATCCGGAGATCGAGATCCTCATCGTCGGCCGCGGGGACGAGGACCGGCTGCGCCGGGAAGCGGGCGAACACGCCGGCCATCTGCGTTTCCTGGGCCAGGTGTCGGATGCGCAGAAGGCCTCGGCCATGCGCAGTGCGGATGTGTATTGCGCGCCGAATCTGGGCGGTGAGAGCTTCGGCATCGTGCTCGTGGAGGCGATGGCGGCCGGAACCGCCGTGGTGGCAAGCGAATTGGACGCGTTCCGGCGAGTGCTGCGCGACGGCACCGCGGGATCGCTGGTGCCGGTGGGGGATTCGACCGCGCTGGCCCGTGTGATCGATGGCCTGCTCACCGACGGCGATCGCCGCGAGGAGCAGGTGCGGACCGCCGATCAGGTGGTGGGCGAATATGACTGGCCGGTCGTGGCCGAACAGATTCTGCGGGTGTACGAGACGGTGACCGTCGGCGATGCCCGGGTGAGGACCGCTGGATGATCACCTTCTCCGCCACGACCATCCTGGTCCTCGCGCTGATCACGGCGGTCGTCATCGCCATCGGCGTCTGGGCGTATTCCACCGCCAACCGGCTCGACCGGCTGCACGTTCGCGGTGATCAGGCGCGCGACGCACTTGAGGCGGCGCTGGCGCGGCGGGCGGTGGTGGCGCGCACGGTGGCGATCTCGATGGCCGGTCCGATGTCGGAGCCGGCGGCCGCCGAGCAGGCCAAGCGGCTGATCGGGGTGGCCGATCGTGCCGAACGGGCGGACTGGACCGAGCGGGAGACCGCGGAGAATCAGCTCGCCGCCGCCTTGTCGTCGGTCGATATCACGACGTTGCGCCCGCAGCTGGTGGCCGAGCTCGCCGACGCCGAGGCACGGGTGCTGATCGCGCGCCGCTTCCACAACGACGCTGTGCGCGACACCCTCGCCCTGCGCACCAGGCGCCCGGTGCGGCTGCTGCACCTGGGCGGTACCGCGCCGCTGCCCACCTATTTCGAGATCGCCGAGCGGGTCACGGCCGCCGCGACCACCGGACTCGAGGTCGATACCGTGCGCACCTCGGCGCGCGTGGTGCTGCTCGACGAACAGGATCGGGTGCTGCTGATGCGCGGACACGATCCGCTGACCCCGGATTCGCCGTTCTGGTTCACCGTCGGCGGCGGGATCGAACCGGGTGAGACACTGCGCACCGCGGCGGTGCGCGAGGTGTGGGAGGAGACCGGTTTCGCCTTGGACTCCACGCTGCTGCGCGGCCCGATCTGGCGCCGGGTGGCGGTATTCCCGTTCAACGGCGAGCTGATCCGTTCCGAGGAACTGTTCTTCGTCGCGCGTATCCGCTGGTTCGATCCGAAGCCTGCGGATCCGACGGTGTGGGAGCGGCGCTGCGTGACCGCCTACCGCTGGTGCCGTCCACCGGACATCGCCGAACTGGACACCATGGGGGAGCAGGTCTACCCGTACCACCTGGACGGACTGCTGGGAGAGGCGATCGCCGCCGCCGGGTCGGAGGCAGAGCCCGAGGTACGGTCCATCCGCTGACGGCGGAGCAGCGCCCATCCCTCGGCGGCGGATGTCCAGTGCGGCAACAGAGCCCGAATGTGGGGCCGATCCATGGTGGTCGCCGGTGACGTCGAACTCAGTGCCGGGCGATCGGTTCGGCAGCGGCGAGTTCCGCGAGAGTGACGGCGGGGTCGGTCCAGGTCTCGCGATCATGGACGGTCCGCGCGGTGATGAGGGATCGGGCCGCGCGCAGATCGGCGGGCCGAGCTACCGCGGCGGCCGCCGTCAACCGGCCCGCGCGCAACGTCAGCGCCACGAACCGGTCCGGGTCGTCGCCGGTGCGAACGACGATATCGTCGTCGGGGTCCGGGCGGCCCGCGAACTGGACGGTGGTGCCGTACTGGGTGGTCCAGCCCCAGCTCACCTCGGCGCGTGGAATATCCTGTCCCAAAATTGATTTCGCCACCGCGACCCCGTGGGCCTGGGCGCTGTTCCACTGCTCGGCGCGGATGTGGACACCACCGCCGGCGTCGTACACCGCGGCCGCGTCACCGGCGGCGAAGATATTCGGAGCCGAGGTGGTGTGGTACTCGTCGACGAGGATGCCGTCACCGACGGCCAGGCCCGCCTGCCGGGCCAGCGTGGTGTCGGGCTCGGACCCGATGGCGATGAGCGCGGCGGCGGCGTCCCACTCCCGTCCGTCGACGGCGACCGCCCGGATTCCACTGCCCGCGTTGTCGATACGTTCCAGTGCCACCGCATCATGGATGTCGACCCCGTTGTCCGCGTGCAGTTTTCGGCAGTGCTCGCCGACGACGGGCGCGACCACGCGCGCCAGCGGTGCCGGGCCGGCATGTACGACCTCGACCTGAACACCCAGTCCGCGCGCGGTCGCGGCGACCTCACATCCGACGAGCCCACCGCCGACGATCAGTAGCGAACCGCCGTCGACCATCGCCGCGCGCAGCGGTTCGACGTCGGCGGCACCGCGCAGGGTGAAGGCGCCGTACTCGGGTCCGGGCAGTTGCCGTGCGTGCGCGCCGGTGGCGAGGATCAGGGCGTCGTAGCCGAGTGCGGAGCCGTCGGCGGTGTGCACCCGGTTGCCGTCGACGTCGATCTCGGTGACCGCGGCCGCGCAGCGCAGCTCGATGTCGAGCGCGGCCCACGAATCCGGTGATCCGAGCAGCAGGCGTCGCTCGTTCGCGGTGCCGGCGAGTAGTTCCTTGGACACCATCGGCCGGCGATAGGGCAGGTGCGCCTCGGTGCCGAAGACGACGATCTCGCCCCGATAGCCCTCGGTGCGCAGGGTGCGGGCGGCGGTGGCACCGGCCACGCCCGCACCGGCGATCACGATGCGCCCGGTCATGCTGTGTTTATGGGGCATGATCGGGGCCCTCCGTGGTTACGCAAGCTGCCGCCTCCGGGCCTGAACCGCTCATGCCCGGCTGACCTCGACCATCTCGAAGTCGGCCTTGGCCGCGCCGCAATCGGGGCACGACCAGTCGTCGGGAATGTCGTTCCAACGGGTCCCCGGGGTGATGCCGTCCTCGGGCCAGCCCAGGGCTTCGTCGTATTCGAAACCGCATTGCACGCAACGGAACAGCTTGTAGTCGGTCATCTCAGACTCCTTGGGTGGTGGCCGGATCGAGGGGCTCGAAGTCGGGCTTTTCGCGGACGCGGCAGTCGGGACAGCACCAGTCCTCGGGGATCGCCGGCCACGCCGTACCGGCCGGAAAGCCCTCGCGTGGTGCGCCTACGGTCTCGTCGTAGACGAAATCGCAGATGGGGCAGCGGAATCGGGACATCAGCGAACTCCGAATTCGGCGAGTACCCGATCGCGCTTGCCGGGCTGGATATTGGCGCGGGTGATGTCGCCGTCGTAGTGGGCGAGCACTCGGCGATCCATGACGCGGCGCCATAGCGGTGGGAAGTACGCCACGGTGATCATGCTGGCGTAGCCGCTGGGTAGATTCGGAGCGCCGTCCATACTGCGCAGAATCTGATAGCGCCGAGTGGGATTGGCGTGATGGTCGCTGTGCCGCTGCAGGTGGTACAGGAAGATATTGGTGACGATGTGGTCGGAGTTCCAGCTGTGCTCGGGGGTACAGCGCTCATAACGCCCGGCCGCGGTGCGCTGCCGCAACAGACCGTAGTGCTCGAGATAGTTGACGGTCTCCAGCAGTGAGAATCCGTACACCGCCTGCAACACCAGGAAGGGCAGCACACCGGGCCCGAAGACCGCGGCCAACGCACCCCACAGCACCACCGACATCAGCCACGCGTTGAGTACATCGTTGTGAATCGTCCACGGTCGCTTGTCCATTCGCCGCAGCCGGGCCTGTTCGAGTGACAAGGAAGAGCGCAGGCTGCCCCAGACGCTGCGCGGCAGGAACGTCCAGAACGATTCGCCGAAGCGCGCACTCGCGGGATCTTCCGGCGTCGCCACCCGGACGTGATGGCCGCGGTTGTGCTCGATGTAGAAGTGACCGTAGAACGTTTGCGCGAGAGTGATCTTCGACAACCACCGCTCCAGTTCGTCCTTCTTGTGGCCGAGTTCGTGCGCGGTATTGATCCCGACACCACCCATGGTGCCGATGCTCAACGCGAGCCCGATCTTCGACACCAGGCTCAGGCCGCCGTCGATACCCAGCCACGACAGATCCGCCGCCGACCACAGATAGCAGGCGAAAACCAGGCTGATCAGCTGGAACGGAATGTAGGCGTAGACGCACCAGCGGTAGTACCGGTCTTTGTCGAGCTGTTCCATCGCCTCGTCGGGCGGATTCTGTCCGTCCGGTCCGAAGAAGCGATCGAGGATCGGCAGCAGCACATAGACCAGCAGTGGTCCGATCCACCACCAGACCGCCCCCGCGTGCTGCCAGCCGAGTTGGTTGAACACCCACACCAGTCCGGCGGCCAGCAGGACGGCGGTCGGCGGGACGAGACCGAGCAGCCACAGATAGCGCTTGCGGTCGTGCCACTGCGGGACTGCGGCTGCCGCGGGCTCGCTGATTCGGGACGTGGTCACCGGATTCTCCTCACGGACGGTGCGCGTGAATGCGCGGTGGAACGGGGTGGGCGCGGATGATGCGCGGCGGCGTCGGATATCGGGACGCGGATGCCGCCCCACCTCGCTCTATTTACACTTATTGAAGAAGTGTTCTTATTGAATACAGATATGCTCTAGTTGTCAACAGTCGAACGTTTTCGTCGATGATGTACGATCGAGGACATGGCTACCGCGCCGAACTTCCAGTCCGAGATGCGCATGCTGTTGCGCGAACGGGTCATCGAAACCGCTCGCCGCCTGGTATGCACCGAGGGGTGGGGTGCGGTGAACATGTCGCGGGTGGCCAAGGAGGTGGGGGTCAGCCGGCCTGTGCTCTACAAGGAGATCGGGACCAAACAAGATCTCGCCGACGTCGTCATCGCGAACGAGGTGGACGTCTTCCTCGTGGGTATCGCCGAGAATCTGGCCGCACATCCCGACGATGTGATTTCCGGAGTGCTTGCCGCGATCGAATTCACGCTGCGCACCGGCGCGGACAATATGCTGCTCAAAGCCGTGCTGTCCGGCCGATCGGCGCCCGATACCGCCCTGCTGCCCGCGCTGATGACAGAGCCGGAACCGGTTCTCGGGCGAGCGGTCGAGGCTGTCACCGCGGCGATCCGCGACCGGTACGGGTTGGCGGGGGTGTCCGACGCGGAACTGGCCCCGGTCGCCGAAACCGTTGTGCGCCTTGCGCTGAGCCATCTGTTCCAGCCCACCGGATCGGTCGAGGCCGCGCTGGCGCAGATCCGGGTCGTCGCCGTAGGGTTGTTCGATCCGCTCCTGGCGCGGAGCTGAGTCTCTCGATCCTCGAAAGCGTTGACAGGCATTGCCTTTCGTCTGTCCGGCGCGATCGGTGCCCGATTTGTGCTGTGTGATACGTCACCATCGGTTAGGGTCGAAACCGGTTTGCCGCACATCGAATCCGGCGAATCGGTGCGTGGAGGTGAATATCGAATGCAAAAGTCCTATCTGCTGTACGACTTCCTGCTGCCGTACCTCGGCGAGCAGGCGGCGACGTACTGGTCGCAGCTGTTCGTCGTCGGGCCACTCTGACCTGGCGGGGAGGGCTCGGCCGGTCGGCGTCACCGCGACGCGGCCGTGCCTCACCCGCGAACCGATTACGCCCGCCATAGCGCCGGTGTAGCGGCGCCCGGACCGCGAGTACCGGCGAGCGGATTCGGGCCGACCAGTCCAGTACTGTCGGACTGGCTATGAAGTGGCCTGATCGGGGCGCATAGAATCGTGGAGGTTCGCACGCAGCGATGCCCTCTCGAACGAATCCCCGATAATCAGGAGTTTGCCCGTGACAACGCCCGACACCACCTCGACGACCGGCACCGCCCGCGTGAAGCGCGGTATGGCCGAGATGCTCAAGGGCGGGGTGATCATGGACGTCGTCACCGCCGATCAGGCCAAGATCGCCGAGGACGCCGGCGCGGTCGCGGTGATGGCGCTCGAGCGGGTCCCCGCCGATATCCGCGCCCAGGGTGGCGTCGCTCGCATGAGCGATCCGGATCTGATCGACGGCATCGTCAACGCCGTCTCGATCCCGGTCATGGCCAAGGCGCGTATCGGCCACTTCGTCGAGGCGCAGATCCTGCAGAGCCTGGGCGTGGACTACGTCGACGAGTCGGAGGTGCTGACCCCCGCCGATTATGCCAACCACATCGACAAGTGGCAGTTCACCGTGCCTTTCGTATGTGGTGCGACGAACCTGGGCGAGGCGCTGCGCCGCATCACCGAGGGTGCCGCGATGATCCGTTCCAAGGGTGAGGCCGGCACCGGCGACGTCTCCAACGCCACCACCCACATGCGCAAGATCCGCGGTGAGATCCGCCACCTGCAGTCGCTGCCGGCCGACGAACTGTTCGTCGCCGCCAAGGAACTGCAGGCTCCCTACGAACTGGTCCGCGAGATCGCCGAGACCGGCAAACTTCCGGTGGTGCTGTTCACCGCCGGCGGTATCGCCACCCCCGCCGACGCGGCGATGATGATGCAGCTGGGCGCCGAGGGCGTATTCGTCGGTTCGGGCATCTTCAAGTCCGGCAATCCCGCCGAGCGTGCCGCCGCCATCGTCAAGGCCACCACCTTCCATGACGACCCGGATGTACTGGCCAAGGTGTCGCGCGGCCTGGGTGAGGCCATGGTCGGCATCAATGTCGAGGAGATCCCGGAGCCGCACCGCCTGGCCGAGCGCGGCTGGTGAATCGCCTCGCGGAAACGCGTGCGTGGTAAGAGTTCTCGCCGGGCCACCCGAATCGGGCGGCCCGGCGTTTTCGTTTCCGCGCGTGACGGCACGGGCCCGAGATCGCGCGAGCGCAGGCGCAACCAATGGTTGTCGACGGAGGTGTGATGGCGGATCTCGACGTGGCCGCGGTACGAGCATTCGTGACCGCGGCCGAGGAAGGACAATTCGGACATGCCGCCGACGTTCTGGGCATCAGCCAGCAGGCGGTGTCGAAGCGGATCGCCAAGCTGGAATCGCACCTCGGGGCGGCGCTGTTCGACCGGGTGCCCGCCGGGATCGTGGTGACCGCGGCGGGCGCCCGGCTGCTGCCGCACGCTCGATCGCTGCTGGCGGTGGCCGACGCGGCGGTGGCGGCCGTGCGTGACATCCCGCGACCGCTGCGGGTCGCGGTGCTCGGCGAGCGTGACGGTGCCATGGAACGGATGCGGTTCTATCTGGACCACAATCGCGGCTCCGATACCGAGATCGTCATCTCGAATGTCTTCGAGACCTCGCGGGACATGGTCGTCCACGGCCGCGCCGATGCCGCGTTCGCTCGCGCGCACGGTGGGCCGCGCCCGCTGCCGCCGGCCGTCGCGGCCGCACCGGCCTATCTGGATCCCGTCCATCTGCTGGTCGGGCGCCGTCATCGCCTGGCGGGCAGATCCACCGTGACCCTCGCCGAGGCCGGTGAACTGACGGTGTGGATCCCCGGAGCGGGGGTGCCGTCGGAATGGGCCGATTTCTATCGCGAACTGAGTGATCACTGCGGTGTCGACGTCGACATCACGCCCCGATCCAAACGGGAGACGCCCGGCCCCGACGGAATCACCGCGATGGTCGAGCTCATCGCCGAGTCCGCCACGCTGTGCACGCTCAGCAGCGACTACTTCCGCAATCCGTGGCATCCGCACATCCGCAGACTGCCGATCGTCGATCCGACCCCGGCGTATCCGCACGCACTGTTGTGGTCGACCGGCAACCCGCATCCCGGACTGCCGCATCTGATCGACCAGTTCCGCACCAGCTACGACCGCGGGGTCGCCGCGGATTGCTGGGTTCCCGAAGCGGACCGCGAACTGTTCGCGATCTGACCGGCCGCGCTCACCGATCGATCCGGACCGCCGGCCGGTCGGGATGATCCCACCTGACCTCGAAGGTCGCCACCTCGTCGTGTTCGGCGTCGTGACGCAGCAGCGCGGGAATGGTCCACAGATCGCCGGGATCGGTGCGCCGCCGCAATGCCGCCTCCGACATCCGCAGCCGCACAATCACATCGAAGTCCAGGCCCCGGCCCTGCAGCATCGGCCCGGCCACCACCACGACCGTTCCCGGCGCGGCCGTGCGTATCGCGGCGCGCGCGGAGCGGTCGCCGGCCTCGTCCCACAGTGCGGGCAGCCACCGGTCGTGCTGGCGTACCGCTCGCAGTACTTCGCGATCGAGCGCGGCATAGTCGAACCAGCCTGTGCGATAGGACATCTCGTCGAGGCCGAATTCCAGGCGCACCGAGGCCGGGCGGACGAAATCGTGCAACCACACCACCGCGGCGGGGCGGCCGCGGGTGCGAATCAGTTCCGCGAGCCGATCGGCGGGTGTGCGGGGTGCGGCCGCGTCGGCACCGTCCACGGCGACCACGACGGACCCCGGATCACCGAGTGCCGCATCGGCGATCGCGGTGATCAGCCCGTCGGTGGAGATCGGTTCGAATGCGGGCATCCGCCCATCATGCCCCCGCCTCCCGGCACTCACCGACTCGGCGATCGCGGAGGGTTGCCGAGCAAGCGGGGTAACCATCGCATAGCCTGAGCGAGTCGATCCCGGACGGAACCTGCGCGAGGCGATCTGCACCCCGGCCGGGGTCGCGCTGCCGCGGATCGCGAGAGGATCGCGTACACGGAGGAGGTCGGTGTCGGTGGCTGTGCTGAGACCACGCGAACGTCCGAGGCGGTGGTCGCTGGACGACATCGTCGTCACCGACCCACCCATCATCAGACGGGCGATCGGCGCGGCGAGTATCGGCAACATCACCGAGTGGTACGACTTCGGCGTCTACGCCTATTTCGAACCGACCATCAAAGAGGTGTTCTTCTCGCATCTCGGCGACACGGCCGGCACGATCGCCACCTTCGGCCTGTTCGCGGTGGCATTCCTGGTGCGCCCGTTCGGCGGAATGTTCTTCGGGCCGCTTGCCGATCGCATCGGCCGCAACAAGGTGCTCGCCACCACGATGATCCTGATGGCCGCCGGAACCTTCGCGATCGGCTGTATCCCGGATCAGAACGCCATCGGTATCTGGGCACCCATGCTGCTGTTGTGCGCGCGATTGCTGCAGGGCTTCTCCACCGGTGGTGAATACGGCAACGCGATGACCTTCATCGCCGAGTACGCACCCGACCGGCGCCGCGGGTTCCTCGGCAGCTGGCTGGAATTCGGTACCTTCACCGGATACCTGCTCGGCGCGCTGGTCGTCACGCTCGCCGATGCCGTCCTGACCCACGATCAGTTGCTCGCGTGGGGCTGGCGGATACCGTTCTTCGTCGCACTGCCCCTCGGCGCGGTCGGGGTGTACCTGCGGATGCGCCTGGCCGATACTCCGGCCTTCGAGGCGCTGGAGAAGGACTCCGACGAACGGGATAAGGCCAACAAGACCGGTGACGAGGCCAAGATCCTGGCGAAACTGTGGCCGTACGTGCTGGTCTGCATGGGGCTGGTCGTGGTCTGGAACGTCACCAACTACATGCTCACCTCGTACATGCCGACCTATGTGACCGAGACCGTGCCCGACAGCACCGGGGGCGGAGTGTCCTCGACGACCTCGCAGTGGCTGCAGATCGTGGTGATGGCCATTGCGCTGCTTGCCATTCCGATGATCGGCCTGATCTCCGACCGGGTCGGCCGCAAACCCGTCATCTGGACCGGCGTCGTCGCGCTGATCGTGCTGGCGTTCCCGATGGTGCTGCTGGTTCGTACCGACAACCCGTTCACTGTGTTCCTCGGTCTGCTGATCATGGGGCTGACACTGATCTGTTTCAGCGCGTCGATGCCCTCGACACTGCCGTCGCTGTTCCCGACGAAGGTGCGCGGCGCCGGTCTGTCGGTGTCGTTCAACGTCGCGATATCACTGTTCGCGGGCACCACCTCCGTGGTGGTGGGTGCGCTCGTCGGCGTGACCGGAGATCTGAACTGGCCTGCGTACTACCTGATCATCGCGGGCGTGGTGGGTGCGGTGTCGGTCTACTTCCTGGCCGAACCGAACGGCCGGCACATGTGGGGCTCGGCACCGGCCGCCGGATCGGAGGAGGAGGCCAAGGCCTTCGTGGGAGCCCAGGGCACGAATGCGTCCCAGCCACCCGGCATGCCGTGAGGAGAGTCGGGCATCGGCCGCGACCGGTCATCGCTTAGCCTGAGCTCGTCTATTCATGGAGGGACGGTACATGGCGACCATCGAAGAAGCGCTCGAGATCGAGCGGCTCGAGCGGGATATCTTCCGCGGCGCCGTGACCAAGTCCCAGCTCGCTCGAACCTTCGGCGGACAGGTCGCAGGCCAGGCACTGGTATCGGCCGTGCGCACGGTGGAGCCCCGGTATGAGGTGCATTCGCTGCACGGGTACTTTCTTCGTCCCGGTAATCCGTCCGAGCAGACGGTGTACATGGTCGAACGCATCCGGGACGGCCGTTCGTTCTGCACGCGGCGGGTGACCGGTATCCAGGACGGCGAGGCGATCTTCACCATGTCGGCGTCGTTCCATGTCGGCGACGAGGGCCCCGAGCATCAGGACCGGATGCCGGAAGTGCCGCTGCCCCAGGATATTCCGGACGCGCACGAGACGATGAGCCCGGAGCGGCTGTGGCTCATGCGGGAATGGGAGCATTGGGATATCCGGCCGGTGCCGCAGGAACAGGTCACCCTGCGTGACGGGCTCGCCTCCCAGCAGCAGGTGTGGTTCCGCTACCGCCACCCGCTGCCCGACGATCCGCTGTTCCATGTGTGCACCCTCGCCTATATGAGCGATATGACCCTACTGGGCTCGTCCAAGGTCACCCACCCCGACGAACGCACCCAGGACGCGTCGCTGGATCACGCCATGTGGTTCCTGCGTCCCTTCCGTGCCGACGAATGGCTGCTCTACGACCAGAATTCACCGTCGGCGGGTTACGGTCGTGCCCTGACCACCGGGCGAATCTTCAACCGGCAGGGGCAGTTCGTCGCCCAGGTCGTGCAGGAAGGTCTCATCCGCAGTCTGCGGGAGTGACGAAAGGCACTGCCGGACCTCCGGTCTCCGCATTCGGCCCGGCCGCCGTACCGAGCAGATCGGACTCCCCGAACCGTTCGATGTAGCGGTCCAGAACGACCCGGTCGACGGCCGGGCACTCGATCCCGGTGCCCTCCAGCGCCGACCGGGTGGCGACGTCGGACCACACCGTATGGCCTGCGAGTCCGGCGAACGTCGGCGCCAGCAGGGCGGCCCGCACCAGGGTGTCGTCACCGGCGGCCGACCGGGCGGCGGAGTGGATGTCCAGCTCCGCACGGACCGCCTCGAGCGGCCGCACGGCGATCGGGTAACCGTGTGCGCGCAGCGAATCGAGAACGTCGGCGACTGCCACCGGATGCTGACTGACCAGGTGATACACCGAGCCCGCGCACTCGCTTGCGGTGCTGATCGCGACGAGTGCGCGCACCACGTAGTCCACCGGCACCAGCGATACCGTCGCCGCCCCCACATCCGGCGCCACCCCGAGCGTGGCCGCGGCCCGCACCATGTTCCAGAAGGCATCGTCCGGATTGTTGACCGCCGAGACGGTGTGGCCGCAGACCGTGCCCGGCCGGAACACGGTCACCGGCACACCGCGCTCACCGGCCTGCCGGACGAGTTCCTCGCCGACCCATTTCGAGACGAGGTAGCCGTTGGCCTGCAACTGATCGGCGTGCAACCGGTCGTCCTCACCGATGACCGCGGGCACGGCGTCGGCCGGGACGGCGGCGCCGAGTGTGGAGACGAAGTGGACGGTCTTGATACGCCGTGTGGTCGCCAGCCGCAGAATCGAGCGCGTCCCTTCGACATTGGCCGCGCGCAGACGCTCGTAGGGATCGACATGATTGACCCGGGCGCCGTTGTGGTAGATCGCATCGATGTTCGCCGCCAGGAAGTCGAAATCCGCCGGGGTCAGACCCAGGTCCGGCTGCGACAGATCACCACGTACGGCCCGGACTCGTTCGGCGACGGAGTCGGTCGGCAGCCGGAACCGCACGAGCGAGGCGACGATTCGATCCAGCGGATTCTGCTCGGCCGTGCTGCGGACCAGGCACACCACCTGTGCGCCGGTCCGGGTGAGCAGTTCGTTCAACAGATGTGCCCCCAGGAAGCCGGTGGCTCCAGTGAGCAATACCGTCGCGGCGGGAGAACCCCCGGCCGCGGTGATCTCGGGTTCGAGTACGGCGTCGGCGGCGGGGGAGTGCGCCACCTGTGGTGTCCCCGAACCGGTCAGGTGTGCGGCCAATCCGCCGACGGTCGGGTGGGCCAGAATCGCCGACATGGCGACCTCGCGGTGCAACCGCGCCGACAACCGTTGGTGCAGAACGAATACGAGCAAGGAGGAGCCGCCCGACTCGAAGAAGTCGTCGGTCGCGCCCACCCGGTCGACGCCGAGCACCTCGGCGAACACCCCGGCGAGGGCGCGTTCGAGCTCGGTCGCGGGTGCGACCGAGCTCGAACTGGTGAATTCCGGTTCGGGTAGGGCGGCCCGATCGAGTTTGCCGCTGGTGTTGACGGGCAGCGCGGCCAGCACGACCACCGCCGCGGGCACCATGTAGCTCGGCAGCTGCCCGGATACAGCGCGCCGCAATGCTTGTGCATCCACCACGTGCCCGTCGCCGGGGACGACATATCCGACCAGCCGGTCACCGGCCTCCGACCGGTTCACGACGACCGCGGCCTGGGCTACGTCGCGATGACCGAGCAGTGCGGATTCGATCTCGCCGAGTTCGATGCGATGACCACGCACCTTGACCTGAAAGTCGGTGCGCCCCAGGTATTCCAGGGTACCGCCGCGTCGCCGGCGGGCCAGGTCGCCGCTGCGGTACATCCGCGTGCCCGGCGAGCCGAACGGATCGGCGACGAATCGGGTCGCGGTGAGGCCGGGCGCACCGTGATAGCCGCGGGCGAGCTGGTCCCCCGCCAGGAATAGCTCACCGGTCACTCCGTCGGGCACCTCGTGCAGGCGCGAATCCAGCACCGGGCACCGGGAATTCCACACCGGAACGCCGATCGGAACGGTCGGCGCTCGCAGATCGTCCGGTCCGATGTGGTGTTCGGTGATACTGACAGCCGCTTCGGTCGGACCGTACAGATTGTGTACCTGCGCCGGGCACACCGCCGCGAAATCCCGGGCGGTCTCCGGTGCCAGCGCCTCGCCGATCACGAAAACGGCACGTAGCGACCCCAGCAGCCGCGATGACGCGCAACCGGCGACAACGGTGAGCATGGACGGGACGAAATCGGTCAGCGTGACGGCGTGCTCGGCGACCAGCGCGCAGATCGCATGCGGATCGCGCTCGCTGCCCGGCGCGGCCAGGATCAGCTGTGCTCCTGCGCGCAGCGGAAGGAAGTACCCCCACAGCGAGACGTCGAACGTGGCCGCGGTCTTCTGCAGATATCTGTCCCGCGGCCCGACCCCGTATCGCCGGTGCATCCACGCGAGCTGGTTGACGATCGCCGCGTGGGTGACCACCACGCCCTTGGGCTTTCCGGTGGATCCGGATGTGTAGATCACATATGCGGGGTGATCGCCGCGCAGCGGGACACTGCGTTCCTCGTCGCGCACCGGGCCCGCCGGGAATCCGGAGAGGTCCATCGCGTCGACGGCATGGGCGTGCGCCATCGTGAACCGATCCGCGGTGGTGGTCAGAACACAGTGCGGGACAGCCGATTCCAGGATGTGCGCGATTCGCTGCTCCGGATGGTCCGGATCGATCGGCACCCAGGCCGCACCCGCCTCCGCCACGGCGTACAGCGCGACCACCTGGTCGATCGACCGGCGCATCGCCACCGCGACGATGGATTCGGGGCCGGCGCCCTGTGCGATCAGCCAACGGGCCAGTCGGGTGATCCGGTCGGTGAGACCCCCGTAACTGATCGAATCCGGACCGCAGATCACCGCGGTGTCGTCCGGACGGGCGCCGGCCCGGCGGGCCAATGCGGCGGTGAGCGACTCGGATTCGACGTGGTGGCCGGTGGCGCCGGGGCGCCGGTGGTCCGCATCGGCCAATGTCAGGTCTCCGACCGGGGTCGATGCCCCGGTCACGACCGAATGCAGCAGGCGGACATAGGCATCGATGAATCCGGCCACCGTCGCCTCATCGAAAAGATCTGTGCTGTAGCCGAATCGGATCAGCACCGGCCCGGGGGTCCCGTCCGCGTCGCGGGTGTCGACCACGCCGATGTGCAGATCGGTTTTCACCGTGTCGGTTTCGATGTCGAACAGCGACAGAGCGGTGTCGGGCATATTCAGATCGGCCCGCGCGAAGTTCTGGAAGGCGAAGCCGACCTGATAGAGCGGGTGCCGCCCCGGGGACCGCACCGGGTCGACGGCATCCACGACCTGCTCGAACGGCACCTCGGAGTGCGCGAAATTGGCCAGGTCACGGGCCCTGGTGCGCGCGAGCAGCGCCGCGAAGGGCTCGCCCGCGTCGATCCGGGTCCGGGAGACGGTCGTGTTGACGAACATGCCGACGACGCCGTCGAGAGCCGGTTCGGCCCGGTTGGTCATCGGCACCCCGATGGCGATGTCGTCACTGCCCGACAGCCGGGCCAGCAATACCGCCAGCGCCGTTCGCATCACCATGAACAAACTGGCGTGGCCGTCGCAGGCCACCTCGAGCAGCCCGCTGTGCCACTCGGCGGAGATCGTGCGATCCACGGTCGCGCCGCGCAGTGACGCGACCGATCGGCGGGGCCGGTCGATCGGCAGGTCGAGCTGATCGGGCAGGCCGTCGAGTTCCTCTCTCCAATACCGGAGTTGCCGGGACAACAGGGAATCCGGCTCGTCCCGTGATCCGAGCAGCTCCCGCTGCCACAGGGCGTAGTCGGCGTACTGCACCGCCACAGGTCGCCATTCAGGAGCCTTCCCGGTCCATCGGGCGGCATAGGCGGTCGCCAGGTCCTGCGCCATCGGGGCGAGCGAGGAACCGTCGGCGCAGATGTGGTGCAGGGCGCAGACCAGAACACAGTCGTGCGTCGTCCGCAGCAGCCGGACGCGCAACGGCACCCGGGTGGTTACATCGAAGCCCTCCCGCAGCACGCCGTGTACCCGTTCGGCCGGGTCCGCGCTGCCGATGTCCTCGACGGCGAAGCAGTCGGCACATGCCGCGGCGTCCATGACCAGCTGATAGGGCCCGTCCGCATCTGCCGGATAGCGGGTCCGCAATGCTTCGTGCCGGCTCAGCACATCGGTGAGCGCGGCATGGAGTGCGTCGAGATCCACACCGGACAGCCGCAGCGCGAATCCGACATTGTCGACCGCGGAGGTGGTATCGAACTGATTGCGCAACCAGAACCGGAGTTGATTCGGCGACAACGGGATTCGCTCGGGCCGGACGGCGGGAAGCAACGGCGGCCGGGCGGTGTCGAACTGCCGCGTCCGCAGCGCCGTGGTGAGCGCGGCGACGGTGGGATGGTCGAACAGCAGCGTGGGCGGTACTCGCAGCTGCCAGATCTCGCTCAACCGCGCCGCGACCTGCGTCGCGAGCAGCGAATTGCCGCCTGCGGCGAAGAAATCGGTATCGCCGCCGAGCGCGTCCCGGCCGAGTACCCGCCCGAACACCTCCGCGACCAGATCTTCGCCCACGTCGGCTGCTCGACGGGAAGCCGTGGCCGGCAAGTGCTGTGTGCGCAGCGCGGTCCGGTCGATCTTCCCGGTCGCGGTCAGCGGGAACCGCTCGACGACGACCACCGCGTTGGGCAGCATGAACGCCGGGAGTTCGGCACCCGCACTCGTCGTCAGCTCGGCCGCCCGCGGCTCCCGGCCCGGGGCCGGCCGGACGAAAGACACCAATTCGACCGCGCCCGCCGGGGTCGTGCGATCGACGGTGACCGCGTGCGCCACATCCGCGTGGCGCATGAGGACGGCGTCGATCTCACCGAGTTCGATGCGCAGGCCGCGGACCTTGACCTGATGATCGGCGCGGCCGAGATATTCCAGTTCGCCGTCGGCGGTGCGGCGAACCAGATCTCCGGTGCGATACATCCGCGCACCGGGCGCACCGAACGGGTCGGCCACGAAGCGCGCGGCGGTGGGTTCGGGATGCCCCGGATAGCCTCGGGCCAGTGCGGGTCCGTTCACGTACAGCTCACCGATTGTGCCGGTGAGCGCGGGCCGCAGCCGGGCATCGAGGATGCGGCAGTTCAGCCCGGGGATCGGGGTGCCTATGGCGACTGTGGCGGCCGGTCGCAGCGCAGCGCTGAGCGTCGCCGCGATGGTGGTTTCGGTCGGGCCGTAGGCATTGTGCAGGCGCCGGCCGCCGGTGGCCCAGGTCCGGACCAGGTCGGGCGGGCATGCCTCGCCGCCGACCACGATCGCGGCGAGCGTGTCGAGCCCGTCCGGGCGCAGCGTCGCCAGTACCGACGGCGTGATGAACGCATGGGTGATCCGGTCGCGGCGCAACAGCTCGGCGAGGTCGGTGCCGCCCAGCACCGAGGGCGGTGCGATCACCAGCGTCGCGGCGGCGCCGATGGCGAGCAGCAGCTCGAGTACCGATGCGTCGAAACTGGGGGAGGCGTTGTGCAGGATGCGCGCGTCCTGGCCGACGTGGACAGTCGTGCGAAGTTCATCGCACAGCGCGGGCAGGCCGGAGTGGGTGACCGCCACTCCCTTCGGGCGTCCGGTCGAACCGGACGTATAGGTCACGTACGCGATGTTCGACGACCGCAACGGTGCCGGCCGATCGAGATAAGTGATCGGACTCGCCGATTGTTCGCCGAGATCGGCGAGCAGCCGGGGGTCGTCGAGTACCAGCCAGTGCACTCCGTCGGGCAGCCCGGCCAGGTGCTCGCGGCAGGTCAGGCCGATCCGGCAGCCGCTGTCGGCGATCTGGTACTCGATCCGGGCCGGCGGATAGGAAGGGTCGATCGGTACGAATGCGGCACCGGCCCGGGCGACCGCCCAGATCGCCGTGACCGACTCCAGTGATCGCGGAAGCGCCACGGCGACAAGCGATTCCGGTCCGGCGCCCGCGGCCCACAACAGCCGTGCCAAGCGGCTCGTGCGCACGTCCAGGTCACGGTAGCTGAGCTCGTGGCCCGATGCAGTGACCGCGATTCCGTCCGGATTGCGCTCGACCGCCGAAGCCTGCAACTGAGCCAGGGTCCGGCCGCCGCGGCCTCCGGTGCGCTGTCGGCGGACGAGATGAGCGGAATGTGGCCGGAGGCTGTCGCGCATGTGTGATCCTGCGGTCGAAGAGATTGTGCGCGCCGATGCTACGGTTCGGCATCCGGCAATCCCGTTGCCATTGTTGGGAAGATAACGGGTTAACAGCCGCAAGAGTGGGTACTCAAATGGGCTTATTCCGTGCCCGCGGCGATATGGCGGGCTCTCCGGTGAGCGGTGCCACATCCGCCCCGGCCGAACGCGGGCGGGGTGCCGAGCGACTCGTATGCTCGTGCCGTGAAACCGACCATTGGTGTGCTCGCTCTGCAAGGTGATGTGCGTGAGCACTTCCGCGCGCTCGCGGAGTGCGGCGCCCAACCGGTGAGTGTGCGGCGCGAGTCGGAGCTGGAATCCGTCGACGCACTCGTGCTGCCGGGCGGCGAATCCACCACGATCAGCAAACTCCTCGAGGTGTTCGGCCTGCTGCAACCGCTGCGCGCCCGGCTGCGCGAGGGGATGCCGGCCTTCGGTTCCTGTGCGGGGATGATTCTGCTGGCCCGGGAGGTGCTCGACACCCGGCCCGACGCCCGGTCGCTGTCGGGCATCGATATGACCGTGCGGCGCAACGCTTTCGGGCGGCAGGTCGACTCGTTCGAAACCGATCTCGGCTTCGCCGGGCTCGACGATCCGATTCGCGCGGTATTCATCCGCGCCCCCTGGGTGGAGCGAGTGGGTGCGGGGGTCGAGATCCTGGCCCGGGTGCCGCATCCGGGCGCGGCCGGAAATGGTGCGCCCCGAACGCCCGAGCACGCCGCGGGCCGGATCGTCGCGGTCCGGCAGGGCAACGTGCTGGCCACCTCCTTCCATCCCGAGGTGACCGGCGACCTGCGAGTGCACCGGCTGTTCGTCGACTCGGTGCGCAGCGCAGTCACAGCGGGGGCATGACCTTTCGCCGGTCGGATTCGGACCGGGCAGTAGACTGCACAGCGATCGCCGGAACGCGGATCACATATCCGGCCGGGCCTCGAGCACACCGACCTGAAGGAAGTAGGGAATGAGCGGCCACTCCAAATGGGCCACCACCAAGCACAAAAAGGCCGTGATCGACGCCAAGCGTGGCAAGATGTTCGCGAAGTTGATCAAGAACATCGAGGTCGCGGCGCGCACCGGTGGTGGTGACCCTGGCGGAAACCCGACTCTCTACGACGCCATCCAGAAGGCGAAGAAGTCGTCGGTCCCCAATGACAACATCGAGCGCGCCCGCAAGCGCGGCGGCGGCGAAGAGGCCGGTGGCGCCGACTGGCAGAACATCACGTATGAGGGCTACGGCCCCAACGGCGTGGCGGTGCTGATCGAATGCCTCACCGACAACCGCAACCGCGCCGCGGGCGAGGTGCGTGTCGCCATGACCCGCAACGGCGGCAATATGGCGGACCCGGGTTCGGTGGCCTACCTGTTCCATCGCAAGGGCATGGTGACCCTCGAGAAGAACGGCCTCAGCGAGGACGACGTGCTGATGGCGGTCCTCGATGCCGGCGCCGAGGAGGTCAACGATCTCGGTGACTCGTTCGAGATCATCAGCGACCCCAGCGATCTGATCGCTGTGCGCACCGCGCTGCAGGAGGCCGGAATCGATTACGACTCCGCCGAATCCGGCTTCCAGCCGTCGATGTCGGTCGCGGTGGACGTGGAGGGCGCCCGCAAGGTGTTCAAACTCGTCGATGCGCTGGAAGACAGCGACGATGTGCAGAACGTGTACACCAATGTCGATCTCTCCGATGAGGTTCTCGCCGAACTCGACGACTGATACAGCACACGGCTCGGGCCGCCGTCGCGCATCGCGACGGCGGCCCGAGCCGTGTGTGCCGGCCCTAGTCCGATGGGGGGACGGGCAGGCCCAGCCGTGCCGACGCCCACGGCAGCGACGAGGTGAACGCCGCCGCCGCGAATTGCCAGGTGTGACCGCCCTGGGTGGTGTGGATGGTGCAGTCGATCCCGGCCGCGCGGCCCTGCGCGCACAGCTTCTCGGCCGCGCCCACTTCTCCGGTGTCCATGACACCGTCCTGTCCGCCGACGCCGATCCGGTTCTCGTCCACCGCCGGTAAGTGGAAGTGATTGCCGCCCTTGCCGTTACCGGGCCGGTGCGGCGGGGTGAGGTCGTCGAACAGCCCCGCCACCCCGGAATAGGGGCCGTGCGCGGCCATCGCGGTCAGTGGATCGAAGCGGTCGTAGGCTGCCGTGTCACCTCCGTAGAGCCGGGCCACCGTCTGTTCCTTGGTTCCCGCGGTCGGTCCGATATCGCCGGCGATATCGACGAAGGTATGGAAGAGCTCCGGATGCATCACGGTGAGATCGGTGGCGCAGGTCCCGCCCATCGACCACCCGATCACCGCCCACTCGGCCGGATCGGCCGCGGCGCCGAACTTCGACTCCACATAGGGCACGACATCGGAGGTGAGATGGTCGGCGGCGGCGCCGCGCGGGCCGTTCACGCATTCGGTGTCGTTGTTGAAACTGCCCGAGGAATCGACGAACACCAGAATGGGCGCGGTGCCGTTGCCCGCCGCGGTGAACTTGTCGACGGCCGGCATGATCTGACCGCTGCGCACCCAGTCGGCGGGCGTGTTGAATTCGCCGCCGATCATCATCACCGTGGGCAGCGCGGGCGGGGTGGGGCCGGCGAACCAGGCCGGTGGCAGGTAGACGTATTCGGTGCGGTGCTTGAATCCGCTGGCAGCATCGCCGGTGTCGATCGGCACGATCACGCCGTCGGCGGGGTGGCTGCCGCGCATACCGGCCAGGGCGTCTATTTCGGTCTGATGGGGTAGCGGCCCGGCGGTGAGCGCACTCCACGCCGACTGCACGCTCGGGTAGTAGCCCACCCATTGGTTGAGCACGACCGCGGTGCTTGCGATCGCGAACGGCACCGCCACCACCGCGGCGGTCCGCTGCCACCAGCGCGCACCCGGCCAGCCGGCGACAGTCAACGCGAGTGCGCCGGCCGTGACGCCCACGCAGATCCACAGCGTGACCGGAGCCGGGTCCGAGGCCAGACCCTCGTTGTTCATGACAGTGCGTGCCGCCAATGCGGCGATGACTCCGAGCGCCAGGCAGATCGGCACCCGGATCAGCCACCATCTGCGGACCGGCCGTGCCAGTGCCACGAGGAGCAGAACCGCCGCGACGATCTCGATGGTGAGCGGCAGCCAGCCGTGCAGCAATGAGATCCCGTGGTGAAAACCGTTGTACGGGTTGAGTTTCGCCGACGGCAGCTGCGGCGGCGGGGGTGGGGCCACCGAGGGTGCCGCCGCAGGCGCGGGGGCTGCGGGGGTGGTCGGCGCGGGCGTCGGCACATCCATGGGCACGGTGAACACGGGCGCAATTGTCGACGGTCTACCTCGAGGAATGCTGTGAACTTCCTCGGAGTCCGGTGCAGGCATGATGAATTCCGGTGTGCGCCAGGGTGACCATTCGGTGCCGGGGCAGGTGAGAGGTGCGCAAGGCCCGGCGATTTCGGTGTGCGCGCGGCACAATGGCGTCCGTGGCAGAACTCGTGCTGATCCGCGGTGACATCACCGAACAGAATGTCGATGCGATAGTCAACGCCGCCAACACCCGGTTACTGGGCGGCGGCGGGGTCGACGGCGCGATCCACCGGCGCGGCGGGCCCGCGATCCTCGAGGCGTGCCGCCGGTTGCGCGAGACGACCCTGACCGATGGCCTGGCCACCGGCGAGGCGGTCGCCACCACCGCCGGAGATCTGCCGGCGAAGTGGGTGATCCATACGGTTGGCCCGGTCTGGAGCTCCGCACACGACCGCTCCGGCCTGCTCGCCTCCTGTTATCGCGAATCCCTGCGCGTGGCGGACGAATTGGGTGCCCGCACCGTGGCGTTCCCCGCCATCTCCACCGGGATCTACGGGTGGCCGATCGACGACGGCGCCCATATCGCGGTCGACACCGTACGTGCCACCACGACCGAGGTGCGCGAGATCCGCTTCGTCCTGTTCGGCACTGCCGCCCGGCAAGCCTTCGAATCCGCCGTGGACTGATACCGGCCGCACCGTGTCGGTGGCCGGTCGTGTCGGCCTTCTCGGTTAGACTTCGAACAATTGTTCGCGACCGGGAGGGTGCATTTTCGTGCGGGTGATGGGCGTCGATCCCGGGCTCACCCGGTGCGGGCTGAGCCTCGTCGAAGGCGGATTGGGCCGGCAGGTCACCGCGCTGGATGTGGACGTGGTCCGTACCCCCGCCGATATGGACCTCGCGCAGCGCCTGCTGGGCGTCGCCGATGCCGCCGAATTCTGGATGGACACCCACCGCCCCGAAGCGGTCGCGATCGAACGGGTCTTCGCCCAGCACAACGTGCGCACCGCCATGGGCACCGCGCAGGCCGGTGGCGTGATCGCGCTGGCCGCGGCCCGGCGCGGGATACCCGTCGCCTTCCACACACCGAGTCAGGTCAAGGCCGCGGTCACCGGTAACGGGGCCGCGGGCAAGGCTCAGGTGACCGCGATGGTGACCCGCATCCTAGGCTTGCAGACGGCGCCGAAACCGGCCGATGCGGCCGACGCGTTGGCGCTGGCGATCTGTCACTGCTGGCGAGCCCCGATGCTGGAGCGGATGGCGAAGGCGGAGGCCCAGGCCGAACAGGCACGGCGCAGATACGCCGAAAAGCTTGCCCAGCAACGGAAGGCGGTGTCCGGGTGATCGCGTCGGTACGCGGAGAGGTCCTCGAGATCGGGCTCGACCATGTGGTGCTGGAGGCCGCGGGAGTCGGCTACCGGCTCAACGCGACCCCGGCAACGTTGGCGGGCCTGACGAGCGGCGAGACCGCACGCCTGTATACGGCGATGATCGTCCGCGAGGATTCGATGACACTGTTCGGTTTCGCCGATACCGAGGCGCGCGATCTGTTCGGCCTGCTACAGACCGTTTCCGGTGTGGGGCCCCGCCTGGCGATGGCGGTGCTCGCGGTACTGGAACCCGAGGCACTGCGAAAGGCCCTGGCGGAGAGCAATGTCGCCGCCCTGACCCGAGTGCCGGGTATCGGTAAGCGCGGCGCCGAGCGGATGGTCGTCGAACTGCGCGACAAGGTGGATCTGGTGCCGGTGCAGTCCGGGCCGCCCGGTGCCGGCCCCACCCCCGTCGTCACGCCGGTGCGCGATCAGGTCGTGGACGCGCTGACCGGCCTCGGCTTCCCGATCAAGCAGGCCGAACCCGCGGTCGACGGAGTGCTCGCCGAACAGCCCGATCTCGACACCTCCCGGGCCTTGCGTGCCGCGCTGGCCGTCCTGGGCCGGAATCGGTGACGTCGATGGACGACGGCGACGAATTCCCCATCGACCGTTCGCTTTCCGAGGACGACGAGTCCGCCGTCAGCGCGAACTATCTGAAATCCGACGGTGATATCGAGTCCGGGCTGCGCCCGAAATCCCTCGATGATTTCATCGGCCAGCCCCGGGTACGCGAACAGCTGGCCCTGGTCCTGCGCGGTGCGACCCAGCGTGGCGGCACCCCCGACCACGTGCTGCTGTCCGGCCCGCCCGGATTGGGCAAAACCAGTATGGCGATGATCATCGCCGGTGAACTGGGCACCGCGCTGCGCATCACCTCCGGCCCCGCCCTGGAGCGCGCCGGCGATCTGGCCGCCATGCTGAGTAATCTCGTCGAGGGCGATGTGCTGTTCATCGACGAGATCCATCGCATGGCCCGCCCGGCCGAGGAGATGCTGTATCTGGCGATGGAGGATTTCCGGGTCGACGTGGTGGTGGGCAAGGGACCCGGCGCCACCTCGATTCCGCTGGAGATCGCACCGTTCACACTGGTCGGAGCCACCACCCGCTCCGGTGCGCTGACGGGGCCGCTGCGCGACCGATTCGGCTTCACCGGCCATATGGACTTCTACGAACCCGAGGAGCTGCGGCGCATCCTGCAACGCTCCGCCGCCATCCTCGGCGTCCATATCGAAACCGATGCCGCCGCCGAGATCGCCGGTCGCTCCCGTGGCACGCCGCGCATCGCCAACCGGCTGCTGCGCCGAGTCCGGGATTATGCCGAAGTACGGGCCGACGGCCTGGTGACCAGGGAGATCGCCCGGGCAGCGCTGGCGGTCTACGACGTCGACGCGCTCGGCTTGGATCGCTTGGACCGTGCCGTGCTCGGCGCGCTGGTCCGCAGTTTCGGCGGCGGTCCGGTCGGAGTGTCGACGCTGGCGGTCGCGGTGGGGGAGGAGGCCGCGACCGTGGAGGAGGTGTGCGAGCCGTTCCTGGTGCGCGCCGGCATGGTGGCGCGGACTCCGCGCGGGCGGGTCGCCACCGCCGCGGCCTGGGAGCATCTGGGCCTGGTGCCGCCGCCGGATCTGGTGTTCGGGTCGATCGAGGTACGCGGCCGCGAATCCGAGCCGACCCTCGACCTGTTCGACTGAGTGCGAGTCAGGGCGTAGCGCCGGCCCGCACCCCGTCGATCAGCAGCCGCGGAATCGCACGGGCGAGACCATCGGTGGATTCCGGATTCGGATCGCGCAGGCCGTGCAGGATCGCGGCCAGCAGCATCCCGGTGACCGCCTTGGCCGTATTGACCGAGTCCAGATCGGCGCGCAGATACCCCAGTTCCACACCGTGTTCGAGATATCCGGCGGTCAGCGCGTCGGCGGTGTCGAGCAGGCCGTAGAGCCGCATCGTCAACTCCGGGTCGATACCGGTGGCCTGGAACAGCAGTAGCTGGGCCACCCGCGGGTCTTCCAGGAAGATCCGGTGCAGTGCGATGCCGATCCGGTCGAGCTGGTGGCGATACTGCGCCAGCGAGGTCGCCGCATCGGGCGCGTTCTCGGTGCCCAGTGCCTCGATGATGCGGGCGGCCAGATCGTCGATGACATGGTCGATGATGTCGCGCTTGTTCTCGAAGTAGCGGTAGAACGTTCCGTGCCCGATACCCAGTTCGGTCGCGATATCGGCGATTCCGGTGGCGTGATAGCCCTTGTCGGCAAAACAGGTGAACGCGGTATCGATGATCTGGCGGCGGAGTTCGGCCTTGCGGCGCTCGGCATGAGTGGATGGCTGCGGCACGAGGCCGATGATACGGTGTTCCGAAACGGAATGATGTGTCATTCCGTACCAGATACAGCAAGTTACAGGGAGGTTCGGCGTGGCACCTCAATACGACGCCGTGGTTGTCGGCGCGGGATTCGGCGGCATGGGGGCCGGTATTCAGCTGGACCGTCTCGGTCTGAGCAATTTCGTGATCCTCGAGCGTGAGGACGACCTCGGCGGCACCTGGCATGTCAATCACTACCCGGGTCTGGCGGTCGATATCGCCTCGGTCACCTACTCCTACTCGTTCGAGCCCAATCCGCACTGGTCGCGACTGTTCGCCCCGGGCGCCGAACTGAAGAAGTACGCCGAGCACGTCGCCGCCAAATACGATCTGCGCCGACGGATGCGGTTCAACCAGGTCGTCGGCGGTGCCCGCTGGGATTCCGAGCAGCAGTACTGGGTGGTGTCGGTCGAGGGCGGGCAGACGCTCACGGCTCGCTATCTGCTCACCGCCACCGGATTCCTGTCCCAGCCCTACACCCCGCCGTTCCCGGGGATCGAGAACTTTCGGGGCAAGATCATCCACACCACCGCGTGGGACGACGATTTCGATCTGACCGGCCGGCGTGCGGCGATCATCGGCACCGGCGCGACCGCGGTGCAACTGGTCCCCGAGGCGGCGAAGAAGGTCGCCGACCTCACCGTCTTCCAGCGCACCCCGATCTGGGTGGTCCCGAAGGTCGACACCGCGATCCCGGCGGGAGTGCAGCGGGCATTCGAGAAGCTGCCGCTGACGCAGAAGGCCGCACGCCTGGTGAACACCGCGGCGCTGGAATTGCTGATGGTGTCGGGAGTGCTGCACTACAAGCAGGCCCGGTTCGGCAACAAGGGCGCGGCCCTGCTGGCCAAGGCGCATCTGCGCAGCCAGGTGCGCGACCCCGAGACCCGCGCGAAGCTGACACCGCACTACGACTTCGGCTGCAAGCGGCCGACGTTCTCCAATACCTATTTCAAGGCGTTCAACCGGCCGAACGTGCATTTGGAGACCGGCTCGATCGAGCGGGTGGAGGCCGACGGCATCGTCACCGCCAACGGGCACAAGACCGAGATCGACACCCTGATCCTGGCGACCGGATTCAATCTGTGGGACGTGAACTTCCCGGCGATCGAGATCATCGGCCGCGACGGGCTGAACCTCGGAAAGTATTGGCGCGACAACCGATTCCAGGCCTACGAGGGCATCACGGTGCCGAAGTTCCCGAACTTCCTCAGCCTCAACAGCCCCTACTCCTATAGCGGGCTGTCCTACTTCACCACCATCGAGGCGCAGATGAAGCATATGGACCGGCTGCTGCGGGAGGCACGCCGGCGCGGCGAGGACGTCTTCGAGGTCCGTGCCGAGGCGAACGACCGATTCCTCGATTACGTCACCGAGAAGCTCGAATCGTCAGTCTTCTATGCCGGCAACTGCTCGACCGCGCGCAGTTACTACTTCAACCAGCACGGTGAAGCGGCGCTGCTGCGACCCAACAGCACCGTCACCACCCACCGTGACGCGGTCGCCTTCCCGCTCGACGACTACATCTATCGCGCCACGGTTGCCTGAGCGCTGTGCGCCGGCGAAACTGCACGGCCGTTGATGAAACTCATTGCGTGGCAATGGGTTCGGTGCGTCGACGGTGGTGACGGGCAAGCGTGCGAGTCCGTAGAAACGAACTCGCACGCTTGCGCGATCGAATATCTATCAGAAGCCGTCGGTGTGCCACATGTTCAGGTGGTAGTACTCGACGGAGCATCCATACTGCTGCGTCGCCGGGGTATCCGGGCAGCCCATCACACCCGCCGGTACGTTGCTGACCAGATCGCAGCGGAATGACAGCTTCGAAGGCCCGCCGGCCGCAGCAGTTGCCTGGCCCCCCGCGACCTGGCAATCGTGCTGGTTGGTGAAGGTGTTGCTGTAGTCGGGCGCGGCGGTCGCCGTCTGTGCGGCGGCCACGCTGAGCGCACCCGCCGCCGACATGGCGAACGCGAGTTGCAGGGCGCGACGACCTACGTTGGCGGTCTTGAAGCTATTCGACAGTGACATGTGCTTTGTCCCCTCCAGTTGTCACCCGGATCGGTTTCCGGGCTTGGTTGGTTGGACGCCGTTGTGGCAGAAGCGGTTCCGACATGAGATGTGACATGGCTCACAGCTCGAGTGTCACTCGATGCTCGGCGCGGGCGTCGCAACGGCTCCGGCTACATCCGGCCGGCGCACATTCGACCCGAAACCGCGCCCGGCTGTCACCACCCACCGCGAAGCTGTGAATTTCCCGGTCGATGATTACGTCTACGACGCGCCCGCGACCCGATTTCACCAGCGTGTGGCGAGGTTCGGCCGGCACTGCCCGCCCCGCCGCGCGCACCGCGGGTGTGGCGATATTCCGGGTAGCTGGCAGACTGTGTGGGTACGTCCCACTCCACCCCCAACCTAGGACCGACTACGACGATGGCAAACCTGCTGTTTCCGCTGCTACTGGTAGTTCTGCTCGTGCCGATGTTTCTCGGTGTCCGCCGCCAGAAGCGCGAAGCGCAGAAGGTCGCCGATATGCAAGAGGGAGTGAAGGTCGGTGATCAGGTGACGACCACCTCCGGTCTGTACGGCACGGTGATCGACCTGGACGACGAGACCGTCGATCTGGAGATCGCCGAGGATGTGGTGACCACGTGGCTGCGCGCCGCGATCCGTGATGTGCGCCCCGTCGCCGACGGTTCCGCCGACTCGGATACCGCCGAGACCGCCGGTGCCGAGACCGCAGAGGTCTCGGACACCCCGGCCGCCGCGGAGAGCGAATCCGCCGGATCCTCGGCGACCAATGGATCGGCCGTCGCGGAGGAGTCCGTCGAGGACACCGCCGCTCGCCTGCGCAAAGACTGATTCTTCCCCGCCGTCGCCGCGCCGCGTGCGCAGAGACGGCGGTGCGGCGTGCCCGGGCAGGCCCGTGCAGGTCACGTCGTGCTTCCGGCCGCCCCCCTCACCGTCTAGGAGATATTTACTGTGCCACCTTCCAAGGGAACGGGGCATCCGCTGCGATTGCTCGGCGTTTACGCCGCATTGCTCGCGGTGATCTATGCGCTGGTGTTCTTCACCGGTGACAAGTCGCCGGAACCGAAGCTGGGCATCGACCTGCAGGGTGGTACCCGTGTCACGCTGACCGCGCGTACTCCTGATGGCAGCAAGCCGAATAAGGACAGCCTGCAGCAGGCTCAGCAGATCATCGAATCGCGGGTCAACGGTTTGGGTGTGGCCGGTTCCGAGGTCGTCATCGACGGTGACAACCTGGTGATCACGGTGCCGGGCTCCAACGGTAATCAGGCGAAGTCGCTGGCTACCACGGCGAAGCTGTACGTCCGGCCGGTGCTCAACGTGGTTCCGGTGCAGGGCGCGAACCCGGGGGAGCAGCCGGTGCCGGATGGCACGCAGCCCGGCGCGAACCCGGGGGAGCAGCCGGTGCCGGATGGCACGCAACCCGGCGCGAGCACGTCGGAACAGCCGGTGCCGGATGGCACGCAACCCGGCGCGAACACACCGTCGGTGGCCCCCGAGGCCCCGGCGGCGGACGACGGCTCGGTCCCGCAGAACCGGGTATTCCCGGCGCAGGTGCCTACCACTCCGTCTCCCGAGGCGCCGCAGCCGAATTCGGATGCGACCCCGCAGCGGCAGGCGCAGGAGGAGATCAACCAGGCCAAGCAATTGCGCCAGAGCGACGATCAGCAGATCCAGCAGCAGGCGATGGCGATGCTGGCCGCCGGCGGTTGTGGCAAGGCTGATCCGCTGGCCGGTAACGACGATCCGGCGAAGCCGCTGGTCACCTGCGCCACCGACGGCAAACTGGTGTACCTGCTGGACAAGAGCATGCTCGACGGCCAGGAGATCTCGGACGCGAGCGCCTCACTCAATCAGCAGTCTCAATGGGTCGTGAACCTCAAGTTCAAGTCCGGTGGGTCCGACGCCTGGGGCAAGCTGACGAGCCAGTACTACCAGAAGCAGCTGGCGTTCACACTCGACTCGAAGGTCATCAGCGCGCCGCGCGTGGATGCCGCAGGCCAGTACGACGGCACGATGATCTCGGGCAACTTCAACGCCGCCACCGCCAAGGACCTTGCCAACCAGCTGAAGTACGGTTCGCTGCCGCTGTCGTTCGCGACCTCCGAAGCGGAGACGGTGTCGGCGACACTGGGCCTCGCCTCACTGCAGGCCGGCCTGCTCGCCGGTGCCATCGGCCTGATCGCGGTGCTGCTGTACTGCCTGCTCTACTACCGGATGCTCGGCTTCCTGGCCGGGTTCTCGCTGGTGGCCTCGGGCGTCGCGGTGTACGGCATCATCGTGCTGCTCGGCAGATGGATCAACTTCACCCTGGATCTGGCCGGTATCGCGGGTCTGATCATCGGTATCGGTATGACGGCGGACTCGTTCGTCGTGTTCTTCGAACGCATCAAGGACGAGATGCGCGAGGGCCGAAGTTTCCGGTCGGCCGTACCACGCGGCTGGGCACGCGCCCAGCGCACCAACCTCTCCGGTAAGACCGTCAGCCTGATCGCCTCGGTCGTGCTCTACATCCTGGCCGCCGGGCAGGTGAAGGGCTTCGCCTTCACCCTGGGCCTGACCACGGTGCTCGACGTGATCGTGCTCTACCTGGTCACCTCGCCGCTGATGATGCTCGCCTCCCGCTCGCCGTTCTGGGCCAAACCTTCGGTGAACGGTCTGGGCGCGGTGCAGCAGATCGCGCGCGAACGCAAGGCGGCGAGCGACACGCTGGTAGGGACGGGGACACGATGAGCGACAATCGCAGCCAGGTGTTGGAGGAAGCAGTCGTGGACGAGCCGGAACCCACCGCGAACTTGCCGCGGCACGGATTCTTCGAGCGTCTCTACACCGGTACCGGTGGCTTTCAGATCGTCGGCCGTCGCAAGCTGTACTACGGCATCGCCGCCGCGCTGATCCTGATCGCACTGCTGAGTATTTCCCTGCGCGGGTTCACCCTCGGCATCGATTTCGCCGGCGGCACCCGCATTCAGGTCCCGGCCAGCGGTGATATGTCGACCTCCCAGGTGGAGCAGGCATACAACAAGGCGCTCGGCCACGATCCGGTGACCGTGCAGAAGGTCGGGTCCGGATCTGCGGCATCGTTCGAAATCCGTTCCGACACACTGGATTCCACCCAGCAGGAGCAGGTCGCCGCCGCGCTGTTCGATGCCTTCCACCCGAAGGATTCGAGTGGGACGGTGAGCCGCAACGCGATCAGTATCGCGGAGATCAGCGAGACCTGGGGTGGGCAGATCACCCGCAAGGCGCTCATCGCGCTGGTGGTGTTCGTCGTATTGACGATGGTCTACATCGCGATTCGATTCGAACGCGATATGTCGTTCGCGGCGATCGCGTCGCTGTTCTTCAACCTGGTCGTCACCGCCGGGATCTATTCGATCATCGGCTTCGAGGTGACCCCGGCGGCCGTGATCGGCCTGCTGACCATCCTCGGTTATGTGCTCTACGACAACGTGGTGGTGTTCGACAAGGTCGAGGAGAACACCCGAGGGGTTCTGCATCTGACCAGGCGTACCTACGGTGAGCAGGCCAATCTCGCGGCGAACCAGACCCTGATGCGGTCGATCAACACCACCGTGATCGGCATTCTGCCCATCGTTGGCATGTTGGTGATCGCGGTGTGGCTGCTGGGTGTCGGCACCCTGAAGGATCTGGCTCTGGTACAGCTGGTCGGCATGATCGTCGGTGCCTACTCCTCGATCTTCTTCGCGGTGCCGTTGCTGGTGTCGATCAAGGAGCGCTTCGGCCCGGTCGCCGTGCACACCCGCAAGGTGCTCGCCAAGCGGGCGGGCGGCGACGCCGGTCGTGGCGGAGAGACGGCGGGCCGGCGGGCCTCCGGTGCCCAGGGTGCGGTTCGGACGCGCGAAAGTGGTTCCGGCGCACCGAGACCCGGCGCCAGGCCCACCGGGAAGCGGCACAAGAGAAGCCACTGATGAGGCGAAGGGGGTCGGATCGGGTGCGGCGCTCATTACTGCGGACGTTCGGCGTGATCGCGACCGGTGCACTGCTCACCGGAGCGATCGCCGGGTGCGGGAGCAAGAATCAGGTGCCATCGATCGGCTACGCCGTGGACGCGGTGCCGGCCACCTACAACGGCGGTTCGGCGGCCGGTGTCGCCAGTGGTTCGGCGGCGCTGTTCTCCCGCGTGCTGACCGGTTTCTTCTATACCGGCCCGGATGGCCAGCAGGTCTCCGACACCGATACCGGCACCGCCAATGAGGTGGCCGGCGAGGCCCAGACCATCCGTTACCGGCTCAACCGCGACGGTGTGTACTCCGACGGTGTGCCCACCTCCTGTGATGATCTGGTACTCGAATGGGCCGCGCGCAGTGGCCGATTCACCAAACCCGGACCGGGCGGGCCGGTGCCGTTGTTCGATGCCGGCTCCACCGCCGGATACTCCGATATCGAGCATGTCGAATGCCAGCCCGGCTCCAAGGACGCGACGGTGGTGTTCCGTCCCGACCATCACGTCCTGAATTGGAAGTCCCTGTTCACCGCAGGTGATCTGATGCCGGCACATATCGCGGCGAAGGCCGCGGGCGTGCCGAATCTGGTCGCCGCGGTCCAGTCCGGGGATCAGGCGGCGATGGATCGCCTCGCCCAGTTCTGGAACACCGGGTGGAATCTGAAATCCGGGGATGTCAACGCCGACCTGCTGCCGTCCTCGGGTCCCTACCGCGTCGATTCCTACAGCGACAGCGACGGTCTCGTACTGGTCAAGAACGAAAAGTGGTGGGGCAACAAGCCCGCGACACCGCGGATCGTGGTGTGGCCCAAGAACGCGGATCTGAAGAAGAAGGTCTCCGACAACTCCGTCGAGGTCGTCGATGTCGGCGCCGGCTCGGTGAAGGATCTGGGGCTCGGCGGTTTCGCGGTGAATCAGCAGCCCGGCCGAGGCGCCGAGCAACTCGTACTGTCCACCGCGGGAATGTTCGGCTCGGCGGATGTCCGGCGAGCCTTCGCGCTGTGCGTCCCGCGGCAGGCGCTGTTCGACAGCCTGGGACATCCGGGGTTCGACAGTAAATCGGGGTTGGGTTCCGGACCACTGAACTCGCGTACGGTACAGGCCGATTCGGTGTACTACCCGGCGATCACAGGTCCGGCGGACAAGTACCGCGCCGGGGACGCGCCGGGGGCGCAGCGGGCACTGGCGGCCGCGGGTGCGCCGAATCCCACGGTGCGTATCGGGTACCGCGCGCCCGACGACCGCCGGGCGCGGACAGTGGCGATGATCGCGGACGCGTGCAAGGCGGCGGGTGTGACCGTCGTCGACGCGGGCGCGCCCGATTTCGAGCCCACCGCATTGGGCACCGGGAAGGTGGACGCGATTCTGGGTGGTACGGCGGCCGCTGTAGGGCCGGCCGGATCGCTCACCGGGATCGAGGCGACTGCTGCGCTACGTACCGGTCAAGGTGTAAATTTCGGTCATTTCGGCAATGGGCGCTACGATTCGATCTCGGATCAGCTTGCGGCGGACGACAATTCGATCACGGTGTTGAATCTGGACACCGAGGCCGAAAATCTGCTGTGGAACGAGATGCCGTCGATTCCGTTGTTCAACACCCCCCGGACCATCGCGTTCGGCAAGGGCTTGGAGAACGGTGTCGCGAGCCCCGCTGTTGCCGGTGCGGGCTGGAATATGGATCGCTGGGTGTTGCGGCGTTGAGCGCCTCCGGCGCGGGATGAGGGAGTGGGTGTATGAGTAAGCACACGATGGTGGAATCAACGGAGACCGCAGAGGAGAAGGTCACACGCACCACCGATCTGGTGACGCGGCTGACCCGCTGGCACGACGATTTCCCCACCGCCGGTGTGCGTTTCGCGGACCTGACCCCGGTCTTCGCCGATGCGGATGGTTTCCACGCGGTGATCGAGTACCTGGCCTCGTGCGCCCCGGAAGCCGATCTGGTCGCCGGTGTGGACGCACGAGGCTTCCTGCTCGGCGCCGGTGTCGCGGCACTGCTGGGTACCGGTGTGGTGGCGGTGCGCAAGGGCGGCAAACTGCCGCCGCCGGTGCTCTCCCGGGAGTACACACTCGAATACGGTTCGGCGGCATTGGAAATCCCGGCCGACGGTATCGACCTCACCGACCGCAAGGTGCTGTTGCTCGACGATGTGCTCGCCACCGGCGGGACGCTGGCCGCCGCGGCGGAGCTGTTCCGCTCGGCCGGAGCACAGGTGATCGCGGCGGCTGTCGTGCTCGAGATCGGTGAGCTCGGCGGCCGGGCCCATCAGGGCGACTATCCGCTCACTTCGATTGTGCAGGTGTGAGGCGTGTGTCCCTGTTGTGGGCTTCCACCCGGGATAGTTATGCTGACGTGCGGCAAGGGGGCCCGGACGAGCGGATGATCGGTATGAGCGAAGACGGCAGTGAACGTGGCGGCGCCGCGGTTTCGGTGCTGATGGGGGAGCGATGAGCCGGGGTCGGCGTACTCGGATCAGTGCGGCTTTGGCCGGCGCGGTGGGCGTCGTCTTCGTTGTCGGCGCCGCGACGGCCGCGGCTACACCATCGGTGGCGTTGCGCGGCGGCAGCACTGTCACCGCGCATGTCACCGGCGAGAAGGCGGGCCAGGCCTGCCGCATCACCGGATCCGGGATCGAGATGCCGTGGCGCCCGGTCGGTTCCGATGGTTCGGTGGAACTCGATACCGGCCCGGTGAGTTCCGGGCGGCACAACGCGCATGTCGTCTGTGAGGATTCCCGGTTGGGACCGGCATCGCAGCACTCCGTGGGCAAGGATGAGGACGTCTTCACGGGGCACTGGGCTCCGGCCTTCGAATTCCTGCACCACCACCGCATGGAGTTCCTCACTCCGCACGAGCGCTCGGCCCGCGGTTAGCCGCACGCCGGTGCGCACCCGATCACAGCCGCGACAGCAATCGCGCCACAATCCCGGTCACCACGAGCCAGAACACCGCTGCCAGACCGTAATTGATGATGACGTCCCAGTCCGGGGAGCCGGTGGCGAACAGCCCGGGGAAGAACAGCGCCAGCGGTTCGGCCAGATTCTTGACGAAGGTGAAGAACCGGTTCGTCTGATTGGCGTCGAAGATCTGCAGCAGGATGTAGACGATTTCGATCAGAGCGAGCACGCCACCGACCGTGCTGACGATCGCGGCAGGGCCACCCGTTCGGTTTGTCCGATAGGTTCTATATCTGTACATACGCTCCGAGTACCCGCCTGACGGCGTTGAACGCAGCCGATTCTGTTCAGGGGTCTGGAATTTCGCAATTGTGAGCAGTGCTCTTGACAAGGGTTCGTTCGAAGGTGCACCATTGATTCTCGGAGAGAGCGATGCTCACAAAAGCGAGGAGTAATCATGAACGCCACCCGGTACATCGGCCCCACCGGTATCGACCCGATCGTGAACCGGTTCTTCAACCTCCTGCCGAAGCTGGGGATCAGCGTCATGGGTTCGCGGTTGCTCGCGGTGCGGGGACGCACCTCCGGGGAGTGGCGGACCACGATGGTCAATGTGCTGGAGGGTCCCGACGGTGTCCGGTACCTGGTGGCGCCGCGCGGCCGGACGCAATGGGTGCGCAATATCCGCGTGGCCGGCGGGGGTGAGTTGCGCCTGGGACGCAAGGTGGAGTCGTTCACCGTCACCGAAGTGGCCGATGCTGACAAGACACCGGTACTGCGGCTGTATCTGCAGAAGTGGGGCTGGGAGGTCGGCAAGTTCTTCGAGGGCGTGACCAAGGATGCGACCGACGATGAGCTGGCCGCCATCGCCCCCGGATTTCCGGTGTTCCGAATCGACTGAGACGGGCTCGGACGGCCCGGCCGGCCGCGCGAACGCCGTCGCGTCGCGGGCAGGAAGAGCACTCCGGTGACGGTCTTGCCGGAAGAACCCCGCCGGACCGGAGCGGGGGCCAAAAATACAGAATAAAGTGGGTGGTCCGGGCTGTTGAATCAGTCGGATACGGTGTGTTGATCGGGGCGTGAGAGGCGGTGGCATGACTCAGCATCTGGAGAAGGCGAATGCCGGGAATTCGGCGGACGGCAATGATGCCGCGCCCGCTGCCGGCTCGGCGACTCCATCGTCTGCCGCGCCCGCACCGAAACCCGCGGCGGCCCAGCCCGCCGCCGAACCGGCGCCCTCACCATCGAATATGCCGATGCGCCAGCCGGGGACCCAGGCGGCGGTGCCGAGTTCCGCATCGCGCCGGGTACGGGCCAGGCTGGCCCGCCGGATGACTGGGCAGCGCGGTATCGCTGCGGTCAAGCCGGTGCTGGAGCCGCTGGCGACCGTGCATCGGGAGCTGTACCCGAAGGCGAATCTGCAGCTGTTGCAGCGTGCCTTCGATGTGGCCGACGAGAAACATGCCCACCAATTCCGCAAATCGGGTGATCCGTACATCACCCATCCACTGGCCGTCGCCAATATCCTGGCCGAGCTGGGGATGGACACCACCACCCTGGTGGCGGCGTTGCTGCACGACACCGTCGAGGACACCGGATATTCGCTGGACGAACTGACAGCGGACTTCGGGCCCGAGGTCGCGCATCTGGTCGACGGCGTCACCAAACTGGACAAGGTCAATCTGGGCGCGGCGGCGGAAGCCGAGACCATCCGCAAGATGATCATCGCGATGGCGCGGGATCCGCGTGTGCTGGTCATCAAGGTCGCCGATCGTCTGCACAACATGCGCACCATGCGCTTCCTGCCGCCGGAGAAGCAGGCGAAGAAGGCGCGCGAAACACTGGAAGTCATTGCACCGCTGGCACATCGGCTCGGGATGGCCACGGTGAAGTGGGAGCTCGAGGACCTGGCGTTCGCGATCCTGCATCCCAAGAAATACGACGAGATCGTGCGCCTGGTGGCCGACCGGGCGCCGTCGCGCGATACCTATCTGGCGCGGGTGCGCGCTGAGATCGTGAATACGCTGGCTGCGAGCCGGATCAACGCGATCGTCGAGGGCCGTCCGAAGCACTACTGGTCGATCTATCAGAAGATGATCGTCAAGGGTAAGGACTTCGACGATATCCACGACCTGGTCGGCATCCGGATCCTGTGCGAGGAGGTGCGCGACTGCTACGCCGCGGTCGGCGTCGTGCATTCGCTGTGGCAGCCGATGGCGGGACGATTCAAGGATTACATCGCCCAGCCGCGCTACGGGGTGTATCAGTCGCTGCACACCACGGTCGTGGGGCCGGACGGTAAGCCGCTCGAGGTTCAGATCCGTACCCAGGACATGCATCGCACCGCCGAGTTCGGGATCGCGGCCCACTGGCGCTACAAGGAGACCAAGGGCAAGCACTCCGGTGACGCCGCCGAGGTCGACGATATGGCCTGGATGCGTCAGCTGCTGGACTGGCAGCGGGAGGCGGCGGACCCGGCCGAGTTCCTCGAGTCGCTGCGTTTCGACCTGAAGTCGCCGGAGATCTTCGTCTTCACGCCGAAGGGCGATGTGATCACGCTGCCGCAGGAGTCGACGCCGGTCGATTTCGCGTACGCGGTGCATACCGAGGTCGGTCACCGCTGCATCGGTGCCCGGGTCAACGGCCGGCTGGTGGCGCTGGAACGGCAGCTGGAAAACGGTGAGGTCGTGGAGATCTTCACCTCGAAGGCTCAGAATGCCGGACCGAGCCGGGACTGGCAGAATTTCGTCGTCTCGCCGCGGGCCAAGGCCAAGATCCGGCAGTGGTTCGCCAAGGAGCGCCGCGAGGAGGCGCTCGAGACCGGTAAGGAGCAGATCTCCAAGGAGGTCCGCCGCTCGGGTCTGCCGTTGCAGCGGCTGATGAGTGTGGACGCGATGTCGGCACTGGCCCACGAACTGCACTACGCCGATATTTCCTCGCTGTATGCCGCGGTGGGTGAGAACCAGGTGTCGGCGCACCACGTCGTGCAGCGTCTGATGGCGCAGCTCGGCGGCGTCGGTGACGTGGAAAACGAACTGGCCGAACGCAGTACGCCGTCGACACTGCCGGCACGGCAGCGCACCATCGGCGATGCCGGTGTGGAGATTCCGGGCGCCCCGGGCACGGTGGCGAAGTTGGCGAAATGTTGTACACCGGTGCCCGGTGACGAGATCCTGGGATTCGTGACCCGCGGTGGCGCTGTGAGTGTGCACCGTACGGACTGCACGAACGCGGATTCGCTACGCGCGCAAGAGGAACGGATCATCGAGGTCAGGTGGGCGCCGTCGCCGTCGTCGGTGTTCCTGGTGGCCATCCAGATCGAGGCGCTCGATCGCACCCGGCTGCTGTCGGATGTGACGAAGGTGCTTGCCGACGAGAAGGTCAACATCTTGTCGGCGGCCGTGACGACCTCGGGCGACCGGGTGGCGATCAGTAAGTTCACCTTCGAGATGGGTGATCCGAAACACCTGGGTCATCTGCTGAATGTGGTCCGCAATGTGGAAGGCGTGTACGACGTCTACCGGGTGACGTCGGCGGCCTGATCCGCCGGCGGCAGCTCGGCCTGCGCGCGCGAGAGCCGGACCGCGGCCACGCACATCACCACGACCGACGCGAGCACGACGACCGTGCCCACAGGACCGGCGCGCAGCCGTTCGTCGAGCACGGTGAGGCCCAGGAACGCGGCTCCCAGCGGCTCGGCGACGGTGAATGCCGGTAGTGACGCCGACAGCGCGCCGATCTGATAGCCGCGCTGTTGCAGGTAGAGGCCGATCACGCCGGCGGCGACCATGGTGTACGGCTGCCAATTGCCGATAACCGCGGTGATGCCGTCGCCGAACAGCTCGACGACATGCTGTGTGAGCGCGGACGCGAGACCGAACAGCAGTCCTGCCGCGGAGCCCAGCAGGAGTGCCTGCAGGCCCGTGACTCGGATAACCGCGGCCACGACGATCGCGGCCACGACGAGTCCGAGGATCAGAATCATCGGCCACATCCACTGGCTCCAGGGCGCGTCGGAGATGCCCTCGGTGGGATCGCCGACGATGAGGAAGCAGGCCAGCGCGACGGACAGGGCGGTGGCATGTGCCCACATCACGGGGGTGACCGGGCGGCGGCTGTAGTGCGCGGCGAGCGGAAGGGCGAAGACCAGGGCGGTCACCAGGATGGGCTGCACGACCAGGACCGATCCCAATGCCAGTGCGGCGACCTGGAATCCGAATCCGCCGGCGTCGCCGGTGATGCCTGCCCACCACCGCGGGTTCCGGATCAGTTGCGCGATGAATGCGTCACCGGCGGGCACATCCGCGGCGGCGCGCTGCTGGGCGACCGCGGAGACGGCGAACAGCAGGGCGCCGATGAAGGCGCAGACGACGGCGGCGACCGGAAAGTTGCTCACGCGAACAGTGTGCCGTTCGGGTGGACACGCGATCGCGGCGGGATCGGTGTGCGCCGGGGTGCGGCGGTCGGCCCGGAGGATATCAGCGCAGGGCAGGCGAACGGTGCGGGAAACGCTTCAGCAAGCGATTCGGTTCTGATCGCCGCGTGAACGAGGCGATAGCAACTGTTTAGCAACATATTTCGCGCGCGTCGGCGATCGCGGCGCGAGTTGTGTTCGGAGACGGTCGATCTGATCGTTCGCCATGCGGTTGCCATCGGTCGTCGGGCGGGTTCATTCCGGACATTCGGCCCGCATTGCCCGAATCCTTCTCGCAGGTAGGAACGTCCGCGCCGGTGTTCCCGGCATCGACGGTAGACCTGCACGAGAGGCTGGATTCTGTTACGGTTTATTGCGTTTCGGGGCTCGCGCTCTGTCGGAGACGACTCGAATCCACATGACGATCGCCGGACGGGTCGCAGCGGTACTCGACCCTCAGAACTGTTGCAGACAGCGGGTTAAGGGGGTCAGATCATGCTGACCGTGCTGACGTGCTCGGCAGCGACCGTACCGGTCGCGACGCATCCCCGTCGGGGATTGTATGCATCCGCATCCGTTCCGGCTCCCTTGTCGACCTCTCGCCCGACCCGCTCCGACCTGCTCGCCATGGCCCGTGACCTGCGCGGATGGTTCAGTGCCGGAATCTCGGAGTCGCCGTGCGGCGCGTCGAGTTCGTCGAATTCGTCGGGTACGGGACAATTTCCGTTCGGGAAGGGCCTCGGTGACGCCGCACCCGGTGGTGTGCCGTTGGTGATTTCCCAAGGTGGTACCGCTGACAACAACTACCCGTTCTCCACGAACTGATCGCCGAGAGGGTCCGACGATGCTGTACGACGTGCCCGGCTCCGCGGGGATGAGGGAATGTTGAAGCCGTACAAAGAAGTGCAACGGTGGTTCCCGGCGCTGGAACCCGAACATGACGTGCCCGTACCCGATCCCGGTGAGTTCGATGCCGTGGACGACGAGGCCGAGCCCGGAGCGGCGCGCTATCCGCACTACATCCGCGATACCGAGCCCGAGCCCTTCGATATCCCGTTCGCCGACGGACCCGCCACCGGGCGCAGTGAATTCATCGGCGGCTGGTCGGACTGGGTCGGCGACCACGCACCCGGCCCCGACGACGACTATCCGCCCCGCGAGGGTGCGGTCGTGCGGTTGCCCCAGGGCCACGACGACGGCCGCGCCGGCAGTCGCCGGCGGCCACGCTCGATCCGCGCCACCGGCGACGATGCGGAGGAGTCCCAGGCGGGATCGGGTGACGAGAGCGACGACGACAGCGAGTGGATCCTGCCGTCGCGCGACCCCGACGATGCCGGAGCGGAGGGCCATGGCCGGGTGGTCCGGCGGGCGCCCGGGGCGGCCTCGCCCGCGTTGCGCGATTACATCCGGCCGAGTCCGTTGCGGGTCACCATGGTTCTCGCGGTAGCTGTGCTATTGCTGGCTCTCGTGGGCGGATTCGCGTTGTATCTGCTGCGATCGGGTGGCACCGCGAAGCAGTCGACGGCACAGTTGCCGGCGGTGCCGATCAGTGCCGACGATCCGCCCATGCTTCGACTGACTTCGGTGATCGGTGCAGGCGCCGAAGCGGTGCGGGGGGCCTCGGCGGACTGCCCGACCGAACGTTCCGCCCGGGTGATGCGCGGCGCCGATATCGGCGGTACCGCAACCGGACCGGACGCGATCATGTGGTTCCAGCACGCCTTCTACGTCGAACGCTCGGCGGAGCGGGCGCTCGAGGTCGTGGCGCCGGAGGCGGGCGTGTCGCCCGCGTCGGTAATCCAGCGCGGTATCGAGTCGGTGCCACTGGGCACCGATTATTGCGTGCGAGTGGTCACACTGGACGACAGCCGGTATTCGGTGGAGGTGACCGAACGGCGGCCGGGCATGGTTCCCGCCACCTATGACAAGCAGTTGGTGACCACGGCGGTGGTCGGCGGCCGCACCCTGATCACGGGTATCGCGGCCGGGTAAGAGGAGAGCTGAGACGATGGGACAGGACTGGAGCCGATGGCTCGACGAGACGTCCGCGAAGGACGTTACGGAGGGCCCGCGACCGCGTCGACGGGCGCCGGTGGTCCGGTTGCGCAAGGGGCGGCGCGACGACAGCGGGGGCGGCACGGTGCCTCGCCCGATTCTGGTCGTGGGTGGTTGCGGCGGCGCCGGAACGACCACGACCGCACTGGGACTCGCGGCTGAACTGGCGGCCGAGACCGCGGCCGTGGCGGTCGACGCCACCTTCGCCGGCGGTGATCTGGCCCTACGGGGAGCGGACGAGCATCTGAGCCCGATCAGCCTGCAGCAGTGGCTGTACGGGCGCGGCGACGACGAGCCCGCACCGCTCAAGGAGTGCCTGTCGCGGGCGAGTTCGGGGATCGGCCTGCTGTGGCGGGACGCGTCACCGCTGCGTCGGCGCGCCACCTACTTGACGGTCGCCCGTGCGGTCACGGAGGCGGGCTTTACGCCGGTCTACGACGGCGGCAACCCGATTTCCGCGCGGCAGTTGCGGCCGCTGCTCGAGGACGCCGAAGTGGCTCTGGTGCTGGCGATTCCGGCGCGCGCGGATGCCGCCAATCGTTTGCGGGTCACACTGGAGTTGCTCGACGACGAGTTCGGCGGGCATACCGAGGGACAGGGTGGTGGCATCGTCGGTGACACCACCATCGTTATTTCACATCAGTTGCCCGGGAATGACTCTCGGGTCGCCGAGCATCTGCGCGAACATCTCACCGGGTGGGTGCGCGATATTCGCGAGATCCCCTACGACCCGCAGCTGGCGCGCGGAGAACTGGTGCGCCACAACGCACTCGACGCCGAAACGCAGAGGGCGTACCGGCAACTGCTGACGGGGATGGCATCATGACGGCGGCCATGAAGGAACCTCGTCCATCCGAAAACCCTCCTGCGGCAGGCGTTGTCGCCCCGCCGGAGTCCCGTCGTGCCCTCATCTGGGACCGGCCGGTTCCCGGCGCCGGGAGGGCTCCGCTGGTGTGGTTGCTGGGGGTGCACGGCGGGGCCGCAGCCAGTACCCTCGCGCATGTGCTTGCGCCTGCGGCGGATTCGCACCGGCGCTGGCCCGGTGTGTTCGAACGTGAATCACCTTTCGTGGTGCTGGTCGCCCGAGAGACCATCGCCGGGCTGACGCGCGCCCACGATCTGCTGCGCCAGCATCGGGCCGGACTGGCGGGCCCGAGCGAGGTTCTCGGGCTGGTCACCGTCGCCGTGCGGCCGGGCCGGATCCCCGTCGAGATCCGCCGCTACCGCGATGTGGTCGGCGCGCTGGCCGGACAGGTGTGGCAGTTGCCCTGGATCGAGGAATGGACGCTGGTCGAACCCGACCAGCTGCCGGTGTGGTCACCCGGTGACCCGCCGCCGCAGCAGCGCAAGCGCAAACTCGATCCGCTGCAAGAGGTTCCGTACGAGGTGGATGCGCTGGGTATGAGCATCGTCGACCTGGTGCGGGAAACGGTCGGCGGTGGTTCGCAATCCGACGAAGGGGAGCGACGATGACCGCGCCGACAGTTGTATCCGACGGTGTACCGCTGGTACCCGGCTTTGTATTCCGATCACCTATTGAGAAGGACGCTCGATGAGTACCATCCTGGCCGCTGTACACGAGACGTACGGCGTTGTTCTCGCTCAGGTCGGGAACCCGACACCCGAGACACCGCCTGCCGCCGACAAGTTGATGAAACTGGTCCGCTACTTCACCTGGTTCGTCCTGCTGTCCGGAATCCTGGGCATCACCTACGCCGGTGGCCGCTTCGCCTGGGAGAAATGGACCGGCGGCAGCATGGAGTCGCCGAAGATGGTGGCGGGCGCCATGATCGGCGGCATCGTCGCGACCAGTGCGGGCACGATCATGAACGCCGTCATCGGATCGTGATGGGCACCGCGATCGTGCTGGCCTACAAGCAGATGCCCGCGGATGTGATCCAACCGATCATGCAGTTGATCAACTGGTTGCTGTGGTGCGTGCTGTTGCTGTGCCTGGCCTGGATGATCGTTTCCGCGGGCCGGTTGTGGTCGGCGATGCGCGACGACATGGCCGTCAACGATGCCTCCCACGGCATCGTGATGAGCCTGATCGGCGCGATCGTCGCCAGTTCGGCAAGTGCGATCGCTTTGACCTTTCTGCCTGCGTGACCTGGTGACAAAACTCAGCTGTGTGAGCCGACAACATGAACGGCGGCGACGATATTCGACGATCGGAGGTGAGGTGTGAGCGAGAAGAGCGAGACCGGTGAACGCGGTGTCTCCTTCGGCGTCATCGCCTCGGCCTCGGTCATCGCCTTGATCGTGATCGTCGGGATCTTCATGTACCTCGGCCGTGACACGTCCTCGCCCAACGCCCGGCACGTGGATCCGGCGCCCTCACCGGCGGCGGGTTCGGGTGCGACCGGATTCGCCGCACCCGATGTGGATGTCTTCGATCGGCGGGTCGATATTCCGAACAACCCCGCGGGACAGCCACTTCCGCAGAATTCGTCGCTGCAGCACGGTCCTTCCGATTCGGACTGGCTGACCGCGGCACCCACCGGCACCACCGATCCGAAGGGCTGGCAACGGGTCTTCGGTGCGTCGGTGCCGTTCTCCACCAGCGACGGTCCGACCCGCATCGACGACAGCGGGCTGGCGGTCGGGTACTCCCACACACCGCAGGGAGCGGCATTGGCGGCGGCGCAGATCACCTACCGGCTCAACGCGCGTCCTGGCGACCGTGAACTCTACGTCCGGCAGGTACAGGTCTCGGCTCAGCAGATCGCGGCCTACGACAAGGCGCGCGACGCCGGCAAACTGCCCGAGCAGCAGCCGGACCGGATCACCAAATACCTGGTGGCGCCGGACGCGTTCCAGATCGAGAACTATGCCGACGATATGGCGATCGTGCGCCTGGCCGCGCGCGGTCCGGTCAACGACGGCAAACCGGTGTGGGCGGCGATCCGCTTGATCATGGTCTGGGACAACGGGGACTGGCGGCTCAAGCCGACCACGGCCCGATCGGCCCAGAGCGAATACGTCGACACGCTGCAGGGGTGGACGAAATGGTGAGCACAGCGGTTCTGGAGCGGTACGAGAGCCGGGCCGATGATCCGGATCGATTCCCTGCGACGCATCGAGGAGTGAATCTCATGATGAGGCGCATCGTCACGATTCTCGCGGTCGTGTTCACCGTCATGATCGCCACGCCGACGGTGGCTTACGGCCAGACCTACGGATTCGATCAGACCTGCAATGAGATCCATGACGACCTCGACGGCCTCGGCCTGCCCGGGGTGACCCTGGGCGATGCCGCCTCGGCCGCGTGCAAGGCCGGTAATGCGGTGACCCATCCGCCCGATGCGGCGAATGCGGTCAAGGACAAGGCGTGGGACTCGACCTTCGGCAAGGTGGTCGACTCCCTGATGAACGGTCTCGGGCAGGCGCTGATCCTCGCGCTGACCTTCTGGATGAAGGTGCCCAACGAGCGGATCAGCAACGGCGGTGAGCTGTTCCAGCGGATCAACGACTACACCTATCAGGCGCAGATTCTGTTGCTGATCGTGTCGGTGATCCTGTCCGGCGCCAGATTGGCCGAGGCCAGACGCGGTGCGGCACTGAGCGAGGCCGCCGAGTCGTTCCGGATGTTCGCCAGGGTGGTGTTCAGTTCCTGGATGCTGGGCGCGGTGGTCGTAGCGGGTACACAGGCCTCGGATCGCTTCTCGCAGTGGGTGATCGAGGACACCACCCACGGCAATGCCCGCAGCCTGGCCGAACTAATGGTGAAAACCTCCAAGCTGCAGGCATTTTCGCCGGGACTGGTGCTGATCATCGCGATCGTCGGCCTGCTCGGCGCGCTGGCGCAGATCGTGCTGGCCATCGTCCGGCAGGGCATGCTGGTCGTGGCGGCGGGAGTGCTGCCGCTGGCGGCGGCCGCCTCCGGAACGAGTACCGGCAGACAGGCATATCCGAAGCTGATCGGCTGGATCATCGCCTTCATGCTGTGGAAACCGGTGGCCGCGATCGTCTACATGATCGCGTTCGTGACCGCCGGTGACACCAACGAGACCACCCCGACCTCGGGGTTGCCCAATGCCGATCAGGCCCAGCGGATGCTGGTGTCGATCGTGCTGCTGTGCAGCGTGGCCTTCGTGCTGCCCGCCCTGATGCGGCTGGTCCACCCGGCGGTGGCCTTCGTCGGCAGTGGTGGTTCCGGTCTCGCCGCCACCGGCGCGGTCCTGCTCGGCGCCGCGGCGCTGGGCGCGGTCGGTACGAAGGCGGTCGGCACGCGCGGCCAGGCCGCGGCCGGGGCCCCCGGATATGTGGGCCGTGGGCGTGGGCAGCGGCCGCCGGGCGGCACCGGACGGGGTGGTGGCTCGCCACGGCCCACCCCGCCGCGTGGGCCACGCCCGGGCGGCGGTGGTGGCGGACAACAGGGCGCCGCGAGTCCACGGGCGCCCGGCGGCGCGACACCCGCGTCCTCGACCGCGTCGCGGGCCATGAACAATATCGCGACGGCCCGGGCGGCGGGCGCGAGCCTCAATCGCGCCGAGGACTCGGCGGGCGATATCGCCGGTGACCGGTGGGCCAACCGCGCACCCGACCTCGGCAGGAGCACCATTCCACGATGACGTCGACCGATACCTACGAGCACCGCTCGTACGGGTTGTGGCAGAAGCCCCGCAGCGCAGGCCTATTCGGACTGCGCTGGGGGGAGACGGTGCTCGGCTTCGTGGTTGTCATCACCGCGCTGCTGACCGCCCTGGTCGCCGGGCCGAAACCGGCGTTGTTCATCGCCGTCATCGGCGTCGTCGTGATGGTTCCACTGGTGTGGCGGACGGGGGGCCGCTCAGGCTACGAGACGGGATTGATGATGTTCCATTGGTTGCGCGGCCGCAGCAAGGGCGAGCACGTCTATCGCGGCGGCCGATTCTCCCGTATTCCGGGCGGGGTCTCCCGCCTGCCCGGGCTGATGGCGCCTTCGCGCCTGTACGAGGGTATCGATGCGGGCGGCTACAGCTTCGGCATGATTCATCTGCCCCAATTCGCCCAGTACACCGTGGTTCTGCGGGCCTGGCCGCAAGGGCATGAGGCGGTCGATCAGCCCGTCATCGACCGCTGGGTGTCCGCTTGGGGCACCTTCTTGGCTTCGCTCGGCCAGACCTCCGACATCATCGCCGTCGTGCCGGTGATCGACACGGTGCCCGAGACCGGAAACCGGCTGCTGACAGAGGTTTCCACGATCACCCGCCCGGAGTCGCCGGCGCTGGCACAGCAGGTGATGTACGAACTGGCGACCGAACTGCCCCAGGAGCGGGTGCAATTGCTGCCGCGCGTGGCGATCACGTTCAAGGCGACCACCGCCGAGCGCCGGAAGAATCCGGCCGAGGAGGCCGTCGAGATCGGTCGCCGGCTGCCGGGTATCTGCGCGGCACTGGCCGAGGCCGGTGTGCGGGCGCAGCCGATGTCGGCCGACGAGGTGATCTCCTTCATACGCCGTAGTTACGATCCGGCCGCGCAGGCCGATCTGGAGGTGGCCTCGGGTGAGGCGGGCGGACACGGTCTGGATTGGGCCGACGCCGGGCCGATCTCGCACGAAGAGCGCTGGGATCAGTTCATCCACGACGGCGGCCGGTCGGTGACCTGGGAAATGGATGCTGCCCCCGAGGGGGCGGTGGACGAGCGGGTATTGCAGCGGCTGCTGGCGCCCAATCCCGAAGTGCCACGCAAGCGGATCGCCATCGTCTATCGACCGCATTCGGCCGCCGACGCCGCCGAGATCGTCGACGACGATTACAAGAACGCACTGGTCGCACAGCAGAGTGAACGCGGCGTGGTGTCGGCCTCGGCAACACTGCGAGTGGGTGCCACCCAGCAGGCGCGCGAGGAGCAGGCGCGCGGACACGGCGTGACCCGTTTCGGTGCGCTGGTCACCATCACCGAACCGCTGCGTGGCGATCTGCCGCGCATCGAGGCGATTACCCGCGACCTGTCCACACAGGCGCGGTTGAAGATCCGGCGGTGTTACCGCTACCAGGCCGCGGCCTTCGCGGCCTCGCTCGGCTGCGGGGTGATCCTGCCGGAACACGCAAGTATTCCCAAGGCATTGGCGGGGTGAGCGAAGATGGCAGGTGACCAGGAACCACCGGTCCGGTACCGCGGTGAGCCGCCGCGCTACAGCGAGCGGGTGGTGGATCCGGAGAATCCGATCCCGGCCGGACGGCGCGGGCGGATCCACGACGACGAGTGGGGTCCCGAGGCCTACGCGCCCGGCCTGCCCGGTTCGGAACGCACCGGCGCACCTGCCGATTGGGACGATGTACCGCTGCGGCCGATCCGCCGGCGCACCCGGCACGAGGATCTCGGCCGGACCCGGCGCGAGGCTGACCCCGCATCGGAGTCCGGCGGCCGGGGCCGGCGCGCTCGCGGTGGCCGCTACGACGCCGACACCACCGAACAGTCGCGCGGTACGCGCGGCGAGTCCGCGCGTCGGCGAGCGCTGCCCGAACTCGAGGTCGGCGACCCCCGCAGCGCCGGCCGAACGGCGGCGGAAGTCAACGCGGCACAACGATCGGCGAATGCCGAGCGCGTCGCCGAGGATCGCGGTACCCGCACGCGGACGGATCCGGAAACGGGCGAGAACTCGGCACGCACCGCGCGGGATTCTCGCGAAAGGCAGACGGCACAGACGGATTCGTCCCGGGACAATTCTTCCGCACGGCCGCCCACCGCGAAGCAGCCGCCGCGCGCGCGGCGCTCGGCCGCCGAGGCGGAGCCGGGCGACGGCGCGGACCGCATCGACGACATCGCCGGCGAACGGCGCGAGAGCCGGTCCTTCGATGTGGATACCGCCGATCCGGGCGTCATCGGGAACCGGATATCCGATGCGGACCTGCGCGATTCGACCGGCACGCGCGCATCCGGGGTCGACGGCGAGGCGGCCCTCCGGGAGCAGGCCACCGGTGCCGCCGGAACAGCAACCGCGCGAACCGAATCCACCGGAGTGGAACTGCCGGAACATGCGGGCGTCGCAGACTGGGACGACAGTGGTGTTCACGCCGAGGAATGGCGCCGGGACACCGGGCGGGGCGGCGCGCCGTCGGCCGAGGACATCGACGAATGGTTCGCCGGGCCCGCGGACCGTCCGGAATCGCGCAATTCCGCCGCGGCACAAGACCCCCCGGAGGGTGGCAGTAAGCGCCGCCGTGTGGGTGGGGCCGGCACACGGCCCGGAGATCGAGAGAGCTCGAATGCGAATGGCACGACTCAGCAGTCAGATTTGCCCGCCGGATTCGACCAGCCACACGCCCGGGCCCGCCGGGAGCGTGACATGAGCGGAAACTCCGAGCGCGGGTCCCGGCGTGACACGGGATACGACGGCGGTTCGGGGCGGTCCGCGGGCCGCCGCGGTGACGGGCCCGCCCGTCGTGGCCGCGGCGAGCGCACACTGCGCGATCGCAACGGATCGAAGCTCGCATCCTACGAACAGCTTTCCGGCAGCGGCCCCGCGCCCGATCGCCGCGCCCGGCCCGCCAAGAAGAAGAACCAGGGCCCAGCACTGCTCAGTGACGCGGAACGGGCCCGGCTCGAGGCGGTGGCCCGCGAGGGCGCCGGATTGCGTGCGGCGTGGGCGACCTTTCGCATCCGAACCGATGATCTGCGCCGCGTCAACGCGGCCGCGCGCATCGAATCGGTGGTGGAGGACGGATTCGATCGTGGCGCAGCGCAATTGACCGATCGCGGCTATATCGGAGCCGGCGGCGGACGGATGAGCGTGGTCGGCCGGCCCGTCGAGTACCGGGCCACCACCGCGCAGGTCGCGGGCCTGTGGCCGTGGTCGGTCGGCGCCGGCGCCCCCTTGATCGGTACGCCGCTGGGTTCGCATCTGCACACCGGCGCGCCCGTCTGCTTCGATCCGATGAACTGGTTCATGCGCGGCAGCTTCATCACCGCACCGAGCCTGTTCGTGCTGGGGCTCAACGGTTTCGGTAAGTCCTCGCTGGTGCGCAGGATCGTGCTGGGCGGTGTCGCGCAGGGCATCACCCCGCTGATCCTCGCCGATGTGAAACCGGACTACCGCAAGATGGTCGAGATGGTGGGTGGCCAGGTCATCGACTTGGGTTACGGGCACGGCAAGCTCAACCCGCTCGCCGGTGGTGTCCTCGGCTCGATCGTGCCGCAACTGGCCGATCTGCCCGACCTGCAGTTGCAGGTGACCCAGGAATTGCGCGCCCGGCAGGTCACCCTGATCTCCGGTCTCGTGGAACTGGTGCGCGGCGCGCGCGTACGCGATTACGAGGAAACACTCGTCTCGACCGCACTGCGGATCCTGTACCGGGAGGGCAGTGGCTTCGCGCCCGAATCCCCGCCCATCATGGAGGATCTGCTCGAGGTCGTCATCACCGGCGGCCAGGAGTTGATGCTCGACGCCGGCGCCGACAACACCGACGAGTACCACGAGGCGACCAAGGGACTGCGCCGTTCGCTGCGTGCGCTGACACAGGGCCCGTTCGGCGCGGTCTTCAACGGCCAGACCTCGACACCGATCGATACCTCCGCGGTGGCGGTCTGCATCGATGTCTCCCATATCCCCAGCGGTGACAAGAAACTGAAGGCCGCGGTCATGCTGGCCTGCTGGGCCGACGGTTTCGCCTCGGTGGAGGCCGCGCACGTGCTCGCGGACGGGAAGCTGGGCCCGCAGCGGTATTTCCAGGTCGTCATGGACGAGCTGTGGCAGGTACTGGGCCTGGGCGATTTCATGGTCGATCGCGTGGACGAACTGACTCGTCTGCAGCGCGGTATGGCGACCTCGCTGATCATGATCAGCCACACCATCAAGGACCTGCAATCGCTGGGGTCGGAGGCCGCGATTGCCAAGGCGCTCGGTTTCCTGGAACGCGCCCGCGCCAAGATCTTCGGTGCGCTGCCGCCCGAGGAGATCAGCCGGCTCGATTCCACCATCCCGTTCACCTCCGCCGAGGAGGAGATGGTGACCAGCTGGTCGGCGCCGCAGGCGTTGACCGGTGAGGCACTCAAACCCGGACAGGCCCGGCCACCGGCGCCCGGTACGGGAAAGTTCCTGCTCAAGATCGGTGAGGATCGTCGCCCCGGCATTCCGTTCCACATGGAGTTCACCGCATCCGAGAGGGAGAGCGGGATTCACGAAACCAACCAGCGTTTCAGCGAATTCACCGAATCCACGGCCCGCCGGGGCGACGAGGGGAGTGCCGCGTGATGCCGCACCGGTCATACCGAAGAGTGTCTCCGCGGGTGCGGGAAGCGGCAGTGCAGCAGGTCATCGCGCTGACCGACAAACTGCGGAGCGAATCGGAGGCGTGCCGGGTGGTCGCCGAACAGATCGGCGTGCACACGAATTCGGTGCGCAACTGGGTGCGGGCCGCCGAGGGCCCCAGTCTAGAGCGGATGGACGCGGTGGCGTTGCGGCGGAAGGTGGCGCTACTGCAACAGCAGTTGGCGGCCGCCGCGGAGATGAACCGGACGCTGGTGGAATCGCTGAACGAAACCCGCCGCGCGACATGACGGAAGCGCGGTGAACGCGAAAACCGTCACCGCCCTGACCCTCGGCGGTGTCGTCTCCCTGATCACGCTGGTGGTGGTCATCGTCCTGCCGTCGTCGGAGGATCCGTGCGCGGATGAGCCCACGGCTCCCGTGCCGGTACTGCCCGACACCTCCGATGCGCCGTGGGAGGCGCGGGCATCGGTGTCGAGTACCGCGTCCGCCACAGCGGCCCCGGACGAAACTTCGCCGACACCGAGCGCTGCCGATATTCCCGCCGCCGGAACGAATCCGAGCGTGACCGGCGCCCCGTCGCTGGCCGCGGGAATCGCGCCGATCCGTCGCACCTGGCCACTGCCGGCCGGAACGTTCACCGTCTCCGATCCCTTCGGCGCCCGCGACGGCACCCATCTGGGTGTGGACCTGGCCGCTGCGGACGGCACGCCGGAATTCGCCGTCGCCGACGGTGTGGTCGTATCGGCCGGGCCCGCATCGGGATTCGGCAACTGGATCGTGATCGATTCGGTCGATGTCAATGGCCGGCCCTTCTCCGCCGTCTACGGCCACGAATGGGCCAGTGGCGTGCAGGTCCGCGTAGGTCAGCGGGTACGGGCGGGCCAGCAGGTCGGCACGGTCGGCTCCGCGGGCGAATCCACCGGTCCCCATTTGCATTTCGAGATCGTGCCGGGCGGACGCCTCACCGGTGGTCACCAAATCGATCCACTGCCCTGGCTCGACGGCGCCATGACCCCGAGCGCCTCCGGCGCGTCGCCGTATTCGGTGAACCCGTTGTGCAGCCGTGGGTTCGGTACCGCCGGCGGTGCGCTCGCCGACGGGAAGGTGCCGCCCGAACTCGAGATCTGGTATCGCCGTGCGGGTTCCCTGTGCCCGGAGATCAGTCCGTCGGTGCTGGCGGCGCAGGGCCGCCAGGAATCCGGTTTCCGGCGGGGGCTCACCTCCCCCGCGGGCGCGCAGGGGCTGTCCCAGTTCCTGCCCAGCACCGCCCATGCCACCGATCCCGACGACGGCAGACCCTATCTGCTCGACGCCGACGGCAGCGGGTCGGCGAGTCTGTGGGACGACGGTGACGCGATCATCGCCCAGGGCCGTTATATGTGCTCGATCGCGCACCAGGTCGAACGCTGGATCGGGGACGGCAAGGTGCATGGCGATGTGGTGCCGCTGGCACTGGCCGCCTACAACGCGGGTGAGGGCGCGGTGCTGGCCTCCGGCGGTATGCCCAACCAGGTCCCGGCGCACTATTCCGAAACCCGGCCCTACGTCGCGAACATCCTGGCGATGGAGGCGCAGTACCGCGCCCCCGGATCGATGGGCCGGTTCGAACCGGGCCACGGCTCGGCCGGTGCGGATATCCTCGCGGCCGCTCAGCAGTGGATGGGTACGCCGTATGTGTGGGGCGGTGGCGGTCCGCAGGGTCCGACCGGCGGCGGTCTCGACGGTCCGGGGCTGACCTCGGCCGCGGTATTCGCCGCCTCCTCGGGTGCGAAGACCCTCCCGCAAACCGCGGAGCAGCAGTGGGAAGCGGGAGCGGAGGTACCGATCCGCAACGCCCAGCCGGGTGATCTGGTGTTCTCCCGATTCAGCCTGCGCGGTCCGTCCGAGGTCGGTATCTACGCCGGGAACGGCCGGATGATCCGGGCGGCGGACCCATCGGGTGTGAGTGAGGCGCCGGTGCCCGGTGACGCGCGGTTACGGAGGGTGTTGTGAGGTCACCATATTCGGGACACGCCGAGATCGCCGGGGCGCCGGGAGTCGGCGCGCGCGTGCCGGGCCGGATAACCTGGAGACAGTGCCGGAAAATCCGGGAACCGGGCCGCCGGCCCACGGCACGGACCGTCTACGCGAACCTGGTGGTGATGCTGGTGGTGAGCGTCGCATTGCTGTCCGGTGCCTGCGCGAGCGGGGGGGATCACACCGAATCCACCACTGTCGTCTCGACGCCGCGGCAATTGGAGGCCATTCCCGCACCCGATCCCGGCACGCCGGACGGGGTGGCGGTGGCGGCGTTGCGCGAGGTGTTCACCTGGTATCCGGCATCCGAATCCCAAGGGGCCTCGTTGGCGCGGGCACGGAAATGGCTGGGCCCGAGCCTGCTACACACCCTCGATACGCCCCCGGACGGGCAGACGCCGAATCCGACACTGCAATGGGCCGATTGGGGACGGGCGGGGGTACGGGTGCAAGCATTCACCTTCGCCTCCGGCGAACAGGCGCCCAGCGCCGCCGATCCCGATCACCGGCAGTTCAAGATCGGCATCGAGCAGACCGCGGTCCACCCCGACGGTACCCGCGACAAACTGCCGCCCTCGACGGTGATCGCCACCGTCGTCCACACCCCCGACGGCTGGCGGCTCGACGGATTTCGTTGAGCGGCTACCACATACCCGGTCACCTCAGGAGGCGAGATGGCGAAGAAGGTGAAGGACCCGGCTGATCCGGGTCCCGACCTCGCTCTGTACATGATCTACTACGGTTTCGCGATTGTCGGAACCCTGTGGGTCGCACTGCATCTCGGCAACAAGCTGTCGACCGTGCCGCAGGACATCCCGATCAACCCGGTGGCCTGTATCGCGAAGATCGCGCGCGGGCAACTGCACTGGCCGGGCGCGTCCACCGTGATCGTGCTGTTCGTCCTGGCCGTCGTGATCGCGATCGTCCTGGTGCGTCGTGAGCTGAAGAAGCGCGGCAGCCGGGGCAAATTGCCCATCGACGACAAGGCCCAGTACATGGGGTCCGGTGGGGCGATCGCGGCGCTCTCCGAGGCCGGGGTGCGGGACAAGGCGCGGCAGCTCGGGGTACGGCTCGGATTCGAGGATTCACCCGGCGTGCCGATCGGCGTCGGCGTGATCGACGGGGCGATGCTGTTCGGCTCGTATGAGGATCTGCATCTCGACATCTGGGGTCCGCGCCAGGGCAAAACCACCTCCCGGGTTATTCCGGCGATCCTGTCGGCCGTGGGTCCGGTACTGGTCACCTCCAATAAGCGCGATGTCGTGGACGCGACCCGGGAAGTGCGGGAGGGCAAGGGATCACGGACCTTCGTGTTCGATCCGCAGGGCGTCGCGGGCGAACAGCACGCGGGCTGGTATTGGGATCCGCTGGCCTGGGTGGACGCCCGGCACGAGGGATGCGAAATGCGGGCGGCCCGGCTCGCCGGGCATTTCGCCGATGCCGACGACGGTGGTGACGGCACCCCGGACAGCTACTTCGATCCCGAGGCCGAGGATCTGCTGGCCGGTCTGTTTCTCGCTGCCGCCGTGGCCAATCGGTCGATCACCCAGGTGTGGGAATGGGTCACGAACCCGAGCAATTCCGAGCCGGTCGAGTTGTTGCGCGCAGCGAGCCATCACCTGGTGGCATCCGGTCTGGCGCAGCAGTACAACACCGCGGAACGGGTGCGCGACAGTATCTTCGGCACCGCGAAGAAGATGGTCCGCTGCTTGAAACTGTCGAATGTGCATCAGTGGGTGACGCCGACCGGTGATGGTTACCAGTTCGACGAATGGGACTTCCTGGATCGCAATTCCACGCTCTACTGCCTGTCGCTGGAGGGGCGCGGATCGGCGGGCCCGCTGGTCAGTGCCCTGACCGAGGCCGTGGTGGATGTGGCGATGCGCAAGGCCACCCATCAGCACATGGGCCGGCTCGATATTCCGCTGCTCGCGGTACTGGATGAGGCGGCCAATATCGTGCGCTGGAAGGATCTCCCGAAGCAGTACAGCCACTTCGGATCCCGCGGCATCGTGGTCATGACCGTGCTGCAGTCCTGGGCTCAGGGTGTGCGCTGCTGGGGCCAGGCGGGGATGGAGGCGTTGTGGGCGGCGGCCAATATCAAGGTCCTCGGCCCGGGAATCGACGATATGACGTTCCTGGCCGCCCGGTCCGAGGCGATCGGCGATTACGACGCCATCTCCTCGTCGGTGTCGGAATCCAAGGGCGGCAAGAGCTATTCGCGGTCGCTGGGGTCCTCGCGCACTCTCAACGCGAACGCTCTGGCGACGTTGCCGCGCGGTCGCGCGGTGGTGTTCTCCTCGGGTTCGCCGGCGACATTGGTGCGTACCGTGCCATGGTGGGAAGGGGAGTACGCTGCCGAGGTGCGCAAGTCCATCGAACGCCATGATCCGCAGCGCCGCACCACGATCGATGATCTGGTCGATGAGCGCACCGTGATCGACGGCGGCTCGACGCCCGGGCAGCCGCCGACGACCTACGGACAGCCCGAGGAGGTTCGCCCGCTGTGAACGACCAGCAGCCCCAGGACATGATCTACTCGAATGTGGTCGAGTTCGTCGAGAACTATCTCAGTCTCGTCTATCGGCGACAGGTCACCGATCTCACCGATACGGTGTGGTGTCCGGAGTGGTGGAAGCATGCCGAGGCCGCGATGCGCCTGGAAGCGTTGTGGCGCGCATGGGAATACCTGCGCCAGGACGCGCAGACCGGTATGAGTGTGTGGTTCCTCGATCACGCCGACCCGCACATGTCGCGGTTGTTCGACCCGCGTGGGCCGTTCAAGTACTGCAGTGTCCGCAACGGGCACAAGGACATGCTCAGCCCGCTGCCGTTGACCCCGCCCCAGCAGGGCATGTTCGGTGAGCCCAGCCCGGCCGATCCGAAAAAGATCTGACGCCAGCGAAAACGACTGTGCCGCTGCCCCTTTCCGGGGCGTCGGCACAGTCGTGAACGGAGTGGATCAGCGCCGGCTGCGCTCGCGTTCGCGTTCGCGCACACGCTCCTGGTGTTCGCGTGCGCGGGTGACCCGCGGCGGCTCTTCGGGGCGGGTGCGGACGGCGGCCTGCGGCGGCTGTGCCTGGCTGACGTCCATGAGCATGCGCACGGCTGCCAGTTCGGGTGCTACCCCGACACGGGACAGATGTGCGGCGAGTGCCTGGCGGCGTTCGGGCGAGTCGTAGCGCCCCAGTTCCCGCTCGCGGGATTTCTGGCGTTCGGTCGCGCGTGCGGCCCGTGCGAGGTTGGAACGCTCCAACCGCTCGAGCGAGATGCCTCGTTCCAGATTCGGGCGTTCGAGCATACGAGCGAGTTCCAGATTGCGCGGATCTTTGGACTTGGCCTCGCGGGCTTCACGCAGCATCCGCTCGCGGGTGTCCTTGACGCGTTCCTGGGTGACCTTCACGCGCGCCTCGGCCTCGCGCTGACCACGTTCGCGGGTGCGCAGCGCGACCAGCGTCGCGAGCTGCAACATCTGCCTCATCAAAGCCGCTGTCTCGCGGCCGATGTCATCGACTTCCTCGGCCATGCCTGCTCCCCGATGCTGCAGTGATCACTGTGGACGATTGTGGTATTTCGTATCGGACTCCGCCACACGAAGCGATGTTCCGCCCGGCGATGTCCCACTTTTTTGCACAACACGGACAACCGGATGCGCTGCGAAAACGCCGCCCACCCGGGCGATCAATACCCACATCGCAAACCGTTCCATGAGATTACCAGTGCGGGAGCAGGGCAGCCTTACTTCTGCCGGGCAACAAATCCAAATCTTCACAATTACGGCAAAGCGAATATACCGCCGGGGGATCTCCGGTGGACACCTTTACCCGGCACGAAATCCACGAAACCGGTGGTGGATTCGAATCCGGTGCCGGACATCCGGATTCGAATCCACCGACATCAGCTCAGCTGGACCGACTGCATGGTGACCGGCGACTTCGGCGGGCCGTCACCGGCGGCCGGGTCGCGCAGGCCGTCCTTGGCGATCGCGTCGAGGGTCTGCAACCCGGCGTCGTCCACCGTGCCGAAGATGGTGAACTGCGGCGGTAGTTCGGAATCCGCGTAGACCAGGAAGAACTGGCTGCCGTTCGTATCGGGCCCGGCGTTGGCCATCGCGATCACGCCGCGCTTGTACTGCACCGGCGCACTCGACGCGCTGGGATCCCCCGGCGGGAACTGATCGGTCGGATACTCGTTGGCGAACGCATATCCCGGCCCGCCGTGGCCGTCACCGGCAGGGTCACCGCACTGCAGAACCTTCAGGCCCTGACCGGTGGTGAGCCGATGGCACGGGGTGCCGTCGTAGAACTTCTGCTGCACCAGACTGACGAAACTATTGACGGTGCAGGGGGATTCACCCGCATTGAGGGCGACGCCGATCGGGCCGTGCTCGGTCTGGATGGTGACCTTCGGCGAATCGGTGGTCGAGACCTCGGTCTGCTCCGGCTTGTGGGCGGGCTTTACCGACGGTGCGGCGTCGGCATAGTTGCAACTCACCGTCGCGGGCTTCGGCGTGGCGGCCGGCGGCGGCGCCGCCTGCGGGGTCGAGGACAGCGAAGCATCGGTTTTCGCGGCCGCGGCATTGTCGCTGTCGTCGCCCCGGGTCAGGTAATAGATGCCGACGCCGGCTGCCACGGCCACGACCACGCCGAGTACCGAGCCGGCGATGGTCAGCTGCTTGCGCTTGCGCTCCCGCTCGGCCTGTCGGGCCAGTCGGCGTTCCAGCTTGCGTTTGGCCGCTGCTCGTCGCTGTTCGTTGGTCGGCACTACCCGGTCCTCCCGTGTCGGTTGCGTATCGGCATAAGAGTGTGCCATCAGTTCCTGAGACGACAGCCAGGTTCCCGGCACTGTCCGTACAATTGCCCAGTTCGGCCGGGTGGTGGGCAAACCGGTTGGACTTGCTGCGGGCGGGTGGGGGAAACTGGTCCATTGTGACCAAGACCAGCAGCTTCACCGCCCCGAAAGGGATCCCGGATTATGTTCCGCCCGCCTCCGCGGAGTTCGTCGCCGTGCGGGACGGCCTCGTGCGTGCCGCACGACTGGCCGGGTACGGACATGTGGAGTTGCCGGTGTTCGAGGACACGGCACTGTTCGCGCGCGGTGTCGGCGAATCGACCGACGTGGTCACCAAGGAGATGTACACCTTCGCCGACCGCGGCGATCGCAGTGTGACCCTGCGACCCGAGGGGACCGCCGGGGTGATGCGCGCGGTGATCGAACACGGTCTCGATCGCGGGCCACTGCCCGTCAAGCTGTGCTACGCGGGTCCGTTCTTCCGCTACGAGCGGCCGCAGGCCGGGCGGTACCGGCAGTTGCAGCAGGTGGGCGTCGAGGCGATCGGAGTCGACGATCCCGCCCTGGATGCCGAGGTGATCGCCATCGCCGACGCGGGTTTCCGTTCGCTGGGCCTGACCGGCTTCCGCCTCGAGATCACCTCGCTGGGCGACGAGACCTGTCGGCCGCAGTATCGGGAGCTGCTCCAGGAATTCCTGTTCGCGTTGCCACTGGACGAGCCGACACGCAAGCGCGCCGAGATCAATCCCCTGCGGGTGCTCGATGACAAGCGCGAGGAGGTCCGCGCGCTCACCGCCGATGCCCCGCTGATGCTCGATCACCTGTCGGACTCGGCGAAAGCGCACTTCGAGCAGGTGCTCGGCCACCTGGACGCGCTGGGAGTGCCGTATGTGGTGAATCCGCGCATGGTGCGTGGCCTGGACTACTACACCAAGACCACCTTCGAATTCGTGCACGACGGCCTGGGCTCGCAGTCCGGGATCGGCGGCGGTGGCCGCTACGACGGCCTGATGGCCGAACTGGGCGGGCAACCGCTGTCGGGCATCGGCTTCGGACTGGGCGTGGACCGCACCCTGCTGGCACTCCAAGCCGAGGGCATCACCGCGGGAGATCCCGCGCGTGTCGACGTCTTCGGTGTGCCGTTGGGCGAGGCGGCCATGGCGCGGCTGGTCGTGGTGGCGGCGGAACTGCGCGCGGCCGGGATCAGGGTGGATCTCGCCTACGGTGGCCGGGGTGTGAAGGGCGCGATGAAGGCGGCCGATCGCTCGGGTGCGGCGTTCGCGCTGGTGCTCGGTGACCGCGACCTGGCCGATGGACAGGTCGGCCTGAAGGATCTCGGCACCGGCGATCAGCGCCAGATCCCGCTGGCGGAGGTGGCAGCCGAGGTCTCGGCGGTGCTGGCGGCCTGTCGGTAGTACGGTTCGATCATGACTGGAATACCGTGCCGCGCATCGGGTTCCGCCGTAATCGCCGGCGATCGATCCCGGGCGTGAACGAATCCGCGGATTCGGCGGCGTCCCAACGGGTCGGCCTGGACCTGATCGCCCCGGAGATGTACGCGCCGACGCTGCGCCGTCTCGCGCTGATCGCGGTGGTCGCGGGTGTGGGCATCGGAGTGCTGATCGGCGTCGTGGTGAGCTGGTCGGCCGGCGTGGTGGCCGGATGTGTGCTGGGCCTGCCGACGGCGAGCTACGCGCTCGCGGTCCGGCGGCGGCGAATGTGGCTGGCGGGAACCGTGATCGAGGCACGCACCCTGCTGGGACATCGGCAACTGGACATCGCCGGCGCCTCCGGGGTGGAGATGCTGGTGTTCCCCGGGCGACTGAGCCGGATCGCCCTGCGTGTCACGGTCGGGGACCGGACCCAGACGGTGCCGCTGGCGATGTACACCGATGCCGGCAGCGGTCGTGAGATGCACATCCTGGGTTTGCGCAAACTCGCCGACGCGCTCTCGGTGGTCGAGCTGGCCGCCGCGGTGGCGGTGTCCGGGCTGCTGATCGGGCAGTTGCGGGCGGAGGCCCGCGATGCGGGGCTGGGGGAGCGGCCCCTGTATCGAGCGGTGCAGTTGGTGCGGGCGCGCGACATCGCGCAGCCGGTGCTGCTCAGTGACAGCGATATCGCCGATCTGAGCCGCGGCACCACCCCCTGAGCCGACCACGAGATAACCGGCCAGTAACGGCCGCGAGTGCGTATCCCCATGTCGGCGAAGGGGTATTCACCGAGGCTGGCAACCTCTTGGTTCACTGATTTGATTGCTGCGCGCGATACCCGGGCAGCGTCGTGACCACAATGATATCCGGCGTATTCGCGGCTTGACGCTTTTGGTCTGGAAATTTGACGAGTCACAGCGAACACTGAGAATCGCAAGTCTGATGAAGGAATTGGCTCAACGAAGGAGAGGCCATGCACAGAACCACATTCCGTAGGGCGGTAGCCGCTGCGGCTATCACGGTGGCACTCGGTGCCATCGCCGCACCCGTCGCTTCCGCGGCGACGACGGCTCCGACCGCGACGCCGGTCGATGGATCCGTCGCGATATGTTTCAGTTTCGGGAGCGTCGCGCTGTGCCTCTGAGTGAATGAGAAGGGCGCCACCTGTCTGGTGGCGCCCTTTTCGTGTATCGACCCGGGGCGCGGGGCCGTCGAAATCGGTTGCGGCGCGGTGCGGATGGTTCGGGCTGTCTGGTTGCTCACGGTGACGCGCTGTGGGCGGTGAGGGTCGTTAGGGTGGTCGACGTAGCCCACCGTCGAGTTGTCGTGAGCAAGGAGTTGTCGTGAGCAATGCCGTTCGCACGCCGGTGACCGTCACAGTCACCGGGGCCGCCGGACAGATCGCCTACGGGTTGCTGTTCCGCATCGCGTCGGGCGCCATGCTCGGACCGGATACGCCCGTGCGGCTGCGATTGCTGGAGATCCCGGCGGCGGTCGGCGCCGTCGAGGGCGTGGCGATGGAACTCGAGGACGGCGCGTTCCCGCTGCTGGACTCGATCGACATCAGTGACGACCCCTGGGTGGGCTTCGACGGTGCGTCGATCGCGGTCCTGGTGGGCGCCCGGCCGCGGACCGCGGGAATGGAACGTTCGGATCTGCTGGCGGCCAACGGGCCCATCTTCACCGATCAGGGCGCCGCCATCAGCGCGAGCGCGGCCGAGGATGTCAAGGTGCTGGTCGTCGGTAATCCGGCCAATACCAACGCCTTCATCGCGATGAGCAACGCGCCCGATGTGCCCGCCTCGCGTTTCACCGCCCTGACTCGGCTGGATCACAACCGTGCCATCGCCCAGCTGGCCGGGCGCAGTGGGTCCGCGGCTTCATCGATCACGCGAATGACGGTGTGGGGCAACCACTCCGCCACGCAGTACCCGGATATCAGCCACACCCTGATCGCCGGCCGCTCCGCGGCGCAGGTGGTCGGCGATCAGACATGGGTGCGCGAGACCTTCATTCCGACGGTGCAGCAGCGCGGCACGGCGATCATCGCCGCCCGCGGTGCGTCCTCGGCGGCAAGCGCCGCGAGCGCGGCGATCGATCATGTGCACGATTGGGTGCTCGGCACCGCCCCCGACGACTGGGCATCGATGGCGGTGCCGTCCGACGGCTCCTACGGTGTGCCCGAAGGGCTGATCAGCTCGTTCCCCGTGACCTGCGCGGACGGGGAATATCACATTGTGCCGGGGCTGGAGATCGACGATTTCTCCCGTGAGCGTATCGATCTCAGCGTCGCCGAGCTGGCGGCCGAGCGCGATGCTGTCATCGACCTCGGCTTCGCCAAGCGCGGCTGAGCCGTCCTCGCCCGCGCGGGGTCACACCTTCGCGATCACCGAGTTCGCGTACCGCTCCAGGTGCGCGATCTTGTCCGCCAGGGGTTCGGTGTCATCGCCGGCGACGTAGGGATAGCGGAAGCCGACGATCACATCGGTGACACCCTTGTCCTCGAGCCGTTTGATGCCGTCGGCGGTGTATGCGTCCATGGAAGCCGCGTGGATCTCGAACGGGGTGGACGAATCGCGCTCGGCGCGCAGTTCGTTGAGCCGGGCCAGCATCCGGTCCAGCTCCTCCGGATCGCCACCGGCGTGCATCCAGCCGTCGCACAGACGCACGGCACGACGCAGCGCCGCATCGCTGTGCCCGCCGACCAGGATCGGCAGATGTTCGGTCGCACCGGGGGTGATCTTGATCTTCTGGATGTCGTAGAACTCGCCGTGGTACTCGAAGTACTCGCCTCGCGACAGGCCGCGCACGATCTCGATGCACTCGTCCATGCGCTTGCCCCGCCGTTCGAACGGCACGCCCATGATTTCGAAGTCCTCGGGCCACGGGCTGATGCCGACACCGAGCGAGAATCGGTTATTGCTGAGATAGGCCAGCGAGGCCGCCTGTTTGGCCACCAGCACCGGCGGGCGGATGGGAAGTTTCACCACGAAGGGAGTGAAGCGCAGTGTGGTTGTCGCGGCAGCGAGTGCGGCGGACAGGATGAACGCCTCGATGAACGGTTTGCCGTCGAGGAATTCCCGGGAGCCGTCCGGGGTGTACGGGTACGTGGAATCCGATTCCGCGGGATAGGCGACGCTGTCGGCGATCGACATGCTGTGGAATCCGGCGGCCTCCGCGGCCTGTGCCAGCGGTAGGTAGTGCGCCGGATCCGTCATGGCCTCCGCGTAGGTGAAACGCATCGGTGATCCTCTCGGGTGTTGCTCCGATATGAAACTAGAACAGATTCTAGTGTTTGGGTGATCCTAGCCGCATCATTGGTGGGTTGTCCCGAGTTTTCCCGCTGACTAGACCAATGAACCTGTTCTAATATCTGGCATCGGCAGGCTCGGTGATCGGCATTGAACGCAGCGTGGCCCGGACCTCGATCGGTCCGGGCCACGGATGTCTCGAGCCGGCATGCGGCCGGCGGGCAGATCAGAGCTGGTCGTTCTCGTACTCGCTGATGATCTCGTCGGAATGGACCTGGCCGATGACATCGGGTGTGGTCTCACCGAGCAGTCCGGTCAGATCGGAATTGCCGGTGGGACTCTGGTAGTCCTGCACCGTGCGGGGACGTTCCTCATCGCTGTTGCGCGCTCCGGCGGCAGGGGTTCCGCCACCCATGAAGCCCGAGCCCGGAGTGCCCTGCCCGGGTGTGCCCGGCATTCCCGGCCCGAAGGGGATTCCGGGAATGCCGCCGGGGCGGGCCCCGGGAACCGAGGAGCCGAGCCCCGGAGCCGCGGCCGAGTTGCCCCCGGCTCCGCTCATCAGCCCACTGAGGTTTCCGCCGCCGAGTCCGCCGCCCATCGAGCCTGGATGAGCGCCGTTACCGCCGAAGGAACTCGCGTGCGTGGCGGCCGAGCCGCCGAGGCCGGAGCCGAGATCGTCCAGGCCGGATGTCGAGGTGTCGCCGGTGCCGGACAGCAGGCCTTGCGCCTGCTCCATGATCGGCTGTCCCACATTCTGGGCGACCGACTGGGCGACGTTGGCGGCTTCGGGCCCGTTGGCGCCGACGAGTTGCTGCACCACCGAGGACAATTGACCGGTGTAGCCGCCCAATTCGCCGCGGGTGGCGTTGACGATGGTGACCGCCTGGCCGAGATGTTCGGTCGCGGTGGAGATCAGGATGGCCTGCCCGGGTGGGGTCAGCACGACCGGAGCCAGCGCCGAGGCCTGGGTGGCGAACGACTGCGCTATCTGGGTGAGCTGAACATTGCCGCGCTGCACGACCGCGGCCGCCTCATCGGTGAGCTTGGAGATGTCGAAGCCGCGCTGGCTGGCGTCCTCGCCCTGGACCTGGGCCTGCTGTCCGGCCGACTGCGCGCTGGTGGCCGATTTGCCCTGCCACACCTGCTCGACCGACTTCATCGCGCCCATGCCGACTTGCATGGCGCTCTGGATGACCTGGGAGGACTGATTGAGCAGGTCGGCCGGATTGAGCGAGCCCAGCACGCCGGTGCCGAAACTGGAGAGCAGGTCGAGGAACGGTTTGAACAATGCGTCGACACCGGGCAGTGCCGGTAGCGCCACCCCGCTCATCAAAGCGGCGACCGGGTCGGCGGGCAACGCCGGAAGATTCGCCGGCAGCGCCGCGGCGGCCTGCTGGACCGCGCCCGGTGCGCCGCCCAGAGCGGCGGGCGCCTGCCGCAGCGCGGTATCGGCACCGTCGAGTACGCCCTGCGCGCCGGGGACACCGCCGAGCATGCCGGAGGCTTGGCCGATCGCGTCGTGACCGGCGCCGACCAGTGGTGAGATCGCGTCACCCAGCACACTGGAATGCCCGCCGTCGGGCCCGCCGGGGCCCGCACCGGGAAGATGAGGTGCGCCGAGCCCGTGTGAGGCGTCGTCGTCGAATTCCTTTCGCGATGTGGTGAACGCGGGTGCCTGGGCCGGCTCGGTATCGGGCGGCAGCTGGGGCAGCGGGATATCGGTCATCGGGCCCTGCTGTGCGGCAGAGGCCAGCGTCGCGTCCGGCGCGGGGGCGGGCACGGCCGGATCGACCGGTGAGGACGGCGCCGCGGGGGCGGGTGGGGCGGCGATGACGCCGTTGTCGGTACCAGAGCCGATGGTGTGCACCGTCAGCCCCCGATCCCATTGCCGATGGCGCCGAGGGCGGCCGCGGCGGCATTGTCGGAATCGCCCATGAGCGCCACGGTGCCGAAGGCGGACTCGCCGAGGTGATTGCATTTGGCCGAGAGGTCGTTGACATCGCTGCAGTGCAGGACCTGGGCGGCGGCGAACATCGCGAGATAATCGGCGCCGATGAGGCCGAAGACCGGCGTCATCGCGGCGACATGCGACGCCGTGTCCATGTTGGCCGCTCCGGCGATTTCGGTCGCGATCCCCGTGTGCGCGGTGCCGAACGCGCGGATGGCATTGCCTTCCGCGGTGAGATCAATGGTCATCGAATCTGCCCCCCATCATGGTCAACTTCTCGTCCACGTCGAACAGCCTCGCGACCGGGGCGACCGGGCGCTGGGCTGGGCCTCAATATAACCGACGGGGGCGACCTCGTTCGAGTCCGTTGAACTAGAACTTGTTGCAAATTAGAACGAGTTCTATATTCTCGTCGCATGAAGGTCGCAGTCACCGGCGCAGCCGGCTTCCTTGGCACGAATCTGCTCCACCAGCTGGTGGAGCGCGGTCACGAGGTGACCGCGATCGACCGGGTTCGGCCCTCCGGAGCTGCGGACCCCGCCGTGACCTGGGTGAACGGTGACGTCCTGGATCCCGAGTCGATGCGCTCGGCATTGGCGGGCGCCGAGGTCGTCTACCACCTCGTCGCCGTGATCACCCTCGCACAGCGCAACGATCTGGCCTGGCGGGTCAACACACAAGGGGTGCGGGTCGTCGCCGAGGCCGCACTCGCGGTAGGCGCGCGGCGCATGGTGCACGCGAGCTCGATCCACGCGTTCAACCAGTACAGCTGCGGTGGCCGGATCGACGAGAACGCGCCCCGCTCGATCGAATCATCGCTGCCCGTCTACGACCGCTCCAAGTTTCAGGGTGAGGTCGAACTGCGGTCGGTGATCGACCAGGGTCTGGATGCGGTGATCTGCAATCCGACCGGCGTCTACGGTCCGGTCGACCACTCCGATTCCCGGATCAACACCACACTGTGGGACGCCGCGCGCGGCCGCGTTCCGGTGATGATCGGCGGCGGCTTCGATCTGGTCGACGTGCGTGATGTGGCGACCGGTCTGATCCTCGCCGGAGAAAACGGGCGTACCGGTGAGAACTATCTGCTGTCGGGCGCGATGGTGACGATGCTCGAGGTCACCCAGCTGGCCGCGGAGGTCAACGGCAAGCGCGGGCCGCGGTTCGCGATCCCGGCCAAGGTCATCTCGGGGGCGCTGCCGGTCCTGGAGCCGATCGGGAAGATGTTCGGCAGCGACCGCGTGTCGCGCGCGGCGATGGGCGCACTGCTGGCGGCGCCGGAGATCGACGGGACCAAGGCGCGTACCGAACTCGGCTACCGGCCGCGGCCGACCGAGGAGACCGTCCGCGATCTGGTCGCGTTCTACAAGGGCGAGCCGGTCGGCTCGGTCTTCGCCGGTATGGCCTGAGGCCGGCCGCGCGCGCACCCCGGCCGGGGTGTGTCCGGTCGCCGATCCTTGACATCGAATCGAACGGATGTTCGACTTGATGTGTGCGATGGCAGAACCAGGATCCGGCGGCCGAGGACGGCGCGTTCCCAGGTATGGAGCGCGCCGGGTTCGTCCGCAGTGTGCAGACACCCGAATTCGAGGGCGTGACCTTTCACGAGGTGCTCTGTAAGAGTGCGCTGAACAGGGTGGCTCGGCAATCGGCGGTGCCGTTCGAGTGGACGATCAACCCGATGCGCGGCTGTTCGCACGCCTGCCGGTATTGCTTCGCCCGCCCCACGCACGAGTATCTCGAACTGGACGCGGGCCACGATTTCGATACCCAGATCGTGGTCAAGACGAATGTGGCGGCGGTGCTGCGCCAGGAGTTGCGACGGCGTTCCTGGCGATGTGATCCGGTGGCGCTGGGCACCAATACCGACCCCTATCAACGGGCCGAGGGGCGCTACCGGCTCATGCCGGGCATCATTACCGCCCTCGCCGAATCGGGCACCCCGTTCTCGATCCTCACCAAGGGCACCCTGCTGCGCCGGGATCTGCCACTCCTCGTTGATTCGGCGCGGAACGTTCCGGTGCGTCCGGCGGTCTCGCTCGCGACGATCGACGACGAGCTGCACCGCGCGGTCGAGCCGGGGACGCCGGGTCCGCGTGCCCGGCTCGAACTGGTCCGCGCGCTGGCCGATGCCGGATTCGCGGTGAATGTCATGGTGGCGCCCGTCATTCCGTATCTGACCGACGATTCCGAACATCTGGACGCTCTGTTCGGCGCGATCGCCGCGGCGGGCGGCGCCCGGGCCACGGTCCTGCCCATGCATCTGCGCGGTAGCACCCGAGGCTGGTTCCTGCAGTGGCTGGCCGAATATCACCCGGCGCTGCTCGGGCGGTACCGCCGGTTGTACGGTCGTGGGGCGTACGTCACACCGGAGTACTCTGCGTGGTTGCGGGAGCGGGTCGAACCGCTGCTGGCCCGGTATCGGCTCGATCGGTTCCGGGACGGACCCGAGCGGGGGCGGCCCGCGAGATCGGTCGTGGCCCCGCCGACAGCTCGGTCCGAACCGCAGTTGGCATTGTTCGGTTGATCGACCCGCCGGATATCGGCGGACTTCCAGGGCCCTCTGGGCCCGGCCGTTCGCGGCCGAATCTCGTTGTACCGCATACTTGCCGGGTTTTTCGTTCCACGGATCTCCGGCGAATCGCGGAGTAACTTGGCGTGTGGTAGCTCATCCCTACGAGGAAGTGATGCAGGCGCATGGTGTCGAACCAAGGCGTTGACGGCCCCACCGGCAGCGAAAAACTGGAGAAGGTCGTCATCCGTTTCGCCGGTGACTCCGGCGACGGTATGCAGTTGACCGGCGACCGATTCACTCATGAGGCGGCCGCATTCGGCAACGACCTCGCCACCCAGCCGAATTTCCCGGCCGAGATCCGAGCACCTCAGGGCACACTCCCCGGGGTGTCGTCGTTCCAGATCCAGATCGCAGACTACGACATCCTGACCGCGGGCGATCAGCCCGACGTCCTGGTCGCCATGAACCCGGCGGCACTGAAGGCGAATCTCGAGGATCTCGCCCGTGGCGCGACGGTCATCGTCAATACCGACGAATTCACCAAGCGCGCGCTGGCGAAGGTCGGCTTCGACAGCGATCCGCTCGCCGATGACAGCCTCGGTGATTTCGTGGTGCACCGGGTGCCGATGACGTCGCTGACACTGGCGGCCACCGAACCGGCCGGCGTCGGCAAGAAGGACGGGCAGCGCGCGAAGAACATGTTCGCCCTCGGACTTCTGTCGTGGATGTACGGGCGCCCGATCGGCGGCACCGAGATATTCATGCGCGAGAAGTTCGCCGCCACCCCGGAGATCGGGGAGGCGAACGTGCTGGCGTTCCGGGCCGGCTGGAACTACGGCGAGACAACCGAATCCTTCGCCACCACATACGAAGTCGCGCCCGCGGCACTGCCACCGGGCACCTATCGCCAGATCACCGGCAATACCGCGCTCGCCTACGGGGTGGTGGCGGCCGGGCAACTGTCGGGGCTGCCGGTATTCCTGGGGACGTACCCGATCACCCCGGCCTCCGACATCCTGCACGAACTCAGCAAGCACAAGAATTTCGATGTCACCACCTTCCAGGCCGAGGATGAGATCGCGGGAATCGGTGCGGCGCTGGGTGCTTCGATCGGCGGCGCTCTGGGAGTGACCAGCACATCCGGTCCCGGTCTGGCACTCAAGAGCGAGACCATCGGGCTCGCGGTGATGACCGAGCTGCCGATGCTGATCATCGATGTCCAGCGTGGTGGCCCCTCGACCGGACTGCCCACCAAGACCGAGCAGGCCGATCTGTTGCAGGCGCTGTACGGCCGCAACGGCGAGTCGCCGGTCGCGGTGGTCGCACCCCGATCACCCGCGGACTGTTTCGCGGCCGCGGTCGACGCGGCGCGAATCGCCCTCACCTATCGCACCCCGGTGCTGCTGCTGTCCGACGGTTCCATCGCCAACGGTTCCGAGCCCTGGTCGATTCCGCGGGTATCGGATCTAGCGCCCATCGACCCGGCATTCGAGCCCGGCGGCGAGGAATCCGCAGCGGCGTTCCAGCCCTACGCGCGCGATCCGGAAACGCTCGCCCGGCCGCTGGCCACGCCGGGAACCCCCGGCCTGGCCCATCGCATCGGCGGCCTCGAGAAGGCCGACGGCAGCGGCAACATCTCCTACGATCCGGCCAATCACGAACTGATGGTGCGCCTGCGCCGAGCCAAGATCGACGGCATCACCGTGCCCGACCTCGAGGTCGACGATCCCAGCGGTGCCGCCGAACTGCTGCTGATCGGATGGGGTAGTTCCTACGGCCCCATCGGCGAGGCATGCCGGCGGGCCCGTCGCCGAGGTGTTCCGGTTGCCCAGGCACATCTGCGTCATCTCAATCCGCTACCCGCCAACACCGGTGAGGTGCTGCGACGCTACCGCCGTGTGGTGGCGCCGGAGATGAACGGCGGCCAGCTGGCCATGCTGCTGCGCGCGAAGTACCTGATCAATGTGCAGCCGTGGACGAAGGTCGCCGGGACCGCGTTCTCGGCGCAGGAACTCGTCGGCGTGATCGATGCGGCGCTCGACGGTTCCATCGGGGAACTGGAACAGAACAAGGCCTTCGACGCCCGCGCACGGGCGACCTACCGCACCACAGGGGGATACCGATGACCATTGTCGAAACCTCGCTCGTCGGAGCCGATCTCGGCCTCACCGGAATGTCCGGGGTGCCCGCGGCCGACGGGCCGCAGAAGGTGAAGGACTTCACCTCCGATCAGGAGGTGCGCTGGTGCCCGGGATGTGGTGATTACGTCATCCTCGCGACCGTGCGTGGATTCCTCGCCGAGCTCGGGCTGCGTCGCGAGAATCTGATGTTCGTCTCCGGGATCGGATGCTCGAGCCGGTTCCCGTACTACCTGGACGCCTACGGTATCCACTCCATCCACGGACGCGCTCCCGCCATCGCCACCGGTCTGGCGGTGACCCGGCCGGATCTGTCGGTCTGGGTGGTGACCGGGGACGGCGATGCGCTCTCGATCGGCGGAAACCATCTCATTCACGCGTTGCGCCGCAATGTGAATATGACGATCCTGCTGTTCAACAACCGAATCTACGGCCTGACCAAGGGCCAGTATTCCCCGACCTCCGAACTGGGGAAGGTCACCAAGTCCACTCCGCTGGGCTCGGTCGACCATCCGTTCAACACGCTGTCGGTGGCACTCGGCGCGGAGGCGAGTTTCGCCGCCCGAGCCCTGGATTCCGACCGGGCCGGGCTCACCGAGGTCCTGCGCGCGGCGGCCGAACATCGCGGGACCTCGTTCGTGGAGATCCTGCAGGACTGCCCGATCTTCAATGACGGCTCATTCGACGCCCTGCGCCGCGACAATGCGCAATCCCATCTGATCCCGCTGCGGCACGGCGAGCCCATCCGCTTCGGCGCCGACGGGGAATTCGCGGTGGTGCGCAACGGATTCGGACTGGAAGTCCTGCCCGCCGCCGACGCCGCGGAGACCGAGATCGTGGTGCACGACGCCCATTGCGAACAATCCGAATACGCGTACGCGTTGTCGCGGTTGACATCTCAGGATCTGTCCTACGTCCCGATCGGGATCTTCCGCGATGTCACCCGCCCCACCTACGACGACGGCGTGCGGGCGCAAACCGAGGCCGCGCGCGAGCGCAAACCGGTCGCCTCCGGTTCACTGCAGGACTTGCTGAACGGCAAGGAGACCTGGACCGTCGGCTGAACGCTCGAAGGTCCGGGTCACCGGGTCAGCGGTCGGCCTTGAACGCGTCGACCAGCTTCTTGCTCAGTTCGGTGAAGTGCTTGCGGTCGGCCTTCTGCGCATCGGTGAGACCATCGGAGCCGCCGGGGGAGTACACCACCAAGTGGACATCCTGATCGGGGGTATCGCCGAGGAAGTCCAGCAGCGTGGAACCGCCGCCACCGTCCTTCGGCATCCCCAGATCGGCCTCGCCGAGCTTTTTCGCTTCCGCCGCAACGGAATGCACGACGTCGAGAGCGACGTGCCCGTTCTGCTGTTTCGGTGCCTTGTCCGCGGCTCGCTTGGGATCGGCGGCATCCGGGCTGTGCACCGCATGCCCGTCGGAGTACACGAGCAGCGTCGGTGCCGGGGTGACACCGGCTTGCTCACCACCGGGAATCGTGGTCAACGCGACCGACAGCGCCGCGGGTTCATCGGCCGCGGCGGTCACCGCACCCCCGAATGCCGTCAACGCACACGCGAGCACCACAATCCCGCCACGCACACCCTGTACACGCCGGCTCCTGCCGGATCGCATCATGCCGTTCACTCCAGTCCTCCGTCCACGGTTCACAGCGTCTGCCGACCATTGTGGTGTGTTCCGGTTGTCGCGGGTATCCCGGCCCACGCCCATCATTTCGGAAACTGGCTCCAGTCGGGCTGCCGCGCAACGGAACTGCGCTCGCGTCGGCCGAACCCGGCTGGTCAGCGCAGTGCGGGCGGATTGTTGAGATCCGGAGCATTGAAGGTGTCGCACGCCTTGACCTGCCCGGTGCGGTACCCGGTGAGGAACCACTTCTGCCGCTCGCTCGATGATCCGTGTGTCCAGCCTTCTGGGTTGACCCGCCCGGTCGAGGCCTTCTGGATCCGGTCGTCGCCCACTGCTTGCGCTGCCGACAGCGCGTCACGAATGTCGTTGTCGCTCAGCGGCTTGACATAGGGCGCACCGCCGTCGGGACCGGGTTGCTTATCGGCGTAGTAGGCCCACACTCCGGCGTAGCAGTCGGCCTGGAGTTCGAGACGGACCGAACCCGATTCCGGCCCTTTCGGGTCCCGCTGTGCCCGTCCGGAATCACCGAGGAGGTTCTGGATGTGATGGCCGACCTCATGGGCGATAACGTATTCCTGGGCCAGCGGTCCACCGTTGGCGCCGAATTTGTCCACCAGCTCCTGGAAGAATCCGGTGTCGAAGTAGGTCGTACGGTCGGCCGGACAGTAGAACGGGCCGACGGCGCTGGTCGCATTGCCACAGCCGGTGGAGATCGAGCGGGCGAACAGATTCACCTGCGGCTTCTTATAAGGCCTGCCGGTCTGCTTCGCGAGCTGCGCGGTCCAGACGGCGTTGAGGCTCTGATAGGTGGCGATCACCCGGCATTGGGGCAGTTTCGGATTGTTGGCGTCGGCGCCCGTCTTGCACATCGAGTAGTCGACGTTTCCGCCGGACTGGTTGTTTCCACCGTTGGTGAGGCTGTTGAGTATCTTCCCGGCCTCGCCGCTCCCGCCGAACACCAGAGCGAGGACGAGCAGGATCAGACCACCGCCGCCCCCGAGGATCATCTTGGGGCCCATTCCGCCCGAGGAGACGCCATCGGTGTCGAGTTCCATACCTTCGTTGAAGGTCATCGCGCTGCTCTCCTGTGCATTCGATCGGCATTGCCCGGGTCGCTCGGCGCCGGAACAACCGATACAGCTTGACACGAGTCCCGTGGGGTCGCGCAGATGGAATGCGCTCGTGTGCGGAGCGGGCAGAACGAGAGCGGCCGGTACCGAGTCGATGACTCGATACCGGCCGCGATCCACACAGCGGGTAAGCGCTACACCGGCCGGTCCGGCGCTGCCGGGCGGTCGTCATAGACGCTCTTGGTGGCGACGCGCGCCATCAACGGCGAGGACGCCAGCCGACCGAGGCTGTGCCGGTAGGCATAGGTGAAGTACGCACCGGTGAGTACGAGCCCGGCCGTGCTCCACGCCGCGGCCGCGTGACCGGCGACCGAGCTGTAGAAGGACCGTGGTCCATCGACAGCAGATGGTCCGGCGGCGGTGGCGGCGGATCCTGCGGGCATTCGGGCGGATACGGCTGCCCGTCGATGTGCACCCGGCACGGATCGATCGGAATATCCGGATTGAAAGTCATTGTCCCTCATCAGGTTTCGACATGAAATGTCGGTACGGCTTCACAGTAGCAGGTGGGCGGCGTAATCGGGGACGGTGAGATCGGCCGCCCCGAATCCGTGGATACGGCGGTGCTGCCAGGTGGACCGCGCGAGCCGGCTCGAACCTCCGCGAGCACCTCCGGTGCGGATATCGGTTTCCGTCCGGGGAGCACATCTCACTACCATGGGGGCCGCACCAGGTCGTTCCGTCCCGGTGGCCCGTGTCGTCGAAAGGATTCCCGTGCTGCGCACCCACTTGGCTGGTTCGCTGCGAAGCGAGCACGCCGGTCTGACCGTCACCCTCACCGGCTGGGTGGCCCGGCGGCGAGACCACGGTGGCGTGATCTTCATCGATCTGCGCGATGCGTCGGGGGTCTCGCAGGTCGTGTTCCGCGAGGGCGTGCCGGCCGAACAGGCGCACAAACTGCGCGCGGAATACTGCGTTCGGGTCACCGGTGTGGTCGAGGCCCGTCCGGAGGGCAGTGCGAACCCGAACCTGCCGTCCGGTGCGATCGAGGTCAACGTCAGCGAGCTCGAGGTACTCAACGAGGCCGCGCCGCTGCCGTTCCAGCTCGACGAGACGCCCGGCGAGGAAGCACGCCTGAAGTATCGCTACCTGGACCTGCGCCGGGAGGGGCCCGCCCACGCCATCCGGCTGCGTTCGAAGGCCAATGCCGCCGCCCGCGAGGTCCTCGACCAGCATGCGTTCGTCGAGGTCGAGACGCCGACCATGACCCGGTCCACTCCGGAGGGCGCACGCGACTTCCTGGTGCCCGCCCGGTTGCAGCCCGGTAAGTTCTACGCGCTGCCGCAGAGCCCGCAGCTGTTCAAGCAGTTGCTGATGGTGTCGGGTGTGGAGCGCTACTACCAGATCGCGCGCTGCTACCGCGACGAGGACTTCCGCGCCGACCGCCAGCCCGAGTTCACCCAGCTCGACATCGAGATGAGCTTTGTCACGCAGGAGGATGTGATCCTGCTGGCCGAGGACATCCTGGTGGCGTTGTGGAAACTGATCGGCTACGAGATTCCGACGCCGATTCCGCATATGACCTACGCCGAGTCGATGCGCCGCTACGGCAGCGATAAGCCGGACCTGCGGTTCGGTGTCGAGATCACCGAGTGCGCGGAGTACTTCTCCGACACCCCGTTCCGAGTGTTCCAGGCGCCGTACGTCGGTGCGGTGGTCATGCCCGGTGGTGCGAGCCAGCCGCGACGCCAGCTCGACGCCTGGCAGGAGTGGGCCAGGCAGCGCGGCGCCAAGGGGCTCGCGTACATCCTCGTCAACGAGGACGGGACGCTCGGCGGTCCGGTCGCCAAGAACCTGTCCGACGCCGAACGCGAGGGCCTGGCCGCTCATGTGGGCGCCGCGCCCGGCGACTGCATCTTCTTCGGCGCCGGTGAGCAGAAGTCGAGCCGGGCGCTGCTGGGTGCCGCACGCGGTGAGATCGCGAACAAATGCGGTCTGATCGACGAGAACTCCTGGGCGTTCGTGTGGATCGTGGACGCGCCCATGTTCGAGCCCGCGGCCGAGGCGACCGCCAGTGGCGATGTGGCCCTGGGACATTCGGCGTGGACGGCGGTCCACCACGCGTTCACCTCGCCGAAGCCGGAGGCGCTCGACACCTTCGACACCGATCCGGGATCGGCACTGGCCTACGCCTACGACATCGTCTGCAACGGCAACGAGATCGGCGGCGGCAGTATCCGCATCCATCGCCGCGATGTGCAGGAGCGGGTGTTCCAGGTGATGGGCATCAGCCACGACGAGGCGCAGGAGAAGTTCGGATTCCTGTTGGACGCCTTCGCCTTCGGCGCTCCGCCGCATGGCGGTATCGCCTTCGGCTGGGACCGGATCACCGCCCTGCTGGCGGGTGTGGAGTCGATCCGTGAGGTCATCGCGTTCCCGAAGTCCGGTGGCGGTGTCGACCCGCTCACCGACGCGCCCGCCGCGATCACGCCGCAGCAGCGCAAGGAAGCGGGCCTGGACGTGGTGCTCGACGAGAGCGGCAAGCCGGTTCCGGCACGCGCCTGAAACGCGATGGCGGTGCCGGCCGCCCGTTAATCTGCTGATCGTCCGGTGCCGCTCGGCGCCGGACGATCGCCGACGATGGGGGCCGGGTTGCTGCACCTGCGGGTGGTCTGCCCACCGGAATCGACCGATGCCGCGGTCACCGCACTGCGTTCGGATCCCGGGGCGACACTGATCACCGTGCAGCGCGGCGCCGCGGTAGAGCCGCCCGGTGATCTGGTTCAGGCAGATATCGCGCGCGAATCGGCCAACGACATCCTCGCGGGGCTGCGCGGTCTCGGGATTACCGAATACGGCGGGGTGATGCTGTCGCCGGTAGAGACGGCGTTGTCGGCTCCGGCCGAGCGCGCGGTCGAGGCGGCGCCCGGTGATCCGTCCGATGTTGTGGTCTGGGAGGAACTGCTCGCCCAGACCCACGAGGAATCGACCCTGAATCCGACCTTCCTGGCGTTCATCACCATCGCGTGCCTGCTCGCTGTTGTCGGCGTGGCGACGGATTCGCCGGTGACCATCGTCGGCGCGATGGTTGTCGGCCCGGAGTTCGGGCCACTGGCCGCGATCGCGGTTGCGGTGGTGCGCAGGAACTTTCGCCTGGCCCGTCGCTCGATACTGGCCCTGCTGATCGGATTCCCGGTCGCGATGGGGATCGCCACCCTGGCCTCACTGCTGTGGGAACAGGCCGGCTGGATCACCGTGGACCGCATCCAGGGCATTCACAATGTGGACTTCATCTACGAGGTGGGGCCGTTCTCTCTGGTGGTGGCGTTGCTGGCGGGGGCGGCCGGCATGCTGTCGCTGATCACCGCGAAATCCGCGGCATTGGTGGGCGTCTTCATCTCGGTGACGACCATTCCGGCGGCGGGTTTCGCGGTTGTGGCAGCGACGGTCGGGGGAGTGGAACAAGGCCTTCATGTCGATCGGTCAGCTGGGTGTGAACATGATCGGCATCGTCGTCGCGGGCATCATCGTGCTGAACCTGCGGCCCCGGCCCGATCACGATCTGCGATCGCGCCGGGGATTTCGCTCGAATCCGTTGTCGCGCTGGTGGTTCGGCGAAAAGGAGTGAATGCGGACCGCCGGATCAGGCGATGAGCCCGCCGGTGAGCACCCGGTAGGAGTAGGTCACCGCGATGGCGGCCAGGGGGCCGACGATCAGCAGGCCGATACCGCACAGCAGGGTCGCGACCAGTGTCATCGCGACGACCGTCAGTGCCAGCAGCAGGGTCGGCACGAAATTCGACACCACCAGTTGCACACTGGATTTGATGGCGGTGAACGGGTCGAGATCCTGGTCGATGACGTAGTGCAACGAGAACATGCACAGATACCCGATGATGATCGCGGGGAGTACGCACAACGCCGCGCCGATACAGGCCGCCACGAACACCAGCAGCGCGGTGATCAGCACATTGCCGGCATTGACGAAGGCGAAGAAGGACTGGAAATCCGGTGGGGTGCCGTCGGTTTCGTACAGTGCGCCGCGGATCATCGCCGCCTGCAACAACCACACCACCATCGCGGCGATGAGACCGATCAGCAGGACGGGCAGCAGCGAGTTCACGTGGGTGACATTGACCACCACGGTCACCACGAGGTAGACGATGAAACCCACGAGAGTGATCGCGATCCACGGAATGAAGTTGGCGCGGTAGCGATCCCACGCGAACCCGAGAGCCCGGCCCACCTCGAGCCCCGGCGCGGCAGCGTAGGCCGGTGCCGCGCCGTAGCCGGGACCGGGTGCGCCCTGTGGTGGCATTCCGGCATTCTGCGTATCCCAGCCGTTGTCCGGAGGTGGCGGATATCCACCTTGCGGGGGCGGATAACCACCCTGCGGGGGCGGATAGGCGCCCTGAGGCGGCGGCGGATTCGCGCCCTGCGGCGGTGGGTACGTGCCCTGTGGTGGCGGGTACGCGCCCGGCGGCACACTGCCGGGCGGACCGTAGCTCGGGCCCGAGACCTGCTGCGATCCGGGTGGGCCTGCGGGTGGAGTGACCGGCGGGACACCGCCGGCGGGCGGGTTCGGAGGCGGCGGCACCGCACCGGGCGTGCCGGTGGTGGCACCGGGCCGGCTCTCCGGGCGCCGTTCACCGCCTTCGCCGGTGTGGCCGGGGCCGGACTGCGGGGAGTCGGTCATCGTCGGACCTTTCGAATCACCTGGGTTCTTGTGCGGCACACAGCAGTTGAGCTTTCGACACAACCGGACGGCGCCGGGCGTGTCAAGCGGCCGGCGCCGGGGCGCGCGACGCCGGGGCCGGGCAGGACCTGTCGACGAAGAGCGTAATGAGGATCTCGTCCGGGTCGCGTCCGCATCGCCCGGACACGCCGGGCGACGCGCGAAAGGTTGTCCAACCGCTCGCTGAAAGTGACCTGAAGCGAGTAACTTGGGTTGCGATGACCGCACTATTGGCCGAACGCGCCGCCGAAGTCGTGTCCGCGGCACAACAGTTGCTCACAAAGCGAATGGGTGCTGCGGTAAAGCTGAGCGATCCGATCGAACTCAGCGGAAGTGGCAGGACGACGGTCCTTCGCGTACGCGTAGCGGAGAATTCCTTCTCGCTGCCCCGCACATTGATTGTCAAGCAGGTTCGCGGCGCCGCCGAGGAGCGGCGCATCGGTGGTTTGGCGCCGGGGGTGGCGAGTATCGACTCGGCATTCCTGCGCGAGGCCGTGTCCTACCAATTCACCACCGCGCTGAGCAGCGAACACCGCCCTGGGGCGTATCTGCTCGCGCACAGCCTGCCGGATCGGCTGCTCATTCTCAGCGATCTCGGCGAGAACATGTCGCTGACCTCCGTCCTGCAGTCGGGTGCCGAACCCGCGACGCGCAACGCCCAGATGGCGTTCGCGCAGGCGCTGGGGCGCATGCACGCGGCCACGGTCGGCCGGGAGGCGGATTTCGTGGCCCTGTTGCGGCGCGTCGACGTCGGTCGCCGGGTCGACGGGATCGCTCAGCAAGCCGAGGCTGCGATTGGTGAGGTACCCGGCATGCTGGCGCGTGAGGTCGGTATCGAGGTACCGGGCGAGATCGCCGAACGGATCGTGCGTGGCAATCGCCTGTTCGCCGGGGGCAGGTTCCGCGCGTTCAGCCCATCGGATCTGTGCCCGGACAATGTGATCCTCAACGACGAGGGCGCGCGGTTCCTCGACTACGAGTGGGGCGGCTTCCGCGACGCCACCCTCGATATCGCCTACGCCCTGGTGTCGTTCCCCGGCTGCCTGTGCGATTTCGAGCTGTCGCGCGAGCGTGCGCACCAAATGGTCGAGGCCTGGCGTTCCGAGGTCGTGGGCGTATGGCCCGCCCTCGCCGACGACGATGTGCTCGCCCAGCGCATTCTCGAGGCGAGGCTCATCTGGGTCTGGCTGACCACTTACTGGTTCCTGCCGGCCGACCACAGCCGTATCGCCGCCGCGCGCGAACATGGATTGTCGGTGCCGCGGTCGGCCGCTCTGATCAACCGCTGGGCCGCGCTCGCCGAAGACGCTCGGTGCACCGGCGACGACACACTCGGCGATTTCGCCGAGCATGTCTCCGCGACCCTCGAGGAGTTCTGGGAGGGCTGACCGGTCAGCGTGCCGGCCGGTTACCGACGACCGAGGCGCGTTCCATGCTGCGGGCTTGCGGCCAGTAATCGCTGGCGGCGTAGTGCTGCACCGCGCGGTTGTCCCAGAAGGCGACGGTATCGGGCTGCCAATGCAACCGGACCTGATGTTCGGGGTAGTCGGCCTGCCTGCACAGCCGGTCCAGCAGTTCATGGCTTTGCGCGGGATCCAGGCCGTCGATGCGGTCGACGAAGATCCGGTTGACATACAGATGCCGGCGGCCGGTGGCCTCATGGGTGCACACCACCGGATGGCTGACCGATGGGTGCTGGGCGCGCATCGCCTCCTGCGCCTCGGCTGACTGCCCGAGGCCGAAAGCGCGGGTGTAGTCGTGCGTGGCGGTGAGCTCGTCGATGCGTGCGCGGGTTTCGGCATCCAGCGCCTCGTAGGCGGCGTACATGTCGGAGAACAGGGTGTCGCCACCGAATTCCGGTACCGCGATCGCGTGCAGGATCGCGCCCATCGACGGTTGCGGCCGCCAGGTCACATCGTGGTGCCAGATGTTCTCCACGCCCGCGACGGTGGGGGTCTTCTCGAACCGGACGAGTTCTGGCTGCTGCGTATTGGCGGGAATGAAGGGGTGCTCTTCCAGGGTGCCGAAGCGCGCGGCGAAGGCGACGTGCTGCGCGGCGGTCAGGGGCTGATCGCGGAAGAAGATCACCTTGTACTCGTGCAGTGCCCGGCGCAGATCGGCGATCACCTCGGCAGGCTGATCGGCGGTGAGGTCGACGCCGTCGATCTCGGCGCCGAGAGTGACACCCACCCGGCGGACGTCGAAATATTGCCAGCGCAGGCCGGCGAGCCGATCGCGTTCGGCGACCAGATGGGTGAAGGGGCCCGCGATCAAGGGATATCCCGGCAGTTGGAATGAGCTCACGCCGTAGGACGTGGACTGTGGGGTTTCGGCGGTGGTGGTGTTCGGCACGGCGTCTCCTCGGTCGGACTCCGGGTGTAGTCGATTGACTACAGCGCACTCCGTTACTGTAGTCCGATGTCGGATCGCTCGCCATCGACGCCGCTCGGCAAGGAATCGGGCGCAGTGCCTGTCGGCCGGGACGCGGTTGTGGCCGCCGTGATGGAAGCCGCCGCCGACCTGTTCGCCGAACGCGGTCCGGCCGCCACATCCATCCGCGATATCGCCGAACGGGCCGGGGTCAATCACGGGTTGGTCTTCCGGCATTTCGGCGCAAAGGATCAGCTGGTCGGAACCGTGCTCAAATTCCTGGGCGACCGATCCGGCGCCTTGGCGGCATCCGGGCGGCTCACCACCGCGGATCCGGGATTGCGTCGCCATCTGACCGTGCTGGCACGGTGCATTCTCGACGGCTATCCGGTCGGTGAACTGCAGGAACGCTTTCCTGTGATGGCCTTGATGATCGAGCGCGTCCGGCCGGAAATGGACAGCGATCGTGACGCCGGGCTGGCGGTGGCGCATCTGGCGGCGTTCGCGATGGGCTGGCAACTGCTCGAGCCGTTCCTGCGCAATGCCGCAGGGCTCCAGGACCTCGGCGACACCGAACTGCGCGCCGAGATCGACGCGCAGGCGGTGCGCATTCTGAATCTCTGAGCGGGGGCGGTGCCGTCACGGCGGCGGGTGTGCGAGATCACCACTGTCGGACGGGGTGGGTACCGTCGAGGCGTGAGCGAAGGGTTGTTCGATCCGCCGGAGGTGGAGGTGGGCTCGCCGAAGGAGAGCGGGACATCCGGCGGATCGTCGGCGCTGCCGCCTGTGGGCCGGCTGTCACCGCTGGCGGTACGGATGCGCCCGGCGAGCCTGGACGAGGTCGTCGGGCAACAGCACCTGCTCGGACCCGGATCGCCGCTGCGGCGGCTGATCGAGGGGTCCGGTGCGGCATCGGTACTGCTGTACGGCCCGCCCGGAACCGGTAAGACCACTCTGGCCGCGCTGATCTCCACGGCCACCGGACGTCGCTTCGAGGCGTTGTCGGCCCTGTCCGCGGGGGTCAAGGAGGTGCGGGCGGTCATCGATCTGGCCCGGCGGCGTTTGCTGGTGGGGGAGCAGACCGTGCTGTTCATCGACGAGGTGCACCGATTCTCCAAGACGCAGCAGGACGCGTTGCTGGCCGCGGTGGAGAACCGGGTGGTGTTGCTGGTCGGCGCGACCACGGAGAACCCGTCGTTCTCGGTGGTGTCGCCGTTGCTGTCCCGGTCCCTGGTGCTCCAGCTGAAATCGTTGTCGGACAGCGATATTCGCGAGGTGCTGCGCCGGGCGATCGCCGATGAGCGCGGTCTGGGCGGGCATTACACCGTCAGCGAGGCGGCCCTGGATCACATCGTGCGCATCGCCGGTGGGGACGCGCGCCGATCCCTGACCGCGCTGGAGGCGTCCGCGGAATCCTCTCTCGACGGCACGGTGGATGTGGATCTGGTCGAGGCGAGTGTGGATCGGGCGGCGGTGCGGTACGACCGGGCCGGCGATCAGCACTACGACGTCATCAGCGCCTTCATCAAATCGCTGCGAGGCTCGGATGTTGATGCGGCCCTGCACTATCTGGCCCGGATGATCAGTGCCGGCGAGGATCCCCGCTTCATCGCGCGACGATTGATGATCCAGGCCTCCGAGGACGTCGGCATGGCCGATCCGACCGCACTGCAGACCGCGGTCGCGGCCGCGCAGGTGGTGCAGTTGGTCGGAATGCCGGAGGCGCAGCTGGCGCTGGCGCACGCCACCATCCACATCGCCACCGCACCCAAATCCGGTGCCGTCGCGGCCGCTGTCGGAGCGGCGCTGTCGGATATCTCGGCGGGTCGGGCCGGATCGGTTCCGGCGCACCTTCGCGACGGGCACTACGCCGGTGCGGCCGCGCTCGGTAACGCGCGGGGCTACCGATATCCGCACGACCATCCCGACGGCGTGCTCACCCAGCAATATCCGCCCGACGAGTTGGTCGGTACCGACTACTACGCTCCGACCGACCACGGTTATGAACGCGAGGTGGGTCCGCGGGTGACCAAACTGCGCCGCATCGTTCGCGGCCGCCCGGGGGCGCCCGACCGCTGAAAACCGGCTGGACGCCGCCCGGTAGGCTGGATATTTGTGCAGACCCACGAGATCCGACGGCGCTTCCTGGACCATTTCGTCCGTGCCGGCCACACCGAGGTACCCAGTGCCTCGTTGATCCTGCCGGACCCGAACCTGCTCTTCGTGAATGCGGGCATGGTTCAGTTCAAGCCGTATTTCCTGGGCCAGGAGGCACCGCCGTTCGCGCGCGCGACGAGCGTGCAGAAGTGTGTGCGCACCGGTGATATCGAAGAGGTGGGTGTCACCACCCGGCACAATACGTTCTTCCAGATGGCCGGGAATTTCTCCTTCGGTGACTACTTCAAGGAAGGCGCGATCACCTTCGCCTGGGAGCTGATCAGCAGGTCTCAGGAGGAGGGCGGTTTCGGATTCGATCCGGAGCGCATCTGGGTCACCGCCTACGAGAGCGATCCCGAGGCCGCCGAGATCTGGCATCGCGTCGCGGGAATTCCGTCCGAGCGCATTCAGTTCCGCGACGGCAAGGACAACTACTGGGATATGGGTGTCCCCGGTCCGGGCGGTCCGTGCTCGGAGATCTACTACGACCGCGGTCCCGAATACGGCGCCGAGGGTGGACCGGTCGCCGACGAGGACCGCTACCTCGAGATCTGGAATCTCGTGTTCATGCAGGACATCCGCGGTGAGCAGAGCCCGAAGCTGGGGTTCTCGCCGGTCGGATCGCTGCCGAGGAAGAACATCGACACCGGTATGGGCGTCGAACGCGTCGCGATGCTGCTGCAGGGCGTGGACAACGTCTACGAAACCGATCTGCTGCGGCCCATCATCGGCAAGGCCGAGGAGCTGACCGGGAAGAACTACGGCGTCGAACACGCCGACGACGTCCGCTTCCGCGTCATCGCCGACCATGCCCGGACCTCGGCGATGCTGATCGCCGACGGCGTCAACCCCGGCAACGACGGCCGCGGCTATGTCCTGCGGCGGCTGTTGCGCCGCATCGTGCGCTCGGCCCGGCTGCTGGGTGCGGAGAAGCCGGTCGTCGGTGAGCTCATGAAGGTCGTCAGCGAGCTCATGGCGCCCTCGTATCCGGAACTGGCCACCGACCTCACCCGCATCGAAACCGTCGCCGTGGGTGAGGAAACCGCCTTCCTCAACACCTTGAGCACCGGCTCGAAGCTGTTCGACGACGCCGTCGCCGAGGTGCGCGCGTCCGGCGGGCGCAAGATCGCCGGCAGTGAGGCGTTCACACTGCACGACACCTACGGTTTCCCGATCGATCTGACGCTGGAGATGGCCGCCGAGGCCGGACTAGAGGTCGACGAGGCGGGCTTCCGGACGCTGATGGCCGAGCAGCGGCAGCGTGCCAAGGACGATGCCCAGGCCCGCAAGCACGCGCACGCCGATCTGTCGATCTACAAGGAACTGGTCGATCGCGGCGCCACCGAGTTCACCGGATTCGACGAACTGGCCACCGAGGCAACGGTACTGGCGCTGATCGCCGACGGTGTCCGGGTCCCCACCGCCACCGCGGGCCAGGCCGTCGAGGTCATCCTCGATCGCAGCCCGCTCTACGCGGAGTCCGGCGGGCAGATCGCCGACCGCGGCACCATCACCACCTCCGGCACCGAGCTGCGCGTCACCGATGTGCAGAAGATCGCCAAGAAGTTGTGGGTGCACAAGACCACGGTCGAGCGTGGGCAGGTCACCGAGGGGGACGCGGTCCTGGCCCAGGTCGATCCGGCCTGGCGGCGCGGTGCCACCCAGGGACACTCGGGTACGCACATGGTGCACGCGGCGCTGCGTCAGATCCTCGGGCCGAACGCGGTGCAGGCGGGCTCGATGAACAAGCCCGGATATCTGCGATTCGACTTCAACTGGCAGGGCCAGCTCTCGGAGGCGCAGAAGGCCGATATCGAGGCCGTGTCCAACGACGCGGTGGGCTCGGATTTCCCGGTCAACACCTTCGTCACCGATCTGCCCAAGGCCAAGTCCATGGGCGCGCTGGCGCTGTTCGGCGAGAACTACGGCTCCGAGGTGCGAGTCGTCGAGATCGGCGGTCCGTTCTCGATGGAATTGTGCGGTGGCACCCACGTCGAGCATTCCTCGCAGATCGGCCCGATCACGCTGCTGGGCGAGTCATCGGTCGGTTCGGGTGTACGCCGGGTCGAGGCCTTCGTCGGACTCGATTCCTACAAGTACCTGGCCAAGGAACGGGCGCTGCTCGCCGGTGTGGCCGCCTCGCTGAAGGTGCCCTCCGAGGATGTGCCCACGCGGGTCGAGCAACTGGTCGAGCGGCTGAAGGTCGCGGAGAAGGAACTCGAGCGCACCAAGGCCGCCGCCGTACTGTCGCAGGCCGGTAAGTACGTCGAGCAGGCGCAGCGAGTGGGCGGCGTACTGCTGGTGGCCGCGGCCGCTCCGCAGGGCGTCGGCGCGGGCGATCTGCGGACACTGGCCTCCGATATCCGCGGCCGGTTCGGCGGCGAGCCCGCTGTGGTGGTGCTGCTGGGCAATGCCGACGGTAAGGTGCCGTTCGTGGTCGCGGTGAACAAGTCCGCCCAGGAACTCGGCTTCAAGGCCGGTGACCTGGTGGCCGCCTTCGGTCCGAGTATCGCCGGGCGCGGTGGCGGTAAGCCCGAGATGGCTCAGGGCGCCGGCTCGGATCCGTCGGGAATCGAGGCCGGTCTCTCCGGCCTGCGCTCACGGGTGGCCGAGATCGCCGCCTGATATGAACACATCCGAGGATTCGGATACCGCGGACCCGGAGCCGCCTCGATCGCAAGCGGTCCCGGCGGCCCCGGAGCCCGGGTGTGAGGGCACGGGTAGCCGCCCGGACCGGGCATCGGCGGATCGCCCCGCTGCGGAGACAGACCCGGGCCGCGGCCGCCGCATCGGAATCGATGTGGGCACCGTTCGCATCGGGGTGGCCGCCAGCGATCCGGACGGGATTCTGGCGACCCCGGTCGAAACGGTGCCCACCGCCAAGGGCGGGAAACGCGGCTCCGACGCCGACACGGCCCGGGTAGCCGAGATTGTGCGGGAGTATGAGGCGGTCGAGGTTGTCATCGGCCTGCCACGTACATTGCGCGGGGAAAATGGCGCCTCGGCGGCCATGGCCATACGATTCGCCAATCGTTTGCGCAGGCTGATTCCCGGTGTGCCGATACGACTTTCCGACGAACGTTTGACTACGGTGTCAGCTGCACGTGCATTGCGGGACAGCGGAGTTCGCTCGCGCGGCCGTCGGCAGGTGATCGACCAGGCGGCCGCTGTGTCGATCCTGCAAGGGTGGTTGGACGAACGGAGTGCAGTGTTGAACTCGGCCGGTGCAGGCGAGGACAAGTGGTCGGATGAGTGACCGCTGGGCCCGGGCCGGAGAGCGGTCCAGGCAACGCGCCGACGAACAGCAGCGGCGCTACCGGCGCGGCGGTGCGCATCGCAGCACCACCGACGGATGGGACGATTACGAGGACGACGACACCGCGGTGATTCCGCGCTATGTCGACGAGGACGAGCCCGCCGCCCCCCACCCCGACGGTGGTTACGGCGGCGCGCACCACGACCTCCCGCCCGGCTACGGCCCACCGGAGCGTCCCGTGCCGCGCGGCGGCGGCCGTCATGCCGCCGAACCCGATTACGGCGAACCTCCGTACGCCGATGCGGAATACGACGATCCGCAATTCGCCGCGCCCGGTTATACCGAGCCCGGTTAGCGACGTAGGAAACGCCGATCCGGGCTACGCCGAACCGGCCAACGCCGATCCGGGCTACGCCGAACCGGCCAACGCCGATCCGGGCTACGACGACGAGTACGCCGAGCCCGAGTACCTGCCGTCGATGGGGCATCGCTATCGCAGGTCCGACGACGACTCCAAGTTCGAATCCGAACGCGATATGGTGCCGATCGCGTTGGACGACCTCGTCGACGGACCGCCGGTGCGCGCCGATTCCGGATCGCTGCGTGCGGCGCAGCGGCGCGACGGCACACGCAAGAAGCCCGCGAAGAAATCGGCCGGGCAGACCCGGGCCTCGGGCCGAACCGGCCGAACCGGTTCCCCGGGTCGTGGGCGTCGCTCCCGGGCCGCTTCCAGGAAGGCCGTCGAACGGCAGCAGCGGCGCCGCAATGTGGTCGTGCTCTCCTGTGTCTTCGTGGCGCTGTTCCTGGCGGCCGGTGGATACGCGGGATACAAGTTCGTCCGCTCCATGGGCGGGCCCGAGGACTTCGATGGCCCGGCCGGCCCGCTGGCGGTCGTGCAGGTACACAACGGTGATACCGCCGAGGAGATCGCGCAGACCATGGTTGCCGAGGGCGTCGTGAAGAGCTCCGGCGCCTTCTACGAAGCGGCCGTGCGTAATTCGGGTATCACGTCGGTTCAGCCCGGATTTTACGCGGTGCCCTCGCACAGCAAGGGCGCCGACGCGGTGGAGGCCCTGCTGACCAAGGCCTCACGGGTGGGCAATGTGGTTGTCTCCGAGGGGAAGCGGCTGCACGATTCGACCGATGTCAACACCGGTGCTCGCAACGACGGCATCTATCGCAAGATCGCCGACGCCAGCTGTGTCGGAACGGGCGCCGAGCGCAAGTGCGTCACCTACGAACAACTCGACGCCGCCGGTGCCAAGACCGATCTCGCCGCGCTGGGTGTGCCGGCGTGGGCGGTCGACGCCGTGCGCAACGTACCGGACCACACACGGCAGCTCGAGGGGCTGATCTCGGCCGGCGCCTGGAATTTCGATCCATCCGGCACGCCGGAGCAGATTCTCGCGCAGCTGGTCGGCGAGAGCGCCGCCAGTTACGAGACCACCGGACTGCTGCAGGCGGGCGGGACCAACGGGCTCGATCCGTATCGCATGCTGATCGCGGCCTCGCTGGTCGAACGCGAGGCGCTGCCCAAGGACATGCCGAAGGTCGCGCGGGTGATCGTGAACCGGCTGGCCAAGGGGCAGCCGCTCCAGCTGGACTCGACGGTCAACTACACCCTCGACCGCACCGAGGTCGCGACCACCGACAACGACCGTGCTCGTGAGACTCCGTGGAACACCTATGCCATGTCCGGCCTGCCCGCCACGCCGATCTCCTCACCGTCGCTGGACGCGCTGCGGGCGGTGGAGCGGCCGGAACCCGGATCGTGGCTGTACTTCGTGACCGTGGACAAACAGGGGACCACGCTGTTCACCGAGAGCTACAGCGAACATCTGCGCAATATCGAACGCGCCCAGGAGAGCGGAATTCTCGACAGTGGCCGATGATCAGGTGACAGCGGACCGGGGGCGCAGGGCCGCCGTGCTCGGCAGTCCGATCACCCATTCCCGGTCGCCGCAGCTGCACCTCGCCGCGTATCGGGCACTGGGCCTGGACTGGACCTACGAACGTATCGAGTGCACCGGCGAGCAACTTCCCGGACTGGTCGACGGACTCGGCCCGGAATGGATCGGGTTGTCGGTGACGATGCCCGGCAAGGTGGCGGCCCTGAACCACGCCACCGAGCGCACCGAGCGGGCGGTCCTGGCCGGATCGGCGAACACCCTGGTCCGCACGGACAGCGGCTGGCGTGCCGACTGCACCGATGTCGACGGTGTGCGCGGAGCACTGCAGGGCGCCGGCGTCGAATCGGCCGATCGCGCGGTCGTACTCGGCGCGGGTGGTACCGCGCGGCCGGCCCTGCTGGCGCTGGCGGATCTCGGTGTCCGCGTGGTCACCGTGGTCGCTCGTGACGCGGAACGTGCCGCGCCGACGCTGGCGCTGGCCCGGGAACTCGCGATGACAACCGAATTCACCGGATTCGACGCGGATCGGGTGCGCGCGGTGTGCGTGAAGGCGGACGCGGTGGTCAGTACCATCCCCGCCGGGGGCGCGGCGATCGTGGCCGAGGCGGTCGCCGCGGCGCCGGTGGTTCTCGACGCGATCTACGATCCGTGGCCCACGCCGCTGGCGGCCGCGGTGCGGCGGGCGGGCAATACGGTGGTCAGCGGCCTGCAGATGCTGCTCAATCAGGCCTATGGCCAGGTCGAACAGTTCACCGGCCGCCCCGCGCCGCGGGCCGCGATGGCGGCTGCGCTGGATCTGTCAGACTTCTAGAACCGGTTCCAATTAGATGACGTCACAACACAGGCTAAGGTGATCGACATGAATTCGTGGGTGTTGCGTGCCATAGTCCTGGGCGCGCTGACCGTGGTACTGCGAACGCTGCTCGGCTTCGGAATGATCTACTGGCCGACCAATGGTTCGTGGATGCGCATCGTATGCCTTGTCGTGCTGATCGTCGCCGGTGTGGCCTGGGGCCTGCTCGACGGTCGTGGTGACCGGCGGGCCAATCCGGATCCGGAGCGGGGTGGGGCCGACCTCACCATGCGCTGGTTGAAGGCCGCGGTCGTCGGAGGTCTGGGCAGCGGCCTGGTGTCGTGGATACTCGACTTCCTGCCGAAGTTCGACCTGGGTGACAACGGTCTGCTCTTCGAGCTCACCGCCGGTGCCGCGTTCATCGTGCTGATGATCTTCATTCCGGCAATGGTCGGTGTGGGGATCGGCCGGTTCCTGGTGGGCCGGGACCAGCGCAAGAGCGAGACCTCGGTGCCGCCGGCCGCGGCCTCTCCCGCCTGATACTCCCATCGCCCGGACATCCGGGCCGCGGGTTCGGTCCCGCGGCCCGGATTTTCCTGTCCTAGAGCAGAATTCCGCCCGCGGGGCTGTCCTCGCGGGCGATGGTGGCATATGCCGCGGCCAGCAGGGACGGGTCCGGACCCTCGAGGCGGCCGGGCTTGGCCAGGCCGTCCAGGACGACGAATCGGACGATGCCCGAACGCGTCTTCTTGTCGGTCTGCATCGTCTCCAGCAGTTGTGGCAGTGCGTCGGCGTCGTAGGTCGTCGGCAGTCCGACACTCGCGAGGACCGCGCGATGCCGATCAGCGGTGGCATCGTCGAGGCGTCCGGCCAGCCGGCCCAGTTCGGCCGCGAACACCAGTCCGACCGAGACGGCCGCGCCGTGCCGCCAGCGGTAGCGCTCGCGGCGCTCGATCGCATGTCCGAGCGTATGACCGTAGTTGAGGATCTCGCGGAGGCTGGCCTCTTTGAGGTCGGCGGCCACCACATCGGCCTTGACCTGGATCGCACGCCGCACCAGTTCGGGCAGTACCTCGCCGGTGGGATCGAGGGCCGCCTCCGGATCGCGTTCGATCAATTCCAGGATGACGGGATCGGCGATGAATCCGGCCTTGATGATCTCGGCCATCCCGGCGACGATCTCGTTGGCCGGGACCGTCTCCAGCGTCACCAGATCGACAAGTACCGCCGAGGGCTCATGGAAGCATCCGACCAGGTTCTTCCCGGCCTCTGTGTTGATTCCGGTCTTCCCGCCGACCGCCGCGTCGACCATGGCGAGCAGGGTGGTCGGCACATGTACCACCGACACTCCGCGCATCCAGGTGGCCGCCACGAAGCCCGTCAGGTCCGTGGCCGCGCCGCCGCCGATGCTGATCACCACATCCTGGCGGGTCAAGCCGATGCGGCCCAGCACTTCCCAGCAGAAGCCCGCCACCGGCAGGTCCTTACCGGCCTCGGCGTCGGGGATCTCGATGCGATGGGCGTCGAGCGTCTCGCCCCCGGCCCCGACGGCCTGTTCGGCCAGGGCCTTGCGAACCGCTTCGGCGGTTTCGGTCAGCGGCGGCTGATGGAAGATCGCGACGGTCCGTACACCGGGGTGGCGGGCGACCTGCTCGACCAGTTCGCCCAGCAGTCCACGGCCGATGACGACCGGATACGGATCGGCGGTGCGGACCTCGATGCGGGTGGGCTCACTCATGTGTGCTGCTCCGATTCCTCTAGTGCTCGTCGAATGCGTGCGCGGCGGGCGCGGGCCCGGCGGGATCGCCCGGCTCCGGGGGCGGATTCGTGATCGGTTCGCTCGGCGGCCGGGCGGGGCGGGTTCGGGTCGGACGCGGATTCTGTGGCAGCATCCGGCCCGGCCTGCTCCCGATGCGGTGTGGCGCCGGTGCTCGGCGCCGGTGGCCCGGCGGGCCGGGACGCGGCACGGCGTCTCCGGCCCGATCGCGAATTCGATTCCGGTGCGGAATGATTCGCGGTGGCGCCGGTCGGTGCCTCGATGATCTCCGGTGCGGCCGCCGCCCGGTTACGGGAGTGCCTGCGTCCGCCGCGCCGGGACCGGCGCGCGCGTCGGCGCGGCTGTACCGAATCGGGCGCGGCGGATTCCGGCTGTGCGGGTTCGGCCTCCGGATCCGTGACCGCGGTGCCGGTGGCGCGATCGGCACCGGTCGGGTCGGAATGCGATGTGGTCGTGGCCGGCCGGGAACGACGGCGCCGGCCGCGGGTGCGGGAGCGGCGAGTTCCGGCATTGTCGGCCCGTGCCGGAGTCGGTTGCGGCGGCTCGGATTCCGTGGGCTCGACGCCGAGTTTGACGAGTATCGCGCGGACCACCCGGCCCGGGCTGCGCCCGTCGGTGCGGACCCGGATCTCGGCCACCTCGCGGTAGAGCGGACGGCGGATCCGCATGAGTTCGCGATATTTCGCGCTGGGATCGTCGCCGTTGAGCAGCGGCCGGTTCGTCGAGGCGCCGGTGCGGCGCAGCCCCTCGGAGATGCTGATCTCGAGATAGACCACGGTGCGCCCACGCAGCAGGTCGCGGGTCGCGTCCGAGAGAATCGCCCCGCCACCCAGCGAGACGACGCCGTCCTCGGCCATGATCGCGCGCCGCACGACCCGCTCCTCGATGCGCCGGAATTCCGGCTCACCGTCGGCGGCGAAGATCTCCGGAATGGTGCGGCCGGTGTCCTCCTCGATCCCCGCGTCGGTGTCGTACAGGGAGACGCCCAGTTCACGAGCGAGTTTGCGCCCGATCGTGGATTTACCCGCCCCCGGCGGGCCGATGAGAATCACGCGCGGGCGGCTGGGATCGCTGCGAACGATCACGACGACTGTCCCGGGCGACCGACCCGGGCGGCGCGGCGCACGGGATCAGCCATTCATGCCTCCGGCGCCACGGCACCCGGAACGTGCGGGCGGTTGTGGACGCGCTTGCGATAGCTCTCGAGATTGTCGACGGTCTCCGGGAGCGAATCGCCGCCGAACTTCTCCAGTACCGCCTGGGCCACGACGAGGGCCACCATGGACTCGGCGACGACACCCGCGGCGGGCACGGCACACACATCGGACCGTTGGTGGATCGCCACCGCCGGTTCACCGCTGGACATGTCGACCGTGGACAGCGCCCGGGGAACGGTGGAGATCGGTTTCATGGCCGCGCGGACCCGCAGCGGCTCGCCGTTGGTCATACCGCCCTCGAGACCACCGGCGCGATTGGTGGAGCGCAGCACGCCGTCGGGGCCGGGACGCATCTCGTCGTGTGCGGCGCTGCCACGCCGGCGCGCCGTTTCGAAACCGTCGCCGACTTCGACACCCTTGATGGCCTGGATCCCCATGAGCGCGGCCGCGAGCCGCGAGTCCAGGCGCTGTTCACCGCTGACGAACGAGCCGAGGCCGACCGGCAGCCCGGTGACCACGACCTCGACCACGCCGCCGAGAGTGTCACCGTCCTTCTTGGCGGCCTCGATTTCGGCGATCATCTCGGTCTCGGCCTCCGGATCGAAGGCGCGCACCGGGCTGGCGTCGATCGCCTCGAGATCCGCTGCGCCGGGCACGAATCCGGGCCGCGCCGCCGCGGTGCCGATCGACACGACGTGCGAGACGACGTCGACGCCGAGCGCCTGGCACAGGAACTGCCGGGCCACGGTTCCGGCAGCCACCCGGGCCGCCGTCTCCCGGGCGCTGGCGCGTTCGAGCACATTGCGGGCATCGTCGAACCCGTACTTGAGCATGCCCGAGTAGTCGGCGTGGCCGGGGCGCGGCCGCGTCAGCGGGGCATTGCGGGCCAGTTCGGCCAGTTCGTCCTCGTCGACCGGGTCCGCGGACATGACCTCGGTCCACTTCGGCCATTCGGAATTGGCGATTTCGATCGCGATCGGGCCGCCCATGGTCCGTCCGTGCCGGATTCCGCCGACGATGGTGACCTTGTCGGCCTCGAACTTCATTCGCGCACCCCGGCCGTACCCCAGCCGGCGACGCGCCAGTTGCGCGGCAATATCGGCAGAGGTCACCTCGACACCGGCCACCATCCCCTCGAGGATGGCGACGAGGGCGGGACCATGAGACTCTCCGGCAGTTATCCAGCGCAACACGACCTCCATCTTTCCACGTCACGACGTTTCCCTGGACATCGGTGTCCACGCGCCTACAGTGTGGGCCACAGTGCCGCAACGGTAGCCAGGCACATCGCGGGCCCGTGCGGCACCGTGATCGATGCGGTGAGCACACTCCGGGCACTCATCGAATCCGGCTGGTCCGAACGTGTGCCGGAGCCCTGGACGTCTCGACCGGGCCGGCGAGGCGGCTCGCAGGTTCGTGTGCGCAGCGGGAATTCTGCGGAGCCGGGGACCGGCAGGGCAGCGATACCGGGCCGCCCGGACAACCGGCCGGCGGCGAGCAGGCCCGCACCGGCCAGGGCGGTGAGCAGCGGAGCGCCCAGTGCCGCCCACACCCAGCACTGGGCTCCGCCGCAGGCCGCGGCGGCTCCGGTGCCGAGTGCGAGCTTGACGTCGCCTGCTCCGCAGGCGGCCGGCGCAACCAGGTGGACCAGCAGGTACGGCGCAGCGAGCAACAGGGCCCCGCCGCAGGCGAGCGCGCCGTGCCCCGTGAGTGCGGCGACGGCGACGACGGCGGCGGCGCCGGGCAGAGTCAGCGCGTCGGGCAGGCGCCGGGTCCGGATGTCGATCGCGCTCAGTACCGCGCACCAGATGACCAGGGCGGCATAGGTAATGGCGTGCATGGCGCCCATCGTCGTTCCCCGCGGCGGTCGCGATGCGTCCCTGCGCACCGAATGTGGACAACCGCAACGGGTGTGAATACGCGACGAGTAAGACGGGCGGGCATGGCCCCGACCGGGCGCGGGACGGTGACGGCGTGACGGCCTCGCAATATGACAGTTGTAGCGTGACAACCATGTCTGCAGATGACGGTGCCCTGCGTCCCGACCACGCGGCGCGCCGGGCCGGGTTGCGAGACCTGTTGGTGGAGAACGGGGTAGACGCCCTGCTGGTGACCGATCTGGTGAATATCCGGTATCTGACCGGCTTCACCGGATCCAATGCCGCACTGCTGGTGCATTCCTGGGACGGCAGCCAGGTGGAGGACGAGGGTGCCCGGACCGTCATCTGCACCGACGGCCGCTACATCACCCAGGTCGGTGAGCAGGTGCCCGATGTGCGTGCCGAGATCGCCCGTGCCAGTGCCCGGCGGCTCGTCCAGCTGGCCGGGGAGTGGCAGATCGGCCGGGTGGGTTTCGAGAGCCACGTCGTCACCGTCGATCAGCATCGCGCCTTCGAGGAACAGGGCAGCGGCCTGCAGTTCGTCCCCGCTCCCGGACTCGTCGAGCAGCTGCGCACGGTGAAGGACGCCTACGAGGTCGACCGGTTGCGCACGGCCTGCGCGGCCGCCGACGCCGCGCTGGCCGCGCTGCTGGAACGCGGCGGGTTGCGGCCCGGCCGCAGTGAGCGCCAGGTCGCCCGGGACCTGGAATGGCTGATGTTCGAGCACGGCGCCGACGGAATCGCCTTCGAGACCATCGTCGCCGCCGGTGCGAATTCGGCTGTGCCCCATCATCGCCCGACCTCGGCGGTGCTGGCCGCCGGTGATTTCGTCAAACTCGACTTCGGTGCCGTCGTGGGCGGTTACCACTCCGATATGACGCGTACGCTGGTACTCGGCGAGCCCAGCGACTGGCAGCGCGAGATCTATCAGCTCGTCTACGAGGCGCAGCGTGCCGGGCGGGAGGCGCTCGCGCCGGGGGTGCGGTGCGCCGATGTCGATGCGGCGTCCCGCGCGGTGATCGAGGCCGCCGGATATGGCGACCTGTTCGTCCACGGGCTCGGCCACGGCGTCGGGCTGCAGATCCACGAAGCGCCTCCGGTGGCGAAAACGGCGACCGGTACACTCCTCGATGGCGTGGCGGTGACCGTCGAGCCAGGTGTGTATTTCCCCGGCCGCGGTGGAGTTCGCATCGAGGACACGCTCGTGGTTCGCGCGGGGGAGCCGGAACTGCTCACCCACACCGGTAAGGACCTCACCGTGGTCGATTGACCCGGTTGCTCGATCGGGCCGGCCCGCGCGGCCGGCCGCAGAACGTCCAACAGTACTAACAAGGAGATCCGAGGACAGTGGCGGACACCAGCGACTTCAAGAACGGCCTCGTGCTGAAGATCGACGGTCAGCTTCAGCAGATCATCGAATTCCAGCACGTCAAGCCGGGTAAAGGTCCCGCGTTCGTGCGGACCAAACTGAAGAATGTGCTGTCCGGCAAGGTGGTCGACAAGACTTTCAACGCCGGTGTGAAGGTCGAGACCGCGACTGTGGATCGCCGCGATATGACCTACCTGTACCACGACGGGTCGGACTACATCTTCATGGACAGCCAGACCTTCGATCAGATCAGCATCAACGAGCAGACCGTCGGCAAGGGTGCGGGCTTCCTGCTGGAGAACATGACCGTGCAGGTCGCGACGAACGAGGATGCGCCGCTGTACGTCGAGCTGCCGGTCACCGTCGAGCTCGAGGTGACCCACACCGAGCCGGGCCTGCAGGGCGATCGCTCCAGCGCGGGCACCAAACCCGCGACCCTGGAGACCGGTGCCGAGGTGCAGGTTCCGCTGTTCATCAACGTCGGCGACAAGTTGAAGATCGACTCGCGCGACGGCGGCTACCTGGGCCGGGTCAACGCCTGATCCGGCGTATTCACCGGCCCGCGGCCGGAACCATGGGCGGCGCGCGCGTATCGGCTTGTCGATATCGCTCGCGCCGCCGTCGATACTGCGAACGGGATAATGGTGATCGTGGCTGATCAGCCGGTGGACAAGAAGTCCACCCACAAGAAACTCGGTGCCCGGCACAAGGCTCGCCGCCGCGCCGTGGATCTGCTCTTCGAGGCCGAGGCCCGCGATGTCGATCCGGCCGATCTGGTGGCGGAGCGGCTGGAATTGGCCGGGCGCGACGAGCAGGTGGCGCCGGTGAATCCCTACACCCGCACCCTTGTCGAGGGCGTGGCCGACGATCTGGACCGGGTCGACAACACCATCGAGTCCTATCTGCAGGATTGGGCCCTGGCGCGACTGCCCGCGGTCGATCGCGCGATTCTGCGCGTTGCGGTGTGGGAGCTGTTCCACGCCCCCGATGTCCCGCCCGTCGTGGCGGTGGACGAGGCCGTGGAGCTTGCCAAGGAATTGTCCACCGATGATTCGCCCGGCTTCGTCAACGGGGTGCTCGGGCGCATTGTGACCGTCGCCGACCAGGTTCGTGCGGCGGCGGCGGCCACGCGCCCGGATACCGGCGCGTGATGATCAAATATCTCGTGCTCGCGATGCGTACATCCGCGTGGTCGGATGATGTGATCGAGCCCCACCGGCAGTGGCTGGCGTCCGTGCGTGACGCGGGGCAGCTGGACTGCACGGGCCGCTTTCCCGACGGCAGCGGCGGCGCCTACGTGGTGCTGGCCGAGAATCTCGGTGACGCTCGGGAGTTGGTGTTCACCGACCCGATCCATACTTCCGGCGCGTCCGATCTGACGGTCTATGAATGGGAAATCACGGGCTGATCGCCCATTCAGCGGATTTCGGACATTGCCGTCATTTCGGTTGTGAGGTTTCGGCGAACATGGGGTTCACTGTGCTGGTCTATTGACTGGCAATGGTGGAACAGATGCGGTTCAAATCGGCGTCGGCGCGTAATGTGCTGCGTCTCGTCCCTGCGATACTCGCGGCGGCGACACTCGCGGCGACCGGCTGCTCCGCGGTCGAGAAGGGCGTCGACAAGGGCGTTCAGGCGGCCAGGGATCACAGCAAGTCCGATACCGCCCGGGCCGAAGTCGGCGACTGCATCAACGTCATTACCGCTTCGGCCGTCGACTCCGACACCGAACCGGTGGCCTGCACCTCGGACAAGGCCGTGTACAAGGTCGTGCAGGTGCAGGATCAGAAGGTCGAGTGCGCGGCCGACTACACCTCCTATGAGGAGACGATGAGCGGCCGCACCCTGGCCTACATGTGCTTGTCGCCGAATTTCGCCGAGGGCAAGTGCTATGCGGAGTCGCCGTTGAGCGGCTACAAATACACCGAGTGCGGGGCCGCGGACGCCAGTTTCCGGGTCGCGCAACGTATCGACGGGCAGTCCGACGAGAACCTGTGCGGTGCGGAATCCGACAGCGTCATCACGCTGTCGGATCCGCCGACGACCTTCTGCCTCGCGCCGGTCAAGCCCTGATTCGAACTCGAATCAGGCTGTCGCGGGCCGCAATACGATGGTGCCCAGGGTCCGGCGGTCATCGACCAGCCGATGGGCTCGCTCCGCATCGGTCAGCGGTAGCACGCTGTCGATCAGCGGGGTGAGCTCGCCCTCGGCGGCCCGTCGCAGCACCTCCGCCCGGCGGTCCGCGACGCCGGCGAGCCACGGGAGTCCCGAGCAGCCGGTGAAGGTGAGCCCGCGCATTATCAGGTCGGTCGTGGTGACCTGTGCGGGTGCGCCCGACAGCCAGCCGTAGCCGAGCATGCGGCCGCGCAGTGGGGTCATGAGATCGAGCAAGGGTGCGGCGGTGTCGCCCCCGATGGAGTCGAACACCACGTCGATCGTGGTGTCGCCGAGCAGTTCCGCGAGCCGTTGCGGCCAGTTCGGGTCCAGATGGTCGACAACGGCGTGGGCGCCGAGTTCGCGCGCGCGTTCGGTCTTGTCGGGGCCGCCGGCGGTGGCGATGATCCGGGCGACGCCGGATCGTGCCGCGAGTTGCGTCAGGTAGCCGCCGATGCCGGTCGCCGCGGCTTCGATCAGAACGGTGTCGGCGCCGGTGAGGGCGGCGGTATCGAGCAAAGCCACCGCGACCGAGCCGCTCGCGGCCACCGCCGCGGCGGATTCGGCGCTCAGTCCGTCGGGTACTCGCACCGCGGACTCGGCGGGGGCGCACACCTGGTCGGCGTAGGTGCCGAAATCGTTGCGCGCCACCAGGACACGCCTGCCGATCCAGTCCGGATCGACATCCTCGGCCGCGGCGTCGACGATGCCCACCGCCTGCATTCCGAATACCGTGGGTACGGGCGCGGGCATCGGGAATGCGCCGGCCCGCAGCCTCGTCTCGGGGTAGAGCACCGGTACCGCCTCGACGCGAATTCCGATCTCACCGGATCGCGGGCGGGGTTCGTCCACCTCGTGCGCGATGAGTACCTCGGGTCCGCCGATTGCGGTCATTACGATTGCTTGCATATCAACTCCATAAGTTGACCGATGGTCCAGATAGCGACGAGAATATGGACCGTTGGTCAACTTTGTCAACGGAATCGGAGATACTGGTGGCCGAGCAGCGCAGAGAACGAGCCGACGCGGCACGCAACCGCCGCGCGATCCTCGACGCCACGCGCACACTGCTCGCCGAAGGCGGCGCCGACGCGGTCACGATGGATCGGGTCGCCGCGACGGCCGGGGTCGGTAAGGGAACGGTGTTCCACCGCTTCGGATCTCGCGCGGGCCTGTTGCACGCACTGGTCGCCGAACCCGCCGAGACACTGCTCGCCGCGATCACCGACGGTCCGCCGCCGCTGGGACCCGGAGCCGACGCGGCGCAGCGGCTGCTGGCCTTCTTCGACGCGATGGCGACGGTGTTCATCGAGAACGTCGAGGTGATGACCGCCGTGTACCGCAGTGTCGCACCGCATCCCCGGACCGCCGAATTCCACGCGGGCTGGGCCGCGCACATCACGACCCTGCTGGCACAGGCCCGCCCGGATCTCGACGCGGAGGCGGTCGGCGGTCTCCTGTTCGGCATCTTCGGGACGGACTACGCCGTCGCGGCGGTTCGTGCGGGCGAGGGAGAGCGGGTGCGCGCCGCGGCCCGTCAACTGATGGAGTCGGTGGTCAGCCGGTGACCAGCAGACCGGCCACCGCACCCGCCGTCGCGACGACCGCCAGTGCGAGCCCGGTGCCCACGAATCGCAGCGGCGGCACGCGTACCGCATGTGATCGGCAGAATTCCAGGCACAGCAAGGTGGCCAGCGAGGCCCAGGGGGTGATGATCGCCCCGGCGTTCGTGCCGATCAGCAACGCCAGCAACGGAGTTCGGTGCGCAGCCGGGATGACCGCCTCACCGGCGGTGTAGGCGGGCAGATTGTTGACGACGTTCGACAGCCCGAGACCCGCGCCCGCGGCCCGGAAGGCACCGACCACGCCCTGATCGGTCCCGATCAGGGCGTGCATCAGGTCCGAGAGCCCGTAGCGGCCGAGGGTCGGGATGACCAGGAACAAGCCGACCACGAAGCTCAGCAACTGCCAGGGGATCAGTGCCGGTCGGAGGGCGCCTCGATCGAGGATCGCGAAGCCGGCCACCGCCAGTACCGCCGCGGCCGTCGCCGCGAGCCCGATCCGGTCGCCGACGAATGGGATCGCCACGATGAACAGCACGCACGCGCCGCCGGTCGTGAAGAACAATGTGCGTCCCCGTCGATCCTCGAACCGGATCGGCGGGGGCGGGGTGTAGCGATCGGTGCCGCGCCGTCCGCGCCGCCAGTACCACAGCCACAGCGCCGCCATGGTCGCGGCGAGTGCGATCAGCTGCGGCAGCCACATGCGCGCGGCGAATCCGGTCGCGTCCAGTCCGATGCGGTCGGCGGCCAGCAGATTGGTGAGATTGGAGACCGGAAGCAGCAGGCTCGCGGTGTTCGACAGCCACAGCGTCGTCATCGCCAGCGGCAACGGCGGGATGCGCGCTGGTCCGGCCAGTGCCAGCATCACCGGCGTGAGCAGGACCGCGGTGGTGTCGAGATTGAGAACCATCGTGGTGACGGCCGCGAAGCCCACACACAGGACGAACAACGCCGGATACCGCCCGCGGCCCGCGATGGCCAGCCGATGGGCGATGACATCGAAGACCTGAGCGCGCCGCGCCAACTGCGCCAGCACGATCACACTGCCCAGAAACAGCAGCAACGGCCCGATCCGGCGCATATTCGCCTCGGCCTCCGCTCGCGGCAACAGCCCGGACAGCACACACAGCACACCGCTGAGCAGCAGGGCGAGACGAATGCGGTCCAGCAGCCGGGACGGGCGGGGGGCACCGGCGGGTTCCGCGACGGGGTCGGCGGTCGTCACCGGTTCGGACATGCGGCCATCATCGCACCGGCTCAGGCGCCCGGCGTGGCCACCCGTCCCGCGACGATCACCAGGCCAGTGGGCCGATGGACCGCCAGGAATCCGAAGGGTCGATCGAAGGTCACCGCGATCTCGATACTGGGCGTCGGCGCCGGCGGCAATCCGGTCGCAGTAGGGCCGGCGGCAGTGACCGTGTCCGCGTGAAATCCCTCGGCGGTGAAACGGGCCCGGACGTGCTGGGCGGCCGCGCTCGAGAACACCGGTGTGGCCGACAATCCGGGAAACGGATGACCCCCGGGCGTGGCCGCCGCGCGCAGGCCGAACAGTTCCGGTTCACCCAGTAGATCGTGAGCGCACTGAATATCGAACGGCGGCAGCTCGATTCGCAGAGTATCGCCGATGGCGGTGACCTCCCGGATCCGCACCCCGGGGCCGCCGACGGACACCGGACGCGCACCGACGGATCCGTCCAGTGCGCGCAGTCCCGCCGTGAGTACGGCGGCCGGGGCACAGGAGTCGGGGCCGAGCAGCAGGTGCACGTCGAGTTCACCGGCACCGCGCACCGTCACCCGGGTGACGAGCGGGTCGGCGTCGAGTTGTACGACATCGGCGAGGGCGCCGCTGTAGCGCGCGAGAGCCGGGCCGCGGTGTCCTCGCCATGGACCCGTCGTGGGTTCCAGTACATCGGCATGGAAAGTCTCGGCCCAGGCTGTGCGGGCGACGACCGCGGTCGCCAGTGCGAGATCGGTGGATTCGTCTATTTCGAAGGGGAATCGGCCGACCGGCCCGTCGGCGTGCCGCCGCGCCCACTCGTCGAGTCCGGCGCCGCCGCGCAGCACCGAGACGCTGCCCCCGGGCAGCGACCGGAGCCAGTCGTCACACACATTGATGTCATCTCCGATCCACACGCCCAGGGCGGCATGGACCGAGGCAGTTCCGGCGAGCCGATCGAGGAGGGCCGTCGCGAGTCGATGCGCGTGGACCGCCGGAACCCCCGCAGCCGTGGCGAGCTCGGTGCGTGCCGGTTCGGATGCGGCCGGAGCCAGCAGGGCGAGCAACGGCCATACACCGCAGCCGGATACGACGAAATCACTGGAACCGGATGCCGCGCACCATCTTCCGGTGAGGTCATTGGTGGCGGCGACATCGGCGGCCAGGCTGGTCTGCATATCCGACGAGCCTAATCACCGCCGCCCGCGATGCGGTATGTGTGCGCCCCCGCCGGGGTGTACGTGGGCGGCGGGGGCGCGGCCGGATCGGGAGATCCGGCGATCGGCGGAAGCCGATCCGCCCACCAGTCTCGTGCCTCAACCGCACTCGAGGTCCAGTCCGTCCTACAGTGGTCTGCGTCACTCTGGCCGAATGTAGCTGCCGGTGGCCGGAGGTGTTGAGGTCCGCGATCGCCAGTTGTGGCATTCTTCCGACGCGAAAGTCGCCACGTCGTTATCGAGGAGGTAGCAGATGGCCGGCGCCGGAACGGCTCGCCTGGCGGAATTGAGTGCCGGGCGCGCCGGCGAGGATCAGGCATGGCAGCTGTACGACAGTCTGCCCGAGGTCGCGGTCTCGGACATCACCACCGGACGCTGGCGCGGCGAGGAACTCGACACCGGACATCCCTGGGCCGGCGTGCTCGTCGAATCCGGCTGGTACGGAAAGCAGTTCGACACCGCCGACGATGTACAGCCGCTGCTGTTCGCCGGTGCGAACGGCCGGGTCTTCGCGGTCGATCCGCGCCGGGTGCCGCTGGGGCTCGCCGACCGGCTCCCGGCCGTTGGCTTCCGCCTGGCGCGCCGCATGCTTCCGATTCTGCGGCCGTTGCTGCGCACCGGTGCGCCCCGGGCGCGTCTGCGCGCCGTGGAGTACCGCGGCAAGAGCAGCGCCGCGATGGTCTACGACCATCTGCCGATCATCGACATCTTCCGGCGCGTCGACGAGGACACGCTGCTCGGCGTGATGGATATGCGCGGTATGGCCGACCCGTACTTTTTCGTCCTGCGACGCGACCGCGCCTGACGCGATTCAGTCGTCCTCGCCGCTCAGGATGGCGTAGAAGCGGGCGTCGGCGGTGTCGAGCTGTTCGAGGATGTGTTGTTTGACATGCTCGGCGAGCGGGGTGTCGGCACGAGTGATCAGATCGCGATACACACCGGTGAGCGGCCGGTATTTGGTGGCGAGCTTGTTCATGACGGCCTGCTGATCGGCGTAGAGGATGCCGACTCCGTTGTCGGTGAAATCGGAGATCTTCACTACCCGGGCCCACGGATCGCGATCGAGCGCGGCGGCGACGTGTTCGCGGTAACGGATGTGCCGGTCCTCGCCGGGCTCGTGGGCCGGATTGGTCACCGCCGCAACCAGATTCGCGACCCGTGGGCCGAAACGCGCACCGAGTGCGGCGACAGCGGCGTCCGTCTGCTCCGCCGTCGTGGTGACAGTGTCCGGCCCGGCCAACTCGGCGGCGTGATCCTCGGCCGCGTCGTGGAGCAGGCCCGCGAGCACCAGATCGGTGTCGTGCACCTCGTAGTGCGAAACGATCCGGATGGCTACCCGCAGCAGGTGATTGAGGTACGGCTCGCGCCCGTAGCTGTCCGAACGGTGTAGATCGGCGACGAAATCGAGTGCTGCCGAGACCCGTTCGGGTTCGGGCAGTTTGCGCTCCGCCTCCAATAGCAGCCGCTGCCGCAGGCCGTCCTCGCCGTGCACATCGCTGAGTGTGTGCAACGGCATCGCCGCCAGTATCCCCGCCCCTATGGTGCTCATTCGCCCAATCTAGCGGCAAGGGGTGACATACCGGCGGCGTCGCGAGGACGGACGCCGAAACGTCAGTGCACGCCGCGGGGGCGGAATTGGATGCTGATCCGCGGGCCCACCGGGCGGCGTGTCTTCGGCACCGCGTGTTCCCACGTGCGCTGGCACGAACCGCCCATCACGATCAGATCGCCGTGCCCGAGGTGGTAGCGGATGCTGGCGCCACCACCACGGGGACGCAGCAGCAGCGCACGGGACGCACCGACCGAGACGATCGCCACCATCGTGTCGTGGGTCGCGCCGCGCCCGCCGGTATCGCCGTGCCAGGCCACGCTGTCATCGCCGTCGCGGTAGTAGCACAGGCCCGCTGTGCGGAACGGTTCCCCCAGTTCGGTGCCGTACCGATCGCTCAGGGCAGTACATGCTTGCGGCAGTACGGGATCGGGCCACGGCTCGCTCTCGCCGTAGGAACGCAGCAGCCGTGGCACCTCGACCACCCGGTCGTACATCGGCCGCCGATCGGTGCGCCACGCAACCCCGGCGGCGAGCCGATCGAACAATTCCTCGGAACCGCGCAGCCAGCCGGGGAGTAGATCCACCCAGGCCCCGTCGGTGAGTACCGTGCGGCGAATCCCTGCCAGTGACCCGAGCTCGATCTCCCCGGGGCCGTCGAACAACGATCGCTGCAGCGGTGCGGACATGCGTTCGAATGTACGTTCTATCGAACATATGTTCAAGTAAGGCTCGCCGAGTCGCCGCGGACCGCTCCGGCCCCGCGGCGGGCGTCAGTCCGCGTCGGACAGATGGGCGCGCACGAAATCGACCACCGCGTCGGAGAATTCGTCGTTGACGTCGCTGGCCGCCGTATGTGCGGCGCCAGTGATCTCGACGTATTCCAGCTGCGGTACCAGGGCGCGGAAATCGGCGACGCCCTGTTCGCTGACCACATCCGACAGCCGGCCGCGTACCAGCAGGACCGGGATGTCGAGATCGCGCGCCGCGTCCTCGAGGTCGGCGGTCTGCAATTCGATGTCCTCCGGGCGGGCCGAAATCATCGCCGGATCCCAGTGCCAGTACCAGCGGCCGTCCTCACGCAGGCGCAGGTTGCGGCGCAGCCCTTCGGGATTGCGGGGGCGGCTGCGGTGCGGCAGATACTCGGCCACCGCGTCGGCGGCTTCGTCGAGGGATGCGAAACCCTCCGGGTTCCCGCCGAGGAAGTTCATCACGCGTTCCACGCCCTTGTGCTCGGGACGCGGCACCACATCGACCAGCACCAGTCCGGCGATCCGCTCATGTCCCGGCCGGGCGGTGGCCAGCAACGCGGTCAGTCCGCCCATGCTCGCGCCGACCACGATGGCGACGCGATCCAGTTCGGCGAGGATGCCGAGCAGATCGGCGGTCATCGCCTGGCGGGAATAGTCGCCGTCGGGCGCCCAGTCGCTCTCGCCGTGGCCGCGTGCGTCGAGCAGGATCGCGTGCATGCCGACCTTGGCCAGTGCCGCGCCCGACTCCTTCCACGAGTGCCGGGTCTGACCGCCGCCGTGCAGGAAGATCGCCAGCGGCCCGTCGGCGGGTCCCCAGCTCTCCCCGGTCAGGGTGATTCCGCCATGGCCGCGGTAGGAGACCGCGCGGGGTTCGGTGAAGTCGGCTTCGTTGCTCACGCCTCCGAGCATCGCACATTTCGGTTTACGGTGTATGAAATGGCTCGGTGATCGAGACCCGCGTGGCGGTCATGCTCAGGTATCCGCGCAGGTGGTGGCGCTCACAGCGATACCCCCGCCACCGGGCGCACGTAGCGCCGCTGCTAGGCTCTGGCATCGAAAAGACATCCTTTAACGGACCGTCCGGTGAGGCGGGGAAGGAGGTCGGCATGGCTGTGCCCGAAGACCGGGCGGCCAGGTCGAGTGCCGGCGAATATTCGCAGCGGCACGATCCGGACTGGGTTCAGGCCGGGCGAGAGCTGCTGTCGGTTTCCGATGTCGGCCGCACAATCGCGCGTATGGCGCATCAGATCATCGAGAAGACCGCGCTGGATTCCGCCGATCCCGAGGCGCCGCGTGTCGTCCTCATCGGCATCCCGACGCGCGGCACCACGCTCGCCGCTCGCCTGACCGATCGGATCGAGGAGTTCAGCGGCGTGCGGCCCGCGCTCGGTTCGCTGGACATCACCCTGTATCGCGACGATCTGCGCAATCGTCCGCACCGGCCGCTGGAGCGGACGTCGGTGCCCGAGGGCGGTATCGACGACACGCTCGTCGTACTCGTCGACGATGTGCTCTTCTCCGGGCGCAGCGTGCGTTCGGCGCTGGACGGGCTGCGGGATCTGGGGCGGCCGCGGGCGGTACAGCTCGCGGTGCTGGTCGACCGCGGACATCGCGAACTGCCCATCCGGGCGGACTACGTCGGCAAGAACGTGCCCACGTCCCGGAGCGAGGACGTCTCCGTGCTGCTGACCGAGCAGGACGGACGCGATGGGGTTTATCTGCATCAGGAGGAGCAGCGATGACCGACAATCGCGCAGCGGGTCGTTGCTGCGATCGGGTGCGGGTGTCCCGCAAGGCACAGGAGCAGCGATGACCGACAATCGCGCAGCGGGTCGTTGCTGCGATCGGGTGCGGGTGTCCCGCAAGGCACAGGAGCAGCGATGACCGACAATCGCGCAGCGGGTCGTTGCTGCGATCGGGTGCGGGTGTCCCGCAAGGCACAGGAGCAGCGGTGAGGCATCTGCTGTCGGTCACCGATCTGGACCGGACCTCCGCCACCGAACTGCTCGACGATGCCCAGCGGTTCGAGCAGGCCCTGCTCGGCCGCGAGGTACGCAAACTGCCGACGCTGCGCGGGCGCACCGTGATGACGGTGTTCTTCGAGAACTCGACCCGCACCCGCGTCTCGTTCGAGGTCGCGGGGAAGTGGATGAGCGCCGACGTGATCAACGTCAGCGCGTCGAGTTCCTCGGTGTCGAAGGGCGAATCACTGCGCGATACCGCGCTGACCCTGCACGCGGCCGGTGCGGACGCGCTGATCGTGCGGCATCCGGCCTCGGGTGCGGCCCATCAGATCGCCCGCTGGTTCGGTGAGCTCGACGCCGGGGCAGGCGGTTACACCGGGACCGGTCCGGCGGTCGTCAACGCCGGCGACGGTATGCACGAACACCCCACCCAGGCGCTGCTGGACGCACTCACGTTGCGCCAGCGGCTGGGTGATCTCGAAGGTAAGCGCGTCGTCATCGTCGGCGACATCCTGCACAGCCGGGTGGCCCGCTCGAACGCGTTCCTGCTCGACATCCTCGGCGCGGAGGTGGTGCTGGTGGCACCGCGAACATTGCTGCCGGTGGGCGTCGAACAGTGGCCGGTACAGGTCTCGCATTCGCTGGACGCGGCACTGCCCGGCGCCGACGCGGTGATGATGTTGCGAGTGCAGGCCGAGCGGATGAACGGCGGATTCTTCCCGTCCGCTCGCGAATATTCCATCGCCTACGGGCTCAACGAGCGGCGCATGGCGCTGCTCGACGACCGGTCCGTGGTCCTGCATCCGGGCCCGATGCTGCGCGGTATGGAAATCTCGGCGGCCGTGGCGGATTCGCCGCGCGCCGCGGTGCTGCAGCAGGTGACCAACGGCGTGCACATGCGAATGGCGGTGCTGTTCCGGCTGCTGGTCGGCACGGGGGAGGACCTCCCGTGAGCGTTGGGGCGAGTGCTGGTTTCGATCGGGAAGGTGAGGGCGCGTGAGCGATCTGGTCATCCGGGGCGTGCGCCCCTACGGCGAGGGTGAGCTCGTCGACGTGCTGGTGCGCGACGGTGTCATCGTCGCACTGGGCGCCGGGACTTCCGGCGCCGTCGACGGAGTGGCCGCCGCGGACGACGCCGAGGTACTCGACGGGGATGGGCGGATTCTGCTGCCGGGCTTCGTCGATCTGCACACCCATCTGCGCGAACCGGGCCGCGAGGACACCGAGACCATCGAATCGGGTTCGGCCGCGGCCGCATTGGGTGGCTACACCGCGGTATTCGCGATGGCCAACACCGATCCGGTCGCCGATACCGCGGTGGTCACCGATCACGTGTGGCGGCGCGGGCAGGAGGTCGGCCTGGTCGATGTGCACCCGGTCGGCGCGGTGACGGTGGGACTGGGCGGAAAACAGCTCGCGGAGATGGGCACCATGGCCGCCGGCGAGGCTCGCGTCCGGATCTTCTCCGACGACGGCAAATGCGTCCACGACCCGCTGATCATGCGCCGGGCGCTGGAGTACGCGAGGTCTCTCGACGTACTCGTCGCCCAGCATGCCGAGGAACCGCGGCTCACCGAGGGCGCGATCGCGCACGAGGGTCCGAATGCGGCCCGGCTGGGTTTGGCCGGCTGGCCGCGCGCGGCCGAGGAGTCGATCGTGGCTCGCGACGCACTGCTCGCCCGCGATGCCGGTGCCCGCGTGCACATCTGTCACGCCTCCACATCCGGAACCGTCGAGTTGGTGAAATGGGCCAAGGCGCAGGGGATTTCGATCACCGCCGAGGTGACCCCGCACCATCTGCTGCTCGACGACTCCCGGCTGGAGACCTACGACGCGGTCAACAAGGTCAACCCCCCACTGCGTGAGTCCGGTGACGCGCAGGCGCTGCGCCGGGCCATCGCCGAGGGTGTGATCGACTGCGTTGCCACCGATCACGCTCCCCATGCCGAACAGGAGAAATGCTGCGAGTTCGCTGCGGCCCGCCCGGGCATGCTCGGCCTCGAGACCGCGCTGTCGATCGTGGTGGAAACTCTGGTGGCTCCGGGCCTGCTCGACTGGCGCGGAGTGGCCCGGGTGATGAGTGAGAACCCGGCCGCCATCGCGGGGCTGGACGATCAGGGCCGCCCGATCGAGGTCGGTGAGCCGGCGAATCTGACGCTGGTGGATCCCGAAGCGTCCTGGACGGTGCGCGGCCGTGAGCTGGCCAGTATCTCCGACAACACCCCCTACGAGGCGATGACCCTGCCCGCGAAGGTCACCGCCACTGTGCTGCGCGGGCGGATCACCGCCCGTGACGGTAAGCCGAACACCGCACGGGCGGGGAGAGTGGGGTCGTAATGGAGCGAGTGCTGTGGGTCATCGGTCTGGCGGCGCTGTTCGTGCTGCTGCTGTGGCTGATGTACCGATCGTGGGTGAAGCGGGCCCGTAAGCAGGCGTCTTCGGTGGGTGAGCTGCCGGCGGTGCCCGCGGATCTGGGCGCGCAGGTCCTGGAACCGACCACGGGTTTGTACACGGGGACCACGCTCGCGCCGAGCTGGCAGAACCGGATCGTGGTCGGGGACCTGGGTTTCCGGGCCACGGCCGAGCTGACCAGATTCGAACGCGGGATTCTGCTGGAGCGCGACGGCGCGGAGGTGATCTGGATTCCGCAGGAATCCATCACCGTGGTCCGGACCGAACGCGGCCACGCGGGCAAGGTGATGACCGACAATGGTGTGCTGGTTATTCGCTGGAAACTGCCGACCGGAACCGAGGTGGATACCGGGTTCCGCGGCGACGACAAGACGGTATATCCGGCCTGGACGGCCGTATCCGGAGCCGGGACGTCCGGCCCGGCGACAGAGGACGAGGTGAACGAATGAGCGACCGCGCCGCGGTGATGGTGCTCGAGGACGGGAAGGTGTTCCGAGGCCGGCGGTTCGGCGCCGAGGGGCAGACGCTGGGCGAGGCGGTGTTCTGCACCGCGATGACCGGCTATCAGGAGACCCTGACCGACCCCAGCTACCACCGCCAGATCGTGGTGGCGACGGCCCCGCAGATCGGCAATACCGGCTGGAACGACGAGGACGACGAGTCGGGCCGGATCTGGGTTGCCGGATACGCGGTGCGCGACCCCGCGAAGCGGGCGTCCAACTGGCGTGCCACGACCACCCTGCAGGACGAGCTGGAACGTCAGCACATCGTCGGTATCGCCGGTGTCGATACCCGTGCGCTGGTTCGCCATCTGCGTACTCGCGGGTCGATGAAGGCGGGCATCTTCAGCGGTGACGCCGCCGACGCCTCGGCGGGGGAGTTGCTGGGCCGGGTCAACGATCAGCCGTCGATGCTGGGTGCGGATCTCGCCCGTGAGGTGTCCACCGAGGGCGTCTACACGATCGAACCCGCCGTTGAGCATCGGTTCACCGTGGTCGCGGTCGATCTGGGTATCAAGACCAACACCCCGCGGATGTTCGCCGAGCGGGGGATGCGGGTGCACGTGGTGCCGTCCGGAGTCGGCCTGGACCAGATCAGGGAACTGAGGCCCGACGGTGTGTTCCTGTCCAATGGTCCCGGTGACCCGGCAACCCAGGACGACGCCGTGGAGCTCACCAAAGCCGTTCTGGGCGAAGGGCTTCCGCTGTTCGGAATCTGCTTCGGCAACCAGATCCTCGGCCGCGCGCTGGGGTTGAGCACCTACAAGATGAAATTCGGCCACCGCGGTATCAACGTCCCGGTCGTCGATCACACCACCGGCGCGATCTCGATCACCGCGCAGAACCACGGGTTCGCCCTCGAAGGTGAGGCGGGCCAGCGCTTCGACACTCCGTTCGGCACCGCCGAGGTCAGTCATACCTGCGCCAACGACGGCACCGTCGAGGGCGTCCGGCTGGTGGACGGCCGCGCGTTCTCGGTGCAGTACCACCCCGAGGCCGCAGCCGGTCCGCACGATGCCGCCTATCTGTTCGACCGCTTCGCGGGTTTGATGGAGTCCGCCGGCCTGAAAGAGGGAGTCTGATGCCCCGCCGTAGTGACCTGCACCACATCCTGGTGATCGGCTCGGGCCCGATCGTCATCGGCCAGGCCTGCGAATTCGACTACTCCGGTACCCAGGCGTGCCGGGTGCTGCGGTCGGAGGGTCTGCGGGTCTCGCTGGTGAACTCCAATCCGGCCACGATCATGACCGACCCGGAATTCGCCGACTCCACCTACGTCGAGCCGATCACGTGGGAATTCGTCGAGAAGGTCATCGTCGCCCAGCAGGCGAAGGGCACGCCGATCGACGCTGTTCTGGCCACCCTGGGCGGGCAAACCGCGCTGAACACCGCCGTCGCCCTGCACGAGAACGGCATCCTGGAGAAGTATGACGTCGAGCTGATCGGCGCCGACTTCGAGGCCATCCAGCGCGGTGAGGACCGGCAGAAGTTCAAGGACATCGTCGCCAAGGTCGGCGGCGAGTCGGCGCGCTCCAAGGTCTGCCACACCATGGACGAGGTCCGTGAGACCGTCGCCGAACTCGGCTTCCCGGTCGTCGTGCGGCCGTCGTTCACCATGGGCGGCCTCGGCTCCGGTATGGCCTACAACGACGAGGATCTCGATCGCATCGCCGGCGGCGGCCTGTCCGCCTCGCCCACCGCGAACGTCCTCATCGAGGAATCCATCCTGGGCTGGAAGGAATACGAGCTCGAGTTGATGCGCGACGGCCGCGACAACGTGGTCATCGTCTGCTCGATCGAGAACGTGGACCCGATGGGCGTGCACACCGGTGACTCGGTGACCGTCGCGCCGGCCATGACCCTGACCGACCGCGAATATCAGAAGATGCGCGATCTGGGCATCGACATCCTGCGCGAGGTCGGCGTCGACACCGGCGGCTGCAATATCCAGTTCGCGGTGGACCCGCGCGACGGCCGCCTGATCGTGATCGAGATGAACCCCCGGGTCTCGCGCTCGTCGGCATTGGCTTCCAAGGCAACGGGATTCCCGATCGCCAAGATCGCCGCGAAGCTCGCGATCGGCTACACCCTCGACGAGATCGTCAACGACATCACCAAGGAGACGCCGGCCTGTTTCGAGCCGACCCTGGACTATGTCGTGGTCAAGGCGCCGCGCTTCGCCTTCGAGAAGTTCCCGGGCGCCGATCCGACCCTGACCACCACGATGAAGTCGGTCGGTGAGGCGATGAGCCTGGGCCGCAACTTCTCCGAGGCCCTGGGCAAGGTGCTGCGTTCGCTCGAGACCAAGGCCGCCGGTTTCTGGACTCAGCCCGACGGGCACTGGACCGATGTCGCCGAGATCCTCGCCGATCTGCGGGTTCCGATCGAGGGCCGGCTCTATCAGGTGGAGCGGGCATTGCGCCTGGGCGCGAGCATCGAAGAGGTCGCCGAGGCCTCCGGTATCGACCCGTGGTTCGTGGCCGAGATCGCAGGACTCGTCGAGTTGCGCGGTGAGATCGCGCAGGCGCCGGTGCTGGACGAGTCGCTGCTGCGGTTCGCCAAGCACAACGGCCTGTCCGATCGCCAGATCGCGGCCCTGCGCCCGGAACTGGCGGGGGAGAACGGAGTTCGCGAACTGCGGCACCGGCTCGGCATCCGGCCGGTCTACAAGACCGTGGACACCTGCGCCGCCGAATTCGAGGCCAAGACGCCGTACCACTACTCGACGTACGAACTCGATCCGGCCGCGGAGTCGGAGGTGGCGCCGCAGCCCGATCGGGAGAAGGTGCTGATCCTCGGTTCCGGACCGAACCGCATCGGCCAGGGCATCGAGTTCGACTACTCGTGTGTGCACGCGGCGCAGACGCTGTCGGAGGCCGGCTACGAGACCGTCATGGTCAACTGCAACCCCGAGACCGTGTCCACCGACTACGACACCGCCGATCGTCTCTACTTCGAGCCGCTGACCTTCGAGGACGTCCTGGAGGTCTACCACTCGGAGTCCGAGTCGGGCCGGGTCGCCGGTGTGATCGTGCAACTCGGCGGCCAGACTCCGCTGGGCCTGGCGCAGCGGCTCACCGATGCCGGGGTGCCGGTGGTCGGCACCTCCGCGGCGGCCATCGACCTGGCCGAGGATCGCGGTGAATTCGGGCAGGTACTGGTCGCGGCCGGTCTGCCCGCGCCGAAGTACGGCACCGCCACCACATTCGCGCAGGCCAAGGAGATCGCGGCCCGGATCGGATACCCGGTGCTGGTCCGGCCGTCCTATGTGCTGGGCGGGCGCGGCATGGAGATCGTCTACGACGAGGATTCGCTCGAGGGCTACATCTCCCGCGCCACCGAACTGAGCCCCGAACATCCGGTGCTGGTCGACCGCTTCCTGGAAGACGCCATCGAGATCGACGTCGACGCGCTGTGCGACGGCGAGGACGTCTACCTCGGCGGGGTCATGGAACACATCGAGGAGGCCGGTATCCACTCCGGCGACTCGGCGTGCGCCCTGCCGCCGATCACGCTGGGGCGCAGCGATATCGAGTCGGTGCGCCGCTCGACCGCCGCGCTGGCCAAGGGCATCGGGGTCAAGGGCCTGCTCAACGTCCAGTACGCGCTCAAGGACGATGTGCTCTACGTGCTCGAGGCCAATCCGCGTGCCAGCCGCACGGTTCCGTTCGTATCCAAGGCCACCGGCGTGCAACTGGCGAAGGCCGCCGCGCGCGTGATGCTGGGTACCAGCATCGCCCAGCTGCGCAAGGAGGGCATCCTGCCGGCCGAGGGCGACGGCGGGCACGCGCCGATGGACGCTCCGGTCGCGGTCAAGGAGGCGGTGCTGCAGTTCCACCGGTTCCGCCGCCCGGACGGTACGGGTGTGGATTCGCTGCTCTCGCCGGAGATGAAGTCCACCGGTGAGGTGATGGGCATCAATACCGATTTCGGTACGGCCTTCGCCAAGAGTCAGTCCGCGGCCTACGGTTCACTGCCGACCGAGGGCACGGTGTTCGTCTCGATCGCCAACCGCGACAAGCGTGCGATGGTGTTCCCGGTCAAGCGTCTGCACGATCTGGGATTCCGGATTCTGGCCACCGAGGGTACTGCGGAGATGTTGCGGCGCAACGGAATTCCGTGCGAACGGGTGCGTAAGCACTCCGACCCGGAGCCTGCGGAGGACCGCACCGGCACCGCCCCGGCTCCGTCGATCGTCGACCAGATCAAGGACGGCGAGATCGACATCGTGTTCAACACGCCATACGGTAATTCCGGGCCCCGCGTCGACGGCTACGAAATTCGTACCGCCGCGGTGGGAGCCAATATTCCGTGCATCACGACGGTGCAGGGTGCGGCCGCGGCCGTACAGGGCATCGAAGCAACCATCCACGGCGGTATCGGTGTGCGGTCCCTGCAGGAGCTGCATGCCGTATTGCGCGGACACGAGGAGAGGTAGACAACGGTGGGAGCCATCGGTTTCGGCGCGGGTGCACGGCCCCCAGGGGCGGGCCGGGCGGCGTCTCGGCGGATACGAGGTATCGGTGCCGGTGAATTCGTGCCGCCCGGTGGCGGCGGCGATGTCCGCCGGATGCGCAATGTGGGCGGTTACAGCACGGTCGGTTTTCGCGCGATTCCGCCGATCGGCCGCAAGCCGGCCCCGGGCGATCACGACGCGGACACGCTGACCGACGCGCTGCTTGCCCGCGCGGACGAGGTGCTGGCCCGTGCCGACGCGGTACTGGCGGGAGCCGAATCGGGTGGTGACACGACGGCCGCCGCCGAAGCCGCCCCGCCGGAGCACTCCGGAGACGAGCTGGCCGGGGCCGGGGCGAGCCGGTGACACAGTTCGGTGCGCGTCTGGCGGCGGCGATGACCGGTCTCGGTCCGCTGTGCGCCGGAATCGACCCGCATCCCGAGCTCCTGCGTGATTGGGGGCTCGGCACCGACATCGAGGGCCTGAAACGGTTCTCCGACATCTGTGTCGAGGTGTTCGCGGGCCGGGTGGCGCTGGTGAAGCCTCAGGTCGCGTTCTTCGAGGAGTACGGCTCCGGTGGAATCGTGGTGCTCGAGGACACCATCGCCGCGCTGCGGGCGGCGGGAACGTTGGTACTGGCCGATGCCAAGCGCGGTGACATCGGATCGACGATGGCCGCGTACGCCCGCGCGTGGCTCGGTGACGGCCCGCTGGCCAGTGATGCGGTGACGGTATCGCCGTATCTGGGATTCGGTGCGCTGTCACCGGCGTTCGAGGCCGCGCAGGCCGGCGGTCGTGGCGTGTTCGTCTTGGCCGCCACCTCCAATCCGGAGGCCGCGGCGCTGCAGCGCAGCACCGCCGCCGACGGCCGCGGCGTCGCCCAGATCATGATCGACGAGGCCGCCGACCGCAATGCCGGGGCCGAGTTCGGGTCGGTCGGTGTGGTCGTCGGGGCGACGCTCACCGAAGCGCTCGATGTGAGCAAACTCAACGGCCCGATTCTGATGCCGGGCGTCGGTGCGCAGGGCGGGGGAGCCGAGACGATTCGCGCGCTGATCCCCGCCGCGCAACTGGCATCGGTGGTGCCCAACGTCTCGCGCGAACTGCTCGGCAGTGGCCCGTCGGTGGCCGCGATGCGCACGAAGATGCACAAACTCGCCGACGAGTTCGCCTTCCTGCAGGCCTGAATCCGATCGTCGGCCCGGGACGTCGCTGTCCCGGGTGGGCGACCGGTTTTGTTTTCCGCCGTGCCCGATTTCGCTGTGCTCGGGTACGAGTCCGTCGTGGCGCCCGGGTGGGTAATGAGTTACACGCCTGTGTTTTTCGGGCTCAGCGCCCCTTCCGGGGCACAGTACGGGTACGTCTGCTGCCGGTCCGGCAGGTCGTGTCGAGGCTCGCTGGTGGCGCCGAGTTCGCGACACGCTGATGCAAAAAATCGCGACACGCGGATAATTTTCAGAAACTTCCAGGTCGCGCGATTACAGGTCGGTTACGGTCGCATCGGACCGACCGCCGTGACCTCGGAGAACCTGGAGAAATCGGGAAGTCCGCAGGTCACCGGCCTGTCGAGCGATTCGTCAGGAGGGTGGCCGTCATCGGTCGAAATTGGTCCGGTGACCGGCCGGAACGGGGTGCCCGATGCCTGAATCGGGCGCTGACCTGGGGGGTGGGTTCGCAATCGGCGGGCCGCGTGGGTACGGTCGCTGAGACCGCCGGGTTACCGGCGGGAGATCTAGCAATGAACGATGAGACGGAGGAACCGTGGCCCTTCCCCAGCTGACTGACGAGCAGCGCGCCGCTGCTCTGGAGAAGGCGGCTGCTGCTCGCCGCGCTCGGGCAGAGCTCAAGGAGCGCTTGAAGCGTGGCGGCACTGACCTGAAGACGGTCCTGAAGGACGCCGAGTCCGATGAGGTTCTCGGCAAGATGAAGGTATCCGCGCTGCTGGAGGCCCTGCCCAAGGTTGGCAAGGTCAAGGCTGCCGAGATCATGAGCGAACTGGAGATCGCACCGACCCGCCGCCTGCGGGGTCTGGGCGACCGGCAGCGCAAGGCGCTGCTGGCGAAGTTCGACTTCGAAGCCTGATCCGAGGGTGGTCGAACACACTCAGAAGGGTCGGCTGGTTGTACTGGTCGGCCCCTCGGCCGTAGGCAAGTCCACCGTGGTCCGCTGTGTCCGGGAACGACTGCCGGAACTGGTTTTCAGTGTGTCGGCCACCACCCGGGCCCCGCGGCCCGGCGAGGTCGACGGCCGTGATTATCGGTTCGTGACCCGTGCCGACTTCGACGCCATGATCGAAGACGGCGAACTACTCGAATGGGCCGATATCCACGGCGGCCTGCAACGGTCGGGAACCCCGGCCGCACCGGTGAAGGCGGCGCTGGCCACCGGAAAACCGGTTCTCGTGGAGGTGGACCTCGCCGGCGCCCGCTCGGTCCGAGCGACGATGCCCGAGGCGCTGCTGGTCTTTCTGGCCCCGCCCAGCTGGGACGAACTCGTGGCCCGGCTCACCGGCCGCGGCACCGAATCACCCGAGGTGATCGAGCGTCGGCTGGCCACCGCGCGGACCGAACTCGCCGCCTGTGACGAGTTCGACATCGTGATCGTGAACGACGACGTGACAACAGCCTGTGAGCAGTTGGTATCGTTGTTCGTTAGCACAAATTCGAGATGATCGCGGTCGATCCGCGCAAACGTCTCGACCAGCAACGCCCCATCGACCCGCAGGAGTCTCCTCAGTGAGCGACACCAAGACCGTGCCCGCGTACGACACCCCGGTCGGCCTCACCAACCCGCCGATCGACGAGCTGCTCGCGCGCACGTCGTCCAAGTACGCGCTGGTCATCTACGCGGCCAAGCGCGCACGCCAGATCAACGACTACTACAACCAGCTCGGCGACGGCATCCTCGAGTACGTCGGCCCGCTCGTCGAGCCGGGTCTGCAGGAGAAGCCGCTGTCGGTGGCGATGCGTGAGATCCACTCCGATCTGCTCGAGCACACCGAGGGCGAGTGACCCCGCGGCAGTGGTGTTCGGAACATTCGTGAGCACCGCCGCCGCCCACCTCCACCGGACCGAAGAGGCTTGATTCAGATGCGAATCGTTGTCGGCGTGGGCGGCGGGATCGCCGCCTACAAGGCGTGCTCGCTGGTACGCAAGTTCACCGAGACCGGGCACGATGTCCGGGTCATCCCCACCGAGTCCGCGCTGCTGTTCGTCGGTAAGGCCACCTTCGAAGCGCTGTCGGGCAACCCCGTGCACACCGGAGTGTTCGCCGATGTGCCCGAGGTGCCGCATGTGCGCATCGGCCAGGAGGCCGATCTGGTGGTCATCGCTCCCGCTACCGCCGATCTGATGGCGCGCGCGGCCTCCGGCCGCGCCGACGACCTGCTCACCGCCACGCTGCTGACCGCGCGATGTCCAGTGGTGTACGCGCCCGCCATGCATACCGAGATGTGGGAGCATCCGGCCACCAAGGCCAATGTCGCCACTCTGCGAGCACACGGCTGCACCGTGATGGAACCCGCCTCCGGACGGCTCACCGGCGCCGATACCGGTCCGGGCCGGCTGCCCGAGCCGGAGGAGATCTTCGCACTGGCCTCGCTGCTGTTCGAACGCCCCGATGCGCTGCCCCGGGATCTCGAGGGCCGGCGCGTGGTCATCTCCGCCGGTGGCACCCGCGAACCGCTGGATCCGGTGCGTTTCCTCGGTAATCGCAGCTCCGGCAAGCAGGGATACGCGATGGCGCGGGTCGCCGCCCAGCGCGGCGCGCAGGTCACGCTGATCGCGGGGAACACCGTGGGCCTCGAGCCGCCCGCCGCGGTGGAGGTCGTGCAGGTGACGACCGCCGAGCAGATGGGCACCGCGGTCGACAAGCACTCGGTCGGCGCGGACGCGGTCATCATGGCGGCCGCGGTCGCCGATTTCCGCCCCACCAACGTCGCCGCGGCGAAGATCAAAAAGGGTGCGCACGAACCGAATTCGATCGAGCTGACGAAGAATCGCGATATCCTGGCCGGCCTTGTCCAGGCACGACGCGATGGGCAGTTGCCCGGGCTGGCGATCGTCGGTTTCGCCGCCGAGACCGGTGACGAACACGGTGACGTGCTCACCCACGCGCGCTCGAAACTTGCCCGCAAGGGCTGTGACCTGCTGGTTGTCAACGCGGTCGGAGAGGGTAAGGCCTTCGAGGTCGACAACAACGACGGCTGGCTGCTCGGCGCCGGCGGCGCCGAACAGGCACTGGACCACGGCTCCAAGGCACTGCTCGCGAGCCGGGTTCTCGATGCGCTGGGCCCGCTGTTGCGCTGAGCCGCAATCGCTTCCGGTGAAATGGTGCCGACCTGTGGCAATACCGCCGGCGACGCGTCGCCGCGCAGGCCGTCGCGGCCCCCGGGTCGCGACGTGCGGCCCACTCATGGGAATGTTTGGAATAGTCTGAGGTTAAGGGTTGTGCGGTGACGCGATGCCGCTACTGTCGCATCCCGACACGAAAACCCGTTGAGGGAGAGGGAACAACTGTGCGCACGTCCGGCAGCCGGCTATTCACGAGTGAGTCCGTCACAGAGGGTCACCCGGACAAGATCTGTGATGCCATCAGCGATTCCATCCTCGACGCCCTGCTCACGCAGGATCCGCACAGCCGGGTCGCGGTCGAGACCCTGGTGACCACCGGTCAGGTGCATGTGGCCGGTGAGGTCACCACCGAGGCCTATGCCGACATCCCGACCATCGTGCGCGAGAAGGTGCTCGAGATCGGTTACGACTCCTCGGCGAAGGGGTTCGACGGTGCCTCCTGCGGCGTGAATGTCGCCATCGGCGCCCAGTCGCCCGATATCGCCCAGGGTGTCGACCATTCCCACGAGGCACGCGTCGGCGGTTCCGACGACGAGATCGAGCGCCAGGGCGCCGGTGACCAGGGCCTGATGTTCGGCTACGCCACCAAGGAGACCCCCGAACTGATGCCGCTGCCGATCGCGCTCGCGCATCGGCTGTCGCGGCGGCTGACCGAGGTTCGCAAGTCGGGCGTGCTGCCTTATCTGCGGCCCGACGGCAAGACCCAGGTCACCATCGAATACGACGGCGACCGGCCGGTCCGGCTGGACACCGTGGTGCTGTCCACGCAGCACGCGGCCGATATCGATCTGGACAATCTGCTCGCCCCCGATATCCGCGAGAAGGTCGTCGACGCGGTCCTGGCCGATCTGGAACTGCCCAACCCGCTAGACACCTCCGAGATCCGGCTGCTGGTCAACCCGACCGGTAAGTTCGTGCTCGGCGGCCCGATGGGCGACGCCGGCCTGACCGGCCGCAAGATCATTGTCGATACCTACGGCGGCATGGCCCGTCACGGTGGTGGCGCGTTCTCCGGCAAGGATCCGTCGAAGGTGGACCGCTCGGCCGCATATGCCATGCGCTGGGTCGCCAAGAACGTGGTCGCCGCCGATTTGGCGGATCGGGTCGAGGTCCAGGTGGCCTATGCGATCGGCAAGGCCGCCCCGGTGGGCCTGTTCGTCGAGACCTTCGGCACCGAGAAGGTGGATCCGCAGGGTATCTCGCAGGCCATCGGCGAGGTCTTCGACCTGCGCCCGGGCGCGATCATCCGGGATCTGGACCTGCTGCGGCCGATCTACGCGCCGACCGCCGCCTACGGTCACTTCGGCCGCACCGATGTCGACCTGCCCTGGGAGCGCACCGACCGCGCCGATAAGCTGCGCGCGGCCGCCGGTCTCTGAGCCGGTCCGCGGCTGCCTTGGCGGAAGCGGCACAATCGACGGCGTCCTCCGTTACGGCGGAGGGCGCCGTTTGCGTGCCTGTTCCATTTCTGACGACGGACTCCGCGGAATCGAGTGCAGGAGAGGATGATTCGCTGCAATTGGCGGTGATCGAGCCGGCCGGTGCCGCCGGTGAGCCGAATGCCGGGGCGCGCGTCGATCGGGAAATGTCCGGTGCCGGACTCGACAAGCCGATCGCCCGGGTGCTCCCACTGCTCGAACCCGCCCACCTGGACCGCGATTTCGACTATGCGGTACCGCCGGAGATGGACGAGCTCGCGCAACCCGGTGTGCGGGTGCGGGTGCGTTTCTCCGGGCGTCTTGTCGACGGCTACATACTCGAACGACTCACGCGCACTACGCATTCCGGGAAGATCATGCCCTTGCAGCGGGTGGTGTCCGGTGAGCGCGTACTGACCCCGGAGATCGTGCGGCTGGTATCCGCGGTGGCCGTTCGTTACGCCGGAACCCGCGCCGATGTGCTGCGACTGGCGATTCCGCCGCGGCACGCGCGCACGGAAGCGGCGGAATCCAAACCCGTTGTGCTGCCCGATATTCCGGACGAGTTTCCGGAGTGGGAACGGTATGTGCACGGCGGATCGTTTCTGTCCGCGCTGCGGCGGGGCAGCGGACCGCGCGCGGCATGGCAAGCGATGCCGGGCGAGGATTGGGCGCGCCGGCTGGCGGAACTGGCCGCCACCACGGTCGCGGGCGGGCGCAGCGCGATCATCATGGTGCCCGATCAGCGCGATCTGGACCGCGTCGCGGCCGAATGTGCTGTGCTGGTGGGAGATTCGGTGGCCGGGCTGTCGGCCGGTCTGGGCCCGGCCGCCCGGTACCGGCGCTGGCTCGCCGGCCTGCGTGGTACGGCGCGGGTGGTGGTCGGCACCCGGAGTACGGTCTTCGCGCCGGTGCGCGATCCGGGGCTGATCGTGGTGTGGGACGACGGCGACGACACCTACGCCGAACCGCGCGCACCCTATCCGCATGCTCGTGAGGTCGCCATGCTGCGCGCGCACGACACCGGTGCGGCATTCGTGGTGGCGGGATTCGCGCGCACCGCCGAGGCGCAGGCAATCGTGGAATCCGGTTGGGCGCACGATCTGATCGCCGATCGGGCCACGCTGCGCGCGGCCACCGCGCGCATTCACGCCCCGGGCGACAGCGATATCGCCCTGGAGCGCGACCCGATGGCACGCGCGATCCGCATCCCCGGCACCGCCTTCGCCGCGGCGCGCAGGGCCCTGGCCGCCGGTGAGCCGGTCCTCGTGCAGGTGCCGCGGCGCGGCTACGTCCCGGCGCTGGCGTGTGCGAAATGCCGCACGCCCGCGCGCTGCCGCCACTGCAACGGTCCACTGTCATTGCCGGAGACCGGATCGTGGGGCCGGCGAGAGTCGAAGGCGGACAACGATTCCCGCGGAGGGGACGAGCACCGGGGGCCCGGTACGAACGACCGGGACCCCGGCGGACGTGCGGACGCCGCGGCGATCCCACTGGGCAGCCGGGGGGCCGCCGATGTGGCCGTGAGCCCGAGTTGCCGCTGGTGCGGGAAGGTGGAACCCGCCTTCCGCTGCGGTGGTTGCGGTTCCCGGGTGCTGCGCGCGGTGGTGATCGGGGCACAGCGAACCGCCGAGGAACTGGGGCGCGCGTTTCCCGGCGTGCCGATCCGGGGGTCCAGTGGCGCCGCCGTCCTGGATTCGGTGCCGGAGGGGCCGCAGGTCGTGGTCGCGACCATCGGCGCCGAACCGCCGGCTCCAGGAGGATACGGGGTCGCGCTGCTGCTCGACGGCTGGGCGCTGCTGGGTCGTGCGGACCTGCGCGCGGCCGAGGACGCGCTGCGGCGCTGGATGTCGGCCACCGCACTGGTCCGCGCCTCCGGTGAGGTACTCGTCATGGCCGAACCGTCTTTGCCAGTGGTGCAGGCACTGGTGCGCTGGGATCCGATCGGCCACGCCCGCCACGAACTCGCCGCGCGCGTGGAGGTGCGTTTCCCGCCCGCGGTGCGGCTCGCCGCCCTCGACGGCACCACCGCGACGATCGGCGAATTGCTCGATGCGACAGTGCTTCCCGACGGCGTCGAGGTCCTGGGCCCGGTACCCCTGCCGCCGGGGGCACGCACACCGTTCTCCGGCGACGGCGCACCGGCGGAGGTCGAACGCATGATTCTGCGCGTCGATCGGCACGAGGGGTCGGCACTGTCCCGGGCCCTGATCGCCGCGCTGACCGTCCGCAGCAGTCACCGCTCGGACGGTCCGCTGCGGGTGCAGATCGACCCGGTCGATATCGGCTAGTGCCTCGTCTGGATAGGTTGCTGTGGTAATCGGGTGTCGGCTTGCTCTGGCTGCTGTGTCGGGTGATGCTGCGGGTGGAGGTGGTGTCGTGGCTCGGAAGCCGGATGTGTTTGTGCGGCCGTTGTTCCCGGAGGAGGGGCAGCGGGTGGCGCGGATCGCGAAGACGAGCAAGGTGCCCGTGCGTGCGAGGCGGGCGATCGTGGTGATGGCTTCCGCGCAGCGGCAGCCGGTCGGGTTGATCGCGAAGTTGATGCAGGTGTCGGAAGCCTATGTGCGGCAAGTCATTCATGACTTCAACGAGCACGGGTTCGGTGCTTTGGACCCAAAATGGAGCGGGGGCAGGCCGAGCAAGACTGATCCGAAGATGCGTGAGCGGATCTGTCAGATTGCCCGGTGCTGTCCCCTGAACCTGGGTTGGCCGTTCTCGACGTGGAGCCTGTCGAAGCTGCGGGATGTGCTGGCTCTCAACAAGATTGTCGATATCAGCCGGGAAACCCTTCGGCAGATCCTGAAGGCCGGCGGGGTGTCGTGGCAGGCTACCAAAACCTGGAAAGCCAGTAACGACCCGGATTTCGCAGCGAAGATGGCGCGGGTCCTCGATCTCTACGACAATCCACCCGCTGACGGGCGAGTGGTGTGTGTCGATGAGTTCGGGCCGCTGAACTTGCAGCCACGTGGTGGCCGTGGCTGGTTTCCGCGGCGCCGCCCGAATCGGTTGCGCGCCACCTACAACCGCACACAGGGAGTGCGGCACATGTTCGGTGCGCTGGACCTGGCGACCGGCCAGCTCTACTACCGAATTCGTGACCGGAAACGCTGGACCGAGTTCCTGGCCTTCCTCAAGTCGCTGCGAGCGCGCTGGCCGCAGGGAAATTTGTATCTGATTCTGGACAACTACTCGGTGCACAAGCGCCGTGAGGTGCGGGAATGGTGCGCAGCCAACGCGGTCGAGTTGGTGTTCGTACCTACCTATTCTTCCTGGTTGAACCGGATCGAGTGCGAGTTCGCCGCGCTGCGGTATTTCGCGCTCAACGGCACCGACCACCGCAGCCACGACGAACAAGATACCGCGATCGGCGACTACATCCGCTGGCGAAACCAGCACGCCGGGCCGATCCGCGACTTCGCCGTCGGTTCCAAGATCCGGCGACCGGATTACCTACCGAAGGTTGCTTGACGAGGCACTAGCTGAGTCATCGTCCGACGTGGGGACGTCGCGGCCGGATGAATCGCGGCTCCGTCCGCGGTGCCCGCGGGACGTTCCCGATGATCCGCCAGTGCGCGCATCCGATCGCGCCGTCCCGACAGTCATGCGATTGCCGCGCCGGCCCGGTGGTGGCGATAAGGGGCGAACCAGGTGGTGTCCGCAGCCGAAGACGATCGCCGCTCACCGGGCGGACCATCGATCGAGGTTCTCGGAAAGTGGCACGTCCCATACTTGTCAAAGATGCATTGCCGATATATCGTTGATTGCGTCAACGTAAGACAAACAGCCTGGGAGGCACATCATGGAACCCATGGAGAACATGGACAGGTTCGGTCGCGGCCGTCGTCGCGGACCCCGGCCGGATCCACAGGAACGCGGCGGACGCGAACAGTTCCGCCGGCACCCGCGCGGACCGCACGGTTTCGGTCCCTTCGGTCCCGATTTCGGTCCGGGCTTCGGCCCCGGCGGTCACGTCGGACGTGGTCGCGGCCGTGGTGGTCGCGGTCGGCGCGGCGATGTGCGGGCGGCGATTCTGCTGCTCGTACAGGAGCGTCCGATGCACGGATACGAATTGATCCAGCAGATTCGCGAACGCAGTGAGGACATCTGGCGCCCGAGCCCCGGCTCGATCTATCCGGCGCTGTCCCAGCTCGAGGACGAGGGCCTGATCGTGATCGAGAAGGTGTCCGGCCGCAAAACCGCCAAACTGACCGATGCGGGTACCGAATACGTCAGCGAACATCGTGACGAACTCGGTGATCCGTGGCAGGACGTCCGGGCGGGGGTCGGAGATCAGGCACTCGACCTGCGCGAGCTCGTCGGACAGCTGATGGGCGCGGTCGGCCAGGTGGCCCGGGCCGGGACACCGGAGCAGGCGGGAAAGGCCGCCGAGGTGCTCACCGAGGCGCGGCGCTCGATCTACCGGATCCTCGCCGACGACGACTCCGCCGCGGCCGAGTAAGTCGGTGACTATCGTGTCCCGTCGCATATCGCGCCTCCTGCGGCGCACAATCGGAGAATGGGACAAACGCGTCGCCGTCGAAGCGGGGGCGCCGCGTGGCGCAGGACCTTCGCGGCGACGGCGGTGGTGTGCGGGACGGTTCTCGGCGGTAGCACTTCCGGCTGGGCCGAACCGCCCGCATCCCCGCCGCAGGACACCCGCCCGGTGGTGGTCCCTACCGAATGGGGGCCACCACAACCGGAACATCTGTCGGCCTCGCGCTATCTGAAAGCGCACCCCGGCGCCACCCCGTGGGGGACCAACGATCTCGGCTGCCGGCCCACCGACCGTCATCCCCGCCCGATCATCCTCGCGCACGGCACCGACGCCACCGCCTACACCGACTGGGCCGGTATCGGCCCACAGCTCGCCGCGGCCGGATTCTGCGTGTTCGCTCCCGACTACGGCGGCAAACCGGATGCGAAGAGTTACGGCACCGAGGATCTATGGGCGTCGTCGCGGCAGTTCGGCGACTTCGTCGATCATGTCCTGCGCATCACCGGCGCCGGGAAGGTCGACCTGGTGGGATTTTCCCAGGGCGCCGTCGTCACCAGGTACTACATCAACAAGCTCGGCGGCGCCGCGAAGGTCGACCAGTGGATCGGCCTGGCCTCGCCCAGCTACGGCGGTGTCATGTACGGGCTGGTGCCCCTCGCCGACGCCGCCCCCGGACTCTGGGACGCCTACGAGCGGGTCACCTCATTGGCCGCCATCCAGCAGGCGCAGGGTTCGTCTTTCATGCGGGATCTCAACGCCGGCGGCGACACCGTTCCCGGTGTCCGCTACACAACCGTCGGCAGCCGGGTCGACGAGATGATCCAGCCGTTCGGCAATATCGCCCTGACCGGGCCCGGCGCGCGCAATTACGTGTTGCAGGATCTGTGCCCGATCGATCTGACCGGGCATTTCCACATGGTCTACGACCCGTTCGTGCGGCAGCTGCTGCTCACTCTGCTCGATCCCGGCACCGCCCCGCTGCCACAGTGCGCCTACGTGCCGCTGGGCACCGAAATCGGCGAAGTGATCCTCGGTGCCCATTCCTGACGAAACCGATTTCAGAGCATCCGTAAACTGGGGCGACCGCCTTGTCGTCTCGCCCGGGAGTAAGCCTGTGACAGTCCAGCCCGTTCGCCTGTTCGGCGACCCCGTCCTGCGTGCCCGCGCGTATGAGGTCGACTCCTTCGACAGGGACCTCGAGCAGCTGGTCAGCGATCTCACCGACACCATGCACGCCAGCCGCGGCGTGGGGATGGCCGCACCACAGATCGGCGTAGGGCTGCGGGTTTTCGTCTACGACACCGGAGATGCGGCCGGTCATGTGGTGAACCCGACCTTCGAGGTCGTGGGCGGCGACGAGCAGACCGGCCCCGAGGGGTGCCTGTCCATCCCGGGCTTGCGATACGACGTCACCCGGGCACAGCGGGTAGTGGCGCGGGGGGTCGACAGCGCGGGTGCGCCGGTGGAATTCGAGGCCGAGGGTTTGCTGGCGCGCTGCGTGCAACACGAGGCCGACCACCTCGACGGTGTCCTGTATCTGCAGCGCCTCGAGTCGGCGACCCGCAAACAAGCGATGCGTGAGGTGCGGGAATCGGGGTGGTTCGCGGCAGGAAAGACGGTGATGCCGGCGGCCGAGGTGGCCGGCAGCCGCGCCGCGGGCGGGCAGGGCGAGTAGATGCGCATGATCTTCGCGGGAACTCCCGAACCGGCTGTTCCGTCGCTGCGGCGGCTGATCGAGTCCACTCGCCACGAGGTGGTCGCGGTGGTGACCCGCCCCGACGCTGTCGCGGGTCGCGGGCGCAAAGTGATGCGTTCCCCCGTCGGCCTCCTGGCCGACGAGCACGGGATCCCGGTCTTCACGCCGCGCAAACCCGCCGAGCCGGACTTCGTCGCGGCGCTGACGGAATTGGCGCCCGACTGCTGTCCGGTGGTGGCCTACGGCGCACTGCTGCCCCAGCAGGTGCTCGACATCCCGGCGCACGGCTGGGTCAATCTGCACTTCTCGCTGCTACCGGCCTGGCGCGGTGCCGCTCCGGTACAGGCGGCGGTGCTGGCGGGCGACGAGATCACCGGAGCGTCGACCTTCCGCATCGAGGCCGGACTCGACACCGGCCCGGTGTACGGGGTGGTCACCGAGCCGATCGGCGTCACCGACACCGCGGGGGCGCTGCTGGAACGGCTGTCGCATTCCGGTGCGCGGCTGCTGGAGTCGACGCTGGATGGGATCGAGGAAGGCGGTGTGCACGCGGTGCCGCAATCGGGGGAGGGGATTTCCTACGCCCCCAAGATCGAGGCCGACGCGGGGCATATTCGCTGGGATCAGCCCGCGCCGGCGATCAACCGCCGCATTCGCGCGGTCACTCCCGCACCGGGCGCCTGGACCGAGATCGACGGCAAACGCCTGAAGCTCGGTCCGGTGGAAATGGTCGAGGATCAGTTGCCGCCGCACGTGATCGAGGTCCGCAAATCCGGTGTCTACATCGGCACCGCCACCACCGCCGTCCGCCTGGATCAGGTGCAGCCGCAGGGCAAGCGCATGATGCGGGCGCTGGACTGGGCGCGCGGCGCCCGGCTGGAACCCGGCGCGGTGGTCGCATGACGGGCCCGCGCGAGCGTCGCGGTGGCGATCGGTCCGAACAGGGCCGGCGCGGCGAGGCAGGTGGACGGTCCGGTGGCCGCGGCGGTCGAGGCGAGGATCGGCGGCGGTCCGGTTCCGGATCTGCGGCGGGACAACGGAAATCGGGTCAGGGCGGCCGGGATGCGCGACGCTCGGGATCGACGCGCGACTCGGCTCCGGGCCGCGGCGGCGGTCCGGTGGACGCGCCCAGACTGGTGGCGCGGGATGTTCTGCGCGCGGTGCGCGAACGCGACGCCTACGCGAATCTGGTGCTGCCGGGACTGCTGCGGGAGCGGAAATTGTCCGGGCGTGATGCGGCATTCGCGACCGAGCTCACCTACGGCGCCTGCCGTGCGCTGGGTGTGCTCGATGCGGTGATCGCCGAATGCGCGGGCCGCCCGATCGACGATATCGACGGCCCGCTGTTGGACGTGCTGCGGCTCGGCGTGTACCAGTTGCTGCGGACCAGGGTCGGTTCGCATGCCGCGGTGGACACCTCGGTAGATCTGGCGCGCATCGAATTCGGCAGCGGCAGGGCGGGTTTCGTCAATGCGGTACTTCGCCGTGCGGCGGCGCGGACCGCCGAGGAGTGGGTCGAGGAGCTGGCGCCCCGGGATCCGGTGGGCCACTCGGCCTTCGAACACGGTCATCCGGTGTGGATCGCGCAGGCCTTCGCCGATGCGTTGGGTGCGCGGGCGGCCGAGCTGCCGGAACTGCTCGCCGCTGACGACGCGCGCCCGGTCGTTCATCTGGTGGCCCGGCCCGGCGAAATCACGGCCGAGGAATTGGCCCTGATCAGCGGTGGGGAAGAGGGGCGATGGTCGCCCTATGCGGTGTATCTGGACGGTGGTGATCCGGCGCGGCTGGAAGCGGTGCGCGAGGGGATGGCCGCCGTGCAGGACGAGGGCAGTCAGTTGGTCGCGCTCGCGCTGACCCGGGCGCCGCTACTGGGAGCCGACAACGGCCGCTGGCTGGATCTGTGTGCCGGCCCCGGTGGGAAGACGGCCCTGCTGGGCGCACTGGCCGATATCGACGGCTACCGCATCGACGCGGTCGAACCCGCGGAACATCGAGCCGAACTGGTACGCAAGGCAACTCGCGGCCTGCCGGTCACAGTGCATGTGATGGACGGCCGCGCCGGCGAACTCACACCGGGCTACGACCGAATTCTGGTCGACGCGCCGTGTACCGGGCTGGGCGCGCTGCGCCGCCGCCCGGAGGCCCGTTGGCGGCGCACCCCCGCCGATGTGCGCGAGCTGACCGTACTGCAGCGCGAATTACTCGGTGCCGCATGGGAATTACTGCGTCCCGGCGGTGTCGTCGTGTACTCGACCTGTTCACCACATCTGCCCGAGACCGTCGCGGTGGTGGGCGATCTCGCCCGGCGCACGGCGGCCGAACAGCTCGACACCCGAGAACTGCTCCCGGGCGTCACCGATATCGGTGACGGACCGGGAGCCCAGCTATGGCCGCATCGGCACGGTACGGACGCCATGTTCGTCGCGGCACTGCGCAAACCGCTCTGAGGCGTTCAGCCCGCGATCAGGGCACCGGCCAGCGCCAGCGCGGCGACCCATACCGTCGACAGCAGGGCCAGCACCAGCGGTCGCGGTCCGACACGACGCAGGGTGGCCACCCGCACCCCGGCGCCGAGTGCGAACATGGCGGCGGTCAGCAGTGCGGTCTGCGCGATCTTCGCGAGATCGAGAGCCGATCCGGGCAGTACGCCGGTGGTGCGCAGTGCCGCGAACCCCAGGAACGCGAGTACGAACAGCGGCACCAGCGGCGGGCGCCGAGTACCGGGGGCGGGGGTGTCGCGCCGCCGGACCTGCCAGCCGATTACGGCCAGGACCGGTGCCAGCATCACCACGCGCGCGAGCTTGACCACGACCGCGACCGTCAGCGCGCCACCGCCGATCGCACCGCCCGCCGCCACCACCTGGGCCACCTCGTGCACGGCGCCGCCCGCCCAGATCCCGCTGGTGCGCGCATCGAGCCCGAAAGCGTGCGACAGCAGCGGAATCACCCCGATCATGATGGTGCCGAACACCACCACGAGGGCGACCGCGGTCAGCAGTTCCTCGTCCTCGGCGTCGACCACCCCGTCCACCGCCGCGGCGGCGGCCGCACCGCAGATGGAGAAGCCGCAGGCGATCAGGAGCCGTTGCGTCCAGCTGAGTCCGAGCAGTCGCCCCATCAGCATGGTCGCGCCGATCCCGAGCACGACAATCGCCACGACCACCAGAATCGTCGCCGGTCCCAGCCCGGCGATATCGAAGAAGGTCAGCTGCAGCCCGAGCAGTGCCACGCCGACCCGCAGGAGCCGTTTCGCGGCGAACTGCAGTCCGGGCTGCACCCGCTGCGGCAGGCTGACGCAATTGGCGAGCACCGCACCGAGCACGATCGCGATCAGCAATGGACTGACAGTCGGCAGGAGTCGCCCGATCGCGAGCGCGAGTGCGGTCGCCACGGCGGTGAGCGCCAACCCGGGCACCGGATCGGAGGCGGTGAGCGCCGCCGTCCATCGCCCGATGCCGCGACCGGGGACCGCCATCGCAGCGGAATTATTTTTCGCGACACTGTATTTCGCGTCGGCCGGGGCATTCGGCGGTGCGTCGCGCGCCGGCGTCTCCGCGGCGGCGTTCGCCCGGACGGCATCGCTACGGTGCGGGTCGTCGTCGGGGACGTTCGTGCGTGCGGAGTCCAGCCTTGTCATATCCCATACGGTGCCCCGGCCGGGCCCCGCGCAGTAGCCGCGAAATTGGCATCACATACATATCAGAGAGATATGTATCAACCCGGTGTCATATGATTCGGACATGGCTTCAATCCGTCCGGACCTGGGTTTTCTCGAACTTCTCGTGGCGATCGACGACCACGGGAGTCTGGGAGCGGCCGCCCGATTCGATCGGCATGGCGCAGCCCAACGCCACGCGTGCGGTGCGCCGCTGGGAGCATCGGCTCGGCTCGGATCTGCTGCATCGCTCACCGCGCGGCTCGACGCTGAGTCCGGCCGGCACCGTCGTGGTGCACTGGGCGCGGCAGGTGCTCGCCGATGTGGATCGGCTGCTCGACGCCGCGGCGGCGCTGCGGACCGATCAGCTGGCCAACCTCACCGTGGCCGCCAGCATGACGGTGGCCGAATGCCTGCTACCGGGCTGGCTCGGCGAGTTCCGGCGCGGTCACCCGGACGTGAAAGTCCATCTGCAGGTCCATAATTCACGGCAGGTCTGCGACGGGCTGGTGGCCGGAGACTGTGATCTGGGCTTCGTCGAATCGCCCTCGGTGCCCGCCGGCCTGCCCCATGCGACCGTTGCCCACGACCGCCTGGTCGTGGTCGTACACCCGGATCACCCCTGGGTCCGCCGCCGGACGCCGCTCACGATCGCCGAACTCGCGGCGACACCTCTGGTGGTTCGCGAACCCGGTTCCGGGACCCGTGGCACGCTCGATGCGGCACTGGCGGAATACCCACGCGCGGAACCACTTCTGGAATTGGGTAGTGCCGCCGCCATTCGCAGCAGTGTGCTCGGTGGCGTCGGCCCCGCGGTACTCAGCACGCTGGCCGTGGGCGAACAGCTGGACCGGCGGGAATTGCGGGCGATCACCGTCGAGGACTTGGACCTGCGACGCACGCTACGTGCGGTATGGCGGCCGCCACGCAAACTGGGAGGTCCGGCCGGGCAGTTGGTGGCTGCCATCGTCACGGGGCAACGTGAGCTCGCGACGGCGCGGACACCGCACTGACGGCCCGGGCGGACGCTTACTCCCGGGCGCTCTGCTCCCGCAGCCGCGCAAGGGTTTTCGCGAGAATCCGCGAGACGTGCATCTGTGAGATACCCATTCGCTGCGCGATCTGGGTTTGCGTCATGGACTCGAAGAATCGCATGGTGAGGATGCGTCGTTCGCGTTCGGGCAGCCCCGCCAGCAGCGGGCGGATCGCCACGTACTCCTCGACCCGGTCGAATTGCGATTCCTCTTCGCCCAGAGTGTCCAGCAGTGACGCCTCGGTGTCCCGGCCGACCGACACGGCATCGATCGAACTGGGCTGATAGGCGTTACCCGCGATGACCGCCTGGGTCACCTCGTCGGGATGGATATCGAGTTCGGCGGCGATCTCCTTGGCGGTGGGGGAGCGCCCGAGCGACTGCGACAGCGAATCGATCGCCGATCCGATGCGCAGATGAGTCTCCTTGACCCGCCGCGGAACCCGCATCGCCCAGGTGTTGTCGCGGAAATACCGCCGCACCTCGCCCATGATCGTCGGCACCGCGAAGGACAGGAAGTTCGAGCCGCGCGTGACATCGAACCGGTCCACCGCGTTGACCAGCCCGACCCGCGCCACCTGGGTCAGATCGTCGAACGGCTCGCCACGTCCGCTGAACTTGCGAGCGATGTGGTCCGCCAAGGGGATACAGCGATTGATCAGTTCGCCGCGCAATTCGCCGCGGCGATTCTCAGCGGCCTGTGACAGCGCCTGAAACAGTGCGTTGACATCGTCGTACCCGGAGACCGACTGGGTGACCTCGGCCACTTCGTCGCCCTCGTCGGATGCGTCCTCGGACGTGCCGGCGGGCGCGTCGGCGCTCTCGGAGCCGTCACCGTCCGCCGGTGTGCTCGCAGCCGTATCCCCCGTATCCGCGGCCTCGTCGGCCTCGAATACGTTGTCCTCGTCGACCACTACGCCTTCCCCCGGACCCGCCGAAATTCCACGACCGTCGGGTAGCCGGAAATCTTCGAATCGTAGTCGTCCTGAGTGACGTCGATCCCGTCGGTCAGGGTGCGTAGCACATGCCAGCCGAAACTGCGCTGATCCGGCAGCTGCGAGGTAGCCGCGATACCGGCGACCCGAACGATCAGATCGTTGTCGCCCACGGTGAAACGACACTGCAGGGTGGTGCCGGGAACAGCCAGTTCGATCAGCGTCGAGCATGCCTCATCGACGGCCAGCCGGATGTCGGCGACCTCGTCGAGTGTGAAATCGCTGAGCAGGACCAGGGTTTCGGCCAGCCCGCGCACGATCGGAAGTTGCGACACCGTGGCCGCGACGCCGATCTCGACAGGTGTGCTGCGCAGTCCCTCTTCAGCCGACATGTTGATCACCCTAAGGAGGCTACCCAACTTCGCGGCGCGCAATCGCGCACTGCACCGAAATCGGTGTAGTGGTGACCCAGTACACTCTCGCGCTGTGTCCACCCCGAATTCCCACTTCCACCGCCCGTCGCCGATGATCGCGCCGTCGATTCTGTCCGCCGATTTCGCCCATCTCGCCGACGAGGTCCGGGCGGTCGAAGGTGCGGACTGGTTGCACGTCGATGTGATGGACAACCATTTCGTACCGAATCTGACGCTCGGCCTGCCGGTGGTGCAGAGTTTGCTGAAGACAACAGATATTCCGCTGGACTGCCATCTGATGATCGAGGATCCGGCCCGGTGGGCGCCGCCCTACGCGGAGGCGGGCGCCTACAACGTGACATTTCACGCGGAGGCCACCGACGATCCGGTCGCGGTCGCTCGCGATATCCACGCGGCCGGCGGTAAAGCTGGTTTGTCGGTGAAACCGAATACCCCGATCGAGCCGTATTTGGAAATCCTGCACAATTTCGACACCCTGCTCGTGATGAGTGTCGAGCCGGGGTTCGGCGGACAGTCCTTCATCCCGCAGGTACTGGACAAGGCGCGGGCGGTTCGGCGCCTTGTCGACAGCGGTGAACTGCGCCTGGTCGTCGAGATCGACGGCGGCATCAATATGGACACCATTGAGGCGGCCGCCGAAGCCGGCGTCGACTGCTTCGTCGCCGGCTCCGCGGTCTACGGAACCGATGATCCGGCGGCCACCGTTGAAGTGTTGCGCGACAAGGTCATAGCTATTGAGCAGGCGGCTCGGCGCTGAGCCGCGCGGCCTCGACCACGGCGGCCATCGGGACCACCGCGTCGAGGTGGTCGGGCGTCTGCACCCAGATCCGGTAGCCGGTCCGTTCGTCCTCGGCGGAGGGCAGGACCACTTGGCTACCGGTACAGGCGACCGTGGTGTAGAGCCGGAACAGTTCGGCCGCAACGGATGTGGTGACACCGGCGGTCCGGGCGGGGCCGGTGACGAACGTCCAGCGCCGCGCTCGCGGGTGGTGCACCACCGGTGTCACCAGACCGGACTGGGTGAGTTGCCGCAGGACCCGCTCGCCGAGATCGGCCGGCATGGTGACCGCGCCGAATCGATTGCCGATTTCGAGCACGATGTGCCCGGACGCGCTGTCCACCGCCGCCGGCAGATGAAAGACGCGACGATACCGTTCGCAACGATCTGTCAGGGACGTATTCGATCACTGTGGTCACGCCGCACCCCCATGAGTGTTGTTGTCCAACGTGGATCCGGCCCGGACGGGCCTGTCCTTCCGAGATGGTCAGAGCACGATGATGAAATGTGCACGGTAGTGAACTGTTGGAATCAACTGCATAACAATATTGCTACCGAAATCGCGATCGTGCAAGCTCTGGGGTTGAATTCGCATGCAGGTGGGTAACAGGTGGAGTTCGGCCGGGAGAATCCGCAGGTCATACCCGGATATCAATTTATTTTACGGCATCTCCGATAACCCCGCGTTCATCAATTCGGGATAAATTCCTTTTATTCGCCCGGAATCGGCCGACGAACGGCGAAGCGATGAATCTTGCGTTCGGCGCGTCGCGTTCTGTCGCCCGTTTCGACCGAGTTTTCCGGTCCAGCGGTCTCGAATCCGGGGGGATGTCCGGTCGGTGAGACAGCCGGATTTCTTCTGCTACAGCGCGTCGTTAGGCTGATGACAGTGCTGCTCGCCGGGGAATACGGCGGGCGGCCGGCATCGTTTGCGCTATCGGACGTCCCATGCCGAGGGCGCCGGGTGACAGGAGACAGGGATGTTCACAGGCATCGTCGAGGAGCTGGGAGAGATCGTCGCCGCCGAGCGATCCCCGGACGCGGCCCGGCTCACGATTCGCGGTGCGCTGGTGACCTCCGACGCCGGTCACGGCGATTCCATCGCGGTGAACGGAGTCTGCCTGACCGTGGTCGACGTGATCGACGGCGACAGTTTCACCACCGATGTGATGGGCGAGACGCTCAACCGTTCCGGAATCGGCAAGCTCGACATCGGCTCGAAGGTGAACCTGGAACGTGCCGCCGCGGTGAACAGCCGACTGGGTGGCCACATCGTGCAGGGTCATGTCGACGGCACCGGTGTCGTGGTGTCGCGGACCCCGTCGGACAACTGGGAGGTCGTCCGGATCTCGCTGCCGGACAATCTCGCCCGCTACGTGGTCGAGAAGGGCTCCATCACCGTGGACGGTATCTCGCTGACCGTCTCCGGTCTCGGCGTGGACGAGGCGGGCGAGCCCGGTCACCGCGACTGGTTCGAGGTCTCCCTGATCCCCACGACCCGCGAGCTCACCACCCTCGGCACCGCCCCCACCGGCGCCACCGTGAACCTGGAGGTGGACATCATCGCGAAATATGTAGAACGCCTCCACCAACGGGGGTAGAGCACCCCGCCGACACGCAACACACGCACAATGACAACCACATAGGTAGCGACCCGGCTTTCGGCGAGCACTGAGCCGCCACGCACTCAACGCCGACCTCGGGGGCTGTTCACCCCACTGGTTCTCGGCCCGCCTCGATTTTGGACCGACGGAGCGGGGGAGCGAAGCGGAGGAGCGGAGGCGAGAAAATCGAGGCCCAGAGGGCCGAGAACCCGCCGCAGCTAAGCGGAGGCAGAAGACATAAGCTCGGGTCGCACCTATTCCGAGATGGAGCACAGCAGACGTGACCAGGTTCGACACCATCGAGCGCGCAGTCGCCGATATCGCCGCCGGTAAGGCGGTCGTCGTCGTCGACGACGAGGGCCGGGAGAACGAGGGCGACCTCATCTTCGCCGCCGAGAAGGCAACCCCCGAACTGGTGGCCTTCATGATCCGGTACACCTCCGGCTACATCTGTGTGCCACTGACCGGTGCGGATTGTGATCGGCTGGGCCTCCCGCCGATGTACTCGATGAACCAGGACAAGCACGGCACCGCCTACACCGTGTCGGTGGATGCGCGCGAGGGTGTCAGCACCGGGATCTCGGCCGCCGATCGCGCCACCACGATGCGACTGCTGGCCGCTCCGGCGGCGCGGGCCGATGAGTTCACAAGGCCCGGCCACGTGGTTCCGTTGCGGGCGAAGGAGGGCGGCGTGCTGCGTCGTCCCGGTCATACCGAGGCCGCGGTGGATCTGTCGCGGATGGCGGGGCTGAGCCCGGCGGGTGTGATCTGCGAGATCGTCAGTCAGAAGAATGAGGGCGATATGGCCCGCACCGAGGAGTTGCGGATCTTCGCCGACGAGCACGAACTGGCGCTGATTTCCATCGCGGACATGATCGCCTGGCGCCGCAGGCACGAGAAGCAGGTGGAGCGGATCGCGGAGGCGCGGATCCCCACCAGGTTCGGCGAGTTCAAGGCGGTCGGCTACAAGAGCATCTACGACGATGTCGAGCATGTCGCGCTGGTGCGTGGTGATCTGAGCCTCGACGATGGCGATGACGTGCTGGTGCGCGTGCACTCGGAGTGCCTGACCGGTGACGTGTTCGGTTCGCTGCGCTGCGATTGCGGCCCGCAGTTGGACGCGGCGATGGAGATGGTCTCCGACGAGGGGCGTGGCGTGGTGTTGTACATGCGCGGTCACGAGGGCCGCGGTATCGGCCTGATGCACAAATTGCAGGCGTATCAGCTGCAGGATTCCGGGCATGACACCGTCGACGCGAATATCGAGCTCGGCTTGCCGGCCGATGCGCGCGACTACGGCACGGGCGCGCAGATCCTGGTCGATCTCGGAATCAAGTCGATGCGGTTGCTGACGAACAATCCCGCCAAGCGGGTGGGGCTCGACGGTTACGGCCTGAGTATCACCGAGCGGGTGCCGATGCCGGTGCGGGCCAACGCGGAGAACCTGCGCTACCTGCGGACCAAGCGCGATCGGATGGGGCACGATCTGGTGGGTCTCGACGATCTGGACTTGGGCGAGACCGCTCAGTGAGATCGTCCGGGCCGCAGTGCCGGCTCGGGAATTCTTGTGGCGGTGACGAATTCGGTGAGAAGAGGTAACGGTCGATGAGCGGAACAGGTGTTCCGGAGTTCGCGCTGGCGGATGCGAAGAACCTGACGGTGGGCATCGTGGCCTCCCGCTGGCACACGACCATCTGCGACACGCTGCTCGCCAATGCCGAGCGGGTCGCGCGCGAGGCCGGGGTCGAGCAGATCACCGTGGTGCGGTGCGCGGGTGCGATGGAGCTGCCGGTAGTCGCCCAGGCGCTGGCTCGCACCCATGACGCGGTGGTCGCGCTCGGTGTCGTGATCCGTGGCGGGACACCGCATTTCGAATACGTCTGTGATGCGGTGACCGCGGGCCTGACCCGTGTCTCGCTGGACGAGGGTACGCCGGTCACCAATGGTGTGCTGACCGTGAACACCGAGGCCGAGGCGCTCGATCGGGCGGGGCTGCCGGACTCGGCCGAGAACAAGGGTGAGCAGGCGGGTGCGGCGGCACTGGATGCCGCGCTGACCCTGCGTGCCCTGCGGCGAGAAGTCTGAGCCGATGTCACCGGTCGTTCATCTGTTCAAGCGCGGTTCGCAACCGGGGGCGCGGGCTTCGCAGTGGGATCTCGAGGTGCGCCCCCGCCGGGCGGTGCGTGTGACGCGGATCGTGGCGGCCGTGATCGCGCTGCTGTTCGTCGTCGCCGGGGCGCTGTCCAGCAATTCGACGACGGGCGTGAATTTCCGCGGTGCCGATCAGGTGGCGATCATCTGCTTCGGGCTGCTGCTCGCGGGCGCGGTGCTGTTGCTGGCCCGGCCCCGGGTGCGAGTCGGGCCGACGGGTGTGGTGGTCCGCAATATCGTGGGCGACAACGAATTCGGCTGGGCCGATATCCGCGGCATCTCGATACCGGACAAGAAGGCGTGGGCGCGTCTGGAACTGGTCGGTGACGAGTATGTCCCGATGCTGGCGATCCGCGTCAACGACAAGGAGTACGCCGCTCACACGATGGATCGCTTCCGCGAGCTCGGCGCGAAATACACCGGCGGACAGGGCGACTGATTCAGCGGGTATCGCCGAGTACGACGCCTTCGCGGCGTGGGTCCGCGCCGCCGATCCATCCGTCCGGCTCGCGTTGCAGGGCGCTGAGTCCACTGGATTGCGGATCGACCGACACTTGATGTCCCTTGTCCCGCAACGCGCGGACGAGGGGATCGTGGGCGCCGCCGTCGGTGGTGTCGATCGCCGGATGCTCACCGCCGATGCCGGTGACCGGAGTGTTCATGGCGCCGAACGCGACCTGGGATACCGCCTGCTGTGGGTCCAGATGCCAATCCAGCAGCCCCACCAGTGCTTTCACGACGAACTGGATGATCACGGCGCCGCCGGGGGAACCGGCCACATCGACCAGTCGGCCCGCGGTGCCGTCGGGTGCGCGGTCGAAGACCAGAGTGGGGCTCATCGAACTGCGTGGCCGTTTTCCCGGTTCGAGCCGGTTGGCCAGCGGCACACCCGCGGCGTCGGCGGGGGCGGTGCTGAAATCGGTGAGCTGGTTGTTGAGGATGAATCCGTCGACCATGTGAAATGAGCCGAACGCGGATTCCACGGTGGTGGTCATGGCCGCCGCGTTGCCGTACCGGTCGACGACGGAGATGTGGCTGGTCCCGTGTTCGGGTTGTGGTGTGCCGGTGCCCAAGGGGACGGGACCGAAGTCGCCGGCCTGCGCGGTGCCCATCGAATGGCCCGGATCGATCGATGCCGCACGCCGCTTCAGATACTCCTTGTTCAGCAGGGTGTCGGGCGATCCGCCCGGAAGCGGAACGAAGTCGGAGTCGGCGACATATTTGTCGCGATCGGCGTAGGCGAGCCGCTCCGCCTCCGAGATCAGGTGGACCGCTTCGGCTTTGGGTGTGCCGCCGTTGCGGTCGAGGTGGTCCGGGGCGAGGCCGGCGAGATCGAAGTTCTCGAGGATGCCGAGGGTGGCGGCGACGGTGATGCCGCCGGAGGACGGGCTCGGCATACCGCAGAGGCGGTGGTCGCGGTAGTCGGTGCACAGCGGGGTGCGTTTACGGGCCTGATAGTGGGCCAGATCGTCGAGCGAGATCAGGCCCGGGGTGCGTCCGCCGCCGGTGGTCGCGGTGGCATCGACGATGTCGCGGGCCAGCGCGCCGGTGTAGAAGGCATCGGGGCCGTCGGCGGCGATGGCGCCCAGAGTCTTCGCCATGGCCGGATTGGTCAGATGGTAGCCGCGAGGTTTGGGTGTGCCGTCCGGTTCCAGGAAGTACGCCGCGGCATTCGGGTCGCGGGCGAGATCCGGTGCGGACTGCGCGATCTGGCTCGCCATCCGCGCGCTGACGTCGAATCCGTTGTCGGCCAGCTCGATCGCGGGGTCGAACAGCTCTCGCCACACCTGTCTGCCGTGGTCGCGGTGTGCCGCCTCGAGCAGGCGCAGTACGCCGGGCACTCCGATGGAACGTCCACTGGCGCGGGTATTCGGTTGTGGCTGAGTGTGATCGGTATCGCTGATCCAGCGCAGATAGTTCTCGGTGGCGGCGGCCGGCGCGGTCTCTCGCCCGTCGTAGGCCTCGACGGACTTCGTCGCGGCATCGTAATACAGCATGAACGCGCCGCCGCCGATCCCGGTGGCCTGCGGCTCCACCAGGCCCAGGACGGTCTGCGCCGCGACGAGCGCGTCGGCGGCGGTGCCCCCGTCGGCCAGGACCCGGCATGCCGCGACCGTGGCGAGGGGGTTGGCGGTGGACACGGCGTAGGTGTGGGTACGCACGGGGGTCATATCGCTGCGGTATCCGGTGGCGATCTCGGGGTTGGTGGCCGAATTCGTGGCGGTGGCGGCCGGTGGTGCGGCCGCGGTGACGGGTGTGCCGTTGGGATGGTCGGCGCAGTCGCCGCCGGTGGCCGAGGGCTGTGTCGAACAGCCCGTGAGTAGTCCGGAGATGAGCAGGAGGGCGGCGCTCGCGCCGGCCAGGATCGCTGGGGTGCGCCTCATGCCGGGATTTTATTCCGTTGCCGCCCCACGCCGCGGGGGTTCGTTCCCACACGGGGTAACGTCGAGCCGCCCCGCCGTCGACCAAGGGACCATCCGACCGATGAGTGAGCTACCGGCAGACGTCGATCTGCACGCGGAAGACAGCGGCTATCACAAGAGCCTGAAGCCGCGGCAGTTGCAGATGATCGCCATCGGCGGTGCGATCGGCACCGGCCTGTTCCTCGGCGCCGGCGGGCGCCTGGCCCACGCCGGGCCGGGGCTGTTCCTCGTGTACGCCGTATGTGGTGTCTTCGTCTTCTTCATCCTGCGGGCGCTGGGCGAGCTGGTACTGCATCGCCCGTCCTCGGGATCGTTCGTGTCCTACGCGCGCGAGTTCTACGGGGAGAAGGCGGCTTTCGTCGCCGGCTGGACGTATTTTCTGAACTGGTCGATGACCGGCATCGTCGACACCACCGCCATCGCGACCTATCTGCACTATTGGGGCGCGTTCGGCGCGATACCGCAGTGGCTGCTGGCCCTCATCGCCCTGGTGCTGGTGCTGGGCGTCAATCTCATCTCGGTGAAATGGTTCGGTGAGCTCGAGTTCTGGGCAGCGCTGATCAAAGTGGTGGCGCTGGTGTCGTTCCTGATCATCGGCGTGATCTTCCTCGGCGGGCGTTTCCGGGTCGACGGCGAGGCAACGGGTTTCGGCCTCGTGACCCAGGCCGGTGGCTGGTTTCCCTCGGGTGTGCTGCCGTTGGTGACCGTCGCCTCGGGTGTGGTGTTCGCCTATGCCGCGGTGGAGATGGTCGGCACCGCCGCGGGGGAGACCGAGAATCCGCAGCAGATCATGCCGCGCGCGATCAACTCCGTGATTCTGCGCATCGCGGTGTTCTATGTGGGTTCGCTGATCCTGCTGGCACTGCTGCTGCCCTACACCGCCTACCACGCCGACGAGAGCCCGTTCGTCACCTTTTTCGCGAAACTGGGTGTGCCGCACGCGGGTTCGGTGATGAATCTGGTGGTGTTGACCGCGGCCTTCTCGAGTCTCAACGCGGGGCTGTACTCCACCGGCCGCATTCTGCGATCGATGGCGGTCAACGGCAGTGCGCCGGCGTTCACCGCCCGCATGAACAGTCGTGGTGTGCCCTATGGCGGCATCGTGCTCACCAGTGTCATCGCGCTGATCGGCATCTGGCTCAATTACATCGTCCCGGCGCGGGCGTTCGAGATCGTGCTCAATATCGCCTCCCTGGGCATTCTGTCTTCATGGGCGACGATCGTGCTGTGCCAGCTCGCCTTGTGGCGCCGGTGGCGGCGCGGGGAGATGGAACGTCCCGCATTCCGGATGTTCGGCGCGCCCTACACCGGAATCGCGACACTGGTGTTCCTGGCGGTGATGCTGGTACTGATGGCTTTCGACCGTCCGGTGGGCACCTGGACGGTGGCCAGTCTCGTCATTCTGATTCCGGCCCTGATCATCGGCTGGTTCGCCGCGCGCTCACGCGTGCTGGCGGTGGCCCGCCTGCGCGAGCCACCCGATGAGCAGCCTGCCCGGTCGACGGATCCGGTCCCGGTCGACGACTGAGCCGGAAGCGGGCGGTGCCGTCATGAAAGGCGTTGCCCGGTACTTGTTTCGCGCTTCTCGGCGATGCGTTGCCGGGCCTGTGCCCAGTCGATCGGCAGTTCGCCGGGCGGGACCGTCCAGAACACGAACGTCGATTCCTTGATCACCGAGCGAGCGCGCACGATGGCCGAGGCGTGCGGTTCGGTCCGCGCGTAGGTGGTGATGGCGTCGGCATCCGACCACGCCGACAGTGTCCAGAAGGTTCGCGCGGTGAGGTCGGCCTTCAACGTGACCCCGACCGCGCCGGGGGAGCGGCGCGCCTGGCGCCACAGCCGCATCGAGGTCGCGAAGAAGCCCGGTACGTGACGAAGTGAGCGGACCTCGAGTCGTGAGGCCATGATATGAACGTTTTCGGTGCTGGGCCGATCGATGGTGACCCAGGGCAAAGTGGGCATGGCGAGGTCTTTCCGGCGAGGTGAGCGGGTGTGTTGTCGCCGCATCACCATCGCACGCGCACCTCATCTTGTCAATGACAAGATTGGGAGGTGACAGCCCTCGTCAGGTCCGCACGGCTCGTTCGGTGCTGACGTGCCAGCGGCCGTCCGCGGTGCGATCGATCCGGATCGGATGGTCGAAGCAAGTGCTGATGTTGTCGCTGGTCAGCACCCGATCCGCCGGTCCCGCCGCTACGCAGCGGCCCGCCCGCAGCAGCATGACGTGGGTGGTGGCCGGCGGAAGTTCCTCGAGATGGTGGGTGACCAGCACCGAGGCCAACTCCGGATGGGTGGACTGCAGGAGATCGATGCGATCGATGAGTTGTTCGCGTCCGCCCACATCGAGTCCGGTGGCGGGCTCGTCGAGCAGGAGCAGTCGCGGTTCGGCGATGAGTGCGCGTGCGATGAGCGCGCGCCCGCGTTCGCCCTGCGACATCGTCGGCCAGCGGGCGTCGCGCCGATGGGCCAGGCCCATGAGATCGAGGAGCCGGTCCGCCTCGGCGTCCTGTTCCGCCGTGGACGACCAGCGCTGCTTGATATCGGCGGTACTTGTCAGACCGGTGAGAACGACCTCGTGTGCGGTGAGCGGATAGGGCGGATTGTGCCGCGGGTCGACATGGCCGATGAGGGTGCGCAGTTCGCGCATATCGACCCGCCCCAGCCGGTGGCCGAGCACCTGCACGCCGCCGCGGGTGGGATGTTCGAAGGCGCCGAGCATCTTCAGCAGGGTGGTCTTGCCCGCACCGTTGGGACCCAGCAGGGCCCAGTGCTCCCCGGCGTGCACCGTGAGCGACAACTCCGCGAGGATCTCATTGTGGTTGCGGACGAAGTCCACGGCGTCCACCTGCAGGATGGGGAAGTCGACCATGACGTCCACGGTAGCAAACTCCTCAGACAAGCTGATGGGTTGGCGGTTCCCATAGCGGCATCGCGAATATTCGGCAACCGGGGACCGGTCGGTATGCGCCCGCAATCGAATCGGGCGGTTCCACGGAGTTGCCGGAAAAGTGATGTGGATCACGATGCGTCGCTACTCTTTTCCCACCCGGTGCTCGTACGGAATCGCAATGGATCGTCCCGTCCCGAGATGCCGTGGCCAGAAAGGCATCTCGACCATGAGCACGACCTCGACCTCGACCTCGACCTCGACCGCAGTCGCACCCACCCTGCTCACCGGATTGTGGCGGCGAAAACTGCCGCATTATCCCGACACCCCCGCCCGCTCCTGGTACCTGACGCTCGTGGTGATCACCTCGATCGTGCTGTATTACCAGCTCTTCGTCGCCGGTGCGGTGGGCAATCAGTTGATCGCCTACTTCCATCTGTCCTTCGCGTATTTCGTGTGGATCTTCATCATCGGCGCGGCCTTCGGCGCCGCGGCGTCGGTCGCGGCGGGGCTGCTCGACCGCTGGGGGCGGGCCAACATCGTGGCCTACGGCGTCGTGATCTGTTCGCTGCTCACGCTTTTCGCGCTTCCGGCGACCACCACGAAGATGTCCTACCTTGTCGTCTACTGCGTGATCAGCGTGGTGGAGGGCGCGGTACTGGTGGCGACGCCGGCCTTGATCCGCGATTTCTCACCGCAGCTGGGCCGCGCTTCGGCGATGGGGTTCTGGACGCTGGGGCCGGTCATCGGCGCGCTGGTCACCAGTGAGATCACCGCCCGCACACTCGATACGCATCCGGACTGGCAGTTCCACTACCGATTGTGCGGTGTGATCAGCTGCGCGGTCGCCGTGATCGCCGTGGTCGGCCTGCGCGAACTGAGCCCCCGGTTGCGTGATCAGGTGATGGTCAGCCTGCGCGACCGGGCGCTGATCGAGGCGCGGGCCAAAGGGCTCGATGTCGGCGCGCTCGAACGCGGGCAGTGGCGGCAGATGATGCGGCCCGACGTGGTCGGATCGGCGCTCGCGATCAGCATCTTCCTGGCATTCTTCTACACCATCGTGTCGTTCCTGCCCGTCTATCTGGCGACGAACTTCGGCTTCACGCCGGCCCAGGCCAATGCCTTGGGCAACTGGTATTGGATCGCGAACGCGGTGGCGCTGGTCGGGACCGGCATCCTGTCGGACTATCTGAAGGTCCGCAAACCGTTCATGATCGTCGGCGCGCTGATCAGTATCGCCGGGCTGTATGTCTTCCTCGGCTACACCGATCATCCCGACACCGGGTACTACTCATTCGCGGTGGTCATGACGGTGATCGCTGTCGGCGGCGGTATCGCCTACGCCACCTGGATGGCGAGTTTCACCGAAACCGTGGAGCGGCACAATCCGGCCGCGACCGCGGTGGGGCTGGCGGTGTGGGGTGGTGTGCTGCGCACGGTGGTCACCTTCACCTTGTTCGGGCTGCTGATGGTGGTCGATGCGACCGGCCCGCTCGTCAACAACGGTCCGCGACTGCAGGAGATCCAGGCGCACTACGGGCCGCAGCTGGCGACCATCCAGACCGTGGGGTCCGAGACCATGACCCAACTCGGCCGCAATCCGGCCGATCCGGTCGCCCAGGTGAGTGCGCTGTCGAAACTGACCGGCGCCACACCCGCCGATATCGGGACCACGATCGCGCTCGATGCCCGCTATCCACAGGAATTGGCGACCCTGCGGGCCGTGGACCCGGCCACCCTGGTGGCCCTGGCGGCGAATCCGAACGACGCGCGGGCCGCGGGCGCCGCGGTCGGTCAGGTGGCGGCGAAATTCGGCATCGGCCCCGCCGAGGCGGCCGGGCGGCTGGCTGCCACCCAGCAGGTTCCGCGCGACCAGCTCGCGGTCGCGGCCGGCGTCGGACCGAAACTCGTCACGGCGCAGTCGCAGTTGCAGGCGGTGGCCGCCGTACCGGCCGATGACCTGGCCTATGTCGCGGAGCACGGCGCCGAGGTGCAGCAGGCGGCCGCGGACTCACCGGTGCAGTGGCGGCAGTGGTGGTGGGTCTGCCTCATCGCCCAGGTGCTGTTCCTGCCGTTCGTCTTCCTCATGGCCGGGCGCTGGAGTCCGAAGCGGGCCGCTGCCGATGCCGAGGAACACGACCTGCGCGTGCGGCAGGAACTCGCGGCGATCGCGGACTCGGAGGCGGCGGAAAGTTCTTCCGCGGCAACCGTGATCGAGACGGGTGACGCCGCGCCGCCGCCGGTCGCACCGGCACCCGCGGAATAGTTCCGCGAACCTGTCGAGGTCCGGGCGTACGGCATGCGTGCGCCCGGACCTCGATTGCGTCCGGCGCTGCCGGCCCGGGATCGGCGCGTCACGACTATCGACCCAGCGATGTGATCTGGATAACATTTGGGTGCCGGGGGCGAATCCGTGGACAAGTGGGTCCGCGCCGCGCCCGGAGGTCGTGCGCCGACGCACCAGGGCCCGGATGGGAGAACGACGTCATGCAGAGTCGTACCGATGAGATAGCCGATCGCATATTCCGGATGTCGACCTTCGTACCCGAGGTCGGTCCCACCGGATTCACCTTCAATCAATTCCTCGTCATCGACGAGGAGCCGCTGTTGTTCCACTGTGGTATGCGCGGGCTCTTTCCGCTCGTATCCGAGCAGATCGCCGCGATCATGCCGGTCGAGCGGCTGCGCTGGATCACCTTCGGGCACGTCGAGGCCGACGAGTGCGGGGCGATGAATCTGTTCCTGGCCGCGGCACCTCGAGCCCAGGTCGCGCACGGCGTACTCGGATGCGAGGTGTCGATCAACGATCTGGCCGACCGCCCGCCGCGACCGCTCGCCGACGGAGAGGTGATCGAGCTCGGGCAGCGGCGTATCCGCCATATCGACACCCCGCACGCGCCGCACAACTGGGAGTCACGGGTGCTCTACGAGGAGACCACCGGGGTGCTGTTCAGTGGTGATCTCATGACCCAGGTGGGGGAGGGTCCGGCGCTCACCGAATCCGATGTCGTCGGCCCCGCCTCCTTCGCCGAGGACGTTTTCGGCGCCACATCGCTCGGCCCGGCGGTGCCGGCCACGCTCTATCGCCTCGCGGACCTGCGCCCGGCGACACTGGCGATCATGCACGGTTCGAGTTTCGCCGGTGACGGCGCCACCGCGCTGCGAGATCTGGCCGCCGATTACGAAAGGCGCTTGGCCCCGGCCTGATTCGCTCCGGCTGATGCCCGCCGGCGGTCCCCGGCCGCGGATCGGGCGTGTGATCGGGCGTGTCGTTCGCCCGGCGACGGGCGGGGGGCGGCCCTACACTCGGCACACACACTTTCGACGGAGGTGATCGGCGGTGCAACCTCACGACCCGCGTGATCCGCACACGGCACGATACGAAAGCGAGTATCAGCCGGGCGGTTATCCGGATCCCGGATATCGGCCCCAGCAGATGCCCGGCGGGCAGCGCCCCGCCGCGAGACCCGGCCCCGAGATCAATCTCGGCATGTTCGCCGGCGGCGTGCTCGCCACGGCGATTGTGACCGCGCTCGCGGCCTGGTTGTGTGCGTGGATCATCGATGTCGTGGCCACCCGGGCGACCGAGAGCGGCCAGTTCGGCGTCTGGAATCCGATGGCCGATCAGGGCTACTGGTTCGCCGTGGTGGCCTTCCTGTGCGCGCTGCTGGCGGGAGTGCTCTGGTATCTGCTGCACCTGGGCACGCCCTCGCCGGACATGTTCTTCTCCTGGATCGTGGGGATTCTCATCGCCGCGGCGGTGATCATCCCCCTGACCCTGTCCAGCGACTGGTGGGCGGGCGGCACCACCGCCCTCGAGCACCTGGTGATCGGCCTGCCGATCTACAGCCTGATCCGGGCGGTGGGCGCCAAGAGCATCGTCGCGACCTAACGCGGCAGGCGTGCGAGGGCGCGCCCGGCCGCACGTCCGGAGAAGATGCACCCGCCCAGGAAGGTGCCTTCGAGGGCGTTGTAGCCGTGCACCCCGCCGCCGCCGAACCCTGCCACCTCGCCCGCGGCGTACAAGCCCGGGAACGCCGCCCCGTCGGCGCGGATCACCTGCGAGTCGAGATCGGTCTGCAGGCCACCGAGGGTCTTTCGGGTGAGGATGTTGAGCCGGACCGCGATGAGCGGGCCGTGGGCGGGATCGAGGATGCGGTGCGGTGCGGCGACCCGGCCGAGCTTGTCACCGAGTGAACGACGCGCATTCGCGATCGCCATCAACTGGGCGTCCTTGCTGTACTTGTTGTCGAGTTCGCGGTCCCGGGCGATGATCTGGCGCTCCAGATCGGCGAGGTCGAGTTCGGGGCCGCGGGCGATCTCGTTCATGCCGCGGACCAGTTCCGGCAGGGTGTCGGCGACCACGAAGTCGACGCCGTGGCGTTTGAAGGCCTCCACCGGACCCGGTGCGCCCTTGGCGGCCCGGCTCTTGAGGGTGAGTTTGAGATCCTTGCCGGTGATATCCGGATTCTGCTCGGAGCCCGACAGCGCGAACTCCTTTTCGATGATCGACTGGGTGAGTACGAACCACGAGTAGTCGTAGCCGGTGGACAGGATCTCCCGCATGGTGGCGTTGGTATCGAATCCGGGGAAACACGGTGCGGGCAAACGCTTTCCATTGGCGTCGAACCACAGCGAGGACGGGCCGGGAATGATGCGGATGGCGTGGTCGGGCCAGACCGGATCCCAGTTGTTGATGCCCTCGGTGTAGTGCCACATCCGATCGCGGTTGACGATGCGGCCGCCGGCGGCCTCGGAGATGCCGAGCATGCGACCGTCGACATGGGCCGGCACGCCCGAGATGAGCGTCTCCGGGCAGGGGCCGAGGCGTTCGGTGGGCCAGTTCCGGCGGATCATGTCGTGGTTGTGGCCGATGCCGCCCGAGGACACCAGGACGGCGGGTGCGCGGAATTCGAACTCGCCCACCGTGGTTCGCGAGGATGCCACACCGCGGTCGAGGTCGGTCGGCTCGAGGACGCTGCCGCGGACTCCGACGACCGCGCCGTCCTCGACGATCAGATCGTCGACTCGGTGCCGGAAGGCGAATTCGACGAGACCGCGTTGCTCGGCGGCGAGTACGGGTTCGAGGAAGACCCGCAGCACCTCCGGACCGGTACCCCAGGTGAGATGGAATCGGGGCACGGAGTTGCCGTGCCCGTCGGCGGTGGCCCCGCCGCGCTCGGCCCAGCCCACCAAGGGGGTCACCCGCAACCCGAGATCGTGCAGGTACTGCCGCTTGTCTCCGGCGGCGAACTCGACGTAGGCGCGCGCCCACTGCCGCGCCCAGTGGTCTTCTTCGTCGCGATCGAATCCGGCCGAGCCCTCCCAGTCCTGCCAGGCCAGCGCGAAGGAGTCCTTGATGCCCAGGCGGCGCTGTTCGGGGCTGTCGACCAGGAACAGTCCGCCCAGTGACCAGAACGCCTGGCCGCCCAGATTGTTGCGATTCTCCTGGTCCAGGACCAGTACCCGCCGGCCCGCCCGGGTCAGTTCGTAAGTGGCCACCAGCCCGGCCAATCCGGCTCCGACGACGATGACATCGGGCTGCTGTGACGGCGCCACGGGCACTCCTCCGCATACGAGGCAAAATGGATACATTCATGTATCGAACGTGTTCAAGGTAGCAGATCCGGGCCGCGCTGCCGCCCCCTCGAGCGTATCTGTCGGTGGTCCGTGGCAGATTCGGTGCGTGCGCACCATCACCGTCGCCGCTGCCCGCCGCGCGGCCGTCACAGCTCAGGGATTCGGCACCGTTCGCGACCGGGGCGGTGCGTCGCCGACGAGACGGTCGGTGCTCGGCGTGGTGCGCAATACGAAACTGCTGCAACTGGATTCGGTGGCGGCGGTGGTCCGGGCACACTACGCGCCCGTATTCGGCCGGATCGGCGGCTACGATCGCGAGCTGCTGGACGGGGTGGTGTGGGAGAACAGCACGCGCCGGCCGCGGCGGATGGTGGAGTACTGGGCGCATGAGGCCGCGCTCATCCCGGTCGAGGACTGGCCCCTGTTCCGCTGGCGGATGGACCGCTACCGCAACGGGCGCTGGGGTGGCGCGCAGCGCGTGCTCGCCGAGAATCCGGATCTCCCGGACCGGGTGCTGGCGGCGTTCGAGGAACGGGGCGCGGGCACGGCCGCCGAGGTGGAACAACACCTCGAGCTGAAACGTCCACGGCGCAAGGATCATTGGGGCTGGAACCACAGTGACACCAAGGTGGTGTGCGAGATGCTGTTCGCCACCGGGGAATTGTCGGTGGACAAGCGGGCCGGATTCCAGCGGCACTACGACCTCACCGAACGCGTGCTGCCGCGGGAGCTGGTCCACACGCGCGTCGACGAGCCGGATGCGGTGCGCGAACTGATACTTCGAGCCGCCGATGCGCTCGGCGTGGCCACCGAAGCGGATCTGCGTGATTACTACCGGTTGCACCGGCGGCAGTGCGAGCCGGCGCTTGCCGAGTTGATCGATGCGGGGGAGATCGAGGAGATCCGGGTGGCCGGGTGGGATCGCCCGGCGTACCTGCGCGCCGGTGCGCGGATTCCCCGCCGGGTCCAGGGGGCTGCCCTGTTGTGCCCGTTCGATCCGCTGATCTTCTTCCGGCCGCGCACCGAGCGGCTGTTCGACTTCCACTACCGCATCGAGATCTACACCCCGGAACACAAACGGGTGCACGGCTATTACGTGTTCCCGTTCCTGCTCGACGGTGAACTGGTGGCCCGGGTGGATCTGCGGGCCGAGCGCGCGACCGGCCGCCTGCATGTCCTCGGCGCGTTCGCCGAAGCGGATCGACCGGCCGGCCGGATCGCCGCCGAGCTGGCGGCCGCGCTGGAGGAGATGGCCGAGTGGCTGGATCTCGACACCGTGCTGGTCGGTGATCGCGGTGATCTCGCGGCTGCCCTGCGCGGTGAGGTGGTGGCGCGAGAGCGTCCGGCCAGGACCTCCGGCGCCGGGATCACGGTCGCGGAACGGGGTTGATCCTGCCTGCGGCGGTGCCGGGTGTGACCGCCGCCGTTCGGGCCGCCTCGGCCTCGTCGGCGCGGCGGCCCCAGCGCGCGGACAGTGCGGCGCAGGTGATCAGCTGAATCTGATGGAAGATCATGAGAGGCAGGACGATCAGGCCCACCGGCTGACCGGCGAACAGTACGGTGGCCATCGGGAGTCCGGTCGCGAGGCTCTTCTTGGAGCCGCAGAAGATCACGACGATCCGGTCGGCCCGGTCGAACCCGAACGCTCGGGCCGCGCCGGCGGTGATCCCCAGCACCATCGCCAGCAGAACGATCGAGACGCCCACGACGGCGAGCAGGCGTCCGATGCCCAGGCCCTGCCAGACGTGTTCGACCATGCCCGCGCTGAACGCGGAGTAGACCACGAGATACACCGATCCGCGATCGACCACCTTGGTCAGCGTGGTGTGCGACAGGAGTTTGTGCAGTTTCGGGCGCAGCAGTTGACCGGCGATGAACGGCAGCAGCAACTGCACCACGATCTCCACGATCGACATCGGCGAGACCGAGGCATGGCCGGTGGTCTGCATCAGCAGCATCACCAGCAGCGGAGTCACGAACACGCCCAGCAGATTCGATACCGACGCACTGACCACCGCGGCCGCCACATTGCCCCGTGCGATCGCGGTGAAGGCGATCGACGACTGCACCGTTGACGGCAGCAGGCACAGATACAACATGCCGGTGTAGAGCTCATCGGTGAGCACGTTCGGAACCAGTAGCCGCAGCGCGAGACCGAGCAGCGGGAACAGCAGATAGGTGGACGCCAGCACCGTGGTGTGCAAACGCCAGTGCCGCAGCCCGGCCAGCGCCTCGCGGGGTTCGAGCCGGGTGCCGTAGAGCAGGAACAGCACCGCGATCGCTACCTTGGTGACCCACTCCAGGACATCGGCCGCGCCGCCGCGGGCGGGCAGGATCAGTCCGATTCCCATGGCCGTGAACAGGCCCAGTAGGAATCCGTCGATACGGAGTTTGGCCAGCAGTTTCACCACGCCACGGTACGGCGCCCGCCAATGATCGCGAAAGTTGATCGAAGCGATATCTATGAACGCGTATCGTGATGAATATGTTCGATCCCGAGCTGCTGCGTACTTTCCTGGCGGTCGAGCGGGCCGGCGGATTCACTGCGGCGGGCCGCATCCTCGGGCTGCGGCAATCGACGGTGAGCGGGCATATCGCCCGGCTCGAACAGGGCGCCGGTCGCGAATTGATCCGGCGTGACACCCGCAATCTGGCACTGACCGCCGACGGCGCGGCCATGGTGGGTTTCGCCCGCGCGATTCTCGACGCGCAGGCCCGGGCCGATCGCTACTTCTCCGACTCGCGGCTCACCGGCCTGATCCGCCTGGGTGCCTCCGACGACCTGGTGGCCAAGGAACTGCCCGATGTGCTGCTGGAGTTTCAGCGCTCCCATCCGGGCGTGGATCTGGAACTGATCGTCGGACTCAGTGAGAATCTCAAGACCAGGATGGCCGCCGGTGAACTGGATCTGATGGTGGCCAAACGGCTGCCGGGCGAACGGCACGGGGAGTTGCTGTGGCGCGACCGGCTGGTCTGGGCCGGGCGCTCGGGGACCGGCGAAATCGGAGATCCGGTGCCGGTGGTCACCTATCCGCCGCCGAGTCTGACCCGCCATGTCGCCTTGCGTGCGCTGGAACGGGAGGGCCGGACGTGGCGAATCGCGTGTGTCAGCGACAGTCAGCTCGGACTGCGGGCCGCGGTGCTGGCAGGTCTGGGTGTGGTGGTTCATGCCGAAAGACTGCTTCCGTCAGGGCTTTTCGCGGTGGCGGACGAGAAGCTTCCGGAACTGGGCGAGCTGGAGTTCGTCCTGTTGCGGCGGCACAGCAGGCTTTCGGAACCCGAGCAGGCGCTCTGCGACGCCATCATCGCCGGTGCCCATCGCATCCACAACTGAGGGTCGGGGCGCCCGTTCGCGATCGGCGCACCCCGTCCCGGTCCGGGTGCGTCTCGGGTGTCGGTGCCGGTCGTTAACCTGGTGGCGTGGCAGATCCCGCGACCTATCGGCCCGCACCGGGCACCATCCCCGTCGAACCCGGCGTCTACAGGTTCCGGGATTCCTACGGGCAGGTGATCTATGTCGGCAAGGCCAAGAGTCTGCGCAGCCGCCTGAATTCCTACTTCGCCGATGTGTCCTCATTACATCCGCGTACCCGCCAGATGGTGACCACCGCGGCGAGCGTCGAGTGGACGGTGGTGTCGACCGAGGTCGAGGCCCTGCAGCTGGAATACAACTGGATCAAGGAATTCGATCCGCGATTCAATGTGCGCTACCGCGACGACAAGAGTTACCCGATGCTCGCGGTGAGCATGAACGAGGAATATCCGCGGGTGTTCGTCTACCGGGGTGCGCGCAAGAAGGGTGTGCGCTACTTCGGGCCCTACGCCCACGCGTGGGCCATCCGCGAAACGGTCGATCTGCTGCTGCGGGTGTTCCCGGTGCGGACGTGCTCTGCAGGAGTGTTCAAGCGGCACAGGCAGATCGGCCGCCCCTGTCTGCTCGGTTACATCGACAAGTGCTCGGCGCCGTGTATCGGCCGGGTCGACGCCGACGAGCATCGGCGGATCGTGGAAGCGTTCTGCGACTTCCTGGCTGGGCGAACCGACCGGATGGTGCGCGAGCTCGAACGCCGGATGCAGTCGGCGGCAGCGGATCTGGACTTCGAGGCCGCCGCGCGCCTGCGCGACGATATCGCCGCCCTGAGACGGGCGCTGGAGAAACAGGCCGTGGTGCTGGGGACCGGCACCGACGCCGATGTCATCGCCTTCGCCACCGATGAACTCGAGGTCGCCGTCCAGATCTTCCATGTCCGCGACGGGCGGGTCCGGGGTCAGCGCGGCTGGGTGGTCGACAAATCCGGGGACGCGATCGATACGAACTGGCCGGCCGGTGCCGGGTCGGGCGAAATGGCCGCTCTGGTCGAGCAATTCGTCACCCAGTTTTACGGTGAGCAGGCCGCCTTCGCCGAGCACACCGACACCGAGTCGTCGGCCACCGCGGTACCCCGCGAGGTCCTGGTTCCCCAGTTGCCCGGGGATCCGGAACAGGTGCAGCGGTGGCTGTCGGATCTGCGCGGATCGGGCGTGGCATTGCGAGTGCCGCAACGCGGTGACAAGAAGGCGCTGATGGAGACGGTGCATCGCAACGCCCGGGAGGCCCTCGCCCAGCACAAGCTCAAGCGCGCCGGCGACCTGACCGCGAGATCGGCGGCGCTGCAAGGAATTCAGGATGCCCTCGACCTCGACAGCGCTCCGTTGCGCATCGAATGTGTCGACATCAGCCATGTGCAGGGCACTGATGTGGTGGCCTCACTCGTTGTCTTCGAGGACGGTCTGCCGCGCAAATCCGAATACCGTCACTACGCGATCAAGGAGGCCGCGGGCGACGGGCGTTCCGACGATGTGGGGAGTATCGCCGAGGTGACCAGGCGGCGCTTCCAGCGGCTGCGCCGTGATCTGGACGAGCTGAGCGAGGTATCGGCCGAGCCGGCCGACGAGTCCGATCCCGACGCCGAACCCGTGGATCTGCCACCCGGTATCGATCCCCGGACCGGGCGGCCGCGGAAATTCTCCTATCCGCCGAATCTGTATGTCGTCGATGGCGGCGCCCCGCAGGTGGCGGCGGCCGCCGAGGTCCTCGACGATCTGGGCATCACCGACGTCGCGGTGATAGGGCTCGCCAAGCGGCTCGAGGAGGTGTGGGTTCCGGGGGAGGCCGATCCGGTGATCATGCCGCGCACCAGCGAATCGCTGTTCCTGCTACAGCGGGTGCGTGATGAGGCGCACCGGTTCGCCATCACCTTCCACCGCAGTAAACGCTCGCGCCGGATGACGGCGTCGGCGCTGGATTCGGTCCGCGGTCTCGGCGACACGCGGCGGACAGCCCTGGTCACGCACTTCGGTTCGGTCGCCAAACTGAAGCAGGCTACGGTGGAGGAAATCACCGAGGTGCCGGGCATCGGGGTGGCGACGGCCAAGGCCGTGCTCGCGGCACTCAATTCCGAATGACGGCTCGATCACGGCTCGGTTTCGCCCGTGGTGTGCACGTCACGGCCGCCGGTGCGGGCGGGCAGGATGATCGAATGGCAGCCACGGACGGACCCGATAGGACATGACGAGCGTCGAATCGAACCCCAGCGCGAATACCGGCACCCGATCACAGCCCGACACCCCTCCGGTCGAGGTGGTCATCGTGACCGGTCTGTCGGGTGCCGGCCGCGGCACCGCGGCCCGGGTCCTGGAGGATCTGGGCTGGTACGTCGCCGACAATCTGCCCCCCGAACTCATCGCCCGGCTGATCGAACTCGGCGCCGCGGCCGACCCGCCGATCACGAAATTGGCGCTCGTCATGGATGTTCGCAGCCGGTTCTTCACCGGTGACCTGTCGGGTGTGACCGATCAGCTGCGTGCGCGGGGGGTCGGCACGCGCCTGCTGTTCCTCGAGGCTTCCGACGATGTCCTGATCCGGCGGTTCGGATTCGCCCGGCGGCGGCATCCGCTGCAGAGCGAGAGCGCCGACGGCACGTTGTCGGCGGGTATCGCCGCCGAACGCCGGGCGTTGTCGAAGGTGAAGACCGCCGCCGACCTGGTGATCGACACGACCGCGCTGTCGGTGCATCAGCTGCATCGGAAACTGGAGGAGGCATACGGTGGCGGTGCCCCGGCGGCCCTGCAGGTGACGATCCAATCCTTCGGATTCAAATACGGCGTACCACTCGACGCCGATATGGTCTTCGACGTGCGTTTCCTGCCGAATCCGCATTGGATCCCGGAATTGCGCGAACATACCGGCCAGGACGATGTGGTGAGTGATTACGTACTGTCGCGGCCCGGCGCCGAGGACTATGTGAGCACCTGCAGTCACCTGGTCGACCTGACCACCAGCGGCTACCGCCAGGAGGGCAAGCGATATATGACCGTGGCAGTGGGGTGTACCGGCGGCAAGCATCGCAGCGTGGCGATCGCCGAGGAGCTGGGCGAGTTACTGGGCCGCCCCGACAGCGTCACCACCGATGTGGTGCGGGTTGTGCACCGCGATCTGGGACGCGAATGAGCGCCACCGAGGCCGCCTCGGACGAACCCGGCACGTCCGGCGAACCCGCTCTCGTGGCACTGGGCGGTGGGCATGGTCTCTACGCGACGCTTACCGCCGCGCGGCGCCTCACGCGGCGGATCACCGCGGTCGTCACCGTGGCCGATGACGGCGGATCCTCGGGCCGGCTCCGGGCCGAACTGAACATGCTCCCGCCGGGAGATCTGCGGATGGCCCTGGCGGCCCTCGCCGAGGACCCCGGTGGGCACTGGGCGCGCACGATGCAGCACCGCTTCGGTGGCAGCGGCGCGCTGGCCGGGCATTCGGTCGGCAACCTGGTGCTGGCAGGTCTGTCGGAGGTGCTCGGCGATCCGGTCGCCGCGCTCGACGAGATGGGTGCGATTCTCGGCTGTACCGGCCGGGTGCTGCCGATGTCGCCGACCGCGCTGACCATCGAGGCCGATGTCGCGGGCCTGGAGACCGACCCCCGGGTGAGCAGGTGCATTCGCGGTCAGGTCGCGGTCGCCACCACGCCCGGGAAGGTGCGCCGCGTGCGCCTGATTCCGTCCGACCCGCCGGCGAGCCCCGAGGCCACCGCGGTGATCGAGCACGCCGACGTCGTGGTCCTGGGGCCGGGATCATGGTTCACCAGCGTGATTCCGCATATGCTCGTGCCCGATCTGCGCGCGGCCCTGATGACCACCCGGGCGGTAAAAGTGCTGGTCCTGAACCTGGCGGCGGAGCCCGGAGAGACCGCGGGATTCTCCGCCGAGCGGCATCTGCATGTATTGTCCCAGCACGCACCGGATTTCGCTGTCGACCAGGTACTGGTGGACTCCGGGTCCGTACCGGAGGGTAGGGAGCGCGAACATGTGGCAAGAGCTGCCGAACAGCTGCGCGCGCGAGTAACCTTCGCTGATGTCGCCGAGGCGGGGACGGACCGGCACCACCCTGGAAAACTGGCCGCCGCACTGGATCAGGTGATCCGCCAACCTCGGCCGGAATTGGCAGGGCTTCGAGTCGAAGGACAGCATCAGGTCCAGCAGGTGCGGTCCGTGTCGGGTGGAAAGGAGCGGGTCTCGTGGCGATGACAGCCGAGGTGAAGGACGAGTTGAGCCGTCTGTCCGTCTCGCAGGTCAGTGCACGTAAGGCGGAATTGTCGGCACTACTCCGGTTCGCCGGGGGGCTGCACATCGTCGGCGGTCGGGTGATCGTCGAGGCCGAGGTCGATATGGGGTCGATTGCGCGTCGGCTACGACGCGAGATCTTCGAGCTCTACGGCTACGGATCGGATGTGCATGTGCTGGGCGCAGGCGGATTGCGCAAAACCTCCCGCTACGTCGTGCGGGTATCCAAGGAAGGTGAGGCGCTGGCACGGCAGACGGGTTTGCTCGATGTGCGCGGCCGCCCGGTACGTGGCCTGCCCGCACAGGTCGTCGGTGGCAGCATCACCGATTCGGAGGCCGCGTGGCGTGGCGCGTTTCTGGCGCACGGTTCGCTGACCGAGCCGGGGCGCTCGTCGGCGCTCGAGGTCAGCTGCCCGGGTCTCGAGGCCGCGCAGGCATTGGTAGGCGCGGCCCGGCGGATGGGGATCTCGGCCAAGTGGCGCGAGGTGCGCGGTACCGATCGCGTGGTGGTCCGCGACGGTGAGGCCATCGGAGCTCTGCTCACCCGCATGGGTGCGCAGGACACCCGGCTCACCTGGGAGGAGCGCCGCATGCGGCGCGAGGTTCGCGCCACCGCGAACCGCCTCGCCAATTTCGACGACGCGAATCTGCGCCGCTCGGCGCGGGCGGCGGTGGCGGCGGCGGCCCGGGTGGAGCGGGCGCTGGAAATCCTCGCCGACGATGTGCCCGACCACTTGGCCGCGGCCGGGCGGTTGCGGGTGCAGCACCGGCAGGCCTCACTGGAGGAGCTGGGGCAGCTGGCCGATCCGCCGATGACCAAGGACGCGGTCGCCGGCCGTATTCGCCGTCTGCTGTCGATGGCCGATCGCCGTGCGAAGGAACTCGGGATTCCCGATACCGAGTCGGCGGTGACCGCCGAACTGCTCGAAGACGCCTGAGTCCGCGATTTCCGGACTTTCGGTCTGCTCGTAACCGGTCCGCCGCATGCGCTCACGATCCGCGCGTGCGGCGGCCGGCGGCATTGTGGCGTCGCCGAACCATGTTGTGGCGCAGGGACGGTGGGTTGTCCACAGGTTCGTGGTCATCCACAAGCGGCCGTCCGGCCGGGCTTCGGGGCCGGGACAGTGCGGTAGTGTCGGGCATCCGAATCGGGTCGGCCGGATACGGTCCGCGACGTATTCGAGGCAGGGGTTCGATCATGTCGTGACGAGCGCTCCCGTGGATCGAGCGCCGGTTCGCGGAGGTAGTGGGCCCGAGGACGTGCTCACTGCGTGAGGGGCATGTCTGTGATGTTGTGGCCGGGCATTAGGGTGGTCTGGCATCGGAATGAAATCCGCTTGAAAGCTGAGGAGCGATAACGTGACTGTCCGGGTAGGCATCAACGGCTTCGGTCGTATCGGACGTAACTTCTTCCGGGCGGTGGAGGCGCAGAAGGCGCTGGGCACCACCGACATCGAGATCGTCGCGGTCAACGACCTCACCGACAACGCGACTCTGGCCACGCTGCTGAAGTACGACTCGATCCTGGGCCGGTTGCCGCAGGACGTGTCGCTCGACGGCGACGACACCATCGTGGTGGGCGACCAGCGGATCAAGGCACTGGCCATCAAGGAAGGCCCGTCCGCGCTGCCGTGGGGCGATCTGGGTGTCGATGTGGTCGTCGAGTCGACCGGTATCTTCACCGACGCGACCAAGGCGAAGGGCCACCTGGCCGCCGGCGCCAAGAAGGTCATCATCTCCGCGCCCGCCAAGGGTGAGGACCTGACCGTGGTGATGGGTGTGAACGACGGCCAGTACGACGGCAGCCAGAACATCATCTCCAACGCGTCGTGCACCACCAACTGCCTCGGCCCGCTGGCCAAGGTCCTCAATGACGAATTCGGTATCGAGCGTGGCCTGATGACCACGATCCACGCCTACACCCAGGACCAGAACCTGCAGGACGGCCCGCACAGCGATCTGCGTCGCGCCCGCGCCGCCGCGCTGAACATCGTGCCCACCGGCACCGGTGCCGCCAAGGCCATCGGCCTGGTTCTGCCCGAGCTGCAGGGCAAGCTGGACGGCTACGCGCTGCGCGTGCCGGTCCCGACGGGCTCGGTCACCGACCTCACCGCGACCCTGCGCAAGCCGGCCTCGCTCGACGAGATCAACGCCGCCTACAAGGCTGCCGCCGAGGGTCCGCTGAAGGGCATCCTGAAGTACAACGTCGACCCGATCGTCTCCAGCGACATCGTCACCGATCCGCACTCGTCGATCTACGACGCGCCGCTGACCAAGGTCATCGATGATCAGGTGAAGGTCGTGTCGTGGTACGACAACGAGTGGGGCTACTCCAACCGCCTCGCCGACCTGATCGGTCTCGTCGGTAAGTCGCTGTAGTCCGATGACAGTCAAGACCCTTCAGGATCTCCTTGCCGAGGGTGTCGAGGGCCGGGGCGTACTCGTGCGCTCCGACCTCAACGTTCCTCTCGACAACGGTGTGATCACCGATCCGGGCCGGATCATCGCCTCGGTTCCCACGATCAAGGCACTGGCCGAAGCCGGCGCCAAGGTCGTCGTTGCCGCTCACCTCGGCCGGCCCGCCGGCGCGCCGGATCCGGCGCTGTCGCTGGCCCCCGTGGCCGCGAAGCTCGGTACCGAACTGGGCCGCAATGTCCAGCTTGCCGGTGATGTGGTGGGCCAGGACGCGCTCGCGCGTTCGGAAGGCCTGACCGACGGCGATGTGCTGCTGCTGGAGAACATCCGCTTCGATCCGCGCGAGACCAGCAAGGACGACGCGCAGCGGCAGAAGCTGGCCCGCGCACTTGTCGAGCTGGTCGGTGACGACGGCGCGTTCGTCTCCGACGGATTCGGCGTCGTGCACCGCAAGCAGGCTTCGGTCTACGACGTGGCGGAACTCCTGCCGCACTACGCGGGCACGCTGGTGGCCGCGGAGGTCGACGTGCTGCGCAAACTCACCGCCGATACCGAACGTCCCTACGCCGTGGTGCTGGGCGGTTCCAAGGTGTCGGACAAGCTCGCCGTGATCGAGGCGCTGGCCCCCAAGGTCGACACCCTCGTCATCGGTGGCGGCATGTGCTTCACTTTCCTTGCCGCACAGGGCCTTCCGGTCGGATCCTCGCTACTGCAGCAGGAAATGATCGACACCTGCAAGGATCTGCTGGACCGCTTCGCCGATGTCATCCACCTGCCGGTGGACATCGTGGTGGCCGATAAGTTCGCCGCCGACGCGGAGTCGAAGACGGTCGCCGCCCACGAGATCCCCGACAACTGGATCGGGCTCGATATCGGCCCCGAGTCGGCCAAGCGGTTCGCCGCTCTGCTGACCGAGGCCCGGACGGCGTTCTGGAACGGCCCGATGGGCGTCTTCGAATTCGAGGCGTTCGCGGCCGGTACCCGCGCGGTGGCCGAGGCACTGGTCACCGCTACCGGCAAGGGCGCGTTCACCGTGGTCGGCGGCGGCGATTCGGCCGCGGCCGTGCGCAGTCTCGGACTGCCGGAGGGCGGGTTCTCCCACATTTCCACCGGTGGTGGCGCCTCGCTGGAATACCTGGAGGGCAAGCAGCTCCCGGGTATCTCCGTACTCGACGACGCGGAGGTCTGAGCATGGCACGCAAACCGCTGATCGCGGGCAACTGGAAGATGAACCTCAATCACCTCGAGGCCATCGCCCTGGTGCAGAAGATCGCGTTCGCTCTGCCGGACAAGTACTTCGACAAGGTCGACGTCACCGTCCTCCCGCCGTTCACCGATATCCGCAGCGTCCAGACCCTCATCGAGGGCGACCGGCTGCGGCTCACCTTCGGTGCCCAGGACGTGTCGGTACACGAGTCGGGTGCCTACACCGGTGAGATCAGCGCGGCCATGCTGGCGAAGCTGTCCTGTAGCTTCGTCGTGGTCGGGCACTCGGAGCGCCGCCAATACCACACCGAGGACGACGCCCTGGTGCTGGCGAAGGCCAAGAAGGTGCTGCAGTACGACATGACCCCGATCGTCTGCATCGGCGAGGGGCTGGGCGTGCGCGAGGCGCAGACGCACGTGCAGTACAACCTCGAGCAGTTGCGAGGTTCGCTCACGGGCCTGTCCGCCGAGCAGATCGCCAAGGTCGTCATCGCCTACGAGCCGGTCTGGGCGATCGGTACCGGTCGCGTGGCCACTCCGGCTGACGCGCAGGAGGTCTGCGGTGCGCTGCGGGGCGAGCTGATCGACCTGGCCGGTGAGGAGGTCGCAGCGGGTGTGCGCATCCTCTACGGAGGGTCGGTGAACGCCAAGAATGTGGGCGAACTGCTCGCAGCGCCCGATATTGATGGTGCGCTGGTGGGCGGCGCGTCGCTGAAGGGCGACGAGTTCGCGACACTGTCGGCGATTGCCGCGGGCGGCCCGTTGCCGTGATCACGGCCGGCGGGTAATCGCCCGGAAAGCAAGGCAAATTCGGCCCCGGTATCGCATTGGTGCGATACCGGGGCCGAATGTCGTAGCGGGCGTATGTGATTCGGCAGAGCCGAACGGATCAGGGTTTGCGGGCGACCGCGCCGAGCATCGAGACGGCCTCCGGGCGCGGATGTGCACGATGGGATTCGGTGGGCCAGTTGATGATCGAACCGATACCGGGCTCGACCAGGTCCAGACCGGTGAAGAACCGGCTGAATTCGGCGGTCGAGCGTAACCGGAACGGGATACCGCTTCGCTTGTTGGCCTGCTCGCTGTCGGCCAGGTCCTCCTCCGACAGGTGATCGCTGGTGGCATGCGACATCACCAGAAAGCTGCCCGGAGCCAATGCGTCGACGAACTGCCGCACCACCTCGCAGGGCCGGTCGTCGTCGGTGAGGAAGTGCATCACCGCGAGCATGATCAGCGCGACGGGCCGGGACAGGTCCAGGGTGGACAGCAGGTCGGGATGGCCGAGAATGTAGTCGGGTTTGCGCGCGTCGGCCTCCAGATACACCGTGACGCCCTCGGGTGCGGTGTCGAGCAGGCTGCGGGCGTGAAGTGCGACGATCGGATCGTTGTCGACGTACACGATGCGGGACTCGGGTGCCGCGGACTGGGCGATCTCATGGACATTGCCCGCGGTCGGCAGGCCCGCGCCGAGATCCAGGTACTGGCGGATCCCCGCTTCTTCGGCCAGATATCCGACGGCTCGATGCAGGAATGCCCGGTTCTCCAGCGCGGCGATCTGTACGCTCGGGAAGGCCTCGGCCACCGCCTCCGCGGATGCGCGATCGGCCTCGAAATTGTCCTTACCGCCCAGCCAGTAGTCGTAGCGCCGGGCCGGGTGGGGAGTGCTGATATTGATACCGGGCGGAGCCACCGGATCCACATGCCGGCCGCGTGATCCGCTCATCGGTTCCACGACATCTCTCCTCTCGTCATCGACGTCACGATTATCGACTACTGTCATCCTGTCAGCTCGGATGGCTATCCGGCACGGCCCCCCGGTCGTGCGCCTGGGGAGGCTCGCAGATGTCAGTGCAGTTCAGTCCGTATGATTTCGGGATTCACGACGACCCGTATCCGGTCTACGCCCGGCTGCGGGCGCAGGCGCCGGTCTTCCGCAACGCCGACGACGATTTCTGGGCACTGTCGCGCCATTCCGATGTCGTTGCCGCGCTGCGCGATTCGGATCGCTTCTCGAGCGCCAACGGATTGCGGATGGAGCCCGCGTTCTGGGGGCCGCAGGCCGAGCAGCTGTTCTCCTTCGTGGCCATGGATCCACCCAAACACACCCGGATGCGCGGACTGGTCACCCGGGCCTTCACCGCACGGCGGGTGCAGGCGCTGGCGCCACGGCTGCGCGAGATCGCGACCGATCTGCTGACGCCGCTGCTGGACCGTGGCAGCTTCGACCTGATGACCGAGTTCGCCGGGCCCTATCCCACCGAGGTGATCTCCGAACTGGTCGGTGTGCCCCCCGCCGACCGCGACCTTTTGCGCAAACTCGGCATGGAGATCATGTACACCGAGGAGGAGTCGACCGATCTGCGTCCCGAGGCGATGCAGGCGATCGGCGCGCTGGTCGGCTACTACACCGAACTGACCATCGAACGCAGCAAGAATCGTGCCGACGACCTGCTCTCCGGTCTCCTCGATGTCGCCGACGGTGATGATCGGCTCACCCCCGAGGAGATCGTCGGAGTCCTGATCCTGCTGATCGGCGCCGGCATCGAGACCACCATGCTGACCCTGGGCAATATCTGGTACGCCGGGTGGGCGCATCCGGATCAGCGCGCCGCGGCACTGGGCGGGCGGATCGAGGACTGGATCTCCGAGGGGATGCGCTACGACCCGGCCACCCAGTCACAGCTGCGCACCACAACCGAGCCGGTAGAACTGCATGGTGTGACGATCCCCGCCGGTGCGCGGATGCTGCTGCTGACCGGATCGGCCAATCGCGATCCGGAGATTTTCGACCGGGCCGACGTCTTCGATATCGATCGCGTCAACAGCGACGCGGTGGTGTTCGGCAGCGGCCGCCACCACTGCCTGGGGTCCAACCTGGGCCTGCTGGAACTGCGGACCGCACTCGGTGAGATCGGTATGCGCATCAGCGATTACGACATTGATACCCGCGGGTTGCGACGTATCCACTCGTCGAACAACCGCGGTTTCGCGACCCTGCCGACGACGGTGACCCTGCGCTGACGACAGGTCACACCGATCGAGGGCCGGCGTCCATCAGCCGCAGCGCGCCGTCGACGATCGATGATTCGCTCAGCAGCACCAGATCGGCGGCGGGGCCGAGCGGTATGAAGCTGTCGTCACCGGTGACTCGCGCGATCCGGCCGCCGAAGCCACCGTCGATGAGGGCCGCGTAAACCGATTCCGAGACACCGCCGCTGCGCCGGGTCTCGTCGGCGACGAGAACCGCGCGCGTGGCGGTGGCGTGCGACAGCAGATCCGCCACGGGAAGTGGTGTGAGCCAGCGCAGATCGAGAACACGCGCGTGAATTCCGTTATCCGCCAAGCATTGTGCCGCTCGCAGGCTCATCGGGACGCCGTTGGCGAAAGTGACGATGGTGAGATCTGTTCCAGCGCCGTATATTCGGGCACGCGGAAACGATGCCGGTTCCTCGCCCGGGGTGGCCGTCCACCTCGCGTCCCCGGATTTGTAGAGATCACGAGTGTGGTAGAGCGCGATGGGCTCGAGGAACAGGCAGACCCGCCCGTCGGTGCGGGCCAGTTCGACGCAACCGCGCAGCAGGGCGGCGGCATCGTCGGCGCGGGCGGGCGCGGCCACCACCAGTCCGGGGATATCGCGCAGGGCGGCAACGGAATTGTCATTGTGGAAATGTCCGCCGAATCCCTTCTGATAGGCGAACGAGGCGATCCGGACCACCATGGGATTGCGATACTGACCGGCGGAGAAGAACGACAGTGTCGCAGCTTCACCGCGGATCTGGTCCAGCGCATTGTGGAGGTAGGCCAGGTACTGGATCTCGGGGATCGGCACGAATCCGGCCAGGCTCGCCCCGAGTGCGGCACCGAGCACGCTCTGCTCGTCGAGCAGCGTATCGAATACCCGGCGCGCGCCGAATGCGCGCTGCAGGCCCTTGGTGACGCCGTATACGCCGCCCTTGCGGCCCACATCCTCGCCGAAGACCAGGATGTCCGCGTCGCGCCGGAGCAATCCGGCCAGAGTGTGATTGACGGACTGGGCCAGTGTCATCGGCGACCCGGCAGGTTCTCTCGGCCCGGAGCCGAGCGGAGCAGCGGCGGATTCGGTTGCCGCCGTACCGCTTACGGTTGCGCGCGCTTGGGTGTGGGCCCCCGGTGAATCGAATGCCGGTGCCGTCGGTGCTTCGCCATCGGCCGGGTGTTCGTCGTGGTCCGACGGCTCCGGTCGTCGCATCGCGTCGTCTGTCGTTCGGTATGCCAGGGGTGCGCGAACCGCGACCGCCGAGTTCAGGTGTGGTTCGGTCACCACCTGGGTGGCCACCGCCGCGACCCGGGCGCCGATGGCGTCGTATTCGATCGAGGATCTGCCGGGCCGTCGCGCCGCCTGTGGCAACCAGCAGGCGAGCGGTGGCGGCGACCGGATCTCGCTGCCGGTCGGCGTCGATATCGGCGGTTCCGCGATAGGCCGACTCGACATCCGATCCCGCGTGGCCGAGCAACCGGACGGTGCGCAACCGCAGCAGTGCCGGTTGCCGCCGGGTGCGTACCCAGCGGGCGGCCTCGGCCGACACCGACAGTGCCTGAACCAGATCCGACCCGTCCGCCTCGAAATACCGTAGCTCCGGGCGGGATCCGTACGCGGCCTCGATCCAGTCCGGGGGAGTGGGCACACTGATCCCGATACCGTTGTCCTCGCAGACGAACAGCACCGGCATCGGAATACCGAGGTGTGCGGTGTGCATCGCGGTGTTGATCGCGCCGACGGCGGTGGAGTGGTTGGCGGAGGCGTCACCGAAGGTACACAGCACCACCGCGTCCGGTGGCCACGGCGACTCTCGATTCGGGCGGCGGTCGAGGGCGAAGGCCAGGCCCACCGCGCGCGGAAGGTGTGAGGCGATGGTGGAGGTCTGCGGAATCACCGCTGCGGCCCGGCTGCCGAAAACTTTGTGCCGCCCACCCGAGATCGGGTCCGCGGCGGCGGCTACGACGCCGAGCAGCACATCACGGATCGGATCCAGTTCGGGGATCCGACGGCAGCGGTGCATGAAGAACGCGCCCGAACGGTAGTGCAACAGCGCCGGATCGGTGGGGCGCAACACCTGGGCCAGCGTGACATTGCCCTCGTGTCCGCTGGATCCGATGCTGTAGTAGCCCGCACCGGACGCACCCAGCCGCCGGGCCGCGAGATCCAGGTGCCGGCTGCTCGCCTGTGCGTCGAACAGTTCCAGACAGGTCGCCACCGTGGTCGCGGCGCCGGGAACGATCGGATCGGTGATCCGGCGGGGTGGTCCCGGTGTCACCCCGGCCACGGTGGTGCGCAGTACGTCGTCCAGCAGTTCCTCGGGTCCGGCCGTCACCCTTCCATCATCGTGCCGAATACCGGCGTGTGCCGGTATTCGGCGACGGAACGTGGCCGGTCCGGCGCGGCGGAGTCATCATCGAGTTGCCGGTGCCCGGCCCGGCCCGCTTCTGCTGTGTCTAGCGATCCGCTGCTCGATGCGGTTGTTCGACGTGGCCGGTGTGTCCGGCGAGCAGTTTGCTGAACGGGGTCACCTCGCCCACGTGGTTACCCGACTGCCGGCCCCGGGCGGGCTCGGGCAGGAATCCGCCGACGGCGGTGGGCACCGCCACCACCAGCGCGGCGAACTCGGCGGCCGCGCGGTGGATGCGTTCACTCAGTCCGGTCGAGCCGAAATCCTCGGTGGCGGCGAAGACCCCGGTCGGGATCACGACGGCGCGGAGATAGGTGAACAACGGGCGCATGGCGTGTTCGAGGACGAGTGCGTGCCGGGCGGTTCCGGCGGTCGCGGCGATCAGCACCGGCATCCCGTTGAGTGCTTCGGGGTCCAGCACGTCGACGAACATCTTGAACAGTCCCGAGTAGCCGGCCGCGAAGACCGGGGTGACCGCGATGATGCCGTCGGCCGCCGAGACCTTTTCCCGCGCGGCGGCGACCGCCGGTGTGGGCAGCCCGCCGGCGACCATGGTGGTCGCGAGATCGATTGCCAGATCCCGCAATTCGACGACCTCGATCTCGACGGCCTCGCCCCGGGCGCCGACCGCCGCCGATACCGCGTCGGCCAGCTGATCGGCGAGTAGCCGGGTACTCGACGGCTGCGAGAGCCCGGCGGTGAGTACGACGACGGTGTGCGCCATGGGTTTTCGACCTCGATTCGATAGGTGTGGGTATCAGGCCTGCTCGGCGGCGGCCAGGAGCCGCTCGCGGGAGGGTTCGACCAGATGATGTGGTGCCTCGGGCCCGGCGGCCACCAGCGAGGCGTGGGTCGGCGGATCGCTGGGAACGTGTGCGGGTCGGCGCAATTCGAATTCCTTGCGCAGTACCGGCACGACTTCCTCGCCGAGGATCCGGACTTGTTCCAGGGCCACGTCGATGGGCAGTCCGGCATGGTCGATGAGGAACAGTTGGCGCTGGTAGTCCCCGGCGTAGTCGGCGAAACCCAGGGTGCGTTCGATGACCTGCTCCGGGGTGCCCACGGTGAGCGGGGTCATTTCGCTGAAGTCCTCCAGCGAGGGACCGTGCCCGTACACCGGTGCGTTGTCGAAGTAGGGCCGGAAGAACTTCTTGGCCGCGGCCTCGGTCTCGGCCATGAAGACCTGCCCGCCGAGGCCGACGATGGCCTGCTCGGCCGCACCGTGACCGTAGTGCTCGAACCGCTGCCGGTAGAGCCGGACCATCTGCTCGGTGTGCTCCTTGTTCCAGAAGATGTTGTTGTGGAAGAAGCCGTCGCCGTAGTAGGCGGCCTGTTCGGCGATCTCGGGGGAGCGGATGGAGCCGTGCCACACGAACGGCGGGGTGCCGTCCAGCGGAGCGGGGGTGGCGGTGAATCCCTGTAGCGGCGTGCGGAATTGGCCCTGCCAGTTGACGACGGGTTCGCGCCACAGCCGGCGCAGCAGGTGGTAGTTCTCGATGGCGAGGTCGACGCCCTTGCCGATGTCCTTGCCGAACCAGGGGTAGACCGGTCCGGTGTTGCCGCGGCCCATCATCAGGTCGACGCGTCCGCCGGACAGGTGCTGCAGCATCGCGTAGTCCTCGGCGATCTTGACCGGATCGTTGGTGGTGATCAGCGTGGTCGCGGTCGACAGCTGCAGTTTCTCGGTGCGGGCGGCGACCCAGCCGAGCATGGTCGTGGGCGAGGAGGGCACGAACGGGGGATTGTGGTGCTCACCGGTGGCGAAGACGTCCAGGCCGACCTTCTCGGCCTCGACCGCGAGGCGCATCATCGCGTCGATGCGCTCGCCCTCGGTGGGCGCGACGCCGGTGGTCGGGTCGACGGTGACGTCGCCGACGGTGAAGATGCCGAACTGCATATCCGCCTCCTGGGCTGTCTGATCAAACGTTCAATCAGCTGAACGAGGAGGGCGTCCGGGGTATTCCTTGACATGTCCACCAATGATGGAAATGGCGCTTGACCAGCAATATCTCCCAACGAGTGGTTGTCGGGTTGGCGTTGGCGTATGCCCACTTACCTTGCCCTCGTCGTGATACCGCCCCGGTCGTCGGTCGTGTTCGGTCCGATTCGGCACGATTCGGCGCGACTGGATGCGCGAATTTCCCCCCATTTTTCCCGAGTGGAGGCGCCGGGACGCCTCTCGCTCGACGTCTCCTCTGCCAGCCTGGTAGGGATCAAAGCCTATCGAGTATGCGAGCTATCCAGGTCGCTGAAACGTAGCTATGGGGACAGGGTGTCAGTTCGGCGTGTCGCCTACTGGCCGGCGCCATATGGTCGGCTCCGGTTCCGTTTCTGAATCTTCGGTGATGTCAATGGCCATCGGTAGGTGGCTCTGTCCCACTTTCGATGATCGGTAGGTGCCGATTGTGTTGGGGTGCTGCGGGTTACGGTAGAAACGCGGGTTGTGTTCGCGGATGGTGGCGCAGAGGTGTTGTGGCAGTTGATGTTCCCGCATCGCCCGGGTGTGCGCGTGGTGGATGTGAACGAGGTTGGGTCCACGATCCGGTTCGATGCTGTGACCAGGGAGATCCCGCAGCCGTGTCCGGTATGCGGGGTGGCTTCTTCGCGGGTTCACAGCCGTTACTCGCGTGAGATTGCCGACGTTGCGGTCGCGGGCCGGGAAGTGGTGCTCAGGCTGGCTGTGCGACGACTGTTCTGCGGTAACGTCGAGTGCGAACGGCGGATTTTCGCCGAGCAGGTGAGCGGGTTGACCGTGCGTCACGGTCGTAGAAGCCTCGCGCTGCGGGACGTGCTGAGACGGTTCGCGCTGGCGCTGGGAGGCAGGCCCGCGGCGCGACTGTGCGCCGGAGTCGCCGGCTCTGTGAGCAGGATGACGCTGCTGCGGATCATCCGCGCAGTGCCGCAACCGGAAACCGGCGCAATGACTGTCGTCGGGGTCGATGAGTTCGCGTTTCGCAAGGGCCGCAACTACGGCACGATTCTGGTCGATATGGCCACCCGCCGGCCGGTGGATCTGCTGCCCGAAGCCAGTTCCGATGCGTTGGCAGCCTGGCTTCGCGACCATCCAGGGATCGAGGTGATCTGCCGCGACCGCGCCGGCTACTTCGCCGACGGTGCCCGTCGCGGGGCACCCGACGCGGTGCAAGTGGCCGACAGGTGGCATCTGATGGCGAACTTGACCAGTGCCGTGGAGCGAGTGCTCGCCCGCAAGCGTTCCTGCCTGAACGAGCAAGCCTCGGAACGGATTCCGGCACTGCCCGTCCCGCAGTCCGCCCCACCGGATGGCCCGTTGGCGCAGCGGATCACCCGGCAGCACCCGCAGATCAGGCAGATGCTGGGGCAGGGTTGGACGATCAGCGCGATTGCGCGGGAATTGCACCTCGACCGCAAGACCGTCCGACGCTACGCCCGCAGCGAGGTCGAGGGTCTGCTGAACTCCGGGGTGCGCCGCGCGAGTCTCATCGACCCGTTCGTGCCCTATCTGCAACGCCGCTGGCGCGAGGGCTGCGTGAACGCCGCGGTGCTGCACTCCGAGATCGCGGGCCAGGGCTTCGGCGGCAGCGTCAAGACGGTCCGCCGACACCTGCAGCACTGGCGCACTGCTGGTGTCCCGGTCCAGGCTCCTCCTACGATCACACCCCGTAAGGCCGCTGGCTGGATCATGCGCCGCTCCACCGACCTGAGCGACGACGAACGCGGGTGAGGTGCCCGGTTCCCTCCGGACAGTGACCCCTGGTAGGGCGGTTACGGAAATGCGAGGGAAAATAGGCTGTGGCTCAGCAGAGGAAAAAGTACTCACCGGAGTACAAGGACGAGGCCGTGAAAATGGTCTTGGAAAGTAACGGTCGTCCGATCGCGGCGGTCGCACGAGATCTGGGAATCAATTCCGGGACGCTCACCAATTGGGTGGCGGCGCACCGGAAAAAGCACCCGGAGGAGGAAGAACCGCTAGCGATTTCGGAGCGAGCGCGGTTGCGTGAGTTGGAGCGGGAGAACCGCGAGCTCCGGATGAAGGCCGAGTTCCTGGAAAAAGCGGCGGCCTTCTTCGCGAGCCGGCAGCAGTGAAATACGCATTCATCGCCGAACTGGACGCGGAGAAGGCCTACTCTGTTGCCTTCATGTGCAGGAACCTTAGTGTGTCCAGATCGGGTTATTACGAATGGTGTACCCGACCGGCGTCGGAGAAAGAGAAATGGCGTGAAGAACTGAAACTGATGATCACCGCGATCTTCGACGACTCCCACGGCACCTACGGGCATCGGCGTGTCCATGCGGTGCTGATCGGCTCGGGCCACCAGGTCGACGACGACACCGTCCGCAAGCTGATGCGGGAGCTGGATCTGGTGCCGTGCCAGCCGAAACCATGGCGGCCGGTCACGACCGAGGCCGATATCGACCACCGGATCCCCGACCTCGTGGCACGTGATTTCACCGCCACGGCACCGGGTGAGAAGTTCGTCTCCGATATCACCTATATCCGGACGAAACAGGGCTGGCTGTATTTGGCGACCGTGATCGACTGCTACACGAAAATGGTGGCCGGCTGGTCGATGGCCGACCACTACCGCACCCCGTTGATCACCGACGCACTCGACATGACCGCGACCCGCATTGATATTCGACCACAGGCGATATTCCACAGCGACCGCGGATCGAACTACACCAGCTATGATTTCGGGAAGAAACTGAAACTGATGGACATGCGACAATCCGTCGGCCGGACCGGAGTGTGCTGGGATAACAGCATGGCCGAATCGTTTTTCGGCACCCTGAAGAACGAATGGCTACATCGAACGACGTTCGAAACGCGGGATCAGGCGCGACGTGCGATTGTGGAATACATCGAGACCTTCTACAATCGCAAACGTCTTCACTCGGGACTCGGCTACAAGGCGCCACTGCAGGTGCACGCCGATTACCTGAATCGGCAGACGGCAGCATGAAATAGCCCTTCAGGCCGCTGTCCGGGATCTGCCGGGCCCCTCAGGGCATCTCCGCGCAATCGTCGGTCGCTGCGACGAGATCGCCACCACCGCTGGTCTCGCCGCAGAATTCGCGACGCTGCTACGACACCTGCGAGGAGCGGAACTCGCAGCATGGACCCAACGCGCACAGGCCAGCGGAATCCGAGAGATCAGCTCGTTCGCGACCACTCTGCACCGCGACTGGGACGCCGTGGTCGCCGGACTGAGCCTGCCACACAGCAACGGACCTACCGAAGGAAATGTCAACCGGCTCAAGCTAATCAAAAGAACCATGTATGGCCGAGCACGGTTCGACTTGCTCCGACTCCGAGTCCTGGCCACCACATAACAGCCCGACCGATCATCGAAAGTGGGACAGAGCCACTTTCTCATGGCCACGGACACGGGGTGATGTGCTGGTGCGTACCAAAGAACTGCGGAAGCTCCGTAGCGGCGTCGAGGGATGAGATCGGCGCGAGTCGGGTGGGTCAATTAGAACTCGCCGATATCCCTCCCTTTGTGTTGTCAACAACATGAAGCGCCCCTGAAGGAGAGTTGAATTGGGTCACGCCAACCCGCGCAGTGGCTACTTCGAAGCGAGGTATGCAATTGGCAACGGCCGTTACAAAGCGCTCCGTGATGACTCAGGCAATACAGCTCGGTTCCCGACACGTCGGCTTGCAAAGCAGGCGGCCGACCATGCGGAGGTTGAGTTTCGCCTGAAGGGGTCGGTTGTTGCATCTGGGAATTTCGGTAGCCCCCGCCCGAGCGGAAGATCGACCTCCGGCCCTGATATTGCGACGGCCATAAGATTTGCGGACTACGCGGAGGGGTGGCTCCCAAACCAGGACCTAGTACTCCAGCCGCACTTCGTGATGTTGTTGGGTAGCATGGGGTTTTGTGCTGGTTGATGAGGATCTGGCTGCGTGGTCGGCTGGGTTGGACGAGTTGTTTGCGCTGGTCGCAGGTCGGTTCTTGCGAGCGGAGCCGCGGTTGCGGGCGCGGGCGTATGTGCGGGGTTTGTTGGCGCCGTTGGCGGGGAAGAATGGCTGGACGCTGGCCGAGGTGGCCGGTGACTCGACTCCCGACGGGATGCAGCGGCTGCTGAACAAGGCTGCATGGGATGCCGATGGCGTGCGAGATGACCTGCGGGAGTACGCGGTCCAGCATTTGGGCGACTCCGACGGCGTGCTGGTTGTCGACGAGACCGGATTTCTCAAGAAGGGCGTGAAATCTGCTGGGGTGCAGCGACAATACTCAGGTACTGCCGGGCGGATCGAGAACTGCCAGCTCGGTGTGTTCTGCGCTTACACGAGTGTCAAGGGCCGCACTCTGATCGATCGGGAACTATATTTGCCCAAGTCGTGGACCGCAGACCGGGATCGCTGCCGACAAGCCGCGGTGCCCGACGAGGTCGAATTCGCCACGAAACAGGTTCTGGCCCAACGTATGCTGGCTCGTGCCCTGGACGCCGGCGTGCCCGCCCGGTGGGTCACCGCCGATGAAGCATACGGCGGCGATTCGAAATTCCGCAGGTGGCTCGAGCAGCGGAAAATCGGGTACGTGGTGGCCGTACCCAGCAGCGCGCCGATCGTGTGCGTGGCGGGTGACTCGCGCGCAGACCGCCTCGTCGCCGACGCCCCGCCGGACGCGTGGAAACGTCTGAGCTGTGGAGAAGGCGCGAAGGGCCCTCGCTTGTTCGACTGGGCCATCGCCACAGTGCCCACCCTCAGCGAGGCGGGCCCGGGATGGCGACGCTGGCTGCTGGCCAGACGGTCGCTGACCCGCAACACCAAAGGCGGACACGAGATCGCCTACTACCTGTGCGGCGCCCCGATCGGCACCAGCGACGCCGACCTCATCCGGGTCGCAGGCGCCCGCTGGTCGGTCGAGGACTGCTTTCAGACTGCGAAAACCGAGGTCGGACTCGACCAGTATCAGGTCCGCCGCTACGACGCCTGGTACCGCCACATCACCCTCGCGATGCTGGCCCACACCTACCTCGCAGTGACCGCCGCCATTTCCCCAAAAGCATTGGCAGCGGCCTCATTCCACTCACACTCGGTGAAATCAAGCGTCTCCTGGCACACCTGATCACTCCGATCCCTGACCTCAACCTGCTACGCCGCTGGTCGACCTGGCGACGACGACATCAACACCGCGCCAAACAGTCCCACTACCAGCGAAGACACACGCAACATCACGAAGTGCGGCTGGAGTACTAGGGCATGTCTCCCAATGAGTTTTCCGGTCTGTGTGCGGTAGGTCGTCGTGGCGGGCATCATGTCCGCCGTGGCTACGGTGGTCGGCGATCGGTATCGGGTTCTGACGGACAAGCAGTGGGAGCTGCTTGAGTTGCTGTTGCCGACCTCCGATGGACGGGTAGGTCGCAATTTCAGCAACAATCGCGTGGTCGTGGAGGGGATGTTGTATCGGTTGCGGACCGGGGTGCCGTGGCGGGATCTGCCGGATGCGTTCGGGCCGTGGCAGACGGTATGGAAGCGGCATCGCCGATATGCCGGGGACGGGACGTGGGATCGGGTGCTGGTCGCGTTGACCGCGCTCGCGGATGCGACCGGGAATCTGGATTGGGTTGTTTCGGTGGACTCTTCGATCATGCGGGTTCATCAACGAGATATTGTCAAATCCTGTGGATCGGCAGGTTTCAGGCGACCTCCGTTGCGGTAGTAGCGGCCGCGGCCGTTGACGAGGCGGCGGTGATGTCGCGGGGCCGTTCGAGCAGCTTGCCCTTGTGGAACAGTGCGCCGGCCCGGACGAGCGCGACCGGCTCGGGCGCGTTGACCTTGCGCCAGCGGGCCTGGGCGGCTTCGATCAGCTTGTAGGCCATAGCAATTCCGGCCGCGCGCGAGCCCGGCCCCTTGGTGACCTTGGTCCGGAGCCGCACGGACGCAAAAGTCGACTCGATCGGATTTGTGGTCCTCAAATGGATCCAGTGCTCGGCCGGGTATTTGAAGAACTCGAGCAGCACGTCGAGATCACCGGTGATCTTCGCGACCGCCTTCGGATACTTCGCGCCGTAGTCGATCTCGAATGCCTTCACCGCCAGCTGGGCCTTGTCGAGGTCCTCGGCCATGTAGATGTCCTTCATGGCCGCGATCGCGCCCGGATGAGTCGATTTCGGCAGTGCAGCAAGAACATTCGACGATTTATGAAACCAGCAACGCTGCTCTTTCGTCTCCGGGAACACATCCCGCAGCGCCTTCCAGAACCCCAGCGCGCCGTCACCGACCGCCAGCACCGGCGCGGTCATCCCGCGGCGGCGGCAGCCCCGCAGCAGATCCGCCCACGACTCGGTCGACTCGCGATACCCGTCAGCGAGCGCGACGAGTTCCTTGCGGCCGTCGGCACGCACCCCGATCATCACCAGCAGGCACAGTTTCTCCTGCTCCAACCGGACTTTGGTGTGAATGCCGTCGACCCACAGGTAGACGTAGTCGGTGCCCGAGAGATCGCGCTGGGCGAAGACGCGAGCCTCGTCCTGCCACCCGGTGGTCAGCCGGGTGATCGACGCCGCCGACAGCCCCGCGCCGGAGCCGAGGAACTGCTCGAGGGCGGGACCGAAGTCGCCGGTGGACAACCCGTGCAGATACAGCAGCGGAAGCACCTCGGTGACCTGGGGCGACTTGCGCGCCCAGGCAGGCAGGCTCGCCGAGGAGAACCGTTGCCGCTCACCAGATTCAGGATCGACCCGCTTGTCGTTCACGCGCGGTGCGCGCACACTCACCGCGCCCGCCGAGGTGAGAACTTCCCGCTCGAGGTGGTAGCCGTTGCGCACCACCAGCCGGTGGCCGTCCTCGTCGAGCTGGTCGGCGAACTGGGCGACATAGGCAGCGACCTCGGCCTTCAACGCGGCGGCCAGCATCTGCCGGGCACCGTCACGCACGATCTCATCAAGCAACGACCGGCCCGAACCGGCCTCCTCGCCAGCAGCAACAACGTTCTGAACTACCGTAAACACGGACGTACCTTCCCGACCGGCGTTGGCGCGCCGGCATGATCAAGACTTCGGACTCATAGATCATCCGGGAAGGTGCATCCTTCCCGTCATCCACAGGTCTTGATCATTTCTCTTCATCAACACGGCGCGAACAGTGCACGTGATCGTGAGGCAGCACCCGGCCCGGACGGTGAGTTATGAGCCGGGCGATCACGCTGTCGGCCGGTCGAGGGGCGGGCTGACGACGAAGGCGCATCTGGCCACCGACGGCAACGGTCGTGGTCTGGCGGTCCTGCTGAGCGCGGGACAAGCCGGCGATTCGCCGATGATGCCTGCCGTGCTCGAAGCGATCGCGGTGCCGCGACTGGCCGGTGGCCCGCCTCGATGCAATACCGACCGAGTACTCGCCGACAAAGCGTATTCGTCGGCGGCTAATCGAACCATGTTGCGGCGCAAACGTATCCGCGTTGTCATTCCCGAACGCGCCGACCAGATCGCCAACCGGAAACGGCGAGGCCGCACCGGTGGGCGACCATCGGGGTTCGACTCGACCGCCTACAAAGGCCGCAATGTCGTCGAACGTGCCTTCAACAAGGCCAAACACTGGCGTGGTGTCGCCACGCGCTACGACAAACTCGCCCTGACCTACCGCGCGGGATTCGTCATGGCCCTGACCGTGGAATGGCTCAAACTATTGGGAGACATGACCTAGCCCAAGGCTAACCTTAGGCTAACCCCAATACCAGTGACTTAAGTTTGGGTGGGTCGTGGTGTTGTCTTGGCTGTCGGGGTGGTTGATGCGGTGCGCCAATGTGGGGCGATGGTGACGGCTTCGATCGGATTCGGTTGTTGTGGAAGGGGTTTGCGGTGTTCGTCGCGTTTGACTTTGAATCCGGACATCTTGCGTTTGACGACGCGGGGGTTGACCCGTCCGCGGCGGGGTGGCAGGAGGTGGCGGGCGATCTCGCGCAGGCCCTCGGCCGGTGCCGCAGCGAGGTGGTCAGGGGGAAAAACCCGCCTGCGCGGTCACCTGCCGGCGCGCGAGGCGGATGCTGCGGGTGAACGATAACCGGTCGGGGTCGATGGATGTGGCGTCGGCGGTGTCGTGCATCAGGGTGCGGATGGCGTAGTGCACCAGCAGGTGCCCCCAGACCTCCTGCTCGACCCCTTCGGGAGACCGCGACCGCAGCACCTGCGCCGGTCCGCGCTGATGGGTCTTCAACTCATCGAGCGCGGTCTCGATCTCCCATCGCTCGTGATACAACGCAGCCAGCTCGGTCGCCGGGGCCTCGGCGGGATCCAGGATCGTGGTCATCAACCGGTAGGGCGTCTCCTGGTCGGGGAAACCGGGACCTTGCAGGGTGTACTCGATGACCCGCACGATCGTCGGGTCGGCCCGTTTGCGATGGTCTTTCGCCTCCACGATCTCCGACAGATACGAGCCGTCACCCAACTCCTGGACCACCGGCAGGATGAGGTGGGATCGTATGCGCCACAACAGATCCGCCCCGCCTGCGCCCGCGGACCGCCACAATTGCACACCGGTGAAACCACGGTCGGCCAGCAGCAGATCACCCGGGCCCAGATGCCCGAACAGCCGGCGGGCCAGCACCGGTTCCGCGGTGGTGAACGGCCCCAGCGCCGCCGCGGTGATCGCATGAGTGCCACACTCGGCCAGCGCAACCATCCGCACCTGCGGATACGCGCACCGCTCGGTGCGATGCGTCTTCGGCCGCCCGAAATACGCGGCGTTCTCGGCGCTGTCAGGGACATCGAAGGTCGTGCCGTCCACAGCAACCAAACGCCAACCCCGATACCAGCCACCAGGGGTCGATTCGGTCACCAGCGGCCGCGCGACCTCGTCGAACAACGCCTCGAGCGGTGCCGGACCCAGCTTCACCCGGGCCCGCGAAATCGCCGCCGTCGTGGGCACCTGCCACGACCCCGACCAGCGCTTGGCCCACACCAGCCCCTGCGTGAGCAGCCGAGCGACCTCCTCATAACCCTGACCGGAGAACAGGCACATCGCCAGCACGAAATACACCACCACCCGCGGCGGCAGCAACCGCGTCCGCTGCCCCGCCCTCCCGCAATCAGCCACCACACGATCCACCAACTCCGGCGGAAACGTCCTGGTCAACAACCCGACCGCGATGCGGTCGGACAACCGCTCGTCCACCTCTGTCTTGATCTGCCCAGGCCTCGGCACCCACACACCTCCCGGCCGCAGACTCTACCAGGGAAATCCTTAAGTCACTGGTATTGAGGCTAACCCGGATGTTTCGTGGGGCTGACGTGTTTGCCTGAGCGGTTTCGGATTGGTGTTTTGCGGCCGTTCCGGCCGCAAAGAGGCAGGATGGTGGGCCCGTTCAGCGGGCTGGCTGTCGGGTTCCACGGGCCCGGGTGGTAGGTCCTCTCGTCTGGTAGGTGTGGTTTGTACTGGTCAGTCGGGTTGGAGTCTGGCCAGGGCGGTGATCAGATCGACCGCCGCGGCGCTCGCGGCGGTGAGGACGAATCCGATCGAGTACTGCAGGTGGCGGTTGTGGCAGTACCGCACGAATTCGTGGGTGCCGCCGCCGGAGTCGGTGCGCACCAGCACTTTCCGGCCTACGTGGTAGCTCGGTTGCCACGGCAATTGCCGCAATGCCTGGTTGAGTACGTGTTTGTGGTCGGCGGCGGTGTTGGAGCCCGCGTTGCCGGCGCGCAGCATGATCACCGCGGGTTCGCCGGTCCCGCCGCCGCCGTGGTCGATCCACGCCCCGAGCGGGTGATGACCGAAACCCATCTTGAATGTCGGTGTTGCGGATTCCTTTTCTGAATGAGCGGTGACCAGGGTCGCGTCCAGATCGATGATCAGCGGATGCTCGGCGTCCAGACTGTGGTCGGGGGCCTGTTCACCGGCACGGTCCCACGCCGCGGCACGGGCAGCCGCGCGCGCAAACCTGATGGCCGACAGTGCTTTCGGTGCATCAGCCGCCAACGCGGCTACCGTGCGTGACACCGTCGGATCCGACGCCACCACCCCGAAGATTCCCGGCTCGGCGCGCAGCACGCCGATATCGGACAAGCAATCGCCGCCCAACGCGACCGCGATCGTCAAGTCCAGCACAATCTTGCCCGGATCATGCACTGCCAGCTGCTTACGCCATGGCGCCAACGCTGCCGATAATTGCCCGGTCAGACCCACAACTTCGGCAGCGCGCAACAGCAGCACCGATCCCGCCTGCGACATGACACCCGAACCCGACCCGTCCACGACCAACCGCGGGAACGACGAACTACACTTACTCACCTGAATGGTGCTCCTGAAACGCGAACAATACGACCCTAGACAAGCCGTATTATCGCAGCTCAGAGCACCATTCTCCATTCACAGCACCCCCACCCCATGAAATCCCCGGGCTAACCTCGATTTTTCGCCGGGGTGATGTGCTGGCCTGATCGGGTTCGTATTGGTGTTTCGATCGTAGTTTCCGGGTTGTGGGCAGGGCAGTGGGCCCGCGCAGCGGGCTGACTGCCGGGTTCCACGGGCCCGGATGGGTTGGTTTCCTGGTCGTCGGGAGGGTTTCCTGGCTTCTCAGCCGGGTTGCAGGCGTGTTGCGGCGGTGGTGAGCAGTTCGGTCCAGGGTGCGTGTCGGGCGAGGTGTAGCCGGGTTGTACGGGCGTGGCGGGCGATGCGCCCGGCCGCGGAGAACAGGCGTAGCCGTAGGGTTTTCGGTTCCCAGCGGCGCGCGGTGTGGTCGTGCAGGGCGAGGGTTTGCATCCAAGCGGTCAGGTCCATCGCGAGCGCGATGAGGGCGAGCCAGATGCGGTTGGCATCGAAGGAGTGGAACGGAAGGTTACGCAGGCCAGTGTCTTTCGCGTTCCTGATCCGGTCTTCGCAGCGGGCCCGCTGCCGGTGGCGTAGCTCGAGGTCGGGGAGTTGACCTCGGGTGGTGTTGGTGACGAACGCGGTCAACCGCAGCCCGTCGTGGTCGGTGAACCGCAACTGCGCGCCGGGATGTGGGCGTTCTTTTCTGATGACCAGACGCATGTCCGGCGGCCAACCGGACAGATCGGCGAGGCCGGTGGCCTCGGTGACCCAGGCGCCGTCGCGGACCTCGCCGTCGGCGTCGTAGGCCGGGGTCCAGTCACTCGGGACAAGGTAGGTGTCCAGGGCGGTGACGATGTCGTCGGTGAGGGTGAATCCGATCGAGTACTGCAGGCGGCGGCGGTGGCAGTAGTCGAGGAATTCGTGGGTTCCGCCACCGGAATCGGTGCGCACCAACACTTTCCGGCCGGCTCTCCATAGCGGCTGCCATGGCAGTTGAGCGAGGGCATCGTGGAGCACCTGTTTGTGGTCGGCGGCGGTGTTGGAGCCGGCGTTACCAGGGCGCAGCATCGGCGCGGCGGGTTCACCGGTGCCGGCCGGGCCGTGGTCGATGAACGACCACAGTGAGTGGAAACCGAAACCACGCTTGAATGTTGGTGCGGCGTTCTGTTTCTCCGAGTGCGCGTCGGTCAGTGTCGCGTCGAGATCGATGATCAACGGAGCCTCGGCACCGATGCCATGATCCGGGGCGTTGGTCCCGGCCAGCGTCCACGCTCGTGCTCGCGCGTCGGCGCGTGCAGATGCGATGGCGGCCAACACTTTCGGTGCGTCGCCAGCCAATGTGGTGATCATCCGCGATACCGTCGGATTCGAGGCCACCACACCGAACACGCCCGGCTCGGACCGCAGCAGCGCCACGTCCGAGGCGCAGTCACCACCGACCGCGAGGCAGATCGCCATATCCAGCGCGATCTTGCCCGGGTCGTGGATCGCCGCCGGCTTGCGCCAAGGCCCCAACCGTTCCGATAAACCCCTGATCAACCCTATTTTCTCGGCGGTGCGCAGCAACAGCGCTGCGCCCGCGTGTGACACCAGACCCGCACCGTCACCATCGATGACCAGCCGCGGATACGGGGAGATAGACTCGCTCACCAGAAAGGTGCTCCAGACCCTCGAGAAATTCAACCTTCGCAAGTCGAATTATCGCAGGTCAGAGCACCTTTCGCCATCTCAATCATATACGGCCACACGACCCAGTGAATTCACGAGGCTAAGGGCACCCCGGTCTTCGCGTGGAAGGGCGAGACCCTCGAGGAGTACTGGTGGGCCGCCGAGCAGATGCTGACCTGGCAGGACGCGCCGGCGAACATGATTCTCGACGACGGCGGCGACGCCACCATGCTGGTGCTGCGCGGCGCACAGTTCGAGAAGGCCGGAGTCGTTCCGCCCGAGGACGAGACGCATTCCACCGAGTACAAGGTATTCCTGAACCTGCTCCGCGCGAGCCTCGAGGCGGCGCCGGGCAAGTGGACCGCCATCGCGGAATCCGTGCAGGGTGTCACCGAGGAGACCACCACCGGTGTGCTGCGGCTGTACCAGTTCGCCGCCGCGGGTGAGCTCTCCTTCCCGGCGATCAACGTCAACGACTCGGTGACCAAGTCGAAGTTCGACAACAAGTACGGCACCCGCCACTCGCTGATCGACGGCATCAATCGCGGCACCGATGTGCTGATCGGCGGCAAGAAGGTGCTGATCTGCGGTTACGGCGATGTCGGTAAGGGCTGTGCGGAGTCGCTGGCCGGTCAGGGCGCGCGCGTCCAGGTCACCGAGATCGACCCGATCAACGCGTTGCAGGCTCTGATGGACGGCTACGACGTGGTCACCGTCGATCAGGCCATCGCCGGCGCCGATATCGTCATCACCTCGACCGGTAACAAGGACATCATCGGCCTGGATCATATGAAGGCCATGAAGGACCAGGCCATCCTGGGCAATATCGGTCACTTCGACAACGAGATCAATATGGCCGCCCTGGAGAACTCCGGCGCCGACCGCCTCAACATCAAGCCGCAGGTCGACCTGTGGACCTTCGAGTCGGGCAAGTCGATCATCGTGCTGAGCGAGGGCCGGCTGCTGAACCTGGGCAATGCCACCGGCCACCCGTCGTTCGTGATGAGCAACAGCTTCTCCAACCAGGTCATCGCGCAGATCGAGCTGTGGACCAAGCCGGAGGAGTACGACAACGAGGTCTACCGCCTGCCGAAGGTGCTCGACGAGAAGGTCGCCCGCATCCACGTCGAAGCGCTGGGCGGCACCCTCACCAAGCTGAGCAAGGATCAGGCCGAGTACATCGGTGTGGACGTCGAGGGCCCGTACAAGCCCGAGCACTACCGCTACTGAAATGTGTTGTCTCGCTGCACCCATCGAGTGGGTCGAACCCACGTGTGCGAACGGCACGCAGTGAATACCGGTTCGGATTCGTCGAAAGGTGCTCCGAGCGGTAATGATTCGATCCATCGACGGTTGAATCGGCTGTAACAGAGTTCATACCGGTGCGCCGGATACGCGGCCATTTCCGAGCCCCCAGTTGATCACCGCTGGGGGTGCCTCTCTGCTCGAACGCATTCGGGCATCCGCCATCACATCACCGCATTTCTTCATGTTTCACAATCCCATGGCATAGGAATCGAATTCGAGCTGAACCCGACCTGCCGACGCGTTTCTCCCAGAACTCACCGACGTGCGTTTCGGTGGAAGTGCCCTGCGCGGAACCCGTGTGGATTCCCGGAGAGGTGCACGTTCGACCCCGCCCGTGAGCGCCGGCCGGTGCGCGCCGACGCGCAGCGGCCGGCGCTCACCGGCGCAGGCATTCGTAGATCCGAGTGATGCAGGCTGTGTCAGTGAGCAGCGATCCGCATTCCGGCCGGGGGCTTTCCGGCGGGAATCAACCGCAGTGCCGCTATGGCAGTGGCGATTGCGGCGAATGCGGCGAACATGAACCCGTGGCCGAATCCACCGACATCCGCGCCGGCCGTGCGCAAGCTCGCGGCGGCCAGCGTCGAGACGGTCGCGACGCCCAGTGCGGAGCCGATTTCGTGAAAGGTGTTGACCAGTCCGGACGTCACTCCTGCCTGGGCATGGTCGACACTCGTGAGTGCGGTGGTTGTGGCGGTCACGAGCGCGGCGCCCTGACCGGCGGCGGCAACGGTGAGCCCGGCCACCAGTGCGGGGGTGGTGTGCCACAGCGCGGGTACTCCGGCTCCGGCAGCCGCCACCAGCAACCCGGCCACTCCGACCGGACGAAAACCGACGTGGCCGATCACCTGCCCCGCGGTATGCGCCCCGGCGATGGTGCCGAGTGCGACCGGCACGAACAGCAATCCGGTGACCAACGCCGAATGTCCCTGTGCTTGCTGCAGAAAGAACGATCCGAGGAAGAACCCGGTGATCAACAGACCGGTCGCGATCAGCATCACTATCGAACCGGCACGGACCGGCCGTTGGAGGAGCAAGCGCGGATCGAGCATGGGGTCGGCGATGCGGGTCTCGTAGACGAGGAAGGCGGCGTACAGGCCGGCTCCGGCGACCAGTGCGCCGAGAGTGACCGGGTCGGTCCAGCCATTGTCACCGGCGTGAATGAGGCCGTAGATTACCGCGGCCGTCGCGGCAGTGGTCGCGCCGGCGCCCAGCCGGTCGATGGTGCCGGTGGGGTTGGCGGGGATCGAAGGTACCAGTCGCGGGAGCAACGTCAGCAGCACGATTCCGATGGGCACATTGACGAAAAAGATCCAAGACCATCCAGGCCCCGCAGTCAGAAAGCCACCGGCCAATACTCCGACCGCCGCGCCTGTACCGCCGAGAGCTCCCCACACGGCAAGCGCCCGATTCCGTTCTTTCCCGTGGAAGGTCCTGGTGAGAATTGCCATCGCGGCGGGCGACAGCAGCGCCGCCCCGATGCCTTGGCCAACGCGCCCGCCGATCAGCATCGGTGCGTTCACCGACAGACCCGCGAGCAATGAGAACGCTGTGAACAGTGCCAGACCCGTTGTCGCCATACGGCGCGCCCCGAAGAGATCAGCGGCGCGCCCCCCGAAGATCATCAGCCCGCCGAACAGAAGGGTGTAGGCAGTCATGACCCATGTCGTCGCCGCGCGGCTCAATGCCAGATCGTGGCCGATATCAGGTAAGGCGACAGTCACGACGGTGATGTCGATAATCAGCATGAACTGGGCCGCCGCGAGCGCCGGCGAGCGCGCGCCATCTGCGCGGATCGGGCGCGAGCACCGGCCGATCGTGTTCTGTACTCACTTCGGTATGCATCCTGTGCCTCCTGTACTACTCGTGCCCGCTCCGGGTGTGCGGACGACGCATGTCCCAACTACCGCTTTTGTGGTACCCCAACTGTGGTACCACTATAGTGGTGAGTACGCAAGCGGAAGGAGTGAAGGTGACTGGAAATCAGGCACGACGCGAGCAGTTGCAGGACGCTGCGATCGCGGTGCTGGCCTCGAAAGGTGCGCGCGGGCTTACCCATCGGCAGGTCGACCAGGACGCCGCCGTTCCCGAAGGGACAACCAAGAACTATTTTCCGACCCGCGACGCCCTGCTCGTCGCGGCTGCCGAGCGACACTTCCGGCAACACGTCGACGACCTCGCTCGTCTGCAGCGCGAAGCCGCCCCCGATGACCGCGAGGGGCTCATCACGCTACTCGCTGAATTCATGAAACGAGCGCCGGGCGCCGCCCGTCCCGGATCGGATCTCTTCGTGGAATTGCATGCCGAAGCTCTACGGAACCGTAGTGTCAGTGCGTTGCTAGCGGATTTGATGTTCACCGACTTCGAAGTCAATGAGAAGCTACAGCGTGCCGCGGGCTTACCGGTGACCCCTGAGTCCGCCCGGGTTCTTACTCGATGCGTGCACGCCGCCACCATGAACTTGCTCACCACGCCGGTGAATGACCTAGCTCGGATCGGCCTCGCAGATCTCGACGCGTTTGCTCGCGAAGTAGTCGACATTGTGTATCCCCTTCGGTAAGGCCCGTACCCGAGTTGCGTCCGGGACCGTACGTCCGGTGGCGTAGCTTCTGACGAGGATGCACTTGCGATTGATGAGACGACCGCCGAATCAGCTGTGGCGGAGTCGATGTCGATGTACGCGCCGCTTGGTCGGACTTGCCTCGACGGCGTTGAACTTCGGGGTGCCCCTGGTGCGTGGCGGTGGTCCGAGCCGATGATTCCGACCAGCCACCCTTCGAACGCGCGTTGCGCGCATGAGCCAGCAACCCTGCCCTGGGCGAGACCGAGTTCGTCGGCGAGGCTGGGTGGCTGTCAGGGGGTGGTCGAGCTGGTTTCGGCAGTGCGCTCGGGCACTACACCCGGTTCGTCAGCTTCGGTAGCGGTCCACCCGTGATGCTTCTCGGAGATCCGCCCCCAGGATCCGGGACCGGAATACTCCCACGCCACCGTGCCGGCATCGAGATCGGAGATCACGTTTCGTACCCAGCTGAGCTCGGCGGCGATCATCGCGCGGACATACCGGGGCGCCATCCAACGGCGGCGCGGCACCGCGTTGGTAGCTGCCGATTTGTGCATCGTATCGGCGCGCGCGAGGGCGCCTGTGAGGTGTTCGATACGCTCGCGCAACAACTCGACTGCATGGTCCTTGGGGAGGAGATGCACCTGAGCCAAGGCGACCGGAAACGAGGGATACTCCCGCGCGGGTTCTCGCAGGGTCTCGGCGATCTTGTCCCGCAATGCCTTTCGGCCGACATCGGTAACGGCGTACATGGTGCGTTCTGGCCGGCTCCCCTCGCGATGATCCCCTTGGTGCTCACCAGCTCTTGATCGGCCAGCCGCGTGACCGTGTGGTACAGCGAGCCGGTCCGCACCTTGAGTAGTTCGTCTCCTAGGCGACCAGCAAGCAGCTGCTGCATCTCATATGGATGCATCGCTCGTTCTTCGAGTAACGCAAGAACGGCTATCGCCAAAGGTGTCACCGCAGGCTGCGCTCGCTGCGTCATCAGGGTACCTCTCTCTACTGCACGGTTTCGAGCGGGCATGTGACGTGGACCGAACGAGCTACGGCGGAACGGTGTGCAGTCACCTCATGTTCGAATCCAAATTATAGTCTAGCATCGACATCTTGATATCATCTGCATACACAGAAGGGGAATGGCGTGGTAGTCGCAGTCGGTGCGGCTCGGTCTGCTCAGTCACGTCACGATCGGATCGTATTGGTAGCGCAGGCAAAGTGTGGTCGTAGCTGATGCCTCGGCCGAAGTCTCTGACAACAGGAGAAATCGCTGCGGCGGCGCTGGCCGTCATTGATCGTAACGATCTCGATGCCCTCACCATTCGTGCCGTCGCCGAGGAGTTGGGTATGAGCACGATGTCGATATATCGGTATTTCAAGAGCCGGGAAGAACTCGAAAGATATATTGTCGACCTCGTTATCGCGTCGATCGATGTCTCGCTGGGGGAGCATTCATCGTGGCGAGAGCGGATCCGCATACTGCTACAACGGTTTCGAGATGGCGTCGCCAGGCACCCGCAGGTAGTACCGCTTTTGCTCAACCATTGTTTTGATTCCAGAAGTGCTTTGCCCTGGACGGAAGGACTGCTGGAGATCTTAGCAGAAGCGGGTTTCACGGGCGAGCGACGATACATTGCCCTTCGGCTGCTGGCCAGATTTGTGTCCAACTCGGTCCAAGCGCAGTACATGCGTGGGCCGGTCAAGCAACCGAATCCTCCGGCGAATCGAGCAGACAAACGTTTTCCGTTGTCGGCAGAAAATTCTGTTCATGCCCGCAACGTCACCGTTGATCAGGAGTTCAGTGATCAGCTGACCATAATCTTCGATGGTCTCGCAGTTGCGATCGGTAATTGAGTTCACTTCGCGGAAATCGGCTATTCATTGATCGTAGCATTGCCAGCACGGCTGCGCGCGGCCCACCGCGTCGATGGTCCAACCCGGCTGCCTTCTCGGGAATGCGTTCTGACCCCGGTCCGCCCCTCCCCATCCGGCAGATCTCCCGCTATTCGGTGCGGGGAAGGGGCGTGGGTCGGCGACTACCGGGGTGATCCGACAGCCGCCGTGGAGGAATGGGTTCCCGAACTGGCCGGCAGGGTCACCACCCGTACGGGCCGAACCGCCCCCAGGCAATTACCGTGGCGAGCACGAACAATACGGTAAGTCCTTATGCTGTCCCATCGATGACCGGCTTGAGATCGATGACTGGTGTCCCGTTCAGTGCGTCGAGATTCCGAACCTCGATGCGTGAATTCTTGATGGAGGCCACATGAATGCGGTGAAGCCCGATCGGGTTGGGGCGGTGTGGAGAACGCGTCGCGAAAACACCTGCGACGGGCACAGTCGGATCTCTTCGTGGATGGGCGGTGAGGGCGTCGCGATCCGCACGGTGTAGCCAGGTGAGCAGCAGCAAGTCCGAATCGGGATGGATGCCGTACAGGGCGCGGGCATACGAACGTTCGATGATAATCGAGGCGGGTGGCGCTTCCTTGTTCGACTGAAATGGTGCTGCCAGAGGGTCGGTGAGTGCTGATTCGACGTGACCAATGACATGGAATGAGTATTCGCGGTGCATTCTCATAGTTCCCAGATTCGATAGAGTGTCGATATTGCCATGCGACCTAATGAAACGCGAGTCCCGCAGATTTGAGCCGTCTCTGGTCCCAATTCTGAGCGGTGATCATTTTGACCGACCAGTCGTGTGCTACGGCAAGCGCGAGAGACTCTGGTCGCCGATCGTGGAGGCGAAGGCATGCGGCGGTGAGCTTGAACGAGTGCTCGTCGCCACTTTCCAAGCAGGAAGTCGTGGCTTGATCAATTGACGGTTTCGACACTGTGGAAATTTCGCTCGATGCCTGTTCACGGCTTTCTCCGTAGGCGGCCGTGATCGCTGCTACATATTGCCACGCAAATAGATATCCGGATAGATGAAATTGTTCCGAAATGTGCGGAAGTAGAGTGTATACAGCATCGGTGGTAGTGACCGTGTGTATAAATGCCAGCGGAAATCTATGACTGTTCATTTGGTACATGTCGAGTGCTGCAAGGGTGAGCTCGTCCAGTCCCTCATATGCGTCCAGAGGCATGGAGATCGCATTCAACACGACATCGAATCCGGTCAATGAGTTCAATAGCCGGACGACCTTCGGAGGCGGTCCCGCTTGCTGCTGCCGCTGGTCGAGATGTGGTATCCGCTGCAATGCGGCGCGGGCTTCCGAAGAGCCGGTCAACCGCGGAGGGCCCGGCAACGTCTGATAGTAGGCTGCCCAGTACGCGAGGGCCGTCGCAAGTTCGTTCACTCGCGGCTCCGACGGCACGGCATCGACCATACGGACAGCGTGTGCCGTGCGAATCGGGCCATGTGCGCCGGCCGCCATTCCGCCGGGAAGCAGGCGGGGGACCCAGATCGCTATCAGTCGTTTCCAGTCGACGTTCTGCAGTTCCTTCGTGAAGTAGTTTTGCCAGTCGCCGAATCGACTTCTCTCACCGAGTGCTGTGCGCCAATCCCCGCGCGCTATCGGTTCGATCGGTGGTGGCGCAGGCGACAATTGGCGTGCATACCCTTCGATCCATCCGGGCACAAGATCTTCGTGTCCGAGGGCGAATAGCGCTTCCGCTGCCATCGGCCCGTGATTGGGCCCCCCTGTGTGTGTTTCCAAAGCGAGACCCGCCAGCCGATCCAGCGCGCATTCCAGTATCTCCATGGGTTGTTGTCGACTCCGTGTCTTTGTGCGGGTGGTTTCGTCGACTCCAGTTTCGACAGGTGCGATCGAGAAGTCGAATAGATGCTACAAATACATTGATAAGATCATTTTATGCTTGATCTGCACCGCCTTCGGACGTTCGTAGGTGTCGCTGAGGCACGGCACTTCACCCGCGCGGCGGCCCGGTTGCATGTGGCTCAGCCAGCTGTGAGTCAGCAGATACGAACGCTGGAGAAACGGGTTGGCCAGGAACTTTTCGAACGCAGTGCGAGAGATGTTCGCCTCACCCGTGCTGGGCAGGTCCTCCTTCCTCATGCACGTGCAGCGATCCGTGCTGCTGAGGTGGCAATGGCCGAAGTCGGGTCCGTGGCAGGTCCGTTGCGCGGGACCGTGCGAGTAGGAGTGGTCGAGTCGATAGACAGACTGTGCGTGCCGAAGCTCCTTACCGAATTTCATAGTCAGTAGCACGCCACTGTCGCTCAATCGTGCAGCATCCCCTTACGGCCCGAGGAACAGGCACTCACACGGCAGGCGCGGTGGGCGGCAGTTTTCGATGGCGTTGAGGATCAATTCGATGGTGAACCAGTGTCTTCGTGTCCAGTCGTGAATCAGGTTGCTTACCGCGTTCGAGGCGGCGACGTAGTCGAGCACCACGTCGGACAGCCAGATCCGCAGATGCACATCACCTTCGGGAGGACACCATCCGGCATCTGCGGACATGATCCTGCCACCTCCTCGATAACACAGTCACCTTCACCGGCAGTGCGACGGTCCGGACCGAGCCCTTTCGCCACGAAGTGCTAGGCCGCTGTGGCGTCGGCGTCCTTCACGGTCTCGCCGTCGAAAACTGTTGTCAGTACTTGAATCTTGTGTAGGTCGTCGATGTCGCAGGTGATCGGATCACGGTCGATGATGACCAGGTCGGCGAGATTTCCCGGAGCGATCGACCCGATTTCGGGCCACTGCAACACTGTGGCCGCGTCGCTGGTGAACATCGCCAGCGCCTCATGGCGTGACACTCGCTGGTTCGGTCCGATGTTGCGGTATCCAGATTCCATGAATTCATGGGTCAGCGCGAGCTGCATCTGTGCCCACGGTGACACCGGTCCCCAATCCGTACCGCCACCGACGGGGATGCCGACGTCGAAGAAATGCCGCAATGGATGTATGTGTTCCCGCACCCAACGTCCCATCGTGCGGCTGATCAGGTCACCTTCGCCGCACCCGAACGCCATCGAGGTGGTGTGCGAGAGGTTCAGCGCGCGGTATCGATCGATCTGCTCGTTCTCGATGGTGGTCGCGTGGCACAGGATCCAATCCTGCTCGGCAACAATGATTTCGGGGTCCAGCCGTTCGAGGAGGTCGAGGACTTCATCGTGGGCTCTGAGACCCATTACCAGGATATTGAGTCGCATGTTGTTCTCGGCGCAGAACCGCATCACGTACTCGGCGCGTTCGGGGGAGATGGAGCGGTGGCCGCAGGTCAACTTGCCGTACACATCGAGATAAGGTTCACGCATCATCATGGTGCCGCCGTAACAGTAGCCGTCCCAGGCGATGGTGACACCATTCACCCGGAAGCGGTCATCGCCCAACGCGATTGCGTCCTTCGCGTTGTTCAAGCGCGCGTGGAAGTCGCCGTCCTTACGAGGCTGGGCCCAGGCGAAGCCGTACATTTCCGCTTCCTGGGAGGCGACTACACGCATCTCCAATGACCGGTCGGCACGTAGCTGTCGATAGATGTCGACGAATTCCTGGTCCAGCTGGTGATTTTCGTACACCGTTGTGATTCCGAGGCGCTTGTACTTCTCGATGCCGTCGACAGTGGCTCGGGCGATGATGTCGTATTTGAAATGCGCCGCCAGCCGGGTAATCAGCTCGTTTCCGGTCGCGTCGTAGCCGTAGTAGAGCATCACCGATCCGGAAATTCGTCCGGTTGGGGTGCCGTCGGGAAACTTATCGATCCACACGTTGTCGGTGCGATCGCGGGAGTGGCTGGTGATGGCGAGTAGTTCGAGGGCTTTGCTGTTGAGAGCCATCACGCTGGGGCGAACCGGTGCCCAGGGAACGATCGCCACAGGATGATCGGCGGTCGCGGTGTCGAGTACGTACCGGTCCGGCAGTACGCCCTCTTCGAGATCTCGGTACGAGCGGGTGTGGAAGAAGTGCGGTTCCCCGATCGGCGAGCACAAGATCATCTCTCCGTCGGGAGTGTTGTCGGCGGCTTCCCGGATTCTCGCGATGATTTCGTCGTGGTTACGGCAATTCCATAGCGGGACCACCATTGCGGCGGTCCATGACCAGTGCATCATGTGCGGATGGGTGTCGACCAAGCCGGGGGTCACGACGGCGCCATTCAGATCCACGAGTTCCACTTCGGCTGGAGCCTGCCCGTGAACATCCGCGAACGTGCCGACCGCCGCTATCCGATTGCCGGTTGTCAACACCGCATCTGCGATGCTGTGCCGCGAGTCCATCGTGTGCACCGTGCCGTTGAAGTAGAGACGGCTCACTGGCGATTGATCGTTCATCAACATAGTCCGTTACGTGTCGTGGTGATCGGTTGGGCTATAACGCCATTACGTGTCCATGAAGCGGGCCACCTCGACTCACTTGTTCGGCCCACGACACCGAACAATCCCATCGCCGGCGGTCGCGTGCCCGGCGTGTCGATAACCACTGCAGGGCCCCGAAGGTCAACTGCTGCCGGTGCCGGCAGTCGAGTAGCATGTATCCATATATGAAAACTATGGCTACAAGCATCGTCGATTTGGATACATCATGTCAAGTGGCGCTCTGCGGAGCTGTACCTGCCAAGGCGACCGATCGGTCGTGGCTGCGGTGTCATCGCACACCACGCCTCGGCTCATGGCATCCCGCCCCTCGACCCTGCGAACCGCCCAGTTCGAGGCCAACAGCGATGTCGTAGAGGTGATTCAGGAGCCGATACGGCACGATGGCGGAGAGTGTGATTGTGCGCTTTCGGAACCGGCGGGCAATGTCGTTCGTGTCGTGGAGGACTGCCGGAACGATCCCGATGCCGCCGTGAAATAGTCGTCGCCGGAGCGCGGTCGGATCTTACCGGACAGGCATTGCCGACCTGTGCGGCCAGCAGCACATCGGCTTCGGGATCGTCGCGCGAAAGCTCCCCGGGCACCTCGGCTTGCGCCGCCGACTCCGCGGCGGATCTGGTTTGGCGGCCTCGCAACTGATCCAGGCACAGGCGAGTCACCGCGGTGGTCGACAACGCCGGCAGGTCCGCTGCCACGTCCATACTCGACAACCGCAGCCATGCCTCCTGGACGACGTCGTCCGCTTCGGCGCTTGTCCCGAGAACTCGGGTCGCGATCGCGGTCAGTCTCGGACACTCGGCCTCGAGTGCGGTCCGCCCGAGACCGCAGCGGCGCGGGCCTCGGCTGGCCGAAGGTCTGTTCCCTGTTCATCTCCGCCATGGCGACGCATGAAGTCGCCATGGTTGAGCCGGTACGTGAGGTTGCTACGGTAGCCGAGATACATCTCAGTGCCTACGCGTGCACACAACCGAACTTCGCCATGGCTACCGCGGCTGGCAAACTGAACGGCGCGTGGCGTTCGGCAGTCATCAGAGCCTCTGCTGTGGCCGCTACATGGTCGACGATCAGGTCGCGAGCAAGCGTGCGGTCGCGTGTTATGAAGGCTTCGAGTATCGGCCGATGCTCAGCGAGCCGAGCAGCTACCATCTCCTCATCCGGCTCGGCTGACAGGCGGGCTTCCTGGTAGCGTTCTGCGTGATCGAACAACGTGGCGAGGTGCTCGGTGAGCCGCGCACCTGCACCGACCCGAAGACCGGCATGGAAACGGCGGTGGGCCTCCCGATCACCCTGGTCGATCAGGTCCAGTTCGCCCGCGAGGCGCTCGAAGTCCGCATTGCGCAACACCGGAACGGTGAGCCATGCTGCCAATGCCTCGCCGGTAACCCGCATGGAGTACAGATCGTCGAGATCATTCATCGTCAACGGGCTGATGAGGACCGAGCGGTGCATACCGGAATTGATCACCAGTCCTTCCCGCTCCAGCAGGCGCAAAGCGTCACGCAATGGCGTGCGCCCCACGCCGACGCGGCGACTCAACTCCGACTGGGTGTACTCGCCACCCGCCACCAACTCGCCACTGAGTATCAGCCCACGCAGATCGTCGAAGGCTCGAGCGCTGATACCCCGAGCGTCTTCCTCATCGACCTGTGCTGACCGCGACCCAGCCGTTGTGGTCGATAAGCGCTGCTTCGCGGTTCGGGCGGTCGCATTGCGCGCGTTCACTGCAATATCCCCTCGATCGCATGTCTCTGTCGGTTGGTTGAACTTCTCATTGTATCCACTGGTGAGACCGTGGTATACGGCGGACGTGTCCGCCGCCCTTGGGGGCGGTGCATGAGGTGGGGATGCTGGCATCGCAAGGGTGCCCGCGCTGGTGTGATTGCTTAGGCGTTTTCTCCCGACTGCACCGAGACCCTGAGATGTATACATATTATCTAAATCGGTTGACGACAGTATTTTACATGGATACATTGATCGAATTGATAGCTGGAAGGTGCCGGAGCCGCATGCGCGTGTCGCTGAATGGTCGACTCGACGTGGAAGCGCGCTATAGCCAGGGCAGATCGACCGAAGCGCCTTCGGGCCTACAGCGGAATCTGCCGAACCGGACGGGACCGGTCTGGTTGCGTGTTCTGCGTTGGTGTCCTTCTTGAAGGTTGGGCGGTAACGCTGACACTCGGTATTCGCCCGACTGGTTGTGCAGACTCGAGCAGGTAGCCCAGGCCATGAGTGAACTATCCGTCGACCCGGAGGAATTGGCCTATCTGGGGCGGAAGGTGAGCAGGGCCCGGGTCCTTATTCGGTCAAGCCTCGTGTGGCATGCGGGCCGCGATGAACAAGACCTGGCCGATGACATCGGCGACGCCGGGGCCGGGGCGCTGAAGAAGCTCGCCACCGACTCGGTCAACGAGTTCCTGGCTCCGCATCGTCGACGGCGCACCGATTTCGCGCGCGACTCCGACTACGTGCGCGGTGTGCTGCGAGACGGGAACCGCCGCGCCAACGAGGAGTCGACGCGCACCCTCGACGAAGTGCACGCTGCAATGGGAACTGCATACTGATGATGATTCCGCTGTTGCCAGAGCCGTGGAGTCTCAGAAGACCGCAGGGCGCACCGTCGGCATCAGTTCCGCAACTCGCGACACGCTCGTCTGATCTCGTCCGGAGTCCGGTCGCGCCGCGCCGAGGTCCGGACTGCGGCCGACGAGAGCGCGCGCATTCGGCTGTTCGGGTCCGTCGTGCCAGCCCCCACGTCGCTTCCACAGATACGCCGGCTACACGTCGGGCGCGGCTTTCTCCTCGTCGTGAGGGACGAACGGGAACTCGATGGCGACGCGGTCGGCGGCGGCGAGAATCTTCTCGGCATCGTCGACCGGCGGGTGAATCGCCTGGTTGATCCGTAGCTTGATCTCCTTGCCATCGGCGTGTGAGGCCAGCACCTTGCGGTCCCAGCCCCGAGTGAACACCGCGCCGGCGCCGCCGAGGTCCAGACAGGTGACATACGGGCCGGGGGTGAACTCGCGCAGCGGTGTACGCAGCAGGTCGGCAGCCGCGTTGTACCCGGTGACCTTCCCCATCGGGGTGGCGTGCTGGCAGGCCTGCATAACGGTGTGCTCGGAATCGAACGCTGCGGCGGCCACGTCCCCGGCCGCGAACACTTCAGGAAGAGCGCGCAACCAAGGATCTACCGGTACTCGGCCGAGGTGGTCGAGTTCGGGGGAGATCTGTCGGGTCAGCTCATTGGCCCTCATCCCCGCCGCCCAGATCACCGCGTCCGCCGCGATCCTGGTGCCGTCGGACAGGACGGTGTACCCGTCGCCGACTTCCGTCACCGTCGTGGAGAGGCGGCATTCGATACCGAGCGAATCCAGAGCCGCCTCGATCTCTGTTCGCGGGCCTGGGCCCAGCTGATCACCGACAGCTTGCGCTTGGTCCACCAGCAGCACGCGGCCTCGGGCGGCCAATTCGGTCGCGGCTTCCAGGCCGACGAACCCCGCGCCCACGACCACGACGGAGTAGTCCTCGCGATCGCGCAGACGGCTGGCGAGTCGAAGGGCGCCGGGCAGGGTATCGATGTCGAAGAGCAGTTCGGCACCCCGTAGGCCGCGAGGCCGGACCAGCTCACTGCCCGCAGCCAGCACCAGTCGGTCATAACCGATTTCCTCGCCGTCTACCACCAGGACGCGGCGGCTGGTATCGATCGCGCCTACCGAGGCGCACAGGTGCTCGACCCCGATGGGCACGAGGATCCGGCTGAGCTCCACCTTGGCCAGGTCCGGATCCGGCTCGTAGAGGCGTGGCCGCAATACCAGATGCTCGTTCGGAGCGATGAGTGTGATACGAAGATCCGCGTCTGCGCGGGCCAGCGCGGCACCGGCCGCGCTCCACACACCGGCGAAACCGCCTCCAATGATCACAACGTGGGCCATCGTGTCGTCCTCTCTTCATCGACCTCCGGAACCGGAGGTCCGACAGGGAGACAAGACAGGGGATTCACATGTGACTGATGTGAGCGAGTTTGTCCGGATTGACCAGGCGCCGGAACATCCTGATCCGCTCGTCGGCGATTTCGATGGTGTCGAGCCAGATCAGCTCGCCGTCACGGTAGGTCGCCAGGGCCGGCTGCCCGTTCACCTCGATGATGCGAAACGCATCGGGCCGTCTGATCTCGATCTGCCGGATCGTGAGGAGCGCAATCGGGCCAGTACCCGTGACCGGCCTGCGCGCGGCGGTCGCCCGGCCGCCGCCGTCGGCGGTATACACGGCCTCAGGATGCAGTAATTCGATGAGCCGGGCCATGTCGCCCGCGTCGGTGGCCGCTTTGAACGCCCTGAGCACACGTTCGGTCTCAGCTCTCGACGCTCTGGGGTGGCCCTCGACCTCGGCGATACGGGCTCGGGCGCGGGAGGCAAGTTTGCGGCTTGCGGCGGTCGTGTTGCCCAGCACGTCGGCGATGCGGTCGAATGGGAAGCCGAACACGTCGTGCAGCACCACCGCGACACGCTCAGCGGGAGTGAGCGACTCCATGATCACCAGCATCGCGGTGCTCACCGACTCGTCCGTCAGTACCCGGGTGGCGGCGTCGGGCCCGGTCAACAGCGGTTCGGGCAGCCAAGTCCCGATATAGGACTCGCGCCGCGCCCGTGCTGATTTCAGCACGTTGTAGGATGCCCGTGCGGACAGGGTCACCAGCCAGGCCCGCAGATCCCGAACTTCGGATAGATCAGCGGTGGCGGCGCGTAGCCAGATCTCCTGGGCGACATCCTCGGCCTCGGTCACAGTTCCGAGGATTCGGTAGGCCGCCCCGAAAACCGCCGGATGGCACGATTTCCACTCAGCATCTGTCAAGGGTCGCGTCAGCTTGTCCCGCATAGCTCCTGGGCCTCCGTCGCGATGTTCGGATTCGGGCCGCAGCGCACAACCAGCCCGAGCGTGACCATACCGACAGTCGCCGCCACCGTTGCTGTCCCTGCGGCAGGCCAGCGTACCAGGGCAGACGCTGCTCGCAACGGTTGTCCGCACCTCCGCTGCCGGCGAACGGACGATCAATGACACATCGAACGGACAGCGGAACTCCTCGGGCGAGCGCTGCTGTCCTGGCGGACAAGAGCTCACTACCAGAAGTTCCGCTATCGCAATTCACACCTCGACACGCCGGCCCAACCCGTCAACTGTGCGGCTTCGGTATCAGAGTGTGGCTCGTCGAATTGTGACGCCGATGGCGGCGAAAGCAAGTGAGTAGGGGAGAACACCGACGACTTCGAGTATTTGTATCGAGGTCGACTCCGGCCCGAGCACGAAGATCAAGTATCCGCCGATCGTGTACAGCACGGCTCCGATACCCAGCAGTGCGCCCCACAGCTTGGCGCCTGCCTTCGCGAGTGCGATACCGAGCATGGCATGACCCACCGGAAAGAGAATGAGAGCCGGCAGTACGATAATCGCGGCATCCAAGGTGAAGTCGGCCGAATGATGCACAATCTCTGGTGCGTAGTGCGCCGTCGCGGGGTTGTGCGAACCGTCGAACAGGATCAGGCCGAACCATGACAATGTTCCGACCAGCGCGGTGACTGGGGCGGCGATTCCGATCCGCGAGATCGGAGCTCTGCCTGACCCCAGCATCGCAGCAAGGCTCAATACCTGTAGAAACAGTCCAATTGCCTGAATACCGTGAGTCAGGCCGTAGTAATCGGGTGCTTCCGCGATACTGAAACCGTCGCGAGCGGGATGCACCACGGTACCGACCGCAAAGACCAGCGACCCGATGAGCGCGGTCCAGAAGGCGATCCCCGCGAGACGGTCGCTGCTGCTTTGCCAATCTGGAGATCTTTGCTTGTCGTGGGTGGTGGTATCCGCAGTGGGTGGGTTCATCAGAAGACCTTTCTCTGTCGCCGACCAGGGCCGGCCGATGAAATATCGGATGGGGCGCGATCCTCTGCCGGGTCGCGCGGTCGACTATCAGATGCGGCGGTCCCGGCCGAGCCAGTACTCGTCGCGCAAACGACGCTTCAAAACTTTGCCTATAGGTGACCGAGGCAAGGGGCGAAAGAGCACTTCTTTCGGCGCCCTCACACTGCCGAGATTGTTCTTCGCGAACGAGATGAGTTCGGCCTCGGACACCTCTTGTCCGTCCTCGAGCTCGACCACTGCCGTGACCCGTTCGCCCCATTTCTCGTCGGGCAGGCCGATGACGGCGCAATCCTGGACCGCTGGATGAGCCCACAAGACCTGCTCTACTTCCGACGGGAAGACATTGAATCCGCCGGAGATGATGAGATCGCGCTTCCGGTCGACGATATGCAAGTATCCCGAGTCGTCGAGATAGCCCATATCGCCTGTGGCTTGCCAGCCCCCCGGTCGCTGCACCGCGGCTGTCTGCTCCGGCGCTTTGTAGTATCCGGTCATACGGAGCGAACTCCTGACGACGATCTCTCCGCTGACGCCTGCCGGTAGAATCCGATCGGTGTCGTCCATGATCGCGACGTCGGCGACTACCGATGGTCGGCCGCAGCTGGCCAAGCGCCCGATCAGACCGGGGTTCTCGAGTGCCTCGGCGTGTTCTTCCGGGCTGAGGAATGTGCACAGCATCGGAAGTTCGGTTTGCCCGTAGAACTGGGCCATCACAGGCCCGAACGTCGCAATCGCCGCTTTGAGTTTTTCCACCGACATCGGTGCGGCGCCATACAGGAAGTACCTGAGGCTCGAAAGATCTCTTTTCTTCACATCGTCATGGGTGAGCAATGCGTAGATCGCCGTGGGGGGCAGGAACATGCGCGTGACCTTGTTCCGCTCGATGGATGACAGGATCTCGCCCGGATCCACCCCCTTATGGACGATATTTGTACCACCGACAGCGAGTACCGGAAAAATGCCGGTGCCCGCCGCGTGTGTCAGAGGCGCCGCGACCAGGTGGACCGGGTCCGGCTCAGGGAGGTGGGCCAGAAACGCATGGATCATGGTTTCGAAGGCGAGGTTCGGAATTTCGACCGCTTTCGGGCGGCCGGTTGTTCCTCCCGTACCGAAGAAGCCTGTGGTCGCGGCGGCGTCCAGCGGGGGCAGCGGCACTCTCGTATCGGCTGGAGGAAGCCATCCCTCGAGGGCCGATCTGCCGCTTCCCGTCTGCCCGAACTCCACCTGGCCGACCAGGCTCGGTACTCGTTCGCGTATTCGAGCCGCGGTCTCTGCGAGATCCGACTCGAACAGCAACGCTCGTGCCTCGACCAGGTCGAGTAGTGCGGCCAGGTCGTCCACTGTGGATCTGGCGTTCAGTGCCACCCATGCGCAACCTGCCCGGAGGACGCCCAGAATGCACGGGAACGCGAGTATCGAGTTTCCACTCAGTACCCCTACCGGCGCTTGCGGGGGAAGTCCTTCTCGCTGGAGCGCCGCCGCGATCCGATGACTGAGCATTTCGACTTCGGAGTACGACATACCGGCTGAACGGTCGTGGGCCACGAATGCCATGCCATCCGGGTTGATCCGAGCGCCTCGATCGAAGTACTCGATAAGTCTCATGCCGAGACTTCCTGCTCGGACGATCGGGCGGAGCCGACCGGAACACATCGGTTGATCTGTTCACCGAGCCCATCTATCTCGGACCTGAGGGTTTTCCCCGCTGTGAGGTAGACGGGGGGCTTACGGGCCGCTCCGACGCCGGCGGGAGTGCCGGTGGCGATGAGGTCGCCGGGTGCAAGGGTGATGAAGGTACTGATGTAGGAGGTGATCTGCGCGACCGAGAAGACGAGTTCGCTGGTCGACGACTTCTGCATGACATCCTGATCGACGCTGCAGATTATACTCAAGTCGCGAGCGTGTCCCGCTTCGTCCGGCGTCACGAGAAAGGGACCGACCGGCGTGGAGCCCTCGAAAGTCTTGCCCTGCAGGAATTGAGAAGTCCTGAACTGCCAATCACGCATCGTCACATCGTTGACGATGGTGTAGCCGGCGACCGCATCCAGAGCCTCGTTCTCGCCCACGTTGCGAATTTCCTTGCCGATCACCACTCCCAACTCGACCTCCCAGTCGACCGCCTCGGAGTTCTCGGGCAAGACGATGTCGTCGTACGCGCCGATCAAACTGCGGTGGTATTTCGCGAACAGTGTGGGATGGCTCGGCTCGTCGATCCCTACTTCGGAGATGTGGCTCCGGTAATTGACTCCGACGCAGATGATCTTCTCCGGGGTCGGAGTCAGCGGGGCGAACTGGGCTGAATCCAAGCGGACGGTGTCGCCGCCCTCGAGCTGGGCCGCGCGGGTCTGCCAGTCGGGTCCCGACGCGATGAGGGCGCTTACCGATCTAAACGGGAGCAGCGTCACCTCCTCTCCATCAACTCGTCCTGCGGAGCAGCCGTCGTCGACTCGGATCGTTGCGAATCGCATGGTGTAGCCCTTCCTCGTTCGGTCATCGAGATCTCATGAGCCCGTTCGGGATGACATCCGACATGAGTGTATCCAACTTATACCAATCTGTATGCAACTTTTCGGTCGGCGGTCGGCCTCGGCCTGCGAGTCGGCTCTGCTCGATTCGGTCGCGACTGTCCGATGTCGGGTCGCAGGCCTAGGGGTCGCATCTCGCGCCGTGCTGGCCGCAGCCTTTCGTGCAATGCGACCAGCAGCCGGGCGTGACCGGGTGTCGCGCGTTGCTGCGACCTCGGCAACGAGCGAGACCGACTATTTCAACTCTTGTATCCAATTATCGTGAAATGATATACATTTACTCAGATGTTGTCGGCATTAGCGACGCGAGAATGGCGAGACCAGGGGTGATCCCGTCCTGCCGGGCGTCGGGATCCGATCGTTTCGAGTGACCTACCTCAGTACCGTGACCTGTCTCAGCACAAGGAGCACTTCATGCCCAGCGCCTTCGAACCATTCGATCTGCTCGGTCTGCGTCTCACCAATCGCGTCGTGATGGCCCCTATGACGCGTAATCGGGCGGATCTGACGGGCGTGCCCACACCGGTGATGGCGACCTACTATTCGCAACGGGCGTCAGCGGGTCTCATTGTGACCGAGGGGGTGCAACCCTGCGCAGGGGGCCAAGGGTATCCGTGCACCCCCGGTCTGCACACTGCCGAGCAGACCACGGCATGGCGGGCAGTGACAGATGCCGTACACACGAACGGTGGCGCCATTTTTGCTCAGCTGATGCACGCCGGTCGCATCGGGCATCGCAACCTTCTTCCCGACGGCCTCGTGCCGGTGGCTCCTTCGGCGGTACGTCCCGCCGGGCAGGCGATCACGCTGAACGGGATGGTGGATTATGAGACGCCGGAGGCCCTGACGGAATCGGGCATCAATGAGGCCATCGGTTTCTACGTCCAGGCGGCACGAAATGCGATCGACGCCGGTTTCGACGGAGTGGAGATCCATGGCGCCAACGGGTATTTGATCCATCAATTCCTGGCGGACAACACCAACACTCGCACGGACGGGTGGGGTGGCTCACCCCAGGGGCGGGCTCGTTTCGGTGTCGAAGTGGCATGTGCCGTCGCAGCGGAGATCGGGCCGGAACGCGTAGGTTTCCGGATCTCCCCGGGAAACCCGTACAACGACATGATGGAGGAGGATCAGGAGGCGGTATACGGGTGCCTGGTCGGGCAGCTCGATGAATTCGACATCGCATACCTGCACGTGGCGGAGGTAGCAAACCGGGAGTTGACGGTCCGATTGCGGAAGCAGTGGGCCGGCGGTTTCATTGTGAATCCGTCCACCGAGCCTGATATAGGAAAGCGACTTCAGCTGGTCGAAGAGGGGATCGCAGACCTGGTGGCGTTCGGATCCTCGTTCTTGGCAAATCCGGACTTGCCGGCTCGATTGCTGCAGGGTGGTCCCTTCAATGCACCTGATCCGGAGACATTCTATGTGGGCGGCGAGAGAGGCTACACGGACTACCCGGCTCTGGACTGAGCTACTTAGCGGGTCATATGCGGTGATCCGAGCGAGCATGGGGATCACTCTCGACCGCAGCAGGGGCGCCTGTCGACCACGCTGCCGAGCTGCCCGCTAGTACTCCAGCCGCACTTCGTGATGTTGTTGGGTAGCATGGGGTTTTGTGCTGGTTGATGAGGATCTGGCTGCGTGGTCGGCTGGGTTGGACGAGTTGTTTGCGCTGGTCGCAGGTCGGTTCTTGCGAGCGGAGCCGCGGTTGCGGGCGCGGGCGTATGTGCGGGGTTTGTTGGCGCCGTTGGCGGGGAAGAATGGCTGGACGCTGGCCGAGGTGGCCGGTGACTCGACTCCCGACGGGATGCAGCGGCTGCTGAACAAGGCTGCATGGGATGCCGATGGCGTGCGAGATGACCTGCGGGAGTACGCGGTCCAGCATTTGGGCGACTCCGACGGCGTGCTGGTTGTCGACGAGACCGGATTTCTCAAGAAGGGCGTGAAATCTGCTGGGGTGCAGCGACAATACTCAGGTACTGCCGGGCGGATCGAGAACTGCCAGCTCGGTGTGTTCTGCGCTTACACGAGTGTCAAGGGCCGCACTCTGATCGATCGGGAACTATATTTGCCCAAGTCGTGGACCGCAGACCGGGATCGCTGCCGACAAGCCGCGGTGCCCGACGAGGTCGAATTCGCCACGAAACAGGTTCTGGCCCAACGTATGCTGGCTCGTGCCCTGGACGTCGGCGTGCCCGCCCGGTGGGTCACCGCCGATGAAGCATACGGCGGCGATTCGAAATTCCGCAGGTGGCTCGAGCAGCGGAAAATCGGGTACGTGGTGGCCGTACCCAGCAGCGCGCCGATCGTGTGCGTGGCGGGTGACTCGCGCGCAGACCGCCTCGTCGCCGACGCCCCGCCGGACGCGTGGAAACGTCTGAGCTGTGGAGAAGGCGCGAAGGGCCCTCGCTTGTTCGACTGGGCCATCGCCACAGTGCCCACCCTCAGCGAGGCGGGCCCGGGATGGCGACGCTGGCTGCTGGCCAGACGGTCGCTGACCCGCAACACCAAAGGCGGACACGAGATCGCCTACTACCTGTGCGGCGCCCCGATCGGCACCAGCGACGCCGACCTCATCCGGGTCGCAGGCGCCCGCTGGTCGGTCGAGGACTGCTTTCAGACTGCGAAAACCGAGGTCGGACTCGACCAGTATCAGGTCCGCCGCTACGACGCCTGGTACCGCCACATCACCCTCGCGATGCTGGCCCCACACCTACCTCGCAGTGACCGCCGCCATTTCCCCAAAAGCATTGGCAGCGGCCTCATTCCACTCACACTCGGTGAAATCAAGCGTCTCCTGGCACACCTGATCACTCCGATCCCTGACCTCAACCTGCTACGCCGCTGGTCGACCTGGCGACGACGACATCAACACCGCGCCAAACAGTCCCACTACCAGCGAAGACACACGCAACATCACGAAGTGCGGCTGGAGTACTAGGCCGCCGAGGCGGATGCGTGGATGCGAAATCGGCTGACCGATCTGCGGTCGTGATGGGGCGGCCTGGCTGTCGACCCCGGCGTTCTGGAAAACAAAGGAACACGAATGACGCTCGAATCCATGGTAACGCCCGGTAGACCCGGCCGAATCGAAGGCGATACCGAGTCCCCTTCGCCTGAACTCGTCGCAACGTTGCGGCAGATGATGGTCGGAAACGACGGACTTCTGCATGAGCGAGTACGCGAAGCGGTGATGCACGTAGCGGACGTACCGACTGGCGGTCTGACATATGCCCACCCGGCTCACCGTGCGCCCGAACTCTTGCGCACGGTGATCAACGAACTGGGAGGTTCGGGCTTCGCCATAGCCGCGGATCCTCGCGTGCGAGGCATTCTCTGTGAATGGTCCGCGGCGGTCTCCCCAGGTTTGCTCACTGTGCTGACCGGACACTTCGACTTGGCAAGTGGCGCGATCGCGGCTTCGGGAGTCGGCAACGACTACGTGCGACGGTGCGCCGAGATCCTCGACACCGGTACTGCCGTCGGAATCCTCGCTCTGAGAGCCTGGTGACAAAGGGTTAAGTACTCGTCAGGACCGGCCCGTAGAGGGCCGGTCCGATCTTGTTGATGTGGCCTTGATGCGACCACTGCGATAGCCGGACCCGGAAACTGTTGACGTTGCCGACACCCAGGATCGCGGCCAGCTCCGCGCCTTTCCATGCCCGCCACGGCTGCGTGGTGATCAGCTCGATCACCTTGCCACGTGTGTCCGGGCTGGCCAGCTCCGGCGGCGGTGGCAGGTCGCCCCACCGCCGGGCGGGCGGCTGCCCGGCCAGTTCACGGGTCAGCCGGCGGGTCATGTGATGTACGGTGGCCCACCAGATCATCGCCTCGTGATGAGCGGGATCACGTTCATAGACCCTGACCAGGCGCCGGTAACGGGTCAGCCACGCAAACGTGCGCTCGGCCACCCAGCGGCGTGGCAGCACCACGAATCCCCGCACGTCATCTGACCGCTTCACGATCTGAACAGTCAGCGCGAGAACGGATTTCGACCACACCACGAGGCGGCCGCCGTCGGCCCACATCAGCGTGAGGGTGGAGAACTTCTCCCGCAGCCGGGCCAGCGGCGTGTGCGCGCCGTCGCGGTCCCGGACCGAGGCGGCGGTGACGACCACGGCCAGCAGCAGCCCGAGGGTGCGACCGCGATGTGTCGTTTCCGGCCCTTGATCTTCTTGCCCGCGTCGTAGCCGCCCGCTTCGGCGGCCACCGTCTCGGCAGCTTTCACCGACTGGGAATCGATGCTCCCAGCGCTGGGCAGCTCACCGCGCCCGACAGCGACACGTATCCGGCCGCGCAGCCGCCCGGCGAGGCGTTCGGGCAGCCCGCGCGCCGACCAGCGCACGAAAAACGCGTATACCGCCGCATGCGGTGGGAAATCGACCGGCAACGCCCGCCACTCGATGCCGTAGCGGACCACATACCCGATCGCATCCAGCATCGCCCGCAGGTCGTGCACCATCGGCCGGCCCGACACGCGGACCAGTTCGGTCATCACCGCCCGCGCCTCACCAGCGAGAACCGTCCATTCAGAGTCGGTGAGATCCGACGAGTACGACCGTGCCCGGTCGTGGCAGCCGCCGCCCGGCGAGGCACAACCAGTGGCGCCCGAGGTCGCGGGCGTGTAGACAGACAGCAGGGCTCCCGGATCGGGTGGGTTGCGTAGACAACACCTCACCTACCAGGAGCCCGCCTTCGTCGTGAGCGCAACGCTGACATCTCGAACATCTACCCGCTCAACACATCACGTGGAGACGAGCAACGCCGAACAAAACCCTTTGTCACCAGGCTCTAACAGAACTGGGTGGAACCAACGGCGCCAACCATCGGACCGTAGCGACTGGGGACGCGGAAGACCAACGGATTCCGGCTGGCCACACCGGATATTCGCGCCGCGAAGTTCATGCTCAACGTCGCAGATCCGGCGGTGCCGAAGGTAGTGGTTGTCACAGCACGCCTGATGATGGACGGACATGACGAGGGGGTCTTCCCATTCCTTCTGCCCATGCGTGATGCGGCTGGTGAGCTCGCTCCGGGGGTGCGCGTGGTGGCGCTGCCCGAAAAGACCGGCTCTGCGATGGACCATGGACTGATCGAGTTCGACGATTGCTGGGTGCCCGCAGAGTCCCTGCTCGGTGGAGGCTGGGCTCGAATCGAAGAGGGGCGGCTGAAAAGCGGTGTGCCACAAGAGTAACGGTTCGCGCGCACGATCGCCGTGCTCGGGGATGGTCGATTGGATCTGGCGAATGCCGCGATCGCCAGCGCGCTGGCCGCGCTGGCCGGTGTGATCAACTATGCGGTACAACGGTGCCCGGGAGCGACGCTGATGATCGATCGTGGTCCGGTTCAGCGCGACCTCGTGATCGGATTGGCCTCGGTTTACGCGACCAGTGTGCTCGGCCGCCGTGTCCGTGATTTGCTCGCAACCGGTGCGGCGCAATCGCAGAGTCTATTGCCGGCGGTGGTGAAGCCTTTGCTTTCCGACGTCGCCTATGAAGTGCCCGTCATGTGCAGGCGTCGTGCGGGAGCTCAAGGAACGCTGCGTATCAATCGTATCGCGGATTGGATCGCCAACGCTGATGGTATTGCCACTGCCGAAGGCGACAACCAGATCATGCAGGTTACGGCCGGCAAGAATTACAGCAGCCTGGTGGAGCTGGAATTGCCTGGCACCACGGCAAACCTGCCATGGTATGTCGAGCTGCTCGCTGAACGCGAACGAACCATCGCCGCCGGCATGCACCAGGGCAATTTCGGTACGGCGGGACCGGTGTGGGGATGGGATTCCGCGGCGGCCGAGTTGGCGACCGCCACCGGCGAGCGGCTCGCCGCCACCGCGCTCGCCATTGCCGCGGCCGATACGGTCGATACCGCCGCCGGATATTTGATCAGCTCGCTGTCCGCCGCCTACACACTCGATCGAATCCATGCGCACGGCAGGTGGTACACCGGTCATAGTGTGCTGACCGCTGAGCGGGCGCGCGAGATCAGCAATGAGCTGAACCATTGCCGACGGGTCATAGCCGATCACTTCTGGGAACTGGTGGCAGCGTTCGAGATACCGGCCCTGCCGGGAGCGCCGTTGTTCGCTCGAGATTACACCGAGCAGTATGCCCAGCTCTCACAACGAAGTCGTCATACCGACGTGACCGAGCTGAGTGCTTGATCCGAATGCCGGATCGGAGCGGCCGCCGGTGCTCTCCCATTGGACGATCCCGCGGATGATCCGGTCTCGATCCTGTCGCCGAGCCGCAACACCACCCACGTATCCGGGCCGAGACAGATGCCCGTGACCCGCCCATCGTGACTCGGTTCGCGCCATGGCACACGAACCAGTACCCAGCCGATGTCTTCGACGAGCCGGCACATGCCGATGTCGGGCGGCTCGCCGCACGCATTTCTCACCCGTCGCGCCAGTATCAATGGGAGGAACTCGGCCGACATGTCCTGAACGATCGACAGAGCAGCGATCAGGGCGTGAGTTGCCGACCCTCAGAATGGAACAGAAGATCCGTTCGACCTTCGGCACCTCCTCTGCGGGCCAGGCGAGCCGCAGCTGCTGGTACGGATCCTCGTCGAGCTCGGCCGTCGCGGGATACTCGGTTACCGGCTCGGGCGCGGGCGCGGTTGCGTACGGAGAGGGACGAACTGCCCACTACTGCGTTGAACCACCGTGGGCTCAGGGGATCGGCCGGAATATCCGTCACCGTGGCCGCGAGCGCAACACCACGGCAGTCCTGGGGACGGTGCTCGGACCGTGTCTGCCTTCAGCGGCAGCACCTCTCCCGAGTGGGTGCCGTGGCAGGGTGGCCAGGCCTCGCGTCGTGTGACGATGCTTGGAAGCGATACGGTGCTACTGGTGCCGTGCACTTTGGGCCAACGCCAATATCTGGTTCACCGAAAGTTGATCGCTCGCGTGCTTTCCGTAGTGGGCCTCGAGAATTCGGCCGGTTTCGTCGACCACCAGATCCGCCGGGAGCCCGTTTCGCCCACCATCGGGGTTTATCGAGGGCAACGGCTGTTTTCCGCTCAATACGCGGACCAGGCTCGAGGAGACCGCGCGCATGATCGTCCACCAAGCGCGGGGATGAAGGATCGCCCACGCGCTGCTCTCGACCCCGAATTCTTTGTACAGACGCTTGGCCGGGTCGGGTATCACATCGAACGGCAGGTCGGAAGCGTGCTCGAGCAATTGCTCCGCGGATGAATGGAAGACGACGACTTCATGGATGCTGGCGTCGACCAACTCGTCGTGGCGGGATACGAACGATCGTAGATGGAGGTTGCACACAGGGCAGCCGGCGAACCGGCGGAATTGAATGTGTGTCAGCCGGGCAGGGCGCGGAACGGTGGCCGACGCGCCGGTCATGGTGGTCCACTCCCGTGGTTCGATCTGATCACCGGGGTTCTTACGAGCAGCCATGTGTTGGTCCTTCACCTCGAAACGACTCGACGTGGGGTTCGAAAGTCGGTGTATTGCGAGCCCTTCACCGACATCGACACCTCCATCGGGGGTGCAACAAGTAGTTGCGTTATATGAACAATGCTCCACCCGAACGGTCATCGCAACAAGAAGTTGCAATGAGCTCCGTCACTGGACGACACGGCGAGGCCGCTACCGATGTGGGGGCACTCGCCGACGGGCGACGCCGACCAGGATCGAAAGCGCGCCGATCACGATCAGAACCAGCGGTACCGTCACCTCCAGCAGCTGCACGAGAGTCGCAACATGTCCGGCGGTCGTGGCAGTGTCGTCTCCACTGGCGGCAGTGGTCGTCAAATCCATTGCCATCACCGGCATCAGGGTGATTTTCCGGCCGCCCGCTGAAACGATCGACGCTGTGACGGTTTGCTGCTGCCTTGCGGAAATCGGAAGACCGACATCCTTGTCGGCGGAGACGTCGACGACGTCTGTCGTGTCGTAGCTCACCGGAATGATGTCCGGCGATGCTGGCAGGGCCGCGAGCAATGCATTTCGAGTGTTGTCGTCGCCGATCAGTGGAAGTAGCTGCGTCAGCACGGATTTCGGCAATGCCTTCGGCAGCATTGCAAGGGTCGAAGTATCCTCGAGAGGTCCTGCGGCGCGCGCGGTGTAGTTGTACACCGATCGGCCATATGCCATGCCGCGACCTTGATAGGCGAGGACTGGTGAAGTTCGTGTCGCTGGGTCCCAGTACCGCATCGAGCTGTTGGCCGATGGGTGCAGTGGCATCGAAATTGTGAGCCCGTGATGATTCTCTACCTGCTTCGACGTGGGGGCAGGCGCCTCCGTCAGCGTTGTCCGATCGAGCGCGTAGACATGGTCGTCGGCCATGTGCATGTGGTTGGGGCCGACCATCGTCACGTCGTCGTGCACGATGGCGGTATCTCCGGCCGCGGACTCCACGTGCACCCGGCGCGCCGCGGTCACCGGGATATCCTTCAGCAGAGCATGCGACATGTCACCTGCTTGCAGTGCCTGTGGACTCAGAATCGTTGCGGTGCCTTCCAGATGCGCAGTCGAGTCGGTATCGCCGCGGAGCTTTGTCATCGTTGGAGTGACGACCAGCCGAAGGGTGACGGCGAAAGCGATCATGACAACCCCGGCAATCACCAGGATGGCGGTGGAGCGGCGGCTCTTTCTCATGTCTTGTCCTGACTTCTCGGGATGATGTGCCCGACGGCCTTCGACGACACGCGAACTCTCATTCGCGGCTGACGAACACCTGCAGGCTGTCGAACCTCGAGATCCGCCTGTGACGTTCTACCCTGTCCCTGGGCTATCCATGACTTCCCGGCTCTCGAGGTCGTTCGAGGGGGAGTGTATCCAAAAACACGTGTGATGTCTACGACTATGTTCTATTTGGATACAAACATAGCTTCGCGATACCGCACGGGTTCGCGGGGCTCCACGGCGGGCGGACGCCGATGGCGGAGCGGTCTCCGTTGAGGCATCACGCCGGTCGTTCCCGATCGGAACGCCACTGTGGAAATGTGTATCCAATCACATGCAACATGTGTCCAAAGTCGTCTAGTGTAAATACGGCATGCCGAGGACCTCGAGTTCGGATACCTCCGTTCGTCGGCCCGGTCGGCAGGTCATATCCCGGGCCGTGTGCATCACTCGGTGGCGGAGAGGAAGGGTACGTCCGAATGTTGGAAGATGACAGAGGGGCGGCGCACTACGATCTCATCATCGTAGGCTCCGGCCCCGCCGGGTACACAGCGGCCATCTATGCCGCTCGGGCGCAATTGCGGGCCCTGGTGTTCGAGGGCTCCCAGTTCGGTGGAGCTCTCATGACTACCACCGACGTCGAGAACTTTCCCGGCTTTCCAGAAGGCATTCAGGGGCCGGAGCTGATGCAACGGATGCGTGCGCAGGCGATTCACTGCGGTGCGAGCATGCGAACCGAGGACGTCGAGACTTTCGAGCTTCGAGGGCCGGTCAAAACGGTTGTGGCCGGCGGTGCGGCGTATACATCGGACGCGGTCATCCTGGCGATGGGTTCGGCGGCCAAGTACCTCGGGGTACCGGGCGAGCGGGAGTTCCTGGGCCGCGGTGTCAGCTCCTGCGCCACCTGCGACGGCTTCTTCTTTCGTGGGCGCACGGTCGCGGTGATCGGCGGCGGTGATTCCACGATGGAAGAGGCGACATTTCTGACCCGCTTCGCGGAACATGTGACCATCGTTCATCGGAGGAGCGAATTCCGCGCATCGGCGGTAATGCTGGACAGGGCACGGTCGAATTCCAAGATCGATTTCCTGACGGACACCGAAGTCGTGGAGGTCAGGGGGGACTCTCAAGTGCACAGTCTCGTACTGAGAGACCGGGTCGATGGCTCTCTTTCATCTGTCGGAATGTCCGGTGTGTTCATTGCGATCGGACACACGCCCCGGAGTGAGCAGATATCGAGTCAGGTGGATCTGGATCAGGACGGCTATGTTGTCGTACACGGAAGTACCACTCGAACCTCCGTGTCCGGGGTATACGCGGCCGGAGATCTGGTTGATCGCCGGTACCGCCAGGCAATAACCGCGGCGGGTAGTGGATGCCGGGCGGCCGTCGACGTGGAGCATTGGCTGGCCGATCGTCGAGATGCTATGCCGTCGACTTTGTGACTTCATGACTTTGTGGTTGTTCCAGCGATCGAGAGAGAGATAATGTTCACCGAAAAATCAACGGGCATCGTCGAAGTTACCGACCAATCCTTCGGGAGTGCGGTACTGGCAGCGGGAAAACCCGTCCTGCTCGATTTCTGGGCGGAGTGGTGTCCCACATGCAAAGCATTGACACCGGTCCTGGAGGAGTTCGCCGCACAGTACAGCCACAAGCTGACCATTGCCGCGATCAATGCCGATCAGAACCCGGAAACGGCGAACAAGTACAGTGTCGCCTCTATCCCCACGATGCTGCTCTTCCATGACGGTCGGATGCTTCGTCGTATTTCTGGATCGCAGACAAAAGCTACCCTCATGCGCGAACTCGGCGAACTACTGTAAAAGTCCGAGCGGTTACAAGGAACGCCCGGAATGCCCTATAGTCCGTCGTCGGACAAATTCGCCGTGCCGACGGATGAAATGCGCAGAAGTTCGTCTACCGACCATTGATCACTGGCATGTTCGCCGTAATTCACGCCTATGACGAGACCGTCGTTTCGGAACAGGAAGTCTGCGGGCAGGCCATTGCGGCCACCTTCCGGATCGAGCGGTGGCAGCGGACGCTTGCCGCGAATCGTTTCGACCGCGCTCCGAGCAATTCCGCAGACAATCGCCTTGCTGGTCGGCACATTCAGTAGGGCGCCTTTTCTGCTCTCGACGCCGAATGTCAGGTACAAGCGTTTACCCGGGTCCGGAATCACATCGAAAGGAAGGTCGGATTCATACTTGCGAAGCGCTTCTGCAGTGGAGTGGAACACCACTACTTCATGTATGCCCGAGGCGGCAATCTGTGAATTGCGCTGGATAAATGATCGTAAGTGCAGGTTGCAGACCGGGCATCCAGCGAAGCGTCGGAATTGAATATGCGTCAGCGGCGCCTCGGTCGGCACCGTCAGCCATTCGCCACGCATTGTCATCCATCAATACGGCGGCATCGTCATGCCAGGCGACAACCGTCTGACCTCGGGAAAAGCATCCATGTCGGTAACTCCTCGATGGTAGTTCGGTAGTGGCTCGCTCAGACCGTTGCGGCGCTGAGGGCGGCCCGGGCGCCTGCGCCTGTCCATCCGCCTGGGCGGACACATCGAGGGAACTTATGTATCCAGATGTGTGATCTAGGTATACACTTTCAGTGTTGCGGCGCAAACCGAACTGCTCGATCTCGGTTGGAGCGACGTCGCATCGACCAGCGAGCAGTCACTACCACCAGGGAGACCAAGCGATGAGCGTCATCCGCGTCGTTCGATTCAATGCCGATCCCGAGCGGGTCGACGAGCTTGTGGCACGGCGAAGCGACCTTATCGAGGTCATCCGCGCCTGTTGTCCCGGGCTCATCGATACCCGCCTCGGCCGTCTCGATGAGAGCATATGGATGGATCAGTGGCGCTGGGAGACCTCGGAGCAGATGGAGGCGGGAATGGCTGCGGCAGCCGGGAATCCGGCGGCGGCAGCCGCCTTCGAACTTGTCGATAGTCCGCGCGCGGAGGTAGTTGAAGTGGTCGAAGCGGACTGAACGGATCCGGCCCTTCCCGCATGCGCCGTAGGCCGCTCGCCCCCACGCCGAGCGGCCTACGGCTTCTGCGCTTCTGGGTAGGTCGAGAGACTCGGCCCACACGAGTGGCTCGGCGCACCGTCTCGATGTCCGGCGTGGGTCGCGAGCGCTGGTGGTCGAAAACAGTGCCTGACCTGCCGCAGACCTGATCCGCAACCTCGGCGATGTTGCCTGCGACTCCGCTATGGCACGCCCGTCGCGCAGTAAGGCCGTCCGTCCGCAACATGTATCCAACTACATATTATGTGTAGCCAAAAAGATCCACATCGGATACGCTACGGTGATACGAATCACGATCGCCCTGGAGGAGCAGTAGATGGTCAGCAACGTCGAAATCGTGCGGAAGATGTACGCGGATTTGGCTGACGGAAATTTCGACGCGATCTTCGAGGCGTTGGCCCCCGAGATCGTTTGGGCAGAACCGGAACTGGAGTTCTTGCCGTATCCGGGCTTGACCGAAGGTCGCGACAACGTAGCCGCCGATGTGTTCGCGAAGATCCCCACCGTTTACGAGAAGCTCGAGTTCGTTCCCGAAGTACTCATCGATGGTGGTGACACGGTAACCGTCATGGGGCCGGCAACAACGAAGGGGCCGCATGGGGATGCCGAGCATTTCCGGTTCGCTCACGTGGTGAAGCTTCGAGACGGGCGAGTGGTGCGCTTCGACCACTTCGTGGATACGCACAAGATCGCCCGAACGCTGGCCGCGAAGCCTTCCGCGTAACTCCGGTGTCCGTCCACTGTGAAGCAGGCATTCGGATGGTTGCGTTCGAAGGTGCCGAGCCCGGAGTCGGCCAGGGACGGTCGGCATGGAAGGGTGTTTCGCGCGATCGTCGCCCGTCAGGTGTGGAGCCGATCCCGGTGCTGCCGACAGCGAGCGAGCTACTGTGCGCCCTGCGCGGTCAACATGTCGGTGGATACCTGTGTCGGCGTGCATACGACCTGGTTCAGGCTCACAGACTGTGCCGCGAATGCCCCGAGCGAGCAACGGAAGTGCACATTCGCAGAAGTGCTTTGATTCTCGACATCAACGCATGGGCCGGCAGTCGATTGCGTGGTAGAAAAGCCTGGCTCCGGGTGGGCTCGGACGCCCTGGGCGTTTTGATGGATCAGATTGCATGTGCCGCCGACAGCGCCTTCTACACGTTGATGACCGATAATCCATCGGGGGAAGACATGCATGCGATATGGACTCGGCTGGCTGGGCTGGAAAACGAATACACTGATCTCGTAACGGACTTTATCGACACGGCGAACTGGCTCGATTCCTACGATAGTAGGACAGGCAGTATCGTTTCAAACCCATCGAAGGAAAACGGAAGATGAAAGAGATCGATTGGACTTTCGGCGGCTTGTGGCCCTACCGGCCGCATTGGTTCGATACTCCGGAAGGGCGTCTGCATTATATCGACGAGGGGCCACGTGACGGTCGGCCGGTGGTAATGGTCCACGGAAACCCGACCTGGGGCTTCCTCTACCGAAACTTCGTCGGACCGCTCGTCGACGCTGGCTATCGTGCGATCGTACCCGATTTCCTGGGCTTCGGACGGTCGGACAAGCCATCGGACCCCGCTCTGTATCATCCGGTCAAGCACGCCCGGCGGCTCAACGCGCTGCTGGACTCGCTGGATCTTCACGGCGCGGTCGTGATACCCCAGGATTGGGGGGCGCTCGGCATGGCCTGGGCAGCTGCCAATCCGGATCGAGTCGATGGTCTGTTTATCATGAACTCTTCTATTCAGAACCCGAAGGAAGAATGGAAGTTTCCGTTGCCGCTGAAGTTCTTCCGCATTTCGGGGATCGGCGAGCTTCTGGTCAAGGGATTCTCGATGTTCCATCGTTCTTTCCTTTTCGGTGTCGGGGTGGTGAAAAAGGAAAGACTGACGAAGCAGGTTCGCCACGCCTACCTCGCTCCGCATTCTACTTGGTCCAGCCGAACTGGTGTCCTCGAATTCCCTCGTGCGATTCCGAACGGACCCAACAGTGCGATGGCTCCACTGCTGATCGAGACGGAAAAGGGTCTGGAGGAGTATTTTCGGGATCGACCGGTAAAGATTGTGTGGGCCATGAACGACGTCGCTTTCACTCCGGACATGATCGACAATCTCTGGTTGCAGACCTTCCCTGAGGCGAATGTGGTTCGCCTCGAAGAGGCGGGGCATTATCTGCAGGAGGATGCGTACGAGCGCATCGTCCCCGAGCTGCTGAAGTATCTGGCGGACCTCTCGTAAGGGGCACTCTGGGTAAGTCTGCGACCCTGCGAGTTCGCAGTGAACAGACTGAGGCCCGGGTTCTCGGTGGCGAGGAACTTCGTGCAGCAATCAGGCGATAGCGATGCGGGGAGGGTGCCGCGTTCCGGGCGACGGTGGCGTTGTTTCTCAACCACGCCGGTGTGCCGTATCCGGATGTCAACGAGGATCGGGTCTGCGTGCTGGGGACTGATATGCGAATGTTCGAGAACGGGGGGCTCAGGTTTCGTCGGCCCGGGCGAACAGGCCTGCTCGTGCGGCCGTGAGGGTCACCGCCGTGGCTGTCTCCGCAGTGCGGTCGTCGACATTCTCGTGGGTGATGAGCACACGTAGATAGATGGGCGCAACGAGCGCCTTCACAAGCTCCGCGGGATCCGTTCCTGCGGGGAGCTCGTGACGAGCGACCGCGCGATCGACAATCGGGAGGCTACGGCGTATGCGGTCGCGGAACACGTGTCGCACTACATCGGGAGGCTGTTGACTCCCTGTGGTATCGGCCAGGAGGACCGACAGTACGGCCCGGCCCGCCGGGCTCGTAATCCACGCCACGAGGCTGCGCGCCAGTACTCGAAGGTCGCCTTCGATGGAGCCGGTGTCGGGGATGGGAATCTCCGTGGCCACGCTGTCCGACAGTGCGTCGGTGATGAGCGTATCGCGGTCGGGCCATCGGCGGTACACGGTCGTTTTGTGGACACCCGCCCGGCGTGCGACGTTTTCGAAGGTAAAGGCGGCGTATCCGCGTTCGCTCAGCTCTCCGAGCGCTGCGGTGAGAACGGCGGCGCGTACCTTCGGCCCTCGGCCCGGGGCCGCGACGAAGCTCATTGCAACTCCTCGTTGCGATATCGGCGTGGTTCTGGCATGCTCGATGCTATCGCAACTCATGGTTGCGTTAGATGGGCCGCCGTCACGCACCGTCAGCAGTTCACGTTGATCGGACCGACCCTACGTCACGGGTTCGGCCGAGTGAGGTCGCATCGTGGGTGTACGGCGTGGATCGGTACACCTATAGAGGGAATGCCATGGTCAGTTCTGCAAACAACGCCAGGCCCGGGCAGTCGCGTGGCCAGCGAGTCGGCAATACCGTCGTAAAGCTCGTGCTCCGCTCGCCGCTGCATCGAGTTCTGAGTGGAAAGCTGCTGATCATCACCGTGATCGGAAGAAGAACAGGTCACATCTACCGGAATCCGGTGGCTTATGTGAGGCATGACGATCATCTACTGATCGGTACGTCGGCCGGATGGCGTCGAAATCTCCGCGTCGGTGAGCCGGTTCGCATTCGGTTGCGCGGCGCGAATGTCGATGCCGAATGGGAAGTGGTCACTGAAGAAGACCGTGCTATCGAGCTCTATCGCGTGATTCTCGAGCACAATCCGACTCACGGCAAATTTGCGGGCATCAGGCTCGAACCCGATGGGGCGTTGAACCGCGAGGATCTACGGCGGGCGTTGGCCGAGGGAACGGCTGTAGTCCGTCTTCGTCCGATGCAGTGAGTGCCGCTCATCGGGCCATGACTCGCCCGCAGGGCGACTCGAAATCAGTCGAAATACACAGTGACGGGAAGTCTGTGATGTCTAGTCCTGAATTCGATCGGGCAACGTACTTCAACTCCGTGTACAGCTCGCAGACTCCGGACGGTGCTGCGGTCCGAGCTGCCGGCTGGGAGATCGGCATGCCGCAGCCGGAAGTGGTTTCTCTGGAGGAAGCCGGTGTCATCGGTCGTTGTGTTCTGGACGTCGGCTGTGGAAGCGGGGAGAACGCGCTCTATCTCGCCGCGCGTGGTCATGAGGTGACCGGCGTGGATGTGGCCCCCGCAGCGCTCGAACACGCACGCTTCAAAGCGTCTCATCGCGGTGTCGATGCGACGTTCGTGGTCGGCGACGGCCGGGAGTTGCCCGATATAGTCGGCCGATTCGACGCGGTCATCAATTCCGGGCTGTTTCACATCTTCACCCACGATGACCGATCCCGATATGTCGAAGCCTTGCAGGGAGTGTCGGTTGTCGGGGGCGTGGTGCACATCCTGGCTGTCAGTGATCTGGCAACACCTGGACCGGGACCTCAGCGGTTGACCGAACAGGAGTTGCGCGACGCGTTCGAAACCGGCTGGGCTGTCGACTCGCTGCGGCGGTGCGAGATGGTCGGGAGGCTGCCCGGCGATGACCTGGAATCCGCTGTTCCCGCTTGGCTTTTGAGTGCACGGCGGACACTGTGACGATGCCCCCTCCGGCGGGAGGTCGGCCTATCCGGTCCATGGGAGAAGCGCGGCGCCGTCGCAATCGAACCGCACTTCACGCTGGCTACTCCTGCAAGGTCCGTCGCTCCCGCGCATCAATGGATCCGACCGGCGGGCAACGAATTCAGCGATGTGGGGGCGATGCGCTCGGGAACACGACCCAGGCTGTCCAGCTGTGATCTGCCGGGCTGTTCTCGCGCTGCGGCCAGCAGGTCCACGATGAGTCGCTGGTGAGCCGGTCGGGTGTCGAGCTGATTCTCGATTGCCGGGCACGATCGCTCGATTCAACAGCACCTGCAAATTTCAGAAGTTTTCGCCATCTATTTCGGGTGAACCAACGGCGTAAGCCACTATGTGGAAGGACATTTCATGCCAGACTCGGTGCGGAGACCCGGGAACGGGTCGGCTCGAGAGGCCCACGCAGGGAAGTGGGCGTGATGAAGCGGACCATCTTCTGGGCCCTTCGGGTGGTTACCTTGTTCACCGCGGCCAGCGGTGTGGCGCAGTCGACGCTAGCGGGAGAGTTCCTGTCCGGCAGTCTCGGGGCATTGGACGCGCATTCTGTCAACGGATCGGTTCTTGCCGCCGGGCTGCTGATTCAGACCGTTGGTTTCGGACTGGCTCGGCTTGTCGTCGGGTCGCCCGTGTGGGCGGCACTGATCAGTCTGATGTTGACCGTTGCCGCAGGTGTCGAGATGATGCTCGGGCACAGAGGTGTCCTCGCAGTGCATATTCCGCTCGGCGTGCTGCTCACCGCTGGAATGCTCGGATTGTTCTCCTACACCTGGCGTAATCGTGCTCCGGTCGGAGCGAAGGCGCTGGGGGAGCTGTGAACTCGATGAATCGTCGGGACCTGTTCCGGCTCGCCGGCGGAGCCGGAATCGTCGCCGCGCTGGGTGCCGCAACAGGGTTCCGATTCGCCGCCGAACTACCCATTCTCGGTGCGCAGGAAACATCAGACGCGCGCCTGCCCGAACCGTTCACATTGCCACTGACCGTACCGTCGGTCCTCGCACCCGAAAGGACCGACGAGACAACGGATTACTACCGCATCACACAGCGCCCCGCGTCAGCCACGATCCTGCCGGGGTACTCCACTCCGATCTGGGGCTACAACGGGACCTTTCCCGGGCCCACGCTGGTTTCGCAACGCGGTAGGCGAACCGTGGTGACTCATCGCAACGAACTGCCGGTTCCGGCAGTCGTGCATCTGCACGGGGGACACGTACCCACCGTTTCCGACGGGTATCCGACCGATCTGCTGGTGCCGGTCGGCGCGCAACAGGCGACACAGACGATGCCCGGGGACGTCGATCCGTCGGCTCGAATTGTAGTGGGCGAACGTGATTACGACTACCCGATGAGCCAGCCTGCGGCAACGCTCTGGTATCACGACCACCGAATGGACTACACCGGAGCGTCTGTGTGGAGAGGGCTGGCCGGTTTCCACCTGATCGTCGATGACGCCGAGAAAGATCTCCGGCTGCCTTCGGGGAGCCGGGACATTCCTCTGATGATTACCGACAGGGCCTTCACAGCCGACGGCGGGTTCAAATATCCGGCCCTGGATCCGGACATGCGGACGAAGCCCGGTGTGACAGCGGGGTACATGCAGGGTGTCCTCGGCGATGTTGTCCTGGTCAACGGCGTGCCGTGGCCTGTGCATCGAGTTGATGTCGCGCGCTACCGGTTGCGGATATTGAACGCCTCCAATGCTCGGGTGTACCGGCTGCGGACAGACGTTTCGCCTGGGCGGAAAGTTCCGTTCATCCATATCGGTTCGGACGGCGGGCTCTTGGAGCGAGCGCAGACACTGGACACTCTGGATATCGCCCCCGGTGAACGGTTCGATGTCGTTGTCGACTTCTCGGAGTGTGCGGTCGGTGATGAGGTGACAATTCACAACGATCTCGGCTCCGGCGGCGCGGCGCAGGTCATGCGATTCGTGGTAGCCCAAGGGGCCGAAGACCGCACCGTCGTTCCCGATGTCCTGACCTCGATCGAGAAGATCGATCCGGCAGCGGCTGTTCGTACGCGTCAGTTCACTTTCCGGCGGGGTACGGTGGGCGCGGCGATGGGCTGGGTGATCAATGACAAGCCCTACGCCCCCGGCACGATCGTGGCGGACCCCAGGGTGGGTGAGGTAGAGATCTGGCGCTTCGTGACGGCACTGAATCACCCCGTTCACCTTCATCTCAATCAATTTCAAGTGCTGTCACGCAATGGCAGACCGCCGCGTGCCACTGATGTCGGCTGGAAGGATACCCTCGATCTTCGTGCCGCCGAGGTGGCGGAGATCGCGATCCGATTCACCGACTACCCGGGGCGGTATGTGATGCACTGTCACAACCTCGAGCATGAGGACATGGGGATGATGGCAACCTTCGAGGTGCGGGCCGCGCACGATCCGGCCCGCTGACTCGATCACGAACGGCGCATATGCCCAGCGGTACAGGCTCAGCCTGAGCGACATATGGATACATGTTGTCGCTATTTATGGACAAAGCAATGAATGTTGGATACATTTGAGGGCGAGTGATGAACAGGAGAACGGTGAAGTGCCGGTGACAGCGTGGTCGGCGCCGCTTCGCCCTCCTGTGATCCTCGATTGGTGACAAGTGAATCTCCTGATGGTTGGGCTGTGTGGACTTGGCCCGTGCCGCGGCTCGCAGCATGATGTCGGCGACGCGGCCATGTGGTGCCGTCCTCGAGTAGATGCGCGCAATGTGGAGGTGGCTGAAGTGGGGGTGGTGATCTGCAGGCGAGGGCTCTTCGAATCCCTGCCGCCCGGCAAAGGCGCCGGGCTGGTCCCCGATGAGGTGGCCCTGCAGGTAGTTCCACCTCGGGAAGTTCAGCTGAGCGCTGTCCTTCTTCAGGGCCAGGAATCCGTCGCTGGTCAGAATGGCGATCGTGCCCTTCGGGCGAATCGCTGATTCCGGAGCCTCCGTCCGGCATCGAGCATCGCGAGAAGATTCCGAATGGAGTAGATCGTCGTCGTGCCAACCGGTAGCGGCTCCCGGCGCCGTTCGCCGGAGGCGTTCCGGCGCGATGAGAATCAACCACGCAGACCCTCGGTCCGGCCGATCATCCGAGCCGGCTCGTGGGGCTCCAGCTCTCCGATCGGTAGATATCGCGCGCCGAACTATCCACCAGACGAGATGCTCCTATGGTCGAACCTGCGGGAAGGAGAGCTTCGCAGCCACGGATAGATTCCTGTCGCTGCGATGTGGCAATTCTCTGTGTTCCCAGCCATGCTGGAATACCGCCATTGCGGATCGGCAGGTTTGGTGCCCGCAGCGGCCGCTGCGTCCGGTCCGGACTGCCCTCGCCGGTGCGTTCGGTCCGCGCATTCACCCGTTCCTACGTTCCGGGTCCGCGGTCGGCTCCACGCATGTACCCACCCACCCGGGGCCTCGCAACAACCGACCGCGCCCCGAACCGGAATCAGCAGCGAATCCGGTTCGGCCACAGTGTGATCAGATACCGCCCGACACTTATGCCATGGGTCTGTTCGGCAACCGGCCATGCGAGTGCGGTCGTGGCGCCGATGCGAAACCGGGTCCCACCCATTGCGCCGGCGCGTGTGCGCGTCGGGAAGGTCGGCGGGCCGGAGTTCACCGCCAGGCATCTCCATCGGCCGCAACGAATCACGGGCAGGACTGCGCTGCGGATAGCGGCGATCCCATTGCTCGAGTATTCGGTGTCCAACATGGTCGGCTCGCTCATGCCGCAGGTGTCACCACGGCGTGCGCCGGGCCGGGGCGGTACAACGCGCGGCGGAAGCATTACACAGAAGTGTATCCAAATGATTAATTCTCGTATACAGTCAGGTGTTGGGTCAGCCGACACGAGGAGACTGGAATATGGCCGTAAGGATGGCAGTCGACATCGGGGGTACGTTTACGGATGTTGTGGCGTACGACGACGTGCGCCGAACACTGACGCTCGGAAAGGCGCTGAGCACTCCGGGGGATCTCATCGACGGGATCTTCGAGGGTGTCCGGGCGGCGAGCGTATCCGAAGACGAGTTGTCTCTGGTAATCCACGGTAGTACCGTCGTGGTCAATGCGCTGATCGAACGCAAGGGCGCGCGGACCGCGCTGCTCACCACTCGAGGCTTTCGTGATGTCTACGAGATCGGTCGTATCAACCGCCCTGATGCGTTCAATATGTCGTTCACCAAACACCGGCCTCTGGTAGATCGGGCGATGATCTTCGAGGTCGACGAGCGATTGGCCGCCGACGGTTCGGTAATCGAAGAACTCTACGACGACGGAGTGCGGCATGTCGCCCACCGACTGCGCGAACTCGGAGTCGAAGCCGTGGCTGTTGCGTTGCTGCACTCATATCGCAACAGTGAACATGAGATGCGGGTGGGGAAGATCCTCGAGGAGGAGCTCCCGGGCTGCTATGTCAGTATGTCCCATCAGATTTCACGTGAGTATCGCGAGTTCGAACGGACATCGACGGTCGCGGCCAATGCGTTCGTCGGCCCTGAAGTCAGCCAATACCTCGGCCGCTTCGCAGATCGGCTGGGCTCCGCGAAAGCGCTTGCCGTGATGCAGTCGAACGGCGGTGTATCCGACGTCGCGACCGCCAAGGTGCAGTGTGTTCAGATGCTCGAATCCGGGCCGGCGGGAGGCGTTGTCGGCACGATCGCGATGTGTGAGCGATTGGGCTACCGGCAGGCCATTGCCTTCGATATGGGGGGGACTACAGCCAAATCGGCAGTAATCCGGGATCTCACGATGCCGTTGGCCAGCGATTACTTCCTCGGTGGGTATGCGACCGGGCTGCCGATCCGAATCCCGTGTATCGATATCGTCGAAGTCGGAACCGGTGGCGGCAGCATCGCTTGGGTCGACGGCGCGCAGGGTGTCCATGTCGGGCCCCGCAGCGCAGGCTCGGCGCCCGGGCCTGCCTGCTATGGCCGAGGTGGGGCCGATGCCACGATCACCGATGCGACAGTTGCGCTCGGGCACCTTTCTCCACAGGGTGAGCTATTCGGCGGGTTGCGGCTGGACGGCGATAAGGCGGTTGCCGCCGTCAAGCAGGTCGCCGATCGGATCGGTGTCGACACGCCGGTAGCGGCCACGGGAATCATCGCGATCGGCGCGGCGGCGATGGCCAACTCCGTCCGGGCCGTCACCACCGAACGCGGCCTGGACCCACGTGACTTCGCGATGTTCGCCTACGGCGGCAACGGTCCCCTGCATGTCTCGCTCGTGGCGCGCGAACTCGGCATTCGGCACGTTGTCATACCACCGATGCCATCCGTGTTCTCTGCTGTCGGAATGCTGATGGCCGACCTGCGCCGAGATATTGTGCAAACCAAGGTTCGAACGCTTGATGTGGCAACCACAGTAGATGTGGACCATGAATTCGAGGAACTGGAGCTCGAATGCGAGAAGTCGCTTCGCGCAAGTGACGTCGAATTCGGGGAAGTGCGATTCGAACGTGCCGCGGACATGCGGTATGTGGGGCAGGAACACACGGTTACCGTGCAGATTCCGCTCAGCGTACCCGGGGGCGAAATTCGACAGCTATTCGACGCAGCCCATGAAAAGCGTTACAGCCATAGCGCTCCGGAGCAGTCGGCTCAAATCGTCAGCCTGCGTGTTTCCGCTGTCGGTGAATTGCCAAAACCTATTCTTGCTGAAATCGAATCCGGAGGTCCTTGCCCGCCCGAGAATTCGATTGTGAGCAGGCGTGAGGTAGTTTTTTCCGCAGACGAAGGCCCGGTACCTACTCCGGTGTTCGATCGAGCCGCACTGCTCGCCGGCAACAATATCGACGGTCCAGCGGTGATCGATGAGCCGACGACCTCTGTCCTGGTGCGTCCTGGCGACGCCGTTACTGTCGACACTCTCGGCAATTTGCTGATGACGATCGGAGCCTGAGATGAGCATTGATTCCCTCTCCATCGGATCCGACCGGAGTGTCGATCCGATCACTGCCGAGATAATTCGGTCCGCATTGGTTGCAATCACCGATGAAATGAAGACCAACCTGATGCGAACCGCGTACAATCTGATCATCTACGAGGCGCAAGACTTCACCGTCGGGCTGTTCGACGCCGACGGAAATACGATGTCGATCGGGCTGGGCCTCCCGATGTTCATTCGCGGGCTTTCGGATGCCGTCAAGGCGAAGATAGAATTCTACGGTCGGGACGGAATTCATCCGGGTGACATCATCCTGACCAATGATGCGTACATCATGGGCAGCCACCTCAATCACATGATTTTCACGCTGCCGATATTTCACGACGGCGAACTGGTGGCCTTCGCGTCCTCGATGGCCCATTGGCTGGATGTCGGGGGTGTTCTCGGTGGCACCACCACAGACATCTACTCGGAGGGGTTACAGGTACCGATCGTCAAGATCTTCAAAGAAGGCGTGCAGAACGACGAGCTCACCAGGCTCATCGCGACGAACGTCCGTTTCGAAGACCTGGCCATGGGTGACTTCAACGCGCAGGTCGCAGCGATTCGTACCGGCGAGGCACGCATGCACACGCTTCTCGAACGTTATGGAGCCGACACCGTCCAGGACTGTGTTCGGCAGATGTATCGCCGCAGCGACGAACTGGCCCGGCAGGCGGTACTGCAGATTCCCGACGGTACCTATTCCGCGGAAGCGTATATGGACGACGACGGCGTCACGATCGGACGTCAGGTGCCGATTCGAGTGCAGGTCGTGGTGGCCGGAGACTCGATGAGTATCGATCTCGAAGGGATGAGTCCACAAGTAGCGGGCTACTACAACTCCGGCGCGACCGCAGGACGGTCCGCCGCACAAGTGGCATTCAAATGCATAACCTCACCCCGGGACTACCCGATCAACGACGGCGCGCTGAGCTCGCTCGATATCAAATTACCGCCCGGTACGGTAGTGAGCGCTGTGAAACCCGCTGCCATGCGCTGGTGGATGACCTATCCGATGACCGTGGTCGACTGCATTTTCAAGGCGCTTGCGCCGGTACTTCCGAATGTCAGTATTGCCGGTCATCATGCTGATCTCGGTATGACGTTGTCGCATGGGACGGATCCCGAAGGTCGATTCTTCCAATTCGTTGGTGGCCCGCAGGGGGGTGGATGGGGTGCGACCTCGGCGGCCGACGGACAATCCGCGACTATCTGCGTCAATGACGGCGATACCCACAACGCGCCGGTCGAGGTCACAGAAGCAAAGTCGCCGACCGTCAGGATCGAGGAGTACGCGCTTGTTCAGGATTCCGGCGGGCCGGGCCGCTTCCGGGGAGGCCTCGGGACACGGCTGAAGGTTCGGGCCAACGTGGATGTCCAGCTCAGCTCGTGGATCGAGCGAACGACCTGCGCCCCATGGGGTTTGGAACACGGACATTCGGGCGCTGCGAATAGCATCACAGTGGACCGAAGCGACGGCACGGAAGTCGAATTCCCGAATGGCAAAGTTCAAGGGATCTCCCTCGCCGCCGGCGATTGCCACGTCGTGGTCGTGGGCGGCGGTGGTGGATTCGGTTCGCCGCATGATCGCCCGGCCGACGAAGTGCTCGCTGATGTGAGAGCGGGATACGTATCCGTCGCCGCGGCCGAGCGCTATTACGGCGTCGTGTTGACGTCGAATGATCAGGGCGACTTCGAAGTCGATGCCCGTGCCACCGAATCGCTACGCAACGGAGGTTTGTCATGACCGCTATATCCACCACCCCCGAAGGACTCGATGACGCGACAGCGATCAACGAACTCGATCGTAGGTTCGGCCGGATGCGTGCCGCATCTGGTGAACAAGGTGCTCCGACACTCGGGCAGCGGCGCGAGGAACTCACCGCGCTGGCAGGTGCCATGTTCGGCTTCCGAAAGCAGATTCAAGAAGCGCTGGCTGCCGACTTCGCCGTGCACCCCACCCAGCTGACCGACTTGACGGAAGTGCTCGGTGTCGCAGGGCAAGCGCAATACGTTGCCAGCCAGCTGGAAGAGTGGGCAGCGCCTGAGCAGCGTTTTGTCGATCCACAATCGTTCGGTACTGCCACGGCAGAAATTCAGTACCAGCCCAAAGGTGTTATCGGAGTGCTATCACCGTGGAATTTTCCGTTCCTGCTGTCGCTGGGACCGCTGGTCGATATTCTGGCGGCCGGTAACCGGGCAATCCTCAAACCATCGGAACTTGCACCCGCAAGCAGCATGGTGTTGGCTGATATCGTCTCGTCGACATTCGACAGCGATCGGGTCGCGGTCGTAACCGGCGGTGTCGCACTGGCTCGGCGCTTCGCTGAATTGCGGTGGGATCACTTGCTCTACACCGGGAACGCTGCGGTGGGTCGTCAAGTGGCGGTAGCTGCCGCGCAGAATCTCGTACCGGTGACACTGGAACTAGGCGGCAAGAACCCAGTAATCGTCCATAGCGACAGCGTGAACGAGGAGACGGTTGCACAGATCATCGGAAACAAACTGGCGAAGAACGGCCAGATTTGTATCGCTCCCGACTATTGCCTGGTGCCCCGTGCACAGCTCGACGAGTTCATCGACCTTGCGATATCTCATACCTTCACGACGGTGCCCGATTACGGAACTTCGCCGGACTGCACCGGGATCATCAACGAGCGTCATCTGGGCCGATTGACCGGCGCTCTCGACGAAGCCCGTCAGCGTGGTGTGAAGATTATCGATCTCAAACCAAACGTAGAGATCAATAAGGCAACTCGGCAAATGCCGCTTACCCTCGTGGTGGACCCTCCGGAAGACCTCGCCGTGATGAATGAGGAGATATTCGGCCCCATCCTGCCGATCAAGCCCTACGATACGATCGACGAGGCCGTCGGGTACATCAATTCTCACGACAAGCCCCTCGGGCTGTACATCTTCACCAGGGATTCGGATGCGGCGCAGAGCATCCTGGATCGCACCGCATCCGGAGGCGCCTGTATCAACACGTGCGCTGTGCAGGGCGTGCTTCCGTCATTGGGTTTCGGTGGTGTGGGAAGTAGTGGATATGGTCGGCACCGAGGTATCGAAGGATTCCGTGAGTTTTCGAATCAGCGTGGGGTCGTGACCCGCGGAACCGGAGACACCACAGCCGCATTTTTCCCGCCGTACTCCGGAGTCGCGCAGCAGATCGTAAATGTCGTCTTCGGCGAGGGTGCGGAATGAGTGCGCTTCCTCGCTGTGGGCATGGTGGTTACCCTCTGGAATTCCGCAAAAGGATCCGAGAACCGAGGATTCATGTGCGATCACCGTGCGCGGCTCGCCCGTTGTCCATTTGTCTTCGATGCGTCGATCACCGTAGCAAATAAAGACAACTCGAAATTTTGACTCGAAGCTGTAGTGCCGGTCGATCGCCCTGATTTCGGATTGGATCGGAATCATCTTGATGATCCGATCGCGAATATCGTTATTATCAAGGTGATGTTCACGCGACAGTGGAAGGGTCGTGAAGCGTATGTTGGCCATCAATGATGGGTAGATCTGTAATATCGGTATACCCATTCGTTGATGACGATGTCCCCTCGATCGCAGATCGGCACAATCGCTACACATTTATCAATCTTTCGGGAATGTCGATGAACCTTTCCGTATATACCTCCGTCGAGGAAATTCTCAACTATTTCGCAAAATGTCCGGTGTGCGGTTACGCCGCATCGGCGTGGCGATACACTCATAGACAGATCGACGGCACTGTCGCGAGCCATACAGTCGCGCGTTGCGGGCTCCCGTGTGGCTGGAGCGGTCCGGCCGAGCCGGCTTCGCTGACTTGAGCCGGGCGTGGGAGTCGCGAGTTCGCCTGCGCAATGGAGGTTCGACGACTTGGAAATATGCTGTGATCAGGTCCGAGGGGGATGAGCTCGCGGAGTTGGCTGATCGAATCGCCGATGGGCTGCGTGGGCTGGCGCCGCCTGGATGGCAACGGTTGGAGGCTTCGTTCGCGCTGACCGTCGTCGCCGAGTCGGCATTGTTCGTGGCCGATGACGGTAACGAGCCGGTTCGGTGTCAGGTGTCGGATGCGGTGTGGGCGTTTGTGCGCCGGCATCGGGAGGTGTCGGCCGAATTCCAGAGCGGGCCGTGGTGGCGGATGGTAGTGCGTGCCGACGTGGAGGGGGCTGAGGTCGTCGCCGATCACGGGGCTGAGCCGTTTCCCGGTGAGCAGCTGTTCGCACCGCAAGCGTATCTGGCTGACCTGGAACGCTATCCGCGCGCTCGGCTGCCGGTCTGGTTGGCCGCCTACATCGGGCGTGGTGAATCCCAGTCGAGGCCGCCGCGAGCGGCCTCGGACGGACTGCGCGCAGACATGAGTGCGGGCGTACGGGCGGTGCCCGTGCTCGGCGAGTTGCCGGACATGGAGGTTTTGTGGGCACGGTGGGCGGTGCTGGCCTCCGCCTTCGTAGCGGTCGGCTCGGAACTGGGGCCGCGGATAGGTCCGTCGGTGGGCATATTCCAAAGTGCGGGACACAGCGGTTCGACATTGACGCGGCTGCCCGGGGGGCGGGCGGTGCTGTCGGGTGGCGTATGGAATGCCCCGGTCCTGGACGCTGCGTACAACCAGGGTGGCGAGATGCCGAAACTGTTTGCGGGAGCGCCGGATTGGGTGGCCGACCCGGTGCTCGATCCGCGCGTGACGACCGGCATGCTGTCGTTCTGTTACTGGTGGGAGGCGGGGCAGTGGTACCGGGGGGAATCGGCTCCGATGCGGGAATGCGCGGCGGCGCTGCCCGCGGTGTGGACGGCCGACACGGTGGCGCGAGTAGTGGCCGGTGTGTTGGACGGTCCGTCGCCGGATGCCGCCGAGCTGCTGGTGTCGGCAGCGGAGGCCGCCGCGGTGACGCGCGAGGCCATCGTGCAGGTTGTCGGTGACACCACCGGAGTCGATGTCGACGGTGCGCTGTTCCAGTTCGTGCTCGCGGATTTGGTTGCTGGTGATGTCGTCGGGACCGGCGAAGCCGAGGCGCTGAACCTCGTCCGCGAGTACATCCGCGGGCGAGGACACGACGTCACCGGTTACCCCCTCTCGACGTTGCGGGCCGAGCGGATCAGCGTCGGCTGGATGGTGCGATCGCCGGTGCCGGACAGCGAAATGGCGCTGGATCGTGCGGTCTTCTATGTCGCCGACGACGGTGCTGTGGAGCGCTCTAGCTCATCGGTGCCGTTGTCCGCCTTCGTCGTCGACTTCGAGCGACGGTTCCGCCTGCGGGTCGGCGGCCGGGTCTTGCCGGGCTGTGGGATATGAGCGGCGAACTTCGATTGGACTTGGCAGTTCTGCGCGAGCGGGGCGTACGGCTGGCCGAACTCGCCGACCGGGTGGAGCAGACCCATGCCGGACTGCGCGATTGCCTGGAACAGGCCGAAGGTAGCTGGGGCAACGACCACATGGGCCGCGCGTTCGCCGAGCAGTTCACACCGCACGTCAGCCAAGTTCTGGCCAATGTGCAGGCAATGGGGAAGGGCTTGCGCAGTACCGCCGCCGGAATCGCCGACGTCGCAGGCGAATTCGACGCACAGGACGCCGGAATTGCCGCTCGGCTGGCCGCCGCGACCGAAGATCCAGGTTCGGGAGCCGGAGATCGCGCCGGGCCTCGGTTCGATGGTGCGGCCGGTCCGCAGTCGCCTGTAGATGCCCGCACGCCGGTCCCTTTCGAGCACGCCGCGATCGGTCCCGAGCGAAAATCTTCGGCGCGGAAATCTCCGGTGTCTCCCACCGGCGCGCGGCGCGCCGAACAACCCCCGCCTGGTGGATCGCGGTCGCCGGATGGTTCCCCGGAGCGGACGGTGCCCGACGACGGCCGAGTGGTCCGGGGGCCGTGGAATCGTGCCGGGCCGGAGTCCGGTCCGGAGAGTCCCGATGCGGCCGGTGACTCCGGTCGCATGTCCTCGTCCTCCTCGGCACCACCCCCTTCTTCCGCGGCACTACCTCCGGCCGACCGGCGTGACGCACCGCGAGCTCCGGACGCGTCGCCCGCCAGTCGCGCTGCGACGCCCACGGGACGGCGCGATACCCCGTGGAGCCAGCAGCAGCTCCGAACGCCGGGCTTACCCGGTAAGGCAGGACCGCCCGGTAAGGTGGAGGCGAATCCTCGGCACGGGTCCCCACCACGGCCGAAGCCGCCGCCCAGCGAAAAGACACGTGCCGGTGATCGGCGCGGTTCCCGCGAGCGTGTGGTGTCCGATCCCATAATCGCCCGGCTGGTACGTGCGTTGGCCGAGCGGCACGGTGTACAGGTGGCCGGGTTCGACTCCCCCGGCCTCCAGCTCCCGGGCGTCCAGGACTTCGTGAACGCGGTGGACCGAGTGCTCACCGACTATCCGATGATCGCGCTGGATGTCGTCGCGGTGGCCGAACTCGACGCCGAATTCGGAATAGTGCGGTGGAGTTGCGAACCGCCCGATAGCCGGGACGGCACCAAGTCGATGACGCTCGACCGGCGCACTGCCCAAGCGGCGCCGGCTACCGGCCGAACCATGGAATCCGACGAGCCGGCACCGCCGGATATCTATCCGGCGACGCTACGAGCGTTCGGCAGGGCTCTCGATGCCGCCGGTGGTGGTGCCGCGCGGAGACAGGCGCAGCGTGCCCTGATTGCGGAATACCTGCACACGCAGGCGCCACTCGACCGTACGCTTGCCGCGGTGGTGCGTGGCTATCGGGACTGGCGTGCCGAACTGGCCGGAAATGCCACGGCACCAAATGAATTCGATGTGGACGAGGCACTCGGCGTGGCATTCGCGGCGGTGGTCCAGCACGGCGAGAAGGCGGGTATTCAGGCGAGACTGCTGCATGCGGTGCTGGTCGCCGCTGCATCGCAGCCGGGGTAGGTCACGGCGATGGACGGTTCGCTCTTCAGCCCGGTCGTGGAGCTACGGAACACCTTCGAAAGTCTGCCCGGTTTCCTGCGGACTCCGATCGAGATGGTGGTATTCGGTGGAGAGCTCCCGCGCGCCGACATTTCCGAGATGCGCCGGATGGTTGCGGAGTTGCGCGCCCGCGGACGCGAGCTGGAAAACCACTCGGCTGATATCGAAAACCTTTTAGCACAAGAGGATTCGCTCGGAGAGCTGGCCGACAAGCTGCGCGAGGCATTGCGGTCGTACCGGAAGGGGGCGGCCCGGCTCGGCGATGACGTGAACACCCTGGCCGATCAGGCGCAGCAGGCAGCCAACGATGCGGAGAAGTGGCTGTGCGTGATGTTCGCGTTCGGGATCCATTTGGCGTGGCGGATCTACGGATTGATGGCCGGCGCTGCCGCAGCGGGGCCGGTCGGAGAGGTTGCGGCGGCGCCGGCCGTAGAGGCCGAGCTGGTCGGGGGACGCGCCGAGGGCGCCGTGATGCGCACGAGCCTGGAGCGGGCAATTGCGGCGGGCGGCGCGGAGGCGGCTGCGCGGCTGCGCAGTATGGGGCCCTTGCAGCTCGTCACCATGCTGGGCAAGGCTGCCGCGCTGCCCGTGGCTGTCGACGCGGGTGTGCAGGGGCTGCAGGTCGCCACCGGCGATCGCACGGCCGACATCATCGGGTCGGACGGTTCCAATCCCACGGGTATCGATCTGAAGTCGATCGAGGTCGCGGCCCTTGCGGGCGCGGGTGGAGCCGCGGGCGGCATGCTCGCCGGCAGGTTCGCGCCGATGGTGTTCCCCCGGATCGGGAGCAGTCGCTTGGCCATGGGCCTGGTGCACGGCACCGCCGGTGCGATATCGGGTTTGGGTGCGGCGTCGCTGGTGGCCGGTTGGCCGCAACATTACGACCAGGTATTGGCGCCGCTCCTCAACGGCGCTTTCGCTGGGGGCGTGCACGCCCGAGGTGAAGCCCATCCGGCAGCGGTCGACGGCGGCGGGGCGTTCACACCGCCCGATGCGATCTCGACGGGGCACGACGGGAATGCCCCGGCGGCTCGGCCACCGTTCGAAATTTCGGCGGAATCGAAACGTGCGTGGGATGCCGCGAAGGAGGCATGGGGGACCGGGCTGGATGCGGCGAAATCCGGAGGTGAGCGCGGCGCGGTGCCTGCCGAGGTCACCGCGAACTCGAAAACTGGGGCGGCGGAGGCCCGGTCACCCGAAGTGCGAGGCGCATCGGCCTCGGCCGACAGGGCCGCCGGGCGACCGCCTGGGCCGCAGATCACTGCCGGTCCTGCTGCCTCCGACGCCGCCGCGGCACGGTCGGGCGCGCATTCCGAGACTGCCGCTCCGGTCCAGCGGGCACCGGCCGATAAACCGGTCGCCGCTGGGAAGGCAACCGCGCCCAGATCGGTCGAGGCGGTGGGCGAAACCTCGCCGCCACAGAAGCTCTCGGCGAGCGCCACGCCGCGCCCAGTCGGGGAGGTCCACGAAAAGATCGGCACCCCAATCAGAAATAGTGCCGACGCGGAAAACGGGCGGAGTGCGGCCGGAGAACACACCGCGGTCGCGGACGGTGCCGGCACCGAGACATCGGCACGGCCCCATCGGGTGGCCGAGGGCGAAGCGGGATCGTCGGGCGCTCGTGCCGAACACGGATCGCCGGGTGGTGAAGAGCATGCGGCCCCGCAGCGGGATACGACCGCCGAGCAGTCCGGCCCGGAAAGCCTCCAGAGCTCGGGACGGACCGAGGCCGACGGCACGGAAACGCCGGCCACGAGCGAACGTTCGTCGTCGGTGCACCACGAGCAAAGTGTTCCGGCCGCCGATCACGACAGTCTCGCCGACGCTGCCGGTATGCCGCGCAGCGACCGCGACAAGGCGGTCGATCTGCTGATCGACTTCCACCAGGCCTCCGCCGAGCATGTTCCGGAAAGCCAACGCCTACACAACCTTCCAGACGACGTGCTGATGGCCGGACTGCACGGCGGCGATGAGCACCAGTCGATGCTGGCGACGATGGAGATCATCCGGCGCGGCACGGTCAGTGACGCGGTGCCGGGTGGAATGGTGCTGCGGGTCGAACAGGCGGAAGCCGTTTACGCGATGACCTCACGTCCGGTGGAAATGAAACCCGGCGAAGGCAAATCGCTGGTTTTCATGGCCGCCGCAATACAACGTGCGGTGCACAAGGGCTCGGTTCTGCTCGTGACCACGACCGATGGGCTGGCCAATCGCGAAGTCGGCACGTATCGGAAGTTGTTGACCGACGATCGGGTAATCGCCGAAGTGCAGAAGTTGTTGGGCGGTTTAGGGATTGATGTGTTCCGGGCGGACCAGCAGCGGGGTTTCGGGCCGATCGCGCAGGGGCGGCCGGCGATCGTGGTCGCGACCGGGGAGACGGTCGGGCATCTGTGCAATGCCGGCATCAAGCCACCGCGCCATGTGCTGATCGACGAGATGGACCGCATCATCGACCGGGGTGAGCGGCAGTTCCTCCGGTCGGAAGGTGTGGAACAGCCAGCGCCGACGGAAACCGCCAAGCAGGTATTCGATGCCCACAAATTCCTCACCAAGGCACTGGCGAAAGGGTCGCTGTCGCACCAGGATTTCGGCCTCATACGAATCACCGAGGAAATCGACGTACATCCCGACGGCACACCGGAATACATGTTCTGGTACGACGGTCAACCAGAACTCACGCCCGAGGGACGGGCCAAGGTCGAGGCACTGCCCGGCGGAAAGAAGTGGCTCGACGGGATGGGGGCCTCACGGCTCGAGGTCGCCGCCCAGGCCGAATTCCTCGTTCGCGACAGTGTCCATTACGAAATGGATACGGGCAAGATCGTCATCATCGATCAGGCCGAACACGGTCTGCAACGCAACCTGAAGACGACGAGCGAATCCCGATGGAGCGCAGAGCCGGGTAAGGCGAGCCTCGCGCAGGCCGTCGAGGCGAAGGAGATCCGCGCGGCCGAGGCTCGTGGCGAGAGCGCTCAACAGCATCGAATCGTGGTGCGCGCGGATGCGGAGTCCGCCAAACGCATCGATTCGGTCGAAATCTACCGTGCCGGAGGCGCCTTCTTCGATGAAGTGACCGGTGCGTCCGGCACTCTCACCGACCTGAACCCTGTGCTGCAGAAGATCTACGGCCTGGAGCCGGCGCACGAGATCGGACGGGCACAGACACATCGGCTGGTGGAGGGCCAGCACGATGTGGTCGAGAGCACCCACACCAAACTGCGCACGATCGCCGAATACGCGAACGAGATGCGGGCCGGAGGCGAGGGACGATTCCAGAAGATCCTGTGCCACCGCAACGATCTGGTCGCCCGGCAGGTGGAGGCGTTGGTGCGTGCGGGCGTGCCGAGGGACGCCATCGAAGCGGTCGACACCAAGCGAATCCGCGGCTGGGGCGACGATTGGGAAGCCCAGTTGCAGAAGGTTTTCGACGAATCCGGTGAGCAGGGCAAGATTCTGGTGATCAACCGGCAGGGCCAGCGCGGGGTCGATATCTCGGTGTCGGATGCGGTGAAGGCCAAGGGCGGCATGCACGTGTGGATCACCGAGGCCCCGGAGCAGTCCTACATCCATGAGCAGGCCAAGAACCGCACCGCACGCAACGGTCAGCGCGGTAGCGCGCAGGTGGTGATGTCGCCCCAAGACGCGCTGATCCGCAATGCCATGCATCTGCGCGGGGTCCGTGCGGCGGTGGTTCACTACGAACAGGCTGTGGCCGCCCATGCCGCCGATCCCGCCCCTCAGACCCACGATGCGGTCGTCGCGGCGAGCCACGCCGTCCGGGAGCTGGCACCCGACCTGCAACAGCGTGCGCTGCGGCACTCCACCGCGGATTTCATCCGCCACCACGCCTTCTCGACCTACATGCCCACCCTCACCCTCGCCGAAGCCGAGACCGGGCAGTACGGCGAACCCGACTTCACCCGCCCGGATGAGCCGGCGGACCGGGCGGCACGCCTGGCCGGATTGCTGGGAATCCCGGCTCCGGCCGTCGCGAACCAGATCGCCGCACTCGAACGCGACGGTTCCCTCGACCCGGTGCGCGAACTGCTGGACCGGGCCGGTATCGCGCCCGCCGCGGCGGAGGTGCTACGTCAACATGTCGAGGCCACCGCCCCCGCGAAGGCGCGCGCGCGTGCCGGGCTCAGCAATGTGGACGCGCTGATCGAGATGATGCCGTTGCGGAACCGGCTCGCCGCCGAACTCGGCGTGCCGATCGCGGATATCGAAGGCGCCGAGGGTATGCGCATGCTCGATCCGCTGCTGACCGAGGCGAGGGACACCCTCGCGGCAGCATTGGGTTATCCGGCCGCCGGCATCACCCCCGTCATCGCCCGCGACATCCTGGGCGAAGCGGTCGGCGATCACTTGACCGCCACGAACACCGGGCACTTCGCCGCCCGAGACGATATCGATTCGGCTGCGGTAGTTACCGGGCCGGTGAGACCGGACGCTCAGAATCCGGACACCCAGAACGCGGAGTCCCAGAATCCGGCCGTCCAAGCCGCAGACGTCCGGGATGCAGACGTCCAGAACGCGACCACCCGGGATGTCGCTGAAGGGGCGGCCGAGGACATCATTGCCGCCGCGTCGCGGTTTTTGGCCATTGCGGCCCTGCTCGATTCGGTCGTGCAGATCAATCGCCTCAGACCCAACAGTTGTGTCAACAATGCTGTGACCGGTATGCGCGTGTTGTGCCCCGGCAACGCGGGTCGCTTCCAGATGCCCGCCGCCAGGTTGGGCGGCCACGGCCGCGACACCGTGCGCAAGATATTCGGCATCGGGCTCGAAAAGTCCGGATTCCTCGACCAGGTATCCGAATCGTTGAAGTCCCGGCCCGGTGGAATCACCGTTCTGGTCTACAAGTGGAAAGACACCCGAGCCGCCGGCACCAGCGTCGACGCTGACGACCATATGGTGCTGCTGGTCAACGACAGCACCTCGGTCGACGACCCGAACCTGCTCGTCGTCGACCTGGCGGCGTCGCGGGACGGTAATACCGAGAACGACTACGGCCCCAAGGACCTCCGGAACCGCCGCTCCTTGCTGAACAAGGCTGTCGGATTCGATGATTGGCGCCGCGAGCAAAGGAAGTTCATCGATCGGCTGCGGGTGGATCGGCGACTGTTCGAGACCATCGAGTTCGACCGCGACGGCAACCTCGCCGCGGATCGCCGCCGGGGCGCCCCCACCGCCGAAAGCCTGCCGCAGCCGCAGCGCACCGCTGTTTCCTCGGCCATGGTGCAAGAGATCAACTCGGCGCTCGCGGGGCAATCTGGCATCGGCGAGCCGGTACCGGAGTCCGCCGCCGGCGACGACCGCAACACCCCTCGCCGGGACGAACTCTCGCCGGTCGGCAACCGCACGCACGAGGGCCCTTCTCGAGGTCCCGTAGATGTTGGAACGCCGGCGGACCGGCGGAATACTCCGCCGGGAGCCGTCGATCATTTCGATCCGTTCGGCACCTTGCCGAATGAGCACGTTCCCGCCGATCTGCCGATGGCCATGTGGTTCCACCACCCGCCTGGCGAGCCCGGCCCGGCGCCATCGAACGGTCCCGCCGGAAAATCGGAAAAGGGCACTGCCGCATCGGATTCGGCGCCGATTGAGCCTGCCGTCACCCGTTCGGCCGAAGGACCGCGTTCCAATGTTTCCGAAGACAGCGAAACACCGGGTGTATCGGTGGGCAGCACGGCGGACGATGTGGTGCTCGTACAGACCGCACAGCAAGTCGGGCCGGATGCCGGACTGCCGGTGGACCGTGCGCGGGCCGATTGGATCAGACCGGTGGAAGTGGGTTCGGCTTATCAGCGCTACTGGAACAGACTGGAGGAGCAGTACCGCGACCTGGCGTGGCGGTTGAGACTCGTTGCAAAAGGGTCGCTGTCGACGGCCGTCCGGCCGGAGTTGCCGGTGGTCATCGATGCCGATGGTGACCAGCGTGTGCTCGGCGACACCGACCGGCTCGTGCGGCTCGCCTGGCGTCTGCAATGCCTCGACGAGTTGGCGGGTCATACGTGGGCCGATGCGCGGCGCCGGTCCGCCGCGGAAGGTGGGGACGCTCCCAAAAGCCAGCGGATACCGGCGCGACTCGAGTCGCTGATCGCGGAGCTGAACGGCCACGACAATGCGCCGGCCGTGACCGGCACCGACGAGCTCGCCGCGCTTACCGGACAACTGGACCACGAGCTGGCCCAGATTTTCGGCACGCCACCGAGCTCCCTGGGGGCGGGCTTTCCACACGGCGCCTCCGTCGCGGATATCAATGGACTCGACGCCCGGAGTGCGCCTCGCGTCCTGCCCCCGGACGTCGGGGTGATGGTCAGGCATGTGGATGCGACAGGTGACGAGCGGTTCCTGGTGGTCAAGGAATTGTCCGGTGCCGATGGTCTGCCGAGCCAGTGGCGGTCGCCGTCCGCGGCTGAGACCGTGGCGCTGAATGTGCGGGCGACGGGTTCGGTGACATTCATCGACGACGGGGTCGCGGTGATAGAGGCGTCCGTGCGTTTCGCTGCGGGTATCGGCGAGGGCCGGATCGTGGACGCTCGATGGCTGACGATTGATCAAATATTTTTCGAAGATTCCAATGATCGGTTGCACTCGCGGTTCGCGGATGCCCTCAATCCCGCATTAACAGTATATGGCGAACTGCCTGAACCGACCGACGCCGCTGGGAAAATTGCGCTATCCGGATCTCGTCTATCGTTGAGCGCGAACAGCATCGAACGCCTTGTCGACCGGTTGATTGCATGGCCGACAACCGAGCATACCCGTATCATCGATCACTTCGCTGAACTCGTCGAGCGGTTCGAGGAATACGAGATGCTCGACGCGGCGGGTGACAGCCTCGTCGGTGACCTGAATGTACGGCAGCTTGCGATCGCTTTCGCCATGCATCCCGAAATCATGGCTGCGCTCGCGACCCCGATAGCCTCTGAGATCTTGAATGACATCGTAGTTTCTCCTGGTTGGAATACCGCTGGGATCGGCGCCATGGTGGGGTTCTTGGCGACGACCGAGATTCATAATGCGCTGCAGAAGATCGAGTCGAACAATCGCGATTTCTCTCTAATAATCCGCGACAGCATGGCATGGCCGATAGTAAACGATTTCGATAGGATCGGCCGGGATCTTGCTCGGATTGCCGAAATTCCGGCCGATGCTTTGCGTAACTTCTTGTCTGGATCAATCCGACAGGACAATTTGCACAAAGCAATTCGGCAAGCATTGGCAAATGTGTACCTCCGATCGGGTCGCATCGGCGAGGTATCGAAAGATTTTCTCGATGACGCAAATTTCACCGAGCAGCAGTTGCGGGAGGTGGAAAATTGTTTCATCGAAGGCCCCGGTGATGTCGCCTACTCCAGATATCTGAATTTGATAGCTGCCCTGCCTCCGATCCACCGGCCTCCGATGTATCGTGCGGCGATGGAGTTGGTCCCCGAACCGATACCGGAACTCGTCCGATCGCTGCGCAAGATCGTGGACGATGGCCGGGGCGGCGGGGAGAGAGATGTGCTCGGCCTGCGGCACACCGGCGTTGTGGTAATGTCCGAACTGATGGCTGTCGCGCGCGCCTTTGTGGCTGACGTGCATAGTGCGCATCTTTCGCGTGAGACCTTGGCGAAAATCCAATCTTCGGATTTTCTCGCCAGTCTGCTGCTGTGCGTCTCCAACTATTCGAAATCCCGGTGGGGCGGCAAAGGGATCGCCTCGATGCGTCAACTGCTAGGTAATTACGATCGCGCCGAAAAAGACGGCCGCGTCGCGGCGATGCCCGCCGTATATCAGCCGAGTGAAGTGGTCGAAGTCGATAAACTGCGAACCGGCGAGAAATGGACAGAGGATCTGCGTACGCGATTCACGCTGCTGGCGAAGAATTTGCAGGACGCCCACTCCGCGATGACGGGTTCGCAACGGCCGATCACCCAACTGCTCGATGGGCTCGGGCGCGGAATCGCCGAGCATATAACTACCCTGGAGCGCGCTCTCGCTTCGGGCAGGTTAGCCAGCGGTGCTCCCATAAACGAGGTGGCGCGCCGGAAGATGGGAACCCTCGCGCAGGAGCTGCGGGAACTCATCGCATGGGAATCGGGCAGTGCGAACCGATTTCCGGCACTGCGTTCACTCAAAGACTTCGAGAACAATTTCGAGCGATTGGCCGACATCGGCGACCTGCACGACCACCTGCGGACAATCTGCTTTGCCTGGGCGATGCAGAAGCATCCGGAATGGATCGATCGATTGCGAGACGTCGATATGGGAGATCCTGGCCTGGATGATATTGTCCTCGTCCGGGAGTTCGTGGATCATATCACCAATCAGGAGGTATTCTCGCATTATTTCTCACACCGTAGCGGTGCTCGGAAGTTCCGCCGGATAACCAGTGCAATAGCGCTCGAGAAGGCGATAGCGCGTGCTCAGGGAGTGGGCGTTTCCAGCAGCTCGACGCCACTGCGATTCATTCCGACCCGAGGGCCGCTGCTCGAACTCTCCGGGCATATTGCGAGCGCTTGTTGGGCTGGCAACTACCGCTTAGTTGCCGAGGCGATGCCGAACATGACCGCCGTTGTCATGGTCCAGAATCCCCATGATCCGGACCGTACCAGAATGGTGGGGGCCGGCCTCCTTATCGAAACCGCCAGCCTATCCGGGCAGCCGTTGCTCCTCATACGCGGTCTTAATCCGTCGGAGACCTACATCAACCACGTCTCAGTCGTAGATTTCTACCGGAAATTCACCGACTGGGCACATGGTATAGCTGAGGCTCGCGGACTTCTCCTCGCGATCGTCATAGATCATCAATGTGGTGGGGCGGCGACGAATCGCCCTGCCCTTTTCGGGCACCTCGACGCATTGCGTCCGCACCTGACCAGGGTCGGAGTCGATCCAGCGGACACGACGTTCAACGGCTACGACGTCAGCGAATCGGTCTACCTCGTGGGCAACGTCCGCGCGCTCGACGAGCGAGGACAACCCGTCCCCGATGATCGCGTCGGCAGCAGGCCGGTGGAGGAACCCGGCCTGCCGGACAGTGTTCTGCAAGCGCTATCGGAGCCGGAAGCCATCCTCGAGTGGGTCCGGTCCGGGGGGCGTATCGGGGCCAACGAACATGCCGAGCGCCGGGCTCTTATCGACCACCTGCGCGACCGCGCCGCCTTCGCGCACCCCGATACTGGGTACCGGCCTCCGGACGGGTGGCTGGCGGACAACCGAGGTATGCGTCGCGAGCACGCGGCGAAGGCGCGGGAGATCGCCGATCGATTGGAGACCGACCCGGCCTATGGCCCATCCGATGCTTATATCAATGCTCGGTTGCATGCGTCCGAGATGCGTGAGGACTACGGAGGTTTCCGCTGGCAGGTAATCGTTTCCGGCGCCGCGGTATCCAATCCCGGCACACTGGCGGCTGCTATCGCGGATCGCCTGCCCGCCGAGGACTCGAAGCCGGCGCACAAGGACATCATCGCTACGACAGCGCGGCTCGCCGAACTCGCCCGCACAGTCGCTGGGGGCGGCGCCGTATGCGTCGTCACCTCCTCCCAAGACCCTGATGGCCGGCGCCGCCTGCTCGTCCAACTGGAATACACCCGGGCCGACCCCACCGACCCCGATCCCGGGGTGACCGTGGAGGAGTTGCGCCGCGGGCTGTCCGATGTGGACGGCCGGATCAATCTCGACACCGCCGAGCCGTTGCCGGAGGGACAGGTCCGGCATACGGTGCGGCTCGACCTCACCAGGCAGCGAATTCTGGTGTACTGCGGCCTGTGGGGGCAGGGCCGGACCGGGATGTCCACGTTGAACCTGGCACTGTGCGAGGGACTGGTGGCGGCCGGGCACGAGGTGACTGTTCTGCCGCAAGAGGTCGATCCCGATTTCCGGTTGCCGGGTGTACAGGTCTATGTCGGTGATGCTTGGCTGCAGGATCGGCACGCCGAGTACGTGACAGACTTGCCTCGCTCGGTCGATGTGGTGGTTGTGCACGTCGAAGCCAAGGGCGTCGACGCTGCTCTGCGTGCCGAGAAAGACTATCCCACAGCCAAACTCGTGGCTGTTCATCATCTGTTGCCGATGCTGTGGGAAACGCTCACGAACCATCCGGCGCGCGGTCGCGCCGCGGTCGTGGCCGGCATCTTCCTGGCGCGGCGTGCACATCTGGTGACGGGCTTGGGCCCTGCGCTGGCCGCGGACGCACTGTCCCAGGCCGCTATGGCGGGACACGGTTCGGTGCATGAGCTGCGGCCTGTGCTGGACATGGCCGAGCAGCCGCCGGAGCCGGCTTCGGGCAGTCCGGTGTGGCTTCTGCTGTTCGGCCGCGTGGACGACGAGCTGAAAGGTGTCGCGGAGATCGCCGAGGTAGTGCGGCGCCTGCGCGAGCAGGGCCGCGACGTGCGGTTGCTGGTCCGGGGTTACACGAGTGACCTGGAGTCGGCCCATGCCGGACTGGCGGAGGCCGTAGGCGACCCGGATGCGGTCGAAGCCCGCCCGCACACATCCGATCGCGCGGAGATCCGAGCCGACATACGCTCCGCGACCGTGGTCGTAATGCCCTCGCGTGCAGAGGGGTTCGGCGGAGTCGGTACCGAGGCGATCGAACAGGGAGTGCCGGTCGTGGTGCCGTCGACGAGTGGGGTGGGGCAATTCCTCGCCGGGCAGGCCGGGTACCGTCCGGTGGCGCAACGACTCAATCTGGTCGAGCAGGCCCAGGGCGCACCGGTCCCGATCGACCGTTGGGTGGCCAGACTCGGGGTCGTCATCGACGATGTGCCCGGCGCATGGGCGGCGGCTCGTGAGCTGCAGGACCTGATGCGGCCCCTCACCCGTGAAAACAGCGCCAAGATGCTGGTGCACGCCACACTGAACACCGAACCACACTCCCGTCCGGAGATCCTGCCGTCCCGGACCAGCGTATCGCGCGTCGGGGTGAAGGTGGTGGCGCGTGGCGAGGAGGAAGACTATCTGCGCATACTCGCCGTGGCCGACGCGATGGAAACCGATCCCGCCGTACGCAGTGCGGTCACCGGGCGATTGGGCATCGAGTTCGCTCCCTCCTGGGAACCACTACCCATCCGTCTCGCGGCGGTGGACCCCGGCGCATGGCTGTTCACACCCTCGGCACGACCTGCTGTACAGCAGGATGATGTGCGCGCCCGCATCCTGCGCGCGACGGTTGCGACGGTGGCCGAGCAGGGATTCGCCGCAACGACCGTTGACGAAGTCTGCCGGCGTGCGGGAGTGACGCGGAATGACTTCGGCGAGAACTTCTCGCACACCTACGATGTGTTTTCCGCCGTGCAATGGGAGGCGCTGGATGATCTGCGGCGGCTGGTTGTCGAGGAGGTGGGTGCGGTCCGGGCGCCCGACCGTGCCGCCCGCGTGACGACCGTGGCGCACACGTATGTCAACGCGGTGGTTGCCCGCCCCGCCACCGCGCGCGTAGTGCTGGTCGAGGGATCCGGCATCCATTTTGCCGACCGCGCCGCCTGCGTGCTGACCGTCACGAAATCGATCGTCATCACTCTGGCAAAGGTGCTCGACGAGCCGGACATAGCTGCTCCTGCTCACCGCGCCCTGGCGGCCGCTGTTCATGGCCTGCTGGCGAACTGGGCCGCGACCGGCGACGTGGCCGCGGCACCCGGACTGCAGCGTGATCTCGCCGACCTTCTCCACGTCGGTACCACGTCACCGGGAGTGCAGCCCGCCGCCGATGTCATGCGGCCCGAGCGGCAATCGGATGACAGTGTTTCGGTTGGACGAACGGAACCCAGTGAGCGGGAACGGATTCTGGCCCAGCTGGTCTCGGCGGCGGCCCGCGACGGCTACACCGCGATGTCGCTGGAAACCGTGCTGCAGCAGGCCGAGGTGTCCTCCCGGACATATCAGGAGTTGTTCTCCGACAAGGCGACCGGTTTCGAGGCGGCCTGCGCCGCGGCAATCGAGCGCCTGCGAACCGCCTGCCGGGCGGCACTGTCCGACATGGTCGATGACCACCTGCGACCGCGGCTGGAGACCGCGTTTCGTACCTACCTTGCGGTTCTGGCCATGCACGAAGACGAGACTCGGGTGCTGCACTTGGAGCTGCCCGGCCCGCTGCGCGATCAATTCCACGCGATGGTGGCTGAGCATCTCGCCGAGGCCGTCGACGAAATCGGCGCCAGCACCGGACGGCTCCTCGCCATCGCCATGACCGGAATTGTCGCCGACAAGATCGCCGCGCAACAGTACAGCAGGTTCTTCAGTGTGTCGCCGCACGATCTCAATGCCGTGGCGATGACGCCGTTCCACTCGGATGCGCCGATAGTGGCGGCCTGGGCTCATGCTCTGCTCACCGGCGCCGCCGCCGCGCTGCCGCAAGTCACGAAACCCGCTTCACCTACACCATCGACCGACACGCGGCGGGCCGGCCCGACCCCATGGGGGGATCGGCGGGCGGGGGAGTCGGCAGGACCCAAGAACGCGCAGCAGGCTCGCGACGTGGTCCGAACCGACCGGCTCTCAGGAAATTCGCCCGACAAGACCGAGTTCGATCCTGCCGAGACGGTGGATGGTCGCGAAGAGTCCGCGACGGCGGATTCGGCGCCTGTGCAGATCGAGACAGGACCGCCACAGCAGGCAGTCGAGCTCGGCAACCCTGCGTTCACCCAAGGCTCCCACATGCCGCCGACATCCCCTGGTGGTGTTCCCAGTGCAACTCATACTGGGACCGAGGGCGCGTCGGAGAACAGGGTTGAATCGTCTCCCTCGGCAAACCGTCTCGGTTCCACCCCGTGGGGCCCGCACGCCGACAACGCTCACAGTGACAACACGACCCACCGCGTCTTCAGTTCCGAAGAACCCTTATCAGGCACTCTCGTCTGGGAAGAAGCCGACCTACCCGACGAACTCCGGCTCGACGATCCAGATTCGGTCGGCGGGATTGTCGTTGCCGTCGAGGCAGGGGACCGGCCGAATTCCCTGGTGCTGCACGCGGTCGAGGCGCGCGGTCCAGAACATGGCAGATTGAGAAAGGCAATCAACGCTCCGTGGACGGTCGGCATCGAAACCGACAGCGTCACTACGAACTGCCTTATCTGGTACCGCTGCTACGATGACGGATTACGGTACGCATTGATCCACTTCGCGAATATGGAGGCGGACGACCCACAATCCGACACCGTGCGCGGTATGATTGTCGCAGCTTTGCTCGATCGTTTACCGGACGGAACGATCGAGATCCGGGAGCATTTTCCATCGAGTGCCGATGTGCGAGTAATAGCGAAGCCGGATTCCGTGCAATGACGCCGCTACACATCGATGCTCCGACCGCGACGGCCGGGGGTCGCGCTCCGCTCACTGCCGCCGTCGAGACGGCGCACGTCACAAAACCCGCCTCCGCACGTCACGGAACCGCTTCACCTTCGCCATCGACCGGCAAGCAGCGCGCTGGCCCGACCCCATAGGGGATCGGGAAACGGAGGAGCCGGCAGGACTCAAATGGGCAGCGGGTTCGCGATGTGGTTTCCTCGTGAACGAGTAGCTGGCGGAACGAGCACCATCGCGCGATCGGAACTGAGGAAGCGCTTGTAGATAGGCGGACGGGCCGTTGATCTGCACTACCCGGGTAAGGCAAAGTCAGCAGGTGCATCTTTCATGAATATCGATCCTGCATACGAGAACTTCCTCTTTTATGCTTTTTCCGATGGCTGGGTGCAGTCGGGCGAGTTCGTTCAGCATGCTCGAAAATTCGCTGGGAAACAGGTGACCCGCGGTTCGATGATCCGTACCTGAATGCCGGTGACTGGGGTTACCCGCCCTATCGTCGGGATCAGCAGGCTCATCCGGGCAGACAGTCGCGGATACATTGGCTTTTCGTGGTGACGGTCGCAGTGCGTCGTGAGGGCAGCCCGGTTCACCGACGCGACTATGCGAGGACGAAGTCAGCGGCACGCCACGCGATCATCATGGTGGGTGCATTGGTGTTACCAGAGGTGATCTCCGGCATCACGGATGCGTCAGCGACCCGGAGGTTCTCGACGCCGTGAACGCGCAGATACTCGTCGACGACGGCATACGAGTCGGACCCCATCTTGCAGGTTCCCACAGGATGGAACCACGTGTTGACCGACGCTCGAACATATCGAGCGAGCGCGGAGCGGCCGGTGGTTTCGGTGCCGGGCAAGATTTCTTCCTTGATCCACGGACGCAGGGCCCGGGTCGCGGCGAGTTCACGCGAGATCTCCACCGCACGAATCAGCGCATCGACGTCGGCCGAATCATTCAAGTATCCGGGATCGATGACGGGATGGTCGAACGGCGAGGGGGACCCGAGACGCACAGTGCCGCGGCTACGCGGTGTGAGCAGCGAAGGGTAGAACATGAAAGCGTTGCCGGGAAGTTCGGTGGTGTCGTCGCCGGTGACGGCGAGGTTCAGAAATCCGAACTGGATATCCGGCGCGTCACATTGCGGCGAGGACTTGCAGAAAAGCCCCAGCTCCGATCCCTGATTCGGCCCGAATGGCACCGGAACCGGAGCTTCGATGACGACCGGAACGCCGGGATGATCGTGCAGATTCGAACCGACGCCTGCCAGATCTACTTCGACCGGGATCCCATGTCCACTCACATGGTCCGCGGGTCCGATACCGGAGAGCATGAGTAGTTTGGGGCTTTCGAGCGCACCCGCGGTCAGGAGGACTTCTCTGCGTACGGTGCACCGGGCGGGGACACCGTCACGGAGGTACTCGACGGCGGTGACACGACGCGACCGGTCCAGGACCAGTCTCGTGGCATGTGCGCCGGTTCGGACGGTGAGGCATGGAGAATCCATAGCAGGTTTCAGGAACGCCGTCGACGCACTGTCTCGCTTTCCCCCGCGCACGGTCAGCTGGTTCCAGCAGACGCCCTCCGGCGTCGGCCCGTTAGGATCGTCGTTCGGTGCAGCGCCCCACTCGACGGCGGCTTGGTAGCCGGCCCGCGCCAGGTCGCTGACCGCAGCCGGTCGCTGCACGTGGAGTGGGCCACTATTGCCTCGATATGCTGGGTCGCCTGCTGTGAAGTGCTCCAGTGACTTGAACGCGTCGAGCACGTCGGCGTACCCCCAGCCGGGATTCCCGCGGTCGCGCCATCCGTCAAAGTCTCGTGCGTGCCCTCGGACCCAGACCATCGTGTTGATGCTGCTGCTACCACCCAAAACCCGTCCTCGTGGCCACGGCACTCGGCGTCGACCGGCGTGTTCCTGCGGCGTGGTCACATATCCCCAGTCCAGATCGCTGCCGAGGGTGGCGGCCCACATCGCGGGTTGGCTCGACATCGGTTTTCCGTCGTCTCCACCACCGCTCTCCAAGACGAGAATCGACCCGGGATCGGCCCGGGCGAGCCGGTAGGCGAGGGTACATCCGGCGGATCCCGCGCCGATGATGACGAAGTCGGCCTCTTCCTCCGCGATCACACGACGTCTCCTTCCGCCAGAGCGACATCGGCAGGCTTCTCAGCGGGCCGGATGTCTTGGATACACTGGGTAGCGTATCCAATTTAGCAAGATATGGATACTGATATGCGAGTCCGCGACTGCTTCCTGGACGGCATCGGCGAGGCGGGCGGTGCGGATCGGCCAACCCGGCGGGAGGGCGCGGCGGATCGAGTCGTACAGAGGCGGGGATGGTCTCATTCGCCTTGGTGAATTCCGAGGAAACCGTCGATGGTGGGATCGAGCCATCGGGCCACATCGTGGAGGGGGTTTCGCTGCCTCCGTCGAGCTCGGGACCGCCTGAGCCGGAGCGAGGAAAGGCCTGCCCGGGCTGCCCGGAGCCTTGCTCCCACTTGATGTGGAACTCCGTGGCAACGTCGGCTCCAGTGCGCATGCGGCCGTGTTCGCGGGACCTCCAGCGGTCTCGGGTGTACAGGCCGGCCATGCTCTCCACGAACAGATCGAGTTTGTTGCCGAAGTAGTGATATACGAGGGCGTTGTCCACTTCGGCGCGGCGTGCGACCGCTGCAACGGCAGCTTTCGTGAACCCCTGTTCGAGGAAGATCGCTCTGGCGGAAGTGAGAATCGTCTCACGAGTTCCCTGGTCACCGGGCCTACGGCCGCGTCCTGCCACCACATCTCCTTCCAGCTATTCACAGATTGTGAATTACATGCTTAAAATCAGACACTATGAATTCTATGGTGGCAAGCGACTCGGTTGGGCAAGTCCCAGCGAGACCGCGGGAAAATTCGACCGGAAGGCTCGGAGCTTGGTGCTATGACCATCGCCGACTGGTCTTGGTGGGCTGGATCGTCGGCATGGTCGTCGTGATCGGGGCGGCAAGCGGGCTCGGAGCCGCCTTCAAAGACGACTTCAGCGGCGCGGGACAGTCGAAACATGTCCAGGACGTGTTGCGGCAACGCTTTCCCTCGCAGGCGGGCGACAGCGCCCGATTGGTATTCCGCACCTCCGACGACGCGGCCGCATCAGCCGCCGGGTCGCGGATCGCAGAAACGCTCGATGCGATTCGCCCTCTACCCCATGTCGCATCCGTGTCCCAGCCGGTGCTCGCGAAGGACAACAGGACCGAGTTCGCGACCGTTCAATTCGACACGGTCAGCGCCGATCTCGACAAAGCGGACGTGCAACGGGTGATCGATAGGGCGCAGTCCTTCGCCCAGCCGGGGTTGGATATCGAACTGGGAGGTGCCCCCATCAGTGTGGCGGTGAAACCATCTCCTGGCCCCAGCGAAGGTATCGGCATCGGCGCTGCCATCGTCATCATGCTGGTCGCCTTCGGATCTGTAGTGGCGATGGGGCTGCCCATTCTCACGGCTCTCGTCGGGGTGGGCGTCGGCTACGGGGCGGTCGCACTCGTCGGCCATACCCTCACTGTCCCCAGTTTCGGTCCTGCGATGATGGCCATGATCGGCCTAGGGGTCGGGATCGACTATGCATTGTTCATCGTGACTCGTTATCGACAGGCGCTGGGCGACGGACTGGATCCACGGTCGGCAACGGTTCAGGCTATGTCGACCGCGGGCCGCGCTGTTCTGTTCGCCGGAACCACCGTACTGATTTCACTGTTCGGGTTGTTCCTCGTGGGCCAAGCATTCCTTGTCGGCCTTGCGGCGGGCACGATTCTGGCCGTCATGGCTGTGATGACCGCGGCTGTGACCCTGCTTCCCGCGATACTCGGATTTACCGGCCACGCCATCGACAGGGTCCGTTTGCCGGGACTGCGTGTGCCCGTAGCCGAATCCGGCGCCGACGGAAAGTGGGTTGCGTGGAGTCGGACCGTGCAGCGCCGACCCGTGCTGTGCGGGGGAATCGCGCTGGCGATACTCCTACTGCTCGCCGCGCCGATGTTCTCCATGCGGCTGGCGTTCAGCGGAGCAGCGACCGACCCGGCCGATCTCACCACCCGCAAGGCCTACGACTTGCTGTCCCTGGCGTTCGGTCCCGGTTTCAACGGCCCGTTGGTTCTCACCGTGGAGATGCCGGACGGCCCGGCCGATCGTGTGATGGTCGAGAACCTCGGGAGTCATTTGGCGGCGACGTCCGGGGTGGCGGGGGTGACACCAGCCTCGTACAACCCGGCGGGGGACACCGCGGTGCTGATGGCGTATCCCGCGGCCGATCCGCAGTCCGCGGATACTACCGATCTTGTGAATCAATTGCGCGACAACGTCATCCCGCAGTTGGTCGGAGGCAGCGCCGTGAGGGTTTCGATCGGCGGTCAAACGGCGGTCGGAATTGACGAGTCGTCGCTCATTTCGACACGGCTGCCGTGGGTTATCGGTCTCGTGATCCTATTGTCGTTCGTGCTGCTTATGGTCGTATTCCGCTCGATCGCGATCCCTGTGAAGGCTGCGGCGATGAATCTTCTGTCGATCGGTGCCGCCTATGGTGCGATCGTTGCCGTGTACCAGTGGGGTTGGCTGTCGGCGATATTCGGCTCCGGTCATACCGGCCCGATCGACCCGTGGATCCCTTTGATGATGTTCACCATCACTTTTGGGTTGTCCATGGACTACGAGGTGTTTCTGCTCTCGCGGGTCCAGGAGCATTGGCGTCGTGGTCGTGACAATTCGGCTGCGGTGGCCCACGGGCTCGCCGCAACCGGGCGGATCATCACGGCGGCCGCGGCGATCATGGTCTGTGTATTCGGCTCGTTTGTCATCGGCGACCCGATGCGTACCCTGAATGCTTTCGGGCTGGGTTTGGCCGTTGCCATCCTCGTCGACGCCACCCTCGTTCGTATGGTGTTGGTGCCGTCCATCATGCAGCTGCTCGGTCGTGCGAACTGGTGGCTACCCGGCGTGCTCGACCGCGCCCTACCGCACTTCGAGCTCGAGAAAGCCTGAGCGGAAACACATTCTCGGGCACGAAATGATGGGAGCAAACGAATGACGGACCGAGGTTCGATCTCTCGGCGGTACCGTATCCGTAACAAGATCATCATCTTTCTGCAGCGGCGTCTCGGGCTGGCTCTGGGGCCGATGCACCTACTCACGGTCGCCGGCCGCAGGTCCGGGCGTCCACGAACAACCCCGGTGGCGCCGATACGAGTGAACGGGCACCGTTATCTGACTCAGGCATACCCGAACTCGGAGTGGGTGAAGAACGCGCGTGCTTCCGGTTACGCGGTGTTGGCTCGGGGTCGGCGCACGGAGAAGGTGGCACTGGCTGAACTCCCCGAGAGTGAACGAGGTTCGGTCCTGCGGGAGGTTCCTGCTCTAAATCCCAGAGGAGCGCGAGCCTTCCTCAGGAATTCGCTGGTGGAATCTGATTCGCCGGACAGTTTCGCGGCCGCCGCGACCCGTTGTCGGGTGTTCCGGATCAATGGCGTGGACTCCGTGAAGTCCGATTCTGATCCGGCGCCGCGACATCGGTCCTAGTAGTACTTTGTTAGGTTTGTCACTGGCGTGCCCTCTCGAGTTCCGGCGTGTTTCTCGAGATCATGTCCGGTGTGGATACCGGTGAGCTGGCTCGAGTGGACGAGTTGCTGGATTCGTTTGTCGGTGAGGTGTTCTCGTCGCTGACGCGTAAAGATCGGGTGGCCACTGCCGGGGTGTATCTGCGTGGGCTGATGCTCGACGGTAGGCGCAAGTCGATGCAGCCGATGGCCGAGCGGCTGGGGGTCGATCACCAGCGGTTGCAGCAGTTCGTCACCAGCTCGCCGTGGGATGTGGTTCCGGTCCGGAAAGTGTTGTCCCGCAAGGCGTGTGATCTGATCTGTCCGGAGGCGTGGGCGTTGGACGACACCGGGTTCGTCAAGGACGGTGACGGGTCGCCGTGCGTGGCGCGGCAGTACTCGGGAACCCTGGGCAAGGTCGGCAACTGTCAGGTCGCGGTCAGTGTGCACGCGGTGACCGATGCCGCGTCCGCGCCGCTGGATTGGCGGCTGTTCATGCCCGAACGCTGGGACGATGCCACCGCCGGGACCCTCGAAGAGCGGGCCGCGATCGCCGCGCGCCGCGCCAAGGCGGCGGTCCCTGCCGGCGAGCACCATCGCCGCAAATGGGAGCAGGCTCTCGAGATGATCGACGAACTCCTGGCATGGGGCCGCGCCGCACCGCCGGTGGTGGTCGCCGATGCCGGCTACGGCGACGCCACCGAGTTCCGCACCGGCCTGTCCGAGCGGGACCTGGCCTACGTCGTGGCGGTCAAGGGCGCCACAAGCGTCCATCACGGCGACGCCGCGCCGCTCACCCCGCCGTGGCGTGGTACCGGTCGCCCGCGCAAGCCTGGCTACCCCGATCCGCCGACCTCCTGCAAAGCCCTGGTCATCGCCTCCGGGCAAGCGGCGTTGCGGGAGGTGACATGGCGACAGGGCAGCAAAACCAGCCCCGCCAACCCGGCCGCCGCCATGACATCGCGGTTCATCGCGCTGCGGGTCCGCCCGGCCAACCGCACCATCACACCCGCCGACGACGGCACCCTGCCCGCCCTCTGTCTGATCGCCGAATGGCCTACCGGCGCAACCGAACCCACCGACTACTGGCTGTCCACCCTGCCCGCCGGAACCCCCATCGCAGAGCTCGTGCGGCTCGCGAAAAATCCGCTGGCGCATCGAGCACGACTACCGCGAGCTGAAAGACGCCCTCGGCCTGGACCACTTCGAAGGCCGCTCCTGGCTCGGCTGGCACCACCACGCCACCCTCGTCACCGCCGCCCACCTGTTCCTCACCACCCTCCGGCTGACACTCCCAAAATCCGGCGGGCAGGACTGACCCTCTACGCCATCGTCGGCAAACTCCAACGCGCACTGGCCATCTGGATCGACACCTGCCCACTCTGCCACCACACCTTCCCAACCTAACAAAGTACTACTAGAGCCGTGCCACGCAACGTTCGGTAGGTAATCGGGCCGCCGGATTTTGGAGCCGACGGCGAAGTCGCGGACCGGTCCAGCGTGCTGGTTGCGCCATCGGACGTAGTCGCCGATCGCCGCGTCCTGCTCGTTGTGGCTGCGGTGATCGGTGCCGTTCAACGCGAAGTAGCGCAGGGCGGCGAACTCGCACTCGATTCTGTTCAACCAGGACGAGTAGGTCGGCAGGAACACCAGCTCTACTCCATTGGTGGCACACCATTCCCGCACCTCACGACGCTTATGGACCGAGTAGTTATCCAGGATCAGGTACAACGTCTCGCCGGGCCAGCGAGCTCGCAGCGTCTTGAGGAACGCCAGGAACTCGGTCCAGCGTTTGCGGTCGCGGATCCGGTAGTACAACTGGCCGCTGCGCAGGTCCAGGGCGCCGAACATATGCCGCACACCCTTGGTCCGGTTGTAGGTCGCCCGCAGCCGCTTGGGCCGCCGGCGAGTGAACCAGCCGCGGCCTGGCCGCGGCTGCAGATTCAGCGGACCGAACTCGTCGACGCAGACCACCCTTCCGTCGGTGGGTGGATGGTCATAGAGGTCGAGGACCCGGTTCATCTTCTCGGTGAACTCGGGATCGTTGCTGGCCTTCCGTTTTTTGGTGGCCTGCCACGACACCCCGCCGGCTTTCAGGATATTCGCCGCAGCGTTTCGCGGCTGATGTCGGCGATCTCTTTGGCCCGCAACACATCCGCGAGTTTCGACAGACTCCACACCGAGAATGGCCAGCCCAGATCACGGGGGCAGCACCGGGCGAATTGGCAGATCCGATCACGCATCGCTTGATCGGTCTTCGCCGGCCGGCCCCCGCTCCATTTGGGTCCAGAGCGTCGAACCCCTTCTCGTTGAAGTCGTGGATCACTTGCCGCACATACGATTCTGACACCTGCATCAGCTTCGCGATGAACCCGACGGGCTGATGCTGCGCCGACGCCATGACCACCACTGCCCGCCGCATCCGGACCGGCTGCTTGCTGCGCCGCGCGATCTGAGCCAGCTTGCGGCCCTCCTCGGGCGTCACCGCTCTGACGAACACATCCGGCTTCCGAGCCACCGGCACCACCTCCACCGGCAGCATCACCGGTCACACGCCAATGATCAACCCGCCACCCCGAGCCTGGGTTTCAGCATCAACATTCTTGGACACGGCTCTAGTAGTACTTTGTTAGGTTGGGAAGGTGTGGTGGCAGAGTGGGCAGGTGTCGATCCAGATGGCCAGTGCGCGTTGGAGTTTGCCGACGATGGCGTAGAGGGTCAGTCCTGCCCGCCGGATTTTGGGAGTGTCAGCCGGAGGGTGGTGAGGAACAGGTGGGCGGCGGTGACGAGGGTGGCGTGGTGGTGCCAGCCGAGCCAGGAGCGGCCTTCGAAGTGGTCCAGGCCGAGGGCGTCTTTCAGCTCGCGGTAGTCGTGCTCGATGCGCCAGCGGATTTTTCGCGAGCCGCACGAGCTCTGCGATGGGGGTTCCGGCGGGTAGGGTGGACAGCCAGTAGTCGGTGGGTTCGGTTGCGCCGGTAGGCCATTCGGCGATCAGACAGAGGGCGGGCAGGGTGCCGTCGTCGGCGGGTGTGATGGTGCGGTTGGCCGGGCGGACCCGCAGCGCGATGAACCGCGATGTCATGGCGGCGGCCGGGTTGGCGGGGCTGGTTTTGCTGCCCTGTCGCCATGTCACCTCCCGCAACGCCGCTTGCCCGGAGGCGATGACCAGGGCTTTGCAGGAGGTCGGCGGATCGGGGTAGCCAGGCTTGCGCGGGCGACCGGTACCACGCCACGGCGGGGTGAGCGGCGCGGCGTCGCCGTGATGGACGCTTGTGGCGCCCTTGACCGCCACGACGTAGGCCAGGTCCCGCTCGGACAGGCCGGTGCGGAACTCGGTGGCGTCGCCGTAGCCGGCATCGGCGACCACCACCGGCGGTGCGGCGCGGCCCCATGCCAGGAGTTCGTCGATCATCTCGAGAGCCTGCTCCCATTTGCGGCGATGGTGCTCGCCGGCAGGGACCGCCGCCTTGGCGCGGCGCGCGGCGATCGCGGCCCGCTCTTCGAGGGTCCCGGCGGTGGCATCGTCCCAGCGTTCGGGCATGAACAGCCGCCAATCCAGCGGCGCGGACGCGGCATCGGTCACCGCGTGCACACTGACCGCGACCTGACAGTTGCCGACCTTGCCCAGGGTTCCCGAGTACTGCCGCGCCACGCACGGCGACCCGTCACCGTCCTTGACGAACCCGGTGTCGTCCAACGCCCACGCCTCCGGACAGATCAGATCACACGCCTTGCGGGACAACACTTTCCGGACCGGAACCACATCCCACGGCGAGCTGGTGACGAACTGCTGCAACCGCTGGTGATCGACCCCCAGCCGCTCGGCCATCGGCTGCATCGACTTGCGCCTACCGTCGAGCATCAGCCCACGCAGATACACCCCGGCAGTGGCCACCCGATCTTTACGCGTCAGCGACGAGAACACCTCACCGACAAACGAATCCAGCAACTCGTCCACTCGAGCCAGCTCACCGGTATCCACACCGGACATGATCTCGAGAAACACGCCGGAACTCGAGAGGGCACGCCAGTGACAAACCTAACAAAGTACTACTAGGACCGATGTCGCTCAGTTCGGGGTGGTGGGCTAATCAGAGGCCTTCCTCAGTCGCTGGGTGAGGTTTCGCGGTAGCGCTGGTATGTAATCGACATGGCCTCATTCACCGTGATCGGCTTCGAGGAAGCTGTCGATGGTTGGACCGAACCATCGGGCCACGTCGTGGAGTGGGGCCGTGGCGATCGGTCCCAGTTTCAGGATATAGCGGGCCCATGCGATGCCGACCAGTTGTGAGCCCACCATCGATGCTCGACGGGCTGCCTCCGTGTCCAGCGGCTCGCCCGCCTTTCCGCGCCAGATTCTCTGGGTGACGAATTCGTTGACCCGTTCCGCTGCCTCCGGTGAGCCCGAGGCCGCCTGGGCCAGAGCTATGAAGGCTTGTCCGGGTCGTTCTGGGCCTTGCTCCCACTTGATGAGGAAGTCTTCGACGATGTCGACCCCAGTGCGTGGACGGCTGTCTTCCCTGCGGGTCGAGCGGTCTCGGGTGTACAGGCCGGCCATGCTCTCCACGAACAGATCGAGTTTGTTGCCGAAGTAGTGATATACGAGGGCGTTGTCCACTTCGGCGCGGCGTGCGACCGCTGCAACGGCAGCTTTCGTGAACCCCTGTTCGAGGAAGATCGCTCTGGCGGAAGTGAGAATCGTCTCACGAGTTCCCTGGTCACCGGGCCTACGGCCGCGTCCTGCCACCACATCTCCTTCCAGCTATTCACAGATTGTGAATTACATGCTTAAAATCAGACACTATGAATTCTATGGTGGCAAGCGACTCGGTTGGGCAAGTCCCAGCGAGACCGCGGGAAAATTCGACCGGAAGGCTCGGAGCTTGGTGCTATGACCATCGCCGACTGGTCTTGGTGGGCTGGATCGTCGGCATGGTCGTCGTGATCGGGGCGGCAAGCGGGCTCGGAGCCGCCTTCAAAGACGACTTCAGCGGCGCGGGACAGTCGAAACATGTCCAGGACGTGTTGCGGCAACGCTTTCCCTCGCAGGCGGGCGACAGCGCCCGATTGGTATTCCGCACCTCCGACGACGCGGCCGCATCAGCCGCCGGGTCGCGGATCGCAGAAACGCTCGATGCGATTCGCCCTCTACCCCATGTCGCATCCGTGTCCCAGCCGGTGCTCGCGAAGGACAACAGGACCGAGTTCGCGACCGTTCAATTCGACACGGTCAGCGCCGATCTCGACAAAGCGGACGTGCAACGGGTGATCAATAGGGCGCAGTCCTGCAGGATGCGGTCGGCGCGGATGTGTTCGAGGTCGACGCCGCGCAGGTTCAGGTTCCAGGTGAGGGTGTAGTCGCTGATCGGTGCAGTGCCGGTGGCGGACTCGGCGGAGACGAGCAGATGCGGGTTGGTGGTGTGCGGCCAGCGCCGGTGCCGGTGCTGGAGCCAGGTCATTACGGCGTCGTGGGGTGAAGTCGGTGAGCTGGTGGTTGATCGCGCCGATCTGGATCCGGCGGCCGGACAGGTCGATGTCGTCGAGAAGGATATTCCGCAGCGCTCTGGCCCGCGCGGCATAGACTGCAGCCAGCGCGACCGTGATCCTCTGCAGCGGAGCAGCGCTCGTGCTGGTCACTGAGGCGATCTGGGTGTCGGTCATCGGCAGGACGACGCGATCTGGGGCCGCGCCGGCGTGGATGCGGCTGGTCGGGTCGCGGAAGATCACCCCGCGTCGTTTGGCGAACCGGAACAGCGATCGCAGAGCGACGAGTGTCCCGATTCGGCGGTGCCCGCTCAGCGAGTTCGCCACGGCGAGGACGTCCTCGCGGGTGACCTCGCGCAGGTGCGCGCGGGTGTGCGACCACTGCTCCAGCGGCGGGGCGACCCGGCTGAGGTAGGCGTGCAGGGTGGCCTCGCTGCGTGGGCGGGCCCGGGATTCTCCGGCGGCCAGCACTACCAGCCAGGCGTGGACGTCCTCGCGGAATCCGGGCGCGATACCGCTGCTGCGGCGTTCGATCCAGCGTTCCAGCCGCGATGCGGTGTCGTCGACGAGCAGCCCGTGCTCGGCCAGAACTCGCGCGGCGACGCGAGCACGCATCGCGCCGAACTCGTCGCGGATGCGGCTGAGCCGGACCGGTTGCCCTTCGGGTGTGGTGGCCAGAAGCATCCGCAGATCGTTCACGCGGCGTTGCAGTGTCGGCGCGGTCCAGGCCCCCGCGTGGGCGAGGACCGCCAACTGGTCGAGCGCGGCCTTCACTCTCGGCGGGTCGTCATCGGCGGCGAGGTCATCGAGCCGGGGCGGGCCGGATTCGCTGTCACGGGGTCGGTCGGGGCGGCAGGTTCGGCAGAACACCCGTGGTCGTCCGAGGCGGTGGTGGTCTCGCTCGACCTCGCCGCCGCAGTTCTTGCAGGGATCGTTCCAGCATTTCGGGAGCTGGCCGGAGCGTCGGGCGGTGGTCGCCGAGGGGCGGCAGGTGTGGCAGTACTGGCGTGGCCGGCCTCCGCGCGGGCTCGCGGCGGGCGGGATCGGGCTGCCGCATTCGCGGCAGCCGGCTGGGGAACCGGTGTTCATCGGGGCGGCAGCGACCGGCCTGTTCTCGGCTTCGGGGTGATGCGGCGATGCCCGATCTCCTGCTCGCCGACCGCCGTCCGGTGTTCCTCGCTGCCCGCCAGTGTGGCGACGGGTTCGACGGTGATCAGTTCCCCGATCTGGCAGCCCAGCACGGTGCAGAAGATGTCGAGTTCCTCTGGGCGCAGCACCGCCGGGGTGCCCGACCACAGCCCCGACATCTTGCCTGTACTGATCTCCAGCCCGTGTTCGGCGAGCCTGCGGCGCAGCTCGCTGGCCTTCCAGATGCCGCGATTGGCCGCGACCAGTCGCAGGTTCCACTTCATCGGAGCAGTCCTTCCCATCGATCGCCAGCGCGCTGGTGTCCGGCGGTGACCGCGTCCTCGACGCGGGTGCCGTGGATGTGCTCTGGCGACATCAGATATCGCAACTGTCGGAATGCCTTTCGTTATCGCGGTGTGCGACGGCTGATCTCGGCAGCGTAGGCGGCCCAGTCGCCGCTGCTGGCCCGTTGCCAGGCGACGGCGACGGTGATGTGGATGCCGAGCATTCGGGCCAACACGGTCGCGGGCAGGTCGGTGGCGAGTTGGAACAGTGCTGCGGAACGGGATTGGGCTGCGCTGACGCCGAGTTGCCGGAGTCGTTCGGCCAAGCGGAAAGCACTGATGGGTCTGCCGGGCCGTCCACCGGGGAACAGCCAGGACGTGTTGCCGCTGTTGCCGATAGCTGCGTGTCCCTGCCGGGACGCGACGACTCGGCGGAGCAGATCGTCGAGCGGGTCGGGAAGCAGGAGAGGCTCGCGGCCCAACCGTATCCGCACGGTGTGATCGTCGATGTGGACATGGTCGAGGGTGAGGCGGCTGAGGTCGGCGGGCCATTGGGCGTAGAGCAGCACCAGCAGTGCTGCGAGGCGGTCCTCGGGTTTGACGGTGTCGTTATGCAGCAGCCACCGGGCCTGGTCCCAACGGGTTTCAGTGTCGATAACTCCGGTAGGACCGGCCCACTTGATTGCCGCGAAGTCCAGGCGGGTCAACTTGTGTTTGCGAGCCCAGCGGACGAAGTTTCCGGCATCGACACGGTGGGTGGGCTGAGCAGTGATCAGCCATGTGTCCAGGTCGCCTTGGCCGGCGGTGGCCAGTGTGTGGCCGTGTTCGTTCAGCCAGTCGAGCAGAGCGACAGCAGCGCGGATATTGCGTTGCGCGGCAACGACTTGCTCGTGGGTGGTGTCGGTTCCGGCGACCCGGCCGCGGAGGCGGCGCACGACGTGCCAGTGGGCGTAGCGGTGCAGCAGCTGCCGTTCGTCGGGATCGGATCGTTGCGCAAGGACCCCTGTTGTCCAGTGTTCGAGCCGGACCATGTGTTCGTCGCGGTGTGGCAGGGTGCCGATGGCGACCAACACGCTGCGCAGGTGTTCGACGGTCTTCCCGGCGGGCAGCTCGTCGAGCGTCTCGTGGGACAACGGCCGTGCGCCGGCCTGAAGATCGCGCAGGATCGTCGGAGCGCCGCTCTTGTCGAGCCAGGCCGACACGGTGGCAGGGCGTGCAGCGGTCGTCAGCGCCTCGTGCAGGGCCTGCAGCTCAGGGCGGATCTCGCCGTGGTCGTTGCCGAGCAGTTCCCGGACACGTTGGAGCACGGTGCAGCGTGCGCATCGTCCGTTGTTGATGCGACCGGGTTGCCCGCATCCAGAACAGCTGCGCGAGAAACCTGGTCCGGGACGAGCGCAGGCCGCGCAGAGCGGTGTATCGATGGTGCCCCCGCGGACCGGTCGCAACTCACCGCAGCCAGAACAGGCGGCCCAGCGTTGCCTGCATGCCTCGCACCAGGGTTGGCCGGTGGTCGTGGATTTGTGACACGGCGCGCGGCGCCCGCAGATCGAGCATGTCATCGTCGGCGCGGGGCAGCAGCTCGGACACAAGGGCCCGCCAGGGCTGCGGACGCTGACCGGACGGCATCGCCCGCATTTGGCGCAGGTCTCCTGGTTGGCTGGGTCGATCGTCAGGCAGTAGGGACACAACGGCTGGCCGTTCTCGTCTCGGGTCGCGGTCTCGCGGACGGCGCCGCAGCGCGAGCAGGGTTGGGCTCGGGACTTGGCGGTGCAGTTGCGGCAGAGCCATTGCCCCTCGATCGGCCGGTGCAGGTGGATGACGCGCTGGCAGCCGGGGCATGCGGGCCGGACGATTGCCTGTGCTCCGGCGTCGAAGAGTCGCTCGATCAGACGCAGCACCGACGGGACCGGCGCCTGTGCTCCGGCTCCGGTGAGCAGGTCGGGACGGTCTTCCAAAACCCAAGCCAGCCGATGACGTTGACCGGCACGAGCAGCCGATGCCACCGCAGTGCGTGCCCGCTCGATCGGCAGCGACGGATCGACACCGACGACAATGTTCACGATCAGATCGGTGGGATCGCGGCCGTCGCCTGGTGGGCACTGGCTGCAACGGGGTTGTCCTGCGCGGTCACGGCATCGGACGCGCCGCAACTGGCCGCAGGCTGCGCACGGTTGCCGGATCGGCCGGCAGACTGCGCAGTACCAGTTGTCCCCGCGACGTTGGATGGTGCGCAATTGCTTGCCGCACTCGGCGCAGACCGGTGCGGAAATACCGGCGGCCCCGGCCTTGCGCAGGGCGATGAGCAGGTCAGCGACTGCGCGGGGCGCCGGAGATCGTCCGTCACCGAGCACCTCGGGCCGGTCCAGCAGGTCTTGGGCCAGGCGTCGGCGCTTGGCCCGGCCGCCGGCGATGTGCGCCACGACCACCTCGAGCGTCGCACGATCCAGCATCGGGTCGCGTTCGACCACCAAGTCCACGATGACGCCGATCGGATCGGCGAGTGCCTCGGGACTGATCGCGGTTGGCATCGCTCACCCATCGACGCCGGTGATCCGCGCCCGCTTGGGCCGCAGACCCTCGATTCCTGCCTCAGTGCCGCCCACAGCCCGTTTCTTCCCGGTCTTCTTGGCTGCCACCGCAATCGGCTCGATGAGCTCGTCCATCGAACAGTCCAGGATGTCCATCAGCGCCACCAGAATCTTCAAGCTCAGCCGCTCGGGCCGTTCGACGACCAGCCGGTAGACCTGGCTCGACGACAAGTGGATTTCTCGCTGCGCCAACGGCTCGATCAGATCAGTGGTTTGAAACATGTTGCGGGAGGCCATGATCTGCCGCAAGTGCCACCGGTAGTCGAGTTTGCGGGCCATTCACGGCTCCTTTCGTGGCAGGGGCTGGTGGAACGCCGGGTCGAGGGCTTTGCGCAAGGCAGTGTTCATGAAGTCGCCGCTGACATGGGTGTAGATCGCCGTGGAGGTGTCGCACCGATGCCCAACGGCCTCCTGGATGAACCGACGGTCCACGCCGTCTTCGGTGAGGTGGGTAACCCAGCTGTGCCGAAGGCTGTGCGGCGAAAGAGTTTTCGGCAATCCGAGCGCGTCGCGATAGGCGACGAACCTGGCGTTGATCTCTGCCGGCTTCACCCGGCCGCCCCGTTCGGTGACCCACAACGCCGGATGATCCGGGCAACCGGCCCGGGGACGGACATTATCGACGTAGTCGGCCACCGCCTCCACCGCCCATCCCATCACCGAGGGCACGTTGCGTCGCCGCGGCGGCTGACCACGCACCGCCTTGCCGTATCGGACGTGCAGCATTCCGTAGCGGCCGAATTCCGGCGCTGCCGGGTTGCGTCCCCAATCGGCCACGTCCAGCTTGGACGTCTCCGTGCGCCGAAGGCCCCAGGCATAGATGACTTTGAACATCGTGGCATCACGGTAAGCGGCAAGCGCGCCTTTGCGTTTCGCGTGCACGGCCCGATCGACCTGATCATCGGCGTAGTCCAGAAATCGTTGCAGCTCTTCGCGGGTGAACGGGCGGGCTTCGGGGTTGCCCTCGTAATCGTTGAGGTGCGCGATCGTGTTCCACTCGTGGCAGATCGCCACCGGATGCGCGCCCGGCCCGAACTGGTTCTCGCACTCGGTCGCCCACCCGTAACGCGCGTCGCAGAGATATTCGCTGAACAGGCGCAGATCCGTTTGATAGCAGCGGATCGTCGACGGTGCCAAATGATGCTCACCGGTCAGCGACTGTGTCCAGTCGTCGACATTCCGTGGACCCCACTGCCACGGGTACTCGTTAGTGAACGCCAGGAACCGGCGCACCAGCCGCTCCCGCGGCCCGATCGTCGTCTCCCACAATCCCCGCGCCATCTGCTGAGCACGCCAGCCCTGCAGCATCGCCTCGAATACGGCGTCTTCCGGGCGCAAATGCACCACACCGGAAACGAGCTGCAACCGCGCAGCACCCGCCAGATCACCACGCCCCACTCGGCCTCCAAGCCTCAAACAGTGCGACCGTTCAAGGCAGAGATCATGCACCTAACGGGATCAACTGGCAACCCCTGCAGGCCAGCGCACATATCGCAGCACCTCTATGCGACCATTGAAACCGCTTGCCTAGCAGGCGACCTGGGAAGATACGCCCATCTGATGCAATTCCCGAGGGTTGATGTAGCGCATCGTCGTTGCGATCCAGGCGTGCCCGAGCACTTCCTGGATCGCGAGGATGTCAACACCGGTCTGATAGAGCTGGCCGGCGCAGTAGTGGCGCAACACGTGCGGAGTGAGTCGGCCTGCCCAGTTCGGTAGGTGCCGCTCGACCGCGCGGGCCAGCCCCTGGCGCACCGCGTCGTTGGAAACCCGGAGCCCGGCACCGCCGTCGTTGCGCCGCTCCGACGGGAACAACGGTGCGCCGGGCAGGGACTCGTCGGCGTCGAACTGTGCCCACACGTCCTCGACGAACCAAGTCAGCGCGCGGTCGGCGCCGTTGATCAACGGCACCAGCCGTTGCCGCGGGCCGCTGCGGTGCGCACCTTTGCCATGGCGCACGTTCAGCTTGCCGAACCGGCCCAGCTCCCACCGCACGTCGTCCAGGTCGAGCCGACATGCCTCGTTGATCCGCAGACCGACATCGGCCGACAGTCGCGCGACCATGTAGTTGCGGGCATTCGGCGCAAACTTGCGGCACGACACCAGATCCTCACGCCACCCGCCGAACAGCTGCTCCAGCTCGGCCTCGGTCGGCGGAACCCGGATCAACGCATCGACCGACATCCGTGGCCGGTTCATCTCATCAATCGGGCACTCGACCACGCGACCGGTCAACTCGTGCAGCAGTATCTGGTAGCGGGCTTCCAGGAACGCGAAGTAGGTCACCACCGCTCGGGCCCGCGCTGTCCTCGTCGACGCCGACGCCTTGCGCAGCACCTCACCGAAGTAACGGTCGGCATCGCGCGGGTCCATCTCCCACAACGGGCGCCCGAACCAATTGCGCACCTGCTCCAACTGCCCGGTGTCACCCCGGATCGTCGCATCGTTCACCCCGGCGGCCGCGCGCGCCAACACGAACTCCGCAAGCACGTCGACCTCGAAGTCGACCGGTTCCTCTTCGGTCGCCGGGCCTCTCGGCTTGCGCAACGACCGCACCACAGCCAACGTCACCCCAACCCCCCGATGTTCACCAGGAATGAAATTTCGTCACCGAATACGTGTATTCGGCATTGACGCTGACACAACTTCATTCGGTGCCGACACCCGCTACGGACTGCTCTGCACACCGACCAGCGCCCGAAGAGCCAGACCTGACTGACGTCGGGCACCGACGGGCGGTCAGAATCGATGGGTGCAACTGATGATCGACCCCGACCGCAACATCTACAGCAGCGTCTGCGACTGCTGCGAGACTCCCTATGACCGCGTGAACGGGTTTATCAATACCGAGAACGGCGCCTACGCGATCTACTACGCCTCGTGCCTGCACCATCAGGGCACCCATGAGGCCTACATCGACGTCATTTTCGACAACTGCTGGGACCCCGACGACCCGGTGACCAACCCAGGCCCGGACCGGGTGACCTTCGGCTGCCGCGTCGGCCCCGTCGAAGGCCAGACCAGCAATATCTGCTCTTTGATCCCCGCAGCGTCCTTCGCGCCGGACATCCCGGTCTACGGCCAGAAGCTCGAACCCGACCAAGCCCGTCAGCACCCGTGGCTGTCGCTGTACTGGGACACCATCGATCACATCCTCGAACACGACGCCACGGTCTCAGCGCACCTGCACGGATCCTGAACCCACCGCCCGATGGAGCGGCAGCCTCGCACGGAACCCAAGGTTTGTTGTACTCCGGCAGTGAGTGTTCGGGGGAGTTCCGCGCTCTGACACCGCCGGTGCAGCGTGGGCACCGCGCGAAGGGCAGGGGCGCCTCGGGCAAGATGATCTACGAGCCGCTCGCTCGTGCCGCCCTGCGTGCCGGTGTCGAGTTCCGTGCGCACACGAGGATGGTGGCGCTCGAGCGGGACGACGAGGGCCGGATCATCGGTGTCCGGGCTCGCACTATGGCCGATGCGCCGATGCCGATCCGCGAACAGTTCGCCGCGATGGCAGCGGTTCATCGACGAAACCCGCTACGGCGCCGCGGTCGGCAACGCGCTGGTACGGGAACAGGGCGGGAAGGGCTGGCTGCTCGTCGATGCCGAGCAGATGCGCTGCGCTCGTGAGCAATTGGCGGGTGAGGCGATCTGGTTTCAGCGGTTGCAGGCCGAATCGCTGCTGCGCACCTCGGCTGTTCGCGGCGGCACACCGGAGGAGGTGGCTCGCCGTGCCGGGATCTGCCCGGACGGGCTGGCGGCGACGATCCGGGCGCACAACGAGGCCATCGCCCAGGGGGAGTCCGACCCGATGGGTAAGCCGCGCGACTCCACCCATCCGATCGCGGAGGGCCCGTTCACGCTGCTCGATGTGTCGGTGCGGCCGAAGCTGACCAACCCGTGCCCGATTCACCCTCGGCGGGCTGGTGGTGGACGAGGACACCGGCGCGGTGCAATCGGCGTGTGTTCTCCGGCCGCCGGGCCGCCAAATCCGCCACCGCGCGAGTGCCGGAGGCCGCCGCCGACTGACCGCCTGCAACCACGGCATGCAACGGGCCGCCCGGCATCGAGGTCGGGCGGGTGTTCGATCAATGCTGTTCATCGGAGCTTTTCAGCGGGATAATGGCGATCGCGCCAAGATGCGAAGACTTGGTTCCCAGCACTGTCGCCGACGCTGGGGGCGATCAATCAGCCAGTGCGGCGGGCCCCGGTGATTGCGATGTACCGAGGGACGGGCTCGGCCCCTGGCCCAGCGGCGAACGACCAGCTCTCCGTTTCGGAGGTAGATCATGGCAGGGAAGTTCGAAGGACATATCGCGCTCGATATCCGGGATTCCGTTGCCGACTGGCGGCCTTACGTCGAGCCGACCGCGCCGGAGGGGGCGCCGAATGTCCTCTATCTGGTGTGGGACGACATCGGAATCGGGACCTGGGACTGCTACGGCGGTCTGGTCGAGATGCCGAATATGAAGCGCATCGCCGATCGGGGTGTCCAGTTCACTCAGTTCCACACGACCGCGCTGTGTTCACCCACCCGGGCTTCGCTGCTCACCGGCAGGAATGCGACATCGGTCGGTATGGCGACCATCGAGGAATTCACCGACGGATTTCCCGGGATGTGTGGCCGGATTCCCGAGGACACGGCATTGTGCTCGGAGGTCCTGGCCGAGCGCGGCTGGAATACCTACGCGGTCGGAAAATGGCATCTGACACCGCTGGAGGAGGAGAATCTGGCGGCCTCGAAGCGGAATTGGCCGCTGGGGCGAGGGTTCGAACGGTTCTACGGATTCCTCGGCGGGGAAGCCGATCAGTGGTATCCGAATCTGGTCTACGACAACCACCCGACTGTCCCGCCGTATGCGCCGGAGGACGGGTATCACCTGTCGAAGGATTTGGCCGACAAGTCCATCGAGTTCATTCGGGACGCGAAGGTCATCGCACCGGATAAGCCGTGGATGCTGTATCTGTGTCCGGGCTGCGGTCACGCGCCGCACCACGTAGCCCGCGAGTGGGCCGACAAATACCGCGGCCGATTCGATATGGGCTACGAGAAGTATCGCGAAATCGTGCTGGAGAACCAGAAACGCATGGGCCTGATCCCCGAGAACACCGAATTGTCGCCCATGAATCCCTATGCCGACGCCACGAGCGCCGATGGTAAACCGTGGCCGGTGCAGGACACCGTGCGAGCCTGGGATTCGTTGTCCGAGGACGAGAAACGGCTGTTCCGCCGCCAAGCCGAGGTATTCGCGGGATTCCTGTCCTATACCGACGCGCAGATCGGCCGGCTGCTCGACTACCTCGAGGAGAGCGGCCAGCTGGACAATACGATCATCGTGACGTTGTCCGACAACGGTGCCAGCGGCGAGGGCGGGCCCAATGGATCCGCCAACGAGATGAAATTCTTCAACGGCTATATCGACACCGTCGAGGACAGCCTCGCCAAACTCGACGAACTCGGGTCGCCGACGACTTACAACCATTACAGCATCGGGTGGGCGATGGCGTTCAACACCCCGTACAAGCTGTACAAGCGATACGCCTCCCACGAGGGCGGCATCGCCGACGCCTGCCTCATGTCGTGGCCGGCCGGAATCGAGGCTCGGGGCGAATTGCGGCACAACTATCTCAGCGTCTGCGATATCACCCCCACCGTGTACGAACTGCTCGGCCTCACGGCCCCGGACACGGTGAAGAACATCGCGCAGCGGCCGTTGGAAGGCGTGAGTTTCCGGGCGCTGCTCGACGATGCGAACGCTGATGTCGCCAAGCACACCCAGTTCTATTCGATGCTGGGCACTCGTGGAATCTGGCATCGGGGGTGGTTCGCCGATGCCGTGCACGCGGCCTGCCCGTCCGGCTGGGGGCATTTCGATGCCGACCGTTGGGAACTGTTCCATATCGAGCAGGACCGCAGTCAGCTGAACGATCTCGCCGAGGTTCATCCCGGCAAACTCGAGGAATTGAAGGCGCTGTGGTTCGCGGAGGCCGAGAAATACAACGGGATGCCACTCTACGATCTCGACATGCTCTCGGTGTTCCTGCGTGAGCGCCCGACCTACGCCGGAAACCGCGACACCGCTGTCTACTATCCGGATATCGCGGAGGTCGGACCCGGTGCGGCACTCGAGATTCGAGGCCGGTCGTTCGCGCTGCTCGCGGAGACGACGATCACCAGCCCGGATGCGGAGGGAGTGCTGTTCGCCCATGGCGGTCGCCTCGGCGGTCACACGCTGTTCCTGCAGGACGGCCGCCTGTATTACGTCTACAACTTCCTCGGTGAGGAGGAGCAGGTCATCGTTTCCGATCGCCCGGTGCCGCTGGGTGACCACATCCTCGGCATGCGGTACGAACGGAATGGAACCCGCTCGGACAACTTCACCCCGACCGGTGCGGCCGTCCTCTATATCGACACGGACCCGGTGGGGTCATTCGACGATATGCGGATTCAGCCCATCGTCTTCTCCGGTGTCGGGGAGGGCGTCCGGGTGGGCCGTGACAGCGGTCAATCCGTCACCGCCCGTTACCGATCGCCGTTCCCCTTCACTGGCGGCAGCATGGGTCAGGTCATCGAGGATGTGACCGGCAAGCCGTACGAGGATCTGGAAATAGCTGCGGCCGCGGCATTTTCGCGCGATTGAGCGCGGCCGGGCCGGCTATTCGGTTGCCGTGGCCGCTGTCGCGATCACATCCGCCACCACCGTCGGCTGGGAGACGAGGGCGACATGGGAGGCCTGCACCTCACTGGTGTGGGCTCCCATCCGCATGGCCATGAATCGCTCTGCCTCGGGCGGGATCACGGTGTCGCCGGCGGAGACCAGGTACCAGCTCGGTGTGCCGGCCCAGGCGGGCGGACCGGACAGTTCGAGGTTGGCCGAAGCCGCGATCGACTTCTGATGGGCCAACATGGTGGCCGCCGTCGCATCACTGACGTCGGGAGCGAAGACCTGGTGGAATGAAGCGTCGGCGATATAGGCGTCGACGTTGCGGCCGACCGGGGTGGTCGGATCGTCGACGACCTTCATCTGCAGTGCGGGCGGTAACAACTGGCTTCCGGGGAAGCGGATCGGATTCAGCGCCCCGGCCACGGGTTCGCCCTGGAGGGGTGCGAAGGCGGCGACGTAGACGAGTGCCTTCACATTCGGATTGTGGGCGTTGGTGATGACGGCGCCGCCGTACGAGTGTCCGACCAGCACCACCGGCCCGGAGATATCGGCGAGCGTCTTCTCGATCGCGGCCGCGTCGTAGGCGGGCCCGCGCAGGGGATTCTCGGGGACCACCACCCGGTATCCGCGTCCGCGCAAATTATCGGCGACACCATCCCAGCTGGTGGTGTCGGCGAATGCGCCGTGTACCAGCACGATGGTCGGCATGGTTTGAGCATTCGCCGGTCCGACCGTGGCTACCATGAATCCGGCGAGCAGTGCGAATATCGCTGGAACCGTTCTCGCGAAACGGGCGATCGTCATTGCGTTTCCCTTCATCGCTGTATCGGCGGGCCCTGTCACGGGACACCTGGCAATCAATCGGCAAAGGCAACTCGCCAGCGAGGATAGCCGTCCGTGCCGCCGCGAGCGGTAGATCCGGAAGATCCACGGTCGCGCCGAGTGATTCGTTCCCCTTGACGACGCGGCTTGTACCCGCCCGCACAGGCCGTAGTTGTATCAACGTTTCAATCAATGATTGAAACATGTTCTGTGTCGTGGTTCACTGTCGAATATGAGCGAGAAGGCGGAGCCGAATACCCGCGAGCGGCTGCTGGCGGCCGCGGAAGGACTCCTGCTCACCGAGCGTTATGAGGATGTGTCGGTCCGGGCGGTCTGTGTCGCGGCCGGGGCCAATCCCGCGGCGGTGCACTATCACTTCGGCTCCAAGGAAGCGCTGGTCGCCGCGTTGATCGAGGATCGGCTCGGACCGCTGTGGGCGGAAGGCCTGGCCGCGGCCACGGCTCGGCCGGGCTCGGTGCCCGCGGTCGTCGACGCGGTCATCGAACCCTTCGTCGAACTCGCCGCCGACCCGATGGGCCGGGTGCATCTGCGACTGCTGGCGGGGCTGGTGCTGCGCCGCCGCCCGATGTCGTGGCAGCAGCAGTGGTTCCGGATGGAGTCCTGGTCGGGGCTGCTGCCCGGGGTCCGGTCGAGTGAGGCGCGCCGGCGCTGGATGCTGGCCTTCGACCTGATCATCATGCGGTTCGGCAGTACCGACAACCACGACCTCGCCCCGCCGTCCATCGCGGCACTGCGCGAATTCGTCATCGCGGGACTGATGGCCCCGCCCCCCGTCACACAGGAGTAAGAGTGAACGACATCTTCGAACCCGTCGATCTGGGGCCGATCACCCTGCGCAACCGCGTGATCAAGGCCGCGACCTTCGAGGGTCGGACCCCCGATGCCCTGGTCACCGACGAACTCATCGAATTCCATCGCGAGATCGCGGCCGGCGGTGTCGGGATGAGTACCGTCGCCTACTGCGCCGTCTCGCCGGGCGGCCGTACCGATCGGCACCAGATCTGGATGCGGCCCGAGGCGGTGCCCGGTCTGCGGCGGCTCACCGACGCCATTCATGCCGAAGGCGCCAAGGCCAGTGCCCAGATCGGGCACGCCGGACCAGTGGCCAACGCGGCCTCCAACCAGGCACCGGCACTGGCGCCGACGCGGCTGTGGTCACCGCTGAGCATGAAGATGATGCGGTCGCCGTCGCTGTCCGACATCCAGGATCTGATCGCCGCGAACGCGCGGGCGGCGCTGCTGGCCGAGGAGGCCGGATTCGACGCGGTCGAACTGCATTTCGGCCACAACTATCTGATCAGCTCGTTCCTGAGCCCGTTGCTGAATCGGCGCAAGGACGCCTACGGCGGTTCGCTCGAGCATCGGGCCCGGTTGGCCCGGGAGGTCGCGCTGGCGATGCGCGAGGCTGTCGGTGGCAGGTTGGCGATCCTGGCCAAGCTGAATATGGAAGACGGTGTGCGCGGCGGCTTTTCGCTGGCCGAATCGCTTCAGGTGGCCTCCTGGCTCGAATCCGACGGTGGTCTGGACGTCCTCGAACTGACCGCGGGCAGTTCGCTGCTCAATCCCATGCTGCTTTTCCACGGCGACGCACCACGGCAGGCATTCGCCAAGACCTTGCCTGGCCCGACGCGCCTGGGCTTCAAGGTCGTCGGCAAGGCGTTCCTGCGCGAATACCCATATCACGGCACATATCTGCTCGAGCGTGCCCGCCAGTTCCGTCGCGAGCTGTCGATGCCCCTGGTGCTGCTGGGCGGGATCACCGATCTCGACGATATGCGGCGGGCCCGGCGCGAGGGTTTCGAATTCATGGCCATGGGACGCGCGCTGCTGCGGGAGCCGGATCTGCTGCGGCGGATCCAGGCCGACGTCACCACCCGCTCGGCGTGCACGCACTGCAACGAGTGCATGCCGAGCATCTACACCGGCACCCACTGCGTGCTGCGGCTGAACGGGCCGGCGATTCCGGCCCGCTGACGCGGCACCGCAGATCCCGGACGACAGAGAAGGAGAAAGAGATTCGATGAGCGGACGTTTGGCGGGCCGTGTCGCCCTGATCAGTGGCGGCGCCTCGGGGATGGGCGCCTCGCACGCGCGGGCCTTCGTCGCCGAGGGCGCGCGGGTGATGCTGGGCGATATCGCCGACGACGCCGGCCGCGCACTGGCCGCGGAACTCGGCGAACAGGCCGCCTACGTGCACCTCGACGTCACCGAGTCCGCCGATTGGCAGGCCGCGGTGACAGCCACCGTGGAGCGGTTCGGACTGCTGAATGTGCTGGTCAACAATGCGGGTGTACTCGACGGCGGACCCCTGGGCAGTTACACCGAGAAGCAGTGGCAGCGGGTGATCGACATCAACCTGACCGGGCCGTTCCTGGGACTCAGCGCCGCCCGGGACGCCCTGGTAGCCGCCCGGCCCGCCGCGGTGATCAATATTTCCTCCGCCGCCGGAATCCAGGGGGTGAGCGGTATGCACGGCTACACCGCATCCAAATTCGGTGTGCGGGGACTGACCAAATCGGCCGCACTCGAGCTGGCTCCGGAAGGAGTGCGGGTCAACTCGGTCCATCCCGGCGGGATCATGACGCCCATGATCGGCGTCACCGAGGAGATCGTGGTCGATCGCGGTGCCAATGTGCGCGCCCGGCTGGGAATGCCGGCCGAGGTGACCGATGTGGTGGTCTTTCTGGCCAGTACCGAATCCAGCTACTGCAACGGCGCGGAATTCGTGGTCGACGGCGGCATGACGGCCGGTTCGGTGGTGGGCTGAGCGTCCGCATAAACTGTCGGCATGGAAATGTTCCTGGATATCCTCCTGGTGATCACCAGTGTGTTGCTGGTGCTGCTGGTGTTGCTGCACCGTGCGAAGGGTGGGGGCTTGTCCAGCCTGTTCGGTGGCGGCGTGCAGTCGAGCCTGTCGGGTTCGACGGTCGTCGAGAAGAACCTCGATCGCATCACCATCTTCGTGGGCCTGATCTGGTTCATCGCCATTATCGGCATCGGTTTCGAGATCAAGTTCGCTTGACCCGGACAGGCGGTTCCGCTTCGGCGGGGCCGCCTGTGCCGTATCGGCGTCGCGGCACGATGGCCAGTGCGGCACCGGCGGCCACCACCAGGACCACCGCCGCGATGGTGAACGCGGCGTCGTAACTGTCACCGAGTACCGGTGCCACCACCAGCGGCCCGAGCATCTGGCCCAGCCCGTATCCTGCCGTCAGCGTCGCCGCCGCACCGGGCCCGGCCAGATCGTCACCGATCTCCAGGGCCAGCAAGGTAATGCCCATGAATGTCGCCCCGAACAGCGCGGCCGAGACAACGGCGGGCCACACACCGGACCATACGGTGGGCAGCAGCGCGGAGGCGCACTGCAGAATCAAGGCGCATACCAGGGCTACCGAGGGACCGATGCGACGTGCCATCGCACCCCAGAGCACCGTGGCTGGTGCCGCCGCCAGCCCCACCACGATCCAGATCGCGGTCCCGGCGGTGCGATGCCCGCCGGCATCCACGGCGGCGACCAGGAAAGTACCGAGCACGATATAGCCCAGGCCCTCCGCGAAATAGGTCGATTGCAGCAACCGCCAGTTTCGCCGGGACCGCACCGTCGCCACCCCGGCGCGGGTACCGCCGCGAATATCGAGGCTCAGGGCCGGTGTCACGAGTAGTGCGGTGAGGGCGGCCGAGGCCAGCCACAATGCCTGCCACGACAGCGTCGACTGGGCGATCAGGATCAACGCGCCCGTCGCCGCGATACCCGTGCCCACTCCGGCGAAGGCGATACCTGCTGCGCGCCTGCGATTCTCGTGACGGGCGGCGATCTGCGCGCAGCCGATGAACAGCACCGCGCTCGCGATCCCGGCGACGAAGCGCAGGATCACCGGAACCGGTGTCGGCCCCGGCACGGCCATCCCGGCCTCGCTGAGTATCAACGCGGCACCGGCCACACGAAAAGCCGTGCGGCCCTGGTATTCCGGGAATCGAGCCGCGGCCACCGCTCCCAGCAGGTAGCCGGCGTAGTTGGCGGCCGCGATGACCGCTCCGGTATGCGCGCTCAGGCGTCCGGCATCGATCATCACCGGTAGCAGGGGAGTGAAGGCGAAGCGTCCGATGCCCATGGCCGCGGCCAGGCCCGACGAGGCGCGAAGCGCCGGCGCCCATGAGATGTGTCGTGCGGGTGCGATGATCACATCTTCGCACCCTACGGATCGGCGATGTCCCCGTGAAATGCTTCTTGTACACGGTGTATACGCTGGACGTATGGATCTGGAGTTGCGGCATCTGCGGGCTTTCGTGGTGTTGTGCGCCGAACGCAACTACACCCGCGCCGCTACCCGGTTGCACACCACTCAGCCCTCGCTCACCCGGACCGTGCAGCAGGCCGAGCGAATTCTCGACTGCCGGCTGGTCGAGCGCAGTGCGCGGCGATTCGCGCTCACATCCGAGGGTGAGTATCTGCTGGCCGCGGCGACGCGGATCGTGGCCGACCTCGACACCGTGACCGCCGAGCTCCGGCTGCGAGCGGAGGTCTCGATCGGATTCTCGTGGCTGCTGCCCGACGAATGGTTCACCACGGTCCGCACGCGTTTCGAGGAGCTCGGAGGCCGGGTGGGCATTCATCGCATCGACGATCCGGTGGCAGCCGTGGCCGCCGGGCGGATCGATATCGCCCTGTATCGCAAGGACATTCGGTTGCCCGACGCGCTGGCCGGTCGGATCATCGGTACCGAGAGACGGGTGGCGGCGGTGTCCAGCCGTTCGGATCTGGTGTCGGGGCCCGCGCCGCGATGGCGGGATCTGGCCCGGTATCCACTGGTGGTCAACACCGTCTCCGGTACCACCGACGAAACCAGCTGGGACACCGGCGAATCCGCCCGCGAGATCATCACCTGCACGAACTTCGACGAATGGATCGAACTCGTCGCCGCCGATCGTGGTATCGGCGCGGTGCCCGAACTGGCCCGCACCCGGGCGCCGCATCCCGGCGTTATCTACCTCGATATCCCGGACGCCCCGCCCTCCTCATTGCAGCTGGCCTGGCGGACGCGGCCCGCGCCGGGCAGGTCGGTGCAGAGTTTTCTCGACCTCGCGCTGGGCGGCTGAATCTGCGGCGTTCCGGCCTCGAGCCGGATGGCCGGGGGTGAGACCGGTGAGGCCGCTGTAGCGCAGTCCGATGGTGTCCGGCGGCGGGGGCGGGCCGCCCAGCGGTTCGAGTAGCAGCCCGACGTGGTCGCCGAAATCGTGGCGGTCGAGGATGCGGCCGGAGAACCACGCCGCGGCCTCGTCCAGCACCACCACGGCGTCGGGGCCGCGGTGCCACCGGCACCAGCTGAATTTGTCGATATCGTCACCGGTCTCGGCGCCGAACAGCTGGGCCAGCGCGCGCGATCCGGCATCGATGAGATGGACCGCGACATGGGTCGCGTCGGCCGCGACCCGATAGGTGTGGTTGAGTTCGGACAGGCACACCAGGAATCGGCGCGGTTCGATGCCGACCTGGGAGGCGAAGCCGACCACACATCCGGCGCGCTCGGATTCGGTCGCGACCGTCACCACGTAGATCGGTGCGTCCGCTGCCGCTATCACCGCATCGAAATTCGCTGTCGCGTCCATCGGCCCTCCTTCGCCGCCGGGCCGTCCGGCCCGCAGCCTCAGGCTAAGGGGAAGATGAGCCGATTACCCGCAGATCAGGTGCGCGGGATCCGGCCGTCGATATCGGTGAATCCGTAGCTCTCGGCCAGATCCGCCACCCGCCAGGCCCGGCCGGTGCGTTCCCTGCGGCCGGGGTCGGCGGCCAGGGCTACCACCGCGCGGCCGGCGAAATGCGGGGTTTCGGCGTCGTTGAGATCGAAGGTTCCCTCACCGGGCAGTGTGATCAGCCGGCGGCCCTGTGCGTCGGCCGGAACCAACTGCAGCAGTTCGGTATTCACGATCCCCGGCCACAGCGACACCACGGTGACCTCGGTGCCGGCCAGATCGTGGGCCATATCTGCGGTGAGCCGATCGACCGCGGCCTTGCCGACTCCGTAGACCACATTGTGGGTGAAATGCTCGGCGCCCGGTGAGGAGATGTCGACGATCAGCCCACCGGATTCGATCAGCAGGGGTGCCGCGAAATGGGCGGCGGCGTAGTGCGAGCGGACGCCGATATCGAAACCCTCGTCCCAGGCCGCCGGCGGCACATCCCAGAACGGCTTGCCCAGCCAGCGTGCCGAGGCGGGGGAGTTGTAGACGTTGTTGACCAGCACGTCCAGCCGGCCGTGTTCGGTGCGCACCGTCTCGAACAGCCGGGCCACCGCCTCGTCGTCGCGGTGATCGCACACGAACGGGACGCCGTGCCCGCCCAGCGCGTCGATCTCGGCGGCGGTGCCGGCCACCGTGCCGGGGAGTTGTCCGGTGTGCTCGGAACGTCCGGTGACGTAGACCGTCGCTCCGGCCGCGCCCAGTTCGAGCGCGATCCCCTTACCGATACCGCGGCTGGCTCCGGTGACGACCGCGATTCGATCGGTCAGCATTATTCCGTTCACGACTCTGGGACACTACCGTCAAACAGGAACGTGTTCTAGTACCAGGAGGCGCAGTGGGGCCGACACATCGGTTCGTGGAGACCAACGGGATTCGGCTGCATATCGCCGAACAGGGCGAGGGATATCCGGTGATCTTCTGTCACGGATTTCCACACGGCTGGTACGTGTGGCACCGGCAGCTCTCGGCGCTGGCGGCGGCCGGATATCACGCGATCGCCCCGGATCTGCGCGGTTACGGGCGCACCGAGGCACCGGCGGGTGTGGAGGCGTGCACCAATCGTGCGGTGATCGGCGATCTGCTCGGGCTGCTCGACGATATCGGCGCCGAACGTGCCGTCTTCGTGGGCCTGGACTTCGGGGCGCAGCTGGTCTGGGAGCTGGCACTGCGCGCACCCGAGCGGGTCGCCGGGATCGTGGTGCTCAACAATCCTTACGCGCCGCGTCCGCCCAAGGCGCCCTCGGAATTCTGGACCCGCGCCGCGCAACGGCACTTTCTGCATCTGTCGTATTTCCAGGAGCCGGGTGTGGCCGATGCCGAACTCGCCGCACACTCGCGCGAATTCCTGGCCCGGGTGTACTACGCGCTGAGCGGAGACTTCCACTACCTCGACACCTGGAAGAACCCGCCCGGTATCGGCTACCTCGAGGCGCTCCCGCAGGCGCCCGAACTGCCGTGGCCGTGGCTGCCGGAATCCGAATTCGACATGCTCGCCGAGGAATTCGAGCGAACCGGCTTCACCGGGGGGTTGACCTGGTATCGCGCGCTGGACCGCAACTGGGAGCTGACCGAGGGCCTGCCGACGACGGTGCCGGTACCGACCTACTTCCTCTACGGCGAGAACGATCCGGATATGGAGGGATTCAGCGGTCGCGATCCGCTCGCCGTACTGCGCGCGCATGTGCCGGATCTGCGTGCGGTGGAGAAGGTTCCGGGCGCGGGCCATCTCCTACAACTGGAAAGAACCGGTGCGGTGAACGACTTCCTGCTGCGGCACCTGTCCGACCTGGTAATGAGCGACCCCACGCGGCGGTGATGGGTCTGGCATGCTGGCGGCGTGCCTCTGATCGAGGTGCGGTCGAAGTGGTTCGAGGACCGTGATCGCCGAGTCGCCCACATTCGTGATGAGGTGGCCCGCATCCTGCCCGCATCCTGCCCGCGGGCCACCTCATCGGCGTCTATCTCAGTTTGCCGGTCGCCGCCTGGGCGCAGACCGAGGATGAATAACCGGCTGCCTCAGGACAGTTTCGCGGCCGCGCCCTCGTCCAGCAGCCAGGTCGTGGTTTCGCTGCCCTGCGCACCGGCCGCCGGGATGTCGAGCGGGGAGGCGCCCGTCAGCGCCTCGACGACCGCGTCGGCCTTGGCCTCGCCACCGACCACCAGGACCACGTGCCGGGACCGGGCCACGGCGGGCAGCGTCAGGGTGACCCGCACCGACGGTGGCTTCGGTGAATCCGTCACGGCGACAACGAGTTCGTGTTCCTCCGCGACCGCCGGGGTGTGCGGGAAGAGCGAATTCACATGTCCTTCGCCGCCCATGCCGAGCAGATGCAGATCGAAGCCGCCGTATTCGGCGAGATGGGCGTGAACCGCCGTGGAATACTCGGCGGCAGCCTCGACCGGGTCCGGATATTCGCCGTCGGAGGTCGCGACGGGATGAACCCGGGCGGGATCCACCGGCACGTGATCGAGCAGCGCCTGCCTGGCCTGGAGCTCGTTGCGCTCGGCATCGCCGGCCGGAACGAACCGTTCGTCGCCCCAGAAGATATCCAGCCGGGAGAAATCGATCGCACCGGGGGATTCGCGGACCAGTTCCAGCAGTCCGATACCGGTGCCGCCGCCGGTGAGAACCACCGAGGCCGAGCCGCGCTCGGCCTGCGCGGCGGTCACGACCGCCACGAATCGCCGTGCCGCCGCCGCGATCAGTTCCTCGGTCCCGGCGAACACCTCGACCTGCGGCTTACTCATAGACCACCTTTTCGATTCCGGCCAATGCCTCGGCATAAACCTCGTCGGCATCGAGCCGCCGCAGTTCCTCGGCCAGACAATCCTTGGTTTCGCGGCGGGCCAGTGCGAAACGCTGATCGGGCTCACTGGTGCGGGTCAGTGTCGCGGTACGGCCCGTCTGCGGGCGTTCGATGCCGACCGATACCGACTGCCGATGCAGCACCACCTTGAGTTCCCCGGTCTGCCGGCGGATCGGGCAATCCAGCTTGGCCGCCAGCCATCCCGCCAGGATGTCGAGCGCGGGTTCCTCCGCCAAGCCCGACACCGTCACCGATTCGATCGGCTCGAAGGGCGGTACGTCGAGGGCAGAGGCCAGCAACGCCCGCCAGAACGTGATGCGGCTCCAGGCGAGATCGGTATCTCCCGGCGCGTACGAATCCACGCGGTGGGAGATGGCCGAGCGCGGGTCGGGAGCATAGGTGGCGTCGGTGATGCGGCGAATCGCCAAGCGGCCCACCGAATCCCGTGACGGGAAGTCCGGGGCTCCGCGCGGCCACCAGGCCACCACCGGGGTATCGGGCAGCAGGAACGGGATCACCACACTGCTCTCGTTGTTGACGAGTTCACCCTGCAGCCGCAGCACTATCACCTCGGCCGCACCGGCGTCACCGCCCACCCGGATCTGGGCGTCCAGCTTGGTTTCGGAGAACCGGTCGCCGCGGGCGAGCACGATCACACGGCAGGGATGTTCCCGGCTGGCGTCGTTGGCGGCATCGATGGCGTCCTCCGCCTCGGAGGAGTCCAGGGTGCACACGACGAGGGTGAGTACCCTGCCCATCGCGATGACGCCGTTCGTTTCCCGCAGGCTCACCAGCCGCTTGGTCACCTCGCGGGTACTGGTGTCGGGCATGTCCACGATCATGGCCGCCGCCATTCCCGCCCGGTGCGGGCGAGCATCTCGTCGGCCGAGGCCGGACCCCAGGTACCGGATTCGTAGGGGTCGGGTTTACCGCCCTCCGCCCAGCGATCGAGTACGGGATCGAGGATGCGCCAAGCCAATTCGACCTCCTCGTTGACCGGGAACAGTGACGGCTCACCGAGCAGCACATCGAGGATGAGCCGTTCATAGGCCTCCGGGGAGGACTCGGTGAACGATTCGCCGTAGCTGAAGTCCATGTTGACGTCGCGGACTTCCATACTGGATCCGGGCACCTTCGACCCGAACCGCATGGTGATGCCCTCATCCGGTTGCACCCGGATGACCAGTGCGTTCTGTCCGAGGTCCTCGGTCATCGTCTCGTCGAAGGGCAGATGCGGTGCACGCTTGAACATGACCGCGATCTCGGTGACCCTGCGGCCGAGGCGTTTTCCGGTGCGCAGATAGAACGGCACCCCGGCCCAGCGGCGGGTGTCGACATTGAGCGTGATCGCGGCGTAGGTCTCGGTCCGCGAATGCGGATCGAAACCTTCCTCCTCGAGCAGGCCCACGACCCGCTCGCTGCCCTGCCAGCCGGCCTCGTACTGCCCGCGGGCGGTGGTCTCCTCCAACGGTTCGACCAGCTTGGTCGCGGAGAGGATCTTGATCTTCTCGATCTGCAGCTGCCGCGGCTGGAAACTGACCGGATCCTCCATCGCGGTCAGTGCCAGTAGCTGCAACAGATGGTTCTGGATCACATCACGCGCGGCGCCGATACCGTCGTAATAGCCCGCGCGCCCGCCCAATCCGATGTCCTCGGCCATCGTGATCTGCACGTGGTCGACGAAATTGGCGTTCCAGATCGGCTCGAACAGTTCATTGGCGAAGCGCAGTGCCAGCAGGTTCTGGACCGTCTCCTTACCGAGGTAATGGTCGATCCGGAAGACCGTCTCCTCGGGGAACACCCGATTCACCAGCGCGTTGAGTTCCTGCGCGCTGTGCAGATCGTGTCCGAACGGCTTCTCGATGACCACCCGGCGCCACGGCTGCGGTTTATCCCGCTCGGCCTCCGGCGGCTTGGCCAGGCCTGTGCGCGAAAGCTGTTCCAGCACAACCGGAAACGCGTTCGGTGGAATCGAGAGATAGAAGGCGTGATTACCGCCTGTGCCCCGCTCGGCGTCGAGCTTCTTCAACGTCTGAGCGAGGGTGCCGAAGGCGGCGTCGTCATCGAAGGTGCCCTGAACGAAACGGATACCTTCCGACAGCTGATCCCACACCTCCTGACGGAATGGGGTGCGCGCATGCGCTTTCACCGAGTCGAGGACGACCTCGGCGAAATCCTCGTCGGCGTAGTCGCGCCGGGCGAACCCGACCAGCGCGAAACCGGGTGGCAGCAGCGCCCGGTTCGCGAGGTCGTAGATGGCCGGCATCAGTTTCTTGCGTGACAGATCACCTGTCACCCCGAAGATCACCATGCTGCACGGGCCGGCGATCCGGGGAAGCCGCTTATCGCGCTCCTCGCGCAGCGGATTCCCCGGGGCGGCCGTCTTGTTCTGGCCGGCCATCGCCGTCAGTTGCTTCCGGTGCTCTTCAACTCGGCGGTCGTCGCGGTGAGCAGCTCTTCCCACGACTTCTCGAACTTTTCCACGCCCTCGCGCTCGAGGACGTCGAAGACATCGACCAGATCGACACCGGCCGTGGTGAGCGCGTCGAAGACGCCCTGTGCCTCGGCCCCGGCGCCCGACACCTTGTCGCCCTGGAGCTCACCGTGGTCGGCGTACGCCTCGAGGGTCTTCTCCGGCAGGGTGTTGACCGTATTCGGCCCCACCAGTTCGGTGATGTACATCGTGTCCGGGTAGTCGGGGTTCTTCACACCCGTCGATGCCCACAGCGGCCGCTGGCGGTTGGCGCCACCGGAAGCCAGATGCGAGTAGGTGGAGGTGTGGTTGCCGCCGTCGAAGACATCCTGGTAGGCGGCATAGGCCAAGCGCGCGTTGGCGATTCCTGCCTTACCGCGCAGCGCCAGTGCCTCCGGCGACCCGATCTGCTCGAGCCGCTTGTCGATCTCGGTGTCGACCCGGGAGACGAAGAACGATGCGACCGAGTGGATGTGGGCGATATCGTGCCCGGCGATGCGCGCCTTGCGCACACCGTCCAGATACGAGCCCATCACGCTGCGGTAGCGCTCGACGGAGAAGATCAGCGTGACGTTGACGCTGATGCCCTCGGCGATCACCCGGGTGATCGCGGGCAGGCCGTCCTCGGTGGCCGGAATCTTGATGAACAGATTCGGCCGATCGACGATCTTCCACAGCTCGACGGCCTGGGCGACGGTCTTGTCGGTGTCGAACGCCAGCCTGGGGTCGACCTCGATCGAGATCCGGCCATCCACCCCGCCGCTGGCCTCGAACACCTCGGCCAGTACGTCGCACGCGGCGCGCACATCGTCGGTGGTGATCGTGCGGATCGCGGCGTCGGCGTCGGCGCCCTGGGCGGCGAGCTGCTTGACCTGCTCGTCGTAGGTGTGGCCCTGGCTCAGGGCACCCTGGAAGATCGTCGGGTTGGTGGTGACGCCCACGATGCTGCGGGTGGCGACGAGTTCGGCCAGATTGCCCGAACGGATCCGGTCACGAGACAGATCATCGAGCCATACCGATACGCCGGCCTTCGACAGTTCGGCGAGGTTCTCGTTCTGTGCCATTGGATTTATCCCTTCACCTTGGCGAGTGAGCGCTGCGCGGCGTCGACGACGGCCTCGGTGGTGAGACCGAATTCGCTGAACAGCACCTTGTAGGGGGCCGAGGCACCGAAGTGCTCGATCGACACGTTCTCACCGTCGTTGCCGGTGAAGCGCTGCCACGGCATCGCGATTCCGGCCTCGACGGTGACGCGGGCGGTGACCTGCGGGGGCAGCACCTCATCGCGGTAGGACTGGTCCTGCGCGTCGAACCATTCGACACACGGCATGGACACCACGCGGGTGCCGATGCCCTGCTCCTCCAGGGTAGTGCGTGCCGCAACGGCAAGATGCAGTTCCGAACCGGTGGCGATCAGGATCACCTGCGGTGTGCCGGTGGAGGATTCGGCCAGGACGTACCCGCCGCGCGAGACGCCCTCGTAGGAGGTGCCGGCCAGGGTCGGCACCTCCTGACGGGTCAGTGCCAGCGCCGAGGGGCCATCGGTGTGCGCGTGGTCGGCGGGCACGAAATGCGAGTGCTGCTCGGCACTTTCGAGCTCGAGGATCGTCCGCCACGCGTACACCGTCTCGTTGGCGTCGCCGGGGCGAACCACGTTGAGGCCGGGGATGGCCCGCAGTGCGGCCAGATGCTCGATCGGCTGGTGGGTGGGACCGTCCTCGCCCAAGCCGATGGAGTCGTGGGTCCACACGTAGATGGCCGGAACCCGCATCAGGGAGGCAAGCCGCACGGCCGGGCGCATGTAATCGGAGAACACCAGGAAGGTGCCGCCGTACGGGCGGGTCGGGCCGTGCAGGGCGATGCCGTTGAGGATCGAACCCATGGCGTGCTCGCGCACACCGAAGTGCAGGGTCCGGCCGTAGGGCTCGGCCTTCCACATACCGGTGGAGATCGAGGTGGGCCCGAAGCTCGGGGCGCCGGGCATCGTGGTGTTGTTGGACTCGGCGAGGTCGGCCGAACCGCCCCACAGCTCCGGCAGCACCGGCGCCAGCGCGGCCAATGTCTTGCCCGAGGCCTTGCGAGTGGCCATACCCTTCTCGTCGACCTCGAACGTCGGCAGCGCGTCGGCCCAGCCCTGCGGGAGGCGGCGCTGCTCGAGCCGGTCGAACAGTTCCTTGTTGTCCGGGTTGGCCTGGGCCCAGGCGTCGAACCGCTCCTGCCAGACGGCACGAGCCGACTTGGCGCGGTCGGCGGCGTTACCGCGGGAGTGCGCGATGACCTCGTCGTCCACGGCGAAACTCTGGTCCGGGTCGAAGCCCAGCGCCTTCTTGACCCCGGCGACCTCGTCGGCGCCCAGCGCCGCACCGTGCGCGGCGCCGGTGTTCATCTTGGTGGGCGCGGGATAGCCGATGATGGTGCGCAGCAGGATGAACGACGGTTTGTCGGTGACCGCCTTGGCGGCCTCGACGGCCTCGAGGATGGCGGTGACGTTCTCCCCGCCTTCGATGGTCTGCACGTGCCAGCCATAGCTGCGGTAGCGCTCGGCGGTGTCCTCGGTGAGCGCGATCGAGGTGTCGTCCTCGATGGAGATCTTGTTGTCGTCGTAGAAGACGATGAGATTACCCAGTTGCTGGGTACCGGCGAGCGAGGATGCCTCGGAGGTGACACCCTCCTCGATATCGCCGTCGGAGGCGATGACATACACGTGGTGATCGAACGGGCTGGTGTCCTGCGCGGCGGCGGGATCGAAGAGGCCGCGCTCGCGGCGGGCCGCCATCGCCATGCCGACCGCGGAGGCCAGGCCCTGGCCGAGCGGGCCGGTGGTGATCTCCACACCCGGGGTGTGGCGGAATTCGGGGTGGCCCGGAGTGAGCGAACCCCACTGCCGCAGGTGCTTCAGATCATCGAGCTCGAGCCCGATACCGGCCAGGTAGAGCTGGATGTACTGGGTCAAGCTGGAGTGTCCGCAGGACAGGACGAATCGGTCGCGGCCGACCCACTCGTGATCACTCGGGTCGTATCGCAGGACGCGCTGGTAGAGCGTGTAGGCCAGCGGCGCCAGGCTCATCGCGGTGCCGGGGTGGCCGTTGCCGGCGTTCTGGACCGCGTCGGCGGCGAGGACGCGAGTGGTATCGACGGCTCTGGTGTCCAGTTCGGTCCAGTCGGCCGGATGTGCGGGCTGAGTGAGGGCGCGGATGTCGTCTGTGACTGACACGACCGAGGTTCTCCTGACCTTCTCGTGTATGTGCAACGGCGGCTTGCGGGCTTGTACCCACCACCCTAGAGGTCACCTGATCGCCGTGAGTGGGGAACCCTGCGCCCGCACCCCGTGCAGGTGCGCGGGGTTACGGTGAATGATTACAGGCCCCGGTCCGGCCGGGCGAAGCGATTCCGCACAATGGCCGACGGCGAATGTGTGACGTGCCATGCGCACTGCCTCGCCCGGGTGTCGATGGCCTGCGGCAGCGGCGCTTTCGCGGCGGGTGGGTGCCGGGGCATACCGCGCGGGGGTCTACCATCGTCTGTAGTAGAGGCTGCGCCGCCCGCGCCGCGCTCTGCGAAGTCAGCGGAAACGGCTGCGCGCGGGATGGACCGCCGTGCCGCCGGAACCGTTGTTTCCCTACCGGATCAATGCACCACCTGCGAGGAGAGACAGTGCGGATTGGGCAACAGCCGGGTGATGCGCATGGCTCCTCCGCGACGGCGCTTGCCGATCGCGTTCAGGGCAGCGGCCCGCTGTCGGCGCTGACCCGCCGCGTACTCGCTTACATCGCGCTGACCAAGCCGCGCGTCATCGAACTGCTGCTGGTCGCCACGATCCCCACGATGCTGCTGGCCGATCGCGGCCATGTCGACATCCGGCTCATCGTCGCCACCCTGTTCGGCGGCTGGATGGGCGCCGCGAGCGCCAACACCCTCAACTGCGTCGCCGATGCCGATATCGACAAGGTGATGAAGCGGACGTCCAAGCGGCCGCTCGCCCGCGAAGCGGTCCCGACTCGCAATGCCTTCGTATTCGGCGTCGCGCTGGGCGCGGGCTCGTTCGCCTGGTTGTGGTGGCAGGCGAATCTGCTGTCCGGCCTGCTGGTGGTGGCGACGATCCTGTTCTACGTCTTCGTCTACACCCTGGGGCTCAAGCGGCGGACCTCGCAGAACGTGGTCTGGGGCGGAGCGGCCGGATGTATGCCGGTGCTGGTCGGCTGGTCGGCGGTCACCGGAACGATCGGCTGGCCCGCGGTCGCGCTGTTCGCCGTCATCTTCTTCTGGACGCCGCCGCACACCTGGGCACTGGCCATGCGCTACAAGGACGACTATCGCGCGGCCGGTGTGCCGATGCTGCCGGTGGTCGCCACCGAGCAGGCGGTCACCAAGCAGATCGTCATCTATACCTGGCTCACGGTGCTGGCCACGTTGGCACTGATACCGGCGACCGGTGTGGTCTACGCCGCCGTGACGATCGTCGCCGGTGCGTGGTTCCTGCTGATGGCCCACCAGCTCTACTCGGGTGTGCGCCGCGGCGCCTCGGTGAAACCGCTGCGGCTGTTCCTGCAGTCCAACAACTATCTGGCCGTCGTGTTCTGTGGCTTGGCCGTCGACTCGGTGCTCGGCTGGCACACCATCGGATCCACGCTCTTCGGCTGACCGAGCCGGCGCCCGGTCGCGGTGCGCCGCGACCGGAGCGTCATCGTCAGCCGGGGCAGCCGGGCTGGAACGGATAGCAGGCGCGTCCGGGAGTCTGGGGTGGCACACTGCGTTCGGGCGCGGGGGTGTAGTGCGTGCTGCTGGTGGTCGTGTGATCGGATGCCGGTGCGTCGTGGGACGGGCCGGTGCTGGTGCGGCCGCCGGCCGTGCACATGGCGGCGAGCCCGAGCACAACGACCAGGACGCCGATCAATACCAGCGGCACGAGCCCGCGGTGGCGGCGACGCGGAGCCGGAGCGGGGGGTCGCGGATCGAACGGCACCGTGTACGGCTGCTGATTCCGCCCGTAGCCCGCGTCTGGACGCGGCTGAGCCGGTTGCCCGGGGAAATTACCGGGTCCCGGCGGTGGCACCTGAGCGGGTGCACCGGTGTGCTGAGGTGCCGGGCGCCCCATCGACACCGGGTTCGCACCCGGTACCGCCGCTCCCGCGGGCATATCGGTGGGGATCGGAGCCCCACTCGGCCCTCGGCCCCGTCGCGGTGCGGCAGGTGCGGCGGGCGGGGCAGTGCGTGCGACCTGCGCCGGGAATCCCGCGGCGGTCAAATCCGAATGGGTTGCGGCGGCAGCGAATCCGAGCGCGCCGAGCGCCTGGCTGACTTGTGTCGCATCCCAGGTGTCGGGCGCGTCGGTGGTGATCCGGGTGAAATAGTTGCGCAGGGCGGCCGGTCCGTCGCCGAGGACGATGTCCATGCCGTCCGGCAGATCGCCCTTGTTCAGGGCGACGCGGCTTCCGAGTTGCGGCATGACCAGCACCATGCCGGTGACGCCCACCCGCTCGCGCCCCGGCGCGCCGCGCAACAGCTGGGCGAGTTCACCGGCGCGGGAGCGGATCTCGGTCATCGGCTCGGTTCCGGCTTCGGTGCCCGCCAGGGGTGCGATTCGATCGTCGACGGTCCACGGCCGGTAGCCGGAGACCGTCAGCGTGCCCGTGACACGCTCGGTGAAGTCCTTGATCACGATGACGACGCAGGTCTTCGGGGTCCACACGATCGCGTCGGCGGCACCCGCGGCGACCACCGCGATACCCGGTAGGGCATTCGCGCCGGTCCAGGTTTTCAGCCAGTTCGCCACTGTCCGTTCGGAATTGGACAGCCGCGACGGATCGTCGTTGCGAACCTTGACCAACATCTGGATCAACCCCTGACCGATGCCCGTTGTGCCGACCGCCCGGCAGCGGCCCCGCTCGAGCACCGTACGACGCTACGGCGATCCGGGCGAATCGGCTTGGGCGGCAGCACAGATCATCCACTATGGCCCCGGCGCGCCCGGAAGCGGGTCACCCCTGCCGGGACCAGGCGACCAGGATCTCAGGGCATCAGCACGATCGAGCCGGTGGTCTTGCGTGCCTGCAGATCGCGGTGGGCCTGCGCGGCGTCGGTGAGCGGATACCGGGCGCCGATCCGCAACCGCAGGGTGCCGTCCGCGATGGCGTTCATGACATCGCCCGCACGCCAGAGCAATTCGGAACGGTTCCGGGTGTAGTGGGCCAGGGTGGGTCGGGTGACGAACAACGATCCGGCCGGATTGAGCCGTTGTAGATCGAACGGCGGCACCTGTCCACTGGCGGCGCCGAACAGGGCGAGCATGCCGCGAATACGTACCGAGGCCAGACTGGCCTCGAAGGTCGCCGCGCCGACTCCGTCGTAGACCGCAGCGACTCCCTCCCCGCTGGTGAGGTCGCGAACCCGTTGGGCCAGATCGTCGCCGTAGCGCAACACCTCGTGTGCGCCGGCCTCCCGCGACAGCTGCTCTTTCGCATCGGTGGACACCGTGGTGACGACTCGGATATCGCGTGCGGCGGCCAGCTGTGTGAGCAGCAGGCCGACCCCGCCGGCGCCGGCGTGCACCAGGATCGTCTCGCCGGGTTCGGGTTTGTACACCGACTCGATCAGGTAGTGCGCGGTCATGCCCTGCAGCAGCGCCGAGGCCGCTACCGCCGCGTCCACGGTCTCGGGTACCGCGACCGCGACCGCCGCGTCCACGGCCACCTTCTCGGCGTAACTTCCGGGCGCTGCCGCCCACGCGACCCGATCGCCGACGGTGAATTCGGTCACCTTCGAGCCGGTCGCGGCGACCACGCCGGTGCCCTCCGAGCCGGGGATATAGGGAACCGGCTGCGGATAGGTTCCGGTGCGGATATAGGTGTCGATGAAATTGACACCCGCGGCCTCGGTATCGACGAGCAGCTGATCGGGCCCGATGACCGGATCGTCGACCTCGGCCGGGACGAGGACCTCGGGACCACCGTGTTCGCTGACCTGAATGGCGCGCATGGCATCCAGTTCTACACCCGGCGGTGCGGTCGCACCCGATGGGGCGGCCCGGCGGTTCCTACCGGACGGTAAACTCGCGGCCATGAGCGAAACCGCTACTGCCGCCCCGGCGCAGCCGTCGTCCGCCGTCGTCGATTCGGTCGGGAAGTTCGTCGCCGCGCACGGTGGTTCCGCGACCGCGGTACTGCAGCAGATCGGCCGCGCCGGCGTGCGTATCACCCTGGTGGGGGCCGACGGTGTGCTCGGTGATCGGGTGGTCGCCGATCTGGCCTCCGCCAAGGCGGTCGTCGCGGCCGTGGACGGTCTGGCCGAGACCGAGCATTGGGATCGTGATCTGAGCGCCGCGGTCAACCCGGCGAAGGGGCACTGGGCCCGGATGGCCGGATGGGTGGCCCATCAGAGCCGATTCCCGAAGGCCCGCAACGAGCGCTGAGACCGGCGTGACGACCCGAGCGCGGGTGCTCGCGTCCGCGGTGGGCGTGCTGGCAGCGGTCCTGTCCGTCGCGATCGTGCCCGCCCGGGCGAAGGCGCCCGATGCGCTGCGCGTGTGCACCACCGGCGACTACCCGCCCTATTCCGAATCCGACGGGCGCGGCGGGTACCGCGGTATCGACATCGATCTGGTTCGCGATATGGCCGATGTGCTGCATCGGCAGGTGCGCTTCGTGCCCACGTCGTGGTCGTCGATGGGAGCCGACTTCGGTTCGCGCGCCTGTGATCTCGCGGTCGGCGGCATCTCCGACTCACCCGCTCGGCGGGCATTCGCCGACTTCTCGACGAGTTACGGCACCGATGGCAAGACCCCGATCGTGCGTGCGGACGATGCCGGCAAATACGCGACGATCGCCGATATCGACCGGCCGGATGTCCGGGTGATCGTCAATCGCGGCGGCACCAATGAGCAGTTCGCCCGCGAACATTTCCCGCATGCGCGGCTGACCGTATGGCCCGACAATGTGACCATCTTCGACCAGATCTCGCAGGGTCGGGCCGATGTCTTCGTCACCGACTCCGTCGAAGGCCGCTATCGGGTCCGGCGCCATCCGGACCTGCGGGTGCTGCATCCCGAGGTGCCGTTCGACTCGTTCGGCAAGGTATTCCTCGTGGCGAAGAACGCCCCGCTGACCATGGCGATGGTGAATGGATGGCTCACCACCCAGCTGGCGACCGGCGGCGTCGAGCGCCGGTTCGACACGTGGATCGGACCGCACGCCACCGCGTGAGCGCCGGCGCGGTCAGCCGCAGGAGCCGCCACCACAGCACCCACCACCGGATGCGGGGGCCGGTGCCGTGGCGCTGCCGGTGACGGCGACCGTGGTGAGCAGTTTGACGGTGTCGCGGTGGCCGCCCGGACATACCGCCGGGTCGCCGGATTCGCGCATGGGACGGTTCAGCTCGAACGGCTCCGAACATTCCCGGCATCGATAGGCATAGGTCGGCATGGGTGAATTATGGCCTGACGCCGGTACTCCCGGTCGCGAGGGGCGCGCGATGAGTCCGGGGGACGATGCGCAGCGCCGATGCCCGACGGTACGGACCCCTCGTCCGTACCGGCCGCATCACGGCGCTGAGACGGTCAACGCCACCGATGGTCCCGCCCGGCCTGCGGGAGGGGTGGTGTCAGGTCACTTCGGAGGTACCGGTCGTATTGTCCTGCGCCGGTGGGCCTTCGATGCGTTCGAGTTCGCGGCGGACGAGTTCGAGAGCCTCGGCGTGCCCGCCGGACATGCCCAGGGCCTGTTCGAGAATTACGACCCGGGAGATGCTGGTCATGAGTACCGCGAGCGCACCCGGAGGAAATCTCCCGGCGTCGATTCCCTCGGCGTCCAGCACCTTTTCCAGGGTTTCGATCTGGATATCGCGAAATTTCTCGGCGTAGCGCGCTACTTCCGCGCGCACCGCCGGATTGTGATTGGCCAGGGCGATGAACTCCATGGTGATACGCGCCCCGGCCGGATCAATGCTGAACTCCCACAGCGCGTGCAACGGCTGCCGGCTGCGCATCAGCTGCTGCTGGAGTTCGAGTCCCTGCTCGGCGCGCCGGCGGAAGACCTCGAGCAGCAACTCGTCCATGGAACGGAAGTAGTAGTGCACCAATTGTGGTTTGAGACCCGCGTGTTCGGCGACCTTGCGTGAGGTGACCGCGGCGTAACCCTGATCGAGGATGAGTTGCTCGGCGGCGTCGAGCAGTACGGCCCGGTTCTTCGCGTCAGGTGCTCCGATCCTGCGCGGCGACGCCATGGGAGCTCCTCTGCCGATGATGGTCCCAGTCCAGTGGTTCCGGGCTGTCGTCCGATGGTGATCGGCGCGCCAAGCATATGCTCAGCGGCCACTTCGTGAGTTTCCGACATCCATCGGAGTGGCCCGTGTTACTGTCCCGGACAGGTGTCCGGCCTGTTGTCCGGGCGAAGGGAGTGCGGACATGACGGCAACCGCGGGCGTCGTGGTCGACGCCGATCGGATCTCTCCGGAATGGCTGAGTGCGGCGCTGTCGGCTCCTGTACAGGAGGTGACGGTGACACCGGTCGGCACCGGGCAGATCGGCTCGGTTTTCCGGCTCGAGATCACGGGTGCGACGGCACCGCCGCGACTGATGGCGAAGTTGCCGGCCGCCGATCCGGCCGCCCGGGCGATGCTGGCCGGGCCGTACCGGCAGGAGATCCGCTTCTACACCGAGATCGCGCCGACGGTGGAAATACGGGTACCGGCTTGCCGATATGCCGAATTCACCGGCGACGGAACCGAATTCACGCTCCTGCTCGAGGACCTCGCACCGGCATTCCAGGGTGATCAGCTGAGCGGGTGCACGGTCGCGCAGGCGCGCGCGGCGGTACGCAATCTCGCCGGGCTGCACGGCCCGCGCTGGTGTGATCCGGCACTGGGGGAGATCGACGGGTTGAGTGCCAACGGTCCATCCGAGGCGCGGATGCTGGCCGAATTGTACGGTCCGGCAACGGAAATCTTTCTCGAGCGGCTCGGCGAATCGCTCTCCTCCGACGACCACGCCACATTGCGCGACTGTGTACCCGGTATCGCGGAGTGGCTGCTCGCTGCGCCGGAACGATTCGCTCCCACACACGGTGACTATCGCCTCGACAATCTGATGTTCGCGCCGGGCGACAACGAAGAGGTGGAGGTCTGGGCGGTGGACTGGCAGACCCTGGCGCTGGGACTGCCCGCCCGGGATCTGTCGTATTTCGTCGCCACCAGCCTGGAACCCGAGCAGCGGCGCGCGCACGAGGACGCACTCGTCGAGACGTACTGGGACGCGCTGCGCGAGTACGGCGTCGATGACTATTCGCTCGAACAGTGCCGCGACGATTACGGATTCGCCCTGATTCAGGGGCCGTTGGTCGCGGTGTTCGGCGCGGCCTACGGAACGCCGACACCGCGAGGAGATCGGATGTTCGCCGCGATGGTGCGGCGCAGCTGTGCCGCCATCCGGGACTGGGACGCGCTGAACCGCCGACCGGGGTGAGGGCGTGAATCAGGCCGGGCGCGCGGCCTTCTCGGGTGCGGGCGCGGTGACCTGTTCGCGGACTCGCATCAATGCCCACAGCGCGGCGGTCGCGGCGATACAGGCGGTGGCACCGCCCACGTGGACGACCACCAGGGCGGCCGGAACATGGGTGAAGTACTGCACGATGCCGACCAGGGCCTGCGCGCAGACCGTCGCGATCACCACGATCAGGCGGACCCGGATCGCACGGGTCATCCCCACCGCCGCGAGGCCGAAGCCAAGCGCGACCAGCAATGCCAGATAGGCCACCAGCATCTCGGCGTGCGCATGTACCAGGGTCACGATCTCGACCTGCAGACGCGCCACCGGCCGCGTGACGCTCTTGTCTCCCGCATGGGGACCGGCGCCGGTGACCAGGCTGCCCGCGATGAGCGTCCCGGTCATGGCGACCGCGCTGAGCGCGGTGAGCCAGCGCAAGGGCGCCGGTACCTGGACCACATCCACACCGTCGTCGGGCTCACCGATCTTGGTGAACAGCAGCGTGGCCAGCCACACCATCAGCATCGACGCCAGCAGGTGCACCGAGACGGTCCACCACAGCAGTCCGGCGCGGACGGTGATACCGCCGATCACCGCCTGCAGGACGGTGCCACCGGGCATGAGCCAGGCGTAAACGATGACCTCGCGCCGGCGCCGGGCCCGGATCACGGCCAGCACGACCAGCGCGGCGCAGACCGTGACGGCGAAAGTCAGCAGGCGGTTGGAGAATTCGACGACCTGATGCAGGGCCGGAACCTCGGCATGGGCGACCGGGGTGAAACTGCCGGGAAAGCACTGCGGCCAGGTCGGGCAACCAAGCCCGGAGGACGTGACGCGCACGACCGCCCCCGTGACCGAGATCCCGGCCTGGGAGACGATCACCGCGATCGCGATGATCCGCTGCACCCGCAGGGAGGGCAGCGGCAGATAGTCGACGAGTCGCACGAAGGCGCGTGACAGCACGAAACGATGGTAGACGCCGCCGGATCGTGGCCCGCGGCGGGGCTACTACGGTGTGTCGTTGCTCTCGTTCCGTGCGAACTAATCGAAGCGGAACAACCGCGTGGCCAGCCAGCCGGTGACCATGCCCCACACCACCAGGACCACGATGCCGTACCAGTCCACACCGGTGTGCAGCGCCCGGTCCAGCGCCTCCGCCAGCGCGCCGGACGGCACGAGCCGGGCGATGAGGGTGACCGCGCGCGGCACATTGTCCGAGGCGAATACCAGGCTCGCCACGCCGAGCATCGCGAACCAGAGAATATTGGCCAGTGCCAGCACGATCTCGGCCTTGAGCGTGCCCCCCAGCAGCAGGCCCATCGCCGCGAAGGACGCTGTCCCCAAAGCGATGATGATCGCGCCGAGCACCAGGCCGGTGATCGACGGCCGCCAGCCCAGCGCGACACCGATCAGGCCGAGCAGAATCAATTGCAGCACCACCACGATCAGGACCGCGGCGCACTTCCCGCCGACGATGCCCCAGCGCGGTAATGCCGTGGCGCCCAGGCGTTTCAGCGCACCGTAGCGCCGGTCGAAGCCGACGGCGATGGCCTGGCCGGTGAAGGCGGTGGACATGATCGCCACCATCATCACCGCCGGCACGATCCGGTCGACCTTGTGGTGTTCGCCCAGGCTCGAGCCCAGCGGCAGCAGGGTCAGTCCGATCAGCAGCGTGATCGGGATGAACATGGTCAGCAGCAGCTGCTCCCCGTTGCGCAGCAACAGCACCAGTTCCATCCGGGTCTGCGCGGCCAGCATCGCCGCGCGGGGCGCGGGGCGCGGGGCGGGGCTGAAGGTTCCGGGGGTGAAACGATCGGCGGTCGAGGTCATGCTGTGTCCTTCGGCGGATGTCCGAGGGGCCCTACGTGGTTACGCAAGCTGCCTCCTCCGGGCCCTGACTCGGTCATCCGCGCAACTCCCGTCCGGTCAGTTCGAGGAACACATCCTCCAGCCGGCGCTGGTCGATGCGGATATCGGTGGGCAGCACGTCGATCCGGGCACACCACGCTGTCATCGTGGCCAATACCTGCGGGGTGATATCGCCGCGCAGCAGATAGGAGCCGGGTGCGGTCTCGGTCGGCGAGAACCCTTCCGGCAGTGCTGTTTCCAGCAGGGTGAGATCGAGTTTCGGTGGGGCGCTGAAACGCAACTGTCCCTCCGCGCCGGTCGAGGTGACCTCGGCCGGAGTGCCCGCGGCGACGATGCGGCCGTGATCGATGATCACCAGCCGATCGGCGAGTTGTTCGGCCTCGTCCATCATGTGGGTGGTGAGCAGGATCCCGACACCGTCGCGGCGCAGCGCGTCGATGAGGGCCCAGACCAGATGCCGGGCCTGGGCATCCAACCCCGCCGTCGGCTCGTCCAGGAACACCAGTTCGGGGCGGCCGACCAGGGCGCACGCCAGTGCGAGCCGCTGCTGCTGACCTCCCGAGAGCCGCCGGTACGGCGTGCGGCGGGCGTCCTGCAACCCGAGCGTCTCGAGCAGCCACTGCGGGTCGAGCGGGTCGGCGGCGTACGAGGCCACCAGATCGAGCATCTCGCCGGCCCGCGAGCCCGGATACGCACCGCCGCCCTGCAACATCACCCCGATGCGAGGACGCAGCCGATCGGAATCGGCGATCGGATCCAGGCCCAGCACCCGCACCGATCCGGCGTCGGGGGACAGGAAGCCCTCGCACATCTCGACCGTGGTGGTCTTACCTGCGCCGTTGGGGCCCAGCAGAGCCAGCACCTCGGCGCGGCCGACCTCGAAGGAGATACCGTCCACGGCAGTGGTGTCGCCATAGCGTTTCACCACCGCGTCGATGCGGACCGCGGGTTCCGCGGAGGTGGTCATGACGCCGTCTCGCCGGCACCCGGCGGCACCGCGACCGACGGGTGCCGTGCCCACGGTTCGCTCCGACGCTCACTCACGATGAGACACCGTATGCCGGGCCCGGCTGTGACGGAGCAGACACCCCCGCCCGGCTTCGCCACGGCAGGAGATTGCGGGTCACGGCAATGAATCCGAGTGAAACCACCACCACCGCGACGGCCGCCTCGATGATCTGGAAAACCCCGTAATCGGCGCCGCGCGGCATCAGCATGACACTCACGACCGCGGAGAATGCCACGGCCGGGACGCGGAACGCGGGTGTGGTCGCCCAGGCGGCGAGCGGGACGATCGCCCACAACAGGTACCACGGTTGCACCACCGGAAACAGCAGGACCACCGCCGCCAGCGAGACGCCCATCGCCCCGACCGGTTGCAGTCGTCCCGTCCAGGTCGCGATGAGCATCCGCAGGACGATGAACGCCGCAACGACCGCCGCGATCGGCCGGGTGATACTGAGCAGCGCGGTGGTGTGATCACCGAGTCCCAGCAGGACTCCGCCGAAACCGGTGATGATTCCGACCGCGGTCGGCAACGACATCCAACTCCGGACCGCGTTGGCAGCGTTGAGGGTGTAGATCCAGCCGAATCCGAGGCCCGAGGCGTAACCCACGAACAGCGTTGTCACCAGTGCGATCGCACCGAGCAGGCTCGCCGAGCCGAACAGTGGCCGCCAGCCCGGGCCCCAGCGGCGGGCCAGTGCCATGCCGACGAATCCGAGTGCGATCAGCGACGTGATCTTCACCGCGGACGACAGTGTGATCACCACGGTCCCGAAGATCAGGAGCGACCATGCGCGCTGATCGAATGTTCCGAGGCCCCGCGTGCGTTCGGTGGCCAGGGCGCGCAGGCAGAACTCCACCCCGGCCAGCATCAGGCCCAGCATCAGCGCATCGTTGTGCACGCCGGCGACCAAATGGAAGAGCACCAGCGGATTCGCCGCGCCCAGCCACAGCGCACTCACCGGAGCGACACCGCAGCGCCGCGACAGCCGAGGCAGCGCCCACACGATCAACGCCACACCGGCCAGCGCCAGCAGGCGATGCACCCAGACACCGACGATGATGTTGTCGCCGGTGAGGTGTGCGATCCCGCGGCCCATCCAGACGAACAGCGGCCCGTACGGGGCCGGGGTGTCACGCCAGATGTTGGGGACGTTGTAGGTCAGCACATGGTGCAGGCCGAGGCCGGTGGCCGGGCCCACCGCATAGGGATCGAGTCCGCGTGCGGCGATCTCCCCCTGTGCGAGATAGGAATAGACGTCGTTCGAGAACAACGGCGGCGCGACCGACAGCGGGATGATCCACAACAGCAGTGTGCGATCGAGCTGGGACCGGCTCAGCCGGTGCACCGGCGAGCCACCGAAACCGCCGACCGCGAACCTGCCCAGCAGCAGCCACGCCATCACCACGAAGACGGTCCCGATCATGCACAGCGCCAGCGACGAGGTCTGCCAGCGTGCGAAAACGCCGATCAGCCGGACACCGGAGACCGGATTCTGCAGGACCGGCTGGGCCGCGACGCCCAAGGCGCTGATCGCCATCAGAACCGATCCGGTGGCGCCGAGCAGACGGATCCGGCCGAACTGCGCGGTCTCCCGGGCGTCGAGTCCCGGTACCTCGGCCTCGACGGTGTGCAGCACCGCGACGGTGTGATCGGCGGGCGGCACGTCCAGGCCGAGTGCCCGGCGTCCGATCTCGATACTTCTACGCCATGCGCCTTCCACAACCGCCACGGACGACAAGCGTAGCCGGGTCCGATGCCGCGGCGGCCACAACGTCACGGGCGGGATTGTGGCGGATCGCACCGACGGGCAGTTTCCTGGTGAGAGCAGTGTCTCCACCCTAATCAGGGCAGCCTTACTAGATTGCGGGAAGTAATTCCGTCACACTGATGTTGTGAAAACCGTGGGTTTGCGGGAGGACGAGGTGAAATCCGAGCGTCGCAGTGACGCCCGGTCCGCCGCTGCGCCCGCGGCCGCCGCAGGTGAGGGGCATACTCGCGCGGCCGTGGTCCGGTTACTACTGGAGGAGGGGCCGATCACCGCGACGGCGATCGGTCGCAGGCTGGGACTCAGCCCCGCCGGGGTGCGCCGCCATCTGGACGCGCTCATCGAGTCCGGGGAGGCGCGGGCCGCACGCTCGGCGCCGTGGCAGCAGCAGGGCCGAGGCCGTCCCGCCAAACAGTTCCAGCTCACCGCCGTGGGTCGTGGCCGGTTGGGCCATGCCTACGACGACCTGGCCGGTGCCGCCATGCGGCAGCTGCGCGAAGTCGGCGGTGACACGGCGATCATGGATTTCGCCCGCCGCCGAGTGGGTGTGATCGTCGCGGGTATCGATCGGCTGGCGCAGCACACCCCGCCGGCGATCGCCGACAAAGCCGGTGAGATCGCCGACGCTTTCAGCGATGCCGGATTCGCCGCCACCACCCGGGAGGTTGGGTCGGGTGTGCAGATATGCCAGCATCACTGCCCGGTATCGCATGTGGCCGAGGAGTTTCCCGAGCTGTGCGCCGCCGAACTCGAGGCGTTCCGCGAGTTGCTCGGCACCCATGTGCAACGGCTGGCCACCATCGCCAACGGTGACTGCGCCTGCACCACCCACGTTCCCCTGCCCGTTTCCCCTACGAACACCGCTCAGCCCGCCACCCCCTCCGTCGCACAGCCCGCGGCGGCCGCTCGAAACGACTCCGGAAGGAGTGCCGAATGACGTCGACCACCACGGCGAACCGTGAATCCGAGACCCCCCAGAATCAGCCGCTGACCCAAGAGGAGACCATCGCCTCGCTCGGGACCTACGGCTACGGCTGGGCGGATTCGGATGCCGCCGGCGCCAGCGCCAAGCGCGGCCTGTCCGAGGATGTCGTGCGCGATATCTCGGCGAAGAAGGACGAGGCCGATTGGATGCTCGACATCCGGCTGAAGGCGCTGCGCATCTTCGATCGCAAGCCGATGCCGAACTGGGGCTCCAACCTCGAGGGCATCGACTTCGACAACATCAAGTACTTCGTGCGCTCGACCGAGAAGCAGGCCGAGAGCTGGGAAGACCTGCCCGAGGACATCAAGAACACCTACGACAAGCTGGGTATCCCGGAGGCGGAGAAGCAGCGCCTGGTCTCCGGTGTCGCAGCTCAGTACGAGAGCGAAGTCGTCTACCACCAGATCCGTGAGGACCTGGAGCAGCAGGGCGTCATCTTCCTCGACACCGATACGGCGCTGAAGGAGCATCCGGAGATCTTCCGGCAGTACTTCGGTACCGTGATCCCGGCCGGTGACAACAAGTTCTCGGCGCTCAACACCGCGGTGTGGTCGGGTGGTTCGTTCATCTACGTGCCGCCGGGCGTGCACGTCGACATCCCGCTGCAGGCCTACTTCCGGATCAACACCGAGAACATGGGTCAGTTCGAGCGGACGCTGATCATCGTCGACGAGGGCGCCTATGTGCACTACGTCGAGGGTTGTACGGCCCCGATCTATAAGTCCGACTCGCTGCATTCGGCGGTTGTCGAGATCATCGTGAAGAAGGGCGGCCGCTGCCGCTACACGACCATCCAGAACTGGTCGAACAACGTCTACAACCTGGTCACCAAGCGGGCCAAGGCGGAGGCGGGCGCGACCATGGAGTGGATCGACGGCAACATCGGTTCCAAGGTCACCATGAAGTACCCCGCGGTCTGGATGACCGGTGAGTACGCCAAGGGCGAGGTGCTGTCGGTGGCGTTCGCGGGCGAGGGCCAGCATCAGGACACCGGCTCGAAGATGCTGCACCTGGCGCCGCACACCTCCTCGACCATCGTGTCGAAGTCGGTGGCGCGCGGCGGTGGCCGGGCCTCCTACCGCGGCCTGGTCCAGATCAACAAGGGTGCGCACGGGTCGAAGTCGACCGTGAAATGCGATGCGCTGCTGGTGGATACGATCAGCCGCTCCGACACCTATCCCTACGTCGACATCCGCGAGGACGACGTGACGATGGGCCACGAGGCCACCGTCTCGAAGGTGTCCGACGATCAGCTGTTCTACCTGATGAGCCGCGGCATGACCGAGGACGAGGCGATGGCGATGGTGGTGCGCGGCTTCGTCGAGCCCATCGCCAAGGAACTGCCCATGGAATACGCGCTCGAGCTCAACCGGCTCATCGAGCTGCAGATGGAAGGAGCGGTCGGCTAGTGAGTGAGCTTGCGAACGAGCACATCGACACTGCCGGTATTCCCATGAACAACGTTGCCGTTGCGGGCGAGGCCCGCATCCCCGCCGCCAACAAGGGCGAGCTGTTCGCCTCGTACGACGTGGCCGCCTTCGAGGTGCCCTCGGCGCACGACGAGGCGTGGCGGTTCACTCCGCTGCGCCGGTTGCGCGGCTTGCACGACGGCACCGCGGTGCGCGATGCGCAGGCCGGTGTCGAGGTGGAGGCAGTCGAGGGAGTGACCGTCGAGACCGTCGGCCGCGACGACGCACGCCTCGGTCAGGGCGGTGTGCCCACCGATCGCATTGCGGCCCAGGCATATTCCGGTTTCGAGCAGGCCACCGTGGTGTCGGTGGGTGTGGAGGCCGAGGTCGCGCAGCCGGTCGTCGTGAAGGTTACCGGCCCGGGTGAGGGCAAGACCGCCTTCGGGCATCTGCAGATCCGGCTCGGTAATTTCGCCGTGGCCACCGTGGTCCTCGACCAGCGCGGCAGTGGAACCTACGCCGAGAACGTGGAATTCGTCCTCGGCGACAGCGCCAAACTCACCGTGGTCGCCGTTCAGGACTGGGCCGACGACGCGGTGCACATCACCGCCCACCACGCGAAACTGGGCCGCGATGCCGTGCTGCGGCACACCGATGTCACCCTCGGCGGTGATCTGGTCCGCTTGACCGCGACCGTGCGCTACGACGGTCCCGGCGGCGACGCCGAACTGCTCGGGCTGTACTTCGCCGACGACGGCCAGCACTTCGAACAGCGCCTGCTGGTCGATCACTCGCAGCCGCACTGCAAGTCCAATGTGCTGTACAAGGGTGCGCTGCAGGGCGATCCGAGTTCGGCCAAGCCGGACGCGCGCACCGTGTGGGTCGGCGATGTGCTGATCCGCGCCGAGGCCGAGGGCACCGACACCTACGAGGCCAACCGCAATCTGGTACTCACCGACGGCGCCCGCGCCGATTCGGTACCCAATCTCGAGATCGAGACCGGTGAGATCATCGGCGCCGGCCACGCCTCGGCGACCGGGCGTTTCGACGACGAGCAGCTGTTCTATCTCCGCGCTCGCGGTATTCCGGAGGAGGCCGCCCGCCGTCTGGTGGTGCGTGGTTTCTTCCACGAGATCATCCAGAAGATCGCGGTCGTCGAGATCCGGGAGCGGCTGGAGTCGGCCGTCGAGGCCGAACTCGCCGCCATCGGTGTGTAACACCGCCCGGCAGCCCGAAACCGCCACCAGCCCAGAAGGAATGCAATGACCACCCTCGAAATCAAGGACCTGCACGCCGAGGTCGCCAATCCGGACGAGAACGGCGAGCCCATCAAGATCCTGAAGGGCGTGAACCTCACCGTGCGCTCCGGTGAGACCCACGCCATCATGGGCCCCAACGGCTCCGGCAAGTCCACGCTGTCCTACGCGATCGCCGGTCATCCCAAGTACACGGTGACCCAGGGCTCGATCACCCTCGACGGCGAGGACGTACTGGCCATGTCTGTCGATGAGCGGGCCCGCGCCGGCCTGTTCCTGGCCATGCAATACCCGGTCGAGGTGCCCGGCGTCTCGATGTCGAACTTCCTGCGCACCGCCGCGACCGCCGTGCGCGGTGAGGCGCCCAAGCTGCGGCACTGGGTCAAGGAAGTCAAGGAGTCGATGGGCGAGCTGGAGATCGACTCCACCTTCGCCGACCGCAGCGTCAACGAGGGCTTCTCCGGTGGCGAGAAGAAGCGCCACGAGATCCTGCAGCTGGGCCTGCTCAAGCCGAAGATCGCCATCCTCGACGAGACGGACTCCGGTCTCGACGTCGATGCGCTGCGCATCGTTTCCGAGGGCGTCAACCGCTACCGGGAGCGGGAGAACGGCGGCATCCTGCTGATCACCCACTACACCCGCATCCTGCGCTACATCCAGCCGCAGTTCGTGCACGTGTTCGTGGGTGGCCGGATCGTGGCCGAGGGCGGCTCCGAACTGGCCGACGAACTCGATGCCAACGGCTACGTCCGCTTCACCCAGACCGCGACCGCGGGGGCCTGAGATGACCGCTGTGACACGCACACTCGACGTCGCCAGGATCCGGGCCGATTTCCCGATCCTGGGCCGGACGGTGCGTGACGGAAAACCGTTGGTGTATCTGGATTCCGGGGCCACCTCGCAGCGACCCCTGGCAGTCCTCGACGCCGAACGCGAATTCCTGACCCACACCAATGCCGCGGTGCACCGGGGTGCGCATCAGCTCGCGGAGGAGGCGACCGACGCCTATGAGGGCGCGCGCGCCGATATCGCCCGGTTCGTGGGGGTGGAGGCCAATGAGATCGTCTTCACCAAGAACGCCACCGAATCGCTGAATCTGGTGACGTACGCGTTCTCCGACGACCGGTTCCCGTACCACGTGGGACCGGGCGACGAGATCGTGATCACCGAACTGGAGCATCACGCGAATCTCGTTCCGTGGCAGGAGCTCGCGCGCCGTACCGGTGCGACGCTGAAGTGGTACGGCATCACCGACGACGGGCGCATCGATCTCGATTCGCTCGAGCTCTCATCGGCGACGAAGGTCGTGGCCTTCACTCATCAGTCCAATGTCACCGGCGCGGTCGCCGATGTGCACGAGCTGGTGCGCCGGGCGAAGGCCGTCGGTGCGCTGGTGGTGCTCGATGCCTGCCAGTCGGTCCCGCACATGCCGGTGAACTTCCGTGAACTCGGAATCGATTTCGCGGCGTTCTCGGGGCACAAGATGCTGGGCCCGTCCGGTGTGGGGGTGCTCTACGGCCGGTACGCACTGTTCGAGCAGACGCCGCCGTTCATCACCGGTGGCTCGATGATCGAGACCGTCACGATGGAGGCCACCACCTACGCGGCTCCGCCGCAGCGATTCGAGGCCGGTGTGCCGATGACCTCGCAGGTGGTGGGGCTGGGTGCCGCGGTGCGGTATCTCGAGGCCATCGGGATGGACGCGGTTGCCGCGCACGAACATACGCTGGTCGGCGCCGCGCTCGAGGGGCTCGGCGCGATCGACGGCGTGCGGATCGTGGGCCCGGTGGAGAATGTGGATCGCGGCGGCGCGGTGTCGTTCGTGGTCGACGGAATCCACCCGCACGATGTGGGCCAGATTCTCGACGACGAGGGCGTCGCCATCCGCGTCGGGCACCACTGCGCATGGCCACTGATGCGCCGGCTGGGCGTACCCGCCACCGCCCGCGCGTCCTTCGCGGTCTACAACACTCTCGACGAGGTGGAGGCGCTGGTGGCCGCCGTACGCAAGGCGCAGAAATTCTTCGGGGTGGCCGAGGAGTTGAACGCGGTGAGCGCGAGCGACCAGTGAACGGGGCGTGATTTCGCAAATGCGTATGGAACAGATGTACCAGGAAGTGATCCTGGACCACTACAAGCGTCCGCATCACCGCGGGTTGCGGGAGCCGTTCGGTGCCCAAGTGCACCATGTCAACCCGACCTGCGGTGACGAGGTGACCCTGCGGGTGCACATCGACGACAACGGTGATGTCGCCGATGTGTCCTACGACGGGCAGGGCTGTTCGATCAGCCAGGCCGCCACCTCGATCCTGGCCGATCAGGTGATCGGCCAGCCCGTGCAGCAGGCACTGAAGATCGTCGACTCCTACAGCGAGATGATCTCCAGCCGTGGCACGGTCGAGGGCGATGAGGACGTGATCGGCGACGGTATCGCACTGGCGGGAGTCGCGAAGTATCCGGCCCGGGTCAAATGCGCACTGCTGGGCTGGATGGCGTTCAAGGATGCCGTGGTCCGGATAACCTCGGCCGAAGAGACCACGCGGACCATGGGCAACGGGTCCGCCGGAAATGAGGAAACCTCATGAGTGAGACGCCGACAGCCGAACAACCGGCGACCGAACAGCCGACCGCCGAACCCGAGCTCACCCAGGAACAGATCGCGCTGCTCGAGGATCTGGAGGAGGCGATGCGTGACGTCGTCGATCCCGAACTCGGTATCAACGTCGTCGATCTGGGCCTCGTGTATGGCATGCGCCTCGAGGAGGAGGTCGCGATCCTGGACATGACCCTCACTTCGGCGGCCTGCCCGCTCACCGACGTGATCGAGGATCAGTCGCGAAATGCGCTGGTTCGCAGCGGCTTGGTGGAGGATCTGAAGATCAACTGGGTCTGGATGCCGCCGTGGGGTCCGGACAAGATCACCGAAGACGGCCGCGAACAGCTGCGCGCTCTCGGCTTCACCGTCTAGCTCGGACGAGGACACCGGGAAACCACCTGCCAGGTACGGGAATTGGACATCCTGGGCCGTCATGGACAAGGATCGCCTGCGTCATATAAGCAGAGTTGATCGGGGTGGATTTCTCGGATGTCTCTTATGGTTTCGCGGCGAGTACGGTCGGCGGCTGTCGCCGTCCTCGCCGGTTCGGCTGTCGCGGTGTTCGGAGCCGCCGGTTCGGCCCAGGCCGACGGTGATCTGCACGGCGCGATCGCATACTCCGACAGCACCGGTGTGGTGGCCTCGGCCGCCAATTACGCCGACGCGCCCAGTGCGGACACTGCTGCCAAGCAGCACTGCGCACACGGTGACTGCCGCGTCATTCTCGATTTCACCAATGGCTGCGGTGCCGTGGCCCAGGGTGCGGACGGCCGTATCGCGGTCGGCTGGGGTCCCACGCAGATCGAGGCGGAGAAGCAGGCCCGGGATTTCCTCGGGCCCAGCGCGCCGCCGTTTCCGGATCTGGGTAGCGCCAGCCCCCGCGCGGCCACCATCGCGCTGACCAGCTGTACCTCCAACGCGCACTGATCGTTTCGCGCCCACCGCATCGCGGTGGGCGCGTTATCGTTGTCGGCGGCGGATACCGGCGGTCGAAGGGGGCCGCCGAGTGCGAATCCGGACGCAACGGTAGGAGCAGCTGTGGATTTCGAATTACCCCGTGAGCTCACCGACTATCTGGCCGAGTTGGATACCTTCATCGAGCGGGAGATCGTGCCGCTGGAGCAGGCCGGCGACAACGTCCGTTTCTTCGATCATCGCCGAGAGGACGCGCGCACCGACTGGGAGGCCGGTGGAACTCCGAGCGCCGAGTGGGAGGCGCTGCTGGCCCGGGCTCGCGAAGTGGCCGATGCGGCCGGGCACTACCGCTACGCTTTTCCACCCGAATTCGGCGGGCGTGGCGGCACCAATCTCGATATGGCCGTCATCCCCTGCTGCTGATGCTGGAATACGGTTCGCCGCAACAGCGAGCCGAGTGGGTGGAAGGCCTGGCGGCGGGAACCCGCTTCTTCGCCTTCGGAATCACCGAACCCGAACATGGCTCCGACGCCACGCACATGGAGACCCAGGCGGTCCGCGACGGCGATGAGTGGGTGATCACCGGTGAGAAGACCTGGAACAGCGGGATTCACAGTGCCGAGGCCGATCTGATCTTCCCGCGCACCGCCGGCAGCCCCGGCGACGCCACCGGCATCACCGCGTTCCTGGTGCCCACCGATATCCGCGGATTCACCGTGGAGGAGTACCTTTGGACCTTCAATATGCCCACCGATCACGGTCGGGTGACTCTGCGCGATGTGCGGGTCGGCGCGGACGCGGTCTTCGGCCCGGAGGGCAGGGGACTGGCGGTGGTACAGCATTTCTTCAACGAGAACCGGATCCGGCAGGCCGCGTCGAGTCTGGGTGCGGCGCAGTACTGTATCGACCGGGCCGTGGCATATGCCAAGCAGCGCAAGCCGTTCGGTAAGGCCCTTGCCGAGAATCAGGCCATCCAATTTCCCCTGGTGGAGTTGCACACCCAGTGCGAGATGCTGCGCACTCTGATCCACAAGACGGCGTGGACGATGGACCGGCACGGCACCTTCGCCGCCTCGGAGCAGGTGTCGATGTGCAACTACTGGGCCAATCGCTTGTGTTGCGATGCCGCCGATCGGGCCATGCAGGTGCACGGTGGACTCGGCTACTCCCGGCATCAGCCGTTCGAGCACATCTATCGCCATCACCGCCGCTATCGAATCACCGAGGGCGCGGAGGAGATTCAGATGCGCCGGGTGGCGGGGTATCTGTTCGGCTTCATGTCCGCGCGGGCGCCCAAGGGGGTGTGAACCCACCGAACAGCGACGACCCCGCCGGCCCGAACGGGTGGCGGGGTCGTGGCGTACGACCGGGGCCGTTTACTGCTTCGGCGCCTCGACCACGATGGTGCTCATGATCTTGTCGGCGAAGGTCTGGCGCTTCTCATCCCACAACGGCCACAGATAGCCGAGACCGCACAACGCGTTGTCGAGGATGTGGCACAACTTGCGCACGAACGCCATACCGAAACCGAGAACCTGACCGTCGGCTTCCCGGATCACCCGGATACCGACAACCTTCTTCCCGGGGGTCTGCCCGGTCGTGCCCTCCTGGTAGATGATCCACAGACCGATACCCATGGCGACCACGAAGCCCAGCAACATCAGGATGATGCCGACGGCCGACAGGCCGCCGCCGGTGCACGAAGAACTCGAGTACGAGTAGGACGAGCTGTAGGAATCGGTGTCGACCGAGCAGTCGAGCTTCTCGGTACCGACGAGTCCCGAGAGCAGGTACAGGACGCCGGACGGCACACCGATGATCAGGCCGTCGATGAGGTAACCGCCGACTCGCGAAAACCAATTGGCATACGGCATCTGCGGTCCGAAGCCGGCCGGCGGATAACCGCCGTATCCCGGTCCCGCCGGCGGATAGCCCGGTGCCTGTTGTGGCGCACCGTACCCCGGCTGAGGTGCACCGTACCCGGGTTGCTGCGGTGCTCCGTACGCGGGCTGAGGGGCGCCGTAACCCGGCTGAGGTGCACCGTAACCGGGCTGGGGTGCGCCGTACCCCGGCTGAGGTGCGCCGTACCCCGGCTGCGCGCCGGGGGGCGGGTACCCGTAGCCCGGTTGCCCCGGCTGTTGGCCGTACGGGTCCGACGGGTTGGTCATATGCGATTCCCTCCGAAAGAATGTGGTTCGGGACTCCGGGCCCCGACCGGGTCGAACTGTGATAGCACCGTACGGTAACCGCCCGTCCCCGCCAAAGTATGGCCGACTCCCGCGAATTCGGCGCGTCGAATTCGTCGTATATGTGCTGATTTTCCGTACCGATGGGGTGCGGCAGTCCGGCCGGGTTTGCGCAGTTCGAACGGCCCGGTTGCGCCGGAGGTGGATTATGCGCCCTTGCGCGTCTGTTTCGTCGCTTTGGTAGCGGTCTTCTTCGCGGTGGACTTCGCCGCGCCGGACTTCGATGTCGATCGCGTGGTTCGGCGACCGGTCGACTTGGCGGGCTTGTCCGCCGATTTCGTTGTGCCCGTACCCTTGCCGGAACCGCTGCCGCGGCCGGTGGCCTCGAGACTGCGCTGCAGCGCGGCGACCAGATCCACAACCTCGGCGTCGGCCTGCTCCGGCTCGGCCTCCTCGTGCCGGGTGACGCGGTCCGACCCCGATTCGATCGCCGCGTCCAGCATCGCCTTCAGTTCTATCTGATAATCATCGGTGAACTGGCCGGGATCGAAATCGTCGGACATGCTGTCGACCAGGGTCTGTGCCATCGAGACCTCTTGGGGCCGTGGAGGTGCGGCGTCGTCGAGCGACTCGAACTCCGCGGCGCGCACCTCGTCGGGCCACAGCAGAGTCTGCAGGACCAGCACGCCTTCTCGTACTCGCAGCGCGGCCAATCGCGTCTTCTGCCGCAACGTGAAGTGCACGAGTGCGACCCGATCGACCTGATCGAGCGTCTTGGCCAGCAGCACATAGGCTTTCGGCGTCGTCGAATCGGGCTCCAGATAGTAGCTGCGGTCGAACAGGATGGGATCGATCTGTTCCGACGGCACGAACTGCAACACCGGGATCTCATGCTTCTCGGCCACCGGAAGCTTCGCGAAATCCTCGTCGGTCAGAATCACCTTGTCGCCCTCGGGCGATTCGTATGCCTTGTCGATATCGGCATAGGCAACCGACTTCCCACACACGCTGCAGACGCGGTCGTACTTGATCCGGCCACCGTCCTCGGCATGAACCTGATGAAACCTGATGTCATGGTCCTCGGTGGCGGTATAGACCTTCACCGGGACATTCACCAGCCCGAACGCGATGGAACCCTTCCAGATCGACCGCATTTCCCGATGCTACTTGCGACCAGTCGGTTTGTCCGGGGAAGTGGGGTGAGCTGCGGATTTGTGGTTTCTGTTGAGTGTGGCGGTTGCTGTTTGTTGTTGTTTGTCGACCTGTGACGTCCTGTGGACGTCCTGATACGTGTGTCGTTTTCCCAAGTCCTGTGCCGATTCCGAGGCGGTTCGCCGTTACGGCGGACTCCGCTTTGGGGTGATTCGCTGGTGTCGCAACACTGCCGCCGGTTTATTTTGTGTGTTACGTAGATATGCGCATTTAATGATTGGTTACGGTCATGTCGCTCATCAGTTTCGACAGAAACCTGCCGATTAACAGTCGATTTGGTGTGCGGCCGGGCGTACGTACGTCCGAGTCCCTGATCGGTACGTAATCCTGGGGGACACCCGCCGTCGGAAACCCGTACCGGCCTGCGGCGCGGACCGCGCCGGGTGGTCCAGTTTGATCGGACCACGGAATGGACCACGGAACTGACCACGGAACTGACCACGGATCGGCGCTGCCGATGCGGGGGCCAATAGGTGGGCCGCTCCGGGGGCCGGTCGAGAGCGGCCTACCGCCCCAGCACCTAATCCGCAGGCAGTCGCGTATTTCAGGGACTGCCACATGTCCAGGCTGTATGGAAATACGGGTACAGCCATCGCCGGGCGGGGTGTGTCGGCGGGCTACTGCCCTCCGGTCTCCCCTTGCTCGGCGGCCCAGTCGAGCAAGGGGGTGGCGGGCCAGTAGTTGCGGCCCAGGAACTTCGACGCCGCCGGGAAGGGATTCGACCGCGGCTTGCCGCGCGACAGATACGAGGTGATCGTCTTCGCCGGCAGGCCGGTGATGACCGTGGCGCCAGCGGTGTCGACCCACACGTCTCCGTTGAGTGCGGGCAGTCCGAACAGCTGGCCTCCACTCAATGGCTGCCCTGCCGACCAGGCGGCGCGCAGCTCGGCGACCTTGTCGGCCATCGCGATCGTCTCGTTCGGGGCGTAGTCGCTCACACCCGGAACCGTAGCAGTTTCAGAACTGCCATCGTCCGGGTATGTCAATCCGAGGGCCGACCACACCAAGCGGTCCCGGTAGCCGGTGCTGTCGTCGCGCCAGTGCAGCGCGATCTCCTCCCGCACCTCCGCGGGCAGGTCCGCGATGAAGCTCTCCAGTCGTCGACGGCTGAGCTTCACCACGATCTCACCGCCCATATGGAGTTCGATCCGGCCCGGCCGCACCGCGTACCAGCCGCCCTTCCAGTCCGGCCGGACTCGCTCGGCCGTGGGGTCCAGCGAGCCCGTGCCGTTCGAGGTGAACATGCCGGGAAGGCCGTCGCATGTGCCGAGGGCGCGGGCGATCTCCCAGCCGCCCTTGGCAGCGAGCAGCCTCCGCTCGGCGTCGCTCAATGTGGCTGCGGCCATGCCCTACTCCCTCCGGTCGCGTAGTGGCAGTTTTGAAACTGCTGCTGCGCAATCAGATTAGCAGTTCTAGAACTGTCGAATGGTGGGAGTTCGATTTACCGGCGGTAAATCTGGGCGGCGCGCTGGGCGCGGAGGCGGTCACGGCGCGCGATCTGCGGGCGGCCGAAGGCCCGCGCTATCGCGTTGCGGACGCAGGCCTGGGCCGACGGGGTCGTCGCCGTAGTATCGGCCGAATTTCGGGCGGATATGCAGTGGGCTGATAGAGCAGGGGTTTCGCGTTCGTGATGCGGTCTAGCTTGCAGCTGCAGCCGGACCGGACTAAAATCGATCTTGCTATAGGTTAACTATACGGCACTCGCCGATCTGCCGGCATGCGTGTCTACTCACAGTGATCTCACCCGCATCGAGCTGTGCAAATATTTTGCACCTTAACTTATCGGAGATGTGGACAATGAGTACTACTTTTAAAGTTGAAATTGCTGCTAGCGATGTGGCCGGTGGGTGCAATATTACCGCTTCCGGTCGTCAAATCGACAATCCGATCACGGAATTAGACGCCAATGAATTTGGCTTCGGAGACAAAGAAAGGATTACCCGAGCTTGTGGTAGCATGATCGGGGAAAATCCGAAAAAATGGTTCTTGCACAACCCCACCATGCCTCACCCTAACTCCGGTGATCATGCCTATGATAACGCCTACGACAAGTACGGCTGGCAACCGGTTACTGTTATCCTGCAGCCTATCAGTGCGGAATTTCTCGGAATTCACACCGAGCCCGTGATCGTCCACCATGTGGAATGGATAAACGAAACCAATTATCCGAGGAACTATACGGCAGACATGACGGTCAAGAAAACCGAAAGCGTCAGTCAAAGTGTATCGTCAAGCACAACGATCGGGACTGATCTTACCGTCGGAGTCGAGGTCCTTTTTAACGTAGAGAGAAGCTTTAATTTTAGTATGCAATGGGGGGATACAAGAACCGAGACTAGAGACATCGAACTCGGCGTTAATGCGGGAGCGAATGCCACACTGGAGCCGCATTCCAGGGAGACTGCCTATCTGTGGGCTGATTTAGGAAGTGCACGATTTAGAGTCACGTATCAGGCCAGCCTCAGTGGCCATGTGATGACGATCAATGATCCTCCTCGCAGAGGGTTCACTTATCGGGGACTTTTTCCCGATCACGTGCTGGCAGCGGCTGGGCTGCCCAGCACCAAAACCATACAATATGACCACATCGTGCATTTTTACTCCAGTCAAAAAGTCACAGTTGCTCCCGGCCCTTATAATCCGAACCACGAACCCCCATCTGACGTGCTTGCGCCGATGATATTTGCTCCTACGCCATCGGAGAAAGTCTCTTCGAATCAGTTTGCTGAAGCGTTGTTGCCGGAAAGTGGACTTCGCGACGCTTATTAGGGGGTATTGATGATTAAGGGGCGTGCGTAATTAACTGTGACCTTCCGGTCACGTGGTTTTCGGTGCTGCCGCGACCATTTCAAGACACTGAACATCCGTGTCTTGAAACCAAGGTTTCGCAACGTCGACACCGGGCCCCTGTTGCACCTCCGGAGCGGGTTCGCGTGATCCTGTCTCGATATCCGTCAGCCGGCCGTGTCGAGGGTGTGGGGACGACGGCGGCGCTGTGTCCGGTCAGTCCCGCTCGAACAAGTGGTCGTAGCCGATTGCGAAGGTGTAGTCGGAGGGATCAACTACCACCTGGCGCCGGTCACCGATCCGCGGAAGGGGGAGAACGGCCGGTACCTCACAGTCCGCCGCGAACGTATCGAAGCCCGGACCGCTGATGCGGACCCGCAGTTCGGCGACATCCGGATTCTCACCCCCTTACGTATTCGGACCGCGACGATCTCCGCTGTCGAAACGATCCCGGCGTTCCGGAACCGCTTGGCGTTCCACCGCTCGCCGTAGGTCGTCACCGCGATGGCGAGGCCGATCGGGAAAGTGACGATCGCCGGGCACAACCCATCCCACAACGAATCACCCGTCAACGCGAGAAAAGGCCCCGACACCATCAGACCGGCTGCGATCGAGTACGTGAACACTTGAGCAACAGGGCCGATGAGTTCGACTTGCCTCGGCTCTCTGTCGCTACCGGACACTTCGACATCATAATGGTGAAACCGCGCCCGAGCGTAGGGCTTCTACGCCGCACATGGCCGTCTACGCTGTTCGGATATCGACCCGGGGCTCAAAGGAGCACTGCATCACTACGAACTGGGCATTCACTCTGCCGCGATCGGCAACGTCGGGGTCTATCTCTCTAAAGGTGCTTCCGGCGGTTTCTCTCAGTAGGTTTGGGCGTTGGGCCAGCGGTCGGCGAAGGTGATCGCGAATGCGTTGACCGCTGGTTTCCAGCGCATGGTCCATCGTGCCCGACCGGCGCCGGTCGGATCCAGCGAACGAGTCACCAGGTAAAGGCATTTCAGCGCGGCCTGCTCGGTGGGGAAATGACCTCTGGCCTTGACCGCACGCCGGTAACGGGCGTTCAACGACTCGATCGCGTTCGTCGAGCAGATCACCCGCCGGATCTCGACGTCATAGTCGAGGAACGGGATGAACTCCTCCCACGCGTTGTTCCAAAGGCGGACGATCGCACCGCATTTCGATCCCCACCGCTCGGTCAGCCCATCCAACGCTACCCGCGCGGCATTGGCGTTGACCGCGGTGTAGATCGGTTTCACATCCCGCTTCAGCGCCTCCCAGTGCTGACGGCCGGCCAGCCGGAACGTGTTACGAACCAAATGGATGATGCAGGTCTGGACCGTGGCCAGCGGCCACACGTTCCCCACCACCTCCGGCAGCCCTTTCAGCCCATCGCAGACCACGAAGAACACATCCTTGACCCCGCGGTTGCGGATCTCGGTGAGCACACTCATCCAGAACTTCGCGCCCTCACCACCGGTCCCGGCCCACAACCCGAGGATGTCCTTCTCCCCGGTCACGCTCACCCCGATCGCGGCATAGATCGGACGGTTGGCGACCTGACCATCCCTGATCTTCACCACGATCGCGTCGATGAAGATCGCGACATACACCTCGTCGAGGGGCCGGCTCGACCATTCCTCCATCTCCTCGACTACTTTGTCGGTGATCCGCGAGACGGTTTCCTTCGACACCGAAGCCCCGTAGATCTCGGCGAAATGCACCGAAATCTCGCCCGTGGTCAGGCCTTTCGCATACAGCGACAGCACGATCTCATCGACCCCGGTCAGCCTGCGCTGGCGTTTCTTGACGATCTGAGGTTCAAAGCTGCCGTCACGGTCACGGGGCACCTCGATCGGCACCGGGCCCGTCGTCTCGGTCAACACCGTCTTCAACCTGGTCCCGTTGCGCACATTCGCCGAATCACGCTCCCCGGGAGCCTGATTCGGCTCGAATCCCAGGTGTTCGGCCATCTCCTCGTTCAACGCCGTCTCCAGGACGGTCTTGGTGACTGTTTGAGCAGCCCGTTCGGCCCGGTCAGGGACAAGCCCTGTTCCTTGGCCATCCGCACCAACTCCGCCGCCGCCAGCTCCTCGGCCGACGCCTCGGCCCTCTTCTTCGCCACGGCATCAAGTGTCGTCATCACGGCACCTTCCCGCTGACCAACCAGTCAGCGAATCAGGCCGGAAACACCCTCAAATCCACAGTCCCCCAGTTGCTGCCTACGCCGGATCCGAGGACGTGCACCGCCATGGCCAGCGATTATCGGTGGCCGGGTGGTGCGGGTGTGTGAGCAGGGAGGGACGGCCTTTTCAGCGGTTTCGTGGCGACCGCGCGGGCGTCGGCGAAGCTGAGTCCGAACATGCGCAGCAGGTTGATGGCGAGGTTGTCTGCCAGGGTGTCGATGTCGGTGCTGGGGTCGGTGACAAGAAGCTGGAGGCAGCCGAGCAGGGAACCGGCCGTGCAGGCGAGCGCGGTGGGATAGTCGTTGATGGTCAGGCGGCCGGTGTCGCCCGCTCGGCACAGGTCGCGCAGGGCGCGGGGTGCGAGGCCCCGGTCCGAGGCCATCAAACGGAACCCGATGGTCAGTAGTATCCCGGTGAGCTGCGCGTGGGTCTTTGTCAGGTGCACGGTCATGCGGATGCCGTTGGCGAATACCTCGGCAGGGTCCTCGATTCCCGCTGAGGCCTGGTCGAACAATTCTCCGTATCTGTCGAGGGTCTCGGCGATGGCCGCGTCGAACAGTTCGGCCTTGCTGGTGAAGTGGTTGTAGAACGAGCCCACGCCCACGTCCGCGCGGTCGGTGATCTGCTGCACGCTGGCGTCGAGACCGCCCGGGCTGGCCAACAGTTCGGCCGCGGCCGATATCAGCGCCGCACGGGTCCGGGCCCGTTTGCGTTCGACGCGAGCCGAGCGTGGGGCGGGAGAATTCATGAACAAGCCACCTTCAACTCTGAACGTAATTCCAATGCTGAATCTCATTGACGGACGTGCTCATCATTGCTGAATATTTCTTCAGTGGTCAAGGAGGTCAGTGATGACAGTGCCCGCATACAACGATCCGCACGTCGACCTGCACAGTGCACGGGGAGCGCGCATCGGTGAACATCCGGACAGGTCGAAGGATCCGGTGATCAAGGTCGACGACATTGCCTGGCTGGAATTCGACAAGCCCGACCTCGACGGTGCGGAACGCTTCGCCGCCGCCTTCGGTCTGAGCACCGTGCTCCGCACACCGGACGAGCTGCATCTGCGCGGTACTTTTGCAGGCTCGATCTGCATGATCATCCGGCGCGCGCCGTTCTCCCGATTCGTCGGCGCGGCCTACCGCGCCGCGGACCGCGCCGACCTGACACGGCTGGCGGCCGCGACCGGGCGTGCGACAGAACCCCTGGACATGCTGGGTGGTCGGGTGGTCACCCTGCATGATCCCTCCGGGCAGGTGGTGCGGGTCGTCGCCGATGTTCCGGAGTTGCCCGCGCTTCCCGACCAGCCACCGTTGATCTGGAATCTGGGTGCCGTTCGGCATCGGATCAACGCGGTGCAACGCCGGCCTCGTGAACCAGCACGTGTGCAACGGCTGGGGCATGTGGTGCTCGAGACACCCCGGTTCCTCGAATGCCTGGACTGGTATCTCCAGCACCTGGGCCTGATCGTCAGCGACTTCCTCTACTTTCCAGGGCAGCGGGACCGCGGCCCGACCATGGCCTTCATGCGCTGCGATCGAGGGTCCACCCCCGCTGATCATCACACGTTGGCGATGACTTTGGGCCCACGCGCGGGATATGTCCACAGCGCGTATCAGGTTGCCGATCTCGACTCGATCGCGGCGGGCGCGGCCTATCTCGCCGAGCGTGGTTACCGCCGTTCCTGGGGTGTGGGCCGCCACATCCAGGGCAGCCAACTGTTCGACTATTGGCGCGACCCAGACCGCTTCATGGTCGAGCACTTCGCCGATGGCGACCTGTTCGACGCCTCGGTCGAAGCGGGCTGGGCGCAGATGAGCGCCAGCGGCCTGGCGCAGTGGGGACCCCCGGTGACCCGTGACTTCCTGGGGGTGAACCCCGATCCGCAATTGCTGCGCAACGTGTTCTCCGCATTGCGTGACGAAGCGAACGAGTTCGATATCCGGCGCCTGCTCGGACTGATGAAAGTAGCCCGCACATGAGCACCACCATTGTCCGTACCCGCTCACATTGGTACCTCGAAAGCCCGCAAGGCGCCACACCTATCGACACCCGCGCGGCCACCACCGCGGAATTGCTCGACGACCTCGACGCGATCCGGGCCGCTCGCCAGGCCACCGACTGGACTCCAGTCTCGGAACTACAGCTGGTATCACCGGTGACCGCGCCGTGCCGTGTCGTGGCCCAAATGGTCAACTTCGCCAGCCACGCCCGCGAGTCGAACATCGACCCCGAACGGGTGTCGGCCACGTTCTTCCGTAAATCCTCCGGATCGATCTCCGGACCATACGACGACATCGTCAAACCCGCACACGTGCGACTGCTCGACTACGAAGTCGAGATCGGCGTCGTCTTCGGCGCCGCAGTGCCGGTCGGGACGACCATCACCACCGAGAACCTGCCCGATTACGCGGCCGGGCTGGTCGCCACCAACGACGTGAGCGCCCGCGACGTGCAACTGCCCAGAACACAGTTCTACGAATCGAAGTCCTACCCTGGGTTCACCCCGATCGGCCCGCGACTGGTGTTGCTCGACCGTGCCGAATGGGCGCAATTCCACCGATTGCGGCTGCAACTGTGGGTCAACGGAGAACGCCGGCAAAACGGTGTCGTAGGAGACGACATGCTCGTCGAACCGATCCCAGCCCTGCGCGCGCTCGGCCGATTCCAGCGCCTCGACCGAGGTGACGTACTCCTGACCGGGACACCGGGCGGGACCGCGCTGTCCGCACCCCCGAAACCCGTCGAACTGCTCGGCGCGCTGCTGCCCCCGCACCTCAAATGGAAAATCTTCTTCCGGAAACAGGCGGCCAACCCCCGCTACCTCCGCGACGGCGACGTCGTCGAAGCCCGAATCGCCACCGACGACGGCGCCATCGACCTGGGCCGCCAGCGCAACCGCGTCCGGCACTCGCGATGACTCGATCGCCCAGCACGGTCGACGTCGCGGTGGCCATCGTCGGCGCCGGTCCGGTCGGCCTCACCGCCGCGCTGCTGATGGCCGGCCACGGCATCGCCACCGTCGTCCTCGAGCGCCACCGCACCGCATATCCGCTGCCACGCGCGGTCCACGCCGACGACGAGGTCTGCCGGATCCTGGCTGCCGTCGGAGCCTACGAGCGATTCGCCGCGATCAGTCGCCCCATGCCCGGTATGCGCCTGCTCGACCGCAACCACACGGTGATGGCCGAGTTCGCGCGCGATTCGATGAACGGCCCCCACGGTTTTCCCCAGGCGAGCATGTTCGACCAGCCGGACCTCGAAGCGATCCTGCTCGACCTCGCCCACGCCGACCCGCTCATCGACCTGCGACGCGGATGCGAGGTGATCGATGCCGTCGACAACGGCGACACCGCAATGGTCTGCTACACCACCGACACCGGAACCCATCGGCTGACCGCTGCCGCAGTGATCGGCTGCGACGGCGCGCGCAGCCTGATCCGCGACCGGATCGAAACCCGCCTGCGCGACCTGAAATTCCAAGAGAACTGGCTGGTGGTCGACGTGCGTACCGCGGCGCCACTCGCGGTATGGGGAGGCGTCCAGCAAATCTGTGACCCGCAGCGCGCCGCGACCTTCATGCCCGTCACCGGGACCCGTTACCGGTGGGAATTCCGCATAGAGCCGGGCGAACGGGCCGGAGAGCTGGCAGGCACCGACAGCCTGCGCCGTCTGTTGCGGCCATGGATGAACGCGCACGCCTTCGACCGAGCGGAAATCATCCGCCACGCCGAATACACTTTCCGCGCCCGGGTCGCCGAACAATGGCGCCGGGGAAGGCTGTTCATCGCGGGCGACGCCGCACACCAGACCCCGCCGTTCATCGGCCAAGGACTGGGCGCCGGATTACGAGACGTTTTCAACCTGAGCTGGAAGCTCGTCGATGTCCTGCACGGCACCGCACCGGAGTCGATTCTCGACACCTACCCCGCCGAACGCCGCCCGCACGCCACCCGCACCGTCCGCACGGCCGTTGCCGTCGGATGGATTCTCACCGGCGGCCACGACCGCGCCGCCGCGGTGCGACGCGCTTCGCTGGGACTGCTCTGCCGCGTACCGGGAGTGTCGAAGACACTTCTCACGACCGTTTCACCGCCGCTCGCGGCCGGTCCCCTGGTCAGCCGACGCGGCCTCAGGCATCGGCTCAACGGGCAGATCTGCCCACAACCGGTCATCGCACGCGAACATGGCAGCGCCCGATTCGATGACGTACTCGGCCTTGGGTACACGCTCCTGACGCGGGGACCGCTGCCACCGGCATGCACCGTCCCCGATCGGGTCACCCACCTCGACCTCAGCACCCTGGAGTGGCCGCCGAGCGGCATCGACAGCCTCACCCATTGGCTCACAACACATTCCGCGTTCGCGGTGTTACTGCGCCCGGACCGGGTAGTGATGGCCACCGCACGCACCCGCTCCCGAATCCCCGACATCCTCACACTCCTCCCGCCCACCCCACAGCGCACGAGCAACACCCTCACGAAAGCGATCGATGATGAACCATGATCGGCTACGGCCTCGCCACAAGAACCCGTACGACCTCGCCGTGGTCGCGCAGACCCCGCTCACCCACCGATGGCCGCGCCGGCGCCGCATCCCGGCCACAGCAGCCGCAGAGACCCGATGAGCGGGCTGCTGACTCGTACGTCGCGGCCCCCGACATACCGTGGTGCGCCCGTCGTCGACGTCGATCTCTACGGTAGGCAGATCGTGACCGACGCGCAGTCGGTATACCGGCGGATCCGCGACGCCGGGCCGTTGGTGTGGCTGCCGCGCCACCGGCTCTGGGCCATGGGGCGATTCGACGATGTCCGCGCGGCGTTGCGCGACGATCACACCTTCCGCAGCGGGAAAGGCGTGGCCGCCAACCCGATCGCCAACACGTTGGGCCACTACACCACCCTGGCCAGCGACGACCGAGCCCACACCAACCGTCGCGCGATCCTCATGCAGTCACTGGCCTCGCGGGCGATCCGCCCGTCACTACCGGCGATGGAGCAAGAAGCCGCCGCCACCGTTGCGCGGCTCTGCCGACGGCACTCCTTCGACGGAATCGCGGATTTCGCAACACGCCTGCCCGTCCAGGTGGTCGCCGATCTCGTCGGGATCCGGGTGAGCGCGGCGAAGATGCTGACATGGGGCCGCGCCACCTTCGACGGGCTGGGACCGACGAACCCACGCGCAGTCACAGCCACCACCAATGCCCTGGGGCTCTACCTCTACACCCTGCGGCTACGCAGGAAACACGTCACACCACAAGGATGGGCCGCCAGCGTCTTCGACGCCGCAGACCGCGGCCGGATCAGCCGGCTCGAAGCCAAGAACATGATCATCGATTTCGTCGCGCCCAGCCTCGACACCACCATCCTCGCGGCCGGGCAACTGTTGTGGAGCCTGGGCACCCAACCCGAGGTGTGGGAACAGATCCGCGCCGATCCCGCCCTCATCCCCCGAGCCGTGACCGAGGCAGTGCGACTGGCCTCCCCGGTGCGCGCCTTCACCCGAAGCATCGCCGCCGACACCACCATCGGCGAGATCACACTGCGGGCCGGTGAGCGCGTAGCCCTTATCTACGCCGCCGCCAACAGCGACGAGCGCCACTTCGACCGGCCCGAACAGTTCTCCCTGCACCGCCGCGGCAGCAATCTGGGCTGGGGGCACGGCATACACACCTGTGTCGGCATGCAACTGGCCAAGCTCGAAATGCAGACCCTGCTACACGCGATGGTCCCGCGGATCGAGCACATCTCCGTCTCCGACCCCCAACCCCTGCACAACAACTGCCTGCAAGGGCTGAAATCCTTCCGCGCCGGCTTCCACTGAACCCCACCAAGAAATACCGTCGCCTGTGCGCGCCCGCGCAGCCGTAGGTGGCCATCGGCCGAACAGCGAATTGTCAGGAGAGATATGCCCACCACACGCGTTGCCGTCGTCACCGGTGCCTCGTCGGGAATAGGCCGGGCCACCGCCGCGGCTCTGGTCGGCCACGGCTTCCGGGTGATCGGGACCAGCCGCAACCCGGACACGATCCCAGACCGAGACCGCCTGCCGGGCATCGACTACCGGCCCCTCGACCTGACCGACCACGACTCCGTCCAACGGTTCGTCTCGACGCTGGACATCGTCGACGTCCTGGTCAACAACGCCGGCGAGAGCCAAGCCGGACCACTGGCCGACCTGCCCGGCGACGCGGTGACCCGGCTGTTCCAGATCAACGTGCTGGGCCCGATCGCACTCACCCGAGCGGTGCTGCCCGGCATGCGCGAGCGCGGCACCGGGCGAGTGGTGATGGTTGGCTCGATGCTGGCCAGCTTCCCGCTGCCCTACCGTTCCTCCTACGTCGCCACCAAAGCCGCACTGCGCGGATTCGCCACCGCGGCACGATTCGAGGAATCGCCCTACGGCGTCTGGATCACCACCGTCGAACCGGGACAGGTCGATTCCGGACTCCGCGAACGACGCACCAAATACCTCGCCGACGGCTCGCCACACACCGCGGAATTCGAGCGCTTCATGACCGCACTCGACCGCAAACAAGCCGCGGGCATCACACCGGACCGAGTCGCACGCACAATCCTCACCGCCATCTCGGCACCACGCCCCCGCCCGCTCTATGCCATCGGCAGCAACGCACCCGCCGCCTTCGCACTCCACCGCATACTCCCCCGCGGCCTGATGGAACGCCTCACCGCCCGCTCCTACGGACTACACCGCTGACACAGCCTACGCCGTGAGAAAAGCGACTGAGCAAGCGCTCACACTCGGCCCTCGCGGCGGACCGAATCGGTCATCTGCTCATTGTTCAAGGGAGGTTCACGGAATAGCGGGGACTGTGGATTTGAGGGTGTTTCCGGCCTGATTCGCTGACTGGTTGGTCAGCGGGAAGGTGCCGTGATGACGACACTTGATGCCGTGGCGAAGAAGAGGGCCGAGGCGTCGGCCGAGGAGCTGGCGGCGGCGGAGTTGGTGCGGATGGCCAAGGAACAGGGCTTGTCCCTGACCGGGCCGAACGGGCTGCTCAAACAGTCACCAAGACCGTCCTGGAGACGGCGTTGAACGAGGAGATGGCCGAACACCTGGGATTCGAGCCGAATCAGGCTCCCGGGGAGCGTGATTCGGCGAATGTGCGCAACGGGACCAGGTTGAAGACGGTGTTGACCGAGACGACGGGCCCGGTGCCGATCGAGGTGCCCCGTGACCGTGACGGCAGCTTTGAACCTCAGATCGTCAAGAAACGCCAGCGCAGGCTGACCGGGGTCGATGAGATCGTGCTGTCGCTGTATGCGAAAGGCCTGACCACGGGCGAGATTTCGGTGCATTTCGCCGAGATCTACGGGGCTTCGGTGTCGAAGGAAACCGTCTCGCGGATCACCGACAAAGTAGTCGAGGAGATGGAGGAATGGTCGAGCCGGCCCCTCGACGAGGTGTATGTCGCGATCTTCATCGACGCGATCGTGGTGAAGATCAGGGATGGTCAGGTCGCCAACCGTCCGATCTATGCCGCGATCGGGGTGAGCGTGACCGGGGAGAAGGACATCCTCGGGTTGTGGGCCGGGACCGGTGGTGAGGGCGCGAAGTTCTGGATGAGTGTGCTCACCGAGATCCGCAACCGCGGGGTCAAGGATGTGTTCTTCGTGGTCTGCGATGGGCTGAAAGGGCTGCCGGAGGTGGTGGGGAACGTGTGGCCGCTGGCCACGGTCCAGACCTGCATCATCCATTTGGTTCGTAACACGTTCCGGCTGGCCGGCCGTCAGCACTGGGAGGCGCTGAAGCGGGATGTGAAACCGATCTACACCGCGGTCAACGCCAATGCCGCGCGGGTAGCGTTGGATGGGCTGACCGAGCGGTGGGGATCGAAATGCGGTGCGATCGTCCGCCTTTGGAACAACGCGTGGGAGGAGTTCATCCCGTTCCTCGACTATGACGTCGAGATCCGGCGGGTGATCTGCTCGACGAACGCGATCGAGTCGTTGAACGCCCGTTACCGGCGTGCGGTCAAGGCCAGAGGTCATTTCCCCACCGAGCAGGCCGCGCTGAAATGCCTTTACCTGGTGACTCGTTCGCTGGATCCGACCGGCGCCGGTCGGGCACGATGGACCATGCGCTGGAAACCAGCGGTCAACGCATTCGCGATCACCTTCGCCGACCGCTGGCCCAACGCCCAAACCTACTGAGAGAAACCGCCGGAAACTGAATCCCCCCGGGTTTCGTGCACCTCCGGTTATCTGACTCCGGCCACGGGCCGGAGCAGGCTCTGATAGTAGTTGGTCTCGTACTCGACCGGCGGTTTCCGGCCCAATCGGCGCATCAGCCGGGACTGGTTGTACCAGTGGACCCATTCGCTGGTGACCTGCTCGACATCGCCCAGCCGCCGTAGCGGGCCGGTCCGGAACGGGGAGTCGTCCCGGATCGCTTCGGTCTTGTAGAGCCCAATCGTGCTCTCCGCCAACGCATTATCGTAGGCATCCCCGACCGAACCGATCGAGGGACGCAGTCCTTCGAGTTCGAGTGTCTCCCCGAAATGTATTGCGGTGTACTGCTCAGGCTCAACCGGTGGACGCAACACCCGAGGTTGCGGAGGGTGTTATGGGAAGGCCATCGGATTGGATGCGGGAGGTCACTGGACGCGCGCCGATGCGGTCGCCGGGCGCTCCCGGTCTGCCGCGATCGGTCGAGCGGTTGTTCTGGGACAAGATCGCCGACGGCATGCTCCCCGGCGAAGCCGGTGTCGCAGTAGGGGTATCGCCTGTCAAAGGCAGTCGATGGTTCCGCGATGCTGGCGGGATGTCACCGTATTCGTGGCCGCGACCTCGTGGGCGCTACCTGTCCTTCGCTGAGCGTGAGGAGATCGCTCTGCTCAAAGCCCAAGGTAGCGGTGTGCGGCGGATCGCCGAGGCGCTTGGTCGCAGCCCGTCGACGATTTCGCGTGAGCTGCGGCGCAACGCCGCGACTCGGGGCGGGAAGCTGCATTACCGTGCGTCGGTGGCGCAGTGGAAAGCTGAGCTGTTCGCTCGCCGGCCAAAGACCGCGAAACTCGTGGAGAACCGGCGGCTGCGCGCCTATGTCCAGGAACGGCTGTCCGGATCGATCACCGACGAGCGCGGGAAAACGGTCAAAGGCCCGAAGACGCAGACGTGGACCGGCCGCAACAAGCCTCATCGCGCCGATCGTGCATGGGTGCAGGCGTGGAGTCCCGAACAGATCGCCAAGCGGCTGCGCATCGACTTTCCCGACGACGAGTCGATGCGGATCAGCCACGAGGCCATCTACCAGGCGCTCTATATCGAGGACCGGGGCGGACTCAGTCGTGAGCTGATCTTGAACCTGCGGACCGGGCGTGCGTTGCGGATGCCGAGGGCCCGCTCGAAACGTGTGGCGTGGGCACACGTTTCTCCGGACGTGTTGATCAGCGAACGCCCCGCTGAGGCAAACAATCGCGCAGTCGCCGGGCATTGGGAGGGCGACCTGATCATCGGCGCCGAACGCTCCGCGATCGCCACGCTTGTCGATAGGAGTACTCGATTCACGATGTTGGTTCACTTGCCCCGTGAACGAGGATGGCGCGAGAGCGCTCCGGTGAAGAACGGCCCCGCGCTCAGCGGCTACGGGGCGGCGTCGATGAACAAGGCACTCGCGACGGCACTGGCAAAGCTGCCGACGAACATGGTGAAGTCGCTGACCTGGGACCGGGGAAAAGAACTCTCCGCCCACACGGAACTGACGACCAAGACCGGCGTCGCAATCTACTTCGCTGATCCGCATAGCCCATGGCAGCGCGGAACCAACGAGAACACGAATGGTCTTCTGCGCCAGTATTTTCCGAAAGGCACGGATCTGTCGCGGTGGAGCAAGCGGGACCTGGCGGCGGTCGCTCACGCGCTCAACACGCGACCGCGGAAGGTCCTTGGATGGCGCACTCCAGCCGAGGTAATGGAACAGCATCTACAATCGACCCAACAACGAAATGTTGCGTCGACCAGTTGAATCCGCCCTGACTTCCGGCATCGGAATGATGGATCGTCTGCCCGTCGAGGGGACGACCCTCGCGGCGACGCACAGCGCCGGCCTGGCGGATCGCCGACTCGACGAACGCGGTCTCCTTGCTGGTCGAGCATTCCCAGCCCACGATCCGGCCGGCGAAGGCATCGATCACGAACGCGGTGTACGCCCACCCGCCCCCGGCCAGCGGCACGTAGGTGAAATCAGCCACGAGCAGCACGTTCGGCGCCGCGACGGCGAACCTGCGCTCGACCAGGTCCGGTGCCCGTGCCGCGGCCGGATCGGGTTCGGTGGTGCGGACCTTCGTGCGCCGCACCACACCCCGCCACCCGTTGCCCCGCATCAACCGTTCCACCGTGCAGCGGGCCACGGGGATGCCTTGTCGCTGCAGGTGCGCCCACATCTTGCTCGCCCCGTACAACGATTCCGGGGCGCGACGCCCGGTCTCGTCGGGTTCGTAGAACCCGGAGAGGATCTCGGTGACCGTGGTGTCCCACAGGGACCGTTTCGACGGTGCCCGCACCGCCCACGCCCGATACGTGCGTGGCGCGATCTCGATCCCGCGCGAGGTCAGGGCCCGGCAGATCGCCGCGATCGAGAACCGGTCCTTGTACTCGGCGATGAACTCACACACTAACGGTGTCGCGGGTGCTTGGCCCGCGCGAAAAAAGACGTTGCCGCGGAAAGGATTTCGATCGTTTCCTCGAGCTCGGCGATCTTGCGGGCCTGCGCGGCGATCGTGCGCGCCGCCTCGGTCGAGACCCCGTCGGCCTCACCCCGATTGACCGCGCCCTGGCGGATCCACTTGCGCAGCGTCTCCGCGGTCATTCCCAGCCGACCCGATACCGCCTTGATGGCCGCCCACTCACTGGGGTACTCGGCGCGGTGGTCCAGCACCAACCGGACCGCTTTGGCCTTGGTCGCTTCGTCGAATTTCGTAGGCATGATCGTGCCCCATCCTCTCAAGTAAGGAGGGGTGCATCAAACCCGGAGCGATTCACGATCTTCCTCGTTCAGCTCACAGAGATAGACCTGGCTGGCGGGTCGGGTCTGGTATTCCAGAGAGTAACGGGGTTGTGCCTTCGGCAGACCGTTCCGGTGGATGTATTGGAGGATCAGGAACAGCGTCGTCAAACGCTGCTGGCCGTCGATCAGCTCCCACTTGCCATCCTGGATTCTCTTGACCACGATCGGCTGGAGGAAGTAGTCCTTGCCCCTTGCGGCAGCCACGTCATCCAGGAGACGTTCCACCTCCGGCCTGCCCCAGCGGTAGCCACGCTGGTAGTCGGGAACGAAGAAGTGGCCGGAGAGTTCGCGCACAACCCTGGTTGCGAGCATTGCGTCACCATTGGGCTCATCCACCACGACATCCAAATCTACTAGCTTCGATCGCATCCAATGGTGTTGTGCACGAAAGTGATTGCCACCAATCCGAAGCGACCGAGCGGTTCGCCAGGAGTATGATCGGACGGCACCGAGTCACTGGTTGTCGTTGGAGTTAGCCTCTATCCGGCCACCAGCTCAAAACCATTCAGTTCCCATGCCAAGCCCGCTCCGATGTTTCCAGTGTCCCGCCCGGGCGTGGGGGGTGTCCCCGCGTGGGCGCGGGGACACCGCTCATTCATCGACTCAGGCGCGCGGGCGTCCGTGGGTGTCCCGGGTAGGGACGCCGCGCTGCCGGAGCTTGGTCAGCACCGTGGTGGGATCGACCCCTGGACGTTGCCCAATTCGAGCGACGGACCAACCCAGGGTGTAAAAGTGGATGGCGTCATCGACCTGCTCGACAGACAGGCCCCGGCGTCGCATCGGCACGCCGTTCCGGTGGAGGATCGCGCTGACCGTCCGCCGCTCGATACCGAACCGGCCACCCAACTGGTACACTGCCTCCCCACTCCGATACCCGGCAATGAGATCCCGAACCTGATCGGGCCCCAGTCGGCGCGCCCGGCAGGTCCGGGACTTCGCAACCGGCGGCCGAACGATGCCGCTGGGGCCGGGCAGCTTCCGCCGCAGCTGCTCCAACGCATCTACCTGCGCTTTCATGTTCGAGTAAGCTCCCCCAAGCTCCACTCATCAATGCAGGTCAGGTCCGGTTTTGTACCGGGCCTGACCTGTTTCTATTCTGCCGACCCCACGTTTACCCCACGGTTTCGATTCAATTTGCGCTGTGCGGCCCAGCCGTTCTCCGGCGGGCGACCGCGATTGCGTTTGTGAGTCATTCTGGGCTCGTCGCGTCCTGCCTCCAGTGCCACGTCCCGGTGTGGCTCCCGCCGACCGTCACCGGAGTTTCGTTCGCCGGCTGGGCCGTCCAAGGTCGGTCTGGTGTGGATCGCGACGGCCGCTGCCGGTACGTCGGGCGTGGTAGCCAGGGCCGCAATGGCTGTCGGTTGCGACCCGCAGATCGAATTCGTGGAGTACATGTCGCTGCGGTTCGACGTCATGTACTTGGTGGCACTTGTTCCAGGCGATGCTGTATCGGCGTGGGCCTACTAGCCGCTCGCGGCGACTTTCGTAAAGTGGAGCGGTAGTAGAACATGTTTCAGAACTACTCTGCTTTGCGGCGGATGGACCAGATCTCAAAGGAGAACCACCATGACACAAGAATTCGACGTAGTGGTCGTCGGGAGTGGGGGCGCCGGCCTGGCAGCAGCCCTGGCTGCCGCCCACCAGAGGCTCTCGGTTGTCGTGGTGGAGAAAGCGCCTCACTACGGTGGATCGACCGCTCGCTCGGGTGGTGGTGTATGGATCCCCAACAACGACACACTGGTAGCTGCCGGCATCAATGATTCCTACGAGGAGGCCCGCCGCTACCTGGCATCAATTGTGGGGGACGTCGTAGCGCCCGAGCGTATCGACACATATCTCCAGCGCGGACCCGAGGTGTTCTCGTTCCTGACCCGCGTGTCACCACTCGAAATGCGTTGGGTACCAGGCTACTCCGATTATTACCCGGAGGCGCCCGGCGGGCGGGCGCACGGCCGGTCGGTCGAGCCCAAGCCCTTCGACGGCAAGAAGCTCGGATCCGAGCTGGCGAATCTCGAGCCGGACTATGTCAAGGGGCCGAAGAACTTCGTGCTCACCCAAGCCGACTACCGGCAGATCCACCTCGGACTGCGTAACCCCCGCTTCGTGAGCCGGGCGATCCGCGTCGGCGGCCGCTGGGTGAAGGGTTCCGTCATGCGGCAGCAACTGCTGGCTCGCGGACAGGCGCTCGTTGCGATGCTGCGCATAGGCCTGCAGCGGGCCGATGTGCCGGTCTGGCTGAACACCCCGATGCTGGAGCTCACGCAGGAGGATGGCCGGGTATCCGGGGTGGTGGTGCGGCGCGACGGCGTCGAAGAGGTCGTTCGTGCTCGGCGCGGCGTGATCCTGGCCTGCGGCGGATTCGAGCACAACGAGACCATGCGCAAGCAGTACCAGCGCGACCCCATCGGAACCGAGTGGACAGTCGGTGCGAAGGCCAACACCGGTGACGGTATACGGGCCGGCCAAGGGATCGGTGCCGCAGTGGAATTCATGGAGGATGCGTGGTGGGGACCGTCTATTCCGCTGCCTCGCACACCCTGGTTCTGCCTCTCCGAGCGTAACCTCCCGGGCAGCATCATCGTCAATGATCGCGGTGAGCGCTTCATGAACGAATCGCTGCCGTATGTCGAAGCGACACACCGTATGTACGGTGGTGAGTTCGGCCAGGGTGAGGGGCCCGGGGAGAACATCCCAACCTGGATGATCTTCGATCAGCGCTACCGAAACCGATACGCGTTCGCCGGATTGCCGCCCCGGCAGCCACTGCCTGGTCGCTGGTTCAAGTCGGGAGCGCTGGCTCGTGGCGCGACAATCGCCGAGCTCGCGGAACGGATCGGTGTACCCGCGGGGCAGCTCGTGGCCACTGTCGAGCGATTCAACACGTTCGCCACTGCCGGCCGTGACGACGACTTCGGCCGCGGCGACAGCGCATACGACCGGTACTACGGCGACCCGCGCAACCGCCCGAACCCGAATCTCGGTGAACTGCAGGTGGCGCCGTTCTATGCTGTCAAGCTGGTCCCTGGTGACCTTGGTACCAAGGGCGGTCTGGCCACGGATGTGGCCAGCCGAGTGCTGGACGAGGACGGTGCCGTGGTGGCCGGCCTCTATGCCGCGGGCAACGTGAGCTCGCCGGTCATGGGCCACACCTACGCCGGCCCCGGTGCCACCATCGGTCCGGCGATGGTATTCGCCTACCTGGCGGTCGAGGACATCGTGAACTCGGCTGTCTGACAGCCGGTTCCGGTCTTGACGCGATGGACTTCCCAGGTGAAGATGGCTGCTCTGCCGCGCGGCCGAACTGCATCTGCTCACGTCCGACCCCAGTGTGGGTGTCAGAATCGCCCAGTCGGATTTCTCGGTCAGGGGGCCAGGTTCGGAAATTCCGCATCTGGCCCCTGATGCCGCCGGACCTGACGACTTTGGGAGACTTGTGTGAGGACTCTGGATGAGCGGCTCGGATACCTTCTTGTTCGAGCGGCGCTGCGAGTGCGCAAGCGTTACGTCGCCGAACTCGCGGGTCTGGAAATGCTGCCCCACCATCACGCAATCCTCAGCAGGTTGCAGCAGGCCGGCCCAACCCATCAGACGGTACTGGCAGCTCGGGCGGGCCTGGCTCCGGCCGAGACGGTCGGATATCTCGACAGTCTTCGATACATCGGATATGTCGTGCGGGATCGGGACCCGATCGACCGGCGCAAATGGATCGTCGCCCTCACCCCAGCCGGCGCCGAGGCGCTGATCGAGGCGGATAGAGCGCTGGATGCGTTGGAGGACCGTATCTTCGCGTGTCTCACCGAGGGGGAGAAGGGCGTTCTGGGCGCGCTGGTCGTACGGCTCGCGAACGAGTTACCAGCCTGACGATTCGGGGGATCGTCGCGGGAGTCGAGGTCTCATCTGGGCCGACAATCGCTATGGGACAACAACGTCCGCGAATGGTTGGCGGTGCAAATGAAACATGTTCTAGCTATAGTCGGCGGTGTCAGAAGGTGTCGGTGACGACGGGATCGCCGTCGACCACGCACCGGTTCAGGGAGCCAGCGGTGCGTGCCCGCACAGGGCCCTGTGGTACTTGACAGTTAGTTGGAGGGGGCCATGGAGTGTGTCGACGGGTCGGAAGCGGGCGCGGGTAGTACGCCCCACCGGGCGGACGATCGCCCAGGCGGTGCGGTGTCGTCGGTTGTCTCGATCCCCTTGTCTCAGTTACGAATTGCCGATACGCCGAGGGCGTCAGGAGTGGACGAGGGTCACTTGTCGGCGTTGGTCGAGGCCGGTGACGCGGTGCCACCCATCCTGGTTCAACGTTCGACAATGCAGGTCATCGACGGCGTTCATCGAGTCCGGGCCGCGCAGCGGCGTAGCTTGGAAGCTATTTCGGCAGTGCTCTTCGACGGTGACGAGCGTCAGGCGTATGTGATGGCCGTGCAGATGAACAGCGCGCATGGTCTGCCGCTGTCACTGGCGGACCGGAAGGTCGCGGCCACGCGCATCCTGTCCTACTTTCCGGATTGGTCCAACCGGCGGCTGGCACTGGTGGTCGGCCTCTCCGACAAGACCATGGCGTCGCTCCGCGAGCGTTCGGGTACCGAAGCCTCGCCGGCTGCCAGGCGGCGGGTAGGGCGCCATCACGCGGAGCGGCTGGTTCGGGACGATCCAGAGGTGTCGGCCAAAGAGCTGGCGCTCGCTGCGGGAATCTCACTCAGCACTGCCAAGGAGATTCGACGAGCGGCTCGGGTCGAGGGCGCGTCTGCGCGGGTGGGCTGCGAGACCGGCGCGCCGGAACAGGCTTCCGCGGCGGAGCTCCGGCAGAAGGCGCGCGGAGCCGCAGGTACTGTGACGCGCGGACCTACAAGTGCTGTGAGTGGGCGCGAGTTGCGCGATTCCGCTCGGCTGATCCGTGGACTTCGAGCCGATCCTTCGTTGCGGTTCAACGACCATGGGCGGCGGCTCTTACGAATTCTCGACCTGCTGCCCAGGGAAACTCAGACCTGGACTTCGATGGCGCAGGGACTTCCGTTGCATTGTGGCCCGCTGATCGCTGAGTTGGCCCGCCAGTACTCAAAGGATCTGGAATCCTTTGCCCAAGCAGTCAATAAGAACGTCGAATCCGCGGAGATTCTGAACGTTCAATCGAAACGTTCCTCCTGATTCTCTATAAAAGATGGCCGGCACATTGTGTGCCGGCCATCTTTGTGTCGGCCCGTTGACCGATGTCACGGGATCTCATACTGTCCGTTGTGAAATTAATTCCATCCGACCGACGTGCCGTTCGGTCAGAGCTGACCGTGCGCAAATCCTGCAGTCGTTTCGCGTGCAATAAAACGTGGAGGAAATCTTGAGAATCGGCTTCACAGGCGATCAGGAGAAATTGCGTGCCGAGCTGCGTCGATACTTTTCGGAATTGATGACCGAAGAGCGCCGGGCGGCACTCGCCGCGCCTGGTGGTGAGTTCGGAGACGGTGTCGCGTACAAGGAGATCGTTCGTCAGCTCGGGCGGGACGGATACCTGGTGATGGGCTGGCCGCAGGAATACGGCGGTCAAGGTCGTCCGATGATTGACCAGCTCATATTTACCGAGGAAGCGGCTATCGCTGACGTGCCGGTTCCCTTCCTCACTGTCAACACCGTCGGGCCCACGATCATGCGATACGGCACCGAAGAGCAAAAGAACTACTTCCTGCCTCGGATAGCCCGCGGCGAGCTACATTTCGCCATCGGCTATTCGGAGCCGGAAGCCGGTACCGACCTTGCGTCCCTGCGCACCCGCGCGGTCCGGGACGGGGACGAATACGTGGTCAACGGCCAGAAGATGTGGACCTCGTTGATCGAATATGCCGACTACATCTGGCTGGCGGCACGTACCGATCCGGACGCGAAGCGGCACAAGGGCCTGTCCATCCTCATTGTCCCGACCGACGCGGACGGGTTCTCCTGGACCAAGATCCATACGGTCGCCGGCATCGGGACGAGCGCCACCTACTACTCCGACTTGCGCGTCCCGGTGACGAATGTGGTCGGCGGCGAAAACGTCGGCTGGAACTTGATCACGAACCAGCTCAATCACGAGCGGGTGGCGCTGTCGGCGGCAGCGCCCATGCAGGAGGCGCTGCGTCAGGTCCGGGAATGGGCGCAGGCCACGAAGCTGCCGGACGGATCCCGGGTAGTGGACGCCGAATGGGTCCAGACCCATTTGGCCCGCGTCCACGCCAATGTCGAATATCAGAAGCTGCGCAGCTGGAAGATCTCTGCCGATGCTGAGTCGGGTGAGATCACCATGGCCGACGCATCGGCCACCAAGGTCTTCGGTACGGAATTCGCCCTTGAATGCTACCGACTTCTGATGGAAGTGCTCGGCGCAGGCGCCATTGTTCGCTTTGACTCCGCCGGGGCATTGCTGCGCGGCCGCATCGAGCGCTACCAGCGCTCCTCGCTGATCCTCACCTTCGGCGGCGGGACGAACGAAGTGCAGCGCGAGATCATCGCGGCCACCCTCGGCCTGCCCGTTACCCGATAAAAGGACACAGCAATGGATTTCAGTCTTACCGAGGAACAACAGGACCTCGCCGGAATCGCTTCGACGGTGCTCCGGGACTGGGCGGACAAGAACCCGCGTCGCGACACGACCGGATTCGACGCGCAACTGTGGCGATCCTTCGCGACCACGGGACTGCTCGCAGCGGCACTTCCGGAGGTATTGGGGGGCAATGGTTTCGGGATACTCGAGCAGTGCTCGATTCTCGCTGAGATCGGGCGGTTCACCGCGCCGATACCGTATCTGAGCAGCATTCTGGTCGGCGCCGCCGCCGTCGCGGAATTCGGCGACGCCGACCAGATCGAACGGTGGGCGCTGCCGGTCGCGCAGGGGGACGCGACCATCGGTCTGGCCCTCGGCGAGGGCATTACGGTTGCCCGATCGAGACTCAGCGGGACCCAAACAGCCGTCACGGCAGGAGCATTCGCCGATGCCTTCCTCGTCGTGGGCGACGGCGGCCTCTATCTCGTCGATCGCCTGCAATACGGAGTGTCGATCACGCCGCAGCGACTGCTCGACGCGGACGACGGCGCACGGCTGGAGCTGGACGATGTCGAAGCGGCATTCCTGGGCGGCACACCAGCTGTCGCGTGGGTGCTGCGCCGCGCCGCGCTCGGCTGGTGTGCGTGGCAGCTCGGTGTCCTGGAACAGGCGTTGTCTCTGACCACCGAATATGCCCGTACCCGTGAACAATTCGGGATCCCGATCGGCGGCTTCCAGGCCGTGCGGGCGCGAATCGCCGATGCTTACATCGACGTCGAAGCGGTCCGGCTCACCCACTGGCAGGCGGCCTACCTGGAGTCGACCGGGCACGCCGCCGACGCCGAGATCGCCATCGCGAAATTCTGGGCAGCCGAAGCGGGTCACCGGGTCGCACACAGCGCGGTACACATCCACGGCGGCGTCGGGATCGACATCGATGGCCCGGTTCACCGCTACTACACGGCAGCCAAGCGCGCGGAGTTCGCGCAGGGCGGCGCCACCGCACAGCTGCGGGCACTCGGTGCCACCCTCGCGCACGAGCCGGCGTGAGGGGGCGTCCGTGACACTGTGGACCGTTCATCACGACTTGCGGGCACCGGAATTCGGTACCCCCGCCGACGGGCTGTACCGGGCGGCCTTGGAGATCAGTCAGTGGGCCGACGAACAGGGCGCCGGCGGCATAGTCCTGTCCGAACACCATGGCTCCGCGGACGGCTTCCTGCCAGCGCCGTTGACCATGGCCGCGGCGATCGCCGCCCGAACCCGGCACGTGACGATCACGGTGTCGGCGCTGATCCTCACGCTGCGGGATCCGATCGCGACCGCTGAGGACGCGATCGTCGTGGATATCGTCTCGGGCGGGCGACTCGTCTTGGTTCTGGCGCCCGGCTATGTCCCCGGCGAGTGCGAGATGTTCGACATCGAATTTCATCGCCGCGGGGAAATCTTCGAGGAGAAGACAGCCGCATTCTTGCGGGCGCTGTCGGGGGAGAAGTTCGAATACCGCGGGCGCACAGTTCATGTGACGCCGCAACCGTTCCAGCGGCCGCGCCCGGTGGTCATGATGGGCGGGGCGGCCCCCAAACGTGCGGCCCGCCTCGCCGACGGATACGTTCCCGCCACCGGTGATCGAGCGCTGGCCGACGCGTATCTGGCGGAACGACGCCGGCTGGGCAAGCCGGCGGGGATCCTCGGCCGATCCGGCGGACCGCAGTGGGTCTTCGTCACCGATGACCCGGACCGGACGTGGGCCCAGCTCGCGCCCCATGTTCTGCACGAGGCCAATGCCTACGGGGCGTGGTCGGCAGCGGTGCCTGGAGCCAGCCCGTTCGCGGTCTTCGAGAACGTGGACCAGGTCCGGCGCAGCGGCCTGTTCGCCGTCGTCACACCCGGCGAATGCATCGAGCTGGCCCGCGGCGACACCCAGCCGGCCACCCTCGTGTTCAAGCCGCTCGTCGCCGGGCTGGATCCCGAGATCGGTTGGGAATCAATGCAACTCTTCGTCGATCGAGTGCTGCCGGAAATATGTAAGGAGAACTGATGACCATATTCGCCGAGCACGAGGGCGAGTTCGAACCCCAGTCCTTCGCAAGTGGTCAGTGGGCCGCCGAGACGGTCAACGGATCGGCCGTGGCTGGTCTTGCCGCGCACGCGCTGGAAATCGCGCACGGTGAGCCAGGGTTCCGGGTCGCGCGATTCACGATGGACATCTTCCGGTTGCCGACCTTCGCGCCGCTGTCCGTCGACACCACGCCGGTGCGAACCGGTCGCAGCATCCGCATCGCCGATGTCGTGGTGCGGCAGGGCGATCGACCGGTCGCGCGTGCGTCGATGGTGTGCACCCGGCCGTCGCGGGATCCGGACGGCACGCGGTGGCAACCACAGCGCGCGCCCATGGCCGTCCCGGAACGATCGGCCGGCGCCGATCTCGCGCACCCCGCGGTGAGCTGGGGCAGCGATGCCCACCCGGACGGGTGGAGCGAGACGATGTCCCAGCACCAGAACGCGAGCCGAAAGCGGCTGTGGTTCAACCAGCCCCAGCTGCTCGCGGGCCGTGACAACAGCCCGTTCGTGCGTGCCGCCATGGTGGGCGAGATGACCAACACCCTGACCAGCTGGGGAGATCGCGGCATCGCCTACATCAATCACGACGTTACGGTGGCGCTGGCCCGGCTGCCGATCGGAGCCGTGGTCGGGATCGAAGCGGATAACCATCTCGCCGCGGACGGTGTCGCCGCCGGTGTCGCCACCATGTGGGATCGCGCCGGATGCTTCGGGCTCAGCACCGTGAGCTCGCTGGCACTCGACACCGGTGCCCTGGATGTTGCTCGTAATCCCCACGATTGGGAGAAGACCGAAGAAATGAGTTCGTGATGGTGACCCCCTTGCTGGTCCGTGGTGCTTCCCCGGCCGGAGACCCGGCCTGGATCGTGCAGGACCATCGGACGTGCCGCAGCTTGCTGAACGACGAGCGATTACGCCGGTATCCGTGCTCGGATATCGAGAACCCGTCGAGTTTCACCACGTCGGTCAGCCTGCAGTTCCGCCCGGGTGACTCCAACCCGTGGCCGGACGACCTGGTCCGGCGCATGCTGGGTGCGTCGTTCTCTCCGCCACGGATGAAGGCGCTGGAGCCGGAGATCGCGGAGATCGTCCTCGAACTGATCGCCGACATGCGCCGCGTCGGTCCGCCGGCCGACATTCGCGGGGCACTGGCCGAGCCCCTGGCGGCGCTGACCATCAGCCGGATCATGGGAATTCCCCGCCAGGACCACGAGCGGGTGATGCAGTGGTCGAACGGTTGTCTCGACATCGCGAACCCCGCGCGGGCGGCGGAAGCGGACCGGCACCTCATGGCGTACATGGAAGACCTGCTGGACGAGAAGCTGCGAAATCCCGCCGAGGACTTGCTGTCCGACATGATCGGGTTCGTGCGCGACAATCCAGGGGAGACCACACGGGTCGACACCATCCGCCTGGCCGCCGGGCTCCGCTTCGCTAGTCAGCTCAACACCCCGGCCGCCATCGATCGGGGGATATATCTGCTGCTCACCCATCCGGAAAACCTGTCCGACATCCGAACCCGGCCAGGTGCGGTCCGGCAGGTGATCGAAGAGGTACTGCGGCATCCACATCCGCTCGCACCCAGGGTCGCGGGCGTTCCGCGATACGCCCACGAGGACATCGCGGTCGGTGACACCGATATCGCCCGCGGCGATCTGGTGATCTTCGACCTCGACGCGGCCAATCGCGACGACGACGCCTTCGACCAGCCGCACGAGTTTCGCCCGGCGCGCCAGAACAATCAGCACCTGTCCTTCGGGTACGGCGCGCACTACTGCATCGCGGCCTCGTTGGCCCGCCTCGAACTCAAGGTGGTGTTCGAGAGAGTTTTCGATCTGCTGCCGAATCTGCGGCTGGCAGCCGGAATCGACGAGCTGGTGAGGCAGACCGGCCGGCTCTCCGGCGGAATGGTCCAGCTGCCCGTGACGTGGGACTCGGAACAGGAGAACTGATCATGTCCGGATGCCCGATCCACAAATATCCGTCGGGGGGACCACGCAGTCTGAAGATCGATCCGGTCATGCGGCGGATTGCCGACGAGGGCGGCGTGGGGCGTTTGCAGTTGCCACACGGTGACGCGTGCTGGGTGGTCACCGGATTCGACGCCGCACGGTCGGTATACGCCGGCAAGAGCTTCAGCCGCATCGGAATGAACACCGACTCCGCGCCGCGCCTGACCGAGGGCCTGCTCCTGCAGGGCGCCATCGGGTGCATGGAGGAGCGGGATCACGTCAAATTGCGACGTGCGGTACTGCGGGAATTGGACGCGCCGCGCCTGGCGGCCCTGGAGGCACGGGCCGAGCAGCTGATGTCGGACCTGTTGACGGCGTTCGCCGCCGCCGGGGGTGGCGACTATCTGGCGGAGGTCGCCCGGCCGTTCGCGCTGCGCGTGCTGTCCGAACTGCTCGGGCTGCCGTGGGCGACTGCGGAAATGATGTCCGCCTGGGTGCAGACGCTGCTGACCGCGTCCGGTCAGGGCGCGGACCCGGCGGTCATCACCGAGGCGTACATGGGGTTGGGGCGCTGTGTGACCGAACTGGTCAAGGAGCGCCGGGCGACCCCGGCGCAGGACTTCATCTCGGCGGTCGCCAATCGCCGCGAACTCGGCACCAAGGAGATCGCAATCGTCATGATCTCGCTTCTGGCAGGCGGTTTTGAGTCGTCGGTCACGATGCTGAGCAAATCGGTCCTGCTCCTGCTGACCCGGCCCGACCTGTGCAAGGAACTGCGGACGGACCCGGCCCTGGTGCCGGCGGCGGTCGAGGAGTTCCTGCGCGTGATCTCGCTGGCCGGCGGAGAGTCCATTCCGTGGGTCGTGCGGGAGCCGGTGACGCTGGCCGGTGTCGAGATGGCGGTCGGTGACCATGTTATGCCGGCTGCGGGTGCGGCCAACCTCGATCCGACCGTGTTCGAGGATCCCGAGGTGGTGCGTTTCGATCGAAAGAACAACTCGCACTTGGCATTCGGTCACGGATCGCACCTGTGCCTCGGCTACCGGATCGCGCGCATGGAATTGCAGGTGGGTGTGCGGGCGTTCGTCGAGCGCTTCGCGGAGCCACAGCTCGGCCTCCCCGCCGAATCCTTGTGCTGGCGGTCGGATTCGGCAGTATGGCAGCTGAACGACCTACCAGTTTCAGTTGGGAGAAACCAGTGAACGACTCCGCTCGCAATGCCGCCGACACCGCCACCCGGCCCGAGCCCATCGGATTCTTCGAGCCGGCCGATTCCGGTTACACGCCGCTCGAGGCGGCCCGGGGACCGTGGGGACAGGACACCCTCGGTGGGCAAGCCCTGGCAGCCCTGGCAGCCCGGGAGCTGGAACACAATTGCCCGATCGCCTTCGGCGGCGGCCGAATCACCGTCGACTTCGTGCGGGCGACGACTTTCGGGCCACTCGAATCGTGTGTGGAAGTCGCCCGGAGCAGCTCGCGAATCGCGCTGGTTCTAGTCGATCTGGTGCAGTCGGATCGCTTGGTACTCAAGGCATCCGGGCTGTTCGTGGCCCGGCCCGCGGGCGAGAACGCCGGTAGCAACGCGTGGACTCCGGACTCAGAATTCGTGCCGCCGACCGTGGCGACGGTGGCGCCTGGTCCGCAGCCGGCGCTGCTGAGTTCGGCCGGCTACCCGAACGACTGGTCCAGCGACTTTTCCGCGCACCGCAACGATGCCCGGAAGCGGATGTGGGCTCCGGCGATGATCTCGGCCGTCGCCGGTGAAGAAGCGTCCCCGTTCGTTCGGGCGTCGACCCTCGCCGAGGGGACAAGCTTCATCGCCAACTGGGGTGGTGCGGCCGTGCCGTATATGAATGTCGACTTCACGATGAACCTGCTGCGTATTCCGGAGCCCGGTGGGCTGGGCCTCGAATCCAGCGGTCAGTTGGCAGCCGACGGGATCTCGGTCGGGTCCGCAGCGCTCTACGACGAAAAGGGAATTGTCGGAGTCTCCTCCGTGACGTGTCTCGCACTACCGAATCGTAGTGTCAAATTTTGACAGGTGTGATGGTGAGTCAATCGAAAACTTCTGAAGTCCGGCATGTCGTCGTCACCGGTGCCGCGGGCAGCCTGGCCCGGCCGGTCGTGCGATCGCTGGCCGAGCGTGGCTATCGGGTACACGCCGCGGTGCATCACCCGGAACAGGTCGATAGCTACGCCGATGTTCCGGGTATCCACTGCGACGTCATGGACGTGACGGACGTGGACAGCGTCGATGCGTACAGTGACGCCATCCGGTCGGCGAGCGGCGGCCTGTACGCACTGGTGAATTGCGCCGGCATCGCCGTGCAGGGCCCGCTCGAGCTGATGGGCGAGGACGATTTCATTCGGGTGGTCGACATCAACTTGGGTGGAGTTCTGCGGGCCACCAACGGATTACTGCCCGCCCTGCGCACCTATGCCGGTCCCGGACGTCCCCGCATCGTCAATATCAGCGCCGGAACCGCGCGCACCGCGGTTCCGCTGTTCGGATTGGCCTCGGCGAGCAAATCCGCGGTGGATTCCCTGAGCGCGGCCTACCGGCTGGAACTGGCCCGATTCGGGATCCGGGTGGTGTCCATCGCCATGGGCGCGGTCGAGAGCGACATCCACGAGAAGTCGGCGGCCGCGCTCCGCCGGACCGCGCTCGAGCGGCCCGATCTCAGCGACCTGCTGTATCGCGACACCATCGCGCACCTGATGGCCCGCATGGACAACTACGACCTCATGGATCCCCGCGTGGCGGCCGAGCATGTGGTCGCCGTCGTCGAGCGGGAGAAGCCTCGAGCGCGCTACGCGGTCGGCCGGGACGCCCAGGTGCTGGCCGGAATCGCGTTCTTGCCCGACAGAATTCGAGACGTCCTGCTGTCTCGTGGCATGGGATTGGTCTAGGGGAGGCGGCCTTCATGAGCATCGAGGAAGACAGGTGCCCGGTGAATCACCGGCCCATCGAGCAGGTCGCCGGAACGGGCCCCGGCAAAGAGATTCCGGGTCGGCGGGAGAAGTTGGGATTCGCCGCCGCTCTGGAGACAAAACGACACGGTCCGTTGTATGTTCTGGAGAAACTGTGGCGGGAACACGGGGATGTCTCCCAGTTGCATATCGGACCCAAGCGAATGATTCTGCTGGCCCACCCCGAGCATGCTCGGCGGGTCAATCTCGAGCATGCCGACAAGTACACGAAGGGTCCGAGCTACGACCAGATCCGCAAATACTGGGTCGGTGGTAGCGAAGGACTGGTGACGAGTGTCGGTGCGGAGTGGCGAAAACAGCGTCAATTGCTGGCGCCGCACTTCACCCGTAAGGCGGTGATCCGGGATCACGTACCGGCGTTCTCAGACGACATCGCGTGGTTCTCCGATCGCTGGTCGCAGATGGCCCGCGTCGGCGCGGTCGTCGACATGCCGACGGAGATGGCGATGCTGGCCGGATCGATTCTGCTCAAGAGTCTCTTCAGCACGACGGCTCGGGACACCATCGCGGAACTGGAGAGCGCCGTGGAAACGCTGGTGCACTACAGTTCGGGCCGTCATACGGACCGGTTCAAACTCCCGCAGTGGTTGCCGTCTGCGAGCCGAGAGAAGTACGAGGCCGCTCGGAAGCGGGTGGACGAGTTCATTCTGCAGCTCATCGCCGACCGGCGTGCGATGCCGGTTCAGGAACGGCCGACGGACCTGCTGACCCACATGATCGCCGGCGAGGACCCGGACCTCGCCCGCGGCGCCGCCGATCAACGCCTGCGCGATCAATGCGTGACGATGTTCATCGCCGGGTACGAGACGACGGCCAAGGCATTGTCGTTCGTGTGGTACCTGGTGGCGAAGTACCCCGACGTCGCGGCGAACCTGCACGCGGAGGTCGATGCGCTGCCCGAAGATGTCGCACCCGGCGATCTGGCGGTGGCAGCGCCCTATTCGCTTGCGGTCGTGCAGGAAAGTCTCCGGCTCTACCCCACGGCGTCGATCTATGTCCGGGACGTGGTCGAGGACGATTTTATCGACTCCCATGTGATTCCGGCCGGTGAGGTCGTCGTCCTGGCACCGTACCTGACGCACCGCCACCCGGATTTCTGGCCCGATCCACTGCATTTCGATCCGGAACGATGGCTGGGCGACGCGGAGCAGGGCAGGCACCCGTTCGCCTTCCATCCCTTTGCCGGGGGACCGCGGGTGTGCATCGGAAAGAGCTTCGCCTATCTGGAATCCCAGGCCATCCTCGTCTATTTGGCCCGACGGTTCGAAGCGGTCACGCCGCACGGTTACGAGCCGCAACTGCGCATGCACGGCGTACTGGGGCCGGGCAATGGTATGCCGATGTTCCTGCGGGAGCGAAACATATAACGCGATCCCCTCGGTGTGATCGCAGGTCGAAATTCGATTTCAAATCCGGGCCGTGCTGTGCCTGTATCGCCCCGGATTCTCGATATTATTCGGTGAAAGTGGCGAACAATGAATACTTCGGAACAATCCGTTGCCATCGTGGGAATGTCGTGCCGGCTCCCGGGCGCCGACGACCCCGATGCCTTCTGGGAATTGTTGCGAGAAGGTCGTTCTGCCATTGTGCCGGTCGACACTGTCGCAGCTTACCGCCGGTCCGCCACGGCGGGACTGGGCCATGCCGGTCTCCTCGACCACATCGATCTCTTCGACCCGAGCCTGTTCGGAATATCGCCGAACGAGGCCATGGCCATGGACCCGCAACAACGGCTGGCACTCGAACTCGCCTGGCGCGCACTCGAACACGCCGGGATATCAGCACAGCGTCTCGGTGGCAGCCGGACCGGTGTGTATATCGGTGCCTCGGCGGACGAGTACGGTGAGGTGCTCGACTCGGTCGGCAGCGGCGCCGCCGCTCGGCATGCGATGCCGGGCACCAGCCGCGCGGTCATCGCCAACCGGGTGTCCTACGTGCTCGACCTGAAGGGGCCGAGCATGACCATCGACACGGCCCAGTCCGCGTCGCTGGTGGCGATCCACCTGGCCTGCCGCAGTTTGCGGTCGGGGGAGTCGACGACCGCGATCGCGGGCGGTGTCAATCTCATCGTCGGCGCCGAGCACACCCGCGAATCACTGGCCTTCGGCGCACTCTCCCCGGACGGGCATTGCTACGCGTTCGACGCGCGGGCCAACGGGTACGTGCGCGGCGAGGGCGGCGCGCTGTTCGTGCTGAAACTGCTGCCCCAAGCGGAAGCCGACGGTGACACCATTTACGGCCTGATCCTGGGCAGTGCGGTGAACCACGACGGCAACGGCGTCGGTTTGACCGTGCCGAATGCGTCCGCACAGGCACAGGTGATCACCGCTGCCCTCGCCGACGCCCAGGTGGCGCCGGAGACGGTCGATTATGTCGAGTTGCACGGCAGCGGTGCACCAGTTGGCGATCCGATCGAGGCCGAAGGCCTGCACACGGTCTTCGCGGGCGCGCGCGCCGCGGGGCCGCTGCTGGTGGGGTCGGTGAAGACCAACATCGGCCACCTGGAGGGAGCGGCCGGCGCCGCCGGTCTGCTGAAAACCGTGTTGAGCCTGCAACACGGCCAGGTGGTGGCGAGCCTCAACTTCGACCGGCTCAACACCGAGATCGCCCGCCCCGACGCGAGTTTGCGGGTCCCGACGCGGCCGGAGATGACGCGCGGGCGTGCCATCGCGGGGGTCAGCTCGTTCGGTGTCGGTGGCGCGAACGCCCACCTCGTCGTCGCCGGGCCGCCCGAACAACCTGCCGAGCCGGCCCGGGAATGGGTGCCGGGAACACTGCCGCTGGTCCTGTCGGCCCGTACGCGCGCCGGATTGCTGGACACCGCACGGAATCTGGGCGAACATATCCGGCAGCACCCGGAGCTGGAACTACCCGACATTGCGTGGTCGCTTGCTGCGACGCGCCCCGTCTTCGAGTACACCGCAGTGATTTTCGGTGATTCCGCGCCCGCCGTCGTGGCCGGCCTCGACGCCGTCCTCCCTTCGGACGCGACCACTCCGGGCAGTCCGATCATCGGTCGCCGAGCCGAACTCGGGCCGGCCGCGTTCCTGTTCTCGGGTGCCGGTGGGCAGTGGCTGTCGAGTTGTGCTGAGTTGGCCCAGGATTGGGTGGTATTTCGCGAGCACTTGAGCCGGTGCAGCGATGAATTCGCCCCGCTGCTGGGCTGCGCGCTGGGCGAGCTGGTCGCGGTGGGGGACCCGGCGAGTGTCGGCGGTGACATCGAACGGGCGCTGCGGTTCACGGTGCAGACCGGTGTGGTAGAGGTCTGGAAATCGCTGGGAGTCGCCGCGGACTCCTATTTGGCGGACCGGTGGTCCGGCACGGCGGCCGCCTTCGCGTGCGGGGCGCTGACCCTGGCCGATGCCGCGCGGAGCTGTGTGGCATCCGATCCACGGCCGGAAGGGGAATCGGCGCCGCTGGACTTGTACCGGCCGGGAGGGACCGAGCCGCGGACCGACTACCTCGACTCCGTGGAATCGGGTATCGCCACGTTGGTCGCGGACTGCCACGAGGTGTTCGTCGAGGTTGGTCTGTGCCCGCTTCAGCCCCGGCCCGAGGGGGTCGCCGTGCCGGATACCGCGGTGATCGGTGGCTCGCTGGCCGGCGATTCGAGCTGTTCCCAGCAGCTCTTGTCCGCCGTCGCGGAATTCGCGGTTCGCGGCGTGGATATCGACTGGACCGCTGTCGTTTCGCGTGGGCGCCGCGTCAGCTTGCCGGGCTATCCGATGCAGTGCCGTTCTTTCTGGCCTACCACGCCATTCGCCGAGACGCCGGGCGCCGCCGATCGCTGCACGACGGAATCGGCTGGGCCACAAGCTCTTCCGGCGGTCAGGAGGGGCGACGGGAGTGCGCTTGCGCTGGTCTTGTCCCACGCCGCAGACATCCTGGGGCACAACGGGTCGTCGGAGCTGGATCCTGGTTCGACCTTCAAAGATCTGGGATTCGACTCACTCTCGTCGCTCGAGCTGCGCACCCGAATCGCAGCGGCGGTCGGTGAGCGGCTGCCTGCCGGGCTGCTGTACGACTATCCCACGCCCGAACGGCTGGCGGCCCGCCTGACGGCGACCGGCCTGACCGGGATCGCCGGCCCGGCGCCGGCGATCAGCGTCGAGCCGATTGCCGTGGTTGCGATGGCCTGCCGGCTTCCCGGTGGCGCGGACACCCCGGAGGGACTCTGGAACCTCGTCGCCGGCCGCCGGGACGTGACCGGCGAGTTCCCCACGAACCGAGGGTGGGACCTGGACCACTTGTTCGATCCGCACCCCGTAGCCGGCACGTCGTATGCCCGACGCGGTGGATTCATCTACGACGCCGACGAATTCGATGCGGAATTCTTCGGCATCAATCCGCGGGAAGCACTGGCGATGGATCCTCAACAGCGCCTTTTGCTCGAAATCTCCTGGGAGGCAGCCGAACGCCTGGGCTCCGACCCGGCCGACCTGCGCGGCAGCCGAACGGGTGTGTATGTTGGCGCCACCCCACAGGAGTACGCCGGTTTGAGCAGCCCGGGCCCCGGTGCGGGATACCTGCTGACCGGCACGGCACCCAGCGTCGCGTCGGGGCGAATCGCCTACAGCCTCGGGCTGGAGGGACCGGCGATCACGGTCGACACTGCGTGTTCGTCGTCGCTGGTGGCGCTGCATCTGGCGGCTCAGGCACTTCGGCTCGGTGAATGCGATCTGGCCCTGGCCGGTGGCGCCGCGGTCATGGCGGCCCCGGGCATGTTCCTCGAGTTCAGCCGACAACAAGGACTGGCAGCCGATGGCCGCTGCAAGCCCTTCGCCGATGCCGCCGACGGCACCGCGTGGGCGGAGGGCGCCGGAATCCTGGTCCTGGAACGGCTTTCGGATGCGCAGCGCAAGGGCCGGAACATCCTTGCCCTACTGCGTGGTTCCGCGATAAACCAGGACGGCGCCTCAAACGGATTGTCGGCGCCCAACGGCCCGGCCCAGCAGCGGGTCATCGAGCGAGCACTGGCCGACGCCGGGTTGGCTCCCGCCGATGTGGACGCCGTGGAAGCGCACGGCACCGGAACGACTCTGGGCGACCCCATCGAGGCCGAAGCGCTGATCGCGGCATACGGGCCCGGCCGGGACGCCCAGTCGCCGCTGCTCCTGGGCTCGGTGAAGTCGAACCTCGGGCACACGCAGGCCGCGGCAGGTGTCGTCGGTGTGATCAAGATGATCCTTGCCCTACGCCACGGTCTGCTCCCCGCCACACTGCACGCCGAAGTCCCGTCCCGGCACGTGGACTGGTCCGCCGGCACTGTGCGGCTGCTGACCGAACCACAGCCGTGGCCGCACACGACCCGGCCGCGCCGCGCCGGTATCTCGTCGTTCGGTGTCAGCGGCACCAATGCCCATGTCATCATCGAGGAGCCGCCCCAGCGGGCCGACGCTGCCGAACCCGCACCGGACCTCGCGCCAGTGGTGTCGATTTCGGCCAAGACCGAAGCAGCGGTCCGCGCGTACGCCGGCACCTTGCGCGCTCACCTGCTCGCCCATCCGGAGGTGCGGGTCCCCGATGTCGCCGCGACCCTGTCGCGACGGTCGGCGTTCGACTACTCGGCGGAACTGGTCGCCACCGAGCCGGCGGACCTGGTCGATCAGCTGGCCGACGTCGCCACGGGCCGGGCAGCGGTCCGGCGGGCCGAACGCCGTCCATTGGCGATCCTGTTCACGGGCCAGGGCAGCCAGTTCCCGGCCATGGGCCGGGAGCTCTACCGTTCCTATCCGGCCTTCGCGGCCGCGCTCGACGAGGTATGTGCCGGATTCGCGCCGCACCTGGCGAAGCCGTTGCGCGAGATCATCTTCGACACCGGCAGCGAGGACATCCATCGCACCGAATACACGCAGCCCGCGGTGTTCGCCGTCGAGACTGCGCTGTACCGGCTGGTGACGTCCTGGGGAGTGGAGCCCGCGTACCTGGTCGGACACTCGCTGGGAGAGGTGACGGCGGCGCATGTCGCGGGCGTGCTGTCGCTGGCGGATGCCTGCACACTGGTGGCGCACCGGGCCCGCCTGATGGCCTCGGTCGATGCCGACGGCGCCATGACGGCCATCGCCGCCGCACCAGATCTGGTCGCGCAATCACTCGAACCGTACGCCGGGGCGGTCACCCTGGCCGCCGTCAACGGTCCAGAGTCCGTCGTGATCTCCGGCGACGCGGTGGCGGTCGATGCGGTCGCGGCCCACTGGAAATCGACCGGTCACCGGACCAAGCGCCTGCCGATCTCGTGCGCCTCGCATTCGCCACACATGACTCCGATCCTCGCAGAATTCGTCGAATCGATCCGGAACCTCACCTATCGGGACCCGGTAATTCCTGTGCTATCGAATGTGACCGGCGCGATCGCCACCGTCACGCAATTGTGCGCACCGGAGTATTGGGCCGAGCACATCCGCAGCCCGGTTCGTTTCGCCGACGGTGTGACGTCCCTGCTGCGGCTCGGGGTCGGAGCGTTTCTCGAACTGGGGCCCGGGGGTGTGCTGACCGCCATGGCGGACGCGTGTGTGCCGCCGAATCAGGAGTCGTCAGTGGTGTTGGCGGCCGCCTTGCTCCAGGACCGTCCCGAAGCGATTACGGTGAACGCGGCGGTCGCCGCGATCAGCGTGACCCAGGGCCGACGAGCGGTCCGGGAACCCGGATCGGGTGGTCACATCGACCTGCCCACCTACGCCTTTCAGCGGCAACGATTCTGGCTGGACAGGCGGGAATCGCCCGACATCCCGTCGGCAGTGTCCGAGGCCGTCTACCGAATGGGCTGGTCGCCACTACCCGACCTCGAACCGCGGTCGCCGCAACCGCAGGCGCGCTTCACGCAGTGGACCGATATCCAGGCCATGGACACCGTCCCGGACGCGGTCTTCGTTGCGGCAATGGCAGTTCCGCCGGCCGCCGACCCGGACACGGTGCGGCAGCTGACCACCGGCATCCTCGCCACCCTGCAGGGCTGGCTGGCCGACGATCGATATCGGGACGCCACTCTGGTCGTCGTCACCGAACGCGCGGTATCGGTGACCGCGGCGGAACCGGTCGCCGATGCCGCAGGCGCCGCGGTGCGCGCCCTGGTGCGCACAGCATTAAATGAGCATCCGGGACGGTTCGTGCTCGTCGACATCGACGACGACGCGCGGAGCCGGGAAGTGCTGGTGCGGACCGCATTCCTCGGACACGGGGAACTCGCGGTGCGCGCGGGCAGGCTGTTCACAGCACGACTCGAACGTGCCGAACCGCGCGCACTGCGCCGGTCGCCGGACTGGAGTCACGGCACTGTGCTGGTGACCGGCGCTTCCGGCGGCCTAGCCCGAGAAGTCTTGCCGCACCTGGTTTCCGCCCGTGGCGCGCGGCAGCTGCTATTGGTCAGCCGCACCCGCCCGCATCCGGAATTCCTCACCGAGCTGGCCCGGGCCGGAGCCACGGTGCAGTGGGAATCGTGCGACCTGTCCGATCGCGCCGCACTGGAAGCCATACTGGCGCAAGTATCTTCGGGACGTCCGCTGGTAGCGGTGCTCCATCTGGCCGGCGTCGTCGACGACGCGGTGTTCGAAGCGCAAACCGGCGGCCATCTCGATCGGGTATTCGGCGCGAAAGTCGACGCGGTGTGGCACCTGCACACGCTCACGGCGAGCCAGCCTCTTACGGACTTCGTCGTGTTCTCCTCGGTCGCAGCCACATTCGGCACCGGCGGTCAGGCGAACTACGCGGCGGCGAACGGGTATCTAGACGGGTTCATGAGCGTCCGCCGAGCGGCGGGCCTGCCCGGTATCTCGGTGGCCTGGGGGATCTGGGACAACTTCGCCAGCGTCATGGCCGACTCGCTAACCGATCTGGACCGGACGCGGTGGTGGCAGCACTGGTGTTTGGGTCCGATCCGGCCCCGAGCGGGGGTGGAACTGCTCGACCGGTGCCTGGCGCTCGACGAATCCGTCCTGCTGCCGTTGGGATTGGACACCGCAGCCCGGAACACACCCGTGCCCGCGGTGTTGCGGGGACTGGTGCGCGAGATCGAGGGACTCCCCGGCGCGAACCCGAATCCGGGTGCCGCATCCGCCGTGCAGCCCACCGAGTATCCGACGAAGGATGCGATGACCACCCTGGTCGCGGCCGAGGTAGCCGCAGTACTCGGCCACCGCGACGCCGTGGGGCTGTCGCACACGGCACCGCTGAAGGAACTCGGATTCGACTCGCTGACTGCGGTCGACCTGCGTAACCGGCTGTCGGGCGCGACCGGGTGCCGCCTGGCCTCCACCCTGGTCTTCGACTACCCGTCCATTCGGGCGCTCACAGAGTACCTCTACGGGCTCCAGCATGGTGTGCAGCGGCCCCGATCGGCGCCGACCGGTCCGGTGCCGGTCGACGACGACGATCCGGTCGTGATCGTGGCCATGAGTGGCCGATACCCCGGCGGCGACAGCGTCGAGGAACTCTGGCGTCTCATATCCGACGGCCGGGAGTCACTCTCGGAGTTTCCCGTGGACCGGGGCTGGGACCTGTCCGCGCTGATCGACGACGATGCCGACGCGCCGGGCACCTGTTACGCCCGCCGAGGTGGGTTCATCCGAACGGCAACGGAATTCGACAACGACCTGTTCGGCATCAGCCCGCGGGAAGCGGTCGCGATGGACCCACAGCAGCGGGTGCTTCTGGAGACAGCCTGGGAGCTGTTCGAACGGGCCGGCCTCGATCCGGAAGCGTTGCGCGGCAGCCGCACCGGCGTCTTCGTCGGCTCGACCATGTCCGGATACGGCGCCGAGGCCACCGACATCGACGGCTATATCAGCACGGGAACTCACCTCAGTGTCGTATCGGGCAGGCTGGCATACGTTTTCGGGCTCGAGGGGCCGGCCTTGACCATCGACACCGCGTGCTCCTCGTCGCTGGTCGCGATCCACACCGCGGTGCGGGCGCTGCGGGCCGGCGAGTGCGATCGCGCAGTGGCCGGCGGCGTCACTATCATGGCGACACCGGCCGCGTTCATCGACTTCAGCCGGCAACGGGGCCTGGCCCCGGACGGGCGGATCAAGGCGTTCGCGAACGCTGCCGACGGGACCGCGTTCGCCGAAGGCGCCGGACTCCTTCTGCTCGAAAGACTTTCGGCTGCCCGGCGCGCGGGCCACCGCGTCCTGGCCGTCGTCCGCGGCTCGGCGGTGAACTCCGACGGCGCCAGCAACGGGCTCACCGCGCCGAGCGGGCCGTCGCAGCAGCGCGTGATCGAAGCCGCACTGGTGGAAGCCGGGCTGACGCCGGACGATGTCGACGCGGTCGAGGCGCACGGGACCGGCACGACGCTCGGCGATCCCATCGAGGCCGCCGCCCTCATCGCCACCTATGGGCGTGATCGTGATGTCGCTCGACCGCTGTGGCTCGGTTCGATGAAGTCGAACATCGGTCACAGTCAGGCGGCGGCCGGCGTCGCGGGCGTCATCAAGATGGTCTCGGCCATGTGGCACGAATACCTGCCGCCTACCCTGCACGTCGACGAACCGTCCACGCATGTCGACTGGTCCGCGGACACGGTGCGGCTTTTGACCGAGGGCCGGCCCTGGCCGAGTACGGGCCGCCCCCGGCGCGCAGGCATCTCCTCGTTCGGAATCAGCGGCACCAACGCGCATCTGATTCTGGAACAGGCGCCGGCTGTCGAGCCGGATCCGATTTCCGCTGTGGCGGAGGCAGAACCAGCCTTCGTGGTGCTGTCCGGACAGTCCGAACGCGCGGTCCGGGCCGCGGCAGCCGGGTTGCGGTCGCGTCTACTCGTCGACCCGGACATCGCGGTCGCCGATGTGGCAGCCACCCTGGCCCAGCGCGCGCAGCTCGAGTACCGCGCCGTGGTGGCGGCAGGCGATCACGACGAGCTGACCGCGCGGCTCGCCGAGATCGCCGGTGGCGCCCAGGCGGTCACTCGCACCGTCGACGGTCCGCTCGTCATGTCCTTCCCTGGGCAGGGGAGCCAATACCCGGGGATGGGCCGGGAGCTGTACGCCACCTATCCGGTATTCGCCGCCGCGCTCGACGAGGTCTGCGCCGAATTCGGCCCGCACCTGGCGAACCCGTTGCCGGAGGTGCTGTTCGGCGCGGAAGACGATGCGCGCGTGCACGATACCGAGTACACCCAACCGGCGCTGTTCGCTGTGGAGGTCGCGCTCTACCGCCTGTTCATGTCGTGGGGCGTGGTCCCTGCCTATCTCATCGGCCACTCGCTGGGGGAGATCACCGCCGCGCATGTCGCGGGTGTGCTGTCACTGTCGGATGCGTGCACCCTGGTCGCCACCCGCGCGCGTCTGATGGGATCGGTGTCTCGGGCTGGTGCCATGGCGGCCATCGGTGTGAATGCCGTCGAGCTCGAAGCGTCGATCGCGGCGCTGGGTGGTGCTGTCGGCCTGGCAGCGGTGAACGGCCCGTGCGCGGTGGTCGTATCGGGTGATACCGATGCGGTCGAGCAGGTGATGTCGTACTGGAGGACCCGCGGCCGCCGGGTCAAGCGACTCGAGGTGTCGCACGCGTTCCACTCGGCCCACATGGACTCGATCTGCCCGGAATTCGCGGCGGCCATCGCGGATCTTCGATTCCACCGGCCCGCTGTTCCGATCGTCTCCAATGTGACCGGCGCCGTTGCTAGTGCGGAGCAGCTGACGTCACCGGAGTACTGGTCGGCGCACATCAGGAAACCGGTGCGGTTCTACGAGGGCGTCACCGCGCTCTGCGAACTCGGTGCTGGCGCGTTTCTGGAGCTGGGTCCGGGGGGCGTGCTCACGACCGCGACCTCGGCATGCCTGCCGACGGGCGACGAGCGCGGTATCACGTTGACCGCCACGATGTTTCGCGGGAGATCTGAGGTGCCGAGCGTCGCCGCCGCGGCGGTGACCGTGGTACCCGACTGGCGTCGGCTGGAGGTCGTCGCGAGCTCACGGTGTGCACGGCGAATCACGTTGCCCACCTATGTATTCGACCGCAAAAGGTACTGGCTGGACGCGCCGTCGAACCGGGCGGCGGCCGCGCCGCGGGCCGTCGTGTCCGATCCTGGCGTGGACTGGGTGAGCCGGGTCCGGCTGCTCGACCGGGACGCCGCGCTGCGGGAACTGACTCGAATGACGGCCGAGGCAGTCGCCGAGGTGCTGGGATACGAGTCGGTGCACGACGTTCCGCAGGACCGAGCCCTGGCCGACCTGGGATTCGACTCCATGGGCGCGCTGAAGGTCCGCAATCGGCTGAACACGGAGACAGGCCTGCCGTTGCCAGCCTCGATCGTCATGGACTACCTGTCCATCCCCGAGGTGTCCGCACGGCTGGCCACAGAACTCGAGTCGATCGCGGCCGAGAATCCGGACAGCGAGCCGGCCGACGTCGCGTTGCAAGTGCGGCGGCTGCTGGATCGCATTCCGGCCGCGGACCTGCGGAACTCGGGAGTTCTCGACACGCTCGAACGGCTCGCGTCGGGCGATTCCGCGACGGTTGTCGCTTGACCCATTGGGATTGAAATCGGAGTAATGATGTCCACATCTGCAACCGCCGCGAATTCGCTGGGCGTCCAACGTGTTCTGGCGCCGAGCGAGCGCATGTTCGTCGGTCTCGTATCCGGTACAGCGGTACGCGTCCGAGGCTCGGTCGACGGCGCCGCGCTCGGTACCGCACTACGAGCGTTACGGCGGCGCTACCCGCTCCTGGGCGCGTATCTCGAATCGAGCGAACACGGTCCGGTACTGGTTCCGCCCAGGGAACCCGACGGTGAAATCTTCACCGGAAGTCCGGCGACCGTCGAATTCGAGCCGTGGCGCGCGGGGCGGCCGCAGAGCGCGGTCTGCGTCGAACCGGAGGCTGACGGCGCGAAGGTTTCGCTGCTGACACACCATTGTGTTGCCGACGCGCGGCACGGCGGGGCGGCGTTCGAGGACCTGTGGCGGTTCTATACCGAGGCGGTCACACACGGGAGCGTCGCCGCCGGACCGGAATTGTCGCCGCCCGAGCCGATCGAGACACTCTTGGCAGCAAGAGGTTTCGCTGGCATCTCGGTCGAGCACGACTCGGCGCGGCGGTTCGGCGCGACGGGCGCCCCCGACGCGGACCGCACGGTCGGCACCGAATCCCCAGGAAGGGCAACCATACCGGAGGCGGTGCGCCACCGGTTCACCGTGGCGGAAACCGCGGCGGTCGCCGATTTCTGCCGGCGCAGCGAGCTCACCGCCCACGGCGTTCTCTCCGGCGCGACACTTCTCGCCGAAATGGCGGTCACCGGTCTCGGGCTCACCGAGCTCTACTACAACTATCCCGTCGATCTCCGGCAATGGCTCACACCGGCGGTCGCTCCAGCCGGTGGTACCAATGTCATCGGATATGCGCAGTACAACCCGGGGCCTGCCGTGGCGGCCGATCTCGGCGAGCTCGCTCGGTCCGTCAACGAGGAACTGATCGCGGCGTTGTCGAGCGGTGCACTGGTCCGTTCGCTGATCCACGCGGCCGATTCGGCCGCCACACCACCGACGGCGATGCCGGGAAAGATCATGGCCACCAATGTCGGCCGGGTCGCCCGGTTCACCACACCACCGGACTGCGTCGTCGACGACCTGACCACCGTCGTGTCGCCCCGGATGTTCGGCCAGACCAACGGCCGTGGGCTCTACGCCGTCAGCACCTTCGGCGACCGCCTGTCCATCGAGATTCATCATCTGCCCGGCTCGGCAGAGGTCGAGAGCCGGCGGCTGCAGGCTCTGGTCGACCAGCTGCTCGGCGCCTGCGGACAGTGACCGTGCCACGCGCCGATCTCGGACAGAGAAGGAAACCGTTGTCAACAGTTCGTAGCCCCTGGAGTGCGCTGGCGGCGCTGTGTCTGGGCTTCTTCATAATCCTGGTTGATATGACCATCGTCGCCGTGGCCAACCCGGCGATCATGCTCGACCTGCACGCCGACATGAACGAGGTCGTGTGGGTATCCAGTGCCTATCTGCTCGCCTACGCGGTGCCGCTGCTCATCACCGGCCGCCTCGGCGACCGATTCGGTCCGAAGCAGCTGTACCTGGGTGGCCTGGCGATCTTCACCGCTGCGTCGCTGTGGTGCGGCCTCGCCGGCAGCATCGGGGTGCTGATCACCGCCCGCGTCGTGCAGGGCGCCGGTGCGGCCTTGATGGCGCCGCAGACCATGGCGATCATCGGCCGAATCTTCCCGCCGGACAAGCGCGGTGCGGCCATGGGCACCTGGGGTGCGGTCGGCGGCGTGGCGTCGCTGGTCGGTCCGCTGCTCGGCGGCGTGCTCATCAATCACGGTGGCTGGCAGTGGATCTTTTACGTCAACGTGCCGATCGGTGTGCTCGCCTTCGGATTCGGTGTTCGGCTGGTTCCGACGTTGCCGACCAACTCGCATCACTTCGACTTGCCCGGGGTTGCGCTGGTCGCGCTAGGCACGTCGGCCCTGGTGTTCGGTATCCAGCAGGGCAACAGCTATCACTGGTCCGCATCGGTTCAGCTCTGCATCGTCGGCGGACTGGTCGTCCTCGGGGTGTTTCTCTGGTACCAAAGCCGAATTGGGACAGAACCATTGGTACCGCTCGGGCTGTTCCGCGACCGCAACTTCGCCCTCGGCAATATGGTGACGTTCGCGCTGGGCGCCGCGATGACCGCACAGATCGTGCCGACCTACTTCTATCTGCAGGTCGTGCGGGGCCTGTCGCCGACCGGTTCAGCGTTAGTGATCGCGCCGATGGCGGTGGTGTCCGCGATCCTGTCGCCGCTGGTCGGCCGGCTGTCCGACAAGGCGCCGCCCCGCTACCTGCCGACCTTCGGCTGCGCGCTGTTCCTGCTGTCGATGGTGTGGTTCATCGGGCTCATGACCCGGAACGGCTCGGTGTTGCCGATCCTCGTGGTATCCGCGCTGTGCGGTATTGCCAGCGCTTGCATCTGGGCCCCGCTCACAGCGACGACATTGCGGAACCTGCCGTTGCAACAGCTCGGCGCGGCCTCGGGTATCTATAACAACAATCGCCAAGTCGGTTCGGTGCTCGGCAGCGCGGGTATCGGCGGGCTGGTCGCCGCGCGGATGAGTGCTCATGCACTACCGGTGGACACTTCCGCGGACGGGGGCAGCGTAGGTAAACTGCCGGACTCGGTTCGGGCCGGGTACGCGTCGGCGCTGGCCGAGTCGCTGTATCTCACCGTAGGATTCCTTGTGCTCAGCGTGGTTGTGGCACTGTTTCTGACGAATTCGACGAAAGGTCGGCTGTGACCGACAACCTGCGCATCGGACTGAACCTCGGTTATTGGCAGCGGGCGGCTGTCGATCACACCGACACCGTGCTCGCGGCCGAACGACTTGGCTACGATGCGGTATTTACCGCCGAGGCCTACGGCTCTGACGCATTTTCCACCCTCGCGTGGTACGGCGCTCGGACCTCGACGATCCAGCTCGGGACCGCGATCGCCCAGATCCCGGCCCGTACTCCCACCGCGGCCGCGATGCACGCCCTGACTATCGACGGCTTGTCCGGCGGCCGAATGATTCTGGGGCTCGGTGCATCCGGGCCCCAGGTGGCTGAGGGGTGGTACGGCCGGCCGTTCCCGAAACCACTGGCCCGTACTCGGGAGTATGTCGATGTCGTGCGCCAGGTGATCGCGCGCCAGGCGCCGGTGACCAACTCTGGACCGCATTACCCGCTTCCGTATCCAGGCGGTACCGGGCTCGGCAAGCCCCTCCGATCAATCACACACCCGGTGCGCCCGCACATTCCCATCTACTTGGGTGCCGAAGGGCCCAAGAACGTGGCCATGGCCGCAGAGATCGCTGATGGCTGGCTGCCGCTGTTCATCGATCCAGCGCAGATCGAACCGATCTACGGTGCGGCACTCGCCGTGCGGAAGGCGGACTTCGACATTGCCGCAACGGTCATGGTCATCATGGCCGACGACCTGCGGAACTGCCTGCTGGCGGCCAAGATTCCGCTTGCATTGTACATCGGCGGCATGGGCGCTGAGGCCAAGAATTTCCACCTCGACCTCATCGGCCGCCTCGGCTACTCCGACGCGGCCACGAGAGTGCAGGACCTGTTTCGCCAGGGACGACGACAGGAGGCGATCGAGGCCGTGCCCGATGAGCTGGGCGACGCGATCTCGCTGGTCGGACCGATCGAGCGGATCCGCGAACGTATCGAGCTCTGGCGCAACAGCCCGGTCACCACCCTGCTGTTCACCGGCGTACTGAACGAGCCCACGATGCGGGCACTCCGGGATGCGGTCCGATCCTGAAACAGGCGTTGTGCTTGTCGAAGATTGACTCGAATGTGATGGCCGTCCAGAGCATGGCGTCGACGGGCCGCCGCGTTGGGACAGAGGCGGGGTGTGGGCGAAGACTCGAGCTGGCCCCTCGGTTACCCCACGCTTTCGTCGTCAAGTTGGTGCCGGCATCGGGGTACGCCGAGCGAGGACTGCTCGCGGACTGGAAGGCCGATCGCTGGATGTGTTGCCATTCTCCCTGCTCAATCGACTGCTCCGACGCCACGGATCACCCTGTCCCGGTGGCCAAGGCCGCTGTGCTGCGGCCGGTCGACTTGACGTCCTGACGACCCATCATTGATGGCGGCTATCTGATCTAGGAGTCTCCCCTGGGGTAACTCGAAAGGAAGCCCGCGCAGTTTCCGCCCTGATGGGAGTACCGCGCTGTCTACTCGTTTCCCGTTGTAGCCGAACATGTTTCGCTGGACCCCTGACCGTTGGTCCGGTCATGCCCGATGCCGCAGGCGGAGATGATCGGCCGTGTCGGTGCTGAACGTCGGTACCTTGCCAGACCGATGAGTCTCATGAACCTCTTTGTGGGGGTCAGGGGTTCGAGTCCCCTTAGCTCCACTGAAAACGCAGGTCAGGGCCGATATTACATCGGCCCTGACCTGTTTTATTTGGCCCAACCCCGCGGAAACCCCACGTTTTGGGTTTCGTTTGTCGTTCCGGCTGGCGCGGATGCCAGTTGACGTGCCGGGACTGTTGGCTTATTCCGGAGATTGGGGCGGGTCGGCGAGTGTGCTCAGGGCGCCTTCGTGCCAGGTGAATCGCCCCGGGTTTGGTGTCCACCTTCTTTCTTGGGAAGGATGGGCAGATCATGCCTACGGAGTACGACGAGGCGACCAAGGCCAAGGCTGTCCGGCTGGTCGCCAACCATCGCGATGACTATGACAGCGAGTGGGCCGCGATCAAGGCGGTCTCGGTCCGGCTGGGCATGACTGCCGAGACGCTGCGCAAGTGGATCCGGCAGGCCGAGATCGACGTAGGCGAGGCTGAAGGTGTCTCGACCGATGCCGCGCGAGAGATCCGGGAGCTCAAACGAAAGATCGCCGAACTCGGGCAAACAATCGAAATCCTCTCGGCGGCAACAAGTTTCTTCGCGCGGGAGAGGTGCGCCACGAGGCGCTGGAGTGATCGAGAGGTGGTGAGAGACCGTCTCCCTCGGGTCGTCGCAGCGGCCTGAGTGAAGCTGGGGGCAGCTCTCGGGCGGAGGACACCGCCCGGGGGTGGCAAGCGGCCCTGATAAAGGCGGGACGTGCCGGAACTGCCAGACGGCGCGGGTCCGTCGAGTGAGGTCAGAAGGTGCAGCGTGAGCGAACCAGTGGTGGAAGCTCCGTAACCGCGAAACCGGCTCCAATCTGGTGGATATGGGCCGGGATGCAGTGCGCGGAACCCTATAGTTCCGAGGGTTCCGACTCCGTGACCGTATTTCTCCGACGGGTGCGGAGGCCGTGTCGAAGGTCTGCGGCGTAGGCGCGGCGAGGCTGCCGGAGTAGAGCTGGGTGCCTCCCTGACCGATCGATCATCTGGTGAACGTGGGAACCATCTGCATGGGATCGTTCATCTCGCCCGGACGGCCGGTCCGGACGAGAGGTGGAGACCGGTGTCCGGTCGAGGACTGTGCGGGTGGGGCGGAGGCTCCGTAGTAGTCGCGGGTGGTGACGTGCCCGCCGTGGAGGCCGCGAGAGGCGGCCGCAGGGCGAAGGGGGCCAGCTAGGCAAGCAGTGGAAGTACTGGAATGTCAGGAGGTTTGGTCGCCGGTGAATACCGACGAACCGGAGCAGGTCCTCGATGAGGCTCGGCGCCGGGTACTGAAGATTCAGACGAAGCTGCACCGTTGGGCGGGCGATGATCCTGATCGCCGGTTCGATGATCTGTTCAATCTCGTCGCCGATCCCGCCTTCCTGTGGGTGGCGTGGGATCGGGTCAGCGGGAACAAGGGTGCCCGGACGGCCGGGGTCGATGGGCGCACTGCGTCCTCGATCGCGGCGTTCGACGGGGGCGAGGATTTCCTCGATCAACTGCGGAACACTGTGAAGGACCGTAGTTTTCGCCCGTTGCCGGTGCGTGAGCGGATGATTCCGAAGGCGGGCGGCAAGTTACGTCGCTTGGGGATTCCGACCGTGGCCGACCGGGTGGTCCAGGCATCGTTGAAGCTGGTGCTGGAGCCGATTTTCGAGGCGGATTTCCTGCCGTGTTCCTATGGTTTCCGCCCGAATCGCCGGGCTCACGACGCGGTGGCCGAGGTGCGTTATCTGGCGTCCCGTCCTCGTTGCTACGAGTGGGTCGTCGAAGGCGACATCAAAGCCTGTTTCGACGAAATCTCGCATGTCGCCCTCATGCAGCGGGTGCGTCGACGAGTCGGAGACAACCGCGTCCTGGATCTGGTGAAGGCATTTCTGAAGGCAGGCATCCTCACCGAGGACCGCTTGCTCGAGGACACCACCGCGGGGACCCCGCAGGGTGGGATCCTGTCGCCGCTGCTGGCGAACATCGCGTTGTCGGTGCTCGACGAACATATCGCCCGCGCTGCGGGTGGGCCGAATACCGGCGCGTTGGAACGCGCCCGGCGTCTTCGGCATCGACAGCCGAACTTCAAGCTGTCCCGATATGCCGACGATTGGTGCCTGATGGTCAGGGGCACCAGGGCCGACGCTGAAGCGTTGCGCGATGAGATCGCCGAAGTACTGGCGGTGATGGGATTGCGTCTGTCACAAGACAAGACGCGCATCACCCATATCGATGAGGGGCTGGACTTCCTCGGGTGGCGCATCCAGCGGCACCGCAAGCGAGGGACCAGCAAACACTATGTTTATGTCTATCCGTCGAAGAAGGCCGTCGCGTCGGCGAGACGGAAGATCAAGACGCTGTGCCGACAGGTCACAACCAGTCAGCCGCTGGATGCTCTGCTGCGCCGGGTCAATTCGACGTTGCGGGGCTGGAGCGGCTATTTCCGGGCCGGGGTGTCTTCGGCGGTCTTCTCCTATCTGTCCCACTACACGTGGAAGACGGTATGGCGCTGGCTGCTGCGTAAACACCGCAAACTGACCCGGACCCAGATCCGCGGCCGATACTTCGGCGGCGGATGGTGGCCGGCCACCGAGAACCGGGAGCTGATCGACCTCACGAAGATCGGCACGACCCGATACCGCTACCGCGGATCGGTTATCCCCTCCCCTTGGCCAGACACCAGCGAACGGGAACTCGCTGCTGCTTGAACGGGTCTCGCGGAGAGCCCGGTGCTCGGAAACGGGCACGCCGGGTTCGGGAAGCGGCCCGGGAAAACGGGACAACCCATGCGGTTGTCACCGCGTCCCGGGCCGACTTCACCGACCCGCGACACCGATAGTCTGTGCCTTCATCGCCGAGCATCGCGCTCGGTTCGGGGTCGCTCCGATCTGCCGTGCGCTGACGGCGCACGGATGCACGATCGCCCCGAGAACTTTCTATGCCTGGCTGAACCGCCCGGCGTCGAAACGGGCGTTGTGGGACACCGCTGTCACCGAAATTCTGGCCGGCTACTACGAACCCGACGAGAACGGTCGCCGCAAACCCGAATCGCTCTACGGCGCGGAGAAGATGTGGGGCCACCTGCAACGCCAGGGAATCCCGGTGGCCCGCTGCACGGTGGAGCGGTTGATGCGCGCCAACGGCTGGAAAGGTGTGGTGCGGCGCAGGACGATTCGCACCACCGAATCAGACCCGGCCGGGCAGCGGGCGGCGGATCTGGTGGACCGGAACTTCCGGGTTCCGGCCCCGAACCTGCTGGTAGTCGCCGATTTCACCTACGTGCGATTGGCCAGCGGAGGGTTCGTCTATACCGCGTTCGTCGTCGACGCTTATGCGGGCCGGATCGTGGGCTGGGAATGCTCGACCAGCAAACGGACTGCTTTCGTGGAATCGGCGATCCGGCAGGCCGCCGCGCTGCGAGTGCGTCAAGGGCGGGCGTGGACAGGGTTCACGATTCATCATTCCGACGCGGGATCTCAATACACGTCCGTGAAAGTCGTTGAGATACTGATGCTTTCGGGACTTCGTCCATCGATTTGTTCCGTTGGGGATGCCTATGACAATGCCCTCGCCGAGACCACGATCGGCCTCTTCGAGGCAGATGCGGTACGCGATGATTCGCCGTTTCGTCGGGGTCCACTGAACCGGCTGGCGGATGTTGAGCTACTCACTCACGAGTGGGTCAGTTGGTTCAACAACCACCCGGTTGATGCACCGGCTCGGTCGCCGAACACCGAGCGAGTACGAAGCCGACTACTATTCGACCTGCTCCGAGCAACCGGCTGGAGACAGATAACCGAGTGCGCCCCAAACCCGGGGCGATTCAGTCCTCGTGACCCCGCACCGAACCGCCAGAGCTTCCCAGTCGTCAGTGCGCGCGGTGCCCTCGATCAGCCGGGTGTGGAGAGGGACCGAAACGCCTGCGCGGCAATCGATGAGATAGGTCCGTCGTCAGCGCTGGGGCCGGTCCGGCGGGGTGACCTTGTCGTCGGCGGGGCTGGATGTCGCTGCCTGTTGATAGTAGTCGGTGATGTGTAGTCGGCCGGTGGCCGGGGAGAGCACGTCGTGTGTGAGGACAGTGAGCGGGAACTCCACGACGCCGTACACGCGAAGCGGGGTCAGCCGGCGCATCAGCACCAGGCCCGACTTGAGGAGCCCGGCAGGGATGCGGGTGATGCGTGGGGTGGTGCCCAGTGCATGGAAGGCTTCTTGAGCGATCTGTTCATGTGTGAGCACGTCCGGGCCGCCGAGTTCGACCTCGCTGGTGTCTGTAGTGAGGGCATCGGCAGCTGCAGCGGCGACGTCGGCACCATCAATGGGGTTGATGCGGAAGTGGCCGTTGCCGAAGACGTAGACGCGGCCCTTGCGGGCCATAGTGAGATACTCGTCGAAGTCGGAGAAGAAGCCGTTCGGGAACAGGATCGTGTACGCCATCCCGGAGCTGCGCAGGTCCCGTTCGAATGCGCGTTTGGCGTGGGTGAGTTGGAGTTTCTCCAGAGCGGGTGCGCGGACCACTGAGGAGTAGACGAATTTGCCAACCCCGGCTCGGTTGGCCTCTTCCAGTAGGTTCCGGTTGGCCCCGTAGTCCACGTCCCAGCATGTCTGCCTGCTTTTCTTGCCCACGAGCCCAACGGTGCTGACGATCGCGTCGATGCCGTCGCAGCAGCCTGCGAGTGCGTCCCGATCGGTAGCATCAGCGGTGAACACGTCGTCGACTGCATCGTGGACCGGCGCCAACCGCGCGGCGTCGCGGGCCAGCGCCCGGACATAATGCCCGCGGTCCTTCAGCTCCCGGACGATATGCCTTCCCAGATAGCCGGTTGAACCGGCGACGAAAACCCTCATTGCACTGTCTCTTTCTTGTTGTTGGGTGATGTGGGCAGGATGCTGCTGGTGTCGCCGAAGCCGAAGCGCAGCAGCGGAGCACAGGTATCTCGCAGGACGAGCCGGGTAACCATGCGCTGGACGCTCTGGCCGGTGCGCGTGGCCGGAACCAGCCCGCGGGCGAAGGTGCGGGCGCGGCGTTGGCGCTCAGTGACGAAAGGTCGCAAGCGCGCCTCGTACGCTGTAAACGCGGCTGTGTGGTCGAGGGGGTGGGCTGCGAGTGCCTTGGCGAGTAGGTAGCCGCCGGCCATGGCAACCGAGGCGCCCTGGGCGGAGGTGAGGGTCAGTGCGCCGCAGGCGTCGCCGATCAGCACAACACGGCCGCGGTGCCAGCCGGGCATCTCGATCTGGGTGAGGGTGTCCATGAAGAAGCCGTCATCTGGGGCATGCGCGAGGAGTTCGGGGGTGTGCCAGCCAGAGCCGGTGTAGGCCGTCCGCAGCCGGGCTCCGCGTTCGGACCGCGGAATACTGCCGTGCGGCCGGGCGCGATAGAGGAACAGCGCGATCGAGGTACCGGCCGTGTCGGTCGGATACAAAACGGTCTGGCGGCCGGGCTCGGTGAAGTGGGCTCGTATGTCGGTGAGTCCGGTGATATCCGGCACGGGATAGCAGGCCATGCTGAAGCCGAAATGCCGGGCCCACCGCAGCTCGGAGCCGAAGACGAGCTCGCGAGTGCGCGAGTGCACACCGTCGGCGCCCACCAATGCGTCGAAGCTGTCCTGAGTGCCATCGGCGAAGGTGACCGCCACGCCGCCGTCGCATTGCTGCACCTTGCCGATGCTCTGCTGATAGCGGACCTCGACCTTGTCGCGTACGGCGTTGGCGAGGACTTCCTCGAGGGTAGTGTGCATCAGCGCGAGATAGGGACCACGCAAGACCTTCTCTGCCAGTGGCCGGTCCAGCCGTGCGGTGATCCGGTCGGCGGCGTCGACGAAGGCGACCGGGCCCACTCGCAGCTGGCGGGCGGCGAGTTGGTCGAGGATTCCCATTTGGTCGGCGATGGTGTAGCCGGTGCCCGAAAGGTCGATACCGTAGCCGCCCGTTGGGCCGGCCTGGGCGCGCTCGACGACGACGGGCGTGTGGCCCGTCCGGTACAGCCAGTAGGCGCAGGTTAGGCCAGCAACTCCACCGCCGGAGATCAGCACCCTCATGAACGGTCTCCGATCAGATCGCCGAGCGCGGCCAACGCATCGTCGACGGGCAGCGACGCGTCCAGCAGCTGGTGCAGCATGAGCCCGTCCAGCAGCGCGACGACGACGGTGGCCGCGCCGGTACGCCTGGTCTCGGACCACGACGGGTGGAGCTCTCCGAGCCGCTCACTGATCCGCGCCCGTGCCTGGCGCAGCCCGTCGCGCAGAACCTCGCCCAGCGTGGGGTCGCGCAAGGCCCCTGCCATCAGCTCCACCGCCAGCCGCATTGTCTGGCTGTTGCCGGTCGTGGCCGGAACCAGGTTGCGGACGGCGGTCAGAGCGGCGTTGGGGTCCTGGCTCTCGAGGAGGGCGTCGACGACCGGGGTGATGACCTCATCGCCCGCCTTCCGGGCGATGGCCGAATGCAGGCCGGGGAGGCCGCCGAAATGGTAGTGGATCAGCCCCATGTTGGTACCGGCCCGCTCCGCCACCGCTCGCGCGGTCACCGCCGGCCAGCCGCCATCCGCCAGCAACGTGATGCCCGCATTGATCAACTGCTCACGGCGGCGATGGCCGCGAACTGAAGTTGCTCGATCGACTAAGTTGGCCATGTGGCCAAGTTTGGCACCGTGCGACCTCGCCGTCAAGCAATGGGCGCGAGTAGACTTCTCGAGCGGCGTTGTCGAGCAGCGCCACAACCTCTTCAGCCGATCCAGGTGGCTCAAGGGTGACGTTTCATCGCCCCGGGCGATCGAACTGCTGCCCCGGTGACGGAATTTCATCCATGATGAACATCGAGGGGTTGGGTTGACGCTGGCGGTGGTGCGGTCTCTGGCGGGAGCCGCGCGGTCGGGTGACCGATGAGGAGTCGGCCGATTTCGAGGTCGACGTGCTGTCGGAGTTCGTCCTCGCGCGAGCTTCCGCCGGGCTGACAGATGGCTCGATCCGAGCCGAGAATCTGCACCTGGAACTGGTTCGGCCGGCCGCTGTGGGAGATGGAGCCACGCGACGCGGATCGCTATCTCGGCACCGTGCTGAGCAAGGTGCCGTCGTCGACCAGGGCAGCTAGGGCGCGAGCCCTGGTGACCTACTTCGACTTCCTCGAAATCCGGTACAAGGTCGCTCTCCACGAGCTGACCGGCCGAGTGGTCGAGCGTCCGATCGACGAAGTGAACCGCCCGCGGATGTCGGCGGACACCCAGATCCGGATTCCGCCGACCGAGGCGGAGATGGAGCAGCTGTTCGCCGGGTGGCGTGAAGATCTGGTGTCGTGCCGCAAGTTCGCGCCGTCGGCACGCAACTACACGGTGGCCCGGCTCTCGGCGGATGTCGGGCTGCGGATCAACGAGTCCCGCATGCTCGACCTGACCGACGTGCATTGGGAATTGGGCCGGTTCGGCAAGCTGAACGTCCGGCGCGGCAAAGGCTCCAACCGGAAGGGACCGAAGCAACGACTGGTGCCGCTGATCCAACGGTGCCGGCCGCACGCTGACATGGTTCATCGAGGACGTATGGGCCCAGTTCGACGCCGACGACAGCCTTCCCGGCGCTCTGCTGTTCCCGTCCGAACGTCGCTGCGCCAGCGGAGTTGGTTCACGCTGGGACACCAGCGTCATGCGCCGGGCCCTGGCCGCCGCGGTGGAGCGGCACCCTCCCGGCCTGGGTGGGCAGGATGTCACCGCACGTCCTGCGCCACTATTGCGCAAGCCCGCTCTACCAGACCGGCGTTGACATCCTGGCCATCCAGGAACGGGGTTCCCGTAGAACTCGCCGAAGTTCGGGCGGATTGAGGTCTTGCCACGAATGGCGGGGTGGCAGCCGTGGCTGCGGCTCCGCTGCTGCGTGTGCCATAGGCTGAGATCGAGTAGCGAAAATTCGACTTGACCAGTATATATGTCGCATTTTCCGCCGATGCTACGGCGACCCGATGAATGAAGGGGTAGCAGTTCGAGACCGCTGCCCCTTTCGCCGTGAGCTGTTGATGGGCCCGGCTACTGGAAGTTGTAGATGTGCTGTTCGGGGACGCAGTCGCCATGGTCGCACGCTCGGCTGGTTTCGGTGACCTGTTTGGAGCTGAGGTCCGCGACGAAACGTGAATTGACCCAGGTGCTGGTTATGCAGGAAGTTTGTGACGTGCTGAGCGTGCATGTGCTGTTGGGATCCGGCTGGTTGTCACCTCCAGCGGTGGACGTTATGCCTACGGTCTGCGAGTCGTCGTTCCAGCACACGTTGTCCTTGAGCCATTGATTGGCGTTGTTCGAAGACTCGTAATTGCGCCGCCAGGTTTGACACTGCTCGGCTTTGGCAGCCTGGTGCCGCACGGTTGTGGGGAGTGCGGCGGCGGGGGCCGCCAGCGCCTGGCCCGCGGTGCCGGCCAAAAGGCCAAGGGCTGCGGACAGGACGGCCGCGGAGGTGACCATGATGGGGGTCTTCGATCTGTTACCACGTGCGATGCCGAGTGATGTGCGGTTACGCCCCTTACGATTCCAAGTCATTCGACGACTCTAGTTGGCCGGTGCAGCTGAGGGGCTGTCTCGCCAAGCGTGTTGCGCCGCCGCCTGGGCGGGAAGCCCCGGAACCACACGAACCGGGCCTCCCTCGACCGTAGGCCCGAAGGGGACGGGACCACGACCTCGATCGGGAATCCAACCACTCCTGACCGATAAGTTCCAGCGTGTGCCGGTAGCGGCCCCGGCCGGGCGCGCTGGGCGATCACACTCGCTCACCTCTGGTCAGAGAGTGTGATCGCCTTCCGCAGCAGCCGGGTCTTCAGTGCTCGGCGATGGCTCAATGGGACTCTTTCGTCTGGGCCGCTTCGGCGAGGTAGCTGTACACGGTTTCGCGGCTGATCCCGAACTCCCGGGCCAGGGCCAGGAATCCTGAAGCTGTCACGAGCCGCAAAGTAGATCCGGTGCGCGGATCACGGGCGTATGTGGGGGTGGGAGCCTAGTAGTACTTTGTTAGGTTGGGAAGGTGTGGTGGCATAGTGGGCAGGTGCCGATCCAGATCGCAAGTGCGCGTTGGATTTCGCGGACGATTCCGTAGAGGGTCAGTCCTGCCCACCGGCTTTTGGGTCGTTAAGCCGCAGGGTGGTGAGGAACAGGTGGGCGGCGGTGGCGAGGGTGGCGTGGTGGTGCCAGCCGAGCCAGGAGCGGCCTTCGAAGTGGTCCAGGCCGAGTGCGACTTTGAGTTCGCGGTAGTCGTGTTCGATGCGCCAGCGCAGTTTGGCCAGGCGTACGAGCTCGTGGATGGGGGTGTCGGCGGGCAGGGTGGACAGCCAGTAGTCCGTGGGTTCGGTTGTGTCGGTGGGCCATTCGGCGATCAACCAGACTTCGTCGATGGTTCCGTCTGCGGCGCGGGGCACGCGGTGCCCGGCCGGGCGCACACGCAGGGCCGCGAAGCGGGAGCGCATGTCGGCGTCGGGGTTATTGGGACCGGATCTGGTTCCTTGCCGCCAGGTCACCTCGTGCCACGAGTCGGGGTCGGCCGCGGTGACCAGGTCCTTGCAGCTGGACTTCGGGACGCGGTAGCGGGCTCGGCTCGGCGGGCGGCCGAATCCGCTGTATTCGGGGGCCTGCGGTCGGGCGTCGGCCGGGTAGAGGCTGGTAGCGGCCCTGACCGCGACGACATAGGGCAGCCCTCGCTCGGTCAGCCCGGCGCGGAACTGCGCGCACTCGCCGTAACCGGCGTCGGCAGCCACCACCGGCGGGCGGGGCCGTCCCCAGTCCAGGAGCTGATCGATCATTCCCAGCGCCTGTTCCCATTTCGGCCGGTGCCGCTCATCGTCGGGGATCGCCGATTTCGCCCGGCGCGCTGCGATCACCGACGCGGCATCCGGGTCGTCGGCGCAGGCGTCGTCCCAGCGCTCGGGCATGAACAACCGCCAGTTCAACGGGCACGACGCGGTGTCGGTGGCGGCGTGCACGCTGACGGCGATCTGGCAGTTGCCGACCTTGCCGAGGGTGCCCGAGTACTGCCTGGCCACACACGCAGAGGCGTCGCCGTCCTTGGCGAAGCCGGTGTCGTCGACCACCCACGCGTCCGGACCGATCAACTCACACGCCTTGCGCGACAACACCATTCGTACCGGTTCGACCTTCCATGGCGAAGAGGTCACGAACTGCTGCAACCGCTGATGATCCACCCCGAGCCGATCGGCCATCGGCTGCATCGACTTGCGTTCACCGTTCAGGAGCAACCCGCGCGCGTACACCCCCGCCGTCGCCACCCGATCCTTACGCGCCAACGACGAGAACACCTCGTTCACAAACGAATCGAGCTGTTCGTCGACCTCAACCAGCGCAGCGGCATCCACCCCGGCATCGTCTCGAGAATCACGCCGAATCTCGAGCCGCCGCACCCACTAGTGACCAACCTAACAAAGTACTACTAGACGAGTATGTCCGAAGTCCTGGTGATGTCCGGACATGGAGGGAGGGCGCTGAAGATCATTGTGTGACGAACGATCTGGACGCCCTCCTGACCGCACTGTACGTGAAGATCGATGACGAGTTGCCTGGTTCCCGCTGGACTGGACGTCCGCCGGTGCTGACCGACTCGGAACTGGTGAGCCTGGCGGTGGCTCAGTCGCTGCTGGGGTTCACTTCCGACTGCTGACCGACGCCGCCCGCGCGGCCCGCGAGTGGGAGCGTCCCCATCCGGACGAAGCCGCCGCCGCCCGCATACAGGACGCGGTGCATGTGCTCGAAGGCGAGGCCGAACGGGAAATCGTCGAACATGCCGAGCATATGGCCCACACCCGGGCCGGCGCGGGCACCGAACCGGCCACCGTCGACAATCTGGCCGTCTATGGCCACGTCCGGGCACTGCTCGAGCAGGCCGAGCGGCAATTGCGCGAACAGCTCGGCGGTGAGCAGTGACCGAGCCCCGCTACCCGGTACCGACACCCGAGCAGGTCGAAGCCTTGATGAACAACCCGGACCTGATCTGGGAAGACGTGCCCGTCGCCGAGGCTCCGCCTGCTTTGTGTCGGCCCCGTATGCCACCGTCATCTGATGCAGGACCGGATGCCCGAGGTACGCATCGAGGATGACCGTGTGATCACCGCGCCGGGTGGCCATCGGGCTGCCGTCGGTTCCGCGTCGTCCGGACGCGACGACCGCCTGTCACCGACGTTGCCGGTACTGATCAGCCTGCAGGGCACAGGGTTTCGATTCGCCGCATGGCACGCTGCAGGTATCCAGGTCTGGCTATTGCGCGTATGTGAAGCGCCGGGCGGCAACGCATTTCACCGACCGCCAGCAGCGGCGCGGGGACCTGGAAACGAAGATCGCCACCGTGCATCGCGAGTCGCACGGCATCTACGGATCACCACGGATCACCAGCGAGCTACGCGACCAGGGTGAGCGGGTCTCGGCCAAGACCGCCGCCAGGATCATGGAGTGGGCCGGGCTCGAAGGGATCAGTCCTCGAACGTTCAAAGTCCGCACCACCGTGGCCGATCCGGCAGCGTCGTTTCCGCCGGATCTGGTCCAGCGCCGCTTCGAGCAGGGGCGTCCAGATGCCGTCTGGACGACCGATATCACCTACCTGACCTGCGGTAAAGGGGACATGTTCCCGTGTGCGATCCGTGACGGGCATACCCGCAAGGTGCTCGGCTACAGCCTGGCCGATCATATCGGCGCCGGCATGGCCACCGACGCTCTCGATGCCGCGGTCGCGGTGCGAGGCGGCCGGGTCCGGGGCGCGGTTGTACCGCTCCGATAGCTGCGGGGAGTTCACTGCGCATCTGACGGCCCAGGCGTGCTGGCGGCACGGGCTGCAGCGGTCGATGGGAGCGACCGGAATATGTTGGGACAACAGCCCTTCCGAATCGCTGTGGTCGAGTTTCAACGCGCACACCTACGCCACGAGGGCCGGACTCGTTGTCTCGATTGACAAGTGGATGGACTTCTACAACACTACCCGACGGCATTCCGCGATCGGGAACCAAAGCCCCGACGCCTTCGAGCGTTCACTTCGAACCGCTGCCGCCTGAAATCTGTAGGCCCCTTGTCCACCATTCGGGGTCAACCTCAGAGGGCCACATCGTGTGCCACTCCGTTGTGAGTTCGGCCCGGTCTGCGCACGTCCGCCGGTAGTCGCAGCCGGAGGCTGCTGGTATACCGGGTCGACGATCTCGCGCGAAGGTGCCGTCGCCGTTGCCGATCGGGATGGAAACATCGCTCGAGCTGAAATTGGTGACCGCGAGATCCAGCACGCCGTTGTGGTCGAAGTCGGCGATCGCGACATAGTCCGCCTGCGCACCGGTCGCGTAATATACCGCCGAATGGAAGTCACCTCCGGGCTTACCCAGAAAGACCGAGATTCTGCCGCCCAGCAGGAAATTGCTGAATACGACATCGGGGAGGCCGTCGCGGTTGAGATCGGCCACCGCCGGAACGGCCGGCCCGGTGAGACTCGGCAGTGTGTCGGCGGCGGCCCGGCCTGCCGAAATGCCAGGAATCGCCAGCGCGGACCCGATGGTCACAGATGCCAGGGCGCCGACCATAGGTCTGATGAATGACACGTTGTCTCGCGTCGTCGAAATATCGTCTGCAATCTATTGACCTCCTGGGATTGAGAAACCTTGTGCGAGTTGAAGTCTCGGTAGGTGACAGACGCCGGCCAGGTCCCGAGGCTGTTCGTTCGTTTCGTATTCGTCACTGTGAGGATATCTGCGCCGGAAGGTCGGCCCGAGCCACCAGCTCGTGGTGGCGACCCCACCATCCAAGACTCCGGCCTCGGCCAGGAAGAACGTGCCCGTGCAGGCAGCAGCGAGATGCATCCCGCGATCGGCGGCCGACGAGATGCGTTGCAGCACCGAACTATTCGCTGGATACCTCACAACATCGAGCAATTCGGGAGCGCCGAGGGCATTGACGGCCGGCACGATGAGGACGTCGATATCCGCCGGAAGGTCCGCCAGCGGCGTGGTCGGGACGAGGTAGCCGTAGCCGGTGCGAACGGTGTCACCGAGCGAGGTGGTCGTGAGTCGCCAGGGCTGCGGCGCGGGATCGAGTTCACCGAGCAGCGAGTTGGCCATGTTGAATACTTCCAACATCGCCGCAAGCCCGCCAGCGCCGACAGCATCCGGTCCACCACCACGGCCACGCGCCCGTCGTCAGCGGATGGGAGCTGGCGCCGCCCTCGATGACCACGACTGGGTCGGCGGGGGTGCGGAGCTTGGCGGAGATCGATCGACAGCATCGCCGACACGGCGGTCGCCCTCACTCATGGACAAGACATCGCTGTCTCGGCGGAGTCCGTGACCGCCACGTTGATCAAACGATCGGCGAGCAAACTGCTCGAGCTGGACCGCGAGATCAAGGACCTCGACAAAGAGATCACCACTCGATTCCGCCAGCACCCGCAAGCCTCGCTCATCGAGTCGATGCCTGGCATGGGTCCGCACCTGCGGACTGAATTCGTCATTGCTATCGGCGGCGATGGAACACCACCGCATTTCTCCAGCCTCAACCATCTCCGAGCGCTGCGGTAGCGTCTCGGCCGGCGGCGGTGACGCGGTCGAGAAAGTCGGCCACCAATTCGAGCTGGCCGGGGGTGTACTTGGCGCACAGGTCATCGACCGCCCTGTTCATCTTGGACAGCAAACCGTACATCTCGCCGAGCCTATCCGGGAGGGAGCGGACGAGGACCGCACGACGGTCGCCGGTGGCCCGTTGGCGCACGATCCACCCTGTTCGCTCGAGGCGGTCGAGGACCCCGGTGAGTGTCGCGGGGTGCAGTCCGGCCTGCTTCGCCAGTGCGCTAGGGCTCAGCGGGCCGTGACTGTTGATCAGGTCCAGGCAGTCGAGGTCGATCTCCCTGAGCTCGAGACGAGTACCGATCTGTCTGTTGAGCAGCGCCAACTGACTGCGTGCGTCCCGTAGCGAGCCCTTGATCCGAGACGTCTGCCGCCGTCGGTGACGAGGATCACCCAAATTATTTACGAAATTCATATCATCTCCAACTCATATTATATAATATGACTTCCGTATCATACGATATTCGGTGAAGCTGCCACCAGCGGCCCGCCGGAGGCAGATAAGAGGTTGATCATGTTCGTTGTCATCGGTGCCACGGGAACAGTCGGTCGGGAAGCGGTTTCACAGCTGCGCGCAGCCGGACTATCGGTCACCGCTGTGACCCGCGCCCCCGCAGCGGTGGAGATGCCGCCGGGAACGATGGTCGTGCAGGGTGATCCGTCGGTGCCGTCTATTCCCGAGCAGACGTGGGACGGCGTCGAGGCGGTGCTGCTCACCTCGCGTGCCGTCCTTGCCTCGGCACCCGAAATCCTTGCCACGGCAGCTGCTCACGGGGCTCGGCGGGTGGTGGTGGTTTCGGCATTGACCCTCGAGTACCCGGCCGGGGAACCGCGGTTCATAGCGGGGTTCCGGGCGCTGGAGGCCGCAGCGGAAGCGTCGGGTCTGACGTGGACATGCTTGCGTTGCGCGGACTTCGACGCCAACACCTTGGCTTGGGCGCCGCAACTGCGCAGTGGGGATGTGGTGCGGGGTGCGTATGGCAGGGCCGCCACCTCGCCGATACACGAGCGCGACATCGCCGCGGTCGCGGTTCGCGCGCTCACCGAGGACGACCACCATGGCCGCCACTACTTGCTGACCGGTCCCGAATCTCTGACCCAGTACGACAAGGTTCGCATCCTCGGGGAAGCCATCGGCCGTGAGCTTTCGTTCCTCGAACTGAAGCCAGAGCAGGTGCGTGCTGCGATGACCTCCCAGGGCCTGCCCGAAGAAGTCCCTGCCCGGCTGCTCGGCTCGCTCGCCGACTACGCCCGCGTCCCGGGCCCCACCACCGGCACCGTCACCGACTTGCTCGGCCGCCCCGCCCTCGATTTCGCTGCCTGGGCCGCCGACTACGCCGCCGTTTTCACCAGCTGAAAGGCCAGTCATGTCCATTGATTTCACTATCATGTACGCCACCCACGATGCCTTCCGCCGCGACCTGAACCGGCTGGCTGCCGCAGCAACGGCTGACCGTGCCGACGCCCCGGGCGTCCAAGCCGGGTGGGCGAATTTCACTCGTCAACTCCATGTCCACCACACCGTGGAAGACGCTGCCCTGTGGCCTCCAGTGCTCGCCCAGTTGAGCGACCGTCCCGCCGACGCGGCCCTCATGGCCGACATGGAAGCCGAACACGCCGCCCTCGACCCCGCCCTGCACGCCGTCGACGAGGCCATGCGCACCCATTGCGCGGATCTCGCCGCACGCGTCGACACGCTGGCGCGCATCCTCACCGACCACATGGCCCACGAGGAGACCGCTGCCCTGCCGCTCATCGACGAGGTGCTGAGTCTGCAGGATTGGAACACCTTTCGCGGCGCGATGGCCCGCAAACAAGGCCCCTCCGGCGCGGCGGCGTACGTCCCCTGGGTCCTCGACTCGACCGACTCCGAACAACGCGCGCTGTTCCTGGCCGCCATGCCCGGTCCGATCACAGCGATCAACAAGCTGTTCTGGGAACGCCGATACCACAACAGAAAGTTGTGGACTCACTGATCCCTGTCGACGCTGGAACAGGCGAACCGGTCGCCCGCGCTGAATGATCACAGTGGTATTTTTCGGAGCAGCAACGGCCGGTACCCGGTCGGCCTGAGCTGGGCGAGTCCGGCATCGACGTCGACCTCGATCGTGCCGATAACATTGATGTTCTCGCTGTGCGCCGGCGAAATATGCGCCAGCACCTCATCCGTCGATCCGACGACACGCTCGCCGTACCGACCGCGCAGAAGCCAACTGTCGCGAATGACGGCGTTGCGTGGGGAGCTGTCGCTCCGATGACCGGGCCCGCGGTGTTGGGTATCGGTCGGAACTGTTACGCCTGCTGTCGCAGGCTGGGGGACAGTGAGCTCGCCGATAAATCGCCGTCAGGCCCAGGTTTCGACATGGGCTCGGTGGTCGCAGCTGGGTCAACCGGATGATTGGCGAACTCGGTGGGGGCCGATACCTCGGTGATTTCGAGGACCGTGTGCGGGATGCGAGCTGGACGTTGCGCTGGAGCCGAAACCTGCAGGCGCGGAACTCGATTGAGGCGGTATCGATGGTGCCGGATCGCTGTTTTAGTGAATCAAGCCCAGTTGCCGCGCCCGGGCGGCAGCTTCGGTGCGGTTGACGGCGCCGAGTTTGCCGAAGATGTGGGTTAGGTGTTTCTTGACAGTGTGGACACTGACTACCAGCTCGTCGGCGATCTGGCGGTTCGATCTGCCTGCGACCAGTAAGCTCAGTACGTCGCCTTCACGGGACGTCAGTTGTTCGACCAGGCCTGGCACCGCCGTTGCAGCGCTCGGCCCGGAACCTTGGACGACGTGTATCTGGCTGAGCGCCTGCAACACTCGGGCCAGGTATCCGAGGGGCACGTGGCGGATGACGTGTTGCCCCTGCTGGGCTGCGATCAAGCGGTGGAGTAGGGCGCTCATTGGGGCACCCTCGTCGGCGAAAACCCGAACATATCCTGGCCCGCGGGCGAGTGCGAGCGCATTTGCCAGTACGTCGAGAGCGGTGTTCTCTGCACCTCTGGCGGCGAGGGCCAGCGCCTGTAGCGCCTGGATCTCGATGATGCTCCCCGCGCAGCTTCGGGGGGTCGCCGCGAGCATTTTCTCCAGCAGTGCCAGCGCCGGGCCCGGCAGGTCTTGCGCGAGGAGCAACCGGACCACGACAAGATACTCAGGCTCCCGGTAGTAGCTCGGCTCGTCGTCCGCGCTCAGACCGCGTGTGTTTGTCCAATGGGCCGCAGCGACGATGTCGCCCTGCGCCAGGCGTAACCGTGCCCACTGCGCTGGAACAGGGTTGAACAGGTCGGCCACGGCTATCCCCGATGTAAGCTGCTCGGCCTCGCCGATTGCTTCCATGGCCCCGGCCGGATCACCTGTGGCCTGCCGAATCCACGCCAGTGTCGCCAGTCCCGCGGCCAGCGGCTGTGTGTACGTCAGCTGCCGGCAGTGTGCGATGCCCTCTGTCACGTATCGGAGGGCGGCATCGAGTTCACCTCGCTGGTAGGCCACCCCCGCCATACCCACGTATCCCATGCCGGCAGTCGACATAGTCGACACACCACGTGGTGCGGTGATCTCGAGTGCCTGTCGGTGGGTGCCGACTGCTGCGTCCAGACGGCCTTGGGCACACTGCACCTGGCCGAGGTGGTAATAGCCTCGAACGGCCAGAGAACGCTCGTCCGCCGCTCGCCACTGGGCGATGCTCGAGATGAAGGCCTGCTCAGCCTCTTCGAGGCTGCCGCGCAGCCATTCGGCCAAGCCTAGTTGCCACCAGGTCAGGGACTCCAGCATCCAGTCGTCCGGGCCGAGCTCGGCCAATGCCATGGCGGCGAACGCGGCGGTTTCCGTGGCGTCGCCATGCGAGTAGGCGAGCCAGGCCCGGCCGAGCGTACTGGCTGCGGGGACATTGGCCAGCCAACTTGCGGGCTTGCCGACTGATGGCTCGAATGGCTCTTCATCAGCGGGGGCGCGCGTCCGCTGGGCAGCGTCGAGCTGCGGCTCAGCCGCGCCCATATTGCTACTCAAGAGCGCCATCCACGCTTGTGCCAGGCACAGGCGTGGCCGCGACTGCACGAGCGCGGGGGGCAATTCGGAAAGCCAACCATGTACCGTTGCCTGGTCGCCCCGACGGAACATCTCGTCAAAATGTCGCTCGATCATGTGCGCAGCCCAGGCCGTGTCGTCGGCATGTAATGCGTGATGGACGGCCTCGTCAGCGAGCCCATGCGCTTCACACCAGGTTGCCGCGTTTCGGTGCAATCCCGAGGCATGTCCAGGCCGTTCGTGCCGCAATCGGGCGCGGAGCAACTCAGCGAACAGATCGTGATAGCGCCACCAGCCGCGCACCTCATCGAGCGGCACGAGGAATAGGCCGGCCCGCTCAATCCCTTCCAGCATCTCCTGGCCATCCGCGCGACCGGTGACGGCGTCGCAGAGCTCCCCGCTGAGGCGTTCGAGCACTGAGGTCTCCAGCAGGAACGTGCGTACCTGATCGCTCAGTTGCTCGATTACTTCCCCTGCCAGGTAGTCCAGGATGTAGCGGTGGCTGCCGTTGAACTTTGCGGCGAAGTGGGTGGGATCGGCCTGGCCACGCAGCGAGAGGCCGGCCAACTGCAGGCCGGCTGCCCATCCTTCAGTGCGGGTGGTAAGCATCCTGACCGCTGCGTCGGGCAAGCCGCCGCCCGTCACTTCACCCAGCAGTGCCGCCGCTTCGTCCGGTGCGAACCGGAGCTCGTCGGCGCGCAGTTCAGCCAGCTGACCCCGGGCCCGCAACCGTGCCAGCGGCAGCGGCGGGTCGGACCGGCCGGCCAGCACCAGTCGCAGACCTGTCGGCAGGTGCTCCAGCAGAAAGGTCAGGGCGGAGTGCACCACCGGTGCGTCAATCATGTGGTAGTCGTCGAGGACCAGCGGTACCTCGTCCTCATCGTGCCGCGTGTCGAACTCATTGATCAGCGCCGTGACCAGTGATTCGAACGAGGTTGGGGGAGGTGGGCCCAGTAGCGGGCCGACCTGCACGCCGATTCCCGGGCGCGCCCGATCGAGCGCTGCAACCACGTGCCGCCAAAAGCGCGTCGGGTCATTGTCTGCCGCATCGAGAGACAGCCAGGCAAACGGCCGTCGGCCGTGTGAAGCCCATTCGGCCAGCAGGCCCGTCTTGCCGAACCCTGCCGGAGCGCAAACCAGAACCAGCCCCTGCTTCAAATCCGAGTCGAGCCGATGGACCAGCCATGGGCGAGGGATGAAGCCTGGGCGCAGCCCAGGCACACGCAATTTGGTGGCTAGCAACGCATCCTGCTCGGACATGACACCTCGTAGCGGGTAAACCGCGGTCGGCTCAGCCGTCGACTGCTCAGCACGCCCAGCGATGGCCAGCTCGGTTGCTGGCCCGGCCGATTGTAATAGCGGGGTCACCAGACGCTCCCGCTGCGGGAGCGTCCCGCTCGAGCGGCCACCAGAGAATGCAGCGCCTACCGGGGGACCACTTTCGGGCCGGTCGCGTCTTCGAAGATTCCACCTGCATATCCACCTTTGGGTGATGCGCCGGCCCTGGGGGCGTTCGTAGCGTATCGGTGACGGAAATGCCCATCAGCGGGAGGAATCGGCAATGGATGCGCTCGGGCTCGACCAGTACACGACCTGTCCCGCAGGCGCCGGGGAACCGCTCACTACGCGTAACACGTTGCCCCCTGCCATGGCCGCCGCCCTCGGGCTTCTCCGACAGCAGCGCCAATGCGGCCAGGCACTGGTTCTGCGCCAGAACCGTCAGTGGGCGTGAAAGGCTCGGGATGGCCCGCGCATTACGAGATCCGCGTCGATGGCGTGCTCGACGACCGGTGGGACGACTGGTTCGACGGACTGCGGGTCAACGGTGAGGCCACTCAGACCGCCATCTTCGGCCTGATTGCTGATCAATCCGCGTTACACGGTGTTCTGACCAAAGTCCGCGACCTAGGGCTGTGTCTGGTCTCGTTGCGTCGTCTGAGCGTCGACGAAGCCAGGGATAGAACCTGGCAATGAGACGCAATCGGCACTCGGAAGCCAGAAACCACGGCCCGATTCCGTAGCGCCGAGGGCAGCCGTGCCCCTCGGCCATCCCCAGCCGACAGCCATCCGATCAACACCCAAACAATTGGAAGAGGACACCCCAAATGACCGAACGGAACACGACCGAGTCCGTCGCACGCGAGAAGGTTCGATTCGTCAGCGGCGGGATCGAGTGCGCCGCATGGCACTATCCGGGGACCAACGGCGCTTGCGTGCTCATGGCAGGCGGGTTCGGGGTACCCAAGGAGCCGGCCACCGACCAATTCGCGAAGCGATTCAACGACGAGGGGTTTGCGGTCCTCGCCTTCGACTACCGCCGCGTGGGTGAGAGCGACGGACAGCCGCGTCTGGCGTTTTCGGCCAGGAACCAGCTCGATGATTGGCAGGCCGCGATCGACTTCGCCCGGACCCTGCCGGGAGTCGACGCGACCAAGCTCGCAATCTGGGGGTTCTCCGCCACCGGCGGTCACATCTTTCGGGTCGCCGCGCGCAACCCGCAGCTCGGCGCGGCGATCGCACAGACACCGAACCCCGACGGTCCGGCCCTGAGCCGCAACGCCATGCGCCACCAGAAGCCACTGGCGATGCTGCGTTTCACCGGCCTGGGCGTTCTCGACGCCCTCGGTAGCCTCGTGGGGCGTCCACCGCGATTGGTGCCGCTCGTCGGAGAGCCCGGGACCGTCGCGATGCTCACGACACCGGACGGAATCGACACCGGACTCGCACTGCGTTCGCACATGTACCCGGACTGGCAGCAGATGATCGCTGCCCGTACCGCGCTTCGCTTCACTCTCTATCAGCCCGGCCGCGTCGCGTCCCAGGTGCAGTCGCCGCTACTTGTCATGGTCTGTGACCGCGATCAGACGTCGCTCGTCAAGCCATCCGTGAAGGCAGCGAACCGCGCCCCACGCGGGGAGGTCGTCGAAATATCCGGTCCCCACTACGCCCCGTTCTTGGAAAAGCACGAGCAAGCCGTCGAAGCGCAGATATCCTTCCTACACCGGCACCTGTTCGGTCATCAGGGAGCAGGTCACTCCCGCGTCTCCCATACCTCGCGGAAGCGAAGCATATGAAGCAGATCGCGCTGACCGCGGGAACTATCGACTACCAAGACACCGGGGGTGACGGCCCCACGATTGTGTTGCTGCACGGATTGATGATGGATGCTTCGCTGTGGGACGGACCCATTGCCGAACTGTCCGTCGACCACAGATGTGTGGCGCCGACATTGCCGCTCGGCGCTCATCGGCACGGGATGCACGCCGACGCCGACCTGTCTTTGCCTGCGATAGCCCGGCTGGTCGCGGAATTCCTCCACCGCCTCGACCTGCACGACGTGACCCTCGTCGGCAATGACACCGGCGGCGCGCTCGTCCAGCAACTAATGGCCGATGGCACCGCACTGGCGGGACAACGCGTGGGGCGGGTCGTACTCGTCTCGTGCGAGGCGTTCGACAACTTCCCTCCTGGACTGACAGGCAAGCTTCTCCTGCTCACCGGCAAGCTCTCGCCAGCGTTGTTCGGGTTGTTCATGCAGCAAATGCGGCTCCGGATGCTCCGGCAGAGCCCGCTCGCGTTCGGTTGGCTGACCAAACGCGGACACGCAACGGTCGCCGGTTGGATGGAGCCGACCTTGACTCAGCCGGAGATCCGTCGCGACGCAGTGCGAATGCTTCGAGCCGCAGCGGCGGATAGGAGCTTCTTGCTCGCTTCGGCCGAGTATCTGCCGAGCTTCGACCGCCCCGCGCTCGTGGTTTGGGCGGCCGACGACCGTGTAATGCCACCCGAACATGGCAGGCTCCTCGCCGAATCTCTCCCGCGGGCACAGTTGATCGAGATAGCCGATAGTTACACTCTCATCCCACTCGACCAACCAGCGAGACTCGCCCGGGTCATCCGGGAGTTCGCTGCTTCACCCCACACGACCGAGCCGCGGCACGGAACATCCCGGTCAGCGTGACTCGCCGTGCACTTCGTGTTTTGGGGATTCACGCATTCGACGTGGGTCGGTTTCCCGATCTCATTGGGGCACAACGGTTTGAGTCCAGTCGGTGCGCGAACAGCTCTGAGTTCGAATTGCTGCGCGCACATTATCAAGTCCATATAGTATTGAATCCGCATTATTTTACCGGTGTCCAGTAGGGAGTATCGGCGCCATCGGTCCTGTCGCCAAGATTGCTCGGTTCGCCGGGCCAATGTTCACCGGTCTGTATGCAGGCTCTCTGCTCACCCTGCTGGTCCTCGAATTGGAGCTGCGACGCTTCGACGGCTCGGTGTACACCCAGGTAGCGCAGATCAATCTCATCGGGATCCCGTGGCTTTCCGGTGCAACGTTGATTCCGGCGATGCTGTGCGCGGCGCTGTCGGTGGTCGTCACGATCCGGCGGCCGGGTGCGGCCAAGTGGTGGGCGCTGGCCGCGTTGATGCTGTTGTTGACCGTGTTCGTTATCTCTTCAGCGATCAACGTTCAGATCACCGCCGCGGAAGGCCGGTGGACCGTCGAGGCGCCGCCAGTGGACTGGGCTGTGCAACGAGATCGCTGGCAGGTCGCCCATGCGGTCCGTACCGTCGCCGCCATCGTCGCATTCGTATGTCTGAATGTGCTGGCGGTCTCGGGCCGTCGACCAACCAGTAAGGCATGCCCCGGCCACGCCCATATTGAAGGCGCCACATCTGCGCATGCGGCTCCTATGTCTGGAATGTGAGGCGAACGGTTCTTGGATGGTCGCGTTGGACGGGGATCGGCATCCTGCCGCAGCCCGGTTCCGTTGTCACCTGGCCCCGGTGGCGACGTGCCGATCGTCCCGGCAAGCGATTGACCGGCACGTTGCGGCCCACATCGACCGGGCGATCGCTGCGATCACGTCGCTGATCGCAGCGTTTGGGTGTTGTGCCGGAGCGTCGCTTCGCGCATATCGGCCCTGCGGGGAAGTCAGGGGCGCCTCGGTAATGATCAGTCCGATTGTCCAGTCGGCACAAATCTTGCGGTTCGTCGGTCAGGTAGCCGTTCAGGTTGTTCGGATCTGGTTTGCGGATTCTGTCCAGCGGCGGCGCGATGATCTGGGCAGGTGTGTCGAGTTCTGCATTTCCGGGTGGTCCCGTTGTCACCGAATGTTGTTGTCCGGGTCGGTTCGATGGCGTGATCGGTGAGTCACGTCCGTTGTCGCCGCTGCCGTCAGTAGTCGGGCTGCTTTGTGTCATCCGGGCCATGCGTGGCGGGAGTTGACCTCCTCGACCATGTGCTGGAGCCGTTCTGGCCTGCCGACACGGTCGAGGAGGTGTCCGAAGGTGGCGATGATGTCTTCGGGCGGGCAGCGGTAGCTGGTTCCCGGGCCCTGGTATAAGCCGTAGCGTTCGATCAGATGCCCGCCGAGATCGGAGATGTGGACGGATGCGCCGGTCGTGGCGTTGGTGATCCGGTGGTTGTTGGAGCCGGTTTCGCTGTCATGGAACGGCGAGTCCTGGGAACCCTGGGTGCTCAGTCGGGTGGAGGTGTAGGTGTGGTTGCCCTCGCCGATATACGAGCGGACTTTGCTGAGTCTGTTGTTTACGTGAATTGCTTGGGCGAGGTCGGTGTTGCTGAGCCCGAGACTGCGCACGAGTTCGTTGTCGCGAGACAGTGTGTGCACCAAGCTGTCGCTGGGACCGAGGAATCCATCTCGCGAACCGACGAACATGGGCGCGTCGCGATGCCAGGTATCGAGGTTTTGCGGCCGCATCCAGCGTTCGAGATCTTCTACGCGATATCCGTTGATTTCAGTGAGCTGTGCGATCCTGCTGGTGGGATTGTCGCCGCCGACTACGAATCCGGTCGGTTCCGTATATGGGGTTATCGGAGTGATGCCGAGATCAGCTCCGGTGACCTCACGCACCACCTCGGTGTCCGTCGGGTATGGCCAGTCGCTCGAGAGCGTGATCGCCGAAACCTCCGGCGTGCCGTGGTGTGGGCAGAATCGGAGCACGACACCAGAAGTTGGCGGTCTGGCACCGTGGATCGTCCTGGAAGGGCGGCTGTGACGAATCCGACGACGCTGGTCCGACCCTCCGCCATTCCGCTTTCGGCGCATACCGGCCTGCCGGAACAACCGATGTATGAGACGATCGTGCGCGCATTCGGTGGCGCGCTCGACGTTGCCGGCGGATTTCGGGCCCGCACCGAGGCCCAGCGTGCGCTGATTGCCGAATATCTCCGGATTCATGGCTCGAAAGGTGACACGCCGGCGCGGGTGGTCCATGGCTACAAACGCTGGCGGAATGACCTGAGCCGCAATTGCTTCAGTGACGGTGTGTTCGCGCCGGAGTCGGCGCTGGCGGAGGCGTTCGTCGCCGTCGAGTTGGCCGGTGAAGGGGCTTCTGGGCCTGCGAAGGTCCTGCATCGACTTCTCGTGATGACGGCGATGGGTTCGAGGTTCGATGCGTGACGATGCCTCGCCGGTGCGAAGAGATCGGCATGTGCATCGACGGGACTCCGTTCCCGTGGGGGGAATGGGCCTACGGCGCGGCGCCGGACGTAGAACGAACCGAATCCGCAGTGGCAGCAATCGATCCAGCGTATGAACATGGTGTGGAACTCGATCTCACCGCTCGATCGGTGATGGACAGAACCGCGATTCGTCAAGTGGTGAACGCCTCGTCGCTGTGGTGGCCGGCGTACGCCTCCGGTCCGGCCAGGGCTCCGTCGCCTCGTCAGAGCCGCTGCGCTTTCGATGATCAGACCGGCATCAGGCCGTCGTCGGTGAAGTCGGGTGGAAGTTGTTCAGGGCGCGGACTGGCTCGACAACGCCCAGCCTGGACAGATACGTTCGTGTTCCCCCGTTGAATTGGCAATTTCGGTCGCCAGTGCAGTGAGCGAGGCTGCCGCACCGTCGGGTGGCTCGGTCGGTGTCGAACGTGATGTGACACTCACGCCGTCGATGCGGTTGAACCCGTGCTCGACCGCTACGACCCCCCCGCCCGCCGTCGGCCGGGTGGTCTTGTGTAGACGAGTTCGGCTGCTGAATCTGCAGCCCCGCCGGGGCCGCAGTTGGTTCCCGCAGCGGCGACCGCCCGGCTGCGGGCGATCACCGCGCTCAGGCTAGCGGCACACGCGGCCCGGGGGCATGGCTCTCCCGTGAGCAGAGGTGCGCAACAGCTAGTAGTACTTTGTTAGGTTGGGAAGGTGTGGTGGCATAGTGGGCAGGTGCCGATCCAGATCGCAAGTGCGCGTTGGATTTCGCGGACGATTCCGTAGAGGGTCAGTCCTGCCCACCGGCTTTTGGGTCGTTAAGCCGCAGGGTGGTGAGGAACAGGTGGGCGGCGGTGGCGAGGGTGGCGTGGTGGTGCCAGCCGAGCCAGGAGCGGCCTTCGAAGTGGTCCAGGCCGAGTGCGACTTTGAGTTCGCGGTAGTCGTGTTCGATGCGCCAGCGCAGTTTGGCCAGGCGTACGAGCTCGTGGATGGGGGTGTCGGCGGGCAGGGTGGACAGCCAGTAGTCCGTGGGTTCGGTTGTGTCGGTGGGCCATTCGGCGATCAACCAGACTTCGTCGATGGTTCCGTCTGCGGCGCGGGGCACGCGGTGCCCGGCCGGGCGCACACGCAGGGCCGCGAAGCGGGAGCGCATGTCGGCGTCGGGGTTATTGGGACCGGATCTGGTTCCTTGCCGCCAGGTCACCTCGTGCCACGAGTCGGGGTCGGCCGCGGTGACCAGGTCCTTGCAGCTGGACTTCGGGACGCGGTAGCGGGCTCGGCTCGGCGGGCGGCCGAATCCGCTGTATTCGGGGGCCTGCGGTCGGGCGTCGGCCGGGTAGAGGCTGGTAGCGGCCCTGACCGCGACGACATAGGGCAGCCCTCGCTCGGTCAGCCCGGCGCGGAACTGCGCGCACTCGCCGTAACCGGCGTCGGCAGCCACCACCGGCGGGCGGGGCCGTCCCCAGTCCAGGAGCTGATCGATCATTCCCAGCGCCTGTTCCCATTTCGGCCGGTGCCGCTCATCGTCGGGGATCGCCGATTTCGCCCGGCGCGCTGCGATCACCGACGCGGCATCCGGGTCGTCGGCGCAGGCGTCGTCCCAGCGCTCGGGCATGAACAACCGCCAGTTCAACGGGCACGACGCGGTGTCGGTGGCGGCGTGCACGCTGACGGCGATCTGGCAGTTGCCGACCTTGCCGAGGGTGCCCGAGTACTGCCTGGCCACACACGCAGAGGCGTCGCCGTCCTTGGCGAAGCCGGTGTCGTCGACCACCCACGCGTCCGGACCGATCAACTCGACACGCCTTGCGCGACAACACCATTCGTACCGGTTCGACCTTCCATGGCGAAGAGGTCACGAACTGCTGCAACCGCTGATGATCCACCCCGAGCCGATCGGCCATCGGCTGCATCGACTTGCGTTCACCGTTCAGGAGCAACCCGCGCGCGTACACCCCCGCCGTCGCCACCCGATCCTTACGCGCCAACGACGAGAACACCTCGTTCACAAACGAATCGAGCTGTTCGTCGACCTCAACCAGCGCAGCGGCATCCACCCCGGCATCGTCTCGAGAATCACGCCGAATCCTTCGAGCCGCCGCACCCACTAGTGACCAACCTAACAAAGTACTACTAGTGCTCGATCAAGCATTCTCGACTCGGAACACTGCGATCCGATCTGCTGCGGCGGCCACTCCGTCCGGAGTCGGTGCGTTGGCCAACCCGGTGGTTACGAAGCGTTTGCCGACGCTCTTCGGGCTCGTCGAAACCAGTTCACGCAGCAGGGGTTGGCGTTGGGTGACTGGAATCTCGACAAGGCGAGCCTTCGAGGACTTTCGTCCTCGTGTCAGCGTGACAGTATCTGCGGCCCGTGCGTTGGCCACCCACGCGGCCTTGGGAAAGGCCTGGAATATGTACTGGCCGCCGTCCAGTTTGTTCACGGCGATCGGAAAGGTGCGCAGCTGCCCGCTCCGTCTGCCCTTGACGGTGAGCAGCTGCATAGGTCCGAAGGCAACACCTGCCCGTTGCAGCCCGACGATGATCTTGTTGAAGGTGTTGGTCGTACGGCGGTAACTATCTGCGCTTATGTCACCAACCTTACCTGATAAAATACGAGTAACATATAATATAGGACACATATTGAGCTGGAACGGGCGGCGGGCCCCTGTTCACAGTCGGCCGACGGCTTTTCCCGTCAACAGTTCTGGCGGTCCTCGGACGTGGCCATCGCTGAGAGTTGTTCGAGCAGCTGGGCGGCCACTACGTCGGCCGCGAGTGCACCTTCCACGTGGTCTGCGACGGGACGCTGGCCCGGCCCTGGTGAGTTCGATCACAGTCGGCATATTCGTCGATGGGCAGCAGATCGCGCCCGCCGACTTCGCCCAGACTGCGTTGCTGCCGGCGCCGCACGGCTGCGACGTGCCAAGGCATCCGGGCGGTCGGCGCCGAGTCGGCCTGAACTCCTGGCGGCGTCCGATTCCATGGCAGTGTCGGCATTGCGTATCATGCGCAAGCCGTATAAATGTGGGCGAGGTGATGGAGTATGAATTCAGTGTCGGGTCCGGCTCCAGCGCGTACGAGGCGACGGTTGACCGCAGACGTGCGGGAAGCGTTGCGTGACCTGAATATTCAGCTGTCGCTGCTCAATCGCCGATTCGGTGGCCGGGTCGAGCTCAAGGATGTTGATTGGACGTGCCTGGATCTGATCAACCGATATGGCCCGCTGTCGCCCTCATCGCTGGCGCGTCGCGCCGGATTGCATCCCGCGACGATGACCGGGGTCCTGGATCGCCTGCAGAAGGGCGGATGGATCGTGCGAGAGCGTGATTCGGAGTCCTCGGATCGTCGTGCGGTCACATTGCATGCCGTACGCGAGCGGAATTCGGAATTGTTCGAGTTGTTCTCCGGGATGAACAACCGGATGGATGAGGTCTGCACGCGCTATTCCGATGCCGAGCTCGAAGTGATCGCCGAATTTCTGCGGCGGACCGGCGAAGCGGGTCGCGAGGCGGCGGAGGAGTTGACAGAAGGCTGAGAGCCGACAGCCCAGGTGTGCTGCCGGCCTCACAGCCGTTCGGATATTCGACCGGCGCACAGCGCCGTCGATCGACGAGAGCTGGATTCAGGTCAGGTGCCGGTGCAGGAATCCCAATTGAGCGGCGACGGCGGGCTCGTATTGGTCGAGAAGTGCCGCGTAGTGACCGCCCGGAAGCCGTACGAGCTCACCCTGCGGCGCCCGCTGCGCGGCCCGGATCGCCGGCTCCGCGTAGGCGACGCCGTCGTTGTCGAAGGCCACAACCAGCAGCGGGCACGCGATCTGCGGTGCGTGACGGGCGGGCCGGTACATGGTGGTGGTGAGAGCCGATCGGGCCGCGACTTCCTGGCGCCAGTACGGATATTTGTTGCCGGGGTTGAGGGCTCGGTCACCGTTGCGCGAATCGGGCAGGGTGAGTGCCGAAGCGGTGCCGCGTTCCCCGTTGAGTGCCAACAGTTGCGGATCGCGGCACAGGAGGGCGCCCGCCGCATCCTTTATGGCCCTCCACACCACCCCGGTGAGTTCCAGTAACGTCGTTTCTCTGCGGCGCAGCGCGATCCGACCGGACGCCGGCCCATCCGCCAACGGAGCCACGGCCATCGCCGCGGCCGGCCGTCGGTCGTGCGCGGCGAGCCGGAAGACGTAGCCGCCCGATAGGGAAAAGCCCCAGATCGCGATCTTGTCCGGGTTCACTTCGGGTAGCGTCGTGGCGAATTCGATTGCCGCGCGCCAATCGGCCAATTGCCTGTTGATGGAGACCACTTGCCGTGGCTTACCATCACTTTCCCCCAAATACCGAAAATCGAACGCGAGTACCGAGAAACCCGCGTCGTGGAATCGAACGGCAAATGGATCCGTTGCCGGTTCTTTCGTTACCCCCAGCCCTCCGGCCATGACAACGCATGCTCCGTTGTCGCCTGGATAGTGCCACGCGGCACATTCCGTACCGTCGCTGGAGAATCGAACCTTCGTTCGTCCCGATATCGTGGTCATCTCTACCTCTCTCGGGGGCGGGTCATTGCATCGAATCGGTCGCAACGACGTGCTCGCCGCGTTCTCGCTGTGGGAGGTGGGCGGTCGGCGGAACCTCGGTGCGGTGGCGGTATCGTGCCGAGTTCGTCAGCACCGCTGAGCTTCCAATGCCAGGACCGGCATCAGCATCAGTCCGTCGTCGGTGAACTCGGGGTGGAAGTTGTGCAGGGCGAACTGGCTCAACAACGGCTCGGGCGGACGGATACCCTCCATGTGGCCGGCCCGCAGGCTGACGATCGACCAGCCCGGCGCCGCGAACAGGGAGCGCAATTCGTCTTCCGAGATGGAGTGCAGCCCAGAGATTTCCACGCCATCGGCGAAGGCGGCGCTGAACTGTATCAACCGCCCGCCGGGAGTGAGCACCCGAGTCAGCGCGGCAACGTGCGCGCGGCGCTGTTCGGGATCCAGGCAGTGAATGAGCTGGCTGCTGACGACTGTGTCGAATTGGGCGTCGTATCCGTCGAACGCGGTAGCGTCGGAGACGCCGAATACCACCGGCACGCCTCGTTCCGCCGCCCGGCGGCGGGCCTGGTCGATCGCGGTGGGCGCGACGTCGAGCCCGGTTACCCGGTACCCGAGACCGGCGAGGTAGATGGCGGTGTCGCCGGGTCCGCAACCGGCGTCGAGTACCTCGCCGGTGATACTGCCCGCCGTCTCGAAATCCATGAGCAGCGGCTGCGGCCTGCCGATATCCCAGGGCACCCGCTCGAAGTTCAAGCCGTGGGCGCCCGCCTCGCCGCGATACATCCGGTCGAAGTCGGCACCGGCCGATTCGTTGTTCGGTACTGCACTGCTGTCGGCCATCCGACCCTGTCCTTTCTCACGGTTCCGCCGCCCCGCCGGCAGTGAATCGCCGTACGCGGCACGGCCTGTCACGCTGCGAGGCCGCCGTCGGCGGCGATGCTCTGACCTGTCACCCATCGAGCGTCATGAGAGGTCAGGAAACCTACGACATCGGCGATGTCCTCCGGCTCGCCGAAGCGGCCCAGCGGTGTGCGGGCGATCCGCTCCGTCAGCATCTCCTTCATATGCCGCATCGCATCGGTATTCGTCGGTCCCGGCAAGACGCTGTTCACGGTGATTCCCCTCGGCCCCACCTCACGGGCGAAGGTTCGAACCAACTGCTCACCCGCCGCTTTGCTTGCCGAGTACACCGACACGGATGGATCGCTCACGCGAGTGGACGACGATGAGATGTACACGATCCGTCCGCCGTCGCGTACCCGCTTCGCGGCCTCTCGGAACGCGACGAACGTGGCGTGGGAGTTGGCAGCGAACGATCGCGCATAGTCCTCATCGGAGGAGCCGGCGATAGGGCCGGCGGCGAACCCATATGCGTTGTGCACGAACACATCCAGCCCGCCGAACCGATGTTCCGCAGCATCGAACAACGCCGCCAGTTGGGCCGGATCGGTCACATCCGCCTGCACGGCGGCGGCCTGCCCGCCGGCGGCTTCGATCGTGGATGCGACCTGCTCGGCAGCCTCCGCGTTGCTCTTGTAGTTGACGAGGACCCGCGTCCCGTCTGCGGCCAGGCGCAGCGCGATCGCACGGCCGATGCTGCGTCCACTGCCGGTGACAAGGGCGACGCGATCGGTATTCGGCATGTAATTCTCCCGTTGGGTAGTGGATGAAGCTCAGCGATCGGGCGTCATCGGTGGTCGGCGCGGCAAGGACACGCGCCGGGAGTTCAGATGGTTGCTCCCCGTGTGCGATCGGAGCCGCGATGGCCGCGAGACGCTTCCCGAACCTTCTTGTTGATCACATAATATATGTATTCAATACAATATCGAAATGTCGCTAGTGTTGCAACCGTCGGTCGCGCCGTGGGGCTGCGTAGGGGAAAGGTGTTGCTGGAGAACAAAGTTCGTAGCAGTCTGCGATGGCTCTGGATCAAGATGTAGATACTGCCCGCCGAGATGTGTTGATGTCTCGACTGTCGCGGTCGTTGCAGCTGGATCAACCGAATGATCGGCGGGACTCGCCCGACGCTCGCGGAGATGCTCGCCTTCGTGTGCGACAGCGGCACGGTATATTCGCCCTCATCGCTCAACTGGCCAGTCAGCTGCGCGAGCGTGCCGCAGCCGAATCATGGGCCGGACGAACGAGTCGCGCATGGCTTGACCGGTCTGTCGGAGGGCTGCCGATCGCCAGTGATTCCGCGACGTCCTGTGGACGTCCTCCACGCCCATGCCGTAGGACCACACCACAGGCCACCCGGCCGAGTCATCGCGGTGCGAAGGAACCGGCCGTCGGGGAATGTCGAAGAGGCCGGCCTGATCACCGATCACGACGGTTCGTCACCGCGACGGCCGTCCTTATGGGGAGGTCGAGCTGAATATGATCAGCGCTGAGGTTTACCGCTGGGGCAGCGGGGCTTGCGATCCAGGGGCACGGAGCCTCTCCTGTCGGGCGGTCGGCTTCAGCTCGGGGAGCAGGTGCGTGGGTAGCCAGCGCGCTGAACAGCTACCGGACGTTCCCGGACACGGATACAAACCGGACGAAAACGGACCCGGGGATGCATTGCCGAAGTGCCTGCGCTGGAGGGTTACTGGTATGAGCGGTGTCACGACCCAGGCCTGTGCTGCTGCGGAAGAAGCCTTTCCATAGACAACTGGTTAGAAGGCAAGAAGATGGCACCTGTAATCACCTCGCTGACACCCTCTTCCGGCCCTGCAGCGGGTCTCAACTCTGTCGTCATCACCGGCTCCGGATTTAGTGGTGTGGGCCCGATGACTGTCCGGTTCGGCACGACGGCAACGACATTCACCATCGACTCCAACACAAAGATCACTGCCATCGCTCCGCCTGGAACCGGCACTGTTAACGTCACAGTGCAGGCGCTGCTGGACGGGACGAGCAACCCGCTGCCCTACACCTATGCCGGGGTTCCTACCTTGACCAGCATCAGTCCGGCGTCGGGGTCGGCGACTGGTGGGACGACGGTCGTGCTGACCGGGACGAATCTGACGGGTGCGACCGTGGTGAGTTTCGGTGGCACCCCGGCGGCTTCGTTCACCGTCAACTCCTCGACGCAGATCACGGCAGTGACGCCTGCCCATTCAGTCGGGACGGTGTCGGTCAAGGTCACTACAGCCGGCGGTACGAGCAACGGCGTCTCCTACACCTACGTCGCGGTGCCGACACTGACCGCCATCGCGCCGAACTCCGGTCCGGCGGCTGGTGGGACGACGGTCGTGCTGACGGGGACGAATCTGACGGGTGCGACCGTGGTGAGTTTCGGTGGTACACCAGCGACTTCGTTCACCGTCAACTCCTCGACGCAGATCACGGCGGTGACGCCTGCCCATTCGGCCGGGGCGGTACTGGTTACCGTCACCACAGCCGGCGGTACGAGCAACGGTGTCTCCTACACCTACGTCGCGGTGCCTGCTCTCACCAGCATCGCCCCGAACGCCGGTCCGGTGGCAGGTGGGACCACGGTCGTGCTCACCGGAACAGCTCTGACCGGAGCGACCGCGGTGAATTTCGGTGGCACCCCGGCGACTTCGTTCACCGTCAACTCCGCCACGCAGATCACCGCCCTCGCTCCCGCAGGTGCGGCCGGAACGGTGTCGGTCACCGTCACCACCGTGGGCGGAACGAGCAACGGTGTCTCCTACACCTACGTTGCGGTGCCCACTTTGACCGCCATCGCTCCGAATGCCGGTCCGGTGACCGGCGGGACGACGGTCGTGCTCACCGGAACAGGTCTGACCGGTGCGACCGTGGTGAGTTTCGGTGCTACACCGGCAACCTCGTTCGTCGTGGACTCCGCCACGCAGATCACTGCTGTTGCTCCCGCCGGGTCGGCTGGGACAGTGTCGGTCACGGTCACCACCGTGGGGGGAACCAGTAACGGTGTCGCCTACACCTACGTCGCGGTGCCGACGCTGACCACGGTGGTGCCCAACGCCGGTTCGGTGACCGGGGGGACGACGGTCGTGCTGACCGGAACAGGTCTGACCGGTGCGACTGTGGTGAGTTTCGGTGGTACGTCGGCGACTTCGTTCACCGTGAACTCCGCCACGCAGATCACCGCGGTCGCCCCCGCAGGTGCGGCCGGAACGGTGTCGGTCACGGTCACCACCGTGGGCGGAACGAGCAACGGTGTCTCCTACACCTACATTGCGGTGCCCACCCTCACCACAGTGGTACCTAACGCCGGTTCGGTGACCGGGGGGACGACGGTCGTGCTGACCGGAACAGGACTGACCGGAGCGACCGCGGTGAGTTTCGTTGGTACTCCGGCGACGTCGTTCCTCGTGGACTCGTCGACGCAGATCACTGCTGTTGCCCCCGCGGGGTCGGCCGGGACGGTACTGGTCACGGTTACTACTGTGGGGGGAACCAGTAACGGTGTCTCCTACACCTACGTTGCGGTGCCCACTTTGACCGCCATCGCTCCGAATGCCGGTCCGGTGACCGGCGGGACGATGGTCGTGCTCACCGGAACAGGTCTGACCGGTGCGACCGTGGTGGATTTCGGTGGCACACCGGCGACCTCGTTCACGGTCGATTCCGCGACCCAGATCACCGCGGTCGCTCCGGCCGGGACGGGGACGGTGCTGGTCACCGTCACCACTGCGGGCGGAACGAGCAACGGTGTCGCCTACACCTATGTTGCGGTGCCTGTCCTCACGTCGGTGGTTCCGAACTCGGGACCGGTAACCGGTAACACAGTGGTTGTGCTCACCGGGACAGGCCTGACCGGTGCTACCGCAGTCGACTTCGGGGCGAGCCCGTCGATTCTGTTCGTCGTCGACTCCGATACTCAGCTCACCGCCCTCGTTCCCCCGGGTACCGCAGGGACGGTGCAGATTACCGTCACCACGGCGGGCGGAACCAGCAACGGTGTCACCTACACCTACAACGCGGTGCCCACGCTCACCGCTGCGGTCCCGAACGCAGGCCCGGTGACCGGAGGAAACACGGTCGTGCTCACCGGGACGGGCCTGACCGGAGCCACCGCGGTGAATTTCGGTGGCACACCGGCAACGTCGTTCACCGTCGACTCCGGCACTCAGATCACCGCTGTCGCCCCGGCCGGGACAGGGACGGTGCAGGTTACCGTCACCACGGCGGGCGGCACGAGCAACAGTGTCATCTACACCTATGTCGCGGTGCCCGCCCTCACCACAGTCGCCCCGAACGCGGGACCGGCAGGCGGTGGGACGGTGGTCGTGCTCACCGGAACAGGGCTGACCGGAGCCACCGCTGTCGACTTCGGCGCCATCCCGGTGACCTTGTTCACCGCCAACTCCGACACCCAGATCACCGCACTCGCCCCCGCGGGGACGGCCGGAACAGTGCAGGTCACTGTTACCACGGCGGGCGGCACGAGCAACGGGGTCGCCTACACCTACATCGCCGTGCCCGCCCTCACCACAATCGCCCCGAACGCGGGACCGGTGACCGGTGGGACCACCGTTGTGCTCACCGGCACCGCACTGACGGGCGCAACCGCGGTGAGTTTCGGTGGCACTCCGGCAACGTCGTTCACCATCGACTCCGCCACCCAAATCACGGCCGTCACGCCCGCGGGTGTGGCCGGGACGGTGCAGGTCACCGTCACCACCGGCGGGGGAACCAGCAACAGTGTGGGCTACACCTATGTCAACACGCCCACCTTGCTCACCGGTGACCCGGATCTGGGACCCGAAGCCGGTGGAACAACCGTCGTGCTGACCGGAACAGATCTGACCGGAGCCACCGCGGTCGACTTCGGCGTCACACCAGCGACATCGTTCACCGTCGACTCGAACACCCAGATCACGGCCATCAGCCCCGCCGGGACCGGGCCCGCGGAAGTCACCGTCACCACACCGGGAGGAACCAGCAACAACGTCTTCTTCACCTACCTCCCGGTTCCCACCCTGACCTCCGTGAATCCGAACAGCGGGCCCGAAACCGGCGGAGACTCGGTGACACTCACCGGCACGGACTTCGCCTACACCACCCAGGTGAGTTTCGGTACCGCACCGGCGGCGTTCACCGGTATCTCCGATACACAGACCGTGGCCACCAGCCCCGCTGGAACCGGGACAGTGCTAGTGACCGTCACCACGCCGGGCGGAACCAGTAACGGCGTCTCCTACACCTACGTGCCAGCTCCAGGAGTCTGACAATCGATGGATCGGGCCGCCGGTGAACTATCGCCGGCGGCTCAGCCACGATCGCCACATCCGCATGATTCCGCGGTCAGCCCGGCGGCATTTTTTTGCTTGATGGCCCACCGCACGAACGCCGCCGAGCGGGAGGGGTAGGTGGCCGCAATGGTCAGGAGTCACTCCATCTAGGGGCCCGAAGCCGGTAGGGCGACGATCCGTCCCCGTGCCTTGACGGACGTCTTCTTCATCAATTCGAGGTTCTCGCAGTAGAAGTTTGCGGTCACCGTGACGAGTGCGTCGAGTTTGCCTTGCAGTTCGGTCGCCCTGGTCGACCGTGAGCCGGAAGCGCAGGTCGTGGCGGTCGACTACATCGGTTTCGCTGGAAACCTGGCCAACCTGGATCCGGTAATCGACCGGGTCACCTTCGAGAAGGCCGATATCGCCGACTTGGAGGTGATGGAGGCGCTCTACCGACGTCACCGCCCCGACTACGTGGTGAACTTCGCTGCGGAATCGCACAACGACCGGGCGATCCTCGGCCCCTCGGCGTTCATGCGGTCCAACGCTCTGGGCGCGCAGGTGATGGCCGAGTGCAGCCGCCTGGTCCCGGTCCGTTCGCACGTGCACGTCTCGACAATCGAGGTTTACGGTGAGCTGCCGGCCACGGAGAAGTGGTTCACCGAAGCGTCGCCGCTCAACGCCAAGACCCCGTACAGCGCGGCGAAGGCAGCGGGGGATCAGATGGTGCGCGCCTACATGGCGACCTACCCGGAGATGAATATCCGGATGACGCACTGCGCCAACAACTTCGGGCCATACCAGCTGCCGGAGAAGCTGATCCCGCCGGGGGTCACCAACGTGCTGCGGGGCCGCAAGATCCCGGTCTACGGGGACGGCCTGCAGAGCCGGGACTGGTTGCACGTGCTCGATCACTGCGACGCGGTCCACACGGTGCTGCACGCCGAGCTGGGGCCGACCCCGGCGGCAGCCGCGACCAACCCAGGTTTGTTGCCGATCTTCGACATCTCCGCCCGCCACGAGGTCACCAACATCGACATCGCCCGCCTGGTGGCCGCGGAGCTGACTGCACTCATCGAATCTGGCTCTGTCCCACTTTCGATGATCGGTAGGTGCCGATTGTGTTGGGGTGCTGCGGGTTACGGTAGAAACGCGGGTTGTGTTCGCGGATGGTGGCGCAGAGGTGTTGTGGCAGTTGATGTTCCCGCATCGCCCGGGTGTGCGCGTGGTGGATGTGAACGAGGTTGGGTCCACGATCCGGTTCGATGCTGTGACCAGGGAGATCCCGCAGCCGTGTCCGGTATGCGGGGTGGCTTCTTCGCGGGTTCACAGCCGTTACTCGCGTGAGATTGCCGACGTTGCGGTCGCGGGCCGGGAAGTGGTGCTCAGGCTGGCTGTGCGACGACTGTTCTGCGGTAACGTCGAGTGCGAACGGCGGATTTTCGCCGAGCAGGTGAGCGGGTTGACCGTGCGTCACGGTCGTAGAAGCCTCGCGCTGCATGATCGAGCTGAGACGGCTTACGGGGTGTGATCGCTAGGAGGAGCTGGACCGCGGACACGAGCAGTGCGCCGGAGTGCTGCCAGGTGTCGGCGGAGCCGTGTTGACGCTGCCGCCGAAGCACTGGCCCGCGATCTCGGAGTGCAGCGACCGCGGCGTTGACGCAGCTCGCGTCGCAAGCGGCGTTGCAGACTAGGGCACGATACGGGTCGATGAGACTCGCGCGGCGCACCGGCGGAGTTCAGCAGACCTCGAGCCTCCGATGCGGGCGCCTAGCGTCGGACGGTCTAGCGGTCGAGGTGCAATTGCCGCGCAATCGCGCTGATCGTCTAACCTGCGCCAGAATGTGCCTGTCTGCGGGTGCTGCCGGCGTGATCACGCTGCGCCAACAGGGCCATCCGGTGGGGCGGACTGCCGGGATCTGTAGTTCCGGAATGCGTTCCGAGGCTTTATCGTTCAGAGCCGGAACGATTGCGGCGCGTGCACCTGTTCCGCAGCTCTGGTCAGGTTCGCCATTGGATGCCACCTGTCGGCGCACTTGCACCGCGTCGGGCGCTCCGCGATCGGGCAGCGTCGGCGAAGTAGCCAGCGCGATCGCGGCAGATCACCATCGATCCGGGATGATCGCTCAACGAGGCGGCCAACGCATCGGAGGCGTGGGTTCGGCAGCAAGTCCGGGGGGCGGCGGGTGGTCATCATCGACCAGGATCGTGCCGTAGTCTGCGGCCCTGGCGAAACGCGAACTGCATCGACCCGACGACAGTAGTGGGCCGACTTCCGGTCGCGGCACTGCAGGGATGATCGGCAGCAGCGTCATCTGCTCACGAGCCGGCGACACCCGGCAGCACAGACGCGCCGCGGGCTGACCTCCCAGCGTCCAGCGCGAAGCGCCTACAACACGTCACGTAAGCGCCAGGCTTCGACTGGATCATGACGCACGCTCCACCCGACCTGAGCGACGACGAACGCGGGCATCTCCGCGCAATCGTCGGTACGCTGGACGAGATCGCGCACCACCGCTGGAGTCTCGCTCGCAGAATTCGCGACGCTGCTACGACACCGGCGAGGACGCGGAACTCGCAGCATGGACCCAACGCGCACAGGACCAGCGGAATCCGAGAGCATCGGCTCGTTCGCGACCACTCTGCACCGCGACTGGGACGCCGTGGTCGCCGGACTGAGCCTGCCACACAGCAACGCGCACACCCGACCGAGAGGAAATGTCAACCGGCCTCAAGCTAATCAAAAGAACCATGTATGGCCGAGCACGGTTCGACTTGCTACCGAACTCCGAAGTCACTGGCCACCACATATCAGCACCGACCGATCATCGAAAGTGGGACAGAGCCTCGAATCTCCCCAACCGGGCTCGTCGAAATTCCCCACCCGTGAGCGGTCCTGATTATAGAGGTTCACGGTTTCCGGTTGTAGCGCGGCGGAGGTTGTCGGCGGTGGCCTGGTGGTCGCGGAGTCGGTAGGAGTCACCGTCGAGGTTGAGCACCATCGACCGGTGCAGGAGTCTGTCCAATAACGCCGCGGTTATCTCGACCTCGCCGATCGAATTGGGCTGTTGAACAGCTGTTTCGTGTCGTGGACAGATGTCTTCGACTATGAGTCCTCGCTGTCGAGGCGAGCGCTGCGAAGTTGGCCGTGGGCGTGCGCGAGAGCGTCGCGGAGTTGCTGGTTCTCGGTCCGCAGTTCGCTGATCCGCTGGTGAGCCATTGCCAGGCGCTGGCGGAGCGAATCATCGGTGGCCCGCGCCGCGCTGCCGCGGACGGCCTCGGCGTGCGTGTGCTGGTGCTGGAGTTGCTGGATCCGCTGGTGCAACTCGGGCTGGGTGTAGATCCACGACCGCGAGACCGAAGCCCGTTGTGCGACATGGCTGACGGTGATCGGCTCCCCAGCATCGGCCAGCTCGGTGAGTGCCCGGTGTGCGCGCCCCAGTGTCTGTTCGTGCCGGTGGCGTGCGTTTTCGATCAGATGGGTGTGGTCAGCTGGCATGGGGTCCGCCGCTGCAGCCGCAGGTTCGGTCGGTGCCGCAGCAGCCGCCGGTGACGGTGAGACCGTCGATGATGGCGAGCAGGTTCTTCTCGACGGTCCGGTTCATCTCGGCCAGTCGCTGGTGGCCGTTCTGGTCGGCTGCGGTGATCAGGGCTTGGGTTTGCTCGAGCTGGCGGCGATGCTGGGGCAGGAACTCCGGGGTCGTGACGAAGACCGGGCAGGTCAAACACGCGTTGGCGAACTCGCATTTCTGCTGCAGTGGCAGCGTGCAGAACCCGTTCGGCAGAGCCATTTTCGCGCGGGCGAGGTTGTTCTTCATCCAGACCGCGTCGGCCAGGGGCCCGGTGTCGGTGGCGAGTTGTTCGCCGGCGACGTTGACCTTGCGGGCGCGTTCCCATTGTTCTCGGATCGTTTTGTCCGACAACCGGGCGTAATGCGAGGTCATGGCATGAGAATCGTGATCGAGCAGGCGGCGGACTGTTTCCTGGGGGACCTCGTTGTTGATCAGCCGGGTGCCGAAGGTGTGCCGCCATTGATGGGGTGTGACATGGACCGGGCGCCCGAGCTCGTCACGAATATCGCAGACCCGCAGCCATTCTCGAAGCTCACCACGAAACGTCGCGGTGCTGAACGCGACCTTCCCATCAGGATTGCGGGTCTGGCGTGGCAGCAGATAGGCCGGGTCGTCGAACTCGGCGAGCACGATCTGCTGCTGGGCGGTGATTGCGTCGGTGAGGTCGGTGTTGATCGGGCCGAACGCTTCTCGGCGCATCTTGTGGTTGGTGTAGCGCAGATAGGGGGCTCCTTGCCCGTCGCGGACAATGCAGTCCAGCCGCAGGCGGGCCCCGTCGCCGACGCGCAGACCGGTGCTCATCAAGATCCGGGCCAACAGACGGCCGCCCGGGTCGGCGAAGCGTTCTAGAGCCGCCGGGTGTTCCAGCTGGGTCATCACCGCTTCCGACAACGCCCGCGGCGGGCCGGTGACCAGCCGGGGATAGTCCTCGGGAAACAGGTCGACCTGTGGTGACAGGCGCGGCTCCCAGCCGTGTTGCCGGGTGGCCCGCAGCAGGCCGGCCAGCGGGCTGAGCTGGCTGATCCGGCTTTTCGGGTTCGGGACCCGCTCGGCCAGATGCGCGAGATGAACTTCGACCAACTCACGGGTCAGCGCTTCGGGCCCGCGTTGCAGGGCCGGGAACGACTGGGAGAACATCGTGATGGCGCGGACGTCGGCGCCGACGGTGGTGACGGCGATGCCGGTCGACAGCCGCCAACGTGCCCAGCGTTTGGTCAACTGTCGCAACCAGATCGCCTCGATGCCGGTGAACCGGAGCTGTGTGTCGCGGTCGGCGAAGCCGAGCCGGCGCAGTAGCCAGACATCACGCGGGAATTCCGCGTCCCAGCCGACGCCTTCGACGACATCGCGCAGATAGCCGATCGCGTCCAGCAGGAACCGGCGCTCGACATAGCCGCGTTCGCTCGAAAATCCCAGATAGGTCATCCAGGAATCGGGCGAACGATCCAGCAGCGAGTCGACCCCGCCGCCCGGCAGCGCTCGCAGCAGCCGCCGGATCGTGTGCGGCCGAGTGATCGTGCGCCGCTCGTCGACACGACATTGGATGGCGTAGGCGATCTCGAACCGCATCGGCAACGGCAGCTCGCGCAGATCGAAACGGTCCGTGCCGAACGTCGCGCAACCCAGCAACCACGACCCCATCTTCGGCCGGTCGGCCCGGATCCAGCGCAGCCGGTGGTGAACACACAACCCCGCCTCACCCTCGGCTTCGAGCTCGCAACCGGGGAACCGGCAGTCGCCGCCGATCGGCAGCGGTGGTCCACCGCCGTCGCGGGTCCAACCGGCCAGGGCCGGGCGGCCCTGCTGGTGCCAGCGGCTGGCGTGGGAGTGGCAGAGCCCGTGCTCACGACGGCTCCGCCGGCAGGTCTCGACCTTGCATTTCTGCGGCTGCTGCAGCCAGCGCCGGTTCGACCGCGCTGTGGCCGCCCATGCGTCGACGTCGGCGGGCCGACCTGCTTCGATCCAGCGCTGGTGGTGGGCAGAACACTTGCCGAAGATCACCGCGAGCCGATCGCAAACCGGGACCAGACAGCTCGGGCCGCCCATCACCGGGTCATCGGGGTCGACCACGATGATCGACTGGGCGAACCGCGGCCGCAGCCTCGCCGCGAGATCGGTGCCGGATTCGTTGCCGCTGAACGGAATCGGCTGCACGTGATTCACTCCGCGTGCTCCGTGGTCGTCGGGTCGAGGAATCCGGCCGCGGTCAGGGCCCGGCGGGCGTCCTCGATGCCGAGGTGGGAGTAGGTGTCGACGGTGACGCTGATGCTCGAGTGCCCGAGCAGCTTCGCCACGATCTCCGGGGAGACATTGCGGCGCAGCAGCCCGGTGGCGTAGGAGTGGCGAAACATATGCGGGGAGAACATGATTCCCGTGCGGGAGCGGAGCCGCCGGACCAGCCGGTCGACACTGGCGTAGGTCATCGGCGCCCCGACCGGGGCGCCCCAGAGATTGACGAACACGTAATCGCAGTCCAGCAATCCGTATTCCTCGTGCAGGTAGTCGCTGTAGACGCGGAAAACGCCAGCGTCGGCGGGGACCTCCCGCGACCACGTCTTCGCCCGTGCCCGGTTCGCATTGGTCCGTGGCCGGACCGCGACCAGGCGGCGGCGGGCGTCGAGGTCTTCGTGGCGCAGCCCCAGCGCTTCTCCGATCCGCAGACCCGTGGCCCGTAACAGGCTGAGCAGGAACCGATCTCGCAGTCGGCCGCATGCGTCGATCAGCGTGGTCATCTCGGCCTGGCTCAACTCCCGCGGTGGCCTGCGTTCGGCGCGCAGTGAGATCGTCCGATGGCGTTCGGGGCGTGCTCCCAGATGAGCCAGGAACGGTTGCCACGATCCGCCGCGCCGACCGGGACGCCATCGTGTGAGCAGTTCGCCCAGTCCGACGCCGTGGCGCTGGTGGAACTCGTAGAAGGATGCCAGGGCCGACAGCTTCCGGTTGATCGACTTCGCCGACAGGTTCGGATCGACCCACGGCAGCATCGCCACCCGCCCGTCCCGGGCCTCCACCGGCAGTCGCAGCCACGTGATGAAACGGCCGAGATCCTCCAGAACCACTCGGTCCCAATGTAGTTCACGGTGTTCCAGGAACTCGAAGTAATCACGCAGATCATGGGCATAGGCGCGGACCGTGTTCGGCGACCGGTCGATCGCGGTCAGGTGCGCCAGGAACCGGTCGACCGGCTCGACAATCAGCCCGCCGCCGGTCAGCACCGTCGACGACTCGATGCCCGACGGCATCACCACCCGCTGAACCTGCACCCCGGCTCCCGTCCAAGACATGGTGAACTCGCGTGTCCACCACAGCTATTCGGCGCAGCACCATCCATGGATTGGACGTCGTGGACACAGTGAATAGATGGTCAGATAACCGCGGCGACGGTGTTATCGCCGAGGATCTCGCCCCATGACCCGACGCCCCGATTCGTCGTGATCGCGATCGAGGTCTTCAAGTATCGTTGCGACACAACTTGAAACAAGGGATTGCTGCACGGATAGGTGACACCTGATTTGGCTTACCAGTGGGTGAGCCGGGAGGATGTCGACCGTGCCCAAGCCTTATCCCCGTGAGTTCCGTGACGATGTCGTGCGGGTTGCCGGCAATCGTGATGCCGGGGTGACGTTGGAAGCGGTTGCCGCCGATTTCGGAGTGCACCCAATGACGCTGTCGAAATGGTTGCGCCGCGCCGATATCGACGACGGTGTGAAACCGGGGACCACCTCGGATGATTCGGAGCAGTTGCGAGCGTTGCGGCGGCGGGTGAAGCTGCTGGAGCAGGAGAACGAGGTCCTCAAACGGGCCGCTGCCTACTTGTCACAGGCGAACCTGCCGGGAAGATGATCTACCCGTTCGTCCGCGAGCTGGCCGCAGACGGGATCCCCGTCGCGGTGACGTGCCGGGTGCTGGGGCTGGCGCGTGCGCCCTACTACCGGTGGCTGGCCGCGCCGGTCACCGATTCCGAACTCACGCAAGCGTATCGGGCGAACGCCTTGTTCGACGCGCACCGCGACGACCCGGAATTCGGATACCGGTTGCTGCTCGACGAAGCCCGTGCGGGTGGGGAGTCGATGGCCGAGCGGACCGCGTGGCGGATCTGTTCACAGGCCGGCTGGTGGAGCGTGTTCGGCAAGAAACGCGGCCGGACGAACAGGCCCGGACCAGCCGTCCATGACGACCTGGTCCACCGTGTTTTCTCCGCTGAGACATCAAATGCGTTATGGCTCACGGATATAACGGAACACCGCACCGGTGAAGGAAAACTCTACATGTGTGCGATCAAGGACGTGTATTCGAATCGGATCGTCGGTTGTTCCATGGCCCACGGATGAAATCGAGACTGGCCGTTCGTGCTCTCGACAATGCCGTGGCCCGGCGCGGCGATGTGGCCGGATGCATCGTCCACAGTGACCGTGGCAGCCAATTTTCGAAGCCGGAAGTTCCTGCGTGCCTTGGTAAGACACGCAATGGTCGGATCCATGGGCCGGGTCGCCTCGGCTGGAGACAATGCGGCCATGGAGAGTTTCTTCGCGCTGCTGCAGAAGAATGTCCTCGACCGCCGCTCCTGGGATACCCGGGAAGAGTTGAGGATCGCGATCGTGACCTGGATCGAACGGACTTACCACCGCCGCCGGCGGCAGACGGGCCTGGGCCGGTTGACCCCGATCGAGTTCGACTCTCAATGACCACGTCAAGCCGCAGCAGCGACTGGAACCGGGTTGTCGAGGGTGAATTCACGACAGTCACGCAGCAAAGCCCGCAACACGTCGACCAAACGCCGAGCAAGGGCCAGGAGAGCTTGGGTATGAATCTGTCGTTCACCACGTTTGCGGTCGTAGAACCGACGTGAGGGCCCGTTCTCGTAGCGCAGACTCGACAGCGCGGCCATGTAGAAAACCCTGCGCATCCTGCGGTTGTAGCGCTTGGGACGGTGGAGATTGCCCGAAACCCGACCGGAGTCGCGAGGCACCGGCACCAGGCCGGCGTAGGACGCCAACCGGCCCGCGCTGGCGAAATTGGCCAGGTCGCCACCGGTCCCGACGAGGAATTCAGCACCCAAGCCCGGCCCCATCCCGGGCAGCGATTCGATGATGTGCGCCCACGGATGGTCCCGGAAACGGGCCGTGATGAGCTTGTCGGTGTTCTTGATCTCCCGATCGAGATCGAGGAGTTTGCGGGCGATGCGTTTGACCAGCATCGCGGTATCGGCTTCGCCTGGCAGGGCCAGGCTTTGCCGTCCGGCGGCCTCGACCGCGGCGGCCGCGGTCTTGCCGATCCCGGGTTTCCAGGCCCCGTTATCGGTCAAATATGTTGCGACACCAGTTGTTCCGGCGTTACGGATCTCAGCCGGGGTGCACATACCAGCGACGAGGACCAGCGGGGTTCGGTTCGAGTAGTCGAACGCGGCCTCCAACGCAGGGAAGATCGAACCGAGAGGGAACGCAGCCGGTTGATCCCGGCGACCCAGTCCGACATCAGATCGGTGCGGTAGCTGGTCAGCCGGGTCAACCCGACCACCAACTCGTCGGGCATCGTGACCTGGCTCAGGTCGCCGCGCATTCGGGCGGTCTCGGCGATCACTTTCGCGTCTTTGGCGTCGGTCTTGGCTTCGCCTCGAAATCCGTGGGTCATCGTGTTCACCACCCGGCCGGGCACATACGTCACCGCTTGATCAGCTGCCAACAACACTGTGATCAGTAACAACGCCAGCGGACTGGTCAAATCGATCGCCCACCGCACCCGATCAGCGGTCTGGCCGGCACGAGCGATCAACGACTCGACCGCGACTTGGTTATTCCCGAATTTCTGGCTGAACACCGTCTTGCCGGTCTCATCGACCGCGCACGCGTGATGCGCGGTCTTGCCAACGTCGATGCCGACCCATATCTCCGGGGGACTTGCCACTCGTCTGCTCCAGACATTCGAAGTTGTTGCGCCCGTGGACAACCCCGCCGACAGATCCCTAAACAGCGACGACCCGCAACAAGCTCTCAATCAGCAGCCGAAGCGTCCAGTGCGGTGGGGCAGCCAGTCGAATTGAGCCTCACCAACAGGCAAACAATCAGCAGCTACACCCCACCACCCTGGGCATCCAAGGCATAGACCCCGGACACCGAAAATCTTAGGGAAACCATCATGACCCCACCGGCCAGTCAGGCCGCATAACCGAAACTGTCACCTACCCGTGCAGCAGTCCCGGACGCCGGCGACCGTGCTGTCGCGTTTGCAAGACTTGGCAGAGGCAACTGCCGCGGCGAAAGTGCTGGTCAAGACGGACCTCTACGATCCCCACGACCGACGCGAGTCGTTCGAACTGCTAGCCGACAACCTGTTGGCTTGCAGCCGAGCCGGAGCCGCAGTCGGCAACTCCGGGATTTGCCATTCGGTGAGGGGGTCGATGATCGGAATAGGCTCACCGGTACCGGTCGCTACCGGATCTCGTCCGATCCGTTCTGCCCTGACATCGCTCCTCGTGCTCAGTGGCGTCGGCCGGGTTTCGACTCTACGTCGGCACCGAACATGCAGCAGCTGGCTCGAAATCGACCGGCGTACATGTACTTTCGTAGTCGGCAGCCCGCATGTGGGGGATGTGGGGGATACCGACGCGCGGCAATAGCCGCAGGTTGGCTATTCGTATGCGGCACAACAGCGTCTGATTGTCGGGTGTGAAGATCGCTGCAACGCGATGAGTCGGCCGCGAGCGGCGTTGGGCGATGCCTGTCCCGGGGAACAGATCGCCCGCTGCCGAGCAGATCGCAACGCGGGCGGGCCACGAGAAGTTCGAGAAGATACGGCACCAGTCGTTCGCCACTACAGATCTTCCCCTATCGGTGTGTTTCGCGCATCGGCGTGTTCGCAGGACCGTGGCGCCGATTCGTGCTCCGCGTACCGCCGTTCACCTGTAAAGAGTGAGAAGAACCAACCGGACACCTGCAAAGAACATGCGGCGGCTACGGCTGCATTCGTGATGTGACCGGCGAGAAAAACCTTTGCGCATCGGATTTCCGGATTTTTTCGGAACGAATCCGAGCAGTGTGGATCGATACGGGAACGTAAGTACAGATTGGCATTCGAGAAGTGTGGAAGAGGTGCAGCGATCGTGCATGTTTTTCCTGCACAAGGCATTTTTCGGGGGCTTTCGCGTGAGTTTGGATTTCCTGTGAGTTTGTGTAGAGTTTCCGCTCGGGCCCAGGTAGGGGCTCCACGTCTACAAGGTGACAATGTACTCGGTAGGGAGGTGATTAACTGTGATTCTGACTTTCGTTGTGAACCTGCTGCACTCGCTGCTCGGCATTGTCCTGTGAGCCGGGAGCCGGCCAGCCTATCTCCCCAATATGCGGCCGGTATTCCTCGGCCCGTGAACACATGTTGGTGAGCTCCACTGTTGTGAGAGCGCATCGCTGTGACGGGTCGGCTCAGAGGCAACCCACACACCTCTGAGCAATGTGAGTTGTCAATTCACCGGAACTGGGTTCGGTGATAGAATCCGGCGATTTACCAGTGCTGTATCCGGTTCTGTCTACGCCCGAATTTTCTTTCGGCGCTTCTATTTCCGATAGATGAATTCGGTCGCTTGCGGGTCTCATACATGAGATTCCCTATGATCTCGGCCGCGGGTGGCGCCTTGGCATGCCACCCGCGGCCGAATATTTGACGGTTACCTGACACCGCGGCGATTTGACAGAGAGCGCGTGGTGCACATCGAAATGCTGGGGACACCGGCGTTCTGCTGCAGAATTCTTCCCGCGGCCGCCACCTCGACGGGACATCCGGGCGCACATGCCGCATCGTCATTCTCTGAGCCAGTTCGATTCTGGCTCCCATAGATCACCGAGATATCGAACGGTCTCGGAGCGAGAGTGTCCCTTACCGTCTCACGTGCTTGGTCTGGTGGGGGAAAGGGATCACGGTAGACCGTAACGTCTTGCGTCCGACAGCGCCGAGGAGTAGCCGTTTCTCGAGGCAGCGGGGCTCGAGCTCAGGCCCCGTAGGCCACCAGTCGTCCAGTTCGACCAGCCCTGGGGCAATTATGTCCAGATCGCCGAAGAAGGACGCGATTTCGCCCCGGGTTCGGTACCAGCCAGAGCCCAGCCCTGAGGTTATGAACCGGTGCTGGAGTCGAACAGCCATTTTGTGTGCGGCGGATCCGTCGTCAGGGTCCCAGAAGTGGGTGATCGCCACATATGAGCCGAGCGGTATTGCGTCGATGTATCGGCGCATGATCCCGGCGGGATCGTCGTCGTCGTCGACGTGGTGGAGGACGCCGCACAGGATCAGAGCAAGAGGGCGCCTCGGATCGAGCTGTGCGGCAATCTCGGGATGGGCCAGCAGGGTGTGAGGCTCGGTCAGGTCGGCCGAAACGAAGTGGGTGTATTCGTTGCTTTCGAGCAGGGCTCGGCCGTAGCGAGTGCACAGCGGATCGTTGTCGACGTACACCACCTTTGCGGTGGGACTGTTCTGTTGCGCGATCTCATGGGTATTGCAGACGGTCGGCAGTCCGGCACCGAGATCGAGGAACTGGTCGATGCCGACGGAGCCGGCGAGATATCGGACCACCCGGTGCAGCCATCGCCGGTTCATCCAAGCTACATCGCTTTGGCGCGGTGCGATTTCAGCGACCGCATCGCGAACAACGCGATCGACTTCGTAGTTGTCCTTGCCTCCGAGAGTCGCGTCATACACGCGAGCGATGCTTGCCCGCGAAGTGTCCAGCCCGACTGGTACGCACCGCTGAGTCGCAGCGATGGTTTCAGATGTGTCCGGCATGACGACCTCTCTGGACTACGAAGGTGATTGCCAATTGCGCGAGTGTTTGCCCAATCATTCAGTTTGCCATCAAGATCTGTGGCTCGACGGAGTTTCAGCCACATGTTCGGAAGCCAATGGAGAGCGGAACCCATTGTGCGAGAGAAGCTTCACCGATTGATATGGTTTGCCGGCATCCGGTACGTGTCCGCGGCCACCTGGTGGCGGACCCTGGGACTGCTTGGGCGTATATCGATCCTCAGAACGCGGTGACCGAAGTCGCCATAGATTCGGAGCCGACCAGACTGTGGGCGGTCCCTTGGGTTTGGAGCTGGGGCGAAGAACGTCTTGTGTCTGGGCGACCTGGTCGAGACGAGGTGCTGCCGAGCATGCGAGCGAGGTTCTCGGCTTGCGAGTAGTAGCGATGCAGCGGACTGGTGGTTTCGGCGCCGATGCCACCGCTGATGCGGTAGCACTTCTGCATGGCCTCAGGCAACCTCGTGGCGACCCAGTAAGCCAGCACGTTGAGTTCGGCATCGACGCGCTCGTAGTGCTCGGGGCTGTCGTCTTCCTGCGCGAGTGCCCAATTGGCCGACAGTGACCTCGAGCGCAAGGCGCGGGCGGTGGTGTGGATATCGGCGATTTGGCGGGATGCTTCGTAAAACCGGGTGGGGGGCCGCCCGAGCTGGTATTCGGCACGTACGTGTTCGGCGGTCCGTCTCAGCGCTCCCCTCAGGAGGCCGTCTGCTACCGAACCGATCAGGGCCGACGCCAGACGGTTCAGTGGCAAAATGCCGTCCGGAAGCAACTGTCCAGCTGGTATGGGCACATTGTCCAAGTGCAACGAAAATTCCGGCACTCCGATGGAGGACGGATTCTCGGCGCGGACGATACCTGGTAGTTCCGTATCCACGACGGCGAGCCCGGAATCGGTCGGCACCAGGACCCACTTTGCCAAGTTTGCGTACAACACTCCAACCTTGTGGCCGCTGATCTTCACTGTGTTGCCGCTGGTGACCGCAATGGTCTCAGGTTTCGTGGAGAGCGGTGCCCCGGGTTCGTTGAGCGCTGCTGTGAGTACAGCTCCCTTGGCGACAGCTGGAAAGAGCTTGTCTACCAAGACATCGGGCGCCGTTCGCAGCAAGGGGAGGATCCCGAAGCCGAGGGTGGACAGCGCCGGCACCTGTACGGCGTCGGTCGCCAACTCTGTGAGCATCGCCGATACCTCGAACAGGCCTAGCCCCTCGCCGCCGTAACGTTGCGGCAGAGCCGCCGAGAGGAGACCGCTGCTGAGGAGGGCGGGCCACAGGGCGATATCGCGCGCGCTCTCGCGTTCCAGCAAACTGACCACAACTTCGGCAATTGCATCCTGGCTCTCGTCCATGGTGAAGTCCAATACAACTCTCCCGATCGATGTATGAGTCAATGTCGAGTTCGCTGGATATTCCTGCAGGTAGAACCTCAAAAGGTTTACGTATCGAATATTCCGACAATCTGTTCTCATCCCCACGCGCGTCCCCCTCGCGGAAACGGGACCGCGAACCGAACGTCGGCTCGGTCGATCAGACGGCGAGCGCCGCGCATTGGCCTTACGCCTTCGGAAGATGGAACAGCCGAAAAATCAGTCACGACCCTGGGAAAGGTCAGGAACGGACGATGCGATGCTGTGCGGTGGTCGACCGAGGCGCATATTCGCCCGGATCGTCGTGCAGGTTACTTGTGAGACTTGGATGCCGAGAAATTTTCGTCTTCACCCCACGTGGCATGTGTGGTGTCGCCGTGGAGCCTAGGTGTATTTCGGGTTCAGGGCGCAATTCAGCTCTGGGGCAGGGCATTTCGAGGCACGACGTCATGGGATTCTATTCGTGAACTGGGCTGGCGGCGGGCGCTGTCGGGTCTGCTCAGGGATGTACGCGGCGGAGACGGGAGCGGATCGCAGTCGAGGTTCTGGCAACAACGATGAGACCGAACAAGACCATCAGCCAATCCAGCCGACCATCCGTTCGCGGGGCCGGGCGATGGACGGAAGCGCCGTCGGTCGTTTTGTGCGTCGTATTCGGGATCGGAGCACCGGAGGGTAACGAGGGTGTGGTGGCGGACCGCATGTCCGGCGGATTGGCAGGCAGCGCTGGGGAAGAAGTGATCTGTGCCGAGCGTGGTGGCGAGGCAGTGCTGCTCGGTTCCTCGGTGTAAGGGGCGAGGCGGGGGGTGGCCAGGTCGCGTGCTACGGCGGTGAACCAGTCGGTGAGCGTTTCGGTGCTGGGCCGCATACTTCCGCTGGCGATCGCATAGGCGCCGTGCTGGTGGACGGTGTCGGTGTAGCGGAGCCACGTGTGCGGGTCCACTAGTTCGGCGTTGTCGGCACCGAGACGGCCGAGGGCGTCGAATATCTGGGTCAGTAGCTGGAACGCTGCAGCCGGTGGCGGCGGGCTGTGCGATGCGGACCCAATATGCTGGGCGAGGTCGGCTATCGCTGCGAGCGGGTTGGTTGCCGATGTGTTGGCGATCTCGGAAAACTCTGAGGTGGACAGCGCGGTCCCGGTTATTGCGACGAGTGTGTTGAACGCGGCGGTGGCCAGTTTCAGCAGCGCGGCCCGAGACTCCGAGCCGGCAACAGTCCGCGGGTCGGCGGCTTCCGCGAGCCGGATGCTGAGCGTCTTCTCCGGGGTCAGCGACAGTGTTCCGAGGGAATCGCCATGCAGATCGTCGCTCACCACCACGGCCAGCGTTTTCGTGATTGCCGCCTGAATCGTGCACGCGATAGAGGACAAGGTCGCGGCTGGGTCGTCGGGGTTGAATTCGATCTGGCCGGCGATGGTGGCGATCATGTGTAGCAGTGGCGAGTCGGTGGGTGCGTCGCAAGCCAGATCGCCCGGGAGACATAGTGATGCCACCCGCCCGGTGAGTGCGCCGAAATTGTCGATGATGTCTCGCACCGGGCCGATGCCGCCACCGGTCGGCGTCCGAAGTGGGAACTGAGGCAACGCGGCCACCTCTGTTCCGGCGGTGTCAGGCGCCGGATCCGGCCGGTCCTTACCCGGGGCGCCGGGAAACACGGGTGCGGCACGGCCGCGAGTCGGGTCCGCGAGCAGAGCCACCGCCGCTACCCGATCCGGCCGAACCGCACTGCCACCGGTCCCTACCTCCTGCGCGAACATCGAAACTACGTGCGCTCCTTGTGAATACCCGAGCAACCCCAGCTCGGTATCCGGGCATCGGTCGACGACCTCGCGGGCCATCGACCGTAGGCGGTCGAGCCCCTCGGCGGCTGAGTACGAATACGGCGTAAGACCGCCGGGAACCATTCCTCCGAACGAGGCCTGGTACGGGACATATGCGTGCCCGGCCTGCGACGACCCAACCCTGGACAGTAGCGGGACCAGCACTGCCGACAACATGCCGGCATCGACGGAAGTCTTTGCGTCAGAGGATGAGTCGCCTGTCCCTTGCACCGCAAGCACATACAGAGGGGGGCACTGTTGCACCAGTGATGGCCAACCTTCGGGTTCTGCCTCTGCTGAACCGGCCGCAGTAACGACGGCTACAACGAATACAGTCGACATCCCCCGTAACAAGGCCGAGCGTATCGGTGGTGCGTGCACATTCGAAGTCAATGGACGAATCTCCCGGATGGAATTCTGACGTGCAGCAGTAGTACGGTCGCGTTGTTGCGGAGCGCCCGGTACCCGGACAGTGCTATCAGTGGTTTCCGGGTGGCAGGGAACAGTTTGCCGACCAGAACCTCAATTCGAGGAAGTCGACGTGGTGACGCTGTCGAGCCGATCAGCCGTCAACGTTCCGGCGAGATCCAGCAGCGTTCGAGCCTCTTGCCATGGCTATGGTTCCATCGCAGCTGGATCGGTATGCACGGCCGTGGAATCCGACTCACACGGACCGTCTGCCCTTCCGGGGTCCCCACCCACGGCCGGCATCGACAGCTATTCGGAGCCGGAGGGGTTTTGGATCGGAACCATTTTTCGCTGTCTCGTTGGTTGTCGTTTGCGTGATATGGCCACCATGAGCGGTTCGCCCGATTCGTGCTGGCGTGGCAACCGGTCACCAGCGAAATCGCCTCGACGCGATTGTGAAGCCCGCCAGTGCAATGGGCTCGGCTTCCTGTTCCTTTGCGGACAGCCAACACATCGTGCTCGACCGCAGCGTCCAGATGTGCGGGTCGCAGACGTCGGAAAGAATGCAGCGCCCCGGAAATCGGTGGAATTCCGATCTTCGGAGCGCTGATTCCCCAACGCCTCTATTGGTCGCTGACGGTCCGCGGCGGTGCGGTGAACGCATGCACTGCACCGAGGGTCCCACCTGCCGCCGCGCCGATGCCCGCCAGGGGTACAGCCATGAGAGCGGCACCGTAAGCGGCACCGATCGGCCCCGCAGCAAGGCCGATCGGTGCGAATGGCAATCCGACGGCCAGGCCGATTCCGCCCCCGACGACGGCTCCGAACAGCGCGAACGGGCTCGCGACCGCGGCACCGGCCGCCGCACCGATGGCGGCGCCGCTCAGAGCCTCGCCCGCAATGCGGTCGGATCTGCTGCGCTCCATTCCGACGGAGTCGAGGAAGGTCGCGATATTGGCCTCCGTAACCGCGGCACCGTCGTTGAGCTGGATCGCCTGCTCTCGGTCCAGCCACTGGGGCGCCTCGACTTGCACGTCGCCGAAACGCAACTTACCCGCTGGTGGTGCGATCGGCGGAACGGGAGCGGCCGGGACCGGGGCGTGTAGCACGCCCACCGGAGCCAAATAGTTCTTCTCCGGCATCGGCCGCGCCCACTGTAGCGAGCTCAACGTGTCATATGGAATCTCCAGGCCCCGGTACGGATGCACGTTCGGAGACTCGGCCGCAGGCCACTGTGCAGGCTGCGCGAGATCCGACTGAGTGGACTGGGCCGTTTGGCCGGCCTGAACAGTTTCGGCTTTCGCGAGCCCGGTTCCCGCCAGGGTCAGCGTCATCGAAACAGCGAGGCCTGTCCCGATAGCCGAAGTCATTATTTTTCGCTGCGACTTGGACGTTCTGTGCTTTCCCTTGCCCATTGATCACCTTTCATCGAAAAAGAGGCACTCGATGCCGGATTTCAGGTGCGCCAGCCGTACTGATCGATCGGCTCTGGCGATCATGACGCGGCGAATCTCGAAAACTCTTCGCCGACCAGTCGATTCTTCGCCGAACCGCGTGCGACGCATCGACCGGCACCGGCGAATCTCAATTCCTGATCCGGTGCAGCGGCGTATTCGGGTGCGACAGTGGGTGTTATTTGGTGCGGCGGGTGGCGGATTTGGGTTTGCCGGTTTTGCGTGGCGCGTCGGCGGCCATTGCGTCACGCAGACTCTTCGGCCGCATGTCTGTCCAGTTCTTTTCGATGTACTCGATGCAGGCGTCGCGGCTGTCTTCGCCGAAAACGACCTTCCAGCCGTCGGGGACCTCGGCGAAGACCGGCCAGAGGGAGTATTGCTCCTCATGGTTGATCAGAACCGAGACCCTGCCGTTGTCGTCATCGAAGGGATTGGTGCTCAATTTCACCTCGCTGAATACTCACATTGTGCGGATAAGTAAGGCTGGCGTGTGCGTACCTCGGTGGCTGCAACCGGGAGGACCGAGAAGAGAGTCTGTGCGAACTGCACGGTGTTAGAGACATTCCCACGCGCGGATCGAGGGCAGGGCATAAGCGCCCATCCCGAGTCAGAAGTTGGCAAGCGACTATCCGGCACGACCAAACTATGCGAATGAACGCTCGATCGCGAATCGGGCGAACCGCTCATGGTGGCCATATCACGCAAACGACAACCAACGAGACAGCGAAAAATGGTTCCGATCCAAAACCCCTCCGGCTCCGAATAGCTGTCGATGCCGGCCGTGGGTGGGGACCCCGGAAGGGCAGACGGTCCGTGTGAGTCGGATTCCACGGCCGTGCATACCGATCCAGCTGCGTACTACTACTACTACTACTACTACTGCACGCACAGGACTCCGCTCGTTTCGGGTGTGAGTGCATCTATCCGAAGCCATGCACCGCACACGATCGGCGCAGTCGGACGCAGGGGTAGTTCCGATTCGAACTCGACATGAGCAGGAACAGAAATCTCGGATAGCTGGCACGGCGTGGGTCCGCCGTGCCGTAGTGCCCGCGAGTCTCAGTGAGGGATTACACGATGAATCTGAAGTCATCCGGAACTACCGTCCACGAACTGGATTTGATCCCGCTCTCGCGGGCACAGCACGGTATGTGGTTCGCCGACAGCATGCCGGGCGGCCCCGCCGTCAACATCGCGCAGTACATCGATCTCGAAGGCCCGATAGACGCCGACGTGTTCGCCCAGGCGGTCAACAACGCCGCGCTGGAGATCGAGTCTCCCGTGGTGCGTGTGGTCGAATCTGACGGCCGCCCATGCCAATTCGTCGACCGCAGCATCGTCTACGACGAGCCGGTGCTGGATTTCAGCGAAGAGGACGATCCATTCGACGCGGCGATGGAATGGATGCGCCGCGACTACAACACCAAGGTCGTCGACCTGAGCCGTGACCGGCTCGCGGTGACGCGGCTCATCCGGATCGCCGAAGACCGACACCTCTGGTACGGACGAGCTCATCATCTGGTGATCGACGGTTACGGTGCCTTCAACCTCATCACCCGAATAGCCGAACACTACAACGCAATACTCGAAAACAGGCCGCCCACACGGCTCGTGGCAGCCAAATTGCGTGACATTATCGAGGCCGAGCAGGCCTACCGTGCCAGCTCTCGGTTCGAGACCGACAAGTCGTACTGGCTCGATAAGGTCGCCGATCTTCCCACGCCCGCAAGTCTGTCCGGCCGCACCGCACGGTGGAGCAAGGATGACCGCGTAGTCGGCCGTCAGCTCCCCTCGCGGTTGTCGGAGCTGCTCGATCGTTTCGCCGACGATCTGAAAGCCTCTGCCGCTCAGGTCGTCATCGCCGCATTCGCCGCGTTCCTCGCCCGCATGACACGCAACGACGATGTGGTGCTGTCGATGCCGGTGAGCGGGCGCGTCACGATGAAACTGCGCAACGCCGCTGCCATGTTGGCGAATATGGTTCCAATCCGATTCAGCGTGGACGCGACGACCACGGTCGAAGAGTTGGTCGGCGCCTCGGTTTCCGAACTCGTCTCGGCGATGCGGCACCAGCTGTACCGATTCGAGGACCTGCGCCGTGACTCGAACGCCCTCGATGCGGCAGCGAACTCGTTCGGGCCGATCGTGAATGTTCTCTTCTTCGACTCCGAGATCCGCCTCGGAGCAGCGGAAGGCCGGTATCGCGCATTGACGTCCGGGGTGCTCGACGACCTCCAGCTGAACCTGTACCGGTCCGGAGCCGATGCGCCGCTGCAGATCGAGTTGCACGGCAACGCGAATCTGTACGACCAGGATGAACTGGAATTGCACGCACGTCGATTCATCGGGTTCCTGTACCGGATGGTCGAGTCGCCGGCGGGCACCGCCGTTGTCGATATCCCGCTCGTGGACCCCGACGAAAAGGCGCTGATCGTAGGGGAACTCGCCGGCCGCGACGGAGAATCGTCCTGCGAGACCCTGGTGGATCTCCTGGCCCGACAGGCTGCCGCCAGTCCTTCCGCGGTGGCTGTCACGTCCGGCTCGACCCGCCTCACCTACCGGGAACTGGACGAGTTGTCGACGCGATTCGCGCGCAGGCTCATCGCCCTCGGCGCAGGGCCCGAGACACTGGTAGCCATCGCGATGCCACGAAATGCCGACCTGATCGTTGCGGTCCTGGCCGTACTGAAGTCGGGCGCCGGGTATCTGCCGTTGGACGTAGCTCACCCGACCGAGCGGCTCGAATACGTGTTGAACGACGCTGCCCCGATCGCGATCGTGACGAACCGGAGTATGCGAGAGGATGTTCCGGGTGACCCCGGGGGAGTGGTGCTGTTCGACGACGACATCGATGCGGATCCCGGTGGCTCCTCGGCTCCGATCACCGATGTCGAGCGCACCGGCACGCTGCGCTCCGACCACGTCGCCTACGTGATCTACACATCCGGGTCCACGGGCCGGCCGAAGGGGGTCTCGATCTCACATCGTGCCGTCGCCACCTACTTGGTGAATGCGTGTGCCGAGATCGCAGTCTGCGCCGAGGATGTCTGGACACTGTTCCACTCGTTCGCCTTCGACTACTCGGTGTGGGAAATGTTCGGGCCACTGGTCAGCGGCGGCCGTATCGTGATTGTCGACAGCGTCACCACGCGTTCGCCGGATGACGTCGTGCGGCTGGCAGCCCGCGAGAAGGTGACCGTTTTCAACCAGACGCCGTCGGCGTTCTTCCAGTTCGCCGCCGCGCGGCGGCGATACGCCGCGGCAGGTGAGCCGGACGGTGAGCTGTCGCTTCGACTGGTCGTTCTCTCGGGCGAGGCGCTGGATCCGGCGGGGTTGGCGGATTGGTATGAACACAATCCGAACTCGCCCGTGCTGGCCAACAGCTACGGGATCACCGAAACCACCGTCTTCGTTACCTACCTCGACCTGACGCCGGACATCGCCACGCCGGGCGCCCCGAGCGTCATCGGACCGGCGTTGCCGGGTTTGCGAACATACGTCCTGGACGAGCGTCTCCGCCCGGTCCCACTCGGCGCGTGGGGCGAGATCTACGTCGCGGGAACCCAACTCGCGCGCGGCTACCTCAATCGCCCTGCGTTGACCGCCGGACGCTTCGTCGCCGATCCGTTCGGGAAGCCGGGCGAGCGACTGTATCGCAGCGGCGACGTAGCACGCCGAAACCATGACGGCGAGCTGGAATATCGTGGCCGAGCTGACCAGCAGGTGCAACTGCGCGGGTTCCGGATCGAGCTGGACGAGATCCGGAACGCACTGTTGAGTCATAGCGCTGTGTCGGCGGCTGTCGTCGTCGTGCACGGTCCCGGCACCGAGGTGGCTCGGCTGATCGCCTATGTCGTGCCGGCCGGCGACGCCGTCTGCGAGCCTGAATCCCTTCGCGCGCACGTCGGTGTGCGGCTGCCGGAATATATGATCCCGTCAGGCATCGTCGTGCTGGCGGCGTTGCCGCTGACGGTCAACGGCAAGGTGGACCACCGTGCGCTGCCTGATCCGGTATTCGATTCGACCGCAGCGTATGTCGCGCCGCGCACCGTTGTCGAAGAGTCGATCGCCGATGTCTTCGCCGAGGTTCTTGACCTCGAGCGGGTGGGCGCGTCGGACAGCTTCTTCGAACTGGGCGGTAATTCGCTCACCGCGACCAGCGCGGCCGTGCGCATCGCTGAGATAACCCGCCGGGATGTGTCGGTCCGCGACCTGTTCGGTAAACCGACGGTCGCCGAACTCGCCGCGCACATCGAGTCCGGACACCACGTCAGTCGGCCCGTGCTGGGCCCGGCGCGACGGCCCGAGCGCATCCCGTTGGCGCCCGCGCAGAACCGGATGTGGCTGGTCAATCAGGCCGACCCGGCGTCTGCCGCCTACAACATCCCGCTGGTGATGCAGCTGACCGGCCGTCTCGACACCGCAGCACTGCGTGCCTGTCTGACCGACGTGATCGATCGGCACGAGTCGTTGCGCACCTTCTACCCTGCCGTGGACGGTGCGGGGACACAGGTCGTCCTGCCGACCGAGCACGTCATCGCAACGCTCGATCTGACGCCGAAGCAGACAGACCCCGACGAGATCGCGAACCGGATTCGTGAGCTGGCCTCGAGCGGGACCGATGTGCGCCAGAGTCCGCCGATCAGGGGTGCGCTGTTCGCGACCGGTGACCGGCGCTGCCATGTTCTTGTTTTGGTTCTGCACCACATCTGCTGCGACGGCTCATCTCTTCGACCGCTCGCCGCGGATGTGGCAGCGGCATACAGCGTGAGGTCGGAAGGGAAAACCCCGGACTGGCCACCGTTGGCGGTGCAGTACGCCGACTACAGCGTCTGGCACCGTGAACTGCTCGGCGACGAGAACGAGCCGACCTCGCTGGCGGCACAACAGCTGGGTTATTGGACGCAGCGACTGGCGGGCATGCCGCCGGTGCTGGAACTTTCTGCCGACCGCCCGCGCCCCAGCCGACAATCGATGCTCGGCGACGTCTCCGACACAGTGATCCCGGCCGAAACCTTCGCCGGGATCGAGCGGTTGGCGCGCACAGCGAATGTCACGACCTTCATGGTCGTTCACGCCGCACTGGCTGTGCTGCTCGCCCGACTGTCGGGCTCCTCGGACATCACCCTCGGAACGCCGGTCGCGGGCCGAGGTGAGCGGGTGCTGGAGTCGCTCATCGGCATGTTCGTCAATACGGTGCCGCTGCGCACCGAGGTGCGTGACGACGAACAGCTCACCGCGTTCCTAACGCGAGTCAAAGATGTCGACGTCGATGCCTTCGCCCACCGCGACGTGCCGTTCGAACGTGTCGTGGAGAAGCTCGCTGTGGCACGTTCGATGGCGTATGCGCCGCTGTGCCAGGTCTATCTCGCCTTCGAGAACATGGACCGCCCGACATTGGAACTTCCGGAACTCACGGTCGACATCCTGGATCCGGGGCCGGAGCCGGCGAAGGTCGACATCATCGTCACAGTTGCCGAAAACTCGTCTGCAGGCGGCGATGTCGCGCTGCGGATCAACTATGCGACGGACCTGTTCGACCGGAGCACGATCGAGGAGTTTGCCGCACGCTTGAATCTAATCCTCGATGCCTTCGTGGCGAACCCGCGGGCACGGGTCGGTGATATGGAGGTGTTGTCGGGCCTCGAGCGGATGCAGCTGGTACCCGCGTCGGGCGGCACAGGAGTGGAACCGTCGGTGCTGGCGAACTTGCTGTCTGGGGATCCTGACGCGCCTGCGATAGTGTCCGGCACGCGCACGATGTCCTACGACCAGTTGAACGAGTGGTCGAATCGCGTTGCGCGGGTGTTGATCGAGGAGGGCGTCGGCCCGGGCGATCACGTCGCGTTGACGATGGCTCGGTCTGTGGAGTTCGTGGTCGGAGTGTGGGCTTCGACAAAGGCGGGTGCCGCGTTCGTTCCGGTCGACCCTCGCAATCCGGCCGAGCGCGTGGCACACATGCTCGCGGACTCCGACGTGCGGATCGCGATCGCCGTCGAACAGTCGCGCGACCTTCTTCCGGACGGGGTCCGGGCACTGGTGCTCGACGATCCGGGCACACAGGCGTCGATCGCGGCCAGATCGGGCGCCGCTGTCACGGACGCGGATCGGGTGGGCCCCTGCCGTGCAGCGGATACGGCATATGTGATCTACACATCGGGCTCGACCGGCACCCCGAAGGGTGTCGCGGTGACCCACGCCGGTCTGGCTAATTTCGCGGCCGAACAGCGTGAACGCTACCGGGCCGATGCGCGCTCGCGCGTGCTGCAGGTCGCCGCGCCCGGTTTCGACGCGGTGGTGCTGGAGCTGTTGATGGCTCACACCAACGGTGCGTTGCTGGTGATCTCGCCGCCGGATGTGTTCGCTGGGCCGGGATTGGCGGAACTGATTCGGACACATCAGGTTTCCCACGCATTCCTGACACCGAGCGTATTGGCGACGATGTCGCCCGCAGGACTGGATTCACTGCGGGTCCTGGTGGCCGGCGGCGAGGCGGTGTCCCCGGACACGGTGGCGGTGTGGGCACCGGGACGACAGCTGTTCAACGGCTACGGACCGACCGAGACCACGATCATGGTCGCGATCAGTGATCCGTTGTGTGCCGGCGACGCCGTGACGATCGGTGGCCCGATCCGCGGAGTCGAGGCTGTGGTACTGGACGCGTCGCTGCGACCGGTTCCGGTCGGGGTCGCAGGTGAGTTGTACATCTCGGGTGTACAACTGGCTCGCGGATATCTCCACCGGCCCGCCATGACGGCTGCCACGTTCGTGGCGAATCCGTTCGGGGCAGCGGGCACACGCATGTACCGCGTCGGCGATCGCGTCCGCTGGACATCGGATCACATGCTGGAATATGTCGGACGCACCGATTTTCAGGTCAAGGTCCGCGGCCAGCGGATCGAACTCGGTGAGATCGAATCCGTCCTGTCCGGACATCCCGATGTCGCTGCAGCGGTGGTCGTAGGCGTAGCAGCTGAGGGCGGCACTCGACTGGCCGGATACGTGATCCCCGCTGGGGCCGATATCGACACCGCGACACTGTCGAACTACGTCGCGCAGCGCTTGCCCTCGCACATGGTGCCCGACGCCGTGGTAGTGCTCGACACGCTGCCGCTGTCGCCGGTGGGCAAAGTCGATCGTGCGGCATTGCCGGAACCGGTCTTCGCCACGACGACCACCGAATTCGTCGCCCCCCGTGACGCGGTCGAGCAGATCGTCGCGGATACCTACGCGGAAGTTCTGGGCGTCGAGCACGTCGGTGTCTTGGACAGCTTCTTCGATCTGGGCGGCAACTCGCTGTCGGCCACGCGCGCGGCGGCGCGATTGAGCAGCGCTTTCGGTGTCGACGTACCACTGCGCACACTGTTCGAGGCGGCGACCGTCATGGCGCTGGCCGAGTGCCTCCGCGCCGCCGACACGGCCAGGCAGGCACCGCTCGAGCCTCAGCCCCGCCCGGATCGAATCCCGCTGTCGCCCGCCCAGGCCCGCATGTGGTTCCTCAACCAATTCGACACCAGCTCTGCGATATACAACGTTCCGCTGGTCGTACGCATGTCGGGAAAGCTGGACGTGGCCGCCATGCAGGCCGCGATCGCCGACGTGCTCGACAGGCACGAATCACTTCGTACCCTCTACCCGGACAGCGACAGCGGACCGCACCAGGTGATCGTCTCTGCGGATACCGTTCTGTCGACGCTGGAGCCGGTGACCGTCGCGGTGGATGAAGTCGAGGCACGGATCAGCGCCGAGGTGGCGGCTGGGTTCGACGTCGCATCCGCCGTTCCTTGCCGATTCAGCTTGCTGCGCAGTGCATCCGACGAGCACACCTTGGTGCTGGTGGTTCATCACATCAGTATCGACGGTTCATCGCTCGCCCCGCTGGCCGCCGACTTGATGACCGCCTACCGCGCTCGCACTCACCGGCAGGCTCCGCATTGGTCGCCGTTGCCCGTGCAGTACGCGGATTACGCTCTGTGGCAACGACAGTTGCTGGGCCCCGAGGACAACCCTGACAGTGCCACTGTTGCCCAGATCGGGTACTGGCGGGCAGCCCTCGCTGATCTGCCCGAGGTACTCGACCTGCCCGCCGACCGTCCGCGCCCGCTGCAGCAGTCGTTCCGCGGTTCGACGGTGTCGACGACAGTGCCCGCCGGCCTTCATCACGATCTGGCCGAGTTGGCCCGTCGGCACGACGTAACGGTGTTCATGGTGACCCACGCCGCGTTTGCGGCGCTGTTGGCGCGATTGTCGGGAACTGGTGACATCGCGGTCGGTACGCCCATCGCGGGTCGTCGAGATCCGCGACTCGACGGCCTGATCGGCATGTTCGTCAACACACTGGTGTTGCGGACGCACGTCGACCCCGACGCGTCGTTCACCAGGATTCTGGAACAGGTCCGGGCCACCGATCTGGCCGCCTTCGAGAACTCCGATATCCCGTTCGAACGCCTCGTCGAGGTCCTGAACCCGCAGCGTACAACCGCGCACGCACCGTTGACGCAGGTGGGATTTTCGTTCCAGAACATCGAGATCCCCACGGTGTCGTTCGACGGCCTGACGGTTTCGGCCCACATGGCAGATCCGAGCGTGGCCAAATACGACCTGCATCTGAATCTTGTCGATACCCCCGACCCCGGGGGTGAACCGGGCGACATGGCAGTCGAATTCGGCTACGCGACAGACTTGTTCGACGAGGCAACGGTAACCGCGATATTCGACCGATACCTGTTGCTCCTGCGTGCGGTCGTCACCGATCCCACCCGGGCCATCGGCGACATCGACCTGCTGTCGGCACATGAGGCGCGCGTACTGACCGCACGTTCGACAGGGGAGACGACGCGGCGCAGCAGCTCGACGGTTGCGGACCTGTTCGCGGCCCAGGCGGCTGCGACGCCTGAGCACACGGCGGTTCTGGCCGCCGAGAACGGCGATCGGCTCACCTATGGTGAGTTCGGCGCGCGAGTGAATTCGCTCGCCCGTGCACTGATCGAACGCGGCGTTGGCCCGGAAACCGTTGTGGCAGTGGCGATGCGGCGCTGCATCGATATGGTGACCGCTCTGTACGCGATCCACGCGGCCGGCGCGGCCTATTTGCCCCTCGATCCGGATCACCCGGCCGACCGCGTGCGGGCCGTGCTCAATGCTGCGCGCCCCAGCGCGGTCCTCACCCGTCCGGCCGACAATACGGTTCTGCCCGACGATCTACCGGTGTGGATGCTCGAGGACCTCGATACCGCACACCGGGTTGATTCGCCGGTGACGGATGCGGATCGGAGCCGGCCGTTGCGTCCGGACGATCTGGCATATGTCATCTACACCTCGGGCTCGACGGGCGTGCCGAAGGGGGTGGCGATCGAACACGCCGCAGTTGTGAACCAACTCCGGTGGATGCGGGATCATTACCGTCTGGGTAGCGACGACGTCATGCTGCTGCGGACGCCGTTCACGTTCGATCTGTCGATCTGGGAGCTCTTCTCGGCGTTGACATGTGGTGCGTCGCTGGTTGTTACCGGCCCCGACGCGCACGCCGACCCTGCTGCCGTGGCCCGGCTGATCGCGGAGCACGGGGTGACAACAGTGGACTTCGTTCCGTCGTTGCTGTCGGCCTTCATCGACGTGGCCACTGCCGGTGATTTTCCCGAGCTGCGGCGTGTGCTGTGCATCGGTGAGGCGCTCGCGGCCGACACCGCCCGCCGGTTCCGCGATCTCAGCGACGCCCGCATCGACAACCTGTACGGGCCGACCGAGGCCGCGGTCAGCGTGACCTCCCATCGGATCGAAGATTTCGATGCCGTCGCGGTGCCGATCGGCGCTCCCGAAGCCAACGTGGTGGTCCACGTGTTGGATTCGCGGCTGCGTCCGGTACCGCCTGGAGTGACCGGTGAGTTGTACCTGGGCGGTATCCAGTTGGCGCGCGGTTATCACCGTCGGCCCGGCCTGACGGCGGCGACATTTGTGGCCGATCCCTTCACGCGTGCCGAAGGAGCTCGCCTGTACCGCACCGGCGATTTGGTTCGCTGGGACGAGGGCGGAGACATCCGGTATGTCGGTCGTGCAGACTCTCAGGTCAAGATTCGCGGGCTGCGGATCGAACTCGGTGACGTCGAAGCGGCGTTGCTCGCCCACGAGCAGGTGAACGGGGCTGTCGCGCAGGTGCGCACCGATGGCGGCGAGCAGCGGTTGGTCGCCTACGTCGTGGGCGAAACGGTGCTCGACGTCAGACAGGTTCGACGCTTTCTGTCGCAGCGACTGCCCGCCTACATGGTGCCGGCACCGGTGGTACGGATCGACTCGATCCCGCTCACGGCGAACGGCAAGGTCGACTACAAGGCATTGCCCGTGCCGGACGCGGGCACCCACCCGTCCGAGTACCGGGAGCCGAAAGGTCTTGTCCAACAGGCCATCGCCGGGGTCTTCGGCGAGCTTCTCGAGCTGCCGGCGGTCGGCGCAGAGGACAGTTTCTTCGATCGGGGCGGCAATTCGCTGCTTGCGACGCGCGCATTGAGCCGCATCGGACGTATTCTCGATGTATCCATACCGGTGCATGTGATCTTCGTGGCATCGACTGTGGCCGACCTCGCCGAGCGTATCGGGCACTTGCGTGCGGTACCGGGCCTTCCGGCGCCGACCCGGCGCCCCCGGCCGGCTCGCCTTCCGCTGTCGCAGGCGCAGAATCGGATGTGGTTGCTCAACCAATTCGACCCCGAATCGGCCGGATACGTTGTGCCGCTTGCGATTCGCCTCGAAGGCGCCCTCGACGTCGATGCGTTGACAGTGGCTGTCGGCGACGTCATCGAACGGCACGAGAGCTTGCGCACGGTATATCCGGCAGTCGACGGGACAGCGGCGCAGGTTGTGCTGGATGCGGCCGAAGTAGTCGCAACGTGCGATCTCACGCCGCAGCCGATCGGCGAGCGCGAGTTGGCGCAGCGCCTGGCCGAATTCTCGAGCGTCGGATTCGATGTGTCGCAGCGGGTACCGTTGCGCGTCGCGCTGTTTCAGCTGTCGGATACGACCTGGACGGTTGCGATGGCTATCCATCACATCAGTTGCGACGGCTACTCGGTGGCGCCCCTGGCCACCGATATCGTCACCGCCTACCGGGCGCGGTCCAGCGGCACTCCGCCGGAGTGGGTGCCGTTGCCCCTCCAATTCGCCGACTATGCGCTCTGGCAGCGCGAGGTGCTCGGCTCGGTGGACGATCCGGACTCGCATGTGGCCCGCGACATCGCCTACTGGCGGACTCAACTTGCGGGCATACCCGATCTGCTCGAGCTGCCGACCGATCGGCCGCGGCCGATCGAGCAGACACAACGCGGAGCGGTGACCCACGTCGCGATCTCCGCTGAGCTGCACGGGCGGGTGGAGTCGCTGGCGCGCAGAGCCGGGGCCACGACGTTCATGGTAGTGCACACCGCGCTGGCCATCGTGCTGTCGAAACTGTCCGGCAGCGACGACGTCACCATCGGTGTGCCGCAGGCGGGGCGCGGCGACCGGTCGCTGGACGATCTCGTCGGGATGTTCGTCAATACCTTGGTCATGCGCACCCGCATCGCGCCCGACCAGCCGTTCATGAGCCTGCTAGAACAGGTGCGGCGTACCGACATCGAGGCATTCGACCATGCCGATGTTCCGTTCGAGCAACTCGTGGATGCGCTGAATCCGCCCCGTTCGACGGCGCACACACCGCTGTTCCAGGTGATGCTTGCCTACCAGAACATGGCGCGAGCGCGGGTCGAACTTCCGGGTCTCGCTGTCGAGAGCATCGACCCCGGTGACAGTGCGGCGATCTACGACTTGCTGCTCATGATGACCGAGGAACACGGCACCCACAACGAGCCGGCCGGCATGCGATTGCGCATGACGTATGCCACGGATCTGTTCGACGAAGACTCCATGCGACGTTTCGCCGAGCAGTTCGTGCGTGTTCTCGACACCGCGGCATCTGATGCCGGCGCGACCGTCGACAGGATCGATCTGCTCGGTACCGCCGACCGGCAGCTTCTGGAGCGGTGGAACGACACTGGGGGCGCCGTTGTGACGGGCCGGACTCTTGTCGATGCCTTCGACGAACAGGTAGCGCGCACGCCCGACGCTGCGGCGGTTCTCCTCCCGGACGGTGAGGTGTTGACCTACCGGGATTTCGACGCCGGCGTCAATCGACTGGCCGGATGGCTCATCGCCCGCGGCGCGCAGCCCGAAACTGTTGTGGCAGTGGCGGTCCGCCGCTCGGTCGAGCTCGTGACGGCTCTGTACGCCGTGGTGAAGTCGGGCGCCGCGTTCCTTCCGATCGATCCGGATCATCCGAGTGCGCGTATCGCGGGTGTGCTGGACGCGGCACAGCCGCTGGTGGTGCTCACGACCACGTCCGACGGTGCCGAACTGCCGGATGGATCCGAATCCGTGCTGCTCGATCGACTGGACGTGACGGGTATGCCCGATGCGCCGATCACCGACGGCCAGCGGCGCGCGCCGCTCGAGCCGGGGCACTGTGCCTACGTCCTGTTCACCTCCGGCTCTACCGGTGTCCCGAAGGGAGTCGCTCTCACTCACGCCGCGACCGTGAGTCAGCTGGCGTGGGCACAGCAGCAGTGGCCGCACAGCGCGGCTGACGTGGTGCTGCACAAGACTCCGATCACGTTCGATATCGCGGTGTGGGAATTGTTCTGGCCGTTGCAGACCGGCGCGCGGATCGTGGTCGCCGAACCCGACGGGCATCGCGATCCGGCGTACATCGCCGATGTCATCGCGCGTCACCAGGTCACCACGGTGCATTTCGTGCCTTCGATGCTCGATGTGCTGCTCGAATCCACCGGTTCCGGGCAGATGTCCTCCGTCCGGCGAATATTCGTCGCGGGTGAGGCGCTGGCGCAGCGCACGGTCGACGCTGCGGCGCAGGTGTTCGTGAACGCGGATCTGGTGAACTGGTACGGCCCCGCAGAAGCAGAGGTCGTCACCGCCCAGCGGTGCCTGCCCGGCGGGACAACCCGCGCGTCGGCTCCGATCGGCACGCCTGTCGCCGGTATGCGGGTTCATGTGCTCGATGCGCGGCTGGGACAGGTGTCCATCGGGGTCGTCGGCGAACTGTACGTCTCGGGTGTTCAACTGGCGCGCGGTTATCACGCTCATTCTGCTCTTACGTGCGCTGCATTCGTCGCGAACCCGTTCGGTGACCCGGGGGAGCGGCTGTACCGCACCGGCGATCTGGTCCGGTGGACGAAGGCCGGCGAGCTGGAATTCCTGGGCCGCAGCGACTTCCAGGTGAAGGTCCGCGGACAGAGGGTCGAACCCGGTGACATCGAAGCCGCGCTGTCCGCCCTGCCTGAGGTGGCTCGTGCGGTCGTTGTCGCCACCTCGGATCGGATCGTCGGATACGTTGCGCCGGCGCCGGGCGCGACAACCAGCGGTCGCGCGATTCGCGACCAGCTCACTCGCTCGCTGCCGCCGTACCTGGTTCCGGCCGCAGTGGAAGTGCTCGACTCGATGCCGCTCACCGCGAACGGCAAACTCGATCGAGCCGCCTTGCCGCAGCCGACATTCGACGATGGCGAGGAATTCGTGCCACCTCGAACCGGCTGCGAAACGGTACTCGCGAACATCGTATCGCAGGTCACGGGAACCGATCACGTGAGCGTGACGGCGAACTTGTTCGAGATCGGTGTCAACTCGCTCTCGGCCGCGCAGATAGCGGCGCGGGCCCGGACAGCTCTCGGTGTCGAGGCCGGCATCCGAGACATCTTCGACGAGCCGACGATCGCACGACTCGCCGACCACCTCGCACGACGCACCGATGCCACGACGATCCCCCTCGCACCACGGACACGGCCGGCGATCGTGCCGCTGGCGGCAGCCCAGCGACGGATATGGTTCCTCAATCAGTTCGACACCGCGTCGGCGGCGTACAACATCTGCTTCGCGGCCCGGTTGACCGGCGCCTTGAACGTCGACGCGCTGCAGGCGGCGTTGCTCGACGTGGTGGCGCGGCACGAACCGCTTCGGACGGTATACCCCGCCATCGGCGGCGAGCCGTGCCAGGTGGTGAACGACGTTTCCGCCATGGCGGGGGAACTGGCGCTTGCACCCGAAACGGTCGCCGACGAGGTCGAACTGACCGACCGGATCCGCCAGGCCGCCGGAGCAGGTTTCGACATCGCGCACTCGGCGCCCGTGCGAGCACGGCTGTACCGCATCGGCGCCGAAGAACACGTGATCGTGCTCGTAGCACATCACATCGCCGCTGACGGCTCCTCGATTGCGCCGCTGGCGGGCGACATCTGCGCCGCCTACGAAGCACGTGTGAACGGGCTTGTGCCGCAATGGGAACCGCTGACAGTGCAGTACGCCGACCACGCGCTGTGGCAGCGCGACATGCTGGGCGCCGAGGACGATCCGGCGTCGGTGATCGCGCGGCAGATCGCGTATTGGAGCGATGTTCTCGGTGACGCCCCGGAAACGCTCGACCTGCCGACCGATCGGCCCCGGCCGGCCACCGTGTCGACTGCCGGCGGCAGCATCGGCTTCGCGGTGCCGCCGCGACTGCACGACGCTGTGGTGCGGCTGGCGCACCGCGAAGGCGTCACCGTGTTCGTCGTGTTGCATGCGGCACTGGCGATCCTGCTGGCTCGCACCGCGCACAGCGAAGACATTTGTGTCGGCACCCCGGTGGCCGGGCGCGGAAACCAGGCGCTGGACGATCTGGTCGGCATGTTCGTCAACACCGTCGTGTTGCGCACGCGGGTAGGTGAGGACCGGTCGTTCGGGGAATTTCTGTCGGAGGTGCGCCACACCGATGTGGAGGCGCTCGCGCACGCCGACGTGCCCTATGAACGACTGGTCGACGCCCTGGAGCGCCCCCGGTCGACCGCGTATACACCGTTGTTCCAGGTGATGTTCGGGCTGCAGAACATGCGCCCGGCCCGGTTCGAGTTGTCCGGTGTCGATGTCGAACTCCTCGATCCCGGCGTGGCACAGGCCAAAACCGACCTCACCGTGCTGGCGACCGAACGCGTCGAGGATGAGCGGCCCGCTGGTATCGATGGCGAGATCGTCTACGCCACAGATCTTTTCGTCGAGTCGACCGTAGCATCGTTCGCAGAGCGGTTCGTTCGCGTACTCGAAGCGGTCACGGACGATCCGACCCGGCCGGTGGGCGACATCGGATTGCTGAGTGCCGAGGAGGCGCAACGCCTGCTTCCCGCACGTGGCGCCGACACGACCACACCGTGCCTGCTTCCCGTACTGCTCGCGTCGGCCGCGGTCGCGAACCCCTTCGCGATCGCGCTGATCGGAGACGGCGAGACCCTCACCTACGACGAGCTCGACCGTCGGTCGAACCAGCTCGCCGCTCATCTGCTGGCCCAGGACGTCGGACCGGGTGTATTCGTCGCCCTCGCCGTGCCACGGTCGGTCGACTATCACATCGCCATGTGGGCGATCGCGAAGACGGGTGCTGCATTCGTGCCGGTGGATCTGCGGTATCCCCCCGAGCGCATCGGGCATATGGTCAACGATTCCGGTGTCGAGATCGGGATCACGATCGAGGCAGCACGCATGTCGTTGCCGGACGGCGTCCGCTGGCTGATGCTCGATGATCCGCGTTCGGCCGCCGATATCGCCTCGCGTCCGCAGCACGCCGTCATGGACGCGGATCGCCCGCGTTCCTTGCAGATTCGAGACGCGGCCTATGTGGTCTACACGTCCGGGTCGACGGGAAAGCCGAAGGGCGTTGTCGTCACCCACGAAGGACTGGCGGGCTTCGCGGCCGAGCAGCGTGATCGTTACCGGGTGGACAGCACCTCGCGTGTGCTGCAAGTCGCCGCGCCTGCCTTCGACGCGGTCCTGCTCGAGGCGTTGATGGCGCACGCAGCCGGTGCAGCGCTGGTCGTATCACCACCGGAGGTGTTCGGCGGTTCGGAGCTCGCGGAGCTGATCAGGACACATCAGGTATCGCATGCCTTCCTGACACCGAGTGTGCTGGCGACGATGTCGCCCGCCGGCCTCGATTGCGTGCGGATGCTGGCGGTCGGCGGGGAGATGGTGGCGACGGATGTGGTCGCCGCGTGGGCACCGGGCCGGCGTTTGCACAACATCTACGGGCCGACGGAAACAACGATCGTGATCACGATGAGCGACCCGGTGCAGCCCGAGGACGTGATCACCATCGGCGGGCCCATCCGCGGTGCGCAGGCTGTGGTCCTGGACGCGCGGTTGCGGCCGGTACCCGTGGGAGTGGAAGGGGAGCTCTACCTGTCCGGTCCTCAGTTGGCGCGCGGCTACCTGAATCGGTCCGTGGCGACGGCGGGTGCGTTCGTGGCGAATCCCTACGGGGAACCGGGTTCGCGGATGTACCGCACCGGCGACATCGTCCGCTGGACCGCGCGCGGTGCGCTGGAATACGTCGGCCGCATCGACTTCCAGGTCAAAATACGCGGCCAGCGCATCGAACTCGGCGAAATCGACGCCGCGCTGCTCGCACACCCTGAGGTGGTCTCCGCCGTAACCGTGCACCGAACCGGTCCCGGTGGGCAACCGATTCTCGCCGCCTACATCGTGACCGAACCTGCGGCGGACCTCGAACCGACTGCGGTGCTCGACCATGTCGCTGCCGCCTTGCCTGCACACATGGTGCCGGCGGTCGTCACGGTGCTCGACCGCATGCCGCTCGCCTCGACCGGCAAAGTGGACCGGAAAGCGCTGCCGGAGCCCGTCTTCGAGCTCGGGGAAGACGATGTGCCGGCGTTGGCGACCGACCTGGAACGTACTATCGCGGCTGCCTTCGCCGACGTTCTCGGTGTCGCGTCGGTCGGCGCGTCGACATCGTTCTTCGCGCTCGGCGGTGACTCCATCATGTCGATCCAGCTGGCATCGCGGCTGAAGTCCGCAGGTGTCGTCGTGACCGCCCGGGACATCTTCGAGCGCAAGACCGTTCGCGGACTGGCGCAGGTTGCGGCGGCTTCCGAACGGATATCGCTCGCGGAGCTGCCCGAGGGCGGAGTGGGAGAGGTCCCTTTCACGCCGATCGTGTCGTGGTTCGTCGACCGACTCGGGGCAGCCGATCGGTTCGCGCAATCGATGTTGGTGCGGTTGCCCGGTGACGTGCGGGTCGACGACGTGACCGCGACCGTGCAGGCGGTTCTTCAACGGCACGACATGCTGCGCTCGCGGCTGCGCGACCGACGGCTGGAGGTGCTGCCGGAGTCCGCCGCTGACGCGGCGGGGTCGGTGCTGACCCGCACATTCCGTGCCGGCGAGGCGCCGGGCAGCGACGGTTTCACGGCCGTGGTGGAAGCGGCGCTGGCTGCCGCATCCGGCGGCCTGGATCCGGCCACGGGCCGGATGCTGCAGGTCGTGTGCCTGGTTCCCGAACCGGGTGTCGATGCCGAGGCCCGGGCGCTCATCGTGATTCACCACCTGGCGGTCGACGGGGTGTCGTGGCGCATCCTGATTCCCAACTTCGTGGCCGCCTGGCAACAGGTCACACACGGGCAACCGGTGGAGCTGCCGGCGCAGGGCACGTCGATGCGCCGGTGGGCGCACGCTTTGGCCGCGGCTGCCGAGGATCGCGCGAACGAGTTCGAACTGTGGCATCGGATGAGTGTGGCTGCCGATCCGCTGCTCGGTCGTGCGGCGTTGGATCCCGCAGTCGATACTCAGTCGACCGTGCGGCATCTGGCAGTGTCCATTCCGGCAGAGCGCACGTCGGTGTTGCTCGATGCGGTGCCCGGTGCGGTTCGCGGCGGCATCGACGATGCTCTGCTCGCCGCTCTGGCCGTGGCGGTGACACGCTGGCGCAAGCGGCGCGGTGTCACCCACGAGGGCGTGAAAGTCCTGTTGGAGGGCCACGGACGTGAAGAGCAGATCGCTGCGGGCGCCGACGTCTCACGCACCGTGGGGTGGTTCACCAACGCGTACCCGGTGGCGCTCGACCTGAATGAAATCGCGCTCGCGGATCCGCGCGCGGCGGTCAAGTCCGTGAAGGATCAGTTGCGCGTGATCCCGGACAAGGGCATCGGATACGGTCTGCTGCGCTATACGAACGCCGACACCGCCGACCGGCTCGCAAGCTCGCCGGAGCCACAGATCAGCTACAACAATCTCGGCCGCGCCGGCGTCGATCTCACGTCCTTGTCGGACCTGGCATGGGTGCCGACCGATGAACAGTTCGACCGGCCGGCCGCATTCGATCCGGATATGCCCGCCGCGGCTGTACTGACGATCGACGTGAATATCGTGGACACTGCGGCCGGACCCGAGCTGTCCGCGCACATCGGCTACGCATCGCGGTTGCTCGAACACGACGACGTCGCCGAACTCGTCGACGAATGGGTCGACGCCGTGACCGCGATCGCCAAGGCGGCCTGCGCGAACCCCGACTGGGGTCTCTCCCGAGCCGACGTCCCGCTCGTCGACCTCACCCAGCCGGACCTGGACGCATTCGCCGACCGGTACGGTGCGCTGACCGACGTATGGTCGCTGGCGCCGCTGCAGGCGGGGTTGCTGTTCCACGCCGAACTCGCCACCGGCCGGCTCGACGTCTACACAGCTCAATCGGTGCTCGCCCTGGCCGGCGTCGTCGACGAGAACCGGCTCGAGCGTTCTGCGAACGCGCTGCTCGAAGCGGTACCCCAACCTGCGAGCCGCTTTCACCCGTACGGCCGACGGCGTGCCCGCGCAGATCGTGCCCGCCCACACCACTGTCAGCTGGCGCAGCATCGAGTTGACCAGCGGCGCAAAGCAATTGGATGACCTGCTCGCAGCCGAGCGGACGGCCACATTCGATCCGGCCGACCCACCGCTGCTGCGACTCTTGTTCATCGTCGTCGGGCCGCAGGACTTCCGGCTGGTGTTGACGGCGCACCACCTCCTGGTGGACGGTTGGTCCTTGCCGCTGTTGTGGCGTGAGCTGATCGGCCTGTACGCGGTAGACACCCGGGCGGAACTGTTGCCCGACGTCGCGTCGTACCGCGACTACCTCGACTGGCTGGACCGGCGCGAGTGGTCCACCAGCATCGCGGCGTGGCGAGATGCGCTGTCCGGCATCGGTGAGCCCACACTGGTCGCCGATCCACACTCGGCGGCGACCACCGACCTCCCGATCGATCTGGCGATCGTGCTCGATCACGCCGTCACGGCGGAGTTGGTGGAATTCGCCCGGGCCCGAGCGGTGACGATGGCAACGATCGTGCAGTTCGCCTGGGCGCTGGTACTGGGCAATCTGCTCGGCGTCGAACGCGTCGTATTCGGCAGCACCGTTTCCGGCCGGCCGGCCGACCTCCCGGGCGTCGAGTCGATGATCGGCCTGTTCATCAATACGATTCCGGTCGTCGCCGACGTGGGCCGGAACCTGACCGTCGAGGACGCGCTGAATCGGTTGCAGGCCGAGAACACCGGTCTGCTCGAACACCACTACGTCGAACTGTCGCAGATCCTGGCGGCCGCGGGCGGCACTCAACTGTTCGACACACTGGTCGTCTTCGAGTCCTATCCGGTCGACAGCAGCGGCATGGGTGACGCCGATATCGACGGGATGCGGGTGGTCTCGGCGGAAGGCAGCGACGCCACGCACTACCCGGTCACGGTGCAAGCGCATCACACCGACGAACTGCATGTCCGAGTCCGGTACCAGCGGTCCCGTATCGACGACGTCACGGCGGCCGGTCTTGCCGCACGTGTCGAGGCGGTGCTGCGCGCGGTCACGACCCATCCGCGTACGCCGCTCGGGGCGATCGACCTGTTGTCCGCGCGCGAGCGTCGCGAGCTGGTACCCGCTTCGGGGGGCAGCGCCGAAGCGCCACGCCTGATGGCGGAGCTGCTCGCGGTGGGTCCGACCACCGAACCCGCTGCCGCAGCGATGGTTTCGGGCGGACGCACGGTGTCCTATCGTGAGCTGGACGCCTGGTCGAACCGAATGGCGCGACACTTGATCGGCTGGGGTGTAGGCCCTGGAGATCAGGTCGCGCTGGTGATGCCGCGGTCGGTAGAGTTCGTCGTCGCGTTGTGGGCGGTGGCCAAAGCGGGTGCGGCTTTCGTGCCGGTCGATACTCGGAATCCGGCCGAGCGAGTCGGGCACATGATCGCAGACTCCGCTGTGCGAGTGGCGATCACGGACTCGGCATCGCGGCAGTTGCTTCCCGACGCGGTGCGCGTGCTGGTTCTCGACCACCTGGACACCGCCGAAACCATCGCGTCGCGCCCGGCGTCCGCGGTGACCACGGCAGAACGCACACGCTCCCCCCATATCCGGGATGCGGCATACGTGATCTACACCTCGGGCTCGACGGGGACCCCGAAGGGGGTCGCGGTCACCCATGAGGGGCTGGCGAATTTCGCAGCGGTACAACGTGATCGCTTCGGTGCCGACAGCGGGTCGCGGGTGCTGCTCGGCGCCGCTCCCGGCTTTGACGTGATGGTGCTCGAGGTGCTGCTGGCACACAGCAACGCCGCGACGCTGGTGGTGCCGCCGCCGGAGCTGTTCGCCGGTGAGGCGCTGCGGGAAATCATGGCGGCGCAGCGAGTTTCGCATGCCTTCCTGACCCCGAGTGTGCTGGCGACGATGTCGCCCACCGGACTCGACTCGTTGCGGGTGCTGGCCGCCGGTGGCGAGGCGGTCACGGCCGAGACCGTGGCGGCGTGGGCGCCCGGACGGCGGTTGCTGAACGGATACGGACCCACCGAAACCACGATCCTGGCCGCGATCAGCGAGTTGTATCCCGGTGACGTGGTGACGATCGGCGCCCCGATGCGTGGTGTCGAGGCCGTCGTGCTGGACGAGTGGTTGCGGCCGGTGCCGGTCGGGGTGGTGGGGGAGTTGTACCTGGCCGGCGTGCAGCTGGCTCGTGGCTACGTGAACCGGTCCGCGGCGACCGCCGCCGCGTTCGTGGCCGATCCGTTCGCTGCGGCAGGTTCACGCATGTACCGCACCGGCGACCTGGCTCGCTGGACACCGCAGCACACGCTCGAATATCTCGGCCGCCGCGATTTCCAGGTCAAGATTCGCGGGCAACGCATCGAACTCGGCGAGATCGAGTCCGTCCTGGCCGGCTGTCCCGGGGTCGAGCGTGCGGGTGTCGCGCTGCGAAAGGACGAACGCGGCATCGGCCGGCTCGTTGGTTATCTCGTCGCCGCCGAGGAGGTAGAGCCGGATGAGGTGCTGGCCGCAGCACGGTTGCGGCTGCCCGCGCACATGGTGCCCGACGTGTTGGTGACGGTTGCCGAACTGCCCCTCACCACGACCGGCAAACTCGATCGCCGGGCGCTTCCCACGCCGAAATTCACGGGCATAAGGGAATGGGTCGCCCCACGCACCGACTCCGAGCGCAGCGTTGCGGAGGTGTTCGGGGACGTGTTGAGCATTGACCGAGTGGGCAGGACAGACAGTTTCTTCGACCTCGGTGGAGATTCGCTGTCGGCGACGCGGGTGACCGCGCGATTGAGCGCGGCACTCGGGGTGCGCATCGGTGTTCGGGACTTGTTCGAAGCGGCGACTGTGGCAGATCTCGCGGCTCGCTTGTCGACTTTGGCCCCGAACGCTCGCAAGCCACTGATCCCGCGAACTCGGCCGGCGCTCGTGCCGCTGTCACCGGCGCAGCAACGGATGTGGTTCCTCAACCAGTTCGACACCTCGGTCGGTGCGTACAACATCCCGCTGGTGATCCGGTTGCGGGGCGACCTCGATATCGACGCGCTGCGGCGCGCGTGCGAATTGGTCGTCGACCGGCACGAGTCGCTGCGGACCAGGTTCCCGATGGCCGACGACATGCCGCACCAGGTCGCCGTCGCCAGCGACGAGGTCGTACCGGTAATGACACCGGTCGCGATCGACGAACGGGATGTGGCGCAGCGCGTGGTCGACATCGTATCGAGGGGTTTCGATGTGCGAGAGGCGCCGCCGTTGCGTATCGAACTGCTCGCCGTCGGCGAGCGCGACCACGTATTGGTCGTCGCCGTGCATCACATCTGTGCCGATGGCCAGTCGATGATCCCTCTCGCGCGCGATGTCGCTGTAGCGTACGAGGCGGTTCGGCAAGGGACCGAATTGATGTGGCCGGTCCTCCCGGTCCAGTACGCGGACTACGCACTGTGGCAGCGCGAACTGCTCGGCGACGAGAACGATCCGGACTCGGTCGTATCGCGCCAGCTGCGATTCTGGAACGATACCCTCGACGGGCTGCCCGACCTGCTCGAGTTGCCGACCGACCTGCCCCGGCCACCGGTGGCGTCGATGCGAGGCAGCTCGGTCGATTTCGAGCTTCCGGCTGAGTTGCATGCCCGAATCGATGCCGTCGCACGTGCGTCGAATGCGACGGTCTTCATGGTTCTGCACGCGGCGTTGAGCGTCCTGCTGTCCAGGTCGGCGGGTGTCGACGATATCGCGATCGGCACGCCGGTCGCCGGCCGCGGGGAGCGCGAACTCGACGATCTGATCGGTATGTTCGTCAACACGCTCGTGTTGCGATCGCGGGTGTCGTCCGATCAGCCGTTCGCCGAATTGCTTGCCGCGACACGTGATACGGGCCTTGCGGCGTTCGCGCACGCGGAGGTGCCCTTCGAGCACGTCGTAGAGATGCTGAATCCGCCTCGGTCGACCGCGCATCTGCCGCTCTACCAGGTCACCCTCGATGTCCAGAACCTGAGCAGGGCCGCGCTGGAGCTGCCGGGACTCGGCATCGAGCCGGTGGAAACCGGCTTCGATCAGGCACAGGCGGACCTGGCTGTGAAGCTGGTCGAGCAGGTGGACGAGGCGGGTGGCCCGGCCGGCATGGTGGGTCGCCTGACGTTCGCCACCGATCTCTTCGTCGAGGAGACGATGACACGATTCGCCCAGGCGTTCGTGCGGACCCTGGAGGAGGTGACCACGAATCCGACGGTGCTGCTCGGCGATATCGACATCGTCGGTCCCGCGCAGCGGCGCGAATTGCTCAGCGCAGCAGGGGAAGCGGGCGCCCCGGTCGCGGAAGTGACACTGGCGGAGCTGTTCAGCGAACAGGTCGCAGCCCAGGCGGACGCGGTCGCGGTGAGCGACGGCGTAACCCAGCTGACCTATGCCGACCTCGATCGGCGCGCCGGCGAGGTGGCAGCCCGGTTGATCGAGCACGGCGTGGGACCGGAAACGTTGGTGGCGGTAGCGCTGTCACGGTCCGTCGAACTGGTCGTGGGACTGCTTGCGGTGGTGCGAGCCGGTGCCGGTTATCTGCCGCTGGATGTGGCATATCCGACCGAACGGTTGCGATTCATCCTCGACGACGCCGGCCCAGCGGCGGTGCTGACCTCTGCGGACATTGCGGCGTCGATCCCCGAATGCGCGGTACCGGTGATACTCGCCGAAGATTGTGTGGGCGCAGCCGCGGACCATCGCGACGCGGCGGTGCCGAAGCCGCGGCCGGACAACATCGCCTACGTGATCTACACCTCAGGATCCACGGGCCGTCCCAAGGGAGTTGCGATCAGCCATCGTGATGCGATCACGTTGTTCACCCACACGGCCCAGCGATTCGACTTCGGCCGAGATGACGCGTGGACGTTGTTCCATTCGTATGCCTTCGATTTCGCGGTGTGGGAAATGTGGGGGGCGTTGCTGTCCGGTGGCAGGGTGGTCGTTGTCGACTACGCCACGTCCCGGTCTCCGCAGGCGATGGTCGACCTCGTGGCACGAGAGCGCATAACCGTGTTGAGCCAGACCCCGTCGGCGTTCTACGGGTTCGCCGACGCAGAGCGCTCCTACCGGGAATCCGGTTGCCCAGCTGGTGATCTCGCCTTGCGATACGTCGTCTTCGGCGGTGAGGAATTGGACACCTCACGGCTCGCCGGCTGGTTCGCGGGCCACGCGCCGGGATCGCCGCGATTGGTCAACATGTATGGAATCACCGAGACGACCGTGCATGTGACGTCCGCCGATATCGATGGAACGCGTGCTGCCGGGATCGGATCACCGCTGCCGGGCTTGAGGGTGTACGTACTCGACTCCCGGCTGCAGCCCGTGCCGATCGGTGTCGCCGGGGAGATCTACGTGGCCGGGGGACAACTCGCGCGCGGCTACCTGGGGGCTCCCGCGCTGAGCGCGGCGCGATTCGTGGCGAACCCGTTCGATCCGACCGGTGCCCGGTTGTATCGAACCGGAGATCTCGGCCGGTGGCAGAAGTCCACGAGCGGCCTGGAGCTGTCCTATGCGGGCCGTGCAGACGCGCAGGTACAGCTGCGCGGCTACCGGATCGAACCCGGCGAGGTGGAGGCGGCGTTGCTGCGGCATCCGTGCGTGACACGGGCCGCCGTGGCAGTGCACCGCCACGAGCGTGGTGTGGATCAGCTGATCGGTTACGTCGTGGGCATCGACGGGCAGCCGGTCGAGCCGGGCGAAGTTCGGGAGGTCGCTGCGCAGGTTCTGACCGGGTACATGGTGCCCTCGGTGGTCATGGTTGTGCCGGATCTGCCGTTGACGGTCAACGGTAAGCTCGATCGGAAGGCGTTGCCTGCCCCCGATTTCGAGGTGTCCGCGGACGCATTCGTCGCACCGCGCACTCGTACCGAGAAACTGATCAGTGAGGTCTACTCGAAAGTCCTGGGAGTCGGGCGGGTCGGTCTCTCGGATGGGTTCTTCGATCTGGGCGGTAATTCGCTGCTGGCCACCATGGTGGTTACCGAGTTGCAAGCTCGTGGGGTGACGATCGCGTTGCCGTGGATGTTCGACGACGCGACCCCGAAGGTGCTGGCGCGCAGGGCCGATGACGCGACCGGCGGTGGCTCCGGCATGGACGTGCTGCTTCCGCTTCGCGCCGGCGGGACCAAACCGGCGCTGTTCGCTGTGCACCCTGCAGGTGGGCTGGCGTGGTTCTACGGCGGTTTGCTCGAACATCTGGACAAAGATCGACCAGTCTACGGATTGCAGGACCCCCACGTCGTGGCGGGCGAACCAGGGGTCGAGTCGGTGGAAGAACTGGCGGAACGCTATGTGGCCGAGATTCGCCGTGTTCAGCCGAATGGGCCATACCACCTGCTCGGGTGGTCATTGGGTGGGCAAATCGCGCATGCCATGGCAGTGCGATTGCGGCGCGACGGTGAATCGACCGGGATGCTGGCCGTGCTGGACAGCGCGGTCGCCACACCGGGGGAGCCCGTCGCTACGCCCACCACGGCAGCAGAACCGGAGCCGGGGCAGCTGATGGCGGACCTGCTCGGCGGCTGGCGAGAGCTGTTCGGCCTCGGAGACGAAGCCCGAGTAGACACCTACGAACAAGCGTGGGCTGTCATCCGTGATCAGGTGACCGGCACCGGGCTGTTCAGCGCCGAACAGGTGAACCGGGTAATGGAGAGTTTCGAGACCGCGAGCCACATCGCCGATGATTACCGGCCCGAAGTCTTCGACGGCGATCTGGTCTTCTTCACCGCGGGTAAAGACCATTCGGACCACGACGTTCTCGCAAACGGATGGCGTCTCTATGTCACCGGTGAGATTCACAACAGGGTTGTCGATGCTCATCATCTCGAGCTGAGCCATCCAGACGCACTGTCCGAAGTCGGTCCGACCATCGAAAGGGTGATGAGCGAATGGTGAGTGGTCGGTGCGACATCGGCGCCGTGCTTTCGCACCGCTCGATGAAGCCGCAGTACATGTATCGGTGGGTCACTAACCATGGCGTCGTCCTTCTGTTCAAGAAGGTGCAACTCCGTCGCGGTGATCCGTTCGCGCGATTGATCGGTGGCCCGGAGGGGATCGAGAATCCATACGCTCTGATCGAGGAGATGCGGGGCAAGGGTGGGTTGCGCCGGGCCCACCCGGTATGGATCACCTTCGATCACGGAATGGTCCGGGAAATACTGCGCGACAAACGTTTCGGTGTCGGCGTACCGACCGTACTCGCACCCCGACCCGTACTACGCGCCCTGCAACGCCGACCCCTCCCACCCACCCCAGCGGATCCTCCGTCGATGCTGGTGATCGACCAACCCGAGCACACTCGGATGCGCAAACCAGTCACCGCGGCCTTCACACCGCGCGCCGTCGCCCGGTTGAGCGAGAGGATCGAGACGGTCACCGAGGAACTCCTCGCGGTACTCCCCGACGACGGGCCGGCCGATCTGGTGGCGCAGTACGCCGCGCAGGTCCCCATCGCCATCATCTCGGAGATGCTCGGCTTCCCCGACTCCGATCGCGAGATGTTCCTGCGTTGGGGCGACGACATCAGCCCATTGCTCGACCTGGGGATCTCCTGGCGAACGCACCAGCGGGCGATGGAATCCTCGGAGCGAGTGCACCGATATCTCATCGAGCACGTCGAGCGACTTCGGGCCGAACCCGGCGACGATATCCTCAGCAACCTTGTCACCGCAGGCGATTTGTCCACCCACGAACTGTGCGCCTCGGCGACCCTGCTGATGGCAGCGGGCTTCGAAACCACGGTCAACCTGATCGGCAAGGGCATCACCTGGCTGCTGCGCCATCCCGATCAGCTGAACCGATTGCACGCCGAGCCCGACCTATGGCCGAATGCGGTCGAGGAGATTGTGCGGATCGATCCGCCGGTGCAGACCACCGCTCGCACCACCCGGACAGCGTTGGAGGTCGGCGGTATCCGGCTGCGCAAAGGGTCAACCGTGGTGCTGTCTCTGGCCGGCGCGAACCGCGACCCCGAGGTGTTCGCCGAGCCGGCCCGTTTCGACATCACCCGGCACAATGCCAGTAGTCACCTGTCCTTCGGCAGCGGTATCCACGTATGCCTGGGCGCCGGCCTGGCCCGGATGGAAGCAGCCCATGCCCTGCGTGCGCTCTTCGAAACCTTTCCGAACCTGCGATTGACCGATCCACCCACCCGGCGGCCACTGTTCACGTTGCATGGTTACCAGCACCTTCCCGCGTACACCGGTCCACGTGTCCGCAGCCACCAACCCGTCGGCTGACCCGCACCTGCGGCGCGTTCGGGGGGCTCGGTTCGGTATGCAATCAGGTCACGAAGCTGCCCGTTCCATTCAACTCCGTCGACGGTAACGCGGCTGGGCCGTCGGTAGGCAATTGCCCGCCGACGGCCCAGCCACACCCACTGTCAGAGGTAGGTGTAGGAGACCCCGGTGCTCGTTCCTCCCACGGTGGTGACGGTGACCGTCACCGTCCCGGCCGAATGGGCAGGGGTCACCGCCGTGATCTGCGTCGAAGAGTTGACGGTGAACGAGGTTGCCGGTGTGCCACCGAAACTCACTGCGGTCGCACCAGTCAGGTTCGTCCCGGTCAGCACAACGGTCGTCCCGCCGGCCACCGGACCCGCGTTCGGCGCGATGGGGCGATGGTGCACATCGGGGTGACATTGCGCATGATCGTTTCGATCGTCAGCACCGCGCCGTCCGGTGTCCTGCGAATGAACTCCATCAGGTCCGCCGGATGCAGTCCCCCTGCGTGTCAGGGTGAGGTGAGTCCACCGGCTCGGAGCCAATGGGTTAGATGCAGGGCGAGAGACGGATCGATATTTCATGACCAGGACAAGCACCACGGTGGCCGAAGGCCACAATGGGCGGATGGGTTCTCGAGGGCCGCGTGGTGACGAGCCGAAGCGGCGGCGTGCGTTCAGCGCGGCGGACAAGTTGGCGTATCTGCAGGCCTACGAGCAGGCGATCGAACACGGCGACGGTGGCGGGTATCTGCGGCGGGAAGGGCTGTATTCCTCGCAGATCCGCGAGTGGCGCAAGCAGCGCGACGCGGGAGTCCTCTCCGGTAAGAAACCGGGCGAGAAAGTCGGCAAACTCACCGCAGAGCAAGCCGAAATCGCGCGCCTGACAGCAGAATTGGCACGAGCGAACAAACGTCTCGTCACCACCGAGACCGCCCTGGACATCATGGGAAAAGGTGTGCCACGAACATTGGAGGCGGCATGAGGTAGGCGGTGTCGTCGATGGTGGTGCTGTGTGAATGATGAAGAGGTAGTGGCCCTTCGGAGTCGCTCGTTCCGGGAGAGGCTTCAAATCACCTCATGCTGCGTTGGCTGAAGACCGTCGTGGTGAGCGATGAGGAAAAGGCGTCGGTAGAGGCGTCAGATGGGGATCAGGAAGACGAACGAGAGTGAATCGCTGCTGACGTGTCGTTATTGATTGAAGTGACATCGAAACCGGAGCTAATTTTCGGTTCCGGGATCAGTCTGGCGGGTGCCGAATTTCTGGCCAGGCGGTGTCCGGCATGGAGGCGACGTGAGCCTGATCTCCGGCTTTCACATGGAACGTGGGAAGGCATGCCCCGCTACGGCTTTCACTTCGGTGTGAGCGAGAGGGAGTGCGCCGAGCAGCAATACTGTGAGGCGTCGAGTACCGATGCGGGGTGTGCCGGCGGACCGGCTCGTAGTAGCGGTGAGACGCTTGTAATGGGCGTGGAGCGAAGGGGCCGGACCATTCGGGCTGGTGAACCAGTCAACCGACTGTGGTCGGGAGGAGCTGGATGATCCAGTCGAAATCGTCGGGTAAGTCGTTTGATATCTCGAAATGGGCTGTGCGCGAGGCATATCGCAGAGTAAAGGCCAACAAGGGTGCCGCTGGAGTGGACGGGGTGTCGATCGAGGAGTTCGAGCTCGACCTGAAGAATAATCTCTACAAGGTCTGGAATCGGATGTCGTCGGGGACGTATTTTCCGCCGCCTGTCAGGGCGGTGGATATCCCGAAAACCAGTGGCGGCGTTCGGACGTTGGGAGTTCCGACGGTGGCGGACAGGATCGCGCAGACGGTGGTAGCCACGGAGTTGGAAAAGCGGGTGGAGCCGATGTTCCACCCGGACTCCTACGGATATCGCCCGAAGCGTTCGGCCTTGGACGCTGTCGATGTGTGTCGGCGGCGGTGTTGGAAGTCGGAATGGGTGCTCGATCTGGACATCCGGAAGTTCTTCGACACCGTCGATCACGACCTGATGGTCAAGGCGGTCCGGGCCAATACCGACCAAGATTGGGTGGTGTTGTATGTGCGGCGGTGGCTTTCGGCTCCGCTACAACGCTCGGATGGGACACTGGAACAACGAGATCGCGGGACCCCGCAGGGGTCCGCGGTCTCGCCTGTTTTGGCGAACCTGTTCATGCATTACGCGTTCGATGCCTGGATGACGCGGAGATTCCCGTCGGTTGGGTTCGAGCGATATGTGGACGACGCCGTGGTGCATTGCACCAGTGAGAAGCAGGCGCTGATGCTGCGGCGCGTGATCGGTGAGCGTTTCGAGGAAGTCGGGCTGGCGCTGCATCCGGAGAAGACGAAAGTCGTGTACTGCAAGGACAATAATCGGCGAACCGGCTCGTATGAGCACACGTCGTTCACGTTCCTGGGGTACGAATTCCGGGCGCGCGGCGCGCGGGACAAGCACGGGGAGATGTTCTCCTCGTTCCTGCCCGCGATCAGCAAGGACGCCCAGAAGCGCATCAATCGGGAAGTTCGTAGCTGGGGTCTGCATCGACACACGGACTGGACTCTGGGCCAGCTCGCGCGATGGATCAATCCAATCGTGCGCGGCTGGTTGCAGTACTACGGCCGGTTCTACCGGACGAAGATGTATGTCTTGTGCAGGCGCATCAACACCTATCTGATGCGTTGGGCCAGAAAGAAATACAAACGGTTGCGCGGGTTCAACAAGCTGCGTGCATGGTGGCATTCCGTGAACGAGCACTACCCGAGGGCGTTCGCCCATTGGGCTTGGACCCGCAGTTATCTGCCGACTGGATGGTAAGAGCCGTGTAACGGGAGACTGTTAAGCACGGTTCTGTGAGGGCCCAGGGGAGCAGTTCCCCTGGGCTACTCGACCACACGCTCTGTTGGAATCTCTCTCCGAGAGAGCGGATTCGGAAGAACAGCGCAGAAAGCACTGACCACCGCGTACACGTCGTTGACCGATGCCGGAGCCGGAACTCGGCGTGCGGCGGAGTTGACCGGGCTGGTGCGTTCCACCGCGATCCGCCGCCGCAACGCGGCTGCAGGACCGAGTTCGGTTTTGCAGCAACCGGTGTCGGACCCGGTGAACAAGCTCTCCGAGTTCGAGCGACGCAAGGTCTTGGAGGTGCTGGGCAGCCCCAGGTTCGTTGATCTGGCGCCGTTGCAGGTCTTCGCCCAGCTGCTCGACGAGGGCACCTACCTGTGTTCGGTGTCCACAATGTATCGGGTGTTGCGGGAAAACAAGCAGGTCAAGGAGCGGCGCCGGTTGGCGCGGCATCCGGCCAAGGTATGTCCGGAGTTGGTCGCGACCGCACCGAGGCAGGTGTATTCGTGGGACATCACCAAGCTCGCCGGCCCGGTCAAAGGACAATATTTCGATGCCTACGTGATGATCGACATCTACTCCCGCTACATCGTCGGGGTCCATGTCCACAACCATGAATCCGGTGTTCTGGCAACAGAATTGATGAAGGAGATCTTCGGTGTCCACGGGATACCGCAAGTGGTGCACGCCGACCGCGGCACCTCGATGACCAGCAAAACCGTCGCCACCCTACTCGCCGATCTCGAGGTCACCCGATCACATTCACGGCCGCGAGTATCCAATGACAACCCCTTCTCCGAGGCGCTGTTCAAGACTCTGAAATACGGGCCGGAATTCCCCGAACAATTCCGATCACTCACCACCGCACGACAATTCATGGACTCCTTCGCCGACTGCTACAACCACGAACACCGACACACCGGCATCGGTTTACACACCCCCGCCGACGTCCACTACGGGCTGGCCACCGACAAGGCCCTCGACCGGCAAGCCGTGCTCGCCCAGGCCCGCACCCGCCACCCACACCGCTTCGGCACCACCACCACACCGAAGATCCTCCACCTACCCGACACCGTCTGGATCAACCAACCAACCCAGGCTTGAAAAGCAAAAGCGTTGAGCCGCACACGAAACCCTTCTCTACCAAACGATAACGACAACCTGACCGATTCTTGGCGAAAATCTCCGGGACCAGGCCCGCTACGACTGGACAGCGGGCCGCGATTGGGGCGCGGCGGGTACGCATCCGGCAGGCGCCTGAAGCCAAGACTGCCGATGGGCAGCATCGAGCGGCCGGTGTCCGCGGCCCGGATACCGGCCGGCTGGGCCCCGCCGGGGACGGCGAGTCCGGTGTCGTACGTCAATCGGCTTCGATAACCGGCTTCGGACCCGGGAAATCCGGCGGCAAACCGTCCGGGGGAACAGTCCCGCGCACCAACCCCGCGAGATAAGAGGTCAAGTCTCCCGCATATCCGCACCAGTCGTTGTTATGACCACTGACCAGAACCGACCACGACGCACTGTCCTCTGTCGATGTCTTCCAATAGAAGTAGTCACCCTCGCAGGAACCGCCCCAGGGGAACAGTCCGCCCGGCTCGGGGAACGGAACATGACCATGCGACATCCCGGCATCACGAAGCATCGCCAAGTCACCCAGTAGCTCCCGCGCGCCGCTGACGAAGTACTTCTCCTCGCCGGGGGACGGAATGAGCAGCCCCAGGAAATCGTCCACCGTGAACCGCGGGTATGCCTCCGCGAGGGCGACGAAGTCCGGAGGCAGCACGACACCGATCTCACGCCGGATGAACTCCCAGTCGATGCTTCGACGCTCGACGGACCGGATGTCCAGCAGGGCTGGAACGGCCTCCTCCAGTTCTTGCAGACTCAACACATCACCTGACTTCCCGCGACGAACAGGACCCGTAGTCCTGGCGATCCGGCACGAGAACATCTCACCAAACCGGCGATGGATCGACTCCTCCCCCAGCATGGGGAGTCGCGAGTTTCCTGCTGGCAGCCGCGTTTTGTCTCGAATCCGGTCGGTTCCGGCCAACAGCGGGCTCGTGGCTATGGTCCCGGCGTCCGTCACGTCCGACACCAACGGGAATGCTGATGATCGATCTGTTCGTGGGCTCTGGTGAGCTATGCCGCCCCGCGCCGCCGCGCGATGCCGAGAGTGTCTGCACCCCACCTCTCTTACGGTGCGCGCCCATGAACCGTAACCATGTACCTGGCTCCCGGGCCGCCGTTGTCGAGGCGGTATCGGGGTGAGCGAGGTAGCGCAGCTGGTGGCCGGCGGGACACCGGCCGGACTGGCGGTCTGGCTGTGCCTGCGCGACCCGGTACGTACCTCCACGGCATTGGCCGGCCTGATCGCGGCCATCACGAAGAATTCCGGTCGCCGCAGGGGTGCACTCCGGTTCGTGCAGCTCGTCAGCGAGACCCGCGACGATCCGAAATGAATTGCGGCCCATGCCTAGTCGGGCCTGATGTTGCGCACGTCGGCAGCCATGAGCTTCGCGCGGTGCCGTTTAGCTGTAGCTCGGTGGCCACGGCGATCTCCTCGTGGCCTGTCCCCGATGGTTGAGTCCGCTTGGTTTTAGAGTCCTTGTTGGCCCTGGTGAGGGCTGGAAGGGACACTGGAGGACATGGCAGGGCGTAAGCGGCATTTCGCAGAGGACATCGTGCGGAAGCTGCGCCGTGCCGACGAACTGGCCGCAGCAGGACAGACCGGTGAGCAGATCGCCGCCGATCTCGGGGTATCGGCGGCGACGCTCTACAACTGGCGCCGCCAGTACGGCGGCATGGATACCGATGCGGCGAGAGCTCAAAGAGCTGCGCGAACAGAACAACCGACTCAAGCGGCTGCTTGCCTACGCGGAGCTGGAAAAAGACGCTTTGCGGGAGATCGCCAAGGGAAAATTCTGAGCCCAGCGGCCCAGCGGCCAAGCGGCGAGCCGCCGACATGCTCCAACAGGTGAAGGGTATGTCGGAACGGTTCGCGTGCAGGGCAGTTGGGCTGCACAGGTCCACGTATCGGCGGCTGCCGGCCGCGCAAACCCCCGCCGATCCCGACGCCGGGGCGAAGATCGCCTTCGCGAGTTCGAGGCGGGTTCGGCGCCCCACGGAGGGCTCACTGCTTCAGGAATTCGAGCGCGTCGGTGACGAATTGGTCGTGGTATTGGAAGATGCCGCCGTGTCCGGCGTCCTCGTACAGCTCGAGGGTGCTGTTGGGTAGTCGGTGTGCCAGGTCGACGGTGTTGCTGCTGGGGACCATCCGGTCGTGGTCGCCGTTGACCACCAGGACGGGGTGGTGAACCGTGGACAGGTCGGAAGGCTGTTGACGGCCCCATGCGTGGATCGCTGCGAGCTGAGCCCGGAATGCTAGTGGGGAGATCGACTTGTCGCGATGGTGCCTGCGTTCCTTCAATCGCTGCACGAATTGCCGGGCCGCTGTCTTCCCGTTCGCTGTTCGGGTGAAGAACAGGTATTGCTTCGGATCTTTGAAAGTCAGTGTGGCTCTTGCGATATCGAACAATGTGACTCGTGTGACCTTGTCGATGCCGGTGCCTCCGGCGGGGCCGGTGCCAGCGAGGATGATCTTCCGGACGAGTTGCGGTTGTTCCTGGGCGATCACTTGAGAAACGAAACCGCCCAGGGAGAAGCCGAGCAGGTCGACTTGCGAGAGCCCGAGTGCGCGGATGAAGGCGATGGCATCGTGGGCCATGGTGGTCACCGAGGTGGGTGTGGAGCCTTTCGACGCTCCCACGCCTCGGTTGTCGAATGTGATGACTGGGTGTCGGGCGGCGATTCCGTCGACGACTCGGGGGTCCCAGTTGTCCAGGACCGCGGCCAGGTGGTTGAGGAAGATGACCGGTACGCCGGTATCGGGTCCGAGTTGCCGGTAGGCAAATATTGTGCCGTCGACGTCGATGAGCGTGGTCGGTGTGTCCTGGTAGGTGGTGCTCACAGTTCCTCCTGGGTGGTTTTCGGTCCACGCGGCGAGGTGTCGCGGAAGAGGACACGAACGTGCGTGGGCCTCAGTGGGCCAGTTGTGGGTATTGGGTGGTGATGTCGGCGGCGAGTCCGGCCTTGACGTGGCGGGAGATGTCGTCGGCGAGCACCTCGTGGGCTCCGGTTTCGATGCCGTCGAGTGCGAGTGCGGCGACCTCGGCGGCGCTGGTTTTGGGTGCTTCGATGCCTGCGGTCAAGTCGGTGTCGACGTAGCCGACATGTAGTCCGGTGACCGCGATGCCGCGATGCCGCAGTTCCAGGCGCAGGGAGTTGGTTTGTGACCACAGGGCGGCTTTGGACGCGCTGTAGGAGCCGCCGACGCCGGGCCAGAACAGTACGGAGTGGACGTTGAGGATGTGCCCGCCGCCGTTGCGTTCGATGATCGGCGCGAAGGCGCGGGTCACGAATAGTGGGCCGTAGAAGTTGGTTTCGAATTCGCGGCGAATGTCGTCTATTGCCGATCCGAGGAACGGGACGCCCACCGAGGCGCCGGCGTTGTTGATCAGGATCGTGACATCGTGGGCCAGGTCGGCGGCGGCCGCGACCCCGGCGGGGTCGGTGACCTCGAGTGCCACGGGAACGGCGTCGGGATGCGCCACGGTCCGCGGGTCGCGGGCGGTGGCATAGACCTTGCTCGCACCACGGCGGTAGAGGTCGTCTACCAGCGCCTTACCGATTCCCCGGCTGCCTCCGGTGACCAGGACAACGGCACCTTCGATTACGGTCATTATCGACTCCTGACTGTGCTTGCGGATGGGTTACAGCCGCGCTGCTGCCCTTCTCGGCGTTGAGCGCGGAAGCGAGATTCTGCGGCGTGCGGACTCCGGTGTCGGATGTCGCCGGCTCTCGTGGGGGCCGGACCGGCTTGCAAATTGAATTATGATCATAATATCATGGATCGGGAACGATCGGCGGTGGGCGACTTGCCGCGAAGAAGGAGTTGCGAGATGAGATACGGAAGCGAGCACAAGGCGGCGACCAGGCGCCGGATCGTCGAAGCCGCCGGTCACCGGTTCAAGCGAGACGGCCTCGACGGCTCCGGCATCGCCACGTTGATGAAGGACGCGGGGTTGACCAACGGCGCCTTCTACGCCCATTTCGAATCGAAGGAGGACCTGATCGCGAACGCGGTCTCCGATCAGCTGGCTGGGCAACGCGCCGTCATTAACGCCCAGGTCCGGGATCGAGCCGGACTCGAGCAATTCGTGCGGTCCTACCTGTCGCCGGCGCATCGCGACAGCCCCGAAGACGGCTGCCCGTCGGCCGCTCTACTCGACGAGATCGGACGATGCGCTGACCGGACAAAGCGTGCCTACACCACCGGGATGCTGGCGATTGTCGACGACATCGCTGTTCTGCTGGCCCCGCACGATCCGGCTTCGGTACGTGTCAAGGTGCTCAGTGTTTTCGCGATGATGGCTGGGGCACTGCAACTTTCGCGGGCGCTGAGCGATCGGCACATCGCGGACGAAGTGCTGGAACGGGGCATTCGAGACGTGCTGGCGATCTTGAACACACGTCAATGAACGACTCATATCGGGTGCCGGGCGATCGACATCTCCAGCGCCGACGGATTCGGTGCCTCCAGGCGGATCTCCGACGAAAGTGAGCAGGCATGAAGGCATTCGTAGTAGAGCGCTACGGCAAGGACGGTCTTCGCGCCGCCGAGATACCCGAGCCGAAAGTTGGGGACGGTGACGTCCTGGTCAGGGTCGCTGCGGCCGGTATCAATCCGCTGGACCAGATGGTCCGCAACGGAGAGTTCAAACAGCTCCTGAAGTACAAACCTCCCTTCGTGCTCGGCCACGACCTCGCCGGAGTGGTGGCCCGGGTCGGTGTGAGTGTCCGCGACTTCAAGGTTGGCGACGAGGTCTATGCCCGCCCCCGAGACCTGCGGATCGGCGGTTTCGCCGAATACATCGCGATCGACCAGGACGATGTCGCGCTCGAGCCTGCCTCGCTGACTCTGCGCGAGGCGGCGGCGGTTCCGCTGGTCGCGCTCGCGGCGTGGCAGATCTTGGTCGAAAAGGCGCGGGTCGAGCCCGGGCAGAAGGTTCTCGTGCATGCCGGCGCGGGTGGGCTCGGTTCCACCGTGATCCAGCTGGCCAAGTATCTCGGTGCGCAGGTGGCGACCACTGCGAGCGGAGCCAGCGAAAAACTCGTCCGCAGCCTCGGAGCCGACATCGTCGTCGACTACACGAAACAGGACTTCTCTCAGGTTCTCTCCGACTACGACCTCGTGGTGGACTCCCTCGGTGGCGAGAACCTGATGAAGTCGCTGACCGTGCTCAGGCCCGGTGGCCGGGTGATCGGTGTCGCCGGTCCGCCCGACGCCGGATTCCCGAGGCAGCTGGGCGCCCCCAAGCCCTTCGAACTCGTGACATGGTTCCTGAGCCGCAAGGTCCGCCGCGCCGCGTTCAAGCTCGGTGTCGGCTATTCGTTCTTCTTCATGCGGGCCAGCGGCGCGCAGCTGCGCGAGCTTGCCGCCCTCTACGACGCGGGCCATCTGCGCCCGGTCCTCGACTCCGCTTTCCCGTTCGACCGGACTCTCGAAGCGCTCGCCTACGTCGAGAGCGGCAAAGCCAAGGCCGGAAAGGTCATCGTGACCCTCGACTGAAGCCACTTGATTCACGATTGGGAATGAAAGCGTTGGTGCGAAATCGAATTCGTCATCCACGACGTGTCCGCGTAACGCCTGCCGCTGCGACGCTTACGACGAGCACGTCGGCCGCGTCGCGGGGGGAGTGTCTGTGGCCCCGGCGCATCGCGCAGTCACTACGCCAAGGAAGGCATCATAACTACCTGGAAGAACGCACCGACCCAGATTCTCGACGTCGACGGCGTCTCATTCGCCTACCGTGAACTCGGGCCGGAGTCGGACGTTCCGGTCGTTTTCCTGCATCACTTCACCGCGGTGCTCGACGATTGGGGCCCCCGTGTGGTCGACGGGGTTGTAGAACAGCACCACGTCATCGCGTTCGACAATCGCGGCGCGGGGTTGAGTTGCCGGTCGCCGGCGCGTGAAAGGCGATGCCGCCGAGCATCTCCAGAAGACACTTCGATCGGTGCGACACCACCGAAGGAAGCAAACGCGGCAGCGGATCGGAATCGGCGAATGTCGCCGGTATGAGCGAGAATCTTCGCGGCCACCACAGTCCCGACACCATGGATGGTGGTGAGCTGAGTACCGGCATCGGTAGTAGGTGGCCTCGGTGATCTGCAGGGCTTCCTGCGTATTCTGGCGCGATGGCCACCCGGAGCGAGGTGCTGGGGCCATCCTCATCCCAAGGTCTCCGATATGGGGTTTCGGGCTTCGCCGAGCTTGCGGTAGTCCTCGAGGATGCGGCGAATGGACGGAGTTACGCGGAGGTCGCTGCCCAGCGGTGCCCAGGGTAGGCGGTGTGGGCCGACAGGCGGATGGAAAATGTGGCGGCCACGTCGACGGCGAAATGCAAGCGGCGGACCGGTTTTCCGACGGGGAGAGATAGTCGAAATGCCCTACGTGGCATCGGATTCGGGTTACGAGCAGGCCCGTCTCGGCGGTGACACCCGCGTGTCGGGGCCGCGTCGAGCGGTTCGCGAGGCTCGACGGTGGTGCCAGGGAGTTTGAGGATTGCCTTGACGGGGCCGCTGTCGTCACGTTCCAGCAGCAGGACCTCCCCACGAAGATCGATGATCACACCGATTCGTAATGCGACACTGTCCTTTTCCGCGCGTTCGTACAGTTCGGTGAACAGAGATGTGGAGATCATCCGACTCACCAACCCTCGATCGGTGCACCACACGGGCAGGACAGTGGTGACCGATTATTGCGGTAGAACGTCGTCGCCCGTGGCCGGAACACGTCCCTTTCGAAGCTTTCCCACTGTCCGCCAGCGTCACCGACGTGTTCCGGCGCGAAGTTCTGTGCCGGGCTTGTCGAGACCCCGTACGTCCTGACCGATTGGTCTGTCAGTCTGGACGAAGCGACTTCTGTTCGCGCTCGCCGCACAGCCAGTGGGTCAATGCTTCATAGACTGTCTCGTGGTTGAGTAGCGTGAAATGATTCGCTCCGGGTAGGTGCAGGCCGTTGTTGTCGTCGAAACCGATGCGGCGGGAGCGATTTCGGCCCGAACCGCTCGTTGTCAGCACCAAACCGTCCCCGATGACGCGGCCCAGAGGATGGCGCGGGCTGCGAGTTATGGTCGCGGTGACGAAGTAATGATCGGCGCCCTCGAGGAGCGGGATCTCGCGGATCGCTCGGCGGCACAACGCATCCGCGTCCACACCGTCCCAGTCCTGATCGACCAGTGAACCATGGCGCAGATCTCGAATGCCCGCACTGCGGCGGCGTAGTAGTCGTCCGAGTGGGCGGGTCTCCGGGGCGCGGACCAGTGCCGCGGAGAGGTAGTGGACGAATTGCTCGAGCGGCGCACCCAGATGAGGTGACCCGAGGCAGACCACTTGGCGCACCTGCCGTACCCAGGAACGTCGGTCCTCGGCGGCGTCGAAACACGCGCCACGGGCGACGAGCCCACCCATTGAATGGCCGACCAGCGACAACTGCTCGATCTCGACCGGCCAGTGCTCGACGAGGCGATGTAACAGATCGTTCAGTTGCCGGGCGTTCTGGGAAATGTGCAGACCGCTGTTGTATCGCACCTGAACCGATGAGCAGCCGAGATCGGCCTCGAGTCGTTCGGCATAGGTCGGTCTGCCGCCGAGACGCCAAGCGTGTTCGGTTTCCGCCAAACCGTGCAGGAAGATCACGACCCGACCGCTCGGGTTCGTGATGTGTTTCGCGAGCCGTTCGGGCGCCACCGGTTCGCCATCGGACTGAAACATCATGGGCGCGGCCAGGATCGGCCGCTGCTGCGCGAGAGTGTCGCCGATCAAGCCCTGCAGGGCCGCGAGGAGGCCGGAACCGTAGACCGTCCGCGATGGGGCGGGTGCACCGGAAAACGTCGCGGCATGTTCGGCCAGCATGCCCGCCGACACCGCGGAACCGCTGACGATCCGGTACACGTTGTCGGCGATGGTGTCGTGTGCTACCTGCGCCGGCCGTGCGGCCGGGCCGACCCCTTGCCGCACGGACGCGAAGACGTGATCGGAAATGGCGCGATGCACCGCGGCGACCCCGTCGACAGCACCGCCGAGTTCATCGCCGGCCAACCGGGCGAGCGCCTCGATCTCCGCCTGCTGCCGATCGCCCATCCATTCAGTGTACGACTGTGCACTGACTGTGCGCGCTGGATCAGGACGATTCAATCGTTCCTGCCGTACCGAAAATCCTGTTTACCTGTGGATGTGCTGTTCGTCGAAACGGAGCAGAAGGGACTGGGCGATGAACTGCCCCAGCCTATTTGCGTATTGACCGCAGTTCAGCCGCATCGTAACTTACGTTACGTATATATGCGCATCTAATTATTGGATTTGGCCGTGTCGCCCACACCACCGGCCGCATCCACCGATCCACACAGCGGCATTGGAACGCGGCGGGATTCGGATTCGTGGGCTGCCTCCGCGCCTACGGCCGAGGCATCATCAAACGGTTTCAGCACCCCGACGTCGACCACCTGGAACCGACCTTCCAGGACCTCGACCTATCCCTGCCCGGCCGAGAAGCTGACAGCCGCAGCGAAATCGGCCGGAAACGCGGCGGCTGCACAGGTGCTCAGGCGTCGGCGAGCTCATTTCGCCAGACCGGGCTGTCGACGTAGTGGTTGTCGTAGCGTTGCGAGCTCGCCCGGATCTCATCGACGCTCGCCTCGCCGCGATGAACCTGCTCGAGCAGCCGGTAGTAGTCGAACCGGTGCAACCCCGGAGTGAAGACCACGAGCAGTTCGGCCTGGGCCCCGGCGGCCGGGGCGAACGCATGGGGGACTGTGGGCGGCACAGTCAGGAAATCACCTTGCTCGAGGCGCACGATCTCCTCGCCCAGCAGAATCCGGACGGAACCGTCCAGCACCAGAAAACTTTCGGTCGCGGCGGTGTGGAAATGCGCCGGTGCGCCGGGGGAGCCCTTGTGCAGGGTCGCCTTGTTGGCGGTCAGCGCGCCCCCGGTCTGTCCGGCGTCGGCGAGCAGCGTGATCAGGCTCAGTGCGCCGTCCTGGAGCGTTTCGGCCTCATCGGCACGAACCAGGACGGGGGCGGCGGGGGCGGTCTGCGCGGAAGCGGTCATCGGAACTCCGTAGGTCTCGGCGGGTGCGGCACCCGCTGGTGCCTGCCACAGAGTCGACGGAGCAGACCCGCCGACTGTGACATCGTGGCGAAACGACGCGTCCCGCGCCACCTACGCTGTCTGGTCGTCAGTCCCCTCCGTGGTCGGCCGGCCCGCATGCCGAACGGGCGGATTCGAGAGGCAACGAGCATCGGGTGAGTTCAGGACCGCTGAATCATCGGCGATGTTTGCCCGGGGCATAACCGGCTACGACGAACAGTGAGTGGGTGGCAAGCTGCCATCGGCTTCCCCAGTGAAGGGAGACTGCTTTGAGTGCCACGGACAAAGCCAAGAACAAGCTCGATGACCTTTCCGGCCAGGCCAAGGAAAAATTCGGACAGGCGACCGGCGACGAGGATAAGAAGAACGAGGGCAAGGCCGATCAGGCCAAGTCCAATATCAAAGACGCCGGGGAGAAGATCAAAGACGCCTTCGACAAGTAGCGCCCGCTGCTGATCGGACCGTCAGGCCGCACCGCGCTGAAGCGGTGGTGCAGGGGGCCTGTCCAGCAGATCCAGCTCGTCAGGTCTCGGTAGCCCGGCCGCACTTGCGAGAAGCACCCGCCGCGCGTGCTACGGACGTCGCGGCGGGTGCATTCGCGTGGATTCAACCGGCCTGGCTGCTGTAGGTGAACTCGTTGGCGGTGGTTTTCTTCGTGTCGGAGATGGTCAACAGATTTGTGACGGCGACGGCGACGGTCTTCTCGAGCCCGAGATGACGCGGTGCAGTCGCCGTGATCGCACCGTCGACGATCTTGACGTCGGTCCCGCGCTCGGACCCGAAGAAGACCTCACAGGCCGATGTGAACGCGGTGGTCGACGCGACCGCGATCGTGACCGGCGTGCCCGCCCGACCGTTGTTGGGGGACACCGACTCGACCGGCGGCACATCGATGTTCACGGTCGGCGCGCCGAGGAGAGTGAGGTAGGTGTTGTTGGCGTGCTGATAGGCGAGCTGGGCCATCCAATCCTGTTCGGTCTTGCCGAGCGCGTCGGATGAGTGGAGCTTGTAGTCGGTGTTCATCGGTGGCTGCTGAGTCGGCTGCACGTACGGTGACACGCCGCTCTTGACCAGTTTCTGCGCGAGCTCCTGGATCTGGGCCTGGACGGTCTGGCCCTTCTTATCCGTGCATTCGCTCGCATACGGGCCGGGGTCGGGAAAGAAGGACTGAATGCTGGTCGCTCCCGGCCCCAGGTTCCACCACATGTTCGCGACCACGTCGTACTTGTTCCATATCGCCTGGCCATTGCGGAACTGGGTGTCGAACCACGTGGCGAAAGCCTGGTTCCCGGCGGTCGGCGCGGCGAAGGTGCAGGTGTCGAACGTGACGTGGGGGTTGATCTTCGCGAACTGGGACTGCAGAGACAACGCCACTGTCGTCACGAGACAGCCACCGAGACTGTGGCCGGTGAGGTGAACGGTAGCCGGTTTGCTCGTACCGCAGAGAGTCTGCAGCGCGGACACCAGCGTCCCGGATCCGCCCGGCAGATCGAGAACACACTTCGCCGCCATGATGTCGTCGAAGGCGGCGAAGGCGCCCTTCGCGATCACGGGTGTCGACCCGGGAGGCGGCGTGCCACCCTGCGGGAACGGCACCTGCTCGAAAACCTCGAAATCCTCGGCCAGATCTATCAGCGAGCTGAACACCGTCCCACGGAAACAGACCGCCAGCTCCGAGGTGTCTTTCACGTTCTGGACCACGAAAGCCATGTTCGCGCGAAAGGAAGTCAGTCCCAGCCACACGACTTTCCACGAGTCGAGGCCCGGGGTCTCGGCCATCATCGACCTGATTCCGTCGAGCATTCGCTGCTGTTGCTGTGCCGACGTCTCACCGTCCGGAAGCGCAACGGCGGCGATCGGCGAAAAGGCGCACAGAGTCATCATCGAATCGACGTCTTGGTTCACCGTCCCAGCACTACTCATGCGTGTCATCTCCCTCATCGTTTGTGGATGCGAGTGAAGAAACTTTCCTCGTGCGGGAAGCCGGCCGCCTCTGCTGTTGGGGCTACGAACGACCATCATTGCTTCGGGACCGGCGTCTTCTACGGAGCTGAATCCGGAACAACCAGACCACTTCTCTACGTCCGCAAAGAGCGCAGGACGGATCTCAGCGTAGCGCCGTGACGGATGTCGCGCTGGTTGAATCCCGCTATTGGAGACCGGTTCCGTCCTCATGCGCCACCCAGTGGACAAAACGGCGATGGCGTCGTGCGGGTTGCCGATGGTGCTGGGTCCGGCTTTACAGAGCCGGACGATGCGTTGCGCGCCGCGGCCGGCCGGCCGATCGCCCATCTTCTTTCGAAGCACGAGCATCGAGGGTGTGGCGCGGAACCATGGAATCCGGCGCGATGCCGCGGCTTTCGTGGCCCGCGATCACTGCCGCACGGGGCGGGGCACCGCGTACATGCGGCCGTGCAGAACGCCGAATTCGACTCGGCACGGAAACATCGGGAGCTCATCGACGGCCGTATGGCGGTGGTGAGTGGCGAGCATGGTGATCGCCCAGTCCCGCAAAGGGGCAGGGAGACGGCGGCGAGTGCCGTCGGCAAGCTCGAGGTAAAGGTCGGCGGTGCCGATGGGGTCGTGGATACCGATTCCCGCGATATCGAGTACGACACCGGTGTCGGACGCAGACGTCACTGCGGGCGGGTCGAATGCGGGGTCCATTCCCGCAACCTATCGGCGAATCCTCCGAGAACGGGACATTCACGACGTCGTGTCGGCGTGAAACTCCGCCCGGGAATGCCGGGGCGGAGCTCGGCGCTGTTCGGCCTTCGTGATGTCGGTAGGGTCGCGATGCCACGCCGTACCCGGGGGCGGAATCAGGCGTGACCAGCGGATAACACGGGCGGGCACACCCATTTGCGGATGAAACCGCGCAGGTCCTCGTCGGATCGCGGTGGATTCGCCGGGTACTGCAGGAAGCTGAGCCATACGCGCATCACCACCTCGGCCAGGCCCGGCATGTCATCGGCGTCGAAACCATATGCCTCCCAGTCGACGTCGAGGCGGCGCAACATCTGTACGCCGAGCTCGACGGCGCTGGCCGAGGTGGCCTCCCGCGTGAAGAGGTCGGTCTCCCCGGCCCGCACCATCAATCCGATCGCCGGCTCTTCGGGCAACACCCGCAGGCAGTAGATGATGGTTTCGATGATCGCGTCCGACGGCGTGCGGACATCGGCCAGGTCGGCTTTCATCCGATCGAGGAAGGCGGCGGCGCCCGCGTTCGCGACAGCCACCAGCATTTCGTCCACCGAGGAGTAATAGTGGTAGATGGTTTGCCTGGTCACGCCCAGCTCGGTCGCGACATCGGCCAACCGGGTCTTCTGAGCGCCGTAGCGTTCGACGCAGCTCGCCGCGGCGCTCAGAATTCTGGCCCTCGCCTCTTCGGAGTCCCGGGGTAGGTTTCCTTGCCACCCACGAGTCCTCATGAGCCCATGCTCTCACACGGCTTCAGCCGGCTGTGTCGTGTGAAAGGGTTTCCGGGCGTTGCTTGCCGGACCGGATGGCCCGCCGTCCGCGCATGATCGCTTGCACCAGCACACTCGTCGCCACGACGAAGCACACCACCACATAGGGAAGGCTGCCGGTCGGTGTGTTGTCGGCGGTCACACCGTCCTTCGCGTCGAGGAAGGCCGGCAGCGCGGTGAGCCAGAGCACCAGGTGGACAGTCAGGAAAAGCGGCGGGAACACCACCAGGAAGGGCAGTGCGGTACGCGCATCGCTCGCCCCGATCTCCGGCTGCGCCCGCAGACGCCGCCATTGCGTGTAGAGCAGCGCCAGGCCGATGCCCCAGACCAAGAGCATTTCGATCCAGTACACGATGGTCTGCGCGTCCTGGTTCGCGTTCTCGTCGCGGCCGAATACCGCCGTCGGGATCGACAGCACCGGCATACTGATGACCGCGACGACTCCGGCCACGAGGATCCGCCAGACGAGCGACCCGCCGCGCGGGGCGCGCTCCTGGATCGTGGGATTGCGCACCAACCGCGCCGCGAGGTAGATCAGCACCGCGAATGACACGGTGGCGAACAGCCACACACTGCCCCATGGCACGGAGGCGAGCGTCGGTACCGCCGCCGGGTTACCCAGCTTGTCCACATGGGCTCCCTGCGCCTGGAGCCGTCGGACGGTGTCGCCGTAGAACGGCGCGTCGATGTTCCAGGCCCACCACTTCAGCTGCGGGCCGAGCTGGTCGAAGATCTCGTAGAACACCTGGAACACCAGGGCCACGACGAGCGACCCGCGCAGCGCCGAGCGCTTCGACCCGTCGAAGAAGCCCCACGCGCGCACGACCTCGTAGGCCAGCTGGCTCAGCGCCGGGTAGAACGCGACGATGTACAACGGCAACCGGTCGAACATGAGGTTCACCGTGAAGACGTTGTGGGAGAACATGAAGCCCATCGCCTCTTCGGCGTGGAACCAGTTCGGGAAGTAGAGCGGTGGCTCGATCACGAACAGGTAGACCAGCGAGGCGATCCAGATCGCCAGATTCGTCGGGTCGCCGTCGCGGCGCAGCCGCCGGATCGCGTGGACCAGTGCCAGAACCGCGCCCAGGATGATGGTGAGTTCCAGGACCGGCAGCGTCCAGTTCGCGAGGTCGGCGGGATTGCGCACGGTGACCACCGGGTTGGCGGTCTCGCAGTGGAAGCCGAGGTAGCCGGTGATGATGGACGGGACGTCGCCCGGTGTGCAGACTGCCATTTCCCCTACTTTCCTGCTCCGACCGAGACGGCCGCGAACTCGTCCCGGGGCGTGCCCTGCGGGATCACCAGCGCCCGACCGGCCGGATGCGGACTCCCGTCGCGCCAGATATCGGACGGCGGGTTCTGCTGGAGGTCGGAGCCGAGTGGCAGTTTGGTCCGCTTGACGACGCGTTTCACCGCGAACCAGGCCAGGCCGGCGAGCACGCGCGGACTCTTCACCATCGTCGTGACCGATTCATCCAGATTGAAGACGTCGGCGAAGTGCTGAGCCACGATGGCGTCCTCACGGGTGGTGGCCGAGATGTGGTTGAAGATCGGCCAGCTGAGGCGGTTGGCGAGCTTCTGCCGCCACCGGGGTGCGATGTCTGTGCCCTCGGCGTTCTCGTATCCCTGGTCGCGGGCCAACGCCAGCGTCCAGATGTCGTCGAGCAACTGGCGCTGTGAGGCGAAGTAGTCCTTGGTGAACGCACCGTCGACGGTACTGGCCGCGGCCAGCTTGTCACGCAGCAGCACGGCGGACTTCGACGCCGAACTCATCCCCTGGGCGTAGAAGGGGTTGAATCCGCACACCGCGTCGCCCACGACGACCAGCCCGCCCGGCGGGTTCTCCAACGTGTCGTAGCGGCGGCGCTTGTTGCCGGTCGACTTGGTGAGGAACACCTTGGATATGGGCTCGCACAGGTCGACCGCCCGGCCGAACGCCGGTGCGCGCACCTTGTGAACGGTCTCGAGGAACTCGTCTTCCTTGCGAGGCATCGGGTGACCCCATGAGCCCATGGTGACCAGTACGCGGTCTCCCTCGATCGGGAAGATCTGGCAGAGGAAGTCGTGCTCGACGGGGTGCGGGCCGGTGTCCGAGGTCGGCATGACCGACATCTGCGCCCACCACCAGCTGCTCGGCAGCTCAGCCGGCTTCTGGAACCACTGGGACACATAGGTGACGCCCGCGTCCAGCGACTGCACCGGGGCCTCGGGCCACCCGGCCGCGACCAACCAGTCCGGCACCGCCGAACCACGACCCAGTGTGTCCACGACGAAGTCCGCCTCGATCAAGCGTTTGTCGCGGCCCCCGTCTCCGCCGGCCACCCACACTCCGGTGACACGGCCGTTCGGCGTGCCGCCGCCCACGGTCTCCAAGCCCATGACGGTGGCCCCTTCTTCCACGCGGATGTTGGGCACCAGGGCCAGCTTGTCGCGGAGCGTGCGCTCGATGAGCAGCCGGGACGCGTAGACCATGGTCATCGGCGCTTCCTTGCGCGGCACCCATACCGGGCCCTCGCAGTGCGCTGCGGCCAATGACGGCATCATGTGCAGCGCGCCGGCGTCGATGAGGGCGTCCTCGTATCCCGGGAAGAGTTCACCCATCGCGCGTCGACCGGAATTGAGCAGGAAGTGGGGGTGCTTGCTCTGCGGGACACCGCGCCGATGTTCGGCGTCGTCCGGGATGATGTCGCGCTCCAGCACGAGGACCTCGTCGAAGTGAGCCGCCACTGCGCCCGCGGCACACATGCCCGCGACGCTGCCCCCCAGAACTACCGCTCGTTTACCCAATGACACCGATTCACTCCAAACTTACGTCATACAATTTTTGGATGATGTCTAACCGTAAGGTGTGGGCCGAGTCACGTCAACGGGCCAATGGGGGACATCGAAAACGACCGTGTCCCATGCCCGCGAAGGCATGAGACACGGTGTGGGCGCTGAGGTTCGTGGTGCGCGGTGGTGCCGACCTCTGCTACGGCGGCGTCGCTTGTGGGTTTCGCACTACTCCGCTGCCGGGATGGACAGCTCGGTGAGCAGGTCGCGGATGCGGCGTTCGATCTCGTCGCGGATGGGGCGGACCGCCGCGACGCCGAGACCGGCGGGGTCGTCGAGCTTCCAGTCGCGGTAGTCGAGACCGGGGAAGTACGGGCAGGTGTCACCGCACCCCATGGTGATCACGACGTCGCTGGTACGGACGGTGTCGGGCGTGAGGATTTTCGGTTTCTGGGCGGTGATGTCGATCCCGACCTCGCGCATGGCTTCGACGGCGGCGGGGTTGATCCGGTCGCCGGGTTCGGTGCCGGCGGAGCGAACCTCGACGCGGTTGCCGGCGAGGTGAGTGAGATAGCCGTAGGCCATCTGGGAGCGTCCGGCGTTGTGGACGCACACGAACAGCACGGAGGGGATCGTGGTCATCGAGGCACCTCCGCCGAAGTGTCGGTTGTGGTGTCGGGGAAGCGGTTGCGTAGAGCGAGGGAGACGTAGACGAGGCCGACCAGGACCGGGACCTCGATCAGCGGGCCGACGACTCCGGCGAGGGCCTGGCCGGAGGTGGCACCGTAGGTGGCGATCGCGACGGCGATCGCGAGTTCGAAGTTGTTGCCCGCGGCGGTGAACGCGAGGGTGGTGGTGCGTTCGTAGCCGAGCCCGACCAGGCGGCCGTAAAGGTAGCCGCCGCCCCACATGATCGCGAAATAGGCGAGCAGCGGGACCGCGATCCGAACGACATCCCAAGGCCGCGAAGTGATCTGGTGGCCTTGCAGAGCGAACAGGATCACGATCGTGAACAACAGCCCGTAGAGCGCCCAGGGGCCGATTCGCGGAATCAGCTTCGACTCGTACCAATCCCGGCCGCGAGCGCGCTCGCCGAGGCGACGGGTGAGGAATCCGGCGACCAGCGGGATACCGAGGAAGATCAGCACCGATTTCGCGATCTGCCACGGCGACGTATCGATGGTGGTCTGTTCCAGGCCGAGCCATCCGGGCAGGACCGAGAGGTAGAACCAGCCGAGTACGGCGAACATGACGACCTGGAAGATCGAGTTCAACGCGACCAGGACGGCGGCGGCTTCGCGGTCACCGCAAGCGAGGTCGTTCCAGATGATCACCATCGCAATACATCTGGCCAGGCCGACGACGATCAGCCCGGTCCGGTACTCCGGCAGATCCGGCAGCAGCAACCACGCCAGCGCGAACATCAGTGCGGGACCGACCAGCCAATTCAGGACCAGGGAGCCGGCGAGCAGTCGGCGGTCGCCGGTGACGGAGTCGAGGCGGTCGTAGCGAACCTTGGCCAGCACCGGATACATCATGACCAATAGCCCGATCGCGATCGGCAGCGAGATTCCGTCCACCTCGACCGCGGACAGTCCGTTGCCGAGGCCGGGGATCAGGCGCCCGAGAAGTAGACCGGCGGCCATGGCGACGCCGATCCAGACCGGCAGGAACCGGTCCAGCGTCGACAGCTTCCCGACCACCGCGGGGTGATCGGTGTGTTGAGCGGTCGTCACGCCGTCACCTCCGATCCCGCCTGTCGGCCGAGCATGATCGACAACCGTTCCAGGGCGTCGGGGACGACGCGGTAGTAGACCCAGGACGCGCGGCGCTCGCTGGTGACCAGCCCGGCCTCGCGAAGCACCTTCAGGTGGTGGGAGATGGTCGGCTGGGTGACATCGAGACCGTCGGAAACGTCGCACACGCATGCTTCACCACCTGCGCGCGCCGCGATCGCGGACAGAACCCGTAGCCGGACCGGGTCGGCGAGGGCTTTGAACATCACCGCCAACTCGGTCGCTTCCGCACCGGTCAACGTGCGCCCCACCGTGGGAGTGGGCTCGCAGCCGACCGGCGCGACCAGCGGCACCTCTCGTTTAGACATTTATCGATATTGACCGATATCGATACTGCGAGGCAAGCGAATATCCGGTGAACACGCTCACCTCGCGGTGTCGGTCAGTTGCAGCAGCCGGCGCCCGAGGCGACCGCCTCGTCCTTCGCTTCGGGGGTGCAGCACGCGGCCGATTCGTCGGTGCCGGACTCGGAGGCTGCCCCGCCGGTGCTGCAGCAGACTTGGACGGCTTCGGCGTCGCGGGCGGCGAAGCCCGGTGCGGCGCCGAAGTTCTCGGAGTCGGCGAGAACGGTGTAGACCTCCCATTTCTCGGCGTCGGGTCCGGTGACCCACGCCTTGTCCTGAGTGGCGAAACAACAGGTGGTCGCGATCTGCTCCTCGGTGAACAGGCCGGCCTCCGACAGGCGTGCGATCTCGCCGTGGACCTGTCCGGAGGTCTCGACCTCGACGCCGAGGTGGTTGATCGTGCCCCCCTGCCCGGTGTTCTCGAGCAGAACCAGCTTCAGCGGCGGCTGCTCGATCACGAAGTTGGCATAGCCCGGCTTGCGCTTGGCCGGTTCGGTATCGAACAGGGTCGAGTAGAAGGCGACCGCCCGCTCGAGGTCGTCGACATTGAGGGCGAGTTGAACGCGTGACATTGAAACCTCCATGGTGAGACATATATCGAATAAGTGGACCCGGCCAAGCCTGCCACCTTTTCGACATATGTCAATTAGACGGGTAGGGTCGGTGTCATGCCCAAGACGTTGCCCGTGATCGATATGTCCGCGCCGGTGTGCTGCGCGCCGGTGGCCGCGGGCCCGGTCGACGACACCGCGGCCCTCGAAGTCGCGCTTCGGCTGAAGGCGCTGGCCGATCCGGTGCGGGTGAAGCTGATGTCGCTACTGCTCGCCAGTCCCGACACCGGCGAGAACGGCGGCGATCTCGCCGCCGCGGTCGGACTGTCCGAGTCGACGGTGAGTCATCACCTCGGCCAGCTTCGCAAGGCCGGCCTGGTGGACTCCGAACGGATCGGGATGAATGTCGTCCACCACGCGAAACGCGATGCGCTCACCGCATTGTGCGTGGTCCTCGACCCCAACTGCTGCCGCTGACAATCACATTCGGCCCAGCCGCCTGCGTCGCAGACCGGCGACGGTATCGCGGGGGTGCGCCCGATCGGCGTCTGCCCTGGTACACGGTCTTCGGGTAGTAGGCCGCGTGCTGTCCGGCCGTGGCCTGGTATTAGGCAGTCCCGACGCAAGTCAGCGCCCGGCCCTGATTCCGATCGTGTTCGGTGTCACCGGCTGTATCCGGCGCGGACCTGTTCGCATGCGGCGATGATTCGTTCGATCTGCTCGGCAGTGAGCGCGGCGTGCATCGACAGTCGAATCAGCGACCTGCCCCGAGGGGTCGCGGGCGGGCAGAACGGAGCGCCGAGGACCCCATGTGCCTCCAGGATCGCGCGCGCCGCCCGCCCGCCGGTCTCGGTGCCGGTGGGTAGTGAAACGATGTGACTGTCGGTCCCCACTATTTCGAACCCTATGTGGGCGAGGGCATTTCGGATGGTGTGGGCGATGTCGCGTAGCCTGGCACGGCGTCCGTCCTCGGCCCGGATTACCTCCAGGGTCGCGGACAGTCCCGCGATGTCGTGGGGTCGCAGGGCCGAGGAGAAGATCGCGGGATAGGCCACCGACTCGAAATAGGCGGCGAAGTCGGCGTCGAGTGCGGTAACCAGCCCGGCCCGGCCGACGAATGCCTTGGCCAGACTCGCGGTGCGGAACGGGACTCGCCGGGCGAGCCCGAGGGCGACCACCGCACCGGCGCCGTGCGGGCCGTCGACGCCGAGAGAATGCGATTCGTCGACGACGAGCACGGAGCCGGTCTCGTCGGCCACGTCGCACAGTGCGGCCAGCGGGCTGCGCGTGCCGGTGGTGTTGTCGATCGCGTCGACGGCGATGATGCCGGGTCCGTGGGCGCGGATTTGCGCGGCCAGGCGGGCGGGATCGTTGTGTCCGAAGATATGCAGCGGCGCGGCCGCGGCGAGGGCTGCCTGTCGCCACGACATGTGCGTGTTTTCCCCGACGTGTATCGGAATGCCCGGCGCTGCGATGGCCTGCAGCAATCCGATATTGGCCGACCAGCCGGACTGGCACACCACCGCCGCTGTGCTGTGTGTGTAGCGGGCCAGGCGGCGCGCCAATGGACCGGACCCGGACTCGGCCGGGTCGAGGAGCGCCTCGGTCATGGCGGTTGTGATCCGCCTGTCGTGGGACAACGCCAGATAGTCGCTGGTCGACAGCCTGGTATCGGTGGTGGCGGTTGTGGGGCCACGCAGGAACAGACCGGCCTCGCGCAGATCTGCCGCGTGGCCGCGATCGATGTGTTGCTGCACGCGTTCGGCGACTGTTGCCACCTCAGGTCTCCTCGGTAGGTGCCTTCGTCGTTTGATTCGCTCGGTCCGGCCGGTGCCCTGCTGCCACAAGCGTCAGCAGCAGTTGCCTTGATGATCATCGCGCACTCGGAGCGTGACGTGCCCTGCGAGTTGATGACGAAACCGTGACGCCGTGGTCTCGTCGCATACACCTGGCCGAGCGTTGGGCGGCCGACGCGATGACCGTTCAGGATGTCGCGGCCGGTCATGTGTTCGACGAGGTGGCGGCCTCGATCGGGCGACGGGACCTATCCGGAGCCGTCCCACCGGCCAAGAGGAGCGGCGCGTCTCGGACTCGGGTGTCCGGCGGCTGCGAGCGGCTCGACGGCCGTGGATTCGGCCGGTCGATTCCGAGGTGCAGAGGTATGGCGATGAGGTATCGGGCCACGCTCGAGGTGTTCGCGATCAGCGAGGCCGATACGGTCGGCGGTGGGTCGGCTCAGAATCCGTCGGTGGAGCGGTAGATCCGAAGCGTGCCCGGCATCCCGGTGAACTCGAAACTCCTACTCCGGGTGTCGACTTCGCCGTCGGTCGCCAGCGAGATCGGGGCGCCGTGGACGCGCACTCGGAGTGTGTCCGCGCGCCGCTGCACATAGGTCGGCGAGTCCCGCAATGTACCGGTGATCGATGCCCAGATCAGCCGGCCGCGCGAGAATCGCCGGTCCGCTCGCAGATAGCGGATGTCCAGGCCGGCCTCGTGCAGGTCGGTCCGGGCCGTCGGAACCTGGTTGCTCGGGCGGTAGGCCCCATTGCCCACGAACAACATCCACACGGCTGCCGGTTCGCCGTCGATGGTCGTGTGCAGCGGCTGTGCGCGCATCAGTACGCGGACCATCGCCACCGCGGCGGCCGGCCATTTGCCGATGCGATGCTCCCAGCGTTCGCGATAACGCACGAAATCCGGATAACCACCCAGGCTCGCGGTATTGATCACCGTACGTTCGCTGCCGTCGTCCAAGCGCACGCGCGCGGTGTCGGCAAAGGCCACCCGGCCGGAAACGAGTGCCGTCACGGTGGCGGCGATATCGTCGGATCCGATATCGCGGGCGAAATGGTTGAGCGTGCCGCCGGGGAACACCGCCAGCGCGAGCTCGTGGCGCACCGCGGCTTCCGCGACCGCCGAAACGGTGCCGTCGCCGCCGAGCACGCCGAGCGCCTGAACCGAGCTGTCGCGCACCCGCGCGCCGATCTCGGCGTCGAGATCGATGTCGTTCTCGAGCCGCAGTATCTGCGCGCCGGGCAGCTGGCCGGCCAGTTCGGTGAGCAGTCCCGCGCCGTCGCCGCTGCCGGAGTTCGGATTGGCCACCAGCAGCATTCCCACACCGCCGACCAGCGGTTCGACCCGCTCCGCCGAGCCGACCGCGGCGGGCTCGTCATCCCGTACCGCCCACCACCGCCGGGTGCCGGCGGCCACCACGGTCCCGAGCGCGGCGCCGGCGATCACATCGGTGGGCCAGTGTACGCCGACATGCACCCGCGAGTATCCGACGCCGGCGGCCACCGGGACCACGGCCAGCGCCAGCATCGGGGATTCGAGTGCGACTCCGGTGACGAAGGCCGCCGCCGAGGCGGCGTGCCCGGACGGGAACGACGACGACACCGGGGGCGAGACCAGGCGGCGCATCAGCGGCACCGCTTCGGCCGGAGGGCGGCGGCGCGGAAACAGCGGCTTGGCAACACCATTGGCGATCGCGCTGGCCAGCCCGGTCGCGACCAGCCCACGCGCACCGGCGCGCCGCTGGGTGCCGTTGCCGAATACGATCAGACCCACACCAGCGGCGATCCAGAGCCGGTTGGCGTTGGCGGCGAGGCTGAGTGAGCGCAATGCGGAGTCCGCCGTGCTCGGGCGCAACCGCGCACTGTGGTCGACAAGCCCGCGATCCAACGCGTTGATTCGGTGGATCCGACGAGGCAACAGCCGAGGTCTACGCACCTCGAAAGCCTACCGGGCCGGACCCGGCCCGAATGGGCCCGCCGGACCTGGTCGTTCTGCGCAGCGGCCCGCGCTCCCAGGGTGTGGTCACCGACGAGGTCGTGCATGATGGGTGGCGCGTCGAGTTGCCGCCAGGTGACCGGCGGCTTCGATTGTCTGCGGAAACCTGGGGAGGCATCCGATTGGTGTTGTGCAGCGATTCGACCATGCCGGTATCACCGTTGCCGACATCGACGCCGTGACAGCGTTTTTCGTCGGCCCCGGGCTGGAGGCCGATCGGAAGGGCCTGTGGCGAATGGCGTATATCCGTGGGCCCGAAGGGATAATCGTCCCGCCGGCCGAGCGCATTCAGAAGTGAGGAAACATCATGGGCACGATCGTGACCGACGAACAGATTCAGATTCTGGCCTCGAGCGCGAAACCCTATAGCCTGGCGCTCCTTCACTGGGCGGAGCGGGCTGTCGACGGCGCGGACGCAATAGAACTCGAGCATCAGCGACGGATGGTGTCGCTTCGCGCTGATGGCGTGATCGCGATCCTCTGCCCGGTCGCCTCCGACACCGTCGCCGGCGTCGCGATCATGACAGTGCCGGCCGAAGAAGCCGCCGACATCATGGCCGAAGACCCTTGCGTGCGAGCCGGAATGATGCGCTGCGATGTACATCCGTGCCATGGCTTCCCCGGCGACACCCTCCCTGTGTGAACGATCCGGACAGGTCGAAGTGCACGGTGCGGCTGGCCTGAAGTACCCGGGAAACCGGTGCGCCCCGGCCGCCCGCGGGTCGCGGCTCCCGTCCTACCGCAGTCCGCGGGCCGGCGTTGAAGAAGGCGGGGGATCATGTCTCCGTTTTTGGGGGTGGCCATCTTCCGCGATTTCGAGAACCTGGTGGCATGCGCTCGATGATGCGGTTGTCCCGGACTGCTGCACGGGTGGAGGACATGCCACCTATCCGTACAGCAGTTCCGAGTAGCCGCCTTCAACCTGCCGATCAACCAGTCAGACCACCAAGGAGAAACGGTCCGCGTCAGGGGTGGGCACCGGCTGAGAATCGGTGGGTGCGGCCAGTCGGACCGGCAGGCTGGTCAAGCCATGGATCAGGAGGCTTTTTCGCCACGTCAGATCACCGAACTCCCCGTCGAGCGACAGTTCCGGGAACTTGGCCAGCAGCCGCGAGATCGCGGTAGTGGCCTCCACCCGGGCCAGGGCGGCGCCGAGACAGTGATGGATTCCGTGCCCGAAGGCGATGTGCCGGCTCTCGGGTCTGTCGAGGTCTATTCGGTCCGGTTCGGCGAATCGCGCCGGGTCGCGATTGGCGGCGGCGAGCGAGATCAGGATGAATTCACCCGCGTCGATGTCCTGGTCGCCCAACGTGATCGGGGCCGTGGTGTAGCGGGCCGTGGCCACGTGCAACGACCCCTGACAGCGCAGGATCTCCTCGAGGTAGGCGGGTATCGCTTCGGGGTCCGTGCGCAACCGTTCGGCGATCGCGGGGTCGCGCAGTAACTCCAGGACCGAGTTGCCGATGAGGTTCACGGTGGTCTCATGCCCGGCTATCAGCAGCAGGAGGAACATGGCGATGAGTTCGTGCTCGTCCAGGCGGTCGTCGTGTTCTTTCGCGATGATCAGTTGGGAGAGCAGGTCGCCGCGGGGGTCGTCGGTGCGGCTGGCGATCAACTTCGTCAGGTAGGTGAAGAAACTGATCCCGGCGGTGGAGCGCTCCTCGATCGTGGCCGAGTCGCTGACGACGACGGCGGTCCACGCGCGGAACTCTCCCTTGTCATCGTCCGGGACTCCGAGCAGTTCACAGATCACCGCGATCGGCAGCCGGAACGCGTAGCTGTCGATGAGGTCGACGGTCGTTCGCGTACTGATCTCGTCGAGCAGGGTATCGGCGATCGAGGTGATCCTCGGCTGGAGATCGCGGATGGCGGGACCGGCGAATGCCTTCGCCACGAGACGGCGCAGTCGTGTGTGCTGTGGCGGATCGGCGAACAACATATTGTCGCTGATGGCGGTGTTGAACAGCTCGGCCGCACCGTTTTTGGCCAGCACAGCCTGTCCCTCGGGCGACCCGATGCGCTTGCTGATGGTCGGCTCCGCGAAGGCTTGTTTCGCTACATCGTGATCGACGATCAGCCAGCCGAGTACACCGTCCAATCGAATTCGATGGAGAGGACCACGCTCACGCAGCGCCCGATACGTCGCATGCGGATCCTGGTAGAAGTCGTCGGTCAGTTCGAGGATTTCCATCGCTGGTGTCACCGCCGACCGTCGACCGGCGAAATGGCGGCCGAGCTCGAATCCATGTAATGCACTGTCCCTCAGTCCTTTCGACGAACGATCTGACTTGCGCCCGATGTGGTCCGGATCGAGCAAATCGATCAGGAGCGCATCAGTGAGAGGTCGAGCAATTTCGATCGGGTGAACCAGGAAGCCCGCTCACGGACTAACCGTGGCCGCTGTCCAGTAAACCTCGAAGTGCTCGACTGACCAAAAGCTCACGTGACGAGGCATGTTCAAGTTCGCGGTGCGGGAAGGCGAGTCGCCGTGGAAGGACGGGGGCGACGTTGCCGGGCAGGCCGACACCGGACACCGAAGCGGATGGTAACGGCGGCGCCGGGCCGTGAGATTGTTCTGGCATGGCCACCTTGCCGCGTGCCGCGTATATCCCGTTCAGCTCCGATATCGGGTTTGATCGAGCGGTCACACTGGCCGCTGGCTTTCTGAACCACGTCGGTGGTGCGGAGACCGCGATCGTCATCGCCCCGAGGAAGCGCGTTGTCGATTTTTCGCCGCCCTTGCGCCGGTACTCACAGGGGCGGACAGTCCTCACGCCGTTGAATGCGAACCGATCGGCCCTCGGCTACGGTCATCCCGCTCTGGTTTACGCCCCGGCTCTCAAGGAACTGGAGCTGGCCCAGAGGTACGCACGCGACAGCCCTGTCGTGGTCGTCGAAGATCCGTCGTTCTCCTGTTCGCGCTGGGCTGACGAGGTCGGCGCGATGAATCTGGCGGAGAAGCGGATTCACTCGGTGCGACGATCGGAGAATCACCAGAAAATCCTGGAACGGATCGACTTCGCGGGTAATAACGGATGGGGCGACGCGCCTGGAAAGCGAGACTTGCGGCGGCACCTCGCCGAGCTCGCCCGCATCAGCGAACTCGACAAGGCGGAAATCCTTGCCCATCAACTCGTCCATGGAAAGCACGGCAACTACGGGTCCCTGAGCTATCTCGGTGAGGAAATAGACAGGGTTCGAGACCGGTAGGCGGCACGATCCGGACAGCGTCTGGTGACCGGACCACGGCGCTCGCTCATCCCCGACGCCGACCTCGACGAGTTCAGGGCCATGCTCGAGCGGCGAGGTCACCGCCACGATGGTGTTCCACGGGCAACCCGTTCACGACCATGATCGCGTACATCACGTCCCCGAACAGGTGGAATTGAATCCAGCGTATTGATCGCGGGGGCCGACAGAACGTCCGGATCCAGGTGAGGTGCGCTCGTTCGAATACCCGAGGACGCGGAACATCGGTGTCGATGGGCCGTGTAAGAGTGGGGCCGGCGGGAACCCGTTCGGTATGACGGAGAACACATCGGGCCCGTCGGGTTCGAGCGAGAAGCCCGACGAGACGGTCCTACCCGGGCCGGATCAGGACGCGCTCGACCGTGCCAAGAAGAAAGTCGCCGAGCTGGACGAGATCTATGAGCCCGGTGCGCGGCCTTCGGTCGTCGTACCCGGCACCGACGGCACCATCGCCGGTACCGCGTTCGCCGACATGGTCGACGAGCAGATCACCGAGAACAAGCCTCCGGAGGATCTCCGCAACGACGACGACTCCTAATCCCGGCCGGCAACGGCACAACGCATCGGACGCGCACTGTGGTCGCGGGCCCAGCTCGATCCCGGCGCCGAGCGCGCGTGCACTCGCGGATCACCGTCGGTGCATCGCACGACGTGAATCGCTCGTGACCGAGCTGTTCCCGGTCGGGGCGGCCCCGCCGTGGGAGCCATCCCGGCAACGGGCTCCTCACCAGATGGAAGAACTGATGTCGGTGGCGAAGGTATAACGGACAGAGCCGTACATCGAACAGGAAGATGCTGGGGTACCGATGTCCACCACGGAGTCGACGTCCGGTTCGATCGTGGTCGGCGTGATACCGGACGAGCCGGTCGGCTTCCTCGATCGCGATGCTGCGGGCCGAATCGCGGCGGCGATGAAACTCGGCCCGGTAGTGATGTTGTCGTCGCCGAATGTTGTCGAAGGAGTCGGCAAGACGCACGCTGCGGCGGCTTATGTACGGCGGGTAATCGCCACTGGTGACGGCCTGGTCGGATGGGTGAACGCGGAAACCGAGCTGGACGTGCTCGCTGGTTTGTCGCGGATCGCGGATCGGCTCGGTATCGCCGATCCCGGTGGCGACGCCGAGATCTCTGTGCGCCGGTTGGATGAGTACCTCGCGGACCTCGCGGAACCAGCTCTGCTGGTGTTCGACAATGTGCGTGACCTGAGCATCGCGTACCCCTATCTGCCGAAGCATGGAAATACCCGAGTTGTTGTCACCGAAAATGATTGCGCTGTAAAAGGTCTCGGCGAGACCGTACTGGTCGAGCCGTTCACCCGTGCGGATTCGGTGGCCTATCTGCATCGGCGCGCCCAGCTCGATGCCGCCGCCGGTGGAGACTTGATCGCCGAGGCGCTGGGCGATCTGCCGCTCGGTGTCGCGGTCGCCGCCGCGACCATTCGGCGGCGGAAAAACCACCCGGCGCAGGCCCTCGACTCCAGTGCATACCTGGAACGGCTGGGCTCCGGCGGTATCGACTCCGCACTGGCCCTGGCAGTCGAGACCGTCCTGCTCGACGATTCGGAAGGGCTGATCTGGCGATTGTTGTCGACAGTATCCGTGTTGCCGCCCAACGGTGTCGACGTCCGATCATTGTATCGGCTCTCGACCGAGGACCCCGCGGGCAATGAATCCGTCGACATGGCCATCAATGAATGCAGGCGCGGTGCCCTGTTGGACTACTCGATCGATCGACGCTCGGTCGTGATGCATCGCTGGGTCGCCCGCGTCATCCGTGAAAGACTCGGCACCTCGGGCGAATTGCCCACCGCCATCACTGTCTCCCGGGCTTTGGTGGTGACATCCGAACCTGGGATGGCAGCCGGTGACCGGGCCGGCGCCGATCAGGCCGGCGGTGAGAACCCGGGCGGTGAGAACGGTGTGCCCACGGCGGCGGTCATCCACTCACTCGAGATAGCGTTGCGCGAGTGTGAAACCCGTTGTGGAGCAATGCATTCGGATGCGATTACGGCACGTCACCGGCTGGCCGACTCCTTTGTTGCGGCCAAGCGGCCCGAGCGTGCGATTCCGCTGTGGGAGCGCACATTCACAGACCGCACGCGCGCTCGCGGTGCGCTACATCCCAAAACGGCCGAGTCGCGCGATACCCTCGCAGTCGCGTATTCCCTTGCTGGGCAACACGATTTGGCTGCAAGGCTCTATGAAGATGCTCTGAGTGCCGCCGAAAGTGAGCTCGGCGAGAACCACCCGGACATCCTCGTCGCCCGCCGGACCCTCTCCGCTGCCTGGCGTAACGCGGCGCGGTACGACGACGCCATCGGCCTCCTGGAGCGCACCGTCGCCCAGTACGAGCAGATCCTCGGCGTTGATCACTCGGATACCGTCGCATCCCGGGAACAGCTCGTCGCCACCTATCGGCTTGCAGAGCGGCTCGATGATGCCATCGAGCTCCTGGAGCGAATCGTCACCGACCATCGGCGCCTGCTGGGTGTGCAGCATCCGCAGACGCGCGGCGCCTGCGGTCAGCTGTCTCGCATGTACCAATCAGCCGAACGCCAGGACGAGGCGGTGGCGCTGCTCGAGGATCTCCTCGTCGCCTACGAGCAGATCGAGGGCGCCGACCGCGACGATCTCATCGACCACCGCGAGGATCTCGCCCAGATCTACTTCGTCGTCGATCAATACCGGGAGGCGATCCCGTTGCTGGAGCGGACGCTTGCCGATCGCGAACGGGTGAAGTCCTCGGGCGGCCTCGGCATAGGGTGGATCGTCAGCCTTCTCGGAATGAGTCTCGGACGAGCCGAACGATACGACGAGGCGATACCCCTTTTCGAACGCGCCGTTGCCGAACACGAGGCTCTTCTCGGAGCGGATGACCTGGTGACTCTGAGAGCTCGCGAGCGGCTCGCGTATACCTTGAACAATCATGCGGATCGTCCCGGTGAGGTGATCACGCTCTTGGAGCGGGTGGTAACCGACCGTGAACGCCTCTGTGGCGCAGACGATCCCACCGCCATCACCAACCGCAGTCTCCTCGTCGACGCCTACCTGTCGGCGGATCCGGAGCGGGGCGACGATGCCATCGAGGTTCTGCGACGAACGGTCGAATCCGCCGAGCGCGTCCACGGGCCCGACCACGCCGAGACATTCGAAGCGCGCGGAAATCTCCGCACCATATGCTGGACGACCGGACGACAGGACGAGGCGATCTCCTTGTCGGTCGAACTCCTCGCAGACGTTCGGAGGCTGCGTGGTGCCGATCACGATGACAGTATCGAGGCCAGGGAACGCCTCGCCTACATGTACTTCGCAACGGGGCAGCACGCCGAAGCGGCGAGCCAACAGGAACGGATTCTCGCCTACCGCGAGCGGACGCTCGGCCCCGACCATCCGGACACTCTCATCACGTGTTTCAACCTCGCCGACGAGTATCTGGGTTCGGACCGCCCGAACGACGCGGCCCCCCTGTACGAGCGTCTCCTCGCGACTCATGAACGTCTGAACGGCCTCGAGCACGGCAGAGCCATCCAGGCTCGACTCGCACTGGTCATGATCTATTTCGAGGCGGGGCAGCACGCCGAAACCGCGCCGCACCTCGAACAGATCCTCGCCCACCGCGAGCGCACGCTGGGGCCCGATCATCCCGACACCATCACGACCTGCGTCAACCTCGCTCACGCCTACCAGAGCAGCAAGGGGGTGGCAGCGGCTCTTCCGCTGCTGGAACGTGCCCTCGCGGCCACGGCGAATTCGGTGGGCCCGGATCACCCGGACACCTTCACCACACGCAACAACCTGGCCGGTGCGTATCAGCTGGCCGGCCGGACCGACCTCGCGATCCCGCTGTTCGAACAGGTCCTTGCCGATCGCGAGCGCTTCTTCGGCCATCTCGATCCCGATGCGCTGAGCACCCGGTACAACCTCGCAACGACCTACCTTTCCGCGAAGCGTTACTCCCAGGCGATCAGCTTGGGTCAGCGCACCGTGGCCGAACTCGACCGCGACCTCGGGCCCGATCACCCGGACACGCTGAGCTGGCGTCACAATTTGGCGCATGCTTACGCCAGCGCCGGACAACTCGGCGAGGGCATCGAATTGAACGAACACACTTTCGCGGCCCGCGAGCGCGTTCTCGGACCCGAGGATCCGGACACCCTCGCCACTGGTCACAATCTCGGTATCGCTTACCGAGCGGCCGACCGGCACGACGCCGCCATCAATATGCTCAACCGCATATTGGCCGGCCGTTCTCGGGTACTCGGGAAATTTCATGCCGACACCATCAGCACTCGAGACGCCCTCGCCGGCGTGATCCATTCCGCGCGCCGAGGCGACTGAGAGCCGGCTGGAACCGTGGTCACCGCACCGTTGCCCACTACGTCCGACGAGGTTGTCGCGGTCGTGAATGACAAGGCCACCATTCAGTCGCCACTGGTCCGACGTGGCCCGGTCGACTCGAGGACTGGACAAAATGGCGTCGGATCTTTTTGGAGCAAGCTGCTCGTTCAGACGGCCATCGAGATCTCTGCGATCGGCTCGGGCCTGCATGCAAGTGGGGTGTCAGGGTGGCGCAAGAGCGCGCTGTCAGGGTTGCCGGTATGACATGGCACAGCGGCGGTCGCGCCGAGGGGAAGACTGTTCTGGTGACCGGTGCCAGCGCGGGCATCGGATATTTCGTCGCGGAGCGACTCGCGGCCGAGGGCGCCACCGTTGTGCTGAGCTGTCGCGACACCAGCAAGGCCGACCTCGCGATGCGCGCGATCCGAGCACGGGTTCCGGCCGCTCGACTGCGGTCGGTGCGTACGGACCTCGCGGCTCTGTCCTCGCTGACCGCGACAGTGGACGCCCTCGGCGTCGAGTGCCTGGACGCGGTCGTGCTCAATGCCGGAGTCCTGCTGTCGGCTCCCGAACGCCGTGTGAACGCTCAGGGGCACGAATTGATGTTCGCGACAAATCACCTCGGGCATTTCGCGCTGGTCGCCCACTTGGCGCCGATGCTGACGGCCGCGCCGCGCAGCCGGGTGATCACGGTGGGCAGTTTCGCCGCCCGATCGGAACTGCTGGATCTCGGCGATCTGCAGTCTGAGCGCGACTATCGACCCAAGCGCACCTACGGGCGATCGAAACTGGCCCAGATGCTGTTCGGTTTCGAATTGGATCGCCGGCTGCGGGCACACGGCGCCGACATCGCCAGCATCATCGTCCACCCTGGCGGCGCGCTGGACGCGCTGACCCCGTCGCGGCCGCCGTTGTTCGTCCGCACCACCGCCCAGCGCATGCGCGGGCTGCCGGCAGGCCTTGTGCTGCACGGCAAACACGCGGGGGCCGAAAGTATCGTCCGGGCCGTCCTGGACACCGAGATCGCCGGTGGGCAACTGTGGGGGCCACGAGTTTTCGGCCTCCGCGGACAACCACGCCCCGAAACACCTCACGCACACATGACCGACCTCGAGACCGCCGACAGGCTCTGGGCCGCCAGCGCCGCCCTCATCGGCGTGGATCCGCTGGAGCGTCCAGTGACGCCGATCCGCCATGAGCATTGCCGCTGACCCGCCCGAATCGCCATGGCCGACGATGAAATGCCGTGCCGTCCATGTCCCGAGCCCGGCCCGGGGGTCTCACCTGCCGAATGCCTGCCGACCTGATCCGGACTCACGGTTCGGCCCCGAAGATGGTGTCGGTGATTCCACTGTTTGTCGCTACCCGAGCGGAATTCGTGGGTGGGCTGATTGTGGTTGGATTCCTGGCGATTGTCGAGAACTGCCCAGCACCTTCCGTCGCAATGCGGCTGTCATCCGTCGCCTGCGATCGGGCACGCGACTATAAGGAGAGCGGTGCCAAATGACCGATCCCGAGTTCGAATTTCGCGAAGGACCCGCCGTCGACCGAACCGGCTTCGGTGATCGATCTGCGGGCCGCGCGGTGAGCGTTCGAGCCGGGCGTTTCCACACGATCTACGACCCGAGCGCCGGCGAAATGCAACAGTGGTACATCAACGACCACACTATCGTTCGTGATGAATCGGGCCGCTGGCACTTGTTCGGAATCACCCACACCGAACCGGCGGATCCGTTCGGCGAAATCGAATTCGCCCACGCCAGTGCCGACGATCTACACGGCCCGTGGACCAAACACCCTTCGGCGCTGGTCGTGGACCGCGATCACGGCGAGACGCATCTGTGGGCGCCCTACGTGATCCGCGCCGAAGGGCGCTACCACATGTTCTATGCGGGCGGCGGCGATGACCGCACCGCGGCGGTGATCTGCGCGGCCACGTCCGACGACCTGTTCGAGTGGACTCGGGTGCCGTCCGGTCCGCTGTTTCGCGATGGGTACGACGCCCGCGATCCCATGATCGCGTGGATCGACGAGCGCTGGGTGATGTACTATGCCGCAACGAGTTCGCCGACCGGCGGCAACTATGTGGTCGCCTACCGCACGAGTACCGACCTGCGCACCTGGAGCGAGCGGCGGATCGCATTCGCCGACCCCGCTTCGGGAACCGAGGCCGGCAATACCGAATCCCCGTTCATCTTGCGCCACAACGGTTCCTGGTATCTGTTCATCGGCCCGCGGCCCGACTATGTCGGGACCGATGTGTTCCGCAGCGACAACCCCTATCACTTCCGGATCGACGACCGGGTCGGCCACATCGCCGCACATGCCGCCGAGGTGATCGACGACGGCGACCTGTGGATCACCAGTTGCGGCTGGGGACAGGCCGGAGTGTCGCTGGCGGCCCTCGAGATCGGGAGAACCGCACCGAAAACCGCTCCCTGAGTGATATCTCTAGTGGTGCGAGCGCGGCCCGGAGGCGGCAGCGTCCGTTACCGCCATCCAGCAGCGAGTAGTCCGACCGTTCGTCTCTTGGAGGGATCCGGCGTGGCACGTATCGGTGTGATCAGCATTTCCGACGGACGCGACTATGTGCACGACGGCATAGCCGAGTTCATCCGTACCAACGAAGACCGGCTCGTCGCCGAACTGACCTCCGCCGGACATGAGGTGGTTCGCGGCTCAGCACCGGTCAGTACCAATACCCTGGCCGTCTCGGTGGCCCGCGAAGTAGCTACGGCCGGAGTCGATTTGACCGTGCTGCACTACGCCGTGTGGGCGTTCCCGCATTTCACGATGCTCGTTCAGGGAGCCACGCCGGGAGCGTTGCTGTTGCTGTCCAATATCGACCCGGTGCAGCCCGGCATGGTCGGGATGCTGGCGGCCGGGGGAGCGTTGGATCAGATCGGCCGCACGCACACCCGGCTGTGGGGCGACCCGGCCGACTCGGGCCTGATCGAGAAAATCGGCGTGCAGGCAGTGGCGGCGTCGGCGGTGTCGAGCTTGCGCGGCTCGACGTTCGGCCGGTTCGGCGGCCGGCCGATGGGAATGAACACCGCCGTCGCGAATACCGATCAGTGGCAACGCATTTTCGGTGTCGACGTCGAGGAGATCGACCAGTGGGAGATCGTGCGCCGCGCCGAGCTGGCCGATGCGGCCGAGGTGTCGAAAGCGCGCGTATGGCTGGAGGAGACCACCGCGGGCGTGCACTACGACGGTGACAAACTCACTCCGGAGTTGCTGGAGCGCCAGATCCGTTCCTACCTCGCGGTGCGCGAGCTGATCGACGAATGGAACATCGACTTCTCCGGCATCAAGGGTCAGCCCGAACTCACCCAGTACTTCGCCACGATGGACATCACCGAGGCGTTCCTCAACGACCCGTACGACTGGAACGGCCCGAAGCCGACGCATGTGTGCGCCACCGAGGCGGATATGGACGGCGCGCTGACCATGCAACTGCTCAAACAGATTTCGAAGACGCCGGTGTTGTTCGCTGACGTCCGCCATTACCACGCGGACCGCGACATCTGGGATCTGTGCAACTCCGGCCAGCATGCCACCTGGTTCGCCGCACGCAGCGACGATCCGGCGGAGAACCTGTCGCGGGTGCATCTGTTCCCCGAGGTGTTCTTCTTCCCCGCCGGCGGGGCGTCCGTGCATCATCTCGCCGCGCCGGGGCAGATGACTTTCGGCCGACTGACCCGGAACGATGGAAACTACCGAATGCAGTTGATGCTCGGTGACTTCGAGACCTACGACGATGCCACTAACGACGAGTTGATGCGCCAGTCGACCCGCGAGTGGCCGCACGCGTTCGCGCGGCTGGACGCATCTGCCGAGGATTTCCTGTCCCGGTTCGGTGCCAACCACATCCACGCCGTACCCGGTGACCACCGCGGCACGGTGCGGGCCGCATGCGATCTGCTGGGCGTCACCGTGGACGAATTCACACGGTAAGACATGTTCATCGGAATCGACATCGGCACGTCCGGTTCCAAGGGCGTGCTCACCGACACCGACGGCGTAATCCTCGCGCGGGCCGAGCGTTCACACGAGGTGTCGATGCCCCGACCGGGCTGGGTCGAGCACGATGCGGAATCCGTGTGGTGGGCGGACTTCGTCGCCATCGCGCGCGAACTGGTCGATGCCGCCGCCGGTGCCCGGCTGGAGGGGCTCGGGATCAGCGGCATCGGTCCATGCCTGCTGCCCGCCGACGCGCAGGGAAACCCGCTGCGCCCGGCCATCCTGTACGGCGTCGACACCCGGGCAGGCGTCGAGATCGCCGAACTGGCCGACGAATTGGGTGCGGCGGCGGTGCTCGAACGATCCGGGTCGCCGCTGACCAGCCAGGCCGTCGGGCCGAAGCTGCGGTGGCTGGCGCGGCACGAGCCGGACGTTTATGCGCGCACCCGCATGCTGCTCATGGCGAGTTCCTTTCTCGTGCACCGGTTGACCGGGCGATACGTGCTCGACCATCAGTCGGCGAGCCAGTGCGTGCCCATGTACGACCTGCACAAGCGGGAATGGTCGGATTGGGCCGAGCGCTGCGCTCCCGGGCCGGCGTTGCCCGAACTCGCGTGGCCCACAGAGGTAGTGGGCCGGGTAACTGCGGAAGGTGCTGCCGCAACTGGGCTTCCGGTGGGGCTACCGGTGACCACCGGAACTGTCGATGCGTGGGCCGAAGCCGCCAGCGTCGGCGTGCGCGCTCACGGCGACGCGATGGTCATGTACGGCACGACGATGTTCCTGGTCCAGATCCTCAGCCAGCCGCGTCCGCACCCCGGCCTGTGGGGCACCTGCGGCGCATGGCCCGAAACCTATTCGCTGGCAGCGGGAATGGCCACCTCGGGTGCGGTCACCGATTGGCTGCGCCGCCTGGTCGGCGGAGAATTCGGCGACCTGGTCGCGGAGGCGGGCAAGGTCCCGGCAGGCAGCCGGGGGCTGTTGCTGTTGCCGTATTTCGCCGGGGAACGAACACCGCTGTTCGATCCCGACGCGCGAGGCATCGTCGCCGGTCTCACCACGAGCCACGGCCGTGACGAGCTGTACCGCGCCGCGCTGGAAGGAACCGCATACGGGGTGCGGCACAACCTGGAGGCCATGTCCGACGCCGGTGGCCGCGCTCGGCGCCTGGTCGCGGTCGGAGGTGGAACGAAGGGCGGCCTGTGGACCCAGATCGTGTCCGATGTGACGGGTCTGCGGCAGGAGCTACCGGCGGAGACCGTCGGCGCCTGCCTCGGCGACGCCATGCTGGCCGCGGAGGCGGCCGGGGTAAACACCTCCGAGTGGAACCCGGTGACCTCGATCGTCGAGCCGGACTCCGAACGGAATGCGATCTACGGCCAGTACTACCGGCGCTACCGCGAGCTATACGAGTCGACTGTGGATATCGCGCATTTCCTTGCCGCAGAACAGCATCGGACGGCGGATCATGGCTGAAGCCGGTCGTCTCGACGACGTACGCATCCGATCGGTCGGCACGGCGGAACGCCATCGGTCAAGACGGAGCATGGCTGACCTCTGTCGTCTCGGCAGCGCACGCACCCAATCGGTCAGCACCGAGCAACACAATCGGATGGGAGTGGACCATGGCTGAACTCTGGCGGCTCGACCAGGCACGCACCCGCTCGATCAGCCCGGAAAACCCGACCGGCGCGGCGGGCGCGGGCGGTCGAGCGGACGCCGGTACCGGCTCGCAGGCGGCCCGCGATCTCGGCGTGGGGTGGAAGGTGTCACCGTCGATCGACCTGGCGGCTGGTGCCACTGCGACGCTGGCCGACGTATCCGGGCCGGGAGTGATCCGGCACTTCTGGCTGACGACCGACCGCATGGTGCTGCGTCAGTTGATACTGCGCTTCACCTGGGACGACGACTCGCAGCCCTCGATCGACGTGCCGCTGGGCGATTTCTTCTGCAACGGCTGGGACGAGCTGGCGCTGGTCAGTTCGGAGATGGTGGTGGTCGCACCCGCCGGTGGACTGAACAGCTACTGGCCCATGCCTTTTCGAGAACGCGCCCGCGTCACTCTGCACAACCCCACTGCACGATCGGTGCCGGTCTACTACCAGCTCACCTACGACGAAACCGAGGTAGGCGAGGACGCCGGGTACCTGCACTGCCAACGGCGACAGAGCAATCCACTGGGAAGCCCGGCGGTGCATACCATAGTCGACGATATCCGTGGCCGCGGACGTTACGTCGGCACCTACCTGGCGATCGCCCCGAACGCGCCGGGTTGGTGGGGCGAGGGCGAGATCAAATTCCACCTGGACGGAGACATCGAGTTCCCGACGATCTGCGGCACCGGCACCGAGGACTATTTCGGTGGCGCCTGGAACTTCGATCTCGACGGCACCTACCGCGACTATTCCAGCCCGTATCTCGGCCTGCACCAGGTACTTCCGCACGACGAGATCTACACGCCGCAACAACGATTCGGCATGTATCGCTGGCATGTGCGCGACCCGATCCGCTTCCACCGCGAGTTGCGTGTCACGCTGCAAGCGCTGGGCTGGCAGGACGAGGATACGAACGCACGGTATCTGCCGTTGGCCGACGCCGATATCGCCACCACCGCATGGTGGTACCAGGAAAGGGGACGGTAGATGCGCGCGTTGGTGATCGAGAAACCCGGCGAGTACTCGGTGCAGACGATTCCCGACCCGACCCCCGGAGCGGGGGAGGTGATAATCGAGGTAGCCGCGGTCGGGATCTGCGGGACCGATATCCACATCGTCGAAGGTGAATTCCCACCCACGCCATACCCGATCGTGCCCGGCCACGAGTTCTGCGGCCAGATCGTCGACGGACCGAGGTCCGGCGAGAAGGTAGCCGTGGACCCGTCGCTGTTCTGCGGCGCCTGCCACTACTGCCGGATCGGTCGCGGAAACCTCTGCGAACGATGGGGCGCGATCGGCGACACGGTGAACGGCGCAATGGCCGAATACGTCGCGGTCCCGGAGGCCAACTGCTTCTCGTTGCCGGACGATCTGCCCGCCTCGCACGGCGCGCTGGTAGAACCATTGTCGTGCGCCGTACACGGATTCGACGGCCTGCCAAGGATATTGGGCTCGCACTACCTGATCTACGGCGCCGGAACAATGGGCCTGATGATGCTGCAGCTCGCGGTCGCCGCAGGCGCGGCATCGGTCTCGGTGGTCGACCTCAACACCGACCGGTTGCAAGTCGCCCGCACACTCGGCGCGGACGCGGTCGCCACGAACGCCGACGAGTTCGCCCGTCCGCACGGATGGGAAGTCGTAATCGACTGCACCGGCGCGATCCCAGCGATCGAGGACGGCCTCACCCGCGTCCGCCGCGGCGGCACCTACCAGCAGTTCGGCGTCGCCCCCGGCGACGCGACGGCCGCCGTCTCACCCTTCCGCATCTACAACGACGAGATCACCATCGTCGGATTCAATGGCAGTGGTCCACAGCTTCGGCCGCGCCGTTGGCCTCGTGCGCAAGGGTGCAGTTGACGCCGACACAATGGTCACCCACACCTTCGGCCTCGACCAGTTCTCCGAAGCGCTGCAGGCATTCCGCGACGGCGTCGGCCGCAAGATCCAGATCGCGCCGCGCGGATAGATGGCGACCGTCGCCGGGGTGGACAGCTCCACCCAATCCTGCAAGGTCGTGGTGTGCGACGCGGACACCGGTGCGGTCCTGGCACGCGGACACGCCCCGCACCCCGACGGCACCGAGGTCGCACCCGAGGCGTGGTGGACCGCGCTACAGCAGGCGGGCGAGGGGCTGCTCGACAACGTCGACGCGGTGTCGATCGCCGGCCAGCAGCACGGTCTGGTGGCGCTCGACCGCTCGCACCGCCCGGTGCGAGCTGCCTTGTTGTGGAACGACGTCCGCTCCGCCGAGGCAGCCGACGATCTCGTCGCGGAGCTGGGCGGCCCGCAGGCATGGCTGGACGCGGTCGGCAGCGTCCCGGTCGCCGCATTCACCGCCGCGAAGCTGCGCTGGATGGCCGACCACGAGCCCGAGCTTGCAGACCGGGTCACCCGGGTGATGCTGCCGCACGACTACCTCACCTGGCGGTTGCGCGGCGGTGGCGATGCCGTACCCACCACCGATCGCAGCGACGCCTCGGGGACCGGGTATTGGTCCGCGGTGCAAGAGCGGTATCGAGAAGACCTGCTGGCCATGGCTTTCCGCGGGCAGACGCCGGAGCTTCCGACAGTGCTGGAACCGTCCGAAGGCGCGGGACGCACGCCATCGGGCGCGATCATAGCCGCAGGCGCAGGGGACAATGCGGCGGCGGCGCTCGGACTCGGGATCGGCGACGGGGACGTGGTGATCTCCCTGGGCACCAGCGGCACCGTTTTCGCACGGACGTCGCAGCTGAATACTGATCCGTTCGTCAACGGTTTCGCCGACGCGACAGGACAATTCTTGCCGTTGGTGTGCACGCTGAACGCCGCCCGGGTACTCGAGGCAACGGCCACAGCTCTGGGAATCGGTATCAACGAACTCGACGCGCTGGCCCGCCAGGCGCCACCGGGTGCCGATGGCCTCGTCCTACTGCCATACCTGTGCGGCGAGCGCACCCCGAACCTGCCGGACGCAAGGGGCAGTCTGCACGGTCTGCGCGCAGAGACGATGCGACCTGCCCACCTGGCCCGCGCGGCGGTCGAAGGGATGTTGTGCAATATGGCCGATGCGCTCGACGGAGTCCGCGCGGCCGGTGGGACGCCTCGGCGAGTGCTGCTGATCGGCGGCGCGTCGCGTTCGGCGGTCGTCGCCGAGGCCGCCGCCGAGATCTTCGGTGTGGCGGTGACCGTGCCGGTGCCGCAGGAGTACGTCGCGCTCGGCGCCGCGCGGCAGGCGGCGTGGGCACTTCACGGCGGCGCTGAGCCGCCGCAGTGGCCCGCAGCCGCGACCTTCGAAATTCCGGCGGCCGACGACGGTGCGGTGGGTTCACGGACCCGCAGTACCTATGCGCACGCGCGAGAGGCTCTGTACGGCAGTTGATCCCGCGATGCCGCGTCCGTCGACCCGGCACTCGTACGGCGGCAGCACCACGGCCTGCCGGATTCTGTCGGCCGGGCGGCGTCTCGTATGGCAAAACGATCGCCCGAGCAAGGTCTGGCCGGACCGCCGCACCGGTGGCACATGATCAGAGGTGGCTCGACAGCGGGCCGTCCAGAGTCCACACCGTAACGTCGGGTATGCCGGACCGTCTGCGGTAGGCGTCGCGTTCACAGAGAATGCACAGGTCGCCGCAGCCAAGACCCTGCTGTGCGTGATCGATGAAAGAGATACCCGTAGTAGCGCCCCTCAACAGCTCGGAGACGAACGGGGCGTCCCAGCGGAACTCGTGCAGTGTCCACGGGGCATCCAGGTTGATCGTGGCCTTCAAGATATCGCCGAATCTCTCGGCGCACGTGCGTCGTTGCCGACCGTCGGGTACATGCCTGATGTGGTTGCCCGTCTCCACCACAGTGGTGATCGGCAATATGAAGGTGTGCCCGTTGCTGATCCGCTGCTTGAATTCGGCCACAACCTCGTCGCGGTCCTGGCAGAGTCCGGGCACCGGAATGATGTTGCACAGTATGGAGGTATTGATGAAGGCGACCGTTGTACTCACAGGTCGTCGTGTCCCAGGATGTGGTCGAGGTTGTGGAAGTTGACTTGCCGGTGCTCCGGGCGGACCATTCGGCCGCTGCTGACCAGGTCCCCGAGGCGTCCTGCGGCGATCGCTTCAGGGTATCCAGCCAATTCGACCATTCGCGTCATCTCGGTATGACCAGTGTCGGTGCGGTGGCACACCACGACGCTCGTGTTCAATTCGCCGGTGAGTTCGTTGAGTAGTGCGGGGCTGTGCGATGTGAACAGCACCTGCGTGGACAGGTCGGCACTGACATCCTGAAGGAGCTGTAAAACGCGTCCGGATTGCGAAGGGTGGAGTCCGTTCTCCAGCTCTTCGAGCACCAGGAGCACCCCGGCGGGTGTTGCCTCGACCGCCAAGTCGATGTCGAGACCTTGGTGCGCGGTCAGCAGCGCGGTGGCAATTGCAGTGAACCGCAGGAGACCGTCACTCATCTCGCGCGCCGGTGTGATCTGCACTGGCCCATCGCCGTAGCGTTCCTCCAGGGCGAGCATGACGTCTCCGAGCTCGGACCCGGTGGTTCGCACCCGGGTGATTCCGTCACCGCCCACCGCGCCGATCAATGCGACCAGCCGATCGAATGTTTCCCTGTCTGTCTGAGCTGTGCGGTCCAGAGCGGCCGAGAGGTTTTCGCCGGTGCGCCGTAACTCGTTGTCGTGCCGCGGTACGTAGCTTCGCATGAGGTGGGGAATCGGGTCCATATGGAAGACCCCCCGCAGAGCCGAAACAACCGCTGCGGCAGCGAAAGCAAGCGATCGGCGTGACTCATCGCTTGCCGTCGTGTCGCGCGCTATCACGGTGGTGATCAGCCGGTTGTCGCGGTAGGGCACCGACGGATTACGTCCTCGCTTGCCATTGAACAGTTTCACCGACAACGTTGCGTCATTCCAGGACTCGGCTTCGACCAGATCTGTGATCTGGCGCGTTCCGGTGCTCATGGTTCCCGGTCCGTGTAGGCGTTCGCCGATGATGCGTAGTTCCGGCAATACTTGAACCCGCACGTCCAATTCGAATTCTTCGCCGTCGTACTCGACGGTGCAACCGAGCTCGAACTCGTCGGTGCCGTGCGGTGCGCACCCCATGGATCCACCGCGTACCGGGCCCGCCTGCCGGGTGCGGCCGTCGAGTGCGTCACGGAGATCTTCGCCGCCGGCTAGACGACTGAGAACTTCGATGGCGTCGAGCGCGTTTGATTTGCCAGAGCTGTTGAGTCCGGTGAGGACAGTGATCGCGGCCAACGGCAGGACCTGGCGATCGAACGACTTGAACGAAGTCAGGCGGACTTCGAGAAGTGTTGCGGCAGGCACCTGTCAACCTTAGCCGTTTGTGAGCGCCACCTGTTACTACCTGAATCCCGAACGATTCGAATGTCGCCGGATCGGCCCCCCAATCTCGTATCGCGCCGCATCGACACCGAATCCTTGGACCGGATCACGCTGGACAAAGCCGACGAGTTCGCGGTCCACCGATTGGAGGCCGATGACATTCTCGTTGTTCGAGTCGGCTCCGTGGGCAGGGCGGCTGTCACCGGTGCGGACCATCGCGGGTTCTTGATCGGCTCGAACCTGATCCGCTTGCGATCGGATCCAGACTCTGTCCTGCCGCGGTTCCTGTTCGAATTTCTACAGCGCGGGACAACCATCGAACGGATTCGAGCCATTGCGACCGCGGGCGTAGCCCCTCGGTGAGCTGCGGCAAACTCGCTGGCTTCGTCGTGGCATCCATGGAGACGTACCTGAACGTGTTGCGCGTGCTTGGCCAGCTCGACCAGGTGGTCGATGCCATCGAATCCGTACGAGACCGACTTCGGCCGGGCCCGCGCCGACCAGCGACTTCCTGAGCGTGTCCGCCGATGACCGATGCCTTGCGCGTCTGTGTCGAGCTGGATGGCCGGCCGATCGAGGCCGGGATCGCCTACTTCACACATCGTGGCACCCTGACCACCTCGTTTCGTTACAGCCGCGACTACTTGCGGCGCCCGGGCGCCTACGAGCTCGATCCGGCGTTGCCGCTGTACCAGGGACAACACCATGTTGCGGGGCTACCGGGGGCATTCGCCGACTGTGCTCCCGACCGATGGGGACAGAACCTGATCCGCCGCCGAATCCGATTCGAGCAGTCCTCCACCAGAGCTCGGAGTCGTGCCGTCACCGATGTCGACTACCTGACCGGGGTCAGTGACTTCACCCGGCAGGGTGCCTTGCGGTTTGCGTTGCCTGGCAGCGACCTGTTTCTCGATCCGGACTCGGATGTGCCACGAGTAATCGAACTTCCGGCGCTGCTCCGCGCGTCCGAGCATGTCGCTCGCGACGATGGATTCGACGACGTGAAGCTGCTGTTGGCGGCCGGGACGGCCACGCTCGGCGGTGCGCGCCGTTCGTGACGGCGACCGGCTGTGTATTGCGAAGTTTCCGCATCATGCAGACCGCTGGGATGTCATGGCATGGGAAAAGACTGTCCTGGACCTTGCCGAGACCGCCCCTGGCCGAGGCCATCCCGGAACGCGCGGCCCGGCCGAATGCCGACCTGACGCAACTGTGGCGGCGGATCGCGTTCAATATCGCCGTCCATAACACCGATGACCATCTGCGGAACCACGGGTTTCTTCGCAGCCCGGCCGGATGGTTGCTAGCCCCGGCGTTCGACGTGAACCCGAACCCCGAAATCGCCGAACGGCGCGTGACGTCCATCGGTGGTGCCGGCGAACCGGCCGAGGAACTCGAGGCGCTCTTGAGAGCGGCCGATGTCTTCGGCCTCTCTGCCGAGCAAGCTCGCGCAATATTGCGTGAAGTCTTCGCGGCAACTGAGCGCTGGGAATCCGTGGCCGCGGCCCATGGCGTCCCCGCTGCGGAGCGCAACCGATTTCGTTCGGTTTTCGAGGAACCTCGCGCTCTTGTGCGGCGGCTGGTATCGACCGACAGCTGAGCCGCGTCGCAGTCTACGAGACCGTCCGCTACAGGCTCCGGTAGCTCCGGTAGCCACACCCAGACGAATGCCTCGGTGGCGGTGCGGCGGGGGAATCAGAAGTTGGCATCTGTTTGCTGGTCCAGGTGTCCGTCGACGTTCAGCGAGCATCCGCTGAGTTGCGTACTTGTCGGACCGCGTCGGTGTATAGCTCGGTGGTCAGTTCTTCCGGGGTGACGCCGAGTTCGGCGAGTACCGTCCGCAGGTCCGTGAAGGCATCGGACAGGTCGGGTTCTTCGGCTTGGGTTTCCAGCTCGAGGAAGGTGCCGTCGATTTCCGGGACGTTCGCGATGGTAGCGAGCATGTGCCTGCCAGAGGCGGTGAACTCGAAGTTTTCGCATCGTTTGGTGAAGGACAGGGCGGGTTGGTAGCCGAGTCGGGTGATGATGTCGCCCATGGCATCGCGATCGGCGACGAGGGTTTCGAATTCGGGTTTGGACCCAGTCGCCTCGTCGACAGCGGGGTCTTTGAAGGTGAGTACATGTTGCCGGTCGCCGGGGGAGTCCTCCACAGTGCGGAGTCGGAATTCATGGCCGGTGCGGTCGAGGTCGCTGCTGGGGGTGTCGTAGTAGGTGTCCTGGTAGGACACGACATTGGGTTTGGCTCGTTCGCGCAGGGCGGCGCGGACTTGGTCCGGGGCGGTGAGCCTGGCTTTGTATTCTGCCTCGATCACGGTGCTGCCTTTCTGTCGCTGGTCAGACGACGCGGTGTGCAGTGGTGATGGTCTGTTCCACGGTTCGGCGAAAGGCGTGGTGCAAGACGCCGCCGGGGTTTGGCTCGATCTGCTGAGTCGGGCAGGTATGGGCTTCGCGGTGGTCGGTGAACGCGGAGACGAACATGATTCCGCGCGGCCCATCGATGCTGATGATGCGCCATACCGGGACGTGATCGTAGAGGTAGACCTCGACTTGGCTTCCGGCAGAGGCCAATTCACGCAGTCTTGAGAGGGATAGGCGGATTCCGGCGGAGAACGACTCGCCTGATTCGCCGACCTCCTGCGCGCGGTATGCGGCGGCAGCCGAATCGGGGTCGAGCAGAAGGACGCGTAAACGGGTGTCGACCGAAATAACTTCGCGTAGGAGCGAGTCCTTCAGTCCCAGGAGGCCGAGCCCGCGCACCGCCATGACATCGACGGTGGCCGCACTGCGGACCGCCGTGCGGATGTCTGCGGCGGCATCGGCCTGGGCCGCGTAGGTGCGGGCGATCTCGGTGTGACCGACCGATGCCACCGAGCGATCGTTCCGGGGGGCGAGTCCCAAGGCGATCCGGGCCGGGTCCGGCATCCCCAGGCCGTCGGCCAGTCTCTGAAATGAACTGAGACTGGTGACCTGTCGACGCCGGTTGATCAGTTCGTTGATTCGGCCTTGGGAAATAGCCAGTGCGGTTGCCAGGCGTTGCTGGCTGGCGCCGGTGTGCTGCTGCACCAGCCGGAGGATAGCGGCGACATCTCGATCAACGAGAAGACGCCGGACCTCCTCACGTGCCCAGATTTCGGTGGGGACCACGACCGGTGTGAACGCGGATCCATGCACGCCTACCCCCTCCTGAGCGCCCACCTGCGTTTATCTCACGACGAGATTATCAGGTTGGCCGGTGATATCCCTGCGGTGTGATCGAAAATCCTTGTGCGCCTTGGCTTACTGAATGCACTGCTCGAGCGTGGCGGCGAGCGTCGATCAGGATGGCCAAATGGGAGGACAGGGACATGAATGCCGGGACACGGAATGCGCGGCAACCCATCGCAATCGGTCTGATACGCGGCGATGTATCGGGCTCGCGAGCCCCGGTGCACGCTGAGCAGATCCGTCGCCATGCCGAGCGTATGGGCTACATCTACGCCTACACCGTGCAGCCAGCAGCAGCTGACGACGACCCGATCGGGTACGCGCTCGGTCTCGCCGCCGGCCTGGGTGTCGACGCGATGATCGTCTACGACCTGGAAACGGTCGGGCACACCCCGAGCCGGGTGTGTGAGCTGTTCGATCTGGAGACGGTCTGTCCTCCTGTTACGTGGGCCGCATCGGTACTGAGCCCGGACGACGAGACCCATGCGCACCCGGAAGAGCCACTCACGGTGGTCTCGGCGCATCGAATCCTGCAGCAGCACTTGAAGTGCCGTGCGGTTGCGTGCGCACGTAAGTCGAGCGGGTACCGCTTCCTTGTGCGCGAGGGCAAGATCGTCCCGCCCGTCGACACCCCGCGTGAGCGTGCGGCTGCCCGCGGTATTCCATTCCGGCCCCGGTCCGACAGCGACGCCTCACTGCCGGAGGGCGTGAACATGGAAACGCTGCTCGACATTCTCGCCGGCCTGGCCGAAGACTCCCCGGTCGGGAAGCGCTAGCGGGTCGCGATGAGCTTCGCCGAACCCACTGAAGCTCAACATGAATCGCCGCTACCGGATGAGCTGGATGTCGGCCTCTATCTTCTGTGCGTGACGGCCGCGATGCGGTTCGTCGTGTGCCGGTCCGCCGACTACCCGGCCGTGAGTGTGACCTTCGAAGTGCCGGGCCGGCAGTGGCGCCGACTGCCGTGTGAATGGCTGTGGGTTCTTCCGTGATCGGTGTCTGGACCTGCTGCGCGGTCGCCGTCGGTGTGCTGCTCGTCGTTTTCGTCGGCGTGTGGTGTTGGCCGAGCCGTATCCCGGGCGGTCGATCAGTGGACGAGATACGTCAGCGCATCGAGGATGAAGAGGACGACGAATGGTGACAGCGAGCCGAGCTAGTGCCTCGTCTGGATAGGTTGCTGTGGTAATCGGGTGTCGGCTTGCTCTGGCTGCTGTGTCGGGTGATGCTGCGGGTGGAGGTGGTGTCGTGGCTCGGAAGCCGGATGTGTTTGTGCGGCCGTTGTTCCCGGAGGAGGGGCAGCGGGTGGCGCGGATCGCGAAGACGAGCAAGGTGCCCGTGCGTGCGAGGCGGGCGATCGTGGTGATGGCTTCCGCGCAGCGGCAGCCGGTCGGGTTGATCGCGAAGTTGATGCAGGTGTCGGAAGCCTATGTGCGGCAAGTCATTCATGACTTCAACGAGCACGGGTTCGGTGCTTTGGACCCAAAATGGAGCGGGGGCAGGCCGAGCAAGACTGATCCGAAGATGCGTGAGCGGATCTGTCAGATTGCCCGGTGCTGTCCCCTGAACCTGGGTTGGCCGTTCTCGACGTGGAGCCTGTCGAAGCTGCGGGATGTGCTGGCTCTCAACAAGATTGTCGATATCAGCCGGGAAACCCTTCGGCAGATCCTGAAGGCCGGCGGGGTGTCGTGGCAGGCTACCAAAACCTGGAAAGCCAGTAACGACCCGGATTTCGCAGCGAAGATGGCGCGGGTCCTCGATCTCTACGACAATCCACCCGCTGACGGGCGAGTGGTGTGTGTCGATGAGTTCGGGCCGCTGAACTTGCAGCCACGTGGTGGCCGTGGCTGGTTTCCGCGGCGCCGCCCGAATCGGTTGCGCGCCACCTACAACCGCACACAGGGAGTGCGGCACATGTTCGGTGCGCTGGACCTGGCGACCGGCCAGCTCTACTACCGAATTCGTGACCGGAAACGCTGGACCGAGTTCCTGGCCTTCCTCAAGTCGCTGCGAGCGCGCTGGCCGCAGGGAAATTTGTATCTGATTCTGGACAACTACTCGGTGCACAAGCGCCGTGAGGTGCGGGAATGGTGCGCAGCCAACGCGGTCGAGTTGGTGTTCGTACCTACCTATTCTTCCTGGTTGAACCGGATCGAGTGCGAGTTCGCCGCGCTGCGGTATTTCGCGCTCAACGGCACCGACCACCGCAGCCACGACGAACAAGATACCGCGATCGGCGACTACATCCGCTGGCGAAACCAGCACGCCGGGCCGATCCGCGACTTCGCCGTCGGTTCCAAGATCCGGCGACCGGATTACCTACCGAAGGTTGCTTGACGAGGCACTAGATAGCAACATTTGTTCCCTTAAATGGGAATATTTGTTGTCGTGACGGATGTTCGTTCCCGGTCGCGGCTGTGGTGTTGGGTAGCCCAGACCCCCGTTTACCTTCAGGGGTGAGGGAGCATTTCTGGCTGAGCGAGTCTGGCGAGTGTTTGAGGGATGCCGGTGCCTGCGCGGCTGAAGTTGGCGTCGAAGTAGGCAAGCAGGTATGCCCGTTGCAGATCGATCGAACGGGCCGCGTCGATTGTGCCGACTGCTTCGGTCTTCTTGGCGGGCTCGAGCAGGCCGGCCGCGGTCAGTTGCGGCAGGATGACCTGTTGGTCGCACAGAGACATGTGCTGGGTTCCTGTGATGCGCAGCGGGATTTTCGTCCCGGTGTTGGTTGCCCAGTGCGGTTCCCAGCCCGGGTGGCCGAACCAGGGCGAGGTGTCACTGGCCAGCATCAGCAGCGGCCGGTCGAGCCCGTCAGCGGCGACCGAGCCCAGGACCGGTCCATCCAGATCGACACCGGCCCGGACACGGTGGTCATCGTGCATGGTCTGCGCGGTCGTCGACCCGCCCAGCGAGTGACCGAACATTCCTACCTTCGACAGGTCGAGATCCTCGGCGAGATGCGGCGGAAGTCCTGCGCGCCCCAGCTGTTCGGTGGCCGCGGCGAGCTGGTCGAGGACGAATCGTGTATCGGCGACCCTGGTCGGCAGGAGCAGATCGGGAAGGATGTGCTGGGGCGAATCGAGTGGTACCTGAGTGTGTTCGGTGTGGCCGTCGGGAAATTGAACCGCGAACGCTTCGTGTGTGTGGTTGATCGCGACCACGATGTAGCCGTGGCTGGCGAGGTCTTCGGCCTGAGCGGTACTCCATCCGGTCGTGTCGTCCATACCGGGGGAGGTCAGCAGTACCGGGAACGGTCTGCCGTCGGCACGGGCGGGGGCGTCCCGTCGGCTGTGGCTGGGTGCGAGAGTCCAACTGCCGGAAGGGATCCCGAGTTTGGTGAGGTATTCGGTTTGTTCTTCTCGGCCGCCGGGAGGCATCCATGCCGCGGTCGGTGCCGTCGACCGGTCAGCGGCCGGATACCAGATCTGCACCATCAGTTCACGGTGTCTCGACGTCCACGGATCCGCCCGATCGGCATCGTCGAGGTACCAATCGCTGACCCCCACCGGATAATGGCCCGTCGGCGCGGGAAGGGTCACCACGACAGGGTTCGTCGATGGAGCTGCGTGCGCTGCACTGAAAGGCATTGTCGTCGCCGCCATCGCCGCCACAATGGCGGCCACCTGTCGTTGTAAGCCTCTGCGCTTCATAGCAACTCCCCATGTCTTCCGCTATCAGTCGGCAACGCTACAAGGCGATGGGAGGCGACCTGACCGATCCCCTTGCATTGTCGACGGCGCTGCTCGATCGCTGTGCTCTGCGTCGATGAACTTCATCCCCGCGGGACTGGGAACGACCATTCAGACGTGGTCACTCGACAGGTTGATTGCGTGATTCGGTGCCTGCGGTGGTCGGGTCTATTGCCCGGATTCTCGATCAGGAGCGGATCGTCCAGTGTCTGGCTGGACGGGCCGTTCGAAAATCACGTTCGCGGGCGCGAAGCCCTGGGCGGCGAAGAACTTGTGTGCGTGGGTGTTGAACTGCCAGGAATCCAAGCGTAGTAGGGATGCCTCCACCCTGTGTGCAGCCTGTGTGGCCGCATCGATCAGCGTCTTCCCGACACCGTTGCCTCGGGCAGACGCAGTGACAGCGATGTGGTGGATGTAGAGAATCGACGATCAATGCTTGAGCGCGTTGCCTTCTCGCTGGAGGTGCTCCGCGAGCAGGTATCCGAGCGGTTCCTGTCCGGCGACTGCAATCAGGATGTGCTTTCCGGGGGCGAACTGGGACTCGAAAAATTCCTGCAACGCAGTCGGATTCGGCTCTCGGAAGACATCGGGTCGGCCCTCGGCATGCAACCGGTGGATTTCCATTCCCAACTGTGCGAGGGCTCCAACGTCGTGGGGTTGTGCCTGCCGGACCTCGAAATCGCCATGCTCGCTTCGCATCATGGATTGCAGTCAACCAACATCGACGCCTCCGATTCCAGGTTTATTCGGTGGAACGCGATGCGTCCGGCAATCATGATGGCTCGATGACCGATACGACTGGCACTGCGATCAGAACTGATTGGACCGACGTTCCTGCGGCAGTCCGGTCTGCGATCGAGCACGTGGTCGGTGCGGGGGTGCTCGAGGCCGAAACTCAATCCGGCGGTTTCAGCCACGGTGTGGCGGCCCGAGCCCTGCTGACGGACGGGCGACGGGTATTCATCAAGGCCATTGCTGCTGATGATGAGCTGGCGCAGATGTATCGCTGCGAGGCGCGGACCTCGGCCCGGCTCCCGGATACGATTCCCACGCCGTCATTACACTCCAGCTTCGATGCCGAGGGCTGGTTTGCCATGGTGTTCGACGACGTCGCGGGCCGCCACCCCCGTTTGGGCAACCATGACGAACGTGCAGCAGTACTGACTACGGTTGAGACTCTTCGCCGATTGTTGACCCCCAGCCCGATTCCGGGCGTCCCGACCTTCGCCGAAGCGTATGGGCCCGAGCTGACTGCGTGGCAGCAGTACGCGGAGGAGGGACCACCAGCAGATCTGGATGAGTGGTCATCGCGGAATCTGGCGCGTCTGGCATCGCTCGAGGCCTCCTGGCCGGGCCATGTAGCCGGTACTACGCTGCTCCACACCGACTTACGTCCGGACAATATGCTCCGGCGCGTCGACGGCAGCGTGGTCGTGGTCGATTGGGCTTGGCCCTGTGTGGGTGCATCCTGGATCGACCTCGCCGCGCTCGTGCCGTCCTTGGTCGCTTGCGGGGTCGACCCGGACCCGATCCTGGCCACCCATCCGGCCACCAGGGATGTCGAGTCGGTCGCGGTGGACGCGTTCCTGTGCGGGGTCCTCGGCTATTGGGAACGAGCCCTACGCCGGCCGGCACCGTCTCGGGCGCCTTACCTGTACCAGTACAGGGTCGAGGCGGCTCGGGCCACGCGAGGGTGGCTCCGCCGGCGCGTCCACTGACCGTAGAACGTGCGGACGATCATGAACATGACCTTCGAAAGGCCGGGCCGGGAATGGCGCCGGCTGCCGTGCGAACGGCTGTGGGTACTTCCGTGACTGGCGATCTCACGCGATGACAGGCGCGGGCAGGCGGGCGGCGGCGAGTACCGGGAGCGCCGGCCGTCTGGTCTCGACCTGCGACACGAATGGTGAGGTCATCGCCCGGAGCAGGGCGCCGTAGCCGAGCCCGAACGCCAGTTCGTCGCCCACCGACACGGTGTGGTCGCCGACGTCGACCACCAGGTGATCGCTGCTTGCCCCGAGGACGATGATTCCCGGCGGCGGGATCAGGCCGTCCATGTCGACATCTTGATGACCCAGCGCGAGGATCGCTTGCCGGATGGTTCGGTCTCGCGTCGATGCCAGTCGGCGCACGACCGCAGCCTGGTGACCGAAGGCTGTCTGGGCCCGATCTCCCCACGGCTGTGCCGGTTTGACGGCGACCTCGATCACCTCGGCGACGAGACTGAACGCGTCGGGGTGCAGGCCGGGGAGCAGGGTCCGGTGCAGCGGCTCGGTCCCCAGCAGGATCGCTTCGCCGATCCGGAGCTCGTTGACCCGTCCGACGTCGGACGTCGACAGCGCCCACGGCAGGTTGGCAGAGTTTCCGCCCGACACGACGTCGAGCAGGCCGTGGCCATCGGATTCGACCTGGTCGACCAGTTTGCTCAGCTCTCCCATGTTCCGGTCGTCCGGGACCACGCCGTTGCTGCAGGCGAGGTTCGTGCCGAGCCCGGACAGGCGCAACCGGCCACGTGTGCGGGTGACCGCGGCCAAGGCTGCGACGTCCTCGATCGCGATCCCCTCACGCAGGTCGCCGAGCTCGACCATCAGGACGACGTCGTGAGTCCGCCGCTGACGGCAGGCGGCGGCATCGAGCGCGTCGAGGACGGTCGGTCCGGTGTTCAGGCTCGACGTCGCGGTGCGAACGACCTGGTCGACTTGGCTGAGCATCGGTGACCGGATCAACGTGCGTGACGCCGTCCGGTCCAGGGTGTCCAGCCGGGCCAGGTTCTGGATCCGGGAGTCGCCCAGCCCGGACGCGCCGCCGCGCAGCATGGCCGCACCCACCGCCGGTGATCCGAGGGTCGCCTTGGTGATTCCGACGACACGGATACCGCGCGGAGCGAGCTGGTCGACCAGGTGCCGGGTGTTTGCTTCGATCTTGCCGAGGTCGACGTCGATCCGTGGCGAGGTCATTCCGCGATCGGCACCAGTCGGCTCGCGAGTGCGGCAGGGCTCGCAGCACCATGTCGACCAGCTCGGCGGCCGGGCAGGTGAGCGGATCGGTGACGGGCAGCCCGAGCTCGAGCTGGTGCTCGATGATGGCGCCGCCGATCTCGTCCGGCTCCATCCGCTCGTGGTTGATCGTCACGCCGATGACTTTCGTGTTGGCGAACGCCTCGATCAGGGCAATCTCGCTCGCCACCGTCGGCATCGGCATCATCGGGAAGTCGCCGAGCACCGTCCGCCTCGGGGCGTGCTGCACGATCACGGCGACCGGCCGGCTGCCCCGCAGGATGTGCCCCGACGTCAGATAGGCCGGGTGACTCAACGCACCCTGGCCCTCGACGACGATGACGTCCGGGGCCTCACCCTCGAAAGCGGCAACAACCTGGTGCTCGACCTCGCCGGAACAGAACTGTGGGACGAGCGCGTCGAGCGCGACGCCGTACTTGCCTCCCTGGATCAGCGTCGTCTGCCCGGTGCCGACCAGGACGGCCCTGATCCCGTAGGCGTTCAGCGCCTGCACGAGCAGCGTGGCAGTGGTGCGCTTGCCGATCGCGCCGTCGGTGCCCAGGACCGCGATCCTGGGGCAGGTCACATCGAAGATCCGGCCCGAGAACAGGTGCAGGTCCCGCTTGTCCTTGGGTCGCCGGACGTCGGTGATGGTGACGCCGGCCAGCGCCGCCGCGGCCGCGAACTCGGCGTCGTCGGCGAGGAACTCGTGCAGACCCGTTGATCACGTGCATCCCGCGGGCGATCCCGTCGAGCAGTACGACGCGCTGGGCGGCGGAGAGCAGGCCGTCCGCGGGGGCGACGCCGCAGATCAGGTAGTCCGGAACCCGCCCGGCATGCGCGATCGCCGTCGGCAGGCCGGTCAGGATCGGGATGCCGTTCGGCGTGCCGTCCAGGAACTCACCGGCGTCGAGACCGGCGCGACTGCTGTCGATCACGCTCAGGATCTCGTACTTCTCCGAGTGCCGGACCAGGCCGTTCGCGGTCTTGCCGTCCTGCTCACCGAACTGGCCCTCGCAGTAGACGATCGCGGTCGACCCGATGGGGATCGCGGCGAAAGTTGGGGAATTGCTGTCTGGCGAAAGCATGGAAATCCTCTGAGAAGGCTCAGAGGAGGCGACGGACGTCGTAGCCGGGCGCGGGCCCGACGATCGACAAGGCGTCTGCCCTGAGTATCGACAAGAGTGCCGATCGCGCCAGGATAGCCGCAGCACCCCACTCCCCGGCATCGGGGCCGGATTGCAGCCGTACGGCTGCCGCAGGCCCGGCCAAGCCGGTGAATCCGGCGATGGCCGAACAGTATCCGAACACACCGGCACATTCGTCGCAGTCCCTGTCGACGGTCTGTGGACGCGGAGATGTGAAGGGATTTAACACATCGAAGAAACGTGTTACGTTTTCCGCAAATATTTAACATGTTCCTCGTTCAAGTCGAAGGTGGTTCTTTACTCCCCACCGGAGGGTGCGGATGTCATCCGGCAGAAGCTCTCGGACTGGGAGCGCTTCGCGCACGCTGAGGACGATCTCGATCCGCTCGTTCGAATGGCCGTGGCTCATTACCAGTTCGAGGCGATCCACCCGTTCCATGACGGCAATGGTCGCACCGGTCGTGTCCTGAATATCTTGATGCTGATCGAGGCGGGGCTGTTGAGTGATCCGATCCTCTATCTGTCACGAGCGATCATTGCTCGAAAGAACGACTACTACAGGCTGTTGCGCGCGGTCACGGCCGAGGGTGCATGGATCGAGTGGATTCTTTACATGCTCGACGTGGTGCGGGAATCCGCAGCGTCCACGACGCGCAAGATCGCATGCAATCCGGACCTGCCACGACGTCATCGCCGAACGGGCACGGGCGGCGACTCCGGGTGGGCGTGACGCTCAGTTCCTCGCGGTTCTGTTCGAGCAGCCCTACTGCCGGATCAATATGGTGGCCGATCGCTGCGAGATTTCGCGCCAGACGGCATCTGTTTGGCTGCATGCGCTGGTTGACGCGAACCTCCTCAGTAGCGTGAAGCTCGGCCGCGAAAGCCTGTTCGTCAATCACGAGTTCCTCGATGTGTTGACGCGTCCGGAGTAGGTGGCTGCCCAGATGCGTTGCGCCGCAACATATCTAGGCATGCGCTATGCCATCGCGGAAGCCCGGCAGTATTTGATCAGGTACCCGAGGAGACCGACCCGGGCGGGCTCGTCTGACGCGTTGGTTCGGCGCCCGAAATCCGCCGCTATCTCACCCCGAAGCGCGGGAGGGGGTGGCCGCGATCCGCGCCTGGTCGCCGGTTCGAGTCCCCTTGGCCCAGGGGAGAACGACCACCGTTAGGGCGGAGGAGGCTGTGGCGCAGAGTGACTGCCTGTTCGGCCGGAAGACGTGTGGCAGCGGCGACTTTCGCGATCGGATTCGTTCAGATGCCCGGCGCCACCGGTGTCTCGTCCCGATCACGCGCGCCGTGGCGGGGCAGGAACATGGCCGGGACGATGATCACCGCGGTCAGACCGAAAGCCACCCAGAACGCGAAGCCGAAGGAGTCGGCGAGCAGCGGTCCGACCACCGGCATCGCTTCGGGTGGGACGGAGCCGATCTGGCCGGAACCGCCACTGCCGGCGGGTAATCCGTGTTCGATCAGCTGTCCCGTGAGGTGCTGCGTCAACGCCGTTACCAGCAAAGCGCTGCCGAGCGACGCACCGACCTGCTGAATGGCCGAGAGTGTAGGTGCCGCGCGGGTCACTGCGTCCCTGCCCAGGTCCGTGTAGGCAGCCGAAATGGTCGGCATCATCACCGCACCGAGGCCCATACCGCGCACGAACAAGGCCACACAGAGCCAGACGTAGGAGGTTTCGGTGCCGACGTGTGTGAACGGGAGGGTGCCGATCAGGGCGAGCACGATGCCGACGGGAACGACATAGCCGGCGCCGATGCGGTCGGTGAGCCGGCCGCCGATCACCATCGCCACGACCGCGCCCAACCCCTGGGGTGCGAGCAGCAGGCCGGCGTCGAGCGGGCCCTGTCCGCGCACGGTCTGGTAGTACAGCGGAAGCAGCAGCATGCCGCCGAACAATCCGATGGCGACGAGGAAGACCGCGATGGTTCCGCTGGCGAAGACCCGGTTGGTGAGCAGGCGGACATCGACGATCGAGTCGGCTCCCTTGTGCAGGCTGTGCCAGGTATAGAGCGCGAGGCCCGCGACGCCGCCGATGAGCCAGCCGAGCACACCCGACTCGGTGAATCCGCCGTGTGAGCTGGCCTCGGAAAGGCCGTAGAGCAGGCAGACGAGGCTGCCGGAGAGCAGGATCAGCCCCCGCAGGTCGAGGCGGCCGTGCTCGGGCAGGGTGTCACCGTGCGGGAGCTTCCAGATCGCGAGTGTGATGGCGAGGGCACCGACGGGGACGTTGACGAGGAAGATCCAATGCCAGCTCGTGTACTGGACCAGCAGGCCGCCGATCACCGGGCCGAATACCGGTCCCAGCAACATCGGGACACCGAGGATGGCCATGGCGCGGCCGAGGCGTTCGGGGCCCGCGGCTCGGGTGATGATCGCCTGCCCGGCGGGCAGCAGCATGCCACCGCCGAGTCCCTGCAGGACGCGGAAGGCGATCAGGCTTTCGATGGACCAGGCGGCCGCGCACAGAGCCGAGCCCGCCACGAACAGAGTCACCGCGGTGAGCCAGACCGGTTTGGGCCCGAACCGGTCCATCGCCCATCCGGTGACCGGGATGACCAGCGCCACCGCCAGCAGATAACCGGTCACCACCCACTGCGTTGTGGACAGGGTCGCGCCGAGTTCGGTGCTCAGCGAATCCAGGGCGACGTTCACGATGGTGGTGTCGAGAACCACCATGATCATGCCGGACACGATGACGAGTCCGGTGACGATGACGCTGCGGTCGAGTTTGCCCGACTGCTGCGCGGTGGTGGATCCCATATCAGCTCCCCTCATTGAAGGTGCCAGGACTCGACCGGGCGACGACACCCTGCGACTACCCGTCGTGTGGCCGATTATCGCGGTGCTGTCATTCCACAGGTTGCCACGGACCTCATCGCCGAGGGGGAGATCGGACGAGTCGGGGGCGATTCGTGTGCGAGCTGTTCGTTCAGCCACCCAACTCGATCGCGCGGCGTAGGTCGTTGACGTAGGCCGCGGGCTGTTCCCAGGCGGCGAAGTGGCCGCCGGCCGAGTGTTCCACGTAGTCGCTGATGTTCAGGAACGCTTCGGCGTAGCTGCGTGGCTCCGGTTTGACGTCGTGCGGGAACACCGAGAGTACGGTCGGTGTGTCGATCCGGTCGGGAAGCGTGCCCGGTTCGGTGTAGGTGGCGAACGAGGTGCCGATCGTGCCGGTGATCCAGTATGCGTTGACCCAGGTGAGCAGCTCGTCTGCGGTGAAGGCGGATGCACCGGACCAGGATTCGAGTTTCTCGATGATCCACGCCGCGAGCCCGGCGGGTGAGTCGCCGAGGGCGACGGCGAGGGTGTTCGGACGCGTCGACTGCGCGCGCGATGTATCCACCCTCGGTCCGGAACCATTGCGCCGCACGGTCGAGGTAGGCGACCGCGTCGGGCGCGAGCTTCGCCCGGTCGGCGGTGAGCGCACGCGGCGGGGCGATATTGGTGAGGTGCAGGGCTGCCACTCGATCCGAGTGTTCGCCGGCCAGGATTTCCGCGACCATGCCGCCCACATCGCCGCCGGACACCGTGTACCGGGAGTAGCCGAGCCCGTCCAGCGCGTTCGCGACGATCTCTGCAATGCGATTGACCGACACACCGGCAGTGGTGAGCGGGGCGGCGAACGGGAACCCCGGTAACGCGGGAATCACCACGTGTACGTCCGAGAGCAACGGCAGCACGCGCTCGAACCGCAACACCGAATCCGGCCAACCGTGTAGTAGCGCGACAGCCGGGACATCGGCGTTCGCGGACCGCTGGTGGATCATCCGCAGTTCGGTGTCACCGACTTGCGCTGTTGCCCAAGGGAGTTCGTAGATGCGGCGTGCGTGCGCCTCCCAGTCGTACCCGTTCGCCCAGCGGTCGAGCAGTTCATCGAGCCGAGCGCCGGTGATACCGCGCGCTTCGTCGTCACTCCATGGCGTCTCTTCGCAACGCGGCCGCCACCAGGCAACGGATACTGGAGCACGCGCAACGCCAGTTCGCCGAGCGCGGGTTCACGGCGATCACGGTCAAGGGCGTGGCCGACGCGGCGGGTGTGTCACCCAACCTCGTCACCCGCTATTTCGGCGGCAAAGACGGTCTTTTCCTGGCGGCAGCCCGGGTGAAGATCCCGGTCTCGAACTCGTTCGACGGTGACCGCGCTACCCTGGGTTCGCGCCTCGCGGCCAGCATCGTCCGTCGCTGGTTCGATGCACCAGGGCGGGATCCGCTACTTGTGCTGCAACGTGCGTCCGGTGAACGCCCCGAGGCGGCAGAAGCATTGGCCGCGTTCCTCGATGGCAACTCGCTCGAGCCACTGCACCGATACCTGCGCGACAGCGGCCTGGACGACGCGGAAGCCCGCAGCCGCGCCGCCGCGATCGATGCCTTTGTGCTCGGCGTCTCGACCCGCCGCAGAATCCTGCGAGCCGAACTCGGCGACCCCGCCGATCTCCAGGCTTGGCTCGGTGCGACCATTCAACGCCTCGCCGACGGGTGATGTTGCGCAACAGTCGAATTCACGCGCCCGATTACCCGTTATGGCGCACGCCCGCCGAATCAGATGGTGTTACGTTCTGGACGGCCACACCGGTGGCGAAGGCGAAAAATGGTGTTCTGCTTGCCTTCTCGTCCACCGGTAACGGGTGTGAGATCCCGGAACCCCTTCAAAGAATGGCAATCCGACCGCGGCCTCAGATGTGATCGTGGCCGAAGAGGCGTTCGTGTTCGATTTCGTCGTCGCGGTCGCGGTCGCGCTCATGGTCGCTCGTGGCGTTCACGTTCCACGAGATCGGGTGTGCGCCGGGGCCGCAGTCCTGGCTCAGCTTGATTGTCGATTCGGGGCGGACCCGTACCTCCTGGCTCAGCGGGCGGAGGTCGCTGCACAGGACAAATATTCCGGCGGTGGCCGGGCCCACATCGGTATTCGTGCATTCGGCATCGACGCGGCTGCCGACCGGAGTCGATGAGCAGAACGCTTCGCGGGGACGCAGCGCCTGAGCGGACCCCGCGCCGACGGTCGTTGATACCGCCACAGCCGTGAGGCCGGATATCGCCGCGCCCACGATCGACAGCCGCCGGGTAGTTCTCTTGGGGATGGACACCGAGTTTCTCTCTTTCGCTGCGCTGCAGAACAATTCCCGAAATCGTATGCATACGGAACCTATTTCCCAATGGAAGGAATCCCGACGGTAGTCCTTGTTGTCACTCGGCCGAACTGATCCGCCCTTGTTGTTATGGCCCAGCCCGACCTGACCGACAGCCACCGCCTTGCTGTGTCACCGACCTCGATGCCCTGTTGACATAGCAGGCAGTGTTAATATGCATCTCGTTGGGTTACAGCCAACTATGTGCATACTCTCTGAGGTGGTGCCGATGACTGGCTCCCGCAGCCCTGTGCTGCCGAGTGAACTTTGGCGCGCCCCGTTGCGAACACTCCGGCCGCAGGACTTGGTCGGTATCTACGCTCAGCCCCGTCCTGAGATCGCGCGGCTTGTGGATCGGGGCGTGCTGCACCGCGTCGCGCACGGCTACTACATGATCGTCCCGCCGGAGTATGTCGGCAGAGCCTGGCTGCCCGGCCTCGAGGCGGCTGCCGCAGGTATTGCGTCATCGATTTATGGGGCAGATCAGGCGATTGTCATGGGTGTCAGCGCGGCTCGCCTGCTGGCTGCCGTGCCGCGTGCGTTGGCGACCGCGGTTGTCGCGGTTCCCAGCCAGCATCGGCCTATCCCGTTGACCGATCGCTCGGCACACGTTCGTTTCGTTCGCCGCGATACCGACGTACTCGACGCTGAGCGCATCGACACACCGCTGGGCCCGGCGCTGGTTACAACGCCGGAACAGACTGTGCTCGACCTCGCCCGCCGACCGCAGCTGGGTAATGCCGAGGGGGAGGTACGTTCGGCAATCGAGACGCTCTACCGCCGCAGTGATTCGGCGATACTTACACGGTTGGCTGCGGACCAGCGTCTGGGGGCTGCGCTTCGACGTGCGGAGGGTTGGGTGGGGCATGTTAAATGACGAACATGAAAGTGTCGCAGTCCAATTCGGAGTCTCCCCGGAGCAGGTCGAGCGCGACCACCTGATCTCTCATCTGCTGGCGGCGATCAGCCGAGGGTTCGGTGATCGGCTGTATTTCATCGGCGGTACCGCTCTGGCTCGTACCCATCTGGTGCACGGCAGACTCAGCGAAGACATCGATCTGGTTGCGTTGGACAACCGAACCGCACTGGCGGCGGAACTCGACGCCGCTTTGCCGCGATCGGTGGCCCGGAGCTACGGACGGCTCGAATGGGTACCGCCACTGAGCAATGTCCCGGATACCGGGACGGCCAATCTTCGCTCCGCTTCCGGCATATCCGTCAAGATCCAGTTGCTGTCGGCACGTGGACGAGCGGTGTGGCCGACCGAGCTTCGCAGGCTCGAGCAGCGATACAGCGATACGCCGCCCGCAGAGCTGTTCGTGCCCACGTTGCCTGCCTTCGCCGCAGGGAAGGCGGCAGCATGGCACGATCGACGCGCCGCGCGCGACCTATGGGATCTCTGGGCGCTGAGCGACGTCGGCGCAATCGATGCCGTTGCGGGGGACTTGTACCGGAGGTGGGGCCCGACTGGTCGGCTCCCCGGTTCGCAACTTTTCGATCGTGCACCAGGCGAAGACGACTGGCACGCACAACTGGCGGGGCAGACCCGGCTGGTGATCAGCGCCGAGACGGCGCTGCATACGGTGCGAGATGCCTGGGCTCGTATTGCAGGGTGACTGAGAAGTATCGGTCTTGCGGAGCCGTCTCGCCGCGGATCGAACCGCTGATCACTGCGCCGGGAGTCGCTCCGACAACGAAGAACGGCAGTCCGGCAAGGCCGCCGATAGCCACGCCGACGCCTGTACGCAGCTCGACCGTGTCACCGGGTGGCATAGCGACCGGCTGATAGCCGGAGTGGATGTTTACTCCTCGGGCAATCGAAAACGCCTGCGCCTCAATCATTGCCCGGTGCCGGCGGGGATACCGCATCGAGCAGACGTACGCGCTCCCCATTCGATTTCTCCGTTCCGGACACCGGCTCCGCGAGCACGCACAGCAGCAGCGCCACGCCTACCGCCCCCGGGTCGGGGTGGCCGACGGCGCGTTTGCCGAGGTAACTGGCGCGACCGCGACGAGCTCGCAGGGCCGCGGTGGACAGCGCTCCGTCCACTGCGGCGCTCACCATCGCGGTGATATCGCCCCCGTCGCTCAGCGCCTCGACGGCGGGAGCAAGCGCGTCGACCATGGTGCGGTCGCCGACTTCCGCCTCGCCGACGCGCTGGATGGCGGCGAGACCTTCGCTGATACCCGTCCTGAGGGCGTCGACATAGGAATCCGACTGTGCCGCCTGGGCGTCGAGTGACTGGAACAGCAGGCCGAACAGGGGGCCGCTCGTGCCGCCGACCTCGTCGAGGAAGACCGCTCGCACCGTATCCCACGGTGCGGGGGAGTCCGCTGCGGCAAGGCGATCGGCGACCTCGGCGAAGCCCTCGCACATATTGACGCCGAAATCTCCGTCGCCGGTGATCTCGTCCAGTGTTGTCAGCGCGGGCTCGGCCTCGGTGAACACCTCCTGCAGTCGGGCAACGGTGCTGTCGAGCGTCGTCATTGCCTCGCTGGTCATCGTGCGACGTCCTTCCAGGCGGGCGCGCCGGTGGGGGCATGCCAGAGATCGCCCCAGCCGTCGGCGAGTTGGGTGAGAGTGATCGAAAATCCGCTCATGTCCAGTGCGGCAACAAATGTGCCGACCTGGACCGCCGAGATTTCGTGGCCTCGGGCGGTGAGGGTGCGCGCCGCGAGCTCGAGTATTGTGCAGAGCTCGAGTTCCGTCGTCGCGCCGAGCCCATTGATCAACAGTAACAACGGATTTCGATCATCTCCGGGCAGCGATGTGAGGATATCGGTGAGCATCCGGTCGACGAGTTCGGCGAGTGGTGGCCTGGTGATCGATGTCGAGGCGCGTTCGCCGTGAATTCCCACCCCGTATTCGAGCTGATCCGGTTCGAGTTCGAAGGCGCGCGCGCCGGTATTCGGTGATGTGAGTGCCTCGGTGGCCACCGCGATACTGCGGCTGTGCTCTGCGACCCGGCGGCCGAGCGTGGCCAGCGAGGCGAGGTTGTCACCGCGGTCGGCGGCGGCGCCGAGGATCTTTTCGACGACGATCGTCGCGGCTGTCCCGCGCCGTCCCGTCGCCGTCTCGTCGGATTCGGTGGCTACGTCGTCGTCGACGAGTACCCGGTCGACCTCGATCCCATCGGCGGCCAGCCGCTCGGCGGCGATACCGAAATTGATCTTGTCTCCGGTGTAGTTCTTGACGATGTGCAGCACCCCACCGTCACGAGCGACGGCCTTGCTCGCCTCGTAGACCTGGCGATTGTGCGGCGAAGCGAAAATCTTCCCCGGTACGGCGGCGTCGAGCATTCCCATGCCGACGAATCCGACGTGCATCGGCTCGTGGCCGGAACCGCCGCCGGAGACGAGGGCGACTCGCCGTGTCGGCGCACCGCGATCGTGGTGCACGAACAGCGGGTCGGTAGTGAGCCGGACCCACGGGTTTCGGCGTACGAAACCCTGTAGTGCCACCTCGGGGCCCTGACCTGGTTCGAGTAAGAACAATGCGGGCACGGATCTCCTCCTCGTCGATCGACCGTGTGATGTCCAGTATCACGGCGTCGGGGTTCAGCCCAGCGCGGATTCATTCCGGTACCCGCCGTGGAAGCCGCGGGCGACGTCTGAAGCCGAACAACTCTGGACCCGCCACGATGAAGGACTCCCATGTGCTGTCGAGGTCTGTGGAGCGTCGACGCGGAGATGTGAAGGGATTCAACACGTCCAACGCCCGATAAACCGACTGCGCCAGACCCGGGCAGTTATTCGGTCGACTCCGGTTTTGTCAGGTATCGCGCTCCTCGAGATGGAGCGCCTCGTGCTGCCATACGTTGTGAAGGTCATCCATCTGCGGCATGGCGGGATCGGTCACGAATACCGTTGATGAACGGCCCTGGTAGCTGTAATGCAGTGCCGCGGCAGGAGCCCCGAGCGGTAGCAGGACCAGTGGGTCGATGGCGGAGACGGCAGTTCCTTGCCACTGCAGGGGATGCCGGAAGGCGACATTCGAGCAGAAAATGGCCCCGCGTTCGGGTGCGAGGAGTGCTGTCATCGACATGTTCACCAACCTGCGCGGCGCACCCTGGATCAACCGGCGAAGGGCCTCGCGATGCGCGGCGGACTTCAAGAGACGGTTGGCCTCGATAGTGGCCGGAAGTACTGAGGAAACCGGCATGTCGGGGTCGGGAACGATGATGCGTCCCGCGAGCGTCTGGTTGCCGGGCGCATCGACATCAGCCGGCCGCCGGATGTTGAGAGCGATGCTCAACGGCAACGAACGGGATGCATGGGTGGCGTGCACCGCTGTCCAGCGGGCGAAGGTTCGGGCCACCGACGTTACGTAGGCGTCGTTCGCGGTGCCTCCATACCGGCGAGCTGCCGATCGCAGCACCTCGGTCGGCACCGCGGACCAGTTCAGCGCCCGCTCCTGCGAGTAGCGGTGCGTGGGATGAGGCCACAAATCGGTTGTGGCCGTTGTGCGGGCCAGAAACTTCAGTGCCCCCATCTTGTCCCGCAATGAAGGCGCGGGCGGATCTATCAGTGACTGCACCACACCGGAGGACTGAGCTTTCGGGATGGCGTCGGCGCTGAAAAGGGTCTCTACCGAGTGCGCCACAGCACCGCCGTCCTGCAGTCCGTGGTGGACCCTGTAAAAGATGGCGTAACGGTCCGGGGCGTATCCGTGAATGATGGTGATGTCCCACCGGGGGCCATCTGCGGGGAAGGATGCTCGACTCAACTCGCGCGTCGCCTCCTCCACCGAGCCACCTACCGCCAACTTGTGCTCGCGAATGTGCTGTTCCACGGCCGGTCGCCGCCGAACCCACCGGGCGGCAAGACCTTCTCCGACCATGACCGCCGACAGCGAAGGCAGCGCAGTCAACCGCTCTGTCACATGCGCGCAAAGTTCGTCCCGCCGCGCGGGCGCACCGGTCAGATGCAGCACCGCACCGACGACCAGGCCCGACTGCGCGTATATGAGCGCGTCCAAGGGGGACGGCCGCTTCTCGAGGTCTGCGATTGTTGTCTCCGCGCCGCCGCTGTGCTGGAGCTCCCGAGTCATACGTTCCTTCCATGTATCCCGGCCTGCCGACATGGAGCTTTTCGGATTCAATGAGCGCCGGTTCATCTGTTGCCCAACGGATCTCGGCATGGTGTAGACAGTAGGATTGCACGAGCAACGTCTGCTCGACGGTCGACCATTCCCAGCCCTGGGATCGCACCGGCGGAGGCGTCGAGCGCGTTCATCGCTTCGTTTCATGACGGCGGCGGTCCCCTGATGTCGGAGCGTCTCGTTGCTGTTCGAACCGCATCGTTCAGCCAAATCGGTTCACGCGGGGTGGTAGCGGCACCGGGGATCCGTCGCAGGCGAGATCGGCCGGCTCGGGGAATACCGTCCGGGCGCGCTGCGTATTCGAGTGCGTTCAGTCCATGGGGGCGGCGTCGTCGAAGTCGGCCTTGGTGATCGAGCGGACGGCGGGGCGCAGAATCTCCACTACCCGGTCCGGGTCGGCATCGGCGAGGTGATCGAGTTTGACGAGATGGCGACACAGGACGATGCCGATCAGCGCGGCGCTGACCACCTCTGCGCGCAGATCGGCTTCCTCATCGGGGATGGCGTCGCTGATCTGATCCTTGTAGATGCGCGAGGAGGTGCGGATTTCCTCGGCGGCTTCGGGGTGGGTGAGCATCGACCGCAGCATGGCCAGAGAGGTGACCGGTTCCTCGATCAGCGAGCCGCGCAGTCTGTCGAGCAACTGCTCGGCGACATCCGCGGCACTGCCCCCGGCGAGCAGTGCGGTTCCGGATCCGATAGCGCTCAGGAACAGCTTCTGTTTGGTGCCGAAATAATGGATGACGAGTCCGGGATCCACCCCCGCGGCTGTGGCGACTGCCCGAATGGTGGTGCGGTCGTAGCCGGATTCGGCGAACAATGTGCGCGCGTGGGCGAGGATGCGCGCCTCGGTATTGCGTCGCTGCTCGGCGCGCGAAGTGGGCGCTGGGGGATTGCTCACGGGGTCATTCTACGGGCGTTGACCGGGGCAGCCTTTCGTTCTACGCTCGTTGAACCATTGATACAACGCACGTTGAATGAAAAAGGATGGTTGACATGAGCCGAGCCCGGTATCGACAGCCCGCTCCAGGTCTTGGAGGAGCGGAACAAGGCGATCGTCGCCCGCGACATGCACGCGTTCGCGGACCTGTTCGCGGAGGACGGCGTGATCGAGATGCCTTTCACCGCAGGCGAATTGCCTGCCCGGTTGGCAGGCAAGGAGGCAATTCGAGCATATGCGATCGACGCCGACCGCGGTGGGGCCCGTCTCGATGAACTGCGTGTACATCAGGTCCATCAGACCGCCGATCCGGAGGTCGTGATCGTCGAACTGACCTCCGTCGGACGCGTGACGTCGACCGGCCAGTCGTTCGAGGTGCCCTGTATTCAGGTCTTCCGGATCCGCGACGGGAAAATCGTGTTGTTCCGGGACTATGTCGGTCATGCCTTCCTGCCGGACCTGAGTTGAGCCTCGGTCCGAGCGGGCTTCGGGTAGCGACGGGTACGTTGCCGTCGAGATTCCCGTGCCCGGCGACGGTGCAGTGGGCCTGCGGATCCGTTCACAACAAAGACTGGCACGGACTCCGGTCATGCTTCTAAAATAGAGGCATGACCGAAAGTCTCGTACTGCGGGTGTGGCAATCGAAAGATGCCGCCCAACTGCCGGCCGTGCTCGCCGAGGGGGCGACGTTCTCGAGCCCGGTCGCCGATTATCACGGCCGTGCCCGTGCGGCACACCTGCTGGCCACGATCGCGACGGTGCTCGACTCGGTGCACCAGACCCGGCAGTGGATCGACGGGAGCCAGGGGATGTTCGCCTTCACCGCTCGATTGGCCGATCAGGAACTGCAGGGTGTGCTGCGGGAAGAGCTCTCCGAAACGGGCAGCCTGATCCACGTGACACTGTTCCTGCGGCCGTATCGGGTGCTGCGCGCGGCCATTGCGGAAATGGCGCGGCGGCTGGAAGATTCACCCCCGCCGCAAGCGGCGTGATCGTGGTGGCCGAAACGCCACGCCCGGGACGTCCGGTGCGCGGATCGACCACTGGGCGCCCGATCATGGCCCTGTTCGATCTGCTCGGGCGCCGCTGGGTGCTGCGGGTGATCTGGGAACTCGATCGGGCTCCAGGTCCGCTCACCTTCCGCGAATTGCGCACCGCATGTGGCGACCTCTCCTCGAGCGTGCTGACCCGTCGGCTGTCCGAGCTCACCGAGGCGCGACTGGTCGAACACGAGCAGGGGTACCGGCTGACCGGCGCCGGGCGCGCACTCGTCGAGCGGCTTGCGCCGCTGACGCAGTGGGCGGCGGAGTGGCACAGCGATGGTGGATGAGTCGGTGCCGACCATCGGAGCAACGTGCGCAGTTGCAGAACCGCGCGGCCGCCCGCGAACGCCTGGCCTCGGTACTGCGTGACGCCGCTGCCGCTCCGCCGCCTGTTCGCCGCGCCACCAAGCCGTCGCGCGGAGCCAAGGAACGCCGCATCGCCGCGAAGAAGCGGCGCGGCGTCATCAAACGCAACCGCCGTGCTTCCCCCGACGATTAGCCGACGGCAGCGTCGAACGGCCCGCGCTACCGAGTATCCGTCTGCATCCGCTCGTTGCCGGCAGCATCCTGAGTAGGCCACAGCGGCACACGCTATTCGGCCCACCCACGCATGAACAGCGCGGTATGCGGTGCGGGCTCGGTTCAGGACGTCGAGGCCGAGGTAGCGTTCTCGACTGGACGGTATGTTCGATGACATCCCGGCATATCGAGTGGCCGGTTCCTGCGGAATCCGCCGATCGTGGGCGCAGCTTCGTTCAGCTGGTTCCGGTCTCCCACAGCGCCCCGACCGGCATAGCGCGGAACTGAGGCCCGAATGGCAGGGTATCGGTGCCGGTGTAAAGGACGATGCCGACCACGAAGTCATCTCCGAGTCGGTCGGCGAGCCGCCGCAAACCGTTGAAGTCGTCGCCGCGGACGGTGTTCGAGGCTTTCACCTCGATCCCCACGACCCGGCCGTGTGAATCCTCGAGGAGGACGTCTACTTCGACCTTGTTGTGGTCGCGATAGTGGTACAGGTCAGCTTCGGTCTCTGACCAGGTCAGCTGCCGGGCGAGCTCGGAGGTGACAAAGCCCTCCAGGAGTGGGCCGAAAGGCCCCTCCGGCCGTCGGAGTGAGTGAGCGTCGGTGGTGAGTAGCCGGGCAGCGATCCCCGAGTCGACGAACGCCAGCTTGGGCATGGATGTGACGCGGGTGCCGATATTGCGGGACCATCCGGGTATCTGCTTGATCAGATAGACCTCTTCGAGAAGGGTCAGATAGCGCTGGATTGTCGGGCGTGACAGTTCGAGTTCGCTCGCCAGTCCGTTGGCTGACACCGTCGTTCCGGAGCGGGCAGCGAGTAGGCGCAGCAGCGACTTCAGCTGTGGCCCGCGCTCGATCTCGGAGAGCTGCCGGATATCGCGCTCGATCAGATTCTGTACGTAGTTGTCGAAGAACCGGGTCCGGCGCCGGGGGTCGGTACGCATCACGGCGTCGGGCAGCCCGCCACGGACGATTCGGTCGGCGTAGTCGGTTCGTAGGATCTGCGATGTGTGGCGCAGTGCTGGGCCGTCGCGGAACACTGCATCGATGAAGCCATCCGTGGTTCCGTCGATCTCCCCCTGCGAGAACGGCCACAGCTCGATGGTCTCCATACGCCCGGGCAGAGTGTCGGGCAGACCCCGGAGCCCGAGGAGCCGAGACGATCCCGTCAGCAGGAACCGACCAGGCCGGGGATCGGAATCGACGGCCACCTTGATGGAGAGCAGGAGCTCGGGTGCCCGCTGGATCTCATCGATGATCAAGGGTGTCCCGGTGTCGACGAACCCCTCGGGATCGGCTAGCGCTGCCTCGCGGTCCCGTGGCCGGTCCAGGTCGCGCCATTCTGCGGCGGACCGGCTGGCGATGTGTCGGACGAGCGTGCTCTTTCCGGCCTGCCGTGCTCCGTTGACCAGCACCACGCGCGTGTCGGTCAGGGCGGCTTCGATGGCCGCGGCAGCATGTCTGGGTAGCAGATTTCGAGTGGCCACACTGCTGACGGTACTCTTCAAACGTGCAATATGCGACGGTTATGTATTCGATATGCGAGGACTAGACGTTCAATTTGCGACATGAGTGTGTGCAGTTTGCGGCATTCGGGCTCCAGGTCCGCTCACCTTCCGCGAATTGCGCGCGGCATGTGGTGACCTGTCCTCGAGCGTGCTGACCGGTCGGTTGTCCGAGCTCACCGAGGCGCGACTGGTCGAACACGAGCAGGGGTACCGGCTGACCGGCGCCGGGCGCGCACTCGTCGAGTGGCTCGCGCCGCTGACGCAGTGGGCGGCGGAGTGGCACAGCGATGGTGGATGAGTCGGTGCCGACCACTCGACGAGGTCGTCGTTATCGTGAACGACAAGTTCGCCATTCAGTCGCACCTCGACCGATGTGGCCTGGTCGATTCGGGATCGGAAAGAGCGGCGTCGGATCATGACAGAGGACCTGACCGTGACTCGGGTGCTGGTGATACCCGCGTCCGAGTTGCGCGAGCGGTTCTCCCGGTCGTCCGGTCCGGGAGGGCAGCACGTCAACACCACCGACAGTCGGGTTGAGCTGTCGTTCGACCTCGCTAACTCGCCGTCGGTGCCGGAGTGGCTGCGCACCCGGATGCTCGACCGTCTGACCACCCGCCTGGTCAATGGGGTGCTTACGATCGCCGCGTCGGAGCAACGTGCGCAGTTGCAGAACCGCGCGGCCGCCCGCGAACGCCTGGCCTCGGTACTGCGTGACGCCGCTGCCGCTCCGCCGCCTGTTCGCCGCGCCACCAAGCCGTCGCGCGGAGCCAAGGAACGCCGCATCGCCGCGAAGAAGCGGCGCGGCGTCATCAAACGCAACCGCCGTGCTTCCCCCGACGATTAGCTGTTGCGGGTCAGGACGTTGTTGACATATGCGGGGTGGGGCCGGTGATCGGTGAGTGGTCGCGGACAGCCAGGCCATATTGCAGTAGGTAATACTCTCCTCCGATGGATGAGGGACGGCCGGGCATGTTTGACGCCTTCTTCGACGAGAAGCAGCGGGAGTTGTGGGCGTTCTGCTATCAGATGCTCGGCTCGCCGTTCGATGCCGAGGACGCTGTTCAGGATGTGTTCGAGCGTGTATGGCGGGCGCAGAATCGCTTCGACGCCGAGACGGGGAGCGTGTCGGGGTGGGTGTTTCGGATAGCTCGAAATGTGTGTGTGGATCGGCTGCGGAGCGCCGGCCGCCGCACGCTACCTCGCGATCTCGGCGATCCGGACTTCGAGGTGGGAGCGCCCCTGGTGCCCCGAGTGGACACTCGGTGGCTCCAGCCTGCGCCGTCGAGCTGGCTCGGCGAGGACCGCACCGCCGATGCTGTGGTGCGGAGCAGCGACGTCAGGTTGGCGGTGACTGCCCTCCTGCAGGCGCTGCCGGCGCGACAGCGCGCGGTCTTCGTACTGCGCGAGCTGTTGGGTTACTCGTCGGCCGAGGCCGCCGCCACGCTGGGCACGTCGGTGCCGGCGATCAACTCCGCGCTCCAGCGGGCCCGACGTGTCTTCGCTGGGGCGGCGGCCGATTCCCGGCCCGAGCGGGGAGCCGATGAGACCGCGAGAGTGGTGCAGTACGCTCGCGCGTTCGAAGCGGGGGACGCGGCGGTGCTGGCGCAGTTGGTGACTGAGGACGTCGTGCTGGAGATGCCTCCGCTTCCGCAGTGGTTGCGCGGTCGGGGCGCGTACCAGGCGTTCATGGCGGACCTGTTCCGCCGGCGCGGCGACCGTTGGCAGACACGCCTCATCTCGGCGAATTACCAACCGGGGCTGCTGCTCTACCGCGTCACGGACGACGGCGTCGAGCCCCACACGCTCCACGTCGTCACCGGGGGAGCAGGCGGCCTGCTGTCCCACCTCCTCGTCTACCAGGACCCGGACCTGTTCGCGCTGTTCGAGCGGTCGCGATGAGTTCGAGGGCCGCCGTTCGTAGGTAGCGGTAACCGAATCAGAAGGGTGTGCGCCATGCGAACAGTGATCGAATACGTCCTGACCTCGGCGGATGGGGTCATAGAAGACCCTGTCGGAATGGGAGTGGCCGAATACCAAGACGACGCATATCTGCGGGACGGTCTGGGCCTGCTGACGGCCTGCGATGCGATCCTGTTCGGGCGCGCCACCTACGAGGCGTTCGCGGAACTGTACGACGGTCGCACCGACCACAAGCCGATGTGGGCCGACCGGCTCACGACGATCCCGAAGTACGTGTTCAGCTCGACGCTGGCGAGGGCCGACTGGAACAACACTGTCATCGTTCGAGGCGAAGCCGTCGCCGGAGTGGGCCGTCTCAAACAACAAGACGGCGGCAGCCTGCTCGTTCTCGGCCACGGCCGGTTCGGGGAGAGCCTTCTGCGGGAGGGACTGATAGACGTCATCGACCTCACCGTCTTCCCCTTCATTGCCGGTGCCGGCAAGCAGTTCTTCCGACAAGGGCAGGGCGCCAAAATGACGCTCGCAGGCGTCAAGACTTTCTCGAAGATCGTCAAGCTGACCTACGAGCTTCCGAGAAGATGAGCCGCCACGATCTTCCGTCCAGTCACCAACGTCACGAGCCATGGCGCCGGCAAGTGAGCCACCGCAAGGCTCCGCTGACGGTGGAGGGCAGACGCCGGCTCATCGCCCGCTGCCGAACCAGACCGATCGCTCATGTCGCCGCCGAGATGGGGATCTCGCGGGCGTGCGCGTCGAAGTGGGTCAACCGGTGGCGCCGCTACGGCGATGTCGGCCTACTCGACCGCTCATCGACACCGCGCCATCAGCCGACCGCGACACCGCCAGAGATTGTCGCGCAGATCGAGATCTGGCGGCGTGAGTGCAAATGGTCTGCGGCCCGGATCACCTTCGAACTCACCGAGAACGGCACTCGAGTCAGTCGCCGTACCGCCACCCGGATCATCAACCAACTCGGACTGAACCGGCGCAAGTTCATCGACCCCGACGGCGACACCAACCGCACACCCGGCAAGATCCTCGCGAAGCGCCCTGGGCACATGGTGCACGTCGACGTGAAGAAGGTTGGGCGCATCCCCGACGGCGGTGGTTGACGCGTTCACGGCCGCGACTCCGAGCAAGCCCGAGCAGCAGCACGCTACAAGAGCAAGACCGACCGACGCGGATACGTGTACCTGCACTCCGCCATCGACGGGCATACCCGCCTGGCCTACAACGAACCACTGCCGGATGAGAAGGCGGCCACCGCGATCGGGTTCCTACACCGAGCGCGTGCCTGGTTCGCCGCCCACGGCATCCTCCACATCGAACAGATCGTCACGGACAACGGTGCGTGTTATCGCGCAGACGCGTTCACACGGGCGTTGCTCGGCGCAAGGCACAAGCGGACCAAGCCCTACACGCCGCGACACAACGGAAAAGTAGAGCGTACAACCGCATTCTGTCCGAGGAGTTCCTCTACGCCCGCACTTGGACCTCCGAACACCAACGCGCACAAGCACTCAAGGTCTGGAACATCCACTACAACTACCATCGCCCGCACGGCGCAGCCGACGGCCGACCGCCCGCAGCTCGACTCACGGACCGTGTAACCAACGTTATGGCCTCATACAATTAGCCGACGGCAGCGACGGCGCTGGTCGAATAGCCGGCCGGAATGGCGAACCGGCCCGTCCGGGGCACGATGCGTCTCGGGCGGGCCGGGTCCGTGCCATGTGCGCTGCGACAGCAGCACCGATAGCCGCGTCGAGTGCGAGCTCGACGTCAGCGCGCGGGAATGTTCACCGTGATTTCCCCGCCGAGGTGATAGCCGTCTGCCAGATGCAGATTGTCGCCACTCCAAAATCTGCCCGGGTCATACCAGTTCGGACGCTTCTCCGGAAGCAAACCCATCGCCTGGTAGGTCATGGCAACGATCTCCGCACAGTATGCGTTCTCCAGACCTGCCTCGGCTTCGCGGGTTCTCGAACGTTTCGGCAGCGGTACCCGGCCCCGGAACCACCGCCCCGCCAGCGCGCTTGTCGACGGAAAGGGCATGCCGTCCAGCCGCGCCACCGTCCGCAGCGTGGCGTCCTCCATCTCGCGTGTCACCGGCCGATCCAGCTGGCGCACCCACGCTTGCTGTCCATAATCATTGGCCCAGCGCAGGACTGCGGACCGCAGGTCGTGCAGCTGGGCACCGCGATGGTGGTTGCCCGACCAGACATCCGGCAGCGCCCGGCCGAGCTCGGCATGCCAGATCAGGGCCGGCAGGTCATCGACGACCACCGCCATGCCGACGTGGTTGACCGGGCTGTTGGTCAGCCCCCGGATCGCGCGGTCGGCACGGGAATGTCCACGGAACAGCCACAAGTCGCCCATCCGCGTGAGTTCCACCGCTTCGTCCAAACCGATACTCGAAGGCGCATTGCGTGGCACAGCGACTAGCCTAGGCCGTATGCGCTGGTGGAAAGTACTCGGCTTGGCAGGGGCCGCGGGTGTCGCGGCGACCGGAGCAGTCATCGTGCGGTCCGAGCGTAAACGCCGCGCCTACACCCCGGATCAGGTCCGGGATCGGCTACACGCCCGCCTCGGCGATCCATCCGAGCCCATCGAGCCCATCGGCGACGATAAGCACTGATCCGAACTGCGAAGCGTTCGCCCGCAACAGCTTCGATGCCGACGGAACACAGGAGCAGGTGTGGCGCTCACTCGAGCGCGGTGATCAGCTACTCGAACTCGGCTGTTGGCCAGCGTAATTCGTCCGGTAATCGGCATGTCAGCATTTTGCCGGTGGCCGTTTGGCGTTTGATCTTCCGACGCCCTGCACTGGCCGGTTCGGCCAACGCGCCCAGCGGCAATACAGGTCCGAAGCTCGGCGTTAGAGTGCGACGCCCGGCCTTTTCTCTCCTAATACTGCAACGGCGTTCTGACGGTCGGTGCTGGTAGGCCTGTTGTGTGGTGTTGGATCGTGTTGTGGCGGAGTTGGATTCGTTGATGTCGCGGATTGCGGGGCGGTTCGGGCGGGTGGAACCGCGTATCCGGGCGAAGGAGTATGTGTCGGGGCTGGTCACGGGTTTGGAGCGGAAGAACGGGTGGACGCTGGCTGAGCATGCCGGCGCGGTGTGCCCGGACGGGATCCAGCGGATGCTGCGCAAGGCCGAGTGGGACGTCGACGGGGTTCGTGATGACGTGCGCGCTTATGTGGTGGAACAGCTCGGTGACCCCGAGGGGGTGTTGATCTGCGACGAAACCGGTTTCCTGAAGAAGGGAACCCGCTCGGCGGGGGTTCAGCGGCAGTACTCCGGCACCGCCGGGCGCACCGAGAACTGCCAGATCGGCACGTTTCTGGCGTATGCCTCGACGCGGGGCCACGCGCTGATCGACCGCGAGCTCTATGTTCCGCAGTCGTGGATCGATGACCGTGAGCGCTGCCGCAAGGCGGGGATTCCCGACACGGTGGAGTTCGCGACCAAGCCCCGTCACGCCATCGCCATGCTCGCCCGTGCTCTGGACGCACAGGTGCCGTTCTCGTGGTTCACCGCCGACGAGGCGTACGGTCAGGCCCGGTACCTGAGGGAATGGCTCGAAGACCACGACGTGTCCTATGTGATGGCCACACGCTGCGACGAGGCGATGACCACCCGCGCCGATCGGGTCGAACGCGCCGACGTGCTGGTCGCCGAACTGCACGCGAGCCGCTGGCAGCGACTGTCGGTCGGGGCCGGCGCGCACGGGCCACGCGAGTACGACTGGGCATACCGCCAGATCGAGGGCACCTGGCAACGCGGGCGTGGCCATTGGCTGTTGGCGCGGCGCTCACTGTCGCCCAACAGCAAAGGCGAACTCGAGATCGCCTACTACATCTGTTACGGCCCGGCCCGCTCCCGACTGGTCGGCCTGGCATGGGTCGCCGGCACGCGCTGGCATGTCGAAGAAGCATTTCAACAGGCCAAAGGCGAGGCCGGACTCGACCACTACCAGGTCCGCAGCTGGCGGGCGTGGTATGCGCACATCACCTTGTCGATGCTCGCTCTGGCCTGGCTGGCCGCTTCCAAAGCTGTTGCCGCAAAAGGGGACCCACCCACCCAGATCCGGGCATGATCGCTCTCACGCTACCCGAGATCCGCCGCCTTCTCACACGCCTGGTCCTGCGCGAGGACCACCCCGCCGACCATACCTGGGCCTGGTCGACATGGCGACGACGACGCCAACACCAAGCCCGCCTCAGCCACTACCGCCGACGGGGCCACCCCCTCAACTAAAACGCCGTTGCAGTACTAATACTCCAGCCGCACTTCGTGATGTTGTTGGGTAGCATGGGGTTTCGTGCTGGTTGATGAGGATCTGGCTGCGTGGTCGGCTGGGTTGGACGAGTTGTTTGCGCTGGTCGCAGGTCGGTTCTTGCGAGCGGAGCCGCGGTTGCGGGCGCGGGCGTATGTGCGGGGTTTGTTGGCGCCGTTGGCGGGGAAGAATGGCTGGACGCTGGCCGAGGTGGCCGGTGACTCGACTCCCGACGGGATGCAGCGGCTGCTGAACAAGGCTGCATGGGATGCCGATGGCGTGCGAGATGACCTGCGGGAGTACGCGGTCCAGCATTTGGGCGACTCCGACGGCGTGCTGGTTGTCGACGAGACCGGATTTCTCAAGAAGGGCGTGAAATCTGCTGGGGTGCAGCGACAATACTCAGGTACTGCCGGGCGGATCGAGAACTGCCAGCTCGGTGTGTTCTGCGCTTACACGAGTGTCAAGGGCCGCACTCTGATCGATCGGGAACTATATTTGCCCAAGTCGTGGACCGCAGACCGGGATCGCTGCCGACAAGCCGCGGTGCCCGACGAGGTCGAATTCGCCACGAAACAGGTTCTGGCCCAACGTATGCTGGCTCGTGCCCTGGACGCCGGCGTGCCCGCCCGGTGGGTCACCGCCGATGAAGCATACGGCGGCGATTCGAAATTCCGCAGGTGGCTCGAGCAGCGGAAAATCGGGTACGTGGTGGCCGTACCCAGCAGCGCGCCGATCGTGTGCGTGGCGGGTGACTCGCGCGCAGACCGCCTCGTCGCCGACGCCCCGCCGGACGCGTGGAAACGTCTGAGCTGTGGAGAAGGCGCGAAGGGCCCTCGCTTGTTCGACTGGGCCATCGCCACAGTGCCCACCCTCAGCGAGGCGGGCCCGGGATGGCGACGCTGGCTGCTGGCCAGACGGTCGCTGACCCGCAACACCAAAGGCGGACACGAGATCGCCTACTACCTGTGCGGCGCCCCGATCGGCACCAGCGACGCCGACCTCATCCGGGTCGCAGGCGCCCGCTGGTCGGTCGAGGACTGCTTTCAGACTGCGAAAACCGAGGTCGGACTCGACCAGTATCAGGTCCGCCGCTACGACGCCTGGTACCGCCACATCACCCTCGCGATGCTGGCCCACACCTACCTCGCAGTGACCGCCGCCATTTCCCCAAAAGCATTGGCAGCGGCCTCATTCCACTCACACTCGGTGAAATCAAGCGTCTCCTGGCACACCTGATCACTCCGATCCCTGACCTCAACCTGCTACGCCGCTGGTCGACCTGGCGACGACGACATCAACACCGCGCCAAACAGTCCCACTACCAGCGAAGACACACGCAACATCACGAAGTGCGGCTGGAGTACTAAGCGGAGCGAAGGATCTCATCGGTACGCTCGTGGGCATGGGCGGGGACTTGTTGCTGCTGATCGCCACCATCGGCCCGTTGGCACTGTTAGGGTGGGCGGCCATTCGAGCGAAGCACCGCGGCCTCGGAGGATCGTTCGCTGGCCGTTTCAGGAGATGTTTGATCCCGGCGCGGCGCGAGCACAGATCGTCATCGAGCAGCGCGCGGAATTTGCCGGATCCTGCGGACTCCGGTGACCCGGACAACGACGACGATGTAGCGAATGCAGTGGTGTATAAGGGTGTTCGGCTCTACATCAACCCTGATAAGGCTCGGCGGCGCGGAGGTGACGGGAACGCCAGGCGAGCTGGGGACTGCACGCTCACCCGGCCCGCCGCCAGTTCGACAGACGAATCATCAACGCCTGCACAGCCCTTCGACTGATCTGAGCTAGTTCGTAGCTTCGGCCAGCGTCGAAGAGTTGCGATCGTTGTCACCGTGATTGCTTAGCCTTCCCCGGCCCGCGGAGTTTTTCGGTGGCGCGCTGTGCGCGCTTGTGGCCTGCGCGATTCCACCAGGCGGTTGCTTCGTCGAGCTGTCCGCGGTAGCGCAGGCGGATTGCGAGGTTGTGCATTGCGGCCTTGTGCCCGGCTTCGGCCGCTTGGCGATACCGGGCGATGGCCTCGTTGGAGTTGCGGGTCTTGTCCAGTTTGAGCGCGAAGTGGTACATGGCGTCGGTGTTGCCGGATTCCGCCGCTCGGCGCCACCAGTGTTCGGCGGCGGTGGTTTCCTGCACGCGGAACAACAGGTCGGCCAGATTGCCCATTGCCTCGGGATTACCGCGTTGAGCTGATTCCAGATACCACTTGTGTGCTTCGCGGGCCTTTCCCTGGGCCAGGAGCAGGTTGGCGAGGTTATTCATCGCTCCGGCATGTCCCGCCGATGCTGCGGTGTGCCAGGACTTTTCAGCCTGGGAATCGTCGCCGTCGTCGGCGAATCGCTGTCCGCTCTCGAAGTGCGCCGCGGCTTCGCTGGTCGGAGGTGAAAATGTGCCGCCGACCGGGATAGTGGCGTCATCGAACGGAGCACGGACGAGCCCCGGAGGGGTGAACAGGCGCAGTTCGCCGGCGACGTTGACACTTCGACGTTGGGGGCGCGGGTAACCGTGGTGATGCAAGATCTCATCGGCCCGGCTGTAGAGCTGGTCGAGGGTGAGGCCAGTCGTCGCGGCGGCTGCAAGCAGTGCGGCGGTGAAGGCGGTGTTGCGGTCGCCTTCGGGGGCGAGTGAGGTTTGGTTTCTCGCGGACGAGGCGACGGTGTAAGTACCATCGATATTGATCTGGCCGCTGACCATGGCCGAAGGCGCGCTCATGGCTTCGAAGGCACGGCCGGAGAAGCAGCAGTCCAGGATCAAGATGCGGGCGCGTGCCCGGCTTGCGACCAGTTCGTCTCGTAATGTCGCGTAGGGAATCGAACTCCATTCGGGTTGGTCGGGATCGCTGCCGGTCAACGCCAGATGCAGACGGCCGCGACGATCCAGCAGACCGTGTCCCGTGTAGTACACCACCAGGACGTCCTCGGCGTCGTTCGCGGCGCGTGCCACGAGTTCACCGATCTGTGGCGGCTGATCGGGATCAACCAGGACGGTGCAGTGGTCGTGAGCGAGGGCCGCGCCTGTGGGCGCGGTCAGGAGACCGGCGAGGTCGTGAATATTGTTGGCGGCCGCAGGAATATCGGTGATCTCGGGGTGGGTGTAGCGGCTCGCCCCGATCAGCGCGGCCCGCCAGCCGGTGCGATCCGGTGGCGCGCTCACTGTGGCTTGTTCGCCTGTTCCAGGAGCGCCTGTAGTGCCTGAGCGACCTCGGGTGTCTTGACTCGTTTGGCGTCGATCGTCAACTCTGTCCCGCCGGCAGACAGAGTCAGGGTGATATCGGAACGCCGGTGAGTGAACCAGGCGGTCAGCGACTGGGCCAGGACGGACGCGGCGCCTCCGGCACCTAGAGCGACCACGAGCGCGTCGGTCACTCCTCCCATCTCGCCGAGGCGGATCGGTGTCGACGGCAGGCGCACCCGGCCACGCAGTTCGTCATCGTCGTTGAACCATTCCAGCAGGCCGAACAGCTCATCGACGTTGCTTTCGTCAGCATGGATTGTCAACTGGCCCTGCGTTTCTGACATGTCATCCAATCTGTGGTGTGGGGTTCTGGTCGGCGCTCGTGGGATCTGTGGCTGCCCGGCTTCGCCGGTAGTCTTCGGCTTCGGCGAGTTCGTTGAATTTCAGGAGTTCCCCGGTCAGTTCCTGAAGGTGCCCGCGGACCTCCGCCGGAGTGGTGTAGAAGAATTCGCGGCGAAGGTTGATCTGGTTGACGCGCTTGTCCGCCAGACGTTCATGCAGTTTTTCCTCGATGCCGGACGCGTCCATGTCGAAGAACATGGTGTGCAGGTCGTACCTGAACGGCACCGACGAGTTGCTCAGATCGCTGATGCGCTCATACGGGTCGACCCGGCGGGTCATCCCGATTTGGACCATGTTCTCGCCGAATGCACCGAGGTTGGAGATGACGTATACGTGGCCGGCACGGAGATTGTTCGCTCTGTCCCTGATGGCGGTGAGGGCGGACTCCAGGTTCGCCAGCTTTTCCTGCAGGTCGTGTGCCTTGGCCGTGTCTGCGCCGCCGCCGACCTCGAGCGCGGTGAGGGCGGTTCGAGCCTGCTCATGCTGTTTTTCGAGTCGCTGTTGTTCGCGCTCGAGTTCCTGCTGCGCTTTGCGGTCCTCGCGCAGACGGTCGCGTTCTGCGCGTTCGGCCTCCTTTTGACGGGCAAGCTTCTCGAGGTAGTCGGCCGTCAGCTCCAACTCACTGCGCCGAAGTTGGTGATATCGGGGGTTTACGCGCAGCTGTATCGTCTGGCCCAGCCGTGCGATGGTGACGGCGGTCTTCTCGAGGCGGTCCAGGGCGGTGTGGAGCTTGTACGGTTTGAGACTGCGGACGAGGTTGTCGGCCTCGGCGTTGTAGGCGCGCAACATCAACTTGGAATACTCGCGCGTCATCTTGCGGCCCTGGGCGGCCGAGCCGCTGACCTCCCACGTCTGCCCCACTTCGATCGCGCCGCCGTCATGTTTGGCCGCGTACTTTATTTCGCTGTGCAGCTGCTCGAGTTGGTCGCGGTAGGCGACGACGTCCGATAGCGGGTGACGGTATTCGTAGATTCCGATCTCCTGCAGCACCAGCTCTTCCCGGGTATGAGCCACTTGATCCTGCAGACTGTGCAGCAACGCCTGTTCGGTGGAGAGCTGCGTGGCGATCTCGTCCCGCTTCCGCTGTAGCTCGGTGATTTCGAGTCCTCCGAGACTGGCCAGTTGTGCTCGGAGCCTTTGGTTCTCGGCCTGCGCGTCGGCCAGCTCCTGTGATTGGCGTTTCGCGTATGCGCGGGTGCCGAACATCGGCACCTTCGCCGCCTGCCCCGCACCGGGCGCTGCCTGCTCGATGGCATCCCCCGCAGACGCGGGTACCGGATCGTCCACCCACTGCGCGCCGTCCCAGTATCTACGAAATGCCGGGTTCTGATTATCCGGATACCAGCCCGGTGGTACAGAATTCATGGTCTCCCCGTGGTCACGTTGCGGAGGGGCCCCCATTCCTTGACCGCATCCACTCGCGTGCTGCGCTCGGCCAGGGCCCGGAAGTTCTGGTGCTGTTCCCAGTTCTCGTAGTCACCGATCACCACCAACCGACGGCGTGCCCGAGTCACGGCCACATTGAGCAGATTTGGTGGATGGGCAGCCCAGTCACGCGACTTCCGCTGATCGCTGGCGGTGCCAAGGACCAACAGCACGATGTCGGCTTCCTTGCCTTGTGTGGTGTGCACCGTGCCCACCCGATTCCACTTCGAGGGCAGCACTGTGCCGAGCACCCTCTGCAGTTCCCGGACGACATCGCGGAATGGGCTGACCACGAACACAGCCTCCCGCAGCCGCCGATCGAACTCGGCCTCCCGGTCCGCATCCGTCAGCGACCAGTCCGGCAATTCCGCCTTGGCCAGTTCGGCATTCATCTGCTCATCGATGCGGTCCCGAATTGTCCCCAAGGTCTTGCGTGCGTAGTCGCCTTCGATGCGATTCCATTTGCTGCCGCTTGGCTGCGCTGGGACATCGAGCCAGGTACTCCTGGTCAGAAGGGTGAATTCCGTCTCGAGCGAGACGCCGTAGACCATCATGTTGTCGTAGGCGATCTCATTGCTGATATCGAACATGAGCCGTTCACATCGACGGTGTACGCGCAGCGGGGATCCCACCCAGGTCTGGCCGAGCCCGTCCGGTTCGGGCAGCCACGTTCCGAAGATGTTGAGCCGGTCCGCCATCGTCTGCACCGACGCGTTCTGCGGCGCCCATTGGCCGTCGACACCGAACTGTCGGCACAGCCTTTTCTGTCCCGACCACGGCAGGGTGACCACCGGTTCGAGCTGCAGGGGGTCGCCGACGACGACTGCGCGTTGTGCACGCCACAGCGCGCCCGCCGCTGCCTGCGGGGCCGCCTGCCCGGCTTCGTCGATGAATACCCAGCCCAACGCCTCACGCCCGAGCGAGGCGAACATCCGGGACATCGAGGCGAAGGTGGTCGACACCACGGGCACCACCAGAAACAGCAGTTGCCATGCTGCCAGGACCGTGGCCGCCGGAAGGTCCGCAGGCGCTTCCCCTTTCACGATGTCGGTCACCGCCCACAGGCTCCACCGAAGCTGCTTGGGCGCATTGGTGAGCACCGCACGGTGGAGCTCGAGCGCGGCGAGGAAGGCCCGGGACCGGGCCTCAGCGAACTCTTCGTCCATCCACGGCGAGGACTTTTCGCGCTGCTCCATCGGCTCACGATCATCCGGTGCGGCATCCCATTCCGCGCCGGGAACCGTGTGGGACCAGCGGCGGCGCGCTTCCTGCAGTAAGCGGGAGTCCCGCTGTACCGCCGCCTCTCGCTGCGCAACGGCTCGGTCCGCCGCACCTACCGCCCGCATCGCCGACTCGAGATCGCTATCGCACCGAGAAAGCTGATCCCGGGCTTGCCTTTCCATCTCAGCGGCTTCATTCAGGGCCCGCTGCGACACAGTCAGCCCGGCACTCTGCTCACGGCACCACGTCTCGGCTCGAGCAGCCAACCCATCGGCGGCCGCCACCTCGTCAGCAAGGCGTTGCGCGCCGCCTTCCCAGTCGCTGAGGGCATTTCGTGACCACATTCGCCGGAGCATGCCCGGCCTTGTCTGCGCATAGTCGCGGAGGGCGGTTTCGGCGGAACGGACGGCTATCCCCGCCTGAACAACTCGCGCCTCGGCGCTGTCGAGCGAATGCCGTGCGTCGGTGACCTCTTGCCTGGAGCGCTTGCGGTCTCTCGCCATCGCCGTCGCGTGCCGCTCGAGGTCGTCACGATACGCCTGCAGCTTCATGATGTAGTCGCGATGATCGTCCGCCTGCCGGCGCAACCGCTGCAGATGTAGGTCGAATCCGCTGGTTCGTTCGAGGATATCCGCGATGACCTGCCGTTCCTCGGTCAGTCGCTCGACCTCGGCGACTGCCTTCTCGAACTGTTCGACGGCCGTACTCCACGGGACCACTCGGTACTTCTCGTTGTCGACCGTGGACTGCTCGAGGGCCAGGAGAATCTCCTGCAGCCCTGGAATATCCTTGTCGTCCTTTCGCTTTCGTGTGCCTCGAGGGCGGTAGCCTCGCCAGAACCGGTCGACGAAAGCGGACCGATTGTTGCGGTTTCCCAGACGAGCCGCGATCGCTCCCCAGCACTCCGTGTCGGCCAGCAAGGTCGCCGGCCCGGACCAATAGTCTGCGTCCGGGAACGACTTTCGATGAATCGCCTTCGCTGCGGGAACCTCGAGGGTGATGTTCTCCACAGCACCGTTGTTCGAGGAGGCAACCACCATCTCGAACCCGGTGAGTTCAGGGATCAGCGGATGGATCGTACGCGTGCGTTTCGCGTCCTCGGTCCGCCACTCGAGAGCGCCTTTCCTGAACGCGTCGCGCGGATCCTTCAACTTCGCCAGCCGCAGTGCGCGCTCCACGACCACCGCAGCGATGAGATCGCGCAACATCGTCGTCTTGCCGGTCCCGGGAGGCCCGTTCACCGCGTAAAGTCCCCGTGCTGCAGGATCTTTCAGACTATTGCAGATCTCATTGATCGCGAACTGCTGGCTCAGGGCCAGCGGACGATCCGCCTGCTCCGGCCACCGCCCGATCGGCATCGATCGAGGTGTCAACGATCGCAGGACTCGCCTGGGGTCGGTGCGCACGTCTATTCGCCGCGTGGTGTCGATTCCATCGTTGTCCCGCAGATACGCTGACAGAACCTCTCCCACGTCGCCGGTAGCCGCCGCATCCGCTACCCGCTGGAGATCCTCGGCGAAGAAGCTGTTCAGGAACTCGTCGGTCGTGCCGCTGTCCTTGACACTCACCTGACGGCTCTTGACCCGAATCGAGTTCGGTTGCAACGCTTCTGCGACACCCATCGTCTCGGCGACCCAGCGTGTGATCGCCGCCAAGTCGGTCACCGCAAGCACCTTCGCGCTCAGCTCCGACGGCGGCTTCTCCTCCGTGTCACCGGACGCCGCCTGAATGGGCTTCGAGTCATCGTCGTCCTGCTTACTGATCTTCTCCTTCACGGCCTTCGAGATCGTTTCCGTGGCGTCCTTGGCCAGCGAATCGCCGACCTTTTCCAAGACCTTGCTGCCGATCGCGCCGATCACCGGCGTCAGCGCCAAGCCGGCAACCGCGGGGAGTGCTGAAATACCGCCGGTCGCAACGTCCAGCGCTACCCGTGCCGCCGTTCCGGCGACGAGACCGAGTCCCTTGCCGCGCCGACCGGCTGCGGCCGATGCCGTCTCGACCGTCACCTTTCCGTCGCCGATCTGGAAGATATACTCCAGCAACCGCTTTTGGTCCTCATCGAAGCCGTCGAGCCAGCGGTCGCCGCCGGGCCCGGGTGTGATGGTCCTGCTCACCGCCCATCCGCAGGTGGATAGAGCGACACTGTCTTTGATCAGATGACCTGTGTCGTCCACCGCGAAACTCAACAGCGCAGTCTCGCCGCCGATACGACCGTCCAAATCATGCTCGGCGTCGGGCACCCGCAACACGTTCTGCAGCACCTCGCGGACCTTCGCGATCTCGAACACACCCGCGTAGACGGTGTGCCGCCACACGCAGCCATCCCGCGCCGGGGCCAATTCTTCTGGTTCCCACGGCAGCTTTCGGCTGACGTCGACCGGCCGGACATCCTTCTGGAGGTCTACGCGATCCACCCTCGGTGGGCTGAAGTACTCCACCGCCCGCCAGTAGCGCAGGATTTGCGCCTGACGATCGGACTCCGCGACTTCCCCACTCATAACCCCCACCACCAACGCCAGATCGATTGCAGCAGTGCATAAAACGGTACATGATCATTCTCACTGATCAACCCTGTTACGCGATTCCGTCGGGGAGGCTGTTCCCAGAACCCCTTCGGGCGTCTGACGACAAGGCAGGGGAGCCTCGGCTCAAACGGCAGGAGCCACAAGCGAATACCTGCGCGCCGAGTCGTGGCGATTGCGGGAGTGTGGACGCGATCTCGGCTGCACCGATGAGTTTCGGGCGAACCCGTCGTCGATACCTCTGGGCATACCGTCGGACAGGAGTCCCGGAATGACAGGACCGTTTCGATTGGACATGACTTCGGTGCGGGCAAACGGTATCGATCTCGGCATCGAGAGCTTCGGCCGCGAGGGCGATTCGCTCGTTCTGCTGGTCGGTGGCACAACAATGCTGTCCTGGCCCGACGCGCCGTGCGAGCGACTCGCGTCGGGCGGGCGGCGCGTGGTCCGCTACGACCTGCGTGACTCCGGCGCATCGACGACTCTCGACCCGGAGGCCCCGGCTTACGACCTACGGGATCTCGCCGCCGCCGCGGTCGCGCTGGTCGAGGTACTTGGTGCCGGAACCGCCCACCTCGGAGGGGTCGGCGTCGGCGGGATGGTCGCTCAGGTCGCCGCGCTGGACCACCCGGACGTGTTCTCCGCATCGCCCCTCGTCGGTACCCGGCCGGTGGCGCCGGGCCCGGTCGACGAGGACCTGCCCGACCACGACCGCGCGGTCATGGGCGCGATGTTCTCCCGCCCACAGCCGGACTGGACCGACCGAGATGCTGTCGCGGCGTTCGCCGCCGAGGGCGCCGAGCCGATGGGCAACGATCCGCGGCAGGCGTGGGCGACGGCGACCCGGATCTGGGACCGGACGCCGTCGAGTGATCCCGCGGTGCACCAGGCGAACCAGCTCGGGATGGTGTTCTCCCGGATCGACTGCACCCCGCGATGGCGGGAGCGGCTCGGTGAGCTCGAGGTGTCCACGCTCGTGTTGCACGGTCGCTCCGACCCGTTCTTCCCGGTCGGCAACGGCGAGGTCCTCGCCGCCGAAATTCCCGGAGCGCGACTACTCGTCCTCGATGACATGGGTACCGCCCTGCGTCACGCCGCGGCCGACGAGGTCGCCGCCGCCATGCTTGCCCTGTAACCGCGATCGCCTTCCATGAATGCCGGACAGCCGTTTCGATGAATTTGGTGCGCGGCGAGATCCATCCACCGCTGGAGGCAGAACTGGCAATTCCTGCGACGTTCGAATCGTGGCGGGAAGAAGAAAACGTTTACTCGCCGACGATGGCAATCTTGAAGGCTTCTGATCGCACGCCCGAGCACCGCCCCGGCAGCGGTCGCCCGCCCGGGTGTCGTCCGGGTGGTGAGCAGGCCGTTCTTATCCGAAGCGAAAACTGGAACCTTCGTCAGTAATTTCCGCCGGGCGGATATTCGGAGAAGAACTGTTGTAGCAGGGGAGTGGCGGCGTCGAGCCCCCACCGTCCGATGCCGAGCATGGCGTTGCCCAGATTGATGACCACGAATCCGATGACATCGCGATTCTGTTCGGCGAAGGCCTGGAGTGGCTCGATGATATTCGTGAACATGACTTTTCCTTCGCATCCGAGCGGATGGACAGGATTCAAGACTGCCACAGTGGTCAAGGGGTGACCAGGCCTTTGGCCTTTCATCGCGGCCGACGGCGAGCCCGGAGCCTCAGGCCGGGCCGCCGTGCAGACGCGGCCGATGCCAACGGTGGTGCCCCGCCTCGGCGGTCCGGGGAGCGGATCGACGGGCTGCGGCGGAATCCGCGGGGCCGGGCGCATCGGTCACCGGGCGGGTTTCCACCGCCTCGGCCGTACGCCGTCCGAATGCGAGATCACGCGCGCTGCGCACCGACAGCCGGCCCAGCGAGGTCGAGGCGAAGAAGAGGATCACCGCGCCGAGGCCGGAGAAGAAGGTGAGTTGCACCAGGGCTTGTTTCCACTCGGATCCCGCGATCGGCCTGCCGATATCGCCGAGGCCGATGGGGCCTGACAGCGCGGGCCCGACCACGAACCACGCACCTGCTGCGGCGGCCAGCCACGCGCCCACGATCGCGGTGGCACGGTTGCCGCTCACCAGCATGAACAGTCCGCCGACCGCCGCGGCGGCACCCGGCAGTACCTCCAGCCAGCCACGCGCGGCCGACCACACCCATGGCTCGTCCGGGGTGTAGCCGAAATGGAAATAGGGCCCGATGAACGGGATGAGCGCACCCCAGATCCCGAGCAATAGGACGGCGAGTCCGCCCAGCGCGCCGCGGCTGCGTGGAATACGCAGCCCGCCGCCACGTCCAGTAGTGGTCCTGTCGTCGACGTCTTGCATGACGTCTCCTATCGTCGACAATAATGTCGTTCTCGCATTACCCGGAATGAGCGGACCTACGCGGCGACCCCCGGACTCGGTGTGCTGCCGGGTGGCGGCCCGTGCCCGATGGCCGCGGCGAGGTAGCGCGCCGCGGTGATATTCGCATGGGGGAATGATTCGGCGGTGGCTGTGGAAACCGCGCGGCCACCGGAAATCGGCATCGAACGCTTTACCGCCCGCCCATCCCCGACAATGCGATCCCCCGCACGAACGCCTTCTGCGCGAACGCGTAGATCACCAGCATCGGCGCCACCATCAGGATCGAGGTCGCCATGAGGACCGGCCAGTTGGTCTCGTACTGGCCCTGCAGACGCACCAATCCCAGTGTCAGCGTGGAGATTTCGTCGCGCTGGATCATCACCAGCGGCCACAGGAAGTCGTTCCACACCGTCACCCAGGTGAGTACCGCCAGCACCATCACAGCCGGTCGGGCATGTGGCAGCAGGACCCGCCAGTAGGTCTGCCAGACCGAGCAGCCGTCGAGGATGGCGGCCTCCTCCAACTCGACGGGCAGGGTGAGGAAGAACTGGCGCATCAGGTAGGTGCCGAACGCGCTGCCGAACAGTCCCGGCACGATCATGGCCAGGGGACTGTCCACCCAGCCGAAGGTGCGCATGAGGATGAACTGGGGGATGACCGTGACGGTCGCCGGCACCATCAGGGTGGCGAGGTAGGCGACGAACAGGACATCGCGCCCCTTGAACGGCAAGCGGGCGAAAGCGTATCCGGCCAGCGAACAGAAGAACACCTGGCCCGCGGTGACACAGCCCGCGTAGAGCACGGTGTTGAAGAAGATCCGCCCGAATGGCATCAAGTCGAAGATGTCGCGATAGTTCGACCACGCCGGGTGGGCCGGCACCATGCTGGTGTCGGAGATGTTGCCCTGCTTCTTCAACGAACTCGACAGTGCCCACAGCAGCGGGAACAGTGCGCACCATGCCATCGCGACGAGCGCCAGGTACAGCAGCGCCCCGCGCCCGGTACGGCGGAGAACGGCACGATTCGCGGTCGCTGTCGCCACCTAGCTAGGCCTCGCTTTCGTAGGCATTGCGGCGGGTGAATCGCAATTGCAGCAGGGTCAGCATCAGCAGGATCGCGAAGATCACCCAGGCGAGGGCGCAGGCGTAGCCGATGTCGTCGAAGGTGAAGGCGTTTTGGTACAGCATGATTCCGAGCACGTAGGTGCCGGTTTCGGGACCGCCCTTGCCGCCGGTGAGGACATATGCCTGATCGAATACCTGGAACGAATTGATGACCGTGATGACGAAGGTGAACGCCAGCGCGGGCCGGATCAGCGGCACGGTGATCGAGCGGAACCGTCGGAACGCTCCGGCGCCATCGATACGGGCTGCCTCGTAGACGTCGGCCGGTATGCCCTGCATGGCGGCGAGCAAGACGATGGTGGCGAAGGGGACGCTCTTCCACACACTGACCAGGCACAGCGAGACCATCGACCACGCGGGGTCGGTGAGCCACGGGACGGGACCGATACCGATCCAGCCCAGCGCGGTGTTGAGCACGCCGTAGTCGGTGCTGAAGGTGAGTCGCCAGACCACCGCCATCGCCACGGTCGAGGCGACCAGCGGCATGAACATGATACTGCGAAAGATGCCTATGCCCTTGAGTTTTCGGTTCAGGGCCGCCGCGACGGCGAGACTGATGGCAATCGTCGGGATCAGTGTGCCGACGGTGAAGATCACCGTATTGCGCAATGCCACCCAGAACAGCGGATCGTGGGCGAAGAGCCGGCGGAAGTTGTCGATGCCGATGAACTTCGGCGAACTGAACAGATCCCATCGGTGCAGACTCAGGTACAAGGTGAATACCAACGGGAACGCCATGAACACCGCGACCGCGATCAGGTTGGGTGCGATGAACATTCGACCCGCGGCGGCCTTGCGCCGGCGCAGTGCGGAGCGTCGTGGTCTGCCGACTTCCACCCGCACCCGGTCGGCCCAGCGAGCCGCTGCGCGATTGTCGCTCACTGTGCCCGGTGATTTGCGGGACACCCGCACCCGGTCGGCCCAGCGAGCCGCTGCGCGATTGTCGCTCACTGTGCCTCCAGAAGGTCGTTGATCTGGTCGGCGAGGCCCTGTTTGAACCAGTCCGCGGAGGCGGCGCCGCGGAACACGTGGTCGTATCCCTGGGCGATGACCGCGTCGACGCGTGGCCACGCGGGCGTGACCGGCAGGTTGTTGGCGTGATCGGCGCCGTGGAACACCTCGAGGTTGTGCACCCTCGTATGTGCCTGCGCGAACCCGTCGGAGGCCAGCGCCGATTTCAACGCGGGGACGAACAGTCCCGATTTCGCGATGACCGCCTGTCCGACCGGTCCGGTGGCGAACTTGACGAATTCCCAGGCCTGTTCCTTGCGGGGGCTGTCGGCTGCGATGGCGATACCGGTGGTGCCGATATCGGACCGGGCGGCGGTGCCGCGGGGGCCGACCGGTAGCACCGTGACGTCGAAGTCGAGGTCTTCCTGGCCGGTGTAGGTGCTGTACATCCAGTGCCCGGACAACGCCATCGCGGCCTTGCCCTGGGCGAACATATCCGAGGACGAGAGCGATTGCTGGAATTCGATTTTCGGCATCACCCGGTACCGGGTGGACAGGTCGGTGTAGAACTGGACGCCCTCGATGAAGGCGTCGTTGTCGATATTGGTGCGGGCCGGGTCGATAGACGGGGTGAACCATTCGACGCCGTTGTTCATGCCGAAGCAACTGGCGGAGTAATAGGTGGTCCAGGGATCGACGAATCCCCACTGGGTGACATCGCCGGAGCTGTCGCGTGTGGTCAGCGCGCGTGCGGCGTCGAGGAACTCGTCGAAACTCCAGGCGTCCTCCCACCGTGCGGGCGGTGGTGGCAGTTTGGCGTCGGCGAAGAGTTTCCTGTTGTAGTACAGGAAGATTCCCGCCCACTGCTCGGGCAGTGCGTACTGCGCGTTCTGATAGCGGAACGTGTTGTACAGGGCCGTCGAGCTGTCCTTCTTCAGTTCGGCCGCATACGCCGGATCCTTGTCGAGGATCGTGTCCAGGTTCTCGAAGATGCCGCGTTCGGCGAGGAAGGAATAGGACAGATCCCACGACATCAGCAGGTCCGGGCATTTGCCGCCCGCGCAATACGTGAGAATTTGTGTCTGCGGATCGGGCCCGGACATCTGCGTCCGGATCTTGATGTCCGGGTGCTGTTTACGGAACTCGTCGATGATCTTCAGCCGGACCTTCGCCTCATCGGGTTTGGCCTGGAAAAAGAAGGTGAGCGCATCGTCGTCGTTATCACCGCACCCGGTCATCGAGGCCGTGGCCGCTGCCGCCCCGGCCGCCGCCGCACCACGCAGGAGCGTGCGCCGGTCGAACCTCCGAGTAGATGCCACCCGCGCTCCCATTCGGTTACCACAAGCGAACTTCTTTGCAGAAGAACGTAATACCGCAGTGCGGGATCCGTCTGGACTATGACCGACATCGAGCCGGCGCGGGCCGCGCACATCCGAGATCCGGCCGGATTCTCCTGCCTTTCACGCGGCGTCGAGGGCTGCGGTGATCTTGTCGGCCATCGCCGCCACGGTGGGGCTGGGAGCGCCCCGGCGGGACTGGATGGCGGTGTCGACGGCGACCATGACCGTGGTGCGGAAGTTGTCGGCCTCGGCGGGGTCTCGGGTGGTGAGCAGGCCCATGGCGGCGGTGAGGGCGGGGAGTACGTGGTCGGCGAGTTCGGCGACGGACTTGCCTTGCAGCGTAATGTCTTTGGACTTGGCGGCAAGGACGTGCCCGATCGGGCCGGTCGCCGAGTACAGGGCCAGGGAACCCTGGGTGGCCATCCTGTGCGGCTTGCCGGTGGCATCGGCGGCGGCGATCAGTGCGACCGCGCCGTAGGCGGCGGTGCGGACGGTCGCTTCGTCGTGGTCGGTGAGGGTGATGGACATGATGGTGGTCTCCTTCGAATATGTTGCGGTGTAATGCGATCGGATGATTTGCGGTGCAGGGGCCGTCAGTGGGCCGGGTGGGCGACCTCACGGACGGCGTCGGCGATGGCGTGGAAGTCCTTGCGCAGGATTTGGTCGTGGTTGCTGGCCACCTTCGCGCTGATGCGGATGTGCGGGTTGCGGGCGCAGACGCCGTCGAGGCTGGCGCGGATGCGTTCCTGCTCGTCGCCCCGGCTTCCGAACGATGTTCCCGAGGCCACTACGTACCGAGTGGGGACGGTGATGCTGTCCAGTACCGGGCCGAGGTTGGCGGTGCGGGAGATTTTGCCGAGTTCGATATTGCATTCGGCCTGCTGCGCCGCGCTCAGGCGCGGGGTCAGACCGGTGGGGCGCAGCAGTGTCGTGATCGGGCTCAGTCGGTTGAACAGCGTGCGGATGCGCTGTTCCATGGCGTCGTCGAGCCAGTCGTGGGGTTGGGCGCCCTCGACGAGGACCGCGCCCAGGGCCCGGTTCGGGTTGCGGGCGGCCCAATGCGCGCCGACGAATGCTCCATAGGACCAGCCGGCGATCAGTGCCCGCTCGATGCCGCGGGCTTCGAGGACCGCGTCGACATCACCGACGGCGGCTTCGAACGAGTAGTCCGCCGAAAGCTCGGATTTCTTGCCGCGGCCGCGTTCGTCGAAGGTGATGTGGCGGAAGTCGGTGCCGAGTTCGGCGAGTACATGTTTCCAGTAGCCCTGGGTGGCGAATTGGCCGTTGCAGTAGATGATCGGGATGCCGGTGCCGCCGGTGTCGGTGACGGCCAGGGCAGTGTCGTCGACGGTCACCATGCCGGTCCAGGTCGAGGCGTTCGGGGCGATGCTGTTCTTCGTCATGCCGACAACATTCGGCGTCGGGCCTGACAACGCCCTGACAACCACCTGACATGTCCGCTGACACGGTATTTCACCTGTTCACGGGCTCGTCTGCCACTGTCGCTTCGCTGCCCTCACCCGCAAGGCGGCCGACAACGCGACGCCGTAACCGCTGAAACGGTGTCGGTCTGCCGGACGTGGCCGGCGGAGCGACACGAGTCGGGCGGTGTCACAGATCCGCTGAATCGCGCTGGTCCGGGAGTATCTTTCGGAGTCGGAGCGGCGGCCGACGCCGATCGCTCGCGTGCTCACCGGGTGACCGGGACCGCCCCACCGCTGCACGACCTTCGGTTCGAGTAGAACTCTGACAGGACAGGTGTGTTGTCGTGAAATGTCTACGGAGCATTGCGATCGCGATGGCGGTGGGTTGTTCACTGACGTTGGGGCAGGGCCTCGCGGCGGCCGACCCGCCGTCCCCGACCTCTGCGCCGACCACCACCGGTCCGGCTGTGCCGTCGCCATCGGCTCCCGGCGCCGTGGCCACCACCGGTCCGGCTGTGCCGTCCGCGTCCGGTCGGGCTGGGCCGTCCGCTGATGATCCGGGCACTCCCACCGCCTCCGAATCGGCTCCGCCGGTCGCCCATGTGGACCCGGGGCCGTCGGCGTTCCAGCGATGGCTCGATGACACCATTCCCGCACCGTCGTCGGTGCTCCCAGGGATCGGCTCCGCTGCCGCCGCGCCCGGGGCGCCGGATTCGGCCGCGCTGTGGAACTCGATTCAATCCAGTCCGACCGGTGATCCGTTCTTCGACGTCGCCCCGGCGGATCTCGCGCGGTACGCGCCCGGTGATGTCATCGAATCGCGTGACGTCAGCTGGCCGGGCGTGCCGATGGTCTTCCTGACGGTGCTCACCCCGGTTCAGCGGGCGATACAAATGAAGTTCCGGACCACGAACTCCTCGGGTGCGCCGTCGTTCGGGACCGCGACGTTGCTGTTGCCCTTCGGCCAGTGGACGGGGCCGGGAAGCCGCCCGGTGCTGTTGAACGCGCCGCCGATCAACGCGCTCAACAAGCGCTGCACACCCGGCTACGTGTTCTCCCACGGATATGACCTCACCTCGGGCAACGGCAACGATTTCGTCCCGTCGCCGACCATGTGGGCCGCGAGCCGGAACTACGCGGTGGTGATACCGGACCACGAGGGGCCCCTGATGGCCTACGCCGAGCCGACCGTGGCCGGTCACATCATGCTCGACACCGTGCGCGCGGTTCGCCACCTGATGCCGGATCAGTTCGGCGAGAGCCGTTTCGCGATGACCGGATATTCCGGCGGTGCGATTGCCAGCTACGCCGCCGCGATGCTCGCGAGCGAATACGCTCCCGAGCTGACACCCAATCTGGCCGGTGCTGCCATGGGTGGCCTGCCCAGCGACTACGAATCCTTCGCGAAGACCTTCGACGGCACCTATGCCTCGGGACTGATGTTGACAGTGACGCTCGCGTTGGCCCGGGAACATCCCGAAATCCTCGATCGCATGAATCACCTGGCGCAGTGGGCGGCGATTTCCCCGCTCAAGGACGTGTGCAGCTCGACCATGGCGGACGTCGGGATATTCGTCCCCTACGCCGCACTGGCAAATATGGCCGATCCACTCCACACCGAATTCGCCGACAAGCTGTTCCAGAGATTGAGCCTGAAGGGCAAGAAGGCAGGCATGCCGATCTACATCTACAACGGCCTGCACGATCCCTGGATGCCGGTCGCGAATGCCGAGGCCTTCTACGCCGAACAATGCGCGCTGGGAGTCCCGGCTACCAAGAGCATCGTGGGCGGTGAACACATCCTCGGCTACTTCGATGGTTTTCTCGGGTCCACACAATGGCTGGGGGAGCGGTTGTCCGGTGCTCCGGCGCCGAACGCCTGTGAAGTCGCCCCACGGCCGGATGCCGGGTAGTTAGGATGTTGGGTCGGTTTGTCAAGGGGTGGAAGGGGTTTCAGGTGGCGATGGTGTAGGTGGCGGGGCCGGTCTTGTGGAACAGTCCGCGGTGGAACCATTGCGACAGTTGCACGCACATGCTGTTGATGTTGGTCAGGCCCAGGTGGTCAGCGATTTCACGGCCGTGCCAGTGGCGCCCGGGGTCGCTGCGTAGCAGGGCCAGGATGCGTTCCTTGCGGCTGGTCGCTGGTGGTGGCGCTGCGGGCGGGAGGCCGCTGGGGCGGGCCGGTGACGCGGTCGATGGTATGCGTCGGCGCGGGCTGGGGCCGGTATCGGTGGTGGTGGCTGGTTCGCAGACGGTGATGTCGAGGGCGGTGACATTCTGGCTGGTGGCCGGCCTGCCGTCGTCTTGGCGGGCGTGGTAGCGCGAGATCGGTGACTTGACCTTGCGGGTACTCACACGCAGCCGGCGGGCGCCGAGCAGCCCGCCCAGCAGGCGGGTGCCGATGGTGCCGAGGCGCTCGACGGTGTCGGTGACCACGTTGGCAGCGCCGATCAGCTGGTCGCGGGCGGCCTGGAACGCGATGGCGAAACTGACCCGGTCGGGGTCGGTGCCCGGCCGGGATTCGGCGGCGTCGACCATGACGGTGCGTAACAGCTGATACAGCGTCAGCAGTGACCACATCTCCTGTTCGACACCGACCGGATCGCCCGAGCGCAGGACGCGACCGCCCACGATGGTGTGTCGCAGCGCGTAGTACGCCGATTCATGTTCCCAGCGTTGGTGATACAAGGCGATCAGTGTGTCGGCTGGATACCGGTGGTGGTCACCGAGGGTGGTGGCCAACCGGTAGAACCCGGTGAAGGTGGCGCCGTCGGCGCAGGTCGCGGTGATGTGTGCCTCGATGATCCGCACCTTCACCGCTCCGATGACCGACCGGTAGGAGCCGTCGGGCAAACGCTCGAGGATCGGTGGGCGGCGGCTGCTTTTGATCCGGCTGAGCACCTTCGCGCCGGTCGCGGTGACCTCGGCGAGGAAGGCGTTGGAGTCGAATCCCTTGTCCCATAACACCAGCATGTCCGCATTCAGCAGATGCAGCAGTCCTCGGGCGTAGCTGGTCTCGCCTTCGGCGGTGGGCCCGAACACCGCGCCCAGCATCGCACGGGTGCCGGTCTCGACCAGGGTCATCAACTCCAGCATCGGATACCCGGCGCGGCCCGACCAACCGAGCCAGGCACGGTTACGTTCTGTGTCAGGCACTTTCTGCGACGCACAGCCGTCGAAGGACACCATCCGATAACGGCCGAACCTCACCCCGGGTGTCCTGGGCTGGGCCAATGGTCCTGCCAGCACCTCGAACAACGCGCGCATCGGGGCGACACCGACCCTGCGGCGCAGATCGCGCAAAGCCTTGGCGGTCGGGGCCGCCCCCGCGACGCTGCCCAGCGCCGCGGTCATCTTGTCCCACACCAGGCGATAACCGACCTCGGGGAACAGGCACATCGCCAGCAGGAAATAGACCCCAACCCGGGACGGCAGGCCACGAAGCCGCTGCTCGAGCGACCGCTGCTCTTCCAGCACCGCATCGACCAGTTCGAACGGCACAATCGCGGTCAACTCCCCGACATGGCCGGGCGCGAAAACGCCTGCGGCGACCGTGATCGAGCGCGAAACGACCGCCGTGGCCGACGACAGGGCACAATGAGCACGCAACGGAGTTCCCCTGATAGACGGGTTGTCTTGGTCGATTGCCAGTTCTACCAGGGACTCCGTTGCCCATATTCGATCAGTACGCCCGAAAACCCGCCTCCCCCTTGACAACCCACCCTCAGACATTAACTACCCGGCCTTGCCGCAAACCCCTTCCACAACAACCGAATCCGATCGAAGCCGTCACCATCGCCCCACATTGGCGCACCGCATCAACCACCCCGACAGCCAAGACAACACCACGACCCACCCAAACTTAAGTCACTGGTATTGGGGTTAGCCTAAGGTTAGCCTTGGGCTAGTACTCCAGCCGCACTTCGTGATGTTGTTGGGTAGCATGGGGTTTCGTGCTGGTTGATGAGGATCTGGCTGCGTGGTCGGCTGGGTTGGACGAGTTGTTTGCGCTGGTCGCAGGTCGGTTCTTGCGAGCGGAGCCGCGGTTGCGGGCGCGGGCGTATGTGCGGGGTTTGTTGGCGCCGTTGGCGGGGAAGAATGGCTGGACGCTGGCCGAGGTGGCCGGTGACTCGACTCCCGACGGGATGCAGCGGCTGCTGAACAAGGCTGCATGGGATGCCGATGGCGTGCGAGATGACCTGCGGGAGTACGCGGTCCAGCATTTGGGCGACTCCGACGGCGTGCTGGTTGTCGACGAGACCGGATTTCTCAAGAAGGGCGTGAAATCTGCTGGGGTGCAGCGACAATACTCAGGTACTGCCGGGCGGATCGAGAACTGCCAGCTCGGTGTGTTCTGCGCTTACACGAGTGTCAAGGGCCGCACTCTGATCGATCGGGAACTATATTTGCCCAAGTCGTGGACCGCAGACCGGGATCGCTGCCGACAAGCCGCGGTGCCCGACGAGGTCGAATTCGCCACGAAACAGGTTCTGGCCCAACGTATGCTGGCTCGTGCCCTGGACGCCGGCGTGCCCGCCCGGTGGGTCACCGCCGATGAAGCATACGGCGGCGATTCGAAATTCCGCAGGTGGCTCGAGCAGCGGAAAATCGGGTACGTGGTGGCCGTACCCAGCAGCGCGCCGATCGTGTGCGTGGCGGGTGACTCGCGCGCAGACCGCCTCGTCGCCGACGCCCCGCCGGACGCGTGGAAACGTCTGAGCTGTGGAGAAGGCGCGAAGGGCCCTCGCTTGTTCGACTGGGCCATCGCCACAGTGCCCACCCTCAGCGAGGCGGGCCCGGGATGGCGACGCTGGCTGCTGGCCAGACGGTCGCTGACCCGCAACACCAAAGGCGGACACGAGATCGCCTACTACCTGTGCGGCGCCCCGATCGGCACCAGCGACGCCGACCTCATCCGGGTCGCAGGCGCCCGCTGGTCGGTCGAGGACTGCTTTCAGACTGCGAAAACCGAGGTCGGACTCGACCAGTATCAGGTCCGCCGCTACGACGCCTGGTACCGCCACATCACCCTCGCGATGCTGGCCCCCACCTACCTCGCAGTGACCGCCGCCATTTCCCCAAAAGCATTGGCAGCGGCCTCATTCCACTCACACTCGGTGAAATCAAGCGTCTCCTGGCACACCTGATCACTCCGATCCCTGACCTCAACCTGCTACGCCGCTGGTCGACCTGGCGACGACGACATCAACACCGCGCCAAACAGTCCCACTACCAGCGAAGACACACGCAACATCACGAAGTGCGGCTGGAGTACTAGCCCGTCAGCGACCGAACGCGCCTTCACTGTCCGCCCCGATTAACCTTCGGCACCGAACCTAACCTCGTGAATTCACTGGGTCGTGTGGCCGTATATGATTGAGATGGCGAAAGGTGCTCTGACCTGCGATAATTCGACTTGCGAAGGTTGAATTTCTCGAGGGTCTGGAGCACCTTTCTGGTGAGCGAGTCTATCTCCCCGTATCCGCGGCTGGTCATCGATGGTGACGGTGCGGGTCTGGTGTCACACGCGGGCGCGGCGCTGTTGCTGCGCACCGCCGAGAAAATAGGGTTGATCAGGGGTTTATCGGAACGGTTGGGGCCTTGGCGCAAGCCGGCGGCGATCCACGACCCGGGCAAGATCGCGCTGGATATGGCGATCTGCCTCGCGGTCGGTGGTGACTGCGCCTCGGACGTGGCGCTGCTGCGGTCCGAGCCGGGCGTGTTCGGTGTGGTGGCCTCGAATCCGACGGTATCGCGGATGATCACCACATTGGCTGGCGACGCACCGAAAGTGTTGGCCGCCATCGCATCTGCACGCGCCGACGCGCGAGCACGAGCGTGGACGCTGGCCGGGACCAACGCCCCGGATCATGGCATCGGTGCCGAGGCTCCGTTGATCATCGATCTCGACGCGACACTGACCGACGCGCACTCGGAGAAACAGAACGCCGCACCAACATTCAAGCGTGGTTTCGGTTTCCACTCACTGTGGTCGTTCATCGACCACGGCCCGGCCGGCACCGGTGAACCCGCCGCGCCGATGCTGCGCCCTGGTAACGCCGGCTCCAACACCGCCGCCGACCACAAACAGGTGCTCCACGATGCCCTCGCTCAACTGCCATGGCAGCCGCTATGGAGAGCCGGCCGGAAAGTGTTGGTGCGCACCGATTCCGGTGGCGGAACCCGCGAATTCCTCGACTACTGCCACCGCCGCCGCCTGCAGTACTCGATCGGATTCACCCTCACCGACGACATCGTCACCGCCCTGGACACCTACCTTGTCCCGAGTGACTGGACCCCGGCCTACGACGCCGACGGCGAGGTCCGCGACGGCGCCTGGGTCACCGAGGCCACCGGCCTCGCCGATCTGTCCGGTTGGCCGCCGGACATGCGTCTGGTCATCAGAAAAGAACGCCCACATCCCGGCGCGCAGTTGCGGTTCACCGACCACGACGGGCTGCGGTTGACCGCGTTCGTCACCAACACCACCCGAGGTCAACTCCCCGACCTCGAGCTACGCCACCGGCAGCGGGCCCGCTGCGAAGACCGGATCAGGAACGCGAAAGACACTGGCCTGCGTAACCTTCCGTTCCACTCCTTCGATGCCAACCGCATCTGGCTCGCCCTCATCGCGCTCGCGATGGACCTGACCGCTTGGATGCAAACCCTCGCCCTGCACGACCACACCGCGCGCCGCTGGGAACCGAAAACCCTACGGCTACGCCTGTTCTCCGCGGCCGGGCGCATCGCCCGCCACGCCCGTACAACCCGGCTACACCTCGCCCGACACGCACCCTGGACCGAACTGCTCACCACCGCCGCAACACGCCTGCAACCCGGCTGAGAAGCCAGGAAACCCTCCCGACGACCAGGAAACCAACCCATCCGGGCCCGTGGAACCCGGCAGTCAGCCCGCTGCGCGGGCCCACTGCCCTGCCCACAACCCGGAAACTACGATCGAAACACCAATACGAACCCGATCAGGCCAGCACATCACCCCGGCGAAAAATCGAGGCTAACCTCGATCGGTCACGCCAATTCCGGCGCTCTGCGCCGGAATTGGCGAAAGGTGCTCTCACCTGCGATGATTCGACTTGTCTAGAGAAGAATCAAGCAGCACGAGGAGCACCTTTCTGGTGTCGCAGTCTACGTTGTCGTACCCGTCGCTGAAAATTGACGGGCAAGGACCTGGCCTGGTCTCCCACGCCGGCACCACCGCCCTACTCGCAGTAGCCGAGAAAACCGGCCTCGGCCAGGCACTCTCCGAACACCTCGAGCCGTGGCGGAAACCCCTCGCCACCCACGACCCCGCCAAGATCGTGCTCGACCTCGCCGTCACCCTCGCCGCCGGCGGCGACTGCGCCACCGACATCGCGCTCCTGCGCACCCAGCCCAGCGTGTTCGGGCCGGTGGCCTCGGACTCGACCGTGCACCGCACCATCACCGCGCTCGCGAAGTCCGGGCCGAAAGCATTGCGGGCCCTGGCATCCGCCACCGCGACCGCCCGCACCACCGCATGGAAAGCCGCCGGCGACTACGCCCCGCACCACGGCATCACCGCGAAATGCCCGCTGATCATCGACCTCGACGCGACTCTGCTCGACTCCCACAGCGATTTCAAGGAACACGCGGCCCCAACCTATAAGCGGGGCTGGGGCTTTCACCCGTTACTCGCGTTCATCGACCACGGCACCGTGGGCACCGGCGAACCCGCCGCAGCCCTGCTCCGCCCCGGGAACGCGGGCGCGAACACCGCCGCCGACCACAAGGCCGTCCTGAACGAGGCATTGAAGCAGCTGCCGTCCGATCCCGGCTACCGCGTCGGCCCGAAAGTGCTGGTGCGCACCGACTCCGGCGGCGGCACCCACGACTTCCTCACCTATCTGACCAAGCGGCACTTGCAGTACTCGATCGGGTTCACCCTCACCGACGCGATCGTCGACGCGGTCAACAAGGTCCCGAAGAAGGCCTGGACCCCGGCCTACAACGCCGACGGCGAACAACGCGACGGCGCCTGGGTCGCCGAACTCACCGGCCTGGCCGACCTCGCGACCTGGCCGAAAGGCATGCGGCTACTGGTCCGCAAAGAACGGCCACACCCGGGCGCGCAACTGCGGTTCACCGACGTCGACGGCCTCCGATTGACCGCGTTCGTCACCAACACGACCAAGGGCCAGCTCGCCCAACTCGAACTCCGGCATCGTCACCGCGCCCGCTGCGAGGACCGGATCCGCCACGCGAAGGACACCGGGCTGCGGAACCTGCCGTTCAAATCCTTTGCCGCGAACCAGGTCTGGGTCGCGATCGTCGAACTCGCGATGAACCTGACCGCATGGTTTCAGACCATCGGCCTGCACGACGAGCCCGCACGCCGCTGGGAACCGAAGACACTGCGGCTACGACTGTTCTCGCTACCCGGCCGCCTTGCGCGGCACGCGCGAAGAACCGTCCTGCATCTGCCGCGGCACCTACCCGGCACCCCGGTCCTGATCACCGCGCTCGACCGCGTGAAAGCCACCTGACCAGCATCAACCGCCCCTACAAGCAAGAAAGGGCACGCTTCCCGGGCAGTGGAACCCGGCAGCTCACCCGCTGACCGGGCCATGTCGTGTTGCCCACCGGTCGCTGATCAGCGACCGGACCGCAGTCCCAAACGCTTCGGGCCGGGCCGCAGGCCCGGCGGGAAATCGAGGCTAATCGGTAAATCTTCCTCCGTCATCCAGTGAAACAGGTCCTCAGAATGCCGCGAGAAGATCGGTATTGACGTACGCTTCAGCAATCGAGCCGCTCGTGTGGTTTCGCGATATCGCAGGCGGGATACCGGATCTCTTCGTTAGCCTATTTCGATGCGGAGGTGCGCGGCGTGTGGGCACATCTCATCTATGTTGTGTGTTCTTTTCGCAACGCGGGAAGGTCGCCGAGATGGCGAGAATATGTCGGGTTCAGATCCCGGACAACCGTCCGTCAAAACAAGGGGTTCACGTGGTCATTTTCCGCAGGGCTTCGAGAACGGAAAGGCGTCCCTCACGCGTGTTGTCGACGGGTATGATATTGATCGTGGTGACTCCGGCCTCAGCAAAAGCGGAGAGTCGTTCTTTGATGTAGCCTGTGGGACCAATGAGGCTTACCCCGTCGAGCAGTTTCCGTGGCACGGCAGCGGCAGCCTGCTCCTTTTTCCCTGCCAGATAGAGGTCCTGGATGGCACGGGCTTGTTTTTCGAAACCGTAGCGACAAGCAAGCGTGTGATAGAAGTTTCTCCCTCTCGCACCCATACCTCCTATATAGAGCGCCAGCCACGATCGCGCATGCTTCCGGAGTTCTGTGGCATTTTCACCCACAGCGACCGGGACGCTGACGACAACATCCAAAGCGCCGAGCGTCGCATCGCGTTTTTTAAATCCTTCTGACAGCGCTGCGCCCCAAATCCGATCCGCATGTTCGGGAAAGAAGAACACCGGTTCCCAAGCGTCCGCGATCTCGGCGGCCAATCTTACATTTTTGGGGCCAAGTGCCGCAAGCATCACTGGAATACGTTCCCGAACAGGATGGTTGATCAACATGAGCGGCTTACCTAAACCGGTTCCCCGGCCTGCCGGGAGGGGAATCCGGTATTTTGAGCCTTCATATATCAGGCGCTCGCGTTTCCAAGCCGTCCTGCATATATCCACGATCTCGCGGGTGCGCTGCAACGGAGCATCATACTCGACGCCGTGAAGCCCCTCTACTACCTGCGGCCCGGATGCTCCGAGCCCTAACACGAACCGCCCATCAGAAACATAATCAAGTCCCGCCGCGGTCATTGCGATCAACGCGGGAGTCCGTGTGTAGATCGGGATCACACCACAGCCGATCTCCACAGTTCTTGTGCGAGCTGCGAGATAGCCGAGTTGACTGACGGCATCGAAACCATAAGCCTCGGCGATGAAAGCAATGTCGAGACCAGCAGCTTCCAATTCGGCTACCTCATCCGCTGCTTCACGAAAACCCGAAACATAGCTGGGCTGAATACCGAGTCTCATTGTCCGCCCCTTCTCACAGATGCGCTTCCAGATGCTCGCCGATCTGGGCAAATGCGTTCCTCCCAGGGGAAGCGGTCGGTTCGAACAAAGGAAAATCGTGGTAGAGGCCGTTGTAGACTTTCTCGCACACAGTCACCCCGTGACTGCGCGCCGCAGCGGCGAACCGCCGAGTGTCGTCGACCAGGACCTCGTCGCGCCCTGCGATGAGGAGAAGGGGGGGCAGCCCTGTGAGGTCAGCGTAAAGGGGCGAGGCGTCCCGCGCGGAAGCGCCCTGCAGATACATCTGCGCAACCAAAAGAACAACTTCTCGATTGTTGAAAGGATCGGCGGCCGCATTCGTGTCCATCGACGCTCCCAATGCCTCGAAATCGAGCCACGGCGAGATCGCGACTGCCGCAGCGGGATTGGGTAGATCGGCATCCGCGACGATCCTGACCAGGGCCGCAAGGGCCGCTCCGCCGCCTGCCGAATCCCCGACGATCGCTACACAATCCGGATCGAAGCCTTCATCCACGATCCAGCGGTAAGCTGTGACCACATCATCGATGCCGGCCGGAAAAGGCCCTTCGGGCGCGAGCGCGTAGTCGACCGCAAGGACGTGGGCGCGGCCGGCCACAGCCAACCGCGCGATCAGGTCGCGGTGCGTCTCGACTGACCCAAATGCGTACCCGCCGCCGTGCAGAAACAAGATCACCCGCCCCGGTTCGGCCGCGGGTGCGTCGAACCATACTCCCGGCACCCCGGCGACACTCACATTTTCCCGCTTTACGTCGGCGACCGGGTCGATCCCGGCGATCACCTTCTCCATCAGGCCGTCCCACCCTGCCCGAAATCCCTCGACTGTCGTCGGAGGGTTTCGAAGCATCTCCCCCAGTTCACCGAGAATCATGTCCAACTGCGTTGTCATGTTGAAGTCGCTTTCTGCGCTGCTTGCCACCAACCACAGTAGGATACCGATCACTAACTTAAATAGTCAATGAATCTGAGTAAATTGTCGCCGTCGCCTAGCCAGTCACTGGTATTAAGGTAGTATATGGTACCTACCTGTGGGCGCTGCCCACGGGTCGATATGCGGCGGACAGGAGCAGGTCATGACGTATGGAGAACTGGGATTGTCACCCATGAGGCGGTGCCGATGACTGTCGAGGTAGTGAGCCACGGGCCATTGACGGTCGTCGAGTGGTACTCGCCGCCGTTGAACTTGTTCGACAGTGACCTGATTCGCGATCTCGAAACCGCGATGGATGCGGTCGAGTCGCAGCCCCGGCGTGGCGTCTTACTTCGATCGGCCGGACCCGTAGTTAGCGGGGGAGTCGACGTGCACGTTTTCGACGCACTAGCTGGCGTGCACGACGCTGAGAGACTGTTCAGACGCTTGCTGGACATCACTCTTCGGTGGGAGGCACTGCCCGTGCCTACCATCTTTGCCGCGCACGGACTGTGCCTGACTGCCGCATTCGAGCTTGCACTCGCCAGCGATCTGGCCGTTGCAACGGAGTCGGCTCGGTTCGGCTTGGTCGAGCGTGTCGTTGGGCTGACTCCGGCGATGGGGGGAGTCCAACGCCTGGCTATGCTGGCAGGCCCGGGTCGCGCCTGCGAGTTGGTGATGACCGGGGATCTCTACAGTGCGTCCGAGATGGAGCGCTGGGGAGTCATCAATCGAGTTTTTCCGGATGACGGCTTCCAAAGCCAGGCATATGAGTTTGCGCAGCATATCGCTGCTGGGCCGACGGCCGCACACGCGCTGACCAAACGGCTGGTTCGCGCACAGCGGGAAGGCGGAGTCTCCGCCGCTGATGCGACCACCGCGCATGCCGCGTCGCTGTTGTTCGAGACCGAAGATGTGCGCGTGGGATTGCGAAGCTTCCTCGAGGCGGGCCCGGGGCATGCGGTGTACTCGGGTCGGTGACATCAAGGACACGCTCCCCAGTAAGGTAGCGTTTGCCATCTAACCGGATTCAATGTCGACAGAAAGGTGCATCGAAAGGTGACTACGCCTGACACCGCCGATCCGCATGGGGTCGCGAAACAACGGTCGCGGCGGCGCTCGGCCGAAGTCGATGCTCTCATCCTCGACGCGGCCAGAGAACTGTTCGGCGCGAAGGGGTACGCGGGCACGAGTGGCCGCGAGATCGCCAAGTTGGCCCGTGTCCACGAGCCGTCGATCTATCGAAGGTTCGGGTCCAAATCCGGGCTTTTCGCGGCCGCGATCCTGTCACCGTTCAACGAAGCCGTATCCACATATCTCACGTCATGGGAGCAGCAGGTTGACGAGCCGGCCTCCACGGAAGAACTGGTCGGCAATTTCGTCACCCCCCTGTTCGACCTGGTCACCGAACATCGAGAGCTCGTTCTGGCGTTGGTCGCAGCCCGCGAATACCACAGCGATGCGGTAGACGGCGGTGGGCTAGACCTGGACGTGCTCCTACGTCGTATGGACGCACAAGCGCAGATCGAGTCCCTCGGACGCGGCTTGCAGACCAGCCCAGACGCCAAGCTGACCATACGCGTCGCGACGGCGCTGGTGATGGGAATGGGGTTGTTGTCGGACTGGCTGCTTCCCAAGGGAACCGGCCGCCCAACCGAGAACGAGATCGTCGGCGAGATGGTGCGACTCATCACCTACGGGGTCACCGCGCGCGGTGAGATTACGAGACCGGAGAGCGGCAACGACACCATGAGCCCGTTGTTACTCAACCAGTTACTCGATCGGCTGGTCGCCGCTGAGCGTAGGGCCGTGCATGCCGAGCTGGAGTTGGAGCGCATTCGGGGGTGACCGATCACCGATCAGGGATTTTCGGGAAGAACGAGACCAATGAGCATGACGGCGTCGTCCGCGCTTGGGGGCACCCCGGCAGCGAGGTCAGAATAGAAGAACGAATCGGCCAATCGGATCATCGCATACGCAACTGTTTGGATCGTCAGGTTGGCAGGTAAACGGATATTGTCCGCTTCAACCTCCTCGCGTAGTAGGGTCGCGACGTAGTTGATCATGCGCTGCTGAATAGACGTTGCGGGGGTAGTCAAGATCCGTAAGGCCGCTACGGGCTCTCGGGCGAGGAACGTCTTATAGTGCGCCAACGACAGCAGCTCGTCGCCTAGCCTCAAAATTTCGCGCGCCTGTAGCGTGCTGGTTTGATCGGGTCGATCGGCCCGTCTGTGGCCGGTCCGGCGGCAGAACGGTGTGAGGGGTCGGCCCGTGCAGCGGGCTGGCTGCCGGGTTCCACGGGCCCGGGTGGTCCTTTCGTTGGTCGTCGGGGCGGGTTTCGCCTGGTCAGGTGGCTTGTAGGCGGTGCAGGGCGGTGAGTGCGAGGCTCACCGATGGCGCGGCGCGGGACAGTCGGAGGTGGACTCGGCGGGCGTGCCGCGCGATGCGGGCGGGGATCGAGAACAAGTGCAGGCGTAGGGTTTTCGGTTCCCAGCGGCGGGCGGTCCGATCGTGCAGGCCGATCGTCTGCAGCCAGGCGGTCAGGTCCAGGGCGAGCGCGATGATGGCGAGCCAGATCTGATTGGCGTCGAAGCTGTGGAACGGGAGGTTGCGCAGGCCAGTGTCTTTGGCGGTGCGGATGCGGTCTTCGCAGCGGGCGCGGTGGCGGTGGCGTAGTTCCAGGTCGGCGAGCTGACCGCGGCGGGTGTTGGTGGCGAACGCGGTGAGCCGGTTGCCGCCGTGGTCGGTAAATTTCAGCTGGGCGCCGGGGTGGGGGCGTTCGCGGCGGATGATGATCCGCATGCCGGGGGGCCAGCCGGAAAGGTCGATCAGGGCGGTGAGTTCAGCGACCGCGGCGCCGTCGCGGGGTTCACCGTCGGCGTTGTAGGCCGGTGTCCATGCCTTCTCGGGCAGCAGATCCATTGCGGCGACAATGGTTTCGCTGAGCCCGAACCCGATCGAGTATTGCAGGCGGCGAGCGTGGCAGTAGCTGAGGAATTCGTGGGTGCCGCCGCCGGCATCGGTGCGGACCAGGACTTTGCGGCCGACCCGGTAGCCGGGCTGCCAGGGCAGCTGTTCGAGGGCGTCGTGCAGGACGCGCTTGTGGTCCGCGGCGGTGTTGGAACCGGCGTTGCCCGGGCGCAGCAGTGCGGCGGCGGGTTCGCCTGTGCCGTCGGTGCCGTGGTCGATGAACGCCAGCAGCGGGTGGAAGCCGTATCCACGTTTGAATGTCGGTGCTGCGCAATCTTTTTCGCTGTGAGCGTCGAGTAGGGTGGCGTCCAGGTCGATGATCAGCGGATGCTCGGCGTCGATCCCGTGGTCCGGGGCCTGGGTGCCAGCTTTCGGCCACGCCACCGCACGGGCATAGGCGCGCGCAGATGCTATGGCGGACAACACTTTCGACGCATCCTGCGCGAGTGTTGCGATCAGCCGGGAGATCGTCGGATTCGAAGCGACCTGCCCGAACACCCCCGGCTGCGAGCGCAGCACCGCCACGTCCGACACGCAGTCCGCGCCCGCGGCGACCGCGATCGCCAGATCAAGCACGATCTTGCCCGGATCATGCACCGCGAGAGGTTTCCGCCACGGCGCCAGCGCCTGCGACAGGCCCTTGACCAGGCCTGTTTCCTCTGCGGTGCGCACCAGCAGTACTGTGCCGGCCTGCGACACCAGCCCAGCACCATCCCCATCCGCGACCAGCCGCGGATACCACGTAGAATCCGTCACCAGAAAGGTGTCCTTCGATCGCGATCATTCAACTCTCAGCAAGTCGAATTATCGCAGTTCAGGGCACCTTTCGCCATTTCGATACCCTGGTCAGCCCACCTGGCGCGAATTCACGAGGTTAACCACTGTCACCTGATCGTGCAGCAGCCCCGGGCTGCGCCAGCCGAGGCGCTTGCGGGGCCGGTTGTTGAGCTCCGCTGCGACGAACCCGAGATAGTCCGGGTGGTAGCCGGACAGGTCGAAGAACTTCGGAAAGTATTGTCGGAGAGGGCCGTTCGTGTTCTCATTCGTTCCGCGCTGCCAGGTGTGGCGCAGAAGAAGGCGCGTGGTTACAGTCCGGAGTATCGGGAGGCGGCAGCGCGCGAAGTGGTGGAGAAGTCGCGCGCGATCGCTGATGTCGCACGCGATTGCGGTGTGAGTGGTCAAACGATCCGGATCTGGGTCAAGAAGTTTCGGGAAGATCATGTTACCGATCCGGCGTTGGCGATCTCCGGGAAGAGGAGAACCGATTCTTGGGAAAATCGGTAGCCTTCTTCGCGAAGAAGCACCGGTGACACTGAAATACGCGTTCATCGCCTCCGAAGAAGGCAGTCATTCCGTGGTGTCCATGTGCCGTTTGGTCGATGCAACTGCGAGAGAACGGCATATAAATCCTGCCTCAATGAGCCTTTTCGAGTGGATGGTCGGCTGGTGGCCTGAGCTTGCGAAACGCCCGAAGCGGTCTGGATGCAGGCATCGACTCCGGCCGATACATAGGGCCGTCATTCAAGATAGGTAGCTGTCTTGAATGACGTCGATGCGATCACGGAACTTGTCCGCAGCGCCGACTATATGGACACGACCGCGGCGCATGACCATGACACGATCGGCAATGTTGAGGACCTTGCGGACGTGTTGCTCGACCAGGAGGACTCCGACCCCACGGTCAGCGGCATTTCGCACGGCCCCGAGCAAACGGTCGACAATCAGAGGGGCGAGTCCCAGGGACAACTCGTCCGCTAGCAGGACCCGTGTATCGCCCGCGAGAGCGCGTGCCAATGCGACCATCTGTTGTTGCCCGCCGGACAGCTCGGCGACCCGGCGTGGCAGATGTTCATTCAGCTCGGGGAAGAGTCGAAGGACGGCGGGTACCGGCACCCCAGCGACTTTGAAGTTTTCAGCCACCGTCAATCGCATGAATACGGCGCGTTCCTCCGTAACAAGCCCTAGTCCCGCTCTTGCTCGCTTGTGCAGGGGCTGACCGGTCGAGTTGCCGCGCAGCATTACATGTCCGCCGAGCGCAGGGATTGCGCCGGCCAATGTCATCAAGGTGGTGGTTTTCCCGGCACCGTTCGGACCGAGGAGGACGACCACTTCACCGGGATGGATGCGAACGTCGAAGTCCCGGACGACAGTATTGGATCCGTAGCCTGCGCGCATCCCATTCGCGACCAGGACCGCCTTCGTGCTGGGGGTCATATGTGCACTTCCTCTCCGAGATATGAGGCGATAACCGCCGGGTCGTTGCGGATTTGCGCTGGCGTGCCCACGGCGACAAGCTGTCCGAAGTCGAGGGCAATGATGCGGTCACAGACTTCCATCACGAGTGGGACATCATGCTCGATCAGAATGATTCCGATCCCTCGGTCTGTGGCCAGTGACCGGATCTTTCGGCCGAGCTCGACCCGGTCGTGTGCATCGAGGCCCGCCGCAGGCTCATCGAGGAACAGCAGGCTCGGTTCGGCGCACATTGCTCGCGCAATACCGACCAGCCGTGCCTGCCCTTGGGACAATTCGGCGGGCCGGTGGTCCAGCAGTGCATCCAGCTCGAAGTGAGAAACCGTCTCGAGCATCGCTGCGCTGGGGGTTTGGCTCGTGGGGTAGACGAGGTCGCTGAGATATCGTAATGGCGATTTTCGGTCGGCCGCGACCAGAAGATTCTCGCGGACGGTCAGCTCGTCGAACAATTCAACCGCTTGAAATGAACGACTCAGCCCGTGCCGGGCGCGGCGTTCGGGCGACCATCGGTCGATGCCACGCCCTTCCAGTCGGACAGTTCCGCCGCTGAGGGGGGTGAAGCCGGTAGCGACATCGAGCAGGGTCGTCTTACCGGCACCGTTCGGGCCGATTAGGCCGAGGACCTCGCCCGGCTCCACGGTGAAACTGATCTCCGACAGGGCAACTACTCCGCCGAACCGGACTGTCACATCACACAGCTCGAGTCGCCGGTGCGAACGCTCCTGTCGAGGGGTGGCGGGTCGCGTTTTCGAAGGTTTGCTGGGGCGGTGCAGGAGTCCGGCGACGGTTCCGAAGAGCCCCTCCGGTGCGAGCCGCAGAACAGTGACCACAACTGCACCTGCGGCGATCGAGACCCACAGCAGGATCCTTTGATCCGATACCGCATCGGTCGCCAGCTTGCTCAAGGCGGCACCGGTGGCGAGCGTCGCGCCGATGACCGCGCCGCCGGCCCAGCCGAGGCCGCCCACCACGGCGTATTCGACCGAGTTGATAGAACCGAACATCGTAAACTGATTGAACTGTATGTTCTCGTCTTTGAATCCGAGGACAATTCCGGCCAAGGCCGCGATCGCTGCGGAAATGCTGAACGCATACAGTTTCGCGCCGTAAACTCCCACGCCCAGGGAGGCCGCAACACGCTCGTTTCCACGCACCGCGAGTAAGCGCCGACCGCTACGTCCCCTGCGCAGATTTGCCACAGCCAGAGCCGTGATCGCTAACGCGACGACGGAGACCGTAGCGTAACGGTTAGGGTGGTCCACGCCGTCGATGCTCCAGCCGAACAGCGTCGCGCCTTCCACATCCGTGCCGCCGAAGCCACCAGTAAGACTGGTGTTATTCAGCACCATCGCTTGAATCGTCAATGCCAGGCCGAGGGTAGCTACCGCGAGGTCAACGCCTCGGGCCCTCAGTGCCGGAAGCGCTACCGCCATTCCAACCGGCACGGACACGGCCATTCCAACGACCGCTGCCAGCGGAAAGGGAAACCCTTCGGTGGCATAGAGTCGCGCCGCGACCCAGAGCCCGAAACCCGCAATCGCAAACTGTGCGAGGGATAATTGTCCGGCGTATCCGGTGACGACGACAACCGACAGCACCAGTATCGCGATTGCGAGCGTCGTGATGATGGCCGCCGTCCAGCCGGGTTGGCTGGTGGCCGCGATCAGCACTCCGATACCAGTGGTCGCGGCGAAGGCAGGGATATTGATACGACCGGACCCAGGCAGCGGCAACCGACTGGTGGACTCGCCCCGTTGGAGTCGCCCACGGCCGCGAACGATGATGACAAAGACAATCAGCACGACCGGTACGGCAGCGGGCAAGCCTCCGAACGTGTCGGGATGGTGCTTCACGACTGCCAGTTGCGGTATCTCGGCCTGAACGACGCCCATCATCAGGGCAGCGACAACCGTTGTGCCGAAGGATGAGAAGCGACCGATCAGAGCCGCGGAGAGAGCTGGAATCACAACGATGACCAGAGTGCTGATATCGAGCCCCAGAATGGGGGCCAGGAGGATCGCCGCGGCCGCGGAAAGTGCACCGGCAATGGCGAAGTTTACCAGTTCGATTCGATTGGCGGACAATCCAGAAATGGCTGCGACCTGACGGTTCTCCGCGACTGCGGCCGTAGCCAGGCCGAAGGGGGTCCGAGTGTAGACGACCTTGAGTATCACTGCCGCGGCGAGGGATATTCCGATGAGCCAGATTCGGTCCTCTGGTACGAAAACGCCGCGTATGAGTTCACGACTGGTGGTGGGCAGCAACGACTCCGGTTGTCCGCGATTGGTCTCGCCGTAGACCAGAGTGACCGCGCCTTGCAGAGCGGTAAGGATGCCCAGCGTTGCAATCAGTTTGGCCAGGGGAGCGGCGTGGCGCAGAAATTTCATCAGGATGATTTGCACCAGCATGCCGATCGCAGCGCCCAGAAGAATTCCGGACGGCACGGCGAGCCAGTCTGGTAGGCCCACGTTGTCGCGCAAGTCGTAGGTCACATAGGCGCCCGCGGCGCCTATGGCGCCGGAGGCGAAATTGAGTACCCCCGATGCGCGCGCTACCAACACGATGCCCAGTGCGGTTAGGGCATAGAGGGATCCGGTCGCAAGGCCGAGAATCGCAAACTGCTCGTAGACCACGGTACCTGTTCCTTCATCAAATCAGAGGTGGCCGAGTGTCGGACGCCTCGGCCACCATCGATCGTGTTACTTGGTTGTCAGAGTGATCGGCCCGGTGTAGGGCTCGGAAGAGGAAACCGCCGAAACTAGTTTGTTATCAACAACTTTCGACACCCAGACGTTGGTATTGAAGTAGCGAGGGAAGTTCGCGGCAAGCGGAGCGGGCAACGCTGGCTTGCTCCAGTCGAAGGTTGTCCACCCGGGGCAGTCGATTGGGCCGGCCGCCTTCATCGCGTCGATCAGGGTTTTGGGCTGGACAACATCACCGGGCGCATTCGCCAGGACCTGGGCAATGACATGGACGCCGACCCAAGCCTCCAGCGCTGCGGCGGTGTACTCGAGTGGTGTTCCTGCGCCATCGACTTCGTCATGGAACTTCTTGATCCCCGGCAGGCTGGTATCGGTCGGGGTTTGGCCTTCGGAGACGACGTAGGTCCCGTCCAGTTTGTTCTTCAACTGCCCGTCCAGCAATGACGGACGGAAAAGGACGCCGGTAAACACCGTAGGCGTGGTCCGGAAGCTGAAACCCCCGCCCGAGACGGCGTTGACGAAAGCGGGCACTGTCGCACTCGACGGAAAGAACGGGAAGACTCCCTTCGCGCCCGACCCGTAGGCTGTGGTGGCGTACTGGGAGAAATCGGTGACGTCGACCGGGTAGACCGTAGATCCGTGGAACTCGACGCCGACGCTGGGCATAAGACTCTCGACGAGTTTCGCGGTGCCGATGTAAGCCGGGAGGTTCGGGCCCATGTACTGCACGGAGGTTACGCCCGCGGCTTTCAGGGCAGCGCTACCTGCGACCAACTCCAGGGCTGTCGAGGCAATCGGGTAGCTTATCGGGCTTGTTGTTTCCGACGGGCTGGCGGGGAAGTCCGCGATGGTCGGAATGCCCGCTCGCTCAAGGATCGGGACGTAGCTGTCGCCGTTGGCCGACATTGCTCCTACCACTGCCGTTGCCTTCTCCGCCACTGCTTCTCGCGCGCAGTCGGCAGCGCCGTTGGGCGTCAGCTTGTCATCGCAGGCGAGTATCTGAATTGGGTGTCCGGCTACGCCCCCCGCCTTGTTGACGGCTTCTGCGGCCGCCGTGGCTGCTTTCGAGATCTCCGGGAAGACGATGGGGCCGGATTCCGAGGTCAGGGTCATGAGCTTGATCGGAGTCGCGGTCAAGCCTGCAGATATGTCGGATGTGGCTGTTGGCTTGTCGGACGAGCTGCAGGCGGGCAAGGTGAGAACCACCGCGGCAGCTGTCACGGCTATGACGAGTGCGCGAGAGCGAGGCATCGCGAACCTCCTTGTTGCGAATGCGAGGGTGGATGTGACTCTCGACACGCTAGCAAGTGGTATCTAAAATGTCGATAGCTTGGCCATAATCGCCCATTGATTAGCTAGTCTATTACGCATAAATCGGTCGACCAGCACTCTGGCGACTCCTGGCACTACGGTTGGAAGCCTCGTCGGAGCCATCGCGATTGCCTTCGGTCGACCTAGTTCCAGGCGGTGCAACAGGTCGTGCGCATCGTTCGGCCGGTAGTCCAATGCGACGACAGCGCATCCACTACCTGGTGGTTCTCCAGTTCTGACCTTGCCGACGTCTAGGTGCGACAGCGACGTGGACGGGCGCTCACGTCGCAGCACGCAGCCATCACGGTCTGACGTTGTGCTGCAAAGGAGCGCCTGCGACCGTCATGTGGATGACAAGCTAGCCAATATAGATAGTGGGTGTTATCTTCATGTCGTCGGTGGATCCCTGGTGACATACCGCACACCAGAGGCGGCCGGGGGCGGGGATCGAATGGTTGACGTGCGACAGTGAGAGGAAACGAGATGACCGACCTGAGCGGTGGCGCAACCCCTGAACTCGGTTTCGACCCTGAGGCGCTGCACAGAAAGTACCTGGCTGAACGCAATAAACGATTACGGGCAGACGGAGATGCGCAGTATCTCGATCTTTCTGGAGACTTTGCGGCCTACGCCGACGACGTCTATGCCGATCCGGGCCTGGTACGCGATCCATTGTCCGACGAAGTCGATGTCGTCGTCGTCGGCGGCGGTCACTCCGGCCTCTTGACAGCGGCCCGGATGCGCGAAGCCGGCGTGCCGCGCATCCGCGTAATAGAGAAGGGTGCTGACTTCGGCGGCACATGGTACTGGAATCGGTACCCCGGGATTCGGTGTGATGTCGAATCCTACATCTATATGCCGCTGCTTGAGGAACTAGGCGTCGTACCATCCGAGAAATATGCTCGGGGAGACGAGATCTTTGCACACGCAAGGGCTATCGGAAATTACTACAATCTCTACTCCGACGCTTGCTTTCAGACACAGGTCACGGACCTGCGATGGGACGAATCGTCTCTGAAATGGATCGTGCGCACTGATCGTGGAGATCAGATCAAAGCGCAGTTTGTCTGCCTATGCACCGGGCCCTTGAGCCGGCCCAAGTTGCCCGGCATCCCCGGCATCAAGGACTTCGGGGGCCGATCGTTCCACACCAGTCGATGGGACTTCTCATATACCGGAGGTGATACACACGGCAACTTGACCGGTCTGGCTGGAAAGCGTGTGGCGGTGATCGGTACGGGCGCGTCCGCTATCCAGGTCATCCCTCACATCGCCGAGAGCGCGGCTGAATTGCTGGTTTTTCAACGCACTCCGTCGTCCGTCGATGTCCGTGGCAACAAGCCAACTGATCCGGGATGGGTCCGTTCATTGGAACCTGGCTGGCAGCGGCGGCGGATCGCGAATTTCGACTCCATTATGCTGGGCATTCCTCAGGAAGAAGATCTGGTGGCCGACCGTTGGACTGACGTGTGGGCCAAGCTCACCGTATGGGCCAACAACAGCGACAAGGCAGCCACTGAAGGAGATCCGTCAGCGCTCATGCAACTCGCCGACTACCAGAAGATGGAGGAGATTCGCGCACGGGTAGACGAGATTGTCAAAGACCCCCGCGTCGCAGAGTCGTTGAAACCGTATTACAACCAGTTCTGCAAACGGCCTCTCTACAGTGACGACTTCCTGCAGACGTTCAACCGCCCGAACGTCACGCTCGTCGATACGGAAGGAGCCGGCATCGAGCGGATCACCGAGACGGGAATCGATTTCGGTGGCAAGTCCTACGATGTCGACGGCATCATATTTGCTACTGGATTCAAAGTGGGAGCCCCACCATACGAGTCAGGCGCTTTCGATGTCGTGGGCCGTGGCGGCGACGATTGCACCCTGGCGAAGCGATGGTCCGATGGCGTCAAATCACTCCACGGTATCTACATGAACGGATTCCCCAACTTGTTCATCGTCGGGGGGATTGCACAGGCGGCAGTAACAATCAACTTCACCCATATTCTCGCTGAACAGGCCAAGCATATTGCGGCGGTTGTGCGACGATGCCGGTTCGAAGGCGTCGAGGTCATGGAAATTCGCGAGGAAGCCGAGCAAGGCTGGACAAAGACAATGGCCGAGAAAGTCGTGGATCGCTCGAAATTCGAGCGAGAATGCACACCGGGATATTACAACAATGAAGGCAAGGTCGACGATTCCGACCCGACTCTGTTCGGCCGTACCTACGGCGGAGGCCCCTTCGAATATGTCCAAGTATGTGCAGACTGGCTCGAGTCCCGCTTCACATTGGACGCGGAAATCACTCGAGCCGTTGATCGGCGTCATGAACAAGAAGGATGAGGGTAGATAGGTGGCCTCCAGTAATGCACTCCTCGAAGAGAAGGTCGTGCTTATCACCGGAGCGGCAGCTGGTATCGGTGCCGCCGCTGCTACAGTGTTCGCCCGGCACGGGGCGACGCTTGCGCTGGTCGATATCGACGCCGAGGGTGGGAATCGGACGGCGGCTGCAGTCGAGACTAACGGCGGAACAGCATTCTTCGTACAGGCCGACGTGCGATCGGATCAGGGGGTTTCTGCGATGGTGCAGGCGGTAGTCGAACGCTTCGGCCGACTGGACTGCGCGTTCAACAACGCCGGAATCGACGGGCAGCTCACACCATTGCACGAGTCCACTGTCGAAAATTGGAACCAGGTGCTTGCTGTTGACCTGACAGGTGTCTACCTGTGCCTCAGACACGAGATTCGTCAGATGCTCAAGCAAGGTGTGGGTTCGATCGTAAACAACTCCTCCGCGGCCGGTCTCGTCGGGTACACCGGTGGGATCGCGACCTACACAGCGGCCAAACATGGCGTGGTGGGGCTAACTCGGACCGCTGCTTTGGAATACGCTACCCAGGGTATCCGTGTGAACGCCGTCTGCCCGGGGGCAGTCCGCACGGAGATGGTCGCCGATGTCATTCGGCAAGGTCTGGTAACTGAACAGGAGCTTGTTGTGCGACAGCCGCTCGGAAGACTCGCCGAGCCCGAAGAGATTGCTGAGGCTGCAGCGTGGCTCTGCTCCGACGCTGCCTCCTTCGTCACCGGCCAACCCCTGGCCGTGGACGGTGGGTGGACAGCGATCTGATCCTCGGTGCGCCCGTCGTTGCGCTCCACGGAATCGCCTGGAGCGCAACGAGAGGGGCGAGGAGCGTATCCGGAGTCTGTCAAACCCGGTGAGACGGGTCAGGCTGCCTGTTCTGTGTCGGCATTCTGAGGGGCCCGGCAGATCCCGGACAGCGGCCTGAAGGGCTATTTCATGCTGCCGTCTGCCGATTCAGGTAATCGGCGTGCACCTGCAGTGGCGCCTTGTAGCCGAGTCCCGAGTGAAGACGTTTGCGATTGTAGAAGGTCTCGATGTATTCCACAATCGCACGTCGCGCCTGATCCCGCGTTTCGAACGTCGTTCGATGTAGCCATTCGTTCTTCAGGGTGCCGAAAAACGATTCGGCCATGCTGTTATCCCAGCACACTCCGGTCCGGCCGACGGATTGTCGCATGTCCATCAGTTTCAGTTTCTTCCCGAAATCATAGCTGGTGTAGTTCGATCCGCGGTCGCTGTGGAATATCGCCTGTGGTCGAATATCGATGCGGGTCGCGGTCATGTCGAGTGCGTCGGTGATCAACGGGGTGCGGTAGTGGTCGGCCATCGACCAGCCGGCCACCATTTTCGTGTAGCAGTCGATCACGGTCGCCAAATACAGCCAGCCCTGTTTCGTCCGGATATAGGTGATATCGGAGACGAACTTCTCACCCGGTGCCGTGGCGGTGAAATCACGTGCCACGAGGTCGGGGATCCGGTGGTCGATATCGGCCTCGGTCGTGACCGGCCGCCATGGTTTCGGCTGGCACGGCACCAGATCCAGCTCCCGCATCAGCTTGCGGACGGTGTCGTCGTCGACCTGGTGGCCCGAGCCGATCAGCACCGCATGGACACGCCGATGCCCGTAGGTGCCGTGGGAGTCGTCGAAGATCGCGGTGATCATCAGTTTCAGTTCTTCACGCCATTTCTCTTTCTCCGACGCCGGTCGGGTACACCATTCGTAATAACCCGATCTGGACACACTAAGGTTCCTGCACATGAAGGCAACAGAGTAGGCCTTCTCCGCGTCCAGTTCGGCGATGAATGCGTATTTCACTGCTGCCGGCTCGCGAAGAAGGCCGCCGCTTTTTCCAGGAACTCGGCCTTCATCCGGAGCTCGCGGTTCTCCCGCTCCAACTCACGCAACCGCGCTCGCTCCGAAATCGCTAGCGGTTCTTCCTCCTCCGGGTGCTTTTTCCGGTGCGCCGCCACCCAATTGGTGAGCGTCCCGGAATTGATTCCCAGATCTCGTGCGACCGCCGCGATCGGACGACCGTTACTTTCCAAGACCATTTTCACGGCCTCGTCCTTGTACTCCGGTGAGTACTTTTTCCTCTGCTGAGCCACAGCCTATTTTCCCTCGCATTTCCGTAACCGCCCTACCAGGGGTCACTGTCCGGAGGGAACCGGGCACCTCATGAGCAGAACGGTGCTTTAGATCGAGACTTCGTGGACTGTCGCGCCGACTCGCGCGTCTAGGATCGTCAACAGCACCATGCGGCATCCGGCCATATGTGACATGTGCCCACATACAGTGATTACCGCGTGTGCTGAAGCCCGTCGGCATTCCTGGACGAGCTCGAGAAATGCCGGGGGCAGTGTAGCGTTCTGCGGGGCGGGCTCATGAAAAACCGTTCCCAGTTCGTAACCGAGCGAGCGAGCGGTGTCGCGCAGCATGTCTTCACTTGACTCACAGTCGCACTCCTCGAGTAGATCGTCGCGTACGTAGCCGTAGGCAAGGGGCAGTAAGGCAGTCGTCATGGTGATCGGTTCCTGTTGGCGGCCCCAGAGGGATGTTGTACCTTGCCTTCTGTCGGCCAGATGGATCGGTTTGCAGCGCGATATGCCACCTGTCACCTTCGGCTCGGGCATTTGAGCGTCGAGCCTGCTGTCGGATCGTCGACCAGTAGTGCCTCTGTCATGGGATCGGAGATTATTTACGCCTTGCCACACCGTCTCATGGCTTCGGGAGCTGTGCCGAAGCGGTCTTTTATGGTCACCACGGGCCTGTAGGGGCATCCTCGCTCGAGGGGGCCACACACCATCGTGTGCCTCGGTGGTCACGATTCTCGCCGACGGGCCATCATCGTTGGTGGCCCTTCGAGCGCCGTTGCTCGATGCGGGAGCCGCTGGAAGTCGCTTGGTCCGAATGCTGCAATGACGGCGCCCGAACCTGTTTCACTTCACGACCATTACGTTTCGCCCGTCGCGGCTTCCCCACATCGGTGAGGGAATAAAGACTTACCTATGGAGCTATCTACGAAGCCACGAAAATCGGTCCCGGGGTGAATCGTCACGGGTTGGGGCACCGCTTGTCTTGGTGGAGCTTGGTTCCGATCGTGTTGAAGCGTTATCTGCCCGAGGTGCGCTAGAAGGTCGTTCGACTGGTCGTGGAGCGCCTCGACAAGTACGAGCCCCTGTGGCACCTCGGGGCCGATCGGAATCTGTCAAACCTGGTGAGACAGGTTCCGGGACGCCAGGTTGGTTCGCAACTGGATGCCCACCGAGGTGCGCAACGCGCCCGATCCAGTCCGGCTAGTAGAACCTCGTGGTCTATCCAGCCGCTAATCGCGGGATCGAGTGGCGGAGTAGCCAACATGCGCTAGATTTCTGACATGACTGCGGACGCGGTGTGCGAATCCGCACAACCCGGAACGGTGGCGCCGGGCCAGCCGGTATTCGCGGTCGCGATCCGGTACCAGGTGTCCTTCGGACCGCCGCCCGGAATCGATGCCGAGCATTGATATCAGCTGCGTATGTGCGGCACCCGGCATGCGACGCTGCGCGATCCGTTCGTCACGCTGACCGATTACGACTACGACGATCTGATCGCGGCCGACACCATCGTCGTACCCGCGACCCCGAATGTGCGTTAGGGTCCGCCCGCTGAGCTGGGGGCGGCGGTCCGCGCGGCCTACGAAGCGGGAGCGTGCATCGCCGCATTGTGTTCGGGCGCCTCCATTCTCGCGGCGGCCGGCCTGCTCGACGGCCGCTGCATGACCACGCATTGCAAGCAAGTCCAGGCCCTGCTGGAACGGTATCCGCACCTCGATGTCGACGCGAGCGTGCTCTACATCGACGACGGACAGATCCTCACCAGCGCGGGAACCATGGCAGGGATGGACCTGTGTATCCACCTTATCCCCGAGGACCTCGGTTCCCGCGTCGCCAATGCCGCCGAGCGCGGACTCGTGGTGCCGCCGTACCGCGCGGGCGGGCAGGCGCAGTATCTGCGGAATCCGGTGCCGGTCGACGCGGCCGATCCGGGTGTGGCCGCGACCCTGCAGTGGGCGCTCACCCAGCTCGACACCGTGCTGCCCGTCGGCGACCTGGCCCGGCACAGCGGACGCACCCTGGCCCGTCGATTCCATGCCGAACTGGGCACGACACCGCTGCGCTGGCTGCTCACCCAGCGCATCATCCGAGCCCGAGAGTTGCTGGAAACCACCGACCTCGCCGTCGACGTGGTGGCCGAACGCTGTGGTCTGGGCAGTGCGGCGAATCTGCGCGCACACTTCGGGCGCGAGGTGGGGGTGTCACCGACCGAATACCGTCGGTCGCACCGGACCAATCGGCACGAGGTGGTCGTGACGGCGCAACACGCGTAGACCGGTGCGGCGACAGCGCGCTGGCCAGGTGATCGCGATTAACCCTGCGCCGCAGCAGTTCCCGCGCGGCGGCCGAAGAACGTTCCGTCGCCGAGCGACCTCCCGCTGATATAGCCCTGCCCGTGCAGATTGACCGCCACGCGACCGGCGTGGCGACTCGGGAAACGCTGAAGAAATACATCCATCAGGCCCTGATGATCGGATGAGTGGACTTGTTGGGCCACATGGTGCACGTCAGAGTGCGGCTGCTCGACTCACCTCAGCCTCGCGATCACAACCGTGAACAAGCCCGCTCGCCACATCCCGGCGCCCAACACGATGTCGACACTGGGACGCAAACCGCGCATCTGGATCAGCGACTCGCGATAACACGATTCGCGGCTGACCTCACCGTCGTGGGAGCCTCAGCACTATAAGTCGCGTCGTGCAGCCTCTGCAAGCGGTCCCGCAGTCAACTCCACCCCGCAGTTCATCGAGTAAACAACAGAATCACAAACCACTTGCGGAGTGGGAGATTTTGCTGGTGACACACTTGACGACTACCATTCTTTCCATGCCTCCGCGCCGAGGTCCTGGCGATGGGTGGATTGCTGCAAATGACTTTGTTGGCCGTCTCCCAGAGCTTGACAGGATACGAACCTTATTGTTGGGCTCGGCCCGCTTGATCACGCTGACTGGAGCAGGCGGGATCGGGAAAACGAGACTTGCAACCGAAACGCTCCGAGGGTTCGCCAAGTCAGAGCTTGCTACGATCTACTGGACTCGGCTGGCACGGTTGAGCGAAGGCGCTGATATCGCCGCGATCGAAGACGAGGTCGCGCGCTCTGTGGTCGGTGCCGACTTCTCCCAACGATCGGCCTGGGATGCGATCATCGATGCGCTGACTGGGACCGATGCAGTGGAACGAAGTCCACGGACTGTGTTGGTCATGGATAACTGCGAGCACGTCCACTCTGCTGCTGGACGGTTCGTCGCCGAGTTGCTCGACGCAATGCCGAGGCTGACCGTTTTGGCGACCAGCCGCGAAGCGCTGGGCTGGGTTGACGAGTATGTGATCGCGGTTCCCCCGTTGACGCGCAAGCAGTCCCTAACATTGTTTCGGCAGCGTGTAGAGCTTACCGGCCGCACTATTGCCGACGCCGATGAACTCGCGATGGCGAACTTGGTCTGCCAACATGTGCACGACCATCCCCTCTTTGTCCGTCTCGCTGCGGCACGGCTACGACACCAGTCGTTGGCAGTGATTCTGCGGGATCTGAGCGGCGAAGCGGCCGACAAGCGGATGTCTTGGTCGCACGGGCCACAGCTGGGCGCGGAACCGCGCCATCAGGGCATTCGTGACGTTATTGCGTGGTCTTACAAGCTGTGTCCGCGCAAAGAACAGTTGCTTCTGGACCGCATGTCGGTATTCGCCTCAGGATACGACGCCAACTTCGAAGACGAAAACAACACTGCCCTGGATATCGGCGCCGACTTGGAGGCCGTTGTGGCGGTTTGTGCCGATCACTCGTTACCTACGCCTGTTCGAGGGCCTGAAGTTGCCACATTGGCAGGTGAGGAGGTAGAACATCTTCTTGAGCGACTTACTGAGAAGTCGCTGGTGACTGCGTATCTCACGCCGACATCCGTTCGCTACTCCTTGCTTGAGAGCATCCGCATATTCGCCCACCAACAGCTGTCGAAACGCTCGACTCAAGAACTGAACGAGCCAGTGCGGTTCGCCCAACGCCATCTCCGCTACTATCGAGACAAAGTTGTTGCGGTGCAGCTCGACTGGTTCAGTGACGCCGATCAGAACTGGACTCAGGCCGCCTGGGACAATATAGTGACAGCGATAGAATGGAGCATTACTTCAGTTGAGCCCGAATTAGGTTTGGAACTCGCCTCCGGACTGATTGCGTTGCCCTTCTTTAAAGGTTCACCTCGAGAAATACGACGGTGGACCGACCGCATCCTAGACGCCGCTCTTGCTTCGACCCCGCAACCAGTCGATCTCCAGATAAATGCGATGAGCTTGATTGGCTGGATTTCCATGATGCAGGGTAGGAATAATGAGGTAGAGCACATACTGGAGGAATGCGCAGCCCGTGTTTGCGACCTGAAGGCGCAGCAAAACTGGCGGGAGAATCCGGAAACGGATATCGGCCTACCTGCGGCAGTAGAATTTTTATGGGGGTCAGAGTTGGGATTTGCCGACCGCGACTCTCGGGCCGTAATTGTTTTGGCCCGCGCCCGCGAAAAATATCAAAGCCTCGGCGATTTTGGCGGAGAGGCCAGGAGTGAACTATATGAATCTTGGATTGCTGCAACGCTCGGATCGCGACAGCAGGCCATACAGACGGCGCGGCATCACCTCGATAATGCCACTTCGGCCGGAGCTGGTTGGGCCAAAGCCTGGGCTGAGTTGGCCTGGGCGATTGCACTGACCAGGTATGGCGATACTCCAAGAGCCTTGGAACTTGAACGTGCAACGCTCAAGCGACAGATAAAGGCGCATGATCGGTGGGGCGCCGCACTGACAGTAAAGGTTCAAACCTGGTCACTGGGGCGGATCATAAAGGATGCGATCGCGGCTGATAGTCTCGACCACGCAAAACTCAAGACGTTAGCCACTGAAACCGCTCACCTGATCGGGGGCGCCACTACCCTCGGTGCCGCCTCAGGGATAAATTTGGATTCCCTGGCACTGATAGCGCACGAAAATGAAAAGGCTATCGAGATCGCTCGCCAGGTGTTGGGTCGCCAAGCGTTCGCTACAGCATTCGGCCAAGGACGCCTGCTGCGCGTAGAGTCGGACGAGCCGCAGCGGCTGGCACTGGGCGAACTCTCCATTCGAGCCCTGCCGGCCGGCCATCCCGCTAGAATGAGTACATCGGCACATTGGGAAGCGCTGTCCCCAGCCGAGCAGCGGATTGCGATGTTAGCCGCGGCAGGGTGGACGAACGTTGCAATCGCGGCGCGCCGAGGTAGCTCCCGTAGGACGGTCGATGCTCAAATGGCTTCTATCTTTCAAAAACTGATAATCACCTCGCGAGCCGATATCGTTAAACTCGTTCCGCAGGACCGTATCGGCCAGGTTCAAAAAGAGGTGGAACGGCGACCAGCGCGGGCACGTACAAGACCTTAGCGAGTGTGCAATCGGACACGGATCCAGCGTTGTAAATTGTTCACGCGATGCGAGTGGATAAGAGCCATTGACCAGCCGCAAATGCTGGTTAGCCTCGATTTTTCGCCGGGGTGATGTGCTGGCCTGATCGGGTTCGTATTGGTGTTTCGATCGTAGTTTCCGGGTTGTGGGCAGGGCAGTGGGCCCGCGCAGCGGGCTGACTGCCGGGTTCCACGGGCCCGGATGGGTTGGTTTCCTGGTCGTCGGGAGGGTTTCCTGGCTTCTCAGCCGGGTTGCAGGCGTGTTGCGGCGGTGGTGAGCAGTTCGGTCCAGGGTGCGTGTCGGGCGAGGTGTAGCCGGGTTGTACGGGCGTGGCGGGCGATGCGCCCGGCCGCGGAGAACAGGCGTAGCCGTAGGGTTTTCGGTTCCCAGCGGCGCGCGGTGTGGTCGTGCAGGGCGAGGGTTTGCATCCAAGCGGTCAGGTCCATCGCGAGCGCGATGAGGGCGAGCCAGATGCGGTTGGCATCGAAGGAGTGGAACGGAAGGTTACGCAGGCCAGTGTCTTTCGCGTTCCTGATCCGGTCTTCGCAGCGGGCCCGCTGCCGGTGGCGTAGCTCGAGGTCGGGGAGTTGACCTCGGGTGGTGTTGGTGACGAACGCGGTCAACCGCAGCCCGTCGTGGTCGGTGAACCGCAACTGCGCGCCGGGATGTGGGCGTTCTTTTCTGATGACCAGACGCATGTCCGGCGGCCAACCGGACAGATCGGCGAGGCCGGTGGCCTCGGTGACCCAGGCGCCGTCGCGGACCTCGCCGTCGGCGTCGTAGGCCGGGGTCCAGTCACTCGGGACAAGGTAGGTGTCCAGGGCGGTGACGATGTCGTCGGTGAGGGTGAATCCGATCGAGTACTGCAGGCGGCGGCGGTGGCAGTAGTCGAGGAATTCGTGGGTTCCGCCACCGGAATCGGTGCGCACCAACACTTTCCGGCCGGCTCTCCATAGCGGCTGCCATGGCAGTTGAGCGAGGGCATCGTGGAGCACCTGTTTGTGGTCGGCGGCGGTGTTGGAGCCGGCGTTACCAGGGCGCAGCATCGGCGCGGCGGGTTCACCGGTGCCGGCCGGGCCGTGGTCGATGAACGACCACAGTGAGTGGAAACCGAAACCACGCTTGAATGTTGGTGCGGCGTTCTGTTTCTCCGAGTGCGCGTCGGTCAGTGTCGCGTCGAGATCGATGATCAACGGAGCCTCGGCACCGATGCCATGATCCGGGGCGTTGGTCCCGGCCAGCGTCCACGCTCGTGCTCGCGCGTCGGCGCGTGCAGATGCGATGGCGGCCAACACTTTCGGTGCGTCGCCAGCCAATGTGGTGATCATCCGCGATACCGTCGGATTCGAGGCCACCACACCGAACACGCCCGGCTCGGACCGCAGCAGCGCCACGTCCGAGGCGCAGTCACCACCGACCGCGAGGCAGATCGCCATATCCAGCGCGATCTTGCCCGGGTCGTGGATCGCCGCCGGCTTGCGCCAAGGCCCCAACCGTTCCGATAAACCCCTGATCAACCCTATTTTCTCGGCGGTGCGCAGCAACAGCGCCGCGCCCGCGTGTGACACCAGACCCGCACCGTCACCATCGATGACCAGCCGCGGATACGGGGAGATAGACTCGCTCACCAGAAAGGTGCTCCAGACCCTCGAGAAATTCAACCTTCGCAAGTCGAATTATCGCAGGTCAGAGCACCTTTCGCCATCTCAATCATATACGGCCACACGACCCAGTGAATTCACGAGGCTAGACATGGCAGCGACCCGTGTCGATATCCTGCCGGGAGCGATCTTCCACAGTGAGGTGATCTCACCGACTTTCATTCGGTGCGTCGGTATTCGAAGTGGGTGAGGACGAGTGCGGCCTTGACGAGGGTACCGATTTTCTCGGGGCTGCAGGTGAAGTGGCGCAGGGTGCGCCAGCGGCCGACGAGGATGGCGAAGCCGCGTTCGCCCAGGCAGCGCAGGCCGCGCAGCAGGGCGTTGTAGGTGCGGTTGTCCGCGTCGAGAGCTCGGCCGTCGGCGGGCTGCTTGATCGGGGTGTGCACGCCGATGCCCGCGCCCTCGTAGCCGCCGTCGGCCAAGGTCGGCGGGTCCAGTTGCGAGGCCGCCCAATATAATTGGCCGAGCACGTGGCCGCGGGCGGTGACCAGGTCGTGCACCGAGCCGGGTTCGACGTCGGAGACCCACAACGGCAATCCCGTTGGAGTGGACAGGGCTTGGATGTTGCCGCCCTGTGTGTGGGCCTTGCCGGAGTACCAGAGGTCGATCTGTTCGCCTTTCACGCTGGTGGTCTTCTCGCTGCTGCGGTCCGCGTCGAACACCTTCCCGTCCAGGATCAGGTGTGTGAGCCCTTCCTCATGGGCACGGAGCAACACTTCGTGCAGGTCGGGGGCTTGGTCGGCGAGCACGGTGACGCCCTCGCCGTGATACCGGTAGGAGGTGGCGCGGCTGATACCGAAACCCGCCCCGAGCACCGCGATATCGTCGTGTTAGCGGAACCACGTCACCAGGAACAATGCCTGTTTCCAGCAGGTCAGCGCCCGGCTGTCGCGGCGGGTGCCCCGGGCTCGCCGTTCGGCGGCCAGCAACCGGGACACATACTCCACCAGTTCCCGGGGGACGTCGAGCATGGCAGGATAAGCGATCACGTGGAGTCCTCATGGTGGAGCCGGGCTTGTGGTGAGTACCGCTCTACCGGGACTCCACGCCCATATCCAGCACCCAATCAGCGTGTCCCCCAAGGACTTCCATCACACTGCCCGAAACCTGCCGCCTACCTTGGTGAGATCACCTCAATGTGCGTCGGCGCCGGTGCCAGGGCCCAAGATTGCTATTCGCTTGTGCGGTACGTCCAATGCTTCATGCCATTGCTGGGCTTGACGAAGGAGGATCGGTGACTCCGAACTGCCGGCGACGGACAAGAACGGGCAGCGCACGAGAGCGGGGTCGGCGACCCAGCCCTGCATGATTTCGACCAATTCGTCGAGAGTGCCGGCACCTGCCTTCCACAGTAGGTTGCCGAGATTACGGCGACCCGCTGCGGTTTCGGCTACCGCGCCGACAGCGCGGCTCGCAAATAGTTCTGCCGGTCGCGGATACGGCGTGCTGGCAATAACAGCCGCGATGCGATCATCGTGGGCGGCAGCCCGGGCTGCGAAGTAACCGCCCAGGCTCAGTCCGACCAGAGCTACCGGCGTATGTCCGTAGCGTTGCTCGAGGGTATCGAGGATCGCCTTCACCGTCCGGAATCGCAGCGGCAATGTGGAACAGCTCACCTGGAGCCAAGCCGCCGCTCACTCCCCACCCCAGGGCGAGCATGAAGAAGGTGTCCATGCTCTCGTCATCGAACCGACATCGAGTGGCCGAGCGGTGGAAGACGCCCTCGAACTTTTTCATGCGCGGTTCCTTGTGACGAGAGCTGAGCAGATATCGGCGGTCTTGCCGCGGATGTGTGGCGGCGCCGATGCGGTATCGCCCGTCGACACACTCACGCTAGGCTGGTGTGAACAACTCGCCGGTCCCATTTCACTGCCTTCCACCTGGGGCAAGGCCACATTGATGGAGAGGCGCGGTCAAGGTGTGCAGGATCTGTTGTGCACCGCGACCGGTTGGGTTTGCGATCCGTGGGGTGTGGTCGGGTTCGGCCGCGGTGAACTCGGCCGGTTTCCGCGCGTGTGCAGCGCCGCTGCGGATAGCAAACCCAAGGCGAGGGCAGCTCCGTGAATATTCTGTCTGGCGCACAACAGGATTGCCACAACGACAACGACACCGAGGCACGCAAGGTCGATTCGCGCGCCGCGCTGCGCGCGCAAACGCAAGAAGCCAGACAGAACACCGGCGACCACAAAGGCAGGCACCGCCCAATGAGACCATTCGGTGACGATCAACGAGGCGACCCACATGAGCACCACGGTCGCGGATAGAAGGTCCAAGTGGCGCCGGCGGAAAGCGGTGTAGACGATCATGGCGGCCAACCCACATACGGCGACTGAATTGCCACCGCCGTTCGGCTGCCAGGCGTAGGCGATCAGCGCGCTTGCGCAACCGACTCCGATGTATTGCATCAGCCACACGGAACGAGAACAGGTTTGCTCGGCCAGCGCTCCCAGGATGAGGGCAAACGATGCGTTGATCGCGAAGCCGGAAAGCCCACCGTCCTGGACCAGCAAGAAGGTAGCCGTGCGCCACCAGTCACCGTGCAGGCCGGCCGGAAGGCGTTCCAGATCCAGCAGAAGCCGTGGCCACGCCAGTTGCGCGCAGCCGAACGCGACCGTCACAGCGAACACCGCGATCGACAGGATCGGCCGCGTCCGCAGTAACGGGCCGGGCACTGGTCGGCTCATTGGGCCATCCTCCGGGGAACGAGAAACGCAAGAGACGTACGACTCTTATCGGTAGAGTAGCGGTGCTGCTGGGATGCTGCAAGATCCCGCGTTGACTCATCAAAAATGCGCGCATCGATCGGGTCGTTGCCTCAATTGGGGATGCGCGCGTGCGGCGCGCCTTGCGGGCTGGTCTGGGGCCGGCCGGTAGGCCCTGACGATGGAGCTGACCTTGAGTCAACGCGAGGCTGTGACGAGGGCCATAGCGACCCGGTATCGGCGGGCGGACAAGGCCGGCAAGGGGCGCATTCTCGACGAGTTGTGCGCGGTGACGGGCTGGCATCGCAACCATGCCCGGAAAGCGTTGGCGCAGGCCAGGAAACCGAAAGTGGTGAAGCCGCGGGCGCCGCGGCCGCCGAAGTATGGTCCGGATGTTGTTGCGGGACTGGTGTTTTGCTGGGCGGTGTTGGGTATGCCGGCCGGGAAGCGGCTGGCGCCGGTGTTGGGTGAGCTGGTGGAGACCTTGCGGCGGTTCGGAGAACTGGAAATCGGTGACGGGGCAGCGGATTTGCTGGTGGGGATGTCGGCGGCGACGATCGATCGCCGGTTGGCTCCGGAGCGCAAACGCCTGGAGTTGAAGGGCCGCAGCCATACCAAGCCGGGGTCGTTGTTGAAGTCGCAGATCCCGATTCGCACGTGGGCGGACTGGGATGACGCGGTGCCGGGGTTCGTGGAGATCGATCTGGTCGGTCACGACGGCGGGAACGTGCTGGGAGAGCACGCTTTCACGCTGACGGTGACCGATATCGCCACCGGGTGGACCGAGAACCGCAGCGTGCGCAACAAGGCGCAGAAATGGGTGCTGGCGGCGCTGGAGGAGATCGCGGCGGCGATGCCGTTCCCGATCCGGGGTGTGGACAGTGACAACGGCAGCGAGTTCATCAATCACAACCTGTTGGATTGGTGTGAGAAGCGGCAGTTGACCTTCACCCGGTCGCGGCCGGGTCGTAGCAACGACGGCTCCTATGTCGAGCAGAAGAACTGGGCGGTGGTGCGCACCATCGTCGGGTATCACCGCTATGACACCGCGGCAGAGTTGTTGCTGCTCAACAAGATCTGGGTACAGCAGTCGCTTTTGACCAACTACTTCTACCCGCAGCAGAAGCTGGTGTCCAAGGTCCGTACCGGCGCGAAAGTGGCGAAGAAATACGACACCGCGACCACCCCGCACCGGCGCGCGGCAGCCGCACCGACGGTGACCCGCGCGATCCGCGACCGCATGAACACCACCCACGCCGAGATCAACCCGGCCGCCGTACAGCGGCAGATCCAGGCACTGACCACCGAGCTGCTCGCCCTCGTCGTCGGCAAGGCCGCACCCCGCCACCATCGCACCCTGGCCCAGAACACGGCCGCGCGCGCATTCTCGGCTGCGGCAACGAACCGGCACACGCGCGCATCTTGACATGAGGCATCGGGGATCCGACTCGGTCCTTGGCCGATGCACACGCCGGCATCAACATACCCGATCCACCTGGTAGTGGCGCGGTCGACACCTGGCCGGTCGCATGCCTGAAAGATTGCCGAGCAGGGTCATTCAAGGCCGGATGATCAATCCTTGTGCGTCGGCACAGTTGACACATTCACTGGCTCCACTCGGCGCTGAATGCACTGGCGGGATTGTCGACGAAAATGGCGGTGGCGAGATCTCGTCCCAGCTCATGTTCGATACGAGGACGCACTGTCGTCAACAGGTAAGGCATCCCGGGGCCATCAGCCGTCGAGCGCGCCGAGGCGATGACGGTGTCTGCACCGAGGAGGATGCTCGTGCCGTACCCGAGAGCAGCGAGTGCGGCGATATTGTCCATCAGCTGCCAGTCGAGCGCATGATGCGCGCGAGATGGACCCTCGAAGCCCACGAAAGCTCCCGCCGCGGCAACCTCTCGATGAATTGCTTTGTCCGGGAAGCGATGCAGATGGCCGAGGATCACGCTGCGAGCGGCCACACCATGCGTTCCACAGAGTTCGCCGAGGACAGGAAGGGCTGCGGTCCCTCCTTCCAGATGGACCCCGATCGGGGCGCCTGTTGCGTGATGAGCGGTCGCGGCGGCAGCAAGGACACGACGAGTGTGATCGTCCAAGCGGCAAGGCCGGGTAGTTAATATCTGAGGGTGGGTTGTCAAGGGGGAGGCGGGTTTTCGGGCGTACTGATCGAATATGGGCAACGGAGTCCCTGGTAGAACTGGCAATCGACCAAGACAACCCGTCTATCAGGGGAACTCCGTTGCGTGCTCATTGTGCCCTGTCGTCGGCCACGGCGGTCGTTTCGCGCTCGATCACGGTCGCCGCAGGCGTTTTCGCGCCCGGCCATGTCGGGGAGTTGACCGCGATTGTGCCGTTCGAACTGGTCGATGCGGTGCTGGAAGAGCAGCGGTCGCTCGAGCAGCGGCTTCGTGGCCTGCCGTCCCGGGTTGGGGTCTATTTCCTGCTGGCGATGTGCCTGTTCCCCGAGGTCGGTTATCGCCTGGTGTGGGACAAGATGACCGCGGCGCTGGGCAGCGTCGCGGGGGCGGCCCCGACCGCCAAGGCTTTGCGCGATCTGCGCCGCAGGGTCGGTGTCGCCCCGATGCGCGCGTTGTTCGAGGTGCTGGCAGGACCATTGGCCCAGCCCAGGACACCCGGGGTGAGGTTCGGCCGTTATCGGATGGTGTCCTTCGACGGCTGTGCGTCGCAGAAAGTGCCTGACACAGAACGTAACCGTGCCTGGCTCGGTTGGTCGGGCCGCGCCGGGTATCCGATGCTGGAGTTGATGACCCTGGTCGAGACCGGCACCCGTGCGATGCTGGGCGCGGTGTTCGGGCCCACCGCCGAAGGCGAGACCAGCTACGCCCGAGGACTGCTGCATCTGCTGAATGCGGACATGCTGGTGTTATGGGACAAGGGATTCGACTCCAACGCCTTCCTCGCCGAGGTCACCGCGACCGGCGCGAAGGTGCTCAGCCGGATCAAAAGCAGCCGCCGCCCACCGATCCTCGAGCGTTTGCCCGACGGCTCCTACCGGTCGGTCATCGGAGCGGTGAAGGTGCGGATCATCGAGGCACACATCACCGCGACCTGCGCCGACGGCGCCACCTTCACCGGGTTCTACCGGTTGGCCACCACCCTCGGTGACCACCACCGGTATCCAGCCGACACACTGATCGCCTTGTATCACCAACGCTGGGAACATGAATCGGCGTACTACGCGCTGCGACACACCATCGTGGGCGGTCGCGTCCTGCGCTCGGGCGATCCGGTCGGTGTCGAACAGGAGATGTGGTCACTGCTGACGCTGTATCAGCTGTTACGCACCGTCATGGTCGACGCCGCCGAATCCCGGCCGGGCACCGACCCCGACCGGGTCAGTTTCGCCATCGCGTTCCAGGCCGCCCGCGACCAGCTGATCGGCGCTGCCAACGTGGTCACCGACACCGTCGAGCGCCTCGGCACCATCGGCACCCGCCTGCTGGGCGGGCTGCTCGGCGCCCGCCGGCTGCGTGTGAGTACCCGCAAGGTCAAGTCACCGATCTCGCGCTACCACGCCCGCCAAGACGACGGCAGGCCGGCCACCAGCCAGAATGTCACCGCCCTCGACATCACCGTCTGCGAACCAGCCACCACCACCGATACCGGCCCCAGCCCGCGCCGACGCATACCATCGACCGCGTCACCGGCCCGCCCCAGCGGCCTCCCGCCCGCAGCGCCACCACCAGCGACCAGCCGCAAGGAACGCATCCTGGCCCTGCTACGCAGCGACCCCGGGCGCCACTGGCACGGCCGTGAAATCGCTGACCACCTGGGCCTGACCAACATCAACAGCATGTGCGTGCAACTGTCGCAATGGTTCCACCGCGGACTGTTCCACAAGACCGGCCCCGCCACCTACACCATCGCCACCTGAAACCCCTTCCACCCCTTGACAAACCGACCCAACATCCTAACTACCCGGCATCCGGCCGGATGCCGCATCGCAACAAAGCGCAGCGGACAATGCGCCGGGCAGTGGCCCCCGAGCCGAAACGCCCTCGGCACCACCGGAGCGGTGAACCCGGTCGCAAGTCATCGCGTCACCGAGCCGGGTCGGGCTCGTCGGGGTGTGCCCGATCGTCGCTGCGAGCGCCCGATTTCACTATGATCCCCGACACAATTGTGTTCTCAATGTTCGTATTCGCGTTTTCGTGGGGTAGTGAAAATGGTGCGCTCACTGAGGGTTTCGGTCGCCGTGACGGCAAGGAGGTCCGCAGGGTGAACGGAATCCCAACAGTCGATGCCGAGTCGTTCACCAGCCATTAGCTGGCGTCGCTTTCTATTCCTCTCGTCCCAGAACCACTCCCTGTCGAGGTTCCGCAAAAATGATGATGAGGAAATTCGTCGCGACGGCCGCCATGCTGGTTGCCGCGATCGGTGTCGCCGCCGGTACCGCTTCGGCCGATCCGGCCGCGCCCGCCGCTGCCCCCGAAAGCGTCCACTACAAGGCCAGTGTCGTCGACAACAACAAAGCGGTCGTGAAGACCGACGGCGGCTCGATGGACGTCGAAGACGGCGTGCTCGAGATCAAGGCCGCCAACGGCACCGTTCTCGCCGGCACTCCCTTGAACTTCCGTGTCGATGATTTCGAGTTCCCGATTGCCGCCGATATCGCCGGTAACACCGCCACCCTGAGCCCGCAGTTCGATCTGCAGCACGCGGTCTACAAGCCCGTCGCGCTGCCGTTCGAGGACTCCGCGCCGTGGAAGACCCCGTACGACCGTGAGGTCGCCGCCTTCAGCCGCCTGAAGGACACCATCTCCACCGGTGCCACCATCGGCACCTTGGCTGGTGGTATCGGTGGCGCTGCCCTCGGGTGTGTCGCGGGCGCTGCCCTGGGTCTTGTCGCGACCGGTGCGCTGGCCACCCTGTTCGGTCTCGGTCCGCTCGGTGGCTGTGTCGCCGGCGCTGCGGCTGTCGGTTTCCTGGGTGTGCTGGCCGGCCAGCTGTTCGTGACCGCTCCGGTCGCGATCGGTGCCGCGATCCAGTACTTCGCCACGATCAACGCGCCGTTCAAGGCCCCGGCCAAGTAGACGCCGCACTCCGGAGCTCGTTCCGGGACTGCACCGAACACCGGGAACCGGTGGCCGGCATCGCAATTCGAGACAATCGTGCCCCGCGGCGGCTGCCGTGGGGCACGATTGTGCGTGGGTCCCGAAACCGGCGTGGTGCCCGCACGTCACATCCGAGCTCAGCTGGCGTTGCCCGTGTACACGCTGCCGCGCCGGATCATCAGCGTCAGGACGAGGGTCAGGACCGTGCCGATGAGCATGATCGCCACCACCCCGTGCAGACCACCGATGCTGCTGACGCCGGCCACGGCGGACGCGGTGAGCACCGCTCCGGCGATCGAGGTGCCGATTCCCTGCCCGCCGCTGCGGATGACGGCGTTCAGTCCGGAGACCTCACTGGTGTTCTCGACAGCCACGGATTCGACGACCAGGTTCGGCAGCGCGGTGTAAGCGAACGACGCGGCGACCGAGGCGCACACCACTGCCACGAACATTCCGGCCGTCGAGTGGTAGGCGAAGAGCACGACCACGCAATAGATCCCGAAGACCACAACGCCGATCAGCAGCGACACCCGGGACCCCACCGTGCGGGCGATCCACCCGCTCACCGGCGTGAAGACGAAACCGAACATCGCCGCGACGAAGGTCAGGAAACCGGCATCGGTAGGTGACAGGCCGACGCCGAACGGCAGACTCGACGGATACTGCAGGATCAGCGAATTGATCATCGTGGCGATACCGAAGGGCCCCGCCGCCAGCGTCATCGTGGCGAGCATCGTCAATGCGAGATGGCGATCGGTGAGAATCCGTACGTTGATGATCGGATCGTCCACCCGCAGTTCCCAGCGCACCCACAACAGCAGCACGACGACACCGCCCAGAATCAGGCCGAGGGTTTTGACATCGAGGAAGCCCCAGCCGCTGATCTTGTTGATACCCAGCAGAATTGCCGCGATGGCCGGCGCGAATGCGAGGGTGCCGATGTAGTCGATCTTCTGTGTGGCGCCGGTAGGAGGCCGCCACGGCAGCACGAAGACGACCAGCACCAGCATGACGGCGGCGTAGACCGCCGCGACGATGAAGATCATGCGCCAGCCGGCGTGGTCGATCATCAGCCCGGCGATATAGGTCGCCGCGGCACCCGCGGCGATGGCCGCGCCGGAGATGACGGCAACGGCGACAGGTATTTTCGCTTTCGGAAGATGTTCACGGGCCAGACCGACGCACAGGGGAAGAATGGCGCCCGCCACCCCTTGGATCGCGCGCCCCAGCACGAGGGCGCCGACACTGTTGCCGAGCGCGCTGATCAGCGAACCGACGATGGCCGCCGCGAGAATCACAACGAGTACCCGCTCGCGACCGTACATATCACCGATACGCCCGCACACCGCCGCGGCAGCGGCCGCCACCAGGAGAAATGCGGTGACCGCCCAGCCGACGGTCCCGGCGTCGCTGTGCAGGTCCCGGATCATCGTCGGAACCGCCGCGTACACCATGGAAGTTTCGAACGCGCTGATGATTTCGACCAGTACCAGGATCGTGATGATTACCCACACGGCACGCTTTCGGGTGAAGCGTCCGGGCACGGGAGGTGAACCGGCCGGGGCCAAAGGTTCTGGGAGAGTCGTCATAGTTCCTCCGAAAAGCCATGGTGAAGCGGTGGTGTCCCGCGCCACGTCGGGAGGAGCTACAGTGACGCACTGCACAGCCGCCGCATGATCTCGCTGGGTGGGAGTGCGCAGGTCTTCGAGATATCGACTGTGGTCCGGGGCATTCCGGGTGTCGAAACCGGGCAGAGAGAATTGGCCGGCATTCGAAGGCGCAGAGCCCATATCGGAAAATCAATGGCTGCTGCACATTGAATAGATCGAGGCGAGGTCGCCGAGATTTGATGTCGGGTGCGCGGTTCTGCCGTCGCGGTCGTGAACTCCATGCGCCGATCGGATAGTCGGGCCGGTGGCTCGTGTGCCGTCGAACTCCGGCATCGTCGTTGTCCAACCCAGTGGGAGTGGCGACATGTGGAGGTCCGATCGCCTCTAGCGTCCTCGACCAAGTGATTGCTCGAGAAGGGGCACGAATCATGCAAACCTTGGAACAACGATTCGAGGAGTTCGCCGGGCAGCAGGCCGAGCCGCCGCGAGTGGCGCGATATCCGGTCGGCGCGGCGATGATTCGCAATTGGGCCGAGGCCCACGACGATGGCAATCCCGTCTACGTCGATCCGGAGGCAGCCCGCGCCACGGGGCGCGACGGTGTGGTCTGTCCGCCCGCGATGGTTTCCACCTGGGTGATGTCGGGGTACCGCCGATGGCGCGAGGTACACCGCCTGCGTGCCCAAGGGATCGTTGAGGACTGCGCCTACTCGCGACTGCTCGCACTACTCGACGAACACGGCTTCACCTCGGTGGTGGCGACCGATGTGGAGCAGGACTACCACCGTGAGCTGACGCCTGGTGACCACGTCACCGCACATTTCACCATCGAGTCGCTCTCCCCGGTCAAGCGCACCGGGCTCGGCGACGGCTGCTTCATCACCTTGCGCAAATCCTACGAGAACCAACGCGGCGAACTGTGCGTCGAGGAACGGTTCCGGCTGCTGCGTTTCAACCCCGACACCGCCCGGGAGGCGCGATGACAACGGTACCCCGCCTGACCATCACCCAGGACAACGAGTTCTGGTTCACTGCAGCCAAGGAAGGCCGGCTGGAAATACAGCGTTGTGTCGACTGCCGGCCGGCGATCGCGATGGAGCTCGAGGTCGGCTTCGCCGAGCATGCGCGCGGTGAGATCCTGCCGCAGCTACGGCTTCCGGACGGAGGCGTGGCATGAGTCTTCCCCCTTGTGCGGCCGGCAATCGGCTGCCGGCGCTGGACCTGCCGTTGGACCGCAGCACCATCGTTGCCACCGCCATGGCCTCACAGGATTTCGAGGATGTGCACCACGATCCCGGTGCCGCCGAAAAGCGCGGAATGCCGGACATATTCATGAGTATCAACTCGACCAACGGTTTCATCGACCGCTACATCACCGACTGGGCCGGACCGTCCTCGCGAATCCTGCGGGTGTCGCTGTGACTGGGGGTGCCGAACTTTCCCGGCGACACCATGCGCATGAGTGGTGAGGTCACCGAGGTCGACGGCGATGTCGTGACGATCGAGGTCCGCGGCCGCAATGAGCGCGGGGTGCATGTGAGCGCTCGGGTGAATGTCGCACCGTACGAGAGAGGAACACGATGACCGCCGCGGGGTTCTCCGGTGCCGCACAGTGCGATCGTGCTGTCCGCGGACCGCTGATCGATCCCCTTCTCCCAGAAAGCAATTCCGATATGACCGATCGTATTACCTATGCCCGCGCGACTCACGGTGAAGAGGAGATCCAGGCGGTCGTCGACGTGCTGCGCAGCGGGCATCAGGGCCTGCGCATCGGCACGAACGTCTTCGAACTGGAACGTCGCGTGCCGGAGCTGTCCGGAAAGAAGTTCGGCGTCATGTGCAACTCCGGTTCCTCGGGGCTGTATCTGGCCGTCGAACTACTCGAACTGCCCAGGGGCAGTGAGGTGATCACGTCCCCGCTGACGTTCTCCACCGATGTCGCCCCGCTCGTCCGGGCCGGCCTCGTACCGGTATTCGTGGACGTAGAACCGAACACCTTCAACGTCGACGTCGCGAAGATCGAGGCGATGGTCACCGACAGGACCAGTGCGATCCTGATCCCGAACCTGGCCGGCAACTGCCCGGACTGGGACGCCATCCGTGCGATCGCGGACCGGCACGGTCTGAAGGTCATCGAGGACACCTGCGACACCCTCGGCGCTCGCCTGCGCGGAACGCCCACCGGCGCCCGAGCGGACATCAGCGTCACCAGCTTCTCGATGGCGCACATCATCACCTGCGCGGGCACCGGCGGCATGGTGATGATGGACGACGAACAGACCCGCGACCGCGCCCTCCTGCTGCGGCGCTGGGGACGACGTTCGGAACCGAATCTGTTCGGCGGCAACGGTGGTGGCAGGGTCTTCCGCGAAGACCTCGACGGCGTCGAATACGACAACGACTTCATCTTCGACGTGGTGCCGTGGAACTTCGAGCCGTCCGAACTCGGTGCGGCCTACGGTGTGGTTCAGTTCGGCAAGCTGAACGGGAACTACGAACGTCGCAGGAAGACCTTCGCCGCCTACACCGCGGCCTACGCCGCGCATCCGGACTTCTTCACCACGCCGGCCGAGACACCGGATCTCGACACCGCGTGGCTGTGTTATCCGGTGATGGTCAACGCCGACGCTCCGTTCTCTCGCAGCGATCTACAGGAATTCATCGAGTCACAGGGCATCAATACTCGAACTGTGTGGAGCGGCAACATCACTCGTCATCCCATGATGGCCGGTGTCGAGTTCCGGATACCCGAGGACGGATTGCCCGAGACCGACGCGGTCTTCGAGCGGGGTATGACTCTGGGCATGAGCCATGGCCTCACCGATGACGAGGTCGCCCGAATCGCCAAGGCCATCAACGATTTCGCCGCCGGGTGGAAATGGGCATGAAACCGGTGATCGTGGATGCGGTCCGCACTCCGTTCGGCAAGCGCGAGGGCTGGATCTCGGGGCTGCACGCGGCGCAGCTGCTTGGTCTGGCACAGCGTGGTGTCCTCGAGCGGCTCGATGTGAATCCCGAGCTCGTCGAGCAGGTGATCGGCGGATGCGTGACCCCGGCCGGTGAGCAGTACGGCAATATCACGCGGACGGCCTGGATGTATGCGGGCCTGCCCTCGTCGACCGGCGCCACGACCATCGACGCCCAGTGCAGCACCGCACTGCAGTCGGTGCACCTGGTCGCGGGCCAGATCGCGCTGGGCACCCTCGAGGTCGGCATGGCCTGCGGAGTCGAGCTGATGTCGCGGGTGCCGTTGACCGCGAAAACCGGCTTCGGCGTGGGTACTCCGCGCCCGGCCGACTGGAACATCGACATGCCCGACCAGTACACCGCCGCCGACCGGATCGCCCGCAACCGCGGATTCACCCGCGAGGATCTCGACGCCTTCGGGGTGCGCTCGCAGCAGCGCGCCCGCGTGGCGTGGGACGAAGGCCGATTCGACCGGCAGGTGATCGCGGTGACCGTGCCCGGCGCCGACGGTGACGCGGTGGTCCATCGTGATCAGGGTCTGCGGAAGACCAGTGTGGACGCGCTGGCAAGCCTGCGGACCGTCAAGGAGGACGGACTGCACACCGCCGGGACCTCCTCCCAGATCTCCGATGGCGCCGGTGCGGCAGTGCTGATGGCAGCCGATCGAGCTCGACAGCTGGGGCCGGCCCCGCGAGCGCGGCTGCTCGCCCAGTGCGTGATCGGCGGCGACACCACCTACATGCTGGACGGTCCGGTGGCCGCGGCGAAGCGGCTGCTCGACCGCACCGGCATGACCGTCGACGACATCGATCTGTTCGAGGTGAACGAGGCGTTCGCCTCGGTGCCGATGTCGTTCGCCCGGGTGCACGGTGTGGATCCGGACAAGCTCAATGTCAACGGCGGTGCGATCGCGATCGGCCATCCGGCCGGCGCCACCGGAATCCGGTTGCTCGCCACCGCTGTCGACGAACTCGAGCGCCGCGATGCGCAGATCGCGATGATCGCGATCTGCGCGTCCGCCGCGACCTCCTGCGTGATTCTGGAGCGTCTCTGATGCCCATTGCCCTCGATGACGACCGCCGCGCCCTCGCCGCCGCGGTCGCCGGCCTCGCCGCCCGGTACGCGTCGATCGACAAGACCCGGGCGGCATTCGCCGAGCACGCCGCCGGTACGCGACCCGAGGTCTGGGACGAACTGGTCGGGATGGGACTGCATGCCCTGCATCTGCCCGAACGGTACGGCGGCTCCGCCGCCGATCTGCTCGACCTGGCCGTCGTGGCCGAACAATTCGGGCGGGCTCTGGTGCCGGGACCGTGGCTGCCGACCGTGACCGCGGCGGCGGTACTGGCGGGATTACCGGAGCAGGGCCCGGTTTCCGCATTGCTCGAGCGGTTCGGTTCGGGAGCGACCGGCACGCTCGTGATCACGGCCGGGCTGGTCGCGACCCCCGCGGCGGACGGCTGGACCGTCACCGGCAGCTGCGGTCCGGTCCTCGGACTGCCCGGCGCGGACGTGGTGATCGTGCGCGCCGATCTCGACGGCGACCCATTGTGGTTCCATCTGTCCGGTGCGACCGGCGGGATCGAGGTCGCCGAAGGTAGCGATCCGACCCGATCGGTAGGACGGCTGCGCCTGGACGGTCACGTGGTCGGCCGCGGCGACACACTCCCCGTACCCGACCCGGATCGGACGGAATTGGTGGTCAATACCCTGCTCGCCGCCGAGGCCGCGGGTATCGCCGGCTGGGCGCTGGACACCGCGGTCTCCTACGTACGCAACCGGGTCCAATTCGATCGGCCGGTCGGCAGTTTCCAGGCGGTTCAGCACAAGGCCGCCATGATGCTCGTGCACACCGAAATCGCTTGCGCGGCAGCATGGGACGCCGCCCGGGCCGCGGAGCACCCCGCCTATCAGCAACGCCTGGCCGCCGCGCAGGCCGCGCTGACGGCCTTGCCCGCAGGCATCGATGTCGCCTACGAATGCCTGACCCTGCTCGGTGGCATCGGCTTCACCTGGGAGCACGACGTTCACCTGTACTGGCGCCGGGCGATCAGCATCACCTCGATCGCCGGCCCCGAGCAGAGCTGGGCACGCCGGCTCGGCGAGGCCGCGCTGACGGGTACGCGCGACTATTCGTTCGTCGACGCGGACGCGCTCCCGGAACTGCGGGTACGGGTCGCCGCCGTGCTCGACCGGGTACTGGGGTTGCCCGAGGACACGGTGCGCGGTGGGCGGCGGGCCACACAGGCCAGCGGCCCGCGGCGCACCGCGCTGGCAGAGGCGGGGCTCGTCGCTCCGCACTATCCGGCCCCCTACGGCATGGGCGCCGGTGCCGAGGAACAGGCGGTCATCGCCGACGAGTTCGCGCGGCGTGGGCTGGAGCAGCCGACCACGGTCATCGGCGAATGGGTGCTACCCACCCTGCTGATGCACGGAACGCAGGCGCAGCAGCGGCGGTTCATCGCGCCGACCCTGCGCGGGGAGGTCGTCTGGTGCCAGCTGTTCAGTGAGCCGGGCGCGGGTTCGGACCTGGCCGGGCTCAGCACCCGCGCGGTGCGGGTCGACGGTGGCTGGTCACTGAGTGGGCAGAAGGTCTGGACATCAATGGCGCATCAGGCGGACTGGGGCGTATGCCTGGCACGCACCGACCGCGATGTGCCCAAACATCAAGGGCTGTCGTACTTCCTGGTGGATATGCGCGGACGGGGCATCGATGTCCGGCCGTTGCGCCAGTCCACCGGGCTCGCGGAGTTCAACGAGGTGTTCCTCGACGACGTGTTCGTCCCCGACGACTGTCTCGTCGGCGAGCCGGGCCACGGCTGGCGCCTGGCGGTCACCACATTGTCCAATGAGCGGCTGAACATGGGGGCGTCGCTCGGGCACGGCTCCGCCGACCGGGTGCGTGAGCTGATCTCCTCCGGCCACTGCGTCGCGGACCGCGACGACGCGGTCGCGGTCGTCGGCCGCAATACGGGCCGGGAGATGTCGCTGTCGGCGCTGAATCTGCGCGGGGTGCTGGCCCGGATGTCGGACCTGGAACTCGGTGCGGAAATCAGCGTGCAGAAACTGTTCAACGCGATCGCTCAGCGCGACGGGGCCCGCGCTGTCGTATCACTGTTGGGTCCGGCCGGAGCGACTCTCGACGGCGGCCACGTCATCGACTACATCGGTGTGCCCGCAGTGCTTTTCGGCGGCGGCACCATCGAGATCCAGCTCAATGTGATCGCCCAGCGGGTGCTGAGACTGCCTCGCTGAGGCGATCATCCGAACCAGAGGAGATGTTATGCAACCCGAGTTGTCGGCGAAGTCACGACAGTTGCGCACCGAACTCAGGGTGCGGCCGATGCGTATCTCGACACCGAGGCGATCCGGCTCACCACCGACCGCGCGGCATGGCTGCTGGACTCCGGCCGTGAGGACGAGGGGGAGCCGGCGAGCCTGGTAGCCAAATGGTGGGCCTCGCGTGGCGGATTGCGCGTGGTGCACGCGACCCAGCACCTGCACGGCGGGATCGGCGCCGACGTCGACTACCCGATTCATCGGTACTTCCTCTGGGGCCGGCAGAACGCCTTCACCCTCGGTAGTGCCGATGCGGTCGCCGCCGAACTCGGTAACGGTCTCGACACCGCCCCGGCGATCGGTGCCGCGGTGTGAGAAGAGCGCCACCGGACAACCACGCCGCGCGCAGTCATCGAATTCAGGAGTGAGAGTGAGTAATACGGATCTGACCGGCCGCACGGCGGTGGTCACCGGCGCCGGCGCGGGACTGGGCCGGGCCGAGGCGCTGGCCTTGGCCGCGCACGGTGCGCAGGTGGTGATCAACGACGTCGGTGACGCCGCGGACACCGTGGTCGCCGAGATCGTGGCGGCGGGCGGCAGTGCGGTCGCGGTTCGCGGTGATGTCGGGCGGTGGGAGATCGGACAGGAACTGGTCGACGCCGCGGTCGGCCATTTCGGTTCGCTGGACATCGTGGTCAACAATGCCGGGATCACCCGCGACACGATGCTGTTCAACATGACCGAGAGGGCATGGGACGACGTGATCCGCGTGCACCTGAAGGGGCATGCCGCGATCAGCCGGGCCGCGGCGGCCCATTGGCGTTCGGTGTCGAAGGCGCAGGACGGTCCGGTCTACGGCCGCGTCGTCAATACCACCTCCGAGGCCTTCCTCTTCGGCGGTCCCGGCCAGGCGAACTATGCCGCCGCGAAGTCCGGCATCGTCGCACTGACCACGGCAACCAGCCGGGCCCTGTCCCGGTACGGGGTGACCGCGAACGCGATCGCACCGCGCGCTCGCACGGATATGACGGCAGATGTGTTCGAAGCGGACACCAGTGGCCGCGCACTGGACGCGCTCGCACCCGAGCGGGTGGCCACCTTCGTGGCGTATCTGGCATCCCCCGCGGCCGCGGCCGTGAACGGACAGGTGTTCATCGTCTACGGCGATATGGTCGCCCTCATGGCGCCTCCGACCGTCGAGCACAAGTTCAGTGGCCGCCGACGGCGCCTTCACCACCGACGAACTCGATGTGCAGGTGGCGCAATACTTCTCGGCACGTCCGGCGGGATGCACGTTCTCCGCCAACAGTGTCGCCGAGCTGGATACCACCGGGGTTCGAGCGAAGGCTCGGTGAAACGACGAAAGTCGATCCGGCCGGAGTCGAATATCGCCGTCGTGTCGGTGGGTTCCTCTACTGTCCACCTTCGAAAGTGAAGAGCCACAGGAGGAACCGATGAGTTCGGAGCGAACCGTCCGCGAAGTCGTGGACCTGATGATCGACCTCGGACTCATCGATCCTGATCTACCCGCGCGGGAGCCCTTCCTGGCGCAATCGCTCAACGAACCGCTGAGCTTCTACGGAGATACCGAGACAACCGGTCCGCTGCTGCCGACGCTCGTCACCGATTCGTCCGATGCGCGGGCACTCACGGTTGTGTCCGCGCGAGGCGTTCATCAATGGGATCGTGCGTCATTGTGCCTCCCAACAGCGGTGATGTTCGCCTCGCGAGGCGATGCGCCCGACCGTACAAGGTGTGCGGCCGAGCGAGCCAATGATGCTTCCGGTCAGCGGAACGTGACGCCGCCGTCCCATTGAACGGAATCCCGCCGGGTCCCCGAGGGGCGCGTTCACTATCGTCTCGCCCGCGGACCGGCACCACCGCCATCGCGATTACGGCCGGATCCGCTACCCGCGGCGAACGATGCACGAGTGCACCGGAGTTCGACGAGAGAGAAGGCAGACCATGTCCGATTCGGCAACCGAGCGTGCCGTCGCAGGCCACGGCATCCCCGAGCCGCCACCGGAGCGAACGCGGTGACGGCCGGGCCCGGCGAGGTCATTAGCATGATCCCGGTGACATCCGGGGCCGAGTTGCCGATGAGTATCGAGTCGATGACGGCGAGCCAGCTCGTGCGGCGTCGCCGGTTGGCCGACGTGGTGATCGAGATGCTCCAAGAGACCGAACCCGATCGCATCAAGATGAAGGACGTCTCCCAACGTTCCGGGGTGGCGCTGGGAACCCTCTATCGCTACTTTCCCGCCAAGCAGCAATTGCTCGCGGCCGCGATGCAGGAGTGGAACAACCGGCTGCTGGAAAGGCTGAACACCGAGCGCGCCACTCCCCGTACCGCGGACAGTGCCACGGTGTCCGAGCGGATACTGGCCCTGCATCGCCGGGAGATGCGCGCCTATCAGCGCGGGCCGAACTTTGCCCGGCTGGAGATCGAATTGTATTCGTCCACAGACGAATACGTGATCGAGACCTTGGATCAGCGCGCGGCCGCGAACCGCGGAGCGCTGTTCGGTCTGATGGACGGTGTGCCACCCGAGCTGGCCCGGGTGGCGTCACTGGCCATAGGCGGGACGATGCTCACCGCACTGGCGTTGTGGACGTCGGGGCGGATCGGTTTCGCGGAGGCGCTGCGCAATGTGGAGGACGTCGTCCGGCTCGTCCTCGCGGATGAATAGCAGCGGGATTCCGGACCATTCGACGACCAACCGGGCCGACACTGTCCGCCGACCTGGCCGCACACCGCGACAATGAAACTGAGTTCTTTTTTTGTGTCGATTTATCCGGCTAAATCGTTGTGTATCACCATATCTACAGTTGACAGGTGATAGAACTGGGTTTCAAAATGAGGTGATTGCGGATGTCGAGGAACCACTCGGCGCGGCATCGGGTGCCGCAGCAGTCGGCGCGGGCTCATGGCTCCGAGGCGACTGGCTCCGCGGCGATATCCGGTCGCCGGGTCGGCGAGTACGACCGACACTCCGACCGGGCAAGTACCAGGTAAGGCGGAAGGGTCTCTATGACGGCCATGTATATGGATTCGATGGTGCCGGAGATACCCCCGCGGGTGCCCCGGCCCGGAGTGGTGGAACGGCTGACCTTGATCCTGGACGCGTTCTCGGTCGATACCGAGACTCTTCGTCTGGAAGACATCACCCGAGGTACCGGCCTGCCTCGGTCGACGGCATTCCGGCTACTCACTCAACTGGTCGATCTTCATTGGCTGGAGCACACCTCCGCCGGCTATCGCCTGGGCGTCCGGCTGCAGGGAATCGGCAGACGTGCCGTCGACCATTCCGAACTTCGTTCGGCCGCCTCCGGGTTTCTCAACGAACTCTATCTGCGCACGGGCGCGGTCGTTCACCTCACAGTCCTGGAAGGCCGGTCGGTGCATTTCCTGGACAAGATCGGTGGCGCGGCCAGCAGTCGTATCCCCTCGCAGGTCGCGGCCCGGCTGCCCGCCGCGCGCACGGTCAGCGGGAGGGCTTTGCTGGCCTGCCTCGAGCCCGAGCAGGTCGACACGTTGATGGCCATGGGGTCACCTCGCGCGGGTGATCCGCGACCGGCACTGCATGCGCAGTTGAATCGGATCCGCCGGCATCGTGGTATCTCGTACGCGCCGGGTGACCAGTGCCCACTGCGGATCAGCGCGGTAGCCGCCCCGATCTACGGTCCGGCCGGTGCGGTCGCCGCGATCTCATTGGCCAGCACCGGCGTGGTCGAACTGGGAAGGCTGGCACCGCTGGTCTTCACAGCCGCGAGCCGAACCGGCCGTGCGATGTTCCCGGGGCGACCAGCGCGCCGCCTGGTTTCGGTCCGCTCCGTGTGAGCCCCGTGCGATCTTCCCGCTCGAACCCATCGCCGATGCGCAGGGTGATGACGACCGGGGCAAATCGAAGATCGGCGTAAGGTCAGAAGCCGATGAGTGCGGACGCCAGATCCGCTGTGCCCGTTTCGCTCAGCGTGTCCGTGCGTACCTGCGGACAGGCGGCCGACGTTGTCGTGTCGATGACGTCCCGATTCCGCACGATCGCGATATTGATTCCGTTGTTGCGCGCCGCCCAGTCCTGTACCACGCCGTTGAACTGGGTCTTGACCAGCACCGCGTCCTTACCGTGCCAGTCCGGGACATGGCGTTGCAGGTTCTGGCACAGATCCGACGCGGCGGTGGGTGAGATCGCCGGATCGTCGCGGGTGCCGGGGGTCTGCGACGCACCGGGCTGGGCCGGCTCGGTCGAGGTCGCGCACGCGCCCGATCCCAGGGCCGCGGCGACGACCGCCACTGTGCAGATCCAGGTTCGACCGGATCGATTGATCATCGAATTCCCGTTTCTTCTCGAACCGGTGCCGGAAAACGTATTCCGGCACCGCTTTTCGGTATTGTCGAGATGCTGGTCGAGCATCTGTCTGCGAACGGTCGGACTAGAAGTAGTGCGCGCGCCCGCCCACCGGGCGGCCTCGCGTTCCGAGCAGCGCGAGGATGGCGCCCGCAACGACCGCGATGATGCCCAGGGTCCACAGAATCGGGATTCCGAAAATGAATCCGAGAACAAGGAGAACAACTCCGAGGATGATCATGAAAACTCCTCAATCATTGCCGGAGCGTTGAATTCCCCTCTGCGGAATTCAACGACGCCGGGCCGTGTGAAAAGCGGATACCCCGGATTCTTGTGGTCAAACAGTCGGCGAAAAACATTGGTGCCGGACCGTTTCCGGCACCGCGCGGACCGCCGGTGCTCAGCGCCGCCGGCGTGATGCGACGTCCCCGCGGGCGGCGGGCGAGTGCCCGGCCGCCGGTCCGCGTCCGGTGCCCCTTACGGTGGTGCCCGCGCCACGAAGGGGATCCGGCCGGGTGTGTCGGCGCCGGGAAGCAGTGCGCCCGCATCGGAAAAGTTGTTCTTCGGAGGTGATGAGAGTGGCGGTCGGGCCGGGGCCCAGCCTTCGGTATCGGATGTTTCGCCGGACCGAGGTCAGGGTGCTCCTGCGCACAGTGCGCGCCGCGTGGTCGGACGAATTGTCCGACTGGGCAGCGGCATTGACGTATTACAGCATGTTGTCGTTGTTTCCGGCGCTGCTGATCGCCATCGTGGCGCTGAGTATCGCCGGACCGGCACCGGCGGATTCGCTGGCGGGGGCGGCCGGACGGCTCGGACCCGGTGACGGCACGACGCTGATCTCGGATTCGATCCGTCACCTCGAGTCGGTGAAGACACTGTCGGGACCGATGGCGATCGTGGGTCTGCTGTCGGGGTTCTGGACGGTTTCCAGCTATGTCGGCGCGTTCATCCGAGCGGCCAACGCGCTCTACGGTGTTCAGGAGAGCCGGTCGGCGTGGACGACGTTACCGCTGCGATTGGTACTGGGTCTGATGATGGTCGCCGCCGTGGTCGTGACCGTGCTGGGTTTCGCGGTCACCCCGGAAATCGCCGAACACATCGGCAATCGCCTCGGCGTCGGCTCGGCGGGTCTGCTGGTGTGGTCGATCGTGAAGTGGCCGGTGCTGGCGGTGCTGGTGAGTATCACCCTGGCGCTGCTGTATCGCGTCGCGCCGAATACCGCGGGGCAGCGCCTACGCTGGCTGACCTCCGGAAGTTTCATCGCGGTCGCCATTTGGATCGCGGGGTCGGCCGGACTCGCGGTCTACGCGGCCCACTTCGATTCGCTCGACCGCGTGTACGGATCGCTCGCCGCCGCGGTGGTCCTGCTGATGTGGTTGTGGCTCACCAACTTCGCGATACTGCTCGGGGCCGTGATCGACGCTCAGCTCAGCCGGGACAAAGTGGGGCGCGTCGGCGGAATCTCGCAGGCCGAGCCGGTTCGCTGACCGCGACATCCGGTACGCGACCTCCCGCCGCGCACTGAACCATTCGGCTGCCGGGTGGGCAGCACCGCGATGCATCTCCGATGCGGCCGCGGGTCAGCGGAGCGGCGGCCTGCCCGGCGGGACGCCGCCGCCGGGGGAGCCGTGTTCTCCGACGCGGCCGCGACGCCGACGGTCCTTCACCAGATCTCGCAGGTTCAGTGCCAAGGTCATCGGAACACCTTGTGCGGTACCGGAATACGAGCCGAAGCCGGTGGTGGTGTCGGAGCGGACGACGCCGGACTCGATCAGGACGTTGGGTCCGTTCGATCCATCACCGGGGTAGGGGCCCGCCGTCTCCTGCGGTGCCGCCGCCGGTGTGCCGCTGCTCGTGGTTGCCGTAGTGGTGCCGGTCTGCTCGGATGCGGTGCCCTTCGAGGACGTCGCACATCCGGCCGCGACGACCGTTGCCCCCGCCACGCCGAACAGGGACAGCACCCGCCGACGGGACATAACACGCAGGTCGTGCGCCAAACCCAGGTCGTGTTCGTCCATTGCTACGCCTTGTTGCCGTGGTGTCGGAGGCGACGGTAGTAGCGGTAGTGCGGGGCGGGTCAACAGCCCGCTGTGCGTGCGCTGTGAGCGCTCACGGACATCCTCGCGGCGGATGGAGCCCGGCAATCGTTGGCCTCACCGTGAGCGAATATCTGGCGGCCGGCACGGTCGTGATATCAGGATCCACGCGTACACGTGAATGTCCTCACCAACCCTGACGAAGGGGCGCGAACATGACGGTCACCGACGAGTACCTGGCCAATAACGCCGACTACGCCGCGCAGTTCAGCGGCCCGCTTCCGCTGCCGCCGAGCAAGCACGTCGCCGTGGTGGCGTGTATGGACGCGCGGCTCGACGTGTACCGCATCCTGGGCGTGCGGGAGGGCGAGGCGCATGTCATCCGGAACGCGGGCGGAGTCGTCACCGACGACGAGATCCGCTCGCTCGCCATCAGTCAACGGCTGCTGGGCACGACCGAGATCATCCTCATCCACCACACCGACTGCGGCATGCTGACCTTCACCGACGATGATTTCAAACGCGGCATCCAGGACGAGACCGGAATCAAACCGGGATGGGCCGCGGAAGCGTTCGGCGATCTGGATGTGGATGTGCGCCAATCCATTCGGCGTATCGAGAGCAGTCCGTTCGTGACCGCGACGACCTCGCTGCGCGGGTTCATATTCGATGTCGCCACCGGCAGGCTGCGTGAGGTCCTCGCCTGAATTCGACTGCCGCACGGCGAACGCGCCGGCGCTCAGGTCGCGCGGGCGACGACCAGCACGTTCTTGCCGAAGAGTTTGCTCGTGAGGGCGTGCAGGGATCTGCTCATCGGGAATACGGCGCGATCGTAGAGTTCGACGGATCGTGTATTGATCGTGCCGTCGCCGGAGCCGAGAGCGCGGTAGGCGAGTGTTGCGAAGAAGCCGATGGGATCGCAATAGCGTGACTCCACGATCTCGAGACCCGCGTTTCGCAGAATTTCATCCAGCTGGGTTCGCCGGTAGCGCCGGTAGTGGCCGACCTTGATATCCATGGACGTGAAAAGGATTTCGAGCGCGGGCACATAGGCGACCAACACGCCGCCGGGCCGGAGCAACGATGCCACATGTTTCGCGGCTGCCCGGTCGTCTTCGATGTGTTCGAGGACGTTGAAGGTGTAAATGAGGTCGTACCGCTCGGCCTCCGGTACCCGCGTCTCGGGATCGATGACGCGATAGCCTTTCGACCGCAACATGTTGCGCAACTGTTCGTCCGGCTCCAGGCAGTCGGGGGTGATGTGCCGCGCGGCGAGCATATCGGCGTACGTTCCCGATCCGGCGCCGAAATCCAGCACCCGCATATCGGTCGAAGTGAGGTGTTCGGCGACGGTGTCCACGAGAAATGTGTTGTAGTTGACCGCCGCGGTCATTACTTCGAGATTGTCACACCCGGTGTACGCGAAATCGCTGACCAACAGCCCATCTCCTCTGTCGACTTGATACAGATTTGTCGGATGGCATGCCGTGATGCTTCGAC
>CAWAJX010000007.1:0-58692 GCA_963782405.1 uncultured Actinomycetota bacterium
AGTTAAATGTCAATAGGGGGTACCCTCGGAGTGTGGTCGAATCTGATGCTCCGCTGCGCTGGGTCCTCTACACCCGCAAGTCCGGCCCGGGCGACAAATCCCCGGCCGATCAGGAGAAAGTCGGTCGCCGAGACGTAGAGTCAATCGGCGGCGTGGTGGCGGGGGTGTTCAAGGACAACCTCTCCGCGTCCCTGTACCGGCGAGTTCACGAGCGCCCGGGGTTCTCCGCCGCCCGCGATCTCCTCCTCAGCGGACAGGGTGATGCACTGTGGACCTTCGCCCACAACCGCGGCCACCGAGACCTCGACGACTATGTGCCGCTGCGCCGTATGTGCATCGACAACCGGATCCCCTGGCGTTACGGGAACCGCACCTACGAGCTGTGGAAGCCATCGGATCGGCAGGCCGCGAACTCGGATGCGGTGCGTGCCGAAGGCCAGTCCGACGACATCTCCGAAGCAGTGAGCCGCGGGATCCGGGAGTCACTCGAAGAAGGGCAGGCGCACGGCCGGTTGCCGCGCGGGTATCGGATCATCCGGGACGCGAATTCGGGGAAGCCTATTCGGCGAGAGCCGATTCCGGAACTGGCTGTCCTGCTTCAGCAGGCAGCGGATCGAATCATCAATGGGGAGTCGCTACGCTCGGTCGAGCGCTGGTTCACCCCAGCCTGGGCCGCAGCCGGTGGTCCGGGGTTCATCAACAATATTGTGTTGCGGGCGATGTTGCTACGGCCGACGTATGCGGGGCTGCGCACCTACAAGGGGGAGGTGTACCGGCAGGGGACGTGGGAGCCGATCCTGACGATGGAGCAGCACGATTCGCTGAAGAAGGTGCTGAATGATCCGGCGCGGAAGATGCATCGCGGGACCGAGACGCGGCATCTGCTGTCCTATCTGACGAAGTGCAGCGTGTGTGGGATGTGGGTGACGGCACGGCAGCCGCGCAAGAAGGGTCGGGAGATGACACCCACGTACCGGTGCATCCGAGGGCATGTGAGTCGGCCGAGGAAGCTGGTCGACGATCATGTCCAGGAGTTGCTGATGCGGCTGTTCGAGCGGCCGGGGGCGCAGAAGTTGTTGATGGAGCGTGAGGAGGAGGTGGAGTCGTCGATCGAGCGCGACATGGTGTTGATCGAGGTGTTGGAGAAGGAGATCGAGGAGTACGTGCGGGAGGCTGCGGAGACGAAGATGTCGGCGCGGGTGGTCGCGATGTATGTCGAGACGAAGGAGTCTGCGATCGAGGCGGCGCGGGGGCGGCTGAAAGAGGCCGAGGCGCGGGTGGATCCGTTGTTGTTGAGTTCCGTGGGTCCTGATGCGCGGCGGGAGTGGCGGGGGCGGTCGCTGGAGGAGAAGCGGGAGATCATCAAGCGGTCGGTGTCGGTGACGATCGTGCCGGCGAAGGAGATGGCCGATCGGGTTGGGGTGATCGTGACGCCGCTCCAGATTGGTTGGTAGCGCGCGGAACTCGGAGTACTGGCGCGTTTTCTCGCAGGGTGGCGGGCCATTACCTGGCGAACTAACGGGGTGAGCGGTAAGTGGCTCAACTTCGCCGGGGCGTGAGTCTGGTTGGCGCGCAGGTGAAACGCAATATTTTCGTGATGTTTTGAATCTTGGTGCGCTGTAGCGGATCCGGCAACTGCGGCGATGCAGGGTTGCCGGAAATGACGGAGACTACTCCGGCAAACCGCCAGTGGTTCATGCAAAGTGCAACTATCATCGAATCCACATCGGGGCAAATCCGGCCGGATCATTCGGGGTGACCGGCAGGCGAATGAGGGCAACCCAATGTGAGATGAGGGCAGGACGATGAGGTCACGCGAGGAGAGTCCATTACCAGACCACAGGGACTGGGCGTCAACCCCGGAGGCGTTCGCGGCGCAGCTCCGGAAAATGGATGTCACACAACTGGCCAGGCTGATTGGAGATGCCGGCGCGCGGCGCGTCCGGCATGGGAGAGTCAGCCTGTGCGATCTGGTGATCGGGTCGCTGCGATGTGGGCGCGATCCTGTCGCGCTATTTGACGACGTTGCGTAGCGCCGACGCTACGAATTCATGCATGGGCATATCGAGTGCCCGGAGGATCAGCGCGAGCTGATGTAGGTCGGGCGAGCGTTCCCCGTTCTCGAACCGTTGGAGCGTGCTACGGCCAAGCCCCGTCATCTGCTGTAGCTGGCTCCGGGTGAGCCGGCGTTCGGATCGCAGCCCGCGCAGCTTGTCGCCCACCGCCTTGTTGATGGCGGCGGCTAGCTCGTCGGTGGGTTCCATACGGAGTATTTTGCGTTCCATTCGGGGTGTTCCGCAACTCTTTGCATCCTATTGGGGGGATATCGGAACACGGGTACGTGTAACTGCCGGTTAACGGCTTTGCATTTGTCGCGTACAAATGTTCCGAACAGGGTTGTAAGGGTTCCATACGGAGTCTAGAGTGATCCGTATGGAACAGCTAGACAGGCTCGCAACGGCGAGAGTACTCGCTGCGATGGCCGTAGCTGGCGTCACTCTCGAACAGATCGTCACAAGCACCGGAATCAGCCGAGACGTCCTCGTTAAGCGTCTGGCGCAAGGTCCGTGGAAGCTCGTCGAGCTCGGGAAGATCGCCAAGGCCATCGGATGCCCACCCGAAGATCTGATGCCCACCACCGAGGCGGCGGCATGAGCGCCAAACACCAAGCAGCGGACGCGACTTCGATCAGCGAGGCGTGGATCGAGGAGCAGCTCAAGAACTTCCCCCCGGGCTCGATGGACGGGGCGGTGCGGATGCTGCGTGCGTTCGGGCGCGCCGACCGACGTGCGGCCGCGGCCCGCGCGGTGAAGGAGCGTGCGGCATGAGTACCGAGTTGATGTCGATCTCCGGATCCCCGTTCGACGCAATCTGCCAGGTCCGGGCCGATGGCTCCGAGTTCTGGTCGGCGCGCGGCCTCATGCCGCTGATGGGTTACTCGTCCTGGCGGAACTTCCTGGTACCCGTCGAGCGGGCCAAGCAGACCGCCGTGAACCAAGGGCACGACTTGGCCAGCAATTTTGCGGGATCCCGCAAGATCTCGGGCACTAAGTCGGGCAACGACTTCGAGCTGACTCGCTTCGCGGCCTACCTGGTAGCGATGAACGGCGACCCGAACAAGCTGGAGGTCGCGGCGGCGCAGGCGTACTTCGCCACCCAGACCCGCGCGGCCGAAGTCGCCGTCACTGCGCCGAGTTCGGTCACCGTGTTCGACCTGATGCGCGCGCAGATCGATCAGATCGAGGCTGCGCAACGCGTTGCCGAGGAAGCCAAGGCGATCGCCAGCAAGACGGATGCCCGTCTCGATGCGATCGAGGGGCGCCATGACTGGTACTCCGCTCTCGGGTACGCACGGCTGGCGAAGGTCGAGAACACCTCCACCCAGTTCCTGAACAAGGTTGGCCGACAGGCGACGTCGATCGCGAAGGCGAACGGCATCGAGCCGGTGAAGGTCCCGCACGCCCTGTATGGCGAGGTCAACTCGTACCCGGCGTGGGTGTGGGAGATCGCATTCAACGGTCGCGAGGGTGCGGCATGAACGCGATCCTCCGTCAGGCTGTCCGCTGGATGCTGCACACCCTCGGCTACGCGATGGGCATCGCTGCCTTCTCCTGGGTGCTGCTGTTCTCCTACGTGATCGACATGGATCGGTTCATCGCCGGATTGTGGTGCGCCGGCGCGGTCCTCGTCGGGGGCGCGTGCTGCACGGTGCTGTATGCCTTGTCGTCCCTGTATCTCCTCGCCGCTGGTCGTCACACGCCCGGCGAGGACGGGCCGTGGCCGGTAGACCCTGCCGCCGATTCGTTGGCGCTCCCGGCCGCGGCCCACCCCCGACAGGCGGTGCGGCGATGAGCGACACCGAGCACATCCTCATCTGTTACTCGCGGTGCTGGCCGTGCCAGTTCGGCGATCACTACGACCCGCCGCGGTGGCACACGTGGGCTGATGATGAGGAGATCGCGCACGCTATTGCGGCTGGGGAGCCTGACCCGCGGTCGTCTCGCTGTGGATGCCCCTGTGCGAATTCTTCCTCACCACAAGCTGACTCGGCTCCGTGTGGTGAGGCAACGCCCTCCGCGCTGTCACGTGACACCGCGACCGCGGAGGGCGTCTCCAAACTTCCGGCGACTCCGCCGGGGGAGAGCAGCGAGTAGCCCCCTACTCGACTGCTGAATGTCCGACCGAACTCGAACAGAGAGAAGTGTACCAATGTCCGTGACAACCCCGGGCTACCAGCGCTGCCTTCAGCAGCTGCTCGCCGCCCCCGCGGATTCCTTCGACCACCGATTCGCCGCGACTCTCGCGGCCGCCGACGAGGACAAGGCGTTCGGCCTGCTCGTCGACGTGATCACCGAAGACCCTTACGGCACTCACGAATACGAGGTCGCCACCCACATGCTGCGGCACTTCACCGAGGTGGCGTGATGACTCTCACCGAGTACATGGCGTGGACGGACGGCATCCTCCGCTACCTGGGTGGCCTGCTCACTCATCCCGCCGGCACGCCGGAGTGGGAGATCGGCCGCGAGTTCGCGCTGAAGGGTGACGACAACCTGCGGTTGCAGTACGTCAGCGATGTCTTGATCGACCGGCCGCAGGGTTCGCGGGAGCACGAGATCGCGTGGGAGTTGCGGGGTTTGATCCTGCGCTGGTCGGCAGTGGAGGACGCGGCATGAGCTTCGCCACCGCGTTCGTGCACGAGCTGTTCGAGGGCGTGCGCCACCACCGCCACCATGCCGTCCCGCCGAGGACCGTTCCGGCCGCACGGGATTGGGACGACTGGTTCCACTACGACCCGACCGTCCAGCGCGACGAGCACTGACCACATGAGGCGGCCCCGGCGAGCTCTTACCTCGCCGGGACCAGCCACCACCATCTCACACCTGGAGAACGAGAAATGAACCTGACCACCCCTGCCGTGACCATCACCCCGACCGCCAGCAAGGACCCCGCCGCAGTGGCCGCCGACCTCCGCGCGCTCGCCGACCTGGTCGAGGACAGCCCGCACCTGGCCACGATGATCGCCACCCTGTTCAGCAACTCCCTGTGGCCGCTGCACGCGGTGGACTATGCGGATCCGATGCGGAAGGACCCGCGCGCAGTGATGGCCGCGACCGTCCGGAGCCTTCAGTCGATCGCGACCGGGCCGATCGAGAAGCAGTACCGGGACAACTACTTCGACGCCATCGTGCCGCTGCATGCGATCAAGTTGAACCTCACCGATATGCGCGAGCGGGTGTGCACCCGTGTTGTGACCGGTGTCGAGACGGTGACCGAGGAGGTCCCGGATCCGGAGTATCTGGCTGCCACGCCGACGGTCACGCAGACCCGTGAGGTCGAAACCGTCGAGTGGAAGTGCGAACCGCTGATGGCCCCGGCCGATTCCTGACCTATCCACGAAGCGGCCCGGCGAGCTGTTCCCTCGCCGGGCCGTGAACACCAACCACCACGAGGAGTAACTGATGTTCATCCGCAATCGTATCGCCCGGGAGGGCTGACCGGTGCCGAAGATGCTCAGCGACCACACACTGCACGAGCTGGAGGAGCGGGCCGATTTCTTCGGGCTCCGCATGCACCGCAGCGAGTCCGCGGTTCGGCAGTGGCTCAGCGCGATCCACGAGGCCGCGAACAAGTGCATGTTGCAGGACCGCAAGGCGTACAAGCGCCACACCGACGCGGTGCGCGCGAAGGACCGGGCGCAGCATGACCGCCGCCCATATCCCGGCCCACCTCGAGGTCGCCGCCGGCCTCGCCGTGATGGCCGAAGACCTTGCAGTCAAGGGTGATCACGCCATGGCCGACCGGGCCCGCGCACTCGCCGAACGCCTCGGCTACGTCACCGCCACGCCTCGCCATGAGCTGGACTTCGCGCTGGCCTCCCGCCGTTTGGGGGTCGTGCGATGAAGCAGCCGTGGTGGCTGGACTTCCAGTCCGCATCCGACCAGCAGCCTGACCTCGAGCTGGAAGCCGCCGAGGACCTCGCTTTCGCGCTGGAGTCCGAGAGCTGGTTCGCGCATGTGTGACGAGGACACGGAATACGACGAGGGCGCTGAGTGGGATCGCGCCCGTGACTTGGCGATTGACCGCGAGAACGAGGTGATGTGATGGGAAACCCGATGACCGACGGCACAACCGCCGCGGCCGGATTCGGCGCCACGCTGGGCGAGCGTGACCTGGCACGGAAAACGGTGTGCCACTACGCCACCGACGCCGGTGACGCAAAGACCCTGCTGTCCATGCTCGGGCTGCTCGACGAGGCCGCGCACGATCCCGGCCGCTGCCGGATGTGCGGTGCCGAGCTGAGCCTGAAGCAGATGTCGCCGAAGTGGGGCTTGAAGGGCACCTGCGGGAAGACGTGCCGGCGGCGGATGTTGGAGGGCGCGGCATGAGCTCCAAACCCATGCTCACGGTGACCAGCCTGAAACCGGACGACATGCCAGCATGCAAGACCAGCGACCTGCACCCGGATATCTGGTACCCGGACAAGGACGACGACAAAACAGCTGCGCTCGCCCGCGAGGAGTGCACCAAATGCGCCGTGCGCGACCAGTGCATTGTCGGCGCACTGAACCGAGACGAGCGATACGGCATCTTCGGCGGCTACAACCTCAACGTTTTCGCGGAGTGGCAGCAAGCATGCAACGACTACGGCTTCGACATCAGCAACCGTTCGGAACCGCAGGCACGTCAGGTGATCGTGTGCGTCGAGTGCTCCGGCGAGTTCGAGACCAAACGCGCAGGGTCAACGAGATGCCCGCGGTGCGTTCAGGGCTTGGTCGATATCGGTCCGACCCGGGACAGGATCCAGGAACTGCGTGCGGCCGGCTGGTCGTATGAGCGGATCGCGAGGGCTACAGGGCTTGTTTCCCCCTCTGTGCGCGGCATCAACACCCTCGACCGGCACCACGTCGCTCGGGAAACCGAGCAGCGCATCCTGAGCATCCCGGTCCCGGTGGTGGCGTGATGAGCCATATCGAGGGCCTGGATGCGATCCAGCCGCGGTCGGTGGGTGACGTGGATGTGGCTGCCGCGCAACGGACTGCCGCCAGGTACGCCACGGACGCCGCCGATCTGCGGGAGCTGCTGGACATGCTCGGCATCCGCGGTGAGCCGAAGCGGTCACCGAAGCGGCCCGTCGCGGCTGTGATGTCAGCGAGGAATACCGGCACGTGCGCGGGGTGTGGGGTGGCGTGCGGCAGCAAGAAGGACAAGACGTGGAAGGGCACGTATTACGGCGGCCGGGGGATGTGCGAGCGCTGCTACACGGCGGATCGCCGGAAGCGCGCGAAGGAGCGGGCCGCGTGAACCGCCTGATCACCGGCGCCCAGGCCGATGAGTGGCGTTACCAGCTCGCCGACGGCGGCCGCCGCTACGTGATCGAACCCGAGACCGGCCTGTTCGGTCCCCGCGGCCGCATCACCGTCTACGAGGAGAACGGCACCGGCGGATGGGAGCCGGTTGCCGGAAACACGTTCTCCGCCTCGGTGATCGAGGAGTGCGGCGACTACCTGCGGCGACTCGCCGACTACCTGAAGGGATTGAAGTGACCGACTACAGCGTGAAGCGTGACCACTGGGGCCGCCCGTGGGTGAGCCAGGATCAGGCCCCGCTGCGGTATGAGGGCGGGAAGAAGTCCCCCGTCAACGGCATCGCCTACACCCGAGTGTCCACCCTGGCCGAGACCTTGGACGACAAGTCCGGGCTGTTGGATTGGTCGGCCGCCAATGCCGCGATCGGTGTGGTCCGGGACGCCTCCATCTACGCCCAGATCGCGCACCTGGCCTCCGCGCACACCGACCCGTGGAATGTGCCCGCGGCGAAGCAGCAGCTTAAGCCGTTGGTGGCCCGGGCCCAGCAGATGGCCGGCAGCGACACCGCCTCCGGGATGGGCACCGCCTTCCACGGCTTGGCTGAGATCGTCGACCAGGGTGAGGATCCGGAGTTCGCTCCGCCGCCGATGCGCCCGTGGCTGGCCTCCTACCGCGAAGCCCTCGTCGACTGGGAAGTGCTCGATACCGAGACGTTCGTGGTGAACGACCAACTCCAAACCGCGGGCTCGCTGGATCGTCTTCTGCGGCACCGCAAGACCGGCCGCGTGGTCGTCGGGGATGTCAAGAGCGGCCGCCACGATCCGGCCTACCCGATGAAGGTGACCATCCAGGTCGCGATCTACGCCCACGGTGAGCGCTATGACCAGGAGTCCGGGAAGCGGGAGCCGCTGCACGAGGAGATCGACCTCGAACGCGGCCTGTTGATCCATGCCCCGATCCGGGGCGGTGGTGAGCCGAAGGTCGGCCTGTATCCGCTGGATCTGGCGAAGGGCTGGGAGTTGGCGAAGCTCGCGGTGCAGATCCGCGCCGCCCGCAAGATGCCGAAGCTGGAGGCGATCGGATGAGCCTCACTGCGAAGCAGGTCGAGCAGCTGCTGCGGCCGATCAATAAGAACCGCGTCTTACAGGACGGCAAGGGGCACAGCCACGTTGCGCAGCAGGACGTCACCGCCCACCTGATCCGCGTGTTCGGATTCTGCAGCTTCGACGTCGAGGTCCTGAACGTGGGCCCCGTGTTCGAGGAGCCCCGAATGAACGGCGATAAGCCCACCGGCCGGTGGGACGTCTGCTACCGCGCGTTGGTCCGGCTGACAGTGAAGGACGCCGACGGCAACGTGCTCACTCGCCTGGAGGACGGCTCGACCGCGACGGCGCAGAACCAAACCCGCGGCGACGCTCACGATCTCGCTTATAAGTCGTCGATCTCGCTGTCGAAGAAGCGGGCTGCGGCCAACCTCGGCGACCAGTTCGGGCTGTCGCTCTACAACAAGGGCCAGCTCACGGCGCTGGTGATGGGGACGCTCGTGATGCCGGAGAGCGACACCGAGGACGCGGCCGGTGATGTGCAGGACGGCGTGGAGCAGCAGGTGTCCCTCGGCAACGACGAGATCGATCCGGAAGGGGATGAGTCGTGAGCGAAGAGACCCCCGACTTCGAGCCTGTCGACGAGACGTTCGACGCCTTCGACACCGAGCGTGTGATCCGGGAGCTCGAAAACCTCCGCCGCCGCAGCAATGCCGGGTTGCGCGCCAAGGCGATCCGGGACGCCGGGAAGGTGCGCGGCAAGCGGGTGACGGAGTACGAGAAGGAGAGGGCGCGCGTCCGCCGCAGGACGGAAGGTACCGCGCAGGCCAAGGAGGATGCGGCCATCCTGGACGAGCGGTGCGATCACCTGCGCGGGCAGGCGGAGGACGCCAAGGTCGCGGAGCGTTACGCGAAGGATCTGGCCGATGAGCACGAGTCGAACCAGTCGAATCTGCAGACGCAGTCCCGGCTGATCGAGAAGGTCCTCGGCGTCGGGGGTGCGTCCCGATGAGTATTCAGCGCAAGCCTTCGAATGTGGCGCGGGATATCGCGCGGCAGATGCTGCCGAAGATCCAACCCCGCCGGCCGCGGCCGAAGAACCCAAGCGAAGCCAAGACCCGGCAGATCACCGAAGACCGTGCCGGTGGCCGGTGTGAGCGCTGCGGTCGGCCCGGCCTGACGTCCGTGCATCATCGGGTCAACCGATCCGCTGGCGGTCGCTGGTCGGCATCGAATTGCGTGCGGCTCTGCGGTAGTGGCAGCACGTTGTGCCATGGCTGGGTGACCGATCATCCGGAGGCGGCCGGCATCGAGGGCTTCCACCTGAAGCCCTGGGAGCGCCCGGAACTCAGCCCGATCGCGTCCGCTGTTCATGGCCGAGTGCTGCTCACCGACGACGGTTCGGTGCACCCGATCGGCGGTGCGGCATGACCAAACCGACAACGCTCCGAACCGCTACACACCGCCCGGCCACCCGGCACCGCCGATTCCGCCACGACGATCTCGTTGCCGTGGATCTGTTCTCGGGATTTGGAGGTCTCACCCAGGGCATCGAGAAGGCTGGCTTCACGACGATCATGGCCGCGAACCACAACAGCTACAAGGTTGGCGTGCATGAGGCGAATCATCCGGACGCCGAGCATTGGATCGCGGACCTGATCAACCCTGAGTCTGCCGACTATCACAGCGCGCGCGACTTGCCTCGGGCGAACATCGTGGTAGGGGGAATCACCTGCACTAATCACACGATCGCCAACACGCAGAAGGCGTACGAGCAGGGCTTGAGCCTGTTCGATTTGGAGGATCCGGATTTCGATGCGCGCGTGACTCGTTCGGAACGGGACCGGGCCACAGCGAACTGCATCCTGCATTACGCGCAGAAGCATCACCCGGAGTTGATCCTGATCGAGTGCACCACCGAGCTGACCTCGTGGGGCCCTGCGATCCCCGGCAAGCCGAAGGTGGGGGATGGTTCGACGTACAGGTATTGGCTGAAGCAGCTCGGTATCGAGGGCTATTGGCACAAGGTCATGTACCTGAACTCGATGTTCTTCGGGACGCCACAGTCGCGAGACCGAATCTACATCGCGTTCGGATTGAAGCACGTCCCGATTCCGGACTTGGAGCACCGCCCGGAATCGTGGTGCGCGCATTGCGATTCGATCGTAGAGGCGGTGTGGTCGTGGAAGACCGGGATTCCGCTGTCCGGGAGTGTGCGATACGGCAAGCAGTACAACTACCGGTGCCCGCGGTGCAGGCGCGAAGTCGTCCCGCCGATGACGCCGTCGCTGAACGCGCTCGATCTCAGCACTCTCGGCGCGCGTATCGGGGATCGGCCGAAACCGCTTGCGTCCGCGACGATGGCGCGTATCGAACGCTGCCGGAAACGGTTTGCCGAGTATCCGGCGATCCTGATGCCCGCCAAGTCCGCTCACGGCGTGGAGAGGCTTCTCGCGCAACCGATGTCGACGCAGACGAGCCAGCAGGAGACTGGGCTCTTGTCGACTGGTGCTGTGTTCGCCGCGCACCGCCACAACGGCGACGGAAAGCATTTGACACAGCCGATGGATACGGTCACTTCGACGCATGAGCGGGCGGTGATGTTCGCTGCGATCAACAACTTTCAGGGCGCCCCGCGTGGAATGAATGAACCGCTCCCGACAGCACTCGGTTCGGAGACGCTCGGCATGGTCGCTACGGGCGTGATCCCGTTTCGGAAGAACACTGTTCCAGTCCTCGGCAGCGAGTCGATGCCGACTGTCACCTCCGAGCAGATTCCCGGATTGCTGTCCGCTGAACTAGCTGCCGCGCTGGCTGATATCCCGGTGGAGGACTGCCACTTCCGCATGTTGGGCGCGCACGAGGTCGGCCGCGGCTGCGGGTTCGACACCACATTCCCAGGGCGCGAGGGCACGTTCAAAGTGTGGGGTTCCGCCCGCAACCAGTGCGATGGCTTCGGCAACGCGGTCTCGCCGGCCGTGGGGGAGTGGATAGGGACGCGGCTGCGATCTGTCCTGCATACGGCGGAGGCGATCGCATGAGCGCCCACAGTCTGCTCGAGGTGCGTCCCGCCGCGGGTGCCTACATCGCCGAATGCCTGTGCGGCCTGGGGTTTCTGCGTGGCCGTGAGCGGGATGCGCGGGAGTCGCTGGACAGGCATGTGCGGTCGTTCGCGCCACGCACGCCCCCGGTGGTGTCGGACGAGCCGGGACTGTTCGGCGGTGAGCCATGAAGGGCGTGATCACCGAGCCCCGGCACGCGCATGGGTTCGACCGGTTCGAGCGGATCGCCACCGGCTGGCGGGCGTGGTGCTTGTGTGGCGCGTGCTGGGGGGCGCCGACAAAGCCGCAGGCGAATCAGCTGCTGGGCAAGCACTTGCGGGAGCGGGCCCGGGAGTTCCGGAAGGTACGCAACGAGATACGGCGACAGGGGTTGCGAAGTGGTTACTAAGCGCTGTTCCAATCCGTCCAAGTCTGACCCAAAACGGGGTTCCGACAAGGGATTTCGTGACGCGGCGATACCGCAACTGTCACGTAACTCGGGTAAGATGATGGGGAACGGCCCCGGCCACATGGTGCTCCAACACCGGCCGGGGCCTCGCCCCAGTCCGACCCATCAGTCAGGGAATGAGGCCTGCTTGACGATACCCGAATGGACCTCGCTGTCTCGCGAGGAAGCGCAGAAGCGCGTCATCGAAACCCTCGACTCCGTCCGCAAACAGGGCGAGTCGTACCTCATCAACAAACCCCGGTGGATGTTGATCGCCCGCGCGTACGGGCTCTCTCACGCTGAGATCGCTGTTGTCCTCGGCATGTCGGAGGGGGCTGTGCGGCAGGCCGTGAAGCGGGCGAAGAACTCGCCCGACTACCAGGGCGGTGCCTGATGGCATGGGGTCGGATCGACGACAAGATGTACAGCCACCGCAAGACGATGCGGATTCCTCGCCGGCGTCGCTGCGAAGCGGTGGGCTTGTGGGCGCTGGCGAACTCGTGGTGCAACAACCATGCCACCGATGGACATGTCCCACGGGACATCTGGGACGAGTTCGGTTCGTCCGAGGATGTGCCGAAGCTTTTGGTCGACGCGGGGTACTGGATCGAGACCGATGACGGCTACCAGTTCGTGAATTGGGGCGAGTTCAACCTCACCTCTGACGATCAGCAGTCGAAGCGCGAGGCCGAGGCGGAGCGTAAGCGGAAGTGGCGCGAGTCGAAGAAGGCCAAGTCAGAGGCATGTCCCACGGATGTCCCACCGGGACATGGGGACATGTCCGAGGATGTCCCGCCCGAGTCCGATGAGCGTCCGGCCGAGTCCGCTCTTACCCATACCCATACCCATACCCAAAAAGAGTCTTCTACGAAGACTCTTACTAAGGCGCGCGCGAAGTCGAAGCCTGCCGAGCCCGAAGAGTTCGCCGACTTCTGGGCCATCTACCCCCGCCATGAAGCGAAGCCCAATGCGGTCCGCGCCTACGTCGGAGCGCTCAAGAAGGCCGACGCGCAGACGATCCTCGACGGCGCCCGCCGCTACGCCGCCGATCCCAACCGGCAGCAGCAATACACGAAGCACCCTGCGTCGTGGCTCAACGCCGAGTGCTGGGCCGACGACCCACTGCCGGATCGCAACCCCCGATCAGTCCAGGGCGGACCGTCTCGCGGCGACCAGAAAGTCCAGAACATCCTCGATATCGGCTCCCGCCTCATGAGCGGTTCGAGCGCAAAGGAAATCACTCGATGATCAGCGAAGAACACAAGCGCGCCGCGGTGCTGGTGCTGGCGAAGTGCGCGACCAAGGACCTGTGGTTCCCGAACGTCGGTGAGACCACGATCCTCGGCTGGGCTGAGGTGTTCGCCGACTGCGGGCTCACCGCGGAGGAACTGCTCGACGGCGTCGACCACGCCTACCGGAAGGAAGAGCAGGGCTACCGGCCGCTGCCCGCGTCGATCGTGAGCCACGCTCGAGCTGCCTACTTCGATGCCCTTCGGGATCTGACCGAAGACCGTCGGAAGTTGATGGACCAGGCGAACTACGTGCTGCAGGACATGGGCTATTCGCCTCCGGTGGCGCACCGGTGGGCGCGGCAGGTGGCTCTTGGGCGCGAGCCGAGCATCGAGCTGACCGCCGAGCAGCTGGCCGAGTTCCAGCAGCGGTTGGCCGAGCGGCAGGAGTTGGAGTCGCGGCCGGTTCGCTCGCTGGATACCTCGAAGGTGTTCCGCCGGATAAACGACTCGGCATGAGCCCGGACCGGTACGGAGACCCCGAACCCCCGAAGTGCCGCGACCCGCGATGCCCGGCAGGGCTGGATCGGTCACGACGACGAGGGCCGCCCATCCCGTGCCTCGAGTGCAAACCCCACCTCCGCAAAACCGCCACCACTGCCGACTTCTCGGAGCGGATCCCGTCCGCCCGAGCGCAACAAGCCATCAACCGAGACCAGGAGAACAACCGATGACCAAACTCGACCGAACCGCCGACGGAGCTCGGGACACTGTCGCACTGCTGGAAGCGTTTGTCCGGACTGACATCCGTGGCTTCTACGCCGTGCTCCACAACTGCGACCCCGAGCCCACCATCTTCTGCCTCGCCTCCGCCTGGCTGGGGCTGGTGGAGATGCAGGGACTCGACGCGGCCGACCTCATCGCGAGCATGCGGAACTCGACCGAGGAGAACCAGCGATGACCAACATTCAGCACGCGAACAACACCTTCGCCGACGTCCACGGGGTAGAGCAGCTGCTCGGCGAACTGGCAGGCGCGGCCAGTCTCTGCTGGGACCCGAAACCTGAAGGTGTTTTCGAAAGCACCCGGGCGGCCGAGCTGGTCGACCATGCGGTGACTCGGCTCAGCCAGCTGATTGGGGCCCTGTGATGCCTCAGCGTCCCGTAGGGGTGTCGCGGGTAGCCCGGACCCAGAAACCCGCCGACATCCCGGCAGAGACCCGCACAGGCCCCGGGAACACGATCCCGTGGACAGGTCGTCTCGGCTGGCTCGGCCGCGCCCGGCAGTTCGAGAACCGGCTCGGTGCCGAAACTGCTCCCGCCGGTGGGGAACCTGTCCCCAATCCGTCGGCGGGGGAGCTGTGCAGCCGCTGCGACGCGTACGCCATCGACCCCGATCGGCACGCAGAGCGACATGCCGAGCAGGACCGGTGGGTGAGGGGAGTCAACCGTGAGATAGCGGCTATCCAGCGGATTCTCCGCACGCTGGGACATGTCGCCACCGACGGGGAGACTGCCTCCACCGATGGAGACACCCCGGCATGACCGGCCGGTGGTGGCTGGCAGCCGATCCCGACAACATCGGCCGCACCCACGCCACCACCCTCCACTGCGTCTGCGGCGACGCCCACACCCTCAAATCCATCGGCATCCGAAACCCGAAGATCCCCACCCTCGCCACCTCGATCGTCTGCTCCCTCGACGAATGGCGCGAGCAGCGCGAGTGGTGCCGAATCCACCGCCCTCACGGCGGAATCCAGCAACAGGAGAAACCCGAATGACCGAACTCACTCCCGCGGACCGCCTGGTCCCGATCCGCGTCTACGGACGCGGCGGCTGCCAGCAGTGCAAGCAGACCACCCGCAAGCTCGACAAGGCCGGTGTGCCATACACCTACGTCGATGTAGACGATGACGCGGTGGCCGGCGCTCTGGTCGACATCTACGCCGCCAAGAACCCCGGCCCGAAATCGCTGCCGCTCGTCACGGCCGGTGATCAGTACTGGTTCGGGTTCCGGAATGAACGCCTCGCCCGGCTGATCGACATCCACCACACCGCACCGGATGTCACGTCCCTGGACCAGGCCGCCGCGCGGTACCTCGAGGAGAACAGCCATGCCTGACCAGACACCCGAACCGCTCACCGCCGCCGAACTCGACGAGATCATCGAACTCGGCGAACTGCTGTCCGATCGCACCATCGGCGCCCTGGTGGCCTCCGTCGAGGACGCCCGCAGCTGGGCCCGGCACGGCTACGAGATCGGCCAACGATCCTGCACCTGGTCCGATCAGGGTGTCGCCCCAGCGTGGTTGACGGAGGGCCACGCCCCGGAATCGTTGGAGCCCACCGAGGATCAGCGGCGCATGTTCGGACTGGACGAGGAGAACGCCCGGCTGCGCGCCCGCATCACCGAACTGGAAGCGGCACAGTCCGAGCCTCACGCCTATATCGTGGTGAAGCGCACCCGTCGCCCGGAAGAGGGAAGCCCGGGGTGGAAGTGGTTGCACGAGGCCGCGGTGATCTCTGTCGACCAATGCGAGTACTGGGCGGAGCACGGCTACGACTTGGTGCCGATTGTCGGATCCGAGACCGGCACCCGACCCGCGGCGCAGTCTGCCCCGGCTGCGAACATCGACGACGACCGTTGCCCCGGCCGATGTGTCACTGGTGCCGATCTCGGAGTGTCGCCTGAGAACGGTGGCTGGATGATCGCCAATGTCGACCCGGAATGCCCTGTGCATGGAGAGCCGCAGTCCGATCCGGTCGGGTATGCGGTCGTCTCCGAACTTCGGGACGGCACCCTGGCTGTCCTACCGTCCGGCGTGATGTCGAAGTCCGTGGCCGTCGCCCGTGCCGCGGCTTACCGCGCCGAGGGCGGTTACTCCGATGCCCGCGTGTACGAGCTGCGGGAGGTCCAGCAGTGATCCGCGAAGTGACCATGTACGCCGCTGTGTGCGACGACTGCGGTATCACCCCGAACGACCTCGGATCGGACTGGGCCGCATGGACAGACAAAGTCGGCGCGCTGGAGGAAGCCGACGGATTCGACTGGGCGAACCCCACCGGTGAGGTCCTGTACTGCTCGAAGTGCTCCGACAAGCGGGAGGTGAACACCGATGCCGAGTGAGCCGATCTGTTCGTCGCCATCAACGGCCGCTACTACCGGGGCGAGATCTATCGCGTGGGCGTGCTTGAAGAACTCTGGTTTGCCTACCGCTGCGCTCGATTCGGCCGATTCAGCCGAAGCGCGCAAACACCTGCACCGCATCCCGGGTATGTGGCTGCGACGCAGTGGCGTGGAACGGCTATCTTGCCGAACCCCTGGCGCCCGCCGTCTATTTCCGCCGGTGCGGTCATGGCTGGACGCAGCGCCGAGCGCTGGCCGACCTGAATCGGCATCTGCGAGAGGTGAATATCAGTGAATGATTTGCCTGCCGCCGATATCGCCGAAGGCCGGCGCCTGTACGCCGCAGCTCTCGACACCGGTATGCGTCGAGTCGAGTTAGTCACAGAGGGCGGCGCCGACGCCACGACCAACATGCTCATCTGGTCGGGCAACAACTTGCCTGCCCTGCTGGATGCCGCCGAGAAGGTCGCGGCGATCAAGGTGCTCGCCGAGCGGTGGGCCAACCAGAGCAATGACTACGACGAGGACACCGAGCAGCAGATCGAGGATGGCCGCGAAATTCTCGTGCTGCTCGGCGAGGAGGCCGATTCCGGTGAGTAGTACCGAACCCCGCGACCAGCTCGCCACTGACCTCACCGCAGCGCTCGCCGACAACATCGAACCGCCGTGCTGCGACGAGTGCACCCATCTGCCGCTCCTGGGCGGGTATCTGGACGCCGGGGATGGTGCCAAGAAACTGCTCGGCCGAGGTTGGCGTCCACCGCCCCGCGTCATCGAGACAGCCGAAGAACTCGATGCGCTTCCAGCGGGTTCCATCGCGATCAATCCCGAGGAGCCCGAGCAGGCACACCGCAAGGTGGAGACCGGGTATTGGTGGACGACCGGTTATCCCTTGTCGGTTACGTCCGGTGAGCTGCTGCTGTGGTGCGACGGAGCTGCCACCGTGCTGCACGAGCCCGAGGAGGCGCGGTGAGCATGCAGTGGGTTCGGGACAGCTACGGCGTCCCGGCGAAGCGCGGAGGCCGTGTCCGCTACACCGGCGACCGGACGCCGCAGTTGGGCACGATCACCGCCGCCCGCCACGGCAGCCTGCGCATCCGCCTGGACGGCGAGAAACGTTCGGTGCCATTCCATCCCACCTGGGAACTCGAATACCGGCCCGAGGAGGCCAACCATGGCTAGTTGCGACACCGTCGGAGTGCCCGGCGGCGATGAGTGCGTGCTCGATTCCGAGCACGACGGCGACCACATGGACCGCGACGGCGACACGTGGCCGCGACTGGTCCAGCGGGATTGCCCACGCTGTGGCGCGTTGATGTGGACGCAGCCCGGCCCGCCGTCAGGACTCCCGTGTTGGGCGTGCCAGGACGAGGATGCGGCCGCACTGCCCGAGGAGGACTGACCGAATGAGCTACCAGATCATCCGTCAACCCGACACCGAGTACTTCGGTGTCTTCTCCACCAACACTGACACGTTCGTCATGTGGGAAGCCACCCGCGACGAGGTCTTGGACTTCTTTGTGCGAGAGGCCAAGCGCCGGGCGCGCATCGACACCAACCGGGCGCTGGACCTCGTCGAGACGGGGCAGACGAGGGAGGCGTACTCACAGTTCGCGCTGACTTGGGACCAGGCGGCGAACCGGGACCGCGAGCACAACGGCACGTTCTCGGCCGAACCTCAGGAGACCCGATGAGGACCAAGCCCTACCGTGAGCCTCACGGTGTGGTCGGTCCTTGGGGGTATCACGAGCCGCTCCCGCCGGACGCCTCGAGGTGGCGGCGTGGGGTTCGGGCGGTGTACGAGTTCGCCAACAACTGCCTGTACTGGAGCATCCCGTGGGTATGAAATGCCTTGTGACCTGCTAGAATTGGATGTGGCCGGGGGTCTCGACACCTCCCGGCCACCGACCGAACCCCAGGAGGTTCAGCCATGACAGATTCTACCGAGCCTGCCACGTACCGCATGGTCGACCACTCGCGGTGGGCCGACAACATCGAGTGGTTCCGGATGCCTGACGAGTCCGGGCGAGGCCGTATCCACGGACACATGCGCAACCGGCCTCGCCCCGGCGACCGGATCGTGTGCCCGATGAAGTCCGGCCGGGACGCCATCTTCGAGGTCCAGGCGGACGGCAACTCCTACCCGTACGATCCGCCGGACCAGTTCTTCGTGAACGTCGCCTTCGCGGGCTACGAGGATGAGCAGCCGGTAGTGGAACAGCCGGTGAAGGACTCGACTCCGCTGCCGTCGTGCGGGTGCCCGACGAACGCAGCGGGCGACATCCGCTGCCACAACTGCGGCGAGAGGGTGAATGTCCGCTGCTGGAAGTGTGGCACCAAGCGTGGAGATGGGCCGTGCCCGAGTGGATCTCGCGTGGAGGTGGCGCAGTCGTGACCGACGCTGCCGAGACGCTGACGATAGACGCCTTCATCGAGGCCAGGCTGCGGGAGGACGAACAAGTTGCACGCACTGCGGCGGAGTTCTTTGCCGGAGAGGGTCGCCGAGCGGAGTGGCGCGAGCAATGGTCCGGCAGCCTCGACGTCGGCGATACTCTCCACGAGCTCGGTGATTCGACGGTGTCTAGGCATGCTGAACGCTTCGATCCGGCGCGCGTACTGCGGGAGGTGAAAGCGCATCGCAGCATCGTGTCTCAGTACAGGCTTCTACAGCCGTTCGACTTGCCTAAGAGCATGCTCGCAGCGTTCGAACTCAACGTTCGGGTGATCGCGCGCATCTACGCCGACCATCCGGATTTCCAGGAAGAGTGGTCGGCGTGACGACCATCGACGAGTTCATCGAGGCCCGCCTGCGTGAGGACGAGGAGATCGCGGGAGCGGCGTCTCCGGGCACATGGGAGATTTCGGAGCTTCATTCCGGAGACAAAAACGAGCGCGTGATCGTCTACGTATCCCGCGAGGGCGTCTGGCACCCTGTGACCGATCAGGGATACGAAGGTGACGGCGGAGCATCTGTGCAGGACGCTGAGCATATTGCCCGGCAGCAGCCTAAACGCGTACTGCGACAGTGCGCGGCGCTGCGTGCGATCCTCGAGGCCGCGGACTGGATCGGCCATGATGCTGGCGATCCGGGCGCGTCTGCGGCGTACGCGCGGCCGTTCCTGAAGTCGGTGGCGTCGATCTGGTCTTCGCATCCGGATTTTCGGGAAGAGTGGACAGCATGAGCGATGGCTACAGCAAGGGCGGACACATCCCCGGTCCGGGAGTGAAGGTGCCCCTCCATCCCGCCGAGTGCGTGTACAACCGCCACATGGAGTGCGTTCGCAGCGATCACACGCATGATCCGGCCGAGGCGCGGCGGCTGCGTGATGCGGTAGAGGCGCGGATCGAAGAAATGCGCCGCCCCACCGAGGCGGGAGAATCCACACCATGAGCGAGCCGAGCAGCCTCGACAACGTCGGCGTGACCGCCCAGCAGTTGCACGAGATGGCCGACACCGTCCACGCCCGCCACCCGGACGCTGTGCTGGTGAAGAACCAGGTCGGGAACCTGTCGGTGATGGTCGACGGCGAGTACCTGGGATTCTTGGATCTGCGGTTCGGCGGCGTCGAATGGGACGAAGAGGTCGACGAGGACGAGGGAGAACCCACACCATGATCGAGAAGTGCGCGCCGCCTGTCCTGCCGGTCTGGACTTCATGGAGCCCTGACTGGAAACGGCTCGGGCAGTGGCACGACTACGAACGACCTCCCGTGTGGAAACTTGCCGAAGGCGGCGCGCTGACCGTCGAATACCCGAACGGCCACCGCAAGCGCTGGCGCGTGTACGGGTGGCGGCTCGTTGACGAGGCGGAACTGCTGAAGCCGATCCTCCTGTGGCCGTCGCCGTTCCTCGAAGACCTTCCGGGAGAATCCACACCATGAGCACCGAGTGGCAGGATGATGCACTGAAGGCGGCCGAGGAGATGGCGATCCTCCGGAGCAAACTCCTGATAGAACCTAAGGTTTGGCCGTCCTGGGACGAGGTGCCCGAGGGGATGACAGTCGTTTCCCGTGACGGTGTCGAGTTCGTCAAAAGGGGTGGCGACCCGGGGTTGGACCAGTCCCTGGCACCTTTTGCCGAGGTGGTTTGAAGTGAACGCCGAGCAGTCCGTCCTTGACGCCATCGCCCAACTCGAGGCGGAGGAGCACCCGGACGAGATCCACGAGTTGGTGGATTGGCAGTTGGAGGAGGGCCGCCGCCGCGGCGACGGACCGGCCTCGACGTTCACTCCGCCCATCGCAACCGGATCTCTTGGTGTCGGTTCGGCATGGCCCGGTATGGCATTGACTGGCGCAGGGTTGATCCCGTCGACGGTGTACTGACTGTCCCGGGAGACGCTGACTACTTCGCGTTCGTGGGCGGCGGAGGCGGCGGATGGGGCGGTGTGCGCGGTGACTCGAGATCTGCTCCCGGAATCGATAGCATCAACCCTGCCAACGAGTAAGGGCCCCGTGCGGGCCGGTTCCTGATTCGAGGTTCCATCCTCTCCGGGACCCTCGTGGCGCACCGCGTACGCGGATTCCTGCGGCCACCGCTACCCCCCTGGCGGTGGCCGCAGCCGTGTGTCATCCGGCGCGACGCGGCGCGAGCTGCGCTACCCGCTGCGGCGACAACCCCAGCAGTTGGGCCGCGTCCCGCTGGGTGATCCCCCGCGAGGTCAGATCACGCGCTATCCGCGCGAGCGTTTCCTGTTCAGCGCGGGCGGCGGCTTCCTTCGCGGCTCGGGCCTCGGCGAGTTCGTCCAGCAATTCCTCGGCGCCGGCGACCCGCAGCTCGATATCGACGTCGTCCTCGGGGATTTCAAGCAGCAAAGCGACAACCTCGCGGGCCATCGCCTTGGCGTCATCGAGGTTTCGGCCCTGGGTGACGCCAACCATGTTGGGGGGCAGGCCGTGAATCTCAACGGACCACCACCGGTCGTCGGGGGTGGCTGTGGCGGTGTAGGTGGTCATTGGTTCCCTGCTTCCTTGATGATTTTGCGGGCGGTGGGTTCGGGTATGTCGGTGTGGCGGCCGATGGGGAATTGAACATTGCCGAGGCGGTAGATGTCGTGGTTGCTGCCGCGGCGGACGAACTCGAAGGTGAGTCCGCGGTTGTCGGCGAGCTGCTGGAGTTCCCGCATCAGCTTGTTCTTCTTCACACGATAACTCTAACACGACTAGAGTTCAAAGTCTAATTCGATTAGAGAATTGGTTCGAGATGTAAACCGCATGGTCAACACCACAATCAACCGTGCGCGAGGCGACTCGAGATCGACGGCGTTTTTCCCTACGCTGGAGGCATGGGCAATCCGGAGCATGAATGCCGTCAGGGCCACCGCTGCAAGGCCCGCCACCGCGACACCGCCGGACACACACACGGCGCCGGCGTCGAACGCGCAGGAACCCTCTGCCACTCCTGCGAGACCCACGCCTTCGACGCGATCCGCCACCTCGACGACGACGAATCGCTGCTCTACCAGATGCGGCTGACAGGCCAAGCTCACACATCCGGCCCGAAAGTCTCCGGGTCCAGCGAACGCCCGATCCCGATCCCGCTCGGCATCGACACCCTGCTCACCGAGATCACCGAGGAAACCACCCGTTGGGCGAACCGGCTCCCCGGCGAAGGCATCCTGACTTTGATCTGCTCATCGTTGGGCACGTTGATTGATCTTCCGTCGCAGTTGATGACGGTGTGGCGGCCGCATCCGGACGGCGGCGACGACATCACCTACGCCACCCTCGACGGCGTCGACGGCATCCTCCGGCTGGCCAGGCTGCATCACCGGGCGCAATCGGTCCTCGGCCTGATCGAGACCACGACATGGCTGAACGAGTCCTGCCACATGTGCGGGTACCGGATGTTGACCTCATCGCTCGAGCACGCCCTGATCCAGTGCCGGAACTGCCGGAACTGTTGGGACCAAGACGAATTCGCGCGCCTCAACAACCCGCTGGCCGTCGCATGAGCGACATTGTGAAGTTCATCAAGGACCGGCTGACGGAGGACGAACAGATCGCGCGGGCGGCTACACAGGGCAAGTGGGAATGGGGCGACGGAGGAAACCTCGGCGTTCTCAAGGACTGGACGGCTTGCCCATATCCCGGCTGCCGATTCTCGTCGGACTCGAAGACATCCCGCAGAACATCCGCAGGGCATGAGCACCGGTATACCGAGGAGGGCGTCCTCTTCGCCGTCGGGTATGACGATCCTGAGGTGGAGGTCAGCGACCAGAACGCCGCCCATATCGTCCGCCACGATCCGACGAACGTAATGCGGGACATCGAAGGACGGCGCGCGATCGTCGCCGAGTGCGCCAGCATCCTGGAGGTGGACGGTTGGGAGTACACGGACGCCCCGAACCTGGCCTGGCTCACGCTCTATGGCCTGGCTGCGGCGTGGGCTGATCATCCTGCCTTCGAGCCGGATTGGGCTCTCGTGGACGCCGAGGAGGAATCGTGACCGAGGTTCACCGCACCAACCTGGAATGGGCACGAGATATCGCCCGCGCCTACCGATCAGCTCTCCGCGTCGTCGATCCCGCCAAGTGCAAGGAACTCGACGACATGGCCCGCCAGCGTGGCCAACGATGGATCGCACCCACCTACCTGCCCGCTGCAGCCGCCGACCACGCCGAGGATGCTGTACTGCCCGCGAAGGACATCGAACAGTTCTGGGGCGTTCCTGCGGCCACGATCTGGGCGTGGTCATCGAAAGGGCTGCTGCCCAATTACGGCCGGCCCCGCGCGCCACGATTCCGGGTGAGTGAGGTGCTGGCGGTGGAGGCCCGAAACCGGAGGAAATCGGCGTGATCCGCGCGGTGACTGGACTTTTCACGGACTTTCCGGGAAGCTCTGGGTTTATAGATTGCTGAGCTGTGCTCACAACGCAGAGTGCGACGATTATACCGCCTCCGGCTCGGCAGAATCCTTTTTCGCAACTATCCGGTATTTTCGGATGGTTGCCGCCGCGACCTGCGGGTTTCTTTTTGCAATGTATTCGGCGAGGAGTCCTGATGCACTACCTGCTGACCGACAAGGATTCCGAGCCGCCCGCCGCCTACTCCGAGCTCGGGTTCACCCCGACGGTTCCCGGCGCTGACTGGTTCGTTCATGGCCGCCGCTACCGCGAGACGGCTCGGGAGCAGATCGAGAACGGCGACCAGACCACCACCCGCATCACCCTCGAACGCGCCGACGCCGATCCGGCGCTCGGCTACTCGATCCTCGATCAGGAGTCCTGATGCTCGAAACCGTTGCCGCGCCCGACAGCCGGATCATCGATGACGCTCACCAGGCGCTCGTCAAGGCCGGTGTGAATGGCGAGATGGCGACCGACGCGATCAATCAGCTGCAGAACGCAGGCCTGCTGCTCCGCCGCCGGGAGGCCGACTTCGAGTCGCGGCTGTGCATCATCGACTTCGACGCCCGTGAGCCTGTGGGGCCGATGCTCGTCGGGCCATTCGAATCCGTGGCCGAAGCCGAGTCTTGGCACCGTCGCCAGAACCTCGAATCCTCGTGCTACTCGATCTGTCCCGTGAGTCTCCCCGAGGAGTCCTGATGCCCTGCTGGCTGTTCCCTCTGTGGCACCGCCCCGTCGCTCCGCTGGTATTCGAGGCACCCCTCCAGGTCTGGCACTTCGGTGGATGACACCGAACGCCGACGTCTGATCGCTATCGCTCTCGGCAGCGACGACGAGGGTCAGGTGGCCGACGCGATGGACAAACTTCAGTGGGAGGTCGTGCGATGAACTTCCGCAAGTCGTTCGCTGGCGCGCTGATCCGTCTGTCACACCGCGTCTACCGGCCCCGCGTGACCGTCGATCACAGCGTCCACTTCAACGGCCCGATCAGCCTCAACGACATCACGCGCTGGCGGGAGCAGCAGGAGAAGCTCCTCGGCAGTGTCCGCTTGCACGGCGCTGACGGCTCCTCGTGGGACATCTCCGGTTCCGGCGGCGGCGGTGGAGGCGTATCCCTGCCGCCCGACGACGGCCCTGCGTGCTGCTGATGGACATCCGCGAGATCGTCAGCGGCGGACTGATCCGGTCGGGCCAGCGCATCGCGCGACCGTGCTCTACCGCATCGACCGTGAACGAAGCCAACGCTCGGGATATCGAGTCGGCCAGATCCGATCTGGTCTACAGCGTCCTGCGTGATTGGCGGCCCGTGTTCGCGGCGATGGAGTGCTACCACGTCGCCCGCTACTTCCGGAGGGGTTGATGTACGCGTGGTGGATGTACCTGCTGATCCAGTTCCTGCTCCATCTCAGCCGGTGATCGACCGCTGTGAGCGCGCCTATGTCGCGCTGCTGCAGTTGCTGCTCCGCCTCCTCGGCGTGATGCCCCGCTGACCGTAGATCGGTTCTACCCCGCCGCCGACCCGCCGGAAAACGTCCGGCCAATCATCCGCCAGGAGAACAAATGAACGCCGTAGCGACCATCTTGCTGTCCGCGCTCTGGGACGTGATCAGCGCTGGCGACTTCGCCGTGCCGCGCGCCGCGTTCCACGCCCTGCAGAGCGCTTCCGCCTGATGGCCTACGCCAAACTCCGCAGCGGAGGCATCGTCGTATGCCCGACCATCCGCGTCTGGGACATCAGCATGAACCTGATCGGCCAGCTCGCCGATGAGCCGACCGAGACAGCCGATGGCACGCGAACCGCCACGCTACCGCTCGACGATGAGGTCGCGGCCTGGATACTCGCGGACTCCCGCCGGGGCGCACACCTCACCATCGACATCCCGGGCGGCAATCAATGGTTGGGCCGCCTGCACCATTGGAGCATCGACCGCGTCGGCCCGTGCAAGTACTGCACTCACTGCTTGGCGAAGCAGCTGACCGTGGTCTGGAGCGCATCGTGACCTACGCCCTCGGTCGCGTAGTCGAACACGACGAGCGCTCCCGCGAGTTCCCGGCCCGCGTATCGGCCGCCAAACCCAAGACCGTCCTGTGGAGCCACGAAGCGCCCGTGCTGGACCAGAAAGACTTGGGCGGATGCACGGGGTTCGCTCTCGCCCAGTGGCTGAACACGAACTACGCGCAGACCGAACTCGGCGACGCCGGCCACCGCACGGCCTACCTCATCGAGGACCAGGCCATCGAGCTGTACTCGGCGGCAACGAAGCTCGATTCGATCCCCGGCAGCTACAAGCCCGACGACACCGGATCCAGCGGCCTGGCCGTGTGCAAGGCCGGCCGCAAGCTCGGCTACCTCTCGGCCTACCACCACGCGTTCGGCTTCGACGCCCTGCTCCTCGCTCTCCAGCACTCACCGGTGATCGTGGGTACGGAGTGGACCCGGGGCATGTTCGACCCCGACCACTCGGGCGTAATCCGCCCCACCGGCGACGTGGAGGGCGGCCACGAGTACCTCATCCTCGGCGGCGACATGGAACGCCAGCGGCTCACCATCCTCAACTCGTGGGCGGACAGCTGGGGCGTCCACGGGCGCGCGTACATCTCGTTCACCGACTTCCGCACGCTCCTCGCCAATCACGGCGATGTGACTGTGCCGATCGTATGACCGACGCGCTCGCCGTCCTCGTGACGCTCAGCGCCCTGTACGCCCGCCTCACGGGCACCTGGTGATGTCCGGGAACTGCGGCCGCTGCCACGGCACCGGCAAGGTCACCGCGACGAAAACCGAACCCGACCACGCCACCAGCCTGGCGCTCGGCACCGCGCTCGGCATGGGCTACCTCACGACCAACAAGACGGTCACCGAGCAAACCACCTGCCCACGCTGCCACGGCAGCCGCACCGACCCCGACAGCAAACCGGATCCCGCGCCCGCCACCCACGTGCCAACGCCGGATCGCACTGGAGGACAAGCCATGGCGGACACACCCGACAGCATCCAAGCCCAGCTGCTGCTCCAGCTGCCCGGCCAGGACCCGGTTCTGGTTGGCACCGTGGACATCCCGCTCACCTACACGCCGGGCATGCCCGAGCTGAGAGCAGCGATCAACGAGCAGATCATGACCAAGGTGCTGGGCACAGCCAACGGGTAGGTGATGTAACCATGGTCGCAGGACAGGAAGCCACCCCAGGAGACGCACAGGCCACCGCACGCCTGCGTCGGTATTGGACCAAGGGTGCGGGCGCAGCCAAGATCCAGTGGGGCACCGGAGGCGACTTCGATCGGTGCGTCACCGAGCTCGGCAAGTACGTCTCCGATCCCAAGGGCCTGTGCGCGAACTACCACCACGCGGCCCTCGGCATCTGGCCGGCCACCCACGCCAAGATGGACCGCGCCGGACACCCGAACGTCAAGCCCAAGCACTGATGCCCAAGGCGCCACGCCGATGCCCAACACCAGGCTGCATCAACCTCATCCGGCACACCAAGCACTGCGACGACCACACCGAGGGATGGGCAACCCCGAGCGGATGGCGCAAACCCCAGGGATGGGAACGCATCCGGCAAGACGTCCTCGAGCGCGACAACTGGACGTGCCACATCTGCCACCGCCCCGGCGCTGACACCGTCGACCACGTCGTCCCGCAGTCACGGGGAGGGTCGGACCACCCGAGCAACCTCGCCGCGGTCCACGACCGAACCCCACCGCACTGCCACCGGACCAAGACCAACCAGGACCGGGCGCATTAGGGGGTGCGAGTCAGTGCCGGATACCCCAGAGGCGCGCAAGCGACGGACCGCAGCAAACCTGAAGACTGCCGCAGCCACGCTGGACGCGCTGAAGCTAGCCAGCGGGTGCGTCGACTGCGGCTACCGCGTCCACCCGGCGGCACTCCAGTTCGATCACCTCGACCCGAGCACGAAACGAACCGATCTGGGCTGGAAGGAAAACCGCAGCAAGCTCACCACCCGGAGCAGACTGAACGCGTTCCTTGAACATGTCGGGCGCTACTGCGTGGTTCGGTGCGCCAACTGTCACGCGGCGCGGTCGTTCAACGAAGCGCACTGGCGGATCCGGCGAGGTGTGCTTCCTCCCCGGGAGCCCACCTTGTTCTGACCCACCCCCTCCACCCCTCCCGCCCCCTCCCACCAGGCATCGGGACCCTCTGCCAAATCCGATCTGTACGACCCGGAACCGTCCAGCCGCCAGGGCTGCCGGGGCCCGAAGGGAGGCCGTCATGGCCGCATCGAAACCCGCTTCCGTCCGTGCTCGTCGGAACAAGACCTCGACTCGGGCGATGTTGTCCGCGGTGGAGAACCCCGAGATCCCCGAGCTGCCCGATCACGTCGATTGGCATGTGGCGGTGTTGTCTTGGTGGACGGATTGTTGGTCGTCGCCGATGGCGCCGGAGTGGACCGAGTCTGATCGGCACACCCTGTTTCTGGCGGCTCGGCTGATGCAGCAGGTGTGGGACGAATCGACTTCGCCGGCATCGCGCGTCACCAGCGCGACGGAGGCACGGCATCTATTGCGGGAGTGCGGCCTTACCCCAATGGCACGGCGAAGCTTGCAATGGGAAATTTCCCGAGGTGAAGAGGCCGAGGAGCGCACCAAGCAGCGTCGTGCGACCACGCGGCCGAAGGCTGCACCGGATCCACGCGCCGCGTACGCCGCGGGCTGATGCAACTAACCGTCCCCCCGATGGGGGATGTGCCGAATCCAACTCTCGGCGACCAGGTCTGCGCGTTCATCGAAGAACGGTGCGTCTACGGACCCGGCAGCCTGAAAGGGCAACCGGCGAAGCTGAACTCGGACCAGAAGTTCGTCCTCTACCGGGCGTACGAGGTCTGGCCGAAGGGGCACCCTCGAGCTGGCAAGCGAGTGTTCAACCGGTGCGGGATGTCGGTGCGGAAGGGTTCGGCGAAGACCGAGCTGATGGCGTGGGTGGCGTTTTGCGAACTGCACGCCGATAGCCCGGTGCGGTTCAACGGATTCAACTCTGACGGCACGCTCCGGCAGGGCCGCCCGGTGAATGACCCGTACATCCCGCTGATGGCGAACACCAAGGACCAGGTCGAGGAGCTCGCCTACGGCGCGCTGATGGTGATCTGTGAAGAAGGCCCGGACGCCGACCTGTTCGACACCGGGCTGGACCGGATCGTCCGTCTCGGCGCCAATGGTGAAGCGGACGGCAAGGCCGTTCCGATCGCGGGCGCGCCGAACGCTCGAGACGGTGCCCGTACGACGTTCCAGGGCATCGACGAACCTCACCGCCTGTATCTGCCGAACCACAAGGCCGCGATCGAGACGATGATCGCGAACCTGCCGAAGCGGCCGCTCGAGGATCCCTGGATGCTGTCCTGCACGACCGCGGGGCAGCCGGGACAGAACTCGGTCGCCGAGGATGAGTACTTCGAAGCGGAAGCGATTTCCCGCGGGCAGGTGGAGCGGCCGTCGTTCTTCTTCTTCCACCGGCAGGCGTCCGACGGCTACGACCTTGGCAGTTTCGAGCAGCGCGTCGAGGCGATCCGGGAAGCGTCCGGACCGGACGTCGCCGAATGGTCGGACCTGGAAGGCATTGCCTCCCAGTGGGACCGGCCGAAGGCGGACAAGACCTACCTCGAGCGGGTGTGGACGAACCGGTGGACGCAGATGGAAGCTCAGGCTTTCGATCTGCGTCGGTGGCGCACTCTCGCTCTGGAGGGGGAGTCGATCGCGCCGAAGAGTCTGGTCACGGTCGGTTTCGACGGTGCCCGGATGCGCGACTCGACAGCGTTCGTGATCACTGATGTTCCGGCACGGATTCCAGCAGATCGGCGGACTGTGGGAGCGATCCCTGGACGCCGAGGACGACTGGGAAGTCCCCGAACACGAAGTGTCCGAAGCGCTGGCGGACATCATGCGCCGGTACCGGGTGTGGAAGGTGTACGCGGATCCGCCGCACTGGAACAACACCGTCGGTGAATGGTCGGTGAAGTACCCGGACAAGGTCGAGGAGTGGTGGACCAACCGGCGCCGGCCGATGGTGCAGGCGATCGGCGATTACACCGAAGCGATTGCGACCGGCCGGCTCTCCACGATGGCGATGAGCGGCTGGCCAGACACGTCGGCAATGCGGGTCGGGCGCCGACGAACCTGCTCGATGAGCGTGGTGAGCGGCTGTGGATCCTCGGGAAGCTCCACCCGGACCGCAAGTTCGATGCGTGCATGGCCGCGATCCTGTCCTGGCAGGCGCGTATGGATGCGATCGCTGAGGGTGCGTTGAAGTCGAAACGTCGTGTAGTGCAACGGATCAGATAGGAGGCGCACGTGGACGGTGCTGATGTCCCGGAATCTCCTGCCTGGTGGCTGGATTTCCTCGGCCAACGGTTCGAGGAGCGGGACCGGACATTCGATCTGCTGGATCCGATGCGGCCGACGAGTATGCAGCCGATTCCGTATCGGACGCGCCGGCAGCGGATGAACATGCTGTGGTCGTACTTCATCGGGCAGCCGCCATTGCCGAACGTCGCCGAGGGATACACCAACACCTTCCGAGACGTGCTGCGCAAGGGCCGCGCGACGTATGCGCCGATGGCGATCACTCCGATGATGGACCGGATGCAGCTCAACGGCGTCTCCACTGGCGTGGATTCCAGTGCTGACGGTGATGATGTGGCGCGCGAGATCATGGAGTACTCGAATTTCGCTGCGGCGATCAAGGACGCGCTTGCGTATTTGTTCGTCATGTCCGAGGCGTACCTGATGATCGTGCCGGCCGCGGCAGGTTCGCCGGACCGGACTCCGCTGATCACCGCCGAGGATCCGAGACTGTGCATCGGACAGCCGGATCCGATGAACCCCAACCAGCTGCGCGCAGCATTGAAGATCGGTTATGACCCGGTTCTGCAGCGTGAAGTGGTGTGGCTGTTCCTGGACGGCAAGCGGTACCAGGCGTCTCGGGCGTCGACGCCGTTCTTGGGCGGGGCGTTCACGTCGCAAGGGTTCGAGTGGGATGGCGACCCGGTCGAGATGCCGGAGCTGGCGGGGATCGGGCAGGTTCCGATCGTGCAGCTGGTGAACGCGCGCGGCATGGGCGAGTTCGAACCACACCTCGACCTGCTGGACCGGATCAATGACACGATCCTGCAGCGCATCGTCATCACCTGGTATCAGTCGTTCAAGCAGCGAGCCGTCAAGGGTGATCTTGAGGGTGATGAGGACGACCAGGATTCGCCGGTTGAGGAAATCGACTGGGATGACGTGTTCCGCGCGGATCCGGGCGCGTTGTGGCGGGTGCCGGAAGGGGTCGAGTTCTGGGAATCCAGCCAGGCCGACCTCACCCCGATCTTGACCTGCATACGTGACGACGTGAAGGAATTCGCGGCCGTCACCGCCACCCCGCTGCATCTGATCACCCCGGACGCGGCGAATCAGTCTGCGGAGGGCGCGAGCTTGATGCGTGAGGGGCTGGTGTTCAAGGTGAAGGACCGGCGCGCGCGGTTGGCGCCGCGTTTGATCGAGGCGTGGAAGATCGCGTTCGCGTTCGCCGGGGAGCCGCAGCGAGGCAAGGACATCAAACTCAATTGGGGCAACATCGAATCGTTCTCGCTGACGGAGAAGACCGCCGCGATCGGCCAGACCCGCGGTGTGCTGTCTCGGGAGCGGCAGCTGACCACCATCATGGAGATGAACCCGGACGAGGCGCAGCAGAACCTCCAGGAGCTGCTGCAGGACCAGATCCTGGACTCCCAGCTGACGGTCCCGGCGCCGCCGAACAACGTCCGTATGACCGAGACGGTGACCACCCAGGACAAGGCGCCCGGCCAGCAGTTGACTCCGACTCCTGATCAGGTGCCGTGACCGCTCCCACGGATCAGCGGGCGCAGGCGGCGATGCAAGCGGCCGCGCTGCTCGCGGCGGTGAAGTCGGGCCAGGATGTGACCTCGGTTGTCGCGCAGGCGATATCGGGCGCGGCGGCAGCGGCACAGCGCGCGACCGACACCGCAACACGGGTGATCGTCGCGCTGTGGCGGTCCACCGACCCGGCCGATCAAGCTGCCGTGGCCAAGTTCGTCCAGCAGGCCGGCCGGACCATCGTCGCCGCACAGAAGGCGGTCGCGTCCACCGCCGCGGCTGCCCAAATGGCACAGCTGCAGGCGCTCGGCATCAACACCAAGGTCGCGGTCACGATCCCGGACGATGTGCGTGGTGCTCACGTCCGGCTGGGCGAGACCTCGGCCGAGGTGAAGCCGAAACCGAAGGTCACCGTCACTTACAAGACCAGTGACGGCGAGACCGACCGCGAGGTCACCAAGAGCGATTCGGCACCGGACCAGGTGTTCAACCGGGCAGTCGTGACCTACCAGTACGAACGCTCCCAGGGGGCCGACCACGCCACCGCGAACACCGCGGCGGAAGACCGCATCGGATTGATCGTCGACGGAAACGTCACCCTCGCGCAGCGGCTCGGCGAACAGCAGACCCTCGCGAAGGTCCACGCGATCGACGAGCGGGTCATCGGCTGGCGGCGGGTGATTCACCCCGAACTCTCCAAGGGCGGGGTATGCGGGTTGTGTGTCGCGGCATCGGACCGGGTGTACGGGGTGAAGGAACTCAAACCCATTCACCTGCGGTGCAAATGCTCGGTGTCGCCGGTGACCAAGAGCAAAGACCCCGGGCAGCAGCTCAACTCCCAGGACCTCGGCCGGCTGTACGACGACGCCGGCAAGAGCACCGACACGGCGGCTCTCAAACGCACCCGCTACGACGTCGTGCACCACAACGAACTCGGCCCGGTGCTGACTCGGGTGCAGGGCGAGAAGGTGCCGTACTACAGCACCACCCCGCCAGCCAAAGCGGCGTAACCACTACTTCCCGCAACAGATTTGCGGGGGAACCCGACACGGGTAATCCACCCTTCCGACATGGGAGAACCATTGTCCGAGAACGAACCTCAGCAGACCCCGGCTACCCCGGCGACACCGCCCGCACCGGCAACCCCCGCGACTCCGGAAACCGGATTCCCCGAGGGCACCCCGATCGCAGCGATGAATCCGGAGCAGCAGGCTGCCTACTGGAAGCACTACGCGCGTCAGCACGAGAACACCGTCAAGGCGTTCGACGGTCTGACGCCGCAGCAGGTAGCCGACATGAAGACCAAGCTCGACGCGCTGGAGACCGAGAAACTCTCCGCCGACGAGAAGGCCATCAAGGCTGCACGCGCGGAAGCGTCCACGGCCGCAGCGGAAGCAGCGAAGGCGGAGTTTCTGCCGAAACTGCAGGCAGCCGAGGTCAAATCGATCGCCGCAGAGATCATCAAGGGCGATCAGCTGAAGACGTTCCTGTCGGTCGTCAACCCCGCCGCGTTCGTCGGCGACAACGGCGAGATCGACGAAAGCAAAGTCATGGGCGCGCTGACCGGCATGTTCGGCGCCCCGTCCCAGGCTCCGCAACAGCGCTGGCAGAACGCAGGCCAGTACGCGCCGCCCCCGCCCCCCGGACGCCCCGGCGAGAGCGGCCGTGCGGAGGCCGCCCGCCGATTCGGCACTCAATCCAAGTAAGGAGGACGAATATGTCTCTCGACATTTCGTTGCAGACCACGACCTATCAGGTCGGCAACCGTCAGTGGCTCCTCGCCGAGCCCGACTACAAGCCCAACGTGACCCTGGACATCTCGCTGTTCTCGCAGAGCGGCACCAATGAGGTCCAGACCGTCACTATCTCCGGTTCCCCCACCGGCGGCACGTTCACCCTGACCTATGCGGGGCAGACCACCGCGGGGATCGCCTACAACGCTGCGGCGACCGCGGTGCAGTCGGCTCTGGCCGCGCTGTCGACTGTCGGTACCGGCAACGTCGCGGTGACCGGTTCTGCGGGTGGCCCGTACACGGTCACCTTCCAGGGGGCGCTGGCACACACCAACGTCGCTGCGATGACTGCCTCCGCGGCGAGTCTTACCGGCGGCAGCCCCTCGATCGCGGTCGCTACCGGCACCGGCGGCGCCAATGCGCACTACCTGAACGGCTACATCCCGTCGGGTACCGCGATCGGCCTGGTCACCGCGAGCGGCCTGTTCGGGCCGTACGACGACGGCGCTTCCGACGGCCGCCAGACCTGCTACGGCTTCACCTACGGCGACGTCCGCGCGATCCGCCAGAACGGCACCACCGCTTCGAAGGTCGGCACCGGGGCGGTTGTTTACGACGCTGCCGTGTCGGTGTCGAAGCTGCCGTTCCAGTCGGGTACCGGGTCGATCGACGCCAACGGCAAAGCCGACCTGCCCAACATCCGTTTCGAAGCCTGAGAGGAGTAACACATCATGGCACTTTTCCTCGATGGCCCCGTGCCTCTGGAAGACACAATCACCTTTGTTCAGCAGGTCCCCCTGCCGTCGAATAACAAGCTGACGCAGATGTTCCCGCGTCGGCAGTACGCGACCGATGAGGTGGACTTCGCGACCATCACCCAAACCAACCGGGCCGCGAAGTATCGCAACTGGGACGGTTCCTACTGGGTGGCGCCCCGCGACAGCGGCAAGGATGGCCGCGTCAAGCTGGCGCCGTTGGGCGGCCAGCTGGGTGTCGGCGAATACGAGCGTCGCCAGATCGAGTTCGCTCGCTATGGCGGCACGATCCAGAACATCCTCACCGATGCCATCTACAACGACCTCACCAACCTGACCCGGTACGTGCAGAACCGTGTCGAACTCGCATGGGGTGACGTGCTCTCCGATGGCGTTTTGACCATCAACGAGAACGGTGTGCAGCAGCAGGTCGATTACGGCATCCCTGCCAGTCAGATCGTCACCGCGGGCACCTTGTGGTCCGACACCGCCAACAGTGATCCGCTGTCGGACCTGATCGCCTGGTACGACGTGTACGTCGCGCTCAACGGTTCCGGCCCGGGCCAGTTCCTGGCGTCGCTGACCACCGTGCGGCAGTTGCAGACCAACACCAAGCTGATCAACGCGATCAAGGGCGCTCAGACCGGTGTCACTCATGTGACCCTGGAGGAGATCTCGGGCCTGTTCGCCAGCTATGGCCTGCCTCCGATCTCGATGGAGTCGGTGTACAACAGCCTGTTCGATGTCGACGGTGTCACCACCAAGCCGATCGCGCCGAACAAGTTCCTCTTCCTGCCCTCGGATCTGTCGACCTTGGGCTTCACCGCATGGGGCACCCCGACCACGGTGATGGAGCTGAACGCCAACAACGTTCAGGTCGAGTCCGCGGCCGGCATCATCGGCATCCTCGTGCGCGAGGAGCAGCCGCCGTTCCAGAAGCGCACTTTCGTGGACGCGGTCGCCATGCCCGTCCTCGCGGACCCGCGCAAGATCCTCGTCGCCACCGTCGCTTAGGAGGCTGTCATGCAGTTGCGCGGACAGTACGCGGTTCACCTCCACAAGGACGGTGTGCTGCATTCGTTCCTGCCCGGCGACGATGTGCCGGATTGGGCGGCGAAGCTGATCACCAACCCGCTTGCGTGGGGTGAAGACGACGCCGAGCCCGCGCCTGTGGTCGACACGGAGCCCGTCACGGATCCGGCCGATCACATGCCGGACGGTGTGCCGTCGAAGTCCGGTGTCGGCTCCTCGCGTCAGGCGTGGGCTGACTACGCCGAATCCAAGGGCATCGAGGTCGACCCGGATTGGAAGCGGGAAGACATCATCGCCGCCGTGGAGAAAGCCGAAGCCTGATGGGCCAGTTCGCCGACTTCGCCGACGTCCAAGCGGAATTCGAGGGCGTCATGCCGTCGGGCCGTGAGGCGTGGGTGACCGCGAAGATCGACGCCGTCGAAGCGCGGCTGATCGGACTGGTCCCCTCGCTGGCGACTCTCGTCGAAGCCGCGGATCCGGCCCGATTCAGCCGTGCCAAGCATTTGGTGGTGGAGAAGGTCCTGCAACTTTTCCGGAACCCGTCAGGGGTTACTCAGCAGGCCGCGGGACCGTTCTCGACCGCCTACTCTGCCGGCGCGGCGTCGGGCGCGATCATCTTCACCGCGGACGAACTGGCGTCGATCCGTTTACGTACGCGCAGAGCGAATCTCGGCATGGCCACGGTCGCCCCGTGGCGCGCGGACAGGGCACCCGGTGTTCTTCGCCGCTGGTGAGACCGTCACGGTCACCCGGCCGCCGGACAAGGACCGCACCGGCGACCCCGTCGGCACCGACACCACCTTCACGGTGGACGGCTGCGGCATCAACTACCAGGCCACCAGCGAGAACAACGACCGCCGGGAAACCGTGGTGTCGACAATCGAATTGCTGTGCCCGCCAGGGGCAGACATTCGCTCGACCGACAAAGTCACGCTCCCGAACGGCCGTACGTTCCTCGTCGATGGCGATCCGGCACCGTGGCACAACCCGTTCACCGGATGGGAACCAGGTGTCGTGATCAGGCTGAGAGGGGTGTCGTAATGGAAGACGTCAATGTCCCCGCCCCGAATCCCTTTCTGACGCAATGGCTCATCGGGCCGGAGTGTCGCTCGGCCGTGTTTCAGGCTGGCGAGATGGCGGAGGCGCTGTATCGGCAGATCGCCGCGAAGCGCACCGGCCGAATGGCGGCCTCCACGCATGTGACCACCGGAATCGAGAATGGCCGATGGGTCAGCCTCATGACTGTCACGGCCCCGTACGCGCCGGCGCAGATCTTCGGCGCCGGCAACCACCCGGGCAGTACTCATCAGCACTTCCAGCGTGCATCGCATGACCTGAATCAGGTTCTCGACATGATGGGCAAGCTGTGAGCCTGACATTTCCGGCCTGGTATCACGGAGGGTTTCCCGATCGTGAGCTGGTCGTCATGGACGCCCTGCAGCCTGTCCTCGATACCGTCGACGTCCTCGACGCCGCCGGTAATCCGGTGCTGGACAGCGGGGTTCCGCGCCGCCCGCAAGCGGTGACATGGCTGCCGGACGACTACACCAGCCATCTGCCGTTGGTGCGCGTGTACCGCGGCGGTGGGGCGGCCGACTCCGGTGTGTTGCGGGATCCGGCGTCGGTGCAGGTGGCGTGTATCGCCGATACGCGCGCCGAGTCGTGGGAGCTGATCGAGTTCTGCCGGATGTGGCTGCTGTCCTACGCCCGCGGAGGATCGGTCGTCCGGGAGGGCGGCGGGTCGAAAACGCTGGTGGACACGATTGAGGAGCTGGTCGGGCCGCAGATGCTGCCCGAGCTCAACCCCGATAAGCGGCTCGTGCCGTTGACCTTCCGTGTCGTCTGCCGGACCCCCAGAGGTCTGCCGGATTACGCGAAGGTCCGCGAGTCACTCAGTCACTGAACGATATTGATCGTCGCGTAACCCTGGGCGTAGTCCGGTGCGAGCGCGACGGCCGGGTGCTGTCCGACACGGACCTGGGCGCCGGCCACTTCGGCGGGAGCCTTCTCGATCCGGAATGCCAGCGTGCATCGCACGGTGCTCGCCGGGCCCGCGGTCGGGATGTCGCCGGTGACTGTGCCGGTGGCGATCGCCTTCCCGGACGCGTCGAGCAGGGACACTGTGGCCCCTTTCGTGATGTCCGCGAATCCGCCGATTCCGGTGCAGCCCAGTTCGAACGGGTTCGCGTCGGTGGCCAGCTGGTTCGGGCGGATCAGGGCGCCGTTGTCTTCCTGATAGGCGAATCCGGTCGCCAGCACGATGTCTCCGGACACGTCGGCGGCGGGTTTCGGCGAGTCCCCGCATCCTGCGATCGCGGCGCACGTGATCGCGGTGAGAAGTGCTGATGCCAGGCGGCACGAGGTGCCCATAGCGGTGCCCCCAATGAAATGAGTCGGCTCGGCGGAATTTGCCGAAAAGCCTGCTCAGTGTAGCCATCCCTTTTCCTCCGCGCGGCCGTTCCCGGCGTGCGGGTACGCGCCCTCACCCGGGCGGAAGGAGTAAGACAATGCCCGATTTCGCTACCGATTTCCGTCAGGGCAACACTGACCTGGAAATCGCTGCCCTGGACTGGGCGATCGCTCTCGCCCCGAAGTCCGTCGCTATCCCCACTGCATTCTCGGATGCGTCGTCCATCATCCAGCCGCTGACCAATTTTCTGCCGGTCGGCAACCTGGACAAGAAGGCCGCGGTGAAGATCGCGAACGCGATCACCTCCACCCCGGTCGACACCTACGGTGAGCAGGGCCCCACTCGCATCATCCGTAAGTCGCGTGAGATCACGGTCGACTGGACGATGCAGGAAACCAAGGCGATATCGCTGTCGGCGTACTGGGGTCAGGATTTCACCGGTGCGACCGCCGACCCGGATTCGGGTGAGCTGAACCTGGTCATTTCGGAGTCGAGCCACAATCTCGAGTGGCGGCTGGTGATGATCGCCCGCGATGGCGACGACGGCGCCGAGATCTACACGATCATCGACGGCCCGCGCGTCACCTTGCAGAAGTCCGGCGACATCCAGACCGCCGACGACGGCATCCAGATGTACCCGGTGACGATGCAGTTGCTGAAGGACACCGACTACGGATACGCCGCGCGCGTCTCCTATGCCGGTCCGGGCTGGAAGCCGCTCACCACGGCGGCCGGTTTCCAGGCGGCTCCGACGGCCATCAACGTGACCCCGTCGGCGGCCACGTTGATCACCAACGAGCTGCTGCAGCTGACCGTGGTGGACAACAACGGCGTGAACCGCACCTCGGAGTGCACGTTCAGCTCCGGCACTCCGGCGAAGGCGACGGTCACCAGCGGCGGCCAGGTGAAGGCGATTGCGACCGGTACGTCCACCGTGACCGCCAGCTACACCCCGCCCGGCGGTGGTTCCGCGCTGACCGACACCTGCGCGGTCACCGTCTCGTAATTCCCTGATCGCCGTCCCCGCGCCGTCCTGGCGGAGCGCGGGGGCGGCTTCCGCCAGGACCGCCAGGACTGAGGAGAACATTGTGACAACCCGTGGCCCGCGCAAGAATCTCGGCCGGCTCGCCGATCTGCAGCGTGAGACGAAAGTGCCGGAGCCGTATGTGCTTACTCCGGAGATCGTGATCGAGGTGCCGAGTCGCGCGAGAATGCGCGCCGCACGCGAAGCGAAATCTCCCGAGGAATACAACCAGACGTTTTTCGGGGAACAGTACGACGCGATCAACGAGCTGTTCGACAACCAGCCGGAAGCGTTGTACAGCCGATTCATTCAGGATGTCGGCGATCATTTCTTCGGCCCGGGAGCCGATGACGTCGAGGGAAAATCCCGGGACTCCTCGGAGTCATAGACCAATGGTGGGATGTGCTCGAATGGGACTTCGAGCACGTTCTCCACTGCGACGCCCTGGATTGGGTGCGCCGCAAAAGGCCGTGGCCGCAATTCATGCGGTACATGAACCGGCTCGGAAGGATCCCCGGCACCGCCTACTACGAGGCGTTGATGCTGGACCCAGAGCTGGCGAAGGCCGTAGCCGAGGCGCGGGGAGATAGCCCGCCCCCGACGCACCCGCAGTTGTTCGGATACACGTCGGTTCATCACATGCTCGCCGATCTCGGCGATATCGCGATCTATTCCGCCGGTGGCGATGAATCCAACCGTTTGAAACGTCCGCTCATGGCTGTCGATTTCCTCAAGCTCGAAAAGCGGCAAACGAACATGCGAAAGCTGTTCGCCGACTGGTTCCCCGGCCATATGGACAAGGTCCCGACGCTCAAGCCCCGGTAGGAGGTGATTCCCGAGTGCCCGACTTCTCCGCCGGTTCCGCGAGCATCAAAGTCACACCAAATCTGGACGGGTTCGTCAAGAAGACCCGCGCGGAGTTGCGGGCAATGGACCTGGCGGCAGAGGTCAAGCTCCAGCCCCAGATCGGTGTGGCGAAAGCCGAGATCGAGAAGTTCCGCAAGGAGCAGTCGAACAATCCGCTCGACGTGCGCGTCAACGCGAACACGGATCCGGCGACCGGGCAACTGCGGGCATGGCGAGCCAAGGAAGAGGCCAATCCCCTCAACCTGAAGGTCGACATCGACCGGGCATCGTCGGGTTCGGCCCGCAACGGCCTGGGCAAACTCAAGAACGAGCTCGGCAGCGCGGCGAAGATCAATATGTCGGTCGTCGGCGTGCTCGGCGCCGGCGCTGCTGTCGCGGATCTCCTGGCTATCGCTGATGCCGCGGCTCAGGCCTCGCACATGCTCGCGCTCCTGCCTGCGGCCGGTCTCGGCACCATCGCCGGGATCGGCTCTGCGGCTGTGGGTTTCAAGGGCATCCCGGACGCGTTCAAGGCGCTGTCGCAGTCGTCGCAGTCCTCGACCGAGACCGCGTTGAAACAGCGTGACGCGATGAACGCTGTTTCCGAGGCTCAGTACAAGGTCGGCCAGGCTCAGCGCGCGGTCGGCCAGGCGGATCGGCAGGCGAAGCAGGACCAAGAGGCGCTGACCACCGCCTATCGGGACGCGAACCGCTCGATCCGGGATATGAACATCTCCCTCGACGAGCAGAAGCTGAACGTTTCCGACGCTGGGATCGCCATCCGTGAAGCGGCCGAGAATTTGCAGAAGGTGCAGTTCGATCCGACCGCAGACTCTGACACGCGGCAGCGCGCGGTCAACGACTATCAGCGCGCGATCATCAGCTATCAGCAGGCGCAGAACAAGGCCAACGATCTCGCGCAGGACACCGCCGACGCGAACGCCAAAGGCGTCGAGGGGTCGAAGCAGGTCGTCGACGCCAAGCAGAAGGTCATCGACGGCACCGCCGCAGAAGCGGACGCGGTGCACAATCTGCAGCAGGCCTACTACGACTTGCAGAAGACGCAGGACGAACAGAAGTCCGGTGGCGCGCAGGGCAAGATCAACGAGGCGTTCTCGAAGCTGTCGCCGGACGCGCAGCAGATGGTCCGCGACGTGCAGTCGCTGGGCCCGGCGTGGACCGATGCCCGCAAGGCTGCCCAGGACGCGCTCACCGGCGGCATGGGCCCGGCGATCGTACATCTGGCCAACGTGCAACTGCCGACCCTCAAGTCCGGCATGGTCGACATCAACCACGCCTTCAACGAGGGCATGCATGGCGTCGTCGATCAGCTGTCCACTCAGACGAGCCGACTGCAGTTCTCCACTTTCCTCGGCAACACCGCGACCGCATTCCGAGATCTGGCGGGCGCCGCCCGGCCGGCCACCGCCGCGGTCGAAACGCTCGCCACGGTGGGCAGTTTCGAGATGCCCGCCCTCGCGGTCGGGATCGAGAACGCATCGCTGAAGTTCGACGCGTTCATTCAGAAAGCTGCCGCTGACGGGTCGTTGGAGAAGTGGATCCACGACGGCATCACCACCTCCAAGGAGCTCGCCGAGATCATCGGCCACCTGGGTTCGTCGGTGGCGTCGGTGTTCCGCGCTGCGGGCGACGGCGGGCAAACCCTGAAGTCGCTGGACGACATGACCGCCCGCATGGCGGCATTTCTGAAGTCCGCGCAGGGCCAGACGGACCTGGGGCAGATCTTCGACCGCATGCGTGAGGAGGGCGACAAGCTCGCCCCGATCCTTCACGACCTGCCGGAGTTGCTGTCCGGGGTTGCCGATGGATTCCGGCTGTGGGGTGACATCACCCTGCCGTTCCTGCGGGAAGCCTCCCACCTGCTCGCTGACCACCCCCATCTCGTGGAGCTGGCGGTCGCGGCGTACCTCGGTTTCAAAACTGTCGGCCCACTGGTCGACGGCGCGAAGCTCGCCATCGACGGACTCGCGAAGAGAGCCGGAGAAGCCGGAAGCAACGCCACCGGCGTCGGGAAACTGAAGGCTGCGGGGCAAGGACTGCTCGGCATCCTCGGCAACCCGTGGACTCTCGGTCTTGCGGTGGCCGGCGCCACGGTGATCGGGTTCATGAACTCGACCGACAAGGCCGCCGCATCTATGCGGCGGCTGCAGGACCAGACCGCGGCCGCGATCGACGCGGACCGGAACCTGCAGAAGGTACTGCTGTCGTCTCACGGAAACGCCACAGACTCCGCGGTTCTCGACGCCGAGACAGCGAGCGTGAAGGGGCTGCGGGACGCGTGGGCGGCCAACGCTGCCGACATGCCCGGTATCGGCGACAAGATCCAGGAGGGCGCGACAACGATCGCGAACTCGCTGTTCGGTATCGGCGGCGGAGTTCTGCAGAACGACAAAACCCGCGATGACACGTCGCGTCTCGGGCAGGCCGCGAAAACGGCACTGGATTCTGTCGGTCTCGCGAACGATCAACTCGCGGGCAAGATCACCGGCTCGAAGCCCGACTTCGACGCGCTCGTCGACCGCCTCAGTGACATGGGGGACGGCGGCCGCGAGGCAGCGACGAAGCTGTCGACGTTGCGTGACGAGTGGGCGCTGGACGCGGCCACGGTATCGCCGGTCGTCAAAGCGATCCAGGACCTGTCCGACAAGAACAAGGACGCGGCCACATCGATCGACGGCGCCACTCAGGCGATGGAGCGGCAGCGGCAAGGGAACCTGACGTTCGAGGACGCGCAGCTGCGCGCGAACCAGGCGTTGAGCGCGATGGGATCCAGTGCGCAGCAGGCATCCAACGCCATCATCGCCGCAGACGGCAGCATCGACACCACCACTTCCAACGGTCAGCAGCTCTACCAACTGCTGAACCAGCAACTCGCACCCGCGTGGGAACAGGTCACCTCTGCGGCCTATCGGGACGCGATCCAGCACGGCCAGACCGCCGAACAGGCCAAGGCCGCCGCGCAGAAGCAATCCGACGCGATGCGGGACTCGGCGCTGAAGTCGATCGAGTCCATGGGCTACACAGAAGCCCAGGCCGATGCGCTGCTGAAGCATTACGAACCGCTGGCCGGAAACTTCAACGGCACCTTCACCGTCGACACCTCGCAGGCCATGACGGCACTGGGCGCCTATCAGAAGATGCTCGACGACGTGAAGAACCGGGAGGGGCAGCTGCCCACCTGGATGCAGCTGTTCACTCCCGGCATCACCGGGCAGCAGAACGCGCCGCAGCTCTCGTCCCCCGGCAATCCGAACAACGCCCCGAACCCCAGCTGGTACCAGTACCTGCAGACTCCCGGACGTGCGACCGGCGGCCTGATGACAGGCCCGGGAACAGGAACGTCGGATTCGATCCTGGCGCGCCTGTCCAACGGCGAATTCGTCAACCGCGAGGCGTCGGTGCGCAAGTATGGTGCGCCGTTCTTCGAAGCCTTGAACGCCGGTGCGATCGACCCGAAAACGCTGCCGGGGTACGCCGATGGCGGAGTGGTCGACCCCAACGACCCGAACAAGATCCCGGGGATGTCGTCGCAGACGGTGACCTACCCGCAGGCGCAGCTGCCGGCGTCGATGACCGACCAGCAGATCCAGGTTCTACAGGGACAGTCCGCAGTCGACGCGGCGAACTCCGAACGCAACCGGGTGTATTCGAATCCGAACAGCACCGACCAGGACAAACGGGCATCGGATCTGAAGTACCTGCAGACGCAGAACCAGCTGAAATCAGCGCAGGAACAGGGCGGTTCGGGTGCCCTGCCGAAGCAGTACACGGTGCCGGGGATCGCTTCGAAGGGTGCCGGGATCCTCGCGCAGGGCCTGCTCGATTCGCTCGGCCTCGGTTCGTCGGCGCTGTCCGACAGCAGCGTGTACGCCGGGGACTTCCAGAAGGTCGGCGACTACCTGCATAAGCAAGGTGGCGCCGGCGGGCCGGGCTACAACTACACCCCGCAGAATCTTCCGTCCACGCTCACCACGTACACGCCTCCCGCGGTACCCCAAGGGACGGCGGTTGTGCCGGGCGGCACGTCCGGACAGTCGGCTTCGCCGACGTACAACGCGGAAGGGGGCGTGGAGCAGTGGCGGCCCCTAGCGACGCAGACGCTGATCCGGGAGGGGTTCAACCCCGCCCAAGTCGACATCATGCTCTCTCAGATCCAGTCCGAGTCCGGCGGCAATCCGTCGATCGTCCAACAAGTCCAGGACGTCAACTCCGGCGGCAATGAGGCAGTCGGGCTGTTGCAGGTCATCCCCGGCACCTTCGCCGCGTACCGGGATCCGTCGCTACCCAACGACCGCACCAACCCCGAGGCGAACATGGTTGCGGCCCTTCGCTACTACCGGTCGGCCTACGGGTCGGACCTGTCCACGATGTGGGGCCAAGGCCACGGCTACGCCGACGGCGGGCTGATCGGCGGTATCGGCGGTGGCCGGTCGGACAACATCCCGCTGCCCATGGCGTCGGCGGGCGAGTTCATCGTGAACGCCTACGACGCGGCCCGGAATCTGCCTCTGCTGCAGGCGATCAACTCCTCGCAATGGAACCCCGTGTCCATGCCCGCCCTGACCAGCCCCGCCGCCTCGAGCGGTGGCGCGGTGAGCCGGGACCACAGCATGAACTTCTACGGAGACACCCACGTCATGAACAACGATGCCCTGATCCGTGACCTGAATCGCTACCAGGAGCAGCAGTCGATGGGCGCGCTGGCGGTGTATTCGTGAGCGAGGAAATGCGCCTCACCCTCACCGGCGTCGACGGATCTACCTGGATACTCGCCGGCGACGGGGCACCGGAGGACGGCGACGCCGGGGTGACGATGCGTCCCGGGCCGAAGCGGCTCATCGACGCACCGGCGAAAACGTTCTGGGTGCAGGGCGCCGCGAACATGTCCTACCAGGGCAAACAGTTCCAACGCCGGGACCCTACGTTCACAGTGAACATTGTCGGCGACACTCCGCGGGAGTGGCGTGAGCTGGACTCGAAGTTCCGGATGGCGCTGGGCATGTACGACGACCAGTTCCACCTCATGGCCGAAACCGCGGACAGCACGCGACATCTCGACCTACGGCTGTTGCAGGACCCGACGGCGTGGGAGAACGGGCCGTGGGAATCCGGCCGCGACCCACACACGCTCATGGCGTCAACTCTGCTTGTCCCGGCCGCTGCCGAGCAACCGTTCTGGTATGCCGACGATCTCGAGTTCACGTGGTCGACGGACACCGGCAACGGGTCGGTGACGTTCCCGTATGAGAACCGCGGCGACGTCATCGTTTGGCCGAAGTACTTCGTCAACGCCCCCTTCGATGAGCTGGTCCTGCCCGATAAGTCGTGGGGTCAGGAATTGGCGTTTCAGCGGCCGGCGGGCGCGGACGTCAACAACACAGTCACGATCGTGGACGTGCGCGTCGGCGAGGACGTCGACATCGAATCCGACCCGGATGAAGAGTTCATTGTCGCGGCCAATGGGGCGCCGGTGTGGGCTCGTCAGGACGGCAAGGCGTTGACCTACCCGATCGCGCCGAAGACTCTGCCGACCGATTGCACGATCACCATCTCAGGCGCGCACCCGGACGCCGGTGTCACCGTGACGATTCCGCGCCGGTACTCACGACCGATCGGGGTGAGCGTATGACGACCACCCTCGCGGACCACCCGGCACTCCGGCGGCAATGCGCTGGAATTCGAGACCAGCACAGGGCGATGCGCCGCGCCGCGCCGCGGGTCCGGCTATGGACCAACAAACCTGACAGCTCCGAAGGCCTACTCCTCCGCGGCGAGGCACGCGACCACATCAACGGCAAGTTCCCGTTCCGCAAGAACCAAGCCCAGCAGGGAACGCTACGGCTGCGACTGGACCACTATCTCGCGCGCTGGCTGATCAGTATCCCGAACGACCCCGCAGCCAAGAAGAACGTGGTCATCACTGTCGACTCGATGGGCGGCGCAGTCCGCTGGTCCGGGCTGCTGAAGAACTGGAAGGTCGTCCGCGACGGCGACGGCATCCGCTACCTCGACGTCGTCTTCATCGACGACCTCGTGTTCCTGCAGAACATGCTCGGCCCGCCGAACCCGTTGCTGCCGATCCCCGTCTTTCAGTTTCCGAGGGTGATGCCCCTGTTTGCCTGCCCCCCGCCTTAACGGGCGGGGGGCAGGCAAACGAAAGGCCTCGGGCCTGCAAAATGGGCAGTTTCGATGATGATCCTGATCAACCTGATCAGGCTTGAAGGCAACCTCTGGACACTCCCGGACGATCCGTTCGACACGGGATCTTGGGACGGGCTGTTCGACTGGTCCGGCTGGCAGGTGTTGATCAAGGCGAAACCCTTCGACCTCGACGACTCCAGCCTCTGGACGATCCTTGCCACCCGCATGAACCGGATGGACGAGATCATCGCCGACGCGCTCGACGACGCCCAACTCGTCCTCACCTACCGGCGCATCCTCACCGTCGACGGCGAAACCTGCCCCGTAGACGGCGTTCCCGTCTGCCAGAACGGGGCGCTTGTCCTCGAGGTTGTAGACAAGTCCGGCTACTACGGTCCGGACGGCACGGCCACCGGCGGCGGCGTTATCGGCGGTCTTGCCCGCACCGTCCAGGGCTTCACCGACGGATTCATCGAGGACACCGAAACTCTCGTCGTCGACGACCAGACGATCAAGCCGGACGAGTACTACCAGCCCGGATTCCTCGGCACCCTCCCCGGCCACCCGTGGGTTGTGGTCCGGGATTCGGACTGGACCTCGATGCAAACCTCCCAGCTCACCTGGGCGCCGGCCGGGCCGGTGACGGTGATCGTCGGCGGTGACAACCCGCTCGCGGATCAGTTGGCGCGGTTGACGATCGAGTCTATCGGCGCACTGATCGGCTACTTTGCCCTCGCCGGATTCTCCGACCTGGGGTCGATCGCCGCGGATATCGCGATGCCGTTCCTCGTCGGCACGATCTTCGCGTGGCTGCAGTGGAAGAACGCGGCCAGGGCTCACAACCTCGGCTGGGTGCACCTGTGGGAGGTGTACCAGCAGGGCGCCGAAAACAACGCGTGGAGCCTGTCTGCGATCGCGGCGATCCGGGCTGGCTTCTTGTCCACGAAATCCGAGACCGCACACCAGTTCACGATGGGTTCCGGCGGCCCGTTCCTGCCTGGGCTGCACTTCTCGATTGGCGACCGCATCGGCTCCACCGTCGCCTATGTCTCCGACACCATCTTCGTCGACCAGGTCGAAGAGATGACCCTCGAATGGGATTGGGCGTCGGGCAAGTCCTACGAGTGGACGGTCACCGTCGGCACCGCGAAGGCCGCGATGTCTCAGTCCGAACGCTCCGCGCGCCTGATCAACAAGGCGCTGTCCACCATCTCCAACATCGGCGCCCACCTCCTCAGCTGACCAGAGGCCAAACTCATGACCGATCCACAGAACCTGTTCGGCGAGAACGCAACCCAAGCCGACATGCTGATGATGTTGCTCGACAGTTTCCCGGGCCAACGGGACGACATCAAAGTGCCCATCCATCCGAAATCCCGACGCCCCTGGGCCGAAGCGCTGCTGAAGCGCGGCGTGCGCGTACACCCGGAATTGATGGAGGAGCTCCCCATCCCCGGCGATCACCCCGAGGCCGGGTTCATGAACCCGAACAAGTGGGTGTCACCGGAGGAGTACCGAAAGTACGCCGCGACCCGCCCGGATAACCAAACCGCAGAGGAACAACTCCGCGGCCTGCTGGAGATCGTCAACCCTGGCCTGTCCAAGCGGATCCAGTCGATGACGCCGGAGGAGAAGGAAGCGGCGAAGGTCGACCAGGCAACTCAAGCCCAAGACTTGTTCGAGCGCATGCACCGAATCAGCCGCGAAGCGTTCAAGCCCGCCGAGGGTGACGACTCGTGACCCGCTACTGGCCGCTCGCGGAAGGGGCCTTCCGGACCGGGTCGCCGTTCGGGAACCGGGCCGGCGGATTTCATGCGGGCCAGGATTTCGAAGCCGAAGACGGCACGCCGTTCTACGCCTGCGCCGGCCGGCACCGTCCTCTACATCGGTGCCGCCCAAGGCTATGGCCAGTGGATCGTCATCGACCACCCCGCCTCATCGGGCGGGGGCGTCACCGAGTACGGGCACATGTGGAACGCCTACGCCACTGGCCTCCGCCAGGGCGACCGGGTCGAAGCCGGGCAGCTGATCGGCTACGTCGGCTCCAATGGCGAATCCTCCGGCCCACACCTGCATTTAAGCGTCATGCCGCACGCCTACAACCCCGCCGAAAAGCTGGACCCGATGGGTTGGCTGGCCGGCGCGGACTACCCGAACGGAGGTGCTCATGTGAGCGCGAGAGGACTCGACTACGCCGACGTCCGCCCGGGCGGTGCCGCGATCCGCGACTCCGGATACGGCTTCGTCGTCCGCTATCTCAGCGACGGCGGCGCGAGCCTGCCCGGGAAGATCCTGACCCCCGAAGAAGCGGACGACCTCCGCGCGCACGGCATCGACATCGTGTCGAACTGGGAGACCTACGCCGACCGCATGCTCGAGGGCTACGACGCGGGCCGCACCGACGCGAAATATGCACGCGCCCAGGTGCTGCGCTGCGGCGGTCGCTTGGACCGGCCCATCTATTTCTCGGCCGACTGGGATGCCACACCGGAGCAGCAGTCCGCGATCGACGCCTACCTCAACGGTGCGGCATCGGTGATCGGCGCCGAGAACGTGGGCGTCTACGGCGGCTACTGGGTGGTGAAGCGCTGCCTGGACAACGGCACAGCTCGCTGGGGGTGGCAGGCCGAGGCATGGTCCGGCGGCAACGTCGACCAGCGCGCGCATCTGCGCCAGCTGAACAACGCCGGTTACGCGTGGGTCGGCGGGGTGCAGTGCGACATCAACGAATCAACGACTTCCGACTACGGACAGTGGTCGGCCAGCATAGGAGGAGTATTCATGGCTCTCAGCGATGACGAGCAGCGCGAACTGCTGACCAAGACCCGTGAGGTGTGGGATCAGCTCCGTGGGCCCGACGGGCAGGGGTGGCCGCAGCTCGGCTCCAACGATCAGGGACAGCCGCTGACCCCGGTCGACAAGCTCGCCGAGATCGGCAATGGAGTGGATCAGCTGATCCTGCAGGGCAACGCGATCAAGCCGGGCGCGAAGGGGGCAGCGAAGTGAACAAGGTCCTCACGATTCTCCACAGCGAGCCCGTTCGCGCGATCGTCTACCCACTGCTCGCCATCCTCATCGGCGCGCTGGTCGCCAAGGGCACCATTACGTCGTCGCTCGGTGACGTGATCACCGCGATCGTCACGGCGCTGATTGGCGTCTCGGCCACGGAAGTGACGCGCGCGAAGGTCTCCCCGGTCACCAAGGCCGGATAGTGGGGTTCCTGCTCTCGCAGCAGGCCCCGGAAATCATCACCACCACCCTTCCTCAGTACGGGGCGATCGGCGTCATCGCCGCGATCAGCATCTGGGGCACCGTCAAGATATTCAACCGCCTGGTCGCCCAGCATCAAGCCGAGCTGGAACGCATCGAGGGCACACACCAGGCGGCGATCGAGCGAGCTGACGCGGCCTACGACCGTGAGGTGTCCCGGGGGGATCGGCTCGAGGGTGAACTCCGAGACCTCAACAAACTCGTCAACGACAAGCTCGCCGGGGAGCTGGTTCGTGCGACCGACGCCATTCGGGAGGCGTTCGAAACTATGCATGACCAGCGGCGGCGATCGTGATGCCGGACAAATACGAGCGTGATGACGACCGCCTCGACCAGACGCTGCGTGAGACGCACGAAACGGTGGGGCGGCTGACCGCATTGCTCGCGGTCCTGGCTGACCAAATTCACGATCTCCAATCAGAGACCAGACCCCGTAGCCAGGAAGGGAGGCCGCGATGGACGTGATCGAACTGGCCAAATCGGTCAACCGCCTCACCGCTGAAGTTCGGTCGCTGTCTGAGCGCATCGACACACAGCAGACCGTGATCGAGGCACTCGGTAAGCACACGCGCGCCATCCGCACCACGCGGATCGCGTTGGCCCTCATCCTTGCTCTTATCGTTGCGGTCGGGCTGTTGTATCGGCAGGTCGACGTGAACCAGAACGAGATCCGGCAGGTGCAGTCCCGGACCTCAGTCGAGGTGCTGTGCCCGCTGTACACCTGGCTGGCGCTGGCGCTGCGGCTCAACCCTGCGCCAGCTACGGCCACTCCGGAGCAGGTGCAGCTGCGGAAGGCCGCCGCCGACACCATCACTCACGGGCTCACCACCCTGGGGTGCAACCCGTGACGTTCCCCGGCGGCGCAGGCGGTATGACGCCCGGCGATTACGGGGTATCCGCTGGCGGCTCGATTCCGGCCATGACTGGGCGGAACCAGGACAGCATTACCAATGACATCACCTCCGACATTCAGAGCAATACGGCCTGGCCGGGCCTCGGAGGCATGTTCCTCACCGCGGTCCTCGGGCTGATCGGTGGCGCGATCACGGGGCTGCTGAACGGGTTCGCGACTCTGTTCGACGCGATCACCGGCACGGTCAACAACGCGTACATACAGGGCCTGCCGATCATCAACGACCACACCCACAGCATCGACACCCTGCAGGAACAGTTCAATCAGCTGATCTTGCAAGGCAATGCGATCGTCTTCACGAGCAACAACAGCTATACGCCGACCGCGGGGATCAAGAGCATCGACGTGATCATCATCGGTGCGGGCGGCGGAGGTTCTTCCGGCTCGTATGACGCCTTGTTCGGTAACTCCACCACCGGCGGGGGCGGCGGGGGCGGCGGCGAAACCCACACCAACGTGCCGGCCAGCTTGCTGCCGGTCGACGGTAGCGGCAACTTCTTGCCGATCCAGATCATCATTGGCGCTGGCGGGGCGGGCGCGGCAAGTGACGCGCACGTCGGATCTGGTGGCGGACACAGCAAGTTCGGCCCGGAGGTCGGCAACGCCGGTACGCAGTGGCTGCTCGGTGGCGGTGGCAATGGCGGCGCATTCGGCACACCTGCCCCTACTGCGGCGGGCGGCGTCGGCATGATCCCCGGCGGGACCGGCGGTCGGGGTGTCTACTACTCCAGCGTGCTGCTGGCGCCGACCGCTGGCGGCAACTCGACCTCTGCCTATGACCTGCATGGTGGCGGCGGTGGTGGTGGTGCGGGCGGCTACGGCGGCCAGATCGCGGGCAGCAACGGCGGTGGCGGCGGGATCTCGCCCGGCGGCGTGACCGGGTATCCCGGCACGGCCGGATCGGCTCCGGCCTCGATCATCGCCACCGGTGGTGGCGGGGGTGGTGGCGGCGGTGCCACTACCGCGGCGGCGTGGGGCGGCGGCGCAGGCGGCTACCCGGCCGGTGGCGGCGGTGGCAGCGGGTGCGCGGCCGGTGGCGCCACAACGGGCGGTGCGGGCGGTGCGGGCATCTGTTTCATTATCGAGCGGTCCAGCTAGCCAATGCATTCCGTCATCCGGGTCTACACCAGCAACGCGGTGTGGGCGAAGGCCGACGAGCTGTACGCGATCGAGGTCTGGATCCGCGGCGCCGGCGGCGCCGGGAACAGCACCGCGGGCGGCGGCGGAGGGGCGGCCGCGGCGACACCTCGTCGCATTCCCTCCTACGACCTGCCCGGCGCGGTCGCGGTCACTGTCGGTGCAGGCGGGAGCTCGGGCGGCAATGGCGGCGACTCTTCCTTCGGCGACATCCTGATCGCTCCGGCCGGGCGGGGAGCAACCAATGGCGGCGGCGGGGGATTGACGTACATGCGTGGCGGCCAGGGCGGTACTGGCTCCGGCGTCGCGGGGGAATCGGTGACCTCAGGTGTCGTCCGTTTGCTCGCTGGCGGGGGTGGTGGAGGCGGGAGCTCGGCCGCCGGAGGCAAGTCAGGACTCGTTGCGGCCGGCGCATCGAACCCGCCGTTCTGGCAGACCTGCCAGTCCGGAGGCGGTGGGGCAGGCGGGGCCGTGGGCGGATTCCCGGCCGGCGGTGGCGGCGCGAACGCGAACGGCGCCGCAGGCTGCGTCACCGTCATCGAATATCTCTTCGACTAGGAGACCGAATTGTCTACTGCCACAGTGCATATCGAGGACGTGGGAGGGTTTCCCGGTCCGGCTCGCTGCTTCAAGGTCGACCCGCCCTATCAGGGCGCCGGCTATGTGACCGTCTGGGTGCAACCCTCATTCGGCCCTCACCAAGAACCAGAGGTCGGCCTGGTCCCCGCGACCGAGACCGGCGCCTGCGCGGAACAATCGGTGAAGCGCCGCGCCGGATCGTTTGTCCTGCACAACGAGCCGGATACGCAGGAGCGGATCGACGGCGCGCATTGGCTGGCGCTGGTCCTCGCCGGATATGAGGTGACCGGATGACGGTCATCCAGGAGACGGTCAAGACGATCGGCGGCGCCGACAACGACACCATGTTCACCTTCGCCTCGCTATTGCGCGATTCGAGCGACGGCGGCGCACTGATCACCAGCCTGGGTGTCCGGGTCACCCCGCAGGCTGGCGTGCTCACCACGCCGGATCTGGAGCCCGGACCGGCGACCGTGATGGTCGGGGTGAAGTCCTACGACATCGACATCCCAGACTCCGGCACACCGATCCGGCTGTGGCCGCTCATCGAGGCCGACTGCCGATCCCGGCGATCGAGGAAGCGTCCGCTGTCCGCAACGGCGGCGGCGTCGCCCGCGTCCAGGTCATCACCGAGGCCGCGTACGCGGCCCTCACCACCCCTGATCCCGAAACCGCCTACTACCTCTACGAACGACCTGAAAGGGCCGCACCATCGGCGGCGGCTGATGAAGCGAAGATGGCTACGGCAAGTTTTAGACCTTTCGAGCGTTCAGCAAGCAACTGAACGTCGGCAGCGACACGATCAAGGCGATGCTCAGCACGAGCAGCTACACGCCCGACCAGGATGCGCACCAGTTCAAGTCCGATGTGACCAACGAGGTCAGCGGCACCGGCTACACCGCTGGCGGCGTGACCCTCCCGGGTGCGCCGATCACCTACGACAGCGCGACCAACACCCTCGCGTTCGACTGCGACGACTTCTCTTGGGGACCGGCGCGACATTCACCGCCCGCAACCTGGTCATCTACGACTCCACCCCGGGACCGACGCCACGCGACCACTCATGCTGTTCGTCACCTTCAGCGCCGATATTCCCGTGACGTCGTCGACTCAGCGTCACTTGGATGCGGCCGGGCTGGCACGGTGACGGCTTGGCTGGCATGTGGCCTGTTCATCAAGGGGCGCGCACCGAAAGCGATCCGCATAGGCGGGACCCCCAGTAACGGCTGATCGCGATGATACTCGGCGAACACCTCGTGTTCGACGGCACGGTCCAGCGATCGTGGCGTCCCGACGCCACCGCCGCGGCCACGGCCGCTATAGCGCCGAGTGTCGCAGGTCGGCGCAACCCCGCGTCGGTAGTCTCTGTCCGGCTGTAGCCACGGTATCGGTCGCGCGCCTGCGTTTCCCGTCGGTGACATCGCCGCGGTCGGAGCACGGCGTCGACACCGTGACCCGGCGGAAGCCGATGCGACGGTCGTGGCGCCGGGCGATCTCGGCGAGGCGTGTCGACGGAGGATCATTCCGGCGAGCGCTGTGACGGCCGCGCTCGCACCGGACATCCGGCGATGAAACGTCGGCGGCGATATCTTTCCCGCGGCCACGCGGCCGCACCGCAGCGGTTCGTCCGGACCGGTCGTGGTCCAGTGGTCGTGCCACCGGCGGCCACTGCGGTGGCTAGGCGCTACCCGCTCACGTCACAGCTGGCGGGAGCGTGGCCCCGCCACCACGACTGCGGCCGCGACCTCGTTGGCGCCGTCGATCTCGGCGGGGCAATTCGATCACCCTGCCGCGCGTGCAGGCCTCGGCTGCGGCGCTGGTGCCGACCGCCTCCGTGCCGGGCGCAATCACCCTACCGACGGCCACAGCTACGGCGGCCGCGGCGATCCCGACCGTCGCCGTGCGCACCTACCCGCAGCGGGTGGCGACCAACGGCACGATGTTCAATACGTCCGGGAACAATCCGACCAACGGGCAATATACGGCGACCTACCCACCCGGTACCGCCGCTGGCGATCTGCTCATCATGCAGGTGAACTTCAGCAAGACGACTGTTGGCGCGTACACCGCAAACGCTGACACGTTCACTGGCGGTGGCGGGTGGAATCTCGTCATGGCCAAGGACGACACCGCTTCCAATGGCGCCTGGATTGGCTACTACTTCTGCATCCGAGGATCGGAAACATCGGTCACCGTAAAGGCGTCCATTACAGGAACCTGGCGACCGACCGGCGTATCAATGGTCGCCTATCAGGCTGGCACGTTCGATCCGATTATGCCCGTGGAGATCCCGGCGTCGAACTACACCTATCTCCTGTCCGGCGCGACCGCTGTGACGACTCCGTCCATTGTCACGGCCTCGGCTTACAGCGAAGTTCTCTGTATGTCCACATGCTCGATCAACAGCAACGCAACGACTCTCGCCACCACATGGTCGTCACCGGCGACGGAGATTCTGGACAGCAGGCTGTACACGTCCGCCGCTACATGGATGGTCAGCCACAGTGCTGCCTATCATCAGCAGTCGACTTCGGGGAGCTCGCAAACCTATTCGGCGACGCCGAGCGCCAGTACGTTCCAGCGGGTTACTGCCGCGATCGTGATCAACTCGGTTGGCCGGACAGTGCTGGAGGCTTCGGACGACTTCAACCGCGCCTCACTCGGCTCGAACTGGACGACTGCCGGTGGCGGCACCCTGTTCATCAACGCCCAGCAATACATTTCGGGTGTCGGCACACCGTCGACCCCGATGAGCTACGCGTTCTGGGGTGTCCCTGTCTCCTCGGATAACCAGATCGTCGAGGCGACCCTGAGGTGGAACGGCAACGACCCGGCACACTCCGCGGTCGCTGTGGTCTGCCGCGCGAACCCCGCGAACATGCCGACCGATGGCGCTTCAGGCGTGCAGTTCTGGAACGTCAACGATCTGATGGGGCTGTTGTACGAGACCTCTACCGGAGGCTTCGTTGCCGCGACCGGGACGGCCGACTATATCTCGACCACCAAGTTCCCCGAGGGTGCACGGCTGCGGATCGCGGCCAGCGGGAACACGTACTCCGGGTACGTCAACGGAAAGCTCATCGTCCAGGGCGCCGTGTCTACGAGCACTGTGCCGACGACTGCTCACTATGTCGGCGTCATGATCCAAGACGATTCCGCGGTATCCGGCGGCGGGCAACCCCCGGCCTGCCTCGTTGACTTCGCCGCCTACACCTTCTGATCGGAGGACCGGTTGATCACATCATCACCGTTCGCGGCACGGGTGAGTCACTGGGCAGCCCGGAGAACATGCTGCGCTGGGTCGTTCGGGAGCTCGACCCAGCGCGGTTCCACGACCGGGCGACGTGCCGTATCCGGGCACGGTCGGGCCGGCCGGTGGCAAGCCGGATGGTCCGAGTGCGGAAACCTCGATCGAGATCGGCGTGACCGCACTGGCGGCAATGATCCGTGCTACCCCCAACAATGTCGGCGTGCTCGGCTACTCACTCGGGGCGGAGGTGGTGACAGCTTTCCTCGAGGCTCAGGCCCGCGGCCTATTCGCCGAGTGCGAGCTGGCGTTCTCTGGCTGCCTAGCGAATCCGGCACGGAAGGAGGGAGATTCCGTCGACTCCGGCTCCCGTGGATACGGAATCGACGGAGAGCCATGGCATCCCTCGTAGACGGCGTGCCACATCTTGAGTACGCCAATGAACTCGACGGGATCACCTCCTGCGCCGCGGGTTCACCGCTGCGGGGACTGGCGGACGGCATCGAGGCTTTCAGCTTCGCCGAGCTGGGCGGCTGGAGTCAGAGCCTCGTGGACAAGCTGTTGCAGAAGCGATTCCAGCCGGTCAGCTGGGACTGGTGGCGCGATCCCATCGGCACGTGGCGACTGTACGACGAGGCCGCAAGGCAGGTAGTCGGCTACTTGGATGGGTCGCAGCACATCCGCGCCTACATCGACGGCGGGTCCTGCCATCGGATGGCGAAGGCGATCGAGGCGCTGCTGGATCTGGAGTAGCTCTACCTGTCGACGGCAACGAACTTCACGCCATCGCCATAGATCGCGCCGTCGCTGGGCGATATGTCGATCACCATCGAATACCCTTCACCGCCAGCCGTGCCGGAGTCGGTGTGGTTGTTGGTGTTCGGCGAGCACGGGAGGCTGCTGCACAGGTACCAGCTGCCGATGTGTCGGCCGTCCTGCAGCTCGACGGTGTAGCGGCCGGGCGGGATCGAAGCCTTCGCGCCGCCGGACGGGTGCGCTCCGACGCTGAATACTCCGCTGCCGATCCAGGCCGGCAGGATCCGAGTGGTCGGCGCTGCGGCTGTGGTGGTCATGGCGTAGGTGTCCGGCGTCGGTGCGGCGGATTCGTCTGAGGTTGAGGAGCATCCGGCGATCGCGGCCGCGCACGTGACGGCGAGTGCCGCGAGCAGTCTGTTCACACCGCCAGTATCGCCCCCGCGGGGGATCCGTTAACACGAAACCGCCCCACCCGAATCCATGCGACCGGGTGGGGCGGTTTTCTGCGTTGAGGAGGGCTCAGCCCTGCCGGGTGAACTCGTCAGCCTTCATGCCAGCCTCGAACGCGTCCCATTCGCCGGGGGTGAAGATGAGCGCCGCTCCGTTCGGTGCCTTGGAGTGGGCTACGGCGACATTGCCGTCCTCGAGCTCGGCGACGATGACGCAGTTGCCGGACGGGTTGGACGCGGTCGCCTTACGGAATGCGACCTTGGTGCGCAGATCGCCGGCGTTGTGGGCGAAGTGCTGCATCTGGATCTCCTTGGGGAATGGGCGGCCGGGGCCGCCGTGGTTAACCGGCCATGGTTTGACCGGAAATCTGTGGATCAGTACTGGATTTCCCGCCGGGTGTAGTAGTCCTCCCAGCTCTCCCGGGCGACACGGCAATTGCGAAGGAACGCCTTCATCCGCGGGCAGTGGTCGAACTTCTCGGCTCGTACCTGCGCGATTACTGCGGCGGGGAAGTACTCGTCCGCCAGCTTGAGGGAGAGCCGTTCGGCGGGCAGTTCGATGACGTAGCCGGTGGGGGAGACGATGGATGTGACGTATACGTCGTCCCACTGGTCGAGGTACCAGCCGATCGTCCAACCGTCATGTGCGGTTGTGGAGTCGATCCGCTGCCACGTTTGCTTCGTCGCTGTCACCTGGCAACCTCCCCTGATGCGCGGTGGAGCGCGCCGAGGAATTGGTTGCATGTACTGCCGTGGCCGCCATGCTCGTTGAGCACGAACCGGGCCTCGTCGAGGCTGACGAAATCGCTGGGCTGGTCGTTGCAGAACCGATGGATATTGCGCCAGCGGTCGATGGTTGCGGGGCTCATCGCGCCACCGCCATCATCGTGCGCGGCTCCCACACGGTGGCGTTGTCGCCGGGGATGCGGGGGGTTTCGATGATCCGGTAGGTCTGGTTGAGCATCGCGGCGGCATCGTAGCCGAGGTGCTCGGAGATTCCGGGAACGATGATGGTGTCTGCGTCGATGCGGCCGAGCATGATGACGAGCCGTTTGATGGGGTCATCGACGAGATGGGTACAGGCGAATAGGCGTGCGAGGTCGTAGTGCTTGTGTCGTGCTGTTTCGCGTATCGCGTGTTCGTTGTTGGCCTGGTTCGCGCAGGAGATTCGCGTGTCCAGGAAGCCGACCGCCTTCGGTTTCATGGCCGTCCTCGGTGTGTGTTCGGTTGTGCGATGCGGGGCGGCGCCGGTTCGGTGAATCGGGGGTACACCGTTCCGGTGCCGCTGTCCCCGAGGGGACGGCCCCGCATCGGGGGCTGATTTGACGCTAAGTCCAGATCCGCCCGAACGAGTAGGACGCTACGTCCTACTTTTTACGTCAAAACTCGGTACGCTCGACAGAGCAAGGGGGAACCACCGAGTGACCAGGACATTCGAAATGACCGATGAAACGATCGGCGACCGCATCAAGAGATTCCGCGGCAAAGCCTTCACCCAGAAGCAACTGGCCGAAGCTGCAGAAGTGTCGAAAGACCTCATCTCCAAACTCGAACAGAACACCAAACTCACAGCGTCGCTCACATCCCTGCGCAAGATCGCCCGCGCCTTGGACATCGACGTAGCGGAGCTGGTCGGCAAACGCGCCGGCATCCCATCAGGCGACCTCGACGCCGGTGTTGTTGCGATCCGGCAGGCTCTTTCGCCGGTCGACGACCTCATCGACGGCGATATCGAGGAAGCGGAGCCGTTGAGTCTCGAACAGGCGCAACGCGAAGTCTCCTACGCGTGGGGCTCCTACTGGTCGGGACGCTACGAGCAGCTGTCAGCGATCCTGCCGCCCGGGATCACCCGTCTGCGCGCGACCGCCGGAATAGCCGCACACGACGAAACGCCGCGCGCGAACGAGCTGTACGCCTGGATGTTGTGGGTGTCCGCTTGCACTCTCGTGCATCTCGGGCAGAACGATCCTGCGTGGATGGCGATCCGGCAGGCGCTGGCCGCGGCAGAGAAGGGCAACGACCCGTTCCTGGAGGCGACGATTCGGGGCAGTGTCGGGTGGCAGTTGCTGGTACAGGGGCGTTTCGAGGAATCGCGTCGGGTCGTGTTGAAGGCTGCGGCCGATCTCGAGCCGAAGGGTGATGTGTCGCAGCAGCATCTGGCGGTGCATGGCAGTCTGCTGTTGCAGGGCGCGACCGCGGCCGGGCGAAGCCAGAAGATCTCGGACGCGCTCACGCTGGCGGATGAGGCGGGGGAGGTTGCCTCCCGGCTGCCGGGTGACACCAACTGGTACGAGTGCAATTTCGGGATGAGTCAGGTTGTGATGCAGCGCGTGGACATCGAGGTGTCCAACGAGCGGTACCCGGAGGCGCTGAAGGTCGCGAAGATGATGCCGAATCGCGGTACCGGCTTGACGCAGGTGTCGCGGGCGCGGCATCTTCTCGATCAGGCTTCGGCTGCAGTGAATTTGGGTCAGTATCAGCGGGCGCTGGACATGCTGCTCACTGCGGAGCGGGTTGGCGGGAACGAGTGGGCGCGGTTTCAGACGCTGCTTCGGACGGTTACGTCGGAGCTGCTGGAGCATGACCGGCAGAGCACGCTGCGCGACTTCGCCCATCGGGTCGGGGTTAGCGGGTAGGATCAGCGGTGTATCCGAAGGATGCACCCATCAGCGAAACGGCCCCGAACCGTAATGGTCCGGGGCCGATTTCGTGTCTCTACGGGCTATGTCCGGCAGCCGTGGCCAGGTGCGCACACGAACAGCTGCGCGCCGTTCTTGGCGTGGTCGCCGTTCGGCACCCACGGCCCGGACGACTTCCCGCAATCCACGCAACGGGGGAGGTCGGCGTGAAGGCTCTGGTTCATGTCATCTCTCTCGCAATGGTTACAGGTTTGCTTCGGTCGACATGCGGAGCAGGCCGAGGAGGTAGATCCAGGACAGGACGGACTCGTCGATGACGTCCTGCTGGTGGCTTCTGCCGTACTCGCTGGCGCGACGGATCACGCCAGCGAGAGCGTCACGAGAGAGACAGTCGGTTTCGTGGTTGACGAAGTCCAGCAGCTCCCGGTCTGCGAGGTCTGGCATGTCAGTGACTGAGGCCGACACCGGCACCGATGCCGTAACCCACTGCGGCACCGGTGATCATGCCGATACCCGCACCCACAGGGATGGTGACCGGGCAGGCGAGACCGACGGTCGGAGCGCACAAGATCGCGCCGACACCGGCTCCGGCGACTCCGCCGACGATGGCACCGCCGAGCATCCCACCGGACAACGCGACGCTGAGTTCGAGCGGGTCGGGGAGTGCGACTGGGGCAGCTGCTGCCACGGGTTCGGCGGGCGCGGCCTGGGCGACGCCGGCGGCGGTGAGGGTGGCGGTCGCCGAGATGAGGGCAGCGGCGATGGACTTGCGGAACATGGAGGGCTCCTGGCGGATTGAGGTGGGGCGCTAGTGTGTGGCCCGTGGATTTCGGACCAACCCCGTACACCCCCTATTGCACGATAAG
>CAWAJX010000008.1:0-92053 GCA_963782405.1 uncultured Actinomycetota bacterium
CGGCCATGATCGACCGCCTCGTCCACCACGCCGAGGTCATCGCCCTCAAAGGCGACAGCTACCGGCTCAAAGACCGCGACCTCGGCCGCGTCCCCACAGCCGGCACAACTGAAGACTGAAACCACCAACCCCCGACCACAGGGGTCAGAATTCGGGTGCCGAGAAGTGATCAGGATTGACGTGCCGTTGACACGGGGGTGGATACAGCAGGCATACAGCTCTTTGCGGCCGGTCCACGCCTCAGCCGGTCGCAGCCGTTGTTCGCCGAGGTTGCTGATCAGACCGAATCGGAGGTTGTCGGCCAAGGTAATTCCAAAGCGGCCATAGGATGGTCCCTGAGGTGAGTTTGCGCAGTTCAAAAGGGTGATGCCCAGGGAATGTGGTGTCAATGTCCGAAGCCGCTTGCACGGATGACCGAACTCGTCTGCACTGCGTGCGTCTCACGATCAAAGAGAAGCGCCGCGCCTAGCGGTCAGACGTCAGGGTTGGTAGCCGATGTAGCCATCGGCTTGGATACCGGTCCGCTGGTGGCCTGACCCCAACGGTTGGGTCCGGGTGATCTGGCCCCCGCTGGTCGGTCCGCTTGATCTTGACCGGTCCCCGGTAAGGCGAGCACGGCTCGCGTCGGCGGATGAACGGGGCTCAGGCGTCGGCGAGAGCGGGATTGCTGACGGATCTGAGCGTCGCCCAGTACTTCTCGCACGCCGCGATCCCTGTCGAGCAGCTCACCGGCCAGGGCGGCTTCGTGGTTGTCCTCACCGCCAGCTTTGGCTACCCGACCGGCGGTGAACAGACCGGTAACGGTGTGGGCGTTCGAGGCGCGTCCGGTACGAGCCTCGGAGTCAACTCGGGTTGACGGTTAGCGGAATCGGAGGTCTGTTGGCCAGCCTATTTGCCTGGTCGAAGAGGTCGGTGCCGGCGCTCGTTCTTCACTCGATCAATTGCTTCCGGAGGAACGAAACGGATGATCTCGTCGCGGGAGATGATGTCCAATTTTTGGAAGATTGATGACGTTTGTGAATCGACAGTTTTGGTTGATGTGCCCCGCCGTGCCGCTATAGCACTGTTTGCCCAGCCGGCCGCTACGAGGATCGCAACGTCTCGTTCGGCAGCGGAGAGAGCGCACCAGTTCGAACGTGCGGGCGTTGCTTCTGGTCCAACTGCTACTGTCTGACTGTGCAGTGTCCCAAGCACCAGCCGTTGTACTTCATTAAGTTCTGGACGCAGCTGGGAACCGCGCTTCTCCGCTGCGGCAAAGGCTTTAGGGCCGATTACATCGCTTGCAATCGTGATCGCGATCTGATGGAAAGGCGGAAGGAGTCCGTCGTCGCGGACCTCTAGACGAGTTCGCAGTGGACCTAGACCTCCGATGATCGTTCCGATTTCGTTGGCGAGATCAGCAATTTGACTCTTATCGGTATCGCTTGTGGCCTTTAGACCGACTATCTGAAGCGCTAGGGCCCAGACGTACACAGACAAGGAGAAGATGACTCCCCAGTTGTCGCCTGCGTCGACTTGATAACGCAATGCTCCTCGCACGATCGGCAGTGCGGCGGCGGGATCTCGATGTTTGAGGAGGGCGATTGCCCACACCACTTCGGCCCAGGACTTCGCGTACTTGGCACCGGCCCTGGTGATGTGCTCGAGATGGCGCTCCGCGATCTCGAGTGCTTCTTGTCGGGACCCGAGTAAAGCTGCAGTGGTTGCTTCGTATAGCGAGCATATCGCTTCACCCCCTGAGTCGCCCAGGGCGTGAAATTTCTCCCGAGCGCGTGCGAGCACAGTTATTGCCTGCGGATCTGCCGCGACGTTTATCAGCTCGAGACCCCAGACGAATTCGATGACGGGCAGCATGCCGATATCAGTTTGTGGATTCTCGCGCCAGCGATATCGGGCCACGGGTTCGGGTATGCAAGCGATGACAGCTTGATCGAGCATGCGTTCGGCTTGGTCGCGGCGGCCTTCCCACAGTGCGATCATCGCGATCTGAGCCATAACAGTGATCTGTAGGGGTGTGGGATCGCTGGATTGATTTCGGGCGCTTTCCAGGGCGCGCTCGGCCCATCGGCGGGCGGTGGGGAGAGAGCCGGCGATGAAGGGGGCGCGTAGCGCGATGAGACCGGCGACGATCTCGAGCCCAGTCTCCGCGGCCGCCGGAGCATGGGGAGAGGTCTCGATCGCCAAACGGATGTTTTCCCAAGCTCCGCGGGCCCAGTCCATCAGTTCTCGCTCTGCTGGGCTGCACCAGTGTGCTTGTGCGTGCGAGATCTTGTCTCTGTAGTACAGATGGTGTCGGCGAGTGAGCCGACCGGGCTCGTCGATCGTGGGAGTCGACCGGTCGACCAGGCGCTCCTTGGCGAATATGCGCAGAGTCTCCAGCAGCGAGTACCGTCCGGACGTTGCCGTGATGTGTGCCGACACCAGCGACTGCTCTACCAGGCGATCCAACAGTCCGCGTATCTCCGCCCGCTCCAACCGTACACGGGCACCGGAATGGGTGTTGTCTTCGTCATCACCGACCGCAACCGAGATGTCATCAGCGCAGACTGCCTGTATGGCTTCCAGGTCTGCCCCGACGCCGGTTGCGCCGCCGTTGGCGTCGTCCGGGTTCAGCTCGTAGCCTGGCGCGAACACCGACAGCCGCTCGAAGAGCAGTTTCTCCTTGTCCGAGCACAGCTTGTAGGACCACCCGATTACATCGCTGATGGTGTGGTGACGTGATTCTGTACCCACCCGTGGACCATGTTCCCAACGCATGCGCATATCGTCGGCATCACCGCTCAGCTGGTGCAAGATTGTCGGCAGCGGCTCATAGAAGGTCCGCGCGGCCGCGAGGCGGATATAGAGGGGATGTCCGTGCAGATGTCGGCAGATACGCCGGACCGTGACTAGTTGAGCAGGCCCAATGATCGAGTGGCCGGTGAGCTCTGCCCGTTCACGGAACAGCTCGACCGAACTCTCAGTCGACAATGGAGGCACTTTGACCAACTGCTCATCGCTCCAACCGATCGGTTGTCGGCTGGTGGCCATGATGGTCAATCCGGCTACCTCGTCAAGCAAGCTGGCGATCACGGGTCCGACGCCGGTCAGCACATGCTCGCAGTTGTCCAGGACCAGTACTGACTGCAGGTCACGACCTGCGCTGCGGATGGTGAGGGCATTTATCATCCCATCCCAAATCGAGGGCCCGCCGAAGCCGGACGGCAGCACTGCTCCGGCGACGGCTTCTTCTACTCCCGATGCGTTCGAGTCTCTCGACAGCGGCGCCAAACGGACCCAGAAAACGGACACACGTCGTTCACGGGTCAACCGCCGCACGGCCTCTTCAGCGAGCGTCGTCTTGCCAATTCCTCCGGAGCCTATCAACGTTACCAACCGGGTTGTGCCCAGCAGCAACCCGCCGATCCGGTCCAATTCCTGCTTCCGGCCGACGCAAGCGGTTCTGGCCACTGGCAGCAGGCCAGCCAAACTCCCTCGACGCCCTACGGCCACATCATGAAGAATAGCCTTGTCGCCACGGTCAACGCCATCGGGCAGGAAGCGTGCTGCACCAGAGTGTTGGCGGTAGAGCCGAGCAGTATTCCCGCGAATCCGCCGCGCCCGCGACTGCCCACGACCAGCAACTGCGCGACCTTCGACCAGGCCAGCAAGTGGGGACCGGCGCGAGAAACTGAAAACCCAGCTCGAAGATCTGGCCAAAGAACTCGCGATCACTGCTGCTATCGGTATCGCAACGTCGTTCGTCACCTTCGGTATCGGCACCGCGGTGGCTTCTGCGAAAGCGGTGGAGATCGCTGCCCGGTTCGCGCGACCGATCCGGGCGATCATCGATGTGTGGAAAGGGGCGAAAAAGCTCGAAAACGGAATCAAGATCGAGCAGAACATCGCGAAGCATTCCGACGAATTGCGAGACCTGGAGAAACTCGGTCAGCGCACCACGGGCAAGGACGGGGTGACCGGTGGAATGTGGCCTGTGGGGTCCTCCAAGTCCGCCGGATTCGGCGCTAGCGTGATCAGCAACGTCCTGAACAGCAGGTTTCCCGGTGGCGACTGGTGAGATCGCGTAATCAACTGTCGCGAGTTGATGGTGACCAACCTGACGGTGCAGACCACGACCCAATCGGTACTCGCCGACCGGCACGGCCCCCGCCGGGATACCGCCTGGCCCGAGCGTTCGACGATGGGTCAACCGCTGGGTTCGCAACCTGCCGGACCCCCACCGCTTCGACGCCGCATTGAACGCCTTGGTCGACGAACTCAACGCCACACAGCATTTGGTCGACTACCAGCAAAGACGCCGAGCCCTGGCAACATGGTCCATCGACGAAATCACCTGGAACGACCTCGTCTGCCGACTACCGTCCGTTCCCAGCCCGCAACGACCCGACCTCGGCGACCGGAAACGCCAGATCGCCTCCATCTACGTTTGGGTCCAGCTGACCTCCGGTGAATACCTCTTCGCCCCACGCCCTATCGAAGCCGCCCAACCCCCAGAAATCCAACAAGCATGGAAGCTACGGCGGGGCACCATATGGCACCTCATGCAGAACAGCCGCTCCCACCCCCACTACATCAACCTCAAAAACGAACTCCACCCCCTCGCAACCACGCTCGCCGAAACAATCGACTACCAACACCGCTGAGCGCGACCCAGCCGCCAACAACACCTGGGAACCGCCATCTATAGCTGGGGATCGCAACGCGTCCGGCATGGTTGCTGGCCAGCCGTCGTGGCTTGTCATCAAACCCGCCATTTAATGGCTGACGTCAACCAACGACACCCACGCACGCCAACGCTAGTAACTGATATCACAGCCGGAACGGGACAGAATTTTAATGTATCCGCAGCTCAGAGGCTCACCGAACCAGCGACACCCAACGCTGCCAACTCTTGACAACGACACCCATCGCACCCTAGTTCGATGCGAGTACATGGAGTTACCCATGTACTTACTGGATCAGTGCTTACGGTTGCGTCGCGTGGATGGGCGCGCTTCCCGCCGCACTCAACCGATGTAGCGCTGGAGGCGGGCGGACAGGCGGGGCTTCAGGGCGCCGTCGGCTTCCACTCGTTCTTCGACGTAGCCCAGGTCGCCACCTTCGACGATGCCGTAGAGGCGCTTGGCGCCGCCGACGACCGCACCGGACTGACTGCGGATCACCACATCGGTTGCCAGTTCCCAGGACGATTGGGTCAGGGCCTGGCCGTAGAACAGCTCGACAACGCCGGAGCTGTGGGTGAGCAGTAGCTCGATGACCTCGTCGTCACCATCGATGCCGACGCGCCAGAATCCGCTTTCACGCAGATCGGGGCCGGCGTAGGTGCCCTCTTCGTCGATGACCCAGGAGCGGGACTCCCAGTTCAGATAGTCGCCACCATCGTGCGAGACGATGATCTGCTGACCGAAGTGATAGTCGCCGTCGCGCTCGGGATCATTGCCCTCGCCCTCGCCGCGCCAGACGCCGACCAGCGGCAGCAGCGCGAGCATGGAGGCGCTCAGATCGGGACCGAGCCGCAGATTCGCGGTGTCCTCGGGCAGCGGCAGATCCGGCAGTTGCGGAATATTGCGGCCGCCGGTGGATTTGGCACGCTCGGCAGCGCCGACTACAGCTTCGTCGCCACTGCGGCGAGCCGCATCGTCGGTGCCGCGGCGAGCTACTTCTTCGGCACCGTTGTGACCCTCGGTACGCGCCTGTGCGGCGTGACCGTTGGCCGCTGTGTTATCGACGTTCTCGCTCGCCGATTCGCTCACGACTCGGTGAAGAGCCGGTAGAGGACGTAGAGCCCGAACCAGGCGATCAGCACGGAGCAGAGGACCAGCAGAATCTCGAAGGCTAAGACCACATATCGAAGTTTAACGACTGCTCGGCCGGATACGAAAACGGCCCCGGGAAAAAATTCCCGGGGCCGTTCGCGTGCAATGAGCGCAGAGTTTTCGGCGCCCTCGCGGACTGGTGCGGAGTTACTTCGCGACGGTCACGTCGACGTTGTGAACGCCCGCACCTTCGGGGCTGACCTGGGCCGAGCCGTTGCCCGTGGAGGACAGGGCGCGGAGGGTCCAGGTGCCGGGCGCGGCGAAGAAGCGGAAATCACCGGTGCCGGAGGCCACGACCTCGGCGGTGAACTCGTCGCTCGAGTCCAGCAGGCGGACGAAGGCGCCGCCTACCGGGTTACCGTCCGCATCGAGGACGCGTCCGGTGAGAACGGTCTCCTTCTCGGTGTCGACGTTGGCCGGAAGGGCCTGACCCTGGGTAGGTGCTGCACACATATCTATTTACGCTCCCAACTCGATCGGTGCACCGACGAGGGAGCCGTATTCGGTCCAGCTCCCGTCGTAGTTCTTGACGTTCTTGTGGCCCAGCAGCTCCTGCAGCACGAACCAGGTGTGCGAGGAACGCTCACCGATGCGGCAGTAGGCGATGGTCTCCTTCTCGCCGTCGAGGCCCGCATCCTTGTAGATGGTGGTCAGTTCCTCGTCGGACTTGAAGGTGCCGTCCTCGTTCGCGGCCTTGCTCCACGGCACGTTGATGGCGCTGGGGATGTGGCCGGGACGCTGGCTCTGCTCCTGCGGCAGGTGCGCGGGAGCGAGGATCTTGCCGGAGAACTCGTCGGGAGACCGCACGTCGACGAGGTTCTTGACGCCGATCGCCTGGATGGCGTCGTCGCGGAAGGCGCGGATCGCCAGATCCTGCTCGCCGGCCTTGTAGCTGGTGCCCGGACGGGTCACCGCATCGGTCGACAGCGGGCGGGCGTCGAGCTCCCACTTCTTGCGGCCGCCGTCGAGCAGCTTCACGTCCTGGTGGCCGTACAGCTTGAAGTACCAGTAGGCGTAGGCGGCGAACCAGTTGTTGTTGCCACCGTAGAGAACGACGGTGTCGTCGTTGCCGATACCGCGGGCCGACAGCAGATCCGAGAACTGCTCCCGGTTGACGAAGTCACGCCGAACCGGATCCTGCAGATCCTTCTTCCAGTCGATCTTGACGGCACCCTCGATATGGCCTGTGTCGTAGGCCGAGGTGTCCTCGTCGACCTCGACGATCACGACGCCGGGGGTGTTGAGGTTCTCTTCGACCCAGTCTGCGGAGACCAGGACATCGGAGCGAGCCATGTTGTTCCTTTCGATGTGACTTGCCGGGGTATGTGGAGATGGCGGATGGGGGACAGTGGGCGGGGTCAGCCGGCGACCCTGGACGATTCGGCCGGCGAACGCGGGATCAGCCGCTGCGCGAGCGGGTAGATCAAGCAGCCGAGGCAGATGCCGAAGGCCGCGTTCAGGAACGCCGCGAACAGGGCGAACGCGGTGAAGATCGCGCCGGCCACACCGGCTCCGGCGGCGAAACCGATGAAGCCGACGGCCGCGAAGACTAATCCGACCAGCTGCGCGAACCGCAGTGGCGCAACCGGCTCGGTTTCGGTGACGGGAGCGATCCGGGGTACGACGAAGGTCGCGAAGAGCCGGCCGTACGGGCTGCGCCGCGGACCGTAGAGCGCGCCGATCGCGAATACGATCGCCTGCAACCCGATCAGCACCGCCGCGGCGGGGACCGAGAACGTGGAAACGATCAGGACCAGTACGAGGACAGCGGTGGTGAGCCATGCCGCGAACCGCGGCCCGCGGACATCCACCTGACCGGTGGTGCGATTGCTGTTCTGAGACACGGAATGCTCCTGTGCTGAAGGAAGGCTTATCTGGGTGTGGGGTTATCCATCAGATAGGTCGGATCACCGGGGGATCGACGAGATCACACACTCGGTGAAAACCGGTCGGGCGCAAAGGATACGAAAGGCCGACCGGCTACATGCACAGGCAGCAACAACCGCCGAGGCGGCACAGATCGACTGTGCGGCGTCGGGTGAGCATCAGCTCTCGGCGGGTTGACACGCCGACGAGTTTACCCGGTTTCGGGAGGGAATTGGACCCGGGGTCGGAAATTCGGCTGACAAGCGCGGGTCGCGGCGGTACGGAAAGTGCTTGTGATCAGCAGTTCAGGCGGTATCGAACCGGCCCGATGGGGAGGCCCCGCGTGGTTACGCGTGCGCTGCCGCTTCCGGGCCCCGACCCCGTCAGGCCGCTTCGGGCACCGTCAGCGGGGCGAGAGCACTGCGCAGATCGGTGGCCTTGGGGACACCGGAGATCCGGAAGCGCTCGCGTCCGCGGGCGTCGAAGACGAACGTGGTGGGCAGTGAGAGCACATTGAGTTCGCGCGCCAGATCCGCCTCGGCGTCGATGTCGACCTCGATATCGACGGGCGGCTGCACGGTATCGGCCAGATCGGCGACCACGCCGGCCACCACCCGCCGCACGGCCGCGCACGGACCGCACCAGTCGGCGGAGAAATGCAGGACGGTGGGTACGGCCTCCTCGACGCCGACGGCGCTGAGCAGTTCGGTCCGCGAACCCGCGATGTCGGTGATCTTCGCGGTGCGGACCCGACCTTCACGAAGCTTCAGGGCCACTCCCACGGCCATACCGGCCAGGAGGACGACAGCGAGGATCGTGAGTTGAGTCATGGTCGGGCAAACCTGTCCATATCAATGCGGATATTCTCCCCTTCCCCTTCCACCACGATATTCCCGCCGACGGCCTGCACGGTCTTCGGGGGCACCCCGAACGGCAGATCCCTGGTATCAATGGTGCGGGTGAAGCGGGCCAGCACGGCGGCCTTGTCGAGGTCGGGGCCGAGTTCGGCGGCGGTGGTCGTGGGGGCGGTGGTATCCACGCCGCCGTGATAGAGATCGGTGGCGACGAGTTTGATCTGATCGCCCTCGAGGAAAAGATCGGCCTTCACACTGACCCGATCGGTACTGCGGGTTTCCGGGCCGAGCTGGATCGTTCCGGTGAGGACGAGTGCGCCCTGGGTGGTCATACCCGAGCCGCCGGAGCCGCCGGTGCCGTCGGATTTGTCGGCTGGCCGGGTCACCACCTCGAGGTCCGGGATATTGAACAACCGGCCCAGTTCGATGGGTTCGATCCGCATTCTCCCCGCGACCTGATCCACCATCACCGAGCGCATATCGTTGTCCACCAGATCGTGCGTCGACAGATGGACGCCGTTGAGGGTCGATTCGACCAGGATCTCGCCGGGAATGTCCGGGCGGTTCGCCCGAGCCCTCACCTCCATGTTGCGATAGTTGCCGCGGACGGTCTGGGCGAGGAACGGGAAGCCGTGAATGGTCACCTCGGGATCGGCGCTGAGTTCGCCGCCCGCGCGCAGCGACCGCGACACCCGATACTCCGAGTAGGCCGCCGCGGTGAAATCGACCACTACAGCGATCGCGACCACCAGCAGCAGTCCGACGATCAGTTTTCTCATCCACATGCTCCGAGTTTCAGGCCGTCCGGGCGCGCCGAACGTTGCTCGCGCGCGGAGGTATACGAGGTGCGGGCGGTCTCGGTGAGAAGGCTACCCGGGTAGGCACGATATCTGCCGACGGTGTGCCGGGCGCGCGGGCGTCGGTGTCCGGCCGGACATCATGGCTGGTCCACGGAGGCTGCCCGGCACCAGCGGCGCGACTCCGGGAAACGTGATCGTTACGTTGCACGCGCTAATGTAGGCACCGAATTACCTGTGCCGACGCGCATGGATTCGCGATTGACGTAGAGGTTGCCCGCGAACATGCCCAAGTGGGAGGAGAGCCGGTGGAGTTACTCCTGCTGACCTCCGATCCGAATCCGGAAGCAGTACTGCCGTCACTGGCGCTGCTGCCGCACAATGTGCGTCCCGCGCCCACCGAGGTGGCCTCGCTGCTCGAGGCCGGTACCGCGGATGTGGCGCTCGTCGATGCCCGTACGGACCTGGCGGCCGCCCGCGGGCTGTGCCGGTTGCTGGGCAGCACCGGATCCTCGGTGCCGGTCGTCGCCGTGCTCACCGAGGGCGGCCTGGTGGCGGTGAATGCCGATTGGGGTCTCGACGACATCCTGCTGCCCGGTACCGGTCCCGCCGAACTCGATGCCCGGCTGCGACTGCTGGTGGCGCGCAACGGCGGGGCGGCCAGCCCGGAGAACACCGGCAAGATCACGCTCGGTGAGCTCGTTATCGACGAGGGCACTTATACCGCGCGCCTGCGCGGACGCCCGCTGGATCTGACCTACAAGGAATTCGAGCTGCTGAAATACCTCGCGCAGCACGCGGGCCGGGTTTTCACCCGCGCGCAACTGCTGCAGGAGGTGTGGGGGTACGACTTCTTCGGCGGCACCCGCACGGTCGATGTGCACGTGCGGCGTTTGCGGGCCAAGCTCGGCAGTGAATACGAATCGCTGATCGGCACCGTGCGAAATGTGGGGTACAAGGCGGTTCGCCCGGCTCGCTCGTCCGGTCCCAAGAGCGGTGAGGGTACGGCCTCATCGGCCGACGAGGGTGATGACGGTGCCGAGGATTCGCAGCTGACCCAGGTCAACGGCATCTCGCCGTAGATTCGTGGCGTTCGCGAGAAGTGACGATCGGGGGAGAAGAGCAGGGATGGGTGTGAGCGCACAGGTGCCGGGCTGGGCCACCGAGGTGTCCGCGGAGGTGGCCGCCGAGGTCGTGGCGCTGGTCGATCGAGCGGGCGCGGCCGATGGTGTGGCGCCGGTCTCCGAGCAGGCCGTGCTGTCGGTGCGGCGGCCGGAGCCGGAGGAAACCGGTGGCGGCGAACAGGATTCGCCGCATTCGGCCGCACGGCATCTGACGGTGGAGCGGGACGGCGCGTTGGTCGCGTACGCCAATCTCGTTCCGGCACATGGTGATCACCCCGCGATGGCCGAGGCCGTGGTGGATCCCCGGGCACGAGGCCGGGGGATCGGTGCGGCCCTGGTCGCGGCCGCGCTCGAGACCGGCGGTCCGGGTGCGCGGATCTGGGCGCACGGCAATCTCGCTCCGGCGCGCGCGGTGGCCGGGCGGCTGGGTCTGGCAGTGGCTCGCGAGCTGTGGCAGATGCGCCTATCGGCAACTGTGGAGCTACCTGAACTTTCGATTCCCGCCGGCATTGAGCTGCGCACCTTTGCCCGGCCCGGTGACGATGCCGAGATCCTGCGGGTCAACAATGCCGCGTTCGACTGGCATCCCGAACAGGGCGGCTGGACCGAGGCCGATATCGCGGTGCGCCGGGAGTCGTCCTGGTTCGATCCCGAGGGCCTGTTCATCGCCGTCGATTCCGCCGGCCCCGAGCGCATCCTGGGATTCCACTGGACCAAGGTGCACCCCGCGGACGAGACCTCCGAGGCGGTCGGCGAGGTGTATGTGGTGGCCGTGGATCCCGCGGCACAGGGCCGTGGGCTGGGTCGTCTGCTCACCCTCGCGGGCCTGCGTCATCTGCGGGATCGCGGTCTGGGCACGGTGATCCTCTACACCGAGGCCGACAACACGGCCGCCGTGCACACCTATACCCGGCTCGGTTTCGAGACCGCGCACATCAATGCCGCGTACTCCGCGCGCTGAGTCGTTCGAAAGGCTCGTGCGGGTGCTCGGTGACCGGATCGCAGTAACGATGCGGCTAATCTCACAGGTTTGAACCGCAATCGCGCCGGGTTGTTCACTCCGCGTTCACTTGCCCAGGTCCCGCTGTCCACCAGTCGAACCTAACTTATTTGTGGGGCGGCATTCGCTGCTCGGTGCGCAAGTTCTCTGCGAACGGCACCCAGGGCCCGTCCGGTCGTTGAGGGATCGGACGAGTACGAACCGATTCCCGGAGGAACAGGTGAATTTCAAGCGCAGTGGCGCCCTCCTCGGTGTGCTGGCGGCAGCCGGTGCTCTGACTTTGTCTGCCTGTGGCAGCGATGACAACTCGGCCACGACCGGCAACGTCACCAAGGTCGATGTCGCCTGTGGCGGCAAGAAGGCGCTGAAAGCCAGCGGATCCTCCGCGCAGAAGAACGCGATGGACCACTTCATCGCCGCGTACGAGCAGAACTGCGAAGACGCCAAACTGGACTACACCTCCAGCGGCTCCGGTGCCGGTGTGAACGAATTCGTCGGTGGCCAGACCGACTTCGGCGGTTCGGACTCCGCGCTGGCCCCCAAGAAGGACGAGCCGAAGAAGGCTGCCGACCGGTGCGGCGCTCCGGCCTGGAACCTGCCCACCGTATTCGGCCCGATCGCGATCACCTACAACCTCGACGGTGTCACCAACCTGACCCTCGACGGCCCGACCGCCGCGAAGATCTTCAACGGCACGGTCACCAAGTGGGACGACCCGGCGATCAAGGGCCTGAACCAGGGTGTGAACCTGCCCAGCGACCCGATCCACGTCCTCTTCCGCAGTGACGAATCGGGCACCACCGACAACTTCCAGCGCTATCTCGACGCCGCGTCGAACGGTGCCTGGGGCAAGGGTGCGGGCAAGGCCTTCGCCGGCGGTGTCGGTGAGGGCGCCAAGGGCAACGAGGGCACCTCGGCCGCGGTCAAGAGCACCAAGGGCGCCATCACCTACAACGAGTGGTCGTTCGCCAGGTCGCAGAATCTGGCCACCGCTGCGATCATCACCGATGCCGCCGTCAAGCCGGTGCCGCTGAACGTGGACTCCGCGGGTAAGGCGATCGCCGCCGCGAAGATCACCGGTGAGGGCAACGACCTGATCATCGACACCAACTCGTTCTACAAGCCGACCGATCCGGGTGCCTACCCGATCATGCTGGCCACCTACGAGATCGTGTGCTCGAAGTACTCCGACGCCGATACCGGCAAGGCCGTCAAAGCGTTCCTGACCTCTGCGATCAACAACGGTCAGACCGGGCTCGCGGATTCCGGCTACGTGCCGATCCCGGACGCGTTCAAGACCAAGCTGACCACAGCGATCAACGCCATTTCCTGATTGCGAACCCACATGACTGTCCACGACGATGTCACCGCCGCGGGCCAGGCCGATTCGACCGGCCCGCGGACGGGTAGTGAAGCCCCTCCGGGAGATACTTCCTCCATGCCGAGTTCGTCGAACAAGAAGCCGGCGCGCCGCCCCGGCGGTAACAGCGAGCGTGCGGAGACCATCTTCCGTTCGCTGGCGACCGCGGCCGGTGCCACGATTGTGGCGGCGATCGCGCTCATCGCACTGTTCCTGCTGATCCGCGCGGTGCCGTCGGTGGCGGCGAACAAGGCGAACTTCTTCGGCAGCGCCGAGTTCAACGTCGGCAATGCCAACGATATGCACTTCGGTATCCGTGATCTGTTCATGGTCACCGTGCTGAGTTCGCTGCTGGCACTACTGATCGCGGTACCGCTCGGTGTCGGGATCGCGTTGTTCCTGACGCAATACGCGCCGAAGGTGCTGGCTCGCCCGTTCACGATGTTGGTGGATCTGCTCGCGGCGGTGCCTTCGATCGTGTTCGGTTTGTGGGGTTTCCTGGTGCTGGCCGAGAAGCTGGCGCCGTTCGAACAATTCCTCAACGACAACCTGGGCTGGTTCTTCCTGTTCAGCCAGGGCAACGTCTCGATCAGCGGTGGTGGCACCATCTTCACCGCCGGCGTCGTGCTGGCCGTGATGATCCTGCCGATCATCACCTCGGTCAGCAGGGAGGTCTTCCAGCTGACCCCGCGGGCGCATGTGGAGGCCGCGCAGGCGCTGGGCGCCACCAAATGGGAAGTCGTGCGGATGACGGTGCTGCCCTACGGGCGCAGCGGTGTGATCGCCGGATCCATGCTGGGTCTGGGTCGCGCACTCGGTGAGACCATCGCGGTACTGCTGGTGCTGCGCACCGCGGCCAAGCCGGGCAGCTGGTCGCTGTTCGACGGTGGTTACACCTTCGCCTCCAAGATCGCTTCGGCCGCATCGGAATTCAGCCAGGCGCTGCCGACCGGCGCCTACATCGCGGCCGGTTTCGTGCTGTTCGCACTGACCTTCGTGGTCAACGCGCTCGCTCGGATCGCAGCCGGCGGGAAGGTGAACGGGTAATGAGTACGACCACTCTCGACAAGCCGATCAAGGCGCCGACCTTCCGGCATGTGAGCCTGACCCGCAAGATCCGCAACAACACGGCCACCGGTGTCATGTGGGCCTCGTTCGCCATCGCGCTGATCCCGCTGGGCTGGGTGCTGATCCTGGTGCTGAACAAGGGTTTCCACGCGATCGTCAGCAGTGGCTGGTGGTCGAAGTCGCAGAAGGGTGTGCTGCCCGATCAGTTCGCGGGCGGCGTGTACCACGCGATCTACGGCACCATCGTGCAGTCCGCGGTCGCCGCGGTCATCGCGGTGCCACTGGGCATTCTGGCCGCGGTCTTCCTGGTCGAATACGGGCGTGGCTGGCTGGCCAAGACCACGACCTTCATGGTCGATATCCTCGCCGGAGTGCCGTCGATCGTCGCCGCGCTGTTCGTCTTCGCCCTGTGGATCGCCACTCTCGGTTTCCCGCAGTCGGCCTTCGCGGTGTCGCTGGCACTGGTGCTGCTGATGTTGCCGGTGGTGGTGCGCAGTACCGAGGAAATGCTCAAGCTGGTCCCGGATGAGCTGCGTGAGGCGTCCTACGCCCTGGGCATTCCCAAATGGAAGACGATTCTGCGGATCGTGGTGCCCACCGCACTGCCCGGCATGATCAGTGGCATGCTTCTCGCGGTCGCCCGCGTCATGGGTGAGACCGCGCCGGTCCTGGTACTGGTCGGTTACTCGAAGTCGATCAACTTCAACATCTTCAACGGAAATATGGCCTCGCTGCCGCTGTTGATCTATCAGGAGCTGGCAAACCCGGAACCCGCCGGACGGATGCGGGTCTGGGGTGCGTCGCTGACGCTGATCCTGCTCATCGCACTGCTGTACGTCGCTGCGGCCGTGGCCAACAAACTGCTCACGCGGAATCGATAGAAGCGAACGGAATACGACAATGGCCAAGCGGATCGACGTCAAAGATCTCAACATCTTCTACGGCAAATTCCATGCCGTTTCCGAGGTGTCGCTGACCGTATTGCCGCGCAGCGTCACCGCGTTCATCGGCCCCTCGGGATGCGGTAAGTCCACCGTGCTGCGGTCGCTGAACCGCATGCACGAGGTGACTCCGAGCGCCCGGGTCGAGGGTGCGGTACTGCTCGACGGTGAGGACATCTATGGCGCGACCGTCGACCCGGTCGGCGTGCGCCGCACCATCGGCATGGTGTTCCAGCGGCCGAATCCGTTCCCCACCATGTCGATTCGCGACAATGTCGTGGCCGGGCTGAAGCTGCAGGGCGTGCGCAATCGCAAGGACCTCGACGAGGTCGCCGAGCGGTCGCTGCGCGGTGCGAACCTGTGGAACGAGGTCAAGGATCGCCTCGACAAGCCCGGCGGCGGTCTGTCCGGTGGTCAGCAGCAGCGGCTGTGCATCGCCCGCGCCATCGCGGTCTCGCCCGATGTGCTGCTGATGGACGAGCCGTGTTCTGCACTGGATCCCATCTCCACGCTCGCGATCGAGGATCTGATCTCCGAGCTGAAGAAGGAGTACACGATCGTCATCGTCACCCACAACATGCAGCAGGCCGCGCGTGTGAGTGACCAGACGGCGTTCTTCAACCTGGAGGCGCAGGGCAAGCCCGGCAAGCTGATCGAGATCGACGAGACCGAGCGGATCTTCTCCAACCCCACCCAGAAGGCGACCGAGGACTACATCTCCGGCCGCTTCGGCTGAGCTCATTGCCTGTTCGGTGTACGCGTACGACGAAGATCCCCGGCCCGGGTGGGCCGGGGATCTTCGTCGTATGGGTGTCCATGAATATGCCCACTGGTTTATGACGCACTTCATAGTGGTGCGCATGTCGTGCCATCCGTCACTCATACCTCGGGTGGTTGTCTGCAACTTCTAGTTACGGATATGTTCTCCTCGACTTATACCGATCGTTATAGTCAGGAGGCGAGGATGTCGGTGTCATTGGCGAGACCGGTTACCGAGCACGGAATTCCGGTCGCGCCGCGTATGCGGATACTCGCGCTGATCGTGATCTGTGCGGCAGAGCTTTTGGTAGTACTGGACAACACGCTGGTCAATGTGGCGCTGCCGTCGATGGCGGTGGAGTTGCAGGCCCGGATGCGCGGGCTGCAGTGGATCGTCGACGCGTTCACCCTCGCCTTCGCCGGGTTGCTGCTGGCGCTGGGGCATCTCGGCGACCGCTACGGCCGCCGGCGGTTGATGGTCATCGGACTGGCCGGTATTGCCGTGATGTCGGCCGCGGGAGCGTTGTCGTCAGGGCTCGGTCAGGTGATTGCCGCCCGTGCCGGGATGGGGGTTTTCGCCGCGGCGGTGTTCCCGGCGACGCTCGCGCTGATCATCAATCTGTTCACCGAGACTCGCGCCCGGGCCGCGGCCATCGCGCTGTGGACGGCCATGGCGGGGATCGCCGTGGCGATCGGGCCGGTGACCGGTGGCTGGCTGCTCGAATACTTCAGCTGGCATGCGGTGTTCTGGATCAATGTGCCGATCGCGGTCGTTACCATTGCGGCGGTGCTGATGGTGGTACCGGAATCGCGGGCCGAGCATTCCGGACGGCTCGATCTGCTCGGAATCGCGCTGTCTCTGGTGGCGGTCACGACACTGGTGTGGACGATCATCGAGGCGCCCAAGCACGGCTGGCTGTCCGGCCGCAGCACGGCCGGTTACGCGATTTCGGTGATTCTGCTCGCGGTGTATGTGATCTGGGAATTGCGGGTCGAGTCACCCGTGCTGAACGTGCGCCTGTTCCGGATCCGGCGGTTCTCGGTACCCGCACTGGCCATCACCGTCTCGTACTTCTGCGCATTCGGATTCCTGTTCCTGATAACCCAGTACTTCCAGGGTGTGAAGGAGTTCAGTGCCTTCGAATTCGGTATCCACTCACTGCCTTTCGCGGCGGCGGTGGGCTTCGGTGCGCCGCTTGCCACCCTGGTGGCGCAGCGTATCGGCACCACCGCGACGGTGGTGTGCGGGCTGATGCTGCTGGCCGCCGGTATGTTCTCCGCCGGCCGGGTGACCGTCGAAACCCCTTATCTGGGAACCGTTCTCGTATCGATGGTGCTGATGGGTGTCGGCTTCGGTGTGGTGCAGGGCCCGGCCACCGAATCCATCATGGCCTCGGTCCCCGTCGAGGAGGCGGGAGCCGGTTCGGCGGTCAACGACACCACCCGCGAGGTCGGTGGCACCCTCGGCGTCGCGATCCTGGGCTCGATCATGACCTCGGTCTACGCGCACCGAGTCGGCACCCGCATCGACGCGATCCCCGACACCATCATGAATCCCACCCAGAAGAGCCTCGCCCGCGATACCCCCATCAGCGTGCTCGAAATCGTGAAAGCGCCGATCAGCCCGTTCTTCGCCGGCGCGAAGGCCGATCTGGTGCACACCATGAAGGTGGCCGCTCTGGCCGGCTCCCAAGCGGCATCCTGGGCCGCGGTCGGGGCCCTGCTCACGTGCGCGGCCTTGGTCGCGGCCCTGCTTCCCTGGAAGCCCGACCGCGGCGCCTCGCTCCTGCTGGGCCGCACCGCCGACACCCCGGCCGAATCCGAAACAGATGTCGAAACAGTGAGTACCGCATAGGAATTCGAAGCGGCGAACATTCGGCGTGCGTCGCCTGAACCGAAGAGGTCTGTGCCGGAATCGGTGTCGGCGACGCTATCCGATGGGCAGGGTGAGTGCGGTTTGCTCATTCAGGGCGGCAAGCTCGTCGGTCAGTTTGGTACGGATCGCGCTGACCGCGTCCGGCCCGACCGGCAGCCGCAGCGGCGGGTCGGCCGATTCGACGGCAGCGATGATCTGTCGCGCCACATCCTCGGGATCGCCGTATACATCGGGGTCCAACTGTGCGAGGCGGTCGAACGCGGCCTGAACGCTGGCGTCGTGGTCGGCGTGCCGCGCCGGGGTGATGCCGAGTGCCGCAACGAAACTCGTTCCGAACATGCCGAGTTCCACGATGGTGACACCGATTCCGAGATGACCCACCTCGCGAAGCAGTCCCTCATTCATGCCCTCGACTGCGAATTTCGTTGCGGCGTAGAGCCCCAAGCAGGGGGAGGGTGCGGTCACGCCGGCCACCGAGGAGATCTGCACGATGTGCCCACCGCGTTGAGAGTACTGCCATGACAGAGGCGAATGCAGTGCGCGGGCCGGGGCGGCCGCGGAGCGAACGATCGCGCCGGGCGGTGCTCGCCGCGGCGCGAGAGCTACTGACCGACCGCGGGCTGCCGGGACTGAGCGTCGACGAGATCGCCGCCCACGCCGGGGTCAGCAAGAACACCATCTATCGGTGGTGGCCCACCAAGGCCGCGGTGCTCATGGATGCCTTCACCGATGCCTTCGCCGAACGTATGAGCGTTCCCGCCGAAGGGGATGCGCTCACCCGGTTGCGGACGACGGTCCGGCGGGTGGCGGTTCTGATGAGCGATCCGGATGCGCGGCAGCCCTTCGTGGCGCTGGTCGCCGCCGCCCAACACGACCCGGAACTGGCTGCGGCGCTACGTGATCGGTTCCTCGCCGGTCGGCGCGCCGAGGTGCGCGAGATCATCGCGGCCGCAATCGCCGACGGCGGTCTCCCCACCGATTTCGATGGGGAGACCGCCATCGAATGTGATCTATGGAGCGCTGTACTACCGCCTGCTGATCAGCGGTGCGCCACTCGGCGCCGATTACGCCGACCGGGTACTCGCGGCCATCGGATTACCCGCCGAGTGAGAATGGATCTGTTCGGGGCCGGGTCCGGCTCACGCTTGGGAGTCGGGGTCCGGGGGCAGCACACCGGTGACCAGGAAGACCACCCGACGGCCGATCTCCACGGCGTGGTCGGCGAAGCGCTCGTAGTAGCGGCCCAGCAACGTGACATCGACGGCCGCGGCGACGCCGTGCTTCCATTCCCGGTCCATCAACAGCGAGAACAGATGACGATGCAGATCGTCCATTGCCTCGTCGTCCTCGTTCAGCTGCGCGGCCCGCTCGGGATCGCGCGATTCGAGGACCTCCTTCGCGGCCGCGCCCATATTCACCGCGATCCGGCCCATCTCGGCAAAGTAGCCGTTGACGGCCTCCGGCAGCGCGTGATTGGGGTGCCGTCGCCGGGCGACCTTCGCGACATGCAGTGCCAGCACGCCCATGCGATTCACATCGGCGACGATCTGGATCGCGCTCACCACCTGCCGCAGATCACCGGCGACGGGTGCCTGCAGCGCCAGCAGCGCGAACGCCTTCTCCTCGGCTTGCGAGATCATCTCGGCGATCCGGTCGGATTCGGAGATCACCTGCTCGGCCAGCACGATATCGGCCTGCAGCAACGACTGGGTGGCCTGCTCCATGGCCGCACCGGCCAGCCCGGCCATCTCGCCGAGCAGATCGGCGAGATCGGCCATTTGTTCGTTGTAGATGACACGCATGGAACCAAAGACTAGTCAGCCGTGCTGACCAAGTCACGAACGGCGAGTGAATCGTCGGTGTGCGTTCCCTCGCGCCGTCGACGCAGGTGAGCGTGGCTCACTTGCACAGATCATCGGCGGCGTTGACGTGCTCGAGATCGGAGGGGAGTGCGACCGGCTCCGTGGGATCGCCGGCCCCGGACGGTGCGGGGACCGGTGAACCGAATGCGGTCGGGGTATTCACCGTGCCGGCGAAATCCGAACCGAGCGCCACCTCGACGATACTTCCCAGCCCCGAGGCGACCGCGAGTTTGGAACCGGGCAGCGCCGAGGCCACCGTGGCCGCTTCGGCCTCGTGACCGGCCGAATACCGGACGGTGGTGGTGTCGATGGTGCCGCCGGAGTAGTTGCCGACGTTGTAGATCTGGAACCCCTCGGCCCCGATCTTCGTCGCGGCGGTGGAGGCGCTACCGGTAACCCCAGACCCGTTGGAGACCTGCACCGATACCGTGCTCGGATCGACGGCGCTCAGCTGCGGCGGGGCCGGTGCCTGAGACGGCTTGGGTGCTTCCGGCGCCTTCTTCTCACCCGGCAGCGGCTGGTCGTCGATGACCGCCTGGAAGATCGCCTTGATATCGGATTCGCGGGGGATCTCGTTGCCGTAGGAGGTGGTGCCGGCGGTCGGCACGGTCAAGAACGTGATCGCGCCCGCATCCATCTTCTGCATCGACCGGCCCAGCATCAGCAGATCCCGCGTGGACACGTGATCCATGAAGGCGTGACTGCTGAATGCGCTGATGAAGCCGTTGAGTTTGCCGATATCGAACAGCACCTTCGATGACAGCGCGCCGCGCAGCAACGAGGACAGGAACAGTTGCTGACGATGGATGCGGTCGTAGTCGCTGCGCTCCTCGCCCTGCACATGGCGTGCGCGCACATAGTCCAGGGCGACCGGACCGTTGAGAATCTGCTTGCCGGTATTCGGCAGGACGGTGCCGAGTTCACCGTCGACCAGTGGCCGGGTGGTGCACACCTCGACGCCCCCGATGGTGTCGACCATCGATTGGAAGCCACTGAAGTCGATGCCGACGAAGTGGTTGATGTTCAAGCCCGACATCTTCTGGATGACCTTCGTCAGGCACTTCGGCCCGCCGAGAGCGTAGGTGGCGTTGAGCTTGTCGCCGGCCGCGGAAGGGAATTCCGCGTCGGTGTATTTGGCTTTGTCGTTGTCCCAGCCCTCACATTCCGGCCGGCTCACATCGAGATCGCGGGGGAACGAGACGGCGACGACGCGGGACCGGTTGGCCGGGACATGTACCAGCATGACGGTGTCCGAGCGGGCGCCCTCGGCGTCGTCGGTGGTGCCCGCGCCGAGCGAGCTGTCGACCCCGGCGCGGGTGTCGGTACCGACGATCAGGAAGTTCTCGTCACCGGTCTGGCCGCCCGGATCGACGACATCGGCGGAATTCTGATCCAGCGCCGACACCTGGGTGAAGCCGTTGTCGGTGGCGCGCAGATAGTTCCAGCCGACACCGGTCGCCAGGAGCGCGAGGACCGCGCAGACCGAGGTGGTGGCCCGGCCCGCGAGTCGCATCCGCTTCCGCCGCCGCCGCCGGTTTTCGGCCAGACGTGAGAGCTGCGGCTTCTTCTCCGGTTCCGCTTCGGCAGCGGAAGACGCTGCGGCCGCACCGGATTCGTCGTCCGGCATGGGCAGCTGATCGGTGACCTGTTCGGCAACGGGCGCGGCCGCGGCGGGAGGTTGCCGATCGGCCGGTGTATCCGCGACGGGGGCGCGGTGCACGGTGGTGGGCTGAGCGTCCGCAGCGGCTCGACCGGCCGGAGGCTGGGGGGCCGGCGCGGGCACCGGGACGGACCGGCGCTGATCGGGCGCGGGCCGCCGCTGCGTCGGATGTGTCCCGCGGGCGGTCTGTTCGGGGCCGGGGGCGCGATTGCCTTGTGCGGTGCGAGGATCGCTGCCGTTGCGGCCGGTGCGGGACGGGGGAGCGGTGGTGCGCGCCTGGTTCGCCGGCGCGCCGGCCTCACCTGGATGGGGTGCGGCATTACGGCCGGGTGATGCGGCCGGCGGGGGCGTGCTGCGACCGCCGCGGGGAGCCGCGCGGTTCGCTCCGGTCGGTGCGGCCGGACGCGCACTGTCATCCGTTGCGCGGCTACGTTTTCCGGGCTGGCGGGCGCTGTGTTCGGGTTGTGCGCCGTGTTCGGGGGCCTCGCCCGGCGCGTTCCGTCCGCCGTCTCCGGCGTCGTTCTTGCGCCGACGGGTGATGCGCTCGCTGTCGACCCGCTGCACCAGATCCTGGACGGTCAGTTGCTTGGTGGGTTTCGGCTCGTCCGGACGCCGACTACGGGGCGCGGCGGCATTCTCACCGGACCCGGGGTCGGGGTAGCGCTCCCACGGGGCGCGACCTCCGGGCCGGGACGCACGCCCGCGCCGATCGTCGTCACCCACCAACGAACCTCACTTCATTTCATTACTTCGTCACAGCCGCATGTGCGGACATCAACCGGTCACAACGGCCCACGCCATGATAACGATTACGCCACAGTTGGACACTTCTAAACCAGCAATAACTGTCTACGCAGGTTGGAGCGTATTTGAATCAGCCTCCGCTGTGCATGACATCCGCTGCCGCGGGTACTGTCCGGTCTTCCGGATCGTCGAGCCACCCCTCGGGCAGCACCACCTTCGCGGCCGGCGAGCCCTGCCGTCCGCGCGGGCCCTGAGCGTCCGCGGGGAACGGCACATCCGGCGGTAGCTGGCCGATGAGTTCGCGCAGCTGTATGAGACTGCTCACGGTCGCGAAACTGCGGCGCAGCTGCGAGCCGAGCGGGAAGCCCATGAAATACCAAGCCATATGTTTGCGGATATCGCGCATCGCCTTGTCCTCGCCGTCGTGGTCGACGAGCAGGGTCGCGTGCCGGTACAGGATTTCACCGACCCGTCCGAGCCGGGGGCCCTCGGGGATGGGCTCACCGCGCAGTGCGGCGCTGAGTTCGGCGAACAACCAAGGCCGGCCGAGGCATCCGCGCCCGACGACCACACCGTCACATCCGGTTTCGGCGATCATCGTCAGTGCGTCGGCAGCGGAGAAGATATCGCCGTTGCCGAGAACCGGAATCGTGGTGACGGCCTCTTTGAGCCGGGCGATGGCCGACCAGTCCGCCTGGCCCGAATAAAGCTGGGCGGCGGTGCGGGCGTGTAGCGACACCGCGGCCGCGCCCTCTGCCTCTGCGATCCGGCCGGTGTCGAGGTAGGTCTGATGATCGTCGTCGATACCGATGCGGAACTTGAACGTCACCGGAACACCGGCCGGCTCGGCCGCGCCCACCATCTCCCGCACGATGTCGGCGAACAGCCGGCGCTTGTAGGGCAGCGCCGCACCGCCGCCGAGCCTGGTCACCTTCTTCACCGGGCAGCCGAGATTGAGATCAATGTGATCGGCCCAGCCCTCGCCCACGATGATGCGGACGGCCTCACCGAGTGTCTTGGGATCCACACCGTAGAGCTGCATCGAACGCGGCTGCTCATCCTCGTCGAAGGACATCATGTGCAGCGTCTTCTCGTGCCGTTCCACCACCGCGCGGGCGGTGATCATCTCGCAGACGTAGATGGAGGTCCGGCTGCCGAACTCCCGGCACAACTTCCGGAAGGCGACATTGGTGATGCCCGCCATCGGCGCGAGCACCACGGGCGGATCGACGGGGTAGGGGCCGATCCGCAGCTGGGGCTTGGCCTCTATTACCGCAGTCATGATCTCCAGTGTCTCAAACGCCGCGGGGGGCCGAGGTCGCCGGTCCGGTGAGGTTCGGTGGTGATTGGGGGCCTGATCTGCGCCCGAGCCAGTGCGGTGCGGTAACCGATTCGTTGCGGCCGATTGCGATTCGCTATCTACTCTATATATATAGAGCGTTGGGAAGGCTTGGCATTCCGCCGAATGTCACGTTCGTCACGGTCGGTGTGATCGGTCGGAGGCATTGGCGGCATTCGAGTCCGATCGGCGTCCCGCAGTGAGGCCGTGTACGACGGTGCGCGGCTACTGGGATCGGTGCCGTTCGACGGGTTGCCGACTCCGCATCCGTACACGCTCATGGTGCCGCAGGACATCACCGAGGCCGTGCTGCTGAACCGGCTGCGCGCGGCCGGCGGCGATGTGCTGCGTCGGTGCGAGGTCACGGCGGTGGAAGACAAGGGTGACGTGGTCGTACTGACAGTCACCGATCCGTCGGGTGCCGAACGCACAGTGTGGGCGGACTATGTAATCGGGGCCGACGGAATGCATTCGTTGGTCCGCGATCGGGCGGGAATCGGATTCGAAGGTGCCGCCTACGCCGACTCGTTCGTGCTCGCCGATATGCACATGGACTGGGGCTTGCCGCGGTGGGAGGTCGGCCCGCATCTTTCCCCGGCCGGCGTCACCGTGGTGGCCCCGCTGCCCGCGTCCGGTCGTGAGGACCGTTATCGCGTGGTCGCGACCGTGTCCGACGCCCCGGAGCGCCCCGACCGCGATGCCGTGCAGCGCCTTCTGGCCGAGCGCGGGCTCACCGCGGGTGGTTCCCGGGTGCGGGAGGTGGTGTGGAGCTCGCGTTTCCGGATTCATCACCGGGTAGCGGACCGATACCGCGCCGATGTTCGCCGGAATCACCGATGGATCCACCGAATTCGTACGGCCGCTCCAGAAATCGGCCGCTTCCCGCCGGATGTTTTCGAGGTCGATCATGCGATTAGGCGGCGAACATGCGGAAGACGTTCTCCGCGACGCATACCGGCTTGTCGGTACCCTCGCGCTCGAAGGTGCAGGTGACGACGGCATTGATCGTGCCGGGTACCGCGCTCACCGCGGAGAGGGTGGCGCGCATCCGGATTCGCGAGCCGATGCGAATCGGCGCCGTACATCGAGGGCCTCGATATCTATGTGGTTGCCGCGAGTGCGGCGAGCCATCGGCGAATTGTCGGCCGGAGATCGTCCCGGCTGGCCGCGGTGTCCGGGGGGATCGTGAGCAGGGAACGCAGGCCGTATAGGCGATCGAACAGCAGACCTTCGAGCAGGCTGATCAGATCACGCGCGGCCTGGTTCGGGTCGAGTGCTCCGAGCGACTTCAGGAGTTCCTCGGCGGCAGGTAACGAGAACAGGCAGACTGCGAGTGCCCGCCGCAGCTCCTCGTTCCCGGCCGTGTCCGCGGCCAGCGCGTAGCGAGCGAGGGCATCGCGGCGGCGGTCGCCGAGCAGTAGATCCAGTTGTCCGGCAATGAGTTCGGCCGCGCCTTCGAGCGGGGCGTTGCAATCGTCCGGGACGGCGAGGGCGGAGTGGAAGGCCTGTCGGGAGGTGGTAGCCAGGTGCTCGATGGCCGCTTCCAGCAGTTCCTGGCGGGTGCGGTAGTAGTAGGACGTCGAACCGCGGGCGATGCCGAGGCGGTCGTCGATCGCGTGATGGGTGATCGCGCGGTTGCCGCCGGTTGCCGCGAGGTCGAGAGCGGCTCCGCAAATCGCTTGCCTACGCAAGGATCGGTTTTCCGATGCCGCCGACGCTGCTGTGGCCTTGCGAGTCATGTGGTGCCCAACCCCTCGCCCCATGTTGGTTCTTCAGCCGCAAGTACGAGGAACGCCTGCCCCCTGCTGATGGCCGGAGATAGGTCCGGGCAGCGCTCATCGGCTCCCTTTCGCGGAGTCGCGGGTGCCGCGGACCCGCAGAACCGATGCCCGAGCAACTCTGAGATGGCAATGGCGGGCCGACACCGGGTCAGCCCGCCATTGCATGTTCGGCAGCGCGATTGCGGACGAAACTCAGCTGACCGAAGCGGAGGCCAGATTGCGCTCGCGCTTGGCGGCCTCGCGGGCCAGGGAGCGATCGCGCTGCTCCTCGAACTTGACCACGTCCTTGCTCAGCTTCTCGAGGAAATCGGCGAGCCGCTCGCGAGTCGCCTCGCCGCGGGCGGTGAAGTCGTCGCGTTCGAAGACACGCCACTTCTTCAGCACCGGCTGGACGACCTCTTCCAGGTGCTGACGCAGGTCGTAGATGCCGTGCTTGGCCATCAGCACACCGTTGCGGCGGAAATTCGGCATTCCGGCGCCGGGCATCTGGAAGTTCTCGAGGATCAGGGTGATCGCGTCGAGGGCCTGGTCGGGCGACAGATCCAGCGCCGCACCACACATGTTGCGATAGAAGATCATGTGCAGGTTCTCGTCGGCGGCGACGCGCTGCAGCATGCGATCGGCGATCGGGTCGTCGCAAACCTTGCCGGTGTTGCGGTGGCTGACCCGGGTGGCGAGCTCCTGGAAGGTCACGTAGGCGACCGAGTGCAGGAAGCCGGCGTCGGCCTCGGCGGGCGAGGCGAAACCGTTGGTCATGTGGATCATGCGGGCCTGCTCGAGGGCGACCGGGTCCACACCGCGGGTGACCACCAGGTAGTCACGCATCACGATGCCGTGCCGGTTCTCCTCGGCGGTCCAGCGGCCGACCCAGGTTCCCCACGCACCGTCCTGAGAGAAGTTCTCGGCGATCTCGCGGTGATAAGAGGGCAGGTTGTCCTCGGTGAGCAGGTTGGTGACCATCGCGGCCTTGGCGACTTCGCTGAGTGTCGACTGCTCCGGATCCCAGTCCACACCGCCCATGGCGGCGAAGTTGCGGCCCTGATCCCACGGCACGTAGTCGTGCGGATGCCATTCCTTGGCCATCGAGATGTGCCGGTTGACGTTCTCCTCGGCAACCGGCTCCAACTCTGTCAGCAGCTCGAGTTGAGTCAGATCCCTTGCCATACATATGCCCTTCGATGTTGTCCTGCCATATAGCTGGTCGCCCCCCTTGTGGCCCTGCCGCCGCCCATACCTTACGGCACCGTAGGTGTGATGCGAAGCGCACCTGTATGAGTTCACAGCGTCGCCGACCAACTCATATGGGGTTGTCGGCACAGGTACCGACCGCAGCGAGTGTAGGCGGCGAACCTGTGCGTCATGGTGTATCGCGGGAGAACTCCGGACGTTAGCTTCGAATCCGAACTCTCGGTGAAACTTGCAGGTCGCGGATGTTTGGTGACGCGGCCCGGGGCGAGCGACGGAAGGCCGGAGCAGTGTCGCTCCGGCCTTCCGGTGTGCCCCCACCAGGGCTCGAACCTGGGACCTGCGGATTAAAAGTCCGTAGCTCTACCAACTGAGCTATAGGGGCGCGAGGCGCAAGTCTAATGTTTCGCGCGCGGAAGTGGTAACCGGCATCCGGGTGGTGGTGTGGCGGTGGGTATCCACGCTGGTCGCGGCCGGGTGTCGGGGGCCAATGGTGAGCGGCCGGAGGGCGTGATGTGTGCGCGCGCCGGCCGCGGCGGCGGCGGAGAGATGGGTCACCTCGCCGGTGGCTGCGGCCAGGAGGGGCGGTGCTGCGTGGGTGGCGGCCCGGCAATTTCCTTGCTCAACAATTTGTTTCAGCGCAGAAGTATGGAAGCATTATCCAATCGTAGTGCGTGACAACATATTTGGTACGGGAGGTGGTCGTATTCAATGGAACCGCCCGGCAGGCGGCATGGTGGCCGGAGCGAGTGGCGGATCGATGCGGTGTCGGTGTGTGGTGATGAACATCGCTGGGGCGAGCCGGGATTCACGTATGCGGTCGATGAGCGGCCGCTATCGAGGCATTTGCGGCAATCGGTCGCGATTTCCGGCCCGGCGTCTTTCCGCTACACGGCGCGCCGGTGCCCGATCAGGGGTACGGTAATCGCTTGGCGAATTCCGGCGGAACCGGGAACTCTTCCGGCGGTTGGGAATCGGCCGAAGGTTGTTATATCCGAAGGTGTCGCGACCGGCCGGGGTGGTCGCGACGCCGGAGGGGCCGACGTCGCGGGAGGCGTATCCGAGACGAATGAACCCGGGTGCGCACCCCCTGCGGCGCACCCGGGCGTCGAAACTATACCAGCCGGTGTGTTTCAGGTATTCCTGCGAATTTTCGAACCAAAAGTCTGAAAACTGGGCGGTAGCCCGGAATCAAGTAATTGAAAATCTTATGACTTCTCGTCGAGGACCGTCCCTCAGCGGTCTCTCGGGCGGCAAGCAGCTTCGGAGGCGTTTCGAGCATGGCACGGCAGCAAGAGCGGGCCCGCCGGACACGGGCGGCGATCATCAGGTCCGCCGCCGTTGAATTCGGCAAGAGCGGCTATGCCGCGGCATCGCTGAATCGCATATTGGAAGGCTCCCGCGCGACAAAGGGCGCGATGTACTTCCATTTCGATTCCAAGGAAGATCTGGCCCGGGCGGTGCTGGACGCTGCCCTCGAACGTTATCGATCCACCAGCGAAAGATGGCAGGCGCGAACGGATCTCGAGCCGCTGGACGTCCTGCACGGGATGATCGACGAGGTTGCCCTGCGGCTGGACAACGACATCATCACCCAGGCGGAGTTCCGGCTCGTCATCGAACCGGAGTTCTATCAGGACGCGCGTGTCGGAGGCAGCCGGATCGTCGGCCGCACGACGCGGGAGCTCGCGGTGCGAGCCGTGGATCGCAAACAGTTGCGTCCGGACGCCGACCCGGACCGGTTCACCCGTACCCTGGCTGCCTCGCTCGCGGGGCAGCGCTACATCGTCGACCTCCTGGGCGGCGGCATCGATCTGCGCACCCGGTTCACCGAGGCGCTCGAGGTGATCATCGAGGCGATGGCGACTCCCGAGTGGCTCGACGAATTCCGGCAACACGGCTGGCGCGCCTCCGCGCGCCTCGAGGATCTCAATCTAGGCCTCTGACCAGCCGATTTGGGAATAGCGCAGCGCCTGTCATAAGCTATGCGAGCTCCCAACGGAAGCCGTTGAGGTACGGACCGGAGAGATCCGGCGGGCCCCCTTCGTCTAGCGGCCTAGGACGCCGCCCTTTCAAGGCGGTAGCGCGGGTTCGAATCCCGTAGGGGGTACGGTGGCGACACTGTTGGAGCATGCAAGGCCCTGTAGCGCAGTTGGTTAGCGCGCCGCCCTGTCACGGCGGAGGTCGCGGGTTCGAGTCCCGTCAGGGTCGCTTTGTTTTATGGCATTCGGTACGGGTGCCTCCGGCCAGGTAGCTCAGTTGGTACGAGCGTCCGCCTGAAAAGCGGAAGGTCGCCGGTTCGATCCCGGCCTTGGCCACCGCAGAAAACGGCTCTCACCAGCCACAATCCCGGCACAGTCCACAGCTCCAAATCCGGACTGTAGCCGCACATGTAGCCAAGCCCCGATTTTTCGGTCGCTGGCTACACCTCCCACTCCTCGCCGTCCTCACCATCCTCGGCACCGCATGCGCCCACGCCGACCCCGTCACCCTCCATGCCGTCGCGGCCCCCGCCGGCACCCACGCGGTCGGCCGGATCAATACCGAACTCGACCGCGGTGACCGACAGCTGATGGTGTCCGCCTGGTATCCGGCAACAGGCGCCGCCGTCGACGCCCCCTACATCCCCGCGGTCGATCCGATTGCCCGCGCCCGCATCGGCGCCGAAGCCGCCCAGTGGATGCACACCGCCGCCGCCGCGGGCGCGATGATCGCCGCCAGCGTGTCCGCTACCGAAACCGCCACACCCGATATGACCCTCGGCCGCCTCCCGGTAGTGCTCATGTCTCCCGGACTCGGCACCACCCGATGGAACCTGTCCGGTCTCGCCGCCGATCTCGCCTCACACGGATACATCGCGGTAGTCATGGATCACACCGGCGAAGCGCCGGCAGTCGAGTCCCGGGCGGCCGGATCGTGTTCGGTGCGGACGTGTTCCCGGACAGCAGCGACTATATGTCTGACCGGTTGGCGGATCGGCTCGGCGACACCCAGATCGCATTGGATCGGCTCGCCACCCTCCCCGTGGTCGGGCCGCTGATCGACCCGGACCGGATCACGATGGCCGGGCACTCCTACGGCGGACTCACCGCGATACAAACAATGGCGCACGACAAACGAGTGAAAGCCGCAATCGTGCTCGATGGTTCGGCGGGATGGCAGAACGTCATCACCGCGCCGGAAATGGACGGCCCGGTCCTGCTGCTCTCCTCGACCGCGACAACCTTGCACCCGTCGTGGAATGAATTCACTGATCCGGAATTCGAGCACGCCACCATTCTCGGCGGCGGCCACTATTCAGCGACAGACCTGTGTGGATTCGGTGCGAGCCCGATCATGTGCGGGACAGTGGACCCGGCCCGCGCAACAACGGTCAGCCGAACCGCCATCGAATCCTGGCTCGGTTCCGTATTGTCCGGTGGCGGCGGCACGAAATATGCGGCACCCGAACTGGAATGGACAGAGAAATAGTGAAACGCCCCGAACTGCACACCGACCGACCCGTCTGCGTCGACTGCGGAAGCCAGCACGGCCCGTGGGTGCCGATCGACGGCCGCGCCCCCAACGACGCACAAATGTTCCGGTGCGCCCCAGGGCACGGATGCCAGGCATGAAATCGGCCCGGACCATAACGGTCCGGGCCGATCTGCTTTCCGGGTATCAGCCGATCAGCGCGCCGATACCGGCGACCAGCGCAGCACCCAAGACGTGGCCGATAGTCGACCACGGCATTGCGGCCGCCGCTGCGGACAGACTCGAAATCATGATGCGCTCCTCCTGATATCCCGCCGCCCCAGATTCGTGCGACGGACGATGAACCCGACCAGCGCGTCATGCGCGCGGTCGATCAATGCACGCCCATATGCAAGAGCCACTGCACGAGGCGATAGGTCGTCCACGCGGTCACTTACCCTCGACCGTGCGTTTAAGCTCCGCGATACCGTCACGCAAGGTCAGCTCCTCGCCCTGCGCGTTCTGGCCGAGCGAAGAATCCGCAGACCAGTCCGGATGCTTCGGCCCGAGCTGCGCGCGGATGTACTGGACGTCGTTGAACAGCTGGCGCTGCTCGTCGTCGCTGAGACCGGCCATGAAAGAACCTCCTGATTCGATGCCGCACACTGCGGCGAATTCCTGGGGTGACAAGCCGTTCGCCGAATTCATGTCGCAGTTCCCGAACGGCGAGGCACCTCCGGCAGGCCGCCGCCGTACCCCTGGCCATCGGTGTACTGATGCGCGATCATCTGGCGCTGCAAGTCGGACAGATCGACGCCGGGAATGTTGAACCGCGGTGCCGAGCCGTAGGACGGGACCACGAATCCGATCGGCGGGCGATCCGGCCAGATGCTGTGGTCGTTCGGATTGAGGTATCCGATCGCGCGGCGCGGCCGGCCGTCGACGGCGCCGCCCCGCCAGTCCGATACGCCCCACACCCACGAGTTGAACTCGTGCGAGTGGTCGCCGACGATCTGCCCGTTCCACGATTCGGCGTCGGCCATGCTCACGACGTCGGGCCGGGCCTCACCCTGCATGGACATATGCACGTCCAGCGAGTCTTCCCAGTTCGGCCGTACCACCGCGTAGACGATGAGCCCGACGAGCTTGCCTGAGTCGAGCATCCGGCGCGCGGTGTCCCAGTTGTTCTGCCAGCGGCGGTCTCGATAGGTGCCGTCGTTGCTGCGGATCGACAGCCACGGAAACGGATAGGACTCGTCGAGCGGCGGCTGATGCTCGCTCACGTCCGCGAAAAGGGTATCGACCATGTGTCTGCCTCCTGAGTCCGTGCGCACAGTAAGCGGACGGGGTGCAGCAGGGATCACCGTTCCACACCCCTGTCACGCGCTGGTATATTCGGTGAAGATCAGAAAGGAGGCCCCCGTGACCATCCGATACCTCAACGCCGCCGAATTCGCCGAGTACATCGGCGTGAAGCGCAACACCGTCAGCCGGTACAAGCTGCCGCCGGTGGACGCCTACATCGGCAAGGACCGGCACGGGTGGCTGCCGGAATCCATCGACGCATGGCAGGCAAGGCGGCCCGGCCCCGGTAACCGGGACAACGGATACTGGGAAATCCCGCCCGTGGAGCACGAACCCATCCGCTACCTGAACCGGACCGAATTCGCCGAACTCCTCGGCATCCGCCGCGGCAGCCTGTGGTCCTTGAAGCTCCCCCCGCCCGACGCCCAACTGGGCAAGGACCGGCCCGGCTGGCTGCCGAAAACCATCAAGGAATGGCAGGCCCGGCGGCCCGGCCCCGGGAACTGGAAAAACGCCAACTGGAATCTGCCAGCCGAACACCGGTAGATGGCGGGCGAGACTATTCGCCCGCCATCGCTGAGAACGCATCGAACCCGGCGAGTTCGTCATCACGCTCGAACCCGGCCGGGATCGCTATCAACTCGCCCTCCGAATTGAGGGTGTTGACCCGATACAATTCGCGATTGAATTCCGCCAGTTGTTCAGCAGACATATGCTCGGTCCACAAGACTTCTACGAAATCCAGGATTGCGTGCATGTCCGGTAATTCCCGCAAGGGGTCCTTGATCCCGGCCCGCATCATGAAATGGCCTCGGATCGTGCGCCAATGCGTCGCCGCGAGTAGCGCTAACCCCGCGACGGCCCCGTAGGGCGTCCGGTCTCCAAAGCGGCAATCGCCTGGAACAATCGACCGAAATCCTCGACTGTGAAGCTATTGTCTTCCGGGTTCAGCATCCGCACCATCAGACGCCCATACGACAACGGCGAAATATGGTTCTGAACAAACAACCCGATCAGGTTGTTTTGCATCTGCGCGGGAGTGTATTTGCTTGTCGCCAAAGCCACCGCCTGCAACGCCTCCGGCCGCGGCTTCCGAACCTGAATGATCTGCCCATCCAACTCGATCGTCTGATGAGGCCACTTCGGGATCGGCTTCCCCGCGTCGTCCAGAATCGGTTGCCCGGTATCCAGATCCAACTCGAATTCGCTGCCCTCCGAATCGACCACGGACGGCGCGTACGACGGTTCCGGGGTCCGGGGCTGGAAGGGTTCGGCGTCGGGGCCGATCACCTGCGGATGCTGTTGGTGCTGCTGGTCTTCGTGCGCGCGGCGCTGCCGAACCAATGCCATCTGTTCGTCGTGCGCGGCACGCTCACGGGCCGCTGCGGCGCGTTCGGCCTCGACGCTGTCGACCTGTCCGGCGAGATCGGGGAATCCGTTCGGAGGTTCGTAGCTGGTCATTCTCAACTCCATCCAATGTGCTGCCCTGGGGTACAGGCGCGCACGGTAGGGGGGAGGGGTGCGAGTCGGGATGACGCCCGGAAAGCTGATGCGGGAGTGGGCGGCTCGCGGATAGCCTTTTGAGATGACCACACGGAAAGAGCGGGACCGCTGGGTGGAGGCGCTACGTCAGGTCGAGTTTCTCGCCAATGCGATGACCCGCAACCTTGACGCCGCCCCCTCAGCGCGCCTCTCCTCGGCATTGTCCAGGACTTGGATGGCCTACCGTTCGGCGACCTTGTCCGAATGTACGAAGATAGCTCTTTCGCTCGTGACTCCGCGGTGGGGGAGGTCGTGCACGAACCTGTTGAGGTGTGCCGGATCCTGCTCAGTCGCACCGACGTATCGAAAGATCAGATAGTTGCGGACGGTACGAGCCTTCTGCTGTCGGTCGCTCTAGCCATCTCTCAACTGAAGGAACTGAAGCTGACCATGGAGCAGGGAACCGTTGAGGGAGTGGTAGACGAGCTCGAGCGCGACTATCTGGTGTCCCTCACCGTGACCCTCACCGGTCACGCGGTCATTGTCACCAAACTCGCTGAATGGTCCCGCGGGGGCGGCGGATACCTCGACGTGCCGTCGTTGAAGTTGGTACCGAGCGGCGGACCTGGCCGAGTACACATGAAGTACGTCAATGACGCTCTGGATGGAGGTATGGCCACCTTCGTCATCGGCCAGGGATTCCAGACCTACGACCAGTTTCCGCAGCTCCAGTACATGCTGTACGGCCAGTGGTTCACTTACATCTTCGACCTTTGGGACGAGCATTACCGCGACCGGCTCGCCAGGGCGCATGGCGTTGCGCCGGACGGTGAACCGTGGGGGCGGTCGATATCCGTAGCCCTTCTTCGGCGACATCCGCAATATCCGGCGCGACATCGTCCACAAACGAGGGATCGCACACGACAGCGCGGACAACACCATCCTGACGTGGTTCACCGAGGATGAGCAGGTGAAAATGAATGAGCAGCAGATGATTTCGCTGGCGACCATGTTTCCGCGTGGACAGCTGCTGCAAACACCTACGAAGGCGGAGCCAGGCCAACCGACGCAGGTGCCGTGGCAGGCCGCACCGGAAGTGGTTGACCAGGTAAAACGTCGCATCGACGAGTTGGACTTGAGTCGCAAGCAGAAGAACCAGATCAGTAACCAGGCTCTCCGCCTGTGGTTGGAGGCCAACCCGAGCGACGCGGGTTAGACGATCACAGGCACCGACAACAGTTCGAGCGTGACCGGCCCGACCTTCCCGGTTCGGACCTGTGTCGGGTCACCCCAACCCGTATACCAATCCAGGCCCCAGTTCTCCGTCAGCCACGACACCTGCACTTTGGCCTTCATCGTCTGCCCGGCCGGGAGCGTGATCACGTCCCCGATCGGCAGGCTGATCGTCGGCTGCCGGTCCTCGAGGAGCGCGTACACCGCGACGGAAGTCGATGACACCGTGGTGGTTCCGAACGACGGATACCCGCGCATCCGCGACAGCACAGCCAACGTCGGGTCCGCCGGGGACGCACCGTAGGAAGTCCCCGCCTCCGTCTTGATCACCAGACTCTTCTGGGCGTCGATCGCGTACCGCTGCTGACCTTGCGTCATCTCCGCCCACACCTGCTGGTCGACGCCGGTGTCGTTGGTCCAGGACGCCAGCACCGAAAACAGCACAGTGCCCGTCGCATTCGATGCCGGGGTGAACGTTGCCCCGCCGGCCGATTGGACGGCGCGGCGTTGGAGCTGCCACCGCCGTAGCGGGGTGAGGACACCATCGGTGGCGTCGAAGAACGATTCGTCTACACAGGGGTAGGTCATGGGGTCGCCTCCGGTCGCGTCCACAACCGGAGACGCACCCAGTAGGCGCGCACGGTTTGCAGGGCAGAGCTGGGAGCCCGCCAGCTGCCGGGCGTCGAGAATTGGGCCTGATACCGGATGTGCACAGACTGTCCAGGCAGCACAATCCCGACGTCGCTGTACCGGATCGAGTCATCCCAGCTACGAAACAACCGCCCGTAGCCGACCTGGTTGATCGCGAACGGTGTCACCTGCAACCGGGAGCCGATCCCGTCATCCGCCGCGTACGGGGTGGGTGCGTTCGGCGACATCCCGACATCCCAGCTGATCGCGTCGTTGAGGATGTAGGTGTTCGGGTTGGAGGCCACGATCTGCCGCGGCGCGCGCTGCGTCCCCAACCGCCCCCGCACCCGCACGCCAGTCGTATTCGTCCAGGTCAACTCGGCGTCAATGAACGGCACAGCATCGGGAGCCTGGGCGACATCCCCGTCCTTCGTGGAGGCAACGAACCGTTCAGCGACCGGCGCCGGAAACCAGCCATCCGCGAACCCGGTCCCCGCCGGCGTCGACTCCATCCATTCGTTCGTGCATATCGCGATGCTCATCGGACCGCCTCATGAATCGTCGGGTACGCCCACAGCCGCAGTTTCACCGACCGCACATCCGCTTCGTGCTGGGGTGAATTGGCGTTGGCGTTGTTCGACCACGGCGGTGGCGTCCACACGTAGCACCGGTAGGCGATGTTCAGGGTGGACCCGGCGGGCAGCTCTATCCAGTCCTCCGTGCTGGTGGCCGGATAGTCCTGCGCGATCACTCCGCCCCACGGCTGCGACGCATTATCTGTACCCACATCGAGGCCGAGCGTGGTGAGCCCGTTCGCTGCGGAGTAGTTGTCGGGGGTGCGCGCGGTCGCATCCACCGCGGTCGTCCAGCTGTCCCAGATCTGCACCACGTTCGGATTCGAGGACTGAGGGTCCGGTACGCGCGGATCACCTGTAGCCGCATCATCAGCGTCAACGGGCTATCCGATGTCCACGTCGCGGTGGTGTCGATCAGCAGTCGGCCCGGCTGCGTCGGCAATCCCGAGCTCGATATCGTGCCGTCCGCTGTGGAGGTGGCGGAGACCTGCGCGACCATGCGCGGCGCCGACTGCTTCGCAATCCCCAACTCTCCGGCCGTGATGGACAGGTTCCGGCTGACACATGCGCTCGGCATCAGGACCCCCTCTGGGTCATCGTCAGTGACAATTCGGACGGAATCGTTGAGGAGGTGAGAGGACTACTGCCGATCACCTGATTGAGGAATGCCTTCGCGAACACCGAAATCTTCTGCCCCGCCGACAATTGCAGAAGGCCGGTCGCGGTAGAGGTGACCCACACGGTGGCAGTGCCGCTGTCCTCGGTGGCGCGGCCGATCAGACGGCCGATGTCGTCCACCATGATGATCGTGGACATCCATCCACCGCCGTCGCGGAAATTGAGCGTCGCGGTCACCTTGTACACACCCGACACAGGCACGATGATCGAGTCGAAGTTCGCGCGGCCGCCAGTCCAGTCCCCGCCCACCTGCAACCGGGTGCCGTCGAACACCACCGTGGCCCCGGCCGCTGGAAGAGTCTGCGATCCGGCGAGCGTCACGCACACCGCGGGATTCACCGTGGCATCGACAACCGCGTCCGGATCGTTCTCCACCCCTTCGGGTTTCTGCGCGAGAATCGTGGACCCGCCCTCCACATTCGATGCGATCAGATGCCCGTCCGGGCTGGTCGACAACACCCACGGCCCGACCCGGACAGAGGTAGCGTTCTCCACCTGCTCGATCCGGCGCGAGGTGTCGCGCGCCCACTCCGCATCAGTTTTCGGCGGCCGGACCGCTTCCGCTGTCCCACTCACGATTGCACCGCCCCTCCAGCCTTCTCCAACTCGGTCAAGTTGTCCGGTGTCGACAGCGACACCGCCACCTGCGTGCCCTGCGGTGACCCGGTCACCGTGACCTGGTCCAGGCGCAGGATCGTACGCAGGCCCAGCGCAGACACCGTGACGTTGATTCCCGGCACCAGATCGGACAGTTCGATCGACGCGTCCGGGGTCAAAGTCGCCGACTGCGGCACCACCACTGCATCCCGGATCACCGACGACCGGCCCGCGTACTCCTGCGCGGCCCGCTGAATGTTGTTCACCCCGAACAAATCATCGAGACTGACGATGGATTGCAGGCGCAGGCCAGCCAATTCGTTGCGCTGCGTGTACGCCCCGTTCTTCCCCTGCACCCGGACATCGTTCGCTGTCGTCGCACCGGACCGGCCGATACTCATCCCGACCGTGAAATCCCGGTCCGACAACTCCGCCACGATCTCGGCAGGCTGCGTGCCCAGGATCGGGCGGCCCCGCACCACCGTCCACCGCAACCCGAGTTTGGTCAGGTCGGCCATGTCCTGCTGCACATACCGGTGATCGGCGGTCACGGCCACGTCATAGCGGGACGCGGACGCCAGAGCGGGAAGCACCTGCGGGGACGCGTCCACACCGTGCAGGCTGAGCATGTCCGCCCACATATCCGCCGCGATCGGTGCCACGTTCAACTGTGACCAGGTGCGCGTGATTTGGGTACGGGTGTGCCACATCAGCGTTGACACATCCCGCGCGTTCACCGTCATCGACATAGCGTCGCGGCTGGTGTCCTGCACGGGCCCTATCCACTGCAATTCCTGCCCATGCCAGCAGGACACCCAATGCAGCCAGGGCGTGATCTTCTCCGCGATATCCTGAATCCCCGCGGTCACCTGGCATCGGGAAACCTCGTTGAGCTCCCGCGACCACGTGTATCCAGTGGGTGCCTCGATGACACCGATCATCGACCGGTCGATGATCGAATGCACAGCGAACGCAACAGCATCGAGTTTCACGACTGCCGCCCCCGAACGCTGATCTCCACCGTGAAATCGATCCCCGGCTCATGCTGGGCCACCAACTCCCAGCACTGCGACGCATCCAACACGGTCGGCGTCCACGGCGCACCGGACGGAGTGTGAACGATCCCGACCTGCCTCACCTGCGTATCACCGACCAGCCCGTACGGGCGTCCGAGCACTGAATCGGCGACGATCGTTCCGCCGGCGGGCAGGCCCGCGAGTGACAGATAGCCGGTGCGGTCGCATGTTTCGATGGACCCGCACGGCCGGAACCAGAAATTCACGCTCACCGGATCTGCCCCGGCGGTGACCGTGAGCGTGACGGCCTGGTCCCGGCACATCACCCCTTCCGCCGCCGGAATCACCACGACCCGGGTCTGTACCGAGCACACCGGGATACAGCCCGCGCACACCGGCGGCTGCACCGGCGACACATCCACCGTCGCCGGAACACACACCGCCGACGCCAGCACCGGGATCTCCGAACACGATGCAGGGTTCTCACAATCCGGGGGGTGCGCCCACTCGATCGACTCGATAACGCTGGTCGTCCATGTCACCGTGCGTGTGGAGGCCGGGCCGTACACGAACGGATCGAGTACGCCCATCTCCCAATCGACGGTCCGGATCGCGCCTTGCCGGTGCGGTTTCCCTCGCGTCCCGAATGACTTGGTTTCCCGCAGCTCGCGCGTGTAGACGACGCGGGACATAGTGCGTTGTAGGGTCTCCGGGTCCGCGGTCGAATCCTCCGGGTGCGCAGACAGGAAATCCAGGGTTGTTCCTGCCAGGCTGGTCGCGTCCCGCAGGCGGCACGCCAGCCATTCCATCCCGTACTGCACGCCAGCGTTCGAAACACCGATCAGGATCGCCTCGAATGTCAACCCGCGGGCTTTGTTCCGGTGCGGGCCAGTCACGCCCCCATCGCCGATCGCGTCCGCTATCGCACGATCCACCGGTGCTGGTCCGAACCCGTCCGTCTTGGTGATCCACACCCCGAGGAATTCGGCGGACTGCGGCACGAACGGGTCGTACCAGGGCGCACTCGTCAGCACGTACGGCTCATGGGAGAGGAACGTCGCCAGATCAGGCCACGAGTCGTCATAGGAGACCAGGCCGGACGGTATCGCCATACGTTGCTGGAGTAGCGCTTCCTCCATCGACTGCGGCACATCCGGCACGGTGTGCGCCACCAGTCTGGACGTGTTGGTCAGCTCGGCACCGGCGAGCGCCAAATACCCTCGGAACACCCGCTACTCCTCATCCTTGAGGACGGGCGCGGGCTCGACCAGGCCGATCACACCGAGATGATGCGGGGCCGGTTCGTGGTCCTCAGGCACGGCGGCAGGATCGGACACCGACCGCTGTCCCAGCTCCACCGACTCCACCGATTCCATCACTGATCTCCTCACAGCAGACTCAACAAGCTGTCGCGGACCGCGCCCGGGCCGCCGCCGCCGATGTAGTTGATGGGCGCGTTGATCGTGGTCCGGCCGCGCCGGTTGTTCTGGGCCTCCATCGCGTCCACCAGGCGGCCGAAGTCCTGCGTTTGCCGCGGCGACAGCACGCGTTCGGGACTGATGGTGTTCTTCGGCGGGTAGCCGATGCCGCGCGCCTCACCACCGGAATCGAACGAGTCGATCGCCGCACCGGCACCGACCGCCAGGCCGCCGACCACGACCGCGGCCAAACCGCCCAGTGCCGCACCGACTACCGCGCCTATCGCCGCGCCGATGGCTGTGCCGATACCGGGGATGATGGAGCCGATCGCGGCACCGATCGCCGTGACAGCGAGGGTGATCATGGCGGACAGGATGGCGGTGATGATCGGAATCAGGACCGACGTGATCAGATACCGGAGAACGCTCTTGATGAGCGCGGTGTTGAGCCGGTTCATTTCCTGCACCACCAGGTCACGACTGGATTCGTTGCGCTGCATGAGGTCCGCCGTGTTGGCGACGATCCGGCCCGTCGAGTCGAACGCCTGCACCTGGTCGCCGCGAAGCTTCTTGATCTCATCGGAGGTGTCGAGCAGGTCGTCGCGGATCTCGATATTGACCCCGGTCAACTTGACCAGCATGTCCACCAACGTCCCGCCGGACAGGTCCTTGCCGAGCGAGCCGCGCGACTTGCCGACCTTCGAATCCTGCTGCGCCAACGCGGCGTTCGCGACCGACTGCGCGACCTGCTGGAACGCGCTGGTAGCGGCCTGCGACACCGACTGCACGGCCTTGCTGATCTCGGTGGCCGCGTCGAACGCGCTACCCGGCGCACCGAACGGCGAGACCGCGCCAGGGCCGGGGTTGTTTCCGCCGGGCGTGGTCGCGGGCGCACCGTCGAGGTTGTTCACGGCCTGGGTGGTGGCGTTCGCCGCGTCCACCACGGTCCCGAACCCGGTACCCAACCAGTCCTTTACCACGTTGAGCGACGAATCGAACGCCGATTGCATGATCGGAGTCAGGACACCGCCGGACAATCGCTGACCGATATCGTTCAGAACCGCCCGCAACTGCTCGGTCTGCTGCTCGGTCACCACCTCCGTACTCGACTGCGTACGCAGCACCAGATCCCGTGTCTGCGCGGCAATCTGACCCGTCTGCGAAATCGCTTCCGCCGTCTGCTCCTGGAACGCCACATCCGCCGGCGCTTGCCGCGGTGCCGCCAGCTGCACGCCGAGCAGGCCCGCCAGCGACTCCACACCGGTGGTGAACACGGCATTGGTCAACAGGTCCGGATCGGAACGTCCGCCGCCGCCCGCGATGGACTGCAACGACGCAACCATCGTGTCGAACAGCTGCGTCTGCTCCGGCGAGAGAACACGCTCCGGGGAGATGACGTTCTTCGGCATAAAACCGGTACCCGATGCAACGCCGCCCGAGTCGAACGGGTTCACGAAATCGAGGACCTTGCGGCCCGCATCGAGCACGCCGGACCCGACCGATTTCGCCTTCGACCAGGCTTCGGACAGGCCGTCGGTGAGCCCGTTGGACAGGCCGGTCAGGTACGACACCGAACCGGTCTGGAAGGCGTCCAGATATGCGGGCGGCAGCTTGCGCGTCTCCGGTGGAGGCGGCCCGACCCCCTCGACTTGCTTCCGGATCGGAGTGAGGAGCCCGTCGAATACCCGCCGGATCGTATCCGCCAGGAAACCGTGCTGGTCCTGCGTAGACGGACCGACACCGCCGCCGGTGGAGGGCTGGAAGAATCCGTTCGCGCCGATCGGCAGCCCGTACAGGCTGGCGAATGAGCCCACCGGCGTACCGGCCCCGTAGTGCACGTCGCCGAGCGCGCCCCCGGACTCCACCCGCGCTGCCGCGTAACCCAGCTCCGGGATCGCACGGAGCTCACCGGCGGTGTGGCCACCGCCCGGTCCGCCCGGGTCATCGGTGATACCGACGAGCATCCCCGCCCCGTCGGTGAGGCCCTTCACCAGTCCTTGTGCACCGGTCAGCGGGTAGCCGTTGAACGTTGATGTGGACCAGTACCGCTGCCACGGATTGTCACCCAGGATCGAGGCGATCACGCTGCCCATGAACCCTGAGCAGTCGAAGCTGTCGCCGACGAACCGCGGACCGGCCCACTGATACGCCTTCCCGGACTGTGCCCGCGCGAAATCGTGGCCACGCTGGAGCTGGTACATCCACGGCAGCACCGCGCCACCGGTCGCGAACCGTGGTTGCAGTTGATCGAACAGGCCCTCCGGCGAAACGTTCCCGATGCCCTGCGACTTCACTGCCGCGCCATATGCATCGAGATTGCCGCGCCCGAGATCGGTGATGATCTGGCCGTTGTTCCAAGAGAACGGGATACCGCGGGCGATCATGTCGCGGATCGCGTAGAGGATGTTCTGCCCGCCGGCGGCCGCGACTTCGGCGGCGGTGACGACATGCTCACCGTTGGACAGGCGGGCGATGATGTCGTCGGAGGTGCCCGAGCCGGGACCCGACACACCACCACCGGTAGCGAACCCGAGGACAACCGGGTCGAGTTCGCCCATGTTCGGCAGGAACTTCGCAACGGCATTCCAGGCTTTGCGCAAGCCGTCGTTCCACACCGTGTTGACGAGGAACCGCACGGGATCAGCGGCAGCGTCCTTCAAGCCGTTCCAGATGTCTTTGATCTCACGGACGCCGGTGTCGAACCAGTCCCGGACGGTGCGCAGGGCATCGCCGATCTTCGGGAACACGGTGTCAGTCAGCCAGTCGACACCCTTACCCAAACTGTCGTTCAGGTCTTTCCAGTGGTCGATGATCCACTGCAAGGCCGGGAGCAGGATCTTGACGACGACCTCGTTCACGAACCACGTGAATCCGTCGATCATCTTCGATACGATCGGCAGCAAAATCTTGATGATGTCGATCACGCCCGGCATCACCTGTACCGCCAGGTCGACCAGCTTCGGCAGCAGCGGCACCACCGCCAGCAGCAGATTCGTGAACGAGGTCACCAACTGCGGGATGAACGGCGCGATCTCGGTCAGCGCGTCAGCCAGCGCCTGACCGATCGTCATCGCGACCTGCGCCAGGATCGGGGCCATCTGCTCCATGACCGGCTTCATCTGCTGCGCGAACTGCGCGATCACCGGCGCGAGCGCGGTAAACACCGTCGACAGCGCCGGGGCGAGAGCCTGCAAAATGGTCGAGAGCGATTCCGCGAACAGGGGGATCAACGGCGCGACGGCGGTGATCAAATCGGCGAACGCCTGCGCCAGTGGCCCCATCGCCGGGGCGAGGGCATCCACGGCACCTACCAGGGCGTTACCCACCACCTGAGCTACTTGGGACAGTGGCCCGATCATCGGCGTGAGCGCGGTCATCAGCGACGACAGCAGTTGCGAGATCACCGGCAGCACCGGGGCGAGCCCGTGCGCGAGGTCTGAGATGAAGGTTCCGAGCTGAGGCAGGATCGGGGTCAGCGCGTTCGCGAACGCCGCACCCAACTCGCCGAGACCGGGTGCCAGGTTGACGAACGCAGTGCCCAGCGAATCGAACAATGGCCCGAGGGTGGGGAGCACCTTGTCCGCGATCGTCAGCAGGCCGGTCGTGAACCCACCCAACAGCGGACCGAGCCCCGCCAGCGCCGTGGTCAGCCCGTTGAACACCGAGGCCAACTGACCCGAGTTCGCCGAGTCAGAGAACGCCTTCCCGATGCCGTCGCCTATCAGCGCGATCGAATGCCCGAGCCCTTCCATCGCTGGGGCGGAGGTGTGAACGAAATCCAGGAGTCCCTGTGTCGCTTCGCCGGTCCCGGACCGCAGACCGGCCAGCAGACTCGTGGTGCCGGCGAAGGTGTCGTTCAGCCCTTGGAGTCCGCGCGCTGAACCCAAGAAGTTCAGGAAGTCGTTCGCCATTCCGTTCAGCTGTGACGCAACGCTGGTCATCCCGGATTGCAGGGCAGGCAGCACCCGCCCCGACACGTCGGTGAGCGTCTGGCCGAGATTCGCGAACAGGGCGTCTTGGGTCGCGTTCTTCACGCCCTCCATCGCGGGTTTCAGCGACACCATCGCCCGCACGAACGCCTGAGCATTCGGGCTGAGCTTGCTCATCGCGTCCGCGTACGCCTGCTGAGTGGTCGTCCCCTTCGACTGCTCGGCCGCGAGATCCCGGACCGCTTTCGCCGCATCACGGGAAGCGGTGGCCGCGTCGTACTGCGCGTCGGACAGGCGTTCCTCGGCCTGGTGCTGCTTGTCCTTCGCCGCGGTGACCGCGTCCGAGCCCTCGATACCCTTTTTCTGGGCGTCGGCGTTGTCCTGCTGCGCGCGCGTGTTGTCGTCAACGGCCTCGTCGTAGCGGAGCTGGGCGCGCTCGAGCGCCACCAAATCCTTTTCGTGCTGCGCCGGATTGAACACCGACTGCTGCGCGGTCTTCGTCGCCTCCCGCAGGTCGATTGCCGCTTCTTTCTGCGAGATCGACGCACCCCGCGCGCGGAGCATGGCGTCCTCGAGATCGCGTCCGGCCTGCTGATAGGCGCGCCCGACATCCTCAGCCGCGGTCTTCGCGTCCTTCTGCGCATCCGCCAGCGAGCGCTGCGCTACCTGCGCGTTATGGGAGGCATCCGATACCCGGTCCTGCGCATCCGCCAGAGCACGGGATTTGTCGGCGGCCTCCTGCGCGTTCTTCGGCCCGCTGTCCGACGCTTCGCCCGCGGCCTTGATCGCATCGCCGAGACCATGCAAACCCACCACCGCGGTCGCAGCGATCCCGCCCACCGCCGGACCGATCGCCGCCAATGCAGTCGCCAGCCCGCCGACCAAACCCGTTGCCGCACCAGCCGCGCCGCCGATCGCCGCGATAATCCCCGTAACGCCGGCGAGCTTCCCTGTAGCGCCCGCCGCGGTCCCGATCGCGCTACCGAGCCGCCGGAACGCCGTAGTGCTCGCGTCCGCATCGCCTCGCAGTCGCGCGGTCGACACATCACGGACCTGAGTCGGTAGCCGAACATCCGGCGCGGACGCACGCTGTCGCAGCGACGCCGCCTGCCGGTCCAGGTCCGCGCCGCGTTGCTTCGCCGACGCCACCCGCAGCTCAGCAGACTCCACCTTCTGCGCTGCACGTTCACGATTCAGCGCGTCCGCGGCCGGGTCACCCTCAGCCGCTTTCGCTGCCCGCTTCGCCTCCGCGACCCGGATCTCCGCCGCCGCAACACGATCGGTCGCACGCGCTCTCTTGTCGTCGGCGGCGTCGTCGCCGAGCGCGCCCGCCGCCTTCTTCGCCGCCGCCAGCTGGTTCACCGCGGCCGTCAACTGCTGCGCGGCTTTCCGCTGTTTCAACAGCTGCGCTTCGGGATCGGTGGACGCGGCGTTGGCGGACAGCTTCGCTTTGTTGAGCAAGGTCTCGGCGGCCTTCTGCGCCGCCGCGTTCTTCTGGATTTGCTCGGTGACCCGCTGCAACTGCTCGGCGGCTTTCTGCCGATCCGAGATCAGCGACCGAGTGACCTGACCGGAAACGCGCTGCACGGCCTGGATCTGCCGTTCACCGGCCACCATGCGCGACATGGCGGACTGGTCGACTTCTACCCGGAGGTGTTGGGTGATCGGCGTCGCCTGCCGCTGAAGGTCTTCGTGTACGGCGCGCATGCGCTCGGCGAGGCCGGTGGTGTCGAGATCGACCGCAGCCTCTACCCCGAGATTCGCGGCATCCAAACGGGTTTGGACTGCCCGCAGTTGATCCCCGATGTGCTTGTCGTCAAAGCCGATATCGACTGGCACGGTGAGCGGCCGGGCGTCCATCTGCAACTGGACTTTTTTCATCGCCGCGATGACCACGCGGGACAGCTCGGCTTCGAACCCGCGCGCATCAGCGGTGATGGGGATGCGGATTCCACCGGGCGCAGTCACGCGCGGACTGTGGCAAAAGGGGGTGCAACCCCCAGGTCAGATCAGCTTCGCCTTTGCGAGCTCATCGCGCACCGACGACGACAGGAATCGGGAGCCGCGATATCCGGGGTGCCAGACGCGTTTGGCGAACACGATCCGGCCACCGATTTCGAACCGCAACGCTTTCGCCCGCCGGGGCGTGATCGCATGCGGGCGAGTCCCATCGTGAACCCACCGCGCATACCGTGCGGTGGCGAACACTGTGGTAGTTACGACCGGTCCGGCCATGGTCGTCTCATCACCGATTGTCGAACGCAGATGGCCGGTACGGACATTCACCCGCCGCCGCGCCGTCCTCGTCACCGACCGGCCCAGCTTGCGCATCGTCGGCGCAGCCTGCCGCGCCGCCTCCTCATCCACACCGGCCGGCGGAATGAAATACGCTTCCGGCCGGACCTTGATGCTCATTCCGTGGCCCGGCGCCGACGCTTCGGTTTGGCGGGTTCGTCGTGATGCCAGTCGACTACCTTCACGATCCGGTTGTCGACCAGGCCGCGGAGCCGGTCGGTCATCTCGACGGTGTGCCGTTCGCCTTTGCCGCACACGTCGCTGTTGATGACGCCTTCGATGGTCACTTTCGCCATTACTGTCCTCCGAGTTCTGCGAATGCAAGCTGTGACCAGGCGATTACCAGGCCCTCCGGGCCGAACGGTTCGCCCGGCCCGAGCGCTGTCTCTCCGGCCGCCCCAGCCTTTTTCGCGTCCGCCATCGCCCCGCACAGGGCGCGGTCTATCCGCCATGCGTCGTCCCACTGGATCGCCGCTATTTCCTCGATCTCACCGATATCCGCATCGACAGAGTGGCAGCGCGCAATACCGGCCTCGATCGTGATCGCCTGCGCCACATTGCAGCCTGCGGCGATCATTTCGTTCGGAAACTCCACGGTCCGCCATTTGCGCACCAACCGAACCCACAGGTACGGGGCGCAATCCCCGCCGTCCTCGGTCGCCACCCACGGCGGCGGAACCACCTCAGCGCCCGCGAGAATCCACACCTGATCGGTCCCGCCGCCGAGCGGAGGCACAGACGCGGTAGCCGCATACACCTGACGTAGCCGGGTCACGGTGAGGCCGATGATCGTCACTGTCGGGTCCACAATCACCCCCGCGCCGGATAGTCCGGAGAAGACACGACCGGAGGAGCGGACAGCCTGTGAGGATTCACCGCGGCCACCCACAAATCGACCTCCGGTAGCCCGGTCTGGAAGTTGGGGAACAGCACGCCCGGGTCGGCCATCTTCATCGACACCCCTTGCCGTGACAGCGACTCCACCCGCTTCGGCAAACGACATTTACCGTCGCCCTTGCACAGGTTGTAGAACTCTTTCGCCAGCAACCCGACCATCACATCCGCCCCGGCGGGTGGTTCGAGCCCTTGCAGGAATTCGACCGACCATGTGGTCGGCGATCCGGCCGGCCGATTCAAATCCTGGTCCGGCCACCGCCCGGATGTCGCGTACAGGCGTTCGCCCTCGAGCACGTACAGGCTGGAGTCGATGACCGCGCCGTCGATAGTGACCGCGGTGACAGAGGAGACGGGGCCGGGCAGGTGTACGACGCCGGGGCCGGTAGTACTGCATGTCGGGCCGCACCCGCAGGTGATGTTTTGCCACACCCCGTCATCGAGTACGGGATGCCAGGCGTAGCCGGGCAGCCAGCCGAGCAGGCGGGAAGCGTGGTCGCGCGGGCATGGCCGCACCACCACCGGGCATGCCCCGAATTGGCGGCCGGTGAAACTCCACAGCACGGACACGGCGATGTCTATCGCGGCCTGCAACTGCACGGAGTCGCCGTCGTCGTCCATCACGGACGGTAGGCAACTCCGGTCGACAGGCCACGTGCAGCTCATGGCCCGGGACGGTAGGCGGGAGGGGTGCAGACCTACAGCGCGTTGATCCGGTCGGCCAAGCGCGCGCAATACCCGCCGGTGACGTATGCGCGGATGTGTTCGACCTGGTTGAGATATCCGATCACCCCACGCCATGCCTCGTCATAGGCACGGTAGGTGCCGATCGGGTCACGCCACCAGTCCACGCTCACCGGCTGCCAACGCTGCGACCGGAACCGGTTGGCCATATCCATCGACCAGCCACCCAACTCGGCGATGCTGAACGCCTGCATCCCGTCCGCGACAGTGCGCAGCGGCGAACCAGCCGACGCGGAGGTGATGATGTCGCGTGGGTTCGCGGCCTCGAAATGCAGGACACCAGGCAGGAACTCGGCGTGCTCGCCCGTGATGCCGTACCCGTGCGGCCCGGCGTCGATCGAATCACCTGCCCGGCGCGCCGGATTCGCCACACACGCAGTGAACGCCAGCTCGCAATCCGTGTGGACGCCAAGGGCTTGCAGCTCCCGCAACTGGGTCACGATCAAAGCGCCGAGCGAATACCCGACCACACCAACCAGGTTCGGGGACGCGCGGATCATCGCCACCAACGCCGTAACACCAGTGTCGATGTTGTGGTCCACACTCGGACCGTCCGCAGCGCCACCGACCGGCCCCACCGTGCCCGGGAACGGACAGTCACCGATCAGCCGGAACCGGCCCGGGTTCAGACGGTCGACAACGTTGCGCAGCATGTTGCCCGGTCCGTTCATCGCCTCGCCCGTACCGCGGACAGTGATTACGTCGATCATCGTGTCCTCAGAACGTGTAGACCCGGAGATTGTCCAGGCACGCGGGCGGCTGACCGCCCGGCACCGGCGTAGTGACCGCGGAATCGTCCTGGATCATCAGACCGATGTAGCGGTTGGTCGTCGGGATGACGGTCGTCGGGAAAGTGCCCGTTGCCTGGAGGTCGCCGTTCATGAACCCCCAGAACCGGGTGGTCGGCGGGGTTCCCGGGGTCACCGTGTCATCCGAGATGATCATCAGCTCTGCCCCCTCGGGAAACTTCGGCGTGCTGATGTAGTCGGCCGTACCGGTGGCCGCGGTGAATCCACCGCTGGAGGTCTCATACAACAGGCCCATCAGATTGTTCACACACCAGAACTGCACACCAGTAGACCCGTCCGCGTTGTACAGCGACGGATTCGCGCGACACACCACCGCCACCGCGGAGTGCGCCGGGTCGTTCCCATTCCATCGCAGCGTGGCGCGCACGATCTGCCGGCCGGTCGCGACCGGAACTTTCCAGAACGCATAACTCATCGGCGTGGAAGGCGTGCCTACACCGGAGAGATAACCCAGCCCGTTGATGAACAGGCTGCCGCCGCCGACCAGGTCGAAGTTCGACAGGTCGGTGTTGAAGTCCTCCGAAATCACCGATGTGACCGCACCGGCAGGATTGATCACGATCGCAGCGACAGCCCGCCGGTACACGCTCACATTCGGTGTGGCCGAGTAGGTTTGCGAGCTGCCCGCGGTCGCCTGCTGGTGGTAGGCGATCGAGTGTGCGTGCATTTCGGCTGGGCTGGATGTGGACACGTAGGACCGGCTGTCCATGATCTCGGTGGCCGGTGAATCCCATGTGGTCGCCAAAGTGGTGGCGTTGCTGTTGATCGCCCACATGCACATGAGCAGGACTTCGCTGTAGTCCGTCTCGGTGACGACAGCGGGCGTGGTGACCTTGGTAGCCGCGGACGCGACCCCGTACGCAACCTGCGATGCGGCCACGTTGACTGGCTGGATCGCGTCGAAAGTGCCTGGCTGATAGGACGCGATCGACGCCGACTTCACGCGCATCGTGCCTGTTGTCGGCGTGACCGTGAGCCCTACCGATGTTTCCGATCCGCGAATGCACGAGTACCAGCCCAGAAACACGCCGTTCGTGGCCGTGTCGTCCACGGACATGAACAAATTCCAGTCACCGCCGCCGGTGAATATCGAACCGGGCGCGGTGAACGCGCCCGCCGTGGTCTTCGAGAACGACACCGCCATGATCAGCAGCGAGCCGCTGACCGAGTTGGGCGGGTAGGTAACCGATCCGGTCATGGCCGTCGAGGCGGTAGTGCTGGTGGTGCCGTTCGTGGCGGTGCGCGACGGGAACGCCAACGCCTGCCAGATCAGACCCATGCCGAGACCGGAGATTTTCTTGATAGACCCCAGTCCCATGCCGGAAATTTTCTTAATCTCGCCCAGGCCGAGACCCGATATCTCCCCATCTACGACGCCCGAAGATAGATAGTGCCGGGATCTTCGGCAGTGCCGTTACTCGTCAGCGCGTTGTACTGAGCCTCGGTGACGACCTCGAGCTTGATCGTCGTCGCCGTGCCGTTCTTGCTGCCGGACACGCGCCCGGTCGCCAGCTTCGACAACGCGATCGCCGCACCGGCAGCCACCTTGGCGTCCGTCACCGTGCCATCGGTCGGCGTGCGGGTGTCCGTCAACCGCGAATCGTTACCCGCCGCGGCCGTCGTACCCGATGTACCGATAGCGAGATTCGATGTGCCGGTGCCGGCGCCGATCGCGGTCCGGGCCGCTGCCGCATCGGTTGCGGTGAGCACGGACCGGCCGGTGACAGTGGAGTCGGATATCTGGGACGCGGTGTGCGTGTGCACCGTCGCGGCCTTGCCTGCGAGTCCCGGCACGGTCGGCGCGGCGGCAGTACCGGCGAGATCCCCGGCCAGCTGAACGACACCCTTGGCGCTGGTGGTGGCGTCACCGACACCACCCGAGTCGCCGGGGTCACCCTGGCCCCGGCGGGCCTTCCGGCCCTTGTGGGATCGTCAATCCCAGTTCGTAGTCCGGGCCGCCCGTCACAGTCGCGGCAGCCGATGAACCCGGCGCGCCGGTGGTCACCGTGCCGATGGACAGGCCGAACGAATCTACTGCGGCCTCTGCGGCATTGGCGGAGTCCTGCGCAGCGGTAGCCGAACCAGCTGCCGCGCTGGCACTCCCGGACGCTGCGCTGGCACTGCCGGAGGCAGCCGTAGCGGATGCTGCTGCCGCGTCGGCCGCGTCGTCGGCGGCCGCGATCTGCGGGACCGTGACCGGCGGCAGTGTCGACCCATCGGACAGGGAGAACACGAGTGCGTCGCCGACCATATTGACGTCGATCACCGATACGCCAGCAGTGACCGCGTTGCCGAGAGATCCTGGTACCGGGCTGACCTTGGCCAGGTCGGTCAGACCAACCGATCCGGTATCCGGATCTTCCTCGTCCGGGCCCGGCGTGTACGGGGTGACATGGAAGCTGTACGGCGCGATCTGAACCCGCGACGCCGCATAGAACAGCTCGAACGACACCCGATACGTGAAGTTGTCCGGGTTCGTCGTCCCGGCGGTGGGTGCGATCCCCGGACACCGCGCGCGCCCTGATTGGTCAGATAGCCCTGATCATCGAGCGTGCACACATAGTAGGAAGGCAACTGGACCACGGTGGCCGGGTCCGGGTCGCCCTGCGGAACAAGGATTTTCGGGGGTTCGGCCTTGATCGTGACCGTCCCGGACAGCGGCTCGAACTCCGGCATGTCGTCGGAGTCGACACCGTCAGCGGTGTTGGCCAGGAATCGGCCGACGATCCGACCGAAGTCGAGACCGAGCGGGTCAGTCACAATGTGCTCCTCAATGAGACACCGGGCGGCCAGCGTGAATGCTGGCCGCCCGGCCCTGATCATGCGTAAACGCCACCGGCCACGGTCTCGGCGACCGTGACGGACGGTGTGGTGCCACCGGTGAGCCCGGCGCCGGAAGCGGTCATCAACGGCAGGTCGTAACCGGCCAGGGTGCCGACGAACTCGCACACCCACGGCCCGGTGCCGGTCACGGTGACGTTGCCGGTGCCGATGGTCGACAACGCCTCCAAAGCCGACTGCACCACAGTGTTCGCGGCATCGAACGCGATACCGGCGGTGGTCTGCCCCTTGTAAGTGGCGGTCCAGGTGCCGCCGGTCGGGGTGCCGGTCAGGGTGAAGGTCTGCTTCTCGTTGGTGGCCGTGGTGCCACACGCAGGCTGATCCGGTGCCGTCTCCGCCGCGGTCTCGCCGTAGTACGGGTCGGGCAGGATCAGCGGGCACGCACCATCGGTCTCGTCAGGCGGAGCGATCGTGGTCCGGAATCCGCGATGCTGCTGCGTCTTCTTGAACGGCTGCAACAGGCGGACCGCATTGTTGTCGGCATCGCCCGGCATGACGTTGTACGGGCCCTTGCCCCACCGGGGCGCGTAAGCGGTGATACCGCTCAGCGTGAAAGTCGATGCCTTCGCGCCGATCTCATAGTCGCCCACCTGCGCTTCCTTGAACACCGGCCACAGGTTGTAGCCATACGGCAGAACCAGGTTTCCGCCGGCACCGACGAGAATGTCATCGGAGTCGGGTTCGTCGCAGGTGTCCTGCGCGCCGACACCGGACCAAAGCTCGATGGCCACACCGGTTTCGGACGAAACACCCTTCTGATCGCTGTAGCCGATGTCTTTGCCGTCCCAGGAAGTAACGACTTCCCAGTCCAGGAGCATGTTCCACAGCGCGGTGTCCACGTTGCAGGCTTCGATGGACAGCGCCCACCATTTCAGCTGGGACGGTGTCCGGTCCTGTACGCAGGTCTCGCCGTCGGCGTTCTCCTGCTCGATGTCGTTGGCGTCCTTGTAGACCGGGCTGGCCTTGACAGTTACGAATCCCTTGGTGACGAGTCTGCTGCGCGGACCGGCCAAGGGCATACCACAGTTGTCGACCAGGGTCACCCGAAGGCGCTTTCCCCGCACGACGGCATAGTTAGCCACGGTGACTCCTAAAATCCCATGTCAGAGTTGTTTTCCGTGGCTGCCCGGCCCCGTACACGCGCACCATAAACAGGCGGGGTGCAGATGGAGTCAGAGATGCGATCGGGGGACGGTCAACGCCCGCATACCGGGTCCGCGATCGGGTGCGCTGCACGACGTGCCGCAACCTCGATCGACCACCGCTGATAGTCGCTGATCGCGACACGGGCACGCTCGCGCGCCTCCGGGCCCGGTGTCGCGGTCGCCTCGGCGATCGTGGCGATCATCGAATCGAGGTGCTGCTGGTTCTCGGTCGCAATTCGGGAGCGCTCCACGATCGCAGACCGGAAATCGGCGTTGCAGTTGCTCTGCTCGGTGGCCTGCATACCGGCGTAGGCGGCGGACACGACCGACAGAGCGGCCACGACCACCAGCCACAACGCCTGCCCGCGCTCGGTGCGCGGCAGGCTCGGTGCCGCGACCTGCCGCCCGCCGATCTTGTATTCGCGCCACGACAGCGAGAGCCCTACGAAGAATCCGACAGCGGCGCAACCGAGTCCAAACAGGGCCTGCAGAATGACGCTATTCATCGGTAGCCTTCTTTCGCTCTTTGTTGCGAGACGCCTGGTATCGCGCGGCTCCGAGCAGGCCGATCAACGCCCCCATGACGCCATTCACCCCCGTACTTCCGGCGTACCCATCGATCACCATGGGCGCGACCAGATTCGCGGCCCACCCAAGAGCCACGATGTAAACCAGCGCTGTCAACGTCCGCGTTGACACGCCGTATTCGTGACGGGACACGAACCCTCCTCACATCCACCGACCCCCCGGAGACCCCAGGGGGATCGGAAAGGGGGTGTGATTCCACCTCGACATCCGCACCCACTACGGACCTGCAATGAAGCCACGCCGCGTCACGGCTTCGACTCGCCCGGCGGGGACACGAGCCGGTGCACGTACGCGGTGCCCGCCATCAGGACAGCGCCGATAGCGGCCCCGCCCACGGCTTTCCAGTCCGCTGCGTTGGTCCAGTCGAAACCGTCCCCACCGATCACCCCGGCCACGGCCAGCAGCACACCAACGACGACCGTGGATATGACGCCCTGGATCGCGGTACGCAGTGCACGGTTCTTCGCATCGGCCTTGTCCGGCACACCATTCGGCACCACGACGGTGCCGCTGCCGAGCCATTCCGCGATCTGCTGCTCTGCCTTCGCTCGCGCGTCAGCAGCCGCTGCGGTGATCTGCGGTTCGATCTGTTCCAGCATCCGGTCCGCGATGAGTTCGATAGCGGACCGCTGTTGGCTCACGCCTGCTCACCCGACTCGGCCGCGTCCTTCTCCTCGGCGGGCTTCGCCTTCGTGCGGCTGGTGGCTTTCCGGGCAGGCTTGGCCGGCGCTGGGGTCGCCTCGGCAGGCTCCGGCGAATCGTCGCCTGCCTCCGAACTATCCGCATTTTCCGGATCGTTCGAACTGTTCGGGATTTCCGAAGCGTTGCCCTCCGGCTCCCCGCTGTCCGGCTGCTCGTCCTGGACCGGCTCGACAATGTCGCCCTCGGCGAAAGTCGGCACGAGCCCGGCTGCCTCGGCGATATCGAGCGGTACCCGGAAGCCGCGACCGCCGGTGCTCACCGATCGGACTTCGCGTTCGCGGTCCTCGCCTGCCGCCTCGAGCAGGAGAGTGGCCAGGCGTTCGTGCCGGGTCCGGCGGGATCACGCGGACGATCGCGCTGTCGCCCACGATTTCGGTGACGGTCTTCATGGTCAGGCTCCGATCGTTACGGCTTCGGTCCAGCACTCCCAGGACACGAGCACTTCACGCTCAGCCACCGAGAGCCGTTGGTTTGTGGGGTAGTCGGGGCCGTGGGTGAACACGATCGGCCCCTGGTGGACAGCGACCGGGCCGGTAGCCACCAGGGTTTCCCCGAGATCGCTGTAGCCGCTGCCGAACGCCCATCGGTGCCCGGACGGCGACAGCAGGTATTGCCCGGACCGGGTGACCAGTTGGGCGTTCTGCAAGGCGGCGGCCAGGTGTGGTGCGGCGTGAATAACACCGCTGAAACCGAACTCGGCTACCGCTTCCTCGAGCGCGCCCACCGCGGCCACCAGGCCGGTCACATCGGCTGGCGTGTCGGCCATGGCGAGCAGGCGGGAAACCAACTGCTGTTCGACCTTCACCGGCTCCTGAAGACGGAGGAGCTGTTCCGCGCGTTGCTGCGCTTCGGCTTCCGGGACCAGGGCGGAACAGTTGTCGTCGGCGCCGATAACGTCACCGGTGAATACGTGCTCGTCCCAGTCGTTTCGGGGCTCGGCGCCCTTCGGTGACGGGTCTGGGGCTTCGGCGTTGCAGCTGATGGGCCACACCCAGGACGGGCCGCAGTTCCAGGTTTCGACAACCACGTCCTGTGCGAGCCGGGACGAATTAATGAGGGCGGCCACCGAGTACAGACCGCCGGGGGAAGGGTTTGCCGGTGGCGGCGTGTAAACCTCGGCCATGGCCGCGCTCCTTCAAAAGATGGGGGTGGGGGAAAGACCCCGGCCGGGGCGGGTGAGCGGGGCAGCCACACTGGGACTACTCACCCACCCCGGACCGGGAGATCAGGGGCGACTAGTTCGGTGCGCCCGCGGTGGTCTGGGCTGCCGCGATCGACGGCGAAGTGCCGCCGGTCAGCGAACCCGTGACCGTCATGGCCGGGACGTTGGTGTTGCCCAACAGACCCTGGAACGTCACCGCCCACGCGCCCACGCTGCCGCCGACCGACACGTTGCCCGCGCCGATCGTCTTCAGCGACGCCAACTCCAGAGCCACCGCGGCCGGGGACGCGTTGTACGCGATCGGCTTGGTGGTGTCACCCTTGAAGGTCGCGGTCCAGGTGCCGCCGGTCGGAGAACCGGTGATCGTGAGGGTTTGGACCTCGTTGACCGGTGCAGAGCAGGTGATCTGCTCACGCGCGGCAACGGAACCGTTGGCGCACAACGGAACCTCCACCATCTCGGAGACGCGGCAACGCTTGTCCACCGCGTACTCGTCCTCCGTGAACAGCTCCGTGTAGCGGTTCTTCTGGAGCTGGGCCTTGTCGTACAGGGCCCCGACCTCGATGACGTTTTCGAGGTGCTGGACGAACGCGCCGGACGGGTACAGGAGGGCCTGCACCTTGTTCGGCCACCGCACGGACGCGGTGGGAAGCGGCTGCCAATGCTGCACCCACTGCATGCGGATGTTCTTCGTCGCGAGCCATGCGTCGATCTGCTGATCGGTGACGCCCTTGACGTCCAAGCCCTGCTGGAAAGCCATATCGGCCTTCACGACCTCGAGCGCGTACGCCGGAATGACACCCTCGATGACGGCGTCGTGGGCAAACGCTCCTGCTGCCGGATCATGGTGGCCCGCAGCGACAGCGAGTTCAGCAGCGCACCGGCCGCGCCGATGTCCCCGCACCCGGAATGGTGTACGCGGTCGACACGGAGACCATGTCCAGGATCGACCACAGCGACACCTTGATCAGGTGCGCTTTGGTGACCTCAGCGAGGAAGCGCTCGATCTCCTCCGGGAAACCACGCTTCTGCAGAATGCCCGCGGTGACGCAGAGACCGATGGCGTCAACCATGATCTCTTCCCACTCGGTGCACGGGATCTCGATGCACGGCTTGGTGACCACCGGGTCACCGTTGCCGTCGACCGCGGTCAGCTCTTCCTCGGTGAACCGGAACGGGAGCGTGTTGTACAGCTCCGTGAAATCCGGGTCCAGCGGACGACGCTGACCACCACGCGGACCGAAGTTTGCGGCCGGCAGTGTCAGCAGACCCGACGCCGGGGTGACGTCACAGAACGTGTAGATGGTTTCCGGAACGGCACAGTGACCACCGGACGCCACCAGGGCACCGTCCGGTTTGAATTCGGCAGGCCGCCACTGGGTCTTCGCGACCAGATCGTCCATCGCGGTCTTCAGCTGCTCGGAGCTTTCGGCGCGGATCTGGTATTCGTCGCTGAAACCACGATCGAGGGTTGCCAGCGACAGCGGCACCATTTTGCCGCGGTCGCGGTGCGGTGCCCGGTTCGGGTGCACACGCGAGTTGGTGGCCATCGCGTTCAGCGACGCAGCCAGCTCCCGAACCCGACCACGCCCGGAGTGAACGCGGGCACCTGGTCACGCATCCGGAAACCGGCCTGCTCCGACGCGCTCGGCGCAGCCTTCGCGACCCGGCTCGGCGTACGCCCGGTGCGCGCACCGTGGCCCTTGAACGACACCTTCCGCGCGGACGCGGTCACAGCCGGTTCGGCAGCCTCGGCGGTGATGGTCTCGGCCTCAGCCACAACCTCACCGCCGTCCCCACCATCACCGTCGGTGTCGTCGTCGGCCTGATCCTCGGGCGCCGCTTCCTCTTCGACGTCCTCGGGCGGCGGGGTGCGGGCCTCGATCAGCTCACGCGCCCGATCGGCGCGCTTCTGCTCTTCGTCCTGCACCTCACCGATACGGCCCGCGAGAGCGTTACCGGCGGCGGTCAGATCCTCCATCGCGGTCAACTGCTCCACCGAAGGGGTGCCGTCGCCCAACTCTGCGACCAGCTCACCGAATTCGGTTTCGACAGCTGTGGCATGTGCGGTCAGTTCTTCCAGAGTCAGCCCGTCCAGGCTCTCCGGCATTTCGAACTTCATGGTTCCGTGTCCTCCCACGAAAATGCGGTCTGTTTGGTGGGAGGCCCACAGCCATGCCCCATTCGCGCCGGAACGTAATGAAGGGGGGTGCAAACGCGATTCATGGCCGAATCGTTCGGAGGAGGGGCCTCCGACCCGGAAGGGGAAACCCGTGTCTCTCATCGCCAAAACCGCCGCTCTCGCAGCCGCACTCAGCGCTGTACTCGCCCTCACCGCATGCGGGAGCAGCAGCGACGACAAGGCCACATCGACCGCTGTCATGCCAGCCACGACGATCGCCCAAACCACCACGACGGAGGCCAAGACGCCGGGGGTCAATCAGCCGATGGACACCGGCAAATCGAAATCCGGGCTGGAGGCGATGATCCTGTCGATCGAGGACACCAACACCCGATACGGGCCGGGAGTGGCCATCACGTTCCAGGTGGTCAACACGACGCAGACGGTGTGGGACGGATTCAACTGGTCCACCCCGACCGTCGTCTACGGTCCGGCCGGCACCGCGGCCGAGAAGATCACGTCACTGTCGGAGGGGTACGGCGCTGGCGTTCAGGGCGCGATCCCGCCCGGGGCGCGGCAGACGGTGGTGCACGCGTACAAGGTCAGCAAGGCGGAGCTGAATCCCGCGGTGATCACCGCGGGCTCGGTTGTGTGGCAGGGCGATTTCAGTACGTTCCAGCGGTAGAATCGCTGTCACCGCCACCTCTTCGCGGAGGGGATCGGAAGGGCTGTTACGGATTACTCGCCGGACGACGAGGCCGTAGCGGGCCGGGATAGGCACTCACTTCGGTGGGTGCCTTTTTTCTTGCCAGCACCCTCTAGACAATGCAGTCGCGTGACTGTAAAGTAAGTGTCATCGCCGGAACGCCGGCACACACCAGAGGAGCTGAAAACCATGGCCACCAACGCCGAGATCCTGGACGCTATCGCCGCCACCGACGACATGGTCGTGTTCGACCCCACCAACCAGGCCGCGATGCTCGACCTGCTCTGATCCGCCCCAGCCCGCCCCACTCCCGGGGCGGGCTTTCTCCATATCGGCAGACCGCTGCCACTCATCCAGAGGAGCTGGAACCCATGACCGTTACCACCGAAGTCCGCACCGCCGTCCCCGAACTCGACGCGCTCACCAATATCGGATTCGCCGCACAGCACACCGCCAGCCACGACACGATCGCCGCAATCAACTACGCCACCGCGGTCGTGTCCGACCGGGCCCGGGCCGCCGGAGCCACCGACGAGGACGTGTTCGACTGCTACACGGTCGGATTCCGTGGCCACACCCATCTGGCCGCCGAACGGGACGAGCAGTTGGTGATCGCCCATCTTGCTCTCGCGCTGGTGTACATCCGCGACACCCACATGGATGCCATGCTGGCTGTCGCGAAGGCGGTCGGTATAGCGGCGGGCGCCGATCAGGCAGCGGCCCCGTTGGCTGCGTAACCCCGAAACGAAGGCCCGGACATCGTGATCGGTGTCTGGGCCTTCCGCTATTCGTTGAGCTGTTTCACCACGCCGCCCCCGGCCTGCTGCGCTGCAATCCGGGCCTCAGTCTGAGTCAGGTATCCGCCCAGCTTGTCGCCGTTGACCGTGAATACGAACCATTTGCCCGCGCTGCTGGTCGCGGCGCGTGGCCCCCGGCACGAGCACCCCATCAACTGGCCTTCCGGGACATGCGGGCGTGATTCGCGCGGATCGCTTGGCCGAGTGTCCGCCGCCGCGACGTAGCGCCCTCGATCAACTGCCGTGCCGACGCCGCCCGAACGCTGGCCGCCTGCTGCTCCGCGAACGCTGCCGCACCGCGGCGGGCGATATCCTCGAGCAAGCTGTTAGGCAGCGGCGGCCGGGAGGCGCGCGGCGCGAAACTCGCCACCAACGCGAGATCGCCGTCCCGGTCCCGTACCCGCTGCGCGGGGATCGGGAACCCGGGCGAGTTCACGGCGTGCCCGATGATCAGCTCCGGGTGTCCGCCGACCCGCTCCCAATGCCCCGAATGCGGTGTCCCGAGAGCCAGTTTCACCATTTTTTCGTCAGCGTTGGCCTCGATCACACCGGACACGGCAATACCGTGCTCGTCCTCGAACGCGCGCACCAACCCCCAACAGGTGGTCACGTCGTCGTAATGCTCGATCGCCGCCCGCATCCCGCGCCCGGCCGGGCCGTGGCCGCCGCCGACAGTGAGCCGGCCGACCCGCAGTCTGTCGCCGTTGTCGAGATTGGCTGTGGACTGATGGAATTCGGCGTACCCGGAATAGGACCGGTAGGGGGTGACCTGCATGTCCGGGTAGGCGGTGTGCATGGTCTTCCAGCACGCCAAATGTCCGACTACGCGGCCTTCCTTGGTGACGTGGATGGGGGTCGGTTCGTCCAGGTCCGGATTCTCGAAGAATTCGGCCGGATAGATGTCCTCGTCCACTGTGCGTGCTTGCGCGGCAGCGACCAGGGCGAGACCTTGGGAGCTGTCGACTTCAGCACCGAGAACCATGTGAGCGTCCCGGAATTCGGGCACGGATACGAGTGTGGCCGCGACGATCTCGGCGACGTCGATTCGGGACACGATCGCGGCGCCGTCCATCCACATCTGCTCCGCGGTAGCCGGGGTGACCGGGTTACCAGCGGAGTCGGTGAGCACTTCGGACCGGCCGACGAGTTCGATACTGGGGCGGGTCACCGATGCTTCGAGCTGCTGGATCGCTTCGGCGGCTTCCGGTGAGTCGAGCATGGTTCCGGTGCCCCACACCGCGCCGTCACGCAGTTCGACGGTTTCGAGGACACCTACGGTGTATGCGCCGTCATGGCCCGGGTCGGCAGTCTTCTGCCACTTCATCGCCAACGGTAGGGCGGTGTCGACCAGTTCGACGTTCGCGGCCAGCATCCAACCCTGGGAGCGGCCCGGCACGCCGGTGGGGATCAGTAGGGCCTCAAACGATCTGGCCATGGTGGTGCCTCCTGTGTCTGCTGCTGACGCTACTCGAGCCGGGGCCGGAATCTCGAGCGCTGATTCGATGATCGCGATCACGCACCGGCACCCGATGACTTCCTCGGGTGGCCCGCCGATCCACCCCGGATACGGCAAGGCGGCACCACCGACCACGAAATCGGCTGCGATCGGAACCCGTTGGCGGTCGGCGGCCCTGTGAGTGGTGCGCGTCTCGTCGTCGTGAAGGCACAGCCATGTCTTATCGAGTGCCTGACCGGTGTCCTGCTCCTCGAGCGCGGCCCGCGCGAGCTTCGCGCCGTTGTACACACCCACCGCGGTCCGGCCGATCTCGCTGGCTTCACCACGCCACGAGTCCGCGAAATCCAGTGCGCGCGCGGCAGCCTCACGCACCGCATCCACAGCCTGCCCGGCAGCCTTGCGCACCGCGGCGTCTACCCGCTTCCGTGCGCGGGCAGGGACGCCGGCGAGCCGGTCCCGGACGCTGGCGAGGGTGCGGGTTCGCCACTCGCCGAGCCGTTCTCGGTCGTCGCCCAGGAGGCGGTCCACAATGCCGCCGAGTTTCGGCAGGAATCCGTTGTCGAGCTCGGATTCCCACGCGGCCGCCGTCCGGGTGATCGCGTCCGGGTCCGGCGGGATTCCCTGAATGGATGCCGCGGTGAGTACCGGCAGCGCGGCGGCGGACGCGGTGTGTAGCCAGGCGCGTAGGGAAGTTTCGGCCAGTGCCTCGATTTCGCGTTCGAGGGTGAGGATCTGGACTAGGGCGGTGCGCTGTTCGAGGTTCATGGTTCGGCCCGCCACATCGGCCGCGTACCGGTGGTCAATGCCTCCCGGGCCACCGACGCCACCAGAGTGCGGAGTTCAGCGGGGGAAACACCGGCGCTGGCGCATATGTCGTCGTCCAACACTTCGTCCCATCCGCTGATCAACCGGTCGACATCCCCCGGCGGGCAGGGGCCGAGATGGTTGTGGAGATGGGTGTCCATCACCGGGACGCCTTGCAGCTGGCCGTGAGTGGTGCGCGTCCGCCGTCGGTTCCCTGCCAGCTTCATGGCCTGGTTCACGCATAGCCGGACCACAGTGTCCGCCGCGGCGGCCAACTGTTGATCGCGGGTGTCGGGGACGCGCGGCTGCGACGGTTCCGCTTCGACCGCCGGCGCCTGCTGCACGATCGTCGGGGGCTGCGCGGCAGGCAGTTCGGGCAGCTTCAACGCTGGCGCGAGTGCGCGCAGGATCGGCAGCAGAGTGGGCAGGAGCGTGGCGTCTTTGCGGATCTGGTCTTTCATCCAGAACACGAGCCCGTCATGGGTGTCGAGGTCGTAACCGTCGGTCTCCTCGGACAATCCGAGTTCGCGCATGCACGCCGCCGGAGTTCGCTACGCCGAGTTCGTAGGCGGCACCGACTTTCTCAACCTGGTCCGGTTCGGCCTCAACGTCGGAGGCGTCGTACCAGATCACTACTTCGGCGTCACCAGTGATCGGTTTCAGGAGTTGTTCGGTGAGCGCGGAGCAGATGGTTTCCATCTCCGGTGCGGCGTGCCAGCGCACCGCCTCCTCTTCGACCCCGTACAGGCTCCAGTGGTTGAGGTCGGCGAGACCGCAGCAGCACCTCAGGGGGCATATCCAGAGTCATGGCCAACCGGCGCACAGCGGCCTCCCGCGCGGCCTGCGCCTTCTCCGACACCTCACTGTCGAATTTCAGGTGTTGGACGTTCTTGATGTGGTCGCCGGCCGCCTGGACCATGATCGGCACAAGGGCCTCCGCCGACGATTGATCACCGATCGCGGTCGACATCACGGCCTTCAGATGCTCGTGCAACTCACCGGCCCCCGAGAACCGGGCGGGTTGAGGCAGGCCAGGAGCATCCGTCGCGGGCGCACCGGTGGGGGCTGGTCGGCCCGGCATCGAGATTTCGGAGGGCACGAACAGGATGCCGTTACCGGCCTGCCTGGATTTGCCTGCCGCCTCGATGTTTTGGCTCATGCGGACGATTTCGCGCAGGATCGGCAGCGCGGCTTTTGTCGGTGACCATGCCTGTTGGGCGCGGCGCGGGTCGTGACGCCAGATCCGGGCGAGCGTGTCGGTCTTCTGGTTCATCAGGTAGGTGGTGCCGTCTTGCAGCGTGAGTTCTACCGATTCGCTGCGGACCTTCATCTCATCGTTGGAGAGAATGTGCCACTGCTCTATGCCGTCCGGGTAGATGATCACCAGCCATGCTTCGCCGGGGATCATCATCAGCGGCGCGAGACGTCCGAGCATCTGTGATTGACCGGTGGCACCGCCCGCGATCTGCCGGACCACGTCTTTGGCGACAGCGTTATCTGTCGATCCGGTGGGTTTGCCGGTCTCTGGGTCCAAATCGCTGGCGACCAGCCGGAATCGGGACAGCAAGGCGGTTTTCCAGACCAGCGCGAAACTGAGCTCTCCGACGAGTTCGAGCATGTCCCATGCTTCGCCCTGCCATTTGCGGCCGTCGCCCTTGGGCTTGGCGGCCTTGCCCCACTTTTGAGGCGGCACAGTCACCGATGCTGCGGTGAGCGCGGACAGCTCTGACCCCACCTGCGGCCGGGTGGATTCCGCGGGGGTGCGTTTGCGCCGCCAGAAAGTGCTCATCGGCGCGCACGATAGGGAGCCGGGGTGCAGGCCCCTGGACAGCAGAGGGGCCCCGGCCGATTGGCCAGGGCCCCCATGGGCTGTCCCCCGCGTACCGACGCGCAATGGTGAAGAGTGTCGGTCGTACATTTGCGTACGCGGAGATACCCGCGGAATCCCCGCCGTCTGCGCTCCGGGGATTCCTCTACCCGCCCGCTATCGCATCGGACGTCACCCCGATACGGTCGGTGATAGCAGGCGGAAGCGTTACGCGCCGTGCTCGAGGATGTCGAACACTTCGGCCATCATCAGCGAGTGCTGGAATCCGAATTCGAGATCCATTGACTCGGCGATCTGCTCGATCAGGTTCTCCCGCTGTTGCCTCAGCCAGCGGTCGACCTTCTCTTCTGCCTCAGTGTCGAATTCGTCGTCAGCCATGGTGCTCGGTCTCTGTGTCGGTCACCGATTCGGGGGCGACGTCGATCACGGGCACCTCGAGGGCAGGGCGGTCGTCGGCTTCCAGCTCGGCGTCCAGTTGGACGATGTCGGCGAAACCGTCCGGCCCGACGATGGACAGTCCGTCGCTGGTGTGCAGATAGCCGATGTACGGGGTGTCGGTCATGATCGCCGCGGCCGCCGTTGCGCGGGCCGCACATGCCCTGCCCGCTCGAGGACAACCCAGGCGGACCGCTTCGCGGCGCATCCCTGGACGCTGCAATCGAGGTGCAACTGCGTCACCCGATGCGCTCGCTCCACGTTCATCGGCCCCACCGGCACGCCGTGTAGTCCGGTGAGCGGCAACTGTTCGGCGCGATGCAAGGACGGTCCGGCGATCGGCGCGCGGCGTATCGGCGGCTCGTCTTCGCGGCCGCGTAGATCTGCGGTGGCAATCAACCCGATCACGATGGCGACGATGAGAACGACGATCACAGCAAGCCAGAACATCCCGGCCCCTTCCTGATCTTCGCATCGGTCCAGCGCGCGAACGACAGCCGCGGTAGCACGGTTTCGACGTCGACCAATCCCATAACGGCGTTCAGGGTGAGCGCGTCGAGGTGATCGGTGGACGGGGTAAGCACAGCGTCCACATCGGCGTCCCGGACCAGATCCGGCAGGGGGACCAGGCTCGCTTCCGGCCAGATGAGGGCGTAGCCGAGATGTCGTGCGAGCCTGCGTAGCCGGGCAGCGTCCCAGCCGGGGGATGGGCTGGCGTCGGAGATCCACGCCAGCGCGGTCGGGCGAGCTCTCATGACACGCACCCGATTGACGTACTGGTCATAAATTGAAGCGTACGTCAAAACCCTGGTAGGCGCGCGGTTTTCACTCAGTGCGTCCCGGGAACTCGATTCCGGACAGGTCCGGCCACCGCTTCAACGTGCCGCGGGTGTCCCGGATCGCGTCCAGGGCCTTCACCGCCAGATCCTCCGTAGCGGCCACCGCACCGAACCCGCACTCATTGATTCCGTCGTGGGACAGACCCATCCATCGGCCGATCGCGTAATGGCCGTGCTCGTGCAGCGTGATATGGACGGTGCCGTTGGAGATGATCGCGGCATCGGTGGCCGCATACCAGCCGGTGATACACCGGTCCCGCAACAGCCTCCACTCGCCCGTCCACCCATACGATCCGGTATCGAGGTGGGTCGGATCGGCCGCGCCGGTCACCTGAAGGAAGCTGTCCTCCTGGATGATGCGCAGGGCTTCGACCTCCACCCGTTCCACATCGTCCATCCACGTCTGCCACGCCGAAAACCGCAGCTCTGTCACGTCGATCACCGGCACGCCATGCCCGGACAAGGTGCGCATCGAAATCCCCAACGCCTGCGAAAGCGCGTACGCCGCAGGCAACGACGGCATAGCAGGCTTCTCCGGGTCCTCGTACCGGCGCACCTGGCGCTCGGTCATACCAGCCGCGTCGGCTAGCTCGGCGTAGGACCAGCCGCGAAGTTTGCGATAGTGGGTGATGGTTTCAGCGGTGCGCATGTCGGCGATCATCGCATGATGTTGTGACGCATGTGTCAAATTCTGACGTGAAAGGCGGCCCTCGTGCCCGAGCCGATGCCCCCCGTGCCCGAAAGATTCGTACTCACCGGTGACCAACCGGTGGCGGTATTCGCTACCGCCCCCGCCGAATCCGCGCCCACCCTCGAACAATGGACGCGGCGATTGGTGGCGGACCGCCTGATCACGGCCGCGAAAGTCGGACCCACCGTAGACGAGGAAGACACCGTCGCGGTGATGAAGACTCACCCGTCTCGGGTAACCGATGTCGCGGAGTCGGCGCCGGCGTGCGTGACGGACCTGTTCGCGCTACCGGTGAACTGCATCCCCTTGCAGCCGGGCACTGTTGAGAATTTCGGTGGCTTCCCGGACCGCGTCGGATAGTTCCCGCAGCCTCCATGCTGGGATCGCCCGGTGTTGTCGCGCGGCCTGTTGCAGCTCGAGGGCGACCCCACCTAGCGACCGTGCTGCCCGGCCTGCTGGCGTCATATCGGCCATATGGTCCATATAGCACCAGGGTCCGACAAAGTTACGAGCCCCACCCGGGTAACCGGCGTGGGGCTCGTTGGTAGGTGCACTTTTCTGAGGGGTGCCCGGTCAGTGTATCGGGAACAAGGCCGGGGCGGGGTCGTCGGCTTCGATCACGGCGAGGGTGAGCGCGTCCAGCTTCGGCAGGTCCCTGGTGTCCACCGGATACACCCGCCAATGTTGGACGGCCTGCTCTCGGATATCGGCGGGCAGGCTTTCGCACCACGCCTGGAGTCGCTTGTAGCTGATGCGGGCTGCGCCGAGCTGGCGGCCGCGGTCCCACTTCCACGGCCGCCCGTCCTTCCGCCAAGCATTCGGCACAGACTCATGCCATTCACCCGACAGTGTCGTGTCGCCCCATTTGTAGCCGTAGGTGGGTCCACCGCCGGACAGGTGCCCTTCCCGATGCCACTGGATTCCTACCGCCGGGTTGGCGATACAGGGGCCGATGTCCGAGCACACCAGGCGGAGCAAGGTGCGCTCGGCGTCGGACCACACACCGACCATCAGGCCGCATCCACATCGGCAAGCCGAGCCCCGGCGCCGAGCGCCCACGACACCAGGTCCACGATCTGCTGTGCTTGGTCGCGGCCGTGGGTGTTGACGGTGGCAACGAGGAGTGGGGCGGGGCCACGCAGCGGCGGGTCATAGAGGTCAACGCACCACGGCCCGGTGACCTGGGCTTGGAAGAACGGACCGGCCAGGAAATGCCCGTCATCGGTTTCGACGGTGCCGTTTTCGGGGACGATCGACGGTCGCAGCGGGTTACTCGGTGCGGCCGCGGTGACGGTGTGCGGGTCGATGGTGCCGACGAGTCGCCGGTAGATCAGCGCAGCGGTCTCGTAGGCGTCGAAAGCGGCCTGGTAGCCGTCGTTCCACCGGTTCCACTTCGCGCTGTCACCGAGGGGTTCGCGGTTGAAGTAGTTGGCGAGATCGGAGTCGGTGTGGATGACGTTCTCGGCGGCGGTGACCTGTTCGGGGGTGTAGATGATGGTCATTTCCAGCTCCTCTGGATTGGTGCCAGCTTGTTCTGGCGGTGGGCTATCGGTGGGTGGGGAGGCCAGCGGCGCGCCGCCACCACGACAGGTGGACGGCGTGTTTCGGCCAGATCAGGGACCGCAGGACCACGGCCGACCACAGCAGTCCCGTCGCGAGCGCGGGGTGGGCGTGGCTGGCGGCAGCTACTTCGGGGTCGGTGTCCTGGATGTAGTGGAGTTCGGGGGCGAGGATGCTCGCGTTGACGCCGTACCCGCACAGGTAGACGGCCACCACCACCCACAGCGCGCTCACCAGTTGCTCCGAGCCCAGGCGTCCGCACGCTTCTGGCACTCGCGCAACGATGTGCACTGCCAGAGCCCGGGGTCGGTGTCGACCGGGGCGAACGCTCGGCTTCCTACTCGCCCGCAGTAGGTGCAGCGGAGTTCGGTGACGACAGACTGATTGCCCATGGTCAGTGCCCCGTATTGCGGCAGGAGGGACGATCGCATGTCCGGCAGTAGTCGATCTGGGAGGCTTCCTCGCCGCAGTCCGGACAGGACGCGTACGGCATGTCGTCGAAGGACCAGATCATCCACAGCGGGATATCGCAGGCCGGGCAGTAGTGCGACGGCTCGTATCCGAGATTCGCGGGCGTCATGATCGCGGCGCCGAGAGACAGGTTCTCCCCGCAGATCAGGACCGGGCCGGTGAAGGTGGGTAGGGGTTCCAGCTCGGGGCATCCGTACGTGGGGGTGCTGTACAGGATGTCGTAGTAGTCGCTGGTGGCGGTCATTTCCGGCTCCTCCGGATCGTTGCCAGCTGATCTGGCGATACACATCACTTTACAGGCACGCGACTGCATTGTCTAGAGGCGACACGCCGAGCTAGCACACCTAGCTAGCCTCCGAATCCCATTTACCCAGCGCCCCCACCAGATACGAGCCCGCCGGCCACAGCCCGAACCCCATCCACCACGGCAGACCAGCCACGATCGCGGTCGGGAACGCGAGGGCGGCGCACACCCACCAGCCGAAGCACCAGGGGCAGAACAGGCCGAACGTCCGCATGTCGTCGGTGCCGAACCGGTCGACTGCGGCCTTGCGGATCGGTTCGCCGATCTTGTCGGACACCACGATCCGGGTCAGCCGCGCGGCGGCGAGTACGTACACGGCGAGAGTGAGCAGGGTGGAGAGGGTGCTGTGTGGCATGGGCCGGGACGGTAGGTGTCAGGGATGCAGGAAGGCCCGCCCCGGCGATTCGGGGCGGGCCTGGTGGGTGGAGGGTTATCCGGCGACGCGCTGCCGGTAATCGGCGATGCATCCGGGGCAGGTGAACACCGCGGTGATGCTGTCGCCGTGGGGGCAGTGCACGGGCCGCGCGGCGCGGCTGCCGGGACCGCCGATGAAGAAGTGCGGCCACCGCTCGACGTCTTCGATGGTCGGCGCATCCTTCGCCAGCACTTCCGCCGGTGGCCGTTCGATGAGCAGGTGTTGGGCGTACTGGTCGCGGATGCCGGCGTCGTCGGGTGCCTGGAATCCGAACCCGCACCCGCACCCGGCAATCCTGTGCATCGGTGAGGGGAATGGGCGTACCCAGTCGATCGGGCCGAGCGAGCAAGGGGTGATGTTCACGCGTTCGCCTCCTCGGCGGCTTCCTGATCGGCGTCGCAGCCAGGGCAGGAATCGGTCAGGTAGTACATGTGCGGGCACATCGTCGTTGACGCCACCGCCCGGCCGCGCCCGCTGATGAAGTAGTCCGAGTACGCGCGGGTATCAGACTTGGTGATCGGGCGGTCCAGGATCTCGGCGGGCGGGGCCGGGATGGCCTGGTGGCGTGCGAAATTCGCCTGCACTTCCTCGATGGTCCAGGCGCTCAATGGCACGTCGCAGGTGGTGCAGTGGGCGGCGACGCGGGTACGGCCTGCCAGGATGCTGGGCCGGTGGACCAGCTCGCAGTCGCCTTCCCGGATGGCGAGCTGATCGGCCAGGGCGGCAGCGACGCGGCAGACTTCGGCGAATGCGCGGAGGTCGGAGGTGTCTTTGTCCCGGTCGACGGCGGCGAGGTAGGCGCGGGATGCGCGAGTGTTCAGGCGGGGGATGTTGTCGTCGCCGGTGATGATGTCGTGAAGTTTCTGAATGGCGTTGGCGCGCTGTTCGGGGGTGAGTTTGGGCATGTCCAGCTCCTCTGGATTCGGGCGCCAGCGTTCTGGCGATAGGCGGAGTCGAAGGAGCTGCGCCCCACGCGGGGCGCAGCTCTGGGGGTTCAGATGCGCTGAACGCCCTTGGTGGTGGACTCTATTGCGCCGTACGGCGCGTGAGGCACCCATGTGGGCGCACCGCTGCGCCACGGTTCTTCCGCCCGGAAGCCGTGCGCCGACAACGCTTCGTTCCAGTCCTCGGGCCACTCACTGGCTACCGTGACCTGCTTGATCGAGGTCTGCCCGCTGTAGAGGGTGATGCGGGTGCGGTTGCCGGTGGTGGCAGCGATGGCGATGGTGGCGTTCATGAGTCCGGCTCCTCCGGTTGGTGCCAGCTGATCTGGCGATGACACTCACCTTACAGTCGTGCGCCTGCCTTGTCAACCGGTCAAACCATCTGGCATCCGACCCCAACCGCCCGGCTGCCGCGACAACACCACCTCACCACCACCAGCCAGCACGTCATACACGATCGTCGCCCCCGCCACCCGATCCGGCTGATGCTGCTCCTCCATCCACCGGACCGCGTGCGCCTCCATCGTCGCCAACCGATGCCCCACCACCCGACACCGGCCCGTGCTCGTAGCATTCCGGAACCCTGTCGACCGAATCAGGGCATTACCCTGCCGCTTCCACGGATTGATGTGGAACGGCCGCGACGCCGGCACCTGCACCCCGTCCACGGCGCCGCCCGCGGCTTCGGTGACGAGGTCTTCGTAGGCGCGTTTCAGGAGCCGGTCATAGGCGACAGCCGCCGAATACGCCTCGAACACCACTTCACTCGCTCCCGTACGCAGGGCGAGCAGGCAGGCCACCCGCGGCCACTCCGCAGACGACAGATGCCCGGAATGGTCATCGGTGAGTACCACGGTGCCGTCACCGGCGAGACCGCCCGCAATAACCCCCGCCTCATCGCCTTGCCCGGTCTCCGCCGGGTCGACACCGACGATCCGGCGGTACAAGGGCGGGGCTGTGGGGAGCCGGTAGTCCTCGAACCATCGCGGGTTGAACAGGCCACCATCGGATGGCACCGGATTGCCCTGATACATGGCCGCCCACACGCGCGGAGGTTTCGATGCGCGGATCGCCTCCCAATCGGTGTGGCCGCGCGGGTTGATCAGATATTCGCCGTACGGACGGTTCAGCGAATCGAGCAAGCCCGGCTCGGCGATGGCCGGGAAGTTCAGGATTCGCCACGGGCCCGGCTCCACCTTCTCGAGGTAGGCGTGCATGTCCTCCTCGTTCCAGCGGGTACCGATCATCACCAGGGACGCGTCGGGCCCCAAACGCTGCGAACCGACTGTGTCCCACCATGTCCGGGCCCGGCGCCGTTCGGCCGGGGAGTCGGCGGCCAGCATGCCGGAGAACAGGTCGTCCAACACCATGTAATCCGCGGGGCGTCCGGGTAGCGCTGTGCCGACACCGGCCGCGATCAAACCGCCGCGGTGTCCGGCGAGCTGCCAGCGCGACGCAGACGACTTCGCACCGATCTGGATACCCAACCGGTCCGGGAGCGGCGCACCGGTCATGGCGTCCCGCGCGCCGGTGCCGTAGGTCTGGATGATCCCGCGGATTCGTTCGGAATGGGTGAGCGCCAGGTCCTCGGAGTGGGTGACGACGATAGTTCGCCAGTCCGGGCGGCGCTGGAGAGCCCGGACTGTGCCTGCTATAGCTGCTCTCTCCGATTTCCCGGTTTGGGATGGCTTCGAAATCATCAGCCGCGCGCGGGGAGTGGTTTGCGCCCACTCCAATGCTTCATCGATCATTTCGAGGTCGGGTGTTTGCAGGATGGTCGGGTCGATTGACTGCATGAGAGCGCCGGCGGTGGGATGGCGGCGTACGGATGCGACGCGAACGAGTTCCCGGCCGGCCCAGGCGGTGAAGGCTGCGCGCTGGCCGGGCGGTAGTTTCGCGGCCCGTGCCCACACATCGGTCATGGCTCGCCCCTGCCGCATACGCACGGCTGTTTGTGCCAGCGCCGACAGATCCGCATCAGTTCTTCGTGCGTGCGGAACTCCCCGGTCTTCACCCACCGATGCATGGACAGCTCGCAGCCAGCCACAAGAGCGAGGCCGTTCGCTGCGCCGCCGTGTGATGCCTTCCCGCCGCATCCGCAATGGCAACGACGACGGTTCCGGTAACGGCCGGGCAGCAGGTACATGTATCGCAGATGGTCGGCGGCGGATGAGATCGTGCCCCACCCGGTCTGCCCGGCAGCCTGCGACTGGAGGCGGTGGCGCTCGGTCATCGGTCAGCCCTCCCCGTATTCGCGCGGGATCATGGCCTTGTCCAGCTGCTCGGCGAGGTGCGCCCGCCAGGCGGGTTCGCCGGTCTGCTCGTTACCGCAGAGGCATCCGTCGTAATCGAAGTTGGCGACATGCGCGGCGAGGACGGAATCGATCCCGGCTCGGGCCCCGCGGTCGTCCTTCAGCTCCACCACAGGGCCGATCAACCAACTGCGACGCCCCAAGCGCCAGCGGATCGCGGCACTTCCCATCTCCGCCCGCAAGCTGTCCACTGCCTCATCGGCGGTCACGCCGTTCGGCAGATCGTCCGCCACGGTCACCCTGAAACGAACCTCGTGCGTGCTGGCCATCACCCGTCCTTGTCGTCGCAGCCGTGGGGACAGCGCCCGTCTTCGTCCATATCATCCGGGTCGTATTGGAACTCGAAATCGCAACTACCGCAGCGTAGATAGGCAATCTCAGACATGGTCGTCCTTGTCGTCGGACGGGCGGGGCGCCCTCATCCGGGCCCGGAGTGTGACGTCCGCGCGTTCGATCGGCATCCCGTCGTCACCGACCACGGCCTGACCGCACTGGCAGCGCGTGCCCGGACGCACGCCATCGGCATCGACAAACGCGTGAGACATCGCGGTCCGTTCGGTCCGCCCCGGCGGCCAGCCGAAGCTAGGAACGGCGACTTCCGTGCACTCGTACTCGGCCATCACCCGTCCTTGTCGTCTTGCGGATACACCGGCACGATCCGCGGATCACGCAGCATCGCGCCAGCAACAACCCGCTGAATCCATGCCGGCGGCAGTTCGTAGCCTCCCGCTTTCCCTTTGCGGGACCGCGGTATCCGGACGGGGAAAGCATCACGGTCGGCTTCGGCTGCGGCGGCGAGGAGTTGTTCTATTTCTTGGTCCATGCGGGCTACGAGTGCATCGATTTCGGTCCAGGCACCGGATGGGATGGTGGTGTGGCCGGATTCCCAGGTTTCGACGGTTTTGTCGCGGACTTGGAGGAGTTCGGCGAGTGCTCCGCGTTCGAGGCCGAGCCAGCGGCGGATGACCAGCAGGCGTGCACCACTGTGGGTGTGCATAGACTCCCTTTCGTCCAGCACTATCGCCCCTCGATAGTGCTGGACCCCATGATCACACGCGAGGCGTGTGGACCATGGGGCCAGGGAGTTGCGTCGGGTCACGCAGCGATCCCGGTGGGGCCGTCCATGTAGCGGGCGGCGTCGGCCAGGGTGGGGTGCATGAACCGGATGTACTGGTGTGCGATCTTCACGTCGATGCTCGTGTACGGGTTCACGAGGTCGGAGGTCAGCAGACCGTTGATGAAGCCGCCCGCGATCACACCGGACACAGTCCAGTCGGTGGCCTGGTAGCCGCCTTCGGGGTCGCGGGTGGACCATTCGACCAGGACCGCGCCGGGTGCGCCGGTTTCTTCGCAGGTGGCGTTGTCCCAGCCGTCGCGGGTGATTTCGATGCGGACGCGCGAGTCGGGGGTGATTCCGAGTGCGGCGGCGATGGCGTCGGGGCGGATGGCGATGGACATTTCCAGCTCCTCTGGATAGTGGCAGCGGTTCTGCCGGTAACGTCAAATATACAGGCGTGCGCTTGGTCAGTCAATGCGACACGGGCCGCCCGACCTCGAAAGATCGAGCGGCCCAACGGGTTACGCCTCGCCCCAGTCGTAGCCCCGCTGATAAGCGTCCTCGGCCACATCCTCCGGCACGCCGACCCGCTCCGCAGCCGCGAACGCGCGGGCGACCGCTTCGACGGTGGCGGGGGTGTCGGGGTATCCGTCCTCGGCTTCCGCGTGAGCCATGGCGCCGATCGTGGTGAGGGCGGCGATGGCGGCGTCGATCGCGGTGGAGGGGGCGGGGGTGATGGTGAGCATGACCGGCCTTCCGGTTGGGTGCCAGCGGTTCTGGCGATACCCAAGACTTTACAGGCGTGCGACTGCATTGTCTAGAGGGTGAGCACCACCACCGACAGCACAACCACCATGGCTACCCACACCCACCACACCAACTCCGCCCGAACCACACTCACCCCGAACCCGCCGGCGGGTCCACCTCGAAATACCAGCGCCAGCCTTGCCGGGCCGGGAGCGCGTCCTTGAACCGCAGACGCGGCCCAAACACGGTGGTGAGTTCGGCGGTGACCGCTTCGAGTTCGTCATCGGTGCCGAGCAGGCGGATAGTCACGCTCATTCGGTATCGCCTGCCCCCGGAAGGCGGGCCACGGCGTCCCGAAGCTCGTTCATGATCCGCTCGTCGCACTGCCAGCAGCATCCCCCCGCAGCGGTACCGGTATGCCCGATCGCGCCACGGCGTTCGGCCTCCTCGAGGTAGGCGAGAGTGGAGGCCATCACGCGGCACCCCCGGCCCGGCGTGCCCGGAGGCGTCCCTTGCGCTGTTCGTCGGTCGGCTCGATCCACTTGTGCCACCCGACCTCCGACGCATAGCGCTGGAGGTGGCTCTCGCGGTCGACGCCGCAATACCGGCAGCCGTTCGGATTCGGTGCGCTCACTGAGTCCTCGTCTCGTTGGCTCTGCGCATGCTCGTGATCAGCTCGCCCGCATCGAGGCCGTGCAGCTCGCACAACGTGAGCCATGCGGTAGCGAGGGCGAGGATTGTCGTACGTGGGTCGCAGTGGTCGAGTACGGTTCGCGCCCCGACTATGTCGTTCCTGGTGAGAGATTCGAGCAGGGCGACGGCGGCGCGCGCTCCGTCGTCTCGCACTCTGTCTTCCCTTCGAGGATCGCGGCGGCTCACAGGTGGGTCTCGCTTTCGGGGAGCGGGTTGGCGATATCGCCGATCTGGGCGCGCACGTAGCTGGCTGCGGCGGCGGTGTCGTCGTAGCCCATCTCCAGCCAGTTGTCCTCGCGTCCGATACCGGCCTGGAAGGCGGCGATCACGTTCGCCAACCGCTGTTGCTCCAACTGCTGACGCAGCACCTCCACCTGTTCGCGGATCTGGTCACCGACATACAGCAGGGCAATCGCGGATGCCGATTGGAGCGTGGCGTGTACCGCCTGAATATCGACCAGGGAAATGCCGTCGCATTCGGCGATGATTTTGGCGGTGTCAACGATGGTGGCCTCGGCGAGCGCGCGGGCGTCCTTCGGTTCGGGCATGGTTGCCTCCTATGGGTTTCGGGGGTCGGGGTGGCCGGGGCCGCAGTGGTGCGGCCCCGGCCAGGAAGATCAGCGGGCGGCGACGATCTTGGCGATTTTGGCCCCCAGCTCCTCAGCCACGAGGGCCTTGACGCTTCCCTTTACCTCGTCAACGGCGGCGGTCGCTGCGGCTTTGAGTTCGCCGTTCAGCGCTTCCTGCGCTGCCTTGGCAGCCACGTACTGGACGTAGGGCAGCGCGCCGCTGTCGTAGCGTTCGGCTGCGTTCCCGTTGCGGGTGACCCGGCGTTCCATCTGCCCCTTCACCTCGCCGATCACCATCTCCCGCATCGTGATCGGTTCGCCGGTGGGCTCGCCGTACGTGTTGGTTTTGCGGAAGCCCTGCGCCATGGCGTCGGCGACGATCGCGGCCACGCGCTCCTGTGCGGCTTCCTTCACCGCGTCGCGGACGACGGGGATCATTTCGCGGTGCAAGCGATCGGCGAGGATCTGCGCGACCATCGACGCGAGATCGCGCTTCATATCGACGGTTTCGGTGGTGGTGTACGGGTCGCCGTCGTAGTCGATGTGGGTGGTGGTCCAGCCGATCTGGGCGAGGAGTGCATCGGTGTTGACGACGAGTTGGATGGGCGGGGCGGTGAGTTCACCGTTCTCGGGCATGGTTGTTCCCTTTCGATGGAATTTCGGGGTTATGTGGTGGCCGGGCCGTGATCCGTACGGCCCGGCCGAACCCAGCGCCCGACGAGTGCGAGCAGGGCGGGCGCTGGGGGATCAGGACGCGGCGCGGGCCGCGGCTTCGCGGGCGCGGCGGGCACGCTGGGCCTTGCTGCGCTTCCGGTTCACCCGGCGGGACTTACGACGGTGAGCGATCTCGGCGACGTGCTGCTCGCGAGCTTCCTTGACCTTGGCGGACTTCTTCCACACGGCCTTGTCGCGGGCGCTGGCTTCCTCGAACGCGGACGGGTCCTGTCCGGTCATGACGCGCTGCATGTGGGCGAGAGACTGGAATCCGAACGCGCGGGCCACATGCTCCATGGCGTTGCTGTCGGCGGGGATGCCCTTGGGGTAGACGTGGACTTGTTCGATGGTCACAGGAACACCGCCCCGAAGATGAGGGCGGCGATGACCGTCCAGGCGAGCACGGTCGCGAGGAGGCTGGTTCCGGTGGCGATGGGGATCAAAGCGACCATGGCGAGCATGGCGAGTCCGACGAGGATGACGGCGAGTCCGAGGCTGTCGCGCCAGCGGGCGATGGTGAATCGGTTGATGTGGGGTTTGTGCATTGTCCAGCTCCTCTGGAGAGTGCCAGCTGTCTGGCGGTGGCGGAGGGGCCGCCGGGTGACGGCCCCTCCAGGGTTACGCGTTGAGCAGTGCCCGCACGTAGTCGCCGACCGGTCCGGTGGACGGGCGGGAAGTGTTATCGAGGGTGTCCCGGGCGATCGATCCGCGCCACAGGGCGGCGTCGATTTCCTCCGAGGTCGACTCGCGCGCCCAACGGCCCCCGCGGGTGCGGGCGTCGGTCGCGTCCTGCATGAGGTCGTTGAGTATTTGGGCGAGCGCACTCTCCGTGGAGAGTGTGACGCCAAGGGCGCTCGTGACCTTGAGGGTGACGGTTACGCGTTCGGCGATCTCGCGGGCCGTGTCCTGAATGGCGGTCATAGGTTCCAGCTCCTCTGGATCAACGCCAGCTGTTCTGGCGATTCCTCGAATATACCAGCGCACGCCTGTGTTGTCACCCGTTTCGGCCGAATCCCGACACCCGCATTAGCAACCGGCCAGCGCCCCCAGTCTCACCCCCGCTGAACCGGGCACATCCGCCCAGGTCACGCCCAATCCGTCACCCGCACACCAACACCCACAGCAACCCGACAGCATCACTCCTCGGCGGAATCCACCACCTCACCATCCACCACCGTGCCGGCCGAACCATCCAACAACCCCAACACCTCAGCGCGTAGCCGATCCAACTCGGCCGGATCACCACCGATATTCACCGCGATATCCGGAGCGTCCAGGTGATGCAGCTTCGACAGCCGCGCCAACTGCCTATCCGCCGCGGCCAAGCCCTTCACCAGCACATCCGGGTCACCCGACTCCGCCATCAACTGCCGCCCCTGCTGCACCAGCCAGTACGCATGCACCCACAACGCTTCCGCACGCGCGATCATCCGCGGACGAGCCACCTCCGCACCCGCATTCGCTGCCCGCTGTAGCACCGCATCCACCGCGGCCCGGACACCGGACTCCGACGAATACCCGACCTCTTCGGCGATCTCCTCATAGGTGAGACCACCCTGCACCACCAGATCGAGGCAGCGTTGCTGCTTCACCTGCACCTCCGCAGGGACCTTGCCGGCGGCTTTGCCTGTCTTAGCCATCCGCATCACCCGTGAGCGCAGAGCTACCGGAGTCCAGGAAGGCTTCCATGCGGTGTGCTGCGTCCTGTGGGGTGTGGCCGTCCCACTCGGCCGCGGTGTTGCGGATCGGGACCTGGAACCGGTACCAGTCGTCGGCGATCAGGTAGTGGTTGGTGACCTGGCCGGTGGGGAGTTGAGCGGAGACTACGAACCAGCCGCCGCCGAAGCACAATTCGCCATCGGAGTGCCGGAGGCTCTTGTGCACGCCGTACATGCCTTGTCGCGCCCACTCGTTGAACAGCAGGGCGTTGTACAGCATTCGGTAGTGGTAGAGCTCGGCGAACGTGTGGTAGCCGTCTGAGGTGTCCGGTCCGGCTGTCGGTTCGGTCATGACTCGCTCCATGGGGTGAGGGCCGCATACATGCTGCGGCCGATGAGAGCGGCTACGACGATGATTGCCAGGATCACGGCTGGTCCTCCTCGGCGGTCTCGTAGTGCGGGAAGAACTCCAGCACCTCGGCGGTGGACATACCCGCGTGGCGGCCGATTTCGAGCATGACCGCGGCCATCCTGATCACGGCGGCGGAGTGGTCGATTCCGGTGAGGCTGAGGGTGGCCAGACGGTGTAGCCACTCGTCGGTCATGTCGTCGGCGGTGTGCTCGACGATCCGCCGTATGCGTGGTTCGGCGGTGAGGATGTTGGGGCCGAGCCGTACGGCGTCTACGGACCATCGGCGGACGAAGCGGACGACCTCCCATCCCGCGAGGGCGATGAGGGCACCGAGTGCTCCCCAGAGGATCGTGGCGATTGTGTCGATCATCGCTCGCTCCTGCGCTGTTCGCGGATCTGCCGTTCGGTAGCGCGCTTCACGGCGTACCAGCGGCGGAATGCGCGATCGCGCTTGTCGAGGGTGCTGGGGCCCATGCCGATATCGTCTGGTGCCCACACTCGTTCGGCGTTGAGGTATCCGGCCTCGAAGGCTTCGCGCTGGAATCGGTAGAGGATGCGTTCAAGTTCGGGGCGCAGGGTGTCGCGGATCGAGTCGGCGAGGTGCTGGCGGAGTGTACGGCGCTTCGTTTTCACGGCTGGTCTCCTCGGAATGCGTTCACCATGCGCTGTGCGTTCGGTGACAGCGCGTCGATCCGGTCCTGTAGCCGCTGCCCGGCGCCGGCGGCTTCGGCCACGGCGTTGGCGAGCGACTGCTGTGCATTCATGAGTGCGCGGTGCGCTTTCACCACGCGCTCTTGTGCGGCCTCGATGAGGTTCGGTGTGCCGATGGTGGTCTCTTCGAGTTGCACGCCGTGTTTCCCGGCCTCGGTGTAGGTGGAGGTGATGCGCCCGGCCTCGATGTGTACGGCCACCAGGGGCCGCGTGTCGTTGTCGGTGTCGATACCGAGTAGCGCCATGGCTTCGGCGAACTGTTCGATGGTGACGTTGGTGCTCACAACAGTCCCTCCAGCTGTTCGGCGGCTTGCTGGAATTCATCGAACGAGGTCAGCTCGCTCTTTGCGAATTCAATCTCCCGCTGTGCGTCCAGAGCTGCCCTGGCGGCGTCGCGCTCCGCGTTCTTCAGCGCGTGCTGTGCTTCGTCGGCAGCCCGCTGGGCGGCCATGACGCGGAGCTGTGCGGCGCCGATCCGATGCTCGGGGGAGAGTTCCGGCTCGGCGGATTCCGGGGTGTAGGTCTGCTGGAAGATGTCGTTCCGACAGGGGTAGAACTCACCGGCCACGCCGCGGATGACCCAGTCGCCGATGTTGGCGGTCATGACGCCTTCGAGGGTTTCGATCTCGATGCGGCCGCCGCGGATCTCGCCGTCGATGGCGGGGGGATGGATGTGGCGGGCTGTGCCGCCGTTCTCGTTGATCCAGTCGGTGAGGCGTTGCCCGTTCAGGCTGGAGAGGTGTTCGGCCTCGATCACGACTGGTTTCTTGCGGTACTTCAATGCTGTGTTGCTGCCCATGGCCGGGACGGTAAGCCGGTGGGGTGCAGGGCCGGGGCGCTCCGGACGGTCAGGAATCGAACCTGCAAGCCGTGCCGCTCTCGTCCGGAGCTTGGGGCCCCGCGGCATCATCCGGAGCTTACTCGAGACCCGTCAGTGGAGGAGTAGCCACACCACCCAGGCGATCAGCGCGACCGTGGCCAGGTACATGATCACGCCGGGCCACGGGTTGGAGTTGGTCGGTTTCGGATCGGTCGGCGGTTGGGCGAGCATGGTCAGTCCTTCGGTTCGGCCCACTTGGGGCGGTAATCGGGATGGGTGGACCACACGGAGGCGAGGGCGTGGAGAGTACGGGACTTCTCCGGTGTCCACCTGTCGCAGTGACCGGCGAGTACTTCGTCCTCGTAGCAGGCGCACATTTCGCCGTCCCATGAGACTCGGTTGGCGAGTTCTTCGGCGAGGATGCGGCGATACGCGGCGACCCGGCGCACCACCGCGTCCAGGTCCTCATCAGGGAACAGGCCAGCAGTAGCACGGAGGGCCTGCCGCTGTATGGCCGCCACCGGCTCATCGGCGCATCGGGCCTCGATGAACCGGACGATCGGCGTGGTCATTCGGCGGGCTCCTCGGGTGGTTCCGGGAACGGGCGGCCCAGCACTTCGGACATCGTGTGCGCGAAATCCTCACCGCATTCGGCGGCGTGCAGGTCGATTCGCTCCATGTCGGCCATCTCCTCGGGGTGAGGATGTCGCCCAGCTGCATTCACAGCTGTCGTCGTGGATGTGCCTGCTCATTCGGTGGGCCTTTCGGCGTCCTGGTCGGCCCGCGCGAGTTCGGCGAGTTCGTTCACGGTGTCGTTAATCTGCTTGCCGGTCGCGTTGTACGGCAAGACTTTCTGATGGCGTCCCACATGCAAGGTGATCGTGCCGCTGATGGGAGCATTGATCGGCCCGAGAGGCGGGCGGACCACCACGTCAACGATCGACGGTTCGTCTTCAGGGATGCCCATCTCGGCCCGATATTGGGATTCGGACATCACACCGGACTCCCACGCCCTGTTTGTCCGATCGGCGAACTCCTGTGCCCGGCGAACCTTCTCGGCGGTCTGCATGGCGTAGAGGTCGCGGCCGATCCGTTCGGCGGCCTGCGCGGGCGGGAACGCTGAGAGGGTGGCGCGTTCCATCGGGTCCTGCTGCTCGAGATGGTGCGCGATCGCACCCATGAAGCCGGTCGGGTCTGGTTCCGGGCGGTACCGGTACGGCTGGCCGCTACTCATCGGCGGGCCCTGCCTCGTGCCAGGTTTGGCCGCCGTCCACGCTGTGATAGGCGGGCGACAGCATGACCGGGATCGAATCGTCGTCCGGCCGCGGCCCCTGGACGGTGCCGCCCTCAGCGAAGCGGGGTACCGGATACTGCCAGGGAATCCGTTTCAGCTGTTCCCCGAACTGCCGGTCCGCCCACAACTTCCGGCCGATCCGCTCGGCTACCCTGCCCGGAGCGAACATCTTCGCAATCCCATCAGCAACAGCGGTGAGTGCGTCGATGACCTCCTGTACAAACGTCGGTCTGGTGAACCTCTGGAACGCGCGGCGCTGGCACTGACGCTCGCGCCGGCGTCCAGCTCGGTCGTTCATGCGCGGGAAATTCTCGGGGGTGCGGGGTGTTTGGCCGCGGCTCATCCCCACACCTCCATGGTGAGGATCGGGGTGGTGTAGACGGGGCCGTATCCCTCGAGGCTGGCGATGGGATAGGTCAGGAAGGGGGCGAGCAGGGTGCGGATCATGTCGGTTTCTCCGTGTTCTCAGGGTTGGGGGTGCGACGGAAACGGTGGTCGCACAGGGTGCAGGGGCATTCGTTTTCGCCGATCCCGGCGGACATGCGTGCGCCGGTCCGGTGGAACGCTTCGAGGTAGGCGAGAGTCGATGGGGCCCCGGCCATCAGGTGTCCCCATTGGCGGGGGTGGTGTTCTCGTCGGTGGTGATGTATCCCCGTGCGAGGAAAACCCGCAGCACGAGAGCCCTGACCCGATCCCACCGCGCGGCTTTCGCATCGAGCTGGCGATGCCAGTCCGCGTGCACCTCCGGCCGGATCACATACACCCCGCACGGTTCACACACCGACGACACCGGAGGTAACCCCACCAGTGGGGACAGCTCCGGGGTGATGCGAGCAGGCTGGTTCAACACCGGCCGCCGGCGGATGGTCAGCTTCGGGCGGTTCATCGGCGGGTCTCCTGGACGGCGGTTGTCAGCATCCGAAACCACGAATCCGGATGCCGGTGTGCGAACACGACCCGGGGCCGGATCACAGCCGTGATGCGGGCGCGCGCGGCCATCGCCGCGATATCGGGAGCGTCCGGGTCCGCCTCCATATCGCCATCCGGATCGACCGCGTACAGCGCGCCATCGGGGTACATGGCCGCGAACACGCGGGCCACGTTCTGGACCCGCGTGAGGTACACGCGGTCGCGGCGGATGCCGTGCGGTGCACCGAGTTGGCGTGCGTGCTCCGACAGGGTGCGCGGGGTGTCGGACTCGTCGGGCGGCAGCAGGAGGTCACCGGCGGCAAGGCCCGGGAATCCGCCGTGGAACCATTTGTGCTCGGTCATTCGGTCACCTCGATCCAGTCGTGGGTGTAGGCGCGCATAACCGGCTCACCGTCGATCGCGGCGTCCTCGCGTGCTTCGTCCTCGTATTCGTGGATGTCGTGCGGCACCAACCGCACTCGATCGCCGGTGTGGTCCTCCACCACGCCCACGCCCCACGCTTCGCCGGTGGGTAGTAGGTCACCGAGAGCATCGACGGCTGCGACAGCGCGACGCCGGTAGCGGTCTCGCATCGTGGGCGTCAGACCTTCCCAATCGCCTGGGTCGGGGGTGAGTGGGCGTGCCTCGAAGTCGAACAGGCTGCGCGCGATCCTGCTCATGGCCACAGCGCGGATCTCCTCACGGGTAGACAGATCAGACATCAGCGTCCTTCCCGGCCCATCCGATCGCCCAGCCAGCAGGCGGCTCCTTCAAAGGGTCCTCGCGCCAATCGCAGTAGGGGCACATCCGGAACGGAGAACCGTGGTATTCCGGGCAGGGGCAGTGGAATTCGTTGCGGCACACCTTGTCGGTAGCTTTCTCGACGCCAACCTTGTTCGGGTCGGTCGACAGGCACCACGGGCAGCACGCCGGCTGCTCGCGGGTGGACAGATCGGGTCGGGTGTCGCTCATCGCCCGGACACCTCCTCGGGCAGTGCGGCCGCATCCTCGTCCTGGCACGCCCAACACGGGAGTCCTGACGGCGGGCCGGGCTGCGTCCACATCAACGCTCCACAGCGCGGGCAATCCCGCTGGACCAGTCGCGGCCACGTGTCGCCGTCGCGGTCCATGTGGTCGCCGTCGTGCTCCGAATCGAGCACGCATTCATCGCCGCCGGGCACCCCGACGGTGTCGCAACTAGCCACGGTTGGCCTCCTCGGGCAGGTATTCGAGTTCCCAGGCGGGATGGAATGGCACCGACCGCTTCTCGCCGTCCAGGCGGATGCGCAGGGAACCGTGGCAGGTGCCGGTGATCGTGCCCAACTGCGGGGACCGGTCGCCGGTGTAGCGGACACGACCTCCGCGCTTCGCCGGGACGCCGTAGCTGTCCCGAACCCACTGCATGCTCACCGCGCCTCCTCGGGCTCGTGCAGCACGGTGGCAGCTCCGTCGCACCACAGCAGCAGCTCACCGGACGTAACCGACAAGGGATAACCGGTCGTCCACCAATACCCGGTCTCCACCTTGCGGTGTGCCTGCTCGGGCTCCTCGGGATTGATCGCGATGGAACCCGCTGGAAGCGCATCGAGTTCTTCGGCTGTCTCGATGACGCGGGGCGGTGGACGCCAACCTCGGCCGAGCAGTTTCTTGGCACCATCCCCGGCGTCCAGATACCCGCCCAGGAGCGGCAGATGGGTGCACTCGTCGCAGCACGGCGGTTCGATGTTGTCGGCGAGCGCTGCGGTGAGGTCAGTGGCGAGCTGGTCGCGGGGTTCGGTACTACTCACCGGAATCGGCCTCCTCGCCGAGCAGCACGAGAATTTCGCGGCCATCCTCGATCTGCTGCTCGGTGTCCTCGTCGTAGTCATTGCTCTGGTTGGCCCACCGCTCGGCGAGCACCTTGATCGCCGCGACCTTCTCGGCGGCATCCAGCAGGGCAGGCAAGTTGTTGCCCGACCAGATGAGCATGTTGGTCGTGGCGTCGGCGCCGCCCTCTGTGACTAACTCGACTCGACGCATACCGGTGTCGAGAGCTGCGGCGTACAGGCGCCGGCCTTCGGCGATATCGGCGGCAGGCAAATCATTCACTGATATTCACCTCTCGCAGATGCCGATTCAGGTCGGCCAGCGCTCGGCGCTGCGTCCAGCCATGACCGCACCGGCGGAAATAGACGGCGGGCGCCAGGGGTTCGGCAAGATAGCCGTTCCACGCACTGCGTCGCAGCCACATACCCGGGATGCGGTGCAGGTGTTTGCGCGCTTCGCTGAATCGGCCGAATCGAGCGCAGCGGTAGGCAAACCAGAGTTCTTCAAGCACGCCCACGCGATAGATCTCGCCCCGGTAGTAGCGGCCGTTGATGGCGACGAACAGATCAGGCTCACTCGGCATCGGTGTTCACCTCCCGCTTGTCGGAGCACTTCGAGCAGTACAGGACCTCACCGGTGGGGTTCGCCCAGTCGAATCCGTCGGCTTCCTCCAGCGCGCCGACTTTGTCTGTCCATGCGGCCCAGTCCGATCCGAGGTCGTTGGGGTGATACCGCAGTCGTCGCACACAGCGGCGTACATGGTCACTTCGCGGATCACTGCTGGACCTCCCGCAGCTCGTACACGCGGGCATCGGAGTAACCGCCCTCGGCGCGGTAAGCCGCGGCACGGGCGACGGCCACGGACTTCGACATCACGCCGGACGGTAGGACAGCCAGGGTGCCGTCCCGAAGTTCGGAGACGACCGCATACCCGACCGGATCGGACTGCGGCTCTCCATGCACAGGGCATTCCGGGTCGACATTGGCGATCATCCAGCCACCGTTCTCAGGCGACACTCCGAGATCGGCACCAGTGACACATCGGCCGGGGCAACGGTCGTCGTCGATGTTCGCAGCCGGGGCAGACTGCGCCGCGGGTCGGGTGCCGGTGTCGGTACCCACAATCGGCACCAAGTCGTAGCCCTGCGCCGCGTAGTGGCGGCACTCGGCGGTATCGGTCGCGGGGATCACCGCCGCGTCACAACTCCACTCCGGGCAGTCAGCGTTCACGGAGTGGGTGCGCTTCACCGCGATATAGGCGTGAGGCTCGGACTCCCGGGCCAGGGCCTCGATATCCGCATCCGTCAGATTCGCCAGCGGGTCCAACCCGAGTTCGAGCATGTGCTGCTGCTCCGCGCAGAGCTGCACCGACTCCAGCTCTGCGCGAGGCTCGGCCTGTGTCGCCTCCAGTTCGGTGATGCGGGCGGCCTGACTTTGGCGGCCGACCTCGTAACCACGAGCGCCGTCACGAAGCTCCTGCACCTCACCCGCGAGCCGAGTGATACGGGCGCGGGCGGCGAGCAGCTCGGCCGCCATCTCCTCGACTGTCTCGGTGAACACCAGCCCACCGCCGTTCTCGACGATCTCGCGAAGTTCGAAGTCTGTGAGCGGTTCGGGTGTCTGGTCAGGCATGGCTGTTCTCCTCGAGGTACCGCGCGGCGGCCTGGTCCAGGGACGTGACATCCGGTGCGGTGTGGTGGATGTCGATCAGCCGGGCGAGGCGTTCATTCCGGAACCCGAACCAGTACTGATCACCGGCCGTGACGAGCGGCAGCGATTTCGGGCCGGGGTTCTTGGCGGCGTAGATGTCGACCAGAGCGCCGGCCACCGCGTCATCGTCTACATCGACGTAGGTGTATGGCACGCCGGCCTTGTCGAGCTTGCGGGTCGTCTGCTTGCACTGCTGGCAGCCCGGCCGCCCGTACACGGTGACGGGTACGAGCCGGTCGGCGGCGGTGAGATCAGGCATGACCGTCCCCCTCGATGAGATCGGCAATGGCGCGCAGTGCCGATGGGGTGACACCCCAGTCGCAGAACGGGACGGGCTGGAATGCGCCGTGGATGATCCGACCCGCTTCGATGTTGGGCTGGCCGGTCGCGGTGTTGCCGAGCATGACGAGGGTTTCGCCGTCGCGCTCGGTGAGGGTGACGGTGGTTCCGCTGTCGGTGGTGATGGTGTGGTCGGGCATTGAACCGTGCCCTTTCGATTTCGTGTTCGGTGACGATCTCGGACCGCAGGCGATAGCCAGCCTGGGAACCGAGAGAGAAAGCAACGAGGAGCAGCGCCAGGACGGCGAGGGTGACCAGCACTACGAACGCGTGCGGCCACGTGGTGGTTATGACGAGGCAGGTCGGGGTGGCGATCGCAGTTACCGCCCAGAGGATGGCGAATTGGATACAGCGTCCGTTCGCGGTCACTGGATGCCTTTCTCGGGGTTGGTGATCCAGACGGTGACCTCGCCGGTGTTGCCGCACTGGGAGCAGCCGTTGCCGTTGCAGAGGTTGCAGAGCGCCCAGTGCTCGAAACCGGCCATCAGAACTGCGGCTCATCGTCGGGGAGCGGGAACGGCTTCCAGTTGCGGACGAACACGGTCCGGTCCCTGAACACCACAGTTGCTTCGGAATCCGGAAAGCCGAGTTCAGCGGCCTTCTCGTTCATTCGGTCGAGCTGAACAGCCGCCTGGTTCACGCCGGAGTGCGGCAGAATCTCGCCGTCGCGGCGGCGCACCGCGTACTCGGTGTCGGTCTCCCAGGTGTCGCCAGCTTCCACGCCGCCCAGCGCTTGGAGTTTCCGGATTTCCGTGCGCGCGTTCTCCAGATCGGCGACGGTCGCGTACAGATGCTCGAACATGCATTTGGCGATGTACGCGAGGTGTTCGGTTTCGGCGGTGTCCAGCGGGGTGCGGTCTTCGGCCTTGCGGACGTAGTGGTTGATCACGTCGAGCGCGTTGCCGAGTTCGGAATGCCGTTTGCCGCAGGTGCCGCAGTCGATTTGGACGCTCATCGCTGGTCTCCGCTCTTGGCGAAGGCGTCGGCCACGGCGGACATAAGCGTGTTCGCGCGGTCCGCGATGGCGTCGGCGTCAGCCTGCGGGATATCGCCGTAGCCCGGTTTCGTCCAGGCGGCATCCGATTTGAATCGGGTGGCGAGGTGGTCTGTGACGATTTGGTGGGCGAATGCGTCGATCACGTCGACGCTCATATGAGTGGGTGAACTCAATTCCAGCTCCTCTGGAGAGACGACAGCCGTTCTGTCGATAGGTCGAATATACAGGCGGCCGCTAGTGCAGTCAACCGACACGCCGAAACAACGAAAACCGGTGCCCTACAAGGCGAATCACGCCGCAGACTCCTCGCCCGCAACCCCCGAACCGGCACCCACGCCCGCGGCTTGCCGGTCCCGAACTACCTGCCGTTTCGTGACCCCCACCCGCACCGCGATCTCATCCGCCGAAAACCCCGCACGCGTCAACCGGGCAACCTCCTGCCGGCGGGCGTCCGCGCGTTCGCGGAGCCCTGTCCTGGTTTCGACACCGGACGGTGAAACCGTGACGCGGGGGTCATCAATGTCGAGGTCTTCCCAATCCAGCGGCGGCGGCCAGGACCGGGTGCGCGCGGCATTCCTGGCCTTCGTCGCACCGACACTTTCCGGCGCTGGCGTGCCCGACAATGTCTCGTAAGCGGCGTGCATCGTCGTCCATGTGGCCCAGGCGCAGATAGTGCGTTCGTGTCCGGCTCGGGTCATGGTCGCGATGGCGCCTGCGGTGACGCCGGGGGTGTGTTCGGCAATGAGCTGCCAGGTCCAGCCGATCGCGTGCAGGGCTTGCGCACGCCGGACGGCGCCGACAGCGAGGACGATCTGTTGGCGCGGGCTGGGGTGGTGGGTGACGCCCTTGATCGCGGCGGCGTGCCGGATGCTCGTGGTGTCCCAGATTCCGCGGTGAATGTTGCGGACACAGCCGGGCGTGCATTCTGCGTCGCGGGCGATTGAGGCGAGTGGCAGGCCCATCCCGTTGAGGGTGTCTATGTGGGCGCGGAGGATTTCGGATGGCACGTAGCCGACACCGGCGTATCGGGTGGCTATCTCGTATTTGGCGCGTTTGCGGCCCTGCGGTTTGAACTTGCTCGGAGGAGTGGCGACGGACGGGTAAGGCAACTCGAGTTATCCGATCTGGAACAGCGGCAACGTCTCGGCGACGTTTGGCCGGCGGCGGCGGGTGCGGGCGGGGTGGATGACCATGACCGACGGCGGGCAGGGTGTGTCTGCGAGGCGGCGCATTTCGGCGAGCTGGTCTATGAGCTGGCCGCGCGCATCCCGCAAGCGGCGGTTTTCGTCCATGAGTTGGGTGAGGGCGGCGGGGGTGATGCGGGAGGCGCGTACCCGGGATTCGGCTTTCTCGATGGCGGTTTCAGCGGCCAGCAGTCGGGTGGTGAGTACGCCGACGGGTTCGGTGCGCGCCATTTGGATGGTGCGTTTGGAGCAGTGGAGCCATGCGGCGATGACGTCGTTGGTGTGGCCGCGGTGGGTGAGGTGTGCGACGAGCCATGCGCGGTCGGTGTCGGGGAGGTCGCGGGATCGGACGCGTCCGGCGATCGCGGCGTCGATGAGGTGTTCGTCGGGGTTCCATCGGGGTTGGTGCATCGGCAGGACTGTCACGGTCACCTCCGGGCGGTCAGGGCGTCGGCTTTCGGGGCTGTGCAGGCCGTGGCCGGACCGGAACGGTCCGGGCGGGGGTTCGTGTCCCGGGGACGGGATTTCGCGGCCAGAGCGGCGCGCACCTTCGCCGAGCCCTTCCGGGCGGTCTCGATCGCGTGCGGATCGTGGAGGCACTTCACCGCGGGGCCGGTGAATCCGTCGGCGTCGCACATGCCGCACGCGGCGATCTCATCGGCTTCGGCCTGGTTGCGTTCGGAGATCTCGGCTCGGCGGGCAGCGGCGCGGGCCTTCGCGTTCTCGGCCTCCCAGGTCTTGCGTTCCCGGCGACGGTCCCCGCACCGGCCGCACTTCACCTCGTCGGTGCCGCCCGGGTGATCGACACACCACGGGTTCGGGGGCTCGTCCGTCGCGGGCTCGGTTGCCGCATCGACTGATTCAGCCGGGAGGGGAGGGGGGTTATCCACAGGCGCGTCCTCGCGCAGGTGACGTACCCCGGAAACGCAACCCCCCTCTTTCAGTTCATCTGGGTCTAGATCAAGTGGATCTAGTTTGAGGGACAAATCTGTCCCTACCCCCGGGACAGATTTGTCCCTACCCCGGGAGACAGATTTGTCCCCACCCTCCTCCGAGCCCACGTCAGAGGGGGAGACAGATTTGTCCCCCCCTCGCATGGATGCAGTCGGCGGCAGGGAACGCAGCGTGTACAGCGAACTGGTCTGCTCTGGATGAGTCGCGGACTGCTCGAACGAATACGACGGGTTCGGACCCGCGCTCTTCCACCGCAAGCGAACCGTCACCGCGCCCGCCGCAATGAGTTCCCGCAACGCACGGTCCAGCGTCTTCACGCTCCAGCGGCATTCAGCGGCCAGCGTCTTCCGCTTGCACCACGAAGCGCCGGTGCTGTTGTCGGCATGCTGGCGCAACACCACATACAGGCGCAGAGCGCGGTCAGTGATCAGTTCACACTCGGTCACCCACAGCGGAACCATCGTGAATCGCACATCGACGGAAATACTGATTTCGTCGTCGCTCATGAGAGTCCAGCTCCTCTGGATCGGTGCCGGCAAGTCCGGCGATACGGTTGATGATGCCCCACCAGGGGCGTTGATGTGTAGACGACAGGGAAGGGGCCGCGGCGTGGCGGCCCCTTCCGATCAGGTAGCGGGTTCGAATTCGAGTAGCCCGCCCGCGTCATCGAGCAGGACCAGACGCCCGCACAGCTTCACCGGCACCGCGGCCGGATCATGCTCTTGACGAACCAGATACCCGTGATCGCGTGCCCACTCCCGATTGCGCTCGACCGCGTCATGACACAAATGGCAGAGATCGAGCAGCGCGGACGGCCGATTGGACTCCGGCCGCCGTGTGCCGCCCATACCTCTCGGCCGCCGGTGATGCTGCTGGCTGGCGCGAACCACCAGGCACACCTCGCAGATGCCGCCGCTACGAGCGTGCACGAGGTCGACAACCCATTGAGGCGGGTTTGTGTTGCGGGCCATCAGAACTCACCCCGCCCTGCCACCCGATACGCCTCACGGGTCGACGCCCCGACCGACTGCCAGGCGCGGAGCTCGCTTTCGAGCGCCTTCGCCAGTCGATCGGCATACCGGTATGCCACATCGGCGATATCCCGCGCCCGGCGTTCCTTCTTGGTCGCGAGGACAGCGCGCGACTTCTTGGTGTGGGCGGGGCCATCGCAGTTGTCGGATGCCTCATGAAAGGCCCATTCGTACACGCGGTCAGCCTCGAGGTATTCGCCGTAACGATCGGCACACACCTTGACCGATGCGGCGATCCGATTCGCCACGTCGTGGATCGCCCGTTCGATCTGCACCGGCGAGAACGCCTCGGTGTTGTCGCTCACGCCGCGTCGCCTTCGCGGTCGATCTCATCGTTCCCGAGCGACACCTGTTGCTCCACACCGTCCTGCACATCCACCGCAGGCTCATCGGGCGCGGTGTGAGGCTTCACCAACGTGCCCATCACCAGCGCCGAGAGCTGGCCCTTGTTGTAGAGCGAGAGTCCGAACTGGTCACCGAGGTTGATCGCGGCGCGTTTCTTCGACAGCGAGATCGCCGACTTATAGGCCAGATCGTGGGCGTCGCCGCGGGTTTGGTTCTGTGCGGTCGCCGTCGAGCCGTCCTCGTAATGGGCCAGCTCGTCACCGTTGGCGTCTCGCACGGTCAACCGGACCAGCGCCCGATAGCAGACATCCCACCGGCCAGTCGGACGGTCACCGTTCATGCGCGGTTCCTCGAACACCACGCCCACGTTCATCACTTCGACATCGAATGAGCCGAACCCGAACACCCGGATCAGGTGCGCGGTCACGTCCTGCTGCGAAACATGCGAGTGGCCCTTACCGTCCAGAAGGACCCGCTTCTTGTTGATCGGCTGGAGCAGTTGCTCCACCTGCCGCGCAGTCAGTTTCGCCACGGTCACGCCTCCAGCTCACGCAGGACCGGCGAACCGGCGATCATCGAACGAATCACCGCGACCGCGGCTTTCGCCGGAGTGATCGTCAATGACGGTGCCGGCAAATGCCGCTCCGTTCCCGGAACGTCTTCGCTGGCAGCGCGGTCCAGGGCGCGCTCGGCGAGTGTTGCCGGGATGGTGGAGTGCACGGTGAGCAGGTGCGGGGCGTGCTCGCGCAGGACCGCGATCACTTCCTCCTCGGGGCCGTACTCGGTCCACACCTCGATCTTGTCCGGCCAGGTAGCACGGCAATACACCTCGAACGCTTCACGATCGGTGACGAACGCTTTCGGGTCCGGGTTGGACATGGTGGCGGTGCCGAGAGTGAGCGTGTCGTCCAGCGGGTTGAACGCGGTCACCTTGTCGCCGCGGCCGAGTCGGGTTCGTAGTTCGGCGCGGTGAGCGTCGCCCTGTTCCTTGATCCATTTCCCGCAGGCAGCGAGGACCGCCGCGCGGCCAGCGAGTGTCTTGGTGTCGATGTCCTGCAACGGGTTACTCACGGCACGCTCCTGGTCGGATATAGTGGTCATCGGTTGAACGCCTTTCGGGTTGAGATGGCTGGGCCCGCACCTGTTCCCGCAGGTGCGGGTTTTCTTATTGCGCGGTGGCCGGAATCGGCAGCGCGTCACTACCGCCCAGCCGCTTGTGCAGCTCGGCGAGTCCCTTCGCAGTGATCCGGATCGTCGGCGCGGGATTGCGCATCTCGCCGGACGGTTCATGCAGGTACGGGCTGCCCAGCTTCTCCGTCAGCCGCCCGGTATCGACCTGCGTCTGTCGCGCCTTCCATGCATCGGTGGTGGCGTCGCGGAAGATCCAGCGTTCGCCTTGCATGAACCGGAACAGCCGGTCCCGGCCGATCACGATGGCGGGATCACGGGACAGGACTTTCGCCGCGTCCGCGACCGAGTAGTCCCCGCTCGATTCGGCGAGGTGCGACCACGCGGACGCGGGGGCGTGCAGCGCGCGGGCGTGGGCCTCGGCCTCGATGCGGGCCGCCTGCTCGGTCTCGGCGCGTTCCTCGGCGGCCACCAGCTGGCGCGCGTACTCCAGCGGGGTCAGCCGGGCGGGTTGGCCGTAGCTGCCGGTCTTGCGGATCGTCGGCAGGACCTCACCGGTGATCCAGCGCCGGAACTTGACCGCCTCCGGCTTGTCCGAACGAATCACGACCTCGTACATGCCGGATTCGGAGACGATGGTGAATCGCTGCGGACCACCGGCGGTTTGAAGGGTATGCGTCTGGCGCACACCCTGATCCAGTCGCGCGGCAAGGCGTCCGGGCGCTGCGATATCGAGCACCGTGCACAGGTCGGCGAGCACGAACCAGGGTTTGTTGTCGAGGATCACTGTTCGGACGGTCGCGCCTTCATAGGTGAACGGCACCAACTCGTTGCTCATGCGCGCCTCCGGTTGGCGGCGCACTCGCGTTCGATCTGCCGTTCGGACGGCAGCGAGTCGTAAAGACTCTTCAGGGAATCGGCATCGATGAGGATTTGTGAGCCGTTGTATCGGGCGGCGAGCTTGTGCTCACGCACCAACTTCCGGATCGTCCACTCGCTCATGCCGGTAGCGGCGGCGGCCTGGGCGACGGAGTAGCTGATCTGGACCGGTACCGGCTCGGTGTCGGCGGTCATTTCTTCGCCCCGTCGCGGTTGCTCGGGGGGCACAGGGCTTCCACGGGGACATCAAGAGCTTCGGCGATTGCGCACAGGTAGCTACCGGAAACTTCACGCTGGCCGGTCTCGATGCGACTGATGGTGTAGGGGGAGACGCCAACGAGTTTTGCGAGGTCTGACTGTTTCAGATTGCGGCGAGCGCGTGCGGCGCGGATCTCAGCTGCGATGTACTGCTTTGTAGCAACGGCTGGCATAACCAGAGTCTAGATTGCGATTCCTGCAATCAGCAAGCCGGAAATGGCGGTTTGCTGACTATTTTTGTCAGGTCTCTAATAAGACAGACGTACTGTTAATGACGTAACTCACCAGTACTGGCGGGTTGTCTTAGAACGGGTTCACCCGCCAAACTTGCACAATGGGCTCCCCAGATAGCCAAACGGTCAACCCAGCCGTAGAAGCGGCAAAACAGGCGGCCTCGGCGCACCTGAGGGCCGAACGCGCCCGAATGGGACTGAAACAGTCAGACCTCGCAGAACGGACCGGACTCAGCAACTACACGATCGCCCGCCTCGAAAACGGCAAGCAAGAGATGAAGCTCGATCACATAGTCGTGCTCGCCCAAGCATTCGGCGTCAGCATGGGCCAGTTCCTAGACGACGCTCAGGCCAGCATGCGCAAGCAACCGACTCGCCGCGACACCTAAACGATTCGCCTCCGCGATCAATTCGCCTGCCGTGATGGACTCCGGGTCTCGATCTTGTAGCGACAGAGCGGCGTTCGCCAGCGCGTGCCGCCGGGAGTTTTCGAGGAATGATTCGACAGGGCAGAAGACGCTATCGGGCATTGTCGGGAACCCCCCGCGCTCGATAGCGTCCAGAGGTTCGCCGCGTTCGCATGGTTTGTGTCATCGCGCGCCCCCTCCGTCTTTGCAACCGCCTCGCTATCGAACATACATTCGAATGCTTCGGAACGGAAGGGCCGCCTGAAAACTCGGATTCCCGTCCTGAAAGCCACCCCTGGAATGACATAGTGAATGCCTCGCTATCCGGCCACGCGGTCGCCGAATCCTGTTGATCACCAACGATGTATCCGTCCCGATCATAAAACCAACCGGGAAGATTTGAACTGGTAATCGTCCCGTAAAATTGTACTGTTACCAAACAAAACGAAACAGTTCCGGGTCACATTCGCAACCGATCAGCTAGCCCCCGGCAGTTTCAACAGCCCGTCCAGATTCCCCAAAGCCTTTCGCGCCAAGGTCAAATCAACCTGCTGGTAGCCACGAGTCGTCACCACAGACGAGTGCCCAAGGATCGACTGAATCACATGCGCATCCACCTTGGCTTCCAGCAACAACGTCGCCGTCGTCCCGCGCATCGCATGCACGTCCACCGGCGCGGCAATCCCCGCCCGCCGCTGCGCCGCCTTCCACCCCGCCACATCGTTGTTGTCCCGGATTGGCCCCACCCGCTTGTCCTTGTACTTCTTCCGCGGCTGCACCCACACCAAATTCCACGGATTCGGAACCCACGTCTTGCGGTGAGCTTGCAAGATCGCCGCCAACGGCACCGGCAACGGCGTAATCCGCTGTGACTTCGGCGTCTTCGGCCGCGTCAACGCCGCCCCCTTCCATAGCGGGGTGTGCTCGAACCCCGCCTTCACAGCGAACCGCTTCGGATCATCCTCATCCGCACACGGTTTCAACGGCAACCACTCCAACTGCCAGCACAAATCCAGCGAGCCGCGCTCGAAATCCACCCGATCCCACTGCAACCCCAGCAACTCACCCTGCCGGCCACCGAGCATCAACCCCGCCGCCCAGCGCGTCACCATCGCGTCCTCGGCGTCCATCGCCTTCAACAGGACCGCGCGCGCCTGGGTCGACGTCAGCGCGCCATGCGATTCCGACAACACCTCCGGTTTCACCGCATCCTCGGCCACATTGCGATCCACCAGTTGATCCTTCTTCGCGTCCTCCAACGCGCCCGAGAGGACGTTGTGCGCCTCCTCCACGCTCCGCGTCGAGTACGGAACGTCCTCCTTACCCTTCTTGTACGTCGCCCCCTCAACGTATTTGTGCATCGCCCGAACATCTTTCGCCTCGAGCTTCGCCAACTTCTTCCGCCCGACCGCCGGAACGATCCGAGTCCGGATCGCCGACCGGTACGACTGGAGCACGTGCGGGCGAACCTTCGCCGGGGCGATCTCCTTGATCCAGTAGTCCAGCCACTGCGCCACCGTGGTCTGCTGGTCCACCTGCTTCAGCCCCTGGGACTGCTCCTGTTTCAGCGCGTCCAGTTTCTCCACCACTGTCGCCCGATCCATCGAGTAGACCGGCTTCGACCGCTGCCGCTTCCCGTCCAGGGTGGCTCGAGCTCGAGGATGCCCGCCCACATCTTGTCCGACGCGGGTGATAGATCGTGCCCTCGCCGGGCTCGCGGCGACGCTCGGTGTCTTCTTCTCGAACTCCTTGATGGCGCGCTTCACCGCGGCGATCTTCTTGATCAGATCGCCTTTGGTGTCAGCTTCGATCGTGACCGTGTCGAGCCATCGCCCGTCCTGCAATTTCACGCGATCGGACCTCGCAACTGTAGCCGGGCACTGTAGCCGGGTACGATGTTGCCCACTGTTGTACTTGTTGCCATTATTACCACCTGGGCGGCTTCCGCAGGTTAGAGTCAGCGACCATGACAACGATTCCGCCTGA
>CAWAJX010000009.1:0-570625 GCA_963782405.1 uncultured Actinomycetota bacterium
GAGCACACCCCGCCGTTGTGTTTGATTTGTTCGCTGGCGGGTATCGGGTAAGACTAGGCTCGACTGCGGCAGCGACGGCAGCCGTACACGAGCGAACCCGACGTCTCGACCTCCCTTACGAAAGGGGCAGGAGTTTTCATGTCCGACGTGTCCATCGGCCTCTCGCCGGATTCGCCACCGGCCGGCCCGGTCGACAACCTGCTGCCACAATTGGTCGAACATCTGCGCCAGAATCGCACCGAGCTACGCGAGGAATGGGCGCGGCGCATCGGGGACGCCGCACTGCTGACCGCGATGACCCCGGAGGAGATCTTCTCCGAGGCCACCTCGATCTACGACAACTACGTCGAGGCGCTGCAAACCGGTAGCGTCGAGGCGCTGCAGGCCTACGCCCGCGACCTGTCCGAGCGCATCATTCCGCGAGGCGTCGAGACCGACGAGGTCGTCGGCATCGTGCTGCTGCTGCGAGATGTGCTCGCGCGCAGCCTCTTCGAGAAGTATCAGTCGGACTTCGAACTGCTCAAACGCGTACTCGACGCCTACGAGCCCGCGGCCAACCGGATCGCCAACACGGTGGCCATCTCGTTCGTGCAGGAGCGCGAGCGCGTCATTCGCCAGCAGCAGGAAGCCATCCGCGAGCTGTCCACGCCGGTGTTGCAGGTGCGCGAGCAGTTGCTGATCCTGCCGATCATCGGTGTTCTCGACAGCCAGCGCGCCCGCCAGCTCACCGAACAGCTGCTGCGCGCCATCCGCGCCAACCGCGCCAAGGTGGTCGTCATCGACATCACCGGCGTTCCCATGATCGACTCCACGGTCGCCAATCACCTGGTTCAGACCGTCGACGCCTCGAATCTCATGGGTGCCAACGTCATTATCACCGGCTTGTCGTCGGAGATCGCGCTCGCCCTGGTCACGATCGGGCTCGACCTCACGAAGATGAACGCGGTCGGCGACCTGCAAGGTGGTATCGAGGAAGCGGAGCGGCTGCTCGGCTATGAGATCTCGAGACTCACCGACCGCGACGGACGGTAGTCAAGGCAGCCATGCCGGTACCCATTCTGAAACAGGGCACCTACCTGATCGCGTCCGTGCAGTCGGCGCTGACCGACGCCGATACCGAACGGTTGCAGGACGACTTGATGACATACGTCAGCAAGTACCGCGCTCAGGGAATCATCGTCGACGTCACCGCCATCGATGTCATGGACTCGTTCGCGGCGCGCTCCCTGCGTACCATCGCGCACATGACCAAGCTGCGGGGTGCGGAGACGGTCATCGTCGGCCTGCAGCCCGAGGTCGCATTCGCCATGGTGCAGCTGGGACTCACCTTCGAGGGCATGCATACCGCTCTCGACCTCGAAGAGGGGTTGGCCTGGCTCGACAGGAAGCTACGCCGCAACGGCCGACGAGACGGTCGGTGATCGTGGCCTCCGACAACATGGTGATCGCGGTGAAGGTGTCGGGTGACATCGTGATCGCGCGTCAAGCCGGGCGGGAGTTGGCCGCCGAGCTCGGCTTCACCCTCACCGACATCACCATGATCTCCACGGCCATCTCCGAGATCGCACGTAACATCACCAGTTACGCGGGCACCGGGGAGATCCGGGTGTCGGTGCAGGACCGGGAGGGCCGCCGGGCCCTGGTCGTGCAGGCACAGGATCAGGGCCCCGGGATCATCGATATCGCACGGGCGCTCGAGGACGGTTATTCGACCGGGCGCGGCCTGGGGTTGGGCCTGCCGGGCGCGCGTCGGCTGATGGATCGATTGATCGTGGAGTCCGCGCCCGGGCAGGGAACGCTGGTGGAGATGTGGAAGTGGGTACCCGCCGGTGCGTGAGGACGGAACCCTCGGAACGGTGGAATGGGCGGTTGCCGGACGGGCACTTCCCGGCCAACGGGTTTCCGGCGATCGCTCGGTGGTACTCGATGCCGGTGACGGATCAGTCCTCTTCGCGGTCCTCGACGGACTCGGGCACGGCGCCGCCGCGGCCGACGCTGTCGATCGCGCCGCCCAGGTACTCGCGGACAATCGCGCCGAACCCCTCGACGTGTTGATGGTGCTGTGTCATCGGGCAATGTCCGATACCCGCGGTGCGGCCGTCTCGCTGGTGCTGTTCGGCGGCGACGACCAAGTGCAGTGGCTCGGCGTCGGAAATGTCGAATCCCGGGTGGTCGCGATCGGGCCCGGTAAACCCGACCTGCGCGCCACCGCGCTGCTGACCGGCGGCATCGTCGGATACCTGCTGCCGCCGAATCTGCAGACCCAGACCGTGGCCATCCGGCCGGGCGATGTGCTGCTGATGTCGACCGACGGCATCGTCAACGATTTCGTCGACACGCTCGATCTGGCGCGGCCGACCGCCGAGATCGCCGACGACATCCTGACCTGCCATGTCAAGGACACCGACGATGCCCTCGTTCTGGCCGCGAGGCACCGAGGCTCGTCGACGGGGGCGCCGTGAGCGACCGAGCCCGGACACGACGATGAGCGCGGTCCTGGCCGCATTCCGCGAGGCGTATGCGAATGCGCTTCGGCTGCACCTGGATTCACCCAATCAGAACACCCTCGCCGAGGGTTACGAACTGGGACGGCGCGCACTCGTCGAGGGTGTCAGCATCCTGGATCTGACCGAACATCATTTCCGGTTGCTCGACGAGCTGGGCCTGCTCGCGTCACCGGCCGCGGCAGCCGGCACCGCCGCCCGCGCCCGGGCGGCACTCGAGTTCCTGTTGCAGACCCTGGCCGCGCTGGATGTCGCCACCCGCGGATTCCTCGACAGCACCCGCAGCTACGAGCTGCAACGGCTGCGGGCCGAGGATCTCGCCGGCCGCGACGCCTTCCGGACCGCGCTCGTCGAGTCGCTGCAGGACGGTTTCTTCGTCGCCGACGCCGACGGCACCATCACCGAGGTCAACTCCGCCTTCGGCGCGCTGACCGGATACGGCCCCGAGGCCGTGCCGTTCCGGCCGCCACACCCGTGGACCGACGAATCCGAAGCGCCCTATCCCGCATTGGGCGCCGAGACGACACGATTCGTCATGCCAGCGCGGCACCGCGACGGCCGGCGAGTGTGGCTGGCCGTCAGCACCTCCTCACTGCGCAGTCCGGAGGACGACGAGCACGTCTTCGTCGGCACAGTGCGCGATGTGACCGCCGAACACGATGCCCGCTCCCGCGATCACGCGGTGTCCAGGCTGACCACCGCGGTGGGTGCGGCCACCACCGTCGCCGAGGTCCTCGAGGTCGGCCTCGAGGAACTGCGCCGCGCGATCGGCGCGGAGACCGCCGTGGTGTCGATGCGGCCGAATTCCCAGACGGCGCCGCAGCTGTATGTGTCCGGGCCGGTCGCGGAGGCCGAAAACGGCACGGCGGCACCGGCATCCGGTGACGCCGGCTCCGATACCGCAGTGTCCCGCCGGGTTATCGATGCCCGGGCGCGAGCCCTGCTCGACCGGGCCCGGATGCGTCCGGACCTGGCAGTTTTTCCCATCCCCGAGGGTGCGGCCAGTTCGGAGGGTATCGTCGCGCGGCTGGGCGAGACCGGAGACGCCGCGCTGTGGGTGCGCTTCGCCGCGCCGCGCGCGATCAGCCCGGGTGACTGGTCGTTGTTCTCCCTGCTGTACGGCCACCTGAATCTGGCCGTCCAGCGCGCCCGCAACTTCGACCAGGCCCGCTCGACCTCGCTGACCCTGCAGCGCGCCATGCTCGGGCCGGTCGAGCTGCCACCGGGATTCGCGGTGCACTACGAACCCGCACTGCCACCACTCGAGATCGGCGGCGACTGGTACGACGTGGTGAAGCTGCGCAACGGCACCCTCGGCATCGTGGTCGGCGACTGCGTGGGCCGCGGATTGTCGGCCGCGGTGGTGATGGGTCAATTGCGCACGGCCGCACAGGCTCTGCTGCTGCGCGGCGCTGGACCGGCTCAGCTGCTGTCGGAATTGGACGCGGTCGCCGCCCGCATCCCCGGTGCGATGTGCACGACCGTGTGCGCGGCGATCCTGGATCCGGTGCGCGGGCTGATCCGCTATTCCAGTGCCGGGCATATGCCACCGGTCCTGGCGGGTCCCGGTCGTACCGGGCGGCTGCTCGAGGGCGGGCGCGCGGTGCCGCTGGCGACCTTCGACACCCCGCAGCGCCCCGAGGCCACCACCGCACTGGCCCCCGGTTCGACGCTTGTGCTGTTCACCGACGGATTGGTCGAACAGCGCGGTGTGGACATCGATACCCGGTTCGAGGAATTGGCCGACGAATTGTCCGGCCTCGCATCGTATCGCCCGCGCGATGTCGCCGACGCCGTGCTGGACCGGCTGCGGCCCGAGATCGGCTACGACGACGACATCGCCATGGTGGTCTACCGGCAGCCGCCGCGGCCGCTGCGGCTCGACGTCCCCGCCGAAGCGGCCCGCCTGACCGAGATCCGGCGGGCCCTCACCGGGTGGCTGTCCTCGGCGGCCGTCGAGCCGGAACAGGCCGCGGATCTGGTCTCGGCCGCCAATGAGGCCTGTACGAACAGCATCGAGCACGCGTATGCGACCGGCACGGCGGGACGGGTCGTGGTGACGGCCGAATGTGCCCGTGGCGCGGTGTATATCGCGGTGACCGATACCGGGGCCTGGCGCCCGCTCCCCGAGGACCCGGGTGCTCGCGGCCGCGGACTGGCGATGATGCGCGCCCTCGCCGACGAGGTCGATATCGACAGAACCGCGACCGGCACCCGCGTGGAACTCGTCGCCGCACTGCCTTCGGTGACATTCTCCGCGGCCAGCACGGTCTGACCGATCCCGGCGCGGGAATGTGACGGTTTGCTTACCGGAGCGGTTCGAAGCTCCCGGCCGGGCCCCGCACGGTCGAGAATCGCACCATGCGGATTCTGCTGACAGGTGCGGCCGGTTTCATCGGATCTCATATCCGGCGGGCCCTCGGCGCGGGCGGGCATGAGGTGGTGGCGGTCGACGCGATGCTCGCCTGCGCCCATGGGGAGCATGCCCGGCCCCCCGACGATGTCCGGTATGCCGACGTGCGCGATCCGGATGCGCTCGACACGCTGCTGCACGGGATCGACGTGGTCTGTCACCAGGCGGCGGTGGTCGGCGCCGGGGTGACCGTGCAGGATGCGCCCGCCTATGCCGGCCACAACGATTTCGGTACCGCTGTGCTGCTCGCGGCGATGGACCGCGCCCGATGCCGGCACCTGGTACTCGCCTCGTCGATGGTCGTTTACGGCGAAGGGCGTTACCGCACAGCCGATTCCGTGCCGATCACACCGGCGCCGCGGCATCCGGCCGACCTGGAGCGCGGACTGTTCGATCACCGCGATCCCGGCTCGGGCGCACCGCTGGCGTGGGCGCCGGTGACCGAGGACGCCGCGCTGTGCCCGCGCAGCCTGTACGCGGCGAGCAAAGTCGCACAGGAGAACTACGCCGCGGCCTGGGCCACCGCCACCGGGTCGACGGTCACCGCGCTGCGCTATCACAATGTCTATGGGCCCGATATGCCCAGGGACACACCATATTCCGGGGTTGCGGCGATCTTCCGGTCGGCACTCGAGGCCGGATCCGCGCCCCGGGTGTTCGAGGACGGCGAACAGATGCGCGATTTCGTCCATGTCACCGACGTCGCCGCCGCCAATGTCCTGGCCGCCGAACATCCGCTGAGCGGATTCAGCCCGCTCAATATCGCCTCCGGCCGGCCGATCGCCATCGGAGCGGTCGCCGCTGTGCTAGCCCGTGCGCATCGTGGACCCGAACCCGTCGTGACCGGAGAGTTCCGGCCGGGCGATGTCCGCCATATCGTCGCCGGCCCGGATCGCGCACGCGAGTTGCTGGGATTCGCCGCCGGAATCGGCCCCGAGCGCGGACTCACGGAGTTCGCGCGGGCGCCGCTGCGTGCCGCGGCCGGAACCGGGCCGCCGCGGTGGTGATCCTCGGCCGTGCGCGGTGTTCTCAGCCCGCGGTCGCGGTCGCGGTCGACGGGCGGCCGTGGACTGCCGGGTCCGCTGCCGTGGAATCGAGCAGCGGTAGCCGAATCTCGAAGCGGCTCCCCCGTTCCCGGTTGGCCGCGACGATCTCACCGTGCTGGACCGACAGCAGCCCCGCCGCGATCGCCAGGCCCATACCGCCACCTCCGCCGTCGGCCATCGGGGAACGCGCGGTAGTCCCCCGGTAACCGGCTTCGAAGATGCGGGGCAGATCGGACTCGGCGATTCCGAGACCGGTATCGTCGACGCGCGCCCACGCCCGGCCGTGGTCGATTCCCGCGGCGATCTCGATATCGCCGCCCGGTGGCGTGTGGGTGATCGCGTTGGTGAGCAGGTTGGCCAGGACCCGGGTCAGCGCTTGATCGCTGCCCGCCACCATGATCGGTGAAGCCGGTTGCCGCGCTTGCAGACTCACTCCCGCACGCGCGGCCGCCGGGCGAGCGGCGGCCAGCACGTCGTCGATCAGCTCGCGCAGATCCAGGGGTTCGAGCCGCAATCGCAGCGCACCGGCGTTGATCTTCGACATCTCGAACAGGTCGTCGACCATTCCCGACAATCGGGTCGTCTCGCGCACGACTTGGCGGCCGTAGCGCCGCACATCGGCGGACTCGGCGACCACACCGTCGGCCAGAGCCTCACCCATGGCCGAGATTCCCGCCAGCGGTGTGCGCAGATCGTGACTGACCCACGCCACGAGTTCGCGCCGCGACGCCTCGGCCGCGCGTTCCTGGTCGAGCATCTGTTTCTCCCAGACCAGCTGCCGGGCCTGGACCCGGCCCAGCACCACGGCGGCGGGGACCGTGACGGCCGTGACCACCGCGAGGACCACTGCCATTCTGGCCAGTGCGTCGGTGAACATCAGGCCGCTGACGGCGACGAATCCGCACAGGGTGGCGACTGTCGGGATCAGCACCAGGATCACCATCGACAGACCCAGTGATCGGTTCCGGAACAGCCGCAGACCGGCCGCGCCGATCGCCACCACCGGCACCGAACCGGCGAGCGCCCATCCGACCAATCCCGCTACGTCATTCGGCACGATCGACTCCCGTTCCGGTACCCCAGGCGTACCCGCGCCCCCACACCGTCTCGATCCGGTGCGCCGCACCGAGTTTGGCACGCAGCCGTTTGACGTGCACCGTCACCGTCGACTGATCACCGAAGTCCCAGCCCCAGACCCGCTCGAGCAGTTCCGCGCGGCTGAACACGCGTCGCTGATTCGCCAGCAGGAACGCCAGCAGATCGAACTCCCGGGCCGTCAACGACACCGCGCTACCGGCGACCTCGACGGTCGCGGCCGCGGGCCGCAGCACGATATCGCCGCTGCGCAGCGCGCCCGGGGCGGGGGCCGGGCCGTGAGTGCGGCGCAGTACCGACGCGACCCGCAGTGCCAGTTCGCGCGGGCTGAACGGTTTGGTCAGATAGTCGTCGGCGCCGGCGGTCAATCCGATCACCCGATCCTCTTCCTCACCGAGTGCGGTGAGCATGATGATCGGCATCTCGGGACGATCGCCTTCGCGTACCGCGCGGCACAGTTCGACACCGTCGGGCGGCGGCATCATCACGTCCAGGATCGCCAGGTCGACATCCCCGGCGGCGAGGGCCCGGGCGGCCTGCTCGCCGTCGCCGACCTCGGTGACCCGCAGACCGTCGCGCTCCAGGTAGCGGCGCACGACATCACGTACCACCGGATCGTCGTCGGCGATCAGAATCCGCATCCCGGTCACCAGCCCGTGAGGATGACATGGGCCAACACCAGGGTGCCGACCGCTTGGACGGCCAGCCACGAGCGCGCCGTCCGCGCCGGCAACAGCGCCGTGCCGGCCAGCACCCACACGTCGAAGGGCAGCCAGATCCGCTCGGTCTCGGCCTTGCTGAGCCCGCTGAGGTCTGCGAGCAACAGTGCGCCGAGACCCGCCAATGCCACGACCGCCGCCGGATCGGCACGAGCGCGCCACCGCCGCAACGCACCGCCGGGACCTGTCCGTACCTCGCCCGGCCCCGGGATGGCAAGCGCACCCGGCAGCCGGTGCACTGCCGCCGCGGACGCCAACCCGACCGCGCAGACCGTCGCGGCCAGATTCGCCCAGATCCAGTACGACACCGGCCGCTCGGTGGCGATGCCCTGGTAATAGCGTTCCACCACCAGGTGATATCCCTCCAGCCACCAGAATCCCGACGCGGTGAACGCGGCCACCACCGCCAGCGCGCCGAGCACGGCCGGCCACACGGCCCGCACCCCACGCAGTGCCGCGACCGCGGCGGCCGGGATCGCCATCAGCACCAGTCCGTAATTGAGATAGATGCCGAACCCGAACAGCACTCCCGCCGCGAAAACGACGATCGGGCGCCGCCGGGACGAACCCAGCCCGACCGCGAGTGCCGCCACCGCCCAGGCGGTGACTCCCGCGAAGAACGCGTCGGCGGAGACGGCCAGCCAGATCGCGGCGGGCGCCATCGCGAGATACGGCGCGGCCGATCGTGCCCGCTGCTCGGCGCCCAGCGCCCGCAGCGTCACCAGGACGGCCACCGCCGCACTGCACCCGACCAGGGTGCACAGCGTGGAAGCCCATGCGCCACCGCCCAATCCGATCCGGTCCAGTCCGACGAACACCAGTAGCGCGCCCGGCGGGTGACCGGATACGTGCGTGGTCCAGGAATCGGGCTGGAAGTCCAGGATCCGGCCCGCGAAGCCGTGCAGCATCGCTCCGATATCGTGCACGCCGCCCACCTCGTGCAGATATTCGTGTCCGGTGGCCAGGCGACCCGCGAAGCCACGCTGCCAGCCGTCGACCATGGCCAGTGCGAAGGCCCATGCCAGCGCGGTGGCCCAGGTGAGCAGCAGCAGCCTGCGCCAGCTCGAGCCGGCCGCGACGACGGGGCCGTAGTACACGACACCCGCGGCGACGACGATCGCCGGGCCGGTGCCCCAGCCGATATGCGGCAGCCAAGAGCCGAATATCGGTGCGGATGCGGCGAACAGCGAGTCGCGATAATGCGCAGTGCTGATACGGGGCACGACGAACGCGACAGCGACCAGGATCGCCGCGGCGACCGCGCACGCGATATCGCCGCGGACGCCCGCGACCGGGCGCGCGCGCGTTTCGGTAGTGCTCGGGGAATCGCTCACCGATTCACCGTAGGCCCCGTCGGGGCGGGTCCGGTGCCACCGAGATCTGGCCGTCACACTTTTGTCACCGTCTTCACCAGGTATTTTCCGGCCCATCAGGTTTACGGTCGACACCGTGAACCCAGTCGAAATGCATCGAGCGCTGACCGTGGTCATCCCGTGCCGCAACGAAGCGGGCGCCCTGCCCGGGGTGCTGTCCGCGGTGCCGCCGGAATACGGGGTGATCGTGGTCGACAATGGATCGACCGACAACACCGCGCAGGTGGCCCGCGCCGCCGGCGCGACCGTCGTCACCGAGCCGACACCCGGATACGGCGCGGCCGTACAGGCCGGGATCGCCGCCGCCTCGACCGAACTCGTGGCGGTACTCGACGGCGACGGCTCGATGGCACCGAGTGAACTACCACTGCTGGTCGCCGATCTCGCACCCGATGTCGCGATGGTGGCCGGGCGGCGGCGCCCGGTGCGGGGCGCCTGGCCGTGGCACGCCCGGCTCGGAAACTGGCTGCTCGCGCGCTGGCTGCGGCACAGGTACCGCCTCCCGGTGCACGATCTGGCGGCCATGCGGGTGATTCGCCGCCACGAACTGCTGGCCCTGGGACCGCTGCATCCGCGCTCCGGTTATCCACTGGCGTTGCTGGCGGGCGCCGCGCGGGCCGGGTGGCGGGTGGTCGAACGCGATGTGACCTATCGGCCGAGAAGCCATGGGGTGTCGAAGGTTTCCGGCTCCGTAATCGGCACGATTCGTGCCGCCCGCGACTTCTGGAGTGTGCGATGACGACAAGACCGTTCACCGTGCTCGTGGTAGCCAAGGCACCCGTTGCCGGATTCGCCAAAACCCGGCTGACCCCTCCGCTGGCACCGGTCGAGGCCGCCGATCTGGCCGCGGCCGCACTGCTGGACACCCTGGCCGCCGCGCGTGCCTGTGGCGCCGCGCATGCCGTCGTGGCATGGACGGGGCCGCTGGATCGAGCCCAGCGGAACCGCGAAATCAACACGGCAATGCGGGATTTCGACATCATCGCCCAGCGCGGTGCGGATTTCGGGGTCCGGCTGGCCAATGCGCACGCCGATGCTTCCCGCTCCGGATTCCCGGTCCTGCAGATCGGAATGGACACCCCACAGGCCGACGCCGCACTACTGGCCGAATGCGGAACGCGGCTGCTGGCGGGAGGCGATACCGTCCTGGGTCCGGCGGCCGACGGGGGGTGGTGGGCACTCGGTCTGACCGACCCGCGCCCGGCCCGGGCACTCGCCGGGGTGCCGATGTCCACCGCCCGCACCGGGGAATTGACCCGGAAAGCATTGTCGGACAGTGGATGCCACGTCGAGGTACTGCCCGAACTCGACGATGTCGACCACTTCGAGGACATCGCCGGGGTCGCCGCGGCATGCCACGGCCTGTTCGCGGCCGCGGCAGCGAGACTCACCGCATCCGCCGCGCACCGATGAACCGGCGCGACGGTGACCGGCTACTGCTGCCCGCCGCAGTCGGCACCCGCATCTCCCCGGCCCGGGCGCCCGCCGTAGCGGCACGGATCGGGATCGCCATCGGGGTGACGGTCACGGTATGTTTCGCCACCGGCCTGATCAGTCACTGGATCCAGCATCCGCCTCAATGGTTCGCCTGGCCCGCGCACCCGGTGTGGTTGTACCGGCTCACCCAGGGCACGCATGTCGTCAGTGGCGTGATCACGATTCCGCTGGTGCTGGTGAAGCTGTGGTCGGTGTACCCGCGGCTGTTTGCCCGGCCGATTCTCGGTGGTCCATTGCGGCTGGCCGAACGCGGGTCCGTCGCGGTGCTGGTCGGGTCTGTCCTGTTCCAGCTCGTGACGGGGTTGTTCAACATCGCCCAGTTCTATCCGTGGCGGTTCTTCTTCACGACCACCCATTACGCGCTGGCCTATATCGCCTTCGGCGCGGTTCTCGTTCACCTCGCGGTGAAATTGCCCGTGATACGAGATGCGCTCACCCGCACCGGTTCTCATCACGCATCGGACACGGCCGAGTCCACCGGGCCGACGCCGCGGGCGGACGCCGCGGTCTCGCGGCGCGTGGTACTCACCGCCGCCGCCCTTTCCGCCGGTGTGGCCGGCCTGTCGGTCGCCGGTCAGTCGGTGCCGTGGCTTCGCCGGCTGTCGGTACTCGCCCCGCGCAGCGGCGCCGGTCCGCAGGGTGTGCCGGTCAATCGGACCGCCGCGCAGGCCGCCGTGATCGATCGCGCCCGCGATCCCGCCTACCGGCTGGCCGTCACGGTCGGCGCACGGCAGCGCGTGTTCTCCCGCGCGGAATTGGCGAATCTGTCGCAGACCACGGCGGTCGTGCCGATAGCGTGCGTGGAGGGGTGGAGTGTGTCGGCGCACTGGTCCGGAGTACGGTTGCGCGATCTACTGGCCGCCGTGGGCGGCTACGACGGCGGCGAGGTCACCTTCCGGTCCCTGGAGCGAGGGGGCCTCTACAGCACGTCGACTCTTCCGCACCCCCACGTGGTGGCCGACTCGACGCTGATCGCCTTGCGACTCAACGGATCCGACCTCGATATCGACCACGGTTTCCCGTGCCGTCTGATCGCGCCGAGCCGGCCGGGCGTGCTGCAAACCAAGTGGCTGTCGCAGATCGAGGCGAGCCGATGATCGTGGTACGCACACTGCTGCTGCTCGCCGGTCTGGCCACGGCCGCGTACGGAATCGAACTCGTGCTGAAGATGAGTCCGGTCGACCGGATGTCGATCGCGGTCTGGTTCCTCGGCGCCATCGTGATTCACGACGCGATCCTCGCGCCGTTGTCGGCCGGTGCGGGTGTGCTCGGCGATCACGTGTTTCCCGCTCGCGTGCGGGGTCCGGTGACAGTCGGCGCCGTCATCACTTTCACCTTGATCGTGGTGGCGGCGCCGGTCCTGTTTCGTGGCGGCGCGGTCGCGAACCCGACTGTCCTCGACCGTGACTACCCCCTCGGCCTGGCGGTAGCCCTCGTCGTGGTGTGGGCGGCCGTGGGTATCGTCGTCTATCGGCGGCGCCGCCGGTCGCGCGCCGCACCCGCTCGACACCGGCCGGGCCGGATTCTGCGGCCACGCGGAGAGTGACGCCGCTGAGCCCGAAACATGCTGCGCGCCCGCGTCGAGAGCACGGTCCGCCTGCACGCGCAGGATTCGACTCTGCCGTAACGAGATTGCCGGCCGAGCGGTCAGTCGTGGGTCTTGATCGTTTTCATGATCATGTGCGAATCCACCCGTGCGACGGCCTGCAGGCTCATCAACCGGCTGGTCAGCAAGGTCTCGAACACCGCCTGATCGGCGACCGCGACCCGGATGAAATAGTCCGGGCGGCCGAAGAGGCGATGGAAATCGACCACCTCGTCGTAGGAGGCGACGGCGGCGCTATCTGATCACCGCGGTGTGCCTGACGGCCACCCTCGCCCTGCACCTGTGGCGACGCAATGCCGTCCTCAGCGGCCTGACCGGCACCGCGATGCACGTCGTTCTCACCACGGCCCTCGCGCAACTCTGACCGGATCAGCGCCCGGGGGCGGGAAGATTCCGGCGCGGCCCAGCAGGGCCGGCACCGGAGCACCGAGGACCGTGCCGAGCCAGGCGGCGGTATCGATGACGGTATCCAGCCGGATTCCCGTGCGCGCGCCCATGCGGTCGAGCGTGTACAGCAGGTCCTCGGTGGCGATATTTCCGGTGGCGGCCGGTGCGAACGGGCAGCCGCCGATGCCACCGGTGCTGGCGTCCAGGACACGGACCCCGGCCGCCACGGCGGCCACGGCGTTGGCGTAGCCGGTGTTGCGGGTGTTGTGGAAATGGCAGCGCGGCACCGCTTCCGGTGCGATCCGGGCCAGGCCGGCCACCAATTCCCGAACCCGATCGGGAGTGCCCACGCCGATCGTGTCGGCCAGGGCGATCTCGTCTGGACCGGACTCGGCGACCCGCGCGACGATGTCCAGTACGCGCGCGGCGGGCACCTCTCCCTCGAACGGGCACCCGAAAGCCGCGGCGATGGTGACGGTGCGGCGCACGCCCGCCGACGCGGCGCACGCGGCGAGGTGTTTCCAACGATCGATAGCCGTATCGATGTCACAGCCCTGGTTGCGACGGCTGAAGGTGTCGGTCGCCACGACCACCACATTGATCTCGTCGACGCCGGCCGCCAGAGCGCGATCCAGACCGCGATCGTTGAAAACCACTCCGGCATAGGCTGTCTCAACGTCGCGCGGCACACCCGCCAGCACTGCCTCGGCATCGGCCATCTGCGGCACCCGTGCCGGGTTCACGAAGGCGGCAACTTCGATGCGACGCAGGCCCGCCGCGGCCGACCGGCGGATCAGATCGATCTTGTCCGCGGTGGCGATCGGGCGGGGTTCGTTCTGTAGACCGTCGCGGGGCGCGACTTCGACCAGGGTGATGTCCACGAATCCTCCATGCGAGCCCGGGGTTTCGGCGCGACGGTCCGCGCCCGTTCCGAAATCTTGCCCGTTGTTTCGCTGCGGGATACATTGTATCCATTCTTACGGAGTTCGCGGCGCGATCCCGCCCGCGGCGTTCCCGGCAGAACGGAGCCCACCCGATGGCAGCGCACATCCCCTCGCCCGGACCACTGGCCGACTTGCGGGTCGTCGAAATGGGGCAGTTGCTGGCCGGACCGTTCTGCGGGCAGCTACTGGGAGACTTCGGCGCGGAAGTGATCAAACTCGAGTCCCCCGGCGACGGCGATCCCATGCGCGAATGGGGGCGGGAAAAGCCGCACGGCCGCTCGTTGTGGTGGCCGGTGGTGGCCCGGAACAAGAAGTCGGTGACCTGCAATCTCCGCACCCCCGCGGGCCAGGCACTGGCTCGCGATCTCATCTCCCAGGCCGATATCGTCGTCGAGAACTTCCGGCCGGGCACACTCGAGCGGTGGGGTCTGGACTTCGGCACCCTGCGCGCGAGCAATCCGGGCCTGATCCTCACCCGGGTGACCGGTTACGGCCAGGACGGCCCATACGCACCGCGGGCCGGATTCGGTTCCATCGGCGAGGCGATGGGCGGAATCCGCTACACCACCGGCGATCCCGGAAATCCGCCGTCCAGATCCGGTATCTCGCTCGGGGATTCACTGGCCGCGGTCTTCGCCACCATCGGAACCCTGGCGGCCGTGCACCACCGGCAGCGAACCGGTCGCGGTCAGCTCGTGGACGCGGCCATCTACGAGGCGGTGCTGGCCATGATGGAATCGCTGCTGCCCGAATGGGCCCTTGCCGGATATCAGCGCGAACGCACCGGTCCCGTCCTGCCGAATGTGTCACCCAGCAATGTGTATCCCGCCGCGGGAGACGAGCTGATCCTCATCGCCGCCAATCAGGACACCGTGTTCGCGCGGCTGGCCACGGCGATGGACCGGCCCGATCTGATCACCGCGCCGCGCTTCGCCACCCATTCGGCACGCGGTGAGAACATGGCCGCACTCGACGACATCATCGGCGCGTGGACCGCGCGCTCGGGCGCGGACGACGTGCTGGCGCGGCTGCACGAGGCGGGTGTACCGGCCGGGCGCATCTACACCGCGCGCGATATGTTCACCGATCCGCATTTCGCCGCACGGGAGGCGATCGTGCGCCTGGCGCATCCGGAATTCGGCGAGATCCCGATGCAGAACGTCTTCCCGAAACTGAGCGAAACCCCCGGTGCCGTCCGGCATTCCGGGCCCGGACTGGGTGAGCACAATACCGAGGTGTACGGGAAGCTGCTGAGTCTCGGGGACGCCGAACTGGCCGCCCTCGCCGGCGACGGCACCGTCTGAGGGGAATGCGCATGTCCGATCTGGCCGAGGACTACCGCCGCCACGGATTCGCCGCGCGGCTCGGCGCGGGTGAGGGGGTGGCCCTGCTCGTCGTCGATATCTGCGCCGCCTATCTCACCGACGGATCACCACTGCGCGCGCCGGTCGAATCGGCGGTCGCCGCCGCGGCCGATCTGGTGAGCCACGCCCGCGCCACCGGCCGCCCGGTGATCTTCACCCGGGTGAGCTATCGGCCCGGCAGCGCCGACGGTGGCCTGTTCCGCCGGAAGGTGCCGTCGCTGCGCGTCTTCGAAGAGGGCGACCCGCTCGGCGCCTTCCTCGCCCACCCCGCGCCGGCCGCCGGTGAGGTGGTCGTCACCAAGCAGTACGCGAGCGCCTTCCACGGCACCTCCCTCGCCGCGACGCTCACCGCGCAGGGCGTGGACACCGTGGTGATCACCGGGCTCACCACCAGCGGTTGTATTCGGGCCAGCGCCACCGACGCCCTGCAGCACGGCTTCCGCCCACTGGTCGCCGCCGACGCGTGCGGCGACCGGGACCCGCGGCTGCACGAGGCCAACCTGCTCGACCTGGACGCCAAATACGCCGATGTGATCGACCTGGCCGGCGCGCGAACCGCAATGCGCCGAGTCGCCGGCGCCGACACGAATCACTGACCCGCACTTCAGCTCTCATCGTGAGGAACAATATGGGCCCGCATCCCTACGGCTGGTGGATCCTGCTGCATCTCGTGCTGTTCGTGTTCTGGCTGGGCGGTGATCTCGGCGTCTTCTATTCGAGCCGCTTCGTCATCGACCCCGCACGAACGCCCGCCGCACGCGCGACCGCGCTCGCCGTCATGAGCGGACTGGATCTGGGACCGAAGATCTGCCTGGTGCTGTTTCTGCCCAGTGGTGTGACGCTGATGGCGATGGCTCCGCACGGCGCCACGCTGTTCGGAATCGCCTTGTTCCCTTGGTGGTTCGTGACCGGGGTGTGGGTGTTCGCCGCCGGGTGGCTGACACTGGTCGTCACCGCGCATCGCGGCGTCGGCCCGGCCGCGCTGGTCCGGCGTGCCGATATCGGGATCCGGGTGACCCTGATCGCGGCGCTCGCGACGGGCGGGGCCTACACGCTGTTCGCGCATGATCCGTTCGGGGTGAGCACCAATCCGCGCTGGCTGGGCGGCAAGATTTTGCTCTACACCGCCGCCGTCGCCGCGGGGCTGGGTATCCGGATCACCCTGCGCCCCTTCGGTCCCACCTTCGGGCGCCTGATGGCGGAGGGATCCGCACCGGAGCTCGAGACCGTGCTGCGCCGCAGCGTGAACGGCTGTCTGCCGTATGTGTGGGTGATCTGGGGCAGTGTCCTGGCCGCCGCGGCACTCGGCGTGCTCAAACCCGGAGCGGCCCTCTAGCCGGAGTACCCCAGTTGCGTGGACAGCGCACCGGATGCCTTGAGCAGCAACGGAACACACTCGCGCATGCGCGGCTCGAACCGCGACAGCGGACCGCACACGCTGATCGCCGCCACCACCGCGCCGTCGTGGTCGAGGATGGGCGCCGCGATCGAGGCCGCGCCGATCTGCCGCTCCCCCAGCGATATCGCGTATCCGTCGGCGCGGATGGTGTTCAGTTCGGTGCGCAATTTCCGCCGCGAGGTGACCGTGGCATCGGTGATGGTGGTGAGATCATGGCGGTCCAGATACTCGTCGATCTCCTGTTTGCGCAAGTGGGCCAGGATGACCTTGGACGAACTACCCGCGTACAACGGATACGGCTGCCCCAGCGCGACCTCCATACGCAGTTCCTGATCGGGCACCACCTGGTCCACGTACATGCGCGTGTCGCCGCGGCGGATGGACAGGGTCGCGGTCTCGCCGGTCAGTGTCGCGAGCCGGCGCAGCTCCGGACCGGCCATGACCCGCAGATCGGTGCGTGCCAGATAGGCCCGGCCCAGTGCCATCGCCGCATGACCCAGCGCGTAGCGGCGGGTGGTGGGCTCGAGCGTGATCAGGTCGCGGCTGCGCAGCGCGGTGAGAATACGGTGGACAGCGGCCTTGGTGATGCCGAGTTCGTTGGCGATCTCGGTGACTCCGAGATCGGGGCGGCTGCTGCGGCCGAAGAGCAGCAGAACGTCCATGGCGCGTTCGACCGCCGCGATGGACCGGCTTCCAGTGTCGGATTCGGTGACGGGCACCAGGTCAGTCTATGCGGCGGATTTCCCCATGGGAAACACCATCCCCATTTGTTCCCCTTGCGCGACCCGATCGGTAGCGTTACCTTGTGCGTAACAGTGTTTCCACTACCGAAACGGGGTGGCGATGGATACCCAGCATCTGCGCGCGGTGCTCGCACAGTGGGCCAGCGGAGTGGTCGTCGTCACCACCACCGCCGACGGGGGCCGGCACGGGATGACCGTCAGTTCCTTCACCGGTGTGGCACTCGATCCCCCACTCGTCTCGGTCTGTGTGACCACCCACGGCACGACCGGCCGGATAATCAGGCGCAGCGGTGTTTTCGCGGTCAATGTGCTCGGCGGGCGGCACGAGGACATCGGCCGCCGCTTCTCCGGACCGGCCGCCGGCGATCGTTTCGCGCTGGGAGACTGGACCACCGCCACCACCGGTGCCGCGGTCCTCGCCGATGCCGTGGCCTGGATGGATTGTGTTGTCGCGGCCTGCTATCCGGCCGGCGATCACACCATCGTGCTGGGCCGGGTGCGCGCTGCCGCCACCCCGAACCCGCACACCCCGCTCATCTATCACGACCGCACCTACCACGAGGGGATTACCCGATGATCGGAGAACGACTCGTCGAGGATATGACCGCCGCCGAACGCGAACGCGCCGGACGTGTCGAGTCGGTGCTGCCGGCACTGCGCGCCGCCGCCGAGGAGGCCGACCGCACCGCCACCTTCCCCGCCTCCCACCTGCCGCTGTTGCGCGATGCGGGATTGCTGGGACTGGTGGTGCCCGAGAAATTCGGCGGACTCGGCGGCACCCTGCGCGATCTGGCGGCGGCCACCTTCGCGATGGGCACCGCGTGCCCCTCGACGGCGCTGGCCTATTTCTTCCACTGCACCAGCGCTTCTCGCGGACTGCTGCCGCTCGAGGCGATCGACGCCGGGCTCTTCGACGACGACGAGATCCCCATGGTCCGCGCCTTCGCCGAGAAGGTCCTGACCCGGATGGCCAACGGGGTGTGGCTGGCGAATTTCGCCTCCGAATCGGTGAAGACCTCCACCGCCAACATCACCATCGCCACCACGGCCACCAAGGTCGACGGCGGCTGGATCATCAACGGGGAGAAGTCGTTCGGCTGCGCGACCGGCGTCGCGGACTACTACCTGACCTCGGCGAAACTGGCGGGCCACGAGACCGCGGAGGGGCTGGCGACCTTCTTCGTGCCACGCGAGGCTCCGGGAGTCAGCACGCGGGCGCCGTGGGACGGGCTGGGCATGCGCGCCACCGCCAACAACGGCATCCGGCTCGACGGGGTGTTCGTCCCCGACGACGAGGCTCTCGGTGTGCCCGGTGCGTTCACGAAGATGCTCACCATGAGCCGGGGCAGTTTCGTGGGCAATCAGCTCGCCATCGCCGCGGTGTACACCGGATGCGCGCAGCGGGTCTACGACGAAACCCTCACCGCGACAACGACGAAGACCTTCGCCGATACCGGCGAGCCGATCGCCTCCTCGCCCGTGCACCAGGTCCTGTTCGGCGAGATGACCCGCCAGCTCGAGACCGCCTATCTGTGGTTGCGCTATCAGCTGGCGGTCGAGACCGCCGAGGTGCCGTTCAAACCGAAGCAGGAGGTCTTCGCGCAGTGGCGGCTGGGCAAGGGCGCGGTCACCGAGGCGTGCTTCCAGGTGGCGCTCGGCGCGCTCAAGGCCGGTGGCACCTCTGCGGCGTCGATGAGCGGATTCGCCGGGCGCGCCCTGCGTGATCTCGCCATGGGATTGGTCATGACCTTCCCCGCCGAGCGCGGCATGCTCGAGGTCGCGCGGATCGTCACCGAATCGCGGGCCAATGAACTGTTCGCCACCGCGCCCGCGCAGGTGACGCGATGACGGTCGAACTACCGGCCGTGCGCGAGCTGATCGACGGTGAATGGTCGGTCCCGGCCCTGACTCTCGGTGTGGCACTGGAGGATCCAGCGACCGGTGCCGAGATCGGTCCCGCGGTCGCGACCGCCGATGACCGGGTCGACCGGGCGCTGGCGGTCGCCGCGGACGCCACCGGGCGGATCGGCGCGGATACCCTGGAGACGATCGCCGACCGCCTCGAACCCCGGCTCGAGCGGATCGCCACCCTGGACGCCTTCGCCACGGGCGTGCCGCTGCGCCAGACCCGGTTGCTGGGCGCCATCGTCGCGGGATCGTTTCGTCTCGCCGCCGCACAGGTGCGCGCGGGCGCGTTGCGCGCCGACCGCGACGGTGTGGAGGTGCACCGGCTGTCGCTGGGACCGGCACTGTGCCTGGTGCCGTGGAACGCGCCCGCCCCCATGGCCTCACACAAGGTGGCCAACGCCCTGGCCGCGGGCTGCCCGGTAATCCTCAAGGTCAGCGAGCTGACGCCCTACAGCGCCGTGCTCCTGGCCGAGACCGTCGCCGAGTGTGTGCCTGCTGGGATGTTCCAGCTGGTGCACGGCGATGCCGGGACCGGGGCGCGGCTGGTGGCCGATCCCCGGATCAAGGCGGTGTCGTTCACCGGCGGCGTGGCGGGCGGGCAGGCGGTGGCGACCGTTTCGGCGCCGTTGCTGCGGCCGTGCCAGCTCGAGCTCGGCGGTAACAATCCGCTGGTGGTGCTGCCCGATGCCGATCTCGGTACGGCGGCGCGGCTGGCCGCCGAACTGCTCACCACCCTCAACGGCCAATGGTGCCGGGCGCTGGGCCGATTGATCGTCCCCGCCGCGCGTGCCGCGGAGTTGATCGAGGAGATCGGCACGATCCTCGACTCGCTGTGTGCCGGAGCGCCTTTGGACCCGGAGACCGACTTCGGGCCGCTGGTGCACTCCCGGCACGTACGGGCGATCCGGTCCGCCGTCGCGGGGCGTACGGCCCGCACCTTCGCCTCGATGCCGGGCCGGGGGAACTTCCTGCCCCCGACCCTGCTCGACGGTGATTCGGCGGAGGAGATCTTCGGGCCCGTCGCCGGGGTCGTGACCTACGAGCGGGTCGAGGATGTCGCCCGGCTGGCCAATGCGGTGCCGCACGGTCTGGAGGCCTACGTCTGCGGCAGCGATATCGAATTCGCGCTGGCGGTGGCGCGCCGGATCCGCGCGGGTGAGGTGAAGGTGAACGGATCGTCGGTGCTGAGCCTGCATCTGATGACACCGCGTCCGGCGTGGGGTGTCTCGGGCCTCGGCGAGGAGGGCACCGAGGAGACGCTGCGCTTCTTCACCGGCGCCCGGGTGGTCGGCGTCGAGGGGCGTTTCGCCCTGCACACATCATGACCACGGTGGTCATCGCGGGAGCCGGGCCGGTCGGGCTCACCGCGGCCTTGGTCCTGGCCCGCCACGGCATCAATGTCACGGTGCTCGAGCGCGGACCGGAACTGGCGACCGAATCACGCGCCTCCACCTTCCATCCACCGACCCTGGAGATGCTGCGCGAGCTGGGAGTCACCGACGCGTTGATGCGCAAAGGCATTGTGGCCCCGGAATTTCAGTACCGCGAGCGGGGCGGCGGCCCGGTCGCGACACTCGACCTCGGCGTACTGGCCGGCGATACCGATTTCCCGTTCCGGGTGCAGTGCGAGCAGAGCAAGCTCACGCCGATCCTGCTCGATGCCCTGCCCGCCACGGCGCGGGCGCGATTCGGGCACGAGGTCCGGGGTGTGGCGCCGGGGGCCACGGGCGTGCGGGTGTCGACCTCGCGCGGACCCGTCGACTGCGACTGGCTGATCGGCGCGGACGGCGCGCATTCGGCGGTCCGGCACGGCATCGGCGCCGACTTCGAGGGCAGCACCTATCCGGAACGATTCCTGGTGGCCTCCGTCGACGAGGATCTCACCGCCACCATGCCCGGTATCGCGCCGATCAACTACGTGTTCGATCCCGAGGAATGGCTGGTGCTGCTGCGCACGCCCGATCACTGGCGGGTCCTGCTGCCCACCGCCGCCGGCACGGACGGCGACGACGAATTGCGGCGGCTGCCACAGCGTCTGGAACGCGTCGCCGATCTCGGCCGGCCCTGGCGGATCCATCACGCCTCGCTCTACACCGTGCACGAGCGGGTGACCCGTCGCTTCCGCGAGGGCCGGGTGCTGCTGATGGGCGATGCCGCCCATGTGAACAATCCACTCGGCGGCCTCGGGATGAACAGCGGAATCCACGACGCGGTGCGGATGTCCGGCGCCCTGGCGCGGGTTCTGGGCGGGGCTCCCGAACAGGTACTCGATCGGGTCGCGGCCCGGCGCCGCACTGTCGCGGTGGACCACGTCCAGCGCACCAGTCGCGCGAACTGGTCCCGGCTGCGCGGCCACGATGCCGAATATCGCCGCGCGATAAGCGAATTGGCCGCTGATCCGGCCGCCGCCCGGGCCTATCTGCGCCGGGCGTGCCTGATGGATTCGCTGGAGCCCGAATCGTGAAGGTCGATCGGGAGAACCCCGCGCACCCGAGCGAGATCGTCGGTTCGGTGGCGCTCACCGCACCGGAGGCGGTGCCCGCGCTGGTCGATGCGGCCCATCGCGACTTCCGGGTGTGGTCGGCGCGACCGATGGCCGAGCGGCTGGCACTGCTGCGCGCCGCGGCGGACCGCCTCGACGCCGATCGCGACGCGCTCGCGGTCCTGCTGGCTCGCGAATCCGGGAAACCCGTCGCGGACTGCCGCGGCGAGATCGCCTTCGCCACTACGTATCTGCGCTGGGTATGCGATCGGGCGCCCACGGTATTCGGGGTGCGCGAGATCGACGACCCGCAGGGGCGGTTGCGGCTCACACCGCAGCCCTTCGGCGTGGTCGCCGCCGTGACGCCGTGGAACGCGCCGATCATCCTGTCGATGCTGAAGCTGGGCCCGGCGCTGGCCGCGGGCAATACGGTCCTGCTCAAACCCTCGCCATTGGCTCCGCTGGCGGTGTCGGCGATGGCCGCTGCACTGCCGCACACGACGGTGGTGCACGGTGGCCCGGAGCTGGTGCGGGCGTTGATCGCTCATCGCGCGGTCGGCAAGGTCGCGTTCACCGGCGGCGGCGCCGCGGGCCGCGCCATCGCCGCGGCGGCCGGGTCCGCGCTCACCCCCGTGGTCCTCGAGCTCGGCGGTAACGATCCCGCGGTATTCCTCGACGATTTCGCCTTGGACCCCGGCGATTACGAACGCCTCGTCCTGGCCTCGTTCGCCACCTCGGGGCAGGTGTGCATGGCCGCCAAACGGCTCTATGTCCCGGCTCGGCGGGCAGCGGAATTCCTCGACGAGTACCGGGCAGCGGCGCGGCGGGTGCTGCGTGTCGGCGATCCGCTCGACGAACAGGTCACGGTGGGGCCGGTGGTCACCCGCGCGGCCGCCGACCGGATCGGGGATCTGGTCGCCGCGGCCGCGGCGGCGGGCCGTGTCCTGCCGCTGACCGAAAGTTTCTCCGGCGACGGCTATTTCATCGATCCGGTGATAGCACTCGATCTTCCCGATCACGCCCCGCTGGTGCGCGAGGAACAGTTCGGGCCCGCGGTGCCGCTGCTGACCTATCGCGATGAGACCGAGGTGCTCGCCCGCGCCAACGATTGCGAGCTGGGCCTGGGTGCGTCGGTGTGGTCGGGCGACGAGGCGCGCGCCTTCGAGTTCGCGGCCAGACTGGAAGCCGGCTTCACCTTCGTCAACACACACAACCGCACCGGAATGTCGCTGCGCGCGCCGTTCGGCGGGACCAAACGCAGCGGATACGGCCGCGAATACGCTGACGAGGGATTGCGCGAATACGTACAGCCGATCGTCACTCATCTGCCCGCGGCGTTCCGGGCGGGCGGCACGCGGCCCGCACCGGGCGCCTATCCCGGGCGCTGAGAACCGCACCTGCACGCATCTCCGGGTATCCGGTGTACGGCCGCCTCGTGATCCCGCGTCGCGAGGCGGCCGTCGCGTTCAGGCCCGGCCGCGCCGCCGGAGCAGCACGATCAGCGCCAGGACCACCAGCACGACGATGACGACGATCACCACCACGAGAGCCGTCGGGAAGGAGGATGAATCATTTTCGGCCACAGCCGCTTTCGGTGTCGTCGCCACGGCGGGAGCGGCGTGGGCGAAGGTGAGGGGCACCGAGGTCAGGATATTGCCCGGGTTGGTGAGGCTGGTGACGGCCAGCGTGCACGCGCCCGCCGCGGCCGTGCAGTCCACCCCGCCCACGGAGCCCACCAGCGTGACAGTGGCGCCCTTCGCGCCCGGCTGCCATACGCCCTGCGCGTCGGCGGCGCCGAGCAGAGAGCCGCCCAGATTGCAGTCGGTGGGGGCGACCACCTGCGGTTTGCACTGTCCGACGGCTACCGATGCCAGATTCGGGGGCAGGCCGTCGACGGAGACGCTGACCGTACTGCCGACGGCCACGTCACCGGCGGGTGCCGGATGCAGTGCGGGTGCGGCGGTGACGAGCGGGGCGGTGGCCAGCAGTGCGAGAGCGGTCGCCGCGGCGGCGGCCGCGACTCGGAATATGTTGTTTCCCATGATGTTTCCTCAGCCGAAACGCAGGGGGACAGCGGCCAGGATATTGGTCGGGTCGGTCAGGCTGGTGACCGCGATGGTGCACGCACCCGGCGCCGCCGTGCAGTCCACTCCGCCGACCGAGGCGACCAGGCCGATACCGCCTGCCTGCCAGTTGCCGTCGGCGTCCGCGGTGCCGAGCAGCGAGCCGCCGAGGTTGCAGTCCGAGGGCCCGGAGATATTCGCCGTGCACTGGCCGACCGCGACCGAGGTCAGATTGGGTGTCAGCCCGCTCACCGAGACGTCGATGCTCTGGCCGACCGCGACACCGTCGGCCGCGCTCAGCTGCACCTGCGCCGCCTGTGCGGGCGCAGCACCGAATATCGCGGCGGCGGCGAGACCCGTGAGCGCCGCGCCCACCAGGGTTCTGGTTCGAAACATGTGTTCCTCCTGGATTTTCTAGAGCCGACGCCGATCGGCGAGGGCGATTGCGGCGACAACGGCCAGCAGGGCCGCTGTCACGGACCACAGCACCGTGGAGGGGCCACGGGTGTCGGTGTTCGGGTCGGCCGTCGCGGCCGCGGGGATCGCGGTCACGGGCGCGAGCTGCGATCCGGCGAAGTTCAGCGGTGTGACGGCGGAGTTCGCGGCGATCACCGCGGCGGGTTCGGTGCCGGGCAACGGCGCCGCCGCGATCACGCACTGCCGGCGGGTGCAGTCGATATCGTCGAATCGCGGATGCAGGGTCAGGGTCAGGGCCGCGAAGGTGCCGTCGCCGGAGATATTGACGAAGGTGGCCCCACCACCGAGATCGCAATCGTGCAAGCCGTTGGTATAGCCCTGTTTACACACGCCCACCGCGACCGCGGCCAGCCCCGGCCGGAAGCCGCTGCCGCTGACCGTGACCCGCTGCCCCTCTCGCACTTCGGCGGTGGTGTCGACATGCAGGACGGCACCGCTCTGCGCGGCGGCGGGCCCGGCGAATACGCAGGCCAGCACGATCGCGGCCGGTAGCAGAACGCGTCTCATCGCCGCTCTCCTTCACCGATGTGGACGGAAATGATTGCCGGAGCACGCATTCGGAGGAGTAGTAGCGCGGCGAGGAGAACCGGCACGCTCGACATGGTCAGCGCCGAGCCCGTCCCCCACACCCGGCCCAGACCCGCCACGATCGCGAGACCCGCACCCACCCCCGCCGCGAATACCAATGCCGTCGCGCCGTTGCCCGCCGATCGGCTCGATCGCGTAATACCCGGTCCCATCGCGTGATCCGCGACGGCGAGCGCACGCACCGCCACGGCGAGGACGAGCGCGATTCCGACGGTCGAGCGCCACGCGCCCGGCGCGGTGGCCACCAGAACCGGTCCTCCGGCCGCCAGTACCAGCAGCAACGGCAGCTCCCGGGCCCGGTAGGCCCCCAGCAGTGCGGCGAGTACCGCGGGGACGAGAGCGACGGCGAGGTGAGTGGGTTGCCCGGCTCCCAGCACGTCCCACCGGAACAGCAGCAGATGCAGTGCGGGCAGCACCGTCGCGCCGAGTTCGAATCCGATCGCGGCGTAGCCCCAGCACGCGCCCGGGAGCCGATCACCCGAGGACCGATCAACGTCGATTCCATTGGGCCACAACATCATCAGCGCCACGCCCGCGACAAGAGTCAGCACACCGGACACGACGGTCGTAACCCCGGGACGGGTGAAGTACGCCGCGGCCACGATCGCGGCGCCGAACGCACCGGCAGACGCGGCCGGGTAGAACATCCGGGTCCCGGTGGCGCGCGCGATCATCAGGACGGGCACTCCCGCCGCGCCGAGGACCAGCACACCGCAGCAGAACACCACCGGCGCCGGGAATATCCCGGCGACAACAGCTCCCGCACCCGCGAGGACGGTGAGCGCGCCCGGCCACCGCCCGCGCACCGGCCGACATCGCAGCACCGGCACGGTGAACGCGGCGCCGAGCACGATCGCGGTCGCCACGATATATCCGACCACCGCGCCCGGTATGCCGATGGTTCCGCCGAACGGTTTGCTCAGCAGCACTATTCCGGTGCCCGCCGCCGTCAGCGCGCCCGCGGCCATGACCAGCGACCAGGCGCCGGGCCGGCTCGTCTCGGATGATTCCGGGCGCGCGGCGATGGATCGGTCCCGCGCTTCCGCCGGTGGTGTCGGCATACCCTACTCACCTCCAGCACGCGTTTCGCACAAAGAAACACGGTTTCGCAGTTGCCATATTGAACCGTCGGCAACGATGACTGTCAAGCGCAGACGTGCACGTAACGACCTGGAAACAGGGGATTTTCACGAGTCGGCGACGATCGCGGCAGGAAATCTTCGTCATCCACTGGACAGATGCGCGACACCGGTACAGAATCGCAATTGTTGGAAACAGCGTTTCGTTGTACGAAACGTGATCGACAGGAGGTGCGCGTTCATGACGCGATTCGCCGCCGCTCAACTCGCCGCCGGCACCGATGTCGCGGTCAACCTCGCCACCTGCCTGCGCGTCATCGACGACGCGGCGGCGGGCGGGGCCGAACTGGTGGTGCTACCGGAGTTCTGTAATCACCTATCGTGGTACGCCGACCGCGCTCACGCGCACGAAATGGCGTGCAGGCCCGGAGATCGATTCCTCACCGCGATCGCCGATCGCGCCGCGCGGCACCGGATGTACGTCAAGATCGGCGTCACCCTCGCCCGCCCCGACGGCCGCACCACCGGCACCGGCCTGCTGTTCGGGCCCGACGGCGCACTGCTCGGCGAATCCGACAAGCAGATCCTGATGGGCGCCGAGAACGATCACCTCGATGTGGGCGACACCGACTCCGAGATCATCGACACCCCGCTCGGCCGGATCGGCATGTACGCCTGCATGGAGGGCGTGATCTGCGAGGTGACCCGATCGCTGGCGGTCCGCGGGGCGCAGGTGCTGCTCAACAGCCTCAATTCCTTCGCCGGCGACGAAGCGAGCCTGCATGTGCCGGTGCGGGCGGCCGAGAACGGCGTCTGGGTGGTGGCCGCGAACAAGGTCGGCCCACTCCTGCCGGCGGATCTACTGCCCGATATCGCGGTGCGGCTGGGTGTTCCGCCCGATCGGCTACACGGTGCGGGCGAGAGCCAGATCGTGGCTCCCGACGGCACCGTCGTCACCCGCGCCCCGGTGCGCGGTGAAGCGGTGATCGTCGCCGATATCGATATCACCCGCGCGGATCATCGACCGCTGAGCGAGCGCAGGCCGTCGATCTACACCCCGCTGCTGGCCGCCGCCACCCGCCGCGCCCCCGCGGGTGCGGCCGTCCTGCCCGTCGCCGCCACCGTCGCCGATCCCGCGCTGATCGCCGATACCGCCCGGTCCGGCGCCGAATTGATCGTTCTCCCAGCACTTTCCGGGCATACCGGAACACATCCGGGCGTCGGCACCGGCACGATCTCGGTCGCGGAGGTGGCGGCGGCACTGCGCGGAACCGCCGCGCATGTCGTGCTGTCGGTGCGTGACGGTGCCCGGCACACCGGACTGCTGATCGGGGCCGGAGGTATCGCCGGTCGTCAGCCACAGCTGCACCGCACCGCGCGTCATCCCTGGCTCACCACACCGGGGGCGGAACTCGAGATATTCGAATTGCCGTGGGGCCGACTCGCACTCGTCGTCGGCGACGACGCGCTGTTCCCGGAGACCTTCCGGCTCGCGGCCGTCGCGGATACCGATGTAGTGGCCGTACCGCATGCACTCGGCGCACCCTGGCTCGCGGAGCTCGGCCTGCCCGAACGCGCGGCGGAGAACCGGGTCAACATCGTTGCCGCCGCGACGGACCCGGCGGGTGCACTCGCCGCGGCGGTGTACGCGCTCAGCCCCGATTTCACCCTGTGGACAGCCTGGAGCCGACCGTTCACCGGCCGGATCAGCCATCCCGAGATCACCACCGCACCCTCGGGTGCCACCCGGGTGTGCGCCGAGGTCCGTCCCGCCCAAGCCGTGAACCGCGCCGTATCCCTGGGCACCGATCTGCTGGCCGGCCGCCCACCAGCATCCCTCGCCGCACTCACCCGCGAAACCGACACCGCGACAACCGAACCGGAGCTGCGATGAACGAAACCCTGCGACACGTCGAGCAGATGGTCGATGAGACACCCCGCACCGACGTCAGCGAGACCTTCGCCGAATGGCGCGAACTTCTCACCGGCCTGAAGGACCGGATCGCCGGCCGCTTCGAGCTGACCCGCGACCCCTCCACCGCCGATCTGGACTCCTACGGCGACCCCGAATCCGGCCCGTCGGGCAGCCTCGCCGCCTACACCGGCCCCGAGATCGACTGGCTGGTGCACTCCTGGATCGGCGATCCCCGGACGGGTTTCGTGAATCTGCACCTGACGGCGTGGCTCGGCCCGCAGATCCGGGTGCCGCATCTGGCCTCGGCACTGCTGCTGTGGCCGCAGGGCTGGTTCTACGTCGACGCGGTCTCGCGCGGCGATCTCGTCGGCGACGGCGAATATTACGACCGCTACTACGCCGAGGCCGACGAGCCGTGGCTGGCGTTCAAGGACGACCATCCCGATTTCACCTGGTTCACCAGCCGGACCGGCTTCATCCGGACCAGCCTGTCGCCGATGGCCTACTGCTATTCCTTTCCGCGCACCCGCCCCAACCTCGACACCGTGGCCGATTTGCTCACCGCGAAGGTCGAGCAATGGCTGGACTGGGTCGATGCGGCCGAATCGGTTCCCGATGACGAACGCGACACGCTGGCGGCCCGGGATCTGCGTATCCGGCGCAATATCGCCGACCGTGATCCCGCGAATGTCATGGGCGAGCGCATGTTCGGTCCCGAGCTCACCGCGCGACTGGTGCGCGCCCTGTGGGGCGGCGACCGTGTCCTGCCCAGGCCGGTGGGGTGACGATGACACTCATCCGTTCCCTGTGGTGGTCGGCGCGCACCGGTGGCGAAGCGCCGTTCGACACCGCACATCTCAAGGTCTACTACCCCGCGATCGCCTCAGGTGACGACGCCGAACGCCTGACCGGGGTCTTCGCACCCGATCCGGCCGCCGCACCCTATCCGGTGGTGCTGTTCGTCTCCGGTGTCAACGTGGGACAGGACTCCTACCGCCGCTACGCCACCGCGATCGCCGAATCCGGTTATGTGGTCGTCACTTTCGACCGCGTCGCGGACCTCTTCGGTGGTCAGCGCGGACTCACTCCCGGTGTGGAGCTCGACGCCGCCCGCCCCGGCACCTACGGCACCCGCCCCACCTGCCCTGCCATCGGATCCGTCCTGGGCGCGGTGGCCGAACTGAACGAGATCGAACCGCTGCGCGGCGCACTCGATCTCGATCGGATCGCGCTCGGCGGGCATTCCGCCGGCGGCACGGTAGTACTGCAGTCCGCCCGCTACTTCGACTCGGTGCGAGCGGTTTTCGCGTGGGGCGCGCACACCATGGTCGCCACCATGCTGGGCTGGGATCCGGGCACCGTGCTGCCCGCGCAGGTGAATTGCCCTGTCCTGCTCGGGGTCGGCGGCAACGACGGGGTGATCAAGGGCAGCGCCGATCGATACGGTGAGGGTGAGGGTGAGGACCGGCCCGATCCGGTGGCCCGCACCTTCGCCGAGGCGCTGCCCGACGGCGAGCATCTGCTCGCGGAAGTGCCCGGAGCCAATCACTTCGGCATCGCCGATGCCGACCCCACCGCCGCCCGCGCCTTCCTCGACGGTCCCGGCGATACCGACGCGCTCACCCGTTTCGCGCGTCTGACCACCCTGTTCCTCGACACTCACGTCCGGGGCTCGGCCATCGCGCGCGACGAACTGGCGGGGCTCGACGACGGCCTGCTGCTGAAGCGGCGCTGAGGAGATCACGGTGCTCAAGAACTTCTGGTACGCACTCGAATTCGCCGACCGGGTCGGGCGCACACCGCTGCGGGTGACGTGCCTGGGCCAGGAACTCGTGCTCTACCGCACCGAATCCGGCGATCCGATCTGCCTGTCGGATTTGTGCGTGCACCGCGGTGGCGCCTTGTCGATGGGCACGGTCAGCGGTGACTGCATCACCTGCCCGTATCACGGCTGGCAATACGATTCCGCCGGCGTCTGCGTGCGCATCCCGGCCAACGCCCCCGACCGCGCCATCCCCCGCAAGGCCCGCGTGGACGCCTATCCCGCGGTGGAACGCCACGGCATGGTCTGGGCCTACCTCGGCGATCTGCCCGAGGACCGGCGCCCGCCCATTCCCGATATTCCGCAGTGGGCCGACCCCGCGTTCCGGGCCGTGCAGTACGACATGGTGATCGACGCGAACTACGAACGTGCCTTCGAGAACGTGGTCGACGCCTCGCACACTCCGTTCGTGCACGGCACCGCCTTCGGCAATCCCGACCGGCCGCAGATCCCCGAGTTCAAGGTGCGTCAGACGCCGTGGTCGGCCGAGGCCGACATCCCGCTGAGCCCGCCGCCGCCGAAAGGGCTGTGGGGGCTGCTGTTTCGCGGTAGGCCCCGGCCCGAGCATGTGCTGGTCACCAATGCCTGGTATCTGCCGAATATCGTCAAACTGCACGTCCGGCTGCCCATCGGCGATCTCATGCTCTACGACTTCAACATTCCCCTGTCGCAGGACCGTACCCTGATCAAGATCCTCGGCTTCCGCAACTTCTTCACCGGAGCTTGGGCCGACGGCAATACCCGCAAGCGGATCGAGAAGATCCTGTTGCAGGACCGTCCGGTAGTGGAATCGCAACGGCCCGAACTGCTGCCCTTCGATCTGTCCGAGGAATTGCATGTCCGCAGCGACGCCCTGCAGATCGCCTACCGGCGGCGGCGCACCCAGCTGATCAAGGACGGCTGGTGGGTCGGCGACGACGATATCGTCACCGGCGACTCCCCCCGGCGCACCGCCACCGTCATCGCCTCACCCGCACGCCACGACGATCCCGATCTCGCCGGCGCCTGGGTGCACAAGGCCCGCCACCCAGGAGACCCCCGATGAGCCTGCCCACCGACCTGAGCGACCGCACCCTCGAAACACTCTCCGGTGCACTGGATTTGGAGGTCGCCGAGGACACCCCGCTGACCAGCGCGATAACACCCGATCCGGTGGGCCGGTTGCGGGTGCTGCGCGGCGGTCCGATCGACAAGGCGGTCACCGTGGATCTCGTGGTGCCGCCCATCGGCCTGGACAGTCACATGATCTTCGTGTTCACCGGAAGCGATTCCGCGATACCGCATTTCACGCTGGACGCGGTGGACGGCGGGCAGTACCACGCCATGCATCTGGACCTGATTCCGCGCGCGGACCTGGCGGTGAATCTGGAATATATCGACACCGCCTACCTTCCCCTGACCCCGCTGCTGGAGGCGGCCTGGCAGCTCGACGGGGTCACACCGGCCGCGATCGGACCACGCCAGCGGGCGCTCATGTCGCCGTGGATGGTTGTCTGCCGGGCCACCGAGCCCGCCTTCGAGCAGCTCGGCGAGACCGTGGACCGCTATCTCGAGCACTGGCTCACGCTGGCGGACAAGGGTGTCGCGGTATCGGCGGCCGATCTCGCGGCCCGCGATCGGGCGATGCGCGCCAATCTGTTCAGTCCCGACGTCGATCCGGTGTGGCATCAGGTCACCCGGCTCCTGGGCGCCGAGCAATCCGAACGCGTACGGCAGGAGCTGCGAGGATGACCACCGATTCGGAAATCGCACAACCGGACACCACGGCGGCGGAGCCGAGCCGCTGGCAGCAGCGCATCGCGGGCGAATGGGTGGGCCGGCCGTCACTGTTCGACGCCGAGGGCACGTGGCTGGGATTCGAGGATATTCGCCGCTCATCGGTCTTCGACGGCGGCCGGACCACCTACTACATGGACGGCGGACTCACCGGCGGTGGTCCGCTCGCGGGTAGGTTCGCGCTGGGCGCGCCCTTCGAATTCGGTGTTGTGGATTCCGACGGCGACCGCATCTACACCGGCCCCGACTTCTTTGGATCCGGCCAGCCCTACGGCGGTTTCGTCGACGCCAACTATTACGGCCCCGGCTGGCAGGTGGCACTCAACACCTGGAATCAGACCATCGCCGATACCCAGGTGTACTCGTCGGTGCTGTACCAGGGTCCGGCGATGGTCGGTGTCTTCACCGGCCTCTACACCCGCGACCCCGCACTCGCCGACGAGCGGGTGGCGACCGAAACACGGTGCGGTCAGGTGACTTTCACTTTCGCGACCAAGGTCGCCGGCAGCTACGCCGGTGAGCTCGAGGTGTGGTCGGCCGATCAGGAGAAACTCGGCAGCTCGGATCTGGTGCGCTCGGTGGAGCCGCTGGATCTGCTCAGCGCCGCCCATCGGTTCAGCGCCACCGGCGCCCTGGCCTCCGACACCCGGGTCATCATCCGGCGCGACGGCGCGCGGACCTACTTCGAGGGCCCCGACGTCTACGGCAGCGGACTCGCCTGCGGCCGCGCCCATTTCGTGCGCCTGCACGGTATCGACGGACGACGCGTGACCGGCCGGGAATTCATGATGGACGCCGAACCCGGAATGGGCTCGGGCGCCACCCTCGCCGTCGCCTACGAGGTATTCGAGCACAACCGGCTCGCCGCCGTCGCACACGGTGTCCTGGAGCGGCAATGAGCAGTGTGGTCGTCACCGGCGGCACCCGCGGGATCGGACTGGGACTGGCGCGCGCCCTGCTCGCGACCGGACACGACGTCACAGTGTGCGGAACCGACCGTGCGCGCACCGAAGCGGTGCGCGGTGAACTCGGCGAGGCGGCGCTGATCCTGGTCGCCGACACCACCCGCCGCGCCGACCTGCGGGCCCTGTGGGAGGCCGCCGCCGACCGATTCGGCGGGGTCGACATCTGGATCAACAACGCCGGTGTCTCCCACACTCGCGCACCGCTGTGGGAACTGCCCGAGGCGGAGGCGCGCCGAGTCACCGACATCAACCTCACCGGCGTGCTCAACGGCTGCTCGGTCGCGGTCGCGGGAATGAAATCCACGGGGCACGGCCATATCTGGAATATGGAAGGTCTCGGCAGCGACGGCCGCACCGTGCCCGGTCTCGGCGTGTACGGCGCCACCAAGCGCGCGGTCACCTATCTCACCGGAGCGCTGGCCAAAGAGGTGCCCGCCGGTGTCTCGGCGGGACTGCTCAGTCCCGGCATGGTCACCACCGGCCTGCTCACCCACGGTTACGCCGATCCCGCCGAATTGGCCCGCGCCCGGCGGATCTTCACCATCCTCGCCGACCCGGTCGATACCGTGGCGCCGTGGCTGGCCGATCGGGTGATCTCCCGGGCCCGCAACGGCGCGCACGTGCGGTGGCTCACCACCGGCAAGGTGGTCCGGCGCTTCGCCACCGCCCCCTTTCACACCCGAGATCCCTTCGCCGACTGAGCGATTCCCGCACGACAAGGAGCTGTCCCGATGCCCGACGTACTCGGCTGGCGAACCAAATTCGGGGTGCTGGCCCCCTCCACCAACACCGTCGTGGAACCCGACTTCGCGCGGATGGGTGTCCCCGGGGTGACCGCGCACTTCGGCCGCATCCACATTCGTGACCAGAACATGAGCGACGACGCCGGCATGGAGCGGCTGCTCGACCAGATCCGCGCCGAAATCGTCGCCGCCTGCGAACGCGTGCTCACCTGCGAACCCGACTACATGGTCATGGGTATGTCGGCCGAAACCTTCTGGGGCGGAGTCGAGGGCAATCGGCAGTTCGTGCGCCAAATCCACGACGTGACCGGACTCGAGGTCGCCACCGGCGCGGAGGCCTGCCGCCGGGCGCTGGACCTCTACGGCGCCCGCCGCATCGGCGTGGTCACGCCCTACCAGCAGGTGGGCGACGAGAATGTGATCCGGTTCTTCGGTGAGCTCGGATACGAGGTCAAAGCCATTCGCGGATTGCGCTGCCCGACAGCGGTATCCATCGCCCACGTCCCCGAGGACCGACTGCGCGACGCGCTGCGCGAGGTCGACAGCGACGGTGTCGACGCGCTGGTGCAGTGCGGGACCAACCTGTCGATGGTGCGCCTGGCCGACGAGGCGGAACGCTGGCTCGGCAAACCGGTGCTGGCGATCAATGCCGCGACCTGGTGGATGGCATTACGCGACAACGACATCACCGACCGCGTCGAGGGCGCGGGCTCCCTGCTGCGCGAGCACTGATCGACAGTCTCGCGCCCCTTGCCCGGCCACGGTGAACGCAGCACCCGGAATCTGTCGCACCGCAGCGAGCAGCGACCCGGCCCGATGTGGGACCGGGCCGCCACCGCCGTCTACTGATAGGCCGGATCGAGCCAAGCGCCCACCGATGCCGATCGGACCGGCTCGATGAACTTCGGCCCCGTCGTGTTCGCGAATCCCGGCCCCCAGTTGGTGGCCTCGCCCGCCATCACAACCTTCGCGTTCTCGGTGTACCAATCCACCAGATCCGCGTCCGAGCGGATGATCCAGGTGCATCCGCGCTCGGCATCGGCGGTGAAATCACCGTGGCGGATGTAGGCAGGACGCCAGAAGTAGGTCCCCGGCCACATCGTGCCGAAGTTGTATTCGAAACCGCCGTCGAGGCAGTACGCCTCCTCACTGCAGGGATGATGAGCCAGCGGCACCTCCCGCCAGCCCGGCTTCGCCTTGATCAGGCGAGTGTAGAAGCCGGTCTTCTGATCCCGGTGCAGCAGTTTGATGTAGAGGCCGGGCACCGGCGTGCCACCCAGATCGAACCGCATCGGACTGCCGTCCTTCACATCGATCCACGGCATGGCCGCGGTGTCGGCGAGGACGAATTTCTGGTCCGGGCGCACGAATTCGCGGTCGGCCTCGGCGAGGTCGAACTGCCAGCCGCCGCCCTCCCGGAACAGCAGGATCTCGGTGCCTGGGGCCACCCGGATCGGCGGCGTCCACACACCTGTCGGCGCCATCCAGAACCCGCCGGGCCCGAGTTCGCTGTCGCCCACGATGATTCGGCCGGACAGCACGAACCATTCGGTCGCGGCGGCGTGCACGCCCGCCGGCCGGAACCAGTCGCCGATGAACCGCACCTTCAGCGATGCGGAACCGTCCTCCTCGTCGTAGCTGAGATTGCGTTGCTCGGCATCGCCGGTCGCGTGCCGGAATTCGGCCGGATGCCAGATCAGGTCTTTTTCGTCGATGAGCTCAACATGGGGACGCATGGATCCTCCTGCGGAATGCATTGTTTCCGATACAGAATGTAGTACTTATCAATAACCAAAACAAGATGTATCGTTTATTACCGTGAACAAACCCGGACGCCCGGCAGGACCGGCCGGCGAGACCGCCGAAATCGTGCTCACCGCCGCACTGGAACTGATCCTCACAGAGGGTGCCGCCGCACTGACTCCGCAACGGCTCCACAGCATTACCGGCGTCGCCCGGACCACCATCTATCGGCACTGGCCGGCACCCAAGGACTTCCTGGCCGCACTCATCACCGTCGCACCGCACCCGTCGCCCGCACCCACCGGCGACCCCCTGGAGGATCTGCACGCGCAGGTCGACTCGCTGTGTGATCGCCTGCGCGACAAGCCCGTTGCCGCCTTCCTGCGCGCCCTGGTCACCGCGTCGGTCACCGATCCGGACTGCGTCGAACTGCGCCACCGATACGTCACCGATCTGCTGGCCCCGTTTCGCGCCGCGGTCCGCGCGGCCGGTGTCGCCGAACCGGCGGTCGCCGGGGAGATCACCATGTCGATCGTGTCCCCGCTACTGGTCGACGTCCTGCTCCTGGACGCACCCGCCGACCGCGACCGCGCCCACCGCGCGGTGACCGACGCACTCGCGCGCACCACCCTCGCCCGATCCTGAGCAGCACCACCGAGGAGTACCGATGACCAATGCCGTGGGCCCCCGCGCCGTCTTCGGCGTAATTGTCCCGAGCACCAATACCGTTGTCGAACACGACTATTGGCGCGCCGGAGTGACCGGCGTGACCTATCGGGCCGGGTCGATGTACATCCCCGATCCGGTGATGGGCAACGACGACGACTTCCGCGCACTGCTCGGCCAGATCCGCTCGTCCGTCGACACCGCGGTCCGCGACGCGCTCACCGCCGAGCCGGACCGGATGGTGATGGGCATGTCGGCCGAGACCTTCTGGGGCGGGGTCGCGGGAAATGCCGCATTCGAACAACGGTTGCGCGAGCGCACCGGCCTGCCGGTCACCACCGGGGCGAGTTCGTGCCGCGCGGCACTGCGCGAGCTGGGATGCCGGCGGATCGCGGTGTTCTCGCCGTATCAGCCGGTGGCCGACCGGGAAGTCGGCCGATTCTTCACCGAGGCCGGATTCGAGGTCACCGATATCACCGGGCTGCGCTGCCCGACCGCCATGGATATCGCCAAGGTCGGTCCCGCTCGGCTGCGTGACGTGGTCGGGCTGCTCGACGGCCCCGAGGTGGAAGCGGTCGTGCAGGTGGGCACGAATCTGTCCTTCGTGGGGCTCGCCGATGAACTCGAACGCGAACTGGGCAAACCCGTGATCGCCATCAACGCCGCAACACTGTGGCATGCGCTGCGCGAGCACGGAATCGACGATCGAATCGAGGGCGCTGGGCAGCTGTTGCGCGAGCACTGATCTCGCGGCAACGCCTCGCACCGAAGAGCAATTCGTCGTATTATTCCATTCACCGAAACTATGTTTCGGTGAACGAAACGCTCTCGATTTTGCCGACGATCGCACGGCGGCGTCCAACGCCCGCGACCGCTTCAGACCAGACCGATCTAGTATTTCTCCGGCCACGGACAGCGCCGGATTCCTGGAGCCGCGATGCGTGCCGCCACCTCCACCCCGACCGTTCTCGCCGCCGTCTGCGCCGCCGCCGTCGCCATCGCTCCCGCGGTGGCACAATCGGATCAGCTGCCCGGAACGATTGGGCTGCCCTGCGCGGCAACGGTCCTGACCCAACCCGCCGACTGGTATCTGCCCACCGGCACACCCCGCGCCCTGCTCTGGCTCCAGCACGGATTCGCCCGAACCGACACCAATATCGCCGCTCTCGCCCGATCCCTGGCCGACAACGGCTACCTCGTGTTCACTCCCAGCCTGCCGTTCATCGACCCGAACGGCTGCACCCTGCAGAACCTCGGCGACAACACCGGATTTCTCGACCAGGTCGCCACACTGTTCGCCGCCGACTCCGGCCCTCTGGCCGCCGCACTGACCGCCGCCGCGGCCCGCACCGGCCACCCCGCCCCCGCACTACCCTCCCAGCTCGTCTTCATCGGCCACTCGGCCGGCGCTGAAGCCGTCGAATACGTAGCGCACCGCCTGCACACCACCTACCCCGCCGCCTGGTCCCGCCTGCACGGCCTGATCCTGCTGGACCCGGTGAAATCCTTCCTCGGCACCAACACCGACACCGCCCTCACCGACCTCGCGCCCACTCCCCTGCCGATCCTCACCATCTCCGGCCCGCCCGGTCTGTGCAACAACTTCGCCAGCGGCACCGCGGCCCTGCAATCCGACCTGCACCGCCCTTTCCTCGGTGTCCGCCTCACCGCAGGCGAGCACACCGACGCCGAGGGCGCCACTACCGACCAGATCGCCGAACTCCTCTGCGGCACACCACAGCCGGGGAATGTGGACCTGCTCACCCGTTTGACCACAGCATGGACCGAGGCCTTCGTCGCCGATGCCTCAACCCCGCAGGACCTCATGAGCAGCACCATGGCCATCCTGGCCGCCAACTCGCCGGCCGAGGTCTTGACCGAACGCTGAATCTGCTGCCTACCAGCAGCATTGGTCGTCAATCGCAAACCGATGCCGAATCATCCGTGAATCCACGGCCCTGGGATGCTGAGCGTGCCGTATTCGGTGGAGCACCGGAGCGGCGACGGTCCGTCCGGCGAACGGTTGGCGAACTCAACCGCCGACATCCTCCCCCATGATTGGGAATAGCCTAACCTGCGCCATTCACGGTAGTTGAGTCGCTGGCGCTCTGGATGTGCGAAAAGGTGTTCCAGCCTGCGATAATTCGGCTTGTCTAGGGTCGAATCAGCAGAAGAAGGAAACACCTTTTCGGTGCGTGAGTCTACGTGGTATCCGCGGCTGGCCGTGGACGGGGATGGGTCGGGTCTGGTGTCGCAGGCGGGCACGTTGTTGCTGGTGCGCACAGCGGAGAAGATCGGGCTGGTCAAGGGTCTGTCGCAAGCCCTGTCCCCGTGGCGCAAACCGCTCTCGACACACAATCCGGGCAAGATCGTGCTGGACCTGGCGATCGCGGTCGCGGCGGGAGGTGACTGCGCTGCGGATGTGTCGCTGTTGCGCACCCAGCCTGGGGTGTTCGGGTCGGTCGCGTCGGATCCGACGGTATCGCGGCTGGTGTCGGCCCTGGCCGAGGACGTGCCGAAAGCATTGTCCGCCATAGCATCAGCGCGCGCCGCCGCCCGAGCGGTGGTGTGGAAACGCGCCGGGCGATCAGCACCTGATCACGGGATCGACGCGGACAATCCGTTGATCATCGATCTGGATGCGACCCTGCTCGACGCGCACAGCGACAAGGAGAAGGCCACCCCGACCTGGAAGAAAGGATTCGGGTTCCATCCGCTGTGCGCGTTCATCGACCACGGTCCCGACGGCACCGGCGAGCCAGCGGCGATCATGTTGCGGCCCGGGAACTCCGGCAGCAATACCGCGGTCGACCACAAGCAGGTGCTGCACGAAGCCCTCACCCAGCTGCCATGGCGGCCAACGTGGCGGGCCGGGCGGAAAGTATTGGTGCGCACTGATTCCGGCGGTGGAACCCACGAATTCGTGCAGTACTGCCATGCGAGGCGGATGCAGTACTCGCTCGGGTTCACCCTCACCGACACTCTGGTCGAGGCCGTGAACCTGGTGCCGAAGAGGGTATGGACTCCCGCTTACGACCCCGACGGGAACGTTCGCGCCGGCGCGTGGGTCGCCGAGATCACCGGCATGGTCGACCTGTCCGGCTGGCCCGCGGGGATGCGGCTGATCGTGCGGAAGGAACGCCCGCATCCGGGGGCACAGTTGCGGTTCACCGACGTCGACGGGCTGCGGCTGACCGCGTTCGTCACCAACACCCGCCGCGGGCAGATCCCAGATCTCGAGCTGCGCCACCGCCGCCGGGCTCGCTGCGAGGATCGTATCCGCGCTGGCAAGAACACCGGGATGCGCAACCTGCCATTCAAATCCTTTGCCGCCAATCAGATCTGGCTCGCGCTGGTCGCGCTCGCGCTCGATCTGACCGCCTGGATGCAGATGCTGGCACTCACCGACCACGATGCCCGCCGATGGGAACCGAAAACCCTGCGCCTGCACCTGTTCTCACTACCCGGCCGCATCGCACGCCACGCCCGAAAAACCCGGCTACACCTACCCCGATCAGCCCCGGCCACCGGCCTGCTCCGCACCGCGATGACCCGCCTGGAAGCAACCTGACCAGCAACAACCAACTCCTACAACCGCGGAAGGACACCACCGGGCTCGTGGAACCCGGCAGCCAGCCCGATGACCCGGGCCGCTCAACCACACCCACCCGCCCGGATACGATCCGAAAACACCAATCCGAACCCGATCACGCCGGGCCGAAGGCCCGGCGAAAGATCGAGGCTAACGTTCGACGCATACCGGTCGGAACTATTCGGGATGCGCTATGAACCACGCAGTACAAACCGCGCGAGCGGCATCGGAATTAAGAAAACGGCACAGACGGTGAAGCGAGCGACCCACCGCCGAAACCGCACTCAGCGTGGCCGAGCCGTAACGAGCTCAAATCTTATACCGCTGAGATAGCCCGAACTCAGGAGCAACAGATTTGTCGACCCGACCACAGACGTCAATTATCGACAGTCCATATCAGCAGACCATCGCCCAATACTGGAATGCTGAAAAGAATCCAGTCAATCTTCGCCTGGGTGAGGTGGACGGCCTTTATCATCATCATTACGGGATCGGCGCGGTGGACTGGTCGATTCTCGATGCTCCACCGGATGTTCGCGACCAGCGGGTCATCGAGGAACTGCACCGGCTGGAGACCGCTCAAGCCGACTTCCTTCTCGAAAATCTCGGCCCTATCGCCGCCGAGGACCGCCTCCTGGATTCCGGATGCGGCCGCGGCGGTAGCAGCGTGATGGCACACCGGCGTTTCGGCTGCGAAGTAGACGGAGTATCCATCTCCCGAACTCAGGTCGACTTCGCCAACGGGCGGGCAGGCGAACTCGAGATCGCCGACAATGTGCGGTATCACTTGAAAAACATGCTCGAAACCGGCTTCGAGACCGGCGCTTTCCAGGGAATCTGGAACAACGAGAGCACCATGTATGTGGACCTGTCGTTGCTGTTCGAAGAATACGCACGTTTGCTGCGACGTGGCGGCAGATATGTGTGCATCACCGGATGCTACAACGACGCCTACGGTCTGCCGTCGCGGGCGGTGAGCACGATCAATGCCCATTACATCTGCGATATCCATCCCCGCAGCACATATTTCAAAGAACTGGCGGCACACAGAATGGTGCCTGTCAGCGTCGTCGATCTCACCGCGGCGACAATTCCATATTGGGAATTTCGAGCGCAGTCTTCCCTTGCTACCGGTATCGAGCAGGCATTCTTGGATGCCTACCGGGATGGCAGTTTCCAGTATTTACTGATCGCGGCCGACCGCATCTGACCACAGACAGGAATCGCTTTGACAACAATCACACGGTCTCGCCTTTTCATCGGCGGGACGTGGGTCGAGCCGTCGTCGTCGAAACAGTTGACGGGCATCAACTCGACGACCGAAGAGGTGCTCGGCAACGTACCGGAGGCGACCGAAGCCGACGGTGACGCCGCAGTGGCGGCGGCCAGAGAGGCGTTCGACCGATCAGGCTGGGCAACAACGGATCCGGCGGAACGGGCCAAAACGATGCGGCGGTTCGCCGATGCCATCGACGCTCGTCAGGAGGAGATAGCACGCCTGGTAACCCAGCAGGTCGGGATGCCCCTCGAACTCAGTCGCCTGTTCGAGACATCCTTTCCACCAACCCTTTTGCGTTACTACGCAGATCTGGCCACGTCGACGCAGTTCGAGGAACGCCGCCCGTCGCCGATGGGGTTCGACACGCTCGTGCGCCGTGAGCCGGTGGGCGTTGTCGCCGCGATCACGCCGTGGAACTTCCCGGTCATCGCCGCGATGATGAAGATCGCCCCGGCGCTGGCAGCCGGTTGCACCATGGTTGTCAAGCCCTCTCCGGACGCCGCACTCGACTCTTTCCTGCTGGCCGAGGCCGCTGAGGAGGCCGAACTGCCGCCCGGAGTAATCAATTGGGTCCCCGGCGGGTCGGGCCTCGGTGCTCACCTTGTGAGCCATCCCGATGTCGACAAAGTCGCGTTCACCGGATCGTCGGCGATCGGCCGGATTGTCGGTGAAGCGTGTGGTCGACTCCTGCGTCCCGTGTCGTTGGAACTCGGCGGCAAGTCGGCAGGCATTGTTCTCGACGACGCCGACCTCGACATCGTCCTGCGTGATCTGCCGCTCATGTCGATGGCAAACGGTGGGCAAGCGTGCGCGGCCATCACCCGAATTCTGGCCCCGCGCAGTCGTTATGACGAGGTGGTGGACGCCGTCGCGGGGTGGGCGTCCTCGCGGGTGATCGGCGATCCGCTCGATGCCGGCACGCAGATCGGACCGGTCGCGACGGCCAGGCATCGCAACCGAATCGAAGCTCATATCGCCAAGGGGAAGGCCGAGGGTGCGCGGCTTGTCGCCGGCGGCGGCCGGCCTTCGTCTCGGCAACGCGGGTGGTACGTCGAGCCGACCGTATTCGCCGATGTCGCCGAAAACGCCACCATCGCCCAAGAGGAGATCTTCGGCCCGGTCGTGGCGATCCTGCCCTACGACGGAGATGCCGAAGCGGTCCGCATCGCGAACAACTCCGAGTACGGCTTGGGAGGTGCGGTCTGGTCTGCCGACTCCGACCGCACGGTGGCCCTGGCCCGGCGGATGCGCACCGGTACCGTCAGCCTCAACGGCACCCTCATCAATCTGAATGCCCCGTTCGGTGGCTGGAAGGCCAGCGGTCTCGGGCGCGAGTTGGGCCCGGAGGGCATGGACAACTACTTGCAGTCCAAATCCATCTTCCTGTCCTGATACCTCCGGGCGCGGGCCGGGCGCCGTCGCTCGGCCCGCGCTCCGGATGGGGGCAGCCTCCACCATCTATCTCACATCTGGAGGACCAAAGCTGTGGACACCTCACTGTCGCCGGCCTCCGGCCGAGGTGAGCGATCCGGTCCGGACGCGAGTCCGCCGCCGGAAACGGATCCTTTCGTGCCGGTGCCCTATCGACGGGCAACACACACGCCATTCGATCCTGCGCCGGAGTTGCTGCGGCTGAGAACCGAGGAAGCCATTACTCAACAGCGCGCTCCCAATGGAGACCCGGTGTGGGTGGTGGTTCGACCCGCCGATGTCCGTCAGGTGTTGAGTGATCCGCGTTTCAGTACAGCGCGGACCCCGCGCACGGTCACCCGTCCCCGGGCGACAGGACAAGCGTCGATCGCGAGTCCGACCCGGCAGCCGGGGGCGATCGCGGGACTCGACCCTCCTGATCACACCAAGTTTCGGCGCATGGTCAACGCCGCGTTCTCACCCCGCCGCATGGCACTGATGAAAGCCCGGGTGGCCGAAATCGTGGAGCAGCGGCTGGATGCGATCGAACGAATGGCGTCCCCGGTGGACCTCGTGTCGTCCTTCGCACAGCCGGTCGCGTCCCAGACCGTCTGCGAGCTGGTCGGACTCGGCGAACAAGATCAGAGACTGTTCGAGGAGCTTGCCAACCAGGCCTTCGATCGAACGTTGAGCCAGGACAAGATGGCGGGCATTTTCACCACGATGTGGGAACGCCTTGCGGCACTGGTTGACCAACAGCGGAAATCGCCAAATGACACGCTGCTCGGCGCTCTCGTCCGCGACCACAGCGACGACCTGACCGACGCCGAATTGATCGGGCTGATCAATGCCGTGTTGATAGCCGGCCACGACACGACGGCCAGCATGCTCGGACTCAGCGTTCTTTTGCTGCTTCGGCATCCGCAGGATCTGGCTCAGATCAGAGATGAGCCACAGAGTGTGCCCCGCGTCGTCGAAGAGATGCTCCGATACCTGTCCGTAGTACAAACCGGGCTGGTTCGAACAGCCACCGAAGATGTTGTTCTCGGTGGCGCGACGATCAAATCCGGTGAGTACGTGATGACATCGTTGGTTGTCGCCAACCGCGACGACAGCATGGGCGAGGACCCTGATCAATTCGACACCACCCGGGACTCCGCGAACCACCTGGCATTCGGTTACGGAACCCATTTCTGCCTCGGAGCCGCACTGGCCCGGCATGAACTGGGCATCGCACTGCCCGCCCTTTTCCGGCGATTCCGTCACCTGAAGCTCGCGGTCCCCTTCGAAAGCCTGGAATTCCGCAGATTTTCCACGGTGCACGCTGTGCAGGCATTACCGGTGACGACAACGATCCTCGACGGAGAACAATGACGAAGACTGCACGAACGGACAAATGGTTCTATCCGGATGAGCTGGAGATCGATCTGGAGCCGTATGGCGTACAGCGCGAGAAGATCGCCGAGATAATAACGCAGTCCTGGGAGTTGAACCGGTGCATTGTTCCGGAGTTCTCCAACTGGGATCGCTATATGGCGCTGACACGGCTCGGCGTCATCGCATATGTGGCCGATTACACCGGGCGCGCGATCGACGTCGTCGACGATGGCCCATGGATCGGGTACGACATCGAGAGAGAATTCGACATCCTGTTCGGCGGGTCGTCGATCCGCAATGAGATGGCGAGAGAATTCCGGTCCGCCGTTCTGGTGATGACGGAAAAATCCAGCGAAAGACGTTCTTCGGCGCTATACCGTCGCTACGCCGACGCGCTCGCCCATTCTGCCGCAGACTATTTTCGGCTTCGTGACTGTGACGGGATGATCCGGTTCTACCTGAACGCTGCCATAGCCTGCAATGACAGCGACCGTTGGCTGACCGAAGACGAGAACGCCATGATGGCGGAAATCGCGGTCACCCTCTTCGATTCCATCTCCTTTTACAAACATCGCGCGGAAGGGGAGATTTGCAACTTGTTCGCATACGCCGATCCTGAACTCCGCACTGCGGCCTACAAGGCTTGTCGCGAAACTCTGTGGGCCCTCGATCCGCTGTGGTCGCGCACGGCCGACCGGCGATGCATCATCAATTATTGCCGGTATCTCGGAGGACCGGTTCACATGCTGATGCGCAGATACCGCTACGTCGAGGAGGGAATGACGCTCGGCATGCCGGAATCCGAGGCGCTCGTCGATGACGCCCGACGCAATGTGAAGCTCTGGTACCGCAATGATCCGGTGTCCGCGACCGTTGTCGACCAGCGTTATGAAGCAGTCATGGCCCAACCGCGGCTACTTTTCGACGGACTTGCCGACATGCTCGATCGCCCGCCGGAAGAAAAATGCCATGCGTGCGAGCGCAAGGAGTCATACGGCATCGATGATGTCGGCAAATTTTCCGGGGTCGGTCTCTGCGAGCAATGCGGAAAAGACTGGGCCGCATACCTGGAGGCCTTCCCCGACCGGGTGAGGAAGAGCCTCCCACTGGCCGCGCCGAAACTCACATGAGAAGCGGCCACCTGTGACCGATCTCAACTCCACGCGAACGGTGGACGCTGCCGGTCCGGATCCTGGCACGCGTGCTCGCGCATTCAGCGGATCTACGAAAGCTCGAACATGGCACCTCGGGCTCTATGCCCCGGCTCCGGTGCGGGACAACGAAAGACTCGGCACGGAAGTCAATGAACGCCTGGTCGAATGGGCCGCAGAAGTCGGAATCTATGCCGGAAACCTCGACTACTTCCAGTCGTGCCAGTTCGGCCAGCTCGTTATGCTCACGTGTCCGCATACCGACGACCCCGACCGGCTGCTACTCATCGCACGTTGGATGGCGGCCCTGTTCGCCATCGACGACTATGTGGCCGACGATGAACGGTACGGCGCCGTCAACGAGCTCGTAGCCGAACGTCTCACCTTCGCCATGTCTGCTATGGACCCGCCCCACTACGTGGGCGAATACGCGGCCGAGATCAAGGCGCACATGCGCGACCACCCTGTCTTCGGCGCGCTCACTTCGAGCCTGGGGCATATCTCCCGGCACGCGACCCCCTCCCAGATCGCGAGAATCCGGCACGAGACGCTCGCCCTGTTCTTCACCTGGACCGCCGAGGCGATGTGGCGAATTTCCGGCCGAACTCCGGCTCTGTGGGAATTTTTGTCGGAAAGACAGCACAACAGCTTCTTGGCAGCCATGTCGGCGATCAATGTGGTGAATGGATACGAACTTCCGGCCAACGTCTATTCCCACCCTCAGGTCCGGCAGGCTGTCCGACTGGCAGCCGACGCAACCACTCTCGTCAACGACATCTACTCCATGGCCAAGGAATCGCAAACAGCGATAGGAGACTTCAACCTTCCGTCGATCATCGCCCATGAGCAGGGCTGCTCCCTGCAAGAGGCAATCCAACGCAGCGTCGCCCACGACAACGAAATTGTTCGAGCATTCGAATCCGCCTGCCGAGACCTCCGGCCGGGCGCCTCACCCGAACTGAAACGTTTCCTCGAAGAATTGTGGGCGTGGATAGGCGGCAGCCGAGAATGGCACAGCAGAAGCGCCCGATACCGCGCGACGAGCCAGGGGCATGCGTGACAAGCCAACGGTCGCGAACGCCATCATCGAGACGCCCTGGCGACCGAACCATGACTGGGCCCGGCATCGCCGAGCCATGCTGGTCAAGGAGAACAGCACTGCGGCCGACTTCTCCGCGACTTCCTGCATGAGCCGGGCAGATCGGCGGGATCCACCGGCGAGCAGATGCGGGTTCGGTGGTGATACAACGAGCAGATCAGACTGTCGATGATGGAGGTCCGATGACAGCGGAACCGACCGCACGCACGCTGGCGTTCGTGCCGGGTATCCCCGAGGCGCTGTTTCGCCTGCACGATGTGGACGGTTCCTTTCCGGTGACCACTGCCCGCATGCACACCGGCCCCTGGGTTCGCGGTCCGCACGGCGACCCCTCACCGGGAGTGATCGGCGTCTTGCTCGACGTCCTGCTCGGCTGCCCCGTGATCGCCGGCGGCCCCGACGGGTGCTGGGGAGTGACCACCACGATGTCCGCCGAATTCTGCGCACCCATACCAGCGCACACCTCGTATCTCACCGGTACGGGCGAGGCAATGTATCTGACCGAAACCGACGGAATCTCACGGGGTTCCATTCATACGGCGGAGGGGGATCTCATCGTTCTCGGCACCCAGCACACCCGGTTCGTCCCGGCCCTGCCGGCAGACCGGGCCCGTCCCGCCGTCCCCGACATCGCCGACGCCGACAAATCCGTACTCGACTTCCTCGCGGCAGCGGGCCGGACCGACGATGGCGGCTTCACGCTGGAGCTGGCCGCCGGACCGCATGTGGCCAACCCGCTGGGAAATCTGCACGGCGGGATCGTGCTGTGCCTGTCCGAGATCACCGCGTCGATGGCCACCCACGATCCGGCCCGTCCACTGGTACCGGCCTCGATCAGCGTCGCCTATCTGCGGCCCGGTCCCGCCGACGGAACCGTACGTTTCGCGGCACAGGTGGCTCATCGCGGGCGAACCTCGGCGGCGGTACGCATCGACTGCCTGCGCCCGGAGGGGAAGGCGTGCGCGGTCGCCACGGTGACGCTGCGGGGAAGGCCATGTGATGACCCGAACATTGCTGGGGGATAACATGATTCACTGGAATTGGATTTTCCTCGATCGGCCCGCCGACCGTTTCGACGAGGCGTGCGAGTTCTGGACCACGGTGACCGGAACGCGACTGTCGGACCGCGGCGGTGCGAATTCGGAATTCGCGACATTGCTGCCCGAGCGCGGCGATTCCTATGTGCGAGCACAGGCGGTCGGCGGACCCGGCGGCGCACATATGGATTTCGATGTCGACGATCTCGACGCCGCCGGCCGCATCGCCGTCGAACTCGGCGCGACCATACATGCCGACCACGGCGACTGGCTGCTCGTACGCTCTCCGCACGGGCTGTGGTTCTGCCTGACCACCGAAGCAGGACAACATATTCCGGCACCGGTTCCCGGTCCGGGCGGAACGCTGAGCCGACTCGACCAGATCTGTTTCGATATCCCGGCGTCCGGCTTCGACGACGAGGTCCGGTTCTGGACCGCGATGACCGGCTGGGAGTCGCGGCCCTCGACCCGATCCGAGTTCACCCGGCTGCTGGTGCCGCCCCGGCTGCCCGCACGAATCCTGTTGCAGCGCTTGGACGAAGACCGGTCACCGACGGCGCATATCAATATCGCCTGCTCGGATGCCGGCGCCGTCGCCGCCTGGCACGAATCACTCGGTGCCCGGCGAGTGGGTCGCGGCGCACAGTGGACGGTGATGACCGATCCGGCCGGCGGCACCTACTGCCTCACCGAGCGCGACCCACTGACCGGGAAGGTGCGTCGAGGCGCGATGCACGGCTGACGCCGGCAATGAGGGCGACAACCGCCACCGGCGGCGATGCGTAGAATCCGGCAATTCTGACGCACTTGACCACGACGTGGACCGACGCCTACATCGACGGCACCACGAAGGATCTGGCGCGTACAGCCGTGTCCGGCCCTGGAGTCGCGGTTCTCACGGGGGACCGAGCCGAGCCGCTGCTGCGAACATTCCCCGGATTACAGCTCTCACCCCTATTTATGCGGGGAGCACACTTCCTGACCTGCGCCGTTACTCGCGCAGTACTTGTTTCACATTCACTTTCGGATTCGGATCACATTCGATTCACGAGCGCAGGCTACCCATGAAGCTCGAAGGTGCGCGACGAACTCGTTACACCTTCCGAGCGTCGACACACCGGGCAGAAGCGTGCCCACAAGCCGCTTCTCACAACACTATTCACGCTGCCGCAGCAGACCTACGGCTACATGAACGACCTCCGGCGGACCTCGTTGCGTCGCATCGAGTCCGGACTCCCGGCACGCGGACGCATGGCGTGCCCGATATATGTGTCGCAAGTGGCCGATGTGACGGCTGCTCAGCACCTATCCCCTTGTCTCCGAAAGGAAATACCTGGTCGCAGAGATCGTTGATTGTTCACCGGGTACATTGAAGCGCGTGACGAACACTTCCGGAGACGCGTATCCCCTCGCCGACGCGATGACCACCTCGGTCAGCGTGCACGACGATGCGACCGTGCTCACCGTGGCCGGTGAAGTCGACCTGGCAACCGCTCCCGCGCTGGAGAGCGCGATCGAAGCGGCCCTCGGCGGGACGCCGGCGACACTGATCATCGATCTGCTGCAGGTGAGCTTCCTGGCTTCGGCCGGGATGGCCGCGCTCGTGGCCGCTCATCAGCGGGCCGGGTCGGCAACTCGTATCGTGCTGGTCGCCGAGGGGCCGGCAACGCGCAGACAGCTCAAGCTCACCAATCTCGATCAGGTTTTTGCCCTGCATACGACGCTGGACGACGCACTCGAAGCGCTGAAACAGCGCTGATACGAATTATCGGACGGGCCCGGTCGCGAAGTGCGACCGGGCCCGTGGCATGCGAGGTCTCGTCTCAGACGAGCGCGCGCAGTTGTTCGATCAACTTCACCCGCTCGGCGGCCGTACCGGCCAGCGGAACGACATTGAGGACGGTGACCCCGGCCTCGCGGAATGCCGCGATCCGCTCGGCGACGAATCCGGCCGAGCCGATCAGCGAGATATCGCGGACCAGCTCGTCGGGGACCACCTTCGCGGCCTCTTCCTTGCGGCCGGCCAGATACAGCTCCTGGATGCGGTCGGCCTCGGCGCCGTAGCCGTATTTGGTGGCCAGGGTGTGGTAGAAGTTCTTGCTCTTGGCGCCCATACCGCCGATGTAGAGCGCCAGATGCGGCTTGACGAACTCGCGCAGCGGTTCGACGTTGTCGCCGATCGCGAGCGCGGGTCCGGCGTACACGTCGAGTGCGCCGAGTTCGGGATCGCGCTTCGCGGTGCCCGCCGCCAGTGCCTCGCCCCAGACGTCCTGGGCCTTTTCGGGCAGGAAGAAGATCGGCTGCCAGCCCTCGGCCAGTTCGGCCGCCAGCTGCACATTCTTCGGGCCGAGCGCGGCCAGCAGCACGGGGATGCGGTCGCGGACCGGGTGGTTGATCAGCTTCAGGGGTTTGCCGAGTCCGGTGCCGCGTTCGGCGGGCAGCGGGATCGTGTAGTACTTGCCCTGGTATTCCAGGCGCTCGCGCCGCCACACCTTGCGGCAGATCTCGACGACCTCGCGGGTGCGGCCGATCGGCGCGTCGTAGGGCACACCGTGGAATCCCTCGATGACCTGCGGGCCCGAGGCACCCAGGCCGAGGATGTAGCGGCCGTCGGAGACGTAGTCCAGACCCGCGGCCGTCATGGCGGTGAGGGTGGGGGTGCGGGTGTAGAGCTGCAGGATGCCCGAGGCCAGCTGCACCCGCTCGGTCTTGGCGGCGAGATAGCCCAGACCGCTCACCGCGTCGTAGGAGTAGGCCTCCGGTACGAAGACGATGTCCAGGCCCGCCTGTTCGAGATCGGCGACCTCGACGGCAACTTCCTTGAAGCCCCCCGCATAGTTGATGCCCAATCCGATCCGCATCTTATGCAACTCCATTCATATGCAACTAGTTGCACTGAGGTTATCGCACCGCATCACCCGTACCAAACGCGATACCGCGACCCCAGCCGGGTTCGCCCGCTTCCATCCTGCACACCGGCGATGCGGCGCGAACCGGCGGGCGGCACGGCCCGGTCTTCGATCCGCCGCGCCGCCCGGTACCGTTATCGGCGTACCGCACGCCGATAGATCGAAACGGGAGGCCCCGCAGCATGTCTCAGGACACCGCATCGTCGACGGACGCCACGACATTCGGGGATTCGACGATCGGCCGATACCTGTACGATCTCGCCGCGAAGATCCCCGCCCCCGGCGGTGGCGCGACAGCCGCGCTGCACGCGGCTCAGGGCGCCGCCCTGGTCGCGATGGTCGCGCGCTACACCACCCGGGCCAAGGACGCCGACAACCGGCCGGTTATCGATCGGATCATCGCCGCCGCCGATGCCGCGCGCGCCCGCTCGCTGGACCTGGCCGATGCCGATGCCGCGGCGTTCACCGCCGTGGGCGCGGCCTACAAGCTCCCCAAGGACACCGACGCGCAGATCGAGGCCCGCAAGGCGGCGATCACCGCCGCACTGCTGCAGGCCGCGCGGGTTCCGGCCGCGGTGGTCGCCGAGGCGGGCGAAGTGCTGTCACTGGCCGCGGATCTGCTGCCGATCGGCAATCCGAATGTGGTCACCGATATCGGCGCGGCCGCCGATGCCGCCCGGGCCGCGGCCGGGAGCTCGCAGCTCAATATCGCCATCAACGTCGGTTCGCTGGGCGAACAGGACGCGGCCGAATTCGCGCCCGCGCTGCGACGGGTCGAGGAGATCTTCGCCCGCGCCGACGCGCTGCACACCGACGTTCTCGCCGCCGTCGTGGGCTGATTCGCATAGCACATTCCTCGCGACTCTTCGAATAGCCACGCCGTAGCCGCGATCACGAAGCGAGAACTATTCGGCGGATCATGATCATCCGGGCCTAGAATCGGGGGTCTTATTACGCTCACCACCTGAGGGGGTGGAGCCATGCGAAACATGATGCGTCATGTCTTTCTGGCAATAGGTATCGCTCTACTGGCCGCATTCACCACCGGCACCGCAGCCGCTGTGACCGCGACTCCGCAATCCGCATCCGTAGCCTCGATCTCGCCGTCTTCGGGCGCGGTGGTCGGGATCGCACATCCGGTCACGATCCACTTCACCGCACCCGTCGCCGATCGCGCACGCGCCGAACGATCCGTGCACGTCGGCACCCAGCCCGGTTCGTTCTCCTGGAACAACGATCGCGAACTGGTCTGGACCGCCACCGGTTTCCTGCCCGCCGACGCCCGGTTCACGGTCACCGCGGGCAACGCCCGCACCGACTTCCGGACCGACGGCGGCACCAGCGCCGACGCGGATATGTCGGCACATACGTTCACCGTCTTCGTCCCCGGTCAGGCACCGCGGGTGATGCCGGCGTCGATGGGCAAGCCGGGGCGCGAGACACCGGTCGGCACCTATCCCGTGATGGAGAAGGACCGCACCATCGTCTTCGATTCGCGCACCATCGGCATTCCGCTCGACGATCCGGAGGGCTACTACCTCACCGGTGAGTTCGCCGAGCGACTGACCTCGGGCGGAGTGTTCGTGCACTCGGCGCCGTGGTCGGTCGGCGATCAGGGCTATACGAATGTCAGCCACGGCTGCATCAACCTCGCGCCCGCCGATGCCGAGTGGTACTACGACAATGTGAGTGTGGGCGATCCGGTGACCACCCACTGGTGATCAGCGCGCGGCTTCGGCCGCCTCCACCACATGCCGCATCAGCAGCGCGGTGGTGACGGGGCCGACGCCGCCGGGGACAGGGCTCAGCGCCGCTGCCCGGCCGTCGACCGAAGCCGCGTCCACATCACCGACGATTCCGCCGTCGGGCCCCTCGTTGGTGCCGACATCGATGACCACCGCGCCCTCGCGCACATGGTCGCCACCGATCAGCCCGGCTCGGCCCACGGCCGCCACCACGATGTCGGCCGCGGACGTGACCGCCGGCAGGTCCGTGGTCCGCGAATGGCAGACCGTGACCGTCGCATTCTCGGCCAGCAGCAGCTGCGCCAGAGGTTTGCCGACAACATTCGACCGGCCCACGACCGCGACATGGCGGCCCGACAACGCGATGTCGTGATGGAGTGCGAGTTCGACCACAGCCTGTGACGTGGCCGGCGCGAATCCGGGCCGCCCGGCGGCCAGCAGCCCCAGCGACAGCGGACTCACCCCGTCGACATCCTTGGCCGCCGCGATAGCGGAGCTGACATCGTTGAGATCCACCCCGGCCGGGAGCGGAGTCTGCAGCATCACCGCGTGCACGGCCGGATCGTCGCTCAGCTTCGCGAGCGCGGCGCGGATCTCGTCCGCACTCGCCGCGGCACCGAGATCGTTTGTCTCGCAATCGATTCCGAGACGGCCGGCGGCGCGCTGCAGTGAGTTGACATACCATCCGCTGGCCGGATCGTCGTTCGCGACGACCAGGACCAGCCGCGGCGCGGCCCCGGATTCGGCGAGTGCGGCGGCGCGTTGTTTCGTCTCGGCGTTGAGGTCGGCGGCGAGTTGCTTGCCGGTCAGCGAAATGGTGTCCACCCGGTCACCCTATCGGTCCGCGTACCGGCATCGACGCCCGCGCCACCCGTACTCACGCCCCGAGCCGAGGGGGCAAATCCGGGCTCGTGACCGATTCGGGCCGTATGGTGGGCAAGGTTGTGTTCCAAACGATCGGCAACACATATGTGACCCCGCTCGCCCGGAAAGGTGTCGACTGCAAGTGACAATCGCCAGACGTATGACGCATCTTGTCGTCGCGGCAACAGCCGCGACCCTGATCGCCGGACCGATGACCGCGACCGCCACGGCCGCCGACGGCCCGGCCCCCCTGTACAACTCGGCGCAGTCCAATTTCGTCAACGGCAACGACGCCGCGGGTCTGTCCGACCTGCGCGCACTGCTGGACAACACGCCCGATGACGCCCAGGCGCTCGCCCTGCAGGGCATCTGGTCCGACTACACCGGCGATCTGGTGACTCGCGAGACCGCGTTCAATCGGCTCGCGGCCATCGATCCGGAGATGGCTCAGGGCGCCCGCGGACTGATCGGCGCGATCGGCGCGGCGGTGGGCACCCTGCCCAATCCGCTGCCGGCGATCGCCGGACCGCAGACCGGCATCGCGGTGCTCGGCTATGGCCTGCTGCCCGACGGCAGTATGCGACCGGAGCTGGTCAACCGTCTCACCGCGGCCTGGCTGCAGGCCCTCGCGGCACCGGCGTCGCCGATCGTGGTGACCGGCGGCAACCCGCAAAACGGTGTGCCCGAGGCCGGCGCCATGGCCGGGTGGCTGATCGGGCACGGCATACCCGCCTCGCGGGTCCTGGTCGAGGACCGCGCGAATTCCACGGTGCAGAATGCGCTGTTCAGCTCGCAGATGCTGCGCGATGCCGGGGCCACCAGCGCGATCGTGGTGAGCTCGCCCAATCACATCCGCCGTGCGGTGGCCGATTTCATGGTCGCGGGCACCCGGGTCGTGGGCGCGACGACCTCGCTCGATCAGATCATCTCGCAGCTGCCGCCGCCCACCAAGGCCGCGCAGCGGGGCATCTACCTCGACGCCACTCGCACCTTCCTGCTGCCGGGGTCCCGCTAGCGGCCGCGGGCGGTCCGGCCGAATCCCGGTTGACCGCCCGTCGACAATGGACACGTGATCGATTCCGGACCCGCCATCCCCGACGAGGCCGCGATCGTGGCCACACTGCGCGCCGCGGGATGTGTCTTCGCCGAGGAGGAGGCCGCACTGCTGCGGCAGGCGGCCTCCTCCCCCGGTGATCTGTCCGATCTGGTGGCGCGGCGGGTGCACGGGATACCGCTCGAGCATCTGCTGGGATGGGTCGAATTTCACGGACATCGCGTGACGGTCGGGCCCGGCGTGTTCGTGCCGCGGCAGCGCACCGCGTTTCTCGTCGGTCGGGCACTGGAATACACCGTGGCCGGTCCCGGCGATCGGCGCACCGTGGTCGATCTGTGTTGTGGCAGTGGCGCATTGGGGCTGGCCGTCACCCGCGCGTTGCGCGCGGCGGATGTGGCCGTGCAGCTGATCGGCGCCGATATCGACGCCGCCGCGGTGGCCTGTGCGCGCCGCAATCTGGAACCGTTGGGCGGCAGGGTCTTTCGCGGTGATCTGTTCGCCCCGCTGCCCGCCGAACCGATCGGCCGCGTCGACCTGCTGCTGGCCAATACCCCGTATGTGCCGACCGGGATGATCGCGCGGATGCCGCCGGAGGCACGCGATCACGAGCCGCGGGCCGCCCTCGACGGTGGCGCGGACGGGCTCGATGTGCTGCGGCGGGTCGCCACCGAGGCCCGGCGCTGGCTGGCCGTGGGCGGACGGCTGTTCGTGGAGACCAGCGAATCGCAACGGGCCACGGCTGCCGCGATCATCGAGCGCAGCGGGCTGGCGTCGTCGGTCGCCCGGTCACCGGAGGACGGGACGATCGTCGTCGAAGGTACCCGCGTCACACTGTAAGCGGGCGATCGGAGTTATCCGAGCCGCTGCTGGATATCGCCCACCATCCGCAACCGATCCTGTACACCCGCCAGGCCCGCGTCGAGTGCGGCCGGGTCGGGTTGTGTGGTGGCCCCGGCATATTCGGCCACTCCGGCCTCGATCGCCGCGACTCCTTCCGCCGCCTCCGCCAGCCGCGGCTCGCGGTGTTCGGGGCGCAGGCCCGAGATGGCGATCAGATGTTCGTCCATGGCCAGGGCCGCCTGCTCCAAGTTCGCGCGCAGGGTTACCGTCGCGGCGGTGTCGTAGGCGGTGACCGCGCGCAGCGCCGCGATCGCGTCGCGCAACCGGCGGTGCAGCCGGGCCTCCGGATCGTGCGACAGCGCCCACGACTCCGGGGCCCGGGTCGGCACACCCGGAACCACCTGATTCGCGAGAGTTACCTTGTGGCGCTGCCTATTCAGGGTCACCACGGCGAGCACGACCGCCGCGCCGGCTATCAGCAGCACGATGAGCGCGAGCAGCAGCAGAACCATGTCATCTCCCGGAGTGGTGGACCGTACTGTGGTGTGTCGTGGAACCGCCGCTGCCCCCGTGCCAGTGGGCGTACGCGACCAGAAGGCCGATGATCAGCAACGTCACGAAGGTGATCAACGCGGCCAGTTTCACCTTGCTCCACGGGCGGCGGCCGACCACTTCACCGGTCAATCCATTGATGTAAACCTGGAACGGCTTGTTGGCGTACATCACCGTGAGCAGCCAGATCGGCAGCAGCACATGCTTGTACGCCAGCGAGTTCCAGGTCGAACGCAGATCGTGGATGCGCTGCTGGTCACCACCGATGTCGTGGCGCACCGTCTGCTCGATGACCTTCTCCATGCGGTCACGCGCCTCGGGGAACACCTGCTCGGCGTCCCGGTCGTAGGTGCGAGCCAGATGCCCGGCGACGTATTCGGGTGAATAGGTAGTGGCCTCGGTGACCGGCCAGGGCTCCAGTTCGGCAACCTTGGCCCGGTCGCCGGTGTCGTTGGCCAGCACCGGAAGATCGGCGAACTGATTGCCGACCTCACCGCCCGCCGGATACCAGCGAACCTTGGTGCGGGTCTTCGTCTCCCCGTTCTCCCGGTACCGCTCCTGATATTCCTCACCGCGTTCACCGCGGTACCAGGTGTGCACATCGGCGTCGTAGGTGAAGTAGGCGTGGTACACACTCGCCAGCGAGCCCAGCCGCTTGTATTTCTTGAACGCGTTCGGCGCGAACCAGCGCCCGGAGACCCAGCGCTCGACCCGCTCACGCGCCGACTTCTCGTCGATCCGGAACGGAACCACCCCGTCGACCGGCAGCCGAGCCGGCGCGTTGTGCACATCCTCGCGCTGAATCGGGGTGGCGCAGTAAGGGCACCGGGTCGCGGTCAGGCTGCCGACGAAAGTCGTCGTACCACCACAGTTCTGGCACTTCACCTCACGGTCACCGGTGACCTGGGGGCCCGCAGTGACCGACTGCACGGCCCGCAACTCCGCCATGGCCACGCGCAGATCGCGGGAAATGACCGGCGCGCGCGGTACCGACAGCGGCGAGTAGTTACCGCAGCTCGGGCAGCGCAACTGCTGAGAGGCGATATCGAATATCAGCTGGCCACCGCACGCCGCACAGGGATAGGTGCGGGTGAGCTCGGTGCTGTGCAGCATGGCACGATCCGGTGCGCCGAGCGGCGATCCGGCGGGCATCGGCGCGCCCACCACCGGCCGTGGCGGGATCGGAGGCGGCGCCCACGGCATCGGAGGCGGCGAAAGCGTCGGGCCACCCACCGGCGCGGCGGCCATCGGGCCCGGCGGCATGGGCGGCGGCGCCTGGCGTATCGGTGGCGGCGAGGGTTCGTACCCACTCGGCGAGTACGGCGGCACCGATACGGGCGGCGGCAGGTCATCCATCGCAGCCACGGGCATCGGAAGCGGCGGCGGTGCCAGTGCGGGCGGCGCCGGGTACCCGCTCGGCGGAAAATGCTGCGGCGCCGGACCTGGCGGTGGTGCGGCGGGTGCTCCCGGCAGCGATGGTGGGCCGGACAGCGGTTCGGTTCGCGCATCCGGCTCTGCGGGTCGCGTGAACGGCTGCGCCGATTGCGCATACGGCCGCGGCGGATCGGACTGTGGCGGTGGCATCCGCCGATCCGGTTGTGGCGGTTCGTTGTTCATCTCATCCCCCCGGTACGGATGACGATCAGCCCGCGGGCGGCGGAGGTGTGCCCGGCAGCGGCGGCGGCGGGCCACTGAACAGCGATTGCAGTGCGGGCACCTGCCCGGCCGCGGTCCATGCCTGCATACCGTTGGTCCACACATTGGTCTGCGCGGTCAGCTGACCACTGGAGACGAACTGCCGCAGCTGGTCGACCGGGAACGGCCCCGCGGCCTGCCCGTTGAGGTCGACGTGGAACTGCTGCTGACCGGGCAGCGGCGGCGGCTGCTGACCCTGCGGCTGCTGCCCGTAGCCCTGCTGCTGATACCCACCCTGCGCGGGCGCCCCCTGCGGCGCGGCGAAACCGCCCTGAAGCGTCCCCGCGAGCTGACCGCCCAGTGCCACACCGATTCCGGCCTGCATGGCCGCGCCGACCGCCCCGCCGCCGGGGTTCTGCGCGGCGGCGAGCATCGCGTCGGCGGCCTGGACCTGCTGATAGCGGTTGGGATCGCGGACATTGTCGGCGAATCCGCTCGCCTCCACACCCCGCGCCACACCGCGGGTCATCGCCTGCTGGATCTCCTCCGGCAGCGAAATGGTCATCGTGACCGCGTCCACGCCCAAACCGAACGAGGCCACTCGCTCGGCTACGAATTCGCGCAGCTTGTCGCACAATTCGACCTGGCGGCCCTGCAGATCAATGGCGCCCAAGCCACTGGCGAGCACCATATCGGAGAAGGCGAGCGCGATATTGCGGCGCAGCAGATCGGTGATCTGCTCCATATCGACGACGCTCTCGGTGCCGATCACCTGCCGCAGGAATACCGCCGGGTCGAGCACCTTGATGGTCGTGGCACCGTTGGCGCGCACCTGCACCATGCGGAAGTCGGGGTCGCGCACGGTCACCGGTTGCGGTGTCCCCCAGCGCAATTCGGTCACCGGACGGGTGTTGATGAAGTACACCTCGGAGCGGAACGGGCTGTTGAAGCCGTGCTTCCAGCCCTGCAGGGTGGACATGATCGGCATGTTCTCGGTGGTCAGCGAGTAGTGGCCGGGACCGTAGCGGTCGGCCAGCTGACCGCGGTAGACGAACACGGCCTGCTGGCCCTCGCGCACGATCAGTTCGGCGCCGTTCTTGATTTCATTGTCGTAGCGCGGAAAACGCCAGGCCAACGTGGTGTTCGTATCATCGAGCCATTCGATGATATCGACGAATTCGCCGCGGATCTTGTCCATCAGGCCCATGCGAAACTTCCGTCCTCCCTCGGCGCCTCCCGCCGCGCCGAGTATGACATATCCCCGATCCTGGCTGCCGTTAGCATGAAACCTCGTGGAGCAGCCTTATGTACGGCGGTCGGGGCGGGTGATCCTCGCCGATTCCGAGGACCGGATTTTGCTCATCGCCTACCGCGGCAATCTCGATCCGCTGTTCTGGATCACTCCGGGCGGCGGAATCGACGCCGCGGAATCGCCCGCGGCGGCCGCGGCCCGGGAGCTGGCCGAGGAGACGGGTGTGCGGGTCAGCGCGGCCGAGCTCGGAGCGCAGGTCGCGGTCGCTTCCGGACCTCTCGATATTCCCGGCTGGTTGTCGGGAATGTTTCGCGAGGACTACTTCTTTCACCGGCTCGCCTCCGCCGGCGCCGAACTCGACACCACCGGCCTGCTCGAGTACGAGAGCCGATCCATCGTGGAATACCGGTGGTGGAACCGCGACGAACTCGCGCGCACCGATCAGACGGTGTATCCGCTCGGGCTCACCGAGCTACTCGCGGGATTGCTGGCGGGGCGGACGCCCGCGGAGCCGATCACGCTGCCGTGGCGGTAGCCGCGCCGCCCGCCTCGAATCAGGGCTTGCGGCCGGTGAATTCGTCCATGGAGTGGTAGACACCGACCTTGTTCAAGTAGTAGTCGCGCAGTTTCAGCGGAAGCAGGCCCGAGATCGCGCGGTTGAGCTTCGAGGTCCACGGCAGCACCACCAGCGGTGAGCCGTTCTTCATCTCGGTCCAGGCGGTGTCGACCACCTCCTCCTGGTCCAGGATGGGGGTGAACCAGAATCCCTTGGCGCCGTCGAACATCCCGGTATTGATGTAGGTCGGGCACACCGTGGTGACCTTGACGTGCTCGTTGCCGGACTGCTCTAGTTCCAGGCGCACCGAATCCGACCAGCCCAGCGCCGCCCATTTGGAAGCCGCGTACACACTCATGCGCGGATTGGCGACCAGCGCCGCGGAGGAGGCGATGTTCAGCATGCGCGCGGGAGTCTTGCGGCTCACCATCGCGGGCAGGAACTCCAGCGCGGTGTACATCGGGGCGAGGGAGTTGATCGCCATCGTCTTGTCGATGTCGGCGCGATTGTCGGTCTCCCAGAAATAGCCGTTGCCGCGCACGATTCCGGCATTGTTCACCAGTACATCAATATCGCCGATCTCGCCGCGCACAGCGGCCCCGGCGGTGGCGATCGATTCCTTGTCCGAGACGTCGACCACGTAGTGGTGCACCCGGCTCACCGCTCCCGAGGACAGTTCGGCCGCGGTCTGCTTCAACGCGGTCTCGTTGATATCCCACAGCACCACATCGGCGGCCTGTTCGCGTATCGCGCGCTGGGCGAAGGATTTGCCGAGGCCCATCGCAGCGCCGGTGATCAGCACCCGCTTACCCGCGACCGTTTCCATATCCGTTCCTTTCAGATGTGCCCGTACGGGCGAGATCACTTCTGCCGCAGGGCTTTCATCGCGCCGAAGTACAGCGTCATCGTCTTCGCCCACAGCGCCTCCGACATACCCGGCAGCGGCGCGATCGGCAGTGCGCGTTGCACGGCGATGGTCTGGGTGTCGACGTATTTCAGCAGCCCTTCGGGTCCGTGCCGGCGCCCGTTACCGGAGATGCCCAGCCCGCCCGAGGGCGCCGCCACACTGCCCCAGGCCGCGATGAATCCCTCGTTGACGTTGACCGAGCCCGCGTGGATCCGCGCGGCGACGGCGCGGGCGCGGGCCGTATCCCGGCTCCACACACTGGCATTGAGGCCGTAGGCGGTGTCGTTGGCCTGCTCGACGGCCTCGTCGTCACTGTGCACCCGGTATACCGACACGACGGGGCCGAAGGTCTCCTCGCGGTAGACCGTCATCTCCGGGCGCACATCGGCCAGGACCGTGGGCTCGTAGAAGTAGGGCCCCAGATCCGGCCGGGCGCGGCCACCGGCGAGGACCGTGGCGCCCTTGGCGACCGCGTCTTCCACATGGGCGGTGACCGTGTCGAGCTGGCGCGGGAAGGTCAGCGACCCCATCTCGTAGGAGTAGTCGAGTTCCGATCCCAGTCGCAAAGCTTGTGTCGCGGCGGTGAATTCGGCCACGAAGCGGTCGTGTACCCGGTCGTGCACGTAGATGCGCTCGATCGACTCGCACAGCTGGCCGGCCGAGGCGAAGCAGGCCCGCACCGCGATCTTGGCGGCCGCGCTCACATCGGCGTCCTCGAGTACCAGCAGCGGATTCTTCCCGCCCAGTTCCAGCGAGTACCCGATCAGCCGCTCACCCGCCTGCCGCGCGATGGTGCGGCCGGTGGCGCTGGAGCCGGTGTAGTCGACATAGTCGGCGCGCGCGATGATCTCGCCGCCGATCACCGAACCACGGCCGAGTACCGCCTGCCACAATCCCTTCGGCAGTCCGGCCCGCTCGGCGGCGTCGATGGCCCACAGCGCGGTGAGCGCGGTCTGATTGTCCGGGCGCGCGACCACGGCGTTACCAGCCATCAGCGCGGGCAGTGCGTCGGAGGCGGCCAGTGCCAGCGGATAGTTCCACGGCGAGATCACCGCGACCACACCCTTGGGCCGGTTGCGGACCTCCACCTGGGTGAGTACCGGCAGCACGCCCCGCGGGCTCCGCGAGGCCAGCAGGCGCGGCGCCGCGGCCGCGTAGTACCGGGCGTTGACCGCCACATCGCCGACCTCGTCGAAGGCGTGCACGCGGGATTTGCCTGCCTCGATCTGCACGATGTCGAGGATGGCGCCCTGTTCGGCGAGCACCAGATCGTGGAAGCGGCGCAGTACCGCCACCCGCTCGCGCACCGGCACTCGCGCCCAGCTGTGCTGGGCGGTGCGGGCGGTCGCGAAGGCGGTTTCGATATCGGCGGTCGAGGACTGCGGCAGATCGGCGATCTTCACCCCGGTGGCCGGGGCGTGGATCGGCACAGATCCGGAACCACCGGCGACGGCGTGCGCCAGCAAACGGCCCACCAGTTCGCGAGGCAGGGCCGTGGTGAGGTGCGGGGCGGTCGTCATATCGGCCCTCTCGATCGCTATATGTCCGGCAATTTACTGAACACCAGTGTTAGATTAACACCGATGTTAGATTAATAGGCAGATCCCGGGCGGTGTCAAGCCCGCCGGGGCCGATCAGGGAGGTCCCACAGATGTCCGAGGAAGCGGTGGTCACCCCTCACAGCGGCGCCCGCCGCGGCCGCCCCCCGCAGACTCGGGAACAGGCCGACGAGGTCCGCTCCCGGATCGTCGCAGCCACGGCGGCGGTGTTCACCGAGCACGGCTCCCGCGGCCTGAGTGTCGCGCGCATCCTCGACGCCGCCGGGATCTCACGCCCCACCTTCTACCGCTACTTCGCCAATGCCACCGCACCGCTGGATGTGGTGCTGACACTGTCCAATGAGGGCCTGGTGGGCGGTATTCGCGCGGCCCTGGCGCGCTCGGAGGAGCCGGTGGCGCTCGGTATCGGCATCATCGACGCCTATCTAGGCTGGGCTCGCGGGCACGGCCCCATGCTGCGGCCGGTCTTCGCCGAACTGCACGATCCGGCCTCACCGGTCTCGGCCTATCGCGAGGAGGCATTCGACGACATCCGCGCGCTGGTGCGGACCAAATTCGGCCTGCTGGGCCGGCAGGTGCCGACACCGCTGGACCTCGATACCGCGCTGCAGGTCTGCGAATTCGTCGTCTACCGCATCTCACTGGCCGCCGCGCCGGGCGGCGAACCCGACCCCGCCGCGGTGGCCGAGGCACGGCTGACCATGATCCGCAATGTGCTGGTGACGCTGGGGCGGCGCGAGGATGTCGAACTGGCGCTGACGATTCCCGGCATCTTCCCGCCCGCGCACCCCTGAGCGATCAGCCGCGCAGTCCGCTGGCCCGCAGCACCCGCCGTGAGATACCCGCCCGCAACGCCTCCGCGGTACCGATGACGCGCACCCGCTGCCGGGCGCGGGTGATCGCGGTGTAGAGCAGTTCCCGGGTCAGCAGTGTCGACTCCGGTCCGGGTACGACGATGGTCACCGCGCCGTATTGACTGCCCTGACTGCGATGGATCGTCATGGCGTACACGGTGGTGACGCCCGGAAACTGGGTGGGGTGCACCAGATACGGCTCACTGCCGCGCTGCAGGGCCGCGCGCAGACCGCCATCGGGCCCGCGCACGATCACCCCGGTGTCGCCGTTGTAGATGCGTGCCTCGTGATCGTTGGCGGTGACCAGCAGGGGTTGCCCGGGAAACCAATGCCCCGCAACGGATTCGGTGCCGATTCCGGCGGCGGCCACCCATGTGCCCGCCATCCGGTCCCACCGTTCCACACCGAACGGCCCCTGCCGGTGCGCGCACAGCAGCCGGTGGGATTCCATCGCGGTCAGCGCGGCCGCCGCGTCACCGGCCTCGGCGGCCGCGGTGGCCGCGCGGGCGGTATCGACAACATCGGCGCGCACCCCGCCGATATCGTCGGGCTCGTGCAGTGACAGTTCGGGGCCACCTTCGGTAAGCAGTGCCAGGGCGGTGTCGGCGTCACCGGCGCGTACCGCGACCGCGAGGTCGGCGATGCGCCCGCCGAAGCGGCGTCCGCGAGTGAGCCGAATCATGCCGCCACGCAAGCGATCCCGTTCCCGGTCGCTGAGATCCTCCGCACCCGGCCCGGCGGGCTCGGCACCGAGAATCGCGGACAATACCGGATTCGGTGGCCCCAGCGCCGGTCCCGCGACCAGATCCGCAAGGACCGCTCCGGCGTCCACCGACGCCAGTTGATCCGGATCACCCACCATGACCAGCCGGGCATCCGGGCGCACCGCGGGCAGCAGCCGGCTCATCATCGTCAGCGACACCATCGAGGTCTCGTCGACGACGATCACGTCATAGGGCAGCCGGTTGTGGGCGTGATGACGGAACCGGGTGGTACCGCCGCGCTGCCAGCCCAGCAGCCGGTGCACGGTGGCGGCCGTGAGCTCCGGCAGATCCAGGTCGGCGGCCTGTTCCCGGACCGACTCCTGCAGGCGCGCAGCGGCTTTGCCGGTCGGTGCGGCCAGCGCCATGCGCAGCGGAGCGGTGCCGGGTACCGAGCGCTGATGGGCTGCACACAGGGCCAGGATCCGGGCGATGGTGTGCGTCTTGCCCGTGCCCGGGCCGCCCGCGACCACGGTGGTCCAGCTGGTGGCGGCGACGGCGGCCGCGATGCGCTGCCGGTCCGGTGCCGCGCCGGGCCCGCCGGTTCCGGGGAACAGTCGGTCCAGTTCGCGGCGGATCGTCTCGGGATCGACCATCGGATGCCCACCGGCCCGTTCGGCGAGAGCCTCCCGGATGGTCTGCTCCTGCCGGTAGTACCGGTCCAGATACAGCAATGGTCCGCCCGCCGACTCGATCAACCGCAGCGGGCGCAGCGGACCGGCCGGGCTACCGCACACCAGTGGGCTGACCTTCAATGCCGCGCACAGGGTGTCGACCTCCGGCCAGGGCAGCAGCGCGGGATCGACCGGCTCGGCATCGCCGAGGTCGAAACCCTCACCGTCGACACCGATTTCGTGCATGCGCCGCAACTCCAGGCAGACCGATCCGGACCGGACCGCGCGCACCGCGAGCGCGGCCGCCAGCAGCACCTGCTCCCCGATTCCCCGCCGAGGCGCCCCAGCCGCACCGCCACGTGCACATCGGCCGCCGACAGCACGCCGGCGGTGTTGAATGTGCGCAGCAGCCCGGTCGCGCGCTGAGCGAGTTCGATGGCGGTCATCGTGTCCGGCCTCCCGCCAGTAGATCCGACAGCGCCACCACCAGTTCCACCGGCGGATCCCAGTCGAAGACACCGAAACCGGGTGGCGTGGCCGGGCCGATCATGCCGCGCACGAACAGGTAGCGCACCCCGCCGAGATGACGGGCCGGATCGTAGTCGGGCAGCCGCCAGCGCAGATATCGGTGCAGCGCCGCGGAATACAGCAGCGCCTGCAGCGGATAGTGCGAGCGCGCCATCTCCTCCGCCATCCGGTCCCGCGCGTAGTGCGCGACGGTCAGATCACCGGACCCGAGCCGGTTGGTCTTGTAGTCCACGACGATGAAACGCGGTCCGGCCGTGCGCAATACGGCATCGATACTGCCGGTCAGATAGCCCTTCAGCGCGATATCGTCGAGCTGCTCGATCGCGTCGGCGTACTCGGCGAACGGATCGTCCGCGCGCAGGTGGGTGCGCAGCAGATCGGCGATGCGGCGCACACTCACCCGGTGCGCGACCGGATCGTCCCCGCCGGCGAGCGGCAGCTCGAATTCCAGTTCGTTGAGCCGGTCGCGGGACCGGATATCGGCGAGAGCGACCGGATCGACCGGTGTGCGCAGCACCGCGACCAGGGCACGGGCGAGCTCATCGGGATCGATATCGGCCATCAGTTCCTCGACCGCGTGCGCGCAGCGCGACCGCACCTCGGCCGCCAGATCCGGGGCGTCGGTATCGACCAGTTCGAGGACACCGTGTACGAGGGTGCCGAATTCGGCGCCATAGGGCAGACCGTTCATCAAGGACGGTGCCGCATCGGCGAATTCCGCAACGGCGCTGGTTCCGGTCTCGAATTCCGGTGCGGGAGAAAGCGGTTCGTCGGTGCCGCCCGATACCGTCGCCGCGGCCTCGACCGCGGCGGGCGCCATCTCGTGCGCCGAGGCGGTGAGCGCCGAATAGGAGGTCCGGCGCCATTCGTGATCCATGGGGCGGTCGAACCGCGCGGCGGCCAGCTCCGCGCCGTCGTCCGCGCCGCGCCGCGAGCGCAATCGAACCTCCTCGGGCGCACGCACCGGTTCGACATCGATCAGCCCGGGACCGGCCGCGGCGGCCCAATCCCGCAACTGCCGCAACACCATCGGATCCGCGGCGACCTCACAGCGCCCGGGCACCTCGGCGCTACCGGGCGCGCGGCCCAGGATCATCCGGTGCAAGGCGGCGGCCGCGGTACCGTAGGCCGGGGCCCACCACGCCACCACCTGGCATTTCGCCCGGGTCAGTGCCACATACAACAGCCGCAGCTCCTCGCCCGCCTCCTCGGCCTCGCTGTAGCGCTTGTGTTCGGCGTATCCGGGCGCCTCGGGGCCGCCCACGTCGAGCACGCGCTCGGAGCCGTCGTGGAACAACAGGGTCGCCGGGTTGGGGTTCTTCGCGCCGTCCCAGGCGAAGGGCAGGTAGACAATCGGGAATTCCAGGCCCTTGCTGGCGTGAACGGTCGCGATCTGCACCGCGGCGGCATCGCGGTCGAGGCGGCGACTGCGCCCGGTCACGGTGCCCGACACCGGATCGCGCACACGGTCGGCCAGCCAGCGGGTGAGTGCGGTGAGCCCCAGCGATTCCCGGGTGGCCACCTCGTCGAGCAGCTGCGCGATATGACGCAGATCGGTCAGCCGGCGTTCACCACCGGTGGTGCTCAGCAACCGGGGTGCCGGGCGGGCCTGCGCGGCGAGCCGATCGAAGACGGCCGCGAAACCCGATCGTGCGAACAATCGCGCCGCATCGCGCAGCTGGGCGCTGAGCCGGCCCACCAGATCCGCACCGCCGGAGTCGATTTCGGCGGCAGAAAGGCCCAGCAACGGAGTCGTCGCCGCCAGCCGCACCCGGTCGCCGCGATGCGGTTGTTCCAGTGCCCGCAGGACCCACAGCCAGTCGGTGGCGCCGCCGGTGGCGAAGACGCTCGCGCCACCGGCGAGCACCGAGGCGACCCCCGCACGGTCCAGCGCGGCGCGCACCATATTGATCTGGGCGCGGGTGCGCACCAGCACCGCGATATCGCCGGGCCCCAGTTCCTTGTCGTCGACCCGCGTACCGGATTCCAGCGTACGCACGATATCGGCGGCCACATCGGCCGCGACCCGATCGCGCTGGCGGCCCACCACGGGAAATCCGCTGCCGTTCAGCGCACCGGCGCCCTGGCGAGGAAAAAGCCTCAGCCGCAACGGGATCGGCGCGGCACCCGGTCCGCTCAACCGGGTGTGCGAGCGCACGGCGTGCACCGGGGGCACGGTGATGCCGGGATGTCCCAATGCCGCACCGCCGAGTACATGATGCAGTGCCGCCAGCAGTCCGGCGTCGCTGCGCCGGTTGGTATCGAGTTCGCGGCGGGTGCCGGCGAGCGCGACCGCGTCGAGATAGCTCAGGACCTCCGCGCCCCGGAAGGCGTAGATCGCCTGTTTGGGATCGCCGACCAGCACCAGGGTGGTGTGGGTGTGGAACACACGGCGCAGAATGTCCCACTGCAGCGGATCGGTGTCCTGGAATTCGTCCACCAGGGTCACCGGGAAGCGCTCGCGGATGCGGCGGCAGGCACGCTCGCCGTGCTCCGGATCGGCGAGGATCTCGTGCAACAGCACCAATTGATCATCGAAGTCGCGCAGACCCGAAAGCCGTTTGCGCCGTTCCACTTCCGCGCGGACCGCGGCCGCGAACGCCGCCGCTTCCGCCGCCGGGTGATCGCCCAGTTCGTCGCCGGGCACCAGCCGCGCCCGGCGATCGGCCACCGCGGCCGTGGCCAGTGTCACCGCCTGCCGGATCGGCATCGGCGCGCCACCGCGCGCGTAGCGGGCCAGGTACAGGTCCTCGGCGACGGTGGCCACCAGTTCCTCGATACCTTCCACCAGCCGCACCCGTGGATCGTGCTCACCCGCGATACCGAGCTCATCGAGCATCCGCTGGCAGAATCCGTGTGTCGTGGAGATGGTTCCGGCATCGAAATCCGACAGTGCCGCCACCAACCGGTGCCGTCGCCGGCCCACCTCCGCCTCCTCGGCGGTGGCCAGATACGCGATCAGTTCATCGGTATCGGTCCTGGCCGCGGCGGGATCCTCCAGCGCGGCCGCGACTGCGACGAACCGCTCCCGGGTGCGCTCGCGCAATTCCTGGGTCGCGGCCCGGCTGAAGGTGACCAGCAGCAATTGTGAGATATCGACTACGCCCTCGGCGACGAAACGCACCGCCAGCCCGACGATGGCAAAGGTCTTCCCGGTTCCCGCGCTGGCTTCCAGGACGGTTGTGCCGGTGGGTAATTGCGCGCGCGGATCGAACTCGTCCGCGTTGCGCCCGGAACTCGTTTCGATGCCGGTGGCGAACGGTTCGGCGGTGCTACCGAAGTCGTCCGCGGCAGCGGCACGTCCGCGCCGCCGCCCATCGTCCCGGACGGTGCGCACATCGGTAACGGGGAACAGTTCCTCGGTCACGGCTGCCCCTGGGATTCGTTGGCCAGCAGCGGATTCCACATTCGGCGTGCGACCGAGCCGAAGGCGGTGGTTTCGCCGTAGCGATCGGGCTCGGGCAGCGGCGCGGTCAGCCGGCCGAAGGCGGGGTCCGGTCCCCAGATGTAGGTCAGGTAGCGGTCGGTGTGGTCACCGAACGGGCGCGGTCCCTTGGGCCCACCGAAGAACTCCTCTTCCGCGGCGGCCAGTGAATCGTCGAGATCGGCTCCGCGACAGCGTCGTTCGGCGTACAGCGCCGAGGATGCCGGTCCGAACGACAACGGCTCGGACAGACCCTCGTCCCGCAGATCGGCGAGTTCGGCCAGCAGTTCGGCGGCGGTCGCGGGAGCGGGTGCGGTCAGCGTCGAGCGCCACGCGGGACGGCCGAATCTGCCCCGTCCGATGCCCACGGCCCGCCAGCCCTGATGACGTTCGGTCGCGGCCAATGCGAGCAGCCGGACCCACGCGGCCATGCGATGTTTGGGCGCGAGCCGGGAATAGGTGGCCCGGATCAGCGCGTCGTCGTGCACATCTGCGACCGTTCCGGTGAGCCGTCGCCCCGACCCCAGATCCACCGCGATATCGATGGTGCGCGGGGGCGCCTGCCGCAGCGGTGCGGCCGCCTCCACCAGGCGGTCGACGGTCGATTCCACCTCGGCGAGCACCGTCGCGCCGAGCCCGAACGGCGGCAGCGTGCCACGCCGCCATTCCGCGGCACGCAGAGCGGCGGGATCGGCACCGGTCAGTCGCGCGGCCAGCATCCGCTCGCCGATATTCCAGCTCGCCAGCCCGCTCAGTTCGATCGGCAGCCGCTCGTCGATGTCCTCGTCCTCCTCCGGCACCCGGATGCCGAGCCGCTGCCACAGGAACGCGCGGATCGGATGTTCGGCGAAGGAAACCAGTTCCGACAGTTCGACATCGGCGCGCACCGGCGCGGGCAGCGCGGCCGACATCCAGGGCGGCGCGGGTTCGGCGGGCCGCGCGGCCGCCCTTGCCGCGGCCAGTGCGAGGGTGTCGAATCCGAAGGGATCGCGGGCGTCGAAGTTGGCGCGATCGTAGGCCTGCAGCGGATGCCGCCGCACCACCTCGTCGATTCCGCGGTGCGCCCGCACCACATCGATCAGTTCGGCCAGGGGCGTCACCGGGGGTCGCACGACTCCGGTCACCGGGTCGGCGCCGGTGTAGAGCACGACCAGGCGCTCGCGGGCGGCCAGCACCGCGTCCAGTAGCAGACCACGATCCTCGCTGCGCGTATCACGCTCTCCGACAAGCGGTTCCCGTGCGGTCACATCGTCGCCGTCGATGCCGCCGGTGCGGGGGAACACCTCGTCGTCGAGCCCGAGCAGCACCACCACCCGATGCGGAACCGCCCGCATCGGCGCCAGTCCGCACACCGTGAGATCACCCATGCGGTAGTTCGACCGCGCCGTGCGGGCCCGCGCGCGGACCCGCAATGCCGTGGCGACATCGGGCAGGCGCAGCTCGGTCTCCCCGGCATGCTCGAATACGGCGGCGACCTCCCGGCGAGCCTGCACCCCCTGCCAGGCCGCGGCGGCGGGCAGATCGGTCAGCAGATCCAGGGCCCGGTGCAGGATCTGCGACCACTGCCGCGCGGTCCGTGGCGTACCGGCGGGTTCGGCGGCGGTGGGCCCGCCCAGATCTCGCACACAGACCGCCAGCCGATCCACGTATTCCGCGAATCGCCCCGCCAGCTCGACATCGCCGGAGTCCACATCCTCGAGCGGAAGAGCCAGGTCCAGCCAGTCCGCACCCGATTCGCCGGCGGCCACGCCCAGCAGAATGCGATCCACCGCGGCGTTCAGGGTGTTCTGACCGAAATCGGCGAGTCCGAATGCCTGCCGCTGCCGTTGCCCGATCCCCCAGCGCGCGCCGGTTTCGGCCGCCCACTCGCGCAGTCGCTCGATATCGTCGTCATCGAATCCGCAGCGGTGCCGCACCGGCTCGGTCGCGGCCAGATCGAGCACCTGGGTGACACCGATCCGGCCTTCCGCCAAGCCGAGCAGATCGTCGAGGACCGCGAGCACCGAATTGGCCGATCCAGCGCGGCGTTCGGCCGGGCGGACGCGCAGGCCGTGGGCGGGATCGGGATCAGGTTCCTCCGATACCGCCGGGCCCTGGCCGAATGCCGCCCGCACCAGAGGTGCGAACCCCTCGGGGTCGGGGCACAGCACGATCACGTCGCGGGATTGCAGGGTGCGGTCGCGCTGGAACAGGCCGAGAAGCACATCGCGCAGCACCTCGACCTGGCGCGCGGGGCCGTGGCAGGCGTGGATCTGCACGGTGTCGTCGCTGTGGGCCGAGCGCTGCGGCCGCTCTCCCGCGCGGACCGCGTGCTGGAGATCGGAAAGCACTGTGCCGGTACTTTTCCCGCTGCCCTCGGGTTCATTCTCGTGGTGGATGTCGGCGAAATCCACGGCGGTCAGCCGCGAGCGCAGTTCGCGCATATCGCGGCCCAGTGCCGCCAGCAGCGGATGATCGGTCAGCGGATCCACGACCGCGCGGCGCCGGGGCGCGTGCGCGGTGCGCACCGATTCGGCGGCTCCCGCGCGCCACAGTGCCGGACTCGGATGGACCAGCCAGATGTGGACGTCGCGATGGTCGGCCAGTGCCGCGAGCACGGCGAGCTGAGCGGCGGGAATCCGATGCGGGCCGAACAGCGAAAGCCGGTGCGGCAGATCGAAACTCGACGGCTCGGTGCGGATCCGGCGGCAGACGTCGGCCAGGCGTTCGGCCGGAGCGGGGGTCTCGATCCGCGCCCGCACCCGCCGCCACAGCCGCGGCTGCCACAGCAGATCCTCCGGCAGCGCCGCACCGCAGCCGTCGGTGTCGGCGCCCGCGGCCCAATCGGTGATCAACGACGGACGCGTAGTGCCGTAGTTGTCGAACAAGGTCGCGATATGGGCGGCGGTGGCAAGCCGCCGGCCCGCACGATACGACTCGGCGGGGCCGCGTCCCACGCCCAGGTGCCGGGCCGGCACCGCGGCCCAGGGCTCGCCGATCGCGTCGTCCAGCGCGGTGAGTACCGGCCAGGCCAACCGGTCCGGCGCCCAGGGGTCGTCGGCGGGCACGATATCGGCGGCGGTCGCGGAGATATCGGCGACCAGGGCCGCCGGAGCCGGGTAGTCGATATTGGCCGAGATGCCGTCGCCGGCCACCGCCCCCAGGGTCACCGCCAGTCGCTGGTTGAGCCAGCGCTGCACACCGTGGGCCGCGACCGCTACGACCTCGGCCGCGAACGGATCCGGCAGCGGGTCCGACAGCATCGCCGCGAGAGTGTCGGCGAGGGTGCTCGCCGACTCCGCTCGGTGGATGTGCAGCACCTTCGGCTTCTCCGTCCTCGCTCGGCCGGTGGGGTGATCCGGCGGCCCGATCCTACAAACCCGGCGATCGATGCCCGCCGACCCGACCCCGCGCCGCATCGCACTTGCGCCCGCAGCACCTCTCCGACACCACTGCGACACCACTCGCTAACCACTGGACAGCGCACACAACCACGCAATTATCGGTTAGTGCAGCATGTCACCAAACTTCTGGCAACACAATCGAATCCGGCCATCATGTAATACCGGGCAACGCGAACACAATTCGCCACAGCGTGTCACCCGCACACCGGGCACGCCGTGTGTCACAGTGCTCAGCGGGGAGGTTTTCGGGGAAAGCGGTATCGAAAGGCTGGTTCGATTCATGTCTGCGACGGTGGTCCCCCTCGTACCGGGATCCGGGTTCACGGTACGACGATCGGGCGAGACGTGGGAATTGATCAACTCCCGGCACTACGGCCGCGGTGTCGTCGTGCACAGCTGGGCACGCGATGAGCACTCCGAGGCATTCGAGCACTGCTATCGGCTCAACGGCCGCAGCGTCGAGGATCTGCTCGCAGCCTTCCGCTGAGCAGGGCGGATATCCGGGTCGTGGCCGAAATGCGCTGGCCCGCAACGATCTCCGGCCGACCGGTCCCGCAGCCGATCGATTCGGAAGGTGCACGATCGCCGTATCGATGGCTATTGTGACTTTCTGTGCGTTATCCACGGACCGCGTCGCGCGGCATTCGAACCACCCGCCTCGCCGCCGGCGCCTGCGTCGTCGCCGCCACCCTGCTGGCGAGCGCGCCCGCGATAAACCCGGCGCCCGCCGACGCCGTGCCGCTGCGCATGCAGGGCTGCCGGGACGGATTCGACTGCGATATGGGCAGCCGGATCGCGGCGGTCGACAATTACCTCTCCTCGCGTCCGGGTGTCACCGGCTACGTGGTGCGCGATCGGGTCACCGGCGGCATCTACAGCAACGGCCAGGCCGACACCATGTTCTGGACGGCCTCCACCATCAAACTGGCCATCGCCGAGGATCTGCTCAACCGTGCCCGCGTCGGCGCGATCGTGCTGTCGCCCGAGGACCGCACCCAGATGGAATCAATGCTGGCCACCTCCAACGACTCGGCCGCCGACTACCTGTGGAACAAGTACGCCGGACCCGACCGGCTGGCGTTCAACAACGCCTTTCGCGCCAACGGCATGACCGGGCTGATCCCGCAGCCCCCGACCGGCGGGCACGCCTTCCCCGACTGGGGCTTCCAGCAGTGCACCCCGGCCGATCTGGACCGGCTGATGAGCAATGTGCTCGACCACATGCACCCCGACGACCGCGGCTACCTGCTCGACCGCATGCGCAAGGTCGACACCAACCAGCACTGGGGCGTGTGGGGCGCGGGCGACGATATGCACCCGGGCCTCAAGAACGGCTGGTCCGACGAGAACGGCGGCTGGGTCGTCAACTCCGTCGGATTCGCCGGTCCCGGTGAGCGTTACACCCTCGCGGTCATGAACTCGCTCGGCGATCAGGGCGGCTACACCGACGGCGAGGAGACCACCACACACGTCGCGAAGCTGCTGTTCGGCAACCGCTGATCATCACAGCCGCGACAGCCGCATCGGTGCGCCGTCGCGCGGGAATGGAATGGTGTTGAACCCCCAGGGCATCAGATAGTCCTCGGGGATGTCCCAGCGGTAGGCGCGCACCATCGCCGCGATGACCACCTTCACCTCGAAGGTGCCGAAGTGCATGCCGATGCATTTGTGCGCGCCGGCGCCGAACGGCATCCAGGCCAGCCGGTGGGACTTGTCCTCCCGCCGGCCCTCGGCGAATCGCTCCGGATCGAACAGAGCCGGCTGCGACCACAACTCGGGGATCAGGTGGTTGCAGGCATAGGCCACATCGACGTGGGTTCCGGCCGGGATGTAGTGACCGGCCACCTCGGTATCGCGGACCGCGCGGCGCACCAGTCCCGGAACCGGCGGCACCAGGCGCAGACTCTCCTTGATCACCAGGTCCAGATCGTGCAGCCGATCCAGATCGGCGATGGTGGGCGCCGCGCCGCCGAGATCGTCGAACAGCGCCCGCGCCTCGGCGCGCACGCGTTCCTGCCACTCCGGATGGCGGCCGAGGTAGTAGGCGACGGACGTGGCGGTCGTCGTCGTGGTGTCGTGCGCGGCCATGATCAGGAAGATCATGTGATTGACCACGTCGGCGTCGGAGAAGGTGTCGCCGTCCTCGGTGCGCGCCTCGCACAGCGCGGAGAAGAAGTCCGTACCCCCGCCGCGGCGTTTGCCCGGCACCATCGCGGCGAAGTAGTCCTCGAGGACTCGGCGCCCGCGCAGGCCCGCCCGCCAGGCGCCGCCGGGCACCGAATGACGGACCAGCGCCAGCGGCGCGTGGGTGCAGTCCAGGAAGGCTTGTCCGAGTCGCTGCCGTCGCGGTCCGGCATCGAGCCCCATGAACGATTCGGTCGCGATCTCGAGGGTCAGGTCCTTGACCGTCGGATACAACCGCAGTGTGCGGTCACCGGCCGGACTCCAGCGCGCCACCGCGGCCTCCACCACCGGACTCAGTTCCGCCAGATGCGCTTCCAGCCGTTCGCGGGTGAAGGCCTGCTGCATGATGCGGCGGTGGAACATGTGCTCGGAGAATTCCAGCAGCAGCAGACCGCGGCGGAAGAATGATCCGATCAGGAAGTCCCAGCCCTGCCCGAAATCGTTGCGGCGCTTGCCCAGTACCTCGTCGACCGCGTCCGGCCCGGCGACGAGAACCCGGTCCACACCGAAGGACTTGTTGTAGCTCACCGGCCCGTAGCGGCGGTAGCGGTCGAGCATTTCGGCGGGGCCCCAGCGCAGGTACTGCAGCGAGCGGCCCAGCACCGGCAGGCCGGAGTCACCGCGGACCGCGGTCGCCGGACCGCCGGCGGGTGGGGTGGCCAGCACCTGTTCGCGGACCGGCAATCGCCGCAGCAGCCGGTCGATCGGATGATGATCCGGAATCTCGAGCAGACCGACGTTCTCTCGTTCCGCGACGGAATACGACCGGGCACTGTGCCGCGCGGTGCCGGAGGTTCGCGGGTCGACGCTGACCATGACTGATGCCTCCCGAATACCGCGGCCGCGCCACACCGCTCGGCCGCAAGAAAAGTACACCTCGTACATTAGAGGTAGGATCGCGCTGTGACAAGGGACACAGACACCCGGCGGCCGGGCAGGCCACCTGGACCTCCGCGCGACCCGGACCTGCGCCGGGCCGAGATCCTCGACGCCGCCGAACGCGTGATCGCCGCATCCGGGCCCCGGATGAGCATCGCGCAGGTCGCCGCCGAGGCCGGCTACGCGCGCACCGCCGTGTACGCGGTGTTCCCGGACCTGCCCACACTGATCGACGCACTCGCGCAGCGGCATATGAACGCCATCATCTCCGCCGCGAACGAACTGCTCGCCCAGCCCCTGCCCGCCCGTGCGCTGCTGCGGGCGGTCGTATCGCTGATGTGCGATTTCGTGGACGCGAATCCGAATCTGCACCACGTCCTGATGCAGCGCCTGGAAAGCGACGACGCCGAGCACCGCCCCTTCTTCACGCACGTATCCGATTGGGCCACCTCGGTTTTCGATACCATCCTGCGGCGCCTGGACGCCGATCCGGCGCTGGCGCGGATCTGGGCGACCGCGACCGTCGGCGCGATCCTGATGTCGGCCGAGGCGTGGATGCAGCAACCGACCCGCTCCCGCGCCGAATTCGTCGAACAGCTCGCGGCCTTCCTGTGGCCGACGGTGGAAAGTATCGGCGGCAACCGGCTCACCGGGCCCCTGGTCGGCGCCGAATCGCCCGTGCCGCAAGGCGCGGCGCCCGGGTGAAAATCCCGGACGGGGTGCGGACGCGCCGACATTCGATGCTCGCCGTGACTGCTCCGGGCGAGCCGACTACCGTTGAGCCTGTCGTAGACCGCACGTCCGGCGAGGAGCGCAAATGGGAACCGAAACTGTCGAGAACCGACGTCACCGGGTGGTGGTGATCGGATCCGGCTTCGGCGGCTTGTTCGCGTGCAAACATCTCGAACACGACAACGTCGACGTCGTACTGATCTCCAAGACCTCCACGCACCTGTTCCAGCCCCTGCTCTATCAGGTCGCGACAGGAATCCTGTCCACCGGCGAGATCGCCCCCGCCACCCGCATCGTGCTGCGTAAACACCAGAACACGCAGGTGATCATGGGCGATGTCCACGACATCGATCTGGTGAACCGGACGGTGACCTCCGAACTGCTCAACCAGGACACGGTCACCCCCTTCGACAGCCTGATCGTCGCCACGGGCGCGCAGCAGTCCTATTTCGGCAACGACCGGTTCGCCACCTACGCGCCCGGTATGAAGACCATCGATGACGCCCTGGAGTTGCGCGCGCGCATCCTCGGCTCCTTCGAGGAGGCCGAACTGGCCACCACCCAGGAACAACGCGATCGCTTCCTCACCTTCGTCGTGGTCGGCGCGGGCCCCACCGGTGTCGAACTGGCCGGGCAGATCGCCGAACTCGCCGACCGGACCCTGGTCGGCACCTTCCGCAATATCGATCCCCGCGACGCCCGCGTACTACTGGTCGAGGGCGCCGGCGCGGTACTCGCGCCGATGGGACCCAAACTCGGCGGCAAGGCACAGCGCCGGCTCGAGAAGATGGGCGTGGAAATCCAGCTCAACGCCATGGTCACCGACGTCGATGCGCGCGGGGTCACGGTCAAGGACAAGGACGGCACCGAGCGCCGCATCGAGGCGGCCTGCAAGGTGTGGTCGGCCGGCGTGCAGGCCAGTGAGCTGGGCAAGATGCTCGCCGAGCGTTCGGACGGTACCGAGACCGACCGGGCCGGGCGCGTGATCGTCGAGCAGGATCTGACCATCAAGGGCCATCCGAACGTCTTCGTCGTCGGCGATCTGATGGCGGTGCCGAATGTGCCCGGTCAGGCCCAGGGCGCCATCCAGGGCGCGACGTACGCGGCCAAACAGATCAAGGCCGAGGTCGCCGGGAAGCAGACGCCCGAGCAGCGCAAGCCGTTCAAGTACTTCAACAAGGGCAGCATGGCGACGGTGTCGCGGTTCAACGCCGTCTGCCAGATCGGCAAACTGGAGTTCAGCGGCTTCCTGGCCTGGTTGATCTGGCTGGTCCTGCACCTGTACTACCTGATCGGATACCGCAGTCGCACGGTCACGGTATTCCAGTGGTTCGTGGCCTTCCTCGGCCGCACCCGCGGCCAGATGGCGGCCACCGAGCAGTGGGTGTTCGCCAGGCTGGCACTCGAAGCCATGAACGGTAACGAAGCCGATGCGCGAGAAGTGCGCGCGGAGACCGAGGCCGGATCCTCGACGACCACGGTCACCGCCGGCGCGACCACTGAGCCCGCCGCCGCCGAGCCCACAACCGCGACGGCCGCCGAACAAGCCGCGGACGGTGGTCACACACCCGCCGATCGACCGGACTCGGGAAACGGTGAAACCGCTTCCAAGCCCGGCGAATCCGTGACACCGGGCACGACGCGTCCGGCCTCGGGCTGACCGGCCCGGGCCGCAGGGCCCGATAACCGGTTCGACCGGAGACATTGGAGTGTGGCCGGTCGCGAGGGCCGTGGCGGCAATGCGGCCGAGTGGATCCGGCGCTCGCGGTCGGCAACAGCGGCAGGGTTATCGCACCGCGAGTGCCGACTGCGGATCGAACGGCCGGGTCGTGCCGAGCACATCGCCGGTCCAGGTGGACAGTGACCCACCCGCCGCCAGCGGCAGTACCGCCGCCGTACCGAAGGTGGTCGCGGGACGATCGTCCGGATAGCGCAATTCGCTGTGTACGGCTCGCGGCGCGGACAGCAGATCGTCGGTAGCGGTATCGGCGCCGAGTTCCAGGCGATGACGCACCAGCGGAATACCGCCGATATCGGCGATCAGATCGCCCCGCCAGAACCCGGAGCTCTCACCACTGCGGCCGATCTGCACACGTTCCCGCACCCGCACCCGGGCGCCGCTCGCCATCCGCACGGTGGTGACGCTGCGGTGTTCCGCACCACCGGCGACGACCGTCGGCTCCGGATCAATATCCAGTTCACCGCCGGCGCCGATATCGGCGGTCCATCTCGCCGTCGACATCCGGATCGCACGGCCGGGCAGGGCGATCGTGGCCGCCACCGAGCGCAGTACCAGTCGCGCACCGGGTTCGACCACGATGCCGATATCGAGTTCGTCACCGCCGAGCGGGGTGGCGGCCGCCCCGATCACATGCACCGTGTCGGGACCGGTGTGACGCACCGCGAGAGCGCCGGTCGCCGTGATCAGCGGCAGCGACCCGGCGCGCGCGACGATGCGAATCTCAGTGCGCAACAGCGCCTTTCCCGAGCACATCGGCCTCGTGCAACTGCTCACGTACCCAGGTGAGTACCGGTGTGGCGGCGCGATCCTCGGTGAGCGAGGTGAACACGAACCGGCGGCCGTCGCGCACCGCGGCCGAATCGCGGCGCATCACCTCGAGATCGGCGCCCACCATCGGCGCCAGATCGGTTTTGTTGATCACCAGCAGATCCGAGAACGTCACCCCGGGCCCGCCCTTGCGCGGAACCTTGTCCCCGCCCGCCACGTCGACGACGAAGATCTGCACATCGATCAGCCCGGCGGAGAAGGTGGCGGTGAGGTTGTCACCACCGGATTCGACCAGAATCAGGTCCAGGCCGGGATTAGCCTCGATCAGATCATCGATCGCGTCGAGATTGGCGGTGATGTCGTCGCGGATCGCGGTGTGCGGGCAACCACCGGTCTGCACGGCGGTGATCCGCTCGTCGGGCAGAACGGCGTGCCGGCGCAGGAAATCGGCGTCCTCGGTGGTGTAGATGTCGTTGGTCAGCACCGCCAGCGCAAGTTCCTCGCGCAACTCCCGGCACAACGCCGCGACCAGCGCCGTCTTGCCCGAGCCGACCGGGCCGCCGATACCGATGCGCAGCGGCTCGCCCGGTGTGCGGACCCGTTTGGGGCGATCGTGTGCGTGATCGTGTGGTTCACCATCGATCAGGTGGGGCGGCATGAAATCTCCTTCCGGCACCGATGTGTCGGCGACCATCGTGGCCGATCCATGTGAACCCGGTGTTACCTGCCCCGCCGCGGAGCTACGACGCGAACAGTGGCATCTCGCGTTCGAGGTGCCGCTGGGCGAGGACATCGCCCAGCGGATCCGACAGCGCCGCCGGACCCGCGACCGCCGCGCGCGCGGTGGCGTCGCACAGCGATGCCAGATTCATGGTGGTGGTCGCGACGACGGCAGGATCCAGTGCCAGCAGTCGCTGCGCGGCGGTGGCGGCGCCCGTCATCGTGGTGTAGACGACCACATCCGCGATCTCGACCGGTCGCAGTCCCGCGACCCGCCCGACAGCTCCGAATACCGTCGGCAGATGCGGCCGGGTTCCGAGTTCGGACCAATCCTGTTGCGGCCACATCTGTTTCGCCAGCCGCAGTAGTCCGCGCCCCTGCATGCGCGATGCGGTGCGGGCCGCCGGTGCCGGCGTCCGGGCGTCCGTCTCGGCCTCCGCGGCGGGCGCCGTGAGCTCACCCGCGCACACCGCCGCGGCCAACGAGGCCGCGACCAGGCCCGCCGTGCGGATGCGCCGCCGCAGATATGCCTCGACGGTCGGTGCGTCGCGCACCAGACCGGAGGCGATCGCCTCCTCCACACCGCCCGAATGCACGTGTCCGCCGATCGGCAGCCGGGAATCGGCGAGCGACATCACCATCGCCAGGCTCATCCGCATCCACCGATCACGTACCCGATCCTAAGGGCATATCGCTGCCCGGGCGCTGCGCACTCCGGCCGTCGCGGATGTCGTCCAGCGGGCGGACCCGGCCGACACCACCTTCGCCGATGAAGAGCGCCCGGCTGCTGTGGAAGTGCAGGAATCAGCGGCCGCCCGCTCGTGGCGCGCTCGACACTTGACCTCGAGAAAGCTCGAGGTTGCAGGGTGTATTCATGAAAGCGATACGCCTGCACGCCTTCGGCCCGGCCGAGAATCTGCGCTACGAGACCGCATCCGATCCGCGGCCGGAATCCGGGCAGGTCCGCATCCGCGTGGCCGCCGCCGGAGTACATCTGGTCGACACCCACTTGCGACGCGGCCTGCCCGGCCCGTACCCCCTGCCGCCATTGCCGACCATTCCGGGACGGGAGGTGGCGGGGACGGTCGACATGCTCGGGCCCGGGATGGACGAGAATCTGCTCGGCACAACGGTTGTCACGCATCTTGGGGCGGCACCGGGCGGATATGCCGAACTCGCCGTCGCCGGCGCACAACGCCTGTACCCGATTCCGGGCGGACTGGACGCCGCTGCCGCGGTCGCGATGATCGGCACCGGGCGGACCACATTGGGTATCGCCGGATTCATCGAGCCGGAGCCGGGCGCGGTGGCCCTGGTCCCGGCCGCGGCGGGCGGAATCGGGACACTGCTGGTGCAATATCTGCGTAATGCCGGGGTGGTCGTGATCGGACTGGCCGGTGGGCCCGCCAAGGTAGCCCGGGTGGCGGCGGGCGCCGATCTCGCCCTCGACTACGCCGATCCGAGCTGGCCGCAGGCGGTGCGCGAGCGGTTCGGCGATCGTCCGCTGCGGTGGGTATTCGACGGTGTCGGAGGCGAGGTGGCCCGGGCCGGGGTGGGTCTGCTCGCACCGGGCGGCGAACATCTGGTGTTCGGGTGGAGCGACCGCCGGGTGGAATTCGACGCCGCCGAACTCGCCGTGCGCGGCATCACTTCACGACCGGTACTCGGCGCCGAGATGCTCGAACGCGGCGGCGGTATCGCCGCACTCGAGACCCGGGCCCTGGACGAGGCGGCCGCCGGCCGGTTGCGCCCGGCCGTCACCCGATTCCCGCTCGCCGATGCCGCCGCCGCGCATCGGGCCCTCGAAAATCGAGGTACCACAGGCAAAGTCGTGCTCGAGCCCTGACCGGTACCGCGCCGGTCAGTGCGGGCGGCGGAAGGTGCGGGCCATCAACCGCTGGGCCGGGCCGCGGGTGATATCGGTCCACGCCTGCAGCGGGCCGCTCCACCAGGGTGAGATCTCCACGGGTTTGGCGGTCACGGCGTGACACACCAGATCGGCGGCCTCGGCGGCGGTGAGTCCCGGCATCGAACCGAAATCGGTGGGCGCGCTCATCCGGGTGTGCACCAGTGGCATATACACCGAGGTGGTGGTGATCCCATCGGCCGCCACCTCGGTGGCAACGGTGCGCAACCATTGATCGAACGCCGCCTTGGACGCGCCGTAGGCGGCCCAGCGCGGCGCGGGCGGCATGCGCAGACCCCAGGTCGAGATGTTGACGATGTGCCCCTGCCGGCGTTCGCGCATGGCGGGCAGCAACGCCAGCAGCAACCGCACCGGCGCGAGATAGTTGATATCAATGGTGCGGGTGAAATCGTGGAAGCGGTCATAGGATTCGTCGATCGACCGCCGGATCGACCGCCCCGCGTTGTTGATCACCACATCCACGCACCCGTGCTCGTCGAGCACCTCGCGCACCAGCCGGTCCACGGCGTCGGGATCGGTCAGGTCCGCGCATCGGGCGAAGGCAACGCCACCCGCCGCGGTGATGTCGGCGGCCGCCGACTCGAGATCGTCGCGCGAGCGGGCCACCATCACCACGATTGCCCCCGCGGCGCCGAGTTTGGCCGCAGTGACCTTGCCGATCCCGTGGGACGCACCGGTGACCAGGACGACCCGGCCGGATACGGCCTCGTGCAGGGCGTGGTCGCGGGGCCGCGACGTCGGATACAGCAGCCGCGTCGCGACCCGCTCGGCGAGTGGGCGGCCGGAGGAGGCGTTGTCGGTCACCTCCGGAACTCTATTGACCTCGGGCCGCCGCGGGAACGGAATCGGCACCGCGGCGGGTCCGGGTCGCGACGGCGGCCACCGCCATGGCGATCAGGAGCACAGCGCCCACGGCGAGCGCGACATGCATACCTGTCACGAACGAATTCTGCGCCGCGTGCACGATTCCCGCGTCGCCGTGATGCTCCACGATGGTCTCGCCCAGGGTGTCGGCGAAATCCCCGCCGGAGCGGAACACCAGCGCGGCCAGCGAACCCAGCAGCGACAGTCCCAGCGCGTTGCCCAGTTCGAAGCTGGTCTCGGAAATTCCGACCGCCGATCCGGCCCGCTCGGCCGGCACCGACGACACCGCGACCTCCGACACCAGCGTGAACACAATGCCGTAACCGAGTCCGGCGATGGTGGATCCGGCCAGGTACCAGCCGATGCCGCCGTCGACACCGATGCCGAGCAGCATCAGATTGCCCATCGCCGCCGCACTCAGCGCCAGCACGAACGATCCACGGATGCCGAGCCACCGCGCCATCCGCGCACCGCCCATCGAGCAGACGAATACCGCGACAGCGGCCGGAATGCCCAGCACCGCAGCGCCCAGCACATCCCGCCCGGCGACGGTTTGCAGATAGGTACTGGTCAGATAGCTCATCCCGGCCAGCGACATCATGCCGACGGTGGACGATCCGATCGCCACCCGGAAAAGGCCGCCGCGGAACAGGCTCAGATCAAGCAGCGGTTCGGCCAGCACCCGCTGCCGCCGCACGAACACCACCAGTACCGCGACACCGACGAGGCCCAGCACCACCGACACCACATCGATCCCCTCGGCGGCGGCCCGCTTGATCGCGTACACCAGCGGCAGGATGCCGCCGATGGACATGACCACACTCAGCGGGTCCAGCGGTCCGCGCCCGGACGACCGGTGCTCGGGCAGCAGCAGCGGTCCCAGCGCCAACAGGATCAGCAGCACCGGGGTGTTGATCAGGAAGATCGAACCCCACCAGAACTTGTGCAGCAGCAGCCCGCCGATGACCGGCCCGACCGCGGACCCACCCGCGAAGAACGCGGTCCACACGCCGATCGCCGTGCCGCGCGCCCGCGGATCGGCGAACAGGCTCGAGATCAGCGCCAGGCTCGACGGCAGCAGCGTCGCACCACCGACGCCCATCAGCGCCCGCGCGGCGATCAGCATTCCGGCGCCCGTGGCGAATGCGGCCAGCAATGACGCCAGGCCGAAGACCGCGGCACCGGCGAGCAGAATATTGCGGCGGCCGATGCGGTCGCCGAGATTGCCCATCGTGATCAGCAGACCCGCGATCATGAATCCGTAGATGTCGAGAATCCACAGCTGCTGTTCCGCCGACGGGTTCAGATGTTCGGTCAGTGTCGGCATCGCCAGATACAGCACCGACATGTCCATCGACACCAGTAGAACCGGCAGAATCAACACCGCCAGGCCGAGCCAGGCCCGCCGGGGAGTCTCGATCGGCGCGGACCGGACCGCCGCCGAGGTATCAATGCCGACCATCACCTATCCTTCATTCGTGCGTACGCCGTACGCGTTTCCGGAGTACAGTGTACGCATCCGGATCCCCATAAGGAAAGCGAGATTCATGCCGGACCATTCCCGGAGCCGAACCCAGCCGGAACGGCTCACCCGGGCGGCCATCGTCGACACGGCCATCGTCCTGGCGGACGCCGACGGCATCGAGGCACTGTCCATGCGCCGCATCGCCGAACGCATGGGCGTGGGCGCGATGTCGCTGTACCGGCACATCCCCAGCAAGGACGCACTGCTGGCGGATATGACCGACGAGGTCGCACGGCGCTACCCGTATCCGGATCCGGAACCCGGATGGACCTGGCGTGAACGGGTGCACGCCGCCGCCGATATCGACTGGGATCTCTATCGGTGGCATCCGTGGGTGCTGTTCACCTTCGCGGTGCCGCGCTACAACTTCGGACCGCACAGCCTGGCCTGCCTGGGCTGGCTGACCGAGGGGTTCATCGAGCTGACCGACGATCGGCGCGAGGCCACCCGGATGGCACTCGAGGTCTGGAGCTATATCGCGGGGATAGCACTGCAGCAGGTCAGCTCCACCATGCTCGCCGAGCGCGATGCCGACGAGGAGGAGTCCTCGGGCCTGACCGCACTGCTGGAGGGCACACCACGCTGGCCCAGCCCGCCCGCACTGGCGCCGTTGGAAGGCACCGGCCTGGGCGATCTGCTCGATCCGGTACGGCAATTGCGGTCGGGCCTGACCGCGATGTGCGACGGCTTCGCCGCCCGGTGAGCGCGGCCCGAACCCGCTGCCGCCGAAGGACTCCGGAGTTTTGCTCACGCTGAGCGCGAGTGGTGGCAAAACGATCGCGGCGGCGCAGAATTCGTGCGGCCGCCCTGCGCGGCACCGCGCCGACCGACACCGAGGGGACAGTGTGACCACGGCTTCGCCAGTGAATATCGAGCACGCCAAGGACATTCATCCCGACCTCGATGTGCCGTTACTACATGAGGTCGTGATCGCCGACCGCATCCTGTGGTCACCGGCCGAGTTACACGACCTCACCGCGGCGGTGGCGGGCGAACTCGCCACTCCGCTGCTCGACATCGTGCGGTTCGATCCCGCCCAGCGCTGGTGGACCCGCCTCGCGCTGACCATGGGTGTCGAACTGTGGCTGCTGTCGTGGACGCCGGGACAGGGCACCGAGCCGCACGATCACGGCGGCGCGTCCGGATCGTTCACGGTGTCGATCGGCGAACTCGACGAGGACTCCAGTCACGGCACCGGCCCGGTGCGCTCGACGACCTGGCGAGCCGGTGACACCGTCACCTTCGGGCCCGAGCGCGCACACCAGCTGCACAATCGCAGCGCACGCCCGGCCGCGACCGTGCACGCGTATTCGCCGCCGCTGCGCCCGGTCCGCCAATACCGGGCGCTGTCGGATTTCACGGGTGTGTGACGATGCCCGAGACCGCTGCCGCACCGGACAGGAGCCCGCATCCATGAGTGCCGAAGATCTGCTCGACCGTGCCCGCGCCGGGCTCGACCGGGTCGCCCCCGAGACCGCGGCGCGGCAATCGGCCGCGGGCGCGCTGGTCGTCGACATCCGCCCGCACGCCAACCGGCTCGCGGAGGGCGAGATCCCGGGCTCGGTGGTCGTCGAGCGAATCGTCCTGGAATGGCGCCTGGACCCGACCGGCTCACATCGGCTACCCGGCCTGAACGCCGACACCGAGGTGATCATCGTCTGCAACGAGGGCTACGCCTCGAGCCTGGCCGCCGCCGACGCACAACGGCTCGGACTCACCCGCGCCACCGACCTCATCGGCGGATTCCGGGCGTGGAAAGCGGCCGGACTTCCGGTGACACCGGGCGGCACACCCGCGGTCCCCTGAGGCCCCTTCCGGTCGCGAGCCCGCAGCCGGGTCAGCTCCGCCGCACTTCGGCCGAGCCGCGCGCCGCAGGGTAGTACGGCCGGCCGCGCATCCCACCCGAGACCGACCAGACCTCCACGATGACGCCATCGGCGAGGCGGAGGATATCGGTGCCACTCACCACAGTCTCGCCGTCGGCACTCGGCCGGCGCGAACCGTAGGGCCGCGCCACCAGACCCGTGCCGCGGTCGTCGAGGTCCACGACGGCCTCGCCCTGCACCTCGAAACGCTGCCCCGGCAACGCCCGCCGGAACTCCGCGATCTGCCGGGCGAACGCGTCCGGCTCGTGGATCCCGTCGTAGATCTCCGCGCCCGGCTGCGCGTATCGCAAGGTGAATCGTGGCGCCATGATTCGCTCGGCCAGTGCGAGCTCACCGTTCCACATCGCGGTCCACCGATCGAACACCTCAATACCCGAATACTGCATGATCACTCCTACCATCTCATTGATACGGTATGCGAGATAGCAAGCTATAGTCTCAATGAGACCGTGTCAATGCGAGGCCGATCGAAAGTGAGCGACAGTGGCGGAATTGGGAGCACAGGACCAGATCGTGCTGGGGCTCATCGCCCGCCACGGTCCGCTGACGCCCTACGAACTCAAGGCCCGGCTCGAGGAGAGCGTGCAGTACTTCTGGCCGATCCCGCACGCCCAGCTGTACCGGATCCCGGCCCGTCTGGCCGAACGCGGCCTGCTGCACGAGGACGCCGAGGAGACCGGCCGGCGGCGGCGCGTCTTCCGGCTCACCGCCGCCGGCCGCGACGCCCTGCGCGACTGGCTCGCCGACCCGCAGTGCCCACCTGCGGAAACACGCGATCCGGCGCAGCTGAAACTGTTCTTCGCCGACCTGGGCTCACCCGAGGGCGTCGTGGCGCTGGCCCGCAATCAGGCCACCGAACACCGGCGCCTGCTCGACCACTACCGGACGCTGCGGGCCGACATCGACCCGGGCGATACGGTACGGGCCCAATCCCGTTCGCGCATCATCGAACTCGGGATCGGACACGAGCAGGCATATGTGGACTTCTGGACCGAACTTGCCGAAAACCCCGATCGGATCGCGACATCCGACAGCTGAGACGCGCGACCATCCGCGCTCGCCGACAGCTATGTTCCGCTTGCGGTGAGCGGGCCCCTTACTCGGTCACAACGGCGTAGGCGAAGCCGTCCCAGCCCTTGCCGCCGACGGTCTGCAGTACGGTAGCGTCGACCCGCGGCTCCTCGGCCAGCAGACGCAGCACCTCGCGCCCGCCGCGCACACCCGGGTCCTCGGCGTCGCCGTCGACGAGAGCTCCGCGGCGCACAACATTGTCGACGATGATCACCGATCCCGGGCGGGTCAGGCGCAGCGCCCAGCGCACATACTCGGCATTGTTGATCTTGTCGGCGTCGATGAAAACCAGGTCGAAGGGCTCCGGATGGTCCTGCTGGACGCCGGGCAGACTGTCGAGCGCGGCGCCTACCCGGATCTCCACCCGCTCCCCCACACCTTTGCGGTCGAGATTGGCACGCGCCACCTCGGCATGGTGCGGATCGAATTCCAGGGTGACCACCCGGCCCTGCGGACCGACCGCGCGGGCCAGCCACAGCGTGCTGTAGCCACCGAGAGTGCCGATCTCCAGTACCCGGCGCGCACCGGCCGACAATGCGATCAGCGACAGGAATTTCCCCTGTGGCGGCGAGACATCGATCGCGGGCAACCCGGCATCCGAATTGGCCTGCGCCACATCGGAATCACCGTCCCCGATCAGAGTGTCCACCAGAAAGTGATCGACCGCGCCCCATTCGGCATTCGTCATGATCGCCAGTGTGCCACCGGCACGGCCTCGGCGCAGCAGCGTCGCCCGCCACCCGGCATGGACGGATCAGAACAGGAAATAGCGCTGGGCCATCGGCAGTTCGGCGGCCGGTTGCTGATCCCACACCTCACCGTCGATGCGCACGGTGAAGGTGTCCGGTTCCACCTCGATACGCGGCATCGCGTCGTTGAGCGGCAGATCCGCCTTGGTGCGACGGCGAACATCGGCCACCGGCACCAGCCTGCGCCGCACCGCCAGCCGCTCGGCGAGACCGTCCTCGACCGCCTGCGGGGAGACGAAGTGCAGCGACGTGGCGGCCGCGACGACCGGCGCGGCCCCGAACATCGGCCGCGGCAGCACCGGCTGCGGGGTCGGGATCGAGGCGTTGGCATCTCCCATCGCCGCCCACGCGATCGCCCCGCCCTTGAGCACGGCATGCGGGCGCACCCCGAAGAAGGCGGGCTCCCACAGCACCAGATCGGCGAGTTTGCCGACCTCCACCGAGCCGACCTCGTGGTCCATCCCGTGCGTGATCGCCGGGCAGATGGTGTATTTCGCGATGTAGCGCCGCACCCGGTTGTTGTCGGCGGCGCCGTCGCCGGGCAGCGCGCCGCGACGGCGTTTCATCATGTGCGCGGTCTGCCAGGTCCGCATCACCACCTCGCCGATGCGCCCCATCGCCTGCGAATCCGAGCCGATCATCGAGATCGCGCCCAGATCGTGCAGCAGATCCTCGGCCGCGATCGTGGACGGCCGGATCCGGCTCTCGGCGAATGCCAGATCCTCCGGGATCGAGGGGTTGAGATGGTGACAGACCATCAGCATGTCGAGATGTTCGTCGAGGGTGTTGATGGTGTGCGGCCGAGTCGGATTGGTGGAGCTGGGCATCACATTGCGATGCGCGGCGACGGTGATGATGTCGGGCGCGTGCCCGCCACCGGCGCCCTCGGTGTGATACGAGTGGATCGCGCGCCCGGCGATCGCGGCGAGGGTGTCCTCCACGAATCCGGCCTCGTTGAGCGTGTCCGAATGCAATGCGACCTGCACCCCGGCCGCGTCGGCCACGGTGAGGCAGGCATCGATCGCCGCGGGTGTGGTGCCCCAGTCCTCGTGCAGCTTGAAACCGCCCGCGCCGCCGCGCAATTGCTCCCACATCGCCTCGGGCCGCACCGTATTGCCCTTGCCGAGCAGCAGGATGTTGACCGGCCAGCCGTCGGTGGCCTCGAGCATGCGTCCCAGATGCCAGGCACCGGGAGTGACGGTGGTGGCCTTGGAGCCCTCGGCCGGACCGGTACCGCCGCCGATCAATGTGGTGATCCCGCCGCCGAGCGCCTCCTCGAGCAGTTGCGGGCAGATGAAGTGCACGTGGCAGTCGATCGCGCCGGCGGTCAGGATGCGGCCGTTACCGGCGATGATCTCCGTCGACGGGCCCACCACCAGATCCGGGTGCACGCCGTCCATGGTCTCGGGATTGCCGGCCTTGCCGATCGCGCTGATCCGGCCGTCGCGAATACCGATGTCGGCCTTGATGATTCCCCAGTAGTCGATGATCACCGCACCGGTGATCACGGTGTCTGGGGTGCCCTCGGCACGGGTGGCGCGGGCCTGGCCCATCGATTCGCGCAGTACCTTGCCGCCACCGAAGACCGCCTCGTCACCGGCCAGCCCCGGTCCGCCGCAACGATCCTCGGTGATCTCCACGACGAGATCGGTATCCGCCAGGCGAATCCGGTCGCCGGTAGTGGGGCCGAACAGCGCGGCGTAGCGGGCGCGGGAGAGTTCCGTCATCGGCCGACCGGCCCTTCCTGGTTGTCGGCGTTCCCGGCACCGACCGGGCCCAGCGGTCCCGGCGCATCGCGGCCGATACCGTGCACCTCGCGGCTACCTCCCAGCGGGACAAGCGAAATACGCTGCGGCAGACCGGGTTCGAAACGCACCGCGGTCCCGGCGGGAATATCGAGACGACGGCCGTGCGCGCGGTCCCGGTCGAATTCGAGCGCGGCGTTGGCCTGCGGGAAATGGACGTGGCTGCCGACCTGGACCGGGCGATCGCCGGTATTGACGACCTCGAGTTCGATCCGATCCGCCCCGGCATTGATCTCGATCGGATCGGCGGCGAGCAAATATTGCCCGGGCACCGATCCGGAGCCGCTGGTATCACTCATCGCGGCGCACTCCTAGCCGATCGGGTGGTGCACGGTGACCAGTTTGGTGCCGTCGGGGAAGGTGGCCTCGACCTGCACATCGCTGATCATCTCCGGGACGCCGGACATGACGTCGGCACGCGAGAGCACCGTGCGGCCCGAGGACATCAGCTCCGCGACCGTCCGGCCGTCCCGGGCGCCTTCGAGCACATGGTCGGTGATGATCGCCACGGCCTCGGGATGGTTGAGTTTCAGCCCGCGCGCCTGTCGTCGCCGCGCCAGCTCGGCCGCGTAACTGAGCAGGAGTCGTTCCTGCTCGTGCGGTGACAGACGCACATCGACTCCTCGCGGTGATCGGGCCGGCACAGCGTCACCGGGCACGCATTCGTGGTCGATATTCTGGCACGGGCGTACTGTGCGCGCGCGCCGGACCTAACCCTCGGCGGGCGCCGCGGCGAGATTCTGCAGCCGTACCTGCCCGCGCGCGACGATTCGATCGTCCTCGTCGGTGATCTGCACCTGCCACAGCTGCTGGGAACGCCCGCGATGCACCGGAGTGGCGACGCCGCGCAGCACGCCTTCACGCACGGCACGCAGGAAATCGGTGTTGTTGTTCACGCCCACCACATTGCCGCGGTCGGCGAACCAGACACCGGCGCCGACACTGGCCAGCGTCTCGATGACGGTGCAGTACACGCCGCCGTTGACGATCCCGGCCGGCTGATGCAGTTGCGGGGAGACCACCCATTCGCCGACGACGCGATCGGGCCCGACCTCGGTGAACTTCACACCGATCACATCGGAGAAGGTGCCCTCGCTGTAGCGAGTCATCTGCTCGGGGGTCACATCGGCCAGTGAACCACCATCGAACCGGTCGTGCTCAGTCATAGAAGAACACTTACACCACCCGGGTACCGCCCGGTACGCCGGTGTCGCCGCCCCGCACGATGCGGCGGCTTCCCGCCGGGACGCACCGCGCGCCTGCCGGCGACCGAGGACCGCTTCGGCGATCGAACAGCATGTCCGGCCGAGGCAACGAAACACGCTGTACAGCAAGGGCATACACATTCCACGGGAACGGCCACCGTTGCGATCACGGCGAGCGCAACCCTCGTTACCTCGCGCACGCGGACCTACCGTGGCGGCTATGACAGCCGAATCGGATACTCCGCTCAACGACATCGTCGACGCCACCGCGCAGGCCGTGGCGGGCGATCCGGCGAAGGCTCGGGTGCTGTTCTCCGCCGCCGGAGTCACCGAGGGCGCCGTCGGCAGCACTGTCACGGCCGGCACCCATACCGTCCGAGTGGACGAACCGGCGGCCCTGGGCGGAGCGGGCACCGCGCCGAATCCGGTCGAGTTATATCTCGCGGCGCTGATCTCGTGTCAGGTGGTGACCTACCGGTTCTGGGCCGAGCGACTCGGTATCGCCGTCGACGACCTGCACATCGACGCCGAGGGCGACCTCGATGTGCGCGGATTCTTCGGACTCGACGAGACTGTGCGCGCCGGATTCCAGCAGGTCCGGGTGAATGTGCGCATCCTCGGCCCGGAGCCGGCACAGCGCTACGCCGAACTGCAGGCCGCCGTGGACGCCCACTGCCCGGTTCTCGATATTTCCACCGGGCAGACGCCGGTTCGGACGACACTGGTCATATCGGACCAGCAAGACTCCGCAATCCCCGCCTGATCGCAACCGCGAACCAGGCATCCGGAGGCGGCCCGCACGGGCCGCCTCCCGCTCGACCATCCATCCCAACCAACACCTTTGGAGCTGAAACCCATGACCGACTCCGTCGAGCAGACCGATCCGGCGCAGAACTGGAGCTTCGAGACCAAACAGATCCATGTCGGCCAGGTTCCCGACGGCACCACCAACGCCCGCGCGCTGCCGATCTACCAGACCACCTCCTACACCTTCCGCGACACCGATCACGCGGCGGCGCTGTTCGGACTGGCCGAACCCGGCAATATCTACACCCGGATCATGAACCCCACCCAGGATGCGGTGGAGCAGCGCATCGCCGCCCTCGAAGGTGGTGTGGCGGCGCTGCTGCTGTCGTCGGGCCAGGCGGCGGAGACCTTCGCGATCCTCAATATCGCCGGTGCCGGTGATCACATCGTGTCGAGCCCGAAGCTCTACGGCGGCACCTACAACCTGTTCCACTACACGCTGCCGAAGCTGGGCATCGAGGTGTCGTTCGTCGAGGACCCCGACGATCTGGAACAGTGGCGCGCCGCGATCCGCCCGAACACCAAGGCGCTCTACGGCGAGACGGTGTCCAATCCGCAGAACCACATCCTGGATCTGCCCGGTGTGGCGGCCGTCGCCCACGATGCGGGCGTGCCGTTGATCGTGGACAACACGGTCCCGACGCCGTATCTGATTCAGCCGCTGCGCCACGGCGCCGATATCGTCGTGCATTCGGCGACGAAGTACCTGGGCGGCCATGGTGCGGCCATCGCGGGCGTGATCGTCGACGGCGGCACCTTCGATTGGACGGTGACCGACGCGCAGGGCAAGTCGCGCTTCCCCGGTTTCACCACTCCCGATCCCAGCTACCACGGTGCGGTGTTCGCCGATCTCGGCGCTCCGGCTTACGCGCTCAAGGCTCGTGTGCAGTTGCTGCGCGACCTCGGTTCGGCCGTCGCACCGTTCAACGCCTTCCTGATCGGCCAGGGTCTCGAGACGCTGAGCCTGCGGGTGGAGCGGCACGTCGCCAATGCACAGGCGGTCGCCGAATTCCTCACCGAACAGCCCGAGGTCACCACCGTGTTCTACGCGGGCCTGCCGTCCTCGCCGTGGTACGAGCGCGGCCGCGAACTGGCCCCGAAGGGCACCGGCGCGATCGTCGGCTTCGAGCTGGCAGGCGGTGTGGACGCGGGCAAGAAGTTCGTCGACGCGCTCACGCTGCACAGCCATGTCGCCAATATCGGTGATGTGCGCTCGCTGGTGATCCATCCGGCCTCGACCACGCACTCGCAGCTGACCCCCGACGAGCAGCTCACCGCGGGTGTGACACCGGGCCTGGTTCGCCTGGCGGTCGGCATCGAGGGGATCGAGGACATCCTCGCCGACCTGCGCACCGGTTTCGCCGCCACACACTGATCCCCCCAGGCCGATGCCCGGCTCCCGTTTCGCACGGGGCCGGGCATTCGCTTGTCCGCGGTGCGGCTCGCGATCGGGATCAGGCGGCCGCGATGCCGCCGAGGAGGCCGGCTGCGATATCACCGGATTCGTGGCGTGGCGGCCGGAGGAGAACAACGCGGCGGGCCCTTCATGACAAAGGGCCCGCCGCGGGCAGTGGATCGGGGAGTCGACCGCAGCCCTCGGGACTCACGCTCGATCCTGACGCCGATTCAGACTGTAGGTCAGCCTTACCTAACTAAGCAAGACCGACGCACCGGCAATCCGCGATCGGCCAACGCGGCCAGCAACGCCTGCCCTCGTTCGGTTCCGCGATCCGATCCGGTCCGCGCGAGTTCGGGAACACAGGTCGCCGCGCCGACGACCGCCTCGCCCACCAGACCCCAGAAGCGGGCCCGCCCCAGCCCCGCGCAGCGAAACAGGCTGTCGCACACCAGGGTCAGCGCCGCATCACAGCGATGCGCCAGCCAGACGTCCAGCGCCCGGTCACACGGCAGCGTCACCACACCCTGGCGCCCGGCCAGCGGATCACCCGCCACGACGCGAATCGTGGTGTCGGACAATCCCGCCCAGTCCAGGCCGCCGTCATTGTCGGTATGCACCCAAAGATTCTCGAGGCCCGGATCCCAGGCCCGGTTGTCACAGACCACCAGTGCCACGACCCGGCCGACCACGGCATGGATCAGCGCGGTGGCCACAACCTCGGCCGCGGTGTCGGGATTGGCCATCTCCGCCGCGTGGCGGCGGTACATCAGTTCGATGCGCCCTTCCCGGACGCCGTTGGCCAGGCGCCACCAGCGCCGCCGTCCCTGATCGGCCATCGCCGCCGTCGCATACACCCGGGGATACCCCGGTTGCAATGCGCGCAGGCGGACACATATCTGCTCGAAGGCCGCCTCGACACGGCGATCCGGGAATATCGTCACTGGTTCGGACATCGAACCCCCTCAACGCTCGGCATTACGGTCGACAACGAAAGATAGGTTAGGCTTACCAGACTTACCCAGCCAGAGTCCGACCATCATGAGAAGCGTCACCCAGGAGTACCCCGCCGTCGTGTCCGCCCCAGTTACCGCCCCCCGCCGCCGCGCGGGCGGCCTGGCACTCCTCGCCGGGGTGTTACTCATCGCCGTTGTCGCCGGATTGGCCGTCGGCGCGAAATCGGTCTCCCCCGCCACCGTGTGGCAGGCCGTCACCTGTCCGGGCGGGCTGCCGTTCACCTGTCCCGCCGACGGGCAGGCCGAGCAGATCGTGCGCGAATTGCGCCTGCCCCGAACAGTTCTCGCGCTGCTCACCGGCGCCGCCCTCGGAATCGCCGGCGCACTGATCCAGGGCTACACCCGCAATCCGCTCGCCGACGCCGGCCTGCTCGGGCTCAATGCCGGAGCGGCATTCCTTGCCGCCCTGGGCATTCACCTGTTCGCACTCACCCAGCCGAGCCAATACATCTGGTTCGCCTTCACCGGCGCACTCGTGGCCGGTGTCGTGGTGTTCGCGGCATCGTCGACCGGCGGCGGCCGAGCCACCCCGTTGACCCTGGTCCTGGCGGGCGCCGCGGTCACCGCACTGCTGCAGGCACTGACCAACGCGGTGATCCTGCTCGACCCCGCGGCACTGGACACCTACCGGTTCTGGGTGGTCGGTACACCGGCCGGCCACGAAACCAGCATGGCCGGTCAGATCGCACCGTTCATCCTGGCCGGAGCCGTACTCGCGATCGTGGCCGCGCCCGGACTCAACGCGATCGGGCTCGGCGATGACGTCGCGCGCGGGCTCGGGGTGAACATCGCACGCAACCGCACGGTGGGACTGCTCGCGGTGGTACTGCTGACCGGTGCGGCCACCGCCGCGGTGGGGCCGATTTCCTTTCTCGGGCTCATGGTTCCACATCTCGGCCGGATGATCACCGGGCCGGATCATCGCTGGCTGATTCCGTATTCGGCACTGCTCGGGGCGATCGCGCTGCTGCTGGCCGATATCGTCGGCCGGGTGATCACACCGCCCGGTGAACTGCAGGCCGGAATCGTGCTGGCGGCCATCGGGGCGCCCTGCTTCATCGCGCTGGTCCGCCGGCGGAAGGTGGCCGAACTGTGAACACGCCGACCGAAACGCTGTCGCGGGTCCGCCCGGCCGTCCGGATCGCCGGAATGTCCGCGGTGCTGCGGATTTCGGTCCTGCTGACCCTGGTGGCACTCGTTGTCGCGATCGTCGTGCTGTTCGCGGTGGATGTCTCGGTCGGCGACTATCACATCCCGATCGGTCGCGTGGTGGACGTCCTCACCGGCGGCGGAACCCGCTCACAGCGTTACGTCGTCACCCAGTCGCGGCTGCCGCGCGCGGTGACCGCGCTGATCGCCGGGGCCGCACTGGGTATCGCCGGCGCCATCACCCAGTCGATCCTGCACAATCCACTCGCCAGCCCGGACATCCTGGGTATCACCTCGGGGGCGAGCTTCGCCGCCGTCGCGGTATTCGTCGGCGCGGGCGGTACCGCCACCGGAATCGTTGCCGCACTCGGTGTTCCGCTCGCCGCACTGGCCGGCGGCCTGGCCACCGCGGCGCTGATCGGGGTACTGGCGCTGGGCCGCAACGGCGCCGGCGACACGGGCGTCGGAGGTATGCGGTTCATCCTTATCGGAATCGGCGTCAACGCCTTTCTGCTGGCCGGTATCAACTGGCTGATCACCCGCGCGAGCCTCACCGATGCCTCGCGAGCCCAGCTGTGGCTCACCGGATCGCTCAACGGCACCGACTGGACCCGGACCTGGGCCGCCGCGACGGGCCTGGCCGTGGTGGTGGTCATCGCCGCCGGATCGGTTCGCACCCTTGCGGCCATGCGCTTCGGCTCCGACACCACCCGCGCACTCGGGGTGCGGATCCAGACCCAGCAGATGGTGCTGATCGGCGCCGCGGTGACGGCGGCGGCACTGGCCACCGCGGCGGTCGGACCGCTGGCCTTCGTCGGGCTCGCGGCCCCGCAGATCGCACGGCGGATCCTGCGCACACCGGGCGAGCCGGTGATCGGATCGGCCCTGACGGGTGCGCTGATCGTCATCGCCGCCGACGTCGCGGCCCGCACCGTCGTGCCCGTCGATCTGCCGGTCGGTCTGGTCACCGCCGCGTTCGGCGGACCGTTCCTGCTGTTGCTGCTGATACGCGTGAACCGGAAGGCGACCCTGTGACCACTCGAACCCCGCACCGGAGCACCGAATCCACCGACCGGCCCGGCCCCGATTCCGCGCATCGGCTCACCGCCGACAACGTCACCCTCGGCTACGGCGGGCGGGTCATTGTCGACGGGCTCAGCGTCGATATCGCCCCCGGCCTGGTCACCACTGTGATCGGACCCAACGGCTGCGGCAAGTCCACACTCCTGCGCGGGCTCGGCCGGCTGCTGCGCCCGAATACGGGACAGGTCCTGCTCGACGGCAAGGCGATCGCGACCATGAAGACCCGCGATGTGGCCCGCGTGGTGGGCATGCTGCCGCAGACCCCGGTGGCGCCCGAGGGGCTCACCGTGGCCGATCTGGTCGCGCGCGGACGGCATCCGCACCAGTCCTGGTTGCGGCAGTGGTCGGCCGATGACGAAGCCGAGGTCGCGCACGCACTGGCCCAGACCGGAGTCTCGGACCTGGCCGACCGCACCCTCGACGAACTGTCCGGCGGACAGCGTCAGCGGGCCTGGATCTCCATGGCGCTGGCCCAGGGCACCGACATCCTGCTGCTCGACGAACCCACCACCTACCTGGACCTGGCCCATTCACTCGAGGTGCTCGACCTGGTCGACCGGTTGCACGAGGATCTGGGCCGCACGGTCGTGATGGTGCTGCACGATCTGAACCTCGCCATCCGTTACAGCGATCACCTGATCGTCATGCGCGAGGGCCGGATCGTCGCCCAGGGCGCCCCCGGTGACGTCGTCGACGCCGAGTTGCTGAGCACGGTTTTCGGCCTGCGCGCGGAGGTGCACACCGATCCCGTGTCGCACCGGCCGATGATCGTCCCGATCGGCTCCCGTCATGTCATCGGCACGGTGGGCGGACCCGCACCGGCCGACTCCGGAACAAGTTCCCTACCAGGGCTATGAAAAATCCCACACAGCTACCGGCCGGTTACGACGATATGTAGTACGCATTTGTGTCGTTGCCTCCGTAAGCTGGAGGGATGGCAGGTCTTGGTGAACTCGAGAAAGCGGTTATGGACCAGTTGTGGTCGGCCGATGAACCGCAGACGGTCCGGCAGGTCCACGAGGCCCTCGCCGCGCGCCGCGAGCTCGCCTACACCACGGTGATGACGGTGCTGCAACGTCTGGCGAAGAAGAATCTGGTGGTCCAGCAGCGCGACGACCGCGCGCACCGGTACGCGCCGGTGCATACGCGCGACGAACTCGTGGCCAGTCTGATGTTCGACGCGCTGCAGCAGGCCGACGAGGTCGGCTCCCGTCGAGCGGCCCTGGTGCACTTCGTCGAACAGGTCGGAAAGGATGAGGCTGCCGCACTCCGCGACGCACTCGCTAAGCTCGAAGCAACCGAGGCCGCGCGCAACCCCTCCGATGACGAGAACCCCGCGTCCGACGACAACGGAGTCGCCCCGCCGCAGTAGCAGCTGCACGGCGTTCTCCGCCGACGCGACCTCGGGCCCTGGCCCCACAACGCAGTGAGCAGACTATGAACGCAACAGCGCCGGTCTTCGCCGGTCTCGCCTTGCTTCTCGCGGGACCGGTTCCCGCGCTGCTCGGCCGAGCCACCTGGACCTATCGGACACCACGTGCGGCACTGGTGCTGTGGCAGGCGGTCGCCCTGGCGGCCGTGCTGTCTGCCTTCGGATCCGGCCTCGCCATCGCGAGCCTGCTGCTGGTCCCGGGCCCCGACGGCCGCCCAACCACCTCTCCCACCAAGGAGATCGACGCGCTCGGGCTCGCCGTGTGGCTGATCTACGTGGTGGTCTTCGCTCTCACCCTGCTGGTCGGCGCGCGCCTGATGTATGCGGTGGTCCGGGTGGGTGTGCACACTCGCCGGCGGCGCGCCCGGCATCGCATGCTGGTCGATCTGCTCGACCAGGGCGAGGACGCACACGGCGAGCTGATCGCGGCGTCGCCTCCGGCGGTGGCCCGCGCGGCCGATATCCGGGTCCTCGCCGCCGCCGAGCCGATCGCCTACTGCCTGCCCGGCCTGCGCCGCCGGGTCGTACTCAGTCAGGGGACGTTCGCGAATCTGTCGAAATCCGAGCTCACCGCGATCGTCAGCCACGAACGGTCTCATCTGCGGGCGCGCCACGATCTCGTGCTCGAGGCGTTCACCGCGGCGCACGAGGCGTTCCCGCGGGTGGTCCGCAGCAAATCCGCGCTGGATTCGGTGAAGCTGCTGATCGAACTGCTCGCCGACGATTCCGCTGTGAAGGTCACCGGACCGACCCCGCTGGCCCGTGCCCTGGTCACCTGCTCGAACTCCACGGCGCCCCAGGGAGCCATGGCGGCGGGCGGGCCCACCACTCTGATCCGGATCCAGCGCCTGGCCGGACCACTGGGAGATCTGCGCGTGGCCACCGCGGCCTATACGACGGCCGCGGCGATCCTGGTGGTCCCCACGCTCGCCGTCGCGATTCCGTGGCTGGTCGAATTGAACCGGCTGCTTCGTGCCTGAGTCCCGCCGGACCGGCGCGCCCGGCCCCGCGTTCGCGGCCCTCGGCCTCCCGGTCGAACTCGTGCAGGCGCTGCGCCGCACCGGTTTCGAGACCGCGTTCCCGATCCAGGCGGCGACGATTCCGGACGTGCTGGCCGGACGCGATGTCCTGGGCCGCGCGGCCACCGGCTCCGGCAAAACCCTCGCCTTCGGCCTGCCGATGCTGCTGCTGCTGCGGCGCGGCGCCTCCGCTCCGCGCCGGCCCCGCGCACTGGTGCTGGCGCCGACCCGCGAACTCGCCCTGCAAATCGAGGCGACACTCGACGATCCGGCACTGGCCCTGGGCCTGCGGATCGCCGCGGCGGTCGGCGGAATGCCGATCAAGCGGCAGGCCGATCGCCTGGGCCGCGGGGTGGATCTGCTGGTCGCCACGCCTGGCCGGCTCACCGATCTGATCGGCCAGGGCGCGGTCGCATTGGACGCGGTCGCGACGATCGCGATCGACGAGGCCGACCACATGGCCCAACTCGGCTTCATCGACCAGGTGCGCGCGGTCCTGGACCTGCTGCCCGCCGATTGCCGGCATCTGCTGTTCTCGGCCACCCTCGACGATGCCGTCGACGCCCTCGTCCACGACTATCTGCACGACCCCGTCCGGCATGATGTCGGCACCGGACCGGCTACCGCCGCGCCGCCCGCGCGCCCAGCGACAACAGCCGAAGATGTTGGCGCACAAGAAGATACCGGCGGCCACACTCCGCACCGAGCCGATCCCCCGCCTCCGGCGGCGCCCGCGCACCCCGAAGGGGTCACACACCACCTGCTGCGCGTGCGCGCCGCCGATAAGCGGGCGGTGGTCACCGAGATCGCCGCGCGCTCCGGCCGCACCCTGCTGTTCGCCCGCACCCAGTACGGCGCCGACAAACTCGTACGCCGGTTGCGCGAATCCGGTGTCGCCGCGGTGGTCCTGCACGGCGGGCTCACCCAGAACCAGCGGATCCGCACACTCGCCGCGTTCGCCGACGGAACCGCCCCCGTCCTGGTCGCCACCGATGTGGCCGCGCGCGGTATCCATGTCGACGACATCACGCTGGTGGTGCACGCCGATCCGGCCGCCGATGCGAAGGACTACCTGCACCGTTCGGGTCGTACCGGCCGCGCGGGCGCCACCGGCACGGTCGTCACGATCGTCGCCGATGCGGGCGACGAGGCCGGAACCATCCTGCGAGCCGCCGGTGTCCACGCCCGCGAATCACGGGTGCGCCCCGGCGACCCGGACCTCATCGCGATCACCGGCGCACGCCCGCCCACCGGCCGACCGGCCGCGAATCCGATCACCGCGCCCGCCCCGGTGGCCGACACACCCGGAAATACCCGTCGGCCCGCACGCAGACCACACAATCCCGCACGCGGCGGCAAACGTCGAGCAAACTGATTCGGCGCGGTCGACCATCGACCAACCCACACTTCGCGACCGCACCAGCGTCATTGATCCATCGCGGCGAATATGCCTGCACCCGAACTGGTTTCGAGACCACCGACCATCTCCGCCGCGAACCCCCTCCTTTGACCGCCGGCGCGCGGCCGTCCCCGGCCGGATGCGCGAAACCGCCTCCAGTGCAACGACTCCGGTCGCGCGATCGGAGCGGCGCCCGTGGTGGCGGCGCCTGTTCCACCTCGATCGGACGCTATCGCACACCCGCGCCCGACGGGAATGACCTAGTCCGTCCGGTCCGGCGGGAATCCACCGGTCGCGACCGGCCCCCAGCGCTCGATGTCGATGCGGATCAACGATTTGTCCTGCCGGGCCATCGCCGCGCGGTACTCCTCCCAATCCGGGTGCTCGCCCGCGATGCCACGGTAGTAGTCCACGAGCCCGTCGAGGGCCTCCGGCATATCGAAAACCTCTGCGCGCCCATCGATCTGGACGTAGGGTCCGTCCCAGTCATCGGACAGTACGCAGATCGACACCTGCGGCCGCTGCCGGATATTGCGGCTCTTGGCCCGGCCGGGATAGGTGGATATCACGATCCGGCCCTCCCGGTCGACACCGCAGGTCACCGGCGACATCTGCGGACTGCCATCGGCCCGGGTGGTGACCAGGACGCCGCGGTGGCGGGGCGTGACGAAGTCGAGCAGTGCGGCCCGGTCGATCACCGTGGCGGTCGCGATACGTGGCATGAACGATCCCTTTCGGCGGCGGTCTTGTCGTGCTCACCCTCCACCATGATCGATTCCCCTACAATGGCCGGAGTGCAGTTTCTTCCCGGACACACGCCGCCGTACGACCTCACCTACGACGATCTGTTTCTCGTACCCCATCGCACCGATGTGTCGTCTCGGTTCGATGTGGACCTGTCCACGACCGATGGGACCGGCACCACCATCCCGATCGTGGTCGCCAACATGACCGCCGTCGCCGGTAAGCGGATGGCCGAGACCGTCGCCCGCCGCGGCGGGCTCGTGGTGCTGCCTCAGGATCTGCCGATTCCCGCGGCCGCGGCCACCATCTCGTTCGTCAAGAGCCGGTCGCTGACCGCCGACACCCCGGTCACCCTCGGGCCCGACCATTCGGTGTCGGATGCGCTGGCACTGATCCACAAGCGCGCCCACCGGGCCGTGATCATCGCGGAGGGCGACAAGCCGATCGGTGTCGTCACCGAGGCCGCCTGCGCCGATGTGGACCGGTTCGCACGGCTGCGCACCATCGCCGATGCCGATTTCGTCGCCGCCGATGCCACCGCCTCCCCGTGCGAAATCTTCGATCTGCTCGAGTCCGCCCACGCCACGCTGGCGGTCCTGGTGCACACCGACGGTTCGCTCGCGGGCGTCATGACCCGCACCGGTGCGGTACGAGCCGATATCTACACCCCCGCGGTGGACCGCACCGGAGCGTTGCGCGTCGCCGCCGCGGTCGGAGTCAACGGCGATATTCCGGCCAAGGCCAAGGCACTGGTCGACGCCGGCGCCGATGTGCTGGTCATCAATACCGCCCATGGCCACCAGGTGAAGATGCTGGAGGCGCTGCGCGCGGTCGCCGATCTGCGGCTCGGTGTCCCCCTGGTGGCCGGCAATGTGGTCTCGGCCGCGGGCACCCGCGATCTGGCCGAGGCCGGTGCCGACATCATCAAGGTCGGGGTGGGCCCCGGCGCCATGTGCACCACCCGCATGATGACCGGTGTGGGCCGTCCCCAGTTTTCGGCGGTCGCCGAATGTGCCGCCGCGGCAAAGGATCTCGGGGTGCACATCTGGGCGGACGGCGGCGTCCGGCACCCGCGCGATGTGGCACTCGCACTGGCGGCGGGCGCCTCGAACGTGATGATCGGCTCCTGGTTCGCCGGCACCTACGAATCCCCCGGCGATCTCCGCGTCGACCGCGACGGCAACGCGTACAAGGAAAGCTTCGGCATGGCCTCCAAGCGCGCGGTGGCCGCCCGGACCGCCACCGACAGCGGTTTCGACCGGGCCCGCAAGGCACTGTTCGAGGAAGGGATCTCCACCTCGCGGATGCGACTGGACCCCGAACGTCCCGGTGTGGAGGATCTGATCGATCACATCTGCTCCGGTGTCCGCAGCGCCTGCACCTACGCCGGCGCCCGCACCCTCACCGAACTGCACGACAACGCCGTGCTGGGAGTGCAGTCGGCCGCCGGTTTCGCCGAGGGGCGGCCGCTGCCTTCGGGCTGGTGATCGAGGGGATCGCGGCGCGCGCGTCCGCCTCGCGACGCGCCGCGACGATGAGCCGGGCAACGCGGCCCGGTAACATAGGGTTTGCCGACCGGCGGGGCACGTCTCCGCCGACCGGCATTGTGTATTGTTCGGCTCGTCCACTGCGAAAGGAACCAGTTGTCACCCGCGTCCGAGGGCGCCACACGGGAGGGCTCCTCTACCGAGCCGGGTGACCAACCCGGCGCCTCCATCTCCGCAGATCCTCCGTTATCCGGTGGGCGGTGCAGACCGTGACCATCGTGCTCACCGTCGTCAGCCTGCTCGGATTCATCGCACTCACCGCGGGCACGGCCCTCTTCGTCGCCGCGGAGTTCTCTCTCACCGCGCTCGAGCGCAGCACCGTCGAGGCACATGCCCGCGAGGGTGACCGCCGCGCGCGCCAGGTCCGCCACGCACACCGCACGCTGTCGTTCCAGCTGTCGGGCGCGCAACTCGGCATCACCATCACCACCCTGGTCACCGGCTATATCGCCGAACCCGTCCTGGCCCGGCTGATCGAACCGATCTGCACCGCACTGGGCGCGAGCACCGGTACCGCACACGGCATCTCACTGGTCGTCGCGCTGGTATTGGCGACCTCGCTGTCGATGACCTACGGCGAGCTGGTCCCCAAGAACATCGCGATCGCCGAGCCGCTGGGCACCGCACGCTGGACCGCGGGACCGATGATCGTGTTCACGACAGTCTTCTCCTGGCTGATCAAACTGCTCAACGGCGCCGCGAACTGGGCGGTGCGACGGCTCGGGATCGAACCGGCCGAGGAACTGCGATCGGCGCGCTCCCCGCAGGAACTGGGCTCACTGGTGCGCACCTCCGCACTGCGCGGTTCGCTCGACCAGCGCACCGCGCTGGTCGTCGACCGTTCCCTGCTGTTCGGTGAGCGCAGCGCCGAGGATCTCATGACGCCCCGAGTGAAGATCGAAACACTGGACCAGGGCGACACCATCGCCGATCTGATCGCCGCCGCCGGCCGCACCGGCCTGTCCCGGTTCCCGGTGATCGACGGCGATCTCGACAACACGCTCGGCATCGTGCACGTCAAGCAGGCCTTCCTGTATCCGGCCGGGCAGCGCGCCACCATCGTCCTGTCCTCGATCGCGCGTCAGGTCCCGATCGTGCCGGCCAGCCTCGACGGTGACACCGTGCTGGAGCGGGTGCGCGCGGACGGAATGCAGCTGGCCCTGGTGGTCGACGAATACGGCGGCACTGCCGGGCTGGTGACCATGGAGGACATCATCGAGGAGATCCTCGGCGATGTCCGCGACGAACACGACGAGGAAGAACTCGACGTGCGCCGCACCGCGCTGGGCTGGAACTGTTCGGGCCTGCTGCGCATCGACGAGGTGACGCGGGCCACCGGCTACTCCGCCCCCGACGGCGAGTACGACACCCTCGGCGGACTGGTGCTGACCACCCTCGGCCGCATCCCGGTGACCGGTGACGAAGTGGTCCTGCCGATCACCGACGCCGCCCACACCCTCCGGCCCCACACTCACGGCGGCTGGCTGGCGCGGGTGGAACGGATGGACGGACGGCGGATCGACCGGGTGCTGTTGCAGCCGGTGGACGCCGACGCGGTGACGATGTGGGAGCTCAGCCATGGGTGATCTGTTCGGACTGTTGCTGACCATCGTGCTGCTGGGCACGAACGCGTTCTTCGTGGGCGCCGAGTTCGCGCTCATCTCCGCCCGCCGTGACCGCCTGGAAACCCTTGCCGCGCAAGGGAAACGAGGTGCCAACACGGTGATCGGAGCGGCCGAGCACCTGTCGATGATGCTGGCCGCCGCCCAGCTGGGCATCACCATCTGCTCACTGCTGCTGGGCCGGATCGGCGAGCCCGCCATCGCTCATCTGCTCGAGCGCCCGTTCGATCTCGCGGGTGTGCCGGACGAACTGCTGCACCCGGTCGGCTTCGCACTGGCCCTGGGTCTCGTGGTCATCCTGCACATGCTGATGGGTGAGATGATCCCGAAGAACATCGCCCTGGCCGGACCGGAACGGGTGGCGCTGCTGCTGGTTCCGATCATGCTGTGGTGGCTGCGCCTGGCCCGGCCACTGATCGGCCTCTACAACCTCGCGGCGAATCTGACATTGCGCGCGCTGCGGGTCGAACCGAAGGACGAGATCGACGCGACCGTGTCTTCGGTGGAACTCGCGGAGATGATCGGCGAATCCCGGTCCGAGGGGCTCATCGACGAGGAGGAGCATCGTCGGCTCACCCAGGCGCTGGGTACCACCGACCGGATCGTCGCCGATGTCATGGTGACGCTGTCCAAGACCCGGTGCGTGCCGTTGCGCGGCGACGGCACCACCCTCGGCGATATCGAATCCGCGGTGGCCGAGACCGGATTCTCGCGTTATCCGGTGCGGGCTTCGGACGGTTCGCTGGTCGGCTATCTGCACGTCAAGGACGTTCTGGACAAGGTGGCCGACGAGGCGGCCGGGCCCGCGACGCCGATTCCGCGCACCGATATCCGGCCGCTGCCGACGCTGAGTATGGGCACCGCGCTCTACGAGGCGCTGGCCCGGCTGCGCCGTACCAACAGCCATCTGGGCCGGGTGATCGACAGCCGCGGCAATACCGTCGGCATCGTGGCGCTCGAGGATCTCGTCGAAGAGTTCGTGGGAACAGTGCGCGATGCCACGCACCGGGTGGCCGAGTGATCACCCCGGCACCGGCCCGCACGCGGATCCTGCCACGCGACCAGTGGCAGGGGCGCGCACGCGCGCACCGGGACCGGGTCGACGAGCTCGTCGGCCCGTATCTGCGGCAGCGCGCGGACGGCCGCAAGCATCCGGTGATCGACTTCCTGTTCACCTACTACGGCCACAAGCCGGCCCAGTTGCGGCGCTGGCATCCGGGATTCGGTGTGGCACTGGAGGATTGCGCGGAATACGCGGATCGGCGCGGATATCACCGGATCGAGGTGGACGCGGCCACCGGCCCGGTCTGCACCGCCGATCCGGCCTTTCTCGACCGCCGCCGCGACACGGTGACGTTCGTGGCGCGACTGCTGGCCGCTACGGCCACCCGCCCGCCGCAGCTGTCCTGTTTCGGACTGCATGAATGGGCGATGGTCTATCACAGTGACGAGGTCCGCCACCAGCAGGTCCCGCTGCGCCTGGGCCGCGCCGGAACCGACGCGGTGGTCGAGTCGATGTCGTTGCGCTGCACTCATTTCGACGCGTTCCGGTTCTTCACCCCCGACGCCGCTCCCCGCAATGTCGAGCGGCTCACCCGCGACGATCAGGTCCGCTGGGAACAGCCGGGCTGCCTGCACGCGGGCATGGACCTGTACAAGTGGGCCTTCAAACTCATCCCCCTGATCGATTCCGGGCTGCTACTGGACTGTTTCGCGCTGGCGTGCGCGGCCCGCGAGATCAATATGCGCGCCAGCCCATACGATCTGAGCGATTTCGGATATTCGCCGATCCCGATCGAAACTCCCGGCGGCCGCGCGGATTACGTACGCGCCCAGGCAGATCTGGCCGCCCGCGCCACCGGATTGCGCACCGCACTGCTGCGGCGCTGCCGGAATCTGCTGGCCGAGGACTGACCGGCGCGGCACAACGAATGTGCCGCGCCGGATCGTCAGCGACCGCTGCGGGCGCTGAGGTCCGCCGTCGCGTCGTAGATCCACGACATATCGGCGGCGGCGAAATCCTCCAGCCATGTCGACGGCGCCGCGGAGGACAGCGTGTCGAAATTCCAGTAGTCCTTCCACAACGACACCCTGCCGCGAACGACCCGATGTACCGAGACGAAGGGCAGATCGGCACGTTCGCCGGTCGGCCACACCCAGGTCTCGGAATGTTCGTAGATCACATCGGGACCATCGGCGACCAGCAGGCCTTCGTGGTTGGCGTACTCGGACAGCCCGGCCAGTCCGATCCGCAGCCGTTTGACCGTGTCGGCCGGTCCCTTGGCGGCCAGGGTGGGGCCGGTGGGCACATCCAGGTAGATGCAGTCCTCGCTCAGCAGCGAGGCGACCTCGTCCCAGTCGCGCCGAGCCAGGGTCGTCCACAATCGCAGGACCACCGCCCCCGGATCATCGTTGTCGGACATACCGATTCCTCCCTTCCGCGGCTTCGCGCTACAACACCGGGTCGATGGCGGCGTTGATGGTGTGGATGGTCCCGTCGGGAATGACGAACGTCTCGGTGATGTCGACGGTCATCAGCCGCACGCCGGCGACTCCGGAGTCGAGCAGGTACCGCGCGGTCACCACGTCACCGCATTCGGTCATGTGCACATCGTGGATGCCCTGGATCACCGCGTACTGCACCCCGTCGTTGAGTTCGTGGGTGAGCTGCGGCCCCGAGGTGCCGGTCTTCAGTCCGGCTTCCACGCGCGTGGCGTCGGGTGCGAAGGGCACCGCGCTCGCGTCGTGGGAGACCAGTGCGTCGATATAGGCGCGGGCCACGGCCTGGCGGGGGGTGTCGGCCGGATTCGGTGCTGCCGCGGCCACCGCGACTCCTGCGTTCAACGCGGCAGCCACCGCACCGGATATGACTGCAACGTGTTTCATTCCCATTCCGTGGAGTTTGTCCCAAGTGTGGCTGTGGCGCAACAGCTCCCGGCCCGGTTGCCGGTTTCGCGGAAAACGGACCGCTGAGAAGGTGACTGGGATACCGTTTCGATGCGTTGTCCGGAACCGGTGGTACCGGTCACTTCGGGCAGCCATGAACCCGTTTCGATGAGGAAAGTGGGGGAACCGCAATGGTGCGGATATCGAGCATGCCCAGGCCCCTGTTCGTTCTCGCCGCGGCGCTGCTCGCCGCGGCCGTGCTGCCCATCGGCGGTGCCTCGGCTGATCTGCAGTCCGATATCGCCTCACAGGTGCAGGAGTTCCTCGATATCGGCAAGGTCGCTGTGCCGCCGGCCGATTGCGGTCCGGGATCGCGTCCGGAAAGTGGAATGCAGGGCGATGTTCCGGCCGCCGACCGCGATTCCGGGCGCAGTACGCAGGGATACACCTGCAATATGTCGTTCGTGGGCGGTTATCAGGGCCGTGGCGCCGGAATCACCTCGACCACCTTCGACCACTGTTCCTACACCGGTTCCTTCTTCCCCGGGAACCTGCTGGGCCCCGCACAGGGCGTTCAGGTGATCGACGTCGCCGATCCGGCCCATCCGGCATTGACCGCCACCCTCACCGAACCCGCGATGCTCGCCGGGACCTGGGAGAGCCTGAAGGTCAACACCGCGCGCAAACTCCTGGTGGGCACCGGGGTCCCGTTCCTCGAGGGCACCGGCTACCTGTCGGTCTACGACATCTCCGACTGCGCCCATCCACGCCTGCTCAACCCGGGCCCCGGCTCGAATCTGGCCATGCCGCTGCCGATCACGACCCACGAGGGTGGCTTCTCCCCCGACGGGCGCACCTACTGGGCCTCCGGTATCGCACCGGGATTCGTCAGCGCGGTCGATCTCACCGACCCGACGAACCCGCATGTGATCTGGCAGGGATTGACCGGTATCGAGGCGCACGGCTTCGGCGTCAGCCCCGACGGCACTCGCATGTATCTGTCGGCGCTGGGCGGATTCACCGTGCTCGATATCGGCGCGGTCCAGCGCCGCGAACCGAATCCTCAGGTCAATCACATCGGCCGTGTGTTCTGGACCGACGGCTTCGCCACGCAGCACAGTGTGCCGGTCACCTACGACGGCAAGCCGTATCTGTTCACCGTCGACGAGGGCGGGGCCGGCGGCGTGAAGCTGGTCGACATCTCCGACGAGAACAATCCGAAGGTGGTCAACAAGATCAAGCTCCGGATCAATCTGCCGGAGAATCAGGACAGCATGCTCGCCTCGTCGATGGGCGGTTCGGTGTTCTCCTACGATCCGCACTACTGCGCGGCCGACCGCCCCGGCAATCCGACGGCGCTGGCCTGCGGCTGGGAGTCCTCGGGCATCCGGGTGTTCGATGTGCGCGATCCCTTCCACGTCCGCGAGCTGGCCTACTTCAATCCGCCGGCCCGCACCGGGCAGAACCTGCAGTTGTGGAACTCCCCGCACGCGCTGGCCTCGTTGATCGGACCGCCGATTCTGGACGGATTCTCGGTGGCCCGCGCCGTCCTGGACGGGAAATTCGATCCGGCGCAGGCGTTGTCGCCGCGCAGCGGGATGGTCGCCGGCGGCGATGTGTCCACCGACTGGTGCTTCGCGCCGCCGGAATGGCACGGCAGCCAGCTGTGGACGACCTGCAACGACAACGGCTTCATGGTGTTGCAGCTGGACAACGACGTCTATTCGCCACCCGCGGATCAACAGTCGATCGTGGGCTCGTAGATGTCGCGCTGGTTCCGCTGGTCCTCCTACGCGGCGGCCGCGCTGATCCTCCTGGTGATCGGCGCGGCGCTGCGTCCGGCCATCCTGCCCGAGAAGCACACCTCCGCACCGGTTCTCGACGCCACCGAGATCGGCTTCGTACAGGACATGACAGCCCATCACCAGCAGGCGATCCAGATCGTGCAGCGCCTGGACCCCGGGGTGGATCCGCAGGTGTCACGGCTGGCCCGCCAGATCGATCAGTCCCAATCGGTCGAGATCGGCACCATGCTGGGCTGGCTGCGGCTGGCGAATGCCGCGCCCACCTCCAGCCGTCCGATGGCGTGGATGAGATCCGGGGATATGGCCACCCACCACCACACCGGCACCGAGGCGGCACCCGCGCCGGAGTCGGCGATGCCCGGCATGGCGACGATGGCCGAACTCGACCGCCTCTCGGCCGCGCGCGGGCATGATGCCGAAGTTCTGTTCCTGCAGTTGATGTATCGCCATCATCAGGGCGGCCTGTCGATGGCCGGCGCCGCCGATCAGGAGATCACGTCCGGACCGGTGAAGGAACAGGCCCGCGCCATGATCGTGGCCCAGAGCCAGGAGACGGGGTTGATGGCGCTGATGCTCGATCAGCGCGACGCACAACCGCTGCCGTAGTATCGGCCCGCCGCTCGCGGACTTCCTGTCGGTGGGCGGGGTTATCGTTCACGCGACGGGCCAACGGCACTCGAAAGGTGTGGACGCGCATGACTGCCGGTACGGCAATCTCCATTCCCGCCCATGTACACGGCTACCCGGAGCTGGCCTTCGGCGGTTATGTCGCCGGAATGCTGGCCGACCGGGTCGGCGGGGAGGTACGGGTCGATTTCCGCCGCGGGGTTCCGGTGGAGGCGCCTGTGCTGATCACCGATTCCGAATCCGGTAGCGCCCTTACCGACCCGGACGGCCTGGTCCTGGTCGAAGCGAGCCCGGGCGCGGTGGAATTGGCGGTGATACCGCCGCCGTCGTGGGAGGAGGCCGTCGTCGCCTCCCGCGACTCCCTCGCCGCGGGCCGCCCCATTCCCGACTGTTACGGCTGCGGCACCGCCAATCCCCCCGGCCGCGGTCTGCGCCTGTATCCTTGGCGCCTGCGCGAGCACGACCTCGTCGCCGCAGCCTGGATTCCCGATCGTGAATTGGCCGGGCCCGGTGGCCATCTCACCACCGAGAACATCTGGTCCGCGGTAGACTGCCCCGGCGGCTGGGCAGCTATCGACGTGGCCGGGATGCGCCCCGGCGCCGTCACCGCGGCCCTCACCACCCGCCACATCGCCCCGGTCCGCGCCGGCGAGAAATACCTGGTCTGGTCCTGGCCGATCACGACCTCCGGCCGCAAATACACAGTGGGCGTGGCGATCTCCACACCGGGTGGCGATCTCGCGGTTCTCGCCGAGGCCCTGTGGATCGAACCGCGGAGCTGACGCCCGGCCACCTCACAACTGCTCGTCCAATTTGTCGAGATCCGCGAGAACTTTATTGTGCCAAGCTATTTCGGCTCCCAATCGCATTCTGGCGTGTTCGACGATCAGATCGTCGGCGCGGGTCTGATCGGGCCAGCGCCGGTCGAGTTGATGATCCATCGCCGATTCACGCGCTCGCAGCGCCGCGATCCGGTCCTGCAGATAACCGCGCAGCACCTCCCGATCGAGATCGGCTCCGACCGCCAGTGCCAGATCCACCGGATCCGGCCGGATATCGACCTCGGTGAAGGCCTCGTCGCGCAGTGCCCGTAGTTCGCGATGCCCCTCCTCGGTGATCTCGTAGACCGTGCGGGCCGGCAGACCACCCGGCTGCTCGGTGCGCAACGGACGGATCAACCCCTCGTCCTGCATCCGGTGCAGTGCGCCGTAGAGCGACCCCGGCTTGACCCGCGACCACAGATCGGCCCGATCCAGCCGCGCGTCACGGCGCAGCCGATGTCCATGCATGGGACCGCGTTTCGCCAGCGCGGCCAGGACGAAGAGCCGGGTTTCGTTCACCGAACAAGTCTCGCACGAGTACTCATATTTGAGTACTCTCCCGATATGACCATTCGCCCGATCCTGATTGCCGGCGATCCCCGGCTGACAACTCCCGCGACCGCCGTCACTGTTTTCGACGCGGAGCTCGCGGCCTTCGTCGACGATCTGTTCGAGACCAACACCGCCGCCCACGGGGCCGGCCTGGCCGCCAATCAGATCGGCGACCCGCGAGCGGTATTCGTCTACGACCTCGCCGATCGGGGCGTGCGCCATCGCGGCCACATCGTGAATCCGGTCCTGGAGACATCCGAACTTCCCGAGACCATGCCGGACCCGGACGAGGATCTCGAGGGCTGCCTTTCGGTTCCGGGCGAATGGTTTCCGACCGGCCGCGGCCACTGGGCGAAGGTGACGGGCGTGGATATCGCAGGCGATCCGGTCACCGCCGAAGGCACCGGCTTTCTCGCCCGCTGCCTGCAGCACGAATCCGATCACCTGGCCGGACGGCTCTATCTGACGCGCCTGATCGGCCGCAATCACCGCGCGGCTCGCCGCATGATCCGCGACAACGGCTGGTCTCATCCGGGCCGGTCCTGGCTCCCCGATGGAACCCGCCGCTCGTGATCACCTCGCCGATTCCGGCCGCAAGCTGACCGGAAAGACCTGCCTCACAACGAATATCGCCATCGGCTGCTCACCCACCGGCGATCAGTGCCCGATAGCCCGCGGCGAAGGTGTGCGGTTCGACATCGCCCATCACCAGGTACTGCTGCACGAAGCCGATCATGGCGCCGAGCATGACCTGCGCGACGATTTCCACATCGGCGTCGGGCGCGAGCATTCCGGCCGATCGGGCGCGCGTCAGCAGATCGGACCAGGCGGCGCGCACCTGTGTCATGCGCTCGCGCACGATCTCGGCCACGGCGGGATCGCGCCCGGCCTCGGCCCACGCCTGCACCGCCACTCGCGGGATATCTCCGTCCCCCTCGCGCGCGAGTTCCCGGGTCTGCTCGAGGACCGCTTCCAGGGCGTCGATCGGGGCCACCGGCGTTTCCGCCTCGGTGAGCCGAGCCAGGTTCGCGGTCATATGCCCGAGCACCGAATCGGCGATGGCGCGGATGATGTCGTTCTTGGATTGGAAATAGCCGTAGACGGCACCCGCGGACATGCCCGATTCGGCGATGACCGCCGCGATCGTCGTCTTGTGAAAGCCTTCGCGGGCCACGCAGCGCACGGCGGCGGCGAGCAGCCGATCGCGGCGCGCGGCGCGGCGCTCATCGGTCAGTCTCGGCATATCAGCATCCTAAAAAGAACGTTCATTCTTGACAACGCCGACCCGGCGCGCGCATGCTCGAAGCACAAAACGAACGTTCCTTCTGTTTGGAGTCGTGATGCGACGGTCGCCCGCTCTCGTTCTCGGCCCGATCCTGGGCCTGGCCGCACTGATCACCGTGCTCGTCACGGCTTTCGCCTGGCCGACCACCCAGCTCGCACCGCGGCACCTGCCGGTCGGCCTCACCGGCCCCGCCCCCGTGGTCGAACAGATCCGCGGCGGCCTGAACACGCTCGGGCCCGACGCTCTGGACGCCACCATTTATCCCGATCGCACCGCCGCGGTGGCCGCCATCGAGAATCGTGATATCTACGGCGCGATCGTGGTCTCGGCGACCGGCCCCGAAGTGCTCACGGCCTCCGCGGCGAGTCCCGCGGTCGCACAAGCTCTCGGCGAGGCCGCGAATCGAGCTGCCGCGCAACCGAGCCACCCGGCCGCGAATACCGCACCACCGCAACAGCTCTCACCCGCATCGCAACCGGTGACCACCGATATCGTCGCCACGCCGCCCGCCGACCCGCACGGCGCGGTGTTCGGCCTGACCCTGGTTCCGATGGTGATCGGGGGCCTGCTCACCGGCGCCGCCCTGTCGATGCTGCCCGTCGGCCGCGCGAGCCGAATCGGCACCGCACTCGGGGTCGCGGTTGTCGCCGGCCTCTCGGTCACCGCCATCCTCCATACCTGGCTCGACGTGCTGACCGGCAACTATCTCGCCGACGCCGCCGTGATCTCCCTGGGGATCGCCGCGACCGCATCGGCGATCCTGGGCCTGCGGGCCGCACTCGGCATCGCGGGAATCGGAGTGGGCGCGATAACTTTTGTCGCACTGGGTATCCCACTGTCCGGCGCGATGTCGGCCCCCGAACTTCTACCGGCGGGCTGGGGAACTCTCGGCACCCTGCTCCCGCCCGGCGCCGCCGCCACCGCCCTGCGCTCGACGGCCTATTTCGACGGCGCGGGATCGGCCGCGGCCCTGGCGATTCTGGGCTGTTGGGTACTCGGCGGACTGATCCTGGCCACCGTTCCCCACCCTGTGCGACTTCCCCGCACCGCCCCGCGGACAGCGCCGGAGCCCGCCACCTCGACAATCTGACGCCACCGGCACGGCCGCGATACCGTGCCCGCGCCGTCGGCAATCCCTCGCCGCGGCCGCCCGCGACCTCGGCCGTCACCGCCCTGAACTGCCCCGAGTTCGCCGGTGCGCGATCCCGTCGCCGAATGTGGCCCACGATACAATCGGGCCTGCTCTACCGATGCCGACGACAAGGTGCAATTACCCACGGGTAACATGACAGGCGTACTTTTTCCATCCGGCTTTCTCGAAATGAGGCAGTAGATGACAGAGCGGATTCAGATCGGCGGGCTCCAGGTGGCCAAGGCCCTCCACGATTTCGTGGAGAACGAGGCCCTCCCCGGTTCCGGCGTAGATTCCGCCGCGTTCTGGACCGGTGCGGAGAGTGTGATCAACGATCTCGCCCCCCGCAACCGCGCCCTGCTGGCCGAACGCGACGAGATCCAGGGCAAGCTCGACGCCTGGCACGCTGAGAACCCCGGCACCGGTTACGACAGGGCCGCCTACAAGAAGTTCCTCGCCGAGATCGGCTATCTGCGCGACGAGCCCGCCGATTTCTCGATCGACACCCGCGGTGTCGACGACGAGATCGCCAACACCGCCGGCCCGCAGCTGGTGGTTCCGGTCAGCAACGCACGTTTCGCGATCAACGCCGCCAACGCGCGCTGGGGCTCGCTCTACGACGCGCTGTACGGCACCGACGCCATCTCCGAGGCCAACGGCGCGGAGAAGGGGACCGGCTACAACAAGGTCCGCGGCGACAAGGTCATCGAGTGGGGCCGTAATTTCCTCGACGACGCGGTGCCGCTGATCACCGGCTCGCACGTCGGCTCGCGCGCCTACAAGATCGTCGACGGCGAACTCGAGGTCACCCTCGAGGACGGCACCGATATCGGCCTCGGCGACGCCTCCGCCCTGGTCGGTTACCTGGGTGATCCGGCATCGCCGACCTCGATCCTGCTGCGCCACAACGGTTTGCACATCGACATCCAGATCGATCCGGAGTCCCCGATCGGCAAGACCGACGACGCCGGCGTCAAGGATGTCGCACTCGAGTCCGCGGTCACCACGATCATGGACTTCGAGGATTCGGTCGCCGCGGTCGACGCCGAGGACAAGGTCCTCTGCTACCACAACTGGCTCGGCCTGATGAAGGGCGATCTCGCAGAAGAGGTCGCCAAGGGCGGCAAGACCTTCACCCGCACCATGAACCCGGACCGGGTCTACACCGGCATCGACGGCGGCGAGGTGACACTGCACGGCCGCTCACTGCTGTTCGTCCGCAACGTGGGCCACCTGATGACCTCCGACGCCATCCTCGACGCCGAGGGCAACGAAGTGCCCGAGGGCATCATGGACGGCCTGATCACCTCGCTGATCGCGGTGCACTCGCTCAACGGCAAGGCCCGGGTCAGCAACTCCCGCACCGGCTCGGTCTACATCGTGAAGCCCAAGATGCACGGCCCCGACGAGGTCGCCTTCGCCAATGAATTGTTCGGCCGGATCGAGGATGTGCTGGGCGTGCCCCGCAACACCCTCAAGGTCGGCATCATGGACGAGGAACGCCGCACCACGGTCAACCTGAAGGCCTGCATCGCGGCCGCCAAGGACCGCGTGGTGTTCATCAACACCGGCTTCCTCGACCGCACCGGCGACGAGATCCACACCTCCATGGAGGCCGGTGCGATGATTCGCAAGGCCGAGATGAAGAAGCAGCAATGGATCCTGTCCTACGAGGACTGGAATGTCGACACCGGCCTGGCCACCGGCCTGCAGCACAAGGCGCAGATCGGTAAGGGCATGTGGGCCATGCCTGATCTGATGCACGACATGCTCGAGCAGAAGATCGGCCACCCGCGCGCCGGCGCCACCACCGCGTGGGTCCCGTCGCCGACCGCCGCCACCCTGCACGCCACCCACTACCACCTGGTGGACGTGTTCAAGCGGCAGGCCGAGATCGCCAAGGGCGGTCCGCGTGCCACGGTCGATCAGATCATCGAGATTCCGCTGGCCGCCGACACCGACTGGTCGGCCGAGGAGATCCGCAACGAGCTGGACAACAACTCCCAGTCCATCCTCGGCTACGTGGTCCGCTGGATCGACCACGGCGTCGGCTGCTCCAAGGTGCCCGACATCAATGATGTCGCGCTCATGGAAGACCGTGCGACCCTGCGTATTTCGAGCCAGCTGATGGCGAACTGGCTGCGTCACGGCATCATCACCGAGGTGCAGATCGTGGAGAGCCTGGAGCGGATGGCGCCCGTGGTGGACCGGCAGAACGCCGGCGACGCCACCTACAAGCCGATGGCTCCCGATTTCGCGGGCAGCGTCGCCTTCCAGGCCGCCAAGGAGCTGATCCTCGAGGGCTCGCGCCAGCCCAACGGCTACACCGAGCCGATCCTGCACCGCCGCCGCCGCGAGGCGAAGGCGCTGGCCGCCAAGGGCTGATCTGCCCGCGGCTCGACACCGCACCCGCAGCCACGCAGCCCCGGCCGACTTCCGGCCGGGGCTGCGGCGTGCATTCACCGGCCCGTGGGGTGGCCGACCACACAGGCCGTCCCGCGCTCGTGCGGAATAAATGCCCGGCGCCCGGCGCTGTAATCGGCACCCCCCGGGGGGAAGGTCGTGCGCGGATCCACTGCGGCGGCGGAAAAATGACCCGACAACGGCGGTAACGCTGTGTCACCATGGAACGACTATTACACCGGCCCGCGACAGCGCGGGCCCGCTCGACGAGTTTTGGGAAGGAGGAGGTGGCCGATGTATCCGAAGAACACAACGGAACTATTGAACAATAGTACCGGGCAACGCATTTCGATCGATACCGCGCAGTCGCAGCATATGCGGCGTTCGTGCCGAGAATGCGGCCGCCTCGTCCGGCAGGCCTGATTCCGCTCCGCCCCTTCTCCTTTCGTCCAGCTCTTCACGAAACATGGTGACTCCCATGCTGTCCGCGCACGCCGAAATCGAATTGACCCCCGACAACTGGATACACAGCCAGGTGCTCGTCCTCAACGCCTCCTACGAGGCGCTGACCGATATCGGCGCCGAGCGCGCGGTGGTGTTGCTGATCAGCGGGGCCGCCGAGACCGTCGCCGAACGGGAGCCGCATTTCCCGATCCGCTCCAAGCATCTGGAAATCGTACTGCCGGAAACGATTCGGCTGCGGAACTACATCCACCTCGAGCACCGGATGCTCGCCGACGACGCGAGCCGGGCCACCCTCACCGGGGTCCTGCGCCGCGACAGTCACCGATGCGGGTACTGCGCCGGATGGGCACGCACCGTCGACCACATCCGCCCGCGCAGCCGGGGTGGGCCCAACACCTGGAACAACCTCATCGCGGCCTGCGGACCGTGCAATACCCGCAAGGCCGACCGCACGCCCGAGGAGGCCGGGATGCGACTGCTCTGGGAACCCAAGGCCCCCAACGATATGCGGCGCCGGCAGCGCCTGATATGGCGCACCCTCGCCGGAACGAGCTGACATCCATCCCCGAGAAAGGAGGGATCCGATATGACGAATACGATGCCCGCACCGAACCTGGTGGATCTGCTCCCGCTCTCGGATACACCGAGCTGGGAACAGGCCGCCTGCAAGGGCGACCCCAACCACGACGCGTGGTTTCCGTACCCCTCGCAGGACTTCGACTACGCGCGCGCGATCTGCGCGGATTGCCCGATTCGCGCGCAGTGTGCGGAGTTCGCCGCGGCTACCGGCCAGTCCGGAGTGTGGGGCGGCCACGAATTCGATCGCGGCAAACTGATCCGCGACTGATAGCGGAGTGGGGTGTGCGGGTGGCCCGGACCACTCGCACACCCCCTCGCCCACGTCGTCGGCCGGTCCTGGGCGAGCGTCACTTTTCGACGGACCATACACTGGCAGACCGTGGGCACACATCGCAGCGCGGACGGAACACGGGGCGTCAGCAAAAGTTTGGTTATCACCGTGGTAGCGGTCCTGCTGCTGATCGCGGCCGTCGGCGCCTGGTTCTGGCTGAGCAACCGCTCGGCCTCGGAGAACAGCAGTGCCGCCGGCCAGTGCATCGAGGGTCCGCTCACCCTCGCCGTCACCGTCGATCCGGATATCGCCGACCCGGTCCGCACGGCCGCCGACCGCTACAACGCCACCTCTCCGCAGGTGCGTGACCACTGCGCGAAGGTCTCGGTCACCGTCCAGCCCACCGCGGCGATGGTGAGCGGGCTGACCGCGCCCGAGTGGAATTCCAAGCTCGGCCCGCAGCCCGCGTTGTGGATACCGAGTTCGACCCGCGCCGTCGAGCAGATGCGGGTACCCGGCCTGGTACAGGGCGCCCCGGCCTCGGTCGCGCTGAGCCCGATCGTGGTGGCCGCACCCGACCAGCTGGCCGAGGCCCTGACCAAGGCCGATCTCAGCTGGTCGGATCTGCAGCGGCTGCAGCGCGGATCACTCGGCGACGTCGGCCTCGGCAGCTGGGGCGGACTGAAGATGGCACTGCCCCCGGGTGACGATTCGCTGGCCGCCGCCGTGTCGGTCGGTTCGGCCGTCTCGGGGTCCGATCCGCTGACCGAGGAGTCGGCCAAATCCGGTCAGGTCGTGGCCGCCATCTCCGGATTGGCGTCCGAGGCACCGGAATCCGCCGATTCCGCAGCGGCGCTGGCAACCGTCGCTGATACCGCACACGCACCCACTGCCGCCATTCACGCTGTGGCAGTTACCGAACAGCAAGCGAAAGCTCATTCCGGTGTCGGCACCTTCCACCCCACCGGAGCGACACCGGTCGCCGATCACCCCGCCGCCATGCTCACCGGCGGCTGGGTCGACAAGACACAGAATCTGGTCGCGGGCATGTTCGCCGACTACCTGCGCGCGCCCCAGCAGCAGAAGCTGTTCACCGACAACGGATTCCAGCCCGCCGCCGCCACTCCGCCGGCGACGCCGGCCAAGTCGGTCCTCGACGGTGTGCAGTCGGTGCTCGACCATCCGGTCCTGGGCGTGCAATCCACCATCCTCATCGACACCTCGGCCTCGATGGCGGTGACCGACGGCTCGATGTCGCGGCTCAACAACGCCCTCGCGGCCGTGCAGTCCACCCTCGACACCATGCCACCGGACTTCGGCGCCGGCGCCTGGGTCTACGCGCGCGATATCGAGGGCGGTAAACCGTATCGAGTCGTCGCGCCCACCGCCGCCCTCAGCACAGCGCACCGCTCCGAATTGTCCACCGCCCTAGGACATGTCGCACTCAACGGATCCGATACCGACCGCACCTATCAAGCACTCGAGGCCGCCTACCGCAGCGCCGGCGAGGACTACGCCGCGGGTAAGACCAACTCGGTCCTGCTGATCACCGGTGGGCCCAACGACCAGTCCTCGGTGACCGGCGACCAACTCGTCTCCGACATCACCGGCGGCGACTCCGCGCACAAGGTCCGCATCGACGTCATCGTCGTCGGCGGCCAGGGCAATCAGACGCTGCAGAATCTGGCCCAGAAGACCGGTGGCAGCTACACCAAGGTCACAACCTCCGACGGTATGACCTTCGGTACAGCCGTCAACAACGCGCTGACCACTCCCTGATCCGAAAGCCGCTGCCTGTGTGGAGGCGGTCGCCGCCGAGCGGCGACCCGCCCCCGGATCCGCTCAGTCTGTGTAGGCCTCGAGCGGCGGGCACGAGCAGACCAGATTCCGGTCACCGAACGCACCGTCGATGCGCCGCACCGCAGGCCATACCTTGGCTCGCGCCGCGTGCAGTCCCATCGGATACACCGCGGTTTCCCGGCTGTAGGGATAGGCCCAGTCGCCGACCAGCGATGCCGCGGTGTGCGGTGCGCCGCGCAGCGGGCTGCGCTCCACCGGCCAGGTGCCCGCGGCGACCGCGTCGATCTCATCCTTGATCGCGATCATCGCGTCGGCGAAAGCGTCCAGCTCTTCGAGATTTTCGCTCTCGGTGGGCTCCACCATCAAGGTTCCGGCCACCGGGAAACTCATCGTCGGCGCATGGAATCCGTAGTCCGCCAGCCGTTTCGCGACATCGTCGACTGTCACACCGGTGCGCTTGGTGATCTCGCGCAGGTCGAGAATGCACTCGTGGGCGACCATGCCGTTGTCACCGGTGTAGAGCACCGGGAAGTGTGAATCCAGCCGCCGCGCAAGGTAGTTCGCCGACGCGATAGCGGTGAGAGTGGCCCGGCGCAAACCGTCGGCGCCCATCATCCGGATATAGGCCCAGGTGATCGGCAGGATCGACGCCGACCCGTAGCGTGCGGCCGAGACCGCGTGCGAGTCCGGCCGCAGCGGATCACCCGGCAGATACGCCGCCAGATGTTCGCGCACCGCCACCGGCCCCACTCCCGGACCGCCACCACCGTGCGGGATACAGAAGGTCTTGTGCAGATTCAGATGGGACACATCGCCACCGAAACGACCCGGCCGGGCAAGTCCCACAAGGGCGTTCAGATTCGCACCGTCGACGTACACCTGACCGCCGGCATCGTGCACCAGCGCGCACAGCTCGGCGACCTCGTGTTCGAAGACGCCGTGCGTGGACGGGTAGGTGATCATGATGCAGGCCAGCCGGTCGGCGTGATCGGCGATCTTGGCACGCAGATCGTCCAGGTCGACATCGCCGTTGTCGCGGCATTTCACCACCTCGACCCGCAGTCCGGCCATCGCGGCCGAAGCGGCGTTGGTGCCGTGCGCACTCGAGGGGATCAGGCAGGTGTCGCGGTGAGTGTCGCCGCGATCGAGGTGATAGCGGCGGATCGCGAGCAGGCCCGCGTACTCCCCCTGGCTACCGGCGTTGGGCTGCAGGCTGACCCGGTCGTAGCCGGTCACCGTCGCCAGCCACTGCTCCAGGTCCTCGATCACCCGCAGCATGCCCGGCACATCCTCGACCGGCGCGTAGGGGTGCAGCCGGGAGAATCCGGGCCAGGTGATCGGCTCCATCTCGGCGGTGGCGTTGAGCTTCATCGTGCACGAGCCGAGCGGAATCATGCTGCGGTCCAAGGCGATATCCTTGTCCGACAGCTGCCGCAGATACCGCAGCATGGCCGTTTCGGTGTGATACCGGGTGAAGGCCGGATGGGTCAGGAACGGCGAGGTCCGGGTTTCGATCGACGGCAGTCCGGCCGCTTCCGGCGCCCCGTCCACCCCGAAGCATTCCAGCACGGTCGCCACCTGCGCGTCGGTGGTCACCTCATCGCAGGCGACGGCCACGTGATCGGCGTCGACCAGGCGCAGATTGATGCCGTGCCCCTTCGCCTTACCGACCACGGCTTCCGCACCGGAGGACACCGCGACCAGCACGGTGTCGAAGAAACGGTCGTGCACGACCGCGTCACCGAGTCCGGCGGCCAGCCGCTCGGCATGTCCGTGCACCCGGCGCGCGATCGAGCGCAGTCCCTCCGCACCGTGGTACGAGGCATACATCGCGGCCACGATCGCCAGCAGCACCTGCGCGGTGCAGATGTTGGAGGTCGCCTTCTCACGGCGAATGTGCTGTTCACGGGTCTGCAGTGCCAGCCGGTAGGCACGGTCGCCGTCGGCGTCCACCGACACTCCCACCAATCGGCCCGGCAGCTGCCGCGCATGCGCGGTATGCACCGCCAGATAACCGGCGTGCGGCCCGCCGAACCCCAACGGCACGCCGAAGCGCTGCGTGGTACCGAAGCAGACGTCGGCGCCCTGCTCACCCGGCGGGGTGAGCAGGGTCAGCGCCAGCAGATCGGCGCCGACCGCGACCAGCGCACCGCGTTCGTGCGCGGCGGCGATCACAGCGGCCGGCTCGGCGATCCGGCCCGAAGCGCCCGGCGTCTGCAGCACGACACCGAAGAAGTCGCCGTCGGGCAGCCGGCCCGAACTCAGATCCGCCTCCACCAGCGTGATACCCAGGGGCTCGGCCCGGGTGGCCAGCACCGTGCGGGTCTGCGGGAACAGATCGGTGTCGATCACCAGCCGATGCGAGGTGTTCTTGCGATTGGCGCGCTGCAGCAGCGTCATCGCCTCCGCGGCCGCGGTGGCCTCGTCCAGCATGGATGCGTTGGCGACCTGCATACCGGTCAGGTCCGAGACCATGGTCTGGAAATTCAACAGCGCCTCGAGCCGGCCCTGGCTGATCTCGGGCTGATAGGGCGTATAGGCGGTGTACCAGGCCGGGTCCTCAAGCAGATTGCGGACCAGCACCGGCGGGGTCAGCACGTCGTAGTAGCCGAGGCCGATCATCGAGGTGGCGACGGTGTTCGAGTGGGCCAGTGCGGCCAATTCGTTCAGTGCGTCGTGTTCGGACAGCGGGGGTGGCAGTGTCTCCAGCCCGGTCGCGGTGGCGGAGTCGAGAATGCTCGCCGGGACGGCACGCCGGGCGAGGTCCTCCATCGATGCGACGTCCACGGTCCCGAGGATCCGTTCCAGTTCGGCGGCGTCGGGTCCGATGTGGCGGTCGGCGAAACTACGGGTCACGGAGGCTCCAGGTTCGGGCAGGTCGATCGGCGCATCGAAATGCCGCCGTCGACGAGTCTCGGCCCTCCCCCTCTGTCGTGGCGCCTGAGAGATTCGGGAACGCGGCGCGCTCCCTTTCCCCATGGGCGGGTGGCCCGCACAGTATGCGGCCACCGCTTTCCAGAGGCGCCGGACTCCGCACGGTCCCTGGTGCCTGAGAGATTGACGGGGAGGTGCTGCTCCTTCGGCGTCCGGCTCGAATCCGGAACTCTCCCGCACGGTTGCGACGCACCCTCAGTTTAAGCGGTGCGTCGTGAACGGTATGTTTCCGATCCGGCTCTCGGGGCAGTCGTGTTGATCACACACACATCTGCCGAGCCGGTGGACATTATCCGGTTTTGCGGTTTTCCCGGACCTTGCGGCGGTAGGCCAGTTCGTCCTCGGGCCTCTCGCTGGCGGCGTTGGCTTCGGCTCGTTCCGCCGGGAAGTTGGCGATCGCGCCGGTCAGCTCGCGCATGGCGCCGCTCACCGCGATACCGAAGACCCCCTGGCCGCCTTGCAGTAGGTCGACGACCTCTTCCGGCGAGGAGCATTCGTAGACGGTGGTGCCGTCGGAGAACAGCGTGATCCCGGCCAGATCCTCGACCCCGCGGCTGCGCAGATGATCGACCGCGATGCGGATGTTCTGCAATGAGATCCCGGCGTCGAGCAAACGCTTGACGATCTTGAGGACCAGGATGTCCTTGAAGGAGTACAGGCGCTGACTGCCGGAACCGGTGGCGCTGCGAATCGAGGGGACGACGAGCCCGGTGCGAGCCCAGTAGTCGAGCTGCCGATAGGTGATACCGGCGACCTGGCAGGCGCTGGGAACGCGGTAGCCCACCAACTCATCTGGCACCGTGTCGTCGGGGAAAAGCCCCGGCTGCACCACCGCGGTGGGCCGCGGGTCGGGTGCTGGTTGCTGCGGTCGGTCTCCCACTGCTACTCCCTCACTGCATCGCCGAAGAAGAACAACGGCCTAACTGTCGAGGCTACTCTGTCGATTGTCTCGGCAGCACGGGCATCGAGCCAAACTCCGCGCGCGGCGTGTTTCTCACCCTCTAGGTGAGGTATAGAGCACAGGCACGACGAACGCCTGGTCCGTCTCAGCTGTCGGTGGCCTTGAAATCATCCGGGGACACCGACTCCAGGAACTCCTTGAATTTCTCCACCTCGTCCTCGCGCTCATCGGGCATCACCAGCCCGGCTTCCTCGAGCACCGGTTCCTCGGCGTAGATCGGGCAACCCACCCGCAAGGCGATGGCTACCGAATCCGAGGGGCGCGCCGAGATCCGCACATCGTTGTCGAAGACGAGGTCGGCGTAGAACGTCCCCTCCTGCAGATCCACGATCCGCACCTCTTTGAGGGTGTGGCCGAGATCGTGGATCATGATCTTGATCAGGTCATGGGTCAGGGGCCGGATCGGCGTGACCCCCTCCTGCTCGAGCACGATGGCGGTTGCCTCGGCCTGTCCGATCCAGATGGGCAGATACCGGTCGCCCGACTCCTCGCGCAACAGCAGCACGGGCTGGTTCTGGGGTTGCTCGACCCGGATGCCGATCACACGCATTTCACTCATCGCACTGGCCTCCCATACTCGCCGACCCGCCCGTACGAGCCCGGCCGGGCAGGCCGTATCACCGAGTCTAGGCGATGAATTCAGCCGCCGAGGGAAGCCCGCACCGACGTCTTCACCAAGCTGGTATGCAAGGTCAGCGACAAGGCCGCCAACTCGCGCACGGTCTCCTCCGCGCGGGCGCGGGCATCGGCGTCGCGACTCTTCGCGATCGGCGCGGCGATCTGGGCGATCATCGCCGCTTCCCGGTCCGCGGCCAGCTTGAATGCCCGCAGATGCCGTGCCTCCAAACCGAATTCGCTCATCGCCCGGGCGGTACGCGCCAGGGTGACGGCCTCGGCGTCGAAGAAACCGGCCGCGCCGGGCGTAATGAGCCCGGCGCGAATCAGTTCGGTGAGAAATTTCTCATCGATCCCGGCTTGGTCGAGCAAATCGGCACGGGTGACACGCATTTCGTGGTCCAGCCGTAGTTCGTCCGGCGACACCTCGCCGGGTACCACGCCCAGGCGCCGCGGAGTTCCGGGCGCTCCCACCGCGCGGCCGGACTCGGGCGCACGCCCCGAGCCGTCCACACCGGCACCGTCTGCCCGGGCGCGCGCCTCGCGCACACCCAGGGTCGCCGCGCCGCGGTCGATCGCTTCGAGTTGTTCCTTGATCACCTTCAACGGCAGATACTGATCCCGCTGCGCCGTGAGGACGAACTTCAGCCGTTCGACATCGGCGACGGAGAACCTGCGATACCCCGAAGGCGTGCGCTCCGGGCGGATCAGTCCCTCGGATTCGAGGAAGCGGATCTTGGAGATGGTGATGTCCGGAAAATCCGGACGCAGCAGGTCCAGCACGGAGCCGATCGACATCCCTCCGCGTGTCCATTGCGCTGCGCCAGTCATCAGTGGAATCCGCCTCGGCTTGTTATGCGCTCGGCTCGTTGGCCTGTGGCCGCGGACCGGTCAGGAAGACCAGCCGGAACTTGCCGATCTGTACCTCGTCGCCGTTCTGAAGCTCCGAGGAGTCCACCGGCTCGCGGTTGACGTAGGTGCCGTTGAGGCTGCCCACATCCACGACCTGGAAGGTGTCGTCGTCCTGACGGAACTCCGCGTGCCGACGCGACACCGTGACATCGTCGAGAAAGATGTCGCTGTCGGGGTGCCGACCCGCCGAAGTGGTGGGCTGATCCAACAGGAACCGCGAACCCGCGTTCGGCCCGCGCTTTACCACCAGCAGGGCCGCGCCCGCAGGCAGGCCCTCGACCCCCTGCACCGGCTGTTCGCCGGTCTGCTCACCGGAGCGCGACGCGTCGACCTCGTTGAGGAAGTCAGCGCGGAACACCGAAGTAGTTTCGGCCGCGCTCTCCCCGTAACCCGGGTCTTTGTTCTCGCTCACCCTTGCTCTCCTCCTCGAACCGATTTTCTGTACCGGTACCCGGCGCCGAAACCGATCCCGCTGCCCTCGCCGCCGCACCCGTCGCGACCGGCTGTCGCGCTCTCGAGTGTCACCGGCAAGTCCCGGCAGAGTTCCCGGCACCGGCCGCCGGCACATCTGTTGGTGTTGACCGTACCCTGCTCGGGCGCACCCGTGCAGGTAGAACTGGGAAGGCTGACTCAGCCCTCGATAACTCCTTGGTAACCTGCGGCATCGAGCAGTCCGGACAGTGCGGTATCGAGCGCCGCGGCGTCGTCCAGCTCGAGTTCGAACATCCAGCCCTCACCGTAGGCGTCGGTGTTGAGCTGCTCCGGCTCGGCGTCCAATACATCGTTCACCGCAACGACTTTCGCCCGCAGCGGCGCGTAGATCTCCGATACGCTTTTGGTCGACTCGACCTCGGCGATGGCCTCACCGGCAGATACCGCGGTGTCGACCGCCGGCAGCTGCACGAACACCACATCACCGAGTTGCGACTGAGCGAAATCGGTGATTCCGACCCGCACCCGGGTCGGTGCGACCCGGAGTACCCACTCGTGCTCGGCCGTATAGCGAAGATCCTCGGGTATCAGGGTCACAGGTCGATTCCTTTCACGGGGAGTCCTTTCACAGGCGTCCTCTCACCGGTATCGCGACAACTCTATCGACCCGGACCGACAGCGCACCCACCCCACCCGCTACGAAGTTGCTCGTGGCACAACGGGTATGGTCCGCGCCACCGTGAACGCCTTGCCCAGGTACAGCAGACCGGTCCACACGTAGACGGCCGTACCCCACCACAGCAGCGCCCATCCGAAGGCGCGGCTGAAACCCGCCGCAGCCCAGTCCATCTGACCGGCCAGCAGCCACGGCAGCGCCGACATCAGCGCGAAAGTCGCGGCCTTGCCCAGGTAGATCACCTCGGGCGGCTCGAGACCGCGGCGCCGGTAGATCGGCAACACCGCGCCCAGGATCAGATCCCGGCCGATGAGCACGACCACGAACGGCCAGGGCAGGATCCCGCGCACCAGAAAGCCGAATACGGTGGCGATGAGATACAGCCGGTCCACCAACGGATCCAGCAGAGCGCCCAGCCGGGAGAACTGATCGAGCAGACGGGCGAGCTTGCCGTCGAGGAAGTCGGTGATACCGCTGGCGATCAGCAGGGCGAAGGCCCATCCGTCGGCGTGTTCGACCAGCAGCAGCCACAGCAGTACCGGGACACCGATCAGCCGGATCCCGCTCAGCGCGTTCGGGACCGTGAGAATGCGGTCCTCGTTCGCACGCACGGCCGCGCCGGATTCGGATGCCTGGGAATCGGGGCCGGGCACGCCGCCGGATGCATTGGTCACGCCGTCTGCATACCCCAATGCCCGCGCCGATGCCATTCGGGCACGCCGCACCCGGTGCCGGGAGCATGATGCTGCGACGCGGCTTTACCCGTCCCGCCCGGCAGGTGAATACTGACGACGACACGATGCGTCGGTAATCGCTTCATTGTGCTGCGATGACGAGAGGATGACATGCCCGACTTCGACTACGACGTGGTGGTGATCGGCTCCGGTTTCGGAGGCAGCGTGAGTGCGCTGCGGTTGACCGAGAAGGGCTACCGGGTGGCGGTCCTGGAATCCGGCCGCCGCTGGCCCGCCGAGGCCATTCCGAAGTCGAATTGGAATGTGCGCAGGTCGATCTGGGCTCCGCGGCTCGGACTCACCGGACCGCAGCGGATCAGTCTGCTGGGCAAATGCGCGGTGTTCTCCGCCTCCGGTGTGGGTGGCGGATCGCTGATCTACGGCAACACCCTCTACGAGCCGCTGCCGAACTTCTATACCGACAGGCAGTGGGCTCATATCGCCGATTGGCGCACCGAACTGGCGCCGTACTACGACCAGGCGAAGCGGATGCTGGGCGTGGCCCCCAATCCGCGCGTCACGCCGGCCGACGAGGTGATCCGTTCCATCGCCGACGATATGGGGGTGGGTGATACCTATCACCCGACGAACGTGGGGGTGTTCTTCAATGAGGAACAGACGGGCGTCGAGGTCGACGACCCCTACTTCGGCGGCGCGGGTCCGCGCCGCAGCGGCTGCATCCACTGCGCACGCTGTTTCACCGGCTGCCCGCACAACGCCAAGAACACCACCCCCACCAACTACCTCTACCTCGCCGAGCAGGCCGGGGCGAAGGTGTTCGAACTGACCACCGCCAACCGGGTGCGCCCGATGGCCGCTGGCGGCTACGCCATCGAGACCCAGCGTTCGGATCGCTGGGTCCGCAAGAGCCGCAGGACTTTCACCGCGGGCCAAGTGGTCTTCGCCGCGGCGGCGCTGGGCACCCAGAAGCTGCTGCACAAGATGCGCGACGAGAAGGTACTGCCGAATCTGTCGCCGCGGCTGGGCGAGCTCACCCGCAGCAATTCCGAGGCGATCCTCAATGTGGTCAGCCGCCGGCGCACCGATTTCGCCGAAGGTATCGCGATCACCTCGTCCATCCATCCCGAACCCGATACCCATATCGAGGTCTGCCACTACGGCAAGGGGCAGAACGCACTGTTCCCGATGTCGGTGCCGATCGTCGACGGCGGCGCATTCCGGTTCCTGCGATTCCTGCTGGCGATCCTGTTGCATCCGGTGGTGTTCGCGCGCAGTCTCAATGCCCGCCACGCCTCGGAGAAGTCGGTGATCCTGCTGGTGATGCAGTCACTGGACAACTCGCTGACCTCATTCCGCCGCTGGGGAGCGCTCAAGACCAGGCAGGGCACCGGGCAGCCGAATCCGACCTGGATTCCGATGGCGCACGAGATCGGCCGGCGGTTCGGGGAGAAGGTCGACGGCGATGTGCACGGTCTGGTCATGGATGTGTTCAACATTCCCGCCACCGCGCACTATATCGGCGGCTGTGTGATCGGTGAGGAACCGGAAACCGGTGTGGTGGACCCGTATCAGCGGATCTTCGGTCATCCGGGACTGCATATCGCCGACGGATCCGCGGTGACGGCGAACCTCGGAGTGAATCCGTCACTGACGATTACCGCGCAGGCCGAGCGGGCGATGGCCTTCTGGCCCAACAACGGTGAGCCCGATCCCCGTCCCGAACTTGGTACGCGGTATCGCCGGATCGCGCCCGTCGCACCGCAATTCGCGACCGTGCCCGATACCGCGCCGGGCGCGCTGCGGCTGCCCATCGCGCCCGTCCATCGCACGCCCGCCGAGTACTGATCCCACCGCCGGGCGAGTGCGAAATTCGTCCGATTCCGCACCGCGGCGCGTCGAAGGCTCCCCCGGACCTGTAGGGCCCCTTATGCTTTGCGGTACCGAGTGTCGACGAAAGGGCGGTCGCCAATGCTCGTGCGAGTGCAGAACGCGGCCGGAACCATGGCCGAACGGGCCCTCACCGAGTGGCTGCGCACATGGAAGGGTCCCGATGACCCCCAGGGCGTCGCCATCGTCAATTGCAGTCTTTTCTATGCCGATCGGCTGCACCAGTTCGACGCGGTGATCTGGACCCCGACCACCTGCGTGGTGATCGAGGCGGAGGGCATGGTCGAACGGGTCAGCGGTGACCTCGAGGTACCGCTGAACGGCCCGTGGCGGGTCGGCGGGCAGATGGTCAATTTCGAGGGCGGCGATCGTGGCACGCCGCTGGACCGGTCCCGCGAGCACACCCACGCGCTACAGAACTGGCTGGCCGAGCGCGGTCTCGGTCAGCGGGTCGTGCAGGGCGTGGTCGTGGTGGTCCCGCCGCACGGCGCCGCGCCGAGTATCCGCCAGCTGTGGAACGATCCCGGACTCCAGGTCGTCGCGGGCGACGGGCCGGGCCCGCTGGCCGAGTGCCTCGGCACACTGACGGTCCAGGGCCGCGCGCAATGGACGGTCAACGACATCGCGTTGACCTTCCGCGGACTCGGCATCCTGCCGTATCTGCCCGCACCGCAGGATCTCGTCGGTGAGGGGTTCGGCGGACCGGTGGACACCACGCTTTGGTACGGCGGGCCGCAGCAGGCGCAGGCCGAGGCGTTCTTCGAGGAACAGGCCCGGGGCGAGCAGAGCTACGGGCGCGCGGCGATCATGATGCCCTGGTACAGCCCCTGGAATCTGTACCCCAAGGACAGCGAGCGGATCGACCCCGGTCGTGCCGTCCTGCGCATCCTGCTGGCCGTGGGCATGCTCATCGGCGTCGCCTGGCTGCTCTGGTTCGCGATCTCGGCGTTTCTGACCTACGGTCCGGGCTGATCGGTTCCCGCCGCGGCCGGGGCGGGGTCTGCCGACGCCGGATCGTGCCGGGACTCGGAGTGCCGATCGCGGGTGCGCCGTGGCGTCACCGCCGCCCAGCCCGCGGTGACGGCGGCGGCCGCGAACGCGGTACCACCCACGACATCGGTGGGATAGTGATAGCCGAGGCCGACCATCCCCACCGCGACGGCGGCCAGAGCGACCGCGGCGAGAAGACCGACCACGACCCGCAACCACACGGTCGCGGCGACCAGCACCAAACCCGTTGCGATGGCGACGAATTGCACGGTGTGCCCGCTCGGATAAGCGAGATAGTGCTGTAAGTGCCTGTCCCACAGCGGCTTCAGCGCCCACGTGTTGATCGCGACCACCAGCTCCGGCACGATCAGCAGGAATCCCGCGGCCCACCAGTCGCGCCGCAGCGCGCAGTACACCATCCCGAGCAGCAGCAAGGGGAGCACGATATAGGCATCGCTGGGGATCACCAGCGCGTGATAGATCCCTGGATGCGCGTCCAGGCCGTCGTGGACGCGGTCACCGATCGCCCGGTCGAAGGCGGTGGGACCGCCCCCGGCGGGAAAGGTCAGCGGAACCGTCACCGTGATCAGGAACCCGATCAGGACCACGGCCGCGGCCGCGAGCGGCCGGTGCCGGACGGGTGATGGTGGAGCATGCACATCTCGACGATAGCCGGACCCGGCCATCACCCATCGCCGTCATCGCATCGGCCTCAGGCGCCCTGGTGCACGCTCGCGTCGTCGAGCATCGCGGCTCGCAACATGGACTCCGGCACTCCGAGTGCCTCGACGAGCACACTCGCCTGCGGCCGCAGGCGCTCGACGAGCTCGTTGACTCCGCGCCGCACCGACTTGGCCCGATCCACCGACATGAAGCGGTGCATGATGTACCAGGCCTGATTCTGTTCGATGGTGGCGTAGACGAACAGATCGCATACGCCCTCGGCCAGCTCTCGCGCGTCCGGATCCTCGATATCGGCGATGCCCTCGATGAATGCCTCCAGCACGAGCCGATCAATATGCGCCTCACCGGCCGCGAGAATGTGGTCCTGTGCGTTGTTGAACGCCTCGAACGGACCGGTCTCCTCCGCCCGGGCCCGCAGCCGGTGGGCGGCCGTCCGGGTCAGATAGTCCTCGCGATCGGCGAACAGCTGGAGCTGGACCGATCGGCGGGACAGGTCGGCGTCGTCGACGGTCTCGACGGAGCGGTCACGCAGACGCTGGATGAGCTGCCGCACGCCCGAGGTCTCACGCACCACATCGCGCGCCATGGTCGCCGCGAACCGCACCCAGCCGAGGGCGTCGAGATCGCGCACCTCATCGGAGTAGGCGGTCAGCAGTTCCTTGGCCACGAGCTGGGTCAGGACCACATTGTCACCCTCGAAGGTGGTGAACACATCGGTATCGGCCTTGAGGGTCACCAGCCGGTTCTCGGTGAGATAGCCCGCGCCACCGCAGGCTTCGCGGCATTCCTGGATGGCTCGGGTGGCGTGGCGGGTCTGGGCGACCTTGAACCCCGCCGCCCGCTTCTCCAGTGCGCGCTGCGCGCCGGGATCGAGGTCTTGTCCGGTCTGCACCAGATGCATCCGCCGCACCAGATCGTTCTGCGCGAACGACAGCGCGAAGGCGCGCGCCACATGCGGCAGCAGCCGGCGCTGATGGCTGCGATAGTCCAGCAGCAGGGTCTCGCTGCCGTCGTCCGGATCGGAGAACTGGCGGCGTTTGTCGGCGTAGCGGATCGCGATGCTCAACGCCACCCGCGCACCGGCCGCGGCGGCGCCGCCGACACTGACCCGGCCGCGCACCAGCGTGCCCAGCGTGGTGAAGAAGCGGCGGCTGGGATTGTCGATCTCGGAGTCGTAGGTGCCGTCGGGTTCGACGTCGGCGTACCGATTGAGCAGGTTCTCGCGCGGGATCCGGACGTGATCGAAGTGGATGCGGCCGTTGTCGACTCCGGGCAGACCGCCCTTCAGACCGCAGTCCGAGGTGGTGACGCCGGGTAGGTCGGCGCCGCTCTCATCGCGGATGGGGACGAGAAAGCAGTGCACGCCCTGGCTTTCGCCGCCCGTGATCAGCTGGGCGAACACCGCCGCCATCCGGGCGTGCTCGGCCGCGCCGCCGATGTAGTCCTTGCGCGCCGAGGCGGTAGGGCTGTGCACGACGAATTCCCCGTGCTCGGGATCGTAGGTAGCGGTGGTCTCGAGATTCGCGACATCGCTGCCGTGACCGGATTCGGTCATCGCGAAACATCCCAGCAGATCCAGTGACAGCAGGCGTTTGACGATCTCGGCGTGCCGCTCGGTGCCGAGATTTTCCACCGCACCGCCGAACAGACCCCACTGCACACCGGCCTTCACCCACAGCGACAGGTCGGTGTAGGCGAGCATCTCCAGCCCCGTCACCGCACCGCCCGGATCGCCGGTACCGCCGTGCTCGATGCTGAAACCCTTTTCCGCATAACCGAACTCGGCAACCAATCGCATCTGGTCGAGCACCCGGGCCCGGGCCTGCCGGTAATCGAGGCCGGGATCGCCGAACAGCCGGTCGTCGGCGAGTTGCCGCCGCGCCTGTTCGCGCACGTCACGCCACGGCCCGTCCAGTGCCGCCCGCAGATGATCAGCTGTCGAAGTCTCGGTGCCCATGAGTCCGACTGTAGCGGCCCGCTCGCGACCACGGCGATAACCAGCACGTTGCCAGCCGGGCCGGAGTGAGGGAGCCCACCGTGACATCGTTCGCGCTCCGACTACGGTATTCGGTGTGACAGATGAGTTGGAGCCCGAACTCGTCCGCACGGGGCCGGAGACCCGGCCGAGTTCGTTGTGGCATCGGGCGATGGGAACGGTAACCGACCGGCTGGTCGCGCAGCGGCGGGCCACCGTGGACTCCGTGGTCGAAGCACCGGCACCGTTGCGGCCGATCAATCTCAGCGACGACGCGGCGGTGACCGAGGTGCTGGATCTGGCCGAGCGAGTGGGCGAGGTGGTCCTCTCCTCCGGTACCGCGGTGACCGACACGAGTACACAGGTCGAATTCATCGCTGCCACCTACGGTTTGGCGCAGTGCGATATCGACGTCACCTACAACGCGATTCGTATCTCCGCCGACCGCGGTCCGACGCTGCCGCCCGCGACCACCATGCGGGTGGTGCAATATCGCTCGCTGGACTTCACCCGGCTCTCGGCCGTCGACCGGTTGTCACGGCGCATCCGCCGCGAGGTGGTGCCGCCCCAGGAAGCCCACGCCGCTCTCGACGCCATCACCGGCGCCCCGCACCCTTACCACCGCTGGATCGCCACCTTCGGCTGGTCGCTATTGGCGGCGGCGATCTCGATCCTGCTCGGCGGTGGACTGATCGTCGCCGCGGTGAGTTTCGCCACCACGTTGCTGATCGACCGGTGCAATCGTCAGCTGAACAAATGGGGCCTGCCGTTCTTCTTCCAGAACATGATGGGCGGTGTCATCGCCACCCTGCCGGCGATCCTGTTGCAGACCTTCGCCGACGGGCTCGACCTCAATCCCAGCCTGATCGTCGCGGCGGGAATCACCGTGCTGCTCAGTGGTTTACAGCTGGTCGGCGCGGTGGAGGACGCGATCACCGGCGCTCCCATCACCGCCGCTGCCCGCATGCTGGAAGTACTGGTGATGACCGGCGCGATCATCGGCGGCGTGGCGGTGGCCCTGCGTGGCGCCGAAGCGTTCGGCGCCCAGACGCCGCCGATCAATATGTCCTCGTCCTACGACATATCGAACCTGCCGTTGAAGATCGTCGCCGGTGCCGTCGCGGCGGCGGCCTTCGCCCTGGCCTGCTATGCCGAACGTCGCGCACTCACCGTGGCGGCGATCAGTGGTGCGGGCATCACTGTGTGCTACCTGTTCGTCCAGCACGCCGGGTTCGGTCCGGTCATCGCCGCGGCGGTCGCGGCGACCGTGGTCGGTCTCGCCGGTGGTCTGCTCGCCCGCCGCGCGGTGACTCCCCCGCTGGTGGTCGCGGTGGCCGGTATTACGCCCCTGCTGCCCGGTCTCAAGGTCTATCGAGGCCTGTTCTCACTGCTCAACGACGACCTGCTGGCGGGCCTCAATCAGATGTTCGCCGCGCTGGTGGTGGGTTGTGCCCTGGGCGGCGGACTCACCCTCGGCGAGTGGTTCGCGCGGTGGCTGCGGCGGCCGCGGATTCTGCGGCGGGTCACCGGCGTCCGGCCCGACGATATCCTCTGAGGCCGTCCGGTCCGGCAGCCGTCGCGACCGGGCGCCTCAGGCGGCGAAACCGATGGAGCGTGCCAGATCCGCGAGCGTGGCGTCGAACAGGGCGTCCGGATCGCGTACCGGCATCGGATAGTTGCCGAACACCTCGAGGGTCACGTGGCCGTAGAGCCGCGCCCAGAACTGGATCATCAGATATGTGACGCCGAGATCCAGTTTCTCGGCCGGGAATTTCTGACCGGATTCGGCGAGCACCGCCAGCAATTCGGTCTGGAAACCGACGAGATCGGCGCGCAGCGCCTGCGGAATCTCGTCGGTGGGCGGGGTGACGATGTCATAGGTGGTCAGCAGCCGACCGGCCGCCTCCAGGAAGATGCGGCCGAACGGCTCGTCGAATTGCCGCATGGCACTGGCCGAGTCACCGGCGGGCGAGGCGAACACCAGGGTGAACTCGTGGGCATGGGCCAGCGCCCACTGCCGGAATCCCTTGCAGATGGCGAACAGCTGCACCACGCCGTCCTCGGGCAGTGCGGCGACCTGACCGGCGAGTTCGCGCGCCAGATCCGCGCAGATATCGAGGCGCAGCGCGGCCACCAGATCGTCGCGCGAGGCGTAGTACCGATACAGCGCCGGCGCGGTGATACCCAGTTCACGCGCGATCGCGCGCAGGGTCACCGCCTCCGGGCCCTGCTCGACCAGCAGCGCGCGAGCCACTCGCCGGATATCGGAATCGGTTACCGCGGGCATCCGGCCCCGTCGTGCGGCAGTCATGCATCGTCCTTCGTCGCATATGCACCGGCCTCGACGTCACGGGTACGTCGAGGCCGGTGCGCACACTGTGTCCTGGTCGCCGTGGCGCCGGGCCGCGAGGTGTCCCGCGCGGCCCGATCGCTCACTCGTAGGCGACCTGCCAGCTCTTGATTCCGTTCAACCAGCCCGAGCGTAGCCGGACCGGCTCGGAAATCTCGCGCAGGTTGGGCATCACGTCGGCAATCGCGTTGAAGATCAGATCCAGTTGCAGGCGAGCCAGATTGGCCCCGACGCAGTAGTGCGTGCCGGTCCCGCCGAATCCGACATGCGGGTTCGGGTTGCGCATGATGTCGAATTCGAACGGCTTGTCGAAGCGTTCCTCGTCGAAGTTGGCCGAGGAGTAGAACAGGCCGACCCGCTGCCCCTTCTTGATGGCCTGGCCGCCGATCTCGGTGTCGGACAACGCGGTTCGCTGGAAGGCGATGACCGGGGTGGCCCAGCGCACGATCTCGTCGGGCGCGGTGCGCGGGCGCTCGGCCCGGTAGAGCTCCCACTGTTCCGGGTTGTCGACGAAGGCCTTCATCCCGTGGGTGGTGGCGTTGCGGGTGGTCTCGTTCCCGGCGACCGCCAGCAGGATCACGAACCAGGCGAATTCCTCCGAACCCAGTGCCTCACCGTCGATATCGGCATTGAGCAGCGTCGAGACGATATCGTCGGCCGGGCACTTGCGCTTCTCCTCGGCGAGGTTCCACGCGTACCCCATGACCTGAGCGTTGGCCATCTTGTAGCTGTCGGCGAATTCGGGGTCGTCGTAGCCCATCATCTGGTTCGACCACTCGAAGAGCTGGCCACGATCGGACTGCGGCACACCGAGCAATTCGGCGATCGCCTGCAGCGGCAGCTCGCATGCGACCTGCTGGACGAAATCGCCGCCGCCGGTCTTCTTGGCCTCGTGCACGATGCGCTCGGCACGCTCGCGCAGCGCGACCCGCAGGCTTTCCACCGCGCGCGGGGTGAAACCACGGGAGATGATACGGCGCAGCTTGTCATGCTCCGGCGGGTCGGTGTTGACCAGCATGGCGCGCTGGATGTCGATCTCCTCGCGGGTGATCTCACCGTTGAAGCGGATGACCGCGGTGTTCTCGTGGGTGGAGTAGACCTCGGAGTTCTTCGAGATCTCCTTGATGTCGTCGAGGCGGCTGACGACCCAGTAGCCGCCGTCGTCGAAACCGCTGACTCCGTTGGGCTGGTCCACCCACCACACGGGGGCGCTGCGGCGCAGCTCGGCCCATTCGGCGACGGGCAGGCGGTCTGCGAGCAGGCCGGGGTCGGTGAAGTCGAATTCGTGACTGATGGACGGCAGAGACGGCGCGGACACGGTACCTCCTTTGGAACACGTTTTATGGAGTGAACCACACCACACCTGATTTGTGAACACCTATTAGTAAATAATGTTCACAAGGTCGTTGTCGACAGCCGCGACCAGCGATTACGGCTATCATCACCCGGTTCGGACACACCGCGGGCCGGCACCGCGCGACGGCGGCGCCGGCCCAGCGGAACCGGCGATCAGTCCAGCCGCAGATCCGGTGCGTACATCTCCAGCCAGGTATGCAGATCGATGATGCGATCCAGCCCCATGCGCAGGTGCGTGTCCAGGCGTGAGGCGTCCATCGTCACCGCGCGTTCCAGCCACTGCCGGTCGATCAGTTCGAATACCGCCGAATCCGGGGCGGCGGCGATCTCCTTGGCCTGCTGCTGCAGTGCCGCGGCATAACCGGGGTCCTGGGTCGAGGGGTACGGACTCTTCACCCGCGCCGCGACCGACTCCGGCAGCACATGTTTCGAGGCGTGGCGCAGCAGGCTCTTCTCCCGGCCGTCGAAGGTCTTCAGCGACCACGGCGTGTTGTAGACGTACTCCACCAGCCGGTGATCACAGAACGGAACCCGGACCTCGAGTCCTACCGCCATCGACGCGCGATCCTTGCGATCGAGCAGTGTGCGCACGAAGCGGGTCAGATGCAGATGGCAGACCGTCCGCATCCGGTGCTCGAGTTCGGATTCACCGGGGAGATGTTCGACCTCGGCGACGGCGGTGGCGTATTGATCGGCGACGAACTCCGGCAGGCCGAGCTTCTCGCGCAGGCCCGGGTTCAGGATCTCCCAGCGGGACTCCCCGGTCATCGCGCTGTTGAACGCCAGCCACGGGAAGTTGTCGGCTTTCAACGCGACCTCGTCGTGGAACCAGCGGTACCCGCCGAACACCTCGTCGGCCGACTCTCCCGACAACGCCACCGTCGACTGCCGGCGAATCGCGGCGAACAGCAGATACAGGGAGGCGTCCATATCCCCGAGCCCGGCGGGAATATCGCGGGCGGTGATCACCGCCCGGCGCACCGCCGGATCCGACAGCTCCGACGGATTGAGCACCACGTCCTGATGTGCCGAGCGCACAAGTGCCGCCACCTCGCGCACATAGGGCGAATCCGGAGTGTCGCGCATCTCGTCGGGGACGAAATTCTGTTCCTGATCCGCGAAATCGACCGAGAAGGTGCGCAGTTGCTCGCCGTCGCGCGCCAGCCGGGCCGCGGCCAGCCCGGTGATGGCACTGGAATCCAGTCCACCGGAGAGCAGAACACAACGTGGCACATCGGCGATGAGTTGCCGCTCGACGATATCGGTGAGCAGATCGCGCACATGCGAGACCGTCTCGTCGCGGCTGTCGGTGTGTTCGACCGCGTTCAGCCGCCAGTAGGTGCGAGCGCGAATTCCGTTGCGGTCCACCGTGACCAGCGTGCCGGGCAGCACCTCGCGCATGCCCTTCCAGAGCGACCACCCGGGCGCCTTCGTCATGGCGAACAGCTCCCGCAGGCCGTCCAGGTCGACCGCCCGGCCCGCCAGCGGATTGGCCAGGATGGCCTTGGGCTCGGAGCCGAACAGCACACCGTCAGGAGTCGGGTAGTAGTAGAACGGTTTGATCCCCATCCGGTCACGGACCATCACCAGCTTCTGCTCGCGCTGATCCCAGATGGCGAAGGCGTACATGCCGTTGAGGTGGTCGACGACCGACTCACCCCATTGCAGATATCCGTGCAGGACCACCTCGGTATCGCTGTCGGTGTCGAACCGATGACCGAGCGCCTGCAGTTCCGCACGCAACTCACCGAAGTTGTAGGTCTCCCCCGAATACACCAGCCCGATATCGCCCGCCGGCGTGGACACGCTCATCGGCTGGGTACCGCCGGGCAGGTCGATGATCGCCAGCCGCCGATGCCCCAGCGCGGCGTGCTCGCGCACGAAGGTGCCCCGGCCGTCGGGGCCGCGACAGGCCATCGTCTCGGTCATTGCGTCGATATCCCCCTGCCGCCGGGTGAGGTCCTCCGAGAACGCCACCCAGCCTGCGATTCCGCACATTCCGCCACCTCTCAAAAATAGTTAGCTTTGTGAACTATGCGTAAAACCGTTGTAACACAAGGAGACTCGAGCACGCCACCGCCCGTCCGACTTGTCCGAAGTTGTCCGGAACCCGGGCGCGCCGGTCATCCGTCTCACATTCGCGCGGGGGCCGACGGCTCCAACCCTCGTCCGAAAGTTTGATTCCACCTCGCCCGCGGGCCGGTATCGTCGGGTACGAAGTTAGGTTACCCATAGTTGTCGGATGACGAAGCGAGGAACACAGGATCATGCCGGACACCACCCCCCTCGAGGACTCCGTGCCGTTCTCCGCGCAGATCCGTACCGCCACCGCCGAGCAGCACGCCGAGGCCGAGAACTCCACCTTCATGAGCGATATGCTCGGCGGCGCTTTGGACGTTCGGGCGTTCTACCGCTACACCGGCCAGCTGTGGCATATCTACCGCGCCCTCGAGCAGCAGTGGGATACCCTCGCCGATGATCCTGTGGCGGGTCCGTTCATCCGGCCGGAACTGGCCCGGCTGGCCCACCTGGAAGACGATCTCGCCCATTTGGGCGGGTCCGGCTGGCGCGCGGGTCTCACCGCCCTGCCCGCCACCGCGACCTATGCCGAGCGCATCGCCGAGTGCGCCCGGGACTGGCCCGCAGGCTATGTGGCCCACCACTACACCCGCTACCTCGGCGACCTGTCCGGCGGACAGGTCATTCGCGGCACGGCGGCGAAATTGTGGCAGCTCCCCAAACGCGGAGACGGCGTGCGTTTCTACGTCTTCGAGCAGATCTCCAATCCCGCCGCGTTCAAACGCCAGTACCGGACCCTGCTCGACGAATTGGCCGTCGACGATCTCGAGAAGCAGCGAGTACTCGGCGAATGCCGCCGCGCCTTCGACCTGAACACCGCCGTATTCGCCGATCTCGCAAGCGAATTCCCGGTCCGACGGGAGGGCTGAACCCGCCGCCGCGACCATCCGGCGTCACCCCGGCAACATTCTGGACAACCGACCAGAAGGTAGCCAATAGATTGCCAGATGCGTCGCGGGGTTACATCAAAATTGTTGTTACACATATCGATCAGCGCCCCCATGTGGTGACAGGACACACACCACCGGGGGCGCTGTTTGGTTGCGAGCACAAACGACCGCGAGCTAAAGTTACCCATCAGTTAGGCACGCAGGGGTTCCTAATTCTGGCCTCCATTCTGATAGAGGCCGTTCGTCACGTCCGCATCCACCGACGCATGTCGGACGAACACCGTTGTACGACAACATGTTCGACATGCAGCAGGAGGGGTTATGGTCGCCTATATCGTGACCGGCGGGACCGGTTTTCTGGGACGTCGCGTGGTCGAGAACCTGCTCGCGGACGATCCCGACGCGGTGGTGCACGTACTGGTCCGGCAGGCATCGGCGGCCAAACTCGCCGAACTGACCGCCCGCTGGAACGCCACCGATCGGGTATTTCCCCTGATCGGAGATCTCACTGCACCGGGACTCGGGCTGGCCGAGGACCCACCGTCCGCCGAGCATGTGGTTCATCTGGGCGCGGTGTACGACATGACCGCGCCCGAGGATTCCACCTACGCCGCCAACGTGGAGGGCACCCGCGCGGTGATCGCCCTGGCCGTCGAATCGGGCGCCATGCTGCACCACGTGTCGTCGGTGGCCGTCGCCGGTGACCACCGCGGAAAATTCTTCGAGGACGATTTCGACCTCGGCCAGAATCTCGAATCTCCTTATCACCGAACCAAATTCGCCGCCGAGAAGCTGGTCCGGGAGGCACCCGGACTGCGCTGGCGGGTGTACCGACCGGCGATCGTCGTGGGTGATTCGCGCACCGGTGAGATGGACAAGATCGACGGCCCGTACTACTTCTTCGCCGCGATCGCGGCACTGGCCGCGCTGCCCGGCGGGGTTCCGATTCCGCTTCCGGATCTGGGCGCCACCAATATCGTGCCGGTCGACTACGTGGCCGCGACGATGGTCGAGCTCATCCGGCGGCCGGGCCTCAACCGGCGGACCTTCCACCTGGTCAATCCGCGACCGCAGCCGTTCACCGAGATCTACACCGCACTCTCGCGGGCGGCCGGTGCGCCGAGCGGGCTGGGACCGGTGCCCGGCAGCCACGCCGCGCTGCAGACCCTGACCAAAATCCCCGGTGTCGCCGCGGCTCGCGATTTCGTGCTGACGCAGTTGGGCATTCCGGCGGCGGTGGCGCCGCATGTGTCGTTCACCTCGGAATTCGTCTCCGATTCCACCCGCTCGCTGCTGCGACGCACCGGCCTCGAGGTCCCCGACTTCGGCGCTTACGCCCCGGCGCTGTGGGACTACTGGCGGACCCAGCTGGATCCGGATCGGGCGCGCCGCCACGGTGGCAGTGACCGACTGCGGGACCGCATCGTGCTGATCACCGGGGCGTCGTCCGGTATCGGCCTGGCGACCGCGCACGCGGTGGCCCGCCGCGGCGCGACCGTGCTGATGGTGGCGCGCGGAGTCGACGAACTCGAGGCGGCCACCGCCCGGGTGCGCGCGGAAAGTGGTGCGGCGTATAGCTATTCGTGCGATATCACCGATGAGAAGGCAGTCGAGCTGCTGGTCAAACAGGTGCTCGCCGACCATCACCATGTCGACTACGTGGTCAACAATGCCGGACGTTCGATTCGCCGGTCGGTACTCGACTCCACCGATCGCATGCACGACTTCGAGCGGACCATGGCGGTCAACTACTTCGGTGCGGTGCGGCTGATCCTGGCGTTGCTGCCCGATATGCGCGAGCGGCGATTCGGCCACGTGGTCAACATCTCCTCGATCGCCGTGCAGACCAAACTGCCCCGGTTCTCGGCCTACGTCGCCAGTAAATCCGCGCTGGACACGTTCAGCGAGATCGCCGCCGTGGAGAACGCCGATGCCGGCATCACCTTCACCTCGGTGCGCATGCCACTGGTACGCACGCCGATGATCGCGCCGACAGAGTTGTACCGGTCGCTGCCGGTACACAGCCCGGAACAGGCCGCGGCGATCGTCGTGCGCGCACTCGAGGAGCGGCCCGCGCGCATCGATACCCCGATCGGCACCTTCGCCCAGGTCATCGACACCGTGCTGCCCTCGGTGAAGAAGGCGATCCTACACCGAGGCTTCCGGATGTTCGGCGAATCCGCCGCCCGCCCGGCCACCGCATCGGCCTCCGATGCCACACCGAGTGGTGAATCCGGCCGTCGCAGCGCGCTACTGGCGCTGGCTCCGGTAGTCCAGCCGTTGATGGGGATGCCGAGCCCTGCGGCCCGCATCGTCAACCGGGTGCCCGGCCTGAACTGGTGATCCGGCCTGCCCCCGGGCCGGCCGCCCGGTGGTGGGTTCCGCCGGTGAAACGCCGGATCCTGTGCACGGCCGCCATCGTGATCACGGTCGTGGCCGTGCATCGTGTCCGGCCCGGATCGACCATTCTGTTACATGCCATGTATCAGACCGCGGCGCTGGCCGCGATTTCGCGAATCGTCACGGAACTCCGTTCGCGCGGTTACGATTTCGTGACCGTCTTGCAACCGATCGCGGGCTCTGAACTCGCTGGAATGTGACTCATCTCCCCGGTCGTTCGAACCATCGACTAGAACAGGTTCCCATAGCCTGGAGGTATGGAACGATTGACCGGGCTAGATGCCAGTTTTCTGTACCTGGAGACCGACAGCCAGTTGTTGCACGTGTGCGCGCTGCTGATTCTCGATCCCACCGCCGACGGAACCGACTACGAATTCACCGCTCTGAAGGAGGAACTGGGACGCCGCCTGCACCTGGTGCCCGCGATGCGCCGGCGCGTGCACCGCGTGCCGTTCGACCTCGACCATCCCGTGTGGGTCACCGATGCCACATTCGACCTGGACCATCATGTGCGGCGCCTCGGACTGCCGGCCCCCGGCGGGCCGCGGGAACTGTCCGATCTGGTGGCCGATATCGCCGGGCAGCCGATGGATCGCTCGCGGCCGCTCTGGGAGATGTGGGTGATCGAGGGTTTGGCCGAGGGCAAGGTGGCCGTGGTCTCGAAGTACCACCACGCCGCCGTCGACGGTGTCACCGGCGCCGACATGATGGCCTATCTGTGCGACGCCGAACCGGGTGTGCGCTATCCGGAACCGCCGGACGAAATCGCCTCCGACATAGATCATCCCAATGATCTCGTGCTGGCCGCGGAAGGTCTGGTGCGGATGCCGGCGAAACTGGGCATGTTCGGGATGGTGCCGCAGACGCTGGGCAAGCTCGGCAGCCTCGTGCAACGCCGCCGGTCCGACAAGGGCGGCATGGCGCTGCCGTTCACCGCGCCGCGCACGCTGTTCAACCGTAACGTCACGCCGCATCGCAGTGTCGCCTTCACCACCGCCGAGCTGTCCGATATCAAGGACATCCGGGCGGCCTTCGGCGTCAAGATCAACGATGTCGTGCTCACCATCGTGGCCGGGGCGCTGCGGCAGTACCTGGCCGATCGCGACGAACTACCGGAAACCTCGCTCATCGCCTCGATTCCGGTGTCCACGCACGAGACCAGCCGCCACGATCGAGGGGTCAACAAGGTGTCGACGCTGTTCACTCAGCTCTATACCGATATCGAGGATCCGGTGCGGCGTCTCGAGCAGATCGCCGAGGCCAACCGCTGCGCCAAGGAGGAACACGAGGTATTGGGGGCCGATTTCCTGCAGGACTGGGCCCGGTACGCGCCGCCGAACACCTTCCGTCTGGCGATGCGCGCCTATTCCTCGTTCAAGCTCGCCGAACATCATCCCGTGGTACACAACCTGGTGATCTCGAATGTGCCCGGGCCCCAGCAACCGCTGTATTTCCTCGGCCATCGCATCGATGCCCTGTTTCCGTTCGGGCCGGTATTCCACGGCGCGGGACTCAATGTCACCGTGCTGTCGGCCAATGGTGACCTCGACATCGGTTTCATCGCCTGCCGGGAACTGGTCCCCGACCTCGACCGGATGGCCGACGCCGTACACGACAGCATCGCGGCACTGCTGAAGGCCGCACACGCCGGTACCGAGAGCCGCGAACCGGCACAGCACTGACCTGTCAGCTCTCCCGCCGAGCGGCGACGTCCGCGCAGGCCTCGAGGAGCACCGGGACAAAGGCGTCCGCCTCGAGTACACAGGCCGCATGTCCGGCCGGTACGAGGAAAATCTCCGCTCCCGCAATCATTTTCGCCATTTCCAATTGCCGGTACACAGGTAGCGCCCGGTCGTGGGTCGTGATCACCACCGCCGTCGGCAGATTCAGATCCGGCAACCACGCCGAAGAGTCGAAGCGCCCGAGTTCGGCGATCGCGTGAGTCATCGCCCAGCCACCGGCGGTGCGCAACTCCCCCAGCGCCCAGCGATCCATCCGCCCTGTCTCCCACGCTATTTCCGGCAGAACCGGCAGCTTCCGCGCCGCCGCCGCCACTCGCCGCCCGGCCGTATCGGTTGTCGCACCGGCGAGCAGCGCCAAACCACTATGGAAGAGACGCTCGCGCCACTTCTCCCGGAATCGATAGGTGGTGGCGCACAGCACCAGCCCACCGGCCAGATCCGGATGCCGGTGCGCCGCGACCTGCGCGACGATCCCGCCCATCGAATATCCCGCCAGAATGGGACGGTGCAGTCCGAGCACGTCGGCGACCGCGGCCACATCGTCGGCGAGATCGTCGAGATCGAAACGGGAAGAGCGGATTCCGTGCCCGTGCCAGCGCTGATCGAATACCACCACACGGTAGCGCTCGGCCAGTTCTTCCAGCGCCGGGAACCAGTTGAGCATCCCGGTGGTCACCAGACCGTGCAGCAGGACGACCGTGGGCGCACCCTCCGGCCCCGGTATGTCCACGAGATAGGTCCGGCCGCGACCGGGCAGTTCCACCATCGCGCCCGCGGGCACCGAGGTCGTCGACGCGACCCGGGATCGACCCCGCGCGGGCGACCCGCCCACCGTCCGACGATCCGCTTCCCGGCCGTTCTCTTCCGGCACCGCATCCTCCCTACTCCACACCACGGTCATGAATTAGAACGCGTTACAGTTCCGATGGTACCGAGACCGGGAGTCACCGGCCGCCGGGCAGCAGAACCGCCGCACCGGCGAACCGGCCGTGCGACAGATCCGACAGCGCACGGTCAGCGGATCCGAGCGGGTACGGTGTGATCCGCACGCGCATCCGATGCCGCGCGCAGAATTCCAGGAATTCCCGGCCGTCCTCGCGGGTGTTGGCGGTGACCGAGCGAATCTCGCGCTCCTGAAACAGGTGCCGCTGATAATTCAGCGCGGGGATGTCGGTGAGATGAATGCCCGCGATGGCCAATACTCCGCCCCGATCGAGCGCCGCCAGCGCCGGCGGGACCAGATCGCCCACCGGTGCGAACAGGATCGCCGAATCCAGCGGCACCGGCGGCGGATCGGCGGCCCCCTGCGCCGAGGATGCCCCGAGTTCGCGGGCCAGCTCGCGCGCGGCCGGATCGCGGGTCATCACGTGCACCTCACATCCTTGTGCCATTGCGACCTGAGCGGCCAGATGGGCGCTGCCGCCGAAGCCGTAGATCCCCAGCCGGCCACCCGGTGGTGGCGCCGATCGGCGCAGCGCCCGGAACCCGATGATGCCCGCGCAGAGCAGCGGCGCCAGTTCGGCATCGGCGTAACCGTCGGGCATTCGATAGACGTAATCGACCGGTGCGGTGGCGAATTCGGCATATCCGCCGTCGGCATCCCAGCCGGTGTAGCGGGAGGCGGGACACAGATTCTCCGCGCCGCGGCGGCAGTACACGCACCGTCCGCAGGTCGCGCGCAACCAGGCGATCCCGACCCGGTCGCCGACGGCCACCGCCCCGGCGGCCGATCCTGCGGACAGCACCTCGCCGACAACCTCGTGACCGGGAACGACCCGCGGCCGGTGCACCGGCAGATCACCCTCGGCGACGTGCAGATCGGTGCGGCACACCCCGCACGCGAGGACCCGGACCAGCACCTCGCCCGGTCCGGGCTCGGGAATCGGCACCCGGGTGCGCACCGGGGGTGAGATATCGATCGGCCCCGGTCGTTGGACCTGCCAGGCGGTCATGGTGGCGTTCATCGCGCTCCTTCCGGCACCGGACACCGCGCCACGGGCGGGAAGTTCGATGGTAGTGCGCGCAGGTGACACGGCCACCGGATTCGCCGCCCGCACCGGCGTTGATAGCGTCGCTGGGTGCCCGCGACATCGACCGACTTCACCCTGCCGATCGGGCGCGTGCACGCCATCGTCGAACTGGCGCGCCGGCGCGGCTGGGATACCGAGGAACTGCTCGCCGAGGCCGCCATCGCACCGGAACTGCTGACCCAGGGCCGCGCGCGGGTCACGGTCGGCCAGACCGTGCACATGGTGCAACAGCTGTGGCGCAGTACCGACGACGAACTGCTCGGGCTGGGACGGCGGCCGATGCCGCGCGGCACCTTCCGGCTGGTCTGCTTCGCACTGCTGGGTGCCCGCGACATCGCGGCGGCACTGCATCGGTTCCGGTTGTGCCAGAAGGCACTACCGGGCTTTCCGCCGCTATCGGTGGTCATTCGCGATGACGAGGCGCGAATCTCGTTCGATCTCACCGGAATCCGGCATCCCGACGGCCTGATCATCGACACCCTGCTGATGGTCGCCTATCAATTCCTGGACTGGTCGGTGGGCGGATCACTGCGGCTGCTGCGCGCCGAAGTGCCCTATCCCGCCAACGAACTCGACGACTATGAGCTGATCTTCGGTGCGCCGGTGCGGTTTTCGGCCCCGCATCCGGCACTGGTACTCGACGCCGCCGCCCTGACCATGGCGCTGGTGCGCGACGAGGACGATCTGCTCCGCTTCCTGCGCAACGCTCCCGAAGCCGTGATCGCGCGCGACCACGACGCGATATCCACCGCCGCCCGGGTGCGGCGCATTCTCGAACGTGGCGGCCCGCGGCAGTGGCCCGGTGTGGACCGGATCGCCGCCGAACTCGCCGTCAGTCCCGCCACCCTGCGCCGCAAACTCCGCGACGAGCACACCTCCCCCAGCCTGATCCGGGAACAAATCCTGCGCGATACCGCGGTGGCCGCACTGGTCCGCGGCGACGAGACCGTCTCAGCGCTGTCGCGGCGGCTCGGATTCTCCGAACCCAGCGCCTTCTCGCGCGCCTTCCGGCGCTGGACCGGCAGCTCCCCCGGCTCGTATCGCGGCCCGGTCGACACACCCCGGCACTGAGCGATCCGGTCACAACATCGAGCGCCGCGGTCATTGGCGGCGACCGGCACGGGCCCTACCGTCGGCGGTGAGCACTGTATTCGAACAGAGGAGTTCCCCGTGCCGGTGCACCGGTCCCCGTGGATGGACGAAGATCTCGACGCCCTCACCGATTTGGCGCGTCGCTTCTTCGAGAAGGAATGCGCGCCGAACGAGGATCGCTGGGGCCGTCAGCACCACGTCGACCGCGAAATCTGGAACCGCGCAGGCGAATTGGGCCTGCTGTGCATCTCCGTTCCCGAGGAGTACGGCGGTGGCGGCGGCACCTTCGCCCACGAGGCGGTCATCGCGATCGAGCAGACCCGCGCCATGGCGCCCAGCCTCGGCAACCCCGTGCACTCGACGATCGTCGCCCACTACATCAACGCCTACGGCACCGAGGAGCAGAAGCGGGCATGGCTGCCGAAGATGGCGTCGGGCGAGATCGTCGGCGCCATCGCGATGACCGAACCGGGCACCGGATCGGACCTGCAGGGCATCCGCACCCGTGCGGTGGCCGACGGTGACCACTATGTCATCGACGGCGCCAAGACCTTCATCTCCAACGGCCTGCTCGCCGATCTGGTGATCGTCGCCGCCAAGACCTCCGAAGGCAAAGGAGCGGAATCGGTTTCGCTGATCGCCGTGGAGACCGACCGGGAGGGCTTCCGGCGCGGCCGCAACCTGGAGAAGGTCGGCCAGCACGGGCAGGACACCTGCGAACTGTTCTTCGACGCCGTGCGGGTCCCGAAGACGAACCTGATCGGCGCCGCCGAGGGAACCGGCTTCATTCAGATGATGCAGCAGCTACCCCAGGAACGCTTGATCCTGGCCGTGGCCGCGGCCGCCGCGGTCGAGGCGACGGTCAAGATGACCGTCACCTACACCAAGGAACGCCAAGCCTTCGGCAAGCCCGTCTTCAACTTCCAGAACACCCAGTTCACCCTCGCCGAATGCGACACGATCTCGTCGGTGGCCTGGGCCTTCCTCGACGACTGCGTCGCCAAACACCTGCGCGGCGAGCTCGACATCCCCACCGCCGCCAAGGCCAAATGGTGGCTCACCGAACAACAGTGCCGCGTCGCCGACGAATGCCTGCAACTATTCGGCGGCTACGGCTACATGGCCGAGTACCCGATCTCACGGGTATTCACCGACGCGCGGATCCAGAAGATCTACGGTGGGACCAACGAAATCATGAAGCTGATTATCGGGCGCAGCTTGTAGATCGCCTGGTGAGAGCCGGTTTCCGTGCGTTCGCGTGACCCAACCTCGCCTGCACGGTCTTGACCGATGCGCCCTGTGCGATCAGTGCCGAGGCGTAGAAGTGGTGGGGCAGGCCACACCCCGCACGCGGAGTCCGGCCATCCACATATGCCGGGCCTTGAAGGTCGGCGCCGCCTGCTCGAACAGCGTGCGGACACCGGGTTCGAAGACCGGCAACGCGACCGAACAGCCGCGGAAGACGGGCTGGGTGGCAGCGACCTGTGTCATCCAGTGCGATCCGAAACTCGTTCCGGCACAGACCAGCCGATCGTCGTCGACTTCGGGTCGAGCGCGTAGCCAGCCAACCAGCACCCGGCCCGCGTCGATCCAGGCGGAAGGAATGATGTGGAGGCCGCGGATGGCGGACCGCGGAGTTCACACCGTGGCGATCGGCGTGTTCGGAAGATGGCACCACAGGCATCGACTGGCTCGTCCTTCCATCCGGTTGCCGCGTCACATGCGCGCCGGCTTCGGTGCGCTGAGTTCTTGCAAGGAGGTCAGGAACAGCTCGTCCATGCGTGGGCTCAGTTCGGCGAGAGTCGCGGCATTGGCGTGGCCTGCGGAGCCGAAGACGCGTTCGAGCGCCTCGAGGTCGGTGTCCGCGCCCAGGGACAGACACAAGCACCCGACCCCGTCCGCGCGAAGTTCTTCGAGCGCCTTGCAGGCATCGGCTTCGGCGTAGCGGCCCTCGTAGCCGTCGTCGTAGGGAAACCCGTCCGACAGTACGAGCAACAATCGATTGCGTGTCCCGGCTTGGGATTTGAGGATCTCGCCCGCGCCGCGGATACCGGCGCCGAGACGCGTGTAGCTCGAGGGCTGGAGCTGGTTGAGCCTGGCTCGCCCCACGGCGCTGAAACGCTGCCCGAACGTTTTGATCGCCGGGAGATGCACCGCGTGGCGTCCCTGTGATCGAAACGCGTAGACCGCGACGCGGTCACCGAGTTCTTCGAGGGTGACCGCGAGCGTGGCAGCCGCGCGGCGCTGATGATCATGAACGGCAAGGCCGTCGGGGTCGGTATCTGTAGCCGAACCCGAGGCATCCAGAAGGATGAGCACACCGAGATCGCGCTCCAGTTTGCGGTGCTCACGGTAGACGTTTTCCGGCGGCGAGTGCCCCGAGCGCAGATCGATGAACAGGTCGATCAGCGCCTCCAGGTCGAGTTCGTCACCGTCGGCACGGCCGCGAAGAGCCTTGGGCCCCAAGCCCACCCGGGCGAGACGTCGCCGCAGTACGTCATCGGCCGGAACGCCGGCGGCCGCGATATCGGCCTCGGCGGTGAACGGAAAGTCGATCACCCGGCACCACTCGGGACGGTAACGCCGGCGGTGGACATCCCATTCCGGATACAGGGCTCCGCCCACTCCGACGGCTGCGCCCGGCTTGCCATCGTCGGTGAAATGAATTCGCGCGGGCAGTGGCCGCGCCTGCATCCCGACCATGCGGGCGCGACGCACCGCCCGGACGGGAGCCTCGGCACCGGCGGGCCCGTCTCCGGCCGACCGCGTGCTTCCCGACTGTTTGCGGAAGAAGTCCATGAGGGTGCGGGAACTGAACAGCGGGTTCTCGAACAACTTCGCGATCTTGCTTTCCCCGGACTGCTCGGTGTCGCCGTCGTCGTCGGCCTCGGGCACGTCGAGGGGATCGAATTCCAGGCGGAGTTCACGGTCGGTGGGCCGCCCGCCCGCACCGGCGACGGGCGCCGGCAGACGTGAGGGTTTGATGACGCCGAACCACTCCGGCGGGTCGGTGACCGAACCGCGGCCTCTGGCCACCGACAGTGACTCGTCGGCCGTAGAGGTCTGTGGTGGGCCACCGAGGTCCGCCTGCGCGACAAGTGGAACCTGGGCGGCACATGCGGCGAGTACCCGGTTGCCTTCCAGGGCCAGATAACGGCGGGCGACCGCTGGACGCCCGCGCAGCGGCTTCACCAGGCGCTGATCCAGGCTCCCCGCACCGAGCAGCACGGCCTGGACCACAACCTCCCGACGTTGGTCGGACGGCGGGCCCACCGTGACGAAGATGGTATGGCCGTTGGTGTGCGCCGCCGCCCCCGCGGGCGCCTGCGCGACCTCGACCACCCGGCCCGCGAGATGGGTGGCGAGCAGCCGGAACCGAGCGAGGTCGTTCGCGTCGGTGGTCATGATCGGGGCAGTACGGCGTCGACGAGTTCACCGAGGGCACGCACGACCTCGTGGTCGTCGGACAGCGCTTGCACGACGGCCGATTGGACGGCGCTGCGAAGGCTGAGCCCCTCGGCCACCAAACCGCCGGCGAGCACAAGCATTCGAGTGGAGGACACCTCACGCAGCGGCGAACCGTCCAGGTTTCGGATGGCGTTGCCCAGGGTCACCAGTGCGCGTGCCGTCTCCGAGTCGATCCCGGCCTCGTGGGCGACTACTTCGGTCTCGATCTCGGGCGGCGGAAATCCGAGTTCGATCGCGACGAACCGCTGTCGCGTCGATTCCTTGAGGTTCTTCAACACGCTCTGATAGCCGGGGTTGTAGGAGATGACCAACTGGAAACCCGGCGCCGCGGACAGTGTGGTGCCGAGCCTGTCGACCGGGAGCTCGCGACGGTGATCGGCCAGCGGATGAATCACCACCGTGGTGTCCTGGCGGGCCTCCACGACCTCATCCAGATAGAAGATGGACCCCGCACGCACCGCTCGGGTCAAGGGACCGTCCACCCACACCGTCTCGCCGCCCTTCAGCAGGAACCGGCCCACCAGATCCGCGGAGGTCATGTCCTCGTGGCCGGCCACCGTGATGAGCTCACGCCCGAGGCCGGCGGCCATGGCCTCCACGAATCGCGTCTTGCCACATCCGGTGGGGCCCTTCAGCAAAACCGGCAGGCCGCGTCGCGCCGCTGCTCCGAAGACCTCCACCTCCTCGCCGACGGCCTTGTAGAACGGGGGCGCCTCGGTGGCGGTACGCGCGGCATGGTTGTTGGTCAGCATCTCAATTTCCCCGATCGAACGGTACGGTCTTCGGAAGTTCGGCTCCCGGCGGGAGTACCAGCCGGCCGTCGGGGCCGAAGTAGCCGCTGTCCTTTCCGGGTATCGGGAGCACCGGATCGGGACACAACCGTCCCGTGTCCTCGCCGCAGATTCCCATATCGAAATACGAACGCTTCTGGATGTCCTCGGGCCAGGACTCGGCGTGCATGCCGAACCACTGGGCGGGCAGGTTGTAGAACACGAAGAAGAACACGCTGCACGCTGCGAAGATGGCCAGGAAACGGGTGAATTGCTGTTTCACGAATCCGCCCTGGATACGTTCGAGGCCGCGTTCTACGAATGTCCGGCCCCGGTCGTCGGTGAAGTAGCGCAGCGCGCACAGACCTGCCTGCACACCGCCCCACATCAGCCCTTCATACAGTGGCCACTGGTAGTAGGTCCCGGCATTGATCGACAGGGACTTGATCGCGCCGGGGTAGGTGAAAAGCCCCATCGGCATCAGGAACAAACCCTCGATGACGAAATCGAAGATGAATGTCCAGGCAATCAGAATGCCGATCAATCCGTAATTGTTGATCCGTGGCCATTGCTTCTTGGCGCGCCGCATGATCCAGCAACCCAAGATCGTGCACAGCAGCACGCCGTAGGAATAGCCCGGCGCGTTCATCAGGATGGGTTCGGCCATCATGTGGCCCGGCTCCCCGTAGGAGCGCCAGCCCGGGACATACTGGACCCAGGAGCCCATATTCCACATCCACGTGTTGTACGTACTCCACGTGTTGAAGTAGTTCAGCAACGGATCCTGAAACCACAGCAGACCACAGGCCACCAGCAACATGCCATCGAGGGTGATCCGTCGTTCCCGGCGCCACGGCCGCACGATGAAGTAATAGATCCCGACCGGAAGGCCGACGATGATCACCGCCGTCCAGGTGATGAGGATCGCCTTCATGAGCATCGGTGGGTCGCTCGGCCCCTTCGGTACCCGCTCGAAATATGGGCCTGTCACCCATCGGATCCACACATACAGCTGAAACGCCAGGATCAAGCCACCGAGCACGGCCCAGATCCGGACCGGCTTGCTCCGGGGGCGAACCTGCGAACCCAATGCGGCCACATCACCGGCGGATTCCGTGACAACGGGTGTGGTCTTGCTGTCGGACGGTCCAGTCATGACACCGTCTCCTTCTCGATCGTCGCCTTGCGGCGTGCACGCCTCCGGCCGTAGCGACACACAGAACGGCGGAGAGGTTCGACGCCCCAGAAAGCCGGGACGCCCGGCGGCGGGGATTACTTCGCCCGCCGACGCCACCGCATCAATATACCAATGGGTATCCCAGATTCCAATGGGTTGCCTGGAGACTGGGTAGACTGATCGACATGGTGGAACGGTGGACAGTTGAGCGACGCCTGGAGCGCACTCGGTCTCTGCTGTTGGATGCCGCCGAGGCGGTGTTCGCGGAAAAGGGCTTCATGTCGGCGACGCTCGACGACATCGCCCACACGGCCGGCTATACGAAGGGCGCCATCTACAAGCACTTCACCGCGAAGGAAGACCTCTTCCTGGCAGTGAACGAGCGCTATTGGCACCGCTACTTCGACACGTTCGCCGAAATGATCTCCGCGGCAACCCAAGTCGGCGCCCACGAATTGGACGAGATCGCTCAGCGGTGGCGTCAACTCAGCAACGATCGCGGCGCCGCGCAAGCAGCGCTCGGTTACGAGTTCACCCTGTACCTGCTGCGCAACCCGGAGGTACGAGAACGGGTTGCCGACCGGCGGCAAGAGGTGGCTCAGGCATTGGCGAACTTCGTCGCCGAGGGGCTCGACCGAATCGGCGCCACCCTGTCGATCCCTCCACTGACATTCGCGAACGTACTCATCGCCACGACCGACGCGATCGAACTCGGCAGTCAACTCGATGACCTCGATCTCTACCGGCCGATCCTCGAAATGTATGTCTCTGCGATCAAACTGCCCGCCGAACAAGTCGCAGCGACGGACTAGCCGCTGAGCCGCGCTCCGGCGTCGAAGCCCCACAACGCCAACGTCATCAGCAAGTTGACACAGATCATCAGCGTGATACTGGCGCGCATCGCGCGACCGGCGGCGATTCCGACACCTTCGGGCCCACCGGTGGAGTAGTAGCCGAAATAGCACTGGATCGTGGTGGTGACCACCACGAACACAACAGCTTTGGTGAGCGAGTAGATGATGTCCGTGCCACTGAGCACCATACGGAAGTAGTGCTCGTAGGTGCCTGGAGAGTGGCTACCGGCGATCCCGAGGGCGAACCGGACGGCAATGAAGTTGGCCGCCAGGCACACCAGATACAGCGGGACGATGGCGGCCACCGACGCCATCAGCCGAGTCGTCACCAAATAGGGGACCGATCGGATGGCCAGCGCTTCCATCGCATCGATTTCCTCGGCGATGCGCATGGCACCGAGCTGCGCGGTGAATCGGCAACCCAGCCTGCGAGGCGAAGGCGATCGAAGCCATGATCGGGGCCAGCTCCCGCGTGGACGCGGTCGCCGAAATCAGCCCGGTGGCCGGCCCCAGCCCCAGAAGTTTCAGAGCGCTGTACCCTTCGATCCCCACGAGCGCACCCGCGCTGGCGCCGAGCACGATGATGATCCCGGCCGTCCCACCGCCCACGATGAGAGATCCGTTTCCCCAGGTGACGACGGAGATCAGGCGAACGAACTCCTTGCGATAGTGGCGCAGCACCACCGGAACGGACACGATCGCCCGGAGAAGGAAGATCGCCATATGGCCCAAACGCATGAGTTCCCGCGCGGGCGCGCCGACCGCGCGGAGCACCCGCCCGAGCCCGATCGGATAGTACGAGGCCGCCACGTCACAGCGCCTGTCGCGGAAAGAGAATCGTGTAGATCTCGGTGAATCCCACATTGACCACCATCAACGCGACGATGGAGGCGACGACGGTGGCGTTGACCGAGTTGGCGACTCCGTCGGGACCGCCCTTGGTACTCAACCCCTTCTGGCAGGCCACGATGGTCACAATGAGCCCGAAGACGACGGCTTTGACCATCGCCAGATACATGTCGCCGATCCTGGCGAACGACGAGAAGGTGGCGACGAAACTGCCCGGAGTTCCGTGCTGGACATAGACATTGAAGAGATAGCCGGCAAGAAACCCGACGAAGGCACTCAATCCCGTGAGACCGACCGCGACCACCACTCCGGCGGCCACGCGTGGTACCACGAGCCGGTGCAGCACCGACACGCCCATGACGTTCACAGCGTCGATCTCCTCCCGGATGGTCCGCGATCCGAGGTCGGCACAGATCGCCGAACCGACGGCCGCGGCCAGTAGCATCGCCGTCACCACCGGCGCCGCCTGACGAATCACCGCGAGCCCGCTCGCCGCCCCGGCCAGCGACGTGGCACCGACCTGCCCGGCGATCAAGCCGAATTGAATGGACAGCGTCGCGCTGATCGGGAGTGCGACCGCGACGGTCGGCAAGTACGACGTCTTGATCATGAAGGCGGACTGGCGGACGAACTCGTGGAATGCGAATCGACCCGTCGCGATATCGACGACGAGATAGTGGATCGCACGTACGCCCAGCACGAACTGCGCACCCACCGTGTGCAGGGAGGCGATCGGGTGTCGCCGGACGTATCCCCTCCCCCAGCTCTCCATACGCGCGATCGGACTCGGATTTCGGTGCTCCGCGCTCGCGGGACCGGACGTCATCGACCCGCACCTGCCACCGTGCGCCGCACCCGAGGGGCGCCGGAACCGTTGCCGCTGTGCATGTTCAGGCCATTTCTACTTTGCCGGCCAGCCAGCGACCGCCGAGCCGCTGCATGGTCATGACGATCCGGCTGCGGTCGACGCGGGGCTCGGGGCTCATGGCGTTGGTGACTTCCTGATCGACGAACAGCATCACCTCGACCTTGTCCGCCGCCGCCGACTTGATACTCGAGTCGACGACCTTTCCCTTACTCACTGCCTTGCTCTCGACCAGCAGCTTCTTCAGCTGGCTACTCGATTGCGCGTACATGTCCTTGAATTCGCCGGTCGCCCCGTTCAGGACCTCGGTGAAGTTCTGGTCGATATGCTGGGAATCTATGCTGGTGAGCGTGACGGCGTAATTCTGTGCGGTGACCGAGGCTTGCCGTGCCGCCGCGTCGATTTCGTCTCTGTTCCTCAGTTTCACACCGAGAATTCCGGCGCACGCCGAGGACGCAACGGCAATGACAGCGACCACGGCTATCGCGGCACGGACGACCCACCACCGACGTCCTCGTCTTACCGCACCGGGGTCCACGGACCCGAGGCCCGCAGGGCCCGATTCGGATTTGTCGCCGCCGGAAGCGGCGGGTTCTGCCGCTTCGCCGTCTTCCGGCACGGTCTTGTCGAGGTCCGGCGACTCCGGCTCACCGGGGTCGTCATCGGAGGTCTCGGAGCCGAGTCCGTCCCCGTCGGCGCCGGAGGCCTCGAGCGCTTGTCCCACTGTCGATTTCGGCATGATCTACTCCTCCTGATTTCGTTGTCCGCGCCACTCAGTTGGGAGGCACGTAGGACGGTTGGGGCACGCCGCCGTAGGGCGTCGGAATCGACAGCGGCCCTTGCGGTGTCGGACAACTCAACGTCGTGATCAGGAACGTGCCGACGACGGTCTCGATCGCCTGCTTGCGAGACAGGATTTCGCGGAGCAGATCGCTGCCCTGCGTGAACAGTGCTCCCAGATTCGCCCGTTGGCCGTCGATGACACCGGTGAGGCGGCTCGTGCTGTCCAGCAGCGCACCGATTTGTCCGCGTCGCTGGGAGATCACGGTGGACAATGTCTCGATGTTCTGCAACACCGAGGGAACCAACTGCGGCAATCCGTTGAGCTGGCCCGACAAATCCGTCAGGGCACGCGCGGCCTGATCGGCGTCGACCTGGTCGAAGGTCGTGGTGGCGTCCGACAGCGCGGACTGCAGATCGTAGGGAACACTGGTGCGAGCCAACGGAATCCGGCCCGACAGTGTCCCGGGACCATCCGGAACCAATTCCACGTAACGGTTTCCGAGCAGCGTGGTGAGCTTGATGGAGGCGCGGGTCTCGGAACCCAGGTGCACGTGGTCCCCGATACTCAGCGTGACAGCGACATGGTCGCCGGCCAGTCGCATATCGGCGACGTGACCGACCGGTACCCCGGCCACCGTCACCTGATCCCCGGTACCGAGCTGAGCGGCCTGCGCGAAATCCGCCTGCACCCGCTTCTCGCCGACGTTCAGCGAATTGATCCCCAAGGCGGCACCGATCGCCACGACCAGAACGACGATCGCGAGCGAGCCGAGCACTGCCGGGTTGTAGTCGTCGAGGGTTCGACGACGTCCGAATAACTGGTGCCGCAACGACTTCGGTCGACGCAACCGTCGACCGCGCATCCGGAGTCCAGACCATCGCATCCGCATCACCTGCACCTGGCCGTGTGCTGAGCGGCTCCGCCCGGAGTTATTCCGTCGACGATCTGCGGGATCAGCGGTGTCAGGCCCGGCACCGTCCACACCGTCACATCACAGACGTAGGCCTCGACATAGCCGCCTTCCTGGGTGACCCGGGCCAGGCCTTTCAACACCAGAGGCAAATTGAAACCGAGAAACTCGAATTTGCCTTTGTTGTCCAGGAAATGCTGCGCAAAACCCGGATTCCGGGCCAAGAACTCGCGAACGGCCGGCTGGTCGGCAGCCGCGGCCTGCGCCACACTCTCGATCACCGTCGACATTCGATCCACCGAATCGACCAAGGACTGTTTGTTCTTGTCCAGTCCCTCGAACACGGCCCGGGTCTGTTCGATGACGGTGCCGAGATTGCCGCTCTGTGCGGCGAGGTTGCCCACGATGGTGTTCAGATTCGTAATGACCTGTCCGAGTACCTGATCGGGGCCGGTGAACGACTCCGCGAGCCGGGTCGTTTCCGCGATCAGAGTGGTGAGCGCACCGTTGTCGCCCTGCAGCGCCTTGATCAAGGCGCCGGTGATGTTGTCGATCGCCGCCCGGTCCAGGGTGCCGAACAGCGGCTCGAAGCCCTTCAGCAGCCGGGAGATATCGAACGACGGCTCGGTGTTCGCGACGGGGATGACCGCGCCCGGACGCAACGCGCCGGCAGCGCCGCGCTCGCCTTGCGCCAGCCCGAGATACCGCTGACCGATGAGGTTCTGATACGTCACCGACACGGTGGTCCGGCCGGACAGCGTTTGATCGCGCTGAACCTCGAATCCGACCCGCGCGAGGGAACCGTCGAGTTCGATCGCATCGACGCGGCCGACGCGTACCCCGGCGACCCGGACATCGTCGCCGACCCGCAGACCGGAGACGTCGGTGAACAGCGCCGAATACTTGTCGGTCGCCCCGCTCACTCCCCGCTCGAGGGTGATGCCGACGATCCAAATCAGCGCCGAGCACACCACGGCGAACACCACCAGGACGACCAGTGACCTCCGGTAACTCACCTCGAACCTCCGCTCGGATCCGGGGCGACCCCCACAGTGGCGCCACGCGCCAGCGGGCCGAACAAGATGTCGGCGGCGGCGTTCGGCTCCCCACCGAGAATCCCGGCGATCCGTTGCTGCTCCTGGAGGCTGCCGACCGGCCCGATATCGGTCACCAGCGAACCGGGCGGCTGGAATTGCCCCGGCCGGAGACCGGGCGGCAACGCCGCCCACCTCATCGGCCGACACCACGGTGTCCAGTTGCCTGACGATATCGCGCAGTTGGGTTCCCGCGTCCTCGATCGCGGTGCCCCGGCCGGAGGTGGCTTCGGCCAGGACCGCCAGCATTCCCACGGACCTGTCCATCCCGTCACGTCCGACCGCGGCGACGATCCGGCGCAGTCGATCCAGCGAACTTTGTAACCGCACGGTCTCCTGGCTGTGATCCTCCGCGATCACCGTGTGAGCGGTCACCGCGGGCGCGGATCCGTTGTAGACGAGCTGAATCGACGGCACGGCAAAGACATTGCTCGGAACGACGCGGGCGGTCACCGTTGCCGGGATCTGGGCTGCGTACTGCGGATCGAGCCGGATACCGACGGAGTTCATCCCGGCCGCGGGCGCCGACGTCACAGCGGTCACCTCCCCCACCCTCACCCCCTGAAACTTCACATCGGATTTGGGCGGCAAACCGTCACCGACATCGGCCATCAGTGCGGTGACCGCGACGGTCTTGTGGAACGCACCGCGCGACACGGCGACCATCGCCGTTGCCGCACAGGCGATCACGATGAGACAGCAGATTCCGCTCAGCACCAGGCGCAGGGAAGACGGCCCGCGCCCATCCGGATCGAACGCGGTCGGCATGGATCACCACCCGCCCTCTCGCGCGGGGTGGCAGGCATCCGACCGCGCACCGGTGCACTCGTGGCCGAAATACGGATGAATGCGCGGAGCCGGCACCGGGTCGAACACACTGTCGCCCGTATCGGAATCGGTCATGGGGGGCTCCTGGATCTGAAAACACATTCGGCCGATTCGATACAGCTGCGACAAGGGCTCGGACAATCCGACGAGCTGCGGCATGCTTCGAATTACTAAATCGACCGTTTCTTCGACGAGAAGTGTGCGCCGTCGAATCGCACTGCGTCAACGGTATCGCAAGATTTCTGAAATATTTCTTCGAGCTACGCCATCGAAAATAACTTCGAGGATCACATGAAATACCTGTACCGGCATGGATAAATCAGCGATGAGCAATTGCCGGTCGCTCGAGGTGTGATTCTGTTCTGAATAGTTCAACGTCCGCGTCGGCCGCTGCTATTTCGTGTGCTCGAACGGCACGGTCTCCGGGACTCGGGCTCCATCGGGCAGAACCAGATTCCCGTCGATACCGATGAACCCGGACCGTTTCGTCGGTGTCGGCAGCACCGGGTCCGGGCAGGGCACGTCCGTGCCGTCACCGCAAATACCCCCGTTGAAATACGAGCGCTTCAGGTGATCGGCCGGCCAGGGATCGGCGTGCATCCCGATCCATTGCGCGGGCACGTTGTAGAAGAAGAAAAAGCACGCGCTGACCGCGGCGAAGACCGCGAGAAACCGAGCAAGCTGCTGCCGGGCGAATCCGCCGCGGAGATGGTCGAGTCCGCGCTCGACCACGGTGCGGCCACGATCGTCGGTGAAGTAGCGCAGGCAGCACAGGCCCGCCTGGACCGCACCCCACATCAGCCCCTCGTATATCGGCCACTGGTGGTAGGTACCCGCGGCGAACGAGACCGAACGCATGGCGCCGGGGTAGGTGTAGAGCCCGAACGGCAACATGAAGCCCGCTTCCATGACGAAGTCGAGCACGAAGGTGAAAGCATAGGTGGCCAGGATCAGTCGGAGGTTGGTGATATTCGGCCGGCGCGATTTGATTCTCCGCATGACCCAGCAGCCGAATATCGTGATCATCAATACTCCGGCCGCATAGCCGGGAGCATTCACCAACAGCGGCTCGGAAACCTGGTGGCCCGGCTGCTCGGGTGAGACCCACCCCGGAATGTTCGACGACCACGACCCGCGATTGAAAAGCCATGTGTTGTACGTGCACCAGGTGTTGAAATAGTTCAGCAGGGGGTCTTGAAAGAACATGAGCCCCATGGACACGAGCAGTATTCCGTCGAGAGTGATCCGACGTTCGCGAAGCCAGGGCCTGACGATGAACCACCAGATCGCCACGGGCAGACCGACACACACCACGACGGCGTTCATCGTCAGGAATGCCTTCATGTACATCGGCGGTGTGGTCGGCCCGCCGGGCACACGCTGGAAATACGGTCCGGTGATCCACCGCACCCAGACATACACCTGCAGCGCCAGCAGCAGACCGCCGGCCGTTGCCCAGATCTGAACTCGCTTGACGCGGAGGTGATCCTGCACAGCCTCACCAACTGCGTTCGTTCGGCCGAGTCCTTCTGTAGCCGTGGGCTTTTCACTCGACAGCTCGCTCATGATGCCTCCCATGTCCATGCGCTCGCATGTTCCACCGGCAATATACCAATGAGTATCTCAGTAGTTAGTCAGTATTCGAGATTCTCCACCCGGACACTTGCGGGCGGTCCATGATCAGAGGACCGGAGCGATCGAGATCGATTTGGTGTCGACGAAACTGTCGAGGCCTTCGCGGCCGAACTCACGGCCTATACCGCTGGCCTTGACTCCGCCGAAGGGGGCGGCGGGATCCATACTGTAGGGCTGGTTGATTCCGAGTGTGCCGCTGCGGATTCGGTGGGTGATGGCGGTAGCGCGGTCGATGTCGGGTGTCCAGATCGAACCGGAGAGCCCATAGTCGGACGCGTTGGCGAGTTCGATCGCTTCGCCCTCGTCGCGATAGGGAATCGCGCAAAGCACGGGACCGAAGATCTCCTCTTGTGCGATGCGCATCGAATTGTCGACACCGGCGAACAGAGTGGGCCGGATGTACCAGCCGCGATCGATATCGGAAGGCAAGTCGGAACCGCCGACCACCAGTCGTGCGCCTTCATGGCGGCCCTTGTCGATGTAGTCACGAACGCGGCGTTGCTGGCGCTCGGCAACCATCGGCCCGACTTGGGTTGCCGGGTCCCCCGGATCGCCCACCACGAGCGAATCGACCATATCGGCCAGCGCATCGACGAATTCATGATATCGGTTCTGCGGTAACAGGATTCGGGTCTGCGCGACGCACGCCTGCCCGCTGTTCATCAACCCGGCCACCTTCATACCGGCGGCGACGGCCCGCGGGTCGGCGTCATCGAGCACCACAGCCGCCGACTTACCGCCGAGCTCGAGGCTCACCTTGCGCAACGCAGCCCCGCATACCGCGGCCACCTGCCGGCCGGCAGCCGTGGAACCGGTGAACGACACCTTGTCGACCCCCGGATGCGCGACGAGGTGGCTGCCGACCTCACGATCTCCGGGCAAGATGCTGACCACGCCGGGAGGCAGGTCGAGCTCGGTGAGCAGCTCGGCGAGAAGTCCGGCGTTCAGGGGCGTCTCGGGGGCGGGTTTGAGTACTACCGTGCATCCGGCCAGCAGCGCCGGAACGAGTTTCATCACCGTCGTCAACATGGGCATGTTCCACGGCACGATGGCCGCCACCACACCGACGGGCTCTCGCCGCACGGTGACGTCGGCGCCGAACAGACCCGGTCTGGTTTCGGTCCAGGGGTGCTCGGCGGCGAGGTCGGCGAAGGCGCCGATCACGGCGCCGGGCAGACGCGCTTGCGCGGAGCGGGAGAAGGTGATCGGCGCGCCCATTTCGGCGGTTATGAGCTGGGCGATCTCTTCGCGCCGGGTTTCATAGCGTGCGGCCAGATCACGGATCAGCGCGATGCGTTCGGCCGGGGCCAGCCGTGGCCACGGGCCGTGATCGAATGCCGTCCGTGCGGCCGTAACCGCCCGGTCGATATCCGCGGTGGACGGGGCGGGGACGGTCGCGATCGGCTGCCCGGTGTGCGGGGAGAGCACATCGAGCACGTCGGTGCCGGCGGGTGTGGCCCAGTCGCCACCGATGAACAGCTGTTGTCGTGCGGACATGGGCACCTCGGGGCGGAGAGTTGGTTCGAGCTTGCCGATCACGCGGTGCGCGTGACGATTTCGCGGTAGAGGCGGACGGTCGGCGGCGGGTCGGTCTGCACGCCGACCGGGGTGGAGAAGCTGCCGGACTTGTTCGCGGCCGCCAACTGCGCCTGTACCGAGGTGATGTCGTCCGCCTCGATCTCGTACACGGCGACGTATACGGCCTCACCGTCCACGGGTTCGAACCGGCGGGCGGCGACCACTCCGTCGAGGCTGAGCATCTCCTGCATATGAGTTCCCTCGTACCACCGGTGGTAGGCGGCGGCTACCTCGTCGGAGGCGGGACGTGTTTCGACGTAGAGGATTCCCTTGGCCATCTGTTGTCTCCTTGACAAGCGAAAATTGCGACTGGACAGCGTATTCGGGTCAGATGTTCTTGACGATGCGGCCGTCTTTCATGACGAACCGCACGTCTTGCAGCACGGTGATGTCCGCGGTCGGATCGCCGGGAACGGCGATGATGTCGGCGAGCAGTCCGGGTGCGAGCCGGCCGCGATCATCTACGTCGATGAGTTCGGCGCTGGTGACGGTGGCCGCGCGCAACGCCTGCGCGGGTGTCATTCCGCGATCGACCAGGGCCCACAGTTCCTTGGCATTGTCTCCGTGCGGCACCGCGGGCGCGTCGGTGCCGCAGGCGATCTTCACCCCGGCCGCGATCGCCTTGCGCAGTGTTTCCCGAGCCTTGGGGAACACCTCGGCCGCCTTCTTCTGCAGTGCGGGAGCGGCTTTGGAGACGTCGAGTCCTTCGGACAGATAACTGGTGGGCACCAGGAAGGTGCCGTGCTCGACCATCATCGCGATGGTGTCGTCACTGGCCAGCGACCCGTGCTCGATACAGTCCACCCCGGCCCGGACGCACGCTCGGATTCCGGCATCGCCGTGCGCGTGCGCCGCGACCTTGATCCCGGCGCGATGCGCCTCGTCCACGATGGCGGACAGTTCCTCGTCCGAGTACTGCTGTGCGCCCGCGACGGTGCCGTGCGACATCACTCCGCCCGACGCCGATACCTTAATGACCCCGGCGCCGTATTTGATCTGGTAGCGCACGCATTCGCGCACCTGCGGGACGCCGTTGGCGCGGCCCTCCTCCACACTCACCGGCATGATGTGCGGAGCCAGCCGCTGGAACATCGTGGGATCGAGATGTCCGCCGGTCGGGGTGATCGCATGTCCGGCCGAGACGATGCGTGGCCCTTCCACCCAGCCCTGCTCGATGGCACGGCCCAGATCGACATCGAGCAGGTAGCCTCCGGTTTTGACCATCAGCCCGAGATTGCGGACGGTGGTGAACCCGGCGTGCAGGGTGGTGCGGGCATTGATGGTGGCGCGCAGCGTCCGATACACCGGGTCGTCCTGCACCCCGTGCATGGCATTCGGCAGGCCCGACGGATTGTCGGGGCCACCGATGAGCAGGTTGATCTCCATATCCATCAGCCCCGGAAGCAGGGTGACATCACCGAGATCGACGACCCGCGCACCAGCGGGTGGCTCCGGCGGATCGACGGCGGTGATGGAGTCGCCCGTCACCACGATCTCCGCCGGCGAGTGCACCTGCCCGGATTCCACATCGACCCAGCGCGCCGCCCGCAGCACCAGGCTGTCGTCCCCGCTCACGGGACCGGCTCGATCACGCAGGCCAGTGCTGCCACACCGGTATCGGGCACCTTCGGCTGACTCCACACCTCGACCGGGAACGACACCGTGATCATCGAGTACAGCAGATACAACAGGTTCTGTACCTGTTCGGGAAGGTCGTCGTCGAGCGGGAACTTGTCGCAGTAGGTCAGTGCGTCTTCGGCGCGCGCGGTGATCGCGTCGTAGAACGGCTGCATATCGGCCATCGTGCTCGCGAGGCGTCGCGCGTACCGTTCGTCCTCGGTGGGCAGGCACCAGATGCGCGCGTACGGCTCGAGGTCGGCGAATTCACTGGGCAGCATGCTCATCGCGGCGACACCTCCGCCCGCTCACGCTGATACTCCCCGACCCAGTCACCGGCGACCTTGTGCAGATGCCGCAACAGAATCTCCTGATCGTTGAGTGGAAAGGTGGTCACCGCACGGGATTCCAGCATGATTTGCGTCGCCTCCAGGGTGCTGCTGTCCTGCAGCCCGTACTCCTTGAACGTCACCGCGGCCATTTCGTGCGCGACGCGTTCGCGTGCGGTGCGGGCCGGCGGGAAGTGCAGGTTGCCTTCGAAGATGTGGGTGTTGTGCGAAGTCGGCCAGTATTGATATGTCAGATACCAGCCGCCCGACCAGATCAGGATCACGAAATTCGGCCACAGCTGGAAGGAGTCCAGGCCCCACGGATCACAGCCGGCGGGATTGAGGCCGGCGGGCATGGGCCCGAGATCCGGTGTGTCCCAGGGGCCGAACAGTCCGCTGCGGGTGATGTCCTCCATCGGTTTGCGCATCTCGGGATCGAGTTCCCAGGTCACCACACCGGAGGTGCTGACCAGCCGATGCGGTCCGTCGAGCTGATAGTGCGGCGCCTCGAATCCGGCTTGCTGGGCAGCGACGGAGAAGTTGTCCGGAGTCTGTTTTCCGTGCAGCACGGGTGCGTGGTAGAACTCCTGGAACGCATCCATGTACAGCTTCCAGTTGGCCCCCACCTCGGAGCGGTAACAGAACCGCTCGGTGAGCTTGTCGAACGGATAGCCGTCCAATCCGGTGATCAGCGGCCCGAGGAATTCGCGCAGGGTCTGCCGTGGTTGCGGGGCGAGATTGACGAAGATGAACCCGGACCAGACCTCACAGTGCACGCGGGCGAGCCCGAGCGTACTTTTGTCCAGGTCGAAGAATTCCTCTTCCTGCTGCACGAAATTGAGTGCGCCGTCCAGTCCGTAGCGCCAGCCATGATATTTGCAGGTGAACTGCCGGCAGGTGCCCGAGACCTCCTCGCGCGGAATCTCGTTCCACACCAGCTTGTTGCCGCGGTGGCGGCAGATGTTGTGGAAGGCGTTGACCTGCCCGTCTCGGTCGCGTACCACGATGACCGAGGTGTAGGCCGCGGCGATTTCCTTGGTGAAGTAGCTACCGGTACGTGGAAGTTGTTCCACGCGCCCGACATTGAGCCAGGCGCGTTTGAAGATCGCCTCGCGCTCGAGTTCGAAGAATTCCGGTGAGATCGAGTCCTCGTAGGACATCGGCGCGGTGCCGAGTTCGGGATAGTGCTGGGTCCAGCTGCCCTCGGCGGGCTTGGGCCATCGCGGCATGGTGTACTCCTGGAAACGGGTCGGTCAGCGGATGGGTTCGTCGCCGAGTACGGTGGTGCGCAACATTTCTCGCGGCGATCCGGTGTCGTAGGGTGTCGCGCGGTGGATGACGCCGCGGTTGTCCCAGATCACGGTGTCACCGACGGACCATTCGTGGCGGTAGACCCGTTCCGGTGCCGTGCAGCGGTCCAGAAGATCGTCGAGCAAGTGCCTGCTCCGCACCGGGTCCATCCCGACGACGTGGTCGGTCGAGGCGCCCAGGACCAGCGATTTGCGTCCCGTCTTGTGGGTCCAGATCAGTGGATGTTCCTTCGACGGGCGGCGGTGCCAGGCGGCCAGCTGCTCCGGTGCGGGATCCGGGGTGACCAGGCGTTGAGAGGCCTCGAGCGAATGCACGACCCGCAGCGCCGCCAGCTGCTCCCGCTCGGCCTCGCCGAGATTGTCGTAAGCCTTGTATGTGGAGGCGAATTCGGTTTCGCCGCCGGACGCGGCGACGGCCTTGGCGGACAGCATGGTGGCCATCTGCGGGTAGGCGTCGTCCTGTGGTGTGCAGCCGTCGATATGCCAGTCGAAGGTGGCGCGCAGATAACTCGCGGAGGTGTTCTTGCTGGTGTCGAGGCTGACCCGGTAGATCCCCTCGACCGGATGATGTCCGGGTTCGGTGTCGATCGGGCCGAGCGTGCGGCAGAACGCCACCTGCGTCTCCGGATCCAGGTGCAGATCGCGAAAGACAAGCACGCCATGGGTTTCCAGGGCCTCGAGCACGGTGGCGGCCACGGTGTCGTCGGTGAGCAATTGTTCGCGATCCACGCCGGAGATCTGCGCGCCGACGTCGTGGCCCAGCGTGTCGATGGTTATCGTCATTTCGAAATTTCCTTCCGCTTCGCGCCGGGTACGGCTGCGGGAATGGGGATTACGGCAGTGGTTCGGCGATGCGGGTGAGGACGGCGTCGGCACAGTCGGTGGGGGTGGGCTGCTGGAAGATCTCCACCGCCATCGCGACCATCACCATCGAATAGATCAGCCACAGTAGGTTCAGCGCATCGTCGGGCAGGTCGTCGAGCGGAAACTTGTCGCAATAGGCGATTGCCTCGTCGAGTCGAGGGAGGAAGGCGTCGTGGAAAGTGACCAATTCCGGCATGGGTGTCGCTATCCGGCGGGCCCAGCGTTCGGATTCGGTTGCCAGGCACCAGGTGTGCGCGAATCGCTCGAATTCCCCGAATTCGGAGGGCAGCAGGTTCTCGGACATCTCGATCACGCCTTCACCGGCTCGCGCCGGTACGCCTCGACCCAGTCTGCGACCGCCTTGTGGAAGTGGCGCACCAATATCTCCTGATCGTTCACCGGAAATGTGGTCAAACCCGCAGTGCGGTAGGCGGATTCGAGTGCCGTCTGGGTGCCGGTGAGCATGCCGGCATCCTGCAGGGCGAATTCCTTGAACACGACAGATGCGACTTCGTGTTCGATGCGTTCACGGACCGTACGGGCCGGCTGGAAGCACAACATGCCCTCGAACCGGTGCGTGTTGTAGGAGGTCGGCCAATAGCGGTAGAGCAGATACCAGCCGCGATAGATGAGGATTTCGATATTGGGGAAGATCTGGAAGTTGTCGATACCCCACGGTTCGACACGTCCAGGATTGAGCCCCGGCGGCATCGGGCCGAGCTCCGGCGACTCCCACGGCCCGACCAGTCCACTGCGCGTGATTCGTTCGATCGGGTACATGTATTCGGGTGGGAGCGTCCAGCGGCGCGCGCCACCGGTGGACACCACCCGATGCGGGCCGTCGACCTGGAAATGGGCACATTCGAACCCCTTCCCGGTGCGTACCTCGCCGGGAATCTGCTGAGGATGCAGCCCGGGAACGTGGTAGTACTCCTGGAAGGCATCGGCGAACAACTTCCAGTTGCTGTTGTTGTCCGCGCTGAATTCATACCATTCGGTCATCGCGTCGAACGGGTAGCCGTCGAGTGCGGTGATCATGGGTCCGAGGAATTCACGCAGGGTCTGGCGCGGTTCGGGATCGAGGTTGACGAAGACGAATCCGTTCCAGATATCACAGTGCACCCGGACCAGACCGCGGTCCGCGCGGTCCAGATCGAAGAATTCCTCTTCCTGCTGCACGAAATTGAGCGCGCCGTCGAGTCCGTAGCGCCAGCCGTGATACTTGCAGGTGAACTGGCGGCACGTGCCCGACATCTCCGCACGCGGAAGTTCATTCCACACCAATTTGTTTCCGCGATGCCGGCACACGTTGTGGAACGCGTTGATCGAGCCGTCGCGATCGCGCACGACGATGATCGACGTGCGGGCGATATCGATTTCCTTGGTGAAGAAGCTGCCGGTGCGTGGAAGTTGTTCCATCCGGCCGACATTGAGCCATGCTCGCTTGAAAATCGCCTCCCGCTCCAGTTCGAAGAATTCCGGGGAGACCGAATCCTCGAACGATATGGCCGCGGTACCGAGTTCGGGATAGTGCTCGGTCCAACTGCCTTCGGCAGGTTTGGGCCATCGGCGGGCTGTGGACTGTTCGCGCTCGCTCACGAATGTTCCTCCTTCTGCGGCGGGGTCGATGCGGCCCGGTCCATACCCGGGTCCAGTTGCAGATCGACGCTGTTGAATACCAGCGCCAGGCACAGATAGGACCCGGTCACGAACAGGATTTCGAGCAATTGCCGGGCGTCGAAGTGAGCTGCCAGCCCGGACCACGTGGCGTCGGCGATTCGATGCCGGTCGAGCAGTTCGTCGGCCGCACAGAGCAGTAGTCGTTCCACCGGCGACCAGAGCGAATCCGCCGGACCGTGGGCGACGGCCTCGACGTGGGTCGCGCCGATCCCGTATTCACCCCCGATGCGCACATGCTGGGCCCATTCGTACGTCGAGCCGGTGCACCGCGCGATCCGCAGTATCAGCAGTTCGCGATAGCGAGGGTCGAGTTCGGGCTGTTCGAGCAGCACTCCGTTGTAGGCGAGCCAGGCGGCGGCCAATTCGGGGTGGTGGCCCAGTATTCCGAGCACGTTGGGCATAGGTGGCGCATCGGGACGGCCGGACAGATACCGGTCGGCCAGCCGCACCTGACCACGCAGCATGCTGCGGGCCCGCTCTTCCCACTGATCGGCCGGCAGCGGTGCCAGCCGGGACGGCGAGGTGGTGGTCATATGACGGACCCGCCGTTCACGCCCAGCACCTGCCCGGTGATGTATCCGGCCTGCTCGGAGCACAGGAACAGGCACGCTGCGGCGATATCGTCGCCGGTTCCGAGATGGCCGACCGGGATGGCCTTGGCCATGGTCGCGTTGTCGGGCAGATGTCCGCCGGCCTGCGACTGCCGCGACATCGGAGTGTCGATTCCCGACGGCGGAATGGTGTTGACGGTGATGCCGCGAGCCGCGTATTCGCGGGCAAGGCCCTTCGTCATCGCGACGACCGCGCCCTTGGACGCGGTGTAGTGGACCATGCCCGGCGAGCCGCGTTGCGCACTCGACGACGAAATCGTCACGATCCGCCCCCACCCGCCGGTGACCATATCCGTGATCGCGGCCTGCACACAATGAAAGGTCCCGGTGAGGTTCACTCCCAGTACCCGGTGCCACTCCTGCTCCGAGATGTCGGTGAACGGCGCGAAACCCACCGCGCCTGCGCTGGTGACCAGGATTTCGACCGGGCCGAATTCCGCCCGCACAGCACTCAGTGCCGCCTCGACCGCGTCGCGATCGGTCACATCGACCTCGCACGCGATCACCTCACCGCCGGCGGAGCGCAACTCCTCGGCCGTGCGCGCGGCCGCGGCGCCATCGATATCGAGGACCGCCGTACGGTAACCGTGAGCGGCGAAGACGCGGCAGATATCCAGTCCCATACCGGAGGCTCCGCCGGTCACGACAGCCACGCGTCCGGTCCCGCGCGTTCGGGTGTCCGGGCGGCTTCGGCCGGGCGTCGGGGTGCTGGTCATTCGGTGCGCTCCTCTGCTCGTGGATCACCCGGACGATGTGTCCGACGGGCAGCGCTGCGGGAGAACGCCCGTCCGCCCGCTACCTCGTCGAATCGTTCGCAATGCATGCGACCGGTCGCCGAATGGCCGGTGCGGCGCCGACACGGACCATCGGCGCGACCGACCGGAAGGTCGGTGTCGACCCCTAGCCACACTCGACTCCCCCGCGACGGTTCGTCCGTCGGCCGGGTCCGGGTCCCGCCGGGGCCAAGCCCGGTGATGTTAATCGACTGATTAATTAATCGGTCGATTAAGATATACGACACCGCGGTCCGCCTGTCAACAGCCATATGCCGCAAGGAGACTCGGCGGCGGCGGCCTGTCGCGAGCGAACAAGCAGCTCGCCGTACACTGATCACAACGACAGTCGCCGACCGGGGCGAGATCGCGGCCCGCATCGGGTTCAGAGGAGGGCCATCAGATGAAGCCGGGCCGCCATGCGGACCCAGAGAACTCCCCGACGCGGGCGGCGTTGCTCGACGCCGCTGAGCAGATCATGCTCGAGGACGGTTACGCCGGGGTGAGTACCCGGCGATTGGCGACCCGCGCCGGCGCGAACTCCGCACTGGTGTATTACTACTTCGGCAATATGGACAATCTGTTCGTCGAACTCTTCCGGCGAGGCGCCGACCGCAGTTACCAGCGCCAGCTCGAGGCCCTGAATTCGCCGCAGCCCCTGTGGGCACTCTGGGAAGCGATCCACGACCAGTCCCACACCGCACTGACCATGGAATTCATCGCCCTGGCCAATCATCGCAAAGCGATTCGCGCCGAAATCTCGGAGTCCTCCCAGCGATTTCGGAAGCTACAGCTCGATGCGGTGTCGAAAATCCTGGCCGAGTACCGCTTCGAGTCCACGACTTATACCCCCGGCGCGATAATCCTGCTGATGTCCAGCATTTCGAGATTCCTGCGAATGGAGGAAGCCTTCGACGTGCATCTGGGCCATCGTGACGTCACCGAGCTCATCGAAAATTTGCTCCACGACCTCGAGGGCGAACGTTGCCCTGCTCCGGACGATGCAAGACGCCGTGCAGGTGAGCCCCGTTGACAGAGAGGGAGGCTGGGCCGTCGCGGCGATAGTGGCCGTCGCCATCCTCGTCACCTCCGAAAAACACGGGCCCGCGTCGGCGGACAACCGCAATCCCGACGGCGCACACACACCACCGCCGGTCGAGCCGTTACTGTCCGGGATCGACTGGGTCACAGTGGGACAGGTCGCGGCCGTTGTCATATTCCTCGCCACCGTCATCGCCTCCGCCCGGACCTGGCAACGGAATCCGGGGCATCCGGCGGTGCTGATGGTGATCACCTCGAGCACTCTGTTCTGGCTGGACCCGTACAACAATTGGGCGATCGGCCTGGTGTACAACCCACGTCTGTGGCACTTTCCCCGAGAGTGGCCGTGGCTCAACATATCTCCGATCATCGAGCCACTGACCTCGTTCGTCTACGCGCCCTACATCCTGCTCCCGTACTTCCTGACGATGCCGATCCTGCGTGCCGTGCAGCGGCGCCGCGAGCCGGACGCGTTCGCCTGGCGGCACCCACTGATCTGCCTGGCGGCGTTGACATTCATCTGCGGTGTGATCTGGGATGCCGCCCAGGAGATATTCCTGACGCGCACCCAGTTCCTGACCTACTCCCACGTCATCAATTTCGGCACGATCAATGCGGGTCGGAACAGCCAGTTCCCCATGCTGGTGGCGAGCGTGCTGATCACAATCGTGATGATTCCGGCGTCACTGCTGCTGTATCGAGACGACACCGGGCGATCGCAGGCGGAGAAGATCGCCCGGCGGTTCCGCCTCCACGCCCGCCATCCCAAGCTGGCGACCTTCCTGGTGATGGCCGTCGCCCTGAACATCGCCATGTTCAGTTTCAGTACCTCGTTCTGGGCGGCTCGCGCCACAGGCGCCGCCGCTACCGTCGCCTGCCCCTGGCCGTACCCGACCGCGAAGACGTGGGATCCGCGCGGCTACTACGAAACCCAAAGCGCGCCAGGACCTTTCACTACGGGCGCCGCAAGCACATGGCAGATCGGGCAACCCGGTGGCCGCCCCTCCCACATCGAGGAGGAGTCGTCGCGCTGCAGCACCGGCGACTGACATCGCCTGCCGCGCCCCGCGAAGACGGTCGACAGCGCGGCTGCTGCGTCCAGCGAAATTGTTCCGCTCGAATGAGGAGACCGGCCATGCCGATCGGCAACCATGCTGTGCGCACCATTGTCACGGCCCCGTTCTACCGGCCCGTGGGTAATGAGATCGAGGCCTTCGGCGGCCGCCGGTCGTGGCCTGCCGGTTCTGCTCAAAGGCCCGACCGGATGCGGTAAGACCCGATTCGTGGAGGCCATGGCCGCCGAATCCGGCCGTGATCTCGTCACGGTTGCCGGACACGAGGAGCGCCTCGCCGACGTCGGCGCGCAAGTCCATGGCCACTCTCCCTTGGCGGTGTGAGAACCGAATCCAGCGCGGCTGATGACCGCGCCATCACCTTTGCAAGCAGCTTATCCACTGCAGTGCTGCGTGGATCCGTTGTTCAGCGTCGACCGAAGGCACCGGGTCCGGCGTGGAACAGCCCGATGAGAAGGAGACCTGAAGCGGTGGCGGCGAAGGCCCACTGTTGCGGATGACTGTGGAATGCCCAGTGCAGCAGCAGAGCTGCGATGACCAGCCCGCCCCAGCCGGCGACGACATTGGGGATCGGCCCGCCGCCCCACACGTTGGGATATCGCTCTTTGGTGATGCCGCGGATGAAGTGGGGAATCGCGTTGCCTCCCATCACCCCACCGAGGAGACCCAGGAAAATTGCAGGCCACATGTCTTGCTCCTTAACCATGCCGGTGCAGTACGGGGAGAAGGACCGCGTCCACGAGGTGCAAGATGAACACGTCGTCGAGCGGTTGGTCGGTGATCAGCAGTCGGGAAAACAGCACCGCGGACGTGACTTCGGCAGCGATGTTGTGGTCGACGTCGGCCGGCAGTTGCCCACGCGCAACTGCTTTGGTGGCCACCTCGCCGAACGCCGCGCGCTTGGCGTCGACAAGTTGACTTCGGACGACCTCGGCCAACTCCGGGTCGTGACGCATCGCCATCATCAATCCGAGGATGAGAGCCGCGTCTTGTCCGGCGAGACTGTCGCGCATTGCCGCGAGCAGGCCCAGGAGGTCGGCGCGCAGATCGCCGGTGTCGGGTGCGGCTATCGCTGGGGCGGCGTAGCGCTTGAGCGCGGTAACGACGAGTTCGGGCTTGCCTGGCCATCTTCGGTAGATGGTGGCCTTGCTGGCATGAGCCCGTGCGGCGACAGCGTCCATGGTCATCTGGTCGTAGCCGACTTCGGTGATGAGTTCCAACGTGCCGCGCAAGATCGCCGCTTCTCTGTCGTCACTTCGTACCACTTTCCTCCAATCTAAACGAAACGGTTTCGTACACTTTAACACATTGCGTGGACCCGGTTCGATGGGTAGCGAAGAGAACTATCAGGTGAGGACGGGAATCGTTTCAGGTAATAGCAGCCCCAAAATCGACTCTCACCAGGCATTTCCCCCGAACAGTCCAATTATGAAACTGATTATCGGACGTAGTTTGTACGTCTCACCTGATCGAGGGGCTTCCGGCGGCATCCGGCACGACGCTGCCGGAAGCACCGCCGAAGACGTCGCGATGCCCGCGCGCGGTGTCCATGTACTCACGAACCCGGTGGATCAGGCCGTCCTGTAGCTCGAAGATGAAGCAGTAGTCGTTGCGGTAGACGTTGCCGTTCGCCAGCGTGGCGCTCATCGTCTCCTCCACGATCACCCGGTCTCCGTCGAGGTAGAAACCGCGAAAATCCACCGTGACATCACTGACGAACAATCGCGAGAACTCGTGTGCGAGAAAATGTGTGATCGCCTGCCTGCCGACCATATGGCTGGGAGCGTCGAGTGCGACCGCGGTCGCATTACCCGCCGGAGCGAGCCATTCGGCATCCTCGGTGAAGAACGCGCCGATCTGCTCGGCGTCGTGACCGGCGAACGCCCGCCACGCGGCTTGAACGATGGCCCGGTTGTCGGAAGTCATAGGCCGACAGTACAAACGACCACACGCGTCATGCTGGCGGGAAACAGACGAGGTCACCCACCCAACCTCGCCTCCGCGATCCGAACCGGGACACTAGCCGTAGAGACGAGTGAATTCCTGGGTCGGGTCGACGGCGGGCACCGTGTAGTCCGACGAACTCCCGTCGACGTGGCTTTCCTCGACGTAGTGGTCAGGTTCGGCGGGCAGGTGGCGCCACTGGGCCCGTGGATCATCGCCCTGTTCGTGGTGACTGTTCGACGACATGATGTCCCCCTTCCAGAATCGTGTCACCACATGCTACCCGCAGTGACCCACCCGGTGCGGTAGGCGATCGGCCACTCGCCAACCCTGTTGCGGCGGCCGCGATCACGACCCGCCGCAACACCTTTCGCACCCACGCCGGCACGGCGTGCTCAGCGGATCGCGACCACGACACGATCGTCGCCGTACTGCCACACGATGCCGGATTCGGCGAAGTCCGCCGCCCAGGCGAAGTCGACGTAGTCGTGGGCGGTGGGCCGATCGTGCACCGTGTGCTCGAATCCCCGGCATGCAACCCGACCGGGCCGGCCAACTCCGGCGCCGATTCGACCGCCTCCCACCAGGCCACCCAATCCTCGGCCGCGGCGGTACCCTGCCGCTCGGCTCGACGCGCGGTCAGCGCAACGTTTCGCCTCGCACACGCCACCCCTACGACACGCCCGGCATGTTGCTGCGGACTCGCCGACAATCTGCTCCCGCCCAACAATTTTCGTCGCACAACCTCGACGGCGACAACACCTCGAGGCTCGCCGGCACCGCTGGCGTGCCAAGCTGAAGGTGCGGGTTGTTCCCGTCACCCGTTCCACACGAAAACCGTATCTGACCAGGCTAGTACCGCTCCAGTCGAGGTTGGGAGAATCGGTGGGTGCAGCCGAAGCTGTTGCCAATCGTTCGATTCGCGAACAGCGCCGATCGGCGCCATCTCCCGACGCGTCCCCCGGATCGGGGCGGCCTGATCACCGGCCGATACCGGACTGCCGCACCGTTGTCAGGGCGGCGGTGCTCGCGCTACTGCTTACGTCATTGGTGATCCGCGTCGTGCCTACGCGGGCCGACGACCTTGTATGCCCTGGCGAACCGGCGGCTTGTCGCGGCACAATGTGGGGCCCGTCCGTCGTCACGGCGCCCGCCGGCGCTCACGCGGTCGGCCGGATCGACACAGCGCTCACCGATTCGAGTCGGTCCCGCACGATCATGGTGTCGGTCTGGTATCCGGCGACCGGACACCAGACGCCGGCGGCCTACATCCCGTCGACCGATCCGATCGCGCAAGCGAGCATGGCGGTCGTGTCCGCTCGGTGGTTGCAAACACCGTCGGCGGTAACCGCGATGATCGACGCCACAGCGCCCGCTACCGAAGGAGCACCGGTCCTCGGGAACCGACTGCCCGTCGTCGTGATGTCGCCCGGTCTCGGCACACCCCGCTGGATCCTCTCCGGCCTCGCGGCCGACCTCGCCTCACGCGGCTGGGTCGTGGTCGTCATGGACCACACCGGGGAAGGACCCGCTGTCGAACTACCCGACGGGAGCATCGTTTTCGGCAGCGATGTGCTGCCCGACGACACCGGGTACATGTCGGCGCGGCTCGACGACCGTCTCGGCGACGCGCGGCTCACCCTGGACCGGTTGCCGGCACTTCCGGTCGTCGGGCCGCGCATCGAATCTGTCGCGTATCGCGATGGCCGGGCACTCCTACGGTGGACTCACCGCCGTGCAGGCGATGGCGGCGGACACGCGAGTGCGTGCCGCCATCATGATCGACGCACCTGCCGGATGGAACGGAGTCGTCGCCCCGCCGACAATCCACCGGCCGGCGCTGATGCTCCAACTCACCGACCCGTGGCCGGAATCCGCGCCACAACTCGCGAGCCCGCACGACACAGCCGTTCTCCAGCGCGCCGCGCACTACAGCGCCACCGACTTGTGCGCGTTCGGCGCCGGACAGGATCTGTGCGGCACGATCGACGCCGATGAGGCGGCTCGCGCCAGCCGGGGCGCCGTCGCCTCCTGGCTCGATGACACTGTGCGGGGTATGACCATGCCACGATTCGTGACACCCGAACTCGAATGGCACACCTAGACAGGATCAGAGGTCCGCGGCCCCGGATCGCGGGCGGTTGCGGCGTTAGCGGCTGTGATTGCGTGCAGGTGCATGTCGTGGTGGCCGTCGAGATGACGGGCGGCCGCGGCGAGCGTGCCCTCGTAGCGATAGCCGGCCTTCTCCGCGACGCGACATGACGCGGGATTCGCGATCGAATGTTCCAGAGACAGTCGCTGAAAGCCGAGATCGAAAGCCCACCGCGTCAACCCGCTCACCGCCGTGGGCACGAAACCGTGTCCCCGTCGGCCCGGCACGGCCCAATACGCTACTTCCGCAACACCATCGAGAAAGTTGACTCCTCGCAACGCCACCCGGCCCACCAACGTGTCGTCCCCGGTGACGACGGCCCAATGCGCACCCGACTCGACCTCCCACTCGTGTCGCCACCCATCCAGAATTGCCCGCGCCTCATCAATGTCGTCGATGGATTTGCAGTGCCAGCGCTGGATAACCGGGTCCGCGTAGACCTCGAGGAGTAGTGGTCCATCGGCATGTGACCACGGCCGCAATCGGATGCCGTGTCCGGCGTCAACGATCGGCTGAGCGATCTGCGACAGGGATCCCGCAGGGATAGCCGGTGGTGTCAGTCTCGGCATCTCTCTCCACTCCATTCACTCGAACACGGCGCCCGCGACCTGACAGTCCTACGCGAACAACGTATCCACCGCTCCGGGGAATCGGATTGCACGACAACCTCGGACGCGTCACCGGAAGGCGTTGGCGTTCTGCGCAACCCACTCACGAAACGATCTTGCGGGGGACCCGGTGATCCGTGAGACCGTGTCGCGCACTGTCAGCAGTTCGTCGGTGACGTCGCCACCCGTCACATCCAATACCGCGTCCGCGGCCTCTTCGCCGAACGCGGCCACCATGGTCCCACGCGCCTGCTCCCGGCTGATCTCCTCGAACTCGATCGCCCGGTTCAACTCGGCGGCGATGGTCGCCACCTGCTGACGTGCTGTCACCGGCTCGGGACCGGTCAGGGCATATCTGTGGCCGCGATGACCGGACTCGGTCAATGCGACGCGCGCTACCGACGCGATGTCGGCGGGATGGATCGTGGGAAGCCCGATATCTGCGAATGGCGCCTGGACGGACCGGCGCTCGCGGATTGTCGCGGCCCACATCAGGGAATTCGAGGCGAACTGTGTCGGCCGCAGAATTGTCCAGTCCATGCCGCTGGACTCGAGCGACCGCTCGACGGACAGGTTTTCGGCCGCGGGCCCGAGCCGAGGATGGGTCAGCACGGTAATCAATGACACCAGCACCACATGCTCCACACCCGCGTTCCGGGCAACGTCGAGAACATCGGCGTCCGGGCCGAGCCGTGACACCAGGAACATCGAACGCACCCCGTCCAATGCTGCTCGCAGCGAGACCGCATCGGCGAAGTCACCTTCGACGGCCTCGACTCCCTCCGGCAACGACGCGCGGGGGCGATCGCGAGTGAGACCTCTCAGCGGTCCGGCGTCGAACGCGTGCAGCTCCTTCAGCAGAGCGCTTCCCACATTCCCGGTGGCCCCGGTTACAAGAATCATTACCCAGCTCTCTCATCCGTGGTGGTCGACCGATAGGAGAGACGTTAAAACCCCAACTCGAGTTGAGGTCAAGAGTGATGATCACCTCGAACCGGCGCCGGGCCGCGGCGTCACGGCCGCGGCCCGGCGCGTGCGCCGTGGTCACGAAGGACCGGCTGAGTCAGGGCAGAACCTGGGGAATCACACCAGGATTCGTCGCGCCGATCAGAGCGCCGATGATCGCGCCGAGGAGCGAACCACCCGAGCCTGTCGCCGAACCGGTCGCCACACCGACGGCCGAACCCACGGCAGAGCCGACCGAGGCGCCCGCGGAGGAACCATTCAACACCGGATCGGGGATCAGCGCACCCGGGTTCGTCGCGGTGTCCTGACTCTGCAGGGGAATACCGGCGACAGGGTCCGCGGTCCGACCGGCGTCAGCGGAGGCGGCCCCGGCGAATACGGCCGTCGCGGTCAGCGCGAGAACCGCCACAGCCACCACACGCCTCGTGTCGAGAAGAATATTTCGAGGCATCGTTGCCCGCCTTCCAACCTTCGGCGCAGCCGAGGGCAGAACGACCGGCCCTACCTCACCACCGAGAAGCGGCAAGACGTCAGCTACTACCGGCCGAATTCAACCATACTGTGGGACAGTCGATCTCATCACCCATCGGGATAACAGGTCGGCGTAGAGCCGATTACGATGCGGGTAACGGGACGACAGCGCCGACACCGAGAGCATGGGCCGGGGCGAGTCGGGTTTCACGATCCCCGCATCGAGCACCGCCGCACGCCGACAGCGGCCCGATTCGGCGAACACGAACGCGGCCGTCGACATCTCGGGTCACGGATGCGGGCGGTCCACCTCGCCGCGCCACGCGCCCGTTTCCCGCTCCCGCGCTTCGATGAACTCGCGAAAGCGATTCAGGTCGCCTTTGACCCGGCGGTCCAGTACGCCGAGCTTGTCGGCGACGTTCTCCACGAAACCGTCGGGGTCGATGTCCATCTGGGCCGTCACCCGGGTCGTGGCGCCGTCGAGGCGGTGGAAGGTGATCACACCCGCGTGCTGCGGCCCTGTCTCCGTGGTCCACGAAACGCGTTCATCCGAATGTTGTTCGGTGATGCGGGCGTCGAATTCCCTTGTTGCGCCCGCGATTTCAACGATCCAGTGCGTATGGGTTCGGTCGATCTGGTCGACCCGGCTCACGCCCTGCATGAATTCCGGAAACGATTCGAACTGGGTCCATTGGTTGTAGGCGGTGGTCACCGGTACGCGGACATCGACCGATTCGGTAACAGTCGTCATGGGATGTGCCCTCCTGTCGCTCGAGAACTTTCGGTCGCGGTCTGGATATCTCCCAGCCACATCCAGCGCACTACCCGGGGCAATGCCGGTTATTCATCGCCCGGCGGTCGCGCGGCCGCGGTCAGTCGCTCCCGGGTGGTACCGCGGGGCGAATACGCAGTACATACGCAGGCGGGTCTCGGCGACGACCGTGTGGCGTTCGTGCCCGTCGAGGCTGATTCCCACGACCTCAACGTTGCGACGGCGCGACGTTCACATCGCGGGCGGCGGGTATTGCGCGCTCCACGATCGTGCGTACCAGTTCCGCGGCCCGCTGTTCGTCGAAAATGCCCGGGAGAGTGAGTCGTTCGAGGATGAGCCAGTTCAGGGCGAGGTAGAGCATCACCACGGCGTCCTCGTCGCCGGGTAGCTCCGACTCCCGAAAGTTGCTGATGTTGAAGTCCAGGTCGGCGCGCACCCGCTCGGTGAGTAAAGCCTGCAGTTCGGGGCGGCGGGTGGCCTCCAGCCGCAATTCGAGGATCGCGAGATAGCCGGTGCGGAAATGGAATACCCGGTCGACCACCTCGGTCATGAGTTCGGTCATGCTCTCGCGGGTTTGCGGTCCGCGCGACTTCGCCATCGCGTCGTCGCTGGGGATCAACCGCTCGTAGTAGCGGTGCCCGACCTGGACGAGCAGTGTGTCCCGGTTGGGAAAGTAGTTGGAGGCGGTTCCGCCGGGCACCCCCGCCTCCTGATCGACCGCCCGGAAAGTCAATCCGCGCGCCCCTTCCCGGGCCAGGACCTCGATCGACGCATCCAGCAGAGCTTGCCGGCGTTCCGGATTCGTGCGCACCACTTGACACCACTCCATCTGTAGTACTACGGTTCAAACACTTCGATCAGAGTACTACAACTGAGGCGGTAAAGTTTGCGAAAGCTCGTCTACTACGTCGGCGTCTCCCTCGACGGTTACATCGCAGGTCCGCAGGGGGAATTCGACTTCTACCCGATATGTGCGGACATGCCGCCCTGGATCACCGAGCGTTATCCGGAGACGGTGCCGACGCACATCCGCGAATCCCTCGGCATGCCCCTCGACACGCCGAACAAGACGTTCGACACCCTGGTCATGGGCCGCGGCACCTACGAACCGGCCCTCGCGGTCGGCATTACCAGCCCGTACAACCACCTGAAGCAGTACGTCTTCTCCCGCACCCTCGCACCCGTGGACAACCCGCGGGTGGAGGTCGTCGACACCGATCCGGCCGAGCTGGTCCGAAAGCTGAAACAGGAAGCGGGCCTGGATATTTGGCTCTGCGGCGGCGGCAACCTGGCCGGTCGGCTCCTGGACGAGGTCGATCAGCTGATCATCAAGAGCTACCCCGTGATCGCGGGCGATGGCATCGCGGCCTTCACAGGCAATTTCCGGCCGACGCAATTCACCGTCACCCGGCGCGAGGCGTTCAGCAGCGGCGCGCAGGTCACCTGGTTCGACCGCGCTTGATCCGGCGCGATAGCGCCGACGTTCCAGCACCCTTGCTTCAGAGCATTTCGAAAGGCAGTACCTATATGCAAAACGACGTGATTATTGTGGGCGCGGGTCCGACCGGACTGATGCTCGCCGCCGAACTGCGTCTGGCCGGAGTGCGGCCGCTGGTGCTGGAGCGGCAGGAGCGGCCCCGAGACACCCCGAAGGCGGGCGGCCTCGGCGGCCAGATCCTGGAGCTGTTGCACTACCGGGGACTACTGGATCGCTTCGAAGCGGCCTGCACAGATCCGATTCCGGCGCCCCGGTTCCCGTTCGGCGGTGTGCACGTGGACCTCACCGGCCTGACCGAGTCACCCATGCACGCCTTGCCGCTGCCGCAACAGCAGCTCGAGCGGTTACTCGGCGAACGCGCCGACGAGCTGGGCGTCGACATCCGGCGCGGACACCAGGTACTGGATGTGCGGCAGGGGCGGTGACCCGGTACGTCCCGTCGGGGCCGCCGCGGCAAGCCGACGCCCTCCTCCTCCGCCCCGACGGCCACATCGCCTGGGCCGCAAATGTCGGCGAACCCGCCGACACCGCCGCGACCGGCCTGCGGGCAGCTATGAGTACCTGGTGCGGCGCGCCCGCGGAAGCCGCTCCGCCGGTCGGCGAGGTCGGCGCAAGCGCCCATTGAGCACGACGACATTCCAGCCTCGTGCATCTCGAGTATCACCGCGGGCCTCAGGAACGATCTCAATATGTGCGCGCTCGCGATATCAGGATCGGGCACACCTACCTTGTGCTCATCCCTCACCACCTGCCGATCGGCCGCTACCCCGACCGCGACCGGCTGGGCACACCCACCTGGGTGGCGAACTTCCTGACCGGCGCCCGATTCCACCTCACCATCACCAGCCTGGACACCGACGCCCATCCCACCACCGCCGAAGGAATGCGCGTCATCGAAAGCTCCCACACCGAACTCGTCCTGACTCACGACCAGATCCGCACGCTCGGCCTCTCGCCCGAACAGCACTACCGCATCGTGGGCTCCCTCGTCGACGACAACGAACGCCTCGTATCGTGGCCCGCTCTCGAAGCACTCCAGGTCCCGGTGCGATGGCTCCACCCCTTGAACGACCCCCGTGCGGAAATGAACTCCTACCGGGACGCCGACCGCTTCCCCTACATGTGAGCCCGCACCCGGCTCGTGACGCTGTGCCCGGAGGACCCGACCCCGGTCCGTCACCGAGCACCGGACGGATTCCGGATTGCCCGGCAGGGTATGCCGACAACGGCGAGCGAAACGGTCTGTTGCGGTTGCGCGGATACGGGAATTGCGACATGCCGGACCGCTCCGGTTCCGACACGAGGTGAGGTGGAGCGAAATCTGATGCGACGGTTCGATGTGGTGGTGCTCGGAGCGGGCTCGGGCAACATGGTGATCAACGACGACTTCGCCGGAAAGGATGTCGCGATCGTCGAGCAGCGCAAGTTCGGTGGCACCTGCCTGAACTTCGGCTGCATACCCTCGAAGATGCTTGTGTACCCGGCCGACCTCACAGATTCGCTGGCGACCGCGCCGGCACTCGGCGTCGACGCCCACGGTGACGGTATGGACTGGAAACTCGTCGGCACACGAGTATTCGACCGCACCGATCGCACCGCCGGACAGGGCCGGCGCGAACGCGTCGAATCCGAGAATGTGACCGTGTACGACGGGCACGCCCGGCTCATCGGCCCCCGAGTTGTGGAGGTGACCGGCGACGGCTGGACCGAGCAGATCAGCGCCGAACACCTCGTGATCGCCGTGGGCGGGCGGCCCGCGATTCCGGAACCGGTACGCGCGTCCGGGGTGGCCTTCGAGACCTCCGACACGATCATGCGCATCGACCATGCGCCGGAGCGCCTGGCCATCCTGGGCGGCGGTTATGTAGCGGCGGAACTGGCGCACGTATTCGCCGCCGCCGGCAGCCGGATCACAGTCATCGAACAACAGGACAGATTGCTCGGAAGCCCGCAGGACGACGATGTTCGCGACGCCTACACCCGCATCGCCGCACAGCGCTACGACCTGCGCCTGAGCACCGAGATCACGCACCTCGCCGAACAGTCCGGCCTGGCCCGTATCGAACTCTCGCACGGCGAACCGGTGGAGGCCGACACACTCTTGGTGGCAACTGGTCGCACGCCCAACACCGATCGCCTCGGAGTGGCCGCGGTAGGCATCGATGTCGATGACAACGGCGCGGTGATCGTCGACCGGTTCGGCCGCAGCAATGTCGAGGGGGTCTACGCGCTCGGCGACGCGTGCAACTCGGTGCCGCTCAAACATGTCGCCAACCGAGAAGCCCGGGTCGTGGCGCACAACCTGCTCCATCCCGGCGACCCGGTCGCGATCCACCACGATCCGGTGCCGTCGGCGGTATTCACCGACCCGCAGATCGCCTCCGTCGGCCGAACCGAAACACAGTGCCGCGCAGAAGGTCTCGATTACCTGGTCGGCATCGCACGCTTCGAGGGAATCGCGTACGGCTGGGCCCGGGAGGACACCACCGGATTCTGCAAGGTGCTCGCGGCCGCTTCCACCGGACAGATCCTCGGAGCGCATCTGCTCGGCCCACAGGCCGCGACGCTGATCCACGTTCTGGTCGTGGCCATGTCATTCGAGATCGAGGCGAACGAGTTGGCACGACGCCCGTACTGGATCCATCCCGCACCCGCCGAAATCATCGAGCAGGCACTACTCGACCTGCACCGCCCTGATCTCGACGACTGAGACAGCAAGACGGAAGTCGCCGGATGTACAGCCGCAGCCCGTGGCGGGCCGTCCATCGATTTTCCTGCCACGAAGTATCTCGACAGTCACTTCTTGCAACATCAATCAGAGCAGAAGACTCCTATAAACTCCGGCATACACAGGCCATATTCCGCCACCAGGCTGCCGTGACACCTTTGGTCCACCCCTTTACATAGCCAGAATGTGCGTTAACATATAGCGATCGCGGGCACGAGCGCCGCGCAATCGGCGGGCACTCTCCGAACCGGGTGCGTACCCGCTGCGGGCGAGCCGGAGCGGCGAGCGCTCGCCGGAGAATTATGGAGGTCGGCGTGGGCGTCGAGGTCAGGACCGAAGGTGTTACGAAGTCTTTCGGGTCCCAGCGAATTTGGCAGGATGTCTCGTTGACCCTGCCGACGGGGGAAGTCAGTGCGCTGCTCGGTCCCTCCGGTACGGGTAAGTCGGTTTTTCTGAAGTCGTTGATCGGTTTGCTGCGGCCCGAGCGTGGGTCGATCTTCATCGACGGGACCGACATCACGACGTGTTCGAACAAGGAACTCTACGAGATCCGCAAGTTGTTCGGTGTGTTGTTCCAGGATGGTGCGTTGTTCGGGTCGATGAACCTGTTCGACAATGTGGCCTTCCCGTTGCGTGAGCATACGAAGAAGACCGAGTCCGAGATCAAGCAGATCGTGATGGAGAAGCTCGAGCTGACCGGTCTGCTGGGCGCCGAAGGCAAGCTGCCCGGTGAGATCTCCGGCGGTATGCGCAAGCGTGCCGGGCTGGCGCGGGCGTTGGTGCTGGATCCGCAGATCATTCTGGTCGATGAGCCGGACTCGGGTCTGGATCCGGTGCGTACGACGTATCTGTCGCAGTTGCTGATCGATATCAACGCGCAGATCGACGCGACGATTCTGATCGTGACCCACAACATCAACCTGGCGCGCAGTGTGCCCGACAATATCGGGATGTTGTTCCGTCGTCAGCTGGTGATGTTCGGTCCGCGTGAGGTGTTGCTGACCTCGGAGGAGCCGGTGGTCAAGCAGTTCCTCAACGGCCGCATGATCGGTCCGATCGGTATGTCGGAGGAGAAGGACGAGGCGCAGATGGCGCGCGAGCAGGCCCTCGCCGACGCCGGGCACTACGACAACGGTACCGAGGACGTCGAGGGCATCATCCCGCAGATGAAGGCCACTCCGGGTATGCCGGTCCGCCAAGCCGTGGAACGCCGCCGCCGCCGCGTCCTCGAGATCATGCACACCCTGCCGCATCAGGCACAGGTGGCGATCCGTCAATCGATGGAAGAGAACATGGATACCCAGGTGCTGGATTATGCGGGCCGGTCACCCTCGCGCTGAGGCGGGCGCCCGGCGCAGGGGTGCATTCGATGTGTCGCCGACGCTCGACCTCGCCACGGTCACGCGCCTGTGCACCGAATTCGCTGTCGACGTGCTCGACGGAAAACCCGTCTCCGACACACCCCGGGTGCTGATGGCGGCGGCCGCGCACTGGGCACGCGAGCGCACCCCCCTGGATTCGATCCACCGAGCGGTTCACCTCGGATTCCGCCACGGAGCCGAACGTCGGCACGCCGCAACGATATTCACCGATATCGAAGCCGCCGAGACCGCCACACTGCGCCTGCTGGACGCGGTGGAAACGATCACGACCGCGGTCTCCACCGCCTATATCGACGAACTGCGCGACGCCGCCGACGGCCGCCACAGTCCGGCCCACCGACTCGCCGCGGCCCTGCTGCACGGTCATCCGACGGCCGCGCTCGCCCGCCACAGCGGGATCGCCGTCGCCGACCACTACCACGTGGTGGCCGTCTCGCTTTCCGTGCCCGAAGCGGGCGTCGCCGGCCGGCACACGCTGCACCTCGCCCGAACCGCCCTGACAGCACGCGGCAGAAGCGGAACGCTTTCGCTGTTGAACGCCAACGGCGGAACCATCCTGATACCCGCACCGCCTACCGGCACCGAGGGCGTCGACCATATTGTCTCGGCACTGAGTGCGGTCACCGGCGTCCCGGTCACCGCCACCACGGCGCCCGCCGCGTCATCCGATATTCCGGCGTGCTTCGACCATGTCCACGAATTGCTCGACACGGTGGAACGACTCGGCCGCGGGCCCGGAGTTTATCGACTCGACAATCTGGCTCTCGAACATCAACTCACCCGGCCCGGGCCGAGCCGGAATCTGCTCAGCTCGATGTTGAATCCACTCGACGAACATCCGGAATTGATCGACACTCTGACCCGGCACCTGGCGAATGACCTCAATCGTCAGCGGACGGCGCACGACTTGCGGGTTCACACGAATACGGTCGACTATCGCCTGAAGCGCGTCGGCCAGTTGATCGGCATGGACCCGACTTCCACACCCGGACTGCTGTACGTCCGCGCTGCTCTCATCGCCCGTATGTATACCGAAAACAGGGCGATGCCCGAACGCATTCAGCAGGACGCCGGGGCACGTACACCACGCCGTGTCATTGCCGCCCGCCCGAGGCCCCGCACCCAGCCGTAGCAACTTGCAACCGACTGTCGCACACCGTGATTCGCTTCTGCGGCCGAAAATGCAATGACAGGTCCCGATTCAGTGCGGCCCGCGCCGATTCGACGCCGCATCATGCGGTATCTTTGAAAACAATTTGTTTCGAAAAGCATCGGTTGTGGCCTGTCCCGATCGCCGGCTCCGGCGTGTTCGCATCCAGCGATGATTGCCGGTCCCAAAGAAGACTCGAATTTGTTCGTGACCCGCCCCTGTCCGGCGTAATTCCGGCCCTCGGCGCCGAATGTTTCGCCTAGCATCCGCCGAATGTCTTCGTAGGAAATTCATTCCGACCCATGAAGACTCGAGCGATGCCGGGGTGCACCATGACCGCCAGAGACGAGCTGGAGAACGAACTCGGCGGGCCGCTGGCCGGCACCGACCGTCTGATGGCCACCGAATGCGCCGACCTGCTGACGTTGTTCCGGCAGGCGCGGCGCCACGAGGCGGAGGGACTGGTCGCGTCCGTGGACGCGATGGTCCGGGAGCTGCCCCGGCCGTTGCGCGCCCCGACCAGGACGATCATGTTCGGACTGCTCGACCGATGACGGATCCGGTAACCCACGCCCAGCTCATCCTGCTCGCCCGCACCCTGCACGTACCACCGGAGCGGATCGCCCACCTGGAGCGGCTCGGCGCGCACAACCTGCACGAAATCCAGCAGCGCATGGCGGCCATCATCTTCGATCGCCACGCCGAAACCTTCCGGCGCATCAGCAGACTGGTGCCATTGATCCCGCTCGGCATCTCGATGCCGCTGGTGCAGAAGATCGTTCCGCCGACACTGACCGGGCGCGCCGCCGGAGCCGTGGGCGTCGACCATCCCAAGAAGGCAGCCGAAACGGTGGCGCTGTTGAAGATCGACTACGCCGCCGACTGCGCGCCGTACCTCGACCCGCGCACCGTAGGCGAACTCGCCGACATCGCACCGCCCGAACCCATCGTGCACATCGTCAACGAGATCCTGCGACGACGCGACTACATCACCGCCGGACCATTTCTCGGATACGCCACGGCTCGACTGATCGAGGCCGTCGAGCGCGAAGTGCCCGACGATGAAGGACTGATCTTCTCGGCGTCGTTCGCCTACTCCACCGAGGCGCTGACATCCGTGCTGCATCACCTGTTGACCGGTCCCGGGAACCGCATGCCGGCCATGATGCGGACGGTACTGAGCGGATCGCCGGAACTACAGGTGGCGACGCTGTCGATCCTGTCCCGCTGCGATTCCGAAATCGTCGGCGCGGTCGGGGATATCGCGATCGGCATCGGCTCCACGACCGAACTGTGCAATCTGGTGATCACCGCGATCAACCGGGGCGTGGTTCCCGATCTGGTCACATTCCTGGCCACGCTGCCCGAGCGCGCGCTCGCGACCGTCGGCGCCCTGCCGGTTTTCACCGAGGCCGCGGTACCCGCCGCACTGATCCAGGCACTGGCCGCGAACACCACACCGCAGGCGTGGCAGGGCGTGTTCGCCATCCTCGCGCGGATCGATATCGGATACCGCCCGATGCTGGCGATGATGATCGCGCAGCAGCACGACACCGTCATCGCCGGACTCACCCAGCACGCCACCGAGGCCGACATGTGGCCGGTACTGCTCGACATCGTCGCGACGGGCGACCGTACGGTGCAGGCCCGCATCGGCCGCATCTGGGCGACACTGCCGCCCGAGCGCAGTGCCGTAGTACAACGCAATCTGAGCGAGCACCGCGACATCCTCCGGCTCACGTCTCTGGTCGAAGCCGTGTCGGCCGGTTCGGTGACGGTGGAGGAGGTCTTCTACCGCCGTCGCCAGCTGGGACGACGACGTGATGTGGCGCACGGCTGGGAACGGCACTGAAGCCGGATCGTTCCGGTTCGGTCACCGGCTGCCGGGGATATCAGGTTGTAGAGTTCGGCTCGAAGCGGATTCAGCGAGACGAATACACACCTGCCGAGGAGCTCGCCATGCCCCAGACAGTGGACTTCGCCACCGTATCGACCGATGGCCTGGAATCGTCGCCGGTAGCCCCCGCGCTGGCCGGTCTGCGAGCGAACGAGGCCCGGTACTTCAAGAACAAATACGACCACGTCTTCACGGTGGAGGCCGCGGGCGACGCCCAATCGACCGTCGACTGGGTGAGCCGGATCCTCGACGACGAACGCGGCATCGTCATCGCCTCTCGCCCGCTCGAGGCCACGGCCTTCCAGGTGGAGGACCTGCGCATCGCCTACGTCTTCTACGAGAGTGGACTGTCGATCAACGTCATGTACTCGGTCGACGACTCCGGCAAGCGCGCGGTGGGTTTCAAACTCTCCGACGGGATGGAGATCCCCGCCGAACTCTCCTCGTTCAAGTTCGCGCGGCAGAAGTCGAAGCTGGCCGGAACCATCCGCGGCTCCTACTTCGTCATCAAGAACCAGTACTGAGCCCTCGCAGGACAGATTCCTTCGGCAGGTGCGGCGGACTCCCCCGACGCCGTCCTGCGGACCGACTGCGCCACCGTGATCGTTGGGAAATCCAGCCATCGCCCGTGGCCGGAATCAATGTTCCGGGTGTCGGTGTTCATTCGTAGAGTAGGAACACTCAAGCGCCCAGCATCAACAGACGGGGACTCATGGCCGACCAATTGACGATCATGGCCGTACACGCCCATCCGGACGACGAGGTCATCAGCACCGGCGGGATTTTCGCGCGGTATGCCGCCGAAGGTATCCGGACGGTCCTGGTGACCTGTACCAACGGTGAGCAGGGCGACGCTCCGGGCGGAATCAAGCCCGGTGAGCCGGGCCATGATCCGAACGCTGTTCGGGCGCAACGACTCTCCGAACTCGAGGAGTCGGCGGCACTGCTGGATATCGACCATGTCGAACTGCTCGGCTACCGCGATTCCGGGATGGACGGCTGGGACGGAAACCGGGACCCCGAGGCCTTCTGGAACATTCCCGTCGAGCAATCGGCGGCACGGCTCGCCGATCTGATGCGCCACTACCGTCCCCAGGTGGTCGTCACCTATGACGAGAACGGCAACTACGGTCACCCCGACCACATCCAGGCCAACCGCATCGCACTGGCGGCCGCGGCCGCGACCGACATTCCGGACAAGCTGTACTACACCGCGATTCCGCGCGAAAGCTCCCGCGAGATGTTCACGGCACTGCGGGAGCGCGGTCTGGTCGATTTCGAGATGCCGGAGGATTTCGGCACGCCCGTGGATCTGATCACAACGGTCGTGGATGTGGCCTCCCATGCTCAGCGCAAGGTCAAGGCGCTCGAGGCGCACGGCAGCCAGGGCGATAGCGTGCCGTTCCTGCGGATGCCCTCCGACCTGCAGGAGATGGTCTTCGGCACCGAGAGCTTCGTCCGGCACCGCAACCGTGTCGCGGCCGCCCCCGACCGGGAAACCGACCTGTTCGCGGGCCTGCGCGGGCCGGAGGGACAATCGTGACCGACAACGCGCTGTGGCTGGACGACATCGGTGTCGGCGACCGTTTCACCACCGACGTCTACGAGCTCACCGCCGATGCCATCATCGCCTTCGCCACCGACTGGGACCCTCAGCCGTTCCACCTCGGCGAGCACACCGCGCAGGGCACCTTCTTCAAGGGACTCGCCGCCAGCGGCTGGCAGACCGCCGCCATCACCATGCGGTTACTGGTGACCACGGGTCTGCCCCTGGCCACCGGAATCATCGGCGCCTCCATCGACCTCACCTGGCCCACCCCCACCCGGCCCGGTGACCGGTTGCATGTGGAACTGGAGGTCACCGACGTCCGCCGGTCCACATCCGACCCTGGTCGCGGATTCATCACCACCGCCTACGACACCCTGAACCAGCACGGAGAGATCCGTCAGCACGCCGCCGGCCGGCTGCTGGCGTTCACGAAACCGGCGTAGCGGCCGGGTCGAGGCCGGCGTGCGCGCTGTCGAACAGGTCCCAGCCATTGCGGCGGCCGGCGGTGCGCGTTTGTGTCATCCAGCCCGATTCGACGGCCGCGTCGACGAATGCCCGGACCACGCCGGGCTGGTTCAGATTCAGCACGCGGTCACCGATCCAGACGAGACCGCTTGCGGACGGCCCGCCGTCGGAGACCTGGCGCTCACCGTCGGGGTGGAAGACGAGCGTCAGGCCGGCCACCGACCCGAGTTGCCGCAGCCGCAGGACTTCCTCACATCCATCCACGTGCTGGTGGTAGGTCTTCCACACGTACTGCTGCTCACCCACCGTGAGCACTCTGCGGCGATGTTGTTTCGTCATCGCGTGGAATGCTAGTGCGGGACTTCCGGATCCGGCTACCGATTTGTCGAACGGGCCGACCTCCGAGCGTATGGGACCGCCGGCTACCGATACAGCCGGTCTTCCGCTGAGTGGTCGGCACCCGTCCCGACATGGCCCGATCTACGGAAACACCCGGCGCACGGGTCTTTCCACTCCGGAGGTACTACTGACTGTCCCTGAGGTCCAGGGCGCGGGCAACGGCGGCGCGGGCAGCTGCCGCGTGGTCGGGCACGTGTTGTGCGGCCCAGTCCGCGACCAGATCGGCGAAGCCGATCAAGTCCTGCTCCACCTCGTTCAGTAGTCGGCGCAGCTCGTCAACGGGTATTTCGATGACGGGGCCGTCGTCCTTGCCGAGATCGACGGTCAATCGAACAGTACTCAGTGCTCCGCTCAGCGGCAGGAAGCCGTATGACTCGAACTCGGTGACCGGCCAGAGAGAAAACCCGTCGAAGGCGTAGACCTCCAAGACGGGCTGCACCACGATCATCTTCGAAAGCCTGCCTCTCCCCAGCCCATTGGGCACAATGCGGACCTGCCGGTCATCTATCGTGAGGAGGTCGCGTGGTTGCCATCGCAGAACAGCCCCGGTCGAGTGTCGGTGCTCGCCGCTATGGTCGCATCATGAGGCCCGCCACTGTTGCTGTCGCCCAAGCGATCCGGAAAATCTCGGCCGTCGACGCGGCGGAACAGCAGGATATCGACGCGGCGCTGGACTGGCTCGCCGAGACCGACGACGTGTTCCGGCGTATCTCCCGGCCTGCCACTCCCGCTCAGCATGTGGTCTCCTATGTCGTGGTCGTAGACCCGGACGAACGCGCGCTGCTGCTGGGCTCACATCTGAAGTCGGGGCTGTGGCTGCCGATGGGCGGGCATGTGGAGCCCGGCGAACATCCGCTCGAGGCCGCGCGGCGCGAAGCCGGCGAGGAACTCGGCGTCGACGCCGAATTCACGGTGGTGGGTGAGGCTCCCCTGTTCCTCACCATCACCGTGACCGTCGGCGACAACTCACATTGCGATGTATCGCTGTGGTACGTCGTTCGAGGCCACCGAGAACACGCCTACCACCTCGATCCCGCCGAATTCTCGAGCGGGCAATGGTGGGCAATCGATACGCCCACGCTGCCGGAGTCCGACCCGCATCTGGGCCGATTTCTCACCAAACTCACTGCCGCACTGTCGAACTGACGAGGTCTACATTCGTTCGGGTGCGGCGATTCCCGAGCTCATGGTCCATCGCGCCGGTCGGATCCTGCGAACGAGTCACCGGATACTGACATTTCAACGCGGACTGCTCGGTGCCGAAAGGGGCACGATGCCGGCAAGGTTACGGCAAATCCAGAATTGCCACCTGTCGTGTAGTAGTTTGACTGACTACCGTTGCTCTACCGTTGCTGCGACAAAGAGCGGAGGGGTCGATGCCGAACCTGGCCGCGAGAGGTGTGCGGTGGCTCTCCGCAGTCTTCGTCCTGATCCTTTCCACGACCACCGTGGGCGCGGCGACGGCAGGCGGTGATCCGGTTCCGGCCAATCGGTCGCCGGTCGCGGCACAGGCCGGACTGAACGTGTATTCGCAGGCGATGGACCGGTTCGTCCCCGTGCGGGTGCTGCGGCCTGCCGACGCTTCGGCGCCGCGGCCGACCTTGTATCTCCTCGACGGTGTGGAGGGTGGCGAGACCGGGTCCGGGTGGCTCGATCGCACGGACGCGGCGACATTCTTCGCCGACAAGAACGTGAATGTCGTATTGGTGCTGGCGGGGCGCGCGAGTTACTACACAGACTGGGAGCGGGACGACCCGGCGCTGGGTCGCAATAAATGGGCAACCTTCCTGACCAGGGAGCTGCCGCCGGTCATCGATTCGACGTTCGGTACGACGGGACGCAATGCGATCGCCGGGCTGTCGATGTCCGCTCTGTCCGTGCTGAGTCTGGCAGTTCGCGCACCGGGCGTATATCAAGCTGTGGGGTCCTACAGCGGTTGTGCACAGACAAGCGATCCGGTGGCTCAGGCGTACGTATCAATGATGGTGGCCCGCTACGGCGCGAACCCGGTCAACATGTGGGGCGGGCCGTCGGATCCGGAGTGGGCTGCCAACGACCCGACATTGCACGCGGACATGCTGCGCGGCACGCAACTGTTCGTGTCGGCGGGAACGGGCGTGCCCGGCCCGCACGAATCAATGGGCGATCGCGACGTCGCCGGCAACCCGATCGCGCTCGCCGACCGTCTCGTCATCGGCGGCGGCTTCGAATCGGTGGTCAACGGGTGCACACGTCGGCTCGCTGCGGCGTTGAGTGCCGCTGGTGTGCCGGCGCATATCAATTTCCGGCCGACAGGAACCCATGCATGGGGATATTGGCAGGACGCCCTGCACGATTCTTGGCCGATGTTCGCGGCCGCCATCGGTGCCTGATCTCTGTTTGCAGGAAATCGCCGGGGGTATTCGCAAACGAAATGTACCTCTTGTCGGCCTCGATCAATGTCGAGTGGTATGAACTGCGCAGCAGCCAAGGCAGCTCGAGGAGAGGATTGATTGCGATGTCGGTTGGTCTCAATGTTCGATCCGAACGCGAGCGCATTGCTCGCACGTGCCGCCCGGGGCGGCCTTTGCCCGAATTCTTCTACAGCAGCGCCGAGGACGCATTGTGGTCGCGTGTTTTCGCGACACTTCGCACCATGCACCAGGACCTCGGTTGCGCGCACTATCGTGCGGCCGCTCGCCGCGTGCAATTGCCCGCGGACCGGGTCCCGCAGCTGAGCGAGGTTTCGAACACCCTTCGCGCATTGACCGGCTTCGAGCTCGCGCCGGCAATCGGGAGCCAGCCGGGCCGCCTGTTCTACGGCCCGATGGCGGACGGCATCCTGCACGCCACGCCGGACGTGCGGCCGGTGACCGAGCAAGCGTTCTCCCCTGATCCCGACGTCATCCACGAGCTGGTCGGACATGCCGTCATGCTCGCCGATCCGGAATTCGCCGAGCTGTATCGCTGCTTCGGACGAGCCGCCAACCACGCCGACTCGGAAGAGGCGAGAACAGCGGTCGCTCGTTTGTTCTGGTTCACTCTGGAGGTCGGTGTGGTCTCCGAGCGAGGTCGTCCGCAAGCGTACGGGGCCGCGATCCTGTCCTCGGTCACGGAGATGGAAACCTTCGTCCATGCGGATCTGAGAGATTTCCGGGTCCAGGACATCGTCGCGAGCGATATCGACGACAGCGTGTGCCAACCTGTCCTCTTCGTCGCCGATTCGGTCGACCGGATGATGGACGAGGTCAAGGACTTCCTCGCCGTCGAGAATTAAGGAATTGCGGTGGTAGACCTGACGAGCACCAGGCGTAGCGATAGCAGCACAACTCCGGAACCGGACTTTTTCGAATTATCGGTCGCACAGTCCGAACTGTGGCTGGCCCAGCAATTACATCCGACTGTTCCGTTCACCATCGCTCAATACACCGATGTGCACGGCGACCTCGATGTGGGTTTGCTCCAGGACTGCGCCCGTCGCGCCGGTCGCGAATTGCAGTCCCCGCATGTGCGATTCGCGATTGCCGGTGGCCGGCCGCATCAATATCTGGATCGCGACGCCGATGCCGGATTCGACTGCGTAGACCTCAGCGATCACCCCGATCCCGAACACGCGTCTCGAGCGTGGATGAACCACGACCATCAGGCCGGAATCGATCTGACCGGTGCGGACGTGACGAAGGCGGTTCTGTTCACACTCGGCCCGGGGCGATACCGCTGCTACGCGCGCAGCCACCACATCGCGGTCGACGGCTTCGGCGCCGCTCAGGTACTGCAGCGGACGGCCGAGTTGCATTCCGCCGCAACCCAAGGGCGGCCCGCGCCGCCCCGCCGGGCCCTGTCCCTGCCCGAGATCGTGGCGGCCGAACAGCGGTATCGGTCCTCGTCCCGGTTCGCCTCCGACGGCCGGTACTGGGGCGAGCACCTCGTCGGCCTCGATCACGTGACCCGGCTCAGCGAGCGCTACGCTCCCCCGTCCGCACGGCCGCATATCGCGCGCGCGATCGTCGATGCCGGGACAATGGCCCGGCTCGCCGACGCGGCCGACCGATACGGCGCCGGTGTGGCCGAGGTGCTGGTCGCGGCGGTTGCCGCATTCCTGGCGCAGATGACCGGCGATACCGACATCACGGTGTCCCTGCCGGTCGCCGCGCGCACCTCCGGAGCGCTGCGGCAATCGGCGGGCATGGTCTCGAACGTGGTGCCCTTACGTGTGCGGGGCGTGGCCGAGAGCACGGTCGGTGATCTGGTCCGGCAGATACGGCTGAGTATGATCGGCGCGTTGCGTCATCAGTTGTATCGGCACGAAGATCTGCTCCGCGATCACGGCGTGGGTCAGGCCGGGCGCCATGGTTACGGCCCGCTGGTCAATGTTCTCACCCTGCCCGACAGCATCGGCTTCGGCGAGGTTCGCGGTCGATCGCATCTGCTGTCGGCCGGGCCGGTCGATGATATGGCGATCAGCTGCTACCGGTTCGGCGTCGAGCCTTTCACGATCGACTTTCACGCCAACCCCGGACTGTACAGAGCAGACGACGTCGACGGGTACCGACAGCAGTTCATGGACTGCCTGTCCCGATTCGTGGCCGCTCAGGGTGCGGAGAAGGTTTTCGCGGCGGTCGCCGGTAGGCGCACGATCGCTGCTCCACGCCGGCCGACCCGTCGGCGGTTGCTACCGGAGTTGCTCGCGAGCGGAATCGGCGCCGGCGACCGGATCGCACTGCGTGGGGCAGACCGTTCGGTGACCTATCGCGAACTCGACCAGACGAGCGCCCAGTGGGCCCGTGAGCTTATCGCGCACGGCGCCGGGCCGGAAACCGTTGTCGCGGTGGCGTTGTCCCGGTCGGTGGCGTCGGTGACGGCACTGTGGGCCGTAGCCCGCACCGGCGCGGTGTTCTTCCCGGTGAATCCCGCCGATCCGCCCGCGCGCGTGGCGAAACTGATCGCCGATTCGGGTGCGACACTGGGGCTTACCCGCACCGAGTGGCGAAACCCACTGGCGGACACTGCGGTGGAGTGGCTCATACCCGACAGCGACGAGTTCACCGCCGCCGCCGGGTCGCGGTCGTGCGATCCGGTGACCGACGCGGACCGGACCGGTCCGCTGCGCGCCGCGCACCCCGCCTATCTGATCTACACCTCCGGATCCACCGGAGAGCCCAAGGGCGTGCTGAGCACCCACGAGGGTCTGGCGACACTGGCGGACGATCTGTGCGCCCGCAACCGTATCGGCGACGAATCGGTGGTGGTGCAAGCACATTCACCGTTCTGCGATGCGTCGATGCTGGAATATCTGTCCGCGTTCGCGGCCGGGGCGGCCCTGGTCGTCCTGGCACCGGACATCATTGCCGGGCAGCGGCTTTCACAGGTGATCCAGGACGATTCGGTCACCCACTTGGTGGTGACACCGGCCATTCTGGCAACGCTGGATCCGGACCGATTGCCGTCGCTGCGGACCGTCACCGTCGGCGGAGACAAATGCCCACCCGGTCTGGCCGCGCGATGGGCGAGCCGGTTGCCGATGTTCAACTCCTATGGCCCCACCGAGGCCACCGTGGTGGTGACCCAAACCGATCCGCTCGTCCCCGGCACGACCGTCACGATCGGCCGGGGGCTGCCCGGAGTGCAGACTCTCGTCCTGGATTCCCGGCTGCGCCCGGCCCCACCCGGCGCCCGGGGCGAGTTGCATCTGGCCGGCGACGCGCTGGCGCGCGGGTATCTGGGGCGACCCGGGATCACCGCACACAGTTTCGTGGCAAATCCGTTCGGGGAGAACGGAACTCGGATGTACCGCACCGGTGACGTCGTGCGCGAACAACCCGATGGCACGCTGGAGTACCTCGGCCGGGGCGATGTGCAGATCTCGCTGCGCGGGCAGCGCATCGAGCCGTCCGAGGTCGAGCGCGCGCTGGCCGCGGACGACACGGTCGATCAGGCCGTGGTGCGGGTGTGGGCGTCCGAAACGCTCGGCGACCGGCTGATCGGCTATGTCGTTCCCGCGGCGGATGCGAAGGAGCGTTTCGACCGTTCCACCGTCCTGGCTCGGTTACGCACGGTCCTGCCGCCCGGGATGATTCCGGCAGTGCTGGTGCCGCTGCCCGAGATACCGATCAACCCGAGCAGCGGCAAAACAGATTGATCCGCCTTGCCGGATCCACAGACGTTGCCGCGACCGGCCTTTCGCGCGCCGATATCGCAGACCGAGCGCACGGTGGCGGAGACGATCGCCGAGGTGACCGGGCAGTCTCGTATCGGCCTGGACGACAACTTCTTCGAACTCGGCGGCAACTCGCTGCTGGGTGTCGAACTGTGCCGGCAACTGTCGGAGCGAACCGGCACCACAGTGCCGGTCTCGGCACTGTTCACCCCGACGGTGCAGACCCTGGCCGCTGCCATCGAGTCCACAGTCGCGAATGGCGATGTCCCCCTCGGCGCGTCGGCTCTCGCTCCGGTTCTTCCATTGCGCGGCAACGGTTCCGGGACGCCGCTGATCTGCTTGCATTCCGCGGTTCCGCTGTCGTGGTGCTACTCGGGCCTGCTGCCCTATGTCACCGATCGGCCCGTCTACGGACTGCAGTCCCCGGCGATCTCCGGACAGTCGCGGCGATACCGCAGCGTCGAGGAGCTCGCCGAGGTGTATCTCGATGAGCTCACGCGCGTGCAACCGGAGGGCCCGTACCACCTGCTGGGCTGGTCCCTCGGCGGGCAGCTCGCGCACGCGCTCGCCATCGGGTTGCGCGCCCGCGGGCACGACGTCGATCTGCTGGTCATGTTCGACAGCGTCGCTTTCGGCGACGGCGCGCCGCAGCCGCAGCCGCCCACCGTCCGTGATCTGGTCACCCACCTGCAGGGCAACGAATCGGCCACTCCGGACACCAGGCCGCTCACCCTCGACGAAGCTGTCGACCTGCTCGCCGACAGTCCCGGGCCCGGACGCGGACTCACCCGTCAGCAGCTCGAGCGCCTGCACCAGGGATATGTCGACAGCGTCGCCATATCCACGAGCTACCGCCCGGCGTCCTACGACGGCGATCTGCTGTATTTTTCGGCGCGCCAAGGCATTACCGGCGAACTCACCGGTGAAATGTGGCGACCGTACTTTTCCGGGAAGATCACCGAACACCCCGTCGATGTCACGCACGCCCAGATGACCAACCCCGAGGCGCTCGCGATCATCGGACCGATTCTGGAGGCCGAATTGAATCGACGAAACAGCGAAGGGACTCTCGGGTGAGCAAACATTCCGCTGCCATCGGGGCATCCATGGTGTCGGCAGTTTCGTCGATCCTGCTCATCACGGGCCGGCCGAGGGTTTTCGGCCGGCGCCTGCCGCGACCGGTGCTGGCCGTCGTCGCCGCCTTCGCCTCGGCCGTCGCCGCCAACGAGTGGGTCGGCAAACCGGTGATGTTCCTGCGATGGTCGTATCTGCGATTTCTGTTCGGCCTGCGGCATATGGGTGCCACCTGGCAGGTCGGCGACGGTCGCGAACAGGCACTGGCCGACTATGTCTGCGCGCACGCGCGTGAAAACGATATCGATGACGTCATCCGGGCGATCGACGAGTTCTGCTACACCAAGAGCTACCTGATCAACATCGGTGACGAGAAGGGCCGAATCCTCGACCGCGCCGTCGCCGCCGCGCGTCCGCGCCGCCTGTTGGAGCTGGGAACCTACTGCGGCTACAGCGCATTGCGCATCGCGCGAGCCATGCCCGCGGACGCCGTTCTGTATTCGATCGAGTTCAATGCGGCCAATGCGGCTGTCGCCCGGCGGATCTGGGATCACGCGGGTATCGGCGAGCGCATCGTCGTACTCGTCGGGACATTGGGTGACGACGGAAAGACCCTCGCCACACTGGGCGACGAATATGGGTTCGCGCCCGGCACAATCGATTTCGCATTCCTCGACCACGAGAAGAACGAATACCTTCCCGATCTCCACCGGATTCTGGACCGGGCCTGGCTGCACCCCGGTTCGGTCGTCGTGGCAGACAACGTCAAGTACCCGGGCGCCCCGGAATATCGAGCATTCATGCGCCGCCACGAGGGCGCCCACTGGCAAACCCGGGAACATCGCACACACGCCGAATACCAGAAGGTCATCAAAGACCTCGTGCTCGAGTCGACCTATCTCGGCTGAGCACTCCCCACCGACCCGAATCGACGAGATCCAGGCTGATCGGCGCACATATGTTAATGGTCGGCAAAGGCGGGTAGTCGCGGGAGTGGTGCAGCGTTGCGCCCGAACCGATGTTGTCTATCGCCGAAGGACGAGATTCGCATGAGCACTACCGATACCGCTACCTTGCTGGCGCAGTTGCGCGCCGCACTGTCGTTGACCAACACCGAAATCCAAGTGGCCGAGACCCGTATCGCCCAGGCCCGGACCGAGGCGGTTGGCCGGGAACTGACCCGGAACGCCGACAACGCTCGTGCGCGCGCCGAGGCCATCGAGACGGCCATCCGCGATCTGGGTGGAGTGCCGGAAGTGGTCGGACCGCTCCTCGGACGCGCGGTCGCCGCCATCAAGGCGCTGGCCGAACAGGCCCAGCCGTTCGATGAGGCCCTGCTCGGTGACCTGGCCCTGGAACACCAACTGCTCGCCCGCGCCCGCTATATCAAGGCCTTGGCAACCGCCGCCGACCAGCGTGACGTGGTGACTTTGGCGGACCGTCTGGTCACCGCACATTCGGCGACGGTGGATTGGCTGACCACAGTCCTGGCAGAGGATGCTCTGGGCGGACCGGCCGCGTTGCGCCGCAGCACTTTACAGGCTGCGACCGGGACCGCGGTGAAGCTGTTCAACCTCCCGGTCACCTGGTCGGCTCGTGGGCTGGACCGGGCGCTGGACACCGTCCGCTCCGCCCCGCCCGCGCTCGGCGAGTTCCTCGCTCGCGGTGCCCACGCGGGTGATGTCGCCGTCAAAACCCTGTCGGCCTCTCGCGACTCGGCACTCGAGACCGCCGAGCAGGTCACCCGTCACGAAGGCGCCGAGACCGCGGCGCACGCGCTGCATTCGATCCGCACGACGACCGGCACCCTCGAACCCGGCGAACTGCCGGTCGGCGACTACGACGACCTGAACGTCTCCCAAGTCGCCGCCGCGGTGAAAGACCTCACCGACCCCGCCGATATCCGCGCGATCGTCGCCTACGAGGAAGCCCACAAGGACCGACAGGGCGTAGTCTCGGCAGCCCAAACCCGGCTCGCCGCAATCGCCCAAGGCCTCGCCGGTCTCAACTGACCGGTTCCTGTAGCGAACGCCCGAGGCGGCGGCGCCCCCGGCGAGCATCACCACAGCGGTGAATGCCCTTGTCCGGGGGCGCTATTGGGTAGAGGTCACCGGCGTTGATACCGACGTCCTCAGCTCGCCGCCCGTACCGGCGCGCGTTTCAATTCGTGCAAAGCCGTCCGAAGCCCCTGGCGCTTGCCGGTGCGCGGATCGGGGCCGAAGTGGTCCTGCACCCCTTCGCGAATCGCGAAGCGAAGCTCCGAGGCGGTCTCCGGGGCATCGTCGGAGGTAGCCGCGAGCAGCGCGTTCGGCAGGGCCAGTTTGGCGATCGTGCGGAAGGTCAGCAGATATTGGTGGCCGATCGAACCGGTTGTGTATGGGAGATCGTATTTTTCGCACAGTTCGCGAACGCGGACGCCGATTTCCTCGTAGCGGTTGCTCGGCAGGTCGGGGAACAGGTGGTGTTCGATCTGGTGGCTCAGATTGCCGCTGATGAAGCGCATCAACGGGCCGGCGTGAAAGTTGGCTGATCCCAGCATTTGCCGCAAATACCAGCGCGGCCGGTCCTCGACTTCGAGTTCGGCCCTGGTGAATTTTTCGGCACCGTCGGGAAAGTGACCACAGAAGATCACCATGTACGCCCAATAGTTGCGGACGAAATTGGCGGTGGCGTCGGCGGTCAATGTCGTTTTCCAGTTCTGGCCTGCCAGCGCGGGAAAGATCAGGTAGTCCTTCGCCGCCTGCTTGCCGACCTTCGTCCCGATGATCCTCAGGTCTTTGAACGCCTGACGCCAGGTCTTGTCCTTCTTACGAAGTTTCTCGACTTCCAGGTGGTGCAGGGCCACACCCCATTCGAAGAAGGTCGCCAGGGCCAGGTTGTACACCGGGTTTCCGACATTCCACCATTCCCACCGCTGGTCCCGGGTGACGCGCAGGATGCCGTAACCGACATCGTCATCCATCCCGACGACGTTGGTGTACTTGTGGTGGACGAAATTGTGCGAGTGCTTCCACTGCACGCTGGGACAGGTGGTGTCCCATTCCCAGGACGAGGAATGGATTTCCGGGTCGTTCATCCAATCCCATTGGCCGTGCATGACATTGTGGCCGAGTTCCATGTTCTCGATGATCTTGGCCAGCGAGAGCATCGCCGTCCCGGCCAGCCACGCGGCCTTCCGATTGCTGAACATCAGGGTCGCGCGCCCGCCTGCGGCCAGAGCGCGCTGCAACGCTATGGTGCGCCGAACGTAGGCGGAATCACGTTCGCCCCGGGACTCCTCGATATCGCGGCGGATGGTGTCGAGTTCGGCGCCGAGCGCCTCGATGTCGGCCGCGGTCAGGTGCGCGTAGGCATCAATATCGGTGATGGCCATGTGACCTCCTACAAATCGAGGGTGCATTCACCAGACACGCTGCTGATGCACGTCTGGATCCGTTCTCCTTCGCGGCGCTCCGCGCCGGTGCGCAGGTCGCGCACGTATCCCCCCGTGAGCGGGACGACACATGTCTGACATATACCCATTCGGCAGCCGAAGGGCATGGTTATTCCGAGCTTTTCTCCGGCTTCCAGAAGTGTTGTCGCACCGTCGATCTCCGTCTCCTTGTCCGAGACGGCGAATCGAACCTTCCCGCCCTCGGCCCCATGGTCGGTGCGGGAAATGGTGAATCGCTCGGTATGCAGGCGCTCACGCAGGCCGCCTGCCTCGTAGTGGGATTCCATCGCGTCGAGCAGACTGGGCGGTCCGCATGCCCAGCATTCGCGTTCGCGCCAATCGGGCACCCACTCGTCCAGGCGCGCGACGTCGAAATGTCCCATCTCGCGGGTGAATTGGATGGTCAGGTCATAGTGATCTGCGTCTGCTGCGCGGGCTTGCATCTCGTCGGCGAAGATGACGTCGTCGCGGGTCGGCGCGGCGTGCACGTGACAGATATCGGGTGCGTCGCCGCGCGCCTCGAGCGCCCGCAGCATCGCGATGACCGGAGTGATCCCACTGCCCGCGGTAACGAACAGGATCCTGCCCGGCACCGGCTCCGGCAGATGGAAATCGCCCTTCGGCGCCGCCAGCCGGATGATGGTGTCCGGCTGGACGCCGTCGACCAGGTGCGTGGACAGAAAACCGTCAGGATTTGCCTTGACCGTGATCGAGATGGTCTTGTCCGACGACGAGCCGATCGAGGTGAGCGAATAGGAACGCCAGTGCCACCGGCCCCCGATCCGCAACCCGATACCGACGTACTGCCCGGGTTCGTACGTCGTCGGAAAACCCCAGCCAGGACGAATCGTCACGGTAGCCGAGTCGGCGGTCTCCTTGACGACGTCGACGACCTTCCCCCGCAGTTCGCGGGCGGTCCACAGCGGGTTGATCAGGCGGAGATAGTCATCCGGAAGCAGCGGCGTGGTAGCCCGCGCCACCAGCCCTCGCACGACATTGACCTGAGGCTTTCTCGCGTTGACACCGGCAGCGGGACGCTTACTCCACTTCAACAAATCCATGGCAGCCCCTTACTTCTGCGCACGACCGTACACTGACATTGTAGGTTCCACCTCGCGAAGCAGCGGCCGCCCCGCCTCGGATCACCATCGCCCCCACACCACCCTTCCCAGCTACCGCGACCCCGGGGCCGCGCGGATGACACCTTCGATTCGAGTGATACCCCCTCAAGGCCAATCGACACAATTCAGTGCACGAATGTTCACAGACTGCGGTTGTCGAGAGAATGATGTGGTGCCGCTTCGAAGTCTGCTTGAGCACCTCGCCCGAATACCGCTGTCAAGCTGGATAGTTGGCCAGTGGCCCAGGTAGATCGCCCGGCGGGCAGGACATGTCAGGACGGTTGCCCGCAGCCACCCTTCTTCTGCTTGCCCACAGTGCAGAGATCGCGACACCTGGACCGAGCCGAAACCGGTTGACTCGGTTTCGCTTTCAGCAGGCGTTCGCGGTGAAGCCGATCGGGACCACGTCGCCCTTGCCGCCCGCTGCGGCGCGTCTCAGGAGTGCCGGGACCTCCGGGCCGAACGGCGTGCTGTACTCGACATCCGGGGCACATCCGCCCTGTTCGGGTCCGCCGATCACACCGACCAACCGGCCGTTCTGGACCCACGGCCCGCCGCTGGTCCCGTCGCCGAAACCACTGCAGTGAATCGCGGAACCGTCTGCCACGATCTCCAGCGGTGCGGTGCAGGTCAGCGGGCGGCCACCGCTGCCCATCGGGTACCCGCCGACGGTGACAGGCCCACCCGCACGCGGCTCGACGAGAGGTATTCCCGCCACCACGTCCTCGATCTTCTTTCCCGCACGCGGCGCAACTCGAAGAAACGCGATGTCATGGCGCGGATCGAAAGATCGCTGCCACGCCGGGTCGATGTACATGTCCGTCACCGTCCATACGCCCTGTGGGAGTTCGGTGTCGTGCAGCAGCGGCGCGAACTCGATGGGAACGCCGGGGCCCAGGACACAGTGCGCCGCAGTCACCAGCAGGTCGCGTGAGGGTGAGGCCACGACACCCGCCGTACAGAAGTGCGGGCCGCCGAGACGAGGGACAACCCCGGACACGCTGGGGTAGAACAGTGCCCCGGTCGCCGGAACCATCTCGACCGGATGTGCGGCCGGTTCGTCCGCCTGCGCCGGCTGAGGCGCCGCTAGACCGAGAAGCACCCCGCACACAAGAGCCGCAATCCATCGCACCCCTCGGACGGTAGCGAAGCGCACGCGAATCGTGAAGGTTCCGACGTATTTTCCTTGGCTTCACGCGCACCTGCCGGATCGCCACTGCTGTAGGCGCGACGATGCCGGCCCTGCCGAGAATACTTGCGGCAGTGAATGTTCAAGCTTCGACAAGTACCAGCCCGAGTGACCGCTCGAGGCCCGCGGTGCCCTGCTCGGTGAGGTGGACCAGGCGCGGGCCGACGCCCCAGCGCACCCAGTCCAGATCGAACAGCCGGGCGGTCAGGACCGCGCCGAGGCCGCCGGCCAAGTGGTGGCGGTGCTCGCTCCAATCGACGCAGTAGCGGATCGCGGGGCGGCGCGGTGGCAGGCGGTCGGTGTCGATGCCGAGTTCGCGGAGTTGGTTGCGACCGGAGTCGGTGAGTTCGTAGCGGAAATCGTGGCCGTACGACGAAAGGCGGTCGCGCACCGCTTCATCGGGGCGGTGGACGCCGTCATGCCCGGTCAGCACGCCACGGTCGAGCAGCGCCTGCAGCAGGGCGACGCCGAGCTGTCCGGCCAGGTGGTCGTAGCAGGTTCGGGAGCGGTACAGGGCGTTGGTCCGGTTACTTTCTTTCAGGGAGGTGATGGGCAGCGGCGGCGCGACGAGTGCCAGCACCTCCAGGGCCGCGCCGATGTCGGGGCCCGCAAGCCGGTAGTAGCGGTGCCGACCCCGCTGCGCGACCGTGACGAACCCGCCCTCCACCAGCTTGGCCAGGTGCACGCTGGCCGTCGCCGCGCTGACCGCGGCCTCGGCCGCGAGCGCGCTCGCGGGCAGGGCACGGCCGTCGGCCAGGCATTTGAGCATGACGGCCCGCGAAGGATCGGCGATCAGTGCGGCGGCGCGGGCGATATCGGTCTGATGCTTGAGCGGGTGCGGATCCGGCATGATCACAGCGTAGAACAGCGACACTTTGATGGATGACGAAGCGTCCGGGGTTGATGATTTTTTCCATGACCTTCACAGACTTCGCCGCTCGACCCGGGCGCGCCGCCGAAACACACCATCCGGCAGCACCTTCCGGCACGGATCACCCGCGGTTCGCACTCGCCCCGCTTGTCGCACTCAGTCTCGGCTACTTCCTGGTGATGCTCGACGTGACGGTCGTCAATGTCGCCCTCCCGGACATCAGCGCCTCCCTCGGCGCCCGGGCCTCCGCCCTGCAATGGATCGTCGACGGCTACAGCACTGTCTTCGCCGCGCTGCTCCTGCTCGGCGGCGGTCTCGCCGATCGGTTCGGGCACCGACGGATCTTCCTGACCGGCCTCGGGATTTTCACCACCGCGTCCGCGGCCTGCGGCCTGGCCACCTCCGCCGGCATACTGGTCGCCGGTCGGCTCGCCCAGGGTGCGGGCGCCGCGCTGCTCGTGCCCGCTTCGCTCGCACTCTTGCAGGCCACCTACCCCGATCGCGCGGTGCGGGCCCGAGCGGTCGCCCTCTGGGGCGCGGTCGCGTCCGTCGCGTTCGGCGCCGGTCCGGTCGTCGGCGGGGTTCTGGTCTCCGCCTTCGATTGGCGCTTCGTGTTCTGGCTGAATCTGCCCGTCGGCGCGCTCGCGGTGTACCTCACGCTGCGCCACCTCCGCGCCCCCGCCCGCACGGCAGTAGTTCGCCGGATGGACCCGCTCGGACAGATACTCGGCGTCGTCGGGCTCCTAGCCTTGGCCTTCGGCCTCAACGAGGCGAGCACACGCGGCTGGACGTCTACACCGGTCCTGGCGGCCTTCGGCCTCGGCGTCGCCGCGCTGGTCACTTTCACCCTGGTCGAGCGCACCTTGGAGCAGCGGCCCGCGGGCGGGCGCGCGCCGCTGCTCTCGCCCTCGCTGTTCGGGTCCCGTGCCTTCACCGGCACCGCGGTGATCGGGCTGCTGATCAGTCTCGGCTATTACGGCATGCTCTTCCTGACCACTCTCTACTTCCAGCAAGAGCGCGGCCTCAGCGCCCTGGCCACCGGCTTTGCCCTGCTGCCGTCGGTGTGCATGGGGTTGATCGCCGCGCCACTGTTCAGCCGGATCGTTGCCCACACGGGCCCCTACATTCCGATGGCCGCGGGTCTGGCGCTGGGCACCACCGGCTTCCTCGGCTGGCTGATCGCCGGACCGCACACTCCCTATTGGGTGCTGCTGTTCGCCCTGAGCGCCACGGGTCTCGGCCAGACCACGACGGCCCTGGCCGCCACCGCCGCGATCATCGACGCGGCCCCGGCGTCGGGGGCGGGCATCGCCGCCGCCGTCTTCAATGTCTCCCGGCAGGTCGGCAGCACCGTCGGGGTTGCGTTGTTCGGCACGCTCGCCGCCTCCGGCGACTTCATCCCCGGCCTGCGGCTGTCGGCGGCCCTTGCTGCCGCGGCCTTCGCCGTCGGCACCGTGCTCGCCCTGTCCGCGTCGAGGCAACGGTGGGACGCGGCCGAGGGCCGGTGACCTCTCGATTCCCCAATCCTGCTCCACCAGAAGGGATCTCACCCATGAATGCCCCGACCACCAGCGATGTCCAGCACTACACCGCCTTCTCCACCAGCCCCCACGGTGGCAATCCCGCCGGCGTCGTACTCGACGCCACCGGACTCGATGACGCCACGATGCTCGCGATCGCCGCCGAACTCGATTACTCGGAATCCGCCTTTCTCACACCCGGCCCCGACCCGGATGACCTCAGATCCTTCACCCTCCGGTTCTTCAGCCCCACAGCGGAAGTGGACTTCTGCGGGCACGCCACCGTGGCCACCGCCATCGCGCTCGGCGAAAAATTCGGAGCCGGGAACTTCGACCTGCACACCCCGGCGGGCCGGGTGCCGGTCGCCGTCCGCGACGAAAACGGAACGCTGAAGGCGACACTCACCAGCGTGCCACCGCGGGTATACGAGGCAGACCCGTCGGATGTCGCGGAAGCCCTGGCGGCACTCGGCTGGACGAACCGGGAGTTGGATGCCGCGCTACCCCCGAGGATCGCCTACGCCGGGGTGCACCACCTGGTGCTGGCGGCCGCCACACGAGAGCGGCTGGCCGACCTGGACTACGACTTCGACCGCCTGCTTGCCCTGATGCGCAGGCTCGATCTGACCACGGTGCAGCTGGTCTGGCGTCAATCCGCGACGGTCTTCCACGTCCGCGACCCCTTCCCGGTCGGCGGCGTCGTCGAAGACGCCGCCACGGGCGCCGCCGCGGCCGCCTTCGGCGCCTATGCCCGTCGGCTCGGCCTGGTCCCGCCGGACGCCGAGCTGACCCTGCACCAGGGCCACGACATGGGCCGTCCCTCGCTGCTGGAAGTCACGCTCGACCCGGCCGAGGAGCGAATCCGGGTGTCGGGCAACGCGGTCCGGCTCAGCCCACCGCTGCGCTGATTCGACGGCGGCGACAGACTCTCCGGCGCGACGTACCGACTGGCCGTCCCTCCGACCACACGACGGCTTTCGGCCGTCCGTCCGGAAACTCCATTCCTCCCACCCGGTAGCATTTGGGCAGCGATCGCCGAGGGAACACCGGTGTGAATCCGGGGCTGACGCGCAACGGTAACGGCTCGAATCGGGCCGGAGCCCGGCTACTCGGCGATCGTGGCACCACTTTTCACGGCTCCGCGGCTGAGCCCTGATCAAGGAGTTCACGCCCCATGCGTTCGGTAATCCAGCACCTCGGTGCCCTGTCCGCGCTGATCGTCACGATGAGCCTCGCCGGGTGCTCCGGCACCGGCGACACCCCAGGCCCGCCCGCCGAGTCCCGAGCCGGATTTCCCCTGACGATCCAGAATTGCGGGCGGGCGGTCACCGTCGACACTCCTCCGCGGCGGGCGGTGTCGCTCAATCAGGGATCGACGGAGATTCTGCTGTCGCTGGGCCTGGCCGATCGGATGGCCGGCACCGCCACCTGGACCGACCCGGTACGCGCGGATCTCGCCGACGCCAATGCGAAGGTGCCGCGGCTGGCGGAGAATCAGCCGTCACTCGAGACCGTGCTCGCCACCGAGCCCGATTTCGTCGCCGCGTCCTTCGGCGGCACCCTGGGCACCGGCGGTGTGGCCGACCGCGACCGGTTCGATCGGCTCGGGGTGCCGAACTATCTGTCACCGACCGATTGCGAAGGCCGGACCTCGAGTGTGAACGCCGATGGCGGGCGCACCGAACCGCTGCGCATCGACTCCGTCTACACCGAAATCCGCCAGTTGGCCGCGATCTTCGATGTGAAGGATCGCGGCGAGACGCTGATCGCGTCCTTGCAGCGACGCCTCGGCGCTGCCACCGCCGCCACGAAGAACGCGGGGGTGAGCCTCGCGTTCTGGTTCTCCGACATCCGCACCCCGTACATGGCCGGATGCTGCGGTTCCTCCGGAATCATCGCGGGCGCGACCGGTGCGAGCAACGTCTTCGCCGACACCACCGACGAATGGCCGCAGGTCGGTTGGGAAAGCGTCGCCGACCGCGATCCGTATGCACTGGTGCTCGCCGATCTGAGCCGGCGAACGATCGACGGTGACGACCTCGACAGCAAAATCGCCTTCCTGCAGTCACATCCGGTCACTCAGCGGATGGCCGCCGTGCGAGAGAAACGGTTCGTCGTGGTCAACGGCGCCGATCTGAATCCGTCGCTGCGCACCGTGGACGGGGTGGAGAAGGTGGCGGCGGCGCTGGCGCAGTGGGGACCGGTCCGCTGACCGCGACAATCGCCCGGCGCAAGGGGCCGGTGGTGGCGGCCCTGCTGGCGGCCGGGCTCGCGGTACTGGTGGTATCGATCGCGATCACGCTGACCTTCGGCCCGGCCAATGTGTCGGTGGGCGAGGTCTATTCGGTCGTGGGCGAGCACCTCGGATTCGAGGCGGCGCATGTCAGCCGGATCAAAGAAGGCATCGTGTGGGAGTTGCGGCTGCCTCGCACGTTGCTCGCGGCGATCTGCGGCGCCGGGCTGGCGTTATGCGGCACGATCATGCAGTCGGTACTGCGTAATCCGCTCGCCGACCCGTTCGTACTCGGCATCTCCTCCGGCGCGTCGACCGGCGCGGTAGCGGTGGCGGTCCTCGGCCTCGGCGGCGGGGCGATTTCGCTGACCGCCGGCGCTTTCGGCGGGGCGATCGCCGCGTTCGCGCTGGTGCTGATCCTCGCCGCCGCCGTCGGTGGCGGCACCGCCCGCATCATTCTGGCCGGTGTAGCGGCGACACAACTGTTCTCGGCGCTCACCTCGTTCATCGTGGTGTCCAGCGCCGATGCCGAACAGACCCGGGGTGTGCTGTTCTGGCTGCTCGGTTCGCTCTCCGGTGCGGACTGGACCGACGTCGTCGTATGCGGGTCGGTCACGGTTGCCGGACTCGCGATCTGTCTGAGTTGCGCCCCGGCCCTGGACGCGTTCACCTTCGGCGAGTCCGCGGCGGCGGCATTGGGTATCCCGGTGCGGGCGACGCGCGCGCTGTTGCTCGCGGTCACCGCGTTGATCACCGCCGCCCTGGTGAGCGCGGCCGGTGCGATCGGATTCGTCGGACTGGTGCTGCCGCATGCGGCACGCCTGGTCGTCGGGCCACGACACCGCCGGTTGCTCCCGGTGACCGTGCTGGCCGGCGCGATCTTCACGGTCTGGGTCGATGTTGCCGCGCGAACCGTCTTCGCGCCCACCGAGGTTCCCGTCGGCGTCGCGACCGCGCTGATCGGTGTTCCGGCATTCATCGCACTACTGCTACGGAATCGAGCGATGGCATGACCTTGCGCGCGGAGCATGTGCGTTGGACGCGGGGCGGGAACCTGGTACTCGACGGTGTCACCGTCGAACCCGGCGACGGAGAGACGATCGGCGTGCTCGGCCCCAACGGTTCGGGCAAATCCTCGCTGCTGCGTCTGCTCAGCGGTATCGGCCGGCCCGACAGCGGGCGGGTGCTGCTCGACGGCGCCGATATCAGCGGGTGGCGCCGGAACCGGGTAGCACGCCGGGTGGCGGTCGTCGAGCAGCACGCCGACACCGAGATCGACATCACCGTCGAAGACGTTGTGTCACTGGGGCGTATCCCCCATCGCGGGGTATTCGGCGGCGACGCCGAGCACGACGCCGCCGCGGTGCGAAAGGCGTTGGCGCATACCGCGATGACCGACAAGGCACAGAACCGATGGCACACGCTCTCCGGCGGCGAACGCCAGCGCACGCAGATCGCGCGGGCGCTGGCCCAGCAGCCGCGTGAGCTACTGCTGGACGAGCCGACGAACCACCTCGACATCCGGCATCAGCTCGATCTCCTCGCCCTGGTGACCGCGCTGCCGGTGACCAGCTACATCGCATTGCACGACCTCAACCTGGCCGCGATGTTCTGCGATCGGGTGCTGATCCTGGACCGAGGCCGGGTCGTCGACTTCGGCGCGCCCGCCGAGGTGATCACCACCGAAATGGTCGACCGGGTGTATCAGGTGCGAGCCCGGATCGGCATCGACCCCGATCGCGGATATCCCGTGGTGTCGTTCCGTCCCGATCCACCCGAACCCGGTGCCTGACGCCCCTTCGACCCTCGCCGATGAGTTTCGGCCCCGGAATCGGTCCTCTCAACAGACGCAATCGCAGAGGAGTCGCCGTGCCGCATCATGTTCAACGATCGCCCGAGCAGTTGGTCACCGTCGGTGACGTCGATCTGTGTGTGAGCACATTCGGAGACCGGCGACAGCCGCCGGTAATACTGCCGTGCACGTCGAAACTGTTCTGGGAAAACCGGTTCTGCGAGCGGCTCGCCGGCCCCGGCCGGTTCGTCGTGCGCTATGACATCCGCGATACCGGCCGGTCGACCGCCTACCCGACCGGGTCTCCCGGCTACAGCCTCCGTGACCTGGCCTCCGACATCATCGGACTGATGGATGTGTTCGAACTTCCCCGAGCCCACCTGGTGGGCTTCTCCGTGGCCGGTTGGATCTGTCAGCTCGCCGCCCTCGATCACAACGACCGCGTGTCGGCTCTGACCCTGATCAACACCCGCCCGACGCCTCCCGGCCCGGCCGATCCGGATCTGCCCGAGCACTCGGACCGGATCATGGATTTCTTCACCGAGTCACCCGCTCCGGATCGGTCCGACCGGACGGCGGTGATCGACCACCTCGTCGAAGGGGCTCGGATACTCTCGGGCACAAAAGGTTTCGATGAGCAGTGGGCACGCCGGCACGCGACCCGAATGGTCGACCGCACCACCGATACGGCCGCCGGCGAACTCAACCTGGCATATGCCGACGCGGGCGACCGCTGGCGGGAACGGTTGAATGATCTCACCATGCCGACCCTCGTCGTCCACGGCACCGACGACCCGTTCTTTCCCTTCGGCAATGGACAGGCGATGGCTCGCGAGATCCCCGGCGCCTCACTGCTCCCGCTCGAGGGCATCGGCCACGAGCTTCCGGCGACCACATGGGATCAACTGCTCGCCGCGATCCGGACACTCGAACCGGAAACCGTGCGCGACGATGGTCCCGGATCCGCGTGAAGACATCTCCGACCATGCCCATGCCCATGCCCTCGACATCGGCCTCGACTCTCCGGGAACGGCCCTGCGGAGGGGCGAAATCAGCGCCGTGAACGCTCCATTCCAATTAGATTGCCAATATGTAGCCATTGGCCCACCGGTGTGCAAAGATTGCATCGCTCAACCCACTGTTCCATTCGCTCGATTTCCATTCACATCACCGGAAGGGAAGCTCAAATGGCGCAAGACAGCACTGCAACGATGAGCAGAAACGGCGTTCAGGACCAGCAGAGCATCGAAGGCTTGCGGTCCGGCCTGGATGCCATGCGGTCGGGTTTGGACGAATTGCGGCAGGAAGCACAGAACGCTCGCCAGTACGCCCAGCAGGCGCAGAACCTCGCCCGGCAGGCGCAGCAGCAGACGCGGCAGGTACAACACCAGGCACAGTCCGCGCAGAACGAGGCGAGCCAGGCCAACCAGCAGGCCCAACAGGCCCGCCAGCAGGCGCTGCAGGCCCAGAACCAGGCACAACAGGCCCAGAGCGAGGCCGACCGGGCACAGAACCAGGCCCAGCAGGCACAGGGCGAGTCCAACCAGGCCAACCAGCGGTCGCAGTCGGCCCAGGATCAGGCCGACCAGGCGGCGCAGCTGGCCCAGCAGGCCGAGGACCAGGCCACCCGGGCACAGGATCGTGCCATGCAGTGGGAGTTGCAGATGCACCAGATGCGCCAGCAGGTGCGCCAGATGCAGCCGAACTGATCGTCGCGGCGGCGGCGTTCCGACACCGAGTCGCCCATCCGCCGCACCGGGAGCCCGGAGTCGGTCGACTCCGGGCTCCTGCGCGTTCACGAGAAACGGGCCGGGCCGGATGCTAATAGTTTGCCAAACGATCAACCGACAGCGAGACGGACCGGGCGCGGAACTCGATCGAGCCGTACAACGCTCACCGCGAGCGTCGGCCGCGAACTGCCACCGCTGGAATTCGGGCTGCGGGTCACCACCGTCGTGCGCGACACCACCGAGCAGGCGTGGGCCGATGCCGAAGCACGCGTCGAACAAGCCATCGACACCGCGTTGTCGCAGGCCGAAGCGGACTACGAACTGGTCGTTTATCCCGGTGCGCAGCATGCCTATTTCTTCCCGGGACGACCGGTGCACGATGCGGAAGCCGCGGCGGATTCCTGGCAGCGCGTCGCCGAGCTGTTCGCCGCGACACTGCGGTCGTGACCGCTACGCTCTGTAGGTCATCCAGTCCCGGAAGTCCGCCGGGGACGGTCGCGGCGACGCTCCAACGGTCGGGTACCGCCTGGCGGTTCACTCGCCGCCCGTCGTGACCGGCCACGGTCTCACCAGTCGCGGGGGGGTCACGTCGGTACTCGGGTCGGTGCATCCCGGGATCGGTTCGCGACGATGACGAGTGCGCTGGCGACGAGTGGCGGTAGCGCCCACAGCGCTGTGGTGAGATACCCGTGCCGGGCCGGAAGTGTCGCGCCGTCCGGGGTGGTCGCGGCGAGCAGGAAACCGGCGAGCGCGCTGCCGATGCTCATTCCGATGCTGCGGGCGATCTGGTTGATCGAGAGCACGCTGGCGGTCTCCGCTCGCGGCACACCGACGAGGACGAGCTTGGGCATCACCGCGAAAACACCTCCGACGGCGAAACCCAGGAGAGCGATCGCGGCGAGGACGGCGAACAGCGACCGGTTGCCGACGACGAACAGCAGTGCGCCGGCCACCGCGACCGCGATCGCGAGTGTGTAGGTCCAGCGTTCGGTGATGCGAATAATGAGACGCGGCACCGCTTTTCCCGCGACGAACCCGAGTAGCGAGAACGGGATCAGCGCGGCGCCCGCGGCGACGCCAGGCAGAGCGAATCCGTAGTGGGCTCCCGCGGGGGTCTGCACGTACCGGGTGAAGAGGCTGAACAGCAGGTACAAACCCGCCCCTGCCACGAGTATCGCCAGGTTCGCGCGCAGGATTGGCCCTTCACCGAGCAGGCGGAGGTTCACCAGCGGTGTCGCGGTGCGCAGTTCGATGAGCGCCCACACGGCCAGCACCGTGAGGGAACCGGCGAGGAGGCCACCGGCCCGCCACGGGGTCGCCCAGATCGAGGGTTCGGCGATGACCAGAAGAAGTCCGAGCGTGCCGAGAGCCAGCAGCAGCGCGCCGGCGACATCGATCCGAGGCAGTTCCCCGGGCTCCTCGGCGGGCAGTGTCCGCCAGGCGATGGCCAGCGCGACGGCGGACAGCAGGAGTCCGAGTCCGTACGCGGCACGCAGACCTGCGAGTTGGTCGAGCAAGCTGATCGCCGGGTAGCCGACGCCGATGCCGACCGTCGAGGCGACCGAGAGTGCGGCGATCGTCGACGCCGAGCGCTCCGGTGTCAGGTGCGTGCGGGCAACGCTCATCAGCAACGCCCCGGACGCGACCGCGAGCCCCTGCAAGCCGCGTCCGATCAGCAACGCGGCGAACGGAAGTGGGAGAACCGTCAGCAGCCCGCCCACCATGACCAGAGCCAGGGTGATCAGGATCGTGATACGGCGGTAGGGGCCGCTGCCGAGTCTGCCCAGCACCGGGCCCGCGATCGCGCCGGCGAACAGGGTGACCGTCAAGGTCCACTGCGCGGCATCCAGCGACACATGCATTCCCGTGGCGACCGGCGTGATGAGAGGCGCGCCGACACTGCCGATCACCGCTCCCGCCAGCGCCGTGCCCACCAGTGCGGTGCTCAGTCGACCGTCCCGCTGAGCGATGTCCTCGCGGCGGGCGACACGAGTGCTCACCGGTTCGTCTCGGTGCTGATGTGCGCGAACAGGCCCGACCGGATCCGGGTGCGGACTCCCTCGGCCCACGCCTCGTCGACCTGTTCGACATCCATTGCGGCACCGGCGTTCAGCAGCATCCCGAAGGCCAGGAACGTCTTCACAGTCACCGGTTCGAGCCCGGTGCCGTCCTCGGTCGTGTCCCACATCCGTGCGAAACTCGCTCGCACCGCATCCCTGACCTCCGGGTCGCCACACGCGGCGAAGCCCTGAAGTTGCAACAGCAACCCGGTCCGATCTGCCAGCAGGTCGAAGTACTGGGCGCCCATCACCGATAGCGCGTCCAGACCGGACTTCCCCTCCCCCGCCTCGCGCATCCCGTCGCTGACACGCTCGAATGCCGCCCGGACCAGTTCCAGGAACAGCGCCTTCTTCGTCCCGAACATCCGGAAGACGTATGCCTGCGTGATCCCCGCATCCCGCGCGATCGCCTCCGTCGACGCCCCGTGCAATCCATGCTCCGCGAACTCCTTCGCCGCGATGGCAAGTACCTGGGCACGCCGTTCGGTTCCGCTCATCCGTTCAGCCATGCGCGTTAAGTTACCAGTTACTAACTACTAATAAAATGTGACATCGGCCAACCACAGCACAGGAATTGCCCGACATCGGAAGCGGGAAGGGGCAGTGGATTCGAGCGCGGCCGGTCTCCGATCAGGTCCCGAGCATCCGGGCACCCCATGCTGCCGCCCGGTGCGGCGACCGTCGAACTGTCCGCAGCTGACCTCCGGCCGCACCACCATCACGATCGCCCACCGGCTGCACAACGCCGAGATCGCCGACCGCATCCTGGTGTTCCACGCCGGTCGTGTCGTGGAAGACGGCCCCCACGAACAGCTTTCGGCCGCCGGCGGCCGCTACGCCCGACTGCACGCCGCCTGGGCACCCGATACCGCGGACCGATCGCGCGGGGAGCTGATCGGCTGATCGAGCCGGTCACCGCCGCGCACGCCGATCGGGGTTACCGCAGTTGGTCGCGGCGGCGGGTCAGGTAGGCGGTCTCGGCGGTGTTGGCCGCCAGCTCGATGGCTTTGTCGTAGGCCTGGCGCGACTGGTGACTGCGCCCCAGCCGGCGCAGCAGGTCGGCGCGGGTGGCGTGGTAGGCGTGATAGCCGGCCAGCTTGTCTTCGAGGCGGTCGACGGCCGCCAGCGCCACCTCCGGGCCGTCGAGCTCGGCGAGGGCGATCGCCCGGTTGAGAGCGACGATCGGTGAGGGGTCGAGGCGCACCAGCCGGTCGTAGAGGGCGAGGATCTGTGACCAGTCGGTGTCGCGGATATCGCGGGCGGAGGTGTGCACGGCGTTGATCGCCGCGAGGATCTGGTAGCGCCCCGGGGCCGTCCCGGCGGCGGCCGCGGCGAGGCGTTCGCGCACCAATTCGTGGCCCTCGGCGATCAGCGCCGTGTCCCAGGCGCCACGGTCCTGCTCGTCGAGGGCGACCAGTTCGCCACCGGCCGAGACCCGGGCGGTGCGGCGGGCCTCGATCAGAAGCATCAGCGCCAGCAGCCCGGCCACCTCACCGTCCTCGGGCAGGAGGGCACGAATCAGGCGAGTGAGCCGGATCGCCTCGGCGGTCAGGTCGTGCCGTACGGGGTCGGTGTCCGAGCCGGTCGCCAGGTAGCCCTCGTTGAAGACCAGGAACAGGACGGCGAGCACGCCGGTGACGCGGGCCGGGAGGTCCTCGGCGGACGGCATCCGATAGGGGATGCGCGCCGCTTTGATCTTGGCCTTCGCGCGGGTGATCCGCTGCCCCACAGCACTTTCCGCTACCAGGAAGGCGCGGGCGATCTCGGGCACGGTCAGGCCGCCGACCATGCGCAGCGTCAGCGCCAGGCGGGCTTCCATCGCCAGCGCCGGATGACAACAGGTGAAGATCAGCCGCAGCCGGTCGTCGTCGATGGCGCCGAGAGGCTCGGCGGGAGTGTCGTCGTACACCATCAGAGCCTCCTTGTACTTGTCGTCGCGCTTGTTCTCGCGGCGGATCCGGTCGATGGCCTTGCGGTTGGCGGTGGTGGTCAGCCAGGCGCCGGGGTTGGGTGGCACGCCGTCGGCCGGCCATCGCTCGACAGCGGTCGCGAACGCGTCGGCCGCAGCCTCCTCGGCGATGTCGAGGTCGCCGAAGCGCCTGGTCAGACTGGCCACCACCCGGGCCCACTCGTCGTGGTGAGCCTGGGTGATCGCTTCCTCGATGTCGCTCACTGGAACGGCCGCACCTCGATCTTGCGGTCGCAGACCTTCGACGCCTCGGCGGCGAGTTCGAGGGCCACATCCAGATCCGGGGCCTCCCACACCCAGACGCCCGCGAGGTATTCCTTCGACTCGACGAACGGCCCGTCACTGAACACCGCCTGCTCACCCCGGTTGTCGATGACCGTGGCCGTGTCGGTGTCCGCGAGTCCACCCGCGAAAACCCAGTAGCCCTCGGCGATCAGTCGTTCGTTGAACGCGCTGATGGCGGGCTGTCTGTCCGTGCTGCCGGGATCGTTCTTGTCGTCGATCACCGAAACCAGATATTGCATGTGAAGATCCTCTCCTGTGGCGTCGAGATCGGGTCGCGCTAGTCGGCGTTCCGGGGCTGCGGCCCGGCGCCCTCGGGAACCTCTGTGTGCAGGTGCGGGATGTACACGAGCTTCTGCGTCCGGCCGTCGAGCACGGTCGACTCGACGAGTTCCAGGTCGAACTCCGCCCCGCCGTGCAGAAGAGCTGCTTCACCGGCGCGGCCCGAAATGGCCGGGAACATGATGACCTCGAGCCGGTCGACGAGGCCGGCGGCGAGCAGAGCACGGTTCAGCGAGATGCTGCCGTGCGAACGCATCGGCACGTCCGTGGTGCGCTTCAGACGCTCGATCGCGGTCACCGCATCCTCGGTGACAACCGTCGAGTTCTGCCATCCGAGCGGCTCTTCGAGCGTGTTGGAGAACACGATCTTCGGCAGCTCGTTCAGGCTGTCGTAATAGGGCTCGTCGAACATGGTGACGAACTTCCGGAACTGCCGGAATGTCGTGGCGCCGAAGACGAGCACCTGGTCCTGCGCGAAGGTACGCACCCGGTCCTCGACGACCTCGGGGCCTTCCTTCCCCCAGTATCCCGGCCAGCCCCTGGCCATGCCGTAGCCGTCGAGGCTGCAGAAGAAGTCGACAGTGAAGGTGGTGCTCATGGCGTCATCCCTTTCTCTCGCCACCCCCGCTGGGCGGCCTCACCACTGCTACGAACACCATCGCCCCGATCCGACAACCCCTCCGGGATTTCTTTGAAAAACTTTCCGGGAGCCGGTCGTCGGCGATCCGACAGCACGCCGGGACCGTGGCGACCACTCCAGGCCGTCAGGCCTTCCCGGCGCGAACGCCGCGACCGGATCGATCGCCGGGATGCCCTGTTCGGCTCGCGGGCTCACGGAGAGCCGCTCCATAAGCGGCATGTGCGGATATGCCGAAGAAGGGCCAGTAGCACTCACTTCTCACCATGATCTCGGCCCGCCCCCCGCCGAACTTGTCGGAGGCCACTCGTAGCGTTCACGGAATGGACTGGAGACCCTGGCTGGAGCTGTGGAGCGAGGAACGGATCACCACGTGTGATCCCGGTGATCTGGATCCCGAGGTGGCACAACAACGCTGGCTCGGCTATCCCCCGGCCACCGAGGCCGACGTCGCGGCGGTCGAGCAGCGCCTCGGGTTGAGGTTGCCGCCCTCGTATCGCAGCTTCCTGCTGACCACCGATGGATGGCGCCATGCGGGGGAATTCGTGTGGAAGATGCGTGACACCACCAATCTGGGATGGCTGCGTGAGCTCGAACCCTCTTGGGAGTCGTGGGCCGACCTGGTCAGCGAGGCTCCGGTCGACGCGCCGGGTAACCCGTTCACTCGCGGGCTGCTGATCTCGCTGCACGCCGACGTCGGAGTCCTGTTCCTCGACCCGGCCGACCGTGACGAGAACGGCGAATGGGCCGCCTACAGTGTGTTTTCCTGGGGTGAGTTTCCGCGGCGGTACCCGTCGTTCACTGCCCTTATGGAATCGGAGTACCAAAGCTTTCATCAAATACGTCAGCCGGCGGGCAAGACCCGTGACAGCTGGGATCTGGTGGTGGAACAGGCTCGGGAACAGGCCCTTTCCGGGGATATCGACACCGCCACGGTGGCCCTGGAAAAAGCCCGGCATTTCGGCCGATCCCGCGCCACGGTCCTGCAAACCCAGCTCCAGATGTTCCTCGCCACCTCCTCTCCCTACGAGGCCTCCCGAATCCTTTCGCGTCTGTTACCTCTAACACCCGTGCCGGACGGATTCTTCACCGGTCCGCTGTTCACCGACGAGTTCGTGCCGTGCATATTCCTGCAGCACGCACATAAAGAACCCTGGTATGCCTCCGCGCTCGACGTTGCCCAGATCCTCGAGACCGCACAAACCGACCCCGGGGGCGCGATCAAACGTGCCATCAACGGACACCGAACACGCACGCAGCAGCCTGGCTACCAGCTCACCTACGGCAACCAGGCGTTCGACACCGCGGTACGAAAAGCGCTCGCACAACACCATTCCGATCCAGAAGCCCTGTGGGAGGCGCTCGGGACCGCGATGAGGCACTGGCAGCCCCGCACTCCCGATCACATCGCCCCGGTCGCGTTGCTCGCCGACCCTGTTCTGGCGTACAGCCTTACCCCGGAACGCGGCCGCGCTTTGTTGAGTCAACCTCGCAGTGGCCGCTGACCCACCACCGCACACACGCCCCAGATCACTTGCGACCATGCTGAATAGCACGCTCATCGGCATGAGGGTGCGCTCCTTCGGTCGAGACGTTCCGCGCCCGTTGATCGTCGAGCGCGCTCCGCAGACCGCTCGGTATGCGACAGGTGAGTGTGTTCGCTCGGATCCAGCTTCCAATGCTGACGTGTCGATTCGACTCCGCACAATCGGCCCGTGCCAGGCTGTTGACGAGCACCATTGATCTCGCCACCACACACGAGAGGGTTGCCGTGACCGATCAAGGCTTGCCGGAATACTTCAATACGGCTATTGCGCCCGGTGTGATCGTGCGGGCCCGCTACAACAACTCGGACCAAGAGTTCAACGCCGAAATCCACTACAAGCGCCGCCACCGGCCCTCCGGCAACAAGGTTGTGTCCTGGGTGGTGACACTGGACAACGGCGACAGCCGCGAAATCCACTTCACCGAGCGCGGAGTAGTCCTGGTGGACCTCGGGGCGCCACTTGAGCAAGGTGTTCTGGTCACACTCGTCCACGTACCAGAGGGTGCAGCCGAATAGCCCACCACCGTGCCCGGCTCTCCTGTTGCACCATCCATCTGGCTGATTCAGATCCACAGCCTTCCGGAGGCGCACACTCATCAGCGTGTGTTGATTTGTCATGTGCCCGAGGCCATGTAGGCGGCCAGGATGTAGTTGGGGTGGCGGTCGAGGTTGGTGCGGGCACGGTCGTAACGCATCGTGGTGCGCGGGTCGGCATGGCGTGCGGCGATTTGGACATCGCGCAGGTCGACTCCGGCGTCGAGCATGGTGGTGACGAAAGTGTGGCGCAGCATGTGCGGATGCATCCGCGGCAACCGCACCACCGACACCCGCGCCAATTGGCGTAGGCGTCGCGTGGCGCAGTGCCGGTCCATCCGACGCCCTCGGGTGTTGAGCAGGATCGGCCCGAGCTCGCGATCACCGACCGCGTGGTCGATGGCGCGTCCCACCGCCGGTGGGAGCGGGATCAGCACCACCTTGTTGCCCTTGCCCACCACGCGCAGTACACGGTGGCCGTGTTCTTCGCCGACATCGGCGATGTCGCAGGCGCAGGCTTCGAAGATTCGCAACCCCAGCATCACCACGAGCGCGAAGTCGAACCGGTTGCCCGAGTCCCGCGCCGCGGACAGCAAGGCTTCGAACTGCAGGTGTGAAAGTCCCAGTGTCGGTGACTCGTTCGCCACCCGAGGGCGCCGGACGTACTCGGCAGCTGAGTGGTCGAGCACGCCGTCGATGACGCAGGTGCGGTAGAACCCGGTCACCGTTGCCACGCGGCGGGCGACGGTGGCGGGTTTGAACCGGCGTACTTCCCGCATCCAGCCGACGTAGCGTTCGATCTCCGGCCGGTGCATTGCCATGGGCGCGAGGTGGCGTTCGGTACACCAGAGGAAGTACAGGCGTAGGTCCGAACCGCAGTGTTCACGGGAGGTCCCGGTGTAGCGGGCCAGATAGGCGGCTGAGGCCAGCCGCAGCACGAGGTCGTCGCCGGCGAAGGCGACGTCGATATCGGGTGAGGTAGCCATCCCTCACGATGCACGCAAACGCCGAGCGATCGAAACCCAGAGCGCGCTCACCGCCGCATTATCGGATGTCGGCCAGGCTGCGGGGTCGGTCTCCATTTGCGCTCAGTGTGGTTGGCGCGGAATGGTTTCCACCTTGGGTGGACACGGCCAAGTGTCTATATCAGGCGAACGATCAGTTTTCCGCCGGGTCGGCCGGACAGGCTCAGTTCTGCGGCCGCGCGCCAGTCCTCCAGCGCGAAGGTGCGAGCGACCGGCACCGTGAATTTGCCCTCCGCCGCCAAGCGGGCGTAGTCGCTCAGTATGTGGCCGGGGTCGTGGATCGCGTTCTCGCTGAACTGGGTTCGCACGCCCAGTTCGTGGGCGGCGGCGAAGTCGCTGATGGTGAGCACGTCTGCTGGTTTGCCGACCGTGCGGACGATCTCGGGTAGGCAGTTGCTCGCGGGTGCGGTGTCCAGGGCGAGGTCGACCCGGCCTCCGGACAGCTCGAGGACGCGGTCGGCCATGCCCTCGCCGTAGGCGGTGACTTGGGCGCCCAGGTCGTGCAATGCGTCGGCGTAGGTCTTGCCTGCGGAGGCGATGACCCGGGCTCCCCGCCGCAATGCCATCTGCACTGCGGCATATCCGACGGTGGTTCCCGCGCCATTCACGAATACGGTGATGCCGTCGGCCGATTCGGGTACGCCGAGACCGGTCAGGCCGTGGTGAGCTGTCTCGACCGCCATCGGCAGCGCGGCGGCGGCAGCCGGCTCGAGGTCTGGAGGACGGGGGAACCAGCGGTCCAGAACTGCGTGGTCGGACGCGCCGGCTGTCGATCCTTGGAACGGTGCGGGGCCGAGAACCGGGTCGCCGACCTCGACGCCGGTCACGCCGGAGCCGATCGCGTCGACGGTGCCGGACACTTCGAGCCCGATACCCCGGGGGAGGGTGCCGGCGAACAGGCCGTCGCACAGCGCCCAGTCGGCGGGGTTCAACCCGCAGGCCTGGACTGCGATCCGGATCTGCCCCGGGCCGGGGGCGGGCGCTTCGGTCTTCTCGAGCCGCACGACGTCGAGCGGGGATCCGTGTTCGTGGAAGCGAAGGGTGCGCATGATGTCTCCTGATTTAATGACAGCAGATGCTGTCATCACTCACCGTAGCCGACGACAGCATCTGCTGTCACTATGCTGGGGGCATGGCACGTTGGGAAGGCAATACGCGCGCTCGTCTGGAGCGAGCGGCTCTGGACCTGTTCGCCGAACAGGGTTACGACCGTACGACGGTCGCGCAGATCGCCAAGCGCGCGGGCCTCACCGAACGGTCCTTCTACCGCTGGTTCCCCGACAAGCGTGAGGCGCTGTTCGGCGGCGAGGAACTCGAGCAGTGCTTCGTCGCCGCCATCGAGGCGGCCCCCGCGGGCGCGGATCCGCTGACCATGCTGATGGCCGCGTTCGGCAAGGCGCCCGAGGTGATCCGACCCCGCGAGTTCCTACGGGAGCGATCCGCGGTCATCGCGGCCAATCCACCCCTGCTGGAACGCGAACTGATCAAACTTGCCGCCCTCTCACAGGCCCTGATCTCCGCCCTGGAGCGCCGCGGTGTCGAGCCCAGGACCGCACGGCTGGCCACCGACGCGGGCATGGCCATCCTCCGCCAGACCGGCCAACGGTGGGTGTCCGACGAAAATGCCGATCACACCCAACTTCTGACCGACAGCGCCGCGGATCTACTCGCCGTTCTCACCGCAAATACGCCGAACGACTCGACGAACAGGGCGGGTCGCCACAGTTGATCCATGGTTCGTGGCCGAAGGACTGCCGCGCTCGCGCTCGACCAGGGTCGCATACAGCCTGATTCAGGCGTTCTCCGCAACCCACGAAATGACCGGAACTCGGCATTACCAAGCGCTCTCAGGTGATCTCGCGAGCCGTGGCATGAATCATGTGACCGGCCAGATCCTGCCAGGATCTTGACGGTCTATGGGACCATCTCAAGACACCTATGAGTTCACCGCATCGTTCCGCCCCGTCGTCGCACCTAGCTGGGTCGGCCTCGTCGAAAGGTGGATTGGACCAGCAATGGGAGGGGCGATTTGCCCATGATGCAGTGGTGCCCGGCGCCAGCTATTACACCCCGCGACGGGTGAGCCGGGTGCGCAGGAGGTACCGCGAGTGGCGTTGTCCGGCTCGGGCTCGTCGAAGTCGCGGTAATTTCGCGCAACACAGCGCGACCGGCTGACGCTCGGGCAGTTGGGCTCAGCGCGAGCTATCGGCTGGCGCCAATAGTTCGCGCAGTGCTGCAGGAAGGGCCAACTTGTTCTCGTCGGCCGCGGTGGTGGTGACCTCGGGGTCCCACTGTTCAAATGCTGCGGCTACTCGGATGAGCAATTCCAATGGTGGTGGATCCGATGCCGTCACTGGAAAGGGGTAGTGCGTCCCTGGAATGCGTTGCGGCACTTCACCCGGCGCTGCATCTCCAACCGGGTTCGCTGTGTCGTCTGCTGGATACGGTTGAGCGGCAGCAACATCACCGGTCAGGTCGGACCATGCTGTGGCGAGCCTTCCGAGTGGAAGGTGAGCCGCATGCAGGTCGCTCCGGTCGATCAGTCCCCCGGATTCTCGACGGTGGTCGGCCTCGATGTGCGCAGCGGCCATTTCATCCGCGAGCGCTCCCACAGATCGCCGCGGCCCCGACCAGCCCGCTCGGCCGGGAAGATTCGTTTCGATCCAGCGGTCGATGAGCGATGCGAGGTCCGCTCGAATCGCCGCCGTCGCGTAAGGGTCACCAGGGCGAATTCTGTGCGACCGATGTACTTCCGCGAGTGCCGCGGCCATGGTCAGGATGAAATGTGCGCCTGGTCCGCGGCCCGCCTCACCGCGGAAGGCCCTCGCCATGTCGCGGTAGTCGGGAAGCCCGGGCTGAATCGTTGTGGTCTCCACGAGGGTTGCGCGGGTATTTGCCATCGCGTCCACCTCTCCTCTGATCGGGTTGGTCGGGTGTCTGCAAGCGTGGAATTCGGTGGTGTCACAGGCCATGCCGTGCGGTGCTTGACCGGTATGCATGCGACGCATAACGACCTGCCGCCGGCCGCATTAGGCTCGATACACGACGCGGAAAAAGCGCAACATCCCTGGTCAGAGCGATACGAGACCGAAGGAGTTTGTATTGGATACTGCAATTCAGGCGAGCAAACCTCAGCGCCACAAGGTGACAGGTGATGTCCACCTGCTCTTGCGTCGAGGCGATGAAATCCTGTTCGGCCTCCGGGAGAACACCGGCTACGAGGACGGGGCGTGGCATCTGCCGGCGGGCCACCTCGAGGCCGATGAGTCGGTTGTCGACGCGCTGATCCGAGAGGCCGACGAAGAGGTCGGTGTCCGCATTGCGCCGAACGACGTGCATTTCGCCCATCTGATGCACAACTCGTCGTCAGGCGGCCGCATGGCATTGTTCTTCGCCGTCGACAAATGGGAGGGTAACCCGGACAACCGTGAGCCTGACAAGTGCAGTGCGCTGGGATGGTTTCCGATCGACAAACTGCCGAAACGGATGATCGAGTACTGCCGCACCGCACTCGATCACGTCGCCGCCGATCGCCAGTTCTCCGTATACGGCTGGTAGCACCATGGTCACGCAAGACAGACCGGTTGTGTGCGTGAGCTATTTGGCATCTGCCGAGCTGTGGAGCGTGCCGAAATTCCCAACCGCCAACCAGGGTGCCGCGATTCGAAGCACCGAGCACTCCATCGCGGGCGACGCGCCAATGGCAGCCGCCGTGCTCGCGGCCTTGGACGTGCCAACACTGCTGGTATCCAACAGGATCGGCAGCGACGACGTCGGCAGTCGAGTTGGCCGCTGGCTACAGCACCGTGCCGTGCCCATGGCAACTGTTGCCAGCACCGAAGTGAGTACGCCGCGGATTGTGGTGGTCGCCGACGATCACCACACTCGCACCTGGTTCGCGGACCTCCCTGGGGTTGCCGACGAACTGGGCAAGACGAATCTTTCGGCCATTGCGAAGGCGTCGCTGGTGTACTTGGATGCCTACCGGCTGATAGAGGAAGCTGCTGTCCGGGTAGTCCGAATGGCCCGCCGGCACGGCACCCGGCTGTTCATCAATCTGGGCGGCGAGGCGCTGTCGAGGGATCTGCGCATCGAACTCGCCGGCTACCGAGACCTTGTGATCCAAACCAACGGCGACTACCACGCGCACCGCAGTGCGAATCCCGGCCGATCGGTCGCAAGCCGATCACCGAATCGCCTGCCTTCGAGGAAAGTTCGGGCCGCGGCCGTGGACAGGGTGGCGCCCCGTGCCATCGCAATAGCTGTCCGGCCAGCACCACCTCCTCGTACCTGCTGTGCCACGGACGGGTCAGGCTCCAACTCAGGGCCGCCCGAACGACGCACGACCGCCGGGCGTGAAGCCAAACGAATCCGCGAGCTGCGCGAAGCGAGAGAGCGGTCACTGGAACACTTGACCGAGGACGTCGCCGACAAGCTGCGTCGTTCGTTTCCGCCCCAGGCGACGAGCTGCAACACCGCGACATCGTGCCACGCAACGGATCCACCCGTGCAGGTCGGTAGGCTCGCGCACGCGCACTGGAGAGAACGCGCCCGAGACACGGGCACGCACAGTGCGTTGATCGGGTGTGTTGTCGGCACCCGGGTGGACTGTGATTTGTCGGAATTGGGGATCGCGTGACCGGGGCCGGGTGGGGTCTGAGAGGGTCGCCACATGAAGATCGGTGTCGCACTTCCGCAGATGGCTCCCGGCTACGGACCGGGTACGACGCTCGACTGGGCCCGGCGAATCGACGCTGGCCCGTTCTCGAGCGTTTCCGTGGGTGAGCGGGTGACGTTCTCGAATCCGGAGATGGTCGCGACGCTGGGCGCCTGCGCCGCGGTCACCGAGCGAGTGCAGGTCTTGGCGAATCTCTGGGTGCTTCCACAGCACCCGATGGCGATGGTCGCCCAGCAGATCGGCACCCTCGACCAGCTCGCGAACGGCCGCCTCGAGATAGCCGTCGGCGTCGGTGGTCGCGAGCACGACTACCGCGCTCTCGGCGCTGACTTCACGCGACGGCACCAGCAACTCGACGACAAGGTCGCCGAGCTGAAGTCACTGCTCGCGGGCGACTCCCCGTTCGAGGGCGCGGACCCGGTCGGGCCGGCGTGCGTGCGACCGGGTGGGCCGATCATCCTCGCCGGGGCGATGGGGCCCAAGGCGATGCGTCGGGCGGCGCGGTGGGCCGACGGCATCTCCGGCTTCAGCATCCCGGGCGACGCCGAGGAGATCGCCAAGGCTGGCGAGCTCGCCGACCGGTGCTGGGCCGAGGCCGGTCGTACGACGACCCCGCGCAAGGTCAGCGGCTGCTTCACCGCCTTGGGCGTCACCGACGCATCGGAGGCGCTGCACTCCTTCACCGCGCGCTACCTCGGCTTCCTCGGATCCGATCTGGCCGACATGGTCGCCGCCTCGGCGCGCGCGTCGAGTCCCGAGGTGCTCGCCGGCATTCTCGACGGCGCGGAGCTGGCCGGATGCGACGAGTTCATCCTGGTCCCGGGCGTCACCGACCCGAACTTCCTCGAGGTTGCGTCCGAGGTGGTGGCCGCACGGTCGTGACGCTCGAAAAATCATGCTGGACAACAACATGCGCATCGGTATGTGCGGATGTTGTCGGCTGGAGGCGTATCGCGGTGCGGACGAGGTCGGCGATGGCTTTGGATCTGCTGTGTGGCGGCCAGGCGATGACGGTCGTGACGGCCGGCGCGTCCGGCACCGGTACGACGGTGTGATCGTCGCGTAGTTGGGCTCGGAGCGACTCGGGCATGACCGCGCAGGCCCGCCCGAGCCTGATCAGCTGGATCAACTGGGTATGGTCGCGAACCTGCGGGCCGGGGCCTGGCGGATAACTTCCGTCCCGCCGGGGCCAGCGTGGCAGGGGCAGGTCCGTCAGGGCGTTGACCTCGGCCATCGATACGTGGGGTCGGCCGGAGAGGGGGTGCCCGGCGGGCAGGACAACGACCTGCTGTTCGGTGTGCAGGTCCTCGGTGTCGAGTCCGGTCGTCGTGTCGTAGGGGCGGTGGAGCAGCGCGACGTCGGCACTCCCGTTGCGTAGCAGGCGTTCCGGTTCGCCGGGCCCGCACAGCATCACCTCGACCGCCACCGCGCCGGGCTCGGCGGCGTAGGCGTCGAGCAGCCTCGACAACAGTTCGCTGGACGCTCCTGCCTTGGTGGCCAGCACCACACCGGGTCGGTCGGCAGCGGCGCGGCGGGTGCGGCGCTCGGCGGCATCGACCGCTTCGAGGGCGAGCCGGGCCTCCCGCAGCAGCACCGACCCGGCCTCGGTCAACGTGATCGCACGAGAATTGCGGTGCAGCAGAACGACTCCGAGCCGCCGTTCCAGCTGCTGGATCGACCGCGACAGCGGCGGTTGCGCCATCGCAAGCCGTTGTGCCGCCCGCCCGAAGTGCAACTCCTCGGCGACGGCGACGAAGTACCGCAACTCCCGCGTCTCCACCACGTCATCGTATCCGGCGCTCACCACGACCGATACCCGTGCGGTATCGCCGACCACCCAGTCGGTCTTGGACGCCCCACCCGAGTCGGCAACATGATCAACGGCATGAGTGAACGAACGATCGCGCTGGTGACCGGCGCGAACAAGGGAATCGGATACGAGATCGCGGCGGGCCTGGGCGCGCTCGGCTGGCGAATCGGTGTGGGCGCGCGGGATCAACAGCGCCGCGAGATCGCGGTGGAGAAGTTGTGCGCGGCCGGGACGGATGCGTTCGGTGTGCCGCTCGACGTGACCGACGACGAAAGTGTGGCGGCGGCAGCCGAATTGATCGCCGATCATGCCGGAGGGCTCGATGTTCTGGTCAACAATGCCGCGATCACCGGCGGTATGCCGCAGACACCCACCACGGTCGATCCCGCAACCGTGCGAGATGTCGTGGAAACCAACGTGATCGGGGTCATCCGGGTCACCAACGCGATGCTGCCGATGCTGCGCGCCTCGGCCTCACCGCGCATCGTCAACATGTCCAGCAGCGTCGGTTCTCTCGCCCTGCAAACGACACCCGGTCTGCCCAGTACCGAGATCGGTTCTTTTGCCATCACCGCATACATGGCATCGAAGACGTTTCTCAACGCGGTCACGATCCAATACGTCAAGGAACTGAGTGACACCAATATCTTGATCAACAGCGGTTGCCCGGGTTTCACCGCCACCGACCTCAACGGTTTTCGCGGCGTCCGCACACCACAGCAGGGTGCGGCGATCGCGATTCACCTCGCGACCCTGCCCGACGACGGACCGACCGGCGAATTCTTCGACGATGCCGGAACAGTGCCCTGGTGACAGGCATACCGGTGCGAACCATTCCCGTACTCGAAGTCGGCCGCGCATCGCACGCCGGAGGAGAAGCAAAAACAATGACAAAGGCAGTCAGGTACGACGAATTCGGCGGAATCGACGTCCTGCGGATCGACGAGGTCGACCGCCCGGCGCCCGGGGAAGGACAGGTCCTCGTGCAAGTGCGAGCGGCAGGTATCAACCCCGGCGAGGCGGCATTACGCACCGGCGCGATGACGGACATCTTTCCCTCGACCTTTCCCTCCGGGCAGGGCAGCGATCTCGCCGGAGTCGTCGCCGAGATCGGCACCGGAGCCGACCGATTCTCGCCCGGCGACGAGGTGATCGGATTCTCCGAGAAGCGGGCCTCCCAAGCCGAACTGGTCCTCGTCGACGTCGACAACCTCACCCCCAAACCGAACAACGTCCCATGGGAGGTGGCGGGCGGCCTATACATCGCCGGCGTGACCGCATGGGGGGCAGTGCATTCCGTACAGCTCGACAAGGGCGAGACCGTCGTCGTCTCCGGAGCCGCCGGAGGAGTCGGCTCGATCGCCGTTCAGCTCGCGCGCCGTGCCGGAGCCACGGTCATCGGCCTGGCGAGCGAGCGAAACCACAAGTGGCTGCACAGCCACGGCGTGATCCCCGTCGCATACGGCGACGGCGTCACGGACCGGCTCGAGGCCGCCGCACCGGGCGGAGTCCACGCCTTCATCGACACCTACGGCGACGGCTACGTCGAACTCGCCCTCGGTCTCGGCGTCGCAATCGAGCGGATCGACACCATCATCGATTTCCCGGCAGCCGCACAGCACGGGGTCAAAACCGAACCCGGGCCCAACGGCAGGCGGGGCGCCGAGGTACTCACCGAACTGGCCGGCCTGATCGCCGACGGACACCTCGAAGTCCCGATCGCCAACGTCTACCCGTTGGCGCAGGTCCGCCAGGCCTACACCGAACTCGAACGCAGACACACCCACGGCAAAATCGTGCTGAGGCCCTAGCCGGCACCACGCAATGCGGCGCACTTTCAGGGACTGCTCAACCGCGGGGCTGACCCCCATCAGTACGGTTGTCTGCCACGGAGGCTCAATCCCTCGACAACACGTGGGGATGCTCCGGCGATGCCGGGCAGGCGCCGATGACCAGATCCCATACGTCACCTATGTTGATCTTGGTGGGAGATGCAGTGCCGCCGGCGTGCCGATCTTCGTAGGGGACCCAGCTTTCCTCTTGCCATTCCGCGGAGGCGATGGTCAATACCGGTTCGGTGGGTGTCCCGCAAGCTGGGCACGACTCCACCCGGGGAAGGCCGCGCGCCCAGGCGACATAGCCGCCGATCTTCCACCCGGGCGCCACGGATAGCTCCATCTGGTACGGGCTTTCGGTCCATACACCGAGGTCCTTCACCTCGATGCCGAGGTATCCGGCTTCCCATAGCTTCAGCTGCTCAGACAGATCTTCGTCGAGCTCGAGCGCTGAGGGGTACTCGATCACTCGTTCGGGAGCGATCGTGCACGGTTCGGGGACGAACTTTCCCAGCCCATCTTGAACCACCGCAGGCTCGGGAGGATCAGCCAGAATGTCGGTGATCGTGGCCGCGGACCGCCACACCACAGTGGTCTTGGGGAGCAGTTCGTCGTCGTGCTCGAACGGGCACCACAACACTTGCAGCAGATCCTTGCCCGCGGGCGCCGGCAAGTCGGGAACGTCGCGGACATACAGTTGCGCGATCGGCAACATGGCGACCGGGCCCTGCGGTAGCACCGGATCCGGGTCGAAGAGCTGCTGAAACCTCGCCAGATCCTCCGGAGTGTCTTGCCATTGATAGTCGTCACTCAGCGCGGCCTGATCGTGGACGGTGTCCCGGTCCTGCTTTTTCGACTGTGCCTGCTTCAGCGACATCACCTCGCCCGCGTGCAGGTCGTGACAGTGTGGCCAGGGCTCACCCACTGGCCAGAGCAGCGGCCCTCCCACGGAACTGTCGCGGCACGAGGGGCTGCCGGGGCAAGGGTGCAGTCGAGTCGCGGTCCGGGCAAGTGGCGCCAGAGCTGGAAATACGGCCGCTATATCGACCGGTCGGGGCGCGGTGGTGCGGGTCATGCAAGAACCTCCACGAAAGGCAAGAACGTCCGGCCGGCCGCCCCGCGTTGGGGTGTCGTGATGCGAGGTACCACGCTAAACGTCTATCTCATCAGCCCCTTCCCACAGCAGGGACGGCCGGGCAACCCGGGTGCCGGGCGGATTCTCAGGCCGAATCCGAGGACACTTCACCCTCGAGAAACGAGGACACCGCGGCATGGCGGCCGCTGAGGGTCTCCAGGCTGGATTCGATTCGCTGCAAGGTTGTCTGCATGGCCGCGACGATGTTGGGGCACAGTTCGAGCTGTGGGCGCGAGCCGCTGGCACAGGGCAGCAGTTGCGCGACGGTTTGCGAGTTGAATCCGGCGTCGAGCAGTGCCCGGATCTGGCGGACTCGCACCAGACACGCCTCGCTGTAGTCCCGGTAGCCGTTGCCGGTCCGTTCGGACGCGAGCAGGCCCTGCTCCTCGTAATAGCGCAATGCGCGCGTCGTCGTGCCCGAGCGGCGGGCGAGTTCACCGATCCGCATGCCGCGCCCTGCGTTTTCCGGAGTTCGTCTTGACCTTCACGCCAACGTCAACGCTTAACTTCACAGCATGATTTCCGATGTACAGCGTCAGCAGTTGTTGAACCAGGTAGACGTCGTCGACAGCGGTACCGGTCCGGTGGTCGCGCTCGCCCACGGTGCCGGCGGTGGTGTCCGCGAGAACTTCGCACCACTCATCGACACCATCGCGGATCGACGTTTCGTCGGCCCCTACTATCCCGGCGCCGGGAAAACACCGAAGGCGACCGCGCCGCTGTCGATCGATGAACTCGCCGACACCGTGGTCGCGACCGCCTTGGAGGCCGGTGCAGAACGATTTCCGATCGTCGGGCTTTCGCTGGGTTCGGCTGTCGCCGTGACCGCCGCCACCCGGCACCCCGAGCACGTCAGTGCGCTGGTACTCACCGTCGGACTGGTACATCCGGACGCGCAGGCACGTGCACTGGTCCGGGTGTGGCGGCATCTGGACGAGCGCGGCGATTTCGACACCTTGGCCGAGTTGCTCTTCTACGCCAACTCACCCCGAGTGCTCACCAGTGTGTCCGAGGACGAGCACGCGGCGGCGGTCCGGCAGATCCGCGCCGACTACCCCGTCGGCAGCGCCGATCATATAGAGCTGGTGAGCCGCACCGATATTCGGCCGCTGCTCCCCGCTGTCGACGTGCCCACCCTCGTCGTCGTCAGTGGCGACGACCGGGTCGTGCTGCCGGATACCGTTCGTCAGCTGGCTTCCGGCATCGCCGGTGCCGAACTGATCGAATACCCGTCGGCCGGGCATATCTTCACGCCCGCGGAAGCTGGGCCGTGGGTTGCGGAGGTGTCCTCCTTCCTGAACCGCCTACCACGATGACGCGAATGGCCGCAGCGCAAACGACCACGGCCGGTGCACTGTACGGACGATTGGCAGTGCTGGGCCTGGCACTGTTCGTGTACCTGACCGCCGAACTGTTCCCGATCGGCGCATTGAACGATCTCGCCATGGGATTGCACGTGGCACCCGCCACGGCCGGGCTCCTGCTCACCGCGTACGCGATCGTGGCCGGGGTAGCGACGCTGCCCGCGGTGTGGGCTTGTCGGCGGCTGGACCGGCGCCGCGCCCTCACCGTATCCCTTGTGCTGCTGGCCCTCTCGCAGATCGCATTCGGCCTGGCTCCGAACTTCACGGTCGCGGCGCTGGCACGCGGCGTAGCGGCGATCGCACACGGCCTGGTGTGGTCGCAGATCCCCGTGGTAGCGGCACGGTACGCACCGGACGGAATGCGCGGCCGGGCGACGGCGGTAGTCTTCGCGGGCTCCTCGCTGGGCTTGATCGCCGGTGCGCCGATCGTTACCGGCCTGGCACACGAACTGGGTTGGCGCGCAGCCGCACTCGTGCTCGCTGGTGTGGCCGGCGCTACCGCGTTCCTGCTGCGATCCGCGTTACCCGCGACACCACCACCACCGCACGAGGTACGCACCAGCGGAACCTTCAGCCTCGGGCCGGTTCTCGTCGTCTGCCTCGTCACGACCGCACTGGTCGTGGGCCACTACGTGAGCTACACCTACCTCACACTGCTGATCGCGCCGGCCGGGTTGAGCGGATCGCTGCTGGTGGTCGTTCTGGCCGGGTACGGCATTGCGGGCTTGTTCGGTGTCACTGTCGTAGGACGCGCGCTCGATTCCCATCCGCGCCGCACTGCTCTCACCGTGGCCATGACACTGACATGCGCGGTCACCGCGCTCGGCATCGCACACCTCAGTTGGGTCGTCTTCGTCTTCGTCATGCTGTGGGGCGCCGCCGCGGCGGCCTTGCCGGTAATCCTGCAACACGCTGTCCTACGCACAGCTCCGGACGCCCCGGACATCCCGTCCGGCGCCTACGTCGTGTCCTACCAACTCGGCGTAACCGGTGGCTCCGCACTCGGAGCAGCCCTGCTGAGCCACACCCCGGCCGCATCCCTGCCCTTGTGGTCCGGCATTGCGCTGGCCGCAGGAACCATCCTGATCATCAGTGCACCAGCCGTTTTCGGATCTCGACAGCCCTCCCGCACGGATCCCGCGCCCGGCCGAGGTGGCACACAAGGCAGCAGAAGCCGCTGCTGAACAGCGGCAAGCGGGCGCGGCGACCTACGACCGGCGGGCGTCGAGCGCTTTTCTGATCAGGCTTCGTGCCGCTTCGCCGGTGACCGACTGCCTCGCCAGCACATCGAAGGTCCGGTGATACACCCGAACCTCGCGCGGTTGAGTGACATTCAGCTCTGCCGTAATCGTCTCGACAAGAACCATCTTCGAATCGAACATGAGAAACCCGGTCGTAGCAGTCTCGAACGGTGCCGTGAACGGGATTATCCCGACGGTGATCCGGGGCATCCCTTGAACCGCCAGCAGTCGGTCCAGCTGACCGATCATCGCCTCGTCGTCCCCGACCGTGGTGTAAAGGGCTTGTTCACCGATGAGGAAGTGGAACAAGTGGTCTCGCCGATACAGGACTTGCTGCCGTTCCATCCGCTTGGATACTCCCGCGTCCAAATCGTCGGGTATCTGCTGGAACTCGATAACCTTGCGGAGGATGCCGGTAGCGTACTCTGCGGTTTGCAGCAGCCCGGGAATCAACGTCGGTTCGAATGATCGCAGTATCCGAGCTTCGGATTCCCATTTGATCGACGCTTGCTGCCGTCGCTTCGTCCCGGTACCGAGAACTTTCCGCCATTCGAGGTAGGCGGTATCTATGTTTTGCCGGGTAGCTTGCAGGTCTGTCAACTGGTCTGTGGCGTTGCAGTCTCGACAGTATGCGGTGATGTCTTCGAGAGACGGCTTGATTCGTCCGTACTCGATCTTGGAGACCTTCGACGGGTCCCAGCCGTTACGCCGTGCCAGTTCGGCACCGGACAACCCGGCGGTAAAACGAATCTCCCGGAGCCGAGCCCCGAGAGATTCGCGCTGCTGGCCTACAGAACCGGTCACTTGGTGACGTACTCCTGGAACGGGGTGCCGAGCGGCCAGAACCGTTGTTTCAGCTCTCGGGCGTACCCCGCGATGTACGGATCGGTGGTTACAACGGCGGACGATCCTCCGGACTCCCGGAACGCCGTGTAGATGACTGTCTCGTCATCGAACAACCAGAAATCATCCGGCGGGACGTCCCCGGCATCGTGCCGGGGTAGATACCGGATGTCTTCCCCTGCATCGGTGTTGAGCTCGGCGATCCGCAGGGAGAACCGGGTGTAGTCGGTGTGCGGCTCCGACACAATACGTACCCGTGACACCGAGACTCCCCGGGCGACCGTCTCCTGAATCAGGTCCGTCCACGGTGTGAACCATCCGTGGTCATCCGGCTCAGCGGCCAGGAACCGCCGGAAAGGTTCACTTTCGCCGGGCTCGGCGTACGAGTCGAGCACTTCGAGGTGAAATGCTTCCCTCGTGCAGGCCCGGAGTAGTTCCGGGAACCCTTCATCGGGTACCAGCAGCATTGCCGTAGAACCTCCGTGGTTGTTTCGGAACCTCGATCGCGGTCTCATCTTCCGCGAAGGTCAACATGCCGAGTACCTCCGGTTCGGTGATCGGCCGGCCGGTGAGGCTGAACGTTCCCCGTCCGGTATCGGTCATCGATGATCCGATGAACGTATCCGGTTCGGCAAACGCGGTCAGAAGGTGCGGAATCTCTATTGTGCCAACAGTATTCGTATTCCACCCTTGTATCAGATAGGTGCCTCGGTCCGTGGCGTACATGCTCGGGCACCCATTGTTCGTACTCCCGCCCTTGCCCAGAAAACGTAGCTTCATCGTGGTTACCTCCCCAGTGAGTCGTGCATGAAGCTGCACCTGTGTATTCGATTGTGACGCAGTCCTGTCGGCAATGCACAGGGAAAATATGAAGTGTGCACGACTGTGCACGACAGTGGACCGTCGTCCGGCTCGGCTCCTACCGTTCTGGCCATGCACCCGGCACCGGGTGAACGCACCCCGGTGCCGGGTGTCGACGACCAGGAGGAGGCGATCGGTGAAGCACTATCCGATCAAGGTGCACTGCTGCGGCCCGGCATGGCTGATTCACGCGCCGGGGCTGCGGCTGTGGACGATTGCGAACAATCGGCGTTCGATCGAACCTATTGCGCGAGCGATGGTTTCGGATGCTTCGCGGACGCCGTTAAATGGGTTCGAGCTGGACTTGTCGGCCGGTCGGGTGCTCGGTTCCGAAGATGAGTTCACCCTGCGGGAATCTTTCGCGCAACGGTGGGTACAGAGTGAGTGGCGAGTCGGGGCGCGGTGAGTTGATGTCCACACCGAACTCGTGTCCGTTCGAGGTCGATTTGAGCCGGCCACGTCCAAAGGGTGTGCCGCCGTTGCTGTTCAACCTTCAGCTGCACGACGGGCACGGGTGCTTCTCCGAGGCGGCATTACGTGAGGTTTGCCGTCGGCGCGGCTATCTGAGGCCCGGTACATCGGCTGCGCCGACGGGCACCGACGTCCTCTACGAATAATGTTCTGCTACAACACTTTCGCGCAAGCCATACCGCGATACGGTCCATCGAGGGCCGGTCCGCCGCCCGCGGGTTCACCGGGGCGGCACTACGACCACGCCGTCTGGTCCCCCAGCTCGCACCGGACGAACTCCAGCCCGGCCACCGGTGACCTTCCGGGGCCCGATTCTGGTCCGGTCGCGGCTCGTGCCGTCCGGTCGGCTCCGAACCTCACCTTCGCCTGGAACCGACTATCCTGGTCAAATGGGTTCTCGTGCGGTGCATTTCGTGGGCAGCTTTCCGGCCGAGAACACCGAGATCGCGATGCGCGCAATGCTCGATGTCCGTCGTGATCGGCTCCGGACGTTGCCGACCGGCGAGACCCGCCGCTCCGAACTCTATGTCGTGCCCATCCTCGACGATCTGGTGACACAGGGAAAGCTGGAGGTGGTCCGCCCGGGTCAGTGGGAATCGCTGACCGACCGCACGACCTACCGGGTGCCGCGCGGGGTCGAATTCCGCGGCGAGGACATCGATCTCGGATACGCCGCGGAAGCCGAGGAGGCATGGCCCATATTCGAGCGCCTGCGCGCGGAGTACGGGCGGCCCGACCTCGCACTCCAACTCGGCATGCCCACCGACCTCAGCCTCGCGATCGTCGCACTGGGGCCGAAGGGGGCACTGTCGCACCGGAAGGCGTTCCGGGACGCCACCGTTCGCGATATCACCGCGATCCGCGCACTGGCCGGCGACGATGTGGTGATCCAGCTGGAGGCGACCGCCGAACTGATCCTGACAACCGTCGGCGGACCGCTCGGCCGCGCGGTCGATCGCGTGTTCCGGCTCGGCGCGAGTATCGCGGATCTCGCCGCGGCAACTCCCCCGGGCACCAGAATCGGCGTCCATCTGTGCCTGGGGAGTCTGCGCAACAAGGCCGCCACCGGACCGCGGGCGCGGTCGGTTGTGGAATTGGCGAATTCGCTTGTGCGCCAGTGGCCCGCGGACCGCCCCCTCGAATACGTGCACGCCCCGTTCGGCGCGGGCGACCAGCCCCCGCGCACCGGCGCCGCCCACTACCGGTGGCTGTCCGGCCTGATGCTGCCGCCGCACACCCGGTTCCACGCCGGTCTGGTGCACGATGCACCGACCCTCGAGCAGCAGCGGGCGACGGTGAGCGAGATCGAAACCGCCCTCGGCAGGCAGGTCGACGGAATCGCCTGCGCATGCGGGCTCGGCCGTCGCTCGCGGTCCGTAGCCGACCGGCTCACCGCTCGCGCCGCCGAGCTGGCCGAAACCTGATCCCGCTCGGATCACGTGGCGGCCGCTGTCGCATCGTCTCGACGATTCTCGGCGAACAGCGAGGCCCGAAGCCGCCCCGGGGCTTGCCGCCGCAGTCACGCCAGCCCTTTCGACTCCGATGGTAATATTCCTCTCAGAATAGAGAATGTGGTTTACATGAGGGGTTCGATGGACGACCAGCCGCACGCCGGGCCCGATTCGCCCGGGCCGCCCTGGACTCGGGACGAGCTGATCCGACTCATGGACGTACAGCCCGGTGGCACAGGGAAATACGTCGCCCCGGCACACGGTCCCTCGATGCGCAATGTTGTCGAGGCGGGGCAGATGCTCGGCGCCGCGGTCGTCGCGGCGGCCAAGGAGATCCCCGGGCAGCGGGTGGTGTCGGCGTCGACGATCTTCTCCCGCGTCGCCACCCACGATGCGCCGCTCGGCGTGAATGTGGACGTGGTGCGCTCCGGACGCACCTTCAGCACGGCACAGGTACAGGTCCTGCAGCACGATGCGCCGTGCTGTGCGGGCATCGTGCTGCTCGACTCCGGAGCGCCGGATCTGATCCGCTCGGTGGCGCCGATGCCACAGGTCGATCCGCCGGAGCGGGCGACGCCGCTGGACACTCCGGGTTCGGTGGTGGACGGGCGGGAGATACGCGTGGTCGGCGACGCCTATACCCCGGATCCCGACCACATCGGCCCGCCGGAGCTGTTCGTGTGGACCCGCTACCGGGACGCGCCGGAGTCCGCGCCGCTGCAGGCGGCGCTGCTGGCGCAATCGATCGGCCACTGGACTGTGGCCGCGGCACTGCGACCGCACGCGGGCTTCGGCCAGGCGATGGCACATTCGGCGATCTCGACCGGAATCACCATGGCCACCATCACCTTTCACGACGAAGCCGACGTGTCACAATGGCTGTTGTACAGTACCCACGTGGTCTACGCCGGACGCGGCCACGCCCAGAGCGAGGGGCGGGTACACGCCGCCGACGGGCGGTTGATGGCGTCCTACAGTGTGCACGCGATGGTGCGCGGGTTTCGCCCGGCCGACGGCGCGGCCCGCGCGCACACCGATACCGTTCTCTGACCCGCCCCGAGATATCGGAGGAGCACCATGGAACCGTCCGGCTTCGCACAGTGGCCCGACTATCGCGTCGATGTCCAGCGGATCCGAAATCTGGTCCGGATCACCGCGGGCGAGCGCGTACTGGCCGAGACGACGGCGAGTCTGCTCGTCGGCGAACAGGACCACGGGATCGTGTTCTACGTACCCACCTCGGACGTGCGCTTCGATCTGCTGGTCGCCGACGACTTCACCTCGCGCTGCCCGTTCAAGGGCCAGGCCCGCTACTGGCGCGCGAGCGACGGCACCGAACCGATCGCCTGGGAGTACCACGACCCGTATCCGGAAGTCGCGCTGATCCGCGACCACATCGGCTTCTATCAGGACCGCGTCCGTCTCGAGGTGGGTGTGGCGAATCCGGCCGTCAGCGGCCGGGAGCAACGCGCCCGGAGCTAGAAGATCGCGACCGGTGCGACCGGGGTCCCGGTCGCACCGGCGAACGGCTCCGGCATGGCCGAGAGCAGGAATTCGTAGCGGCCTTCCTCCGCGCATATCCGGGACAGCTCCTCGAGGTTCCAGTTCTGCCCCTGCAGCATGCCCATCTCGACCAGGTGCAGGGCATGGACCACCAGCCACAGGTCCTCGACCTCGGGCGGGCAGATCTCGAAGGTGAGGGTGTCGTTCGCGACCGCGGCGACATCGCGCGCGTGGAACCATTCCGGACAGCGCAGCGACAATCCGGGTGAGGGCAGGCCGTACCCGTCGCGGTCGCCGGCCAGGTAGAGACCCATCTGCCCGGTCCGCACGAGGACGACATCCCCGGCCCGCACCCGCACATCCGCCATCGCCTCGGCGGCTTCGAGATCCTCCGGCGAGACGGCATGATCGCCGGCCAGCCGGTCCACTCCCCGTGCCCGTGCCACGTCCAGGAGTACACCGCGCGAGACGATATGCGGCACCTTGTCGATTCCCGCGAATTCCGCACCGCGATGCGCGGTGATCGAATCGGCGGGGCGGCCGTTGTAGATGCGCCCGCTCTGCGAGACATGTGGCAGCGCATCCCAGTGGGTACCCGCCTGCAGGCCCATCGTGACCGAATCATCGCTGGTGGCAACGAATCCCGGGCCGAACAGCTCCCAGTTCACCGCGACCATGGTGTGCAGCGGATTGACCCGCCCGCGCACCATCCCGGTCTGCACCCCGCGCTGTTTCAGTGGCAACGCCAGCCCGATCCGCCGTCCCGTGCGGACGGTCGCGGCGGCGGCTCGCACCACCTCGTCGGTGATGAGGTTGAGCGTCCCGATCTCGTCGTCGGAGCCCCAGCGTCCCCAGTTGTTCACGCGCGCGGCGATTTCGTGGAACACAGACAGGTCGGGCATACCGGCAAGTTACCGCCAGTTCTCGATCTTGGCCACCGCCTGTCCCACCGGTCGGATACGCGAGCGGCGCATCCGGGATAATGACGGTGATCCCGGCCGAGAACATCACGCACATCTCTGATCATCAGGGAGCCGACATGGAGAATTTGACCGCGGAACACCGTCACCACCGGGCCGATCGAGCAGGCACGATCGGCGCGGAACTGAGCGCCCGCGGCATCATCGCGGTGGCGGTGACCTGGATCGACACCAGTGGCATCACGCGCGTCAAAGCCGTTCCGGTGCAACGGCTCCCGCACGCCGCGGCATGGGGGATCGGCGCCTCACCGGTGTTCGACGCCTTCCTGCTCGATGACTCCATCCTGACCCGCCACTTCGCCGGCGGCCCCACCGGTGATCTGCGGCTGTATCCCGACCTCGATCGCGTGACCGTGCTGGCCGCCCTGCCGGGCTGGGCCTGGGCTCCCGCCGACCGCTACACGCAGACCGGCAACCCCCATCCCCGCGATTCCCGGCTGCTGTTGCGTCGCCTCGTCGACGAATTCGGCGCCGACGGCTGGTCCCTGCGCACCGCGATCGAGTTCGAATGGAATGTGTCGCGGCCCGATCCCGGCGACCCGGACAGCTTCCGCCCGGCCACGACAGCACCCGCCTACGGCATGGCCCGGCTCGGTGAGCTGTCCGGTTATCTGCGCGATGTGGTGTCGATGCTGCGCGACAGCGGTGTCGCCGTCGAGCAGATCCATCCCGAATACGAACAGAGCCAGTTCGAGCTGTCGGTCGCGGCGAGTGATCCAGTGGGCACAGCCGACACCGCCGTGTTGGTGCGCGAGGTCATCCGGGCGGTCGGCACCGCCCACGGGCTGCGCACCGTCTTCGCCCCGATGGCCGACGCCGACATCGTCGGCAATGGCGGGCACGTACACGTGAGTCTGTGGCGCGCGGGGGCCAACCAGATGTATGGCGGCTCGGAGCCGTTCGGTATCACCGCCGCGGGTCAGGGTTTCGCCGCCGGGATTCTGGAACATCTGCCGGGGCTGCTCGCCCTGGGCTGTCCTTCGGTCGCCAGCTATCTGCGGCTGCGGCCCGGCCAGTGGGCAGGCGCCTACCGATGCTGGGGACTGGAGAATCGAGAGGCCGCCCTGCGCTACATCAGCGGCAGCGTGGGCGAACACGAGCACGCCGCCAACGTCGAGGTGAAGGCATTCGACTCCGCGGCCAATCCCTACCTGGCACTGGCGGGACTGCTGGCTGCCGGACGCGCGGGCGTGCACACCGAGGCCACCCTGCCCGAACCCGTCGCCGGCGATCCCGACCACTTGTCCCCCGAAACCAGATCGGCACGGGGAATCGACCCGCTGCCCCGCACGCTCGCCGACGCGGTGACCGCCTTCGAGTCCGACGATGTGCTGGCCGCCGCCTTCGGGGCCGAACTCGTCGACACCATCGCCGCCGTCCGGCGAGGCGAAATCGCCCTGTTCGCCGACGCCACCCCCGAACAGATCACCGCCGCATCCCGCTGGCGCTACTGAGCGCGCGGCCGTGCGATCACCGCGGCCGACGGATCGCGGTGCGCGTCGCCTCGATCGTCGCCGGGGCGCGCCCGGGATCGCCGCCGGGGCCCGCGGCCAGGCGGCGGTTGGTGGCTTGCAACTGCCGGGCAGTGGTCGCGGCCAGGGTGCGGAGCTGGGTGAGATCGAGCGGTCCGCAGACATGATCCCAGTGCAGGGCGACATGATCGCCCACACCGATGCCCTCGATGTCGGGGCGCCCGGCATATCCGGTGATATCCAGTGCGCGAACGGTATTCGGCGACAGAGTCAGCCGATGCCCGTCCCATCGCAGGTGCCGGGCACGAACGGTCAGCTCGGCAGGGGTCCGGTCGCACACTCGCGCCCAGGTGATCCGGCAGCTGTCCAGAACCCGCACGGGCTGCTCGGCCGGAACGCGCCCCAGCAACCAGGACCACGGATAGACGCCGAAGACGTGAAAGCTGTGGTTCGCTCTCGCCTCATCGCCCAGGGCCGGGGTGAGATGCCGCCAATACGCCTGTGCCGGTGGGCCGATGAGCGCCAGCAGCTCCGACAGGAATGCCGTGGAGTCCAGCTGGGCGCCGAGACCTCCGCCGAGCCAATATGATTCGACCAGCCGCCGGTCCAGAGGATCGCTCACGCCGGTCATCGAGGCCATGATCCGCAGATACGGCCAGGCGCCGGAGAACTTCCGTGCGGCGTCGCGAATCTCGGATTCGGTACCCGTGGCCAGGGCCGTGGTGTCGGTGGGGCCGCAGTACCCCAGGGCGTTGGGAGCGTGGGCGTACCGCGCGAACATCTCGACCCCGGCGCTCATCCGGGTCACGGCGGCACTTCCGAATTCGCCGCGGCGCTCAGTCCCGCCCGCCAGCGTCGCTCCACATCTCCGTACCGCCACACCACGACCGCGATCGCCCAGGTGCCGGCGAACAACGCGACGATGATGAAGCCCATCGAATCCCAGATCGAGATTGCCGATCCAGGCCAGCGGCCCGGCGGCGATATCGAGCTTCTCGGCGAGAATCGAGATGATCTCCTGCGCTCCGATCAGCAAAGCCACCGTCACCGACAATCCGGTCACCACGACGTTGTAGTAGATCTTGCGTACCGGTTCGGCGAAGGCCCAGCCGTAGGCGTAATTCATGTACGCGCCGTCGAGGGAATCGAACAGCGACATCCCCGCCGAGAACAGCACCGGCAGCACGATGATCGCGTACCACGGCAGATCGGTGGCGGCGGCCCCACCGGCGAGGACGAGCAGGCCGACCTCGGTGACGGTGTCGAATCCGAGGCCGAACAGCAATCCGACCGGATACATCTGCCACGGCGAACGAACCGCCCGCAGCAGCGGCCCCAGGAATCGGGTGAGCGCACCCCGGGAGTCCAGTTGCTGTTCGAGGGCCTGCTCGTCGTATTCACCCTGGCGCATCCGGCGCAGGACCCGCCAGATACCCACGAGCGACACGAGATTCAGCAGTCCGATGAGGATCAGGAACGTACCCGACACCCCGGTGCCGAACACTCCGGTCCAGCGTTGCAGACCCGAATCCGGATCCTCGACCCCGGCCGACAACGCCCGGACCCCGACCGCGACCAATGCCACGATGGCGAACACGACGGTCGAATGCCCGAGCGAGAACCAGAACCCGACCGACACCGGTTTCTTCTTCTCCGCCACCAGCTTCCGCGTGGTGTTGTCGATCGCGGCGATGTGATCGGCATCGAAGGCGTGGCGCATCCCCAGGGTGTAGGCGGTGGCGCCGAGGCCCACGCCGAAGGCCGCGCCCTGCACGGTGTATCCGCCCGGCGCGACCAGCAGGATCAGCACACCCCAGCCGATCAGGTGCAGTACCGCGACGGCCGCGACCATCGCGACCACACTGCGGCGCTGGCCACGATCCCATTGCGACCACGGGCGCCGGATTCTCGCGGTGACTGTCTGGATCCGCAGCATGGTCGATCCTCGTGGTCGGGCACCCGGCGAGGCACCGCCGATGTGCGTATTCGGCCGATCCGCCTCCTGCTCAGCAGATCCGCGGCAGCTGCTCACCCGCCGGCAGATCCACCACGCGGGTGCCGCCCAGAGCGGTACGGGCCACCACCATGCCCGGATGATCGGCGACACAGACACCGATGGCCTCCGCGCGCGCTCCCAGCGGGTGGGCCCGCATCGCCGCCAGCACCATGTCCGCTTCCTCCGGCGCGACGAACGCTACCGCCTTTCCCTCGTTGGCCACATACATCGGGTCCAGCCCGAGCAGACCGCATGCGTCCCGGACCGCATCGGGGATGGGCAACTTCCGTTCATCCACGGTAACACCGACTTTCGCGAGTTTGGCGATCTCGTTCAGGGTGGCCGCGACGCCGCCGCGGGTGGGGTCGCGCAGGGTGTGCAGATCGGCGCCGGTGGCCAGCATCGCCGCGACCAGACCGTTGAGCGGGGCGGTATCGCTGCGCACGGTGGTACCGAACTCCAGGCCCGCCCGGCAGCTCATCACCGCCACCCCGTGCACGCCGATATCGCCGCTGATCAGGACCACATCACCGGGCCGGGCGCGGTCCGGGCGAATGTCGACACCCTCGTCGACGACACCGATACCGGCGGTGTTGACGAATATGCCGTCCCCGTGCCCGGAGTCGACGACCTTGGTATCGCCGGTCACCAATTTCACCCCCGCGGTCGTGGCCGCGGTGCCGACCGCCTGTGCGACCCGGGCGATCTCGGAAAGTTCGGTGCCCTCTTCGAGAATGAACGCGGTGGACAGCACCAGCGGCCGGGCCCCCGCCATCGCCAGATCGTTGACGGTCCCGTTGACCGCCAGCTCGCCGATCGAGCCGCCGGGAAAGACGATCGGCTTGACCACATACGAATCGGTCGAGAACGCCAGCCGGGCTCCGCCGACGCCGATCACCGCGGCATCGCCCAGATTCGCCTCCGCGGCCGAGCCGAAGGCCGGCAGGAACAGATGCTCGATCAGTTCGCCCGACATCGCCCCGCCGCCGCCGTGTGCCATCACGATGGTGGGCGAATCCCGCAGCGGCAGTGGGCAGACCCAGCCGGTGGGATCGATATTCGGCGCGGCCACGGGGGTTTCGGTGTCCTCAAGCATGGGCCACCTCCGGCGGCAGCTCGAGGCGGCGGTACAGGTAGTAGGCCGCGCAAGCACCTTCGGAGGAGACCATGGTGGCGCCCAGCGGATTCCGCGGTGTGCACCGGGTGCCGAAGGCCTCGCATTCGTTGGGCTTGATCAGGCCCTGCAGCACCTCGCCGGACCGGCAGATCGAGGATTCGGCGGTGTGCAGATCCCCCACCGAGAACCGGTGTTCGGCGTCGTAGTCGCGGTAGCGCTCCGACAGCCGCCAGCCACTGCGCGGTATGACCCCGATCCCGCGCCAGGCGCGATCGGTCACCTCGAAGACATCGTCGAGCATCGCCTTGGCGGCCGGATTGCCCTCGGCGGGAACCGCCCGCGGATAGGCGTTCTCGACCTCGTGGGCGCCCTGCTCCAGTTGAATGACGGTGCGCCGGATGCCCTCGAGGATGTCCAGCGGCTCGAATCCGGTGACGACCATCGGCACCCGGTACTTCCGCGCCAGCGGCGGATACTCACCGGTTCCCATGACCGCGCACACATGCCCGGCGGCCAGGAATGCCTGCACCCGGCAGTCGGGCGATTCCATGATCGCCGCGATGGCCGGCGGAACCAGCACATGGGACACCAGCAGCGAGAAGTTCCGGATATCCAGCCGCTGGGCCTGATAGACGGTCATCGCGTTGGCCGGGGCGGTGGTCTCGAATCCGATGCCGAAGAACACCACCTGCTTGTCCGGATTTTCTCTGGCGATGTTCAGCGCGTCCAGTGGCGAGTACACCACCCGCACGTCACCGCCTTCACTCTTGACGCGGAACAAATCCTTGTCGCTGCCGGGCACGCGCAGCATGTCGCCGAACGAGCAGAAGATCACGCCGGGGCGGGCGGCGATCTCGAGCGCCTTGTCGATCACCTCCAGCGGGGTGACGCACACCGGGCAGCCGGGCCCGTGGATCATCTCGATCTGCTCGGGCAGCAGCTGGTCTATACCGTGCCGGATAATCGAATGTGTCTGCCCACCACATACTTCCATGATGGACCAGCGCCGGGTGGTGGTGGCGCGGATACGTTCCAGCAGGTTCCGCGCCAGCTCCGGATCGCTGAATTCGTCGAGATATTTCATCGCTGCACCTCACTGTCTTCGGTGGCGGTGGGATCGGGCAGCCCGGATTGGCGGGCGGCGGTGGCGAAGCCGTTACCGAACTCCTCGTTCAGCACTCCGAGATGTTCGAATTCGGCGAGGGTGCGCAATGCCGATTCCTCGTCGAGCCGCTGAATCGCGAATCCGACGTGGACGACCACATAGTCACCGATCACCGCATCCGGAATATATTGCAGGCACACGTCTTTGCGGACGCCGCCGAAATCCACGACCGACATCAGGGTGCCGTCGCGTTCGTAGAGGTCGAGCACTTTCCCTGGTACCGCCAGGCACATGGAATTCTCCTTTCATTCCGCCCCGGCAGCCAGCAGCTGCCCGAATGCCAGGCCGCCGTCGTTGGGCGGCAGCCGATGATGGGTGATGACGTGATATCCGTTGTCGCGCAACAGCGTGCGCGCCGCCGAGAGCAGCAGTGCGTTCTGGAAGACGCCGCCCGACAGCGCCACCGTCGACTCATGGCCGGCGAAGCGCCGGGCCAGTTCGAGGATCAGATGCGCCACCGCGTGATGGAAGCGCGCGCCGACCACCGCCGCGTCGACACCGGCGGTGACGTCGGCGAGGACCGCGGCCAGTAAGGCCCCGGGATCGATCACACTCGCGGGAGCCTCCGCCGCCGAACTGGATTCGCCGATCTCGAAGCGGTAGGTCCGCGTGCCGGGATCGACCTCGCGCGAGAGCCCCTCCAGTTCGATCGCGGCCTGCGCCTCGAAGTCCACCACCTGCCGCACACCCGCCAGCGAGGCCACCGCGTCGAACAGCCTGCCCATACTGGAGGTCGGGGCGCAGCCGAGCCCGGTGTCGAATTGATGGCGCAGCACCCCGCGCTCGATCTCCGGGCAGGCCGCTACCGAGGGGATCGATTCCGGCCAGCCGAGTCCGGCTGCGCGTAGGTGCGCCAGCGCCATCCGGTAGGGCCGTCGCACACTGGTATCGCCGCCGGCCAGCGGGACGTACTTCAGATGTGCGAGACGCTGGAATCCCTTGTATCCGGCCTCGAGCACCTCGCCGCCCCAGATCGCGCCGTCGGGCCCGAAACCGGTGCCGTCGAAGGCAATTCCGGTGACGGTAGCGGTATCGGGCAGGCCGTGTTCGCCCATCACCGCCGCGATATGCGCGTGGTGGTGCTGTACCGTTCGCACCGGGCGCCCGGCCGCGTTGCGACGAGCCCATGCCGTCGACCGATATCCCGGGTGCGCGTCGGCGGCCAGTCGCACCGGCCGCACCCCGGTCAACTGCTCGAGATGGCGTTCGGCGGTGTCGAACGCGCGCAACGTCGCCACATCGTCCATATCCCCGATGTGCTGGCTCAACCAGGCGTAACGGCCGTCGGCCACGGCACAGGTGTTCTTCACATCGGCGCCGACAGCGACCGTGGCCTCGGCCGCGACCGGCATCGTCAGGGGCAGCGGCGCGTAGCCGCGTGAGCGCCGGATCGGCAGTTCGCCACCGTCGACGAGCCGGACCACCGAATCGTCGCAGGGCACCAGGATCCGGCGATTGTGCCAGAGCCTGCCGTCGGCCAGATCCGCCAATCGCACCGCGGCGTCATCGTCCTCGTAGCAGATCGGCTGGCCACCCAGATTCGCCGAGGTCATCACCAGCGCCAGCGGTCCGGGTGGATCTCCGGGCAGCCCGAACAGCAGCAGATGCAGCGGCGTGTAGGCCAGCAGCACACCGAGATCCGGATTGCCGGGCGCGACCGCGGCGGCCACCGTTCGCGCGCCGCGCGGCAGCAGGACGATCGGCCGTTGCGGGCCGCTCAGCAGCGTCGCGGCGGTGGTGTCGATCCGTGCGATCGTTCGCGCGGTCTCCAGATCCGCGACCATGACGGCGAACGGTTTGTCGCCCCGCCGCTTGCGGCGGCGCAGCCGCGCGACCGCGTCCTCGTCGGCGGCATCGCAGGCCAGATGGTAGCCGCCGATTCCCTTGATCGCGAGAATTCCACCCTCGCGCAGGAGGTTTCGCGCATCCGGCAGCGGGTCACCGGAACCCGGTCCGCGATAGCTCAGCGTGGGCCCGCAATCCGGGCAGGCGATGGGCTGTGCGTGGAAACGCCGGTCTGCCGGATCGCGGTATTCGCGGGCACAGCGCGCGCACATCGGGAAATCGGCCATCGAGGTCTGCGCGCGGTCGTAGGGCAGGGCGGCGATGATGGTGAACCGAGGCCCGCAGTTGGTGCAGTTGACGAATGGGTGCCGATACCGGCGGTCGGCCGGATCACGCAGTTCCCGAACGCAATCCGCGCACACCGCCACATCCGGCGAGGCGAAGGTGCGTCCGGTGCCACGGGTGGTGCCGGTGATGCGGAATCCGGTACCGCCGCGCGGGGGCAGATCGGTTCGCTCGATTCGATTCGATCACGGCCAGCGGTGGTGGGCGCCGGTGCAGGCGGTCGGCGAATTCGGCCAGCGCCGCCGGGGCGCCCTCCACGTCGATGGTCACTCCGGCGCTGTCGTTGGCGACGCTGCCGGTCAGTGCCAGTTCGGCGGCGGTGGTGTAGACGAACGGACGAAATCCGACGCCCTGCACCACACCGCGCACCAGGATCCTGCACCGGCCGCGTTCGCCGTTCACGGTTCCTCGCCCCGGCCCAGCAACCGAAGTCCCGACATCGCCTCGCGCGCACCGGCCTCGTCGGTGCGTTCGACGGCCAGTCCCATATGGATGATCACCCAGTCCCCCGGCTGTACCGGATCCTCTTCCAGCAGACCGATATTCACCTTCCGCTTCGCGCCGTCGACATCGACGAGCGCGAGCTGACCGCCATAGCCGTCGAGTATCTCGACCACCCTTCCGGGGATTCCCAGGCACATGGTCACACCTCCGTCCGCTGTGCGAGCAGTCCGGCGACGACCCGCAGCACCGCGTCCACCGCCGATGGCACCGCCGCCGCGACCGGATCCGACAGGCCGATACCTTCATCGGTCGAGGCCACCTGGCAGCCGACAACCACGGTCGGCGGCGGCTGCGCGCCGAGTGCCCTCACGCCGGCGAAAACCGCGACCGGATCCATCCCGTGCGCATCCAGTGCGACCGGTTGATCCGGATCGGGTTCGGCGCGCGCGATCTCCACACGGCCCGGCCGGCCCCGATCCGGCAGCGCGTCCACCAACACCAGCGACTCCCAGGGGTCGAGCAGGTCGTAGGCCAGGTGCATACCGCGAATGCCGTAATCGACGATGCGCACGCCCGGGTGCCGGTCCGGCGGGATTCGCCGCACCACCTCCGGGCCGAAGCCGTCGTCGCCGAGGAAGATGTTGCCGATTCCGGCGACGAGCACGCGCCCTGTCGTCAGCGATCGACCTGTCGGCGCGCTCACATCCGGCGCATTCGCATATAGCGCCGCATATCCGGAATCGACCGGACCCCGACGACCGCGGCTGCCACCACCGCGACGGCGACCACCGCTATCGCAACCATTCCCACAATCTCCATGAGAGGTCCTTCCTTCCTGCTGGACTGTCGCAGGTGTCGGTGTTCAGTTGTCCGTTCCGTCGAGCGGTTCCAGCTCATCGGGATCGAAATACAGGTAACGCCCGTACGATTCGTGCAGATCGGCACCGGGATCATCGGTGATGACGACTCCGACGTGGGTGCGGCCGTCGACATCGGCGTGCACCGAGGTGACGCGGGCATCCCTGCCGTCGAAGAACATGTCGTGGATATCGGCGCGGCGGGTCGGATGCAGTCGGACCCGGCTGCCCTTGCGCACCAGGGTTCCCGCGATGGCGACACCGTCGGAGTCGGGCCTGACGGCGGCGTCGGCCTCGGGATCCCACCAGTTCACCCCGAACGGGATCTCCGGAATCGAATGCGGCTCATCGGCGTGCGGATCGCGCAGCACGCCGTGCAGCCGGGCCAGATCCTCGGCGGTCATGGCGTCGCAGCGGTCCACGATGCGGGCGGCGCGGGCATCGGTGGCGCGGGCGGCGGCCTTCTCCGCGTCGGTCATGGTCATCACGCGCAGGGTGAGTATCTCGTCGATTTCGGTCGAGTCGTAGAGCGGCTCATGGCTCTGCTCGGCGATCTGCGGGTGGTCGTAGAGGATGATCGGCGAGAACAGCATGAGACTGTGGTCGCCGGGCGGACCGGCCAGGACCGGGAAGCAGCGGTGATGGGCGCAGTGCTCGACCGCCGGTGCGGCTTCAGGTGGCGGCTCGAGCAGCGAAATGAAGTCCGCGCCTTCGATTTCCGCGATCACGTGCGCGCCGATCAGTGAGCGGGCGATGGCGTCGCGCGCATCGGTGGCGGGTGCGCCGGTATTGCGCACTGTCACGGTCAAGCGCGGGTATGCGCCGTCGCGGTCGGCCGCCAGCTCGAATTCGCCGCTCAGTGCCACCCGGGTGCGCACCACCGTCGCCGCCGATCCCAGCGCTTCGGTCTCGGTGGCCCCCGGAATCCGGAACGGCACCGTGGTCGCCTCGGGTGCGATCGGGCCGATCGAGATCTCCTGTTCGACCGCCTCGTCCCACGCTCGCAGAGATTGCGTCCCGATCGTGAGCTCGTCGGTGTCCGCTCCGCGCGCATCACGCAGTCCGCGGTGTTGCAACTGCAGGAAACGCACCGTGAACCGCAGCGCCGCACCGGCTTCGGTGGTTATCGGCACCTGTCCCCGCAGGCAATTCTCCTCGCCCAGGCCCGATGCGGCCGCGCCCTCGGGGCCCAATACCCCGAACTGCCACCGCGATCGGTTCTTGACGGCATCGGCGCGATAGGGGTAGAGCAGATAGCCCTCGTAGAGCACGGCATCGGCGACCGCCCGGGCGCGGGCCCGGCCGGGATTCGGCGCGGTGGTCACGACGGCTCCTCGGCGGTCGCGAGCAGCCGGGTGACGGCCTCGTCGAATCCGAGCATGCCGTGCCCGGATTTGAAGGCCGCCAACGCCGTCAGGGTGTCCTCGTTCAGCCGCACCCAGCCCGCACGGGGGAAGTGCGCGGCCATCAGGTCCTGCCACACCGACACCGGCATCCGATAGGAGTCGTCACGGTCCCAGGGGATCTGCTGAATGGCGAAACCGTGGCTGCCGCGGATGAAGACGGTGCCGCTGAACAGGAACACCAGCGGTATCTCGCCCTCGCGCAAGGCGTGCAGATATTTCGATCCGGCGACCTCGAAATCGTAGGTGCACGACATCGGCAGATCCACTTCGGCGCCGCCGGTGAATCCGGGAATGGTTGTGGCGCAATGCATCCAGAGAAACGAGCGTTGGGTATCGGCCCACCGCTCGCGTGGGCCGAACAGATCCAGCAGGCCCGCGGCCTCCTCATCGGTGTAGCCGCGGCGGTGCGGTTCGATGCGTACCTGCGCCCGCAGCGCGATCGCGTGCACCGGTTCGTCGCCAACCGAGGCGATGCCGATCCGCGCGGACAGGATGGGGGTCACCGCATACGGTTCGGGCCGTATATCCAATACGGCGAAGGTGGTGGCGTAGGCCGGACTCATCCGGCACCTCCGGCCGCTATGCCGGCGCGCGCCGATACCGTGCCGAAGAATTCCTCGATATAGTCGCGCACGTCGGAGCCGCCGTCGAAACCACGCCACAGCAGGCGAATCCGGCCCACGAACTCGTAGCACACGTCGATCGGCAACAGCAAGCAGGTGGCCGCGGCGGCGTCCCGATTGGGTACCCGGATCAGCAGCGCCTCCACATCCTCGGCGAGCGTGGCCAATTCGGGATGCCGGTCGAGAATCGCCTGCCAATTCTGCAGTGGCAGTTCGGATTCGGTGGCTCCGGCCGGGCCCGGATAGAACGCGACGGTCCGCCCCGCGGTCGAACTGCGGAACAGGAACACCAGGCCGACCGGGAATTCGAGACCATCCCACTCGCCCTGGCTCAGCGTGAACTCCGGGAATGCCGTATAGCGTTGCGGCACCGCGCGATAACGTAGCGCGGCATCCGGTTCGATGAACAGCAGATAGCAGCCGCGGCACACACACATCAACTGCCTGGCCTCCACGTCGACCACGTGCTGATGCTGTTCGGCAATGGATTCCGCGCACATCTCGCACCGCTCCCCCGCGGGTACCGGCGGTGGGCGATCGGTCGCCAGGCGGCGCAGCGCGCGCACGGTCGAATTCATCCGCCCACCCCCACCGGCACCGCGACCGACAACTCTCCCGAACGCACCAGCACCGGCAGCGGTTCCAGATGCCCGTCCCCGTCCAGGCGCGCACCGGCGTGCACGACGTCGTAGTGCGCGTGGCAGCTCGGACAGCGCAGCACCGGATCACCGCTGATACCGCGATGCAACGCGGCACCGGCCATCGAGCGCGCGCAGGAAGGACAGTGGTCGCGGTAGGCATAGATCTCGTCGCCGACCCGGCAGGCCAGCACCGCCGATCCGGCGACCTCGAATCCGCCCACCTCGCCCGCGGCCAGGCCCTCGAGTTCCGGCACCGCGACCCAGCTTCCGGCCGAACGGACATGGGCGAACAGCGAATCGGGCGCGATCACCGCGGGTTCGGCGCCGGACTGCGCCGCGACGACCTCGATCGACTCGATCTCCGGCGCCGCGGAGCGTACGGCGTCCTCGACGGCCAGTTCCAGGGTCACCGACGACGACGGGCAACTGCGGCAACTACCGGTCAGTTCCAGGCTCACCACACCGGCGGTGACATCCAGCAACCGCACATCGCCGCCATGGGATCCCAGATAGGGGCGCACCGAGTCCAGTGCGGTCGCCACCCGGGTGTGCACGTCGTCGGGGTGCAAGCCGTGGACCAGCAGCAGGCTGGCGATCAGATCGTCGTCGAGCAGGCGGCGCATGGTGGCGTGGTCGAGCTCCGCGACGATGCGGCCGAGGCCGGCGCCGTAGAGTTCGACCACCTCACCGACCAGTTGTTCGGCCCGCTCCCGGGCGGCCGTACCACTGGCGGACATGGCATCGAGCAGGGTGTCGATGCGATCGCCGGCGCCACGCCACCGCTGCTCGCCGGCCGCGATGTGGCCGGTCGCGGCGTGTTCGGAGTCTTCGGGCACCGCGGCACCGCCTCCTCTCCGCGTTCCGGGCCGGACCGGCCCGCCGCCCTATTCGGCGGTCAGCGTCTGGGTCGGTGAATGCACCGTCTCGAGGGTTTTGCCCTTGCCGAGATACATGTGCACACCGCACGGCAGGCATGGATCGAAGCTGCGCACGGTGCGCATGATGTCGATGCCCTTGAAATGTTCGCGATCGTTCTCCTCGAAGATCGGCTGGCCCTGCACCGCGTCCTCGTACGGGCCCGGCGTGCCGAAGCTGTCGCGCGGATTCGCATTCCACGGGGTCGGCGGATAGGGGTGGTAATTGGCGATCTTGCCGTCGCGGATCACCATGTGATGCGACAGCACACCGCGGACCGCTTCGGTGAATCCGCAGCCGATTCCGCTGTCGGGCACCTCGAACTTCTCCCAGGTCTTCGTGCGGCCGGCCCGGATCTCGGCGAGCGCCTGCTCGGCGAAATGCAGGGCACAGGCCGCGGCGTAGGCCTGGAAATAGGTGCGCGCGCGATCACGCTCGATGGTGTTGCTGCCGTGGACGGGAATCTTCCATTCCAGCTCCACCGGCGGCTTCAGGGCGGTCTTGGGCAGATTGATCTGCACACTGTGCCCGGTCGCCTTCACATAACCGACATCGACGAGTCCGGCCAGAGCCGTGGACCACAGGCGAGCCAGCGGCCCGCCGCCGGTATCGAGTGCCAGATGGTTCTCACCATCGAACCAGCGCGGTGACATCACCCAGCTGTATTTGTCGTCCATATCCCGCTTCTGCGGTTTGGGATTGGTGTGCTGATTCCAGGGATGGCGGCGATCCACCGGATTGCCCAGCGGATCCTCGGCGACGAACATCTCCTGATCGGTCCAGTCCTCGTAATACGAACTGCCCAAAAGGATTCGGATACCGAGATTGATGTCCACCAGCGAGGTCGTCAAGAGTTTCCCATCGACGATTATGCCGGGCGTCACGAACATCGCGCGGCCCCACTGTTCCATATCCTTGTAGTCGAAATTGCAGACAGCGGGATCCTGGAACGAACCCCAGCATCCCAGCAGGGTCCGGCGCAGGCCGACGTTCTCGTAACCGGGAATGGCCTCATAGAAGAAGTCGAACAGATCGTCGTGCATCGGCACGACCTTCTTCATGAATTCGACATAGCGCATCAGCCGGCTGGTGTAGTCGGTCATCAGCTGCACCGTCGCGACCGTGCCGATACCGCCGGGATACAGCGTCGACGGGTGCACGTGCCGCCCTTCCATCAGGCAGAACATCTCGCGGGTGTACCGGCTCACCTGCAGCGCTTCACGGTAGAACTCACCGGTGAACGGATTGAGTGCCCGCATGATGTCGGCGATGGTGCGATATCCGTGGGCGTCGGAGTGCGGTGCGGAGGTTTTCTCCGCCTGCGCCAGGACGCCCGGATTGGTCTCCGACACCATCTTCTCGCAGAAATCCACGCCGACCAGATTCTCCTGGAAGATGTTGTGGTCGAACATGTATTCCGCGGCCTCGCCGAGATTCACCAGCCACTCTCCCAGATGGGGCGGCTTCACGCCGTAGGCCATGTTCTGGGTGTAGCACGAGCAGGTGGCGTGATTGTCACCGCAGATGCCGCAGATGCGACTGGTGATGAAATGCGCGTCGCGCGGGTCCTTGCCGCGCATGAATATCGAGTAGCCGCGGAAAATGGACGATGTGCTGTGGCATTCGACCACTTCGCGGTTCTCGAAGTCGATCTTCGTGTAGATACCGAGACTGCCGACGATCCGGGTGATCGGGTCCCACGCCATTTCAACGAGTGAGTCCGGGTCGATCCTCTTGTGTGACGGCTCCGGGATGATCTGTGTCATCGAGCGACCCTCCTACCAGGTGCGTGTCGCGCCCGTATCCAATGTCGCGCTCTTGTGCCGCCAATGCGGCTCCTTGTCCACGGTGCGGCCGGTGATATGACGCAGACTGCGAATCACCGAGCCGTACAGACCCGACGCCGTCGAGGACAGCTTTCCGCCGGGCGGCTCGTCCATGAAAGGCATGAACTTGTCCGGGAATCCCGGCATGGTGCAACCGATGCAGATACCGCCCACATTCGGGCAGCCACCCACGCCGTTGATCCAACCACGTTTGGGCACATTGCATTTCACCACCGGACCCCAGCAACCAAGCTTCACGATGCACTTGGCGGAACCGTATTCGTCGGCGAAGTCACCCTGCTCGTAGTAGCCCGCGCGATCGCAGCCCTCGTGCACGGTGGCGCCGAAGAGCCATTTGGGGCGCAGGGCCTCGTCGAGCGGAATCATCGGAGCCTGACCGGTCGCCATGTAGAGCAGATAGGTCAGCGTTTCCGACAGATTGTCCGGCTGGATCGGGCATCCGGGGACACAGACGATGGGAATATCGGCCTTGGACTTCCAGTCCCAGCCCAGATAGTCCGGGACCCCCATCGCCCCGGTGGGATTACCGGCCATCGCGTGAATACCGCCGTAGGTGGCGCAGGTACCCACCGCGACCACCGCGGTGGCCTTGGGTGTCAGCCGGTCCAGCCATTCACTGGTGGTCATCGGCTGATCGGTATCCGGGTTGTTGCCGAATCCGCACCAATAACCCTCGGCATGCAATGACTCGTTCGGAATCGAACCCTCGACGACCAGGACGAACGGCTCGAGTTCACCGCGGTCGGCTTTGAAGAACCATTCGAGGAAGTCGTCGGCTCCCCCGGTCGGGCCGCATTCGAAGTCGATGAGCGGCCAATGTACGGCGATCTTGGGCAGGCCGGGGAGAGCTCCGAGCGCGATCTCCTCGATACTGGGCTGGGTGGCGGCAGTCAGCGCCACCGAATCGCCGTCGCAACTGAGGCCGGCGTTGATCCACAGGACGTGGATCAGCGTTTCCTCGGCCCGGACTGCTTCCTGAGTGGGCATGAATCAGCCGCCTTCCCGAACCGGGCGGGGGCTGGCCGATCCGGCTCGAAGCCGTCACGATCTGTGATACAGACCACATCAGTTTAGGCCGGTCGGTTTGTTGGGACAACAGCTGTTGACGCCTCATTCGATCGGTACTGCCCATTCAGCCACCGGTACCAGCCGGTCATACCGGCACCCGTTGTCGCCGAGACCGGCAGAATCGTCACATCGGGATTGACCGAACGCGCGTATTCCGAACACCGGTCCAGATCGAAATCGACATAGGGCAGCAGATCGACCTTATTGATCAGCACCAGACCCGCGGCCGCGAACATATGCGGATATTTCAGCGGTTTGTCGGTGCCCTCGGTCACCGAGATAATGACAACCTTCGCACGCTCACCGAGGTCGAACAGGGCCGGGCACACCAAGTTTCCGACATTCTCGATCAGGACGACCGATCCGGCCGGTGGATCCAGCGAATCGAGCGCCTGCCGTACCATCCGGGCATCGAGATGACATCCCGCACCGGTGTTGATCTGCACCACCTGGGCACCGGTGGCCCGGATCCGGTCGGAATCGAGCAGAGTCTCCTGATCGCCCTCGATGACCGCGATCGGGATATCGGGCATGTCGCGAACGGTCCGTTCGAGCAGGGTGGTCTTGCCCGCGCCGGGTGAACTGGTCAGGTTCAGCGCGACGATGTCCCGCGTGGCCAGCCACTGCCGATTACGTTGTGCCAGTTCGTCATTCTTGGCCAGCACCTTCTCCTCCAGGGTGACCGTTTCGGTCATCGGAAGATGAATGTGTTCGTGCTCGCCGTCGTGGGTGTGGGCGACCGGCCCATGGTCGTGGTCATCGTGGACGTGCTCGTGCCCGTGCTCATCGTGGTCGTGCGGGACGGTGATCACGGCCGCGTCGTCTCCGCCGCATCCGCAGGTTGCGCACATGAATCACTCACCTCCATCGATCGGATTCGCAGTTCCCGGCCTGCGACGACCTCCACATCGGCGCTGCCGCATTCGCACAGCAGGATCGGGTCGCGCAAGGTGAAATCGGCGCCGCAGCGATGGCATCGCGCCCGGCCCGGTACCGGATCGATCAGCAATTCCGCCCCGTCGGCAACCGTATCCTCGGCGGCCAGATCGAAACAGAATCGCAGCGCATCCGGGACGACGGCGCACAGATCCCCCACCGCGACGGTCACACTGTGTACTCGCCGACCGGACGCGTTGCGTTCTATTCCGCCGATGATCGCTTCCGCGATCGCCAACTCGTGCATGCGATATCTCGATTCATCCGTCAGCCGGGATCGTCGATCGCCACGTCCTGATCAACGATACTCGCGCACCGGGCACGACCAGTAGACCCACGGGTCGCGTATGCCCGCTTCTTGCTGAGCCGTACACCACGGCACCCACCTGGCCCCCGGCCCCCGACACGAACAACCGGTCGCCTGCCCGGGACTGATGATGCCCTCGGTAGGTCTACGAGTTGGCGCCGAAGGTGGGATCCCGTTGAACACCTCCAGCCGGGTCGACAGCCAGCGGTTCCGGCCCGGCAGACCCCGCAGCCACGTCGGCCGGAAAACGCCACCAGCGGAGCCCGCAGTCAGCCGACTCCGACGAGATCGGCTGAGGCAGACCACAGTTCATCGATGAGACGGTGGTTGTGCGCTTGCGGTGACTCGGGGCCTCGCGCCCGGAGCCGGTGGAAGTAGACACCGTCGATCTCCGGGTCGGCGCCGCGACCGGCCAGCTCGATCAGCGGTTCGGCGCCCTGTGCGGGAGTGATCGTCCCGATATGGCGCAGCGGGGTCCGGTACAGCAGGCCGACGGCACGCGAGTCCCGGCCGAAACTCGACGCCACCGCTCCGGGATGCACCGCGGCGGAAACGATTCCGTCGGCAGACCAGCGCTGCGCTATACCGCGGGTGAACATGATGTTCATCAGCTTGCTCGACCCGTAGGCGCGCCATCCGAACGCACGCCGCCGCCGGTAGTCGAGATCGGATATGTCGACCCGCCCGAAGAGGTTGCCGATGCTCGCGGTGTTCAGCACGAGCGCGCCGTCGGCGGCAGCCAGCCGGTCATGCAGCAGATTGGTGAGCAGAAACGGGGCCAGGTGATTGATCTGGAAATTGGGTTCGTGCCCATCGACGGTGCGCTGTCGCGGATCGAAGAGGCCACCCGCATTATTGAGCAGCACATCGATCGTGCCGGCATGTTCGCCGATCCGCTCGGCGAGACCGCGCACTTCATCGAGGGCGGCGAAATCGGCCGTGAACGCGGTCGCGCCGGTATCGGCGGTCACGGCGGCGAGCTTGTGCGCCGACCGGCCGACGATGACGAGGTCGACATCGGGCGCGGCCAGCGCCCGCGCGGTCACCGCTCCGATGCCATCGCTGGCACCGGTAATCACAATGGTCCGCCGGGTGTTCGACGCCGATCGGTTCTCGGTCATGTTGTCTCCAGGTCGTGGATACGCGGCATAAATCCCGCATGAAGTTCATCGAATACTTTGCGGCACAACGCCTTATGTATTTCGTGACGGTCGGATCAATCTGCCGCCGGGACAGACGACCATGGACGGCCCGACACCGCGCGGGTATCCCCGCATGTCGTCTCCCACCAGGTGACGATCCGGTCGACGATCGGCGCGCCCGTCCGAACCCAGCCTATGTGATCGTTGCTCGCCCCGGCCGGAACGTCATCGGTTCGGTAATGCCACCGGGCCACAGCGGAGGCACGGCCGGTACATCTCCGAGCATGCGGTCCGGGCCCCGGCACGGCAGGTGCCGGGGCCCGGACCGCACCCGGGATCAGAGATACGGCCGGGTGATCATCTCGATACCGTGCCCGGCCGGATCCAGGAAGTACACCCCGCGGCCGCCGTGGTCGGTGTTGGTCCGGCCGGGCAGCTTCCGGTGCGGATCGGCCCAGTGCTCGATTCCTCGTTCGCGCAGCCGGGCATAGGCGCGATCGAAATGCTCGTCGTCGACCAGAAATGCGTAGTGCTGCATCTGGATCTCCACCGGTGGTTCGGCGAACTGAAGCAAGACGCCGTCCGCGCACTGCAGATTGGTGAACACGCCCCACGACGGCGCATCCGCGAATTCGAAAATATCGCGGAAGAAGGCGGCGGACTGCTCGCGATCCAGCGCCGCGATGATGGTGTGATTGAACCGTGCGGTCATGAATTCTCCTGTCGTAGCCGATGTCTCGATGCGAAATCGGCTGAACAGGAGGTGCTCGCGCGGACCACGGTGCCGAACGGCGCGGGCCCGGGGCCCGCCGTGCGCTCAGTGCGGCACCGGGTCACCGATCCGTGTGTGGCTCGTGGCCGTCCCGGTAGTCATCGTTATAGAGTCTAGCCCCACTGCCGCACACACCGCACACATCACCGGCAGGACCTGCGAATCGCCCTCCGGCAAGTAGAACTGTGGATATTACAGTATTGCCGCATAGCCCTGCGCAGATTCGTGAAATCTACTTCCTACCAGCAATATAGCGGCCAAACTTCGGAAATTTTCCGATTGCCCGAACTCACTGACATGTGTCAGCATATGTGCAGCGGCCGGATCCGGTCGCCGACCATCACCGGGACCGTCGCGGTTCCACAACTCCCGACTCACCAATTCCCCGCCCCGGCCGACAATCGCCGGTGGCATTCGACGGAAACCGGGCCATGAGTGACATCTCGCAAAAACCGCAAGGCCGCACGGCCCAGCGCCTGGAGACGCGACAGCGCGTACTGGACGCCGCCATCGCGGAATTCCGGGCCACGGGCTTGGCCGAGGCCGATGTCGCGGCCATCGCCGCGGCCGCGGGAGTCGCCCGCGGCACCTTCTACTTCCACTTCCCCACCAAGGAACATGTCCTGCTCGCCCTGGAGGAACGCGAGGAGGCGCGGATCGCCCGCGCCCTCACCCGATTCCTGGCCGAGCCCCGGGATCTGGCGGCATCGCTGGCCAAGACGATCGACCTGGTCGCGGCGATGGAGCGTCGGCTGGGCACCCTGCTCTTCAAAGATCTACTCGCCGTGCACTTCTCACCGACCCGGCCGCTCACCGACGAGTGGCGCGAACATCCGGTGATCGTGCTCGTCGCCGAGATGATCGAACACGCGCACCAACGGGGCGAGGCGCAGATCGCCGTCGACCAGTACCACAGCGCGGTGTTCTTCCTGCTCGGCCTCTACGGACTGCTCGCCACGACCACCACCGCGGCACAACTGCGCACCGTGACACTCGACAACTACCTCGTCACGGTTCTGCGCAGCCTCGAGCCCCGATAGACCCCCCTCCCGCAACATAATTCGCGGCGCGAAGCAGCGCCCGAGAAATGAGGCAACCGTGTGGCAAGAGATCGTCCGGCTGGCCGTGGCCTGGGGAGGCGTCCTGCTGATCACCGCCTTCTGGTACTGGGTCATGAAGAATATCGGCACTTTCTGAGGGCGCCGACATGTACGCATCCACCGACCCGGCCGCACTGGAACGCAGTTGCGCGGTCACCGCGGCGGCATTCTCCCGACGCCGCCGCGAGGGCGCGCGACTGACCACCGGGCCGCGGCGCGCATTCGGCCTCAACCGCGCCCGTACCGTCGTCCACATCCCCTACCCCGCACCGGATCCCAGCTGGAAAAGAACCACTCTGACCTGCGGTGTCGCCCTGCAATGCGCACCGACGAAGGACCGCATCGCCGAATACGCGCTGCATGAACTGACACCCCGCCAGCGGGCAGCGCTCACCCTCGTGGAGGGCGGGGCGGCCGCCGGCTGGATCGCCGCATACCTGCCCGGCCTGTCTGCCGAATTGCACCGGGCCGCTCCCGGAATCGAGGCCACCGATCCCGGCCTCGATGGCACTGACATGCTCTCCCGCGCAATGGAACTCGCGCGATCAAGACGAGAGCTGATCGTACCGCCCTTGCTCGGCGAGCTCCCGTTCGCGGCACCGGTGCGGGGCGCGGTGGCCGCGACGCTGCGGCGGGTCTACGGGCGGATGCCCTGGACCTCCGCGCGCAGCGACCGCTTCCGGCTGATGTCGGTGCCGGTGGGAGGTGAAGGCGGCGACCGCAATTCGAATCTTCCCCCGCCCAGCCGGCCCGAGAACGACGACCTCGAGATCCGCGCCGACCGGCGGGCCGGTATCCCCTATCCGGAATGGAATCTGTGGACCGAGGCATTCCTGCCCGACCACGTGGCGGTCCTCGAACGCCGCCACCCCGCGGGTGACACGCCACCGGGCACGGTATCGCCGGCGGTGCAGCGCTGGTTCGCACGCCACACCCACCGATCGATGCGTACCGGACTCGAGGACGGCTCGGATATCGATGTCGACCGCTACGTGGCTCATTTCCTCGATCTCGGCACCGGAACGGCACACCAGCCCAGGATCTTTCGCGATCTGATCCCGAGTTCGCGCGATGTGGCGACCGCGCTGCTGCTGGACGGCAGCTCCTCGCTCGGAGTGCACGGCGGGCGGATCTTCCGGCTGGAACTCGAATGCGCCGACGCCCTCTCGCGCGCGATGACCCTGGCCCGCGAACGACACGGCGTCTTCGTCTTCACCGGCAACACCAGGCACCGCGTCGAAGTCGGCTGCCTGCGAGACTTCGACGACCGGCACTTCGCCGAACCGAGCACGCTGGGACTGATGACCGCCGGCTACACCCGGCTCGGCGCGCCCCTGCGCCATCTGACCCGCCGCCTGATCGACCAGCCGAGCGAACGCCGCCTGCTGATCGTGATCGGTGACGGCCTGATGTCGGACGAGGGCTACGAGGGCCGCTATGCCTGGGCCGATGTCGCCCACGCGGTCGAGGAGGCCGAGAAGGCGGGCGTATGCCTCTACTACATCGGTGTGGGGCCGGCCCGTGTCGACCCGCTGCCGGAGGTCTTCGGGCCGCGCCGATCCTGCCGTATCCATCGGGCCGAGGAGCTGCCCCGGGTCCTCGCCCACATCCATCGAGAGCTGGTGGCCGCATGACAACCGATCGATATCTCGCCGCGGGTTCGGAGGTGCGGTTGTTCGAATGGGCTGCGCGGCAACGAATGCCGGTGATGCTCACCGGGCCGACCGGATGCGGCAAGACCCGCCTGGTGGAACATCTCGGCGCGCTGCTGGACCGCCGGGTGGTCACCATCAGCTGTCACGACGATCTCACCACCGCCGATCTGGTCGGCCGGTTCCTGGTCACCGGCGGCGATGTGGTGTGGTCCGACGGACCGCTGACCCGGGCCGTCCGCTCCGGTGCGATCTGCTATTTGGACGAGGTCGTCGAGGCCCGCCACGATGCCCTCGCAGTCCTGCACTCGCTGACCGACCACCGCCGGACGCTGTATCTCGATCGCGCCGACGAGGCGGTGGCCGCACCCGAGTCGTTCCTGCTCGTCTGTTCCTACAATCCGGCCTATCGCAGTTCGCTCAAGGAACTCAAACCCTCGTTCCGGCAACGTTTCGTCACGATCGGCATGGACTATCTGCCCGCCGAGCGCGAGACCGAGGTGGTGATCGCGGAATCCGGTATCGGCGATGGTGTGGCACACCGGCTCGTCGACTGCGCCAACGCGATTCGCACCGCCGATCAGATATTTCATTTCGAGCCACCGTCCACCCGGGTCCTGGTCGCAGCGGCACGGCTCATCGCCGCCGGCGCACCCGAGATCGACGCGGTGGACGCCTGTGTCCTCGCGCCGTCGAGCAGCGACGGCGCGATCCGAGAAGGCCTGCGCGAGATAGCGGCCGCCCATCTGGCCGGCGCCTCCGCGCGGGCGCGGTAACCGAAGGAGTCCGGTGCCATGAACGAACAGGACCGCAGGCGCAGGCGCGCTCTCATCGTCTTCCAGATCGTCATCTACGGCTATCTGCTGGCGATGTTCCTGATCCAATTGAACATGTCTCTGTCGCGGGACTGGTAGGAGCCACCGTGAATCTTCCGATATTCACCGGGCAGCGCGGATCCGGCGGCGCCCAGGACAACCACGACGAGACCAGCCGCACCGCCCAACGGCGCGCCGATTACTGGCTCACCACCGGAACCGCCCTGATGGGAACCTTCGTCCTCGGGATCATCGGCCTGCCGATCTTCCTGCGCGGGATGTGGCTACAGCGGCGGGCCCAGCGCGAGGGCCTGTCCGTCCGGCCCGTCATCGTGACGCTGATCGGCTATCTGGTCATCCTCGACGCCTTCCTCAACAGCATCGGCTGGGTGCTGGACCTGTTCGCCAGCCACACCCTGATCACTCGCGTGTTCTTCACCGCGTGGGGCAATTTCGTCGACAACGGCTACTTCTGGCACTACAACGAGCTGTGGATCGGCGGTTCCAGCGCACCCGGTGAGAAGGGCTGGGAGATCTGCCTCATCTGTGTGGTCTTCCCGATGCGGGTCGCCGCGGCGATCGCCTTCCTGCAGATGAAGCGGTGGGGGCACCAGTGGCTCACCGTCACCTGCTGGTTCGGCGTCGTCATCTGGGTAGGTTACGTCGCCAATATGACCATGTACGCCGACGTGCGCTTCGACGGCACCGTACTGCCGGTGCTGGGCTGGTGGCTCTACGACATCTTCTACATCACGCCGTTTCTGGCCATTCCTTATCTGCACACGGTCAACCGCGAGATCTTCTCGGACTGACCCGCATCCACCGGGAGAACGACCATGTCCACCACCCCCGAATCGGGCCACAAGTCACCCGGCGCGGAGCTTCCCCTCGGCACCACGGCGCCCTTCGCACGCATGCACAAATGGCTCAAACGCGGCATCTTCGTCTGCTTGTTCGCACTCGTGATCGAGGGTGCTTTCACCATTCCGGCGCTGGCCCTCTGGTACGGCTGGCCCACGCTGTCACTCACTCAGATCTGCAGCGAGATGATGAAGGTGCGCTACTCCGACGACAGCCTGGGATGCAAGTACCCGTATCCGATCGGCGGACCACCCTTCGGCGGCAAACCCGAAGCGGCGGACCAGAATACGGCCCGCGATGAGTGGGGAGTGCAGCCGAGGCCCGGATATCACCGGATCGGTTTCCGCGAGCTCGTCCGTCACCACGACGAACGTATCGCTCGCGAACAAGCGCAGCAGCGAGCCCATCGGTGATGGCGCCCGTCCGCGCCACTGTGCTCGGCATCGGCACGGCCGTCCGGGAGGCCGTCCGGGCGGCGGCCGACCGGGCGGTGCCGTACGGCACCACACTTCCGCTGCGCGTACCGGATGTCACCGCGCCGTGGCTGGCCCGGGCACTCGGACTGCCCGCCGACGCGATCGATGCCGTGCGGATTCTCGGCCACGATTCCGGGACCGCCGCGCGCGCCCGGATCGCGGTGTCGTCGGACTCCGGGCTGCCCGCGACGCTGTTCCTGAAGCTGATGCCGCGCAACTATTTACAGCACGTCCTGATGAACGTCTTCCAGCTCGGCGCGCGCGAGGTGCTCGCCTACCGGGCTCTGGGTGAGAACCCGCAGGTGCGGGTGCCGTACTGCCACCTCGCCGAGATCGACCCGGTGCGCGGGCGCATGCAGCCGCGTGAGGCCTCCCGGGTCGGCGTGGAGCGTGCTGTCGCGGGTGTGCGCGCCCACGACAGTTTCGCTCTCCTGGCGGAGCTGATCGCCGCGGCCCCACCTCCGCCACCGGATATACTGGAATGATTACTGTATAGTCGTCTGCACATGTTCGCGGGGTCCGCGGGCACGATCTCCGAGAGAGGCACGATGGCCACATTCGATATGTCCAAGGTCAGCGTCGTTCCCTATGTATCGCTGGCGGACGCATCGCTGCAAGACCACTCGACCGGCGACAAGCAGTTCCCCGGACTGCACAACGACCTACTGTTCCTGTGGGCGATGGCCGATACCGAAAACGGCAAGCGCTACGAACTTATCCGCACGCTGTCCGCGAGCGCCACATACGATTTCACCCTGCACGAATGCTCCACCGACCTCTGGTCCCATCCGGTCAACGTCCGCTTCCCGGGCGAGAACGACCTGTACTGGGGCCCGATCTTCTGGGTGGAGCGCAAGGGTAACCAGACGGTCTTCCCGGCGAATCTGGATATGCGGGCCAAGCACCCCATCCGGATATCGCTCGGCCCGCAGGAATACCGCTGGAAGGAACACGAGGACAGCGTCGACGTGGTGCTGACGCCGCTGCCGATGAATGTCACCGCCATCTACGTCCCCGGCCTGCCCGACGATGTCGGTTACACGAGTTCGGGGTGTGCGGTCTCGGGCAGTATCGAGGGATCACCGATCGTGGGCGGTTACGGCGGTCTCGACCGGATGTACTGCCTGCCCGGCATGAGCGCCCAGGTCTCCAAAATCGCCGAACTGGAACACTATTGGTTCGTCTGGGGCTCACGCCTGGCCGACGGCCGCTGGGAGACCGGCAACGCGATGCTCGGCACCGGTAACTACGCCACCGCGACCTTCCACCGCCAGGGCGAGACCCCCGTGGTGGCCACCAACGACGAGATCGGCTCGAAGGTCGTCTGGGAGACCCGGGGCGAGGTCCGCCAGCCGGTGCGCGCCCGGCTCGAATTCGGCAGCCGCGCCTTCGAATTCGACGCCACCCACAACGCGGCGTCGGCGGGAGTGTCACTCGGCATCGCGTGGATGCACGGCACCATGCGCGAGGTCGGCGGGCCGGAACCGGTCGACAGCTGGTCCACGATGGAGGTCATCAAGATCCGGGCGACGCCGAGGGACTGAATCCGGGCACGATTCGCCGGCTCCAGCGGTTGCCTATCGGGAATTGTTGGAATAATGTTCGGACATGTGTCTATAAGACAGGTTTCCCCTGGCGGCAGACGTGCTCCGCGCGCGAACGGCGCCAGCCCACCGCGCCCGGACGGCGCCCGCCCGAGCGTCACCGAACCCACCGTGGCCGAACGGCTGTTCCGAGCAGCCCTCGAGGTGCTGATCCGCGACGGCTCGGATCGGCTGACGGTGCGACGGGTCGCCGCCGAGGCCGGACTCGCCGTCGCCACCGCGTACGCGTATCTGGGATCGAAGGATCAGCTGCTCGCCGAAATCGCCCGGCGGTCGATCGCGGACGGCATCGCCTCCGGTGGCGGCCGGAAGAGCCTCGGCCGCAATGGCTCCCGGGCCGATCCGGGCGCCGCCGATCCGCTCTACGCCGCGCCCGCAAGCCCGTTCAGCGTGGCCGATGTGCGCACCCGGATCGCGCCGGATATCCGCCGGCGCGCGCTCGAGGCGCTGGGGCCCGACGCCTCGCCCGAACACCTCGAGGCACTCGAGGCGCTGTACTCCGATGCCGTGCTCGGCGCGGGCGTCGGCTATTCGCTGCACACCGGCGCGGGATCGGTCGAACAGGTGGCCAACCGGATCCTGCGCCGCTCTGCGCCGTGATCAAGGCGCGGGCCGCGCACCCGCCGTTCCGGTCTCCTGCGCCCCCGCATTCGCCAGATGTTCGGTCAGTGCGCCCGAGATCCGGCCGGCCTCGCATTCGGGCAGCCAGTGCGACGCCCCATCCAAGACCAGGAACCGATACGAGCCGGTGACGTAGTCGTGGCACAGCTGCGCGGCCGTGCGTGAGACGTAGCTGTCGGCGGTGCCCCACACGTAGAGCGTCGGCACCTCGACGCGGGGCGCGGGCCGGCGCATATCGAACGGCAGACCGCGATACCAGTTGACCGGGCCGCGCATGGCGCCTCGCTCGGCCGCCCGCACCGCGTATCGGCCGGCCGATTCCGCGTCCAGGCCCACCCGCACCAATCCCTTCTCGATCATCCGGCCGCCCCGCAGCGACAGCACGAACTCCGGAAGCCACGGCAGCTGGCAGACCAGCATGTACCACGACCGCAACGCCTGCGTGCCGGTGTACATCGCCCGGGTGAAGGCCATCGGATGCGGAACCGACAGCGCGGTCAGTGAGCTCACCCGGTCCGGATGATCAGCCGCGACCTGCCACGCCAGCATCGCACCCCAGTCGTGCCCGACCACGTGGAATCGCCGCGCACCGGCGCCATCGGCCAGTGCGAGCACGTCGCCGGCCAGCTGCTCGAGGGCGTAGGCCGAGCGGGCGGTGGGCCGCGCCCCCGGCGAATAGCCCCGCAGATCCGGTGCCAGCACGCGATACCCCGCCGCGGTCAGGGCCGGTGTGAGCGCCGCCCAGCTGTGCCGGTCCTCGGGAAACCCATGAAGCAGCACAACGGTTTCCGCCGTATCGCCGCCGGACGCCGGTATCGCGTCGGTCACGTCGAACACCAGATCGGCGTGGGTGAATGTATCCATCGTCGATTGCCTTCCCCTCATCAGCACGTGTGGGAGACGTTAGTGGCCGGACCCGTCCCGCTCATCCACCCGCGGGTGGATTCCGCCTCGGCATCTACAATCGCGAATGCGTGGCAGATGTGTCTCGGCAGGCCGGCGCCGGGTGGGAAGGATATGCGAATGACACGGGCGCAGAACAAGCCGACGAGCCGCGATGTGCAGCGCATGCAGACCCGTCAGCGCATCCTCGCCGCCGCCGTGCCGGAGTTCAAGCGTGCGGGTCTGGCCGGTGCCGACGTGCCTACGATCGCCCGCGCGGCCGGTGTCGCCCAGGGCACGTTCTATTTCCATTTCCCCACCAAGGAACATATGGCACTGGAGCTCGAGCGCCGCGAGGAACAGCGCATCGGCAAGGAGTTGTCGAAATACCTGGCCGGCGAACACGATCTGCCCGGCGCTCTGCGCCGGGTGGTGCACGTCGTGCTGGCCGCCGAACGCCGGCTCGGCGCGCAATTGTTCAAAGATGTTCTGTCACTGCACTTCTCGAAGATCCGGCCGGCCGACGACGAATGGGTCGATCATCCTGTGATCGTCGCGCTGGTCACCGAGATCGACCGCGCGCGGACGGCCGGCGAGGTCCATCCCGACGCCGACGCGTTCCACAGCGCGGTGTTCTTCCTGCTCGGGCTCTACGCACTGGTCGCGACCATGCCGCGCGGCAAGCGCGCCCGCGACGAGGTCCTGGACAAGTTCGTCGCCACCGCCATGCGGGGACTCTCGGCGCACTGATCCGCGCCGCGGCTCGTACCCTGATATCCGGGCCACCGGAACCTATTTCGCCGCAATATCTTTCCCACCCTCATACGCGCAGCTCCGCCCCCATTCCGGCCGCCGGAGCGCAACGTCGCGCCGACCTTCAGCCGAGCAAACTCATTGACTCGACTCAGTGAGTGAGCTACAACATATTGATGTTGCAAGAGATATTCCGGCTCCTCATCACCTGGATCGCGATGTGCGGCGTAATCGCGTTCTGGTACTGGATGTTCAGCCGCATCGGCACCTTCTAGCCCTCGGCGCCGCACTCCCCACTGTTCGACCGTCACGGACGGAGCCCACCCATGAACGAACAGGACCGCCGGCGCAAGCAGGCGATGATCGTCTTCCAGATCGTCGCCTACGGCTGGCTACTGGCGATATTCCTCGTCCAGGTCTCGATGTACATGTCCCGGGACTGGTGAACGCGATGTCCACCCGCAACCGGCCCGCAGTCCCCACCGCCACCAGCACCTACGACGACCATCACGAACAATCCCGCCGGGCACAGCGCCGGGCCGACCTCTGGCTGACCGCCGGAACGGCCCTGATGGGCACCCTCGTACTCGGAATCGCCGGCCTTCCGGTCTTCCTCTACGGCGTGCACCTGCAGCGCACCGCCCAGCGGGCCGGACTGTCGGTGCGCCCGATCATCGTCACCCTCATCGGATATCTGGTGATCCTCGACGCCGCCTTGAATTCCCTCGGCTGGGCGCTGGATCTGATCGCCAACCACTCGCTGGTGGCCCGCGTCGTCCTCACCGCGTGGGGGAATTTCTTCGACGCCGGATACTTCTGGCACTACAACGAACTGTGGATCGGCGGCGCGGGCGCACCCGGTGAGAAGTCGTGGGAGATCGCGCTGATCCTCACCGTATTCACCATGCGTATCGCCGCGGCCATCGCATTCCTGCAGATGAAGCGCTGGGGCCACCAATGGCTGATCGTCACTTGCTGGATGGGCCTGGTCATCTGGATCGGCTACACGGTCAACATGACCATGTACGCCGATATCCGCTACTCCGGTGTGGTCCTGCCCGTCTTCGGCTGGTGGATCTACGACATCTTCTACATCACACCATTTCTGGCCGTCCCCTATCTGCACACCGTCAACCGCGAGATCTTCTCCGACTGACGATCCGGCCCACTCCCGAGGACACCGCCATGACCAGCGCATCCGCCTCCGATACTTCCGGCGCCGCCGAGAAGTCCGCCCCCCGCGACCTTCCGCTCGGCACCACCGCACCGTTCGCCCGCATGCACACCTGGCTGCGGCGGGGACTGTTCGTCTGCCTGTTCGGCCTGGTCGTCGAGGGCGCGTTCACCCTGCCCGCCCTGGCGATCTGGTACGGCTGGCCCACCTTGTCGTTCACTGAGATCTGCAGCGAACTGATGAAGGTCCGCTACTCCGACGACACCCTCGACTGCCGCTTTCCCGTCCCGCTGAACGGTCCACCCTTCGGCGGCGCGCCCGAGGCCGCGGGACAGCACACCGCCCGCGACACCTGGGGAGTCCAGCCGAAACCCCAGTACTCCCACATCGGTTTCCGCGAACTCGTGCACAGGCACGATGAACGCGAGGCCCGGCAGCGAGCGTCGACGGCACCGCGTTAGCGGACCCGCTGTCCGACCGCGGTCCGGTCGCGTCCCACCGGGCGACCCGGCCGCGGACCGGACTGCCCCGCCACCGAATCGCGCTCGGCGTCGATGAAATCGATGATCTCGTGTGTGACGCGCCGGTGGACCGGCTCGTGCAGCAGATCGTGCCCGGCGTCGGCGATCTCGATCAACCGGCAGCCCGCCGCGGTGGCCGCCCACGCACGTACCGGAGCGATCGGGGCGCGCCGATCGTCGGCACCGTGCAGCACCAGCGTGGGTACCGCGGGGGGCGAATACCCCTGCGCCGGAACCTGTTCCGGCGTGCCCAGCAACACCACACGAGCGATGCGACCGTGCACGCCGGTATCGATGGCCATCACCACCGCGGCCGTGCCGGCCCCCAGCGAATGGCCGATCAGCACGAGCGGAAGGCGCGTATGATCGGCGGCCGCGAGCGCGGTCAGGGCCGATGCGTTGGCCGCCAGATCCTCGATCGGCGCCACGGCTTGCCACTCCCCTTCACTCAGTCCGTGGCCGATCTGGTCGATACCGAATACCGCTATGCCACAACGATTCAGCGCACGCGCGAAGCGGTGGTAGTCCGCGCTGCACTGCCCCAGACCGTGCAGTAGCACCACGACCGCGCGCGGCGAGCCGGCCGGCCACACCCGGTAGTGCACGAACCCGCTGACACCCTGAAAGAACCGCATCCGGAAATCTTCGCATCTTTAGGATAGCCTAACCAATGCGACACCGAGCACGCTGCGGCGGCGCCCGCGATCTATCGGGCCGATTCGGGTACCGAATCCGCCACTGCGGCACTGTCATCCGATATCGAACGCGCCGAGCGGTCCAGCACGGCCAGAGCAACGGCCGCCGCGGCGCCGATCACCACGAACCCCGCCCATACCAGCGCCTCGAGACCGGCCGCGCGCGCCGCGCCCAGCACCACGCCGGTGGCGAGATTGCCGATCAGGATGCCCACTCCGACAATCGTGTTGTAGAACCCGTAATGGGTGGCGACCAGATTCCCGCCCGACAGCGAGACGACCGTATCCATCTCGAACGGGAATACCGCCGCGGTGCCGACGGCGAGTATCGCGGCCGAAATCATCAGTGCCACAACGGCTGTCACGGTGCCGAACGAAGCCGGTCCGGGCACGAGCAGCAGCGGCAGAAATCCGCAGGCCAGGACGGCCATCCCCACCGCCAGAGCGCGGCCGGTCCCCCATCGGCGCCGGAACCAGGCGGTGATCCGCAATTGCCCGGCCACCGCGACCACACCCGACACCACGAACAATGCCGAGGTCAGCACCTGCGCCCGACCGGGAGACAGGTAACCGGCCTGCAGTGGCAGCGCAAGGTAGATCTGGAACGACAAGACATACGAGCCGATCATGATCCCCGAGAACGCCAGGAACCGGCGACTACCGGCTACCCCACGCCAGTCCGCGAGCACCGACCCGCGTCCCGCGGACGCCGCGCCCTGCCGAGCCGGCAGGGCGAACAGCTGCGCGACGGTCAGTACCGCGAACACCACCGCGGCCGCCGTGGCGGCGATCCGGAAGTCGGTCACCATCAGCGCCAGGCCCGCGAGTGGGCCGACGAGTATGCCCGCCTGATAGAAGATGTTGAACACCGCGAAGGCGTCCACTCGTCGGTCACCGGTGTCGGCAGCCAGATAGGCCCGCACCGCCGGGTTGAACAGCGCGCCCGCGAATCCTGTGGCGGCCGAGGCGATCAGCAGCATCGGCAGCGATGTCGCGAAGACCAGCAGCGCGAATCCGACGGTGCGCAACAGACATCCGGCCACGATGAGAGGTTTGTACCCCAGCCGGTCGGCCAGGGTGCCGCCCACCAGGAACATGCCCTGCTGGGAGAAGTTGCGCACGCCGAGCACCAGACCGACCGCCCAGGCCGCCAGCCCCAGCGGTCCGGCGAGATATCCGGCCAGATAGGGCATCAGCATGTAGAAGCCCAGATTGATGCCGAACTGGTTGATCATCAGCAGCCGGGCGGCCGGGTCGAAGCTACGGAATCGCCGGATGGTGTTCACGCGGCGGGCTCCGGGTCGAGAGTGCGCGGATCGACCACTGTCGCACAGCGCGTCCACGACGTCACCACCCGCTCGGCCGGATGACCGATGGTGTCGGGCTCGGCGGGCGGGCCGGCATCGAGCAGGCCGTGTTCGGCGCAGTAGACATCGTTGTAGACGGTGTCGGCGTAGCGATGCGGACCGTCGGGGAAGATCGCCGCGATCCGGGTTCCGGACTCGTGCACGCGAGCGGCCCAGCCCGCGACAAGAGCCACCGCCCCCACACTCCAGCCACCGCCGACGTGATGGGTTGCGGCCAGGGCGCGGCAGGCCCACACGGCCTCGGCCGGTGCGACCCAATGGATTTCGTCGAAGGCGTCGTAGTCGACATTGCGCGGACGAATACTCGATCCGAGGCCGCGCATCAGCCGGGGCCCGGCGGGCTGGCCGAAGATGGTCGAGGCCACCGTGTCCACCCCGATCAGCCGCAGTCGCGGATGATATCGGCGCAGGACGCGCGCGACGCCCGCGGAGTGGCCGCCGGTGCCGACCGCGCACACCAGCACATCGATTCGGCCCAGTTGCTGAATCAGTTCGAGTGCCAGGAATTCGTAGCCCGCCACATTGTCGGGGTTCGCGTACTGATCGGGGCACCACGCGCCCGGTTCGGCGGCCAGTAGTCGCGCGACCCGATCGCGGCGGGCTTGTTGCCAGCCGCCGACCGGATGCGGCTCGCCGACGGTGTCGACCTGGGCGCCGTAGGCGCCCAGCAGCCGCACGACCATGGGTTCCATCCCCGGATCGGTGACCACGGTGACCGGATGACCGAATACGGTTCCCGCCAGTGCGAGTCCCAACCCCAATGTGCCACTGGATGATTCGATGATGCGGGCCCCCGGTCGCAACTCACCGCGCCGGATGGCTCGGCGCACCATGTGCAAAGCGGGACGATCCTTCATCCCGCCGGGATTGGCGCCTTCGAGTTTGGCCCAGAACCCGCTGCCGGCGCCGGCCAGCGGTGCCCCGATCCACAGCACCGGCGTATTGCCGACCAGCCCGCGCGGACGCCGGGTCGGATCGGGCGCTGTCGCGGGGGTGGTCGAAGGGAAGTCGAGCACTGTCTCGTCCATGACTGTCGCTTTCGGTATCGCCCTCACCCGTCGGCGGGTGGGTACGGCTGATGCGGGGCAGCGGACACCGGCCGGTGGGGAGAACCACCGGCCTGACGCCGGCCCATCAGCGCCGGGCGATACCGAGATGCGTGAGAATCCGCCGGCCCGTGCGGGTGAACGGTGGTGACCCCGGCGGGCCGCGCACCGCGGTCGCCGCCGGGAACCTCGGCGCGAGCACCGCCACGATCACGATGAAGGACAACAGGCCCAGCAACCAGTGTTTCGCGGTGTCGCCGGGCAGTACCGACGCCTGCACGAGGTAACGGTCGTGGGCACAGCAATCGTCCCAGGCGGGCATATGAGCGCTGGGGTGTGCGGTGATGGAGGCCGCGGTCGGCGCGGGAGCGGGTTGCCCCGGCGGCTCGGCCCCGGCCACCGCACACTCGAGATGCAGTACCGCCGCCCACAGCGCGAAGAGGAACGCCACCACCGCAGCGCGGCGGATTACCGGACCGATATCGGATCCGGAATTCGGCGACGAGTTCACGGATCCAGCCTCCTCTACCCGACATCGTTGCACCACAGCGCATTTCAACTGGCACCAGCGAAGCGCAAGCCGCACGGCCATCTACTACATATGTACACAGATAGTAGATCATGATCGGCGAACGACACCGCACGCCGAACCGGCTCCCGTCGCAAACATACCCCCAAGGGGTAATGGGAGCAACAGGAGCCGGTCGGAGGGATCCGTCTCAGGCCTGCGCGGACAATCTGGTGCTCAGCGTCTTCAATCCGGCCCGGATCCGGGACTTCGCGGTCGGCACCGGAATGCCCAGATCGTGGGCCACCTGTGGATAGCTGCGGTCGCCGTAGAAGGCCAGCAAAATCGCCTCCCGCTGGCGCCTGCCGAGCCGCAGCACCTCCCCCGCCACCGAGTGCTCGTCGAGGCGGCGGGTGACCTCATCGAAGACCACATCGCCCTCGTGCTGGATCTGCCCGCTGCCGAACGCTCGTTCACGATCCGCGAGCGACTGCTCGCTGCGCACCCGATCGACCGCCCGGCGATGGGCGAACATCATCAACCAGGCCATCGGCCCGGCCCGGCCCGGATCGTAGCTGCCCGCCGCCGCCCACGCCTGCAGATACACCTCCTGACTGACCTCCTGAGCCAGCACCGGATTGCGCAGGATGGTGGTCAGCCGCGACAGCAGGTACGCACTGGTGCGGCGATAGAAGACGGCGAAGGCATCGGAATCGCCATTCGCGGTCTTCTGCAGCAGCACAGCGAGCTCTGCGGAGGTTGTGGTCTCACTGCCGTGAGGGGAACGCCGATCGATGTCCATCGCACACCGTTTCGTTTCGCGGAATTGTCCGATACCGGCGGTGCGATCCGGCCACGCTGCCGAACCGCCGCTCGCCCCCGAGCGCCTTCCCGGTGCGGTTCCGCGTGGAGCGGCCGACCGGCCCGGCCCGAAGCCGACACTGAAGCAATCGGTCGGGCAATGCGGAATGTTAACTACATTACTGGGAAGATTTACGACCTACCGACGAAACCCGGCAATTCTGCCCATGCGGAATCGGTACGAACAGCTCGAAACGCCTAGTGCAGAATCTTCAGACCCACGACGCATCCGACAATCCCGAGCAGAAGCAGCACTTTCAGCGCAGAACCGGATTCCGCACCGGTCACCATCGCGTAAGCGACCGTCAGGACCGCGCCGATACCTACCCAGACCGCATACGATGTGCCGACCGGTAGCTGCCGCATCGCTACGGCGAGCCCGCCCATACTCATCACCAGAGCGACCGCGAAAACGACCGACGGCAGCAGCCGGCTGAACCCTTCCGATTTTCCGAGGGCAGTGGCCCATACCGCTTCGAGCACACCGGACAGCACCAGAACCAGCCAGGACATGACGAGCCTTCCCGGCCGTCTTGTCACCCTCCGGGTACGGCTCCCTCGTCCGGGACTCCTGAGCTGAAGTCTGTTTCCAGCGTCGCAAACTTCACGCAACGGGGCAAGGCGCGCGGTGGTGAGCATGGTCTCCACCGCCTGCCGCACCGAATTCGCGTTCACAGCGGCCACTGGCAGTGACGCCCCGGCGACCACGGCCATCGAGAGAGCGACAGTAAGATCGACAGCGCGTCCCGCTGGGGCAGTAGCAGCGGATTTCTGGAGGAAGGACCCCGATGACGACCGAGATCACCGAAGACACCCCATTGGCAGAACCCCCACAGGCACCGCCCACGCGCGCAGAGCAATTACGCGCGGTGGCGACACTGATCAAGTCGGGTGGTCTCAAACTACTTGCGGTCTATGCCTACGGCCAGCAGAAGACGGCCGCGAAGAACACCATGTACAAGTATCTCGGCAAGGGTGTCGTGGCAGGAACCGCAGCGATGCACCGTGTGCTGGTGCCGGCTGTGACCGCGCCCGCGGAAGGCGTGTTGCGCGACAGGCTGATCGAGCTGGTCGAGCGGCAGGCGGTGGTCATCCAGACGGCGCCCCTGAGCAAGGTGGCGCTGACCTGGATCGCGGCCGGCGCCCCGGCCGAGGCCAGTCAGGAAATGACCAAGGGCGCCATGTTCCGCATGGGATTGAACTATCACTATCGTCAGCCATTCGAGGAACTGTTCGCGTCCGAGGAGGGCCGCGCGGCGCTCGGCGACGACAACGTCCCCGCCGCGGTCGCGCAACTGGTCGGCCCGATCGCGTACGGGCGGCTGGTCGGTGCCGACCGCACCACCCACACCGACCATGTCCGCATCGTCGACGAGTTCCTCGCCTCCCACCGGACACCGACGGGCGAGACCGACACCGCGGCAGCCGAGTCGACCGACGCAACGGCAGCCACCGAGTCCTGACACGAACCCGGGTGCGCTATGAGCGTCTCATTATCGCGGCCCGCTCATGGCACCCCGGCAGTGGCCGACCACATCGGCGAAGTCAGGCGGGTTGCCGGTATCGACCGTCGAGCAGGTTGCGGACCATGGTGTTGTAGCCGCCGATCTGCTCGGCCAACTGCAGCCAATATCGGTGTGTCGCACCCTGTTCGGAACCTGCCGTCCCGGCAGCGAAGTTGGCTTCGACCCAAGCCTGCGCGAGGCGATCGATGATATGCCCCAACTGCACGGGGTCGACCATGGCACCGGTCGGCTCGAGCGGATGCCAGTCGGCCGACCATTCATCGACCTCGTCAGCCAATTCGTCCCGGCGCTGGTCGATTTCGTGAATCAGCTCGGCATCCGTGGTTCGGACGCGACTGCAGTGGAGAATAACGAAGCTGCGGGCCGATCGATAGAGCTCGTGATCGCGAAATCTGTTGCCCTGGAAAACGGATAGCAACTGTACCGCCGTGGGAAGAACGCCTCGTTCCGGTGCCCACACCGTGCTGGGCTGAACCCGATCCGACACGAACGTACTCTCATGAAACATTCGCAGCTCCTGAGCCAGTCGTACCACTCGCAATGAAGACCGTTCGCCGGGGACACTAGCGGAAATCCGCACGACTGACCAGACAAAACGCACTATTGCGTTTGCAATATATCTCGCCGGTCCCGCGTGATGGCAGCGATCTCGGCTACATACCAGCTCTCCCGAGTCGCGGGCGCCGCCGCACCGGTTGCTGAACGACCCCGGCACGACAGTGTAGGCGGCACAACGCAAGCGCCGTCCGCGCCTGCCACACGTGGTGTTGCGGCGATGATGGTGTACGGCGACAAGCCGAGCCGCACCGCCGCCGCGAACCGGGTCGTTCAACCATGACTATCGCCGCAATATACTGCGCGGCAACGGAACCCGGTTCAGTGCGTATCGGTGACGTCGTTACTTTCATCCGTCCCGGTCACGCCGAACATTCAACTTTCTACGTTGCTGTCAGCGTATGGAACGGCCGGGCGGTACACCTGAGTAGACCACTACTCGAATTCCGTGGGCGCCGCCCGCGCTGTGCTGCGGGAGGCGCGGTCGATTAGCATCGCCCGTTCGTGGTAGCCGGGTCATATGGCCACGCACGTGAACGAAACGGAACGGAAGTACGAGTTGCCGGTCACCGGCGGGGTGCCGCTCGACGATATGCCCGGGATGACTCTGGACTCGCGGTCCCAGAAGCAGGTGCTCGACGCCGTGTACCACGACACGACGGATCTGCGGTTGGCGCACAAGGGAATTACGCTTCGCCGCCGGACAGGCGGTGATGACGCGGGCTGGCATCTGAAGTTGCCGCTGAGCGACGACACCCGCGAAGAAATCCGGGTCCCGCTTGGTCTCGGGGGCAAATCGGTGCCGCGGGAGCTCACCGAAATCCTCACCGGGATCACCAGGGGTGAAGCGCTCGCACCGGTCGCCCATATCAGGACGAAGCGCCGGCGATGGCGGCTGCTGGACGACCGGGGCGCGGTCGCGGCGGAGATCGTCGCCGACAGCGTATCGGGCCAGACGCTCGGTGAGTCGTCTTCGGTGACGTCGTGGGAGGAGATCGAGGTCGAACTGGCAGGCGGTGGCCCCGACGTATTCGACACCGTCGAGACCAGGCTGGGAAAGCCTTCGGATGCTCCGCCGAAGCTGCTGCGCGTACTCGGTGACCGCGTCGGACGCCGCCCGCCTCCCGAACCGGGCCTGCAGGCATATATGCGCAGGCAGGCAGACAAGATGGTCGAGCAGGACATCCTGATCCGGCGCCGTCGCCCCGACTCGATACACCAGATGCGGGTGGCCGGTCGGCGACTGCGCAGCATATTGCAGGTATTCAACGGCCCGCGAGATCTGCGGAACGAGTTGAAGTGGCTCTCCGGCGTGCTCGGCGACGCGCGCGACCTCGAGGTTCTGCACGACCACCTCGTCGAAGAGGTCAGGGCATTGCCGGACGAACTGGTACTCGGCGCGGTGCGTCGGCGGCTGACCGAATCCTTCGCCGTCCGCCGCTCGGCGGCCCGCGCCGACATGCTCGACGCGCTGAACAGTGAACGGTATTTCGCATTGCTGGACCGCCTGGAGACCGAGCACCGGCTGCCGCTGAAGCGCGAGAAGACGAAAGCGCTGCGAAAGGCGCGTCGCCGAGTCGACCGCGCATTCGGCAACGTCGCCGGGCTCGGCACCGATCGCGGCCTGCACGAGGTGCGCAAGGCGGCGAAACGCAGTCGCTATGCGGCCGAGGCGACCGGCGCGCAGAAGCCGGCCCGCCGGATGAAGAAGCTGCAGAAATCCCTCGGCGTCCACCAGGATGCGGTGGTCGCCCGCGCCGAACTGCGCAACCTCGGCGTCCAAGCGCACCTGGCCGGAGACAACGCCTTCACCTACGGCCTGTTGTACGGCAAGGAGATCCAGCGCGCCGAGAAGATCAGGGAATCGCTGCGGATCCCGTGACACCGGCCCCGGCGATACGATCGGCTCCTTCCGATTCCACCGGAGTTGCTGTCGCACAGCACTGTTCACAGCTGCGCGTCGATGCCCCGATGGTTCTATTTCTTCTTCAGCCCATCGAGTGCCCGATGTATGTGGGAGCGGGTGATCGATTCGAGCTCGCCCATGTCGACCGGGGGTTCGCCGATCGCGCGCAGCAAGCCGACCTCCACCCGGACGGAGATGTTGTCGTCCTGCACACCGATGGTGTGGGTGATGCCGTGAGACACGCTGGAGTAGTCGACGTCTTCCGAGCGCCAGTAACCGTGGGCGCCGATGTCGGTGACATCACCGGAGGCCAGTCCCGGTCCTGTCCGCGGGGTGTCGTCGTGTTTCCACATGTCGAAGGCAGGGGCCTGGCCGGTGTTGGTGAAGTCTATTTCGAGCTGAATGTTGGCCTCGTCGCTGGTGGAGCCGTCGACTGGCGAGGTACTGGTGTAGCCGATCTGGCAGAGCAGTGCGCCGATACCGTGCTCGGCGGGCCGGGTTTCGTGGTGCTGGATGGGTTTCGGTGCGGACGACCACTTGGTCAGCGGTGCCGGATCGACGAGATCGCAGGCATTGGCGACCGCGTCCATCGAATAGATCCCCGGTGCCACCTGTGACAGCACCGATGTCGGCGCGGACGTCGTGCCGGTCGATGCCGAGGCAGTTGTCGCGGCCGTGGCTGCGGCGGGCCTGCCCTGGTCCGCTGAACTGCCGCTGACCGAGAAGCCGACTGCCACACCGATACCCAGTACCACCACCAGTCCGACCACCCCCGCGACGATCAGCCCGGCCTTGTTTCCACCCGATGGCGGCACCGCCGGATACGGCTGCGCCTGGTATCCGGTCGGCGGACCGTAGCCGGTGGGCGGACCGGGATACGACGCGGGCGGGTGGATGCCGGTGTCGGCGATTCTGTGCGCGTCAGGTGCCTCGGCAGGCGGCGGTGCGGTGGGTTGCCCGGCGCCCGATGCCTGTGGATCGTGGTGTTCGTGCTGGGAATCGGTCATTCCCGGGACCTCTCATTTCTGCTTCAGTGCGTTCAGCGCCAGGCGGACTTGGGCTCGGGCGATCGAATCGAGTTCGTCCCAGCTCGGTGCGGGTCCGAGTTTGTTGTCGCGGCTGAGGTCGATCTTGGCGCGCACCGATACGTTGCCGTCCTGTACGCAGACGATGTAGGCGCGGCGGAGGGTGAGATTTTCGGCGATCTCTGAACTCCAGTAGCCCTGCGCGCCGACACCGGTTACCGCGCCCGTCGCTGTTCCGGGCCCGGCGCGGGTGATGGTGTCCAGGTGTTTCCAATGGTCGTAGAACGGCGAAGCAGTGCCGTTGGTGAACTCGGCCGCGAGATTCATTCCGATTGTGTCGAAAGAATATTGGCCATCGGGGGCGCTGGTGTAGGCGACATCGCAACTCAGACCTCCCGCACCCTCGAAAGACGGCCGAGCCTCCTCGTGTGTGGGGGCGCCCTTGGGATTGGCTGACCACTTGGTCAGTGGCGTGGGATCGACGATGTCGCACGCGTTGGTGACCGCGGCCATCGAATACACCGGCGGCGCTGTCGATACGGCGCCCGTGGATTGCCCGCCCCGTCCCCGGATCCAGGCTCCGGCGGCGATACCGACACCCAGCACCACCACCAGCGCGATCGCACCGGCGACAACCAGCCCCGCCTTGCCGCCACCGGCAGGCCGTTGCGGCGGAATCGGTTGCGGCCGATAGCCGTAACCTTCCGGGCCGTACCCGCCGGCAGGCCGACCCGCAGACGCCATCGGCGGATCGGCGCTGTGGGCATGCGCCGGATCCGGCTGCCGCCCGGTGGAATCCGAGCCGGCCCGCACCGCCTCACCGCCCTGTTCGTACTCGGCATCGGTCACGCCCGCACCCTTCATCCGCAACGGGCTCCCCCCGTTAGACCATGGCCTCCCGCTCGATCGTATTCCCTGCTGGACCGTCCCGGGTTCGGGCGCCTTGTGCAGCGCGGCCCGATCACACACGCGGAGGCCGCGTGCTCGGCCTCCACCTCGAACCGTGTCCACGCCGAGACTCGAACACCATCGTGCGCTCACGTGCCCAGTAGCCAGGACAGTGGCCTGCAGGCAGCGGACCCACTGACATCGGCATTTCCGTGCGTCTTGATCGGGATCGTTTCGACTCCGGGGGCCGGCTCTGGCCGGTAACGCAGCGCGCATCCGGTCCCGACGGCGCGGTGAAGATTCTTTCGACCGCGGCGATGAGTTTTCCGGGCCGCCCCCGTCCCTACTGGTGAACGCGCCACCAACCCGGCGCGACCGACCCAGAAGGAACAAGAAATGACCGCCATCACCGCCACCCGGACCACCGCCGCCGTCCACCCCGGCAAGATCCGCAACCGCGTCCTGTGGACCCTGCAGATCGTGCTCGGCCTGTTCTTCATCATCGCCTCCGGCGGCCCGAAGCTCGTCATCCCGCAGACCCTGATGGACAACAACGCCACCGCCTTCTCGATCCCGTTGGCGCTGCTGGTCTTCATCGGTCTCGCCGAGGTCGCGGGCGGGATCGGACTCATGGTGCCCCGCGTGACCGCGGCCGCCGCGATCGGCCTGGCGATCGTCACCTTCCTCGCCGCCGGCTTCAACGCCTTCCTGGCCGACACCCCGGAATTGGCCCCCTTCCCGCTGGCGCTCACCGCGATCTTCGCCTGGATCGCCTACGAACGCCGGGCCTCGATCACCGCCCTGCGCACACTGATCAAGCGATGACCCGCGCATAACGCCCGGCTACCGGCGGCACCCAGCCGCCGGTAGCCGCTTGTGCGTTGGGACGGTCCGGTCGGGTTGGTCGGGCTGTCCCATCGCCAGTCGCGGGGCGGACGTCACCGGATCGGGCCGCCCACCCCGCGACCTCCGAATCATGTGATGACAGTTGCCGTTTCGCGGCGAACCGTTTGGTGCCCCAGCCCGACGCGCGAGCCCGTGCCGTGTATCTCCACGTCGTGGTGAGGTCGACACGAAGCGCGGTGCCGGGGTTTCTCCCGGTCCGTTTCTTCGTGTCGCCTTCCCGAACCGGACGTGCGAGTTGGCCCCGCATCCGGCTCTCCCCAAGTCCCGCTGGGTATTTCGATTCCTCAGCTGGCCAGCGGCCAGGGCGAAGGGATCGTCGATCCGCGGGGTCGGTAACGGGTTGTCGTCACCGCCCCGGGGTTGAACAACACGACCTCTCCGTCCCTGGGCCACCATGCGCCGTCGCAATAGCGGCGCCGCAAGTCCTTCCACCCGGTGCGGGGGTGTTTGCGTCGCAGCCATCCGAAGATCTGACGCCACACGATCATGCGCAGATAGTGGAAGGCCCTGGCCGACACCCCGGGCCGGAAGTAGGTGGTCCAGCCCCGCAGCACGTTGTTGAGCTTGTGCAGCAGGACCGCCAGCGACAAACTGACGTTGATCCGGCAGATTGCCTTCGTCTTGGCCTTGATCGACCGCAGGGCCTTCTTGGCCGGATAGTTGTAGACGAAATGCCGGTTGGTGCCCCGCTTTCGGTGACGCTGGATGCGCCACCCCAGAAAGTCGAAGCCCTCGTCGATATGGGTGATCAACGTCTTGTCCATCGACAGCCGCAGGCCGACGGTGGACAAGACTTCCGCCACCTCGACAAGCAGCGCCTCAGCATGCGCACGAGTGCCCGACACCATGATCACGAAGTCGTCCGCGTATCGATGAATCCGATAGTTGGGCAACCCTTTCCGGCGCCGGACCTCCCGCTGCTTCGTCGTCGACCGCAACCCGCCAGCGGCCCCGGCTATATGCTCGTCGAGAACCGTCAGCGCGACGTTGGCCAACAATGGCGACAGAATCCCACCCTGCGGGGTGCCCCTGACGCTGTCCCTGGAGAAGCCGTCCGGGGCGAGAATGCCCGCCTTGAGGAACGACTTCACCAGCGCGAGCACCCGCCTGTCAGCGATCCGATGCCGCACCCGGTCCATCAGTGCCGGATGCGAGATCTCGTCGAAACACGCCTCGATGTCTCCCTCGAGCACCCATTCATAGGTCTTGGATGTCAGGAAAACGGTCTCGGCGATGGCGTCGTGTGCTCGCCGGTTCGGCCGGAATCCGTAGGAACACGGCTGGAAGTCCGCCTCCCAGATCGGTTCCAGCACCAGCTTCAGCGAGGCTTGCACCACGCGGTCGGCCACGGTCGGAATCCCCAACCGGCGCCGCTTGCGCGACCCCGGCTTCGGGATCAGTCGTTCCTTGACCGGCAGCGGACGGAAACTGCGGTCCCGCAATTGATCCCTCAGTTCGGCGAGGAAGTTCTCCACGCCGATCCGTTCCCGCACGAAAGCGACAGTCATACCGTCGATTCCGGACGAGCGTGCGCCCTTGTTCCCCGCGACCCGCTCCCACGCAATCAGCAAGAACGCGGGATCGGTGACGAGGTTGAACAGATCATCGAACCGACGATCGGGATCGTCGTTCGCCCAACGGTGCAGCTTGGTCTGGATCCCCAATACCCGCCGCTCGGCCCGCAGTCGGGCGATCGACGGTTCACTCGTATTCACCAGTGCCTCCTGGCATTCCAGTCCTTCCACCACAGACTTGCTGGCTCCCTTCGCCATGTGACCGGCTTTCCCGGCCTCGGACTACTACGAAGCCTCCGCCCCGCCCGACGCCCTCAGCAGACGACGCGCCTGTCCTGCCACCACGCTGGCCGCGCAGGGGCGAGGACGACGCCGGACGGTTCCCACGTTCATCACGCATTCGATCGACGAGTGAGGCATCCAGCTCTACCCCTGCGGCATCGCCACGGTTACGCCGCAGGCTTTCACCGTGGCCTCCTGACCGGTTGTCACATCGCGGCCAGGAGTTCCCCACCGCCCGACGGGCGGCGGTTACGCACCGCGCCCAGCCCATATCCGCCAGATTTGAGCTGGTGGGCCGTTAAGGGGCGTCAGACACTGATTTCTCTCGTATACCTTCTCGTCTCGCTAACCGGACCCGCATCATCTGGCAGTGCCGACACGTCCCGGCGTTGTCGGGGCTGCTCCCACCCTCCCCGGCGTCTCCCGGATCAGGCTGCCCCCAGCTTCAGCCAGCCGCTGCGACGACCGGCAGGTGCAGGTCTCTCACCTCCACTCGAATACGGACGCCTCGTGGCGCACGTGATCTTCCGCCCAGTCGTCCCCGACGAACAGCACATGCGCTCCTGAGAATTCAACGTGTCCGGTTGTGTGCAGCCGCCAGGAGCCGCAGCGCCCTAATCGACCAGTGCTCACACCAGAAAGCTTGGTGGGCACGACATCCCATTGGCTGTCATCACTCCCGATCGCCGGAAGAGACACGGTCTGACTGTAGAACTCAACGACTTCAGGCCAACTGAGTGTTAATCTCCCGGGCCTACAGCGCGGAGTATGCCTTGTCGGCCACCCCGGCAGCTCCCGTCAGGCCAATTGGACATGAGTCCCGGCACCGCCTTGCGGTACCGGGACCGACGTACGTGTCGATTGGACAGCGCACAGCGGCCGAATTCACCGGCCCTGCGACAGCTCGGGGCGCACGAATAGGACGAGCGCGACTTCATCGAGTGGACAGGCACCCTTGCCAGGTCTGGAAGTCACCGGCGAAAGCGAGTCCGCCCGTGCACGTCGGACCGGTGACGCCGGAGACCGTCACCGAGGATCCCGGGCCCGCGATCCCGATCGACAGCCCTGGCCGCGCGCCGGTCGCGTTCACGCTGGCGCCTGGACCGAGGGCAATGGCCGCGGGGCCGGACAGGTACGCGGAACGGGAGGTGGCCGTACCACCGTTACCGGCGATGGCCAGCGCGAGGCTGGTCGGATCGGCATTGGACGCGGCGGTGCCATCAATACCGTATGCCGCCGCCGCACCGCCGCTGGCACTCGTAGCCGAACACTGTGCGCCGGGATCGCCGGCACTGACCGCCGCAGCGCCCGGAGCTGGACAGGCGGCCACCGGGGCGCCGCTGGCTTGTGGACCGGCGACCGCCCAGGCGGCCGCGACGCCCGCACCGATTATCAGAGCGGAAGAAGCTCGGCGAACAAATGGCTGGGACATGATTCCTCCTCATCGAACGATCGGACCGTTGTCGATGCGGTTCACAGGTGAGCGTCCGAGACGTTGTGTGGAACCGCTCCGGTAGGCCCCTCATTCTACGCACATCTTCGATGCGCAAATGATGCATTCACAGAACATGGGTGTCACAAAAGGGAGCCGCCGCCGAAAGGAACCCCGGGTTTGACTACGCGTTCTTCCCGAGGATTTTCGTGTCACCGAAGTACAAACGGAGCATTTTGATGCACAATCAACGCATACAGCATCAGCGCATCGTTCACCCGAGTCTCTGAGCTTCCAACCGTCGAGGTACCGATCGGGCCCGTCCAACGGACGATGCCGAACCGATCAGTCACGAGGGAGGTCCGCCACGCCGTCTTCACCTCACAGAGCCCCGATGCCCGGATACACGGTCAGGGCCGTGGCCGAACGCCTCGGCATTCCGACTGCGACGTTTCGCAGTTGGACCCAGCGTTATGACATCGGACCGCGCACACACCGTCCCGGACAACATCGGCTCTACTCCGAAGCCGACATCGCCGCGCTCGAGCAGATGGTGGCATTGATTCACCGCGGTGTCAGCCCCGCCAGTGCTGCTCGATTCATGCGTCAGGCAATTCCGGCGGGCCGGTCTGTTCGCGGGATCATCGGTACCGACGTTCTCGACGCGGTGATCGATGCCGCCGAGCGGGTCGACTCCGCCGGCCTGGTCGAGCTGATCGACAGTACGCTCGCACGCCACGGAGTGGTAGCCACCTGGAATCAACTGTGCCGCCTGGCCTTTCGGATCATCGAGCAACGCCAACACGCCCAGGGTGGCTGTATCGATATCGAACACGCTCTGTCCTGGGCGGTCTCGGCCAGTCTGGCCAAAATCGACCACCCCGACAGCGCGGCGGGCACATCGATCCGCATCGTGCTGGCTTGCAGTCCGGGCGAGCTCCATTCCCTCCCACTACAAGCACTTCGAGCCGCCCTGACCGAACAGTCCGCCGTGGTCCACATGATCGGCGCCGACGTACCCACCCGAGCCGCGCGCGACGCCCAGGTACGCACCGACGCGGACGCCGTTGTGGTCTGGTCCCAGACGGCCGCGACCGCCGATCCCGCGGCTCTCGAAATTTCCGGCACGGCACGGATTTTCGCCGCCGGCCCGGGCTGGACACTCACCGACCTGCCACCCGGAATTCTCCTGCTCGACGATCTCGACGCCGCGCTCGTCCGACTACCACCACCCGACTCCGGCGGCGAACACCGAGATCGCCGATCCGATCCCGGACCTCGCCACGATGCAGACATGCCACAACAATAGGAAGCCCACTCGACGAGTGCGGTCAAGCCGCTCCGCGCCACCCCGCTCGCCGCTGCGCGCACCGGTCGCAACGACGTGTTCCGGCAGGCCGATCGGGGAACATGACTGCCGCCCATTCGGCGAAACCGGGGTGCCGACGCACCCCCGCGCGGCCGAGACCAATGCCGATAGTGAAACTGTAACTATTACCGTATAGTTCTTCGCGAACATCATGACCGGACACTGGAAGGAGCAGCTATGTCGGGTCTTCTCGACGGCGTGCAGGTTGTCGAACTGGCCTCGTGGACATATGTCCCCAGTGCCGGTGCGGCACTGGCCGATTGGGGCGCGAAGGTGATCAAGATCGAGGACACCCGCGGCGGTGATCCGTGCCGCTACCTCACCATCGGCGGGCTGGACCCGGCCGACTCGCGGGTCCGGGCGAGCGTCATGATGGAGATCGGAAACCACGGCAAGCGCAGCATCGGAATCGACATCAAGAACCCGGAGGGGCGGCGCATCCTCGGTTCACTCATCGCCCGAGCCGACATCTTCCTCACCAACTGGCTGCCCGCGCCACTGGAGCGCGCCGGTCTGACCGTGCCTCAGATCCGCGAGTTCAATCCCGATGTGATCATCGCCCGGGGTAGCGGTCAGGGCAGCCGGGGTCCGGAAAAGGATCGCGGTGGCTACGATGCCGCCAGCTATCTGGCACGCGCCGGTGTGGCACATGCGCTCACCGTCGCCGATCAGGAGTTCCCGGTGACCCAGACACCCGCGTTCGGCGATCTGCAGGGCGGCGTCACGCTGGCCGGCGGTATCACCGCGGCACTGTTCCATCGAGAGCGGACCGGACACGCACCGATCGTCGACAGTTCGCTACTGGCACAGGGTATGTGGGCGGTGGCTCCGGACATCGCGGCCGCGGACTATTACGGTATCGAGCGCATCCCGGTCGGCCGCGCAGGCACCGCGCCGAACCCCGCGGTCAACCGGTATCGCACCCGGGACGGCCGCTGGGTTCAGCTGGTGTTCCTGCAGGCCGACCGTTTCTGGCCCGGATTCTGCCACCGGATCGACAGGCCGGATCTGGCCACCGACGAGCGCTTCGTGCCGCTGGCCAATCTGGTAGTCAATCAGGATGCCGCGACCGCGGAACTGCGGCGTACGTTCGCCGAACGCGACCTGGCCGACTGGCAGAAGGCACTGGCCGACGAACCGGGCGTGTGGGCCACCATCTCGACTCCCCGCGAGGTCCTCGACGATGTGCAGGCCGAGGCCAACGGGTACCTGCTGACGCTGACCGACGAGGCCGGCGAGCAATACCACACGGTCGGCGCGCCGGTGCAGTTCGACGAGACGCCGCATCCGCCCACCCGTGCGCCGGAATACGGCGAGCACACCGAGGAAATCATGCTCGAGCTGGGACTGGACTGGGATCAGATCATCGCGGCCAAGGAAGCCGGTGCGGTTCTCTGATCGCATATGCGGCACGTCGCCTACGTCGGGACCGGCGGCCTCGCGATGCCGCTGCTGCTCTTCTCGACGATCTGCGGGCAGTCTCGCCGTCGGAAAGACTGTGCTGGGGTACAAGCAGGCGGCACAGCTACCTGCCAGTGACTGATCCGAATTTGCCGGGCCTGCTCACAACTCGCGAGCGGGCCCGGCAGGCGACCGCGTCGGCACCGGCCGCGACGTCTCGCATTCGGTATGGGAAACGGCAAGTCATGCCGACGAATCGAGACTCGTACCACTTCCCGTTTCAGTTGGCGAGACTCTACAGTAACAGCCGTGGTAGCCTCAACTGTGTTAGTTGCAGTAACATGCACGGTCGAATTTGACAAACCGCTGGGAAGTGAGCCCGGAAGATGGTGAAGCGCGGCAGTACCGCGAAGCGGAAGCGTCGTGAGCGCGGCTCCCTCAACCCGGAAGACATCATCGTCGGCGCATTCGAACTCGCCGAAGAGGTGACGATCGACGGACTCAGCATGCCGCTGCTCAGCAGGCATCTGAACGTCGGAGTCACCAGCATCTATTGGTATTTCCGGAAGAAGGACGACCTCCTCAACGCGATGACCGACCGCGCGTTGAGCCAGTACGCGTTCGCCGCCCCGTTCGTCGAGGCCGACGACTGGCGCGAGACCCTGCGCAACCACGCGCGCACGATGCGAGAGACCTTTCTCGGCAATCCGATTCTGTGTGATCTGATCCTGATCCGCTCCGCCCTGAGCCGCGACGCCGCGCGACTCGGCGCCCAGGGCATCGAACGTGCGATCGCCAGCCTGGTCAACGCCGGGTTCTCCGTCGACGACGCCTTCGATCTCTACTCCGCGACCAACCTGCATGTGCGCGGTTCGGTTGTGCTGCGACGGCTCTACGACAAGAACAAACAACTCCACGCCCAGGCGACGGCGTACTACGAGAGCATCACCATCGAGCCGGCGACCACACCGCTGCTGGCCGAGGCGGTGTCGCGAGGCCGACGCAGCGGGGCGCCCGATGATCTCAACTTCGAGTACGGACTCGAGTGCATTCTGGCTCACGCGAGTCGGCTGGTCCGCGAGAACACCCCCGCAGCGCCGAAGAGGACGACCGCGAAGGCAACTCCCGGGGCGCCCGCGACAGCGGTTCGAGAGCGCAGCGGCAGGTCCGCAGCGAAGGTGAGCGGCACCCGCTCGCGCCCCGCGGCCGCCGCATCCTGAACGTTGCGGGCAGCTTCCCCGTGCCCGCAACGTCGGCTTCCGCACTCGCGGAGATGTCCATCGGACGTTCATCGATCAGGCCGATCGGCCTGATCGCGACCACGCCGACGCGCATCACACGAGGTCCGTGGCGTCCCCGGGACACCCGCCTCGGTGTGACGCACTCGAAGTGCCTCACCGCGGATCCGCCTGGGGTAGCGCCGGTTTCAGATTCGAGGCGGCCGGAACCCCGTATCCCCGCCTGCGCGCCCGGTAGCACGCCCTTCCGGCGGTAGCGGCGGAAAGCCGTGCGACGTCTTCGCGCCAGTTCTATCAACCGTATCGTATACTGTACACTCATCAGTACGGCTCACGACCGCACCGGCACGCTCCCCTGGGCTTGTCGCATCCGGGATTTCCGCGAGGACCTGAGCTGCCCCACGGGGGCGCCGCGCACGGGATTCGCCGAATGCTGACCGCAGCCGGGACCGACGAAGGGAACTCCATGCCATACGACTCCATCGGATACGAAGCCCAGGGTCACACCGCGACGATCACGCTGAACCGGCCGGAAGCCCTCAACGCCCTCAGCCCGCACATGATCACCGAATTGCGCGCGGCATACACCGAAGCCGAGAACGACGAGCGGGTATGGCTGCTGATAGTCACCGGAACCGGGCGGGCCTTCTGTACCGGAGCCGACGTCAAGGCCATTCCCGGCGACGGCAAGGTCGTCTACGAGACGCCGTATCTGTCGACCTACGAACAATGGGAAGCGCCCCAGGAGGGCACGCCCCCGTTCCGCACCATGGCCAAGCCGATCCTCACCGCGGTCAACGGCATCTGCTGTGGCGCGGGGCTGGACTGGGTAACCACTTCCGACATAGTCATCGCATCCGAGCAGGCGAGTTTCTTCGACCCGCACGTGAGCATCGGCCTGGTGGCCGGGCGCGAGGTGGTCCGGCTGGCGCGGGTGCTCCCACACTCGGCGGCGTTACGGATGGCGATCATGGGCAAGCACGAGCGGATGCCCGCCCAGCGCGCCTACGAGCTCGGCATGATCAGCGAGGTCGTCGACCACGATCGGCTCCTCGAACGCGCGCACGAGATTGCCGCGGTGGTGAATTCGAACGCGCCGCTGGCGGTCCGCGGCACCCGGCTCGCCATCCAGAAGGGAATCGACCTTCCCCTGCACGAGGCCGAGATGCTGGCCGAATCGTTCCGCGAACGGGTCACCCGTACCGAGGACGCGCTCGAGGGTCCGAAGGCGTTCGTGGAGAAGCGGACTCCGGAATGGCGGTGCCGGTGAGCGCCCCCCGATTCGACACGATCCTGCTGGATATCGATGCCGATGCCAAGGTCGCGACCCTGACTTTGAACCGGCCCGAGCGGCTCAACGCCTTCGACCGCCGGATGTGCGAGGAGATGGCACAGGCGTGGCGGCACCTGCGCACCGACGACCGGGTGCACGCGGTCGTGCTGCGCGCCGCCGGCGAGCGCGCGTTCAGCACCGGCCTGGACATCAAGAGCTCCTACGGCCAGCCCACCAGCATCTGGCATCACGAGGATCCGGGCGAACTGTTGAGTCCCAAGTGGCAGCAGATGTGGAAACCCGTGGTGTGCGCGGTCCACGGCATGTGCACCGCGGGCGCGTTCTACTTCGTCAACGAGTCCGATGTGGTGCTGTGCTCTGAGGACGCCACGTTCTTCGATTCCCATGTCTCCGCCGGTCTGGTGTCGGCGCTGGAACCGGTCGGCCTGATGCGCCGGGTCGGGCTCGGTGAGACGTTGCGAATCGCGTTGATGGGCAACGACGAACGGGCCGGCGCCGCGACCGCGCTGCGCATCGGTCTGGTGTCCGAGGTCGTGTCCCGGGAGCAGCTGTGGGATCGCGCCCACGAGATCGCCGCCACCATCGCCGCCAAGCCGCCCTCGGCGACCCAGGGAACCGTCAAGGCGATCTGGGAATCACTCGACAAGTCCTATCGCGTGGCGCTCGACCAAGGACTGATCTACACCCGGCTCGGCAACCCACTCGGAACCGCCGAACTCGCCGCGAACGGCAGGCCCGCCCCCACCGAACCGAGGATTCGCTGATGACCGCTCGCATACACCCGTTGATCCGTCGTGTGACGACCGTACTCGAACTCGAACCGAGCGCTCCCGCCATCGAATTCGATGGCATCTGGCACACCTGGGGCGAACTGGCCGGGCCGACCGCCCGCATCGCCGCGCTCGTCCGCGACCACGCAACCGACGGGCAGGCGCCCATCGGCATACTGCTGCGCAACACGCCCGCGCATATCGCCGCATTCCTCGGCGTACTCACCGCGGGCGGAACCGCCGTGGCGATCAACCCCGCCCGTGGGGAAGATCGCACCAGGGCCGATCTTGCCGAACTGGATCTGCCGCTGGTGCTCGGATTGCCGGGCGATCTGGCGGCGGTGGTCCCCGCCGATACGCCGACGTGTTCGCTGGCCGGGCTGTTCACCGGTCCCACACCGGATTTCACCGACGAGCCCTTGGATTCGCCGGTCGCGGTCCGGATACTCACCAGTGGTACCACCGGACCGCCCAAGCGCATCGACCTCGGCTACGACATGCTGGCCCACAGCGTGATCGGCCCCGACTTCCGTCGGTCGCCCGCCCCGGCGGAAGTGCGCACCGGCGTCGCGGTCGTCAACGCCCCGCTCGTTCACATCGGCGGTGTCTTCCGGGTGTTGCAGTGCGTCGCCGAGGCTCGGCCGTTCGTCCTGCTCCCCCGGTTCGAGCTCGAGTCGTGGGCGCGGGCTGTACGCACGCATCGGCCGCGTGCGGTTTCGCTGGTTCCCGCTGCGCTGCGAATGGTGCTGCAGTCGAATCTGACTCGGGACGATCTCGGCAGCGTCGCGGTCGTCACCTCGGGGACCGCACCGCTGGCGGCCGACGATGCCGACGCCTTCCAGGAGAAGTTCGGTATCCCGGTGCTCACTTCGTATGCGGCGACGGAGTTCGGCGGTGGGGTCGCCGGGTGGACACTGGCCGAGCACCGAGAGTTCTGGAAAGCCAAGCGGGGCAGCGTCGGCCGCGCCCAGGGTCGGGCTGAGCTGCGGGTCGTAGCCGAGGACGGCACGCCGCTGCCGACCGGCGAGACCGGCCTGCTCGAGGTGATTCCGGGGCAGCACGGCAACGGCGCCGGCTGGATGCGCACGACCGATCTGGCCCGCATCGACGACGAGGGATTCCTCTGGATTCTCGGCCGCGCCGATCAGGCCATCATCCGGGGCGGGTTCAAGATCATGCCCGATGATGTGCGGGGCGCGCTCGAAAGTCATCCCGCCGTGCGCGGGGCCGCCGTGGTGGGCCGCCCCGATGCACGACTCGGTGAGACACCCGTGGCGATGGTCGAGCCGGTGCCGGAGACCGACATACAGCCCGCCGAACTCATGGCCTTCCTGCACGACAAGCTCGCGGGATACGAGGTGCCGACCGATATCGCGGTCGTCACGGCCATCCCCCGCACATCGTCCGGCAAAGCCGACCTCACGGCAGTGCGGCAGCACTTCGGCACGGCACGGACCGACGGCGAGTACGTCCGGTGAGCGCGGACGTGACGGATGCGAAGGACCGTTCGATGGCTACCACCATGGCCGCGCTGCTCGGCGACGGGGCGCGTGAGCATGCGGACCGATACGCGGTGATCGACTCGCACGAACGCCTCACCTACGCCGAACTCGACACGGCGACAATCGAACTCGCGATCGGTCTCGTGGCGGCCGGAATTGCCAAGGGCTCCCGGGTCGGACTGCTCGCTCCGAACAACGCCGGCTGGGTGCGCACCGCGGCCGCGCTGACCCGAATCGGGGCCGTGCTGGTACCGCTGAGCACGCTGCTGACCCCGCCGGAGCTACTGACACAATTGCGGGTCGCTTCCGTCCAGGTACTCATCGCCGCCGAGGAATTCCGCGGACATCGCTACCTCGACCGGCTGTGGGAGGCACTCGACACCGCGCCGGTTTCGACGCTCCTGCACTCGCGGGTTCCCGCCCTGCGCACGGTGTGGTCGACGACGGAAGCGGCCGCACTCCGGGGCAACGCCAACGCTGCCGCGGTCGCCACGGCGATGGCGGAGACCGTCACCCCGGCTGATCCGCTCACCATCCTGTTCACCTCGGGCAGCCGGGGCACCCCGAAGGGCGTGATCCATTCGCACGGCAGCGCACTCGACGCGGTACGCGCCGGTCTCGCCGACCGCTGCGTCACGGCCGGCACCCGGCTGTATCTTCCGATGCCGTTCTTCTGGGTCGGCGGTCTCGGCGGCGGCATCTTGTCCGCACTGCTCGCGGGCGCCACGCTGGTGACCGAAGAGATCCCGCGACCGCGCGACACCTTACGACTGCTGGAACGCGAGCGGGTCACGCTGTTCCGGGGATGGCCGGACCAGGCCGTCGCCCTGGCACGCGAAGCCGAGGCATCCGGTGCGGATCTGTCGGCCCTGCGGCCCGGCAGCCTGGAGGCACTGCTGCCACCGGAGTTGCGGGCCCGCCCGGGAGCACGGGCCAACCTCTTCGGCATGACCGAATCATTCGGCCCCTACTGCGGATATCCCGCGGACACCGATATGCCGGAAGACGCGTGGAGCAGCTGCGGACGCCCGTTCTCCGGCACCGAGGTCCGAATCGCCGACCCCGAGAGCGGGCAGCCGCTGCCTTCCGGGCAGATCGGAGAGATCCTGATTCGCGGACCGCACATCATGCGCGGTATCTGCGGCCGTAGTCGCGGCGAGTTGTTCACCCCGGACGGGTTCTATCGCACCGGTGATCTGGGCCGTCTCGACGAGTCGGGATTCCTGTTCTACCACGGCCGTTCCGACGATATGGTCAAGGTCAGTGGTGCGACGGTCTATCCGAGCGAAGTCGAGCGAGCGCTGCGAGGTCTGGAACAGGTACGCGGCGCCGTGGTCACCGATCTGCCCGGAGACAACGGACCTCGAGTCGCCGCCGCGGTCGTGTGCAGCCCGGGGACAACGGCCGAGGAGCTGCGTGCCGCGGCCCGAAAGGTACTGAGCGCATTCAAGGTTCCGACGGTGTGGTTACTACTGGATTCCGATGACGCCCTCCCGCGCGGCGGCACCGGCAAGATCGCCCTGCCGGCCCTGCGTACGTTGCTGAACGCGCAAGGCGCGACGGTGAGAACCTCGAGAACCGGGCCGTGACATCGTGATGGGTCCACTGTGAACATCTTCAGGCAACCGAAAGGCGCAGCCATGACATCTGCCGCCGACGAGACGGTCACCGACGAGGAGTTCGGTGAAATCCTCGCCCAAACCAGGAAATTCGTGCGCGACGTCGTCGTCGGGCGCGAACGCGATATCGCGGCGGCCGACAAGGTTCCCGACGAGATCGCCGAGCAGGCCAAGGCGATGGGCCTGTTCGGCTACGCCCTGCCACAGGAGTGGGGCGGCCTGGGTCTGAATCTGGCACAGGACGTCGAACTGGCCATGGAGTTCGGCTACACGACACTGGCGTTGCGCTCGATGTTCGGCACGAGCAACGGTATCGCCGGACAGGTGCTGGTCGGATTCGGCACCGACGAGCAGAAGGCACGATGGCTCGAGGACATCGCGGCCGGCCGGGTGGTGGCCTCCTTCGCCCTCACCGAAGAGGGCGCCGGATCCAATCCGGCATCCTTGCGCACCACAGCGAAGCGGTCGGGCGACGGCTGGGTGATCGACGGGCAGAAGCGATTCATCACCAATGCCCCGGTGGCGGACCTGTTCGTGGTGTTCGCCCGCACCCGGCCCGCCGACGACGACGGGCCCGGCATCGCCGTGTTCCTGGTCCCCGCGAACTCGTCGGGAGTCACTGTCGGCCCGAAGGACCGGAAGATGGGCCAGGAAGGCGCATGGACCGCCGAGGTGGGATTCCAGGGCGTGCGCGTGGGGCCCGACGTCTTGGTCGGCGGCAGCGAGGACATCGGATACCGCGCCGCGATGAGTTCGCTGGCACGCGGACGAGTGCACATCGCCGCCCTGGCGGTCGGCACCGCACAGCGCGCACTCGACGAATCGGTCGCCTACGCGGCGACCGCGACTCAGGGTGGCACGCCGATCGGTGAATTCCAGCTGGTTACGAATCCAACGGTCTGTGACATCCAAGCCCTCCTCCACATCCATGCGCGACGGCGCATGGCGATGCGTTTCGTAAGACCAACGGTAACGTCAACTGTGTGTGCATACTATATAGTTAACCGCAAATCGCGGGTGAGTCACCCGGAGGCGGCCACCCGGTCGCTGATTCGATCGCGCGAGTAGACCTCCGCCCGCATCCGGAAAGGGTTATCATGTCACTTCTCGCAGGCCGGGTCGCTGTCGTCACCGGTGGTGCACAGGGCATCGGCTTCGCCATCGCCCAGACGTTCATCCGCAACGGCGCCGCCGTCGTCGTCGGTGATCTCGACCCGGGCGATGCCCGCGAACGGCTCGGCGGCGTCGCTGCGGCCGTCCGCTGCGATGTCACCTCGGCCGAGGATGTGTCCGCACTGCTGGACACGGCGATGACCGAGTTCGGCGGTGTGGACGTGATGGTCAACAACGCGGGTATCACCCGCGACGCCACCATGCGAACCATGACCGAGGAACAGTTCGACCAGGTCATCTCGGTGCACCTCAAGGGCACCTGGAACGGCACCCGGCTCGCGGCCGCGATCATGCGGGAACGCGGCCGCGGCAGCATCGTCAACCTCTCCTCGCTGTCGGGCAAGGTCGGGCTGGCCGGGCAGACCAACTACTCGGCCGCCAAGGCAGGCATCGTCGGGCTGACCAAGGCCGCCGCGAAGGAAGTGGCCCGATTCGGCGTCCGGGTCAATGCCATCCAGCCGACGGCACTGGAGGTCACCGGCGGGCGGTTCATGTGAGCTGGGAACCGCACACCGTCGTCACCGACGAATTCCTCGACCCCGGACCGGTTTCGGCGTTCACGGCGTTGTTGGGATCCGGCGCACCGGCCGTCGGTGCCGGCGATCCGCTGCCGCCGCTGTGGCACTGGGTGGCGTTGCCGCGCTGGCCCGGCTCCGCGGAGATCGGGCCGGACGGGCATCCACGCCGCGGGTCCTTCCTGCCCCCGGTCGATCTGCCGCGCCGGATGTTCGCCGGCGGTGCGGTCCGCCTCGACGCACCCCTCACCGTCGGCACGGTCGTGCGCCGCGAAGCGCGAGTGGTCTCGGTGACACCGAAGCAGGGGCGCAGCGGCCGCCTCGTGGTGGTGGTCGTGGAGATCACGCTGCGCACCCCGGACGGTGCGGCCGCGATCACCGAACGCCATGACCTCATCTACCGAGAGGCAGCCCCGGCCGCCACACCGGTCGCGCCCGGGGTGAGCGAACCGGTGGGTGTGCCGCTGCTGCGCCACGGGCCCGGGGACTGGGAACTACGCACCGACCCGACGGTGCTCATGCGATTCAGCGCCGCCACCGCGAACGCGCACCGCATCCACTACGACTGGCCCTACGCCACCGGCGTGGAGGGCTATCCCGGGCTCGTCGTGCACGGGCCGCTGTCGGCCCTGGCAGCCGCCGAGACGCTGCGACTCGACGAACCGCGACCGGTCCTCGCCCTCCGGCATCGTAACCTCGCACCTCTGTTCTGCGGCACCCCTGCCCGGTTCCGCCGCGACGACGAATCTGGTTCGACAGCAACAGTTTCCGTACACACCGCCGACGCCGACGGGCAGTCGACCACCCACTCGGCCCTCACCGCCGACCTCGCACCCCTGGAGCGGAATTCTCATGCGTGATGTCGTCATCTGCGAGCCCGTCCGGACGCCGATCGGGCGCTACGGGGGCGTGCTGGCCGCACTCACCGCAACCGAACTCGGCGTGGTCGCGCTGCGCGGTCTGCTGGAGCGCACCGGTATCGCACCGGAACTGGTCGAGGACGTGATCCTCGGCAACTGCAATCCCAACAGCGAGGCGCCCGCCCTCGGGCGGGTCGTCGCGCTGGACGCGGGGCTACCGGTCACCGTGGGCGGGATGCAACTCGACCGCCGTTGCGGATCCGGACTGCAGTCGGTGATCCAGGCCGTGCTGCAGGTCGGCAGCGGCGCCAACGAGATCGTGGTCGCCGGCGGCGCCGAGAGCATGAGCAATGTTCCGTTCTATTCCACCGATATCCGCTGGGGCGCGGCGCGATCCGGAGTAACGATGCACGACGGGCTGGCCCGGGCCAGGGAGACCGCGGGCGGGCAGTTCCACCCGGTACCCGGCGGCATGCTCGAGACGGCCGAGAATCTGCGCCGAAAGTACGACATTCCGCGCGAGGAGCAGGACCGCCTCGCCTTGCGTTCGCATCAGCGGGCAGTCGCGGCGATCACCGACGGCGCGGCGGCCGAGCAGATCGTGCCGACGCCGGTCCGTACCCGTCGCACCGAAACGATCGTGGACACCGACGAGCATCCGCGCGCCGATACCACCCTGGAGGCGCTCGCCGCACTCAAACCGGTCCGAGCGGCGATCGACCCCGAATCGACTGTCACCGCCGGCAATTCGAGCGGACAGAACGACGCGGCCGCGCTCTGCCTCGTCACCACCCGAGACACCGCCGCCGACCTCGGACTGACGCCACTGGTGCGATTGACGTCGTGGGCGGTCGCCGGGGTGGACCCCGCACTCATGGGCATCGGCCCGGTACCCGCCACAGCCGCAGCGCTCGCACGCGCCGGACTCGACCTCGCCGATATCGACCTGATCGAGCTGAACGAAGCCTTCGCCGCGCAGGCGCTGGCCGTCCTGCGCGAGTGGAAGTTCGGTGAATCCGATCTGGACCGCGTCAACGTGCACGGCTCCAGGATCTCGCTCGGCCACCCCGTCGGCGCCACCGGCGCCCGGATGCTGGCCACCCTGGCTCGCGAACTACACCGCCGGGACCTGCGCTACGGGCTCGAGACGATGTGCATCGGCGGTGGCCAAGGACTCGCCGCCGTCTTCGAAAAAGTGGACTGATCTCCCACCACGCCTCCGGAACGGAAACCATCGTGAAACTCGCGCAAACCCACGGTCTCACCGACGTGCAGACCGAAATCCTCGCCACCGTCCGTGCTTTCGTCGACAAGGAGATAATCCCGGTCGCACAGGAACTCGAGCACAACGACACCTACCCACAGGCCATCGTCGACCGGATGGCCGATATGGGGCTATTCGGTCTGATGATTCCCGAGGAATACGGCGGGCTCGGTGAATCACTGCTCACCTACGCGCTGTGCGTGGAGGAACTCGCCCGCGGCTGGATGAGCGTCTCCGGGGTGATCAACACCCATTTCATCGTCGCCTATCTGCTGCAACGCCACGGCACGCCCGAGCAGAAGCAACGCTTCCTGCCGCGCATGGCGACCGGTGGGGTCCGTGGCGCCTTCTCGATGTCCGAACCCGAACTCGGCTCCGACGTGGCCGCGATCCGCACCAGAGCGGTCCTGGACCCGGCGGGCGGATACACCCTCGACGGCCGGAAGATGTGGCTCACCAACGGATCCACCGCAACTCTGGTCGCCGTGCTGGTGCGCACCGACGAGGGCGCCGAACGGCCGCACGACAACCTCACCGCCTTCCTGATCGAAAAGCCTGCCGGCACCGGCGAAGTCGCGCCCGGTCTCACGATTCCCGGCCGGATCCACAAGATGGGCTACAAGGGCATCGACACCACCGAACTGCTGCTCGACGGCTACCGTGCCGCCGCCGACACCGTACTCGGCGAGGCACCCGGCCGCGGGTTCCGGCAGATGATGGACGGCATCGAGGTGGGGCGCGTGAACGTCGCCGCGCGCGCCTGCGGAGTCGCCATCCGCGCATTCGAACTCGGGGCACGCTACGCACAGCAGCGATCCGCCTTCGGCAAACCCATTGTGCAGCACCAGGCGATCGAATTCGCGATCGCCGAGATGGCCACCAAGGTGGAAGCCGCGCACCTGATGATGGTGAACGCGGCCCGGCTCAAGGACTCCGGTGAGCGCAGCGACGTCGCCGCGGGAATGGCCAAGTACCTCGCGAGCGAGTTCTGCAACGAGGTCACCCAGGCGGGCTTCCGCATTCACGGAGGTTACGGCTATTCCAGCGAGTACGAGATCGAGCGGCTCATGCGCGAAGCCCCCTTCCTGCTGATCGGCGAGGGCACCAGCGAAATCCAGAAACGGATCATCGCCAGGGGCGTACTCACCGACTACCGGCTCTGAGCCGGGCACGGACGCCGCTTACCGGACAGCGGCCTCCGATGACTACCCGGCATGCGAAACGGACTGCCGGCCTTGGTCACTGGACGGGCCCGGATGGACCGGAACCGATCCGCACGAAAGCTCAGGAGTGACGAACGATGGATCTGGGACTCGCGGGCGCAACCGCGGTTGTCGTCGGCGGCAGCAAGGGTATGGGATTGGCTACGGCACGCTGCCTCGCCGACGACGGCGCTTGGGTGGCCGTGGTCGGCCGGTCCGCGACCGATGCCGCGGACGCGGCCACCGACCTGACCGGACGCGGACGCCCGGACGCGATCGGCCTGACCGCCGACGTCTGCGACTCCGCGGCCGTCCGTGCGGTTTTCGCCGAACTCGCTGACCGCTGGGACAGCGGGCTGAACATCCTGATCAACGCGGTCGGTCCCGCCTCCGGCGGGGGCAGCTTCGAAACGCTCACCGACGAGCACTGGCGCGAAGCGATCGACCAGGGCGCGATGGGTATGGTGCACTGTGTCCAGTCGGCATTACCGCTGCTGCGCAAGGCCGAGTGGGCGCGGATCGTCAATTTCTCGGCGCATTCCACGCAGCGGCAGAGTGCCGGACTGGTGGCTTACACCGCCGCGAAATCGATGGTCACCAGCATCTCCAAGAACCTGTCGCAACTGCTGGCGCCCGAGGAGATTCCGGTCAATGTGGTCTCCCCGGGCACGTTCGCCACTCCGGGACTGCAGAATTGGGCCCGCTCGGAAGGGATCGACGCAGACGACCCGTACGGACTGATGAAAGCCGTCGGCGAGCACTTCGGTCACCCCGCGCAGATGCCGCGCGCCGGCTTGCCCGAGGAGATCGGCCCGGTGGTCGCCTTCCTGGCCTCCCGACGCAACTCCTATATGACCGGCGCCAATATCAATGTCGATGGTGGTTCGGACTTCACCTGACGAGACCGGCCCCGGGCCAATGGGTCCGGGTTCAGTCCACCGGCTCGGGGCGGCGCACATTCCACTCGCCCCGGAAGGATGTCTCGCGCTCTTCGCGGAAAGCCAACCGGCCGGCCACCGTGCTGGTGAACTCATCGATGTCACCGTCCGGCCGAATCCAGGTCACCAGACCGAGCGCGTGTGACACCGTGCGCCGCCGCTGTCGCTGTCCGCCCATCAGGTGGTAACGACCGTCGCGCCGGCCGTACCCGGGGCACCGTAGAGCAGCGCGAATCCCGCCTTGGGCTCACCGGCCACCTGCCGCGAGCCGGCCGTACCGCGCAATTGCAGTACCAGCTCATGCAATTGGCGCATCCCCGACGCACCGATCGGCTCACCGTTGGCAATCAGTCCGCCATCGGTGTTCACCGGCAGTGACCCGGAGATCTCGGTGGCTCCCTCGGCGATCAGCTTCTCCTGTTCACCGTGCGCGCACAGTCCCGACTCCGCCATGTGGATGACCTCGGCGCCGGAGTCGGTGTCCTGCAGCTGGGCGACATCGATATCGGCCGGCGCGATGCCCGCGGACTCGAACGCAGCCCGGGAGGCGTGGACCGAGGGAGCCTCGGCCTCCTCGACCGGCGCGTAGGTGGTGTTCACCTCGTAGGCACCGTAGGTGCGAGTTCGAATCTCGACCGCCCGCACGTACACCGGCTGGGCGGTGTAGCGGTGCGCCAGGTCCGCGCGGCACATGATCACGGCGCCCGCGCCCTCATCGGGTGCGCAGAACATGGTATGGGTCAGCGGGTAGTTGAGGACGGGCGCGGCCAGGATGTCGTCCTCCGGAACCGGCTTGCGACGGAACGCGTTCGGGTTCAGGCCACCGTTGCGGTAGTTCTTCGCCGCCACCCGGGCCAGGGTGCGCTGCGAGATCCCGTGATCGTGCAGATAGCGGTTCGCCTTCATACCGAAGAACTGGGTGGTCAGGTATTGACCGTTCTCGCCGTACCACTTCGGCATCCCGACCAGTGTCGGGTCGACGGTGAACGCTCCGCGCGGATGCTTGTCCATGCCGATGGCGATGCCGATGTCGTACTTGCCGAGCCGGATCGCGTCGGCGCACGCCTCGGTGGCACTGGCGGAGGTGGCACACGCGTTGAACACATTGGTGAAGGGCAGGCCGGTGAGCCCCATCAGGCCCACGATGGCGTCCGGGTTCGCGACCTCCCAGCTGCCGCCCACCGCGAATTGCATATCCCGCCACTGGAGCCCGGCATCGGCCAGTGCGGCGCGGATCGCGTCCGTGCCCATCTGCATCGCCGTCTTACCTTCGAAGCGGCCGAACGGATGCAGGCCGACTCCGATGATCGCGACATCGTTGGTCATGGTGAAACTCCTGGTTGTCTACAGCGGCTGGAAGGCGAAGGTGAGGACGTCGTGACCCTCCGCGTCGGTGCCGAGCGGAACGGCGGTCAGCGTGACCCGCATGCCGAATTCCAGCTTCTCCGGGTCGTTCTCGGTGAGCCTGCCCTCCACTCGGATGACATCACCGAGCTGTACCAGTCCGACTCCGAACGGGACGAACGTTTTCGCGGTCTCGTCGCCGAGATAGGGCGCCCCGGGCAGGAATCCCTGGGTGGTCCAGGCCACGAGGGTGCCCTCCCGGGGCAAGGTGACGGTCTCGACCGACTGCTTGCTGCAGCGCGGGCACAGATCCTGTACCGGAAAGACGGTGGCGCCGCAGTCACCGCAGGCGCCCCCCACTAGACAGAACTCCTCAGCCGGCCAGGTGGAGATCTCCGGCGCGATCATTCGCTGCATTGGCACCCTTACCTACAGATAGACTTACAGTAGAAGCTACGACCAGCACTACCGGAAAGCAACAGGCGAACCCACTCCGCGGGCCTCACAGGCCCGCGGCCTGCTCGATCACACCTTGCGATAGCAGCTTACAGTAAGATCAACGGTAACATTCGACCTGCCCGCTGCGAGGTGGAGGAGTTCATGAGTTCGAAAATTCCCGACGGCCTGGAGGATCTACTCCACCGGCCCATCGTGGGCGTCCTCGCGACCGTCACGCCCGACGGCTCCCCGGACCAGTCGCCCATGCGCTTCACATGGGACGGTGCACATCTGCGGATGAGTCACTCGATTCCCAGACGTAAGTTCACGAGCCTGCAGGCCAACCCGAACTACTCATTTCTGCTCACCGATCCGGACGCGCCCGCGCGGCGACTCGCGGCTCGCGGCTGGCTGGTCACCGTCCAAGGCGACGAGGACGGCACATTCCACGCGGAATTGGGCCACCGCTACGGCGACACCGAATACATCCCCCCGGCAGACGTGAGCGATCGGGTCGTCCTGATCTTCGACACCACCGGATTCGCCGCCAAATAGCCGACCAGGAGCGACCGATATGACAGCAGCACACGGCATCCCGATATTCGATGCCGATTCGCACATGTACGAGACGGCCGAGGCGCTGACCCAATTCCTGCCCGAGCGCTACCGCCGGGGGGCCTCGGTTTCCGACGTGGTCGAAACGGTGGGCTGGGATCGCGTGATGTTCGGCTCGGACTACCCCCACCCGGAGGGGCTGCCCGAACCGAAGGCGTACTGGAAGTACGCCGAGGGCATGGACAACCGCCGGACATGGGATTTCCTCGGCGACAACGCACGCCGGTTCGTGGGCCTGCCGATCGAGAATCCGGACCCCTCCGCCCTCGAGCCCCCTGCCGAGATCACCACCGCGGCATTGTAATTCGCTTCCCTGCCCGGATCATTCGGGCAGTCAACGCAAGTCCCACACCGTAACCGGCTCGAAAGGAGAGCTCCCCGTGGACAAGAACGACATGATCCTGGTCAGCGTCGACGACCACATCATCGAACCGCCCGACATGTTCGCCAACCATCTCCCGGCGAAGTACGCCGACGAGGCGCCACAGTTGATCCGGATGGACAACGGCGCTGACATGTGGAAGTTCCGCGATCGGGTGATTCCGAACGTGGCGCTCAACGCTGTCGCCGGCCGTCCGAAGGAGGAATACGGGCTGGAGCCGGAGGGCCTCGACGAGATCCGCCCCGGCTGCTACAACGTCGACGAACGTGTCAAGGATATGAACGCGGGCGGTGTACTCGCCCAGATGAATTTCCCGTCCTTCCCCGGCTTCGCCGCTCGCCTGTTCGCGACCGAGGACTCGGATTTCTCGCTGGCCCTGGTTCAGGCCTACAACGACTGGCACATCGACGAATGGTGTGGCGCCTACCCGGGCCGCTTCATTCCGATGGCGCTGCCGGTCATCTGGGATGCGGAGTTGTGTGCCGCGGAAGTCCGCCGGGTGTCGGAGAAGGGCGTGCACGCGCTGACGTTCACCGAGAATCCGGCGGCGCTGGGCTACCCGAGTTTCCATCACGAGTACTGGAATCCGTTGTGGAAGGCGTTGGTGGACACCGACACCGTGCTCAACGTCCACATCGGCTCGTCCGGCAAGCTGACGATTCCGGCACAGGACTCGCCGCCGGATGTGATGATCACGCTGCAACCGATGAACATCGTGTCCGCCGCCGCCGACCTGCTCTGGTCGCGTCCGATCAAGGAGTACAAGGATCTGAAGGTCGGCCTGTCCGAGGGCGGCACCGGCTGGATTCCGTATTTCCTGGAGCGCATCGATCGCACCTTCGAGATGCATTCCACGTGGACGATGCAGGACTTCGGCGGAAAGCTGCCGAGTGATGTGTTCCGCGAGCACTTCCTGACCTGCTTCATCAGTGACCCGATCGGGGTCCGGCTGCGCCACGAGATCGGCATCGACAACATCGCGTGGGAAATGGACTACCCGCACAGTGACTCGATGTGGCCCGGCGCCCCCGAGGAGCTCGGTTCGGTGTTCGGGGCGGAGAACGTCCCCGACGACGACATCGAGAAGATGACCCACCTCAACGCCCTGAAGTGGTATTCGTTCGATCCGTTCAAGCACGTGCCGCGGGAGAAGGCGACGGTCGGCGCGCTGCGTGCCGCCTCGGCCGGGCACGATGTCAGCATCCAGGCGCGCAGCCATCACCACAGCAGCGCCCAGGACAAGCTGGCGGCCTTCCGTTCTCAGATCGACGCCGCCACCGCACACACGGCCGACTGACAGCCGAATCGGTCGCCGCAACCTTCCAATCGAGAGCGTTGCGGCGACCGCGTGCACCCAGAGGTTCGGACGGTGCCCCTCGTCGGGCGCGTACGCACCCTCTCGTTCGTGGGTCCGGCTGCCGGTCAAGGAGTGGAGGCCGCGCGGTCCCGGTTACCAGAGTTGCGCCGGCACCAGAACAGTCCAGACCTGCCCCGGCGCGAAGGGGATGTCTGCACCGGTGGGGGTTGTATAGGTTGTGCCTGCCTCCGGGGAGGGCCGGGACCACACGGCCGGGAACTCTTGACCGTCGCGAAGTACGAGCGCCTGACCGCTACCGGTCGTCTGGGCCAGGGGTGAGACGCTGCCCGCCACGTCGCTGATGGCCGAGTTCTGCACCGGCACACTCTGCATTACGACCGTACTCGGCGTGAGCCGTCCGGTATCGGCGTCGGTGTAGGCAGCACCGTCCATGGACACCAGCCACCCATGGTCGCCGGGTGACCAGTCGAAACCGATCAGCGCGGCCGGATACCGCGTTTCCTCATGTCGTGTGGGCCGGCCACCGGCAGGCGCAGGACCGAAGTGCAGTTGCGTAGCCTCCGGCCAGCCACCCCCTTCAGGTAACTGATCGGGGCGGACGAACAGGTTGTGCGGCGTGGCGCGACTGTAGTCGCGGAAGTACGCCGAGGGTTGCCGATCGGCCGAGGCGTTCTGGAGCGAGGAGCCGTCGATGGCGGGAATCAGTTCAGGCGCGGAACCAGAGGACGCCAACGTCGGGTTCCCGAACTGGGCAAACAGCGTCAGATCCGTTTCCCGCGCACTTCGGACAGGTCCGACCACAGGGGGTTTGTTGGCCGAGAAGACCGCGGCCAACCGGCTCAAACCACCCTCGACCGGTTCGACGTAAACCACATCGGCGGCTCCGAGCCCCACCGGTGGCCGTGCCGGCGGACTGTTGTCCACCTTCACGACCAGCACGGGAACCCCTACCCGGGAGGATGTGTCCGGGCCCCCCACCGGGGCGGATGTGCCCGAGCCGGGTGCAGCATGCTCGGGCCGGGTGCCACTGACGCACCCGATTACAGCGCACATTCCCAGTGCCGTCAGGAACGCGGCAATCCACATCCACCATCGCTGTCGCATAAGCAAACCTCTAGCTACCAATTTACGCCGCGCGTGACCAAGGTGGAGTGGTCGAGTGGTCCCCGGTTGGGCACGAGGCCGGTCGCCTCGGCCACCGAATCCGGGCTCATCGCGATAGGACGTGCCTGGCTGTGCCGGAACGCGGTGCCGAACTGCCCGGGGTTCACGACCGGTGATTCCGCCGCCGCGACTCGTGTCGTGCAGGCGGAGGTTCTCGGCGACGCCGACCACTGCCCATTTTTTGGCGGAGTAGGGGTTGCCCGGGCTGCTCCCGAATCCGGCCACGCTGCCGATGAGTACCGGCCGGCCGCGGGACTGCTCGAGGAGCGGGACAAGGTCGCCTCGGCCGACAGGGCGGGGCGGAGCACCGGCCAGGCAGTCTGAAATAGGTTACCTTCCAACCCATCTCGGTGACACTCGGTCAGTCATAGCCGACGATTGGGTATGTGTCGGTACTCACCGATACCGTGACCCATGTGCCTGCCGACCGCACCAACAACCACGACGCTTACTTCCGCGCGGTCATGCACCACGCCGCCAACGCCGCCTCCGAATTACGGGCGGTAACACCGAAGGCTCTTGCGGCACATATCGACTGGGACGGCCTGATACCTCAGTCGACCAGCTTCATCTCCAGCCAACTCCGGTCCCGCTACGGCGACATTCTGTTTCGTACTCGCTTCGCCGGCCGTGACGCCTACATCCACCTGCTGATCGAACACCAGAGCAGCAACGACCCCCTCATGGCATTCCGGATCCTGGAATACATGGTCCAGATCTGGAACCACCACCTCACCCGCTACCCCGACGCCATCACCCTGCCGGTGATCCTCCCACTGGTCGTACACCGCAATCCGGACGGCCGCCGGTGGAGCGCACCCACAGACCTCACCGACCTCCTCGACCTCGACCCCGATACCCGCGCCGCCGCCGAGCCCTACATTCCACGGCTGCGCTACCTGCTCGACGACATCAACCACGTCGACATCAATCATCTGCTCAGCCGCGACCTCACCCCACCGGCCCTGCTTCTGCTCGCCCTGCTCAAAATCGCACCCGGAAACACCACACTCGACACCGACTTGCAGGTCCTGCGCGCCACCCTGCACGCCATGCTCGAGACCCCCGACGGCCTTCGTGACTTCCGTCTGGCCCTCACATACATTATTCGTGTGGGCGATACCGACCCCGCCGATCTCGAAGCATTCATCGACGAACTCGGACCCGACGCCAAGGAGGCATTCATGACAACAGCAGAACGCCTCGAAGCACGCGGAGAAGCACGTGGGGAAGCACGCGGAGAGCTCAGCGGCGCCGCCACAATGCTGATAGAACTCCTCACTCAGAAATTCGGACCACTCCCCCAGCACGTCACCGACACCGTGCGATCGGGAAATGCAGAACAACTCCGCGCTTGGGCCGGCACCGTTCTCACAGCAGACACACTCGACGAAATCTTCTGAAATCCCGCCCGATCGTCGACGAAAACCCCCGGTCGCGGGCGGCCGGACGCCGCACCGCCGGACGTGACACAACAATCAGGCGCTGGGCGAATGTACTCTCACGATCACGGTGGACACCCCCTTCGGCCGAGCCATCACCCCGATGGTGACAAGACACCTCATCGCTGAGCTGGTGTGGGGATAGCGTTGTCGATGAGGACGGCGGCGATTGCGGCGGCGATGGGGAAGGTTTCGGCGTTGAGGGCTCGATTGCGGGCCGAGGCGCCATCGAGCAGTAGTGCCAGTTGTTCGCCGAGTTGTTCGGGGTCGGTGGCGCCGGCCTCGCGGGCGGTCTCGGCGAACCGTGCGGCGACGGCCTTCTTGTAGTCGTGCGCGCGGCGGCGCGCGGGGTGGGCTGGGTCCTGGATCTCGACGGACGCTCCGATGAACGGACACAGCGGCGTTACCTCGTCCTCGGTCGCGTTCACGGGCGCCTCGAAGGCCGCGAGGAGTCGTTCGCGCGGCGTGAGGTCGGTGCGGTCGAACACTCCGAGCGTGACGTCGGGATCCATTCGACGCAGGTATTCGGCGATGATTTCGTCCTTGCCCGGGAAGTGCTGGTAGGCAGTGCGTTTCGACACCTCGGCCACCGCGCAGAGCTGGTCCATGCCGGTCTGGTTGATGCCTTGCTCGCGGAACAGTTGCTGTGACGCGTGGAGGATGCGCTCACGCGCGCCCCTTCCGCGGCGCTGACCCTGGGGGCCCTTCTCCAATTCCGCTGTCATGATCCCAGCCTAGCCGATGTGGGTAACGATCGGTGTACATAGCTTGCGCTCCCGCCGATCCGGCGATACGTTAAGCACACAGCTCGGTATACATAACTCGAAATGATGGAGTGATCATGGGAAAACTCGACGGCAAGGTAGCGGTGATCACGGGCGCGACCAGCGGCTTGGCACTGGCCGGCGCCAAGCTGTTCGCCGACGAAGGTGCGCATGTCTTCATCTCGGGCAGGCGGCAGGAAGCGTTGGACGAAGCCGTGGCGCTGATCGGCAAGAATGTCACCGGCGTGCAGGGCGACTCGGCAGACCTGGGAGATCTGGACCGATTGTTCGACACGGTGAAGCGGGAAAAGGGCACGATCGACGTGCTGTGGGCAAGCGCCGGCATGGGCGAGCAGCGCAAGCTCGGCGAGATCACCGAGGAGCACTTCGACGCCACGTTCGGGCTCAATGCGCGCGGCACGCTGTTCACGGTTCAGAAGGCGCTGCCGCTGTTCAACGACGGCGGCTCGATCTTCATGACCGGATCGAACGCTTCGGTCAAGGGCTATCCGGAATGGAGCGTGTATGCCGCGTCCAAGGCGGTGCTGCAGGCCTACGCCCGCGTGTGGTTGTCCGAGTTGAAGGACAGGCGAATCCGGGTGAATGTGCTGATGCCCGGCCAGGTCGCCACGCCGAAGCAGGAGGAGTTGTTCGACGAGGAGACCAAGCGGCAGTTCGAATCGCTGATCCCGCGCGGAGAGATGGGCCGCCCCGAGGAGATCGCGACGGTCGCGTTGTTCCTCGCCTCGGACGACTCGAGCTATGTGAACGGGATGGAACTGGCCGTCGACGGTGGCACCGCGGCGATCTGAACGGCGGAAAGGCCAGAGCAGTCACCCTTTTCGAACATCGAACCGGATAGGACAACTCATGAGCAGCATCAGCATCATCGGCACCGGGAACATGGCTCGCACCATCGGCGCGCGGGCGGTAACGGGCGGCAATACCGTCGAGATCATGGGCCGGGATCGAATCCAAAGCCGCTGACCTGGCAAAGGATCTCGGCGGCGGCGCGACGACGGGCGAGTGGGGAGCCGTTCCGGCCGGGGACATCGTCATCGTGGCCCTGTTGGCTGCCAACGTCGTTCCGGTCGTCGCCCATTACGGAGATGCCTTGGCGGGCAAGGTGATCGTCGACATCAGTAACCCGTTCAACGCCACGGGCGACGGTCTGACTCACGGCGCGGACACCTCGATCGCCAGCCAAGCCGCCGAGGTGGCCCCGGCCGACGCGAGCGTGGTGAAGGCATTCAACACGATCTTCCGCCACGTCCTGGAAAAGGGGCAGCCCGCCGTCTTCATCGCCGGCGACGATGCGCACGCCAAAGCGCGCGTGCAGGCGTTCGTCGAAAGCCTCGGGCTGCGCGCGCGGGACGTCGGCGACCTGAAGATGGCGTACTGGCTGGAAGGCGCGGGCGTCGTGACGATGGGATTGGCGCGCCACGGTGTCGGGAACTGGGATTTCGCCCTCGGCGTTACCGAACTTCCCGGCTGAACCGCGTTCGGTCGACGCTCGCAGAGCACGATGCGGCTGGTTGTCGGTCCGGCTCGGTAGCATCCGCGCATGCCCATCAAACTGGAGAACGTCGCTATCGCCGTCCGCGATCTCGAAGCAACAATCGCCTTCTTCACCGACCTCGGGCTCGCCGTCCTCGGCCGAGACACCGTGAGCGGTGAGTGGACCGACACCGCTGTCGGCCTCGACGGCAACCACGCGAAGATCGCGATGCTCCAGACTCCGGACGGCCACGGACGCCTCGAACTGTTCGAATACATCCATCCCGCGGCTATCGAGACCGAACCCACGCTTCCCAACGAGATCGGGATGCACCGCGTCGCGTTCTCGGTCGACAATATCGAGGCGTCCCTGGAGATCGCGGCGAAGCACGGCTGCTATCCGCTGCGCGGCGTGGCGACATATCAGGATATCTACAAGCTCACCTACGTCCGCGGGCCCAGCGGCATCATCGTGATGCTCGCCGAGGAACTGAACTCGTCGGAGGTAATCTCCTGATCATGGTGGACACCCCCTTCGGTCGAGTCATCACGGCGATGGTGACACCCATGCACGCCGACGGCTCGATCGACTACGACGGCCTGCAGAACCTCGCCGTCCATCTCGCCGACCACGGCCATGACGGATTACTGGTCAACGGCACCACAGGTGAGTCCGCCACCACCACCGACGACGAGGACTACGCCTGCGTGCGGGCAGTGGTCGAGGCCGTGGGCGACCGCGTCGAAGTGATGGCCGGCTGCGGCACCAACGACACCGAACATTCCACTCGTGCGGCCCGCGAGATGGTCGCCTGCGGGGCCGACGCGCTCCTCGTTGTCACGCCGTATTACAACAAGCCGCCGCAGGACTGCATCCTCGAACACTTCCGCCTGGTCGCCGAGGCCGGCGGCGGCGTGCCCGTCATGCTGTACGACATCCCGGGCCGGACCGGGACGGCGCTGAGCACCGATACCATTCGCCGCGCCGCCGACATTCCCGCCGTGCGCGCCGTCAAGGACGCCAAGGGCGATTTCTTCGAGGCCAGCCGGCTCATGTCCCAGACCGACCTGCTCTGGTACTCCGGCGACGACGTCGTCAACCTCCCACACCTCGCACAAGGCGCGACCGGCATCGTCTCGGTGGTCGGTCACGTCGCGGGCGATCGCTACGCGGAGATGATCGGCGCCGTGGACCGCGGCGACCTGTCTCGGGCACGCGAGATCCACCGGCGTCTCATCCCCGCCGTCGACGCGATCATGCACGTCTCACAAGGCGCCATCCAGTCCAAGGCCGCGATGAAAATGCTCGGCGTCATCTCCTCCGACGCGCTGCGCATGCCATACCGCCAGGGCCCGCCGGAGCATCAGCAACGCCTGCGCGCCGGACTCGAGGAATCCGGTCTGTTGTAGACCGACCTGGTCGCCGGAACGCGCGGATACCCCACGCGGTCGGCCGTCACCACGCCGACGAGGCGCCGAATCCGTCGACAGGACATGCTGTATCGCGGCAAGAAGGCAGCGGATGATGCTCGGCCTTCACGCTCCGGCTACTCCGCGTAAATCACTTCGCCCGTGAAGGTGCCATGTTGCCCTTCGTAGCGATAGCTTTGGTCACCCGGGTGGTAGTTGTAGACCCCTGGCGCTGATCCAGGCTCCGCGAGGGCGGGCGGCGCAGGTGTCAAAAACGTTGCGGCACGAGCTAACAACGCGGGCGACTCCGGCGACTACTCTTTGTGCCTGCGCACGGATAACGCTCGACGTTCGTACTCCCCCTGAGGAACATTCTCGATCTCGACATCGACTGAATCGCCCTCACTCAGCGTGAAAACATCCCCCTTGTCCACAGTGGACAAGTGAAACCATGCCAGTGAGCCATCGGCCCGAGTCAGCACCCCGGTGCCGTTACGGATGTTCCAGCGGTAGACCGTCGCACGTTCCATACCCCGCCCCCTTCGCTGCGCCGTGTGATTGACCAGACCGCTCAACCTTTGCACAGCCCGTCACCTTCCGCAGCTAGGAGCCCGCATCCAGCTGGGCAGACCGTCGCCTACGCCAACGGACACGGCAGGACAACCAGACTTCGCCGCAGCATTCACGGGCGAAGCGGTAATGACGGTCCCCGTCGATACCGCCACAGCGGCACCGATCATGGTGATTGTCCTGATTCGCATCCTTTCCTCTCATGTGAATCTCTGCCTGCTGGTGCAGAAGAGTCTTTTCAGCCGGCGCTACCCCACGTATCGGTATCCGGCATTGCCACCCCGAGACTTGTCAGCGCGGCGATGTCCTCCTCCGTGGGAGGTGTGGGTGGCAACCCGGTTGGCTGCCATTTCCGCAGAGCAACGAGCAGACCGTCCAATGACGCGATTGCCGCCGACCAGTCCGACCGGGTCGCATCGCACGGATACCGCTGCGGCAGTGACGCTCTGGTGTCGGTCACGGTGCCTCCAGCGGGTTCGGGCGGTGCCCCTCGTCGGGCGCGTACGCACCCTCGCGCTCGTAGGTCCGGTTCTCCGCGAGGTCGTGGATATCGGTGAGATCGGCGAGGTCCGCCGGAATCCGACCGCGCAGGTGCATCAGGTTCGGCACGATCAGCAGTTCGATCCTGTGCGTAGCGACGTGGTCGAGCAGTGCCTCGGGCACGATCAGACTGGTGCTGCAACACAATCCGGCGTACTCGTACCCGAGCCGGGCAGCGACCTTCCGGGCCTGAAAGTCCAGACGGGTAGCAGTCTTCACCAGGTCGATGCACACGTAACCCATTGCGCGGTAGGGTTCTTCATCGTCCATGCGCGTTGCCTCCGTGGGCCCGGCGCTCGGATTCCACCCGGCGTCGGATCGCTGTGACGGTGCGATCCTTCGGAATATGTTGCGGCCAAAGCACAATGACGAAATAGATCCCGATTGCCGCCGCCAGGCTGCCTATCGTCAACGTGATCACGATCGGCCTCCGAGGTCGTGCGTGCAGCGGCAGTCGGCCGACGGTTCGCTGAGTCCAGCGGTCCCCACGGTCCCTCACTTTCCGGTATGCGGATTGGTTCGCACCCACCGCCGAGGTCTGCGGCACCCGGCGGCGGGGCTTGGTTCAACCATCGCGCGACCATGCAGGTCACAACAGGTACGGAGGGGGTACGCCCCGGGTACGCTCGATGCACTCGACACGTGACTGGGGGCGTATCCGATGCACACGGTTGGACGATGGACAGGGCGTGACGTCGCCGCGTTTCGGGCTGCGTTGGGTATGAAACGCGAGGTGTTCGCGGCTCATACCGGAGTGTCCGTGGAGGCGGTGAAGAAGTGGGAACGGCGTAAGGGAACCATCGAGCTGAGCGCTCCCTATGCCGCGCGGATGGACCGCAAGCTCTGGTGAAGCGGATACTGTTGCCGCCGAACGGTTCTGGTCGATTCTGCAGGGTCCGGACACTGCCGGAGTCGAGGGTGGCGTTCAGCTCGGCGCGTTGTCGGAATCGCGCGCGGACATCGATCATATTCTGGTGCCTGCCCGTACCACCACGGGAGAGGTGGTTCTGGTGTCAGTACCGCGACGGACGTTCGTTGCCGGTGTCGGAGTCGGTGCCGTGGGCATGGCCGCAGGCGTTGCGTTGTCCAGTCAAGTCGCTGGCCGTGGTGTTCGCTCACGCCGACATCGACCACGTCAAATTTTTCCGCGACAAGCGGATGCACATCATCGAGTCCGACAACATTTACGGATCCGCCAGCACTCTGCCCGACGTGCTGGCCTCGCTCGAACGCATGCAAGCACTGCGCGAGGCGAAAGTCGTTGATTCCCAGGAGCTCCTGCGTCTGCTGGCGATGTACGCCGAAGCCGCGGCATGGCAGTACCAGGACCAGCGGATGTTCCCCGAATCCCAGCGCTGGGCCGAGAAGGCGCTGACCTGGTCACACCAGCTCGGCGACAGCTACTACATCGGACTGTCGCTCGTGCGGATGGGCCAGCTGGCCTCGGATCGAGGCGACGGTGCCAGCAGCGGCGAACTCGCCCAGGCTGCCACCCGCGCCGCCCCACGTACCTCCCTATTCACCGCTGCCGCTGTGGCTTACAACGCGCACGCGCTCGCACTCGAGGGCGATCCGGCCGCGAGCGCCCGCACCTACGACACCGCCCACGCGCTCGTCGACCAGGCCGACGCCGATCCCGCATGGGGATTCTTCCTGGATCACTCCTACATCGACGCCTACCAAGCCCACAGCCTCACCACACTGGGCGACCACACCGCCGCCATCACGCGGTTCGACCAGGCGACCGCACGCATGCAGTCCGGCTACCCCCGCGACCGAGGGGTCTACCTCGCGCGGTCAGCTGTCGCGCACATGGCCGCCGGGCACATCGAGCCCGCGGCAACGCTGGGCACCCAGGCTCTGCGCATCGGCGTGGCCACGGGTTCGGAACGCATCATGGAAAGAGTGACAGCCCTGGCGGGCATGATGGACTCCGCCAGCACCCAGACCGGCGTCGGCGAATTCGCCGACGAGTTCCAGCAATGGAAGGCAGCAACTTGCCCCGACCGTACGTAGTGCTGTCCGTCGCGGTCAGCGTGGACGGCTACATCGACGACACCATCCCCGAACGGCTCTACCTGTCCAACGAAGCCGACTTCGACCGCGTCGAAGTCGTACGCACCGAATGCGACGCCATCCTCATCGGCGCGGAAACCCTGCGCCGCGACAACCCGCGCCTGATCATCAAGAGCCCCGAACGTCTGGCGGCCCGCGCCGCGGCCGGTAAAACCGCGCACCTGCAGAAGATCGTGGTCACCGGCTCGGGAAACCTGGATCCAGCCGCCCGTTTCTGGCATTTCGGCGTCGAGGAACGCATCCCGCTCGTCTACACCACCGACACCGGAGCCGAGAAACTCCGCGACCGCCTCGGCGACCTGGCCGTCGTCGTATCACTGGGTGCGGCAGTCGATTTCGGAGCCATGCTCGATGACCTTGGCGGCCGCGACATCGACCGGCTCATGATCGAAGGCGGTACCACCATCCACACCGCCGTACTCGCTGCCGGTCTGGCCGATGAACTCCACCTCGCCGTCGCCCCGCTCCTCATCGGGCAAGCCGACGCACCCCGGTTCGTCGACCCCGCCGAGTTCCCCGGCGGCTCACGCAGGCGGATGAAACTGGTCGACGTGACTCAGATCGATGACGTCGCACTCCTGCAGTACTTCCCGAAAAGGGAGCCTGACGAGAACTGACTCGAGCGAACTCCAGATTGCCTGGAAGACAGGGTGACCCGCACTATTCTGCTCCCATGGGACGGCGAATCGACTATCACAACGATCCTCACGCCCCCGCGGCGAACAGTGTCCGGCCGAGTGCCGGAGCGTTCGTGGAGCGTGATGGCGCGGTGCTCTTGATATGCCGGTCGGACAACGGGAACTGGTCCATGCCCGGCGGCGCGCACGATCCCGGCGAGTCACTGACTCGCACGGCCGTGCGTGAGACCCGCGAGGAAACGGGTGTCGACATCGAGGCCATCGGGATTGTCGGGATCTTCACCGACCCAACACATGTCATTCATTACACGAGCAACGATGAAGTGCGCCAAGAGTTCACGGTGATCTACCGTGGCGAACCGATCGGCGGGCATCCGACGACCAGCGATGAAAGCATCCGCGTCGAATGGGTGCCGATCCCGGAGATCGCCGCGCTGCCCATGGATCCCAGCCAGCGCAAGCGCATCGACTGGGCACTGAGTGGGAATGACCCCTACATGGACCCGGATACGCGCTGAATCGCCCGGCACAGACCCGACTCGGCCTGTCTGATCGAAGTGTGCACGATCCTGCCGGCTCATATCGCCGCAGTATCTCGTTCAGTCGCTCGTCCACCGTACGAAAGACGTCGGAGCGAACGTCGCTCGCTTCGACGCCTTTCGTGTGTCAGACGGCGGTCTTCTCGGGGAGAAGGGCCAGCAGTTGCCGGGTGTGGCTCGGGATTTCGATGTCGGCCAGGCCCTCGAACAGTCCGCGCAGCGGCACGACCGCGTCGGTGAGCAGGGCGCCCGCGGAGAGCCCGAGGAGCGGGACGGGGCTGTCGAGTTCGGGATCGGACAGGGCGGGACCGCTGAAGCCGCAGAGGATCTCGGCCTGACGGCGCAGCCGCTCACGCAGGCCGGAGGACCCGCCTACCTGTCCGGCCACGCGGTCGATGGTCCAGGTGTCGAGCGCGTGGCGATTGTCGTAGGTGGTGTGTTCGCCGGCCGCGACCGCCGCCACCGCGGCGATGGTGCCCGCGGTGACGAGACAGACGTGGGCCAGGATTTGATCGGCATTCCATTCACCCGGTGGGGGCGTCCGGAGGCGGGCCGAATCTGCCACGGTGACAGCGGCTTCCAGGAGCGAGTCGTAGGCCTCGCGCAATGCTGTGGTGTCCAACATCAGGAATGCGCCTCCGAGTCCATTTCCCACGGAGCCTGCGGAAGGACCTTGCCAGTTTCCAGCAGAGACTTGAGGTTGGCGATCACCGAGGGCCAACCGCGCGAAATACCTTGCAGCATTTCCTCGTTCGGCAGATTCTCGTGGGTGACGGTGAGTCGGACGATGTCCCGGTGGGACTCGACCAGGAAGGTCACCACAGACGGCGAGCGGTCCTCCTCGGGGGAATCCTCGAAGGTGATCACCAGCTTCGTCGGCGGTTCGGACTCGAGCACCTTGCCGACGACGTCGACCTTGCCGGAGCCGTCGGCGCGACGGTGCTCCCAGGGCGAACCGGGCTCCCAATCGGACACATTCTCGTGACCCCAGTACCGGGCGGTCAGGTCGGCGTCGGTCAGCGCCTTCCACACCTGTTCGGCGCTGGCGTGGATATAGGTGACGTAGACGTAGCTCGGCACGGTGGCGGTCATGGCGTACTCCTCTGCCTGGTTCTTGATGGCGCGCAGGACATCCAACCGGGGGCGGTCGAAGATGGAGATCCAGCGCTGTTCGATGTCGTGAATCGGTGTTGGATTGATGTAGTGCACCCGCGCACGCCCGCGCCGCAGCACGGTCACCAACCCGGCCCGCTCGAGAATGTCGAGATGCTGGGTCAACGACTGCCGGGCCATATCGACCCGCTCGCACAGCTCCTGCAGCGTCTGGCCGTCACGCTCGCGCAGCCGGTCCAGAAGCCGTCGGCGAGTGCCGTCGGCGAGTGCTTTGAAAACCGCGTCCATGTCGGGTTCGGATTGCACACTCAAACTATGCAGGTATTTACCTGCATATGTCAACAGCTTGCACTTCGGCACCGCGCTGGCGGCGACGGTGGGGGGCGGGGCGGCAGTGGATGGCCTGCGGCGCCGGCTTCCCGCGCGACCGGGAGCAACCTGGCGATATTCGGCAGTGCCTGGCGTTGTGCCTCCCGGGCCAGCGCCGGCAGCCCGGCGTTCGGCCCGACCACGGCCCCCTGGCACTCCTGGACGACTACCGCGGTGTGTTGCGGTGTGATCAGTTCCGAGGGCAACCCTGGATTGCCACGCGCACTGCCGGATTCACTCACGACCTGCCTTCACGGCGGCGTCCTCGGGCGGCACATCGTAGAACTGGGCGGCCCATTTCCGCAGGGACAGATACGGTTTCGCGTCCTTGGGCGACAGCGGCGGGTGTTCGACGTACTTCTGATACCGCCAGATGCTGAGATCTTCCCAGACGGTGATCAGGAACTGCTTCTCGACGCGTTTCTGGACCTCGGGCGGCGGAACATCGGACTCGTCACCGGGATTGCGCGGCCACCAGATCGAATAGAACAAATCCGAGCACTCGTCGTCGACCGGCGTCGTCGCGAAGATCAACCGATGCTTCGACGATCCCTCGAACACGCTGATCGAACCGCCGAGACCGAACATCTGCGCATGGATCCGCAGCGCCATCTTGTCGGGGTCGTCGCTGCGCGCGTCCGGCCATCCGGTCAGAAACGACCAGGTGTGTCCCTCTTCGCGCCAGTCCAGCATCTGCGGAGTAACAGTCGCGCCGTGCACATACTCGAAATGCAAACTGTCGGGGCCGTTTTCGAGGACCACCTGCGGGTGCACCGGCTCGCGCTCGGCCTTGCGGGAGAACTCCGGGTACGGCCGGTAGTAGCCCGACGGATCGGTGCCGACGTCGGGGAACAGTTCGAAGATGTCGGACATCTCCCAGTCCGGCTCCTTGCCCTCGGGCTGATGCCACATGAACACACAGCCGTTCTGCTCGTTGACCGGATAGACCCGCAACCGCAGGCCGCGATTGACCCGGCCCTCCCCCGGGATCTTGCGATTGCGGCCGTCCGGCCCCCACTGCCAGCCGTGGAACGGGCACTCGACGCAATCGCCGACGACCTTGCCGCCGTGGCCGAGATGTGCGCCCAGGTGCCGGCAGTGACCGGTCAGGATATGCAGTTCGCCGGATTCGTCGCGGTAGGCAACCAGGTCCTCACCGAAATACCGCAGCGGCTTGGTCTCACCCTGCGGAAACTCGGCCGACCACCCCACCATGAACCACCCGGTGACCTTCCAGGTGAACGGAACCTTCATGTGATACCCCAATTCTGCGGGCGCTCGCGCCCGTGACGATGTCGTCTCGAAAGCGGCACGCAACTGCGTGACGCGGTGTCACTCACGATGCCTCGAAGGTCACCGGAAGACTCTTGGGCGAGCGGAACGGGTGGCCCGTGATGTGCGGGTCCTGGTCCATCCGGAGCGTGATGTCGCCGACGCGGTCCAACAGGCTTTCGAGGGCGACGCGAGTTTCCATGCGCGCCAGATGCATTCCCAGGCACGTGTGCGCACCGGAGGCGAAGCTGATGTGCGGTGTGCGCTTGCGGAAGATGTCGAACTCGTCCGGCCGCTCCCAGCGTTCGGGGTCGTGGTTGGCCGAGGCGAGGCAGACATCGACGACCGCGCCGCGCGGGATCGCCATACCCTCGAGTTCGGCGTCCCGCACCGCGAATCGCTGAATGGTGGTGAGCGGCGTCTGATATCGGAGCCCCTCCTCGATCGCCGCCGGGAGCAGATCGTGGTCGGATCGCACAGCTCGCAGCTGCTCGGGATGGGTCAGGAGCGCGAACAGCAGATTTCCCGACGACCGGTAGGTGGTCTCGAGACCGGCCGGTAGCAGCAGGCGCAGGAAAGAGTAGATCGCTTCGTCGGTCAGCTTCTCCCCCGCGACCTCCGCGGTCACGAGATCACCGATGATGTCCTCGGTCGGCCGCGACCTGCGCTGCTCGATCTGCTCGAGGAAGTAGTCCTTCAGCGCCACCGACGCTTCCAGCGCCCGCTCATACCTCGCCGTATAGTTGATGATGTCCACCACCGCTTTCCGGAAGAACGGAAGGTCCTCCTCCGGCAAGCCGAGCAACCGCGAGATGACCCGGGTCGGGAACTCGAAGGTGAACTCCCGCACGAGATCCGCCTGCCCCCGTTCGGTGAACTCGTCGATCAGCGCCGAGCAGATCGGCCGCACGATGGAGGGCTCCCAGATCGCCAGCGACTGCGATTTGAACGCCGCGGACACCAGCTCCCGGTGCGCTCGATGCCGGTTGCCCTCCATCGCCAGAATCGTCGGCCCGATGAACAGGCCGATGGTGCTGTCGTAGAGCTTCGAGTCGAACGACCGGCCGTCTCGCAAGGCGGAAGTCACCGCCGAATACGACAGAGCGGCATACGTGTCGCGTGGTCGCAATTCCTCGGGCAGCTTCGAGTAGTCCATCACCGTGCCGTGATACACACCACCCGCACGCCGCTTGTCCGCGAAGAACGGATACGGATCATGCGTCAAGTTGTACTCGAGGTCGGACCGCACCGCGCTGTCCTGCACTGAATTGTCCACAGGGGCACCTCTCACATCGTCGAGCCTTCGGAAACTCCCGATGATCATACTGTAAAGCGTACAGTCACATCTGCCGCAAAGCGCGGTGGCAGCGGCGCCACCCGGCCGGCCGCCGACAGAGCGGCCGCGGCGAGGACCCGCCGGACGAATGGACTGCGGTTGCATTTACGGTGGCAGGTACCATCGTTTCCACGTCGCCGCGTGGTGCGGGGGCGATCGACGGACGATGCAACACATTTCGAGGAGGTGGCTACGGCGATGGCGAAGCGAGCAACCACGGAGAAGCGACCGCGGCGCGAGCGCGGTTCCCTCAATCCCGAAGACATCATCAACGGTGCCTTCGAACTGGCCGATCAGGTCACCCTCGACAACTTGAGCATGCCGATGCTCGGTAAGCACCTCGATGTCGGCGTGACGAGTATCTACTGGTATTTCCGCAAGAAGGACGATCTGCTCAACGCGATGACCGACCGCGCGCTGACTCGGTACGCCGAGTTCGTCACGCCGTTCGTCGAGGCCGAGAACTGGCGCGATTCGCTGCGACGTTACGCGCGCGGGATGCGGAAAACCTTCCTGGGCAACCCCATTCTGTGCGATCTGATCCTGATCCGCTCGGCGTTGAGCCCCGAGGCCGCACAGCTCGGCGCCCAGCACACCGAGCAGGTGATCGCCAATCTGGTCGAAGCGGGACTTTCCCTCGAAGAAGCCGTCGATACCTATTCGGCGGTCGAGCTGCACATCCACGGAACCGTTGTGCTGCAACGGCTCTACGACAAGAACAAGGAATCCGACTCGGACTCCACGGCCTACTACGAGAACCTCACCATCTCGAAGGATTCCACGCCGCTACTGGCGGAAGCGAGCGCCAAGGGGCTGCGCAGCGGGGCGCCCGACGACCACAATTTCGAATACGGCCTCGAACTGATCCTCGAGCACGCCGACCGGATCATCGAGTCGAAGGGCTCACGCCGGTCGAGCACGCCGGCCAAGAAGGCCACGGCTGCCAAGAAGGCGCCGGCGAAGAAGGTACCGGCGGCGAAAACGCCCGCGAAGAAGACAACGGCCGCCAAGACTCCGGCGCGGCGTTCGTCGAAGGTCACCGCCTCGAAATAGCCCGTCGGCTTCCCCGGCGAACAGATCATCGACCGCCCTGTCGATGCACTGTTCGGCGGCAACGCCCGAGCGGTGGTGGAATGCGGTGGGCATCCCACCACCGTGGCCGGGCGCCCTCAGACGCCGGTATTCCGGTCGCCGAAGAAGAACTCCCGGGCGTTGGCGTAGAGATAGTTGTCGAGCACCTCGGGAGGAAGGTCGAGCGCGAGCGCTTCCGGCACCACCCGCCGCATCGGCAGCACCGGCCAGTCGGAGCCGAACATGACCTTGCCCTTGCCGCGAGTCCGCATGTAGTGAATGAGGCTGTCCGGCAGTCGTTTCGGTGACCACGCCGAGGTCATCAACCGCAGGTTCTCGTACTTGATCAGCAAGCGGATCGCGATGTCCCACCAGGGATCCGCGCCGTGGATCATGCACAGCCGCAATTCGGGGAAGCGCACGCAGACCCGGTCGTAGTAGATCGGGTTCTGCACCTCCCCGGGAATCGGTGGCCCGGGTATCCCAGTGTTCATACACAGTGGCAGCCCCATCTCGGCACATTTGTAGTAGAGGGGGTAGTACACCGCGTCGCTGGGCGGATATTGGCCGTCACCCCAGAAACTCGCTCCCACGGCCGTATACGCGACCGGCAGATCTCGGGTCAGCGCTTCCAGCCGGCGCATCGAGGCCACCGGTTTCAGCAGGTTCACTCCGTTGACCGCGAGCGCGAAACGCTCCGGCTCGGCCTCGGCGAACTTCAACGCCGTCGCCGAGGGCTTCTCCATGTTGTACATCAGGATCGCCTTGTCGACGCCCTGGGAGTTCATCTCGTCGATCAACTCGCCGAGTTCGGGCTGCGCGAACATGGATTTCGGGCCCTTGAAGTAGTTGTCCCGCACCTTCAGCATCCAGTCGGGCTGCTGCTCGGTCTCGCCGAAGTGCACGTTGACGAGACCGTCGATGACACGCGTCACGAATCACGCTCCCATTTCTTGCCGGAACTCGGTGCCGGAAGCCGTTGCGGCCCTTCCGCCGCTGCCGTCGGGCAGCCTGCCGCGATGATAACAGATACATGTACTGTACATATATCAGTATGAACTCGGCGCGAGGTGGAGCCGGACGCTTGCCACCACCTTTACCGAGATGTATACAGTAGGTAATACTTGTCCGCTTTGATCGCCCGCCGCATCGAGGGCGTCACTCGCAACACGACACTGCGAAACCCCTCTTGCCGAGCGGTCGACGAGGGACACGAATCTCGGCCGTCAGAGCAGAAGGACACGAAATGACGAAGCTGGACTATCTCGCCGTTGATGTGGACAACCACTACTACGAACCGCTGGACGCGTTCACCCGCCATCTGCCCAAGGAATTCCGGACCCGCGGCGTACAGATGGTCACCAATGGCAGGCGAACCCTGGCGGTGATGGGCGAGAAGGTCAATCACTTCATCCCCAACCCGACCTTCGACCCGATCATCGAGCCGGGCTGTCTGGACCTGCTGTTCCGAGGCGAAATTCCCGAAGGAGTGGATCCCGGCTCCTTGATGAAACTGGACCGGCTGCCGGAGCATCCGGAATATCAGAACCGCGAGGCCCGCATCGCGACGCTGGACCGGCAGAAGCTGGAAACCGTCTTCATGCTGCCGACCTTCGGATGCGGGGTCGAGGAGGCGCTCAAACACGACATCCCCGCCACCATGGCCTCGGTGCACGCGTTCAATCTGTGGCTGGACGAGGACTGGGGCTTCGCCCGCGCCGACAACCGGATCGTCGCCGCGCCGATCATCTCACTCGCCGATCCCGAAGCGGCGATAGCCGAGGTCGAATTCGTGCTGGAGCGCGGCGCGAAGATGGTCCTGGTCCGGCCGGCCCCCGTCCCCGGTGCGGTGAAACCCCGTTCGCTCGGCGATCCGCTGCACGATCCGGTGTGGGCCCGCCTCGCCGAAGCCGGTGTCCCCGTCGGCTTCCACCTGTCCGACAGCGGATACCTCGCCATTGCCGCATTGTGGGGCGGCAAGGGAACTTTCGAAGGATTCGGCAAGAAGGATCCGTTCGATCAGATCCTGCTCGATGACCGCGCCATCCACGACACGATGGCCTCGATGATCGTGCACCAGGTCTTCACCCGTCACCCGAAGTTGAAGGTAGTCAGCATCGAGAACGGTTCGTACTTCGTCTACCGGCTGATCAAGCGCCTGAAGAAGGCAGCGAACAACGCGCCCCACCACTTTGTCGAAGATCCGGTCGAGCAGCTGCGGAACAACGTCTGGATCGCGCCCTACTACGAGGACGACGTCAAACTGCTCGCCGAAACCATCGGCGTGGACAAGGTTTTGTTCGGCTCCGATTGGCCGCACGGCGAGGGGCTGGCCGACCCCACCACCTTCACCGCGGACATCCCCCAGTTCCCGGAGTTCTCCTATGAGGACACCCGAAAGGTGATGCGCGACAACGCGCTGGAGCTGCTCGGCGCGCATGTCCCGGTGGGCTCGCCCAGCTGAAAGCCCCCACCGAAAGCGTGCCGTGCCCGGCGAAAGCGTGCCGTGCCCGGCACACGGCTCGCACACCGGGACGGGCCCGGCACGGGCCCCGGCGGGCCCGGACAGTCGCGCGCCGGCCATCGTGCTGCTCGAACTCAACGAACGCTCGCTCGAGCAGTGCGGCGACGATGAGCCGCTCGCCGGCGAGCAGCGGATCGAGGCGCCGGTGTCGATCTGGCTGCGTGCGGTGTACGGCATCATTGATTGACGGCGCCCCGGACACGCGTGTCCGGGGCGCCGTCGGTCGTAGCCGGGCGCCGCCTACTTGGGCTGGAAGCGCTGCGCACCGTCGATACGAACCACCTCACCGTTGATGTACGGGTTCTCCAGCAGGTGCTGAGCCAGCGAGGCGTATTCGTCGGGCGCGCCGAGCCGCTTCGGGAACGGTACGGAGGCAGCGAAATTCGCGAGCTTCTCCTCACCGAGGAACTCCATGATGGGAGTGCGCATGGTTCCCGGAGCGATGCTGTTGAGCCGGATGCCGATCGCGCTGAGGTCGCGCGCGCCCGCCAGCGTCAGGCCGATCACGCCGCCCTTGGCCGCCGCGTAGGCGGACTGCCCGATCTGGCCCTCGTAACCGGCGATCGAACTCGTCATCACGATGGCGCCGCGCTCACCGTTGTCCTTCGGCTCCTGTTTCGCGATCCTCGCCGCGGCCAGCCGGAGCACGTTGTAGGTACCGCTCAGGTACAGCGCGATCGTGTCGGTGAAACCCTTGAACGTGTGCGGCGAGCCGTCCCGGTTGACGACCTTCTCCAGCACACCGAAACCACCGTGCGCGACAACCGAGTAGCGCAGGGTGCCCAGATCGTCGGCCGCGGCCAGGGCCGCCTGCACGGCGTCCTCGTCGAGCACGTCGGTCCGGACATAGACCGCTTTGTTGCCGAGCTCGTCGGCCAGGGCCTTGCCCTTCTCGTCGTTGAGATCGGCGATCACGACGGCCGCTCCCGCGCCGTGCAACCGGCGCACACTTGCCGCACCCAATCCCCCGGCACCGCCGGTCACCAGTACGACTTCACCTTCGAAAGACACTGTGTCTCCTCATTTCATGATCGTTTGTTCGGACGGACCACTGTCACCGTCCGAAAGTTGTTATGCCCCGGTCCATTCCGGCTTGCGCTTCTCGGCGAACGCCGTCGCGCCCTCCTGGGCGGCCTTGGACTGGGTGTTCGAGCGCCTGTCCTGGCTCGGCAAGGACGTTGACCAGCCCGCGCGGCCCTCAGACCTCGACCACCAGGGCGCCGCCCTGGCCGCCGCCGGCGCACATCGCCGCGACACCGATCCCGCCACCCCGGCGGCGCAGCTCGTAGAGCAGGGTGGTCACCATCCGCGCACCCGACGCCGAAATCGGGTGTCCGAGACTGCATCCACTGCCGGAGAAGTTGACCAGTTCCTCGTCCAATCCGTACTCACGGCAGACGGCGATCGGCGTCGAGGCGAATGCTTCGTTGATCTCCCACAGCGCGACGTCGGAGGCCTTCAGGCCTGCGCGTTCCAGCACCTTGCCGACCACCTTCACCGCGGCCGGACCGGTGTCGGCGGGAGTCAGCGCCGCGTTGGCCCAGGCCTGGACCTTGCCCATGACCTCGAGCCCCTGCGCCGTGGCGAAGTCGTCGGCTACCACGGTGACGGCAGCGGCGGCGTCGTTGATGCCGCTGCTGTTGCCCGCGGTGATCGAGAAGCCCTCGATCTCGGGGTGCAGGACCGGCAACGACGCCAGGCGCTCCAAAGTGGTGTCCCGGCGCGGGAATTCGTCGACCGCGAAATCGACGACCGACCCGTCGTGCTGCGCCACCTTCAGCGGCAGAATCTCGTCGACGAACTTGCCGGCGTCGATGGCCGCGACCGCGCGCTGATGCGACCGCAGGGCCCACGCGTCCATCTCCGCACGAGTGATACCCACCTTCTTCGCCGTGTTCCACCCGACGGTGATCGCCATGTCGAGGGTGGGGGCATCGGGAGTTTCCGGATGCGACGGCGGCATCCACGGTTCGACGAACTCCATCTCCGCGGAGTCCGGCACCCGCCACTTCATCAGCGGCGCGGTGGACAACGATTGCACTCCCCCCGCGACGATCACCCGTTCCATTCCGGAGACGATGTGCGCGGCACCGTTGGCGATGGCGGTGAGGCTTCCCGTGCAGTGCCGGTTCACGGCCTGTCCGGGAACGGTCACCATTCCGCTCGCCACCGCGGCGTAGCGGGCGAGATCACCACCGCCGTAATTCAATTCGGCCAGGATCACATCGTCGACGATCGCCGGATCGATTCCGGCACGGCGCACCGCCTCCGGCACGATGGCGCTCGCCAGCGTCTCCGAGGGCACATTGGCGAGGGTTCCCTTGAACGATCGCCCGATCGCGGTGCGGACCGCGCTGACAATGACGGCTTCGGCCATAGCTATCAACCTCTGAGGTCTCGGGCCACATTGCCGGTAAGCAATGAGCCGGTGTCGTTTCACAGCCTACTGTAGCTATTACTGTATACATAATGAGCGCAGCGGTCCAGGGGCAGCCGGCCGGGTCCGCAGGCGCGGCGCTATTCGGGCCGCGAATTGTTCAGTGCTGACGGGGAATCCGGCAGCCGATGGTCTTGGTCTCGAGATACTGCCGAAAACCCTCGAGGCCACATTGGCGGCCCACACCGCTGTTCTTGTATCCACCGAAGGGAGCGTCGGCGCCGTAGAACATGCCGCCGTTGACACCGACCGATCCGGTCCGCAGCCGCCGAGCGATGCCCATCGCGCGTTCGGCCGACGCCGACAACACCGCCCCGGCAAGGCCGTAGACGCTGTTGTTGGCGATCCGCACCGCCTCCTCGTCGTCGGAGAACGGGATCATCACCAGCACCGGCCCGAAGATCTCCTCCTGGGCGATCGGCAGGTTCGGATCCTCGCAGGCGAAGACGGTCGGCTCGATGTAGTAGCCGCCGCGCAGATGTTCCGGCAGCCCGCCGACCTCCCCGCCGCCGGTGACCAGGCGCGCCCCGCCCGCGACGGCGCGGTCGCACGCGTCCAGCACCCGCACGCGCTGGGCGGCGCTGATCACCGGTCCGACCAGTGTGTGCTTCAGGACGGGGTCACCCACGGGAATTGACTCGAACGCCGCCGCGACATTGGTGACCATCTCGTCGAACTGCGACCGGTGCACCAGCATCCGGGTGGTCGCGGCACACGCCTGCCCGGCGTGCACGCACACACCGCTCGCGCTGCGCAGTGCCGCCATGGGATCGGCGTCCTCCAATACCACCAGCGCCGATTTGCCGCCCAGTTCGAGGAATACCCGTTTCATGGTGTCGGCGCCGACGCGCGTCAGGGTGCGACCGACCTCGGTCGATCCGGTGAACGAGATCATGTCCACGCGGGGGTCGGTGCCCAGCAGCGCTGCCACCTCGTTCGACGGCGTGGGCACGACATTGACCACGCCGGGCGGAATGTCGGTGTGCTCGGCGATGATCCGGCCCAGCCGAGTCGCGTTCCACGGGGTGTTGGGATCCGGTTTGAGCACCACGGTATTTCCCGCGGCCAGGGCGGGCCCCAGTTTGTTGAGCACCACCTCGCTCGGGAAGTTCGACGGGCAGATCGCCGCGACCACGCCTACCGGCTCCTGCACCACCGTCCGCTGGTTGCGGTCGCCGAACAGCCCGCCGCCGTCGAGCACGCGTTCCCAGGCGAAGTCGTCGATCAGCTGTGCCGGATAACGCAGCGATTGCGCCAGCGGCCAGTCCAGCTGAGCATTGCGCAGGGCCATCGAGGGACAACCGGCCTCGGCCATCAGTTCCTCGCCCAGATCCTGGGCTTCGGCCTCGAGCCCGGCCTGTAGCTGTTCCAGGCACCGCCGCCGGAACGCCCTGTCGGTGGACCAGGTGGTCTCGTCGAACGCTCGCCGTGCGGCGGCGATGGCACGCAGCATGTCCTCGGCGCTCGCCGCGGCGGTGGTGCCGAGCACGGCGCCGGTGGCCGGGCTCAGGTTGTCGAACTCCGCGCCCGTGCCGGAGGCGACCAGCTCACCGTCGACCAGCATGCGAGATTCCGCGCGCGTGGCCGCCGCGCGACCCAATTCCACACTGGAAGTGTGGGTTTCACCGACTGTCTCGCTCACATCTCCTCCTGGCGGTAGCGGTCCACCCGGCTCAACTAGCCTTCGCCTTCGGCGGGGAATAGTTCGGCCGGCCCAGGCCGAGTACATGCTGGGCGATCATGTTGCGGAACACCTCGAGCGTGCCGCCGTAGATGCCGAGCAGCGGCGCCCAGCGGTAGGCGTACTCCGCACCGCCGTCGGCCGCCGTGCCCTCGATGTCGATCGGCAGCGCCGACGCGGCGCCCAGCACGTCCATGAGGTCCGGGGCGATATCCCGGATGGCCTGCGCCAGCGCCACCCGGCCGAACATGTTCGGCGTCGCCAGCGCTGCCTCCATCCGGGCGATGCTGCGGCCGAGCCGATAGGCGACCGCCCCGTCATCGACCGGTCGGCGGCCGTCCGGACCGGGCCGGCCCGCGGCCTCGGTGACGCGGTCCATCGCGCTCGCCACCATGGTGCCCTGGTGAATCATGATCGAGACGTCGTCGAGTCCGTCGGCGGCGGCGTCGGTCACCCCGTGCTCGTGCGCCAGCGGCGCCATCAGCACCTGCCAGCCGTTGTTCACCTCGCCGAGCCGGTACTTGTCGTCGATGCGGACATCGGAGTAGTACACGATGTTGGTGCGATCCCCGTCGACGGTCCAGACAGCCTGGATCTCGATACCCGGGGTGTCGAGCGGAACCAGGAACATCGTGAGGCTCTTGTGCTTTCGCGCTTCCGGATCGGTATTGGTGATCAAGAAGACGTACTGGCAGTTGTGCGCGCCGGTGGTGAACATCTTGGATCCGTTGATCACCCACTGCTCACCGTCGCGCACGGCCCGGGTCTTGCACATGGCGATATCGGATCCGCCCTCGGGTTCGGTGTAGCCCAGGCAGAATCGCACCTCACCGGTGGCCACCCGCGGCAGCACCTCGGCCTGGACCTCCGGCGAACCGAAGTCGCGCACCGATTCGGTGACGATGGCGGTGGTGCCCCAGGTGACCCACGGCACGTGGACCCGGCGCCGTTCCAGATCCCAGATCCGCCGCCGCACCCGGGTCAGCGCGCCGGAGTCCAGCTCGGCCGCCAGCCGGCCGTCGGCTCCCATGGCCAGATGTACGCCCTCGTCGAAGTTGTCACCGGTCTCGCGGTCGCGCCGGCGCACCTCGTCGGTGACATGGGTGTCGAGGAACGCACGGAGGCGGTCGCGGTATTCCGCGTCCTCCGGGGACAGCTCGACCAGTGAAAAATCCATCGGTATCTCCTGTGTTCTGCGGGACACCCGCACCCGGTCGCACCGATGACCTGTTGCGCGATTGTCGGTCATCGGTGCTCCATAATCCTGTTGCGCGGCAGCCGTGTTCGATGGCAGCGGCGCTCATGTGTTGCCGCTAGTTCGGGGTTGCCGCGAACAGTTCCGCGACCCGGACCGCACTGGCGCCGGGGTCGCCCGCCGCGAGCGGCCAGCCTCGCGCGCGCAGCAGATAGGCCGAGGACGCCGATTCCGCGCTGACGCCCAGACCGCCCTGCACATGGACGGCCGTCGTCGCCGCCTTCGCCGCCTCCTCGGTCGCATAGACGAACGCCGCCGCGGCGAGACCGCGTTGCACCTCGGGTTCGTTGTCCAGGAACCACGCCGCGCGCCGGGCCAGATTGCGCCCGCCCTGGACGAAGATCGCGATATTGGCCAGCGGATGCGAGATGCCCTGCAGCGTCGAGATCGGCACCCCCATCGTGTACCGGTTCTTGGCGAATTCCGCTGCCACGGTGAGGGTTTCCTCGACCATGCCGACCAGCGCGACCGCGGTGAGCACCCGCCATTCGTCGAGCGCGAACTCGTAGCCCGCCAGCGCCCGCGCGCCGGAGGCCACGACGGTACGCCGGTCGGCCGCGGCCGGATCGACCCAGGCCATCGGTAGTCGCCCGATATTGTCGACCTTCGCCGGCCGCGTGTCGAAGCCCAGCACGACGATATCGTCACCGTCGCGCACCACGATGTCGTCGGCGATCGCGCCGGACGGAATCAGCCGCGGCCCGGAGGTCGCGTCCAGCCGGGCGTCGAGGGCGACGATGCGGCGGCCTTCGGCGATATCGGCCGCACCGTCGACACCGGTACCCAGCGCGTCCAGGCTCGCCAGCAGTCTGCCGGCGACCACGTGATCGATCCACGGTACCGGCGCGATGGCCCGGCCGAGTTCTTCGGCGACCAGCGTCAGCTCGACCAGTCCCGCGCCGTCGCCGCCCGCGGATTCGGGGAGCGCCATGGTGGTGGCGCCGGTGGCGCACAGTTGTTCCCACAGGTTCTTGTCGAAGCCTGTCGCCTCGGCCGCCCGCACCACATCGAGTGGGCTGCGGGTGCGGAAGAATTTCGCGTAGACGGCCTGAAGTTCCGTCTGGTCTTCCGACAGGCTGTAGTCGTGGCGGCGCAGTTCGTAGCGGTTCATACCCATAACTCCTGATTCCGGCGCGCGTCGTCGCGGGCGGTCCGGTCGGCGAAGAATTCGTGTGTGCGGTGGTGAGCGGTCATGCCCCAATTTCTCGGGACATGCCCGGCGTGTCTTCGTCGACGCCGCACTCGGCTTGCCGTGCGGCCCACCGGTAATCGGGCTTACCGTTGCCCATCCGCCGGATCTCGGGCACGAAGAAGATCGCCTTCGGCACCTTGAATCCGGCCAGCCGGGTTCGGCAGGCCGCGCGCAGATCCGCCGCACCGGGAGGACCGGCATGTTCGGCACACACCAGCGCGACCACCTCCTGCCCCCAGCGCGGGCTCGGCCTGCCCACCACCAACCCGTCGCCGATACCCGGCTGGGCGCGCAGGACCTCTTCGACCTCTTCGACGAAGACCTTCTCGCCGCCGGTGTTGACCACGAGGGCGTCGCGGCCGAGCAGGCGCAGGTTTCCGTCGGCGTCGAGAGTGGCCCGGTCTCCCGGAATCGCCATTCGCACCCCGTCGATTTCGGGGAACGTACGCTCGGTGGCCTCCCGGTCGTCCAGATAGCCCAGGGGCACGCGGCCGACGCGGGCGGCCCAGCCGACCTCCGTCTCGCCCGGGGTGAGGAACCTGCTCCGGTCGTGCGACACCGCGGTACCGCCGGGCATCGGCGCGAACGCCTCTACCTCGGCACCACGGGTGCTGCGCCCGAAACCCATCCCGCCGGTTTCCGACGAGCCGTACCCCTCGACCACGAAGGCGTGCGGAATCCGTTCCAGCAGTTCGTGTTTGTGAACCGGATTGGTCGCGGACCCACCCGTTCCGATGGCGAGCAATGCCGACAGATCGTAGGAGTTCTCTCGCAGGGCGCGCACCAGCGGCCCGGCGTACGCATCGCCCACGATCGTCATCAGCGCCGCCTGCTCGCGCTCGGCGGTGGCCAGGGCGAGGTGCGGGTCGAAGCCCATGCGGTCGTCGTAGAGCAGGACGGTTTGCCCGGCCAGCAAGCCGGCGAACGCCGTCCAGATCCCGGCCGCATGCGAGAGCGGACTGGCCGCGAACCAGACGTGCCCGGTCATCCTCGCGAGTTCGCACAGCGGGGCCGCCGACTCGTGGTCGGCCCCGTTCATCGACGAGACATACATGTCCCCCTGACGCCACAGCACGCCCTTGGGGCGCCCGGTGGTGCCGCCGGTGCACAGGATCACCAGATCATCCGGCGAGGTTTCGATGACAGTGTCGGCGTCGCCTTCGGAAATGGCTTCGTCGATGGTGATGGAATCGGCGAGTTCGGCTGCGCCGCTATCGTCTTCGACCGAGATCAGCAGCTCCACCGCGTCGGGCACGGCCTCGGCCACCACCGGCCCGAACTCGCGGTCGTAGACGATGCCGCGCGGACGCAGGTAGGCCAGCAGATCGCGGACCTCCGCCGCGGTGTAGTGCGGGTTGACATTGATCGGTATGACGCGGCCTTTCAGGCAGCCGATCATCACATCGAGGTACTCGTCGTTGTGCATCAGCAGGGCGATGCGGTCCTGACCACACTCCCAGCGGCGCAGCCGCGCGCGCGGTGTGTGCGCGCCGAACCCGCGCCGCGCCAGGAAATTCGCGAAGCGGCGGGTGCGTACCGCCGCCGCACCGAAGCTGCGGCGGCGGTCACCGCAGATCGTCATCGTCCGATCGGGTACCGCGGACGCGACCGCGTCGAAGACAGCCCCGATACTCCATTCGCTCATCGAAGCCCTCCCACAGATTTCACGTGTCCGTTCCCGTCCCTGATCAGGGCATGATCGCGGTGCGCGCCACCGGTTCGGCGGCGACCTGCCGCGCGTACAGCCCGCGCTCCAGTGACATCAGCAGTGCGTTACGCGTCTCGGCGGGGCTGATGAGTTCGTCGAAACCCATGTGCTCGGCCGAGTGGTACGAAGCCTGCAGTTCCATTTCCTGCAGCGCGGCCTCCAGATCCGCTTCGGCGTTGGAGGCATTGCTCAGCGCCGCGGCGCTCATCGCACCCATCGTCGCGCCCGGATAAGCGAAGGTGCCGACCTGGTTGTCGAAGCTGATCAGCGACATCACCATCGATCCGAAGCCGTAGGCCTTGCGCAGCGTCACATGCAGTTTCATGGTCGTCGCGGCGGTCTGCGCCACGAACATCCTTGCCCCGCTGCGCAGTACGCCCGCCCGCTCGGATTCGCCACCGGGCAGCATGCCGGGATTGTCGGCAAGGAAGATGATCGGCAGATGGAACGAATCCGCGACGCTGATGAAGTGGGCCGCCTTGTCGGCGGCGGCGACATCGATCGATCCGGCCAGCACCTGCGGCTGGTTCGCGACCACGGCGACCGTGTGCCCGCCGAGATGGGCCAGGGCGCAGACGATGGCCTCGCCGTACCGCGGCTGGATCTCGAACCAGTCGGTGTCGTCGAAGACCACATCGAGCACGGTGCGGATGTCGTAGGTGCGGCGGTTGTCTCGGGAGATGATCTCCAGAAGTTCCGGTGTCGTACGGGGTCCGGTCGATTCATCGGGCTGGTAGGTCGGCGGATAGGACCACGCGCTGGGCGGGAAGTAGGACAGATACCGGCGGATCTGGTCGAGTACCTCTTCGTCGGTCTCGGCGAAGTTGTGGATCAGACCGCTGGGTAGCGCCACCTCCGGACCACCCAGGTCCTCCTTCGAAATATCCTCTCCCGTGGAGACTTTCACCACCGGTGGACCGGCGGTGAAGATGGCGCCGTGACGGCTCATCACCGCGAAGTCCGAGACCGGCGCGATCAGCGCGCCGTGCCCGGCCGAGGGCCCCATCACCCCGGTCACCATGGGCACCTTGCCCGAGCACTGCGCCTGTGCCAGCAGATCGGTGGGGGTGCGGCCGTAATGGTCGCCGGTGGGCCGGAAGCCGGCACCTTCGAGCAGCATGACCAGCGGCACCCGGTTGCGCACTGCGAGTTCGGCCAGGCGGTAGCGCTTGGAATTGCTGCCCGGCGCGATGGTGCCGGCCAGCGTCGTGAAATCCTCCGCACCGACCATCACCGGCCGGCCGTGGATGAGTCCGGAGCCGGTCACGATCGCATCGGCGGCGACCTCGCCACCCACCATCGTGCCGAACTCCTGGAACGTCCCGGGATCGAGCAGGTGCTCGATCCGGGCCCGAGCATCCAGCTTGCCCTTGCCGTGATGTCTGGCCACCCGATCGGGGCCACCCATCTCCCGCACTCGCGTACGGCGCCGTTCGAGGTCGGCGAGTGTTTCTCCCCAGGCTTGGGTGTCGGTCATCAGCGCGTCCTAGTGGATCGGCCGCCGGTGCGGCGCTTCGGGCCCCCAACGGAATTCGGTGCGATGTGCATGTTGATGCCGGCCGGTCAGCTCAGCGAGTAACGAATCGGCAGGTGTTTGAGTCCGCCCACGAATGTCGTCGCCGTGAGCTCGGGTTCACCATTGAGTTCGATGAACTTCAGTCGCGGCAGCAGTTCGGAGAAGAACTTGTTGATCTCCATCCGCGCCAGGCCCGCGCCCAGGCAGAAATGCACGCCGAAACCGAAGGCGACGTGTTTGTTCGGCTCACGCTCGATGTCGAATCGGAACGGATCGGCGAAAGCGTCCTCGTCCCGGTTGCCGGAGACATAGGACAGCAGTAGCGAGTCACCGGCGGCGATCGGCACGCCGTTGACGGTGGTGTCCTGGGCGGCGGTACGCATGAACGCCTTGACCGGGGTGACCCAGCGGATGATCTCCTCGGTCGCCAGCGGCATCAGATCCAGGTTGTCGCGCAGGCGTTCTCGCTGATCGGGATGCTCGATCAGGGCCCGCAGCCCACCGGAGATACTGCTGCTGGTGGTGTCGTGCCCGGCGGTGGCGATGATCGCGTAGTAGGACATGGTGTCGATATCGGACAGCGGCTCACCGTCGATGCGAGCATTGGCGATGGTCGAGCCCAGATCGCCCGTGGGGTGTTCGCGCCACCGCGCCGTCAGACTCTGGAAGTACTGGAACAATTCGACCAGAGAGTTCATCGCGTCGTCGGCCGGCGCACTCCGTTTGAATTCGTCGTCGTCGCTGCCCATGAGTTCCTGGGTGAGCTTCAACATCAGTGGAAAGTCCGACTCCGGAACGCCGAGCAGCGACATGATCACATACAGCGGGAAGTTGACCGCGACCTCCTGCACGAAATCGCATTCCCCGCCCGCGTCGCGCATTCCGTCGACATACCGCTTCGCGAGCTGTTCGATACGCTCGCCCATCGCCTTCATCGCCTTCGGGCTGAACCAATCGGCGGCGATCGCGCGCACGACCCGATGCTGCGGATCGTCCATGTGGATCAGCGTCCGGATGCCCACGGCGGCCTGCATCTCGTCCGAGGCGGCGGTCATCAGCACCGGCCGGGGCCAGTTGGTGAACAGCTGACTGGCCCGTTCGACCGCGAGGATGTCGGCGTGCTTGGTGATCGCCCAGAACGGCTTGTAATCGGACACCTCCACACGTGCGACGGGGGCCTTGCTGCGCAATTCGGCCAGCGCCGCGTGCAGTGCCACCTCGTCCGTATAGGACCGAGGAGTTGCGAGAACCTTCGCGGCGGCGTCGACGATGGGGATGCTCATGAGCGACTCTTTCGGTATGCGGGTCTCCCTGTCCACCGGCCCGTTACGCAGCGGCAGCGGTCCATTGTGGCGGCCACCAGAGTGCTTTATAGTGGCGCTTACTGTCAAGTATTCTATAACTATTACCAGCACCCGAACGGTGGATTTCATGGGATCCGATCAGCGCAAGGTCATCGTGGTCGGGGCGGGCTCCGGCATCGGCGCCGCGACGGCCGCGCACTTCCACGACAGCGGCGATCATGTACTCGCAATCGACCTGCGCGACAACGACACTCCGGCCACCCGGCACGAACAGTGCGACCTTCGCGACCCGTCGGCAATCGCCGCCTTGCTGGAACGTATCGAGCCGGGCTGGGATCTGCTGGCCTACGTCGCGGGCGTGCCGGGCACCGCACCGTCCGACGACGTCTTGAAGGTCAACTATCTCGGTATGCGCCTGATGGTGGAGGGCATGCTGACGCGGCTGCGCGAAGGCGGCGCGATCGTGACCGTCGCCTCGGTCGCGGCACTCGGCTGGCAGGAACGGGTGGAGACGCTGTCCGGACTGCTCGCGACGACCGATCCGGACGAGGTCGTGCGCTGGCAGGCGGAGCAGGACCCGAATTATCCGGTGTACAGCACGTCGAAACAGGCCGCGATCATCTTCGTGAAGCGGCTGGCGCCGGTGGCCTGGCAGAAGTACGGGATCCGGGTGAACACGGTCAGCCCCGGCCCCACCGAAACTCCGATTCTCGCCGATTTCGAGGCCTCGATGGGCAAGGAGGTGCTCGATTCGGTGAAGGCGACAGTCGGGCGGCACGCCACGGTCGACGATATCGTGCCCGTCATCTCCTTCCTCGGTTCTCAACAGGCCCGGTGGGTCAACGGTCAGGACATCCACGTCGACGGCGGATTCGTCGCCCCGCTGGTCGCCGGACCTCCGATTCGGCTGTAGCGACGGCGCCGACTTCGCCTTTCCGAAATACGCAGCACCCGAGGAGTTTTGGTTGCCCCGCAAATATGAGAGGACGACACCGTGACAGAACCATCAGAGCTGTTGTTACAGAGCCGGTCCGGCGGCGTGCTGACGTTGACCCTGAACCGACCGCAGCTCAAGAACGCGATCAACACGCAGCTGTGGGGCGAACTGGGGACGGCCCTGCACGCGGTCGCGCGAGGCAACGACGTCCGCGCGGTGGTCCTCACCGGGGCGGCGGGTAACTTCTGTTCGGGAGCGGATATCTCCGATGCCGCTGGGGCGGAAGCATTTTCCGATCCCAGCCGGATGATCCGCGCCATCAACGACGTGATCCAGCAACTGCACGACCTCCCGGTGCCCACCGTGGCGAAAGTGCGCGGCGTGGCGGCCGGGGCGGGCTGGAATATCGCGCTCGGCTGCGATCTGGTGGTCGCGACCCCCGAGGCTCGCTTCTGCCAGATCTTCACCAAACGTGCGCTGTCTCCCGACTGCGGCGGCAGCTGGCTGCTACCCAAACTCGTTGGCCTGCAACAGGCCAAGCGACTGACCCTGCTGGCCGACACGATCGGAGCCGAGGAGGCGTACGCACTGGGCCTGGTCACCTGGGTACAGCCCGAGGAGTCGATCGACTCCTTCGTCGAGGGGATCGCCGACCGGCTCGCGGCCGGGCCACCCCTGGCCTTGGCGCAGACCAAGGCGCTGGTCAACAACAGCTCCGACCGCACCCTGCGCGACGCGCTCACCGACGAACTGCGGGCGCAGACGATCAACCTCTCGGGTTCCGATGTCATCGAGGCGTTCGCGGCATTCGCCGAGAAACGCGATCCCGTCTTCACCGGATCGTGGGGTACGGGTGGCCGGACGTGACCGCCGGACGCAGGGCCGAGGCGACAGCGGCGTGAACGAGGTTCGCTGAATCCGCAGGACATCGTCAACGGCGCGATTCCGGCAGTGCCCGTCGGTCCGACAGTGCGCCGGCGAGCTGACAGCCACCGCACCACGCCGGGCGCGCGCTACCGCCGTTCCGGCTCCGCGACGTGAAAGTGCTCGTCGCGCAGCCGGAACGCCTCCTTGGTGCCATGTTCGGCACGAGTCTTGACGAAGTTGAACTCACCCTGGGAGAACTGCAGATTCGTACCGAAGGCGTGGAACAGGTAACTGGCCACCTCTTCACCCTGATACACCTGGCTCTGCTCCACCAGCCGGAACGCCTCCTTGGCGATCACCACCCCGTCGGCGGGCATCTTGGCGGCCTTCTCCGCCCAGTACCGGGCCCGCGCACCCACCGCGTCGGGATCGCAGACCTCGGTGAAGATGCCGAGATGCTCCAGTGTGCTCACCTCGACGATGTCACCGGTGAGCAGGAGCCGGCGGGACAGCACCGGGCCGAGGCGGTGGAAGAACATGTGCAGGCTGCCCAATGCCGGTCCGAGGAAGCGGGCGGCGGGCATGCCGATGCGGGTGTCGCGCGCGATCACCGAAATGTCTGTCATCAAGGCCATTTCGAAGCCCCCGCCCAGGGCGTAGCCGCTGATCTCACCGACGGTGACTTTCGGGAATCCCATGAAGTTGTGATAGAAGCCGAAGGATTTGCGATCGACGGTGAGGCGGCGGCGCTGACTGGGCCGGCCCTTCTTCGGCTTGTCACCGTTGGCGCTGTTCGCGGCGCGTTCCCCGTACCAGCCGTAGGCGTTGTTCATGTCGGCGCCGGTGCTGAACACACCCTCCGCGCCGCGCAACAGCACCACGACGATGTCGTCGTCCTCGGCGACGTCGTCCAGGTAGCGAGCCAGCCCGTCGCGCATGGCAGCGTCGTAGGAATTGCGCTGGGCGGGATTGTTGAGCGTGATGGTGGCGATCCGGCGGTCCGGATCCACGTCGTAGAGTACGCGTCCGTCGGCGGTGCTGGAATTGCTCATCGGGTTGCCTCTTCCTGGTTCATCGCGCGGCCGGATGTAGCCGCCACCGCCTGATCGCGGGCCCATCGGTAATCCGCCTTACCCGCCGGGCTGCGCGCGATCTCCGGCCGGAACACGATCGCCTTGGGCAGCTTGTACCGCGAAAGCGACTGGGCGGCATGCTCGATCAGCTCCTCGGCGGTGAGCTCGGCACCCGCCTCCGGTGCCACGATCGCCACCACCTCCTGCCCCCAGCGCTCACTCGGCCGGCCCACCACCACGACGTCGGCGACGCCCGGATGTGAGGAGATCGCGACCTCGACCTCCTCCACGAAAATCTTCTCCCCGCCGGAGTTGACCGTCACCGAATCCCGGCCGAGCAGTTCGATAGTGCCGTTCCCGAGGTGTCGCGCGCGGTCGCCCGGCAGCACGAACCGGACGCCGCCGACAGTCGGAAAGGTCGCGACGGTCTTGGCCGCATCCCCCTTGTAACCCAACGGGGTGAAACGCTTCTGGGCCAGCCAGCCGATACCGTCGTGCCCGGGTTCCAGGACCGCGCCGAGATCCTCGGCGACGACACAGGTGTCGATGCCCGCGGCGAAGGTACCGGAGGAGACGAACCCGGCCGCCGAGACGTGATGCATCTGTGCGCCGGTCTCCGAGGCGCCCACCGCGTCGAACACCACCAAACCGGGGATCGCTTCGATCCAGCGCTGTTTCATCGCCGGGCTCAGCACGGCCCCGCCACTGGTCAACGCGACCATCGAGGACAGGTCCGGTTTCTTCGCCTCGACCTCCGCCAGGAGCGGACGCGCGACCGCGTCACCGACCACGATCACGACCGCGGCCCGCTCACGCTCGATGGTGCGGACCACGTCCTCGGCGTCGAGGCGGTCGACCACCGAGGGGAAGACGATGGTCTGTCCCGTGGTCATGGCGGTCATGAACGCCCACTGCGCGGCGCCGTGCATCAGCGGCGGCAGGACGAGCAGATTCAACCCCGGATTCGCCGCCGCTCGTTCGCCGACCTCGGCGGCGGAGGCGACCACCACGCCGGTCTCATTGTTGCGGCCGCCGCAGCCGGCCATGTAGATGTCGCACTGGCGCCACAGCACGCCCTTCGGCATCCCGGTCGTACCACCGGTATACAGCACATACAGATCGTCCGGACTCGGCTCCGGCAACGGCCGCGGTTCGGTCTGCGCGAGCACCGTCTCGTAATCGACCGCGCCGTCGAGCAATTCGTTACCCGAATCGTCGGCGATCTGGATCAGCACCTTCAGCCGCGGCAGATCCGGGAGCACCTGAGCGAGTACGGGCGCGAACGCGGCGTGATAGACCAGCGCCGTGGCGCCGGCGTCGGCGAGCAGGTACTGCAGCTCGGCGCCGGTGTAGCGGTAGTTCACATTGAACGGCGCCACCCGGGCCCGGAACGAGCCGATTGTCGCCTCGATGTACTCGTTGCCGTTGTAGGCGTAGATGCCGAGCAGATCCTGGCCGACCTCATGGCCCGCGAGTTCCGGGCGTTCGGTATGACACCCCAGCCCACGGCCGTGCAGATATGCCGCCAGCCGTTTCGAGCGTTCGGCGATCTGCGCGTAGGTGAAGCGCCGGTCCCCGCGAACCACCAGGTCCCGGTCCGGCAGCGCTGCCGCCGCGGCGTCGGCGGCCGCCACGATCGTCAGGGCCGAGGTCTGGGGATCGGTCACGGACTGAGACAACGGTGTCTCCTTCGGTTGTCCGCCGCGCGAACGCAAGCGAAAGTTGTCGACTGGAAATACTCCCGCGCACGTCGAGCGCGGGGCCGTGTGTCCTCGCGCCCTCACGAATTCAGGCGGCGACGGGTGCGACGGCGAGCCATGCGCAGTGCCAGATCAATGCCGCGCCGCAAACCGCCGCCGAAGGGCGGGGCGGCCAGGGCGGTGAGAACGAACGGCAGATCGGTGCCGACCACGGTGCGGTAATGGGTGAAGGTGTCGAAACCGGCCTTGCCGCGATAGGCGCCCATGCCGCTGTCCCCGATACCACCGAACGGTGCGTCCTCGGGAAACATGTTGAGCGCGAAGTCGTTCCGTGAAATGCCGCCGCTGCGGATGTCGCGCACGAATTCGCGGAATTCCGCACCGCCGGGTCCGTACCAGTACGCGACCAGCGGTGCGGGGCCGGCGTTGAGCATCGCGGTGACCTCACCCGGAGTCGAGTACGGGCGCACCACGAGGACCGGTCCGAAGATCTCCTCGGTGGCGATCGCCATATCGTCGGTGACAGCACGCACGATGGTCGGGGCGATCTTGCGCAGACCGGGATCGGGCAGTTTCTCGCCGGGCGGGACCACCTCGTCGATACGCGCACCCCGCGTTCGCGCATCCTCGATCAGGCCGATGATGCGCTCGTAGTTGGCCTGATCGACACGCGCGGTGTACTCGGGGTTGCCGACGATATCGGGGACCAGTCGGCGGAATGCCGCGCGTGCCGCCGCGACGAAGTCGTCGATCCGTTCCTGCGGCACGAAGACGTGGTCGGGACTCACACAGACCTGCCCGCCGTTGATCAGCCGGGCGCGCGCGATACGTGCCGCGGCGCGGTCGAGGTCGGCATCCGGTGCCACGATCACCGGGTTCTTGCCACCGAGTTCGAGTGTCACCGGCACCAGATTGTCCGCCGCCGCACGCTGTACCAAGCGGCCGACCCGGGTGGATCCGGTGAAGAACAGGTGGTCGAACGGCAAGGCGGAGAAGGCGGCCGCGATGTCCGGTCCGCCCGTGACCACGGCGAGTTCGGCCGGGTCGAAATAGGACGGCGCGAGCGTGCGGGTCAGCTCCGCGGTGCGCGCGGTGATCTCCGACATCTTGATCATGACCCGGTTACCGGCGGCGAAGGCCGCCGCGGCGGGAACCACGACCAGTTGCAGCGGAAAGTTCCACGGCCCGATGACGCCCACCACACCGAGTGGGGTCGGCTGCACCTGCGCCCGGATACCGTACAGCCGCGCAAGGGGTTTGGGATTGCGCGGGCGCATCCACCGATCAATATGGGACCGGGTGTGCTCGATCGTGGTGAGCATGCCCATGATCTCGGCGAACAGGACGCCGGTGCGTGAACGGGTGCCGAAATCGGCCACCAGTGCGTCGACGTAATCATCAATGTTGTCGAGCACCATGGCCAGCAGACGATCGAATGCGATGGCGCCGGACCGCGGCCGGCGGCGGCCCCTCCTGCGAGAAGGCCCTGCGCTGCAGTTGCAGCAGCGTCGCGGCGTCGGTATCGGCGGCACCCGGCGGTCCGGCTTCGCCGACCGCCGCGATGGCTTTGTGGTTCATCCGTGCCTTCTCCTATTCACAAACCCGACGACCAGCGCGGTCCGCCCTTCCGACCGGCCTTCGCCCCGGTGCACAGCACGCGGCGGACGCGAGCGCGTGACATTTCCGGTAAGTCAAACTGTAACACCAACTATCGCTGTCGGCGCCGAAGATTTCCCCAATCGACCCCGGCCACGGGAAGTCCTGCGACAGCGCGACCACAGTCCACGCGATACGGCTTCCGCACACGTACCGTTGCGCTTACGATACGTACGACAACTCCGACATCCGGACACCGCCGCGACCTTCATCGCGGCCCGGCCGGCAGATATTCAGCAGTAACCAGGAGGGCACGTGACGAGCCGACACGACGGCAAGGTCGCTTTCATCACCGGAGCGGCGCGCGGACAGGGCCGGGCCCATGCCCTGCGCCTGGCCACCGAGGGCGCCGACATCATCGCCGTCGACATCGCCGGTCCGCTACCCCCCGCGGTGCCCTACGATTCGGCGACACCGGACGATCTCGACGAAACCGTACGCCTGGTGGAGAAGACCGGACGCCGAATCATCGCCCGACAGGTCGACACCCGCGATCTCGACGGCCTGCGCAAGGCCGTGGCGAAGGGTGTCGACGCACTGGGCCGTCTCGACACCATCGTGGCGAACGCCGGCATCTGCACGCCCCAGACCTGGGACGAGATCACTTCCGAATCCTTCCGCGATGTCCTCGACATCAACGTCACCGGCACCTGGAACACCGTCGCCGCCGGCGCTCGGTACATTATCGACGGCGGCCGCGGCGGGTCGATTTCGCTGATCAGTTCCGCCGCGGGGCTGAAGATGCAGCCGTTCATGGTGCACTACACCGCGAGCAAACACGCCGTCACCGGCATGGCCCGGGCCCTGGCCGCCGAACTCGGCAAACATTCGATCCGGGTGAACAGTGTGCATCCCGGCGCCGTCAACACTCCGATGGGGGGTGGCGAGATGGTCGCCAATCTGGGCCGGACCCTGGAGTCCAATCCGCCACTGGCACAGATGATCACACCATTCCTGCCCGCGTGGATCGCCGAGCCGGAGGATGTGGCCGCCACAGTGGCCTGGCTCGCCAGCGACGACGCGCGCTTCGTAACGGCCGCGGCGATCGCGGTCGACCTCGGATCCACCCAGTACTGATCGCTCGCTCGGATCGCGTGCCGGGCACCGGCAACCGCGTCGCCTGACCGCACCGGATCATGAAGAAGTCCGGTGCCCAGGCGCGCTACTCGGTCGGCGGTACGCGTGCGGGCCTTCGCTCGCCGTAGCTCGCCCCCGCCGGCGTCTTCGGCGCGGCTGCGACCGCTTCGACCACACCCGAACACAGCACCGAGTCCCCCAGCAGCAGCCGGGCGGTCGAGCTGATGGACCTTTCCCCGGCCGACCGCTCGATCTCGAATCGCAGCTCCGTCAGCAGCGGTGTCGGGCGACGATAGGTCACCGTCAACGACCGCGTTTTCCCCGCCGGACCGACCGAGCAATTGTGTTGCTGCACGACACAATCGAAGAAGACACCGAGAAAGCCGCCGTGCACCAGCCCCGGCGGGCCCTCGAAGGGCAGCGGGAAGTTCACCTGCCCTTCGGCCCACTCCGGATCGACGCGATCGAATCGGTATTCCGGGAAGCACGGGTTGTAGCCGCCGACATCGAAGGCGTGGTCGAGGTAGATCCGCTGATTCTCGCCGGCGTCGCCGATGCGCGGCGCGTTGTCCGGCGGCGCCGTCGCCGACAGCTCGTGTCCCCATCGCTGCGCCATGGTGAGTAATTCGCCGACCGCCGCGTGGGGATGTTCCTGCGACAGCAGCAGTCCGGTGAGCCGGCGCAGCGCGGTGGCCGCTTCGCGGGTCTGCGCCAGTGGCTGGGCACCGAACCGGGGACCCGGCGCTCCCGTGTCGGACCGCGGAAACTCCGCCATGAGTCCTCTTTCGTCCTCGGCGCCTGATCGCCAGGCCGCCACAAAGCGATACGGTAGCATATACGGTATGTACCGCAGTATCCTCCGCGACGGGCGGAAACAGTGAGCCGTGACACCGCAGCGCCCTCGGCCGGAAGAGTTCTCGTGCGCCGGGAGGGCGCGATTCTGCACCTGCTCATCGAGCGTCCGGGTGCGAAGAATTCACTCAGCCCCGCGATGATCGACACCCTGGTGGCGACGCTGACCGCCGCCGCGAGCGATCCGGAGTTGCGCGCGATCCACCTGAGCAGCAACGGCCCCGACTTCTGTTCCGGCGTGGACTGGGTGTCGAGTAACGACGCCGGAGGATCCCGTCCCCGAACGGGCGATCTGGTTCGGCGCCTCCCGCACACCGCGCACCGGGTGATCGAGTTGCTGCACACTGTTCAGCTTCCCGTGGTCTGCGGAGTCCGAGGATGGGCCGCCGGTCTGGGCTGCAATCTCGCGCTGGCGGCGGATTTCACCGTGGCCGCCGACGACGCCGTGTTCTGGGAGCCCTTCCTGTCCCGGGGCTTCAGTCCGGACTCGGGCTCCACCTGGCTGCTGCCCCGGTTGATCGGGCTGACCAGAGCCAAGCGGATGTTGTTGCTCGGCGAGAAGATCGGTGCCGCCGAAGCGGCCGACTGGGGCCTGATAGACCGCTGCGTCCCCGCCGGTGACGTGGACGACGCCGTCGCGGCCTTGCTGGACCGCCTCGCCACCGGCCCCACGGTCGCCATCGGACTGGCGAAACAGGCCCTGGCCTACGGCCAGCACGCCACCCTGGGACAGTCGTTGAACCAGGAACTGTATGACCTCGAATTATCCTGCCGGACAAACGACTTCAAGGAAGGTCTCGCGGCCTTCCGGGAGCGGCGCGCGCCGGATTTCCGAGGCCGTTGAGGTCTCCCGTGCTGTCGAGTAACCGCGCCTAACCAGCGCCGGGAACCACTCAGGAGTGACCACGTGACCGACCATCCTGGCACCGGCACCACCACCCTCGCACCGCTGCTGCGCGCCCGGGTGGCCACCGATCCCGACCGCCCGTTGCTGATCTGCGACGCGGACCGACTGACGTATTCCGAGGCGGAACGTCGTTCCGCCGAACTGGCGCGCGGACTGCTCGCCCTGGGCGCGGGAAAGGGAACCCACGTCGGGCTGCTTCATCCCAACGGCGCCGACTTCGTCGTCGGCGCCCTCGCCGCGGCCCGCATCGGAGCCGTGGTCGTTCCCTTCTCCACGTTCTCCACGGCACGGGAGTTGCGAGAACAGCTGGTGCACAGTGACACTCACATCCTCTTGGCCATCGACCGCTTCCGCTCCCACGACTATGTGCAGCGATTGAGCGAGGTGCTCGCCGGCGGTGAGCGCGACCGGTACGGCCGCGTGTTCTGCCCGGCCGTACCGCAGCTGCGCCGGGTCGCCGTCGACGGCGAGCCCGGCTCCCACGGCATCGAGTCGGTACGCCGGGCGGCGGCGCGGCTCCTTCGGCCGCCCCGCACCCGCCTTCGACACCGAGATCGTCGACCTCGACACCGGCGCGCCCGTTCCGGTGGGCGAGATCGGTGAACTGTGCTTCCGCGGCCCGTATCTCATGCAGGGCTATCACAAACGCGGCCGCGAGGAGTCCTTCGACGCCGAAGGATGGTTCCACACCGGCGATCTGGCGCGCACCGATCCCGACGGGTTCGTGTACTTCCTCGGCCGCGGTGGCGCCGTGATCAAGACCGCGGGCGCGAATGTCGCACCGGCCGAGGTCGAGAAGGCGATCGCCGATATCACCGGCGGCACGCCTCATGTGTTCGGCCTCCCCCACCCCACCCGCGGACAGCAGGTCGCCGCGGTGCTCGCCCTCGACGAGCCCGGGATGTTCGACGAGACAGCGCTGCGGGAAAGACTGCGCACCCAGTTGTCGGCTTACAAGATCCCCGGCCGGTTCGCCGCGATCAGCACCGCGGACATTCCACTGCTACCCAGCGGCAAGGTCGATCTGCGGGAACTGCGGAAGATATTCGATACCTGACATCGACATCTCAGCGGTGCCGGAAAGTCGATATCGGCGGCGGCCTCCGCACCCTCTCGGCGACCGCCGCGCGGTGTACCGCACATCCGTAGAACTTCCGATAGTTGAGCCCAACGACCGAAATACATACCGGCCGTTGATCGGAAAGTACTCGCACGCTGTTCGAATCGATTACCGTCGAACCGCCCGGGACGCCCCCGCCCAGGCGCCACGTCGCCTCGCCCGCTCCCGGAATGTTTCCCGAGAAATTGCTTCTCCGTTGTGGCGCCCTGCTGTATTGTCAAGCACACTGTAATGGCAATAGTCAAGCGAGTACATTCTCGCCACCGGTGCACTCGCCGCCGCGCCGGAACGCACGACCTTGCTGATGTACATCGACCAGGTGACCGTCAACCTCCGAAAAGCACGGAGACCATTGGCTCGTCAGTGGTATACCCCCGCTCCGACACCGAAAGCAGCTCTGTCCCCGTCCCTGGAAAAGGTGATGCCCTGTGCCCGAAAGCCGACCCGATCCGACCACCGGTCCCGATGACACCCCCGCACCGGGCAGGTCGGCGGTGACACCGCTGGCGGGCGTCCGGATCGTGGAGATCTCGAGTTTCGTGGCCGCGCCGCTCGCGGGCATGACACTCGCGCAGCTGGGCGCCGAGGTCATCCGCATCGATCCGATCGGCGGTGCCGCCGATACCGGCCGCTGGCCTCTCACCGACGACGGTCACAGTATCTACTGGACCGGGCTGAACAAGGGAAAGCGTTCCGCCACCGTCGATTTGCGCAGTCGCGAGGGACAGCGGGCGGTGGCCGATCTGATCGCCGGTGATCCCGCCGGCGGCATTCTGCTGACCAATATGTCCGGCCGGGATTGGCTCGATCACGACACTCTCGCCGCACGCCGCCCGGACCTGATCCATCTCGAAATCCGCGGGCGCGCGGACGGTTCCGCGGCGGTCGATTACACCGGTGTTCCCCCAGCCGCGGTGCGGTGCGGGCGGGACTGTGCAGGCCGTCGACGGCCATCGGTAGTCCGGGCGCGAGATAGTCGCCGATGCCGGGCTGGTGCAGCTTCGTGAACAGGGGATTCGCGGTCGGTTCCGATGGGGGCGCACCGGAAGCCGCTGACGACCCCCGCTCCGATCGCCGCGGTCAGCCAATCGGCCGTGAGATCGTCCGGACCTTCGAGGACGGACTCGGTCGAGGAAGTACGCATAGGCGAACGGTAGCGCGCGTAACCCGAGCACGCCGGGCGGTTGAAAGATTTACAGTAGTAATTACCGCAGGCACCCCTCCCGCCACGTGCTTCGACAGGTTCACTTACCGGAGGCGATCCACACTTCCACCGATCAGTGGACAAGAGTCGAGAACCACCCTGTCTTCCCTGGTCAGCGTCTATCGCCGCCGTCCGCTGAGATAGTCCGACACCACCGCCGCACCCAGCCCGTCGAGATCGGGGGCGATCACGCGACCGCCGCTGCGGCGGGCCATCAGATCGACGAACGCGGCCAGCCGCGGATTCTCCCCCAGTACGAATACCGAGACCGAAGCGCCGAGCTTCGCCAGGGCGTCGACCTGGGCCAGAGTTACCGCGAGAGTGCGGGTTTCGGGTGGCCAGTTGAAATAGGAACTGCCGTCGGGTTCCAGATGCGCGGTCGGCTCGCCGTCGGTGACCACGAGGACCACCGGTACCGCGTCGGGGTGACGACGCAGATGCCGGGCCGCCAGCAGCAGGGCGTGATGCAGGTTGGTGCCCTGCTCCCATACGGCCTCGAGGGCGGTGAGTTCGGCGATGTCCACGGTGGTGGCGTGGCGGCCGAAGGTGATCACCTCGAGCGCGTCGGCTCGGTACCGGGTGCTGATCAGCTGCTGCAGTGCCAGGGCGGTGCGCTTCATCGGCAGCCAGCGCCCGTCCTGCACCATCGACCAGGATGTGTCGACACACAATGCCACCGCCGCGCGTGAGCGCTGATCGGTTTCGGCGATCTCCACATCCGATACCGCCAGCGATACCCGGCGACTCCCTGTCGACGCCGACCGCAGGACGGCGTTACGCACCGTCCGCGATACATCCCAGGGTTCGGTGTCACCGAACTGCCACGCCCTGCTCGCCCCCGTGGGCTCCCCCGCCGCACCGGCCGCGGTATTGCCGCGTTGCCCGCGATGGGTCCGCAACCGGCCGATCACATCGCGCAGCGCCACCTCGCCGAGACGGCGTAATGCCTTGGGCGTCAGGCGAAGCGAACCATCGGGTGCACGCTCGAACAGGCCCTGGCGGCGCAGCTCGCGTTCGAGTTCGGCCAGCCGGCCGGCGTCGACGCCCGCCTCCTCGCCGAGCTGACGGGCCAGGGCGTCGAGATCGATGTCCTCGAGCCGGGCTCCCGGATAGGACTGGCCGAGTTGTTCTGCGAGCGCGTCCAATTCGGCCAGATCCTGCATGGCCGCAGCGCCCTCGCCCATTCCCATCGGATCCTCACCGCGGAAGCGCTGCCCGGATTCCCAGTCCTCACCGGGGCGCTGTGCGCGCAGATGGGCGTCGAGTGCCGACACCTGATCGGCGATGCGCGGATCGCCGAACGCCTGGCCGACCAGTTCGCTCAGTTCGGCCTGCTGCTGCGGGGTCAGCGAGTTCATCATGCGCGCGGCCGCGGCCGCGCGGGCGGCGAGCGTATCGATCAATTCCTCTGTGTTGCGGGGGTTTTCGGGGAAGAACTCGCCGTGGCCGGCCATGAACTCGGCGAACTGCTCGGTGGTGTCCTCGCCCCTGGCGTGGGCGGCGAGCAGATCGTTGAGATCGGTCATCATCTGCCGGACGCGTTCCACGTCCTGCGGTGTCGCGTTCTCGAGGGCCTGCTTCATGCCCTGGAAGCGGGAATCGAGCAATTCCCGGCCGAGCAGATCGCGGATGCGTTCGTAATTGTCCCGGCCGGTCTGCGAACGCCACTGATACTCGGCGAGTTCGGTGACCGCGCCCGCGGTACTCGACGGCAGCGCGTCCAGCTGTGCCTCCGCGAAACGGGCGTCGTCGGAGGGGTCGGGGAACAGTGCCGTGCGTTCGGCATCGAGTGCTTCGTCGAGCAGCTCCCGCACCTCTTGCAGGGTGCCGTCGAGCCGGTTGCTGCGGGTGATCTCGGCGCGGCGCTGCCACAGTCGCCGGGTCAGTTCGTCCAGGCCCGGTGTCTTGCCGGTGCCGCGCCGTAGCAGCTCTTCCAGCGCGTTACGGGGCGAACTGCCCTCCATCACGTCGCGGCCGATCCGGTCGAGAGCGTCGCGCAGATCCAACGGCGGCGCCAGTGGATCCGGACCGTCGTGATAGGGACCGTAGGAGTAGCGATCGGGGGCTGTCATGTTGTCTCACACCATCATTCGGTGATCAGGAGCTGTAGGTGGCGGTTCCGTCATCGGAATCCTTCGCCAGCTGACGGCTCAAATACAGTGCCTCCAGGGCGAATTCGACGGCGGCGGCGATCCGGGCCGGAGAATCGGTGGCCCCGACACCCAGCCGGTCGGCCACCTCCTGCAGGACCGGCAATTCCGGCAGTGCGGAGAGCACCTCCTGTCCGGGTACCCGCTCACCGGTGGTGACCGGGTGACCGGCGCTCACCGCCTCGACCAGCGGACGCAGATTCACACCGGCCAGCCGGCGGCGGGCGGTATCGGCGAAGGCCCGCCGCAGCAGATGGGCGAGGTGCTCGGTTTCACGGCCCTCCTCACCCGATTCGAATTCCACCTTGCCGCGCAGCACGGCCGGTACCGACTCCAGATCGACCGGCCGGGCGACGGCCGGCTCCTCCCCGGTGAGCGCGGCCCGGCGCAGGGCCGCGGCAGCCACGGTCTCGGCGGCGGCGACCGCGAATCGGGCCGAGACACCGGAGCGCTGGTCGACAGCCGTGGATTCCCGCAGTGCGCGCACGAATCGCGCCAGCACCTCGAGCAACGGATCGCCGACCTCGGCGACCAGTTCGGCCTCTTGGCGCACCAGTGCGGTCTCGGCCTCGACTTCGAGCGGATAGTGGGTGCGGATCTCCGCACCGAAGCGGTCCTTCAGCGGGGTGATGATGCGGCCGCGGTTGGTGTAGTCCTCCGGATTGGCGGTAGCCACCAGCAGCACGTCCAGTGAGAGCCGCAGCGTGTAGCCGCGAACCTGGATATCGCGCTCCTCCATCACGTTCAGCAACGCGACCTGGATACGTTCGGCCAGGTCGGGCAATTCGTTGAGCGCGACGATGCCGCGGTGGGCGCGGGGCACGAGCCCGAAGTGGATGGTTTCCGGATCGCCCAGACTGCGGCCTTCGGCGACCTTCACCGGATCCACATCACCGATCAGGTCACCGACGGAGGTGTCGGGGGTCGCCAGCTTCTCGGCATAGCGTTCACTGCGATGGCGCCACGCCACCGGCAGTTCGTCGCCCAGCTCGGCGACCAGGCGGCGGCCCGCGGGACTGATCGGCGCGAGCGGATGTTCGCCGAGTTCGGTGCCGTCGATGACCGGCGTCCATTCGTCGAGCAGGCCCGCCAGGGTACGCAGCAACCGCGTCTTGCCCTGACCGCGTTCACCGAGCAGCACCACATCGTGCCCGGCCAGCAGTGCCCGCTCCAGCTGCGGGACGACGGTCCGCTCGAATCCGACGATGCCGGGCCAGGGATCGGTGCCCGATCGCAGGGCGGCGAGCAGATTCTCGCGGATCTCGGCTTTCACGCCGCGCGGCTCGTAGCCGGCGGCACGCAGTTCGCCCGCGGTGGCGGGCAGATGCTGAGGAACACTCACCACAGCGACGCTACGACGATCTTGCGACCACGACAACGTCTCGGCGGTTCGCTCTGCGCGGACAGCGCGCCCGCGCGAGGGTTCACATATTGCTGTCGGCGGCCGGAACGCCCTCGGGCAGGCCCGGTGCGCCGGCGCCCGGCACCGGTGGCGGACAGGTTCCGCCGAGCTGGTAGGCCGCCATGGAAATCGAACCGGCGCAATGGCCTTCGACGATCGGGGTCAATGGTTCGGAACCCGCCAGACCTGCGATGTAGAGCAGCGGCAGATAGTGATCGGGCGTGGGTACGGCGGCGGCGAAATCGGGATGGGCGTCCAATGCGGCGGCCTCGGTGGGCGCGGTGGTCAGCACATCGCGAGCCGCATCGTCGAAGCGCACCGCCCAGTCGTAGGCGCCGTCGGGAATACCGAAGTCGACGGCGCGCAGATTGTGCACGATATTGCCGCTGCCGACGATCAGCACACCGTCGGAACGCAGCGGCGCCAATTTGCGCCCGAGTTCGAGGTGATAGTCCATCGGCTCGAAGGCGTTGAGCGACAACTGCACCACCGGAATCGAGGCATCCGGGAAGGCGTGGACCAGCACCGACCAGGTGCCGTGATCCAGCCCCCAGCTGTCGGTATCGCAGCCCACCCACTGCGGGTGGGCCACATCGGCGACCTGATCGGCCAGCTCCGGCAGGCCGGGAGCGGGATAGTTCACCTCGAACAATTCGTCCGGGAATCCGTAGAAGTCGTGGATGGTGCGCGGATGCGGCATCGCGGTGACGGCGGTGGCATTGATGAACCAATGCGCCGACACCACCAGGATCGCGCGCGGACGCGGCACCGACCGCCCGAAGGCCGACCAGGCCGCGGTATAGCGGTTGTGATCGATCGCGTTCATCGGGTTGCCGTGGCCGAGGAACACCGCGGGCATCACGTCCTGCGACATCTGCGCACTCCTGTCGTCGTGGGCGATCCCGGCCGCGGCGATCAGTCGGCGGGCAGATCGATGCCCTCGGCGGCGGCCTTGGCGGCCACCTCTTCGGGGAAGATATTGCGGAACAGGTACAGATCCTGTCCCAACCGCCAGCCCGGGGCCAGTGCCACCGCGTACCGCTCGAAATAACCGAGCTGTTTACCCATCAGCAGCAACTGCTGCGGCCCCGATGCGCCGCGCCGCTTGCCGAATTCCACCATCCTGGCCGCGACCTTGCCCATGTCCAGCTGTGCCAGCTTGCCCGACAGCACGGGGGCCAGTGCGGTGGCCAGCTGCCGGCCGATGGTGGCGTCGTCGTCGGCATCACCGTCGACCAGATCCAGTTCCCGCAGTGCCCGCGCGACCGGACGGAAATCGCCGTCGATGGCACTGGCGTGGAACAGCGCCCGGACGAACGCGCGCCACTGCGGATTCATGGTGCCGACAATGCCGAAATCCAGCATGGCGGCACGGCCGTCGTCGAGCAGCCACAGATTGCCGGCGTGCACGTCACCGTGGAAGAGGCCGTGCACCACAACACTTTCCACCCATGCCTTGACCAGGCGGCGGATCAGCAGCTCCGGATCGGGGTGAGCGGCGCGGATATCGTCGAAGCGGTCCAGCGGCATCCCGCGCATCCGCTCCATGCACAGCACCCGCGGACCGCAGTACTCCTGATACACCTCGGGCACCACGACGCAGGTGTTGTCGCCGAAAGCGGCCAGATCGACCCGTGCCCGCGCCTGGTTGCGCGCCTCGTTACGGAAATCCAGTTCGGCGACGGTGGTGTCGTACAGGTCGCGGACCACGCCCTCGGCGTTGGCGATACGGGCGTTCTCCGAGCGCTTGGACAGCACTCCGGCGAGCCGGTAGGCAGCGCGCAGATCGACGATCATGCGCCGCGCGATATCCGGGCGCTGAATCTTCAGGACCGCGGGCCGCCCGTCGGCCAGCACACAGGCATGGACCTGGGCCACCGAGGCAGCCGACAGCGGCTCGTCGTCGAATTCCGCGAAGAGCTCCGAAATCGGCGCGCCGAGATCGGCCTCGATCACCGCGCGGGCGTCGGCGGCCGGAAACGGCGGCACATCATCGAGGCAGCGCAGGCAGGCGTCGGCCAGTTCGTCGGGGAACGAGGCCGGGGAGGACGCGATGAGCTGACCGAGTTTGACGAACATCGGGCCCAGCACCTCGAAGCCGTCGACGGTGCCCTCGGCCATCGCCCGCCGGCGTCGGGGACGACGCAGGCCCTCGCGCAGCACTCGCCGCGCCACCCGCCCGCCGATCACCCCGCCGATGGCGGTCGTGCGCCGGAACTCGGCGAATCCGAACTTCTCCAACGCCGGCACCGGCCCGGTCGGCGTGCCGTCCACCTCTGGTCCGGAAGTGGTCTCGGTAGCCGCCGCCGTCACCGCCGACCTCCGCCGACCACCCGCTGACCTGCCCGAATCATTCGTCGCGACCGTCCCATCGTCGTATCCGTCGGAGCACAGTCTACGGCCGCCGCCCAGCGGTGCCGCCGCTCCCGGTCGGGCGTGGCCGCAACGCGGCCGTCCGCGCCGGTCAGGGCGCGATTCCAAGACCCGCCGCCAGCACCGGCCACGACCGCTTCAACGCGTCCTGCCAGTAGCCCCACGAATGGGTGCCGGTCGGCTGGAAATCGAAGGTCGCCGCAATACCCAACTCCCCCAGCCGGGTCGCCAGATTGTGGGTGCACCAGCCGGCCGCCGCCTCGATCACCCCGCCGATCAGCATCTGATCCAGATATCCGCGCGGTCCGGGCTGCATGTGATCGCCGCCGTAGACGTCGTACATACCGGGCACACCGGACCCGGTGGAGACGAACAGATTCAGCCCGCGCAGGCCGTCGGCGTGCACGTACGGATCATTGGCCGCCCACATCGGATCGTCGTCGGGGCCGTACATATTGTCCACGTCGCCGCCGCCCCAGGTCTGCACCGACAGTTTCACGAACTCGCGGCCGATCGGATCGCTGATCTGCGCACAGCCGGAATACGCGGCCACCGACCGATACAGTCCGGGCGCGGCGATCGGCAGCTGCAGCACCGATGTGCCGGAGGTGGACAGACCGGCCAGCGCATTGGCGCCGGTGGTCCGGTAGTGCGCGTCGATCAGCGGCGGCAGTTCCGCGGTGAGGAACGTCTTCCATTTGTACACACCGAGTTTCGGATCCGGCGCCCGCCAATCGGTGTAATAGCTCCAGCGACCGCCGACCGGCTGCACCACGTAGGCCTGCTTGCCCGACAGGAACCCCGCGACATCGGTATTGCGTTCCCAGGTCGCCGAATCCTGGCCACCGCCACCACCGTTGAGCAGGTACAGCACCGGCGCGGCGGTGTCCGGATCGGCGGGCAGCTGCACCTTCACCATGATGTCGGTGTTCATCGCCGCCGAATGCACCCGCAGCTGTTCGGTGCGCGGGTCGAGCCGCCAGCTGCCGGTGACCCCGGACCCGTCGGCGGCGACCGGCGCGGGCTCCGCATTCGCCGGCGCCGTGCCCGCCAGCACGAGCATGGCGGTAATGATGCTGCCGCGCAACACCTTTCCGAACATGAGAACTCCTTGAAAGAGATGCGGGAGGACCGCGATGACGACGAGGCCCGCCGGGCGATGTGGTGTGTGGACATCGCCCGGCGGGCGTACCGCCGTGGTGCGTGCATTCCGGGAGCGACTGCGAGGTCGGCGTACCCGGCCGGCCCCGGACCCCACGGCGGTGTGCGGCCCGCCGGACCGCGATGGGAAACGCAGGAATCGCGCGATCCGGCGGGCGGGCTTCACACGTGGGTCAGTGGGTCAGAGCTTGCCGCCGCCGCCCACCAGCCAGGGGTTGAATGTGCATGTCAGCGCCGGCGTTTGCACCGGATCCAAGGCATTGAGGATGATCGACAGCGACCGCGGGGAATACATCAGCGTCAGATGGTCGGATACATCCTGCTCGCACCCGTCCTGCAACGTCATATTGTCGACCGTCGCTCCCGGGCCGGCCTTCAGGAAGGTCAGATCGTACGGGTTGGTGACCTCGTCGTACCGGCTGCCGACCACCGTATAGTTCACGCCCGGCACCGTGTCACCGCCGGCGTTGAGCTGGTTCACGAAATCCGAGCCGATCGTCTGCTGAATTCCCGCGTGCCCGACGAAGATCTCCACCAGGCCCAGCACATCGATACCGAAGTTGTTGATCATCCGGCCCAATGCGCCGATCCCGTCCAGGGAGGTGCCGTGATTGGTCCCCCCGAAGATGATCTCGTGATGCACCTTCTCCGCGCCGCCGTCGAATTTCAGATACCAGCGCGACATCGGGCCACCCTGGGAATGGGCCACGAGGTTCACCTTCGGTGATCCGGTCGCCGCCAGTACCCGATCGACGAACTGCGCCAGCTGCTTGGATGAATCCTGGATATATCCGGTTCCGTTGGTGCCCGGAAGCACCGATCCCAGACCGCCGCCCTGAATCAGGTTGGATTTGCCGTAATTGAACGTGAATACGCAATATCCCGCGTCTTTGATCGGTTGCGATACATACGAGAAATTATCGTAGGCGTTCTCCCACGTGCCGTGCACCAGCACCACCGGTTCCGGATGCGCCGCGCTCGGCTTGCAATTCCAGTCGTTGGTTCCCGGCGGCGCCACATCCGGATGCGTCAATCCGTAGCCGAAGGCCGCCAGGAAGGCGCTCTGCGCCGGACCGTAGCCGACGGTGTCGGTGGATGTCCCGCCCGAGGAACCCGAGCTGGAGCCCGAGCCCCCGTAGCAGTCGCCCGAGCCGTTCCCCGAGCCGGCGCCACTGCCCGAGGTACAGGCCGATCCCGTCCCGGAGCTGCCCGAATCCGCGATGGCGTGCGCGGCCGGGTTCTTCAGGCCCTGTGTGATCATCTGAGCCAGCTGCTGTTCCTGCTGCGGATCATTGGGACCCGCAACAGGATCGGCCCCGGCGGAAATCCCCGCGAGGCCCATGGTCGACAGTGAAACCGCGGCGACAACGGCGGCGCTGCGCCACCGGCGGCGAGTGGTGGGTCTCATGGGTGAACCTTTCGTCCGAACGTCGGTGTTCTTCGTCGGGATGCCTGCCAGCGTGGCTCGGCACCGAAACCGAATTCAGACGCTAAGGTCGCGTTCGAACCACCGATACGGGGTCGGCCGGTGTCTTCGGGATCTCACGAGGTGCCGATCGGGCGACAGTGAACTTGCACAACGACAGGCACCGGCACGACGGCATCCGGAATTGATATCCGGCATCGCCGCTGTCACAACATAAATGGCGTACGTGCCGTGAAGTATCCAGCGTCGCAACCAATTACGACGCTATCACGATTTGATATCGGATCATCACTTCACAGTTGTCCGTTCCGGCCCGGTCCACGTACCCACGTGACACGGTCCCACGTCGTCTGGAGTCCTGATGCCCGGCACTCGTTCCGCCTTCCGGTCCACCGGAATTCGTCTCGTCGCCGCCGCTCTGGTGGCCGGAGCACTGACAGTCGCCCTCGCTTCCACCGCTGCGGCCGATCCGGTCATCAATGTGGTGGGCGCGATCGAACAACTCGGTTCCATCGCCGATCCGCCGCTGCCGCCGTTACCGGTCCCGCACGGTCCGGGTACCGCGATCGTGGTGCTCGGATACGGTCTGCTGCCCGACGGCACCATGCGCCCGGAACTCGTTGCCCGACTGCAGGCCGCGCTAGTACAGGCAATGGTGTCGCCGGCTTCGCCGATCATCGTCACCGGCGGCAATCCGCAGGCGGGCACCACCGAGGCCGATGCCATGGCCGGGTGGCTCATCGGCCATTCGATCGCGCCCGAACGGATCCATATCGAATCGCGGGCCAGCGACACCGTGCAGAACGCCGAGAACGCCGCCGAGATGATGCGCAGTCTCGGCATCGGCGACGCGGTGGTGGTCACCTCGGCCGACCACATGCCGCGTGCGGTAGCCGATTTCGCCGGCGCCGGAGTGCCGGTGGTCGGCACGCTCAGCCCTCAGGACCTACCCCTCGGCATGTTCGATGTCTTCGGCCCGGACGAATGACCCCGGACCACCGTCAGCGCCGACCGGCCCCCCACGCTCGCAAAATGCCGAGTCCCTCCGCGAGCGCGTCCCACGCCGGTGGCAACGCGGCGGTGAAATCGGGCCACGAATGGGTACCGGCCGGGATGTAGCGCACGGTCGCGGGGATGTCGAGCTGGGTCAGCCGCGCCGCGAAGCGTTCGGTACAGGTGCGAGCGCCGGCTTCCAGCGCGGCGCCACCACCCGCGGTCTGCAATGCGCCCGCCACATCGTGCGCACCGAGAATCGTGGCGAGATCCGGTGGACTGGGCAGACCGGAGGCCGCCGACAGATAGATCGGTGTACCGCGCAGCTGATCGGCCCACAGGTAACTGTCGTGGGCCGCCCATTCCGGCGACCCCGGCGGGCCCCACAGGTTCGCCGGATCGCCGCCGCGGGAGGCCACGGTGATGCGGGTGAGCGCCTGCCCCATCTCGTCGGCGGTGGAGTAGCAGCCGCTGATACCCGCGACCGCGCGATAGAAACCTCGGTGCCGCTGGGCCAGCATCACCGCCGCCTGCGCACCCATCGAGACGCCGGCGATGGCGCGCCGGCCGTCGGAGTGCAGATACGTCTCCACAAGCGGCGGCAGCTCGTCGACGAGAAAGGTCTCCCAGCGATTGAGGCCCAGGGTTCCGTCGTAGCGATCCCAGTCGGTGTACATGCTGCCCGCACCACCGCCCGGCAGCACCACGTCGACCGGTTTACCGGCGAAGAACCGGGCGGCGTCACCGTCGGTCAGCCATCCGGAAGTTGTCGCGCCCTCCGCACCGTCCAGCAGATACAGAGTCGGTTTCGGATCGGAACCGCCACCGTGCAGCACATCGATGGGCACCACCCGCTGCATGGCCGCCGAAGCCACATACAGCCGTTCCCATCCCGCACCGCGATTCTCGGTGCGCACCACCTCCGTTCGCGTCACCGACGAATCCACTATCGGTGTTGTGGCGGCGGGATCGGCGCGCACGGGCGCGGAGGTCATGGCGGAGGCGGCCACGGCCACCGCGAGACCCAGTGCCGCACGGGTGAGCCCGCCGATCGGATCCGAATCCGGCACCTTCCGGTGCCTGCCTCCGGCGGTGCGCCGGCGCCCCGGAGAACCTCCGGTCGCGGAATAGGTCACGCGTACTCCTTGGTGCGGGAATCTGTTCCGAGATCGAAGGCCAGCAGCGCCAGGCTGGCGCGCGCGAGACCGTCCGGGCGCGACAGTGTGATTCCGGTGAGCCGCTCGATTCGCCGTACCCGATGCGAGAGGCCGGTGGGATGAATCGACAGCCGCACCGCGGTGGATTTGCGATCCAGCCCCGAATCGACGTACGCCCGCAGCGTTTCCAGCAACTCCGGATGCGGCGTCAGCGGGCTCAGCACGGCGGCCAGATGATCACGAGCGGGACCCGGCCTGGTCAGCTGGTATTCCACCGCCACATCGGCGATGCCGTACAACCCCGGCGGACGCCCCAGGGCGCGAACCAGTTCCAGCAGATCGTGGGCTTGGGCGGCCAGTTCCGGAATCCGGGCGGTCACACCGGTGACCACGGCCGCGGTCACCGGAACCGAGGCCGCCGACGAGAGCGCCTCGAGGGCCTCGGCGGTGAGAACCGGCGCATCAATACGTGCGGTGCCATCGGCCGCCTCGACCGGTACCAGAACCGTCCCGCCTTCGACCGACAACAGCGACAGCGCGCGCGAACCGAGTGCGGGGGCCAGCGCGCTCTGCAGCCGACGCAGTTTGCGCCGCGCCACCGTCTCGGCATTGCGCCGCGGATCGGTTTCCCCGGGATGTACCGCGATCGACAATGCCACCACCTGGTAGGCGGGAGCGATCGCGATTCCGGTGCGACGGGCCAGCGCGGCGCGACCGTGTCCACTCAGCAGGGCGGTCACCAAGGTCTGCGCGGCGGTCTGGTGATGGCGGGCGGCGGAGCGGTGCTCGTCGAGGTAGGCCGCCGAAGTGGCCACCGTCACCGTCTCGAGCAGTCGCAGCGCCTGATCGGCGTCCGCGACGAGATCCGCGCCGGTGCGGCGCCCGCCCGCGAGATCGGCGAACGCGGTACGAACCGTCTCATGGTAGGCGCGCAGGACGGTGTCGAGGTCGATGCCCTCACGTGCCCACGCGCCCGCGCGTCCGACCAGTTCGGCCAGCCGCGCGGCATCCGCTGGCTCCGGATCCGGTTCGGCCACCAGATCCGCCGCGAGTGCGAGGCATTCCCGCACTCCGGCGCCGAATTCGGCCGCCCTGTCGGGACGTGCGGCGGGTTCGCCGGTGCCGGCCGTCCGGGTCAGAGTCGCCGCCAGGCTGGGTGCGGATGGTGTCATCGAAACGCTCCAGAATCTGTCCCCACGCGAGGTGTGCCCGCCGGATGCCTTGGGGTGAGGTTGCACCCGGCGGGCGGTTCCACTGCTACACACGATCACCGCGGCGAGGAAGGGGGTGGAAGTCCTGGTGCCGTGGGACGAACCGTGCGCCGTGAGCGGCCGACTCGAGTCAGGCCGCCGCTCACCGGTGGCCGGTCCGACGTCCGCACTGTCTCGACCTCCTAATCTCCCGAAGGTGCGGTGCGCCGGTGCCGAACGCGGCACCGTCCGCGCAAAAGCCGGTGCCGCGTTCATATCACGGTACGGCTACGAATCCACCTCGAGCCGGGCCGGAGACGATCCGATGACAATTCATGAACCGCACCTGTGGCGGCTGGGGTCGGGGCACAAAACCATTCGCCGCGAATATGCCCGGCCGTCAACATTCGTCCGGTGCCGGCACTCCCTGCAGGCGCTGATCGACCCAGTTCATCGCCTCTGGATAGCCGAGACCGCCCGCGATGATGTGCTCGCCCGGGACACTGCGATAGACCGCGGCGACCCCCATCGAACACTGGTCGCGGTACAGTTCGCGCGCACCGGCCGCCGGGATCCAGAATTCCTGTTCCCCGTTGTAGACATAGAGCGGCACAGCCGATTTCAAACCCTGCATACGGGTCACCCGGTAGATGTCGTCGGCCAGGGCGCTGTGCAGCGGATCGGGGGTGTCGGCGGCGATGTCGATCGGCAGCGACAGCACCCCGACCCCACCGAACACTCCGGCGCACGTGTCCTTGAGCGGCGACAACGCCGCCCAGCGCGCGAGATGATTCATCTGCCCGAGGATTTCGGGTCGTTCCCGTCCCACCCCGAAGGTGGCGGCCAGGAACACTCCCGAGGCCAGATTCGCGTTCATACTCTGCGACAGGATCTGGTAGTCGGCCGGTACGCCGCCCAGCGCCGCGCCGATGATAACCGCTGTCAATTCCGGTGCGTAGGAATCGATCAGCGCGACCGCCCCACGCGTCGCGATGGCGCCACCGGAATATCCGTGCATCGCGTACCGGCTGGTCGCGAACTCCGCGGGCAGTGTGGCCCGCACCGCGCGGATGGAGTCGAGTACCGCGTGCCCGGCGACATACGGTTCGGCGTAAGCCATGCGCGGCCCCTCGTGATCGGGGATCAGCACCGCGTATCCGCGCAGTAATGCCAGCTGGGTGGTGGGCGGCACGAAATCGGTCGTGCCGGTATCACCGCTGAATCCGTGCGCGAGAGTGTATCCGGGAGTGCATTTGCGCCCCAGCGCGTCGATCGGCAGATTGTTCACCAGTACCGGCCGTGACCCCCTTCCCGCCCACGGGGCGGCCGGAATCGCCAGAGTGGCAGTGGCATATGAGGGATTGCCGTGCGCGTCGGTGGTCCGGAACTTCAACTGCAGCGCCTGCCGCACCGGCACCACCAGCAGCGGAGCCGCCGTCGCCGTCACATCGCGGGTGGTGATGACGTCGCCGGGACTCAGCTGGTCCAGATCGGGCGGCCACTGGTCGAGCAGCGTATCGCCGACCGGTGACGGCATGACCGCGTCCTGTAACCCGGCCAGATCGGGCGCTACGCCGGATTCGCCCGCCGCCGCCTCATCGGCGGGCGGCAGGGGCGGCGGCGGGATGAGTACGTCGATCCACTGCTGCAGTTGCGGCAGACCGGGACTCACCGCCGGAATCGGAAACGCGGGCAGTGGTACGGGCGGCTGTGCCGCCGCGATCCCCGTGACAGGACCACAACCGATCAGCAGAACCGTGACCAGAATATGCCGGACTCGCATGGCGCACCCCCAGTAGAGCTCACACTGGTCCCGATGTGCGCGTCAACCCGAGTTCCGCACTGAACCAGGTGTTTCGAGACTACCGGCGCGAATCCGCCTGTCCGGGTGGTGTGTTCGGATCGTGCGCGCCGCGAGTCCGCTTCGAGACCGAATCCGGCGCGGTGCCCGGCTCAGCAGTTCCTGGGCGCCGGTTGACCGCTCATCCGCCCGTCGAGCCAGGCCATCACCTGCGGTATGCCGAGGACCGCGGCCGTGAGATGGTCCGGTACCGGGATCTCCTCGGACTGCAACGGAACTCCGGCCTCGCACCAGCGCCGATCCGTGGTGCGGATCGAGTCCACCGGGATCAGCCCGTCGATCGGCGAATGCCATTCGAAGACCGGCATATTCGGCACGCTGTCGGTGTAGAACTCGAGGCTGTTGTCCTCGACGACCTTGCGCGCGACCGGATCAGCGGTCATCGAGGTGGTCTTCGCGAACTCCGCGATACCGTGCCCGGCGCCGGCGGCCAGCAATCCGTTCGTGCAGCTGTTGGCGAGCACCTGCCGCGTCGTGGCGCCCTTGTCGTTGAGCTGATCCGACAGCGGGAACCGGTCCGGATACTCACGTTCCAGGCCGAGACCCGCCGCGAACGCGAGCCCGAACGCCGGATGCGAGCCGTAGCCCAGGCCCTCGAGCATCTTCACCATGTTCATCGGGACACCCCCGGCCGCGGCACCCGCGATCCGCAGATCCGGTGCGTAACTCGGCGCGAGCGCGGCCGCCCACGCGGTGGCCATTCCGCCGCCGGAGTAGCCCGCCATCGCCACCGGGCTGTGCTCGAGGTTCATGCCCGCGGTGTGCTGCACCGCGCGAATGCCGTCGAGGGTGATCTGACCACCCAGACGCGCTGCACCGTAGGCGAACTGCGGCCCGAGGTGGTCGGGCATCGCGATACTCCACCCGCGCTGCAGCACCACGTTGTAGGCCGGCGCCTCCCGCACCATCAGGTCCGGGTCCTTGGTGTAGAGCGTATGGGAGACAGCGCATTCGGTGCCGAGACCGTTGATGATGGTCTGATACGACAGCAAGGGCCCATCGGCTGCCCGGCGATGCGGCGTCAGCACCGTGGTGGTCGCCGCGATCGGTTTGCCCTCGGAGTTGGTGGAGCGGAACTTGATCAGGGTGACGTCGGTGTCGGGGAAGATGTCCAGCGGCGGCATCGACCTGGTCGCCAGCACGTCACCGGGATGGTGGTCGGCGATATCGGCCGGCGCCGCGTAGAAGGGATCCGGGTCCGGCGCCGGATAAATCGGTTGTGCCGGTGCGGAAGTGGTGGCGGCAGCGATCAGCAGCAGGGAGCCGGCGGCGACACAGAGCGTCCGCCGGACTGCAGTAAGGCCCATGGGGCAAAAGACTATCGTGCGCGCGAGGGGACCAGAAATCCGCCCGGTGCGTCCTGACAAGTCACAAGCGCGTCGTGCGCGGGCCTGTGTTCGGAGCTGAATTCCGGACTGAAACCTGTTCGAGTTACTCGCGAGTAGGTAGCTTCGTTCCTGCACCGATGCAAAGGAGCACGGCTCATGAACATCCCCGACTCGGTCCCCGAATCCCCCACCCGCCGGATCACCGTCTACTTCGACGGCCGCGCATCCGGCGACGGGATGGTGCTCGAATACGCCGCCACCCGCACCGAGGCGTGGGAATTCGCCGCGGCGGCCGTACATTCCGGTCTGGCCGTCACGGTCGACGGCATGGTCCGCCCCGGACTGCGGCCGTTGCCGTGCCGGCGGCTCTGGCATTGACCGAGGTCGGCGGCGGAACCTGTGGCATCACGCAAACTTCGCCGCTCCGACTCACTGTGAGGCATCACAAAGAGCGGACGACCTGCTTCGACTTCCGCACAGACGATCCGGGAAGCGACTTGGGTTTCGACAACTCCAGTTAGCGTTAACCGCCGCAACACATAAGTTCGGGAAGTGGAAGGAGTCAGCGATGACCGTCGACAGTTCAACCCGGTCCAGTCTCACCTTCTCGGGACGACCCATGTCGTCGCCGTTGAAGGATGTCTGGTCCCTGTCCCGCCACATGGTCGGACACTTCGTCGAAAACGTCGCACCCTGCGGCACACTCCCCGGCGACGCCATCCACGGCGACATCACCACCATCACCCGCACCTGCCTCGAACTCGCCATCAGCCTCCTCGACGGCCGCGACATCCCCGAAAAAACCGAACGCCTCAAAGACGCCGCCGCCGCCTGGGCCCGCGAAGGCGTCCCCATCGACACCATCCACCACGCCATCCACGAAGGCTTCAAAATCGGCTTCGACCTCGTCGTCACCAACGCCACCACCCGCAACACCACCAACAACACCGACGAAGAACCCACACTCACCCTCACCCACACCGACTACACCAACCTCCTCACCGGCGCCAAACTCCTCGTCGAAATCCTCGACACCATGACCACCGCCGTCTCCCACGCCTACGTCCGCGAACTCCGCGCCGTCGTCTCCGAACACCACAACGCCGTCCACACCCTCACCTCAGCACTCCTCGGCGGCCACCCCACCTCCACCATGGCCCGCGAATGCGGCATCGAAATCGCCGACAACTACCACATCCTCGCCCTCCACATCCCCCCACACCCCGACCAAGCAAACCCCCACCTCGACCCCACCATCATCGCCCGCCGCAAACTCCGCCGCATCCAAGCCGCCCTCGCCACCACCACCCACACCACCACCCTGTCCCTGCTCTCCACCGACGGCGGCACCCTCCTCATCCCCACCACCCACACCACACCCACCGACCTCGACCCCCTCATCACCCACCTCTCCCACGCCGCCCGCGTCCCCATCACCGCCACCACCACCACAACCACCACCACCGACATCCCCACCGCCACCGACCAAACCCACCAACTCCTCGACATGGTCACCCGCCTCGAATCCATCCCCGGCCTCTACCGATTCGACGACCTCGCCCTCGAATACCAACTCACCCGCCCCGGACCCGGACGCGACCACCTCGGCACCCTCCTCAACCCCCTCGACCACCACCCCGAACTCCTCACCACCCTCCAAACCCACATCGCCAACAACCTCAACCGCCAACGCACCGCCCGACTCCTCCACGTCCACACCAACACCGTCGACTACCGACTCAAACGCATCGCCCAACTCACCGGCTTCGACCCCACCCAAGCCAGCGGACTCTGGTACCTCCGCAGCGCACTCGTCGCACGCACCTACACCAGCAGCTGAAAACGCAGGTGAAATAACATTTTCGAAACCATCCCGAGAATCTCCGACTCCGCTTGCCAGCGCACCTCGATCGGGGTAATCCTTCGAGGGTGACAGTCGATCGGGCGCAGATATCCTCGAGCCGGCGCAACTGGGAAGACCTGCCCGCGACCACTCGGGCGGCGGTGGAAGCGGTGACCGGACGGATCGTCCGCGCCGATTCCGTGATCGCGGGATTCAGTAGTCAACTCGCGTCGGTCATCGAGACCACGGCCGGCCGGACCTTCGTCAAGGGTGTGCCGCAACGAGATCCGGAGGTATGGACCCAGCACCGTGAGGCAGCACTGGCCCGGCATGTCACTCCGGTGGGGCCGCTCCTGCGCTGGCAGATCGCGGCGGGTGGTTGGGATCTACTCGGATTCGAGTTCATCGCAGGACATTTCGCCGACTACCGCGTCGACTCCGATCTGGCGGCCACCGCCGCCGCGATGACGGCGCTGGGCCGATTGCGCTGCCCCGCCGAGATCGAGCTCAAAGATGCCGAGGTGCGCTGGGGCGCATACCTCGACGAGGATGTGGACACCACGGCATTCGCCGGCGAGGCGCTGCTGCACACCGACTGGAACTACAGCAACGTCATCATCGCCGAACGCACCGGGGCCCGCCTGGTCGACTGGCCATGGGCCACCCGCGGGGCCGCCTGGATCGATCCCGGTTGCTGGATCGTCTGGCTGATCCTCGCCGGCCAGGACCCGGCCGAGGCCGAGCGGTGGGCGATGCGGGTGCCCGCCTGGCATACGGCCTCCGAGCACGACCTGCGCCTGTTCTCCGGCGCGCTGGCGGCAGAGTGGTCCGCGACCGCGCATCGGCGGCCCAATATGTGGACCTGCGGTCTGCGCGACGCGGCACACCGCTGGGCGGCCCACCGCGGCGCCGGATCGCCGGGCAGTGGTTAGCTCCGCACGCCGCTCACGGCCGCGATCACACCGTCGAGGTGACTCGCGGTGATCTGGCGCCCGGCATTGGCGACCGCGGTGATCATGGCACTGCCGAAGGCGCCCTCGCGATCGAACAGGGTGGCGGTCCCGGCCGCGATTCCGTTGCGGCTCAGATGATTATCGGCTTCCAGCCCGATGTCGGCGCCCTCGGGCATGCGCACCAGGGCTACCGTCAGATCCGTATTGATGAAACCCACTCCGGCACTGGACCAGTTGGTCACCATACTGGTCTGCTCCGCGGCCATGGCGGCCACGACGAACGGCGACGGGTGTTCGCCGTCGACCACATTCGCCGGATGCTGCCAGCTCCGCTTCCGGCTGCCGTTCTCATGTTCGGATGGCACCTTCGTCCATCGCCGCGATTCGTCACTGTGCCACAACGGGGCACTCGGCCCCTCGGACGGCGGCGCCAGCTCCGCGGACGGTGGTTCCGGTTGCCGTTCACGGGTCCAGATCTCGCCGGGCGGCTGCTCGGACGGCTGCAACAACACCACCGACGCACGCGCCGCGGGGACGCCGTCCTGGACGATGACCGCATCCGCCAGCCGGATCCGCCGCCCGTCGCGCACCCGGGTGGTGGTGACGGTGAGCTCGTGCATGCGGGCGGGCTTGAACAGGTCGACCGTCAGCCGGACCGGCACGAATCCGTCGGTGGCGTGCTCGTTGTCGAGTGCACGCGCCAGCAGCCCGCACAACGCCGGGCCGACCACCTGGTCCGAAGACCATTGGCTGACCGCCATCGGATTGGGTACGAAGCCCGATCCGTCCACCGCGAAATATCCGTGCGAGCTGTTCACTGCGCGCCTGTCTCCTCGGGCCGCCGAATCGATCGCAACATCCGTGCCGATCGTCTCGGCGACAGTCCGCGCTCGCCACCGGCGACTGAATTACTGCTCCAGGCAGATATAGCACGGCGTTCGGAACAGGCTCCATACCGGTCCGCCGAGTCGGACATATCCGGCATACGGTGGCTGCAGCCGGTATGTCCGAGCGGCGGCCGCAACCCCTCGTACCAGATATATTCTCCGCCGAACCAGCCGTCCGGTCCGTTCGGAAAAACCGCAGCAAGCCACCGGCGACCGCCGCGGCGAGGACCGCCGCGATATTGCCGCCGCTACCGGAATCGGCCCCCACATGGGGCGCTCGACGCGGCCCGCGACAGGCCGTGGCAGCAACCCGTCAGCACCCGAAAACCTTGCCCTGAGCGGGGATTCGATGTTGCAGATGTGCTTGCATCCGGTCTCGACATCGCCCTAGACTCGGGGCGGTAAGGGAATCCAGGGGACTACCCGTGAGCCGCAGGGTGAACCGGAAGCCAATTTTCGCCTAAGGAAATCGTGCGGCCTGGCGTCAGGGGCGCACGTATGAACCAAATCAGTCTCGGCCGACTCGGTGTCATGGACCGGAACACGACCGAGCATCACATCTATTCACAGGAGACCGCAACGTGTTTCGTCATCGATGCGGTCGAATCCACCGGCGCGGCCACACGCGATGATTTCGATATTGATCGGATCGTGGCCACCGCGCACGCGATGGTCAACGATTGGGATTTCGACGCGATGCAACCGGAGGCCTTCTGGCGCATCGCATCCAGTTGCATCAGGCAGTAACCGCATAATCACCAAGGGCCGCCGACCTTTTCAGGTCGGCGGCCCTTGGTGATTATGCGGTGATCGGCGTTCGTGTGGTGATCGTTTCGCAGGCGTCCGCGCGGATCAGTCGCAATCGGGAAGGTCGGCCGCGGCCTTCTTCATCATTTCGCGCGACCGCTCCGGCGGCTCGGCCTGCACGCTGAGCCGGTCCATGACCTGGCGATACAGCTCGAGATCCTGCTGGCGATCCAAATACAGTGCGCTGGTGAGCTGCTCGAGATAGACGATATCGGGCAACTCGGGCTCTGCGAAGCGCAGCATGGTGAACGAACTACCTGCCGCGGCATGTCCACCGGCCGCGTACGGCAGCACCTGAATGGTCACGTTCGGCTTGGACGAGACCTCCACCAGATGGTCGAGCTGCGCGCGCAGAACGTAGTCCCCGCCGATCGGCCGATGCAGGACCGCTTCGTCGATTACGGCCCACAGCGTCGGAGCGCCCGGACGATCCAGAATTTCCTGACGCTTCCTGCGCAGCTCCACCCGGCGGGCGGCCTCGGCGTTCTCGTGGCCGAGTGCCACCACCGACCGGGTGTACTCCTCGGTTTGGAGCAGACCGGGCACCAACTGTCCCTCGAAGGTACGAATGGACTTGGAAGCGTGTTCGAGGCCGAGATAGGTCTCGAACCATGTCGGCAGCAGATCGCTGTAGCGATGCCACCACCCCGGCTGGTTCGCCTTGCTCACCAGATCGAGGAACAGTTCGCGATCTTCGTCCTCGGTGACCCCGTAGAGCGTCAGCAGATCGCGGATATCGCGCTCCTTGAAACCGGTACGGCCCAGCTCCAGACGACTGATCTTCGCGTGGGATCCACGGATGTGGTCACCCGCGGCCTCGCGGGTGATGCCGGCGCCTTCCCGCAGTTTGCGGAGCTGCCCGCCGACCGCGATCCGAAGCGCTGTCGGACCGCGTTCGGCGACAAGCGAATCCACACGGCCGATCCGGACGGGCTCTGCCATCATGAGGTCTTCTCCGATGCTCGACGATCACCGGCAGTGAGGGTACCAATCACCGAAGCAGCTGGCCGAACATCAGAAAACACTGCTTCGTCGCGCACCGACACCGCGCCGAATGCAATGTTACCGCCCGCTAGGCCAGATCGTCGAACTCTCCACTCTTCGCGCCGCGAAGAAACGCGTCGATCTCGGGCCGGGTGTAGACGAGCACCGCTCCCTCGGGATCGCGCGAGTTGCGAACAGCGACCAGGCCATTGGACAAATCGGCCAATTCGACACAGTTTCCGCTGGGATTGCTGAATGTGCTCTTGCGCCACGGGGCATCGGACAGAAGGCCGGCTGATGTGGCGGTGGAATCGGTCATGACTGTCTCCAGGTTTCGTGGTGGCCGAGCTCGGCCACCACTGGCCGCCCTCGGCAGTTCCGGATGATCGAGCTGAACCTACCGTCAGCCCTTGCATATGTTCGAGCAAATGTACTTGCATTTGAAACCGACGATTTGAACGATAGCATGCGACTTGACTCGGATCGAGCCCTCCGGAAAAACCGAAAAAACATGAGCGACATGCTCTTTTCCATTGACTCGTCATGTTTTTGATATGCCCCGAACGGGGGAAGAACGGCATCCGAGCGGTCTGTTTTCAGATCCGGCCGAATAGCCGGCGGCAGCATGAATCTCAACTGATTTCGTCTACTTCGACCGTGCAGATGTACTTGCATTTGCTCCTTGCAGAGCCGTAATATCGTTCGCACGACAGGGCCGGACCACGCCGGAGCAGATTCGCCGGAGGCAGTGGAAAGCCCTGTCGGACAATTGCTTCCGCATTCTCCCGACGACGGTAGGGGCATTCCATGAGCTACCTGCTCGAGCATTCCCACATCTGCGACCAGCGCGCCGAGCGGCGTGCCCCCGGTACGGATCAGGCCGGCGACTGCGCCAATGAGCCCCGGGAACTCACCTACCCCCGCGCCCGCGCCATTCTGCACGCGCACGACCGGCATATGAGCTGCCGGCAATGGGTCGCCGCCGCGGCCTATCTATCGGCCGGTCTGGACGACGAATAGCCCTCGTCCGGCTCGACCGCTACCGTCGCGTCAAGATGGCTGAACGGGCCGAGACCGGTCGCTGACACCGCATTTCCACATCTGCTTCGCAATCGCCTGTCACCAAGGACGATTCGCGATCTACCATGATGAAACTCGCACCCCACCACCTTGCGGATCGAGCACATCATGCTTCTTCTCGCGGTGCACGACATCATCACAGCTCAAGTCGGTAATCCGGCGCCCGAGAAACCTCCGGCGGCGGACAAGTTCCTACCGCTGGTGCGGTACTTCACCTGGTTCATGCTGTTGTCCGGGACCACGGCGATTATCTACGCCGGTGGCCGATTCGGCTGGGAGAAGTGGAATGGCGGCCCCCTGGAGTCACCGAAGATGGTGGCGGGTGCGTTGATCGGCGGCGCCATGGCGACCAGCGCGGGCACCCTCATGAATACCGTTCTCGGACAGTAGATCCAGTCATTACGGATGATTCGGTCAGCGACGATTATTCGGGCCGCACGACCATCGGGCGAATCGGTCACACCGGATCGCAATCGGGTTGCGATGACGCACACTGAGAGCCTGATTGCAGCTCGGCCCGAGGACGTCATGAAGATACATATGACCGCACTGGCTGCCGCGATGATCGCGGTACCACTCGTCGCAGGTGGATGTTCCCACCAGAGCCCATCGCCGGTGAGCCAGGCGGACCGTCCGGTTCCACTCGCCCGACAGGGCAGCCCCGCGGTGGGCCCCGGACCTTCCGGAACCTACAGCGTGGCCCCGCAACCGGCTCCCGGCAGCTGCCATTACGGCAAGACCGATGCCGGACAACCACTTCCCGATCCCGGCTGCACACCGGGGGCGGTGAATCCCAAGGTCACCCCGGACACCCTCCGATCGACCATCTGCGTGGGCGGCTACACCAAGTCCATTCGCCCGCCGGCGGCGATCACCGATCGGGAGAAACAGGCCAATGCCCTCTCCTACGGTTACACCGCGAATCCGCACGACGCCGAATACGACCACCTGATCTCACTGGAACTCGGCGGCGATCCGAACGACCCGCGCAATCTGTGGGTCGAACCACCCTCCCCCGACCATCGGGCCGGATCGGGCCCGCGCAATCCCAAGGACACGGTGGAGAATCAACTGCACGCGCTGATCTGCTCGGGCGCGGTCGGCCTGACGGCCGCCCAGAACGCCATCGCCGGCGACTGGACGACCGCACTGGTGATGGTCGGACACCCCGGCGGTAAGTAGCCGGACCACCGATCCGGCTCAGCCGGTGGCGGATTCGCGCCGGCGCGTCAGCCGGTTCACGATCGGATATCCGGCGCACACCAGCACCGCCCAGACCAGGCCCACCACCAGGGCGGTCCGCCCGCTGTCGGTCCAGAACAGCAGAACCACGACCAGGCCGAGGAAGGCCAGCGCCACCACGGAGGTGACCGGCGCACCGGGGAGGCGGTAATCGCTGGCCGGGAGTTCCCCACGGCGGACCCGGACGCGATAGATCATGTGGCAGACCAGGATCATGCCCCACACGAAGATGATGCCGATGGTCGACACCGAGGTGATGTAGTTGAACGCCTTGTCCGGCGACACGAGATTGACCACGACACCGATCACCATCATCGCCGCAGACACCACAATGCCGGCGAAGGGCACCCGGCGGCCGTTGAGCCCGCCGAGCGAGGCCGGCGCCTCACCGCGCAGCGACAGACTGCGCACCATGCGGCCGGTGGAATAGATGCCGGAATTGCACGAGGACAACGCGGCCGTCAACAACACGAAATTGATGATGCCGGCCGCACCCGGAATTCCGATCTGCTCGAAAACCTCGACGAACGGACTTCGCCCGGCGTGGAAGACCTTCCAGCTCGAGACCGACATGATCACCAGCAGCGCGCCCACATAGAACAGCCCGATCCGCAACGGCAGCGAATTGATCGCCCTGCGCAGCGTCCGGCGCGGTTCGGCCGCCTCCCCCGCGGTCACGCCCACCAGTTCGACACCCACATAGGCGAACAGCACGATCTGCAGAGCGAGCAGCGCCTGCCCGAAACCGTGCGGGAATACCCCGCCGTCGGCCCAGAGATTGGTCACCGTCGGATCCGGCGCATGTCCGAAACCGAAGATCAGCACGCCGATTCCGATGAAGATCATGGCGAGGATGGCCGTGACCTTGATGGTGGAGAACCAGAACTCGCCCTCACCGAAAACCTTGACCGAGATCAGGTTCGCGGCGAACAGCACTCCGAGCACCACCAGCGCGGTCACCCATTCCGGGATCGCGAACCAGTATTTGACGTATTTACCGGCGACAGTGATCTCGGCCATGCAGGTCGCCACCCACACCGCCCAGTAGGTCCAGCCGGTGACGAATCCGGCGAAGCGACCGAGGAATTCGTGTGCGTATTCACCGAAACTGCCGGAAACCGGCCGATAGGTGAGCAGTTCACCCAGGGCTCGCATGATCACGAAGATGGCCAGACCGGCGGCCAGGTAGCACAGGATCAGGGCCGGGCCCGCCTGTTCGATCGCACCGCCCGCGCCGTAGAACAGTCCCGTGCCGATCGCACCGCCGATCGCGATCATCTGAATCGTCCGCGGATTCAGGCCGCGCTGGTAGCCCTCTTCACCCGCCGATGCGAGTTCCGGCGCATCCGATTTCCGGTCGGTCGTCATATCGGAGCACCGTACCGGGTCTGCCGCGCGGTGCGACCGCAGCGACCCCGCAGTGAACTACTTCACACCTCTTGCTCCAGATTACTTGTAGCCCCACAATCATTGTGTGCCTACAACCATTATCGCGATGAGTGCGCGTCACAAGACGATCGTCCTGGTCACCTGCTGTCTGAGCCTGCTGATCTCGTCGATGGACGCGACGATCGTGAACGTCGCGATTCCGACCATCCGGTCGGAGATGGGCGCATCGCTGTCGCGGCTGCAGTGGATCGTCGACATCTACACCCTCACGCTCGCCAGCCTGCTGATGCTGTCCGGCGCCACCGCCGACCGCTTCGGGCGCAAGCGCATGTTCCGCATCGGATTGACTGTCTTCGCACTCGGCTCACTGCTGTGCAGTCTGGCGCCGACCATCAATGTGCTGATCGGCGCTCGGTTCCTCCAGGCCATCGGCGGATCGATGTTGAATCCGATCGCGATGTCGATCATCACGACCGTCTTCACCGGCCGCGTGGAACGGGCGCGGGCGATCGGAGTGTGGGGCGCGGTGGTCGGCATCTCCACCGCGCTCGGCCCCATGGTCGGTGGCGTCCTCATCGACGCGCTGGGCTGGCAGTCGGTGTTCTGGATCAATCTGCCCATCTGCGCGATCGCCCTGGTACTGACCACGATCTTCGTACCGGAATCGAAATCGGCCACCGCACGCGGTATCGATCCGCTCGGGCAGGCACTGGCGATCGTCGTGATGTTCACGCTGGTCTTCGGATTGATCGAGCACCGCCCGGCCGTTCTGGCGATCACGGCCGTGGCACTGGCCGGCTTCCTCTACGCCGAAACCCGGCACCCGTCACCGTTCATCGACCTCCGTTTCTTCCGCAGCATCCCGTTCTCCGCGGCGACCCTCACCGCCGTCTGCGCGTTCGCCGGGCTGGGCGCGTTCCTTTTCAGCGCCTCGCTGTATCTGCAAGGTGTGCGGCAGTATTCGGCGGTGCACACCGGGCTGCTGTATCTGCCGATGGCGCTGGGGATGCTGATCTGCTCACCGCTGTCGGGACGGCTGGTCGGACGGCACGGCACCCGGCCCTCGCTGGTGTCGGCGGGAATTCTGATGACGATCGCGGCGGCTCTGCTCACCACGCTGCGCCCCGATACTCCGATCTGGCAGCTGATCATCATGTTCGCGGTGTTCGGCGCCGGATTCGGCATGGTCAACGCGCCCATCACCACCGCTGCGGTGAGCGGAATGCCGCTGGATCGGGCGGGTGCCGCATCCGCGGTGGCCTCCACCAGCCGACAGGTCGGGGTGAGTGTCGGTGTGGCATTGTGTGGTCTGCTCACCGGGGCGGGATTGTGGTGGGTCGTAGCGGCACTGGCGGCATGTGTGGTGGTGCTGGGCATCGCCGCCAACACCGGATGGGCACTGCGCTCCCGCGACCGGATCTCGCCACTGCTCGAAAACAAGGTGCCCGCACATGTCCGATGAACTCCCGTCCACCGAACCGACCCCGGAAGAGGTCTGGCGGCTGATGACCCACGTGGTCCAGGACACCCGGGATCCGTGGAAACGGGCCGTCGCCGAACGAATGGGCATGCCGTTCAGCAGGTTCCGGGTGCTGCGCCGGCTGCTGCCGGGACCGCTGCAATTGAAGGAACTCGCCCGCAGCGCCGCGATGGACGCACCGGCCACGACCGTGGTGGTCAACGATCTCGAAGAGCGTGGCCTGGTCGCCCGGGAGATGGATCCCGCCGACCGCCGCTCCAAGCTGGTGACCCTGACCGACGCGGGCCGGGCGGCGATCGCACACGCCCTGGCGACCCCGGATCCGCCACCACCCGCACTCGCGGGCCTGACGCCCGGGCAGTTGCGCACGCTGCGCGATCTCCTCGGGCTGCTCTAGGCTCGACCGGTGGCCGAAGAGATGACTCCGGAATGGGCGCCCGACCGGTCGCCGGGCTTCGAACTGGGCACCGACGGCCCGCGAGTGATCATGGTCGGCATCGACGGCTCCGATGCCTCCTGGCGGGCCACCGCCTACGCCGCCGGACTCGCTCGCCGCCAGAACGCGCTGCTGGCGATGATTTACGTGCAGCCCATAATGGCCATGGCCGGCGCCTACGGCGTCGATGTCCAGGGCGCCACCGCGGAGGTGGCGCAGGACCTGGCCCGCGAGATCCGCGAGCACGCCGAGAAGGTCGAGGACGTCTACCGCATTCGGTGGAAGTTCATCACCCGCCGCGGTGATCCGTACACGGTGCTGGCCGCGGCCGCCGATGAGCTCAAGGCCGACGGCGTCGTGGTCGGCGCCTCCGAGAAGACCGGGCACCGGCTCATCGGATCGGTCGCGGTGCGCCTGGTGAAATCCGGGCGCTGGCCGGTTACCGTCGTGCCCTGAGTCCACCGGCGTCGGGCTGATTGAGACGCGATATCCGGGGAACCCGCCAGAACGACACACGTTGAGGAAGGGGTTTTCACCATGTTGATTCGCCACTTTGCCCGCCCCCTGCTGGCATCGGCTTTCGTGGTCGAAGGGATCGACACCCTGATGCATCCCGAGTCGCGGACACAGGCCGCGACCACGCTGGTGTCTCACGGCGAGCAGCGCCTGCCGGATTCGGTGTCGGGCAAACTCCCGGCCGATCCCGCACGAGTGGTCCGGATCAACGCCGCCGTCCGGGTGGGTGCCGGAACATTGCTCGCGCTCGGCCGCGCGCCGCGGCTCTCCGCGCTGGCGCTGGCCGCGACGGTCGTACCGGCCACCGTCACAGAACAGGATTTCTGGAACGAATCCGATGCTCAGCAGCGAGCAGCCAAACGCACCGGATTCCTCAAGGACATGGGCCTGCTGGGTGGTCTGCTCATCGCCGCCGCCGATACCGAGGGAAAACCCTCGCTCGGGTGGCGGGGGCGGCGCGCCGCACGCCGCGCGGCTGCCGCGCTGCCGCTCACCACGACAACGACCGAGACCGTTCGGGATCGACTGCAGCAGCAGGCCGTTCGCGGCCGGGAGATCGCGGCCGTAGCGGCGGACAAGGGTGCGGATCTGGCCGCCGTGGCGCAGTCGCGCGGCGGTGAACTCGCCGAGGTGGCGCGTGAACACGGCGGCGAATGGGCGGATTCGGCGCGCAACCGCGGCGCCGAGCTGGCCGGTACCGCCCTCGATCATCGCGGTGAGTGGACCCAGGCGGCCAAACGCCGCGGTGAGAGCCTCGCCGCGGCGGCCCGCGAACACGGCGCGGAGTGGGCGGACGCGGCCCGCGAACACGGCGGCGAATGGGCCGGGGCCGCACGCGAACACGGCGGCGAATGGGCCGAGGCCGCCAAGCAGCGCGGTTCGGCCTTCGCTCACCTCGCGCGCGAGCGCGCCGCCGAGACCGCGCGGCACCGGCTCGGCGAAGGCGGCAGCCACACCTAGGTTCCGTCCGCGCGGCGCACCGGTCAGATCTCGGTGAGGAAGGTGGTCAGTTCGGCGGCAACGGCTTGCGGCCGGTCCAGCATCGACAGCACGTAGGCGTCGTCGATCTCGACCAGCCTGCCCTCGGGCAGCAGGTCGGCCAGCCGGGCGCCGTGCTCGCGGGGCATCACCTTTCCCGCCGAGGACCACAGCACCAACGCCGGTCCCCGGAATTTCGCCAATGCCTCGGTATCGGCGATGAGCTGCTGCGCGGGCGGCATCGACAATCCGTATTTGCGCACGTCACGACGGACATCCGGATTGCGCAGCGCGGCGGCGGTCCAGCCTCGCACCATGGCGTCGGGTACCGGCCGGCGCGACATATGCCCGAATACGAAGGGAATGCGGCGGATCATGCCGATTTGCAGCTGACGTGCCACGAGCGCGAGTCCGCCGGGTATCCGGGCGGCGAGCACGGCCAGTTTCCCGGGTATTCCGGGCGGGAAGTTGTCGAAGGCCTCACACGGAAATACGACCAGCCGGGCGACGCGCTCGTCGAGGCCGTAGGCGGTCATCAGCAGCCCACCGCCCCAATCCGAGTGCACAATGGTGACCTCGCGAAGGTCCAGGGCGGCAAGGAAATCCGCGATGATCCCAGCCAGCCCGCGCAGGGTCAGATCGGCGTCGGCACGCATCGGTTCGGGATGTGAGCCCAGCGGCAGCACCGGGCGCAGATACCGGAAGCCGCTGGGCAGCAACGGCATGACCCGGTCCCAGACCGTGTGATCCATGAACAGCCCGTGCAGCAGGACCACCGGCGGCCCGTGGCCCTCCTCGACATAGTGGATCGGCCCGGCCGTGACCTCGACCACCGGCATATCAACCCCACCTCCGCATTACGTTGCCGTCCGGCGATCCGGAAACAGCCGGCTTTCCCACCTGCTAGAACGTGCGCTCTAGAGCGCATGTTCTAGTATTGAACCATGTCCGAATCCGTGTCAAGCCCGACCACCGAGCGCATCGTCACCGCGACCGCGGAGCTGATGCGCCGACAGGGATACGGCGCGACCACCGTCAAACAGATCACGACCGCCGCCCGCGCCCCGATCGGATCGCTGTATCACCACTTCCCCGGCGGCAAACAGCAGATCGCGGCGTCGGCTCTGCGCACCAGTGGCGCGGCCTACATCCAGTTGCTGCCGATGCTCATGGATCCGTATCCGGATCTGGGCGAGGCGGTGCTGCGCGCATTCGCCGCCGCCGCGGAGCAGATCGAGCAATCCGGCTGGATGAACATGTGCCCGGTCGGCACGGTCGCGGGCGAGATCGCCGATAGCGAACCGGAGCTGCGCGCGGTGACCGCCGAAGTGATCGACGACTGGATGAATCGCGGCAGTGCCTACTTCCGGGCACGCGGACTCGCCCCCGCCGCGGCCCGCGACCTCACGGTCGCGGTACTGGGGGCTTTGGAGGGCGCGTTCATCCTGAGCCGGACGCTGCGCTCGACCGCACCGCTCACCTCGGCCGGACACGCGATGGCGGCCTATCTCGAAACCCTCCGGGACGGCGAAACCGCTACACCGGCAGCAGTTTTCGTGTCACCGAAGTCGGGCGATTCCTGAGTCCGGCCATCGACGTCAGCCGACCTGGAATTCGGCTGTGGTGCCGGCGATCGGCGTGGTGGCGCCACCATCGCGGCGGTCGCCGTGATACCGGATTCGGTAGCGCCCGGTCGTGGCGCCGTCCGGAATCGTCCACTGCACGGCCACGATCGAGGCCGACGACTGGCCGGGTGGGCGCGACCAGTGCAGTTCGGTGCACCAGTCGTTGTCGTCGTACTCCGCGTTCCATCCGTCGCCGTCGGTTCGCTCGACATCGAAATAGCCAGTGCCGGTACGGAAGTCGTTGTTCGGATGGGCACCGCAGAATTCCACCCGCACCGCCTCGCCGCGGCCGTAGGACGCTTTCGGCGCGGTGAGGACATCGCCGAATGCGCGCCCGGCGACCGGCTCGTCGGCCGGGACGGGCGGAAGCAGATTCGGCTGCAAGCCGGAGGTCCAGTCCAGTGGAGCGGGCCCCCGCCCCGGATCGGCGCGCGCGGCCACCGCCCGAGCGAGCCGGTCGAACTCCTGCACGTACGCCGGTAAGGTCCAGCGGCCGTACAGGGTTTCGCCGCCCTCGTACTGCTGGGAGGTGTATTCCTCCGGGGTGGTGACGTAGCCGCAGTAGCCGTTCGAATAGCCTTGCAGCAGAACATTTTCCAGTGGGACCGACAGCGCGCGCGCGACCACGCGCCGGATGCGCAGACCTGAGACCACGGTGTACTCCGCCGGCCCCGAGGCCAGCACCAGATCACCGATGCGCAGGATCTGGATCGGTACGGTCAGCGGCACCCACGGGCGCGGCGGCAGCACACCCAGCGGTGCGACGATCAGCTTGGGCGCCTGCACATCCCGCATCCACTGCTCGACCGGACCGTTCAGCCCACCGAGCGCGGCGACCACGGGGTTGGTGTCACCTTCCTGCAGGAACGACAGCTGAGTCTTCCAGTTGTCCTCCGAACTGGTGGCGGCCGCGGCGGCGCCCATCATCGCCGGAGCGGTGCGCGCGGGTTTGCCGTCGGGAGTGTAGGACCCGTCGACGGCGATATCGGCCATGTTCAGATAGCGCAGCGCGGCATCCACTCCCCCGCCGCCCATCGGCCGCGCGGCATCGAAAGCCGCACGCCCGGCCTGATATTGGCGTTCACCGATGAGGGCGCAATTGAGCCGGTTGTCCTCGGTCGGACCGGAGGGATGCCAGGGGGTCAGGCCCAGATTCGGAGTCATGTCACCGGCATTGGTCTGAGCGAAGGCCGCGACGAATCCGGAGCCGCCGCCGCGGTGACGTACGCCCATCTCGTCGTGTTCCCAGCGATAGCTGGCATAGCCCTTGTTATCGGCCGAGATCAGCGTGTTGGCATCGGTCAGGGAGGTGCCGTGCGTCGCGAACCAGGTGATCGCGCCGATGTCCTTCGCGCCCTGCCGCAACCGCAGCACCGTGACCATCGGATCGATGGCGTTCGGGAACTCCGACTTGTCCTCGGCCGGATTGAGTTCGAACGCGGCCCGGGAGCGGTTGGCCGACGCGTCGTGGAGTTCACCGTGCCCCAGCGACAGGGTGCCGGGCGCCAGATTGTCGTGGGCGGCCACCAGCGCGGCCACGATGCCGTCGACCTCGGCCTGATGCGAATTGTTCTGAAAACCGTATGCCGCAAGTGAATACGCGTACTCGCGAGCGGTACCGCCACAGGAATTGTGATTGTGGGTGGCGTTGAGATTGACATTGCGCTCGGTGTACAGCGCGCCGAAACGCTGTGCCAGCCGCTGCATCACGGCCAGATGCACCGACTGGAACAGGCAGGCGATATCGGCGCTGACGAAGGCCACGCGGTCACCGGTGGCCTGATCGACCACGATGTAGGCGCGAGCCCAGGTCCGCATCAGCAGTCCGGTGGCGACCTGATCGAGTTCGGAATAGCCCATCATGCCCTGACCGGCGACCGCGCCGGTGACATCGGCGATCCCGGCGCCGACGAGATAGCCGCCCGTCGCCTCGGTGGCGCGCGGGGGCGCCGCACTCGCGGTACCGGCGGCGGACACTCCGGCCGCCACCGCGGCGGTCACGGTACCGGCCAGCATCGATCGCCGGGTAAACGTCACTGATCGCTCCTTCGGGTCCGGCCGCGACACCGCGACCCCTCCATCCGTGTGTGTCGCAGATTACTGGTCACTCGTCCAGTACGCTAGTCCCGATTTCACGACCTCCGGCGTTCACTCGATCGGCGCGGTCAGCGGCAGCGCGATCACCGAGGTGCCGACGTGCGCGGTGAACGGCCCCGGTTCGGTCGCCCACCCCGCCTCGGTCCAATGCTGAAACGAACGCCGCGGCACCGTGATCCGCACCCGCTGCCTATCCCCCGCCGCGACCGTGACCGCCGCGAATGCCGCCAGCCATCGCACCGGCCGCTCGACCTCGCTGTCCTCTCGCGACAGGTAGACCTGGATGATCTGCTTACCTGGCCGCCCACCGATATTGGCGGCCGTCACCTCGATGTCGTGGCCATCGACGAGTAGATCGCTCAGTTCCCAGACCGTGTATCCGAGTCCGTGGCCGAACGGGAACGCCGGCTGCACCCCGGCCCGCAACCAGGCTCGATAGCCGATATGAATACCCTCGTCGTAGGTCAACCGGCCGTCGGCGGCCGGAATCGTCTCGCGGACGGGGACATCGGCGAGTTCCTTCGGCCAGGTGGTCGGCAGCCGGCCGCCGGGTTCGGCCGCGCCGGTGATCACGTCGGCCAGCGCGGCGCCGAATTCCTGTCCGGGGAACCAGGTCAGCAATACCGCCGCCACCTCGTCGCGCCACGGCATCTCCACCGGCGCACCGGAATTCACCACCACGACGGTGCGCGGATTGGCGGCCGCCACCGCGGCGACGAGATCGTTCTGACGGCCCGGCAATACCAGCGTGGTCCGATCGCGGCCCTCGCTCTCGAGCTGTTCGGTCGTGCCGACCACGACCACCGCGACCTCGGCGTTGCGAGCGGCCTCGATCGCCGCCGCGAATTCGTCCTCGGGCGCGCGCTGCGGGCGCCCGATCCCCAGGCCCACACCCAGGATCATGCCCAGGCCCGCCGCCGCCTCCGGTGCGGAACCCACGCTGATCCGCACGTCGACCGTCTGCCCGGCCATGAGCTCGCGCTCGACGAAACGTTGCGGTGGATCCAGCAGTGCGGCAACGGGATCCGAGCCATCGAAGGCGATGTCGGTATCAATCACGGTCTCGCCGTCGAGTTCCAGCGCGCAGTGCCCGAGCGCGGCCACACCGATACGCCAGGCGCCGGCCACATCCGCCCGCAGCCGCGCCCGCAATTCGATCGCGCTCGCCGCCGCCGCGTGCGGATCACCGAACAACACCAACCGGCCCGCCGTGCGATGCTGGGTGTCCAGGACGCGCTCACCGTCGAGGTAACGCAGGCACAGTCCCGGTGTGCCGGTGGCGGGGTCGGTGACCAGGTTCACGGGTACCGGAATCAGATCGTCGGTGAGCCGGACACCCGGTGTATGCGTCACCGGCAGCACCGCCGACAACCCCTCGACCGGTGTGACGGTGTGGTCGGGGATCACCGTGGCGCTGCCGCCGCCCATGTACCGCGGATCGGCGGCGGCGGGTCCCAGCACCGCGATCGAGGTGGCCGGGGCCAGCGGGAGCACACCGTCGTTGTGCACGAGCACCATCGCGCCCGCCGCGGCACGGCGCACGAGGTCGCGGGCCTCGTCGCCGGAGATCTCCGCCGGGCGTGCCTTGGATTCACCGGATGCCGCCGCGAATCCGCCGACGCGATCGGCGAAACGCAGTATGCGCCGGACCTTTTCGTCGATCGCGGACTCCGGCACGGTACTCGCGGCGACCGCGTCGGCCAGCACCTGTCCCCACAGCGGCGACGGGCCCGGCATGCACAGATCCGTTCCGTGCGCCGCACCGCCGGTACTGCGCACAGCGGTCCAGTCCGAGACCACCACGCCGTCGAAACCCCAACTGCCCTTCAGTGGTTCGTCCAGTAGCGGCGATTCGGTCATCGTGGCGCCCTCGACGCTGTTGTAGGCGGCCATCACCATCCAGGCTCCCGCGGCCACCGCGCGTTCGAACGGGTACAGGTACAGCTCGTGCAGCGTTCGTGCCGCCACCCGCACGTCGACGGTGAAGCGATCGGTCTCGGAATCGTTGGCGACGTAGTGTTTCGGGCAGGCCGCCACACCGTGGGCCTGGACCGCGCGAACATAGGCGGCCGCTATCTCGGCGGTGAGCATCGGATCCTCGGAGAAGCATTCGAAATGCCTTCCGCCCAGCGGGGATCGGTGCAGATTCACGGTCGGTCCCAGCACCGCGTGAACATTCTTGCGGTGGGCCTCCGCGGCGATGAGCGCACCGATCTCGGTGAGCAGATCCCGATCCCAGGTGGCCGCCAGCGCTGTCCCCGACGGCAGACTCACCGACGGATCGCGCTCATCCCAATTTTCCCCTCGAACACCCGAGGGGCCGTCCGACACCGGCATCTCGGCAAGACCGATCGCGGGATCCCCGGCCATGCGGAACATTCCGGCGCCGGAGATGAGCCGTAGCTTCGCGGGCAGGTCCAATTGCGTTGCCAGCTGCTCGATCCGGTCGTCCATCGGGTGCCCCGTTTCGTTTCGACTGCGCATCGGCCTCGACGCTACGTGACACCGCCTGGGCGGCGTGGCATTCCCCGCGCGCGTCGGGGGCTAGCGCAGCCGCAACCGGACCATCGGCAGGGTGTCGACGGGCGCCCCCGTCGCGCGCTCGATCATCGCGCGCAGATTCTTCCACGCCGTCGGATGCGCGCGCTGGTACCGCTCGAGTGCGGCCGCCGATTCCGCGGCGTCCATCGCAACGGCATCGGCGGGTGCGCCACGGCGCAAGCCAATCCACACCCGCACGGACGACTCCGCCTCGATATTGCGATACCACTGCGCGCGGGTACCGAAGCCGGACACGATCACCAACTCCCCGGCCGCGGGACGATCGACGACCTCGAGGACGACGTAGCGCCGCGCTCCGCTGGTCCGGCCGATATGTTCCAGCATCAGCATGCGCCGGCCGAACAGGAACCCCAGGCCCGCCCGGTAGATCACGATGGGCGCGCGCACCAGTCCGCGAGTCCGCAATGCCCGCGCACCCAGCCCGGCGACGGTATCGGCGAAAGTCATGATGGCTCCTGTCACTTGTTTCCCGGAAACCCCGTACCGGTCAATCGGCGCAGGGCGGGGCCGGCGTCCAGTGCCCGGATGCGCGGGTCGATGAGCCGATGCAGGACGAGCCCGTCCAGTGCCGCGACCAGCACGACCGCGGTAGCCTCCGGATCGGCGACGGTGGACTCGGCTCGCAGCCGATCGGTGAGACCGGCACGGAACTCGGTGAGTACCGTCGCCAGGCCCGCGCGCAGCCGGGCGTGCCGGGTCGCGGCCAGCAGGATTTCGCTGAACACCCGGGTTTGCGCGGCATCGTCGAATTCGGCGATGCGCGTCAGCAATGCCGCGACCGGATCTCCCCCGTCGGCACCGTCGGCATCGTCCACATCGTCGACGAGTCCGCGCACCGCCCGTAGTGCCGCGTCGATCAGCAGATCGTCCACCGAATCGAAGTGATAGTGCACCACGCCCGCGCGGACCCCCGCACGTTCGGCGACCAGCCGGGTGGTGACCGAGCCCCAGCCGCGCTCGTCGATCACCGCGATCGCGGCGTCCATCAGTCGCGCGCGAGTGTCGCGGCCCTGTTCGGCGGCGGTGACCATCGGCACTCCTCTCCGCCGTCCGCCTACTACTGGGCAATTGCCTTGGGCATCCACCTTGGGCGAATGTCCAAACTCTAACGCACCGGCAAACATGGAACAAGAGGGCGCATGCCGCGCGCGGCATTGGTCCCGGGTCCGGCGGGTGTGATAGGGAATTGTCGTGTCATCCGCCCCTTCCGTTCACCCCGCCGCAACCGTTGTGCCGTCATGTCCGCGACGGTGAGCGAGACGACCACCGCTCGGGTGGACACCGTCTACCGCCGGGATCTGGACGGGCTGCGCGGATTGGCGATCGCCCTGGTCGTGGTGTTCCACATCTGGTTCGGGCGGGTATCGGGCGGGGTCGACATCTTCCTCGTACTGTCGGGTTATTTCTTCACCGGATCACTGTTGCGGCGTGCCGTATCCGGCGGCCGGGTGAGCGCCGGGGACACCCTGCGGCGCACCGCGCGGCGGCTGCTGCCGGCGCTGGTCGTGGTGCTCGGCGCCGTGCTGGTGGCGACGATCACGTTACGTCCTTACACACAGTGGGGCGATCTGGCGGGGCAGACGCTGGCCTCGATGTTCTATTACCAGAACTGGCGGCTCGCGCTGACCTGGTCGGACTATCTGGCCGCCGATCCCTCGGTGAGCCCGCTGCAACATCTGTGGTCGATGTCGGTGCAGGGGCAGTACTACCTGGCGGCCCTGCTGGTGGTGGCGGCGACGGTATGGATATGCCGCCGGTTGGGCCGCGCCGATGCCGTGCGCCCGGTGCTGGCCCTGGTGATCTCGCTCGCTGGGATCTGCTCGTTCCTGTATGCCGCGCACGGGACGGCCACCCATCAGGGCTGGAACTACTACGACAGCGCGGCACGGGTGTGGGAACTGCTGGTGGGCGCTGGGCTGGCACTGGCCGCGTCCGCGCTGCGGGTACCCCGGGTGGTGCGGATCGTGCTGGCGGTCGCGGGCCTGGCCGTGGTGGCGGTCGGCGGCTGGATCACCAACGGCGCGAATCAGTTCCCCGGTCCGCCCGCGCTGCTGCCGGTGGGTGCGGCGGTAGCGCTGATCCTGGCCGGGACCGGGGTGGAGGCGGCGCGGCAGCCGTGGCCGACCCGCATGCTCGCCTCCGGGCCACTGGTCCGTCTCGGCGACCTCGCCTATTCGTTGTATCTGTGGCATTGGCCGTTGCTGATATTCCTGCTCGCCGAGAGCGGCGGAGCACATGCGGGATTCGCGGGCGGTGCGGCCGTGATCGCGATCTCGCTGGTACTGGCCTACCTGACCCACCGCTATGTCGAACAGCCCATGCGCATGCGCCGGGCGCAGCCGACCCCGTCCGGCGCACCGGTGTTCGGCCCCCGGTATCGCCGCACCGCCGCGGTCGCATTGTCACTGACCGCCGCGGTTGTCGCCTCGGCGGCGGTGACCTGGAGTGCGGTGGTGCAGACTCATCCGCCGCGCGCGGTAGGTGTGCTCGACCCGATGCGCTACCCCGGCGCCGAGGCCCTGGTCGGCGGTGTGTCGGTGCCGCAGGCCCGGATGCGGCCGACGCTGTACGAGGCACCGGCCGAACTGCCGAGTCCGACCGTCGACGGTTGTATCGCCGACTGGGATCACCGCGGCGTGATCACCTGCACCTACGGTGTAGCCGACGCCCCGCGCACCCTGGCGGTGGTCGGGAATTCGCATGCCGAGCACTGGATGCCCGCACTGCAGGAGCTCGCCGAACAACACCGGTTCCGGATTCTGGTGCATCTGAAGATGGGCTGCCCGCTCACGCTCGATCCGGATCCGATGTACAAGGGCGAGTCGAATCCGGACTGCCGCGACTGGTCCCGCGATGTGATCGACCTACTGGGCAAGGAAAAGCCGGACTGGGTGTTCACCACCGGCACCCGGCCGGTGGACGCCGGTGGCGACGAGACACCGCAGGACTACCTCGATGTGTGGAAGGCCCTGTCCGACGAGGGAATCAAGGTCATCGCCGTGCGCGATACCCCGTGGCTGCGCCGCAACGGCGTGCGCTATCGCGCCGTCGACTGCCTGGCCCGCCACGGCGACCGGATCAGCTGCGGTATGCGACGCGACGACGCCCTCGCACCCGTCGACCCCGCACTCGACCCGGCGGCCGCATTCCCCAACGTATTTCCCGTCGATCTCACCGACGCGGTCTGCGAACACGATGTGTGCCCGGTCGAGGTCGGCAATATTCTCGTCTACCACGACGAGCATCACTTCACCGCGAGTTATGCCCGGTCGCTTGCTCCCGAACTCGGCCGGCGGTTGCAACCGCTGACGGGCTGGTGGTGAGCGATCGCATCGGCGGCCGGTCGGCCGCCGACACCGGCGTCGAGACCCGTCGCCACCCCGCTCCGTCGGGACGGAACTGAACCAGCCCGATACCCGAATCCGCGATGCCCGCCCGGGCCAGCAAGGTCGCGACGATCTGACGGCTCATCACCGCCAATTCGTGGGTGGGCCGGTTGCGGTGGACGCGGGTGCCCAGATCCACTTCGCCGATCCCGGCCCGGCCGTAGCGCCGCCACGCGTCGAGCAGGATGCCGATCTCGACGCCGTAGCCCGGTGCGAACGGAATTTCGGTGAGAAGTGTTCGGGTCGCGGCATATTCGCCGCCGAGCGGTTGCCGCACATCGGCGAGTTCGGGAATCAGCGCGGTCAGCAGCGGCCGGGCCACCAGTTGCGTCACCCGGCCACCGTCGTCGGGGCCGGCGTTCGGGTCGTCGCCGAGGGGCCGCCGGTAGAACCCTTTCACCAGATGCACCCGTGGATCGCGCAGCAACGGCGCGAGCAGCGCGGGGACGAAGCCGGGGTCCGGATCGTGCAGGTCGGAATCGATGAAGACGACGATATCGCCGGTGGTGACCGCCAGTGACCGCCACAGCACCTCACCCTTGCCCGATCGCACCGGCAGACCGGGCACCGCCTGCTCACGGGTGTAGACCGCACCGGCGCCCGCGGCGATCGCCCGGGCGACGGTGTCGTCGGTGGAGCCGGAATCCACGACCACGAGTTCGTCGACCAGACCACCCACCAGATGCCGGATCGAGGCGATGACCCCGGCGATGGTGTCACGTTCGTTCAGCGCCGGCAGGACGACCGACACCGTGCGATCGCCCTTGGCCCGGATCAGCTCGGCCGGCCCGGGGCAGCGCGGTTCGGCTGCGGGTGCGGCGTACGACATCAATATCTCCTCAGATTCCGGGATCCAGAACGTTGGTCGTCAACTCCGGCCAGATCCGCTCCCAGCTCGTGCGCGGACCGGCGCACCGCCAGATCGTCACGTGGGCGTCGATGCCCGGGAAGCCGCGGGGATCGTCGAGCCGCACGATCGGCTCGACGACGGAAAATGTTCGGCGCAAGCGTATTTCGGCGAAATCGGTATCGACACAGAGGACCTCGGCGGTATTCGGCGGCGGTCGGCCGAATACCGCGAAGCCGCGATCGGCGCTATATATCGGCGGTATCCCCGGATCGTTCGCGTGTGCCAATGCCGCTGCCTGCCAATAGGTTCCGGTCAGCACGGCGGTGCCGCCCGGATCTGCCGCGGCCGCGCGAGCAACTCCTGCCACGAGAGCGTCCCAGCCGGTAGTGCCCGATATTCGCATGCGCGTGGACAATTCGGCGCGAGTGGTCACCGGCCGGGGCGGTGCGTCCGATGGCAGCAGTACCACCACGCCCGCCGCTGTCGCGATCGACGGTACCGCCGCTACCGCGGCGATCGACCGCCACCAGCGCGCGGGCAACCGCTCGACCAGCACACACGCGCCCGCGGCGAACAGCACCGGAAGCAGGCCCGCCAGATAGTACGGTCGCCCGCCCGCGACGATCACGAACAGCACCATCACGACCGAGGTGACGGCGAGGAACCGGTACGGGCGCAGCCTCGCGCTCACGACACCATAAGCGCCGCAACATATCAGCACGATGCCGAGCACACCGCCCATCGTCACCAGTTGCACCGGCAGCCCGGCCGTCCCGCCGGTCGCCGCGTGCTGCTCGTCCCGGATAACCGCGCCCATCGCCAGCTGTGGCCAGTCGTGCCGCCACTGCCAGACCAGCGCGGGCAGGGCGGACAGTGCCGAGATCGCGGCGGCGCACCACAATGCGGGCCGGCGCAGTATCTCGCGCGGACCACAGCACGCGATGCTCAGAGCCAGGGCCCCGGCCACGACCGGCAGCAGCAACTTCACCTGCAGATCCACCGCGGCCACCACACCGGCGGCGAGCAGCAGCCGGTCGCGCCGCACCCGTATCCACCGCACCAGCACCCAGATCAGGATCGCCACCGCGGTGGGATCGAAGGCGAAGGTCGACAGCGAAGCCGTCTGGGTGATCAGGAAGGGACAGCTCGCATACCCCAGCGCCGCCAGGATCCGGGCGGCGCGTCCACCGCCGAATTCCCTTGCCAGTCCGGCGGACACGATGATCGCCGCGATACCGGCCGCGATGGCGGGTAGCCGCAGCACAGTCGGTGAATCGGGCGCCACCACAGCGGCCAGGCGCGCCAGCAACGGCACCAGTGGCCCCTGATCGACATACCCCACGGCGAGGTGGTGACCGGCGGCAAGGAAGTACAACTCGTCCCCGAACCACCGATAGCGACCGGCCCGGGCTACCAGTACCGCAGTCGTGACCGCCGCGATCAGGGCGATCCACACTGCCAACGGAACACCTGAAATTTGCCACCGGACAACGCGTTTCGTGCTGACCCCCCGGTATCCGGCCCCGGAATACGCCACCACACCCCGCGGCCCCTCCGCGCCGAGATTCGCGACACCGTCGCCCGGCACCGTGACCTCCCCAGCCGGACCGTCGCTCACCTGGCGTTCTCCGAGAACGGACCGGACCGGAACGGCCGACGACGATCGCTCACCGCACCGCGGCCTCGACCGGTTCACCACCACGCTCGGCGATATCGCGGCACAGAGTGGTCAGGGTGGACAGATATTTCGCGATCGCCTCGTGTGCGATCTCGGTGTCGGGAAAAATCATGGTCAGGGTCGTCACATCGGGAAAACGGTTGATCCACAAGTAGACCTCGCTGGAGCTGGCCCGGTTGCCGTACAACCCGCCGTTGATGCGGTCGAACATCTCCACACCCGCCATCCGCCGCACGTCGACGTAGGACACCATCGGTGCGGAGAAGCCGAGCCGGGTCCGGATCCGCGGATCGCCGGCGGCCAGTTCGATCACCCGGTGCACACAGACATCGGCCAGTTCCTTGGCGTCGTCGGCCTCGGTCTGGGCCCGGCCGACCAACGCGGTGAACCCCTCTCCCGGGCGCACCCGCACCGCGACCGGAACCAGGTTCGTGTACCAGCCGATCGCCCCCTGCTCCCGCTCCGCCGCACGGGTGTTGACCGGGGTGAAGACGAAATAACGTTCCCTGCCGGTCAATTCGTACTCGGTGAGCGCGATCGCCGCGAAGAGACCGCCCAGGAACTTGCCGTCGAACTCCTGGCAGACGCGCTCGAAACGCACCGCCTCGGCCTCGGTGAACAGGGGCACGGTGATCTGGGCACCCTCGGTGAATCCGCGGGCGCCCGAGGCGACTCCGAGATCCATCGGGAACGAAGGCACCGCGCCGTCGTGGTCCACCAGCAGATCCAGCCATCGTCGGATCGGCGCGGAATCCTCGGTGAGCGCGGCATTGTGGGCGAGTTCGCGCTCGCAGTACGCCAGATGCCCGTCGACCGGTTCGATCGGGACCTGACCACCGGACAATTCGTTGCCGTAGAGCATCAGCAAATCCACACACGACAGCGCCTGCCCCACACCATCGGTGTGCAGGTGGTCGACCGCCGCGTATACGGTGAACGAGTCACCGCGATCGATGACGCCGAAACCGAAACAGTCCCAATCGAATACCTCGCGCGCATGCCGCTGCACATGCTCGCGCACGGCATCGCTGTCGGTGAATTCGCCGTAGTCGGTGGGGACCAGGTCGATATCGCCCGGATCGGCGACATGGCGCGCGATCCGGTCGCCGGGCTCGCAGGAGAACCAACTCCAGAAGGTGTCGTGGCGGCGCACGAACGCCGTGACTGTGCGCGTCATCGCGTCCCGATCCAGCACGCTCGGGAAATCGAAGGCGATCATGCACAACCGCGACGCGCGAGATCCACTGTCGCGCTGGCGATGTGCCGCGAGCAGATATTCGCGTTGCTGATAGGACGGGCCGATCGGATACTCGGGTGCGGACAGGACCGCCGCCCGCGACCGCGGTGTGGGGGCCCAGGCGATCAGCCTGCCCGGCCGCGGATGCCAATCGTCGAAGAAACCGAAACCGACCACGGATACCTCGCTTCGTCCAGATCTGACGGACCGACCCGTCCGTCCCGGCCGCACCGCCGGGTCACGCGGACCGAGTCAACGGCACGCGGGGCACCCCCGCCAACCGTCGCCGCCGAAGTTTGTGACCTTCCCCAGAACCGGCCGATCCCGATAGGCCGCCGGTCCCAACAGATGTCGTATCTCCTTGCGACCACGGCCTTCGCGGGCCTACGTTGGCCGCCGACCGGACCCGCCGGACCACAGAGAGGAACCGGATGGATCGCCGCTCCCCACTCATCGCCCTGTGCGCCGCGCTGTTCACCGCGGCGCTGTGCGCCGTGCCTGCCGCCGCCGACGCGCCACCCGCCCCGGTAACCATCGACGCCCTCACCGCCGCCGCGCGTCCAGCCGCCGACGGCGCCCGGCTCGTATCGGCCGACCCGCAGCCCGATGGTCTGCTGGACCTGCGCGTGCACTCGGCGGCGATGAACCGCGACATCGAGGTGAAAGTCCTTCGCGCACCGGATGGTTCGGCCCCCGCCCCGGTGCTGTATCTGCTCAACGGGGCCAGCGGCGGTTCCGAGGCCAGCAGCTGGCCCGAGCAGACCGATGTCGTCGACTTCTTCCACGGCAAGCAGGTGACCGTGGTGACCCCGATGGGCGGCAACGGCAGTTATTTCGCCGATTGGCGAGCCGACGATCCGGTGCTCGGGCAGCAGAAATGGGCGAGTTTCCTCACCACCGAGCTGCCCCCGATCATTGATTCGGCGTTCCGGGGATCGGGTGCCAATGCGGTGGCCGGGATCTCGATGGCCGGCACCTCGGTATTCCAGCTGGCCATGGCCGCGCCGGGACTGTATCGAGCGGTCGGCTCCTACAGTGGTTGCGCGCGCACGAGTGACCCACTGGGGCAGGCGTTCGTCGACGGTGTAGTGCTGCGATGGCACGGCGATCCACTGAATCTGTGGGGCCCGCCGACCGATCCGCTGTGGGCGGCCAACGATCCGTATCTGCACGCCGATCTGCTGCGCGGTCTGGCGATCTACGTATCGACGGGCAACGGCGTCCCCGGCCCGCTCGACACTCCGGACGGGCCCGGAATCCACGGGAACGAGCACAAACTGATCGAGCAGCTGTTCTACGGCGGCATTCTCGAGACCGCGACCCACAATTGCGCGGTGGCACTCCAGGATCGGCTGGCGCAGTTGCGCATTCCCGCGACATTCGACCTGCGGCCCAGCGGAACCCATTCCTGGGGCTACTGGCAGGAGGACATGCACCGCTCGTGGACGGCCTTCGAACAGGTTCTCTATCGCTGATCCGCGCGCCCGCACTCGCGTGGATGTGGCATTGCGCCCGCGATGCCGGCGACGGGCCGGCCAGGTGCGCCGCCGGAGTCCGCCCGTCGCACCGACACGCCGGTCGCTTCCACCGGCATCCGGGCAAGGCGTTGCACAGCCGTCACGTGATCGCCACGAGCCGATATCGAACGGGCAGCACGATCATCGAATGACTGCCACCGTTCTCTTCACCGAGCACCCCGCCGGATCGGGGCCGCACAGATCGATCGTCGAGGCCCGTTCGAGGTACCGGGGCGTTTTCGGAACCACCTGGTTCGACGACGGCATCTCCGCACTCGTGACGCGCAACGAGCGCATGCACGCGGTGATGATGCCGGAATTGCTGGGCGTCGCCGTCCTCGGCGTGCTCGGCGCGGAGGCATCGGCGGTGATCAGTGTCGGAGCCGTCGAACGCCGGGTCTGGACATTCCTGACCGAGGCGCCGGCCGCGGAATCACGGTCGCGATCGCTGGCGCTGTTCACTCGTTTCGTCATCCAGGCCGGGCCGGGCGCCCTCATCGCTTTGCCGACCCCCGGCAATCCGCGACGGCAGTGGGTGTGCGAACCAGAGGACGCGGCGATGCCGGCCTTCGAACTCGTGGCCGATGCCGTCGTCACCGCTTCCCGTCACTGACCCGTCACCGCCCATGCCCCGGTTCCGCCGGGGCGGCCGGAACAGCCAGGCACCGAGTCTCCTAACCTGTCGGCGAGACGAGTAATCGAATTGCTCGACACGAAGCAACATTTCGAGGAGTGCCTGTGCGACGTAGACGTCTTGCCGGGACCACGATCGGCTCGGTCGCGGCCGCCGTCGCGGCAATGCTGGTCGTCGGTGCCGGAACCGCGGGCGCGGCGTTCGGCCCGCTACCACCGGCCGATCCCTTCCTCGGACCGGTCGGCACCGCGACGATGCACGGCGACGCGGAATCCTCGGACAGCACACCACTGCCCGGTGTGGGCACGGGCTGGGTGAACGCGCAGTTCCGCGAACTCGCCGCGGCATGCCCCACGATTCTGCAGGGCGGCGACGGACTGCCCCAGGCGCTGTGCACCACCGTCACCGACCGGTCGCCGAAGGTCTTCCTGCTCGATCCGGGCAGTGGTCAGCCGCTGACCTCGTTGTCGCTGCCGAAGGGCGGACTGCTCGGCGGCGTCTACGCCTATCTCGATCACCAGGACCACATGGTCATGGTCGACGGTGCCGACAATCTGGTGCGCATCGGTCACAACCGGGACGGCGGTGGGTGGAAATTCACCGTCGACTCCACCACCCCCATCGGCGCCGCGGTCGAGGGGCACTGCGGTGGTAACGGCTGCGACAGCGTGGCATCGCTGATGCCCGATCGGCAGGGCCGGGTCTGGTTCGCCACCGCCAACGGCGCGGTCGGTACGGTCGACCCGAATTCCGGTGCGGCACAGTCGATCGCGCTGCCGGGCGAGCACGTCGACAACAGTATCTCCACCGCACCCGAGGGCACCGCGGTGACCACCGATCACGCCACCTATCTGTTCACCGCCGACGGCACCGGCACACCGCACCAGATCTGGCGGCAACCCTACGATCGCGGACCGGCACGCAAACCCGGACAACTCAGCTGGGGCAGCGGCGCCAGCCCCACCTTCTTCGGACCGCACGACGGCACCGACTATGTCGCGATCACCGACAATGCGGTGCCGAAGGAGAACCTGATCGTCTACGACACCCACAGCGGCCGTACGGTCTGCTCGGTGCCCGCCGTCGACGGCACCGAGAACTCCCCGATCGGATCCGGTAACAGCGTGTTCGTGGCGAGTACCTACGGCTATCCATATCCCGCGCTGCCCGATAACGCCGGCCCCAGCGAGCCGGCCACGGCCGACTTCACCGGCGGCATGGTGCGCATCGATGTGGATCAGGATGGCAAGGGGTGCGCGCCGAAGTGGACCAGTCCGGTGAAATCGGCCGCGGTGCCCCGTCTTTCGCTGGCCGACGGACTGATCTACACGGTCGCGCGCAAGAACGAGGTGGCCGGGATCGGTACGGGTAGTGCCGGTGCGCTGGTCGACAGCTACCATCTGGTCGCCCTGAACGCCGATTCCGGCGCCGAGTCCGCCGGCCATCCGATCGGCACCGGCACCGTCCAAGACACCCTGCAAATGGTCGGCACCATCGCGCCCGGGCGGGTGCAGTACCAAGGCACCACGACCGGATTGTTCCGGATCACGCCGAACTGAATCCACCCTCGACACGGCTGTGGCCTCGCCGATTCGGCGGGGCCACAGCCGTTCGGGCCGACCGGAAATGGGTACTATCCGGGTACGTAGTCGATGGTGGAGAGGTTCGATGGCACATCGTTTCGGTGATCTGGAGGCGGTGGTGATGGACCGCGTCTGGTCGGCCTCCGATCCCATCACTGTCCGGACGGTATTCGAGGATCTGCTGCGTACCCGCGAGATCGCCTACACCACGGTTATGACCACCATGGACAATCTGCACCGCAAGGGCTGGTTGGAACGCGAACGCGACGGCAAGGCCTACCGGTACCACCCGCGTCTGACCCGCGAGCAGTACAGCGCGCAACTGATGCGCGAGGCACTCGGCGGCGGCCGATCGGATCTGGTACTCGCCCATTTCGTCGAGCAGATCTCCGATGACGACACCGCCGCACTGCGCAAGGTTCTGCGCCGGATGCGAGCCAAGGACACCGCCGACCAACCCGGCACCGGGGCCGCCGAGTGACCCTCGCGCTGTGCCTGCTCGGGTATTCGGCACTGGTCTGCGTCGCGGGCCCGCCGATCCTGTCCCGCCTCACCGGGCACGGCAGCGTGCCCGCCCTGGGTGTGGCGGCCTGGCTCGCCGCGGTCGTCGCGGTGCTGGGCGCGTGGGTGGGCGCGTCGGTCGCGCTGGCGGTACAGGTCGCGCACACCTGGGACCTTCCGATGGCACATCTGCTCGGCGAATGTGTGGTGGCCATGCACGCCACGGCCGACGGTGGCCACGGCACCTTCGCCCAACTCGCCGCGGCGGTGTCGGCACTGGCGGTGATCGGATTCGTGGCGGCGCGCGGTGTCCGGGTGGCGCGCGGGCTGATCCGGGCGCGGTCCACCAGCGTCCAGCACGCACGATCGGCGGCCATCGTGGGTCGGCGGCTGCCCGGGACCGGCCGGACCGGGACGACCACGACCGTGGTGATCGATGCACCGCAGAAGGCGGCCTACTGTGTGGCGGGCCCGCCCGGCGCGGTGGTCGTGACCAGTGCCGCGGTCGCGGCGCTGGACGGGCCGCAACTGGCCGCGGTGCTCGCACACGAGGACGCGCATCTGACCGGGCGTCATCATCTGATCCGGGCCGCGACCCGCGCCCTGGCCGGTGCGCTGCCGTTCGTCCCGTTGTTCGCGGCCGCGGACGACCGGGTCGCACAGCTGCTGGAGATGTGCGCCGATGACCGGGCGGCCGGGCGGCACAGCCGCACCGCGATCCTCACCGCACTGCTCACCCTCGCCGATGCCACCGGTGACCACACCGCGCACGATGTACCCGACACCGCTCTGGGGACCAGCACTCTCGCCGTCACCGCCCGGGTCGGCCGGTTGCTCGATCCCGAGTCGCGGCTGCGGCGCACCGGGCGCGGACTTCCGCTGGCCGGCTTCGCCGCACTGGTCACCGTCCTGCCGGCGTCCGGATTGCTGCTGATCGAGGCCGGAATAGCGGGATGTCTGCCGTTCGTGCACTGACCGGGTGGTGATATGCGCGGGGGCCGGTTCCCGTGAACCGGCCCCCGGCTGCCCGGCCGGACCGATCGTCCGGTACCCGGATCAGTTGTAGATCGCGCCGAACGACGGGACCGAAATGGTGCCCAGCTGGTACTGGAATCCGTCTTGGTGGTCGGGCGAGACCGGCACCGGCCAGCGGTGCCACAGCGTCCCGTACACGGCCGCGACGACGGTTCCCGGCCCCGGATCGAAGACCGAGGTGCGGATCGTGGTGTCCACCGGCACGTCGTTGTGCTCGATCAGCGTCTGGGTGCCGCTGCGCCCGTTTGCCAGGTTGTACCAGACCACCTGCAGGTTCGCCCCGGCCTGATTCGGGGCGATGGTGCCCGGGCCGCCGAAGAACCCCAGGCGGAAGCCGTCGTAGTTCAAGGCCATCCCGGATCCGTAGACCCCGGGGCCCTCGCCGCGCCCGACATCGGACTGCGCGGGAATCTGGAACGGCTGGGCGGGCAGCGCCGCCTCATCGACGGCCGGTCCGGCCGCGATGAGCCGGTCGATCGCCTGTTCGGCCGCCGGATTACCGGCTGCCGCGGCGCGCAGGTGCGCGGTGGCGGCCGTCCAGTCCACGGATTCCGGTGCCGCCGCGGCGGGACCGGCGAAAACCAGGGCGGCCGCCGCGGTTGCGGCGGCCGCGGCCGAGAGACGGCGGGTAACGCTCAGTCGACGCATAACCAGTTCTCCTCGAGTGTCCGGTACTGCTTACCGAGAGTTTGCTGCGATATCCGGCCACGGTAGCCCGCAAACCGTCATGTCGCGGGCGCGGCACGCTGCATCCGCGCGCCCATCTCCCGCACATACGCGGCCAGTTCAGGCGGGCCGTCGACCCGGAAGTCGTAGCCGAGCCGGATCAACCGGAACAGCAGCCACGGCAGGGTGTCGGCCGCGGTCGTGACCCGGCAGCTGCCCTCGTCCACGGGTTCGATATCGCCGATCCATCCGGCCGTGGGCGCGATCAGCTCCGCCGCGGCGGCGACGGTGATCTCGGCGCGGTGGACCGGAGTCAGCGAATACATCGAATCGCGGACGAAATTCGCGGCATCACCACCAGGCACCTCCCGGACCTCGGCACGTAATCCGATCGGCTGCGGATTCACGATCCGATCGACGCGGAAGATCCGCCAGTCGTCGCGGTCCCGGTCGAAGGCCACCAGATACCAGCGGTGCCCGGCGGCCACGAGACGATGCGGATCCACCAGCCGCCGGGTCTCGGCACCCGAGTTCGCGCGATATCCGAAGCGCGCTTGCTCTCCCGTGCCGATGGCGGCGGCCAGCACGGTCAGCACCGCGGTGTCCACGGGCGAATCGGTCTGCCCGGCAAGGACTTCGGTGGCCGCGCCCACCGAGCGCACCCGCGACCGCAGGCGGGTGGGCAGGACCTGCTCGAGTTTGGCCAGGGCGCGCACCGCCGCCTCATCGGCTCCCGTGAGCGCGTGCGCGGCCACGGTGCGCAATCCGATCGCGGTGGAAACCGCTTCGGCGTCGTCGAGCAGCAGTGGCGGCATCGCCGTGCCCGCCGCGAGCCGGTAGCCGCCGTATATTCCCATCGTCGCCTGCACCGGATAGTCCAAGTCCCGCAGCCGATCGATATCGCGGCGCACGGTCCGCTCACTGACGCCGAGTCGCTGGGCCAGCTCCGGTCCGGGCCACTCGCGCGGGGTCTGCAACAGCGACAGCAGGGTCAGCAGGCGCTGGGTCGTATCGGTCACCGTCGCATTCTCGCGCGGAATCAGGACAATTTCCGACCGGGTTTCTGTTCTCGTCGCCGGCGCGGCGATGATTTCACCGGCTCCGCGCCGTCGACACGGTATGCAGACTCATACTCTCGCCACTCCCGACGCCGATCTGGTCTACGACGTGCGCGGCTCACTGCCCGCGACGGACGGGCGGGTACCACTGCTGATGGTCGGTCAGCCGATGGACGCCGGAGGTTTCGCCACGGCCGCCTCGTACTTCCCCGACCGCACCGTGATCACCTACGACCCGCGCGGATTGGCCCGCAGCGTCCGCAAGGACGGGCGCCTCGACCATTCGCCGGTGGTGCAGGCCGAGGATCTGCACGCACTGATCGAGACGATCGGTGGCCCGGTGGAGGTGTTCGCCAGCAGCGGCGGCGCGGTCACGGCGCTGGCACTGGTGGCCGCCCATCCCGGCGATGTCACCACACTCGTCGCCCACGAACCACCGCTCATCGGTGTCCTGCCCGACGCGGAAGCGGCCCGGCGAGCCCAATCCGGTGTTCGAGATGCCTACGAGGCCAAGGGATTCGGTGCCGGGATGGCGGCGTTCATCATGATGACGTCATGGCAGGGCGAGTACACCGAAGCTTTCTTCGCACTGCCCGCACCCGATCCGGCGCAGTTCGGCATGCCCACCACCGACGACGGCACCCGCGACGATCCGCTGCTCTCGGATCGGTCCTGGGCGGTCAGCGAATACCGGCCCGACGTGGCCGCGCTCACCGCCGCGCCCACGAACGTCGTGATCGCGGTCGGCGAGGAATCGGCGGGATCGCTCACCGGGCGCACGGCCGAGGCGACCGCGGCGCTGCTCGGGCAGCCCGCCACCGTATTCCCCAGTCACCACAGCGGTTTCGTCGGCGGCGACGAGGGTTATGCCGGACAGCCGGAGGCATTCACCACCCGGCTCCGGGAGGTCTTCGACGCGCTGCGGTAAGCGCCGGGCGCGGTCACTCGCCCAGGGCGGCCGCGAACATGGGCCAGGATTTGTGCAGATCGTCCTGCCAATACCCCCACGAGTGGGTGCCCGCCGGGCGGAAGTCGAAGGTGGCGGGCACACCCAGTTGCACGAGCCGATCGTGGAGCTGATGGGTGCAGATATTGGTGACCCCTTCCAGCGCCGCGCCGAACACCAGTTGATAGCCCAGCTGGACGGGGTCGCCGTGCGCGCCGGTGAGGGTGTCGAGTGGGCCCGGTAACCCGGTCCCACTCGACACCCTCACCGGACCGGGGATCCACGGCAATCCCGCGACCCTGGGCGATCAGCTTCTCGTCGGCGGAGCACTCGAGACCGGCGCGGTGAGCTGCACTCGCGCATTGCGGGACAGATTCATCGACCTCGGCATTCGGGCGACCGTCGACATCCGTCCGGACGGCACCCATTCGTGGGGGTATTGGCAGGACGATCTGCACAAATCCTGGCCCATGTTCGCCACGGCCCTGGACCGCTGATCCGGGAGCTCAGGCGGGCCGGCGCGCGTCGTGATCGGCGGAGCTGGTCCGGGCGATCAGAGCCGAACGCAGATACCACAATCCGGTCGTCCGGGACGGGTCGAAACCGGTGAGCTGGCCGATCCGGCGCAATCGGTAGTCGATGGTGTTCGGGTGGATGCACAACTGACGGGCCGCGCGCTGTCGGTTCAGGTCGGTGCCGAAGAACACCCGCAGGGTCTCGAGTAGTTCGGGATGGGAATCCAGCGGCGCCAGCCGCGCGTCGAGAATGTCGCGGCCGATCCCTGGGCGGGTGAGCTGGTATTGCAGTGCGAACTCCGCGAAGCGATGGACGCCGGGCCCGCGGCCCAGGCGCCGCACCGTATCGAGCAGGTCGTGCGCCTGCTCGGCGGCACCGGGCGCATCACCCGCCGCGGCGGTGACCACGGCCGCGGTGAGCGGCACCCCGGCGAGCTCCGACAGCCGGGTGAACAGATCGTCGAGTTCCGTTTCCGCACAGACACTCTCGGGTATCAGGATGCTGCCACCGTCGACCGACAGCATGGCCAGCGGATTCTCGCGCAGCAATTTCGCGAGCGCGGCCTGTACCCGGCGCAGTTTGCGGCGCGCCACGACCTGCTGGTCCAGCCGCGGATGGGCTTCGTCGGGATGCGGCGGAATCCACACGGCCAGTACGCAATACCGGTCGGCGATCCGAATGCCGCACTCTCGGGCGAGTTTCGTGCTCGCGTGCCCGCCGAGCAGCGCCGAGGTCAGTGTGTGCACCGCGGTGTGATGTTCGGCCGCCTCGGCACGCCGTTCCTGGACATAGGCCTTGTTCACCGTCGCGGTGATCAGGTCCAGCATCTCCAGGGCGGTCGAGGTGCCGCGGACGACGAGTTCGGCGTCACTGGCGCGAGCGCGGGCGAACAGCAGGTCCAGCCCGGATTTGAACCCCTCGTGGATGGCGTGCACGACATCCTCGATGGGCACCCCGGCACGGCACCAGCGCGCCGCCGCGGCGCGCAGCCGGTCCGTGCGCTCGGGCAGGTCCCCGCCATTGACGCGGCGGATCGACCACTCCGCGCAGAGCCGCGTCACCGCCGTCACCTCACCGGACATGACATCGGCGGGCAGCGTAGTGAACGGCGGCACCGAGGCGCCCAGGTGGGCGACCAGTTCCCTCGCCATCGCGTGCGCGTCCCGCGGCGACAGCGAGGTCAACTGCGCCGGCTTGCCACGCTTCGACCCGATCGTGCTTGCTGTAGTCACTCGGACCTCCTTGTCACGGACCCGACCTCACGATTGGCGCGAGATCCGCCGCATCCGGTGATCGAGCGATACAGACACTCCCGATCCCGGCCATATGTGTTACGTGCTGAAACGGTAATGCGAGTCGACGCTCACCTTCTACTCCGTTTTGCGAGACTCGGTCGCATGGGGTCGAGGCCACTCACCTGCGTAAACTCTCCCCGAAGCAGATCGCGCGCGTGATTCGGCGACAAAATATGGGGAACCGCTCACTTTCTGCTCCACCGCGGCTGCGACCTCCGAGTACCGGCCCGGGGCACCGATGAATTCCGGGCGACCGCGGCGTCGAACCCCGCAGAAGCCACCACAACACTCGGGAGATCTCATGCGCACCGTCACCGCCGGACTGTTCATCGCCCTCGACGGTGTCGTCGAGAATCCGCAGGACTGGCATTTCCCCTACTACAACGACGAAATGGGCGCCGCGGTGGATGCCCAGCTCGGCAGCGCCGATACCTTGCTGCTGGGTCGCGTGACCTATGAGGGTTTCGCCGGCGCGTGGCCCGAGCGCGAGGCCGCGGGCGGGCCCGATGCCGAATTCGCCCGCAAATTGGGCGATGCCCGAAAGATCGTGGTGTCGACCCGGGATCTGGCCTTCGCCTGGCGCAATTCGGAACTGCTGCACGGTGATCCGGCCGCCGGTGTCGCCGCACTGAAGCAGGAGCCCGGAGGCGATATCGCGATATCCGGATCGGTATCGGTCGTGCGGACCCTGCTCGCCGCCGGACTGATCGACGAGTTGCACCTGCTGATCCATCCGATCGCGGTGCGTTCCGGGATGCGACTGTTCGATGAGGCCACCAGCGCCCTGCCACTGACGCTGCTGCGGTCGGCCACCTTCCGCACCGGAGTCATCCACGCGGTCTACGGCCCCGGCACGCCGCTGGACGCCGGCTATGAGCAGGCCAGGCAGCATCTGCCGCACGAGGAGAACTGAGTTTCACACGACAGTGGCCCGGCGAACCCCTCGCCGCCGGGCCACATTTCGGTTGTCGGGGCTTACGGAAGCAGCCGCTCCGACGGCAGACTCGCGACAGCGGCGGCGACCGGCGCGAAACTCGTGGCCGGTGCCCGGCGCAGCATCCGGCCGTAGGTCCGCGCCGAGGCCGGCCAGGGGCCGGTGATCGCACCGGTGCCGTGTTTGTACCAGCTCGGCACATTCGACGACCAGACCGTCCGTGCGAGCGCGTCGTCCATCCACCGCTCATAGGCCGCCATCGCCTCGGGACGCACGTCGATCGCCGGCGCACCGATCCGGGCGCGCCAGCGCAGGCACCGCATGATGTAGTCGATCTGCTGTTCCTTCATCCCCGGATTGCTGCCCGCCGGATTGAACGAATTCGGCCCCGCGATCAGGAAGGCGTTGGGGAAGCCCGGCACCGCCAAGCCCATGAAAGCCCGTGCCCCCGAATGCCATTGCTCGTGCAGCAAGAGGCCGTCGCGCCCGCGCACGGTGATCGGCGACAGGAATTCCGCCGCACGGAAGCCGGTGGCGTAGACGATGATGTCGGCGGCGTGCCGGATTCCGTCGGCGGTCTCGACTCCCTCGGGCACGATCCGGGCGATCGGCGCGGTGATCAGCTCGACATTGTCGCGTCCGAGCGCACGGTAGTAATGGGCGTCGAAGACGATTCGCTTGGCGCCGATCGGATAGTCCGGAGTCAGCCTGGCGCGCAGTACCGGATCGGCCACCTCGCGCCGAAGATAGCGTCGGGCAGCCCATTCCGCGGGCCTCGCGGGCCAGCCGCGCCGCATGATCGGTGCCAGGATCGTGTCGGCTCCCTGTTGCAGGCCCCACCGGTAGGCCCGCTGCGCTCCCGGCAGACGTAGCGCGGTTCGCGCCGCCGGGCCGAATTCGACGGCGGGTTTGGGCAGTATCCACTGCGGTGTCCGCTGGAATACCCGGACTGCGTCGGCGGTCTCGGCGATAGCCGGAAGACACTGTGCTGCACTGGATCCGGAGCCGATGACCGCGACCCGGCGCCCGGCCGGATCCGCGGCCGGATCCCACTGCGCGGTATGGAACGAGAGTCCGGTGAAGTCGGCGTGCCCCGGCAACTCGGGGATGTTCGGCCGGTGCAACTGCCCCACGGCGAATACGACGATATCCGCGGTCATCCGAGTTCCGTTCGCGGCCTTCAGTTCCCAACGAGCATCGGCTCGGGAGTACGTCGCCTCGGTGAGCGCGGTATCGGTCCGCAGGTGGGCAGGTAGGCCGGCGTCGGTGGCCACCGCGCGCAGATATTCCAAGGTCTGCCGCCGCCCGGGATATCGCGTGCGGGTGCTGCGGTACGGGGCGAACGAGAACGAATACAGGTGGGCCGGTACATCGCAATTGCAGCCCGGGTAGGTATTGTCCCGCCACACTCCGCCCAATTCCGGCGATTCCTCCAGGACCAGGAAATCCTCGATACCGGCGCGGCGCAGTGCCACTCCCATGCCGATCCCTCCGAATCCGGATCCGACGACGACCACTGTGCTGTGCAAGCTCCGTACCACCTCCGTGTGCGATGAGACGTTCAGTAACCGATCAGCAACCATACGTGCCGGGGTCGTCAATTCCTAAATGGCCAATATCGGTAGCCGACATGTCGCTGACGAAGGCGACACCGGCGTGGGCAACATTCCAGATTGAACACGCGACCAGCGCGCGTCGCACTCGGCCGGCGAATACGCGCAAACGTCCCGTCCGGATATCCGAACCCCGCTCAGCGACCAAAAGGCAGAATTTGGCACACTTTCAGCAATCGCAATCCCTGGAGCCCTGATACGTGCGCCGCCGGTCCCAGCCTCTTTTCGAACCATTCGGTGGCGCGCCCGCCCCCACACCCCGGGCGCCCGCACGGTCAACGGCGAATCCGCGAACGACGTTGGCGCACAACGCCGAAGCCCCGGCGCCGACGACCTCCCATTGCCGGTTCGAACTGTGTCCGAATTATCCATCACCGCAAGGTATTCCGTCCCGCCGAGCGGACGGCGAGTCTATACTCGCGTAATTCGCATCTCCGACCTGCCGCAGTTCGGCGGCATCCACATTTCACAGGAGCGCAGCGCAGATGGCACACGAGGATCCGGCACAGATCCGCACGGATATCCCCCATTCGGCGCGCATCTGGAACTTCTGGATGGGCGGCAAGGACAACTACGAGGTCGACCGCACGGTCGGCAAGGCCAGTCTGCAGATCGATCCCGATATCGCCACCATGGCGGTGCAGTCGCGGCAATTCCTGATCCGCGCCGTGCGCCATCTCACCGAGGAGGCCGGTATCCGGCAGTTCCTCGATATCGGCACCGGACTGCCGACGATGCAGAACACCCACGAGGTCGTACAGGGTATCGCGCCCGAGGCCAAGATCGTCTACGTCGACCACGATCCGCTGGTCCTGGCCCACGCCCGGGCACTGCTCACCAGTACCAGCGCCGAGGGCGTCACCACCTTCGTCAATGCCGATTTCCACGAACCCGAGAAGATCATCGCCGAGGCACACGCCGTCCTGAATCTGAACCTGCCCGTCGCGGTGATGTTCATGGGCGTTCTGGGGCACGCCCACAGCTACGAGGACGTGCTGCGGATCGTGCGCGCCGTCATGGCGGCCGTGCCCGCGGGCAGTTATCTGGTGATGTGGGACGGCACCGACGACAGTCCGGCCTATGTCGACCTGTGCGCCGAGTACGAGAAGTCCGGTGGCACACCGTATTCCCCGCGCACCCGGAAGCAGATCGCCGACGTCTTCGGCGGGCTCGAACTCATCGACCCCGGCTTCACCTGCATCACAGGGTGGCGGCCCGATTCCAGTGAGGTCGGGCGCAGCGTCGATATCGCGGCCTTCGGGGGCGTGGCCCGCAAACCCTGACACACCGCCGGGTGCGTGGTATTCCCGGTGTCACTCCACCGCCGCCGGGGAGCGCTCCGGTGCGTCCGGCACGAGTTCGGACTCCGCTTCCGGTTGCGGACGGTCGCGGGTCGGCGCCCAGACCCCGAGGATCGCGGCCACCACGAGCGTCACCAGACCGAGTACGAGGGTCGCCTGGTGGAGGCCATAGGCGAAGGCCGACTCCGCATGTGCGGCAAGGGGTTTCGCCTGCGGGCCCAGCCGGTCGGTCACCTCCAGCGCACCCGCCAGCGACTTCGTCACCGGTCCCCGGATCTGTTCGGGAATCGCGTCGGCGACCTCGCCGATGCGGCGGCTGTAGCCGGCGGCGAGCAGACTCCCGGCGAGCGCGATCCCCAATGCCGCGCCCATCTCGCGGGCCGCGTCGTTCACCGCGGCGGCCACTCCCTGTTTGTCGTCGGGCGCACCGTCGACGATCGCCGCGGTCGCGGGTGCCGCGGATAATCCGAGCCCGGTGCTCAGGATCAGCAACGGCCACAACACATCGACGAACGCGCTGTCCGCGGTGAGCCTGGACAAGCACAATAGTCCGATACCCACCACGGCCACACCCACCGTGGTCGGCAACCGCAGGCCGTACCGCTGCGCCAGCCACGGCGAGATCAGCGACAACCCCACCATCGGCACGATCATCGGCGCCATCGCCATCGCCGAAACCAGCGGGGAGAAGCCGAGAATCAGCTGGAAGAACTGCACGATCACCATGAACAGGCCGAACGAGACGAGGAACTGCACCGCGACCGACACCGTCCCGGCCCCGAAACCGCGCACCGCGAACAGGCGCACATCCAGCAGTGGCTGCTCCACCCGCAGTTCGATCACGGCGAAGGCCGCGCCGACGGCCAGCCCCGCGACGACCGTGCCCAGCACCACCGGATCGGTCCAACCCCGTTGCGGCGCTTCCAGAGCCGCGACGACGATCAAGCCCACCGCGGCGGCGGCCGTCACCGCACCCCACGGGTCGAAGCGGGCCCGCACACTGTCCTGCGATTCGGGCACCGTGCACGCGGCGATCGCCAGCACCGCGCCCGCCGCCGCCATCGCCATCATGATCGACAGCCACGACCATCGCCACAGCAGCACCCCGGAACCGAGGATGCCGAACACCGCACCGGCGCCCACCGTTCCGGCCCAGATGCCCACGGCCACATTGCGTCGTTCCGGTTCCACCCCGGCGGTCAGCAGCGACAGTGTCGACGGCATCACCAGTGCCGCACCCACACCCGCCAGCGCGCGCGATCCGATCAGCCAGCCGGGGCCCGCCATCAGCAGCGGCACCGCGGACGCGACCGCGAACACGATCAGCCCGGCGATCATGACGATGCGCCGCCCGTAGCGGTCACCAAGTGCGCCCGCGGGCAGCACCAGGCAGGCCAGAGCGAGGGTGTAGCCGTCGATGATCCAGGTCAATTGGGACTGTGTCGCACCGGTCGCCGCGGCGATCTGCGGCAACGCGGCATACAGCGCCGCCATCAATGCGATGACCAGGGCGACTGCCAGACATGACACCACCACCACCCATCGGGTCCGTGCGACGACGGGTTCGGTCACGGTCGCGTCCATCACGCCTCCAGAAACGCTACTCACAGTAGCGCTATGCTACTAAAAGTAGCGTTTCTGTCCATACGGCCACCCGATCGCGAGGAGGAGGAATCCTGTGGCAATGACCACACCGAATGCCGCGATCGAACCCGAAGACGATCCACGCAAGGTTCGTTCGCGGCGGCGGCTGCTGCAGGCGGCGACCGAGCTGTTGCGCGAGGGCGGCCTGGACGCGGTCACCATCAATGCGGTCACCCGCCGTTCCGGCGTCGCCCGGACCACGCTCTACCGGCATTTCGACACCGTCACCCGGCTGCGCACCGCGACCCTCGAGGAGTTGCTGCCGCCCGTGGTCGAGATCCCGGCCGGAGGCGATCTACGGGAGCGGCTGATCGAATTGCTCACCCGGCAGGCGGAGCGGATCAACGACGTCCCCGTCCATCTGACGACTCTCGCCTGGCTGGCCACCGCGGACTCCGAACCCGACGCCGACGGCATCCGGGCGGGATCACTACGCGCACATCTCATCGACAACTACCGGCGGCCGTTCGACGAACTGTTCGGCGAGCCGCGGGCGCGGGCCCTGCTCGGCGACCGCGATCTCACGGCCGTCCTGGCTCAGCTTTTCGGGCCGATCGTCTTCGTGCGGCTCGCCGGAATCGGACGTGCCGATCGCGCCGACTGCACCCGCATCGTCGACGATTTCCTCGCCGCCTGCGCCGCCCGCGGACTCGGCTGAGCGCACTGGCTCACGACGCCACAGAGCGGGTGACCCCGCGGTCAGCCGGCGGCCGGGGCCGAAACCCGCCTGATTGAGCGAGGTGACCACATTCCACGCTGCCCGGCCGCGGGACAGGTGGTCCAGCGTCCCGAAGATCCGCGCCACCTCGTACGAATGAAAGTACGTGGTGGACTTGGTGATCGCGAGCCCGAGGTGGTCGGTGGCGTCGGCCGGCAGCGCCGCCACCAGCGCCGGATCGATGGTCGCCGAGGCCTGGGTGCCGCTGCGCAGCGGCACCCGGATGTCGTCGCCGTAGCGCACCGGTGTGGCGAGCAGATCGGCGAAGAACAGGAAGTCGAATTTGCCACGTTCCAGCGTGCGGACGACCCTGCGGTAATAACCCGGGCCCAGATAGTCCGTCTCCGACCCCGGATGCCGCCACGCCGCATGCGAATGGGTGACGTGCGAGGCGATCAGAAATCCGGCCAGATGCAATTCCCGTGACATGGGCATCAGCCTCGGGCATCGACCTGCCGGACGTCAGCCGTTGCGATCAGTGAGAGTTGATCGTCGGCAACTCCGATTGTTCCTGCGCGTTACCGGTGACGTGAGCGGATTCATGGACCGTTGCGACCATCCGGCATTCCACGACGTTGACATAACGCTTGTACTGTTGGATCTGCCCGGCGATGGGAGCGTTCATGTGGGACCCCGAGAAGTACCGCGACTTCGGTGATCACCGATCGCGCCCGTTCTTCGAACTGATCGGACGCATCGACGCGCAGCGCCCGCGGCGGGTGGTCGACCTCGGCTGCGGGCCCGGACATCTGTCGGCCGTACTGACCAGCCGCTGGCCGGGCACACAGCTGGAGGCGTTCGATTCCTCCCCCGAAATGGTCGCCGCGGCAAAGGAACTGGGAATCGATGCCGAAGTCCGGGCGGCACAGGACTGGCAGCCTGCACCGGATACCGACGTCGTGGTCGCCAACGCGGTACTGCAGTGGGTACCCACCCATGTCGCGCTGCTGCCGCAATGGGTGCACGCGCTGCCCGGCGGCGCATGGCTCGCTCTGCAGGTGCCGGGCAATTTCGAGGCGCCCTCCCATCTCGCCATCCGGGAACTCGCCGCGCGCGACGAATGGCGCCCCCGGCTGGAATCGACCGGGATCCTGCAGCCCCGCGACGTACTCGATCCCGAGGGTTACGCGAGCGTGCTGACCGCGGCCGGCTGCACGGTCGACGCGTGGGAGACCACCTATCTACAGCGCCTCACCGGCGAGGACCCCGTACTCGAATGGGTGACGGGCACGGCATTGCGCCCGGTACGCGCCGCGCTCGACGACACCGAGTGGACCCGTTTCACCGCTCAACTGGCCCCGATGCTGCGGTCCGCCTACCCGCGCCGCGCCGACGGAACGACCTGGTTGCCGTTCCGCCGAGTGTTCGCTGTGGCGCACAAGCCGGGCACATGGACATAGGGGTCCGCTTCCCGTAGCGTCAATCGGACACCCGGTCTCGTGCTGCGAACGGTGGGCCATCCGGGCCCGGCCGGTGCGGCTCTTCCGGAGACGGGACCCTCGCAATGAGTACATTGGGGTTTACCCACCTGTTGCACGGAGCCCGAGCGCAGCTGAACGTACGCATTCGGCATCGTGAGATACCTGTGCCGACGGGTTGTCCCGAACGCGGGACCGGTTTTCTCGATCGTATCGAGCGAACACTGAGAAGCGGGCTCGGACATTGATCCCGGCGTTACCGCCGTGGCGGCGGCGATGACGCTGCTGCCCCGTCTCGGAGGTCCGAGGGAAGGAACCAATGGCTATCGCCGACATCGGGGCGTACGCGCATCTCAATGATGCCGACATCGCGGCGCTCGGCCGCGAACTCGATGCGATCGGCCGCGACGTGCGCGAACAGCGAGGAGCGCGTGACGCGGCCTACATTCGCCGCACGATCGCCTTCCAGCGCGTTCTCGATATCGCGGCGCGCGGGGTGATAGCGATGAGCCGCGGCAAACTCGGCTGGGCGCTGGGTGTGAGCGGGCTCGCGGTGGCGAAGAGCGTCGAGAACATGGAGATCGGCCACAATATCTCCCACGGCCAGTGGGATTGGATGAACGATCCCGAAATCCATTCCAGCACATGGGAATGGGATATGGCGGCGCTGTCGTCACAGTGGCGTTACGCGCACAACTACCGCCATCACGTGTACACGAACGTGCTGGGGATGGACGACGATATCGGCTTCGGGGTCATGCGTGTGACCCGCGACCAGCCCTGGCGGCTGTACATGGTCCTGCAGCCGCTGCAGAACCTGTTGCTGGCCTTGACTTTCGAATGGGGCATCGCGCTGCACGGGCTCTGGGCCGAATACGAACGAGCCGACAGCCGTGCGGCCCGAGCCGCGCCGACCAAGGCGGCCCTGGGTAAGGCGGCGCGCCAGATCGCGAAGGATTACGCACTGTTTCCGGCCCTGAGCGGGCGCCGCTGGAAGCGAACCCTCACCGCGAACGCCGCCGCCAACGTATTGCGCAACGTGTGGGCACATACCGTGATCTTCTGCGGCCATTTTCCCGACGGCGCGGAGAAATTCACCGATGCCGTGGTCGAGCAGGAATCCGGGCACGAGTGGTATCTGAGGCAGCTGCTGGGCAGCGCCAACTTCACGGCCGGCCCGGTACTGGGGTTCATGAGCGGGAATCTGTGCTATCAGATCGAGCATCATCTATTTCCCGATCTGCCCAGCAACCGCTATCCCGCCGTCGCGGAGCGGGTGCGGGCGCTGTGCGAGAAATACGATCTTCCTTACACCAGCGGTTCGCTGCCGCGGCAGTATCTGCTCGCCATGCGAACCGTGCACAAGCTGACCGTCCCCGACCGCTTGTTGCGCGCGAGTTCCGATGATGCGCCGGAGACGGCCTCGGAGCGGAAATTCCGGATGCGCGATGTGCCCGACGCCGAGGCCGGTCCCCCGTCGGCCGGGCGGCGCGGACTGCGTACCGCGTTGCGCCGACCACCGAGTAAGTAACCATCCGGATCGATCGAGAGAAACCACGATGAGCGATTCCCCGGCACAGTCGCAGCTGTTCAGTCACGAGGAAGTGGTGGCAGCCGTTGTGTCTGCCCTCGCCCCCGGGACCGACCTGCGGCCGACGTTCTCCGCGCTCGACGACGCGGCGGGTACACCGTCGCGCCCCGGCAAGACACGGTGATTCGTGTCGCCGGGCCCGCGTCCAGCGGCCGCCAAGAGCTACCTCGAACTACTCCGAGATCTGCTCGAGCTGCGCAGAAAACTCGCTGATACGACCGATCCCGACGATCGCCGGGGTCTCGACCGTGTCATCCGCGCCCACGAGGACGAAGCCCGCAGGCGCGACCGACACGGCCGCTGACCCACCCGCATCCGGTCAGCGACTGCGCTGACCGCCTCCGGACCGCGAGAATCCGGCACGTCCTCCGGTACTCCCCGCGGCCGCAACGCTGTGACCACGTCCGCCGGTGCCCCGCCCGTTCTTGGCACGGCCACCCGCGCCGCTCGCGGCGCGATCACCGGTGCCGGCGACCGAACGGTCACCCGCGCCGCTCTTGGCACGGCCACCGGCGCCGCCGTGCCGGGTGCCATTGCCGGCCGATCCCTGGGCGCCGCCGGTCTTCGGACCGCGACGTCGAGGCGTGCGGGCGCGCGAAGGTCCCTGTCCCGCAGCCTTGTTCGTATCGGCTGCGGCCACAGGTACCGCGGGGCGATCGGTGACCGGCGGTGCGACAACGCCCACGAGCCGTGACACCAGCGCGGAGTCCAACGAGACCCGCTGCGTCGTGGCATCGATCCCGGCCTTGCGAAGCAGGGTCGCGATGTCGCCGCGCTCCGCGGGCAGCACCAGCGTCACCACATCACCGGTGCCGCCCGCACGCGCGGTACGTCCCGAACGATGCAGGTACGCCTTGTGTTCCGCGGGCAGGTCCACATGCACCACGAGCTCGACATCGTCGACGTGCACACCACGGGCGGCTACGTCGGTGGCGACCAGCACCCGCGCGGCATCACCCGCGAATGCCGCGAGGTTCCGGTCGCGAGCCTTCTGTGCCAGATCGCCGTGCAGATCCACGGCGGCGATACCGGTATCCCGCAACTGCTTCGCCAGCCGGCGGGCATTGCGTTTGGTGCGGGTGAACAGGATTCGCCGGCCCGTACCGGACGCGAGCCGATGAATCAGCGCCTTCTTGGCATTGTTGTCGGCCGATTCGAGGATGTGATGTGTCATCGTCGCGACCGGGGTGTCCGCCGCACCCACCGAATGCCGGATCGCCCCCGGCAGGAAGCGCTCGACCAGCCGGTTGACACTCTTGTCCAAGGTGGCCGAGAAGAGCAGACGCTGACCGCCACCCGGAGTGGCCGCCAGGATGCGAGTGACGCCGGGCAGGAATCCCAGATCCGCCATGTGGTCGGCCTCGTCGATCACGGTGATCTGCACGGCGTCGAGCGAGATGAGCTTCTGCTTCATCAAGTCCTCGAGCCGGCCGGGGCAGGCGACGACGATATCGGGACCACTTCGCAGCGAACGCACCTGGCGCTGCTGCGGTACGCCGCCGAAGATGGTGATGACATTCATCCCGAACGCGGCGGCCAGGGGTTCCATGGTGCCCGCGATCTGGGTGGCCAGTTCCCGGGTCGGCGCCAGCACCAGACCGGCCGGGCGGTTCGGCGCGGGCCGGCTTCCGGCGGTGCCGAGCCGGTCGATCAGCGGAATCGCGAAGGCGAGCGTCTTACCGCTGCCGGTGCGGCCGCGGCCCAGGAGGTTCCGGCCGGCGAGTGAATCGGGCAGGGTATCGGCTTGGATCGGAAATGGAGCGGTGATGCCGCCTCCTGTCAGCGCACGAGTGAGAGTGGCGCTGACGCCGAGCACGGCGAACGACGGAGTATCGATAGTCATGAAGTGCGGTGGTGCCTTTCGGGCATCGGGTCGTTGGGCTCCCGGCTCTGGACACACGGTCCGCGGAAGCACGACATGGCGAGATTGCCGAGAGGCAAAATTGATCGCCGTAGGAGTAGCGCAGCAACGCGGAAAACCGGGTCGCGCAGTAAATGCCGTCTTACGACGCTGGATGAGACCTCGGCCTCATCCCGGCATCGACAGCTCGAAGAACTGTCATGTTGGCATTGATCTTACCCGACAGCATTCGCACATCCGTCATCGGGCGTCCGACGTGCGAATACCCGCCCGGATCGATCGCCGCGCGCAGCCGGCGGTGCGCGCGGTGACCGATCCGGCCACTCGGCTCACACACCTTCGATAACCTTGATCTCAACTTCGCGAATGAGGTTCTGAATATGGCGACTTTCGTACTGGTCCACGGCGGCGGTCACGGCGGCTGGTGCTATCAGCGGGTGACCCGGCTGCTGCGGGCGGCCGGGCACGAGGTGTACGCGCCGAGCCTGTCCGGACTCGCCGACCGCGCACATCTGCGCCTGAGCGGAATCGGGCTCGACACCCACATCCGGGATATCGCCGGGCTGGTCGAACACGAAGATCTGCGTGACGTCCTGCTCGTCGGCCACAGCTACGGCGGGATGGTGATCACCGGTGCCGCCGACCGGGTCGTGGATCGGATCGGCGGCCTGGTCTATCTGGATGCGGCGAATCCGCTGAACGGGCAGTCCCTCGTCGATGTGGCCGGACCGATCATCACCGTGACCCGCGAATTCGGCGAAACCATCGACGGCGTCGAGCTGGTCCTGGCCCCCACTCCGGATGCCGGAATGCGGTACGGCGTCACCGATCCGCGGGATCTGGCGTGAATGCAGACCCGGCTCAGCGCCCACCCCTGGCAATGTTTCGAGGACACCCTCGACCTGCGCAACGAATCCGCCCTGTGGCAGCTCCCGCAGTACCACATCGTGTGCACCTCCACCCTCGCCACCAGGGACCCCGAACTGGTACGCGCCGCCAGAGATCAAGGGCGACTGTGGGATATCGACACCGGCCACGATCTGATGATCACCGAACCCCGGGCGGTCACCGACGCACTACTCGACATCGCGGCCGCCCGATAAGGACCGGTCCCGGTCGCGCTTGCTCGGCGACCGCGGCGGCCACGGTATGAAATACGCTGTGCGCCGCTGATATTCGCGATATCCGGGCCGATCTCCCATGAAATTCTCCAGCAGGCGCGCACCCGAACCCCAGATCAGCAGATAGGACATCACTATCGGCCCGATCACGGTCAGCACACCCGGCCAGACCGCCGCCCCGATCAACCAGATGCCCCACCACACACAGAAATCCCCGAAGTAGTTCGGATGCCTGGTCCAGGCCCACAGCCCCCGATCCATGATCCGGCCGCGATTCGCGGAATCTGCCTTGAACAGGGCCAGCTGCCGGTCACCCATTGCTTCGAAGAACAGCCCGGTGCCCCACAGCAGTGCGCCGGCGGCGGCCAACACCCAGCCGAGCCCCCGGATCGGGCCGGTCACCGCGGAGATCTGGATCGGCATCGAGACGATCCACTGCAACACGCCCTGCAGCACGAAGATTCGCGCGATCACGACGGCGGAGGAATGACCGTGCCGGTCGAGCAGATCGGTGTACCGCGGGTCCTCACCGTGGCCGGCAGTGCGGCGCCCGATGTGCAGGCCGAGCCGCAGGCCCCAGATCGCGGTCAGGATCAGCACTACGATCCGTCGCGGCGCCGATCCGTCACCGACGACCGCGGCAACGGCGGCGACCGCGACGAAACCTGGACCCCACGCCACATCCACCACGTTGTATCGGCCGATCCGCCGGCCGATCAGGTAGGCCACGGTCTGCACGAGCGCGAGCGCCACGATGGCGGCGACCCCGACCTCGAGCTGTGTCGTCCAATTCATCGGCCCCGCACCGCCTGTCCGATATCCTGCGCGGTCATGTCCGTTCCTCCGATCGGTCGAGAACGATGTGTGCGACGTCGAGGTAGCCGGATCGGAACCCGGCTTCGGAGTAGGCGAGGTAGAACTGCCACAACCGGCGGAAGGTGGTGTCGAAGCCGAGTGCCGCGACGGCGTCGGCGTTCGCGTCGAATCGCTCCCGCCACAGCCGCAGCGTTTCGGCGTAGTGGGCGCCGAAGCCGTACTGCTGCCGTACCCGCAGTCCAGCGGCCCCGGCCGTCTGCTCGATCGCCTCGCCGGATGGCACGAATCCGCCCGGGAATATGTACTTCTGGATCCAGGTGTAGGTATCGCGGGTGGCGAGCATCCGGTCGTGCGGCATTGTGATGGCCTGTAATGCAATGGTCCCGCCCGGTGCCAACCGATCGTTCAGGCACCGGAAATAGTCCGGCCAGTGCCGGTATCCGACCGCTTCGATCATCTCCACCGAGACGATGGCGTCGAATTCCCCTCGGATGTCACGGTAATCGCACTGTTCGATCCGGACCGCATCGTCGCAGCCCGCCGCGACGACCCGCGCACGCGCCAGCTCCAGCTGCTGGGCCGACAGCGTGACCGAGTGCACGCGGGCGCCGCGCGCGGCGGCGCGCAGGCACAGTTCGCCCCAGCCGGTGCCGATTTCGAGCACCCGGGTACCGGCCCGCACACCGGCCGCATCCAGCAGGCAGTCGATTTTGCGGCGCTGTGCCCGCGCCAACCGGCCCCACGTCGCCGCGTTCGGAACGTCGAATATCGCCGCGGAGTAGGTCATCGTCTCGTCGAGGAACAGCGCGAACAGATCATTGGACAGGTCGTAGTGGTGCTCGATATTGGATCGCGCGTTCGCGGCGGTGCCGAGTTCGCCCGCGGGGCGCGACGGCAGTACGAGGTGGCGCAACGGCTGCAGAGTGGCCGGGATCAACCGTGTTATCCGCCGCGCGAGCACCTCGAGAACCGCTGCCGGATCGGACGCGGTCCACTCGCCCGCGGTGTAGGACTCACCGAAGCCGATCAGACCGGCCGAGCCCAGCCGCGCGAAGAAGGCAACCTGATCACGGATGATCATGCGCGGCAACAGTTCCGCGCACGCACCGGCGCCCAGCACTTCGCCGTCGGGGAATTCCACCCGCAGTGGCAGCCGCGCGACCGCGCGCCGGAACAGCCGGGCCGCCACACCGGCGCGCACCCAGGCGAGCGCCCCTGCAGGTACGGCCGGCCGCAGTTCGCCGCGTCGAGTATCGATGCCGGAACCGGTCACGATGACACCTTGTCTTCCGAGTGGGCCCGCGGTCGCGGAACGACGGGTACTCCCCGCGCCCACAGGGCGATGCCCTGCCGGCGGATACGGGCGGCGGTCAGCAACGGCGACAGCGGTGCTCGAAGCCTGGCTCGCAGTATCAATTGCGCGGTCACCGGTACCCGATGCCCGGTGACCGATGCGACGAAGGGCGGTTGTGCGTTGCGCTGCAACATGATCCGCACCGCGAGCCGCCCGGCGGGTTCCGGAATGTTCAGCCGATAGGTTCCCTCGACTCGGTTGAACGGCGAGACCGGGAATTGTTTGGCGACATCGGCGCGGCCGTGCTCGTCGGGCCGGAGCACATAGGTGTGCCGCGCACCGTGGGTGTTGTGTACCTCCGCGAGGACGCACCGCAGCCGCCGATCCGGGCCGTGGCACCAGAACAGGGTGAGCGGATCGAAGACGTATCCCAGGGAGCGGGCGTTCATGAGTGCGGTGATCCGGCCGCCCGCACAGTCGAGGTCGTGGTCGGCCAGGACAGCGTCCACCCGGGCGCGTAGTGTCTCGCCCGGTCCGGCCAGGTGGTCGGTGGCGCGGAAGTACGCGCGCGACCGAGGCGGGAGGAGCGGCCGCGGTGGTGCTTCGATATCGAAATACCAGCTGTAACTTCGGTATTCGAAGCTGTGCCGAACGGGCGCGAGGCGCCCATGCCGGATTCGGGTGATATAGAGCGCCGGTGGGATCGCGGAGGTCATCTGACCACCGCCGCAGTCGGTTCGGGTTCCCGGGGGCTCGTCCACCGCCCACCGATCCGCTCCGCCGCGCGTAGTCCCGACCGCGCCCCGTCCTCGTGGAATCCCCACCCGTGATAGGCCCCGGCGAAGGCCACTCGGTCAGTGTCGATTTCGGGTAGCAGACGTTGTGCGGCAACGGATTCCGGTTTGTAGATCGGATGCTCGTATGTCATCTCGGCGAGCACGCGGTCGGGCGCCACCAGCTCTGTCGTGCCCAGCGTGACGAGGTAGCGGCGGTCGGTGACGTGGTGCAGTCCCATCAGCCGGGTGAGGTCGTAGGTGACGACGACGCCGGAGCCGTCGCCATCGTCGGGGGGAACCAGGTAGTTCCACGATGCCCGGGCACGCTCGGATCTGGGCAGCACGGATTCATCGGTGTGCAGTCGGGCGTGGTTGATCGAGTACGGCATCGCACCCAGTACCGCCCGCTCCCGGGGGCCCGGTTTTTCGAGCATCGCCAGCGCTTGACGCGGATGTACGGCGATCACCGCGGCGTCGAAGCGGCGCGCCTCGTGAGCATCGGTGACGGTGACCCCTCCCGGGCGTTCAGCCACCGCGAGTACCGTTGTGGCGGTGCGGATCTCGGCGATGCGCTCGGCTATCCGCTCGACGTAACGGGCGGAGCCTCCCACCACCGTGCGCCAGCTCGGCGATCCGAAGACCGTGAGCATTCCGTGGTGGTCGAGGAACCGGAACAGGTAGTGGGCCGGATAGTCCACGCACAGGCTCGGATCACAGGACCAGACCGCCGCCACAAGAGGGGTCATGAAGTAGTCGGTGAAGTAGTCGTCGAACCGGTACCGCCGCAGGAATCCGGAGAGAGTGAGATCGGAATCGGGCTGCTCGAGCAGTTCGCGGGCGCGCCGGTGGAACCGGTTCACGTCGTAGAGCATGCGCAGATGCCGCGAATTCCACCGCATGCGCTTCTCCGGAAACAGACCCGACAGCCCCAGTGCACCGGCGTATTCGATACCGGCGGCATCGGCCCGAACCGACATCGACATTTCGGTCTCGCGCGTCGGCACACCGAGTTCGGCGAACAGCCGGACCAGCGTGGGGTAAGTGCGATCGTTGTGCACGATGAACCCGGAGTCCACGGCGACGAATTGCCCAGGGGCATATTCGATCTCGTGGGTGTGTGCGTGTCCGCCGAGCCGGGCGTCCCGCTCGTAGAGAGTGACCCGATCGTCCCGGGACAGCACATATGCGGCGGTCAGACCGGCGACCCCGCTGCCGATCACCGCCACCTCGCGTGGCGGTGTGCTTTCACTCATGGATGGCTCCGATCATCGGATTGGGCATCACGCGCCTTTCGATTCGGCCGCGCCGGTGATATTGCGAGTCATCCCGCCGAAGACGATCGCGTGGAAGGGCACGACAGCTTTCCAATAGAGATGTCCGGCCAGGCCGTGTGGTTCGAACAATGCGCGTTGCCGATACAGCGCACCGGCCTCATCCGCCTCGACTCGAAGTTCGAGCCAGGCCCGTCCGGGAACCCGCATCTCGGCCCGCAGCAGCAGCAGACGCGGGCGTTGAATGCGCTCGACCCGCCACCAGTCCAGGGCTTCACCGGCGTGCAGGCGGTGCGGATCGCGCCTGCCGCGGCGCAAACCCACGCCGCCTGCGAGCCGGTCGATCCAGCCGCGCAGAGACCAGGCGAGCGGGAATGAATACCATCCATGCGCACCGCCGATGGATTCGATGACCGACCACAGGGTCGCCGGGTCCGCGTGACTGCGGCGCTCTCGCGCATCGATATACAGTGAGCCGCCCGACCACGCGGGATCGGTGGGCATCGGTGAGGACGGTTCGCCCCGTGGATGATCGGCATCCGACCACCGGGTCGGGACCTCGAGATTCCGGACCCGCGACAAGGCCAGACCGACGGCCCGCGGGTAGCCGATCAGTCCCTCCGCAGGATCCGGAATATGTTGTGCTATCGAATGATTCCCGCAAACGACATCGTTGACCAGCGACTCCATCAGCGGCACCGCGATCGCTTTCGGCACCGGCGTGACCAGATTGACCCACTGCGCCGACAACCACGGCGTCAGCACCGGAACCGGCAGAATCACCCGGCGCGGCAGCCGGGCCACCTGCGCGTACACGCGCATCATCTGGACATAGGTCAGCACATCGGGTCCGCCGATATCGAAGGCGCCCCGCACATCGGGCGGGAGCCCGGCCGCCCGGGTGAGGTAGTGCAGCACATCGCGCACCGCGATCGGCTGAATCCGGTTGCGCACCCAGCGCGGTGTGACCATCACCGGCAACCGTTCGGTGAGATATCGCAGCATCTCGAAACTGGCCGAACCCGATCCGATGATCACCGCGGCCTGTAGGGCGATCGCGGGAACCGGTCCCGCGAGCAGGATCCGGCCGACCTCCGCGCGGGAGGCCAGATGCCGCGACAACCGCTGACCGGCCGGTGCGATCCCGCCCAGATAGACGATGCGCTGGACCCCGGCCTTGGCGGCCTGCTCGGCCACCAACATCGCGGCCCGTTGGTCGGCGACGTCGAAATCTGTCCGGGTCAGCGAATGTACGAGGTAGTAGAGCACGTCGGTGCCGCGCAGCGCGGCCGACACCGTCTCGACGTCCAGGACGTCGCCGCGCATGACCTCCACTGCCGCGCGCCATTGCGCATCGTCGAGCTTCGCGGGTGTGCGAGCCATGACGCGGACGTCGTGTCCCGCGGCGAGCAACTCCGGAACCAGCCTGCCACCGATATATCCGGTGGCACCGAAAACTACGCAGCGCATATTCTCTCCTGCCACCGGCTACATTCCAGGCACTTCGACGATCGGCGGCGGATAGCTCGCCGGATCAATATCCGCACGCCATGGGCGATGCACGTCGCGGGAGAGTTCGGCCACCTCTGGTAGCCACCGCCGGACGTAGGTGCCCTCGGGATCGAATCGCTCGGCCTGTCGCAGCGGGTTGAGTCTCCGATTGGGCCGGGTATCGGTTCCTGTCCCGGCAACCCACTGCCAGTTCAGCTGATTGTTCGCCACATCGCCGTCGACCAGCCAATAGCGGAAATAGTCGGCACCTCGGCGCCAGTCGATGCGCATGGTCTTGGTCAGAAACGATGCGGTGATCAGCCGTGCCCGGCCGGGCATCCACCCGCAGGCGCGCAGTTGCCGCATCGGCGCGTCGACGATCGGAAACCCGGTGCGACCGGCGGTCCAGGCATCGAATGCCTGTGCGTCCTCACGGAATTCGACCGGGCCGGGCCGGTAGTCCGCCCAGGCGGTGTCGGGCCGGGCGGCGAGGATCTGATGGTGGAAATCGCGCCAGGCCAGCTGTCTGGCGAAGGCGCGGCCACCCGCGTCGGACATATCAATGCGTGACACCACTTCGGCGGCCGACAGGCATCCGAAGTGCAGATAGGGCGACAGGTGCGAGGTGGCGTCGGCGGTCAGGTCGTCGCCGCGCTCGGCGTAGTCGGCCGACGGCCCGGACAGCCACCGGCGCAGCAGTTTCCGGCCGGTGGTCTCGCCGCCGACGCTCAGCTGCGGCGAGGCGGTTCCGGTATCCAGTCCGGCGCCGGCGAGGGCCTCACACTCGATATCCGGCACAGTGATTCGATGCGGCGCACCGCACAGTGCCCGGCGCTGAGCTTGTTCCCATCGCCGGAAGTACGGGCTGAAGATCGCGAAGTGGTCGCGGCCCGAACTAGGCCGCAGCGCACCGGTATCCACGCTCGTCACCGACGCCGCATGCACCTCCAGCGCGCAGTCGCGAGCCGACAAACGCTCCCGGAGAGCACATTCGCGCCGCTGACCGTAGTGGCTCACCTCGGCGGCGACGTGCACGACATCGGCACCGACCTCGGCGACAACACGTTCGACTTCATCGACGACCTTGCCGCGTCGCAGGATCAGCCGGCCCCCCGCGCCGCGCAACTCGTCATCGAGTTCGCGCAGCGCGGCGGCCAGGAAACGGAGCCGGTTCGGTGCGGCGTTCGTGCCCACGATCATCGAATCGTCGACCACGAACAGCGGTACGACAGTGTCGCCACCGCGAGAGGCGGCACTGAGCACGGGGTTGTCGTGTATTCGCAGATCACGCGTGAAGAGGGCAACGGTCACGTTCATGGCTCGTGACCTCACAGCCGGCACAGCGGGGTGATATCGGACCTGCCCCCGGTGATCGGACTGGTCAGATACAGGCACGGGTCTTCACCGGCGCCCCGGATGGCGGAGATGACATCCTGCCACTGCCCGTCGGTGAGTGCCGGTTGCCGCGAGAGCACGAATCCCGAGACGCGTGCCGGATCGGTGACCAGCGCCCACGAATAGTCGGGGCCCAGCGCCGTGACGATGTAGTTGACGGGGCCGTCGAGGCTCTCCTGCGTGGGGACTCCCGGGAATGCGACCCGCAGTTGCGCCCCCGTGGCCGGGTCCTGGACCCGCGCGGCGCCGCGGATCTCGTTATTCGCCCCACTCCAGGTGGTACACGAATTATGCACCGAGACATCGCCGTTCGGCAGTGCGGCGTACTCGGCGCGGGTGTCACGTGCGCACATTAGATTGAAATACTGCGGCACAGCGGCCGTCTGATACCAGGTACCGACGTATCGGCCCAAATCCAGCTGCGGTACCGGGGCGGGCCCGGCCGCCGGCGAATCCGCCGCCGCGGGGACGGCCGCGGCCACACCGACCGCGAATAACGCGCAGGTGGCGAGTAGTGCACGACTGGAATACCTCCGCGTACCCGCCGCGGCGCGGGGCGGAAGTGCGGATGTTTGCGTCGATGAACGTTCGAACACTGGAGACTCCTCGGGTCTGGTGATGCCTCGATTTCGATCGCTGGGGGTATGCTAGCATAAATTCGATGCACAAACGATGCAAGGAGCAGATCGGCCGCGAAGGAGGGCAGAATGGCCGCTATGCCTATCGATCCGGCATCCGAACTCGATGCCACCGGCTTTCCGATCGGCACGGTGGCAGAGCGCATCGGGATCCCCACCGCGACCTTGCGGAGCTGGAATCAGCGCTACGGCATCGGCCCCTCGGACCACCGGCCCGGCCGGCACCGCCTCTACACCGAGGCCGATATCGCGGTCCTCGAACGAATGGTCGTGCTGGTGCGCGCCGGCGCGAGTCCGGCCCGTGCGGCATCAGCGGTGCGCGACCGGGCACCGATCGAGGGGGATACCGCCACCCTGCTGACCGCGGTCTTCGCACTGGACTCCACAGCGGCCGCGGCGCTGCTGATGAGTCATATCCGCACCTTCGGCGTAACACCCACGTGGAATAACCTGTGCCGCCCGGCTTTCGCAGATATCGTGCACCGCCAGGGCGCGGGCGAGGGCTGTATCGATGTCGAGCATCTGCTCTCGTGGTGCATCACGTCCGCCTTGCACCGCGCGGTCCCACCGCCTCCCGCCATCGAGCCCGCGGCGATCATCCTCGCCTGCACGAGCGGCGAGGCGCACGCCCTGCCGCTCGAGGCACTGCGCGGCGCCCTCGCCGACCGCGGCGTATCCGCGAATATGCTCGGCCCGGATGTGCCGGCCCAGGCCCTGGCCGACACTCTCACCCGAACTCCCCCGCACCCCACCGTCGTGCTGTGGTCACAGCAGGACTCGACGGCGTTGACCTCCGCCGTCCGGACCTGCACCGAGGCCGGCGCCCGCGTCCTGCTCGCCGGGCCGGGCTGGGCGGATGCCGCCCTGCCGCCGGATGCGATCACTGTGGACGATCTGGAATCGGCACTCACGCAACTGATCCCGGCCATCACCCGATAGCCGCAGCACCGGCCAGTCATTCGATGCGCAATCAATGCGCTCACCGCATGAGCGACGACCTCACACCAGCGACTTACCGGCCGCCTGCCGACGGCGCATATCTTCCAGATACCGATCGAACGGATAGGCCCGCCACCCTTCCGGCAGCAATCGCAGCATCCCGCCGATCCCCCGCATGATCATCTCGAAACCCCGCTGCCGTGCAGGACTCCACGGCAGTCCGAGCTCATCGCGGAAACGCTGCGGCAGGAAGCCGGTAGTGAAGAACCGATTCACCCGGCGGAACAGTAGCCGTTGTGACAGTGTCGAGTTCTGCACGGGGATGGGTGCGCTCGGTGAGGCGACACGCTCACCGCCGGCTCCGTCCTTCGACGGCGCGGCATGGTCGATCCGCTGCGACCGCTGGATATCGTTCGCACGATGCGGGACGCGAATACGATCGGCCCGTTCGCCACTGTGCTGGCCCACGCCGCGCGCACCCGCGGCTCGGCGCCCGCACTCGTCGACGATCGCGGAACACTGACCTTTCAGGATCTCGACCGCCAATCCAATGCCCTCACCCACGCACTCGTCGCCACCGGTTTCGAGGCGGGAGCGGTCTTCGGCGTGCTCTGCCGCGATCACCGCGGAATGGTGCTCAGCCTGCTGGCCGCGGGCAAACTCGGCGCCCGAGTGGTGTTGCTGAACACCGGGTCGGCCGGTCCGCAACTCGCCGAGGTGGTGGCCCGCGAAGGTGTCCGGGCCTTGCTGATCGACGGCGAATTCGTCGAACGGGCGCGAGCGATTCCACGGGATGTTCTGCGGTTGCTGACCTGGACCGACGACGGCGAACCCGCCGACATCACGTCCATCGAGGAACTCGCGGCGACACATCCCATCGATCCGGTACCGCCGCCGCACCGCCCCGGCGGCATGGTCATCTTGACCAGCGGCACCACCGGCACCCCCAAAGGCGCACCGCGGGAAAAGGTTTCGCCCTTGCAGTCGGCTCAGTTCCTGGACCGGGTGCCGCTGCCGCGCGACGCCACGATGGTGATGGCCGCGCCGATCTTCCATGGCACCGGCCTGTCGCAGTGCACTCTCGGCTGGGGCTGAGCAATCGGGTGATCTTCCGGCAGCGGAAGTTCGATCCCGTCGCGACGCACGCGGCCGTGGCCCGATACCGGGCGGCCACACTGGTATTGGTGCCGACGATGCTGCAACGCATCGTCGATCTGGACGAGGAGATCCTGCGCCGCTACAACACATCCACACTCGAGGTGATCTTCGCGGCGGGGCCGTCGATCTCACCGGATCTGAGCCGCCGCACCGCCGAGGTATTCGGCGATGTCCTGTACAACCTCTATGCCTCCACCGAAGTGGCCGTCGCCGCAGTCGCGACACCACAGGACATGCGGGACGCGCCGGGCACGGTCGGGCGCCCGCCGGGTCGCGCTCTACGATGCCGAGCGCCGGCAGATCACGGCACCGGACACGATCGGCACGATCTTCGTCTCCAGCGGGCTCAGCTTCAGCGGATACACCGACGGGCCGAACAAGGAAATCGTCGACGGGCTGCTGTCCTCCGGCGATCTCGGGCATTTCGACGCCGAGGGCCGCCTGTTCATCGACGGCCGCGACGACGACATGATCGTCTCCGGTGGTGAGAACGTGTATCCGCTCGAGGTCGAGAATCTGTTGGTGGACCGTCCCGACATCCTCGACGCGGCGGTGGTCGGCGTGGACGATCACGATTTCGGAAAGCGGTTGCGCGCCTTCGGCGTCCGCGCCCCCGGCGCCGGCACGGACGCCGACGAGCTCCGCGCGCATGTCAAGGCCCACCTCGCCCGGCACAAGGTCCCCCGCGACGCGGTCTTCGTCGAGGAGCTGTCTCGCAACGCCACGGGCAAATTGCTGCGCCGACGGCTCGAGACAGCCGGCCCTGAGGCCGAGCCCCCGACGCCGGCCTAGGGCCCGCCGACACCGGGCACGGTGCCGAACTGTTCATCGATCGAGTACCAGCCGGGCGCCGCATGGGCCAGTTCACCCGCCAGGTCGAGTATTCGCGGAGCCACGATCTGCTCGGGCCAGCCGCCGCCCGGCGTAGTCACCATTCCCACCGCGACGGCCGCGCTCAACTCTTTCAGGCGGCGCAGACCGCTGTGGTGCGGTTCGGACGCGCAATAGAGCAACGCGCTTCCCCACTGCTGGCAGAATTCGGCGCTGTCCCACAGCTGCTCCGCCGGCCCGACGTCGATCACGACCCGGGGTGGTCCGTCGATGACCCAGCCGCGGCGAGTCACCCGTCCCACCACGGCTACCGACCGCTCCCGGCACACCCGATCGATGGCACTCCCGATCGGGTTGTCGGCGCCGACGATGGCCACCGAATCCGAGATCAATGGGGCACCGCGATCAGCAGACTTCGTCATACCTATCCGATTCTTCCGTCTTAAGTTATCTGTCGTTCTCCATCGAGAGGAACCCTCTCTTGCTATATTTACCCCACTAAGTGAATTTTGATTCTTGTCTTCGGCCAACTGGGAGGTTCGATGGTCGGTTCACTCAGCCCCACTCATTGGCTGATCATCGCGCTGGTGGTCGTGATCCTGTTCGGCGCCCGGCGGCTGCCCGACGCCGCGGGCGGCATCGGACGTTCGCTGCGCATCTTCAGATCCGAACTCGGCGAAATGCACGCCGAGGACGGCAAGCGAACGCCCGACAGGATCGACCGTCCCGGACAGTGACCCCGCGTGATCAGCGGCGCGATCACTACGGGCGCCTGAAGAGGTCGTCACCGAGAGGCTGATCGACGGCGAGGATCTCCACATCCAGCTGCGCCGGCCCGTCGCCGCCGATCCAGACGCACACACCCGTCTGCCGATCGAGCCGGACCACCGACGGCGCTCCCGGAATCCACACCTGACGCTCGTAGTCGAACCGCCCGCCCAGCAACGCGCAACATTCACACGTCGGCTCGTAACCGGGCGTGGACTGCGCCGTGGCCTGCCAGGCCTCGCGGCCGTTGTGATCGACGATTCCCAGCTCGGAGAGTTCGACCGCGTAGCCGTCGTCCCACTCGCCTCGGGCGAACTCGACCGGATTCAGCATCGCCACCCAGTGATAGTTCCGGAAGAACGGACTGTCGTAGTCGACATCGGACGCCTCCGGCACCACCTCGACCAGCCCGTCGCTCGCGAACACCGGCTCCACTGCCGAGGGCCACCGCCCGGGCTTGGGCTCCCAGCCCCAGCCGAAGTCGGCACCCGCTCCCGGAAACGGTCTCGACCCGGCGACCGTCTCGATAATCCCGCCCCGCACATCCTCCACCCGCAGATTCCCGGGCCGCCGGATCCAGGCGTGCCGTGTCTCGTCCTCCGCACCGCCCCAACGGAATTCGAGCGTCCGCCACAGCCACGGCGAGGAACGAGCAAGCCTGCGAAACTCCGCGGCGTTCACGGACGACATGTGCCGATGTTCCCACACCCCGCCGTACCGGCACAGTGCGCCCGGCGGGTGACCGGAATGTGGTCAGCTCCCCTCGCCCAGGGATCCCAGCACCTTGGGAACGTCCTCGGCCGGCAGATAACAGCCGGTCTGTTCGAACCCGCCGATGGTACGAATATCGAAGTCCCCGTATCCGATTCGCAGGAAATCGTCACCGCCGAGCCCATGGGTCGTCCAGTCGAAGGCCACCCGGGCCCGCGCCACAATGGTCCGCAACGCCATCAGGTGATAGCCGCGCGTCACGAATTGTGCCGGTATGCCACGCAATCCGATCTTCAGTGGCCGGGCCACCGCATCCGCGCCACCGAGATCGACCACCATGCCGAGGTCGGGGTGCCGGTAGGGCGCCGGCCGCCCACCGCGGAGCGCGGCGACCAGGTTCTTCCCCAGATGCCGCCCCTGCCGCATGGCATGCTGAGCGGTCGGCGCGCACACCGCGCCGTCGCTCCCGGTCAGGTCCGGCACGGCGGCCGCATCACCACACGCCCACACGCCGGGCAGTCCCGGCACCGTGAGATCGGCGCCGGTGACGATCCGGCCCTTCTCGGTCTCCGCGCCCAGATGCCCCGCGAGCGGACTCGCGACTACACCGGCGGTCCATAGCACCGTGCGCGACGGGATGAACCGGCCATTGGTGAGCTGAACACCGTGCGCGGTAACCTCTTTCGCCGAAGCGCCGCAGATCAGCTCGATCCCGCGTTCGGCCAGAATCCGCTTGGCCTGCTCGCCGAGCTGGTCCCCGAGTTCGGGCATGATCCGATCGCCACGAGTCACCAGATGCCAGCGCACCATCTCCTTTTCCGCCCTGGGGAAATAGCGGCGGGCGGCGGCCCGGGTGAGTTTGTTCAGCACCGCCGTGGTCTCGGTGCCCGCGTAGCCCGCGCCGATGGTGACGAAATTCAGCCGCTCCCGGTCCTCGTCCTCTCCGCCGCGCATCGCCGCCACATCCAGCTGCCGCAGCACATGATCACGCAGATGCATGGCCTCGGCGAGGGTCTTCACACCGAACGCGTGATCGCCCAGCCCCGGCACATCGAGCACGCGCGTGATACTGCCCGGAACCAGCACCAGATGGTCGTACTCGAGCGCACTCTCCACCCCCGCCCGCCGTTGCACCACGAGCCGCCGGGTCTCCGGATCCACCCCGATGGCCCGCCCCGGCACCACCTCGGTGCGCCGCAGCACCCTCCGCAACGACACCGAAATCGACCGCGGATTGAGCACACCCGAGGCGACCTGCGGCAGAAGCGGTAAATACAGCAACCCCGCGTCCGGCGAAACAAGCTGAATGAACGCTTCCTCCGGCCGCAAATGGCGTTCCAGGTAACGGGCACATTCGACGCCGGAGAAACCACCGCCGACGATCACGATCTTCGCGGGACTCACGAGCACACTCTAACGACCGAGCGGCGCCGACGCAGGAAGCCGACATAAGGCACACCGCGCCGATGGCCCCGGCACTACCCGCCGGTGACGTCGTAGCATCGAGTCAGCTCGACCCTCTGTCTGATAGCCCCGACCGATCCGGAGGAAATCATGACCACACCAAGCGAATTCACCTTCGAGAGCGCCTACAAGGGCGACGAAGGACCGTTCACGGAAGCCAAGCCCCCATGGAGTATCGGCAAACCGCAGCCGGAACTGCAAGCACTCATCGACCAGGGCAAATTCCACGGCGACATCCTCGACGTCGGATGCGGCGAGGCAGCGATCTCGATGCATCTGGCCGCCCTCGGCTACACCACGGTCGGACTCGACTCCGCCCCCACCGCCATCGAACTCGCCCGCGCCGAGGCCGCCCGCCGCGGCCTGACCACCGCGAGCTTCGAAGTCGCCGACATCTCCGCCTTCACCGGATACGACGCCCGCTTCGGCACCATCGTCGACAGCACCCTGTTCCACTCGATCCCGGTCGACCTCCGCGAGGGTTACCAGCAATCCATCGTCCGCGCCGCCGCCCCCGGAGCCTCGTACTACGTCCTGGTCTTCGACCGCAAAGCCCTCCCGACCTCACCCGAAGGCTTCGGCCCCAACCCCGTAACCGAGACCGAACTGCGCGAAATCGTCTCGAAATACTGGGTTATCGACGACATCCGCCCCGCCCGTATCCACGGCAACAACCTCCCCCGCGACAACCAGTCCCCGGTCCGCTTCGAGGACGTCCGAGACGAGCCCAGCGGCCTCACCTCGGTCCCGGCCTGGTTGCTGCAAGCGCACCTGGGCTGAGCAGCTCCGCGGAGCGCGCCGACGGTTGTTGCCTAAGGCCCTTTCGCCGCCGATTGCGGTACTGTTCGACCGCAATCGGCACCATCAACCACACGTCATCGGACAGGACTGGTCACGGGATGTTTCGGGTTGCGTCGAGCGTTGTCGCCCTGCTTGTTTCGGCCATGATCGTCGTCGCACCGCAAGCGGACGCGGCGGCCGACACCCGTTGCGGCACACCGTTGTCCGCGTCGGAGATCGACACCATCGCCAGGTTGTCCGATACCGGGACCATCCGCGCGGGATCCACCCTCGCGCGACTGGACGAGGCGGCGGCGCGCAATCACACCCTCACCGAAATCCTCGTCTCCCATCACGATTGGCGCGGCCTGTTCGGAGTTGGTCTCGACGCCGTGGAGCTGTCGCCGGTCCTGCCGCTCCAGCACGACCCCACCGCATTCGACAACCCCGAATACGCGCACGCGGTCAGCTACGAACTCCTGCGCCGCTACCTGGCCAACCTGCACGCCGAGTTCACCGACAGTCCGGCCGAACCCCAATGGGCCTCGTACTTCCGGATGACGGCCCAGTGCGACCAATCCCCCGCCCGCGTCGCGATGGCCGGATACAACGCACACCTCACCGTCGACCTCGCCAATACGGTTGCCGCAGTGGGCAGTAAGCCCGAGAACGCCCCGGACTTCTTTCGCATCGTCGACGCGATCGCCAGCAGCGGAGACGCGATCGTCGACCGAACCAAGCAGGTATATGACGCCGACCTGGGCCCGCTCTGGCGCTTCTATTTCGTCGGCGAAGGACTGGATCAGCTCTTCGGTCGCGGAGTGGTGACCGGCCCGCTGCTTCAGGTCGCCGACCTCGGATACAACGTGGTCGTCTGGACGAACGGACTGGCGCTACAGAACCCGGCCATCAGCGAGGCCACCCATGCGGAGATCATGGCGCTGTGGTCGGCCAACGAGGCGGCATTCGATGTTCTGACTCGGCTCGGCGGACTCTGATTCCGGACACTCCGGACCGCCGGCCGACTCTCGGAGACCCGATTTGGTCGAACCGGGGGGTGGTGAGGTAATCTCTTCGAGCACCCGCTGAGCGGGAGCAACGGGCTGTGGCGCAGCTTGGTAGCGCACTTGACTGGGGGTCAAGTGGTCGCAGGTTCAAATCCTGTCAGCCCGACAGACGAAACCCCATCCTGACCTCGGTCGGGAGGGGGTTTTTGTTTTCGACGGATAGGCGCGGGACGCGGCCAGTGTGCCAAGAGTGTGCCAACGCACAGACGCGACCCGCTGAGCACACAAGCATGGAACCGCCGCCCCAGGACAGGAACCTCTCTCCATCTCGCCCCGATTACCGGATTCAGGCGTTGCCGCCGACACTGACCTCCATACGCGCCCGGACGAGGGGCATGTCCGGATCCGGGGCACGAGCGCGGGCGTCGGCTGCTTGGATGGCTTCGGGGTTGTCGCCGACCCTGCACCGCTGCCCGATGACCTGCCCCACCAAATAGGTTCCAGTCGTGGTGCCTAACTGGCAGTGGTGATGGGTGTGTTCTCGGAGAGTAGTTCGTATTCGATCGGGGTGTGGTAGCTCAGTGATGAGTGGCGGCGTTGGCGGTTGTAGAAGATCTCGATGTAGTCGAAGATCGCGCTGGCGAGTTCGAGGCGGTCTTCCACTTTTTGCGGTCGAGGAGTTCGATCTGCATCGAGGACCAGAACGATTCGATCATCGCGTTGTCCAGGCCGTCGCCGACGGTGCCGAACGAGGGCAGCAGTCCGGCCGATCGGATCTTCTTGCCGAAAACCCATGTGGTGAACTGACTTCCGTGATCGGCGTGGACGATCCCGCCGGGTGCGAGGCGACAGTTTCGGATCGCCATGTCCAGCGCGTTGACCACGAGCGTGGAGTCTTGGCGGGAGTCGATGGACCAGCCCACGATGCGGCGGGGTGAAGGCATCCAGGACCGCGGCGCAGTAGACCCGGCCTTCCCTCGTGCGGTGGACTGTGATGTCGGTAACCCACGGCTCGTTCGGTTTCAGTCGATGGAATTTCCGGTTCACGACGTGGACTTCGAGGATCAGCCCGGTCAACCGTTGGCGCCGCAGCTGTGTCGGCGTGGTCGGGCGCCGTTCGGCTTTGTAGTAGTTCTGCCGGGCCACGCCGAGCACTCGGCAGCATCGGTCTACCGGTGCCCCGGCTGCGACGAGGCTGTCGATCACCGGGGAGAACCGCCTTGTGGGCCAGAAACGTCCTCCCCGAGGAGCTTCGCGGCGTGGCGGATGATCGCGAGCTCGGTTTCGAGTTCTCGTATCCGGCGGCGAGCCGCACGCAGTTCTGCCGACTCCGCCGAGGGTTTGCCCGGTCGTAGTCCGTGGTCGATGTCGTCGGGCGCAACCATTTCGACAACGTCACCGGGTGGATCCCGAGTTCAACCGCGGTCTGCTTGGCCGGTTTGCCGGCCCGAACCAGAGCGATCGCTCGGGTCCGGAACTCGGTGGGATAAGCGCGTGGCACGCGGGACAGCCTTTCGGTAAGGCCGTCAGTCAGCAACCCGAATTGGAACCCAACCGGTAGGGCAGGTCAGCGTCACCTACCCCGGTCCGCAAAGCGGGCCCTCGTGGTGGGCGATGACCAAGGGCCCACTCCATTATCGACTTGGATGCCGTTAGAACCTGGCGGGGCGCACACCGACGCCGAATAGTTGAGCACGGCGACCGCTCTCGTCGAGCGGAGGCCGGGCCGGGCCGCCGCGCAGATCGCGGTTCGCGCGGGCATGCAGTGTGCCCAGCCGCACCGACCGGTCGAGCCAGGCGGGCACGCTCATGCCCGCCTGATCGGCGGCTTCGGTCAACGCGGCCCAATCGGCGGCGTCCACCGACGGTGCCGAGGGGCAATCGGGTTGGTGTGGCTGCTCTTGCCGCGCATCCACGCGACGACGTCGAGTATGCGCGGAGCGCCGATGTAGTCCGGCAGACCGGCCTGTGTCGGATTGTGATTAGCCGGTGGTGGAGCTGGTTGTCGGTGTGCCGCTGGGCCTCCCAGGCCGGGACCAAATGTTGGGCCTGAGTGCCATGTACTTCGGCGACGACAGTGTCCCCGATCGGCAGTAATCGCGGACGTTTGCGGGCCAGCAGTTTGGTCGCGGTGGCGCGTCCGAGGCCTGGTCGGGCATCCGCAACCCGACAAACGACAGCACTTCGTTCAAGCCGTCCTGGCGCCGTGGTGCGGACGGTCGCTGATCAGCGTATGTGGTATAGACCGGAACTCGCGAATGTTCGCGCCCAGGGGGCTGGGGCTCGGGGGCAGCATCAGCGGGACAGGCTGCGTTCGGTGCGGGGATGTATTGTGGCGGAGCCGCGTTCGTCGGTGCCGTGAACCGAGGGGGCAGGTGCAGTTCAGCAGAGTTGTTGCCAAGCTGGTTCGTGACAGGGTCGCCCGCCCGGTTGCTCGGCTGCTGGAGAAGTTCGGCGAGACCGATGCAGAGGGCATGAAGCGCGGGGTCTACCAGCTTCAAGAGGGTATGCAACGGACCGAAGAAGCTGACCTCGAGGGTAGGGACCATGTCCTCGGGGCGGGCGCTGGCGGAGGCCCCACGCAACAACGACTCCACTCGGTGGGAGAAGATCCCGCACCGCGGGGTTCCTCGACTGGCTCCGATCCTGTGACACTGCGAGTCGATCTCTCGACCCCCGACTACACCACCAAACTCGCCCAGGCCCCGATCTACAGGAAAAAGGGCGTGGTCCGCGCACATGTCGCGAGCGAGGGCGAACCCGTCGAAACCATCCTGGCCGACGGCACCCGCGAAACCACCAATCGGGCCCGGGCAGGCCAGATCATCATCACCAACCCCGGCGGCGAGCGATATATCTACAAAGCAGCCGAGCCGGACATCTCCGTCGCGCGAGCCCACTTCGACCAGCGTCACGAGCAGACCACCGAACCCGGCGTATACAAACCGAAGGGAAAGATCCGGGCAATCCCGAACGACACCGGCCACCGGATCGAGATCACGGCACCGTGGGGTGAGCCGATGAACACCGGCGTCGACGGCAAGATCGCCGTGCCCTTCGATCCGAACAAGCCAGACGAAATAAGCATGGACCGCTACCTCATCGGCGGCCAAGAATTCACCGACACCTACGAACCGGACACCTGACATCGGCCAGGCCAAGGCGCCGGTAACAAAGGCGGCACATCAGGTAGCAAGGGTCCACGGCGGTGAAGTCGACCTCGGAGAGCATGAGGTCCGAACGTCTCGAACTGGCGGGTGAGCTTTGCGGACCACGACCAGGCGATCACTGCTTCCCGATCCGGTACGCATTGGGTCATCTGTGCTTAGCGTGACTTTCTCATCCCCACCAGTCGCCGTGATTGGGCCAAGGTCGGAGATGTTCAGCTGTGCGAGCCCGCACTCTTCGACATGCGGCCCGGTGACATGCTCACCGTGCAAGAAGCAGATCGCCTGGCCGTAACCTCCTCGAGGGCCTGATCGTCCTCAATGATCTGTTCCAGCAAGGCGTAGCCGTGAAGATCCTGCACGGCATCGCCGCCGGCGAACACACCGAACGCAGCCTGATCCTGGATCTGGCGCTCGTACTCGCCGAAGACCGGCGCCGCGACATCGCCCGCAAGACCCGCAACGGCCCGGAATCTGACGATTTTCCGGCGGACGCCTCGTGCTCGTTTGATCAGCCGCGACCGGAACGGGTTTTCCGGAATCGTATGTTCGACGACCGCGACACCCATGATCGTCACGACATAATCGAAGATCACGCCCCGGGAGCTCGGTTCCAGGCCACGGCCGTTGAGCCATTCCACATAGTCGCGCACCGTGTCCACCGTGCAGGCACCGGCGATCGAGCAGGGCTGCTGGACGATAGGGGTGGTCGCCGAGGCTTCCGTTAAGCCTGGTCATATGTATCGACAACACTCCGCCGCTTGCGATATGCGCCGGTGAGAACTAACCTCATAATTCAGTCATACGACTGACTGTCACGGAGGATGGACCATGAGCCCCTTCACCACAGGCCCCACACTGCACGGCAACTTCGGGATGGTGTCATCCACGCATTGGCTCGCGTCAGCAGCCTCGATGGCGGTCTTGGAGGACGGCGGGAACGCGTTCGACGCGGCAGTTGCCGGCGCCTTCGTGCTCCACGTGGTCGAGCCACATTTGAACGGGCCCGCCGGCGAGGTGCCGATCATCCTCGCGCCAGTAGGGCAGGCACCGAAGGTGCTGTGCGGCCAGGGGCCCGCGCCCGCAGGCGCGACGATCGAGCATTACAGCGGGCTAGGCCTGGACCTGGTGCCGGGAACTGGGCCACTGGCCGCGGCGGTCCCAGGCGCGTTCGACGCGTGGATGGTGCTACTGCGCGACCATGGAACCAAACGACTGGCTGAAATTCTGTCCTATGCGATTGCCTATGCCGAACACGGGCATCCAGTACTCGAAGACGTATCGGGCACCATCTCGGCTGTGCAACAACTGTTCGAGACCGAGTGGACGACCTCGGCGGCGGTCTACCTGCGTTCTGGATGTCCTCCGACCCCCGGAGAGTTGCTGAACAATCCGACGCTGGCGGAGACCTGGCGGCGAGTAATCGCCGAGACGGCGGGCCTGGGCCGCGAGGACCAGATCAATACCGCCCGAGAAGTTTGGAGAGAAGGGTTCATCGGCCAGGCTCTGACCACAGCTGCCTCGAGGCCGGCCATGGATACGTCTGGTGAGCGGCACGCGGGCACCCTCACTGTGGAGGACCTGGCGAACTACACCGCGTCATACGAGGATCCGGCCACCTATACCTGGAAAGGGTGGACAATCGCGAAGCCTGGCCTGTGGAGCCAAGGCCCGGTATTCCTGCAGCAGCTCGCCCTCCTACCCGACCAGCTGGATTACGCCACCCCCGACTACTACCACACGCTGATCGAAGGGGCGAAGCTCGCCATGGCCGACCGGGAAGCCTGGTACGGCGACAACGCAGATGTAAGTCTCGAAGCGTTGCTGTCCCCGTCCTACAACGCGACGCGCCGAGCCCTGATCAACTCCGACGCCTCCTACGAATTGCGGCCCGGACAACCGGACGGTAGGGCCCCCCGACTGAGTCGATACGCGGATTATTCTGCGCCCGAACAGGTGCCGGTGGGCGCGGGAGAACCTACCGTCGCAAACAACGGCGCGACCCGCGGCGACACGTGCCACATCAATGTCGCGGACCGGTGGGGCAACATGGTCGCTGCTACCCCGAGCGGCGGTTGGCTGCAGTCGAATCCGGTGGTGCCCGAGCTCGGATTTCCTCTCGGCACCCGACTACAAGTGGCATGGCTCGAGCCCGACCTGCCCAACTCTTTGGCCCCAGGCCGTCGACCACGTACCACCCTCAGCCCGTCATTGGCCATGCGAGACGGGGACCCGATCCTGGCGTTCGGCACACCGGGTGGTGATCAGCAAGACCAGTGGAGTTTGCACTTCTTCCTAGGTGTTGCATTGCGGGCAACCGTCCGTGGCAGATGGGACATGCAGGGCGCGATCGACGCGCCGAACTGGCACAACGACAGCTTCCCTGACTCCTTCTATCCGCGATCAATGAATCCGGGTGGCGTAACCATCGAGTCCCGCGTCGGCGACGAGGTCATCGCCGAGCTACGCCGTCGCGGGCACCGCATCACGGTGAACGACCCGTGGTCGGAAGGCCGCATGTGTGTTGTCGCGCGGAATCCCGCGACCGGAGCACTTTCGGCGGCCGCCAACCCACGCGCCATGCAAGGTTATGCGGCTGGGCGCTGACCAAGCACTCGAATCCTAGGCATTGGCCGAATCGTGTGGTTGCCGTTGGGGTCCGGTGCCAGCCGGGGCAGTAATCTTCGAGACGGCAGCGGGCGTCGTCTTCGCAGTATCGCGATCCGCGCTCGGCATTTTGGACCAAGGCGTCGATGACACTACCTCACCCTGTCGACGAGATGTCCGCGACCAGGGCGTTTCCGACTCAGCTCGGCTGGCCTTTGCGCCTTTCACGCGCTTGGCCGTTCGGCTGGGCATCGCGCGATCAAGGGAAGCAGCCAATGCCCGAGAGCGCCTCGGCACAGGCTGCGTGCCAGACGGCACTTCATAATCTAGTGGAGTCTCACTCGATGCCGCACTACTGGTCGCAGAACTCCCGAGTGCCGCCGGATCCGAGCCGCCATCAACCGGCGACGAAGTAGGGGCGAGCGAATGCACCGCGGGCGCGAATATTGAGCTGGGTTCGGCATCAGTTCTTTCCGAGCCCGGCCATCCCGCCGCACGACCGGAGTGAAGTCCATCAGCGGCAGAGTCCGCGCTGTCGCGGGCTGCAGGGGGAACGCAGTCCCCATCTGTCAGTGAATGAGTATCATCTTTTGCCCATAGCGGCCACGAATGCGAGTGCTCGGGACGCCCAGCGGCGGCCGACGGACTCAACACGGTACTCACAGCGTCATAATTTGCACTTGCCTCCCTCTGCACTGCCCCGGTAGAAGCTGCGACGGCGCGTTGCGCACCTCCAGGTCCTTCAGGTTCAGCATCCTCGAACCGAGGCGCCGCAACGTATTTCGAGCTGTCACCATGACAATCAGCTCTGTTATAAAGCCCCTCATCGTTATTTACGCTCGATACGTTGCCCCGGTTGGCAGAAATCGCGCGCACGTCACTTGCGGAGCCTGGTCCGATGCTCGCGAGTGGTGCTGGAGTCCTTCCAGCGGCGGCCGCATCGGCAACCGGATCATCCATTGTGAACGACGGTGCCCCCGCTCGCTCGAAGAATTGGTTATGGGCGTCAATGCCGACAACGCGTAAGCGCGAATCACGACACCACTCGCCCGAGCGCGGGACTCGTGAGCACGAAATCTGACACCACCACCGGGGTTGCGGTGTGACGATGTCCGTGCGCTACCGCTGAGGTCGTCCGAGCTCAGCGGACGATGCCTCCACCAGGGAGTCGCCATGGCGATCGTGTCGCGGGCCGAGCTGATCGCCGCGATACGCCGTGACGCGCGAGCGGGACTGTCCAACAGGGCGATTCAACGCAAGTACGGCGTCGGATACCGCGCTGTCGTCGCTGCGGTGGCGTCGCCGTGGCCGGCCGAACGCAAGGAGTACTCGGCTCGGGGCTCGAAACTCGAACCACTGGAACCGGTCATCGACGACATCTTGCGGGCCGATCTGGACGCGCCGCGCAAGCAACGTCATTCCGCGATCCGGATCTACCAGCGGTTGATCGACGAACACGGCCTGGACGACGTGTCGTATTCGGTGGTGCAGCGCTACATCCAGGACCGCCGGCCGCAGATCCTGGCCGAGTCCGGTCGGGCGCCACCGAAGATCTTCATCCCGCAGACCCATCGCCCGGGCGAGGAAGCCGAGGTCGACTTCGGTGACATCGCCATCCGCCTGCGCGGGGAGCTGGTGACGGCTTACCTGTTCTGCTTCCGGATGTCGTTCTCGGGCAAGGCCGTCCACCGCGTCTCGCTGTCGGCGGGCCAGGAGGCGTTCTTCGAAGGGCATCTGCACGCCGCGCGCATGCTCGGCGGTGTCCCGACGGGCAAGGTCCGCTACGACAACCTGCGCGCCGCGGTCCGGCAGGTCCTGGGGTTCTCCAGGGGCAGGATCGAAGCCGAACGCTGGACCGTGTTCCGGTCCTATCTCGGCCTCGAGCCGTTCTACTGCCGACCCGGGATCGAGGGCGCGCACGAGAAGGGCGGCGTCGAAGGGCAAGTCGGCTGGTTCCGCCGAAACCACTTGGTCCCCGTCCCGGAAATCGACTCGATCGCCGAGCTCAACGCGATGATCGACGCATTCGACGCCGCCGACGACGACCGTCGCATCGGGGCACGGCCGCACACGATCGGGCAGATGTTCGCGATGGAGAAGCCGCTGCTGGCACCGTTGCCCGATGAACCGTTCGAGACCGGCCGCTGGTTCACACCACGGGTCGACCGCTACGCGCAGATCTGCGTGCGCACCAACAAGTATTCGGTTCCGGTCCACTACATCGATCGCCAGGTCCGAGTCCTGCTGCACGCCTCGGAGTTGGCCGTCTATGACGGCAAGACAGAGATCGCCCGCCACGAACGGCTGCTCGCGAAATGCGGGGCCCGCCTGGAACTGGATCACTACCTCGAAGGGCTGCTGCGCAAGCCCGGCGCATTACCCGGAGCGACCGCGCTCGAACAGGCCCGCGCCGCCGGCAAATTCACACCGATCCACGAAGCATGGTGGGCGGCGGCCCGCAAAGCCCACGGCGACGCGCACGGCACCCGGGCGCTGATCGAAGTGCTTCTGCTGCAACGCCACATGCCCCACGACCTGCTCGTCGACGCACTCGCCGCCGCGCTGCGATCGGGCGCGGTCACCGCGGACGCGGTCGCGCTGGAGGCACGCAAGATCAGCGAGTCCCAGCCGGTACCGGCGCCGGCCGTCGATCTGGACGCGCCGGTCGACCCGATCCCGTCCCTGACGGCGCGCCGGCTCGCGCATCTACCCCCGGACAGTCGGCCCTTGCCCTCGGTCGCTCACTACGACCAGCTGCTCCGTCTCCCCAAACCCCAGAAAGGCGGCATCTCATGACCGGCAACTCCGCGATCGGGCGACGCAACGGTCTCACCGAACAGGCCGCCGACGCGGCGATCGATCAAGCCTGCCGAGTGCTGCGGCTGCCTACCATCCGCTCTCAGTTCGGCGAGATCTCCGACACCGCGGCCAAAGCGCAGATGTCCTACCGAGGATTCCTGGCCGAGCTGCTGATGGGCGAATGCGACGACCGGGCCCGGCGGCGCAGCGAACGCCGCATCCGGGCGGCCGGGTTCCCGCGCGATAAACCGTTGCGCGCCTTCGATTTCGACGCCAACCCCAACATCGATCCCGCCGTGATCAACACCCTCGCCAGCTGCGACTGGATCCGGAAAGGCCTGCCGCTCTGCCTGATCGGCGATTCCGGCACCGGCAAGTCGCATCTGCTCATCGCTTTGGGCACCGAGGCCGCGATGCAGGGGTTCCGGGTCAAATACACCCTCGCGACGAAGCTGGTCAACGAGCTGGTCGAAGCCGCTGACGAGAAGATGCTGGCCAAGACCATCGCCCGTTACGGCCGGGTCGACCTGCTCTGCATCGACGAACTCGGCTACATGGAACTCGACCGCCGCGGCGCTGAGCTGCTGTTCCAGGTTCTCACCGAGCGGGAAGAGAAGAACTCCGTCGCTATCGCGTCGAACGACAGCTACTCGGGCTGGACGAAAACGTTCACCGACCCTCGGCTCTGCGCGGCGATCGTCGACCGGCTCACCTTTGGCGGCAACATCATCGAGACCGGCACCGACTCCTACCGGCTCGCCCACACTCGCGCCGCAAAGAAGGTCTGACCGCCAACGCTGGATCGTTGAAATCCGTTGCCCGGCCAGCCTGTCCGCTGCCGCCGTCAGACGGGTCCCGGCCGATCTGACGGAACTGTCGGGAAACGCTCGTTGTAGTAGGCGCCACTCTCGGCAACGTCGAGGCGCGTCTGGTCGGCTCAGCCGCGCGAACGCGTTCAGCTGACTGGGCCGGGAAGCCGGAAGAGGGTGAAGAAACGGCGGGCCGCTTCGTTACTGCCCTCGACCTGAAGCGCACCGGTTCGGACAGCATCCTCGAAGCTGACGCGGCCGGACATGATCTGAGGCAGCACGTCGGGATCCGCTGCCAAGGTCGCGTCTGGGGTGCCGCCGGTCTTGCCCGCCGGAGGAAAATCCAGCGCTCCCTCGGAAACGGCGACGTTCAAGCGCTGATTGTCCACGTCCAGGTCGAAGGTCAGCTCGAGGTCCTGAGCCTCGTCTGGTTGGAATGCCCCGCGCAGGGCCAATCCGAGCGAGTTGATGCTGAAGTGCTCCTCCGCAGTGCGTGGGCCCATCGTCTGTGCGCCCCACATGCCGAGCTGGACTATCGCGTTCTCCAGTGCCAGCCCGTAGGCAGTGAGCTCGTAGGCAACGCCCTTGCCGAGCAGGCGTCGGGTCACCACTCCCGCATCGTCGAGTTCGCGCAGTCGGGAGGTCAGCACATTGGTGGGGATGCCGGGCAGTCCTTTCTGCAGTTCGGTGAAGCGTTTAGGTCCGGCCAGCAGGTCGCGTATGACGAGCAGTGTCCAGCGCCCGCCGACGGTCTCCATGGCCCGGGCCAGCCCGCAGTACTGCAGGTATTCGCGGCTCACAGGACAATCTATATCACACTTGCTTAAAAGAAGCATGCTTGTTTTAATGAAGCAGGACGCCCGACCGGGCGTGCACTCAGCGGAAGGACCGAGGAAATGCCTGTTGCCTATGTCGACATCCCGGCAGGTGTGAGCGACACCGCCAAGGAGAAACTGCACCGTGAGTTGTTCGAGGCGATCCATGAGGCGTGGCCGATCCCAGATACGCGGGTCTTGCTGACCGAATGGCCCGCCAAGTCGGTAAGCCAGGACGGTGTTGTCAGCGAGGAGCCGATTCGTCCGATCTGCGCTCTCGACGCTCCCCCCGAACTGCCTCTGGAGGCGAAGCGTCGGCTTGTCGCGCGCGTCAGCGAGGCGATCGGCGAAGCGTGTAACCGCGAGCCCGAACATGTCGTGCTGCCCAGCGGTACCGCTGTGGACACCAACTGGGTCCTGACGTTCTTCCGTGAGTACCCGCTCGACCGAGCCGCGCTCGGCACGCTCATGGCGTTGGAGAACGCGATGGTTCTCGAGTCGCTTTCGGCGCTCGCCGCGAACGAGTGAGGTGGTGGAGACATGATTCTTGTTACGGGAGCCACCGGGGTCACCGGATCGGCGGTAGTGCGCGAACTCGCACGGTGTGGAACGCCGGTACGCGCGCTGTACCGCGATCCGGTCAAAGCGAAGCAATTCGACGGACTGCCCGGCGTGAAGCCGGTATACGGCGACATGCTGCGGGCCGAGACGTTGACCGACGCGTTGCGCGATGTAGAACGGGTGCTGCTCATTTCCTCGCCGGAACACCGGATGGCCGATACCCAGCGTGCTTTCATCGACGCTGCTGAAGCCGCGGGAACGGCGCACCTGATCAAGATCTCGGGGCGGGAGTCCAGCATCGGGTTCGATCCTGACAAATTCCGGGGTACCCGTGAGCATGTCGAGGTCGAGCGATACTTGGAAGCGTCCAGGCTCGCCTGGACGCATCTGCGGCCGAGTCAATTTATGAACCGGTATCTCCCCGGCGCGCTCACGGGCGTCGATCCACAGCGGCGTGAACTGCGGCTGCCGACCGGGGATATTCGCCTCGCGCCGGTCGAGGTCGAAGACATCGCACAGGTGGCGGTCGGTTTGCTGACCACCGACGGCCACGAGGGCAAGGCCTACGACATGACGGGTCCGGAGGCGTTGTCGATGACAGAGATCGCGGCACAGATCTCGGACGCGACGGGGGCGCCATTCCAGTTCGTCGAGGTATCGCTGGAGGACAAGATGCTGGAGTGGCGGACCAGGGGTATCCCAGAATCCGCAGCGGTCACCATTGCGGAGCAACTGCTCGAGCGTGCGCGAAACCCCAAATCGGCTGTCCATGTGGAGATACAGCAGGATCTCGGCGTCACACCGACGACATTCGGTGACTATGCCCTGGCCAACGCCGCCCGCTTTCTCGGCGGCAGAGGCTGAGAGCCCTGTCCGACGCCGTGGGCGCCTTCGTCATATCACTGAGGCGCCCGCGGTCGGGTGAGATGAAGAGGTTTGTGTATATCACGGGTGGATCGGCAGCAACGGTCGCCGATGCGCGCGGCTCGGGCTCGGTGGCATGTTCCGTATGCCGACCGCCAACGGAACACCGCGGTCACAGAACTCAGCCCCTGCTCACGGTGTTCCGTAGAGGTATTCCGCGAACCCACAGCGGAGCTCGGTACACTACCGGATTCCTGGACAGGCTCGGCCCGATCGGGGCACCCGCATCACCTGAGGGTGTTGAGATTCGCGACCGAGGCCGCGGGGGCCGCCGGCTCTACCTGGCCTCACCGCGACACGAAACCGCCGCTCTGACCGACACGCCGGGCAGGGTGGTGTTCATTTTCGCGCTCAGAACCCGCCATCACACCCTGTCTGCGATGCCCGAATTCACGCTGAACTGACGTCAGATTTCGCGCCCACAGCCAAAGAATACGCCTACATGTTCCAGTATGCCGTCGGCCAGTGTCCTTTGCCAGTTGACGTGACGTATTGCCATCGTTCTGGCACAAGTGCGGGGCTTCTGCCATTAACCTGACGCGGATCGTTGGTTCCGACTGTTTGCTCGGGGGTCCGGGTCGTGGGTGCTGTCGTCGCCGTTGCCGGTGGTGATGAGTGCTGGGTGGAGTTCGTCGATCCTGAGGCCGGTGGTCGCTGCCGGTTGCCTCTGTTGGCGTGCGCGACAATCCGTTTCGAGAGGGTCGAACCGGCGCGGAGGTTCCCTTCGTTCCGCGGTCAGAAGAACTTCTCGGGGTCGTGGTGGTCGGCGACGACGGGTTCGCACATCGGCTACGAATCATGGGTGGAGCGTGATTGGCTGATGTCGTTCGACTCGTCACCGCAGGTGAGTGGGATCTGCTCCCAGCCATTCCGATTGTCCTGGCCGTCGAAACAGCATGTCCCGGACTACTTCCTGAGGCTGCGCGACGGCGGGGCGGTCGTGGTCGATATCCGCCCGGATTCGCGGATCGACGCCGAGGATCAGGCAATGTTCGATCGGACTGCGGCACTGTGTGTTTCGGTCGGGTGGCAGTATCGCCGTGTCGGTGACATGTCGCCAATTCATGCGGCGAATCTGCGGTGGTTGTCGGGCTATCGCCATCCTCGTTGTCGTCGTCCGGGTCTGGTTGCCCAGTTCGCCAAGGCTTTCGCCACTGCCAGGCCGCTGGCCGAGGTGGTCGGTGAGATCGGTGATCCGATCGTGGTGTTGCCGACGCTGTTTCATCTGCTGTGGTGTCAGGATCTGGCCGTCGATCTCGAGACGGCGCTGTTGGGCCCCGGCACGATCATCGGTGGTGAGTAACGGTGACGAGCCGCGTCGACATCTTGGCTCCGGACATCCGGTTCCGCTGCGGCGGAAGCGAATACACGGTCATTGAGGTGACCGGCACGGAGTTGAGGATCCGGGACGTCACCGGCGCCGAACGAATCGTCGCAGTGTCGCAGGTCCTCGCCGATCCCGGATTCGCGTTACTGGAGCGGCGGCAGCCGCCGTTTCCGCCGTCGGCGCGGATCGCGGATCTGCCCGCCGAGGTCGCTGAGCAGGCACAGTGGTGGGAAGTTCATGTCGTCGAGCTACTCACCGGCCGCCGTCCCGATTCCCCGGCAGCCCCGATGAACCGCGATTACGACCCGTCCACGACGACGATGCGCCAGCGCGAGCAGGCGAAGGTCCGCGAACTGGCCGCGGCCGGGCGGCCAGTCAGCCTGAGGACAGTGCAGCGGATGCGCGGCGCCTACGAACGAGATGGCCTCTGGGCCTTGGTCGATGGCCGATTCGCGCGGCGGACATCGGCGACCGGGCGGATTGATGCGCGAGTGGTCCAAGCGACCGCGGCGGCGATCGCGGAGGAAACCGATCGCTCGACCGGCACCATCACCCGGCTGCGGCGACGGGTCGCGCAACTGCTGATCGAACTCCACGGACCGGCAGCGCCACCCTTGCCGCCGGAGCGCACGTTCTATCGGCTGGTTGCGCGTCTGGCCGAGGGCCGGCACACCTTCGGGTCGGCGCGGACCCGCCGGTCGCTGGCCAAACAGCCCGAGGGTCCGTTCGGCACGGTCCTCGCGGCCAGGCCGGGAGAGGTCGTGCAGATCGATTCCACGCCCTTGGATGTTCGGGTCGTGCTCGAGGACGGCACGATCGATTCGGTCGAGCTGACCGGCATGGTCGACCTGGCTACGCGCACGGTTCCCGCGGCCGTGCTGCGGCCGTCGACGAAATCGGTCGACGCGACGCTGCTGCTGGCACGAGCCTTGACACCGGAGCCGATGCGCCCGGGCTGGAGTGATGCGTTGCGGATGGCGCGGTCGGTGCTGCCCCACCACACGCTCACCGAGGTCGATCAGCGCTTGGCCGACGCGGCGGCCCGGCCAGTGATCGCACCGGAGACGATCGTGGTCGATCACGGCAAAGCCTTTCTCTCCCAGGCATTCCGATCGGCCTGCCGGTCACTGGGCATCAGCCTGCAACCCGCGCACCCCGACACTCCGACCGACAAGCCGGTCATCGAACGCACGCTGGAATCGGTGGGCACCCTGTTCGCCCAATACGTCGCCGGTTACGTCGGCTCCTCGGTCGAACGCCGCGGCCGCAAAGCCGAACAGGCCGCGGTCTGGTCCATGATCGAGTTGCAGGCGCTGCTGGACGAATGGCTGGTCACGGTCTGGGCCAACCGGCCCCACGAGGGACTGCGCGATCCGATCACCCCGGACACGGCGCTGACGCCGAACGAGAAATACGCGGCCCTGGTCCGCCTCGCCGGTTACGTTCCGATTCCGTTGTCGGCCGACGACTACATCGAACTGCTGCCCTCGACCTGGCGGGTGATCAATTCCTACGGCATCCGGATCAATCGCCGCACCTACGACGACGCCCGGCTCAATCCCTACCGCCGCCAGCATTCCGCCGTCACCGGCCACAACGGGCGCTGGGAGATCCACCACGACCCCTACGACGTTTCCCGGATCTGGGTTCGCAACCACCGCGACGGCGGCTGGATCAGCGCCAACTGGACACATCTGCGCACCACCCCCGTCCCTTTCGGAGAGCTGGCCTGGCAGCATGCCCGCGAAGTGTTGTCCCAGCGCGGACGCGACACCGCTACCGAAGCTGAAATCGCCGCCACCGCAGCTGATCTTCTCGACCGCGCCGAACGCGGCCCGGTCTCCGACTCACCCCGGTCGCGACGCGACCGCAAAGTCGCCGGACGCACCAAAGCCACCCGCACCGCAACACCACCGAACCCGCCCCGCGACAGCGACGCCGACGAGCCGCCCGGCCCCGAGAAACCCGAGACCACGGCGAAGGTGATCCCGCTGGGGATCTTCGACCCCTTCGAGGAAGCGAGCAAACGCTGGTGACGACCACCGGAAGCGACCCGGTCACCGAACCGAGCCGACAGCTGACCACCCTGACCGGCTGGCGGCAGTTCACCCTCGATCACCCGACGATCCCGGACCTGCTGGCGCCGGCCGACTGGACCGCACTCGACTCCGACACTCGCCACCGCTATGACGAGACCCGCATCGACTACCACACTCGGATGACCGTGATCGCGACAGCGACAGTGAAAGCCGTTGCGCAGAAAGGGCGTCGGCTTACGCTGCTGAACCGGCACGCGATCAGCGCCCGGCGCGGTCTGATCCTGTCCGGCGCCGCCGGAACCGGAAAGACCACCGCGATCACCCAGTTCGGCAAGATGCACGAAGTCGCCGACCGGCAACGACACCCACATCGGACCGACCGCATCCCGGTCCTCTATGTCACCGTCCCACCGGCCGCGACGCCGCGCATGCTCGCCGCGGAATTCGCCCGCTTCCTCGGCCTGCCGGTCACCCCGCGCGCGAATCTGACCGACATCATCGAAGCCGTCTGCGGGGTCTGCTGCGACACCGGCACCAGCGTCGTGATCTGCGATGAGCTGCACAACATTTCATTGACCACCCGCGCCGGCGCCGAGGTCTCCGACACCTTGAAATACTTCTCCGAACGGATCCCTGCGACCTTCGTCTATTCCGGCATCAACGTCGAACGCGAAGGACTGTTCACCGGCACTCGCGGCGAGCAGATCGCCGGACGCCACACGCTGCTGCGCACCGTCGGATATCCCTGCACCGAGGACTGGCGCGGCGTGGTCGCCTCGATCGAGAACACCCTGCGCCTGCACCAACACCAACCCGGGACGCTCACCGATCTTGCCCGTTACCTGCACCAACGCACCGCGGGCATGATCGGCAGCCTCTCGGCACTGATCCGCGAAGCCGCCCTGGAAGCCATCCTCACCGGCACAGAAACCATCACCAAAGCCAGCCTCGACACCATCGACCTCGACCACGCCGCCCACACCAAATCCACCTAGACGAAACCGTATTCGCCACCACCTATGACCATCGACAATCACTCCAGCTCGCTGCCTATCCGGATCCGGCCGGAGTCGGGCGAGACCGCGGAAGCGTTCGTGGTTCGTCTCGCTCTGGCCAACCACCTCAAACCCAGCTACCTGCGTCGCCACATCACGCCGGGACGACGCGGAATGGGCGCCATCGACCCGGACAAACTCGCCGTCGTCACCGGACGGACCACGCCGGTCGTTCTGCGCATCTTCCCCGAGCTCGCGGCGCGCGGGAAGCCTCCCCGGCAGACGGGAATCGCTGCCGAACGCCGAAAACGCAAGCAACACAACGACAACGCCAAGCGGCTGATCTATGCGGCCATCCGCCGCGACGCCGCCGCTGGAATGTCGGCCCGAGCGATCGAACGCAAACACGGTGTCGGCTGGCGCACCGTCCACGCCGCACTCGAATCCCCGAACCCTCCTGCCCGCAAGAAATATCCTGCACGCGAACGGCCCACCCTGGCGGGCCTCACTGTCCATATCGACGCCCTCCTGGCGACCACACCCACCATCACCGCACGCGAAGTTTGGGAACGACTGCTCGACGAACATCACGCCGCGGTCGCTTACGAATCCGTCAGCAGCTATCTGCGGAACCGGCGCGGCCCGGCTCCTCGGACACCGCTGCCGGTCATCGGCGAAGTCGAAACTCCAACACGGACATCCACCGCGGAACCGCGCATTCGTCTCGACAAAGCCACCGACCGCATGAGCACCCAGCTGACCGAACTGACCCTCGAGTTGGGCCTCTAACATCCACTCCGCCCATTCAGGGCCAGCACGGATAGGCTCACCGACATGCCCGAACCGGACAACGAGGATCAACCACACGATCAATACAACTGGGATCACTTGCACGAGGACCCGGACACCTGGGATCGGCTGCGCTCCAATCTCGTTCTCGGACAACGCCTGACCGGAACCGTCGCGCTGATCCCACGGCCGGGCACGATCGGCATCTTCATCAATCTGGGGCTGCCTGTCGCCGGATTCGTCGATGTTCTGTTGCTTCCTGACGGCGCCAGCCGATGGCCCGCCCAAGGCACCACCGCAGACTTTCTCGTCTGGTGGATGGATGAGAAGCGGCCCCAGATCCGCCTCGTTCCGGCCGATGCCCGCTACCGCCGCGAGGACTTCGACACCTGGTGCCTTACCAACGCTCCCACCGGCGATCCTCGGATCCTCGAACTCTTTCAGTTCGATCCGTCAAGCACCGCGGCCGATTGAAGCCCTTCGTCGCCCCGCAGGGCATCGAGGGTCGATATCGCCCACAGCCAACACCAGTCTGCGCCAACAATCTGGCAAGTCTTCCAAACTATCGTCTGCCATCTACCTGACGCACCGCCGCTCACGACCCATCTTCCACGCCAGATCAAATGGCAACGGACAGCCAGGCCGTCGAGAACTCTCGCAAAGCGCATGATCTCGTCGGGTTCGATTCGCAGCACCGAAGCTGAGTCGATGTCGGAAACCCCCAGCACGCCCCGGGCGGCCTCATACAAGGTGCCGTGCACGAACGAGTCGACGATGTTTTCCAAGGGCTCGACAGCGTTGCCGATCACCTCCGATAGGATGTAGGCCACCAACATTTGCTCCATGACATCGACCAGTCGTCGCGCGGCCATTCGGACCGCTTCCTCCAACGCGATGGACAAGCCGGATGTGGCAATGGACGCGCCGAGGGCCACACCGTAACTGCAAGCCAGTGCGGCCAATTCAGCGAAAACGGCGATTTTCATGCCACGAATCACTTTCGCCGCGAGGTCGAGCGCGTCGCCCACCAATTCGCAGACACGATCCAATTCGGCCATGTGAGTGGAGCTCATCGCCGCCCATGCGTCTACAAGAGCTTCGTATGAAGCCCCTGAGTAGACCGCGCCCATGTCCGATATCGCCTTACTCCCTGCCGCTCGTGTCTTACGCAGGCTTTCGGCAAAGTCTCTGACATATTGAGCAAAGTCATGAACCTGGTCTTCGTCGATATCGGGATACGGAACACCACAAAAGTTCAAGAACAATGCGACATCGTGCGGTATTTTTATCGCCAAGAGTCGTCCTGATAGTGCTTCAATAGAAGCTGAGCATTCGATTGCAGTAGGCTGGCCGTATTCAGCCTAATGTCATTTCCGGGGAATTCCGCCTGCGTCCTGTCACTGACAATCGTTGTTCCGGCCGGGCTGGCGGGCATTCCACCGACACGACGTGCCGGTGGAATGCCCGCCAGCCCGGTCCTCCACAGCCTGCGGTGGTGACATCGGCTGGTCCGAGGGCGAAGAAGGTGATGCGCTCGCGTCCGATGCTACAGCGGACCGCGCGCAAACTTGTCGCACTCCTTCAGGCTGTTTCGAGCCCCATTGACTAAACAGTGTCTGTAATCTTTCTCGTGAAATGTCGGGCCAACTGAGATAAGAATGCCGCATTATAGAGGGGATCGCCGGGGCCAGCATATTCCCAGTCGAAAATCCATAATTTACCGTGTTTGTCGAGTCGAAGATTTCGGTGGGTAGAGGTCGTTGTGCGCGAAGACAACTGGCTCGCCCGAACGACTGTGGTCTACCCGAGCATGCTTCGACAGCGGGCCGAGCCCGAGTTCTTCGAGCATAGAGAGTTTTTGCGTTGACAGCTTGTAATATCCGTTATCAGCAGCCTGAACATCAGCTGCTGCCACTCCGGAATGTCCATTTTCATTCCTGCCGGCAGAGGATGCGTGGACATCAACTGCACCCGATCCAAGAGGTCGCGTAACCATCTAGTCAGCTCGAAATCGCAGAAAGGTCTCGTTTCCCCGGGAACGTACTCCATAATTGTGAATTCCTTGCCCGATCCCGGATTTGCTCATACAAATCCTGCGCCTCTTCCGGAGTTATTTCGTATCGATCGTTTCGAGTTATCCGGCCCCTCGGCAGACGAGTGCAGAAATCTTTTCTCGGCAGTCGCGTGTCGACGAGAACCGCGGGAACCTGCTCCCGCAGCATTCACGGCCAAACTCGTGTCCGCAGCATCGGCCACACGTGTTGCTCTGGAAGAGATTCATTTAGCGAGCGGGATGGGCTAAACGACAGGAGCCGCGAGGGAGGAACTACTTGCGGCCGCATTCACGGAACATCCGGACGGCTTCGACACGTATCGTCCGGTGGGTTCGTTCCTCTTCCACTAGCGCAGACCTGCGGTCCAGTCGCCAGGCGACTCAACTGACATGAGTAGATTCTGGCCCATCGGCGAGGACTTCGATGCCAGGACCGCTCTTGCTGCGATTTTGCTTCATCGCGGCGTCCCGCCTGGGCACTACCCACAGCGCGAGCGGCACCGCGATCGCACAGGTAGCCGCACACACCCACAGCATCGCGCTCATCCCGTTCACGAACGCCGTCTGCACCTGCGCCAACATCCCGGTGTTGGCGGTCGATTTCGCTACGGCCACACCGGCGTTCACACTGTCACCGATTGGGGCAACGTTCAGATCGCCGAGTTCGCTGCGGTAGATGGTGGCCAGCACTGTGCCGAGAAGCGCCACCGCGACGGTGCCTGCGACCTGCCGCATCGTCTGCAATAACGCCGACCCCATGCCCGCGCGGGCGACGTCGAGATCGTCCATCGCTATCGTCATACCGACCGGCACCCCCAGCCCCATCCCGGCACCGGTCAACCCGACCCAGCAAGCGACGTACCAGTACGGGGTATTGACTGAGGTCAGGGCGCCCAGGCCGAGGCCGGCCGCCAGCACCGCCAGCGCTGATGCGATAACAAGCGAAGGACCGAGCTTGGCCAGCAAGCGACCAACGAGCCGCGAACCGATCAGCAATCCGCCGATCATCGGCAGCAACCGCAGCCCGCTGCCGAGTGCATCGACCCCCAGCACCGCTTGGTAATACTGAGGCACCGTAAAGAACAGGCCGTAGAGGCCGACGGTGATGATCACGGTAAACGCCGTGCCCCAGCGGAAGCCGCTGCTGGCAAACAGGCCCAGATCGATCAGCGGGAAGTCAGTGCGATGCTGCCAGGCAATCAGCGCTGCGACGATCACCGCGACTGCGAGGACAGCACCCCAGCCGAGCTCGTCACCCCAGCCATGATCGCCGAGCCGGATGAATCCATAAGTCACACAGAGCATTCCGGTAGCCGAGAGGGCGATGCCCGGTAGATCCATCGGCCGTCGGTCGGGGTTGCGCGATTCGGGCACCACGGCTGCGACGGCGGTTGCGCCGACCACGACCATCGGGACGTTGATAAGAAATACAGAACCCCACCAGAAGTTATCTATCAGCCAGCCACCGAGAATCGGACCGAGCGGCAGTCCCAGCGCAGTGGACGTATACCAAATGTTCATCGCCTTTGCCCGCGTGGCCGGTTCTGGGAACAGCACCGGCAGCACGGCCAGCGATAGCGGCATCATCACGGCCGCCGCGGTGCCGAGCGCCACGCGGGCGGCGATGAGCTCACCAGCGGTGGTCGCGAAGGTGCAAGCCAGCGAAGCCACACCGAACAACACCAGAGCGCCGAGCAGCATCTTCTTACGGCCGTACCGATCCCCCAGCGCACCGGCGGGCAGCATCATTGCCGCGAGAGCGAGCGTGTAGCCGGTGCTGAACCATTGCAGCGCGCCGGTATTCGCGTGCAAGTCGACCGCGAGTGTCGGCAAAGCGACCGTCAGCACGGTCATATCGAGGCCGATGGTCAGCATGGCCACCGCCAGTGCGCCTAACGCCAGCCATTGGCGTGTCGAGGCTGTGTGCACGAGCCCTCCAAACATGTAGTTACAGTCTTTTGCGCAAATTTGCGGATGTGTGCGCACACGCAGCGTCGATGCTGCGTGCGCGCGTTGTCAGAGCTTGACGACCATCTCCAGACCGCCTGCGAAGGGCAGGGTCTGGGTGACGAGGCCGTTGTCGGAATCGTCGATGAACCGAAATAGATCGTGATAGCTCTCGGGGCGGTTCTCGGTGTTGTCGATCAGGATCACGCCACCGGCCCGGAGTCTCGGGACGATCAATTCGAGCGCTGGTCGAGCCATGAGGGGCCAAATGTCGATCAGGGCGAGATCGACGGGCCCATCCAGGTCGAGCAGGGTTCGCCGTACGTCGCCTTCGTGGAGATCTATGTAGCGGTCGAGACCCGCGGCGCGGAAAATATCGCGGGCCGCAGCGGCCTTGGCAGGCTCGTGTTCGGTGCCGATCACCCGGCCTGGGACGCCGGTAGCCGCAGAAACGAGGTGCACTGCCTGGGCTAGATAGAGGGTTGACACGCCGTACGAGGTGCCCACTTCGACCACGCACTGCGCACGTAGTGCGAGGCATAGCCGGTGGCACAGCAGCGCCTTCTCGTGATCGAGGGCGACGAGTTTGTCCGCTAGGAAAGCGGTGGACTCCTGGTCGAGAACCTGAGGATCGGCGATATCGCTGCGTTCAGCGCGGGCGGTGAAATATTGGGTCACGCCGGCGATCTGGGCGTGGCTGCGTTGCTGCATCAGCGCGACGAGCCGATCGAGACGCGGGTCCTGCAAGGCGCTGCCGGTCATGAAGCGGACCTCTCATATTGGCCCGTGGGCCTGTTGCCGTTGTGCGCCGGTCCATCTCCGGCGGTGTGCAGAGTGTGCCGCTACCGGCGCTTAAAGTCAACGGGATGAGAACTTCAAGGATTCAGGCTATGGTTTACGATGTGCAGGAACCGCTACCCCCTGGGCGCGCACGTCGCAGCCCGCTGACCCGCAGCGGGCGTCCAACTCTCACCGCGGACGCCATCGCCGCCGCGATGCTCGAGCTGGCGGGGCAGATGGGCTTCCGAGCAGTGACGATGCAGGTGCTCGCCGCGCATCTCGGTGTGACGGTACGAGCCCTCTATCGCCACGTCCGGGATCGGCAGGACGTTGTGGATCGAGCGGTTGGAATGTGGCTGTCACGATGGCCGGACCCCGAACTCGATCCCTCCGACTGGCGTGCGAGCTTCACCGAATACTGTCACCGTCGCCGCGCTGTCAATCGGGAACACCCACGTGCGCTGCTGGTTTCGCTCGATGAAGAGATCGAGGCGGCGCTCCTTCCGGAGCGCCGGTTCACCGCGCCGGAGGCGTTCCTCGAGTTTTTGACAGTTGTGGGTCTCGATCTGCGCGATGCGCAGTTCGTGCACGCCGACCTGACTCTGCGGCTCTACGCCTTCGCTCTGCTGGTGGACTACCGAAACGATCTCGGTGAACAGGCCGGCCGGTATCCGGTGCCTGCCGCCTGGCTGGAAAGGTTTCCCCCGGCCGCTTTGCCACAGCTGCGGCGTGTGCGTACCGCGCCGCTCGAGCCCGACGAACTGTTCGATCGGATCGTCGCCGATGTTATCGACACCATTTCGCGCCTGGTCGAGGGGCGGGGTGCTTTGTCGGGAGAGGGCGAGCGGTCCCCCTAGCGAGTCTTTGTGGAGGTTTGAACTCAGAGCCGTCGTGCCGCTGTCAATGTGCGGCTGACGAAGATCGGCTACACCCGGCTCCCGGCTTGCGTCTTCTGCTGAAGTCTCTCATACGGGGTCTGGCCGTCGACTCCGCCGTGAGGTCGGTGGTAGTTGCAATAGTCTTGCCACGATCCAGTTCCTGGACCACGTGCTCTCACAGGCCTTTCCATGCCGCGGCTCGACGAACTTGACGTCGATCTGCACGTGGTGGCCGGGGCGTTGCTTTTCGTAGCGCTTCCCACGGCGTCGTGTCACTTGCAGCGCTGGGAGGCAGGCAGCCGGCCCCTGTCCAAGCGCTCGAGGATGCGCCGGACTCCGGATTTGCCGATCTGTATGTCGTGGTAGCGCTCGAGGTACATCCGGATCTTGGTCCGGCCCGAAGTGGTAGTGCTGGCGCAAGTGGATGATCTTCTCGATGACCTCGGCGCGGGTCGCGGTCGGGCTGGTCCGCAGGCGTCGCGATCGCTCGCGCAGGCCATCGACTCCCTCGGTCTCGTATCGGCGCAGCCATGTGTAGACGTGGGACGGCTGATGCCGAAAGTAGCACACGTCATCGCGACGTTGCCGGTGACTTCCTCGACATGACGAAGGATCGCCACGCGGCGACGCACCTCGCGGTTCATGACAGGCTCAACCACTCGAATCTCCCTACGGATCAAGGGATCCGAGTGTCAAGCATCTGCGAATCAAGGCTGCGACGGCCCGATCGCCTCACGGGCACCGAGTAACGATGCGCCGGTATGTCGCAGGACTCACACTTCGATCCCCTCCGCGCGCTGCGTTGCTGTCTGTGTTCGGCGTGTGGCGCCCGGGACGGGAGACAGTAAACCACTACGGATGGCGGCCTCGGGATCGTGCCAGATGGCCATGGCAGTGTTCATCGGCAAAAATCCCAGCCGCTCATAGAACTTCTCAGTACCCGGGGCGGCATAGAGAATGATCTTTTTGTATCTCCGGCAGCGACGTATCAGGTGCGCGGCGATACCTGCACCCAGTCCTCTGCGCTGGTGCGCGGGGTGGACGGCAATATCGGCGATGTAGGCGCAATCCAAGCCGTCGGCCAACGCGCGTCCCGCGCCGACGAGCTCGGCGTCGCCGGAGTAGACGAAGTAGGCGAACTTGCTGTGCCCGAAGACGGTTCGCAATGCATCGGGAGCCTTGGTTCCGAGTGGTGCGAGCCGATAGAGCGTCGACAGTGCTTCCAGATCGACCTGATCGACATTGTCGATCCAGGTGTAGTCGTGCGCGGTGTCATGACGATACTCGTTCATATTCCGACGACCTCATCATTCCGTCCGGCGCCCGCCAGGTCATCGCGCTCGTTGCTCCTACGGCCCCTGGCGAGGATGAGCAACGCTGCTGCTGTGGTAAGCGCCACACCGACTCCGAAGGCGCTGCCGACGCCCGGTCCGTCGGCGAACAGGCCGCCGCAGAGGGCGCCGAGCGCGATGGAAATGTTGTAGGCCAGGGTGTTGATCGACATGGCTGCTTCGAATGTGTCAGGCGCGGCGGCCAAGGTCAGGTTGATCTGGCACAGATTCGCGGCTCCGAAAGAGACGCCCCACAAAGCCATGAACACGATCGCTGCCGATGGTGTGTGCCCAACGGTGAGTAGTAGCACAAGTGACACCGCAAGCCCTCCACACGAGATCGCCAAGCCGCCCCGGAAATTCCTGCTCGCCATGTGCCCGGCGATGAAATTCCCCGCCGCACCTCCGATGCCGTAGACGATCAACGCGCCGGTGATGAACCCCGAGGACCCCAAAGCGTCCTGTTCCAGGAATGGCCGAACGTAGGTGTAAGCCGCAAAATGCCCGAAAACATACAGAATGACGGCAAGCAGGACGCTGCGCAGCCGCGTGTTGTCGCGAGGCAGAGCGAAGACTTCCCGGACCGAGACGGCGTTCTCCGACGGCATCGATGGAATTGTGGCCACCACAAGGACCAAAACCAACAGGCACACCATGCTCCAAATGAGAAATGTTGTGCGCCATGAGGTGAGGCCGCCGACGAAGGTCCCCAGCGGGATGCCCACTACTGTGCCGATCGAGATTCCCGACAGAGCGATAGCCGCGGCCCGGGCCGCGTGCCGTTCGGGGACCAGGCGCATCGCCATGTTCACGGCGATGGCCCAGAAAACGCCGTGCGCGAAGCCCATCACCAGCCGGGAAGCGAGCACCGGCCAGAAACTCGGTGAGGCAGCGACAATCAGATTTCCTGCGGCCATGATGGCGAGGAGTGCGGACAGCAGCGTCCGGCGGTTCACCCGTCTGGTCCAGGCGACCAGAAATGGCACGCCCAAGCCGGCGGAAATGCCGAACAGTGTCACGATCAGACCAGCCACGCCCACCGCGACGTTCAAGCTCGAACTGAGTGAGGTGAGCAGGCCAACGGGCATCAATTCGGTCGTGACGAAGGTGAACAAGCTGGCGGTGACGACGCCGACGCACAGCCACGACCGGATCGGCGTCAGGGCATTCTCTTGATAGATCGACATCTTCTTCTTTCCAGTTCTCCGGGATGATCCGCGATGCATCAGCGGTGGTCGTATGTTCAACGGGCGTCGAACACCGGCTCACGGTCGCGGGCGCGTTTGAGCTCGAAGAACCCGTCGGTGCCCGCCAGGGCCAGCACGCCGTCCCGGAGCCGGCCGGCATGTTCGCCTCGGGGGGCGGGAGATATCACCGGGCCGAAGAAAGCCACGGACGTGCCGTCCGCAACATCTCGTCGCCGGAGTGTTGTTGGACCGCAGTGCAGACACGCACACATCCCCAGCCCTCGATCTGACTCTGTCGATATTTCTCCGGCAGCTCACGGCCTTCGTTGAGTACCGACAAACTCATCACGTGCATGCGGGTGTCGATCGACCGGACTTGCTCTACCTCGAGCAGCCATTGGGTGGCAATCCATGCCCACGGGCAGCGTGGATCGACCCAAAGATCGATCGTAGTAATGGATGGCGCCGGCGCGATGCTGCTCACAGCGGAGAACCCCTTGCGTTGCTGAGCATTTGACCCTGAAAGTGTCGCCCGCCCACGAGGAATGAGTCCAACACATGATTGTCAGAGCATCAATCTTGATTCAAGATAGATCTATGGAGCTACAGCAGATGCGCTACGTCATCGCGGTTGCCGAGACCAACAACTTCACTCGGGCGGCGGAACGGTGTCTGGTCGTCCAGTCCGCCCTCAGCCATCAAATCGCAAGACTGGAAAAGGAACTCGGCGCGAAGCTGTTCGAGCGAACCAGCCGGCGAGTACGGCTGACCGATGCCGGGGCCGCATTTCTTCCTGCCGCACGTCAATGTCTGGAAGCGGCCGAGCGTGCGGCCGCCGAAGTCGCCGCCGCCGTAGGCGACATCCGCGGTCGCCTAACCGTGGGGCTCATTCCGACTGTCGCCGCGGTCGACGTTCCCGCAGCCTTGCAAGAGTTCCGCACCAGGTACCCGCACGTGCGCATCGCATTGCGCGCCGGAGCCAGTGAAGACCTCATCGAGCGCGTCAAAAACGGCACTACAGACGTCGCCTTCGTCGGTCTACCGGTCACAGCCAGCCCACAGGGTGTGCAGTCGCGGAAGATCGCGCACGACCGCCTCGTCGCTGTGGTCGCGCCAGATCATCCACTTGCGACGCAAACGACCGTCGACCTCGCCCGCTTGTCTTCGGAAGTATTCGTCGATCTGCCGCCCGGCACAGCCGGACGAGCCCAAGCCGATCAGGCGTTCGCGGCCGCCGGGCTCACTCGCGACGTCGCGTTCGAGGTCACCACCGCATACCTGATCGCCAGACTCGTCGAGCAACGCCTGGCCATCGCCATGCTCGCCTCAGCCTACGTCCCCCAGCTCACAGGAATCACCACCATCGACGTCGCAGACGCGCCTACTCGCGTCGAGCACGTCGTCTGGAGTCGCACCGGCAGTACGCCGGCAGCACGGGCATTTCTCGAAATCATCCACACGCCAACATCTTCGGACGTTCGTAGCATCGGCGGGGCGGGTTCGCCCCGCGGAAAGTGACGAAATGCCGTAACAGCCGCGATCTCCTGTTGCAACCTCCCCCACCTCGGGCGCGAGGACGCACCTTCTACTGCATGGTTGTCGGCCTCCATCCCGACGTGCCGCCCGCGTTATCCACCCCACTTCGGAGCTACTGCCAGCCCAGCGATCGAATCCCCCGAAAGCAGGTACACGGCCATGTCGACGTAGGCGTCATCCACTACCGTGCAGGTGACGGTCAAGTCGCTGGTGAATCGCCCCGGCGCGTCGGGAGAATTCGGCCTCTGTGAAGGATGGAGCCGTGTCGAGTTCGAAGAAGTACCCGCAGGAGTTGCGTGAGCGGCCCGTGCGGATGTTCGCCGAGATCAAGGGCGAACACGAGTCGGAGTGGGGGGCGATGAAGGCGGTCGCGGACCTGCTCGGGGTCCGGGACACCGGGGATGGTTCGCAAGTGGGCGCGGCAAGGCCAGACCGATACCGGAGCTCGCGCAGGCGTCGCGAGCGAAGAGTTGGCGGAGCTGAGGCGCTTGCGGCGGGAGAACACAGAACTCGAGCACACCACCGAGATTCTCAAAGCCGCGTCGGCCTTTTTTCGCGTCAATGTAATGCTGGTGGGGCCCAGCAGGGTTCGCTCGTTTTTTCGCTGCCCCCAGCGTTCGGATGCTGGTGGCTCGTCACGATGCGCGGCCCCGCTGGACCCGGCCGGTGGAGTTCGTGGCCTGATAGGAGCGCGCGACCTGCCCGATTGACGCGTGCCCGTCCTCACTCGGCTCGAGATGAACCGACCACATAGCTGATAGCTCGGTTCATCACTGTGAAACGCCCCAACGGATCATGAGGCGAGGTATCCGATGCCCTCAGACCCGCCGCCAGACAGCTTCCTCACGTGTGTTCTACGCCAACCTCTAGTAGTACTTTGTTAGGTTTGTCACTGGCGTGCCCTCTCGAGTTCCGGCGTGTTTCTCGAGATCATGTCCGGTGTGGATACCGGTGAGCTGGCTCGAGTGGACGAGTTGCTGGATTCGTTTGTCGGTGAGGTGTTCTCGTCGCTGACGCGTAAAGATCGGGTGGCCACTGCCGGGGTGTATCTGCGTGGGCTGATGCTCGACGGTAGGCGCAAGTCGATGCAGCCGATGGCCGAGCGGCTGGGGGTCGATCACCAGCGGTTGCAGCAGTTCGTCACCAGCTCGCCGTGGGATGTGGTTCCGGTCCGGAAAGTGTTGTCCCGCAAGGCGTGTGATCTGATCTGTCCGGAGGCGTGGGCGTTGGACGACACCGGGTTCGTCAAGGACGGTGACGGGTCGCCGTGCGTGGCGCGGCAGTACTCGGGAACCCTGGGCAAGGTCGGCAACTGTCAGGTCGCGGTCAGTGTGCACGCGGTGACCGATGCCGCGTCCGCGCCGCTGGATTGGCGGCTGTTCATGCCCGAACGCTGGGACGATGCCACCGCCGGGACCCTCGAAGAGCGGGCCGCGATCGCCGCGCGCCGCGCCAAGGCGGCGGTCCCTGCCGGCGAGCACCATCGCCGCAAATGGGAGCAGGCTCTCGAGATGATCGACGAACTCCTGGCATGGGGCCGCGCCGCACCGCCGGTGGTGGTCGCCGATGCCGGCTACGGCGACGCCACCGAGTTCCGCACCGGCCTGTCCGAGCGGGACCTGGCCTACGTCGTGGCGGTCAAGGGCGCCACAAGCGTCCATCACGGCGACGCCGCGCCGCTCACCCCGCCGTGGCGTGGTACCGGTCGCCCGCGCAAGCCTGGCTACCCCGATCCGCCGACCTCCTGCAAAGCCCTGGTCATCGCCTCCGGGCAAGCGGCGTTGCGGGAGGTGACATGGCGACAGGGCAGCAAAACCAGCCCCGCCAACCCGGCCGCCGCCATGACATCGCGGTTCATCGCGCTGCGGGTCCGCCCGGCCAACCGCACCATCACACCCGCCGACGACGGCACCCTGCCCGCCCTCTGTCTGATCGCCGAATGGCCTACCGGCGCAACCGAACCCACCGACTACTGGCTGTCCACCCTACCCGCCGGAACCCCCATCGCAGAGCTCGTGCGGCTCGCGAAAAATCCGCTGGCGCATCGAGCACGACTACCGCGAGCTGAAAGACGCACTCGGCCTGGACCACTTCGAAGGCCGCTCCTGGCTCGGCTGGCACCACCACGCCACCCTCGTCACCGCCGCCCACCTGTTCCTCACCACCCTCCGGCTGACACTCCCAAAATCCGGCGGGCAGGACTGACCCTCTACGCCATCGTCGGCAAACTCCAACGCGCACTGGCCATCTGGATCGACACCTGCCCACTCTGCCACCACACCTTCCCAACCTAACAAAGTACTACTAGAGCCGTGCCACGTCCGTCCAATTGGACTCGCGCCATCACTGCTGGTCAAATCAGTGTCGTCTTCCGCGCGATTACGGCCGGGCCCCAGGGCCTGCTCGATTTTGGAGCCGGACTCGACTTCTGTCCGCAGGGAGATCCCGCAGATTCCGTCGAAATCCGCCCTCCGCCAGATATATCCGCCGGTTCAAGTCCATGCCTTGCTGTTGGAAGTCGCACTGTCGTCGCGGAGTCGACGCGTACCACCCCTGATCCGGATCAGCTCCGGCCGGCGGGTGCCACGCGATGTCACGCGGCTAGTGCGGCCCACACCGGGACGAGGACCAGTGACACAAGGGTGGTTTTGACCACAGCCGAGGCGGCCAGATCGACATCGACGTCATAAGTTTGGGCGAGAATAAACAAATTCAGCGGGGCCGGCATCGCCGCAAGGACGACCAGATGGGCCAGCCAGAGCCCGCTCAGGTGGAACAGAAAATGCGCAATCGCCCAGGCCAGTATGGGGAACCCGAAGCATTTGAAGCCGACCAGCCAGTATTCGTCGAAAGTTGCGCCGCGCCATCGTAATCCGGCACTCCCCAGGTGCAGACCGAGAGCGAACAGCGCGACTGGTGAGGCTGCTGCGCCAGCCATTGACAGAGCATCCAGCGCCCAATGCGGCACGGGCACTTTCGACACGTTGGCTGCGATGCCTGTCCAGCACGCCAGCACCACCGGTGTGGTCAGCGCCGCCCATAGCCCGCGGCGTACCCCAAAGGCCACGCTTGTCGAGGCGGGGGCGAGGCCGGTAGGCGCGGATTCCATGATCGCGATGACGACGGTAGTGAGCACGCTTACCTGCAGCAGAATAACTGGGAAGATCGGGGATACGTCGGCCCACAGCATGGTGAACACGGGGATGGCCACGTAGGCGGTGTTGACCTGGCAAGCGGCCATGACCCGCAGCGCGGTTTCGCGGGCGCGAGCTCCGCGCGCGCGGGCAATGGCGGCGACGAGAGCCGCGGCGGACACGGCGATAAGGGTATAGGCCGACAGGGCGCGGGGGCTGAATACGCGGTGCAGGTCGGCAGTGTAGAGGCTGGTCAATAGGTAGGCAGGAATGGCAAAACGGAAAGCGAACTCGGAGAAGGCTTTCGACATGTCGGCGTCGATAATCTTGCGCCGGACGAACACGACGCCGGCAGCGAACACCAGCGCGACCGGCGCGAGCTTGGTGAGCGTATCCAGCAGCCCGGTCACCGCACCGCCTTGGCTCGTGTCCGCACGCGTCGACCCCTTTCATATCGCGCCAGGTTCGAAGTTGCTTATCCCGCAGCATGTTTCAATACCAGCAGCACCCACAACAGCTCGGCGGAGCTGGCATCGAGTGTATCGGTATGGCAGCCGGACAGGTTCTTCACGGCTGCCCGGTCGAACAGTAGCCTCGACGCTGTGACGTGGCAGCACGCCAACGAAACTCAATGTGAGGAACGAGGCTCGACGTCACCGTATCAGCTGTCGTACATTGAATCCCACCTGCGAACGTTTGGGAGAATGCACCAAATCCGATGCCCGAACCCAACCCGACCACTGCCACCGCCAGAAGCAGCCCCCCAGCGGGCTTGCCCAACGCTCGGAAGCACCCTCCGACCCTCGATGACACCGCTGAAGCCTTTCACCCATCGGTCGCTGCGGTCACCGCTTCGCTGAGTTCATTGCAGTCGGCCTCATCCGCAGCAAACTCGCGCTCCCCCAACACAGTTCGAGCCGTGGAGACCGGCACCTCCGGAACCGAAACACGTACCGGAACCGCATGTCACCGGGGACGCGTCGACGATCTCCTGGGGCCACCATCACACCGTCGTGCACCCGTGATGGCAACGATGCCGACGAGCGCGGCGAGCTGTCGCATGGGCCATGCGCCTTGACATCCCGCGGGCCTGCTCACTGCAGTGCCTACGGATGGAGAACGCGAAGGTCAATGTGCCGAGCGCAGTCAGCGCCAGTCCGGCGAGCACGATGGGCCGTGGTCCGATTCGGTCGGCCACCTGCCCGCCACACCGCGCGGCAGCAGCGCCCCAATACACCGCAGGGCCACCGTCAGTCCGACCGTCATCGCGGTCCTACCTTGCACCTGCGACACCCACCATCCGAGACCGCGGAGGCCCGGACAACCTCCTGCCCGCCAGTCGGGCGGGCAGGAGGTTGTCAATCCGCCCGCGTCGCCGGCGCGAGATCAGCGGCGGCCGTGGTGGCCGCCAGGCGGGTTATTTCAGCTTCGTCAGCGGCTCGCCCCCACCGCGCCGATAGCGCAGCGCAGGTGATCAGCTGGATCTGATGGAAGATCATCAGCGGCAACACGATCAAGCCCACTGGGTGCCCAGCAAAGAGGACCGTAGCCATCGGCAAACCAGTTGCCAGGCTCTTCTTGGATCCGCAGAAGATCACCACGATGCGGTCGGCTCGGTCGAATCCGAAGAGCCGCGACAGGCCGGTGGTGATTCCCAGGACCGTTGCCAGCAGCACGATCCCAATCCCGACGACAGCCAGGAGACGTCCCACGGCTAGCCCCTGCCAGACATGCTCCACCATTCCGGCGCTGAACGCGGAATACACCACCAGATACACCGAACCACGGTCCACTGTCTTGGTGATTGTAGTGTGCTCGAGCAGTCGGTGAATTTTCGGACGCAGCAGTTGTCCGACCAGGAAGGGCAGCAGCAGTTGAACTACGATCTCGAGGATTGACGTCGGCGACACGTGGGCATTCCCGGTGGTCTGCATGAGCAGCATGACAAGTAATGGCGTCAGGAACACACCGAGCAGATTCGACACCGACGCGCTGACGACCGCAGAGGCGACGTTGCCGCGCGCGATCGAGGTGAACGCGATCGAGGACTGCACCGTAGACGGCAGCAGACATAGATACAGCATTCCGGTGTAGAGATCATCGGTGAGAATCGTGGGCACCATCAGTCGCATCGCGAGTCCGAGCAACGGAAAAGCCACATAGGTCACGGCGAGCACAGTGGTGTGCAGCCGCCAATGCCGCAGACCCGCGAGAGCCTCGCGGGGCTCGAGCCGGGTTCCGTACAGCAGGAACAAGATCGCGATCGCTACCTTGGTTGCCCAATCAAGGGCATCGGCGGTTGCACCGCGGGCAGGGAGGATGAGCCCGATCGCCATGGTCGCGAACAGGCCCAGCAAGAATCCGTCGATACGGAGTTTGGCCAGCAACTTCACCACGCCACGGTATGGCGCTGCGATCAATCACGAAAGTCGATAGAAGTGATATCTCCGAACGTATATCTCGATGAAATGTCTTCTTCGGAGGCGACGTGCGGACGGCTCGCGGTCGTCGGCTGTCCGTGGCCATGAGAAAGTGGCTCTGTCCCACTTTCGATGATCGGTCGGGCTGTTATGTGGTGGCCAGGACTCGGAGTCGGAGCAAGTCGAACCGTGCTCGGCCATACATGGTTCTTTTGATTAGCTTGAGCCGGTTGACATTTCCTTCGGTAGGTCCGTTGCTGTGTGGCAGGCTCAGTCCGGCGACCACGGCGTCCCAGTCGCGGTGCAGAGTGGTCGCGAACGAGCTGATCTCTCGGATTCCGCTGGCCTGTGCGCGTTGGGTCCATGCTGCGAGTTCCGCTCCTCGCAGGTGTCGTAGCAGCGTCGCGAATTCTGCGGCGAGACCAGCGGTGGTGGCGATCTCGTCGCAGCGACCGACGATTGCGCGGAGATGCCCGCGTTCGTCGTCGCTCAGGTCGGTGGAGCGGCGCATGATCCAGCCAGCGGCCTTACGGGGTGTGATCGTAGGAGGAGCCTGGACCGGGACACCAGCAGTGCGCCAGTGCTGCAGGTGTCGGCGGACCGTCTTGACGCTGCCGCCGAAGCCCTGGCCCGCGATCTCGGAGTGCAGCACCGCGGCGTTCACGCAGCCCTCGCGCCAGCGGCGTTGCAGATAGGGCACGAACGGGTCGATGAGACTCGCGCGGCGCACCCCGGAGTTCAGCAGACCCTCGACCTCGCTGCGGGCGTAGCGTCGGACGGTCTTGCGGTCGAGGTGCAATTCCCGCGCAATCGCGCTGATCGTCCAACCCTGCCCCAGCATCTGCCTGATCTGCGGGTGCTGCCGGGTGATCCGCTGCGCCAACGGGCCATCCGGTGGGGCGGACTGCGGGATCTGTAGTTCCGGAATCCGTTCCGAGGCTTTCTCGTTCAGGCAGGAACGCTTGCGGGCGAGCACCTTTTCCACAGCTCTGGTCAGGTTCGCCATTAGATGCCACCTGTCGGCGACTTGCACCGCGTCGGGCGCTCCGCGACGGGCACCGTCGGCGAAGTAGCCAGCACGATCGCGGCAGATCACATCGATCCCGGGATGATCGCTCAACCAGGCGGCCAACGCATCGGAGCTGGCTTCCGGCAGCAAGTCCACCGGGCGGCGGGTGGCCATATCGACCAGGATCGTGCCGTAGTTGCGGCCCTTGCGAAACGCGAACTCATCGACCCCGACGACAGTCAGTGGGCCGACTTCCGGTTGCGGCACTGCACGGATGATCCGCAGCAGCGTCATCCTGCTCACAGAGCCGGCGACCCCGGCGCACAGACGCGCCGCGGGCCGACCTCCCAGCGCCAGCGCGAAGCGCCTCAACACGTCACGCAGCGCCAGGCTTCGACGACCATGACGCACGGTCAACCCGCTCACCTGCTCGGCGAAGATCCGCCGCCCGCACCCGTCGTTACCGCAGAACAGACGCCGCACCACCAGCCGGAGTATCACTTCCCGTCCCGCGACCGCGACATCGGCGATCTCACGCGAATAACGGCTGTGAACCCGCGAAGAAACCACCCCGCACACCGGGCACGGCTGCGGGACCTCCCTGGTCACCGCGTCGAACCGGATCGTCGCCCCGACCTCGCTCACATCCACGACGCGCACACCCGGCCGATGCGGGAACATCAACTGCCACAACACCTCTGCGCCACCATCCGCCACCACAACCGGGGTTTCTACCGTAACCCGCAGCACCCCAACACAATCGGCACCCACCGCTCATCGAAAGTGGGACAGAGCCGAGAAAGTCCCCACTGGTGGCCGCCTGTAGGTCCCCGCTGGCGGCCAGGTAGAAGTCCCCATTCCCCTTGCTCGTCGTGTCATGCCCGGAACTCGTGGCCTGGGCGGTGACGGTGATAGCGCCAACTGTCATCCGTCACTGCCCAGGGAGTTCCATTGAAGTCTGCGAGGGAGCGAATGGACATCATTTCCGCCTATCGAGAGGTCGGAACCTATCGAGGGGCCGCCGAGTTGTGCGGCACCACGCACAAGACCGTGAAACGCGTCGTCGAACGCGCGGAGCGCGGTGGCGGCCGGTCGGAGCCGGCGCCGCGGACCCGCAACTACGAGCAGGTCCGGGACCTGGTTGCTGAGCGGGTCGTGAAATCGAAGGGCCGGATTTCGGCCAAGCGACTACTCCAGGCCGCGCGGGCGGCGGGTTACGAGGGGTCGCCGCGGAATTTCCGGCGGTTGGTGGCCGAGCAGAAGATGTTGTGGCGCACGGATAATCATCGAGGTCGTCGTCCGGCGGTGTGGTCACCCGGTGAATATCTGGTGATCGACTGGGCTGAGGCCGCGCCGGGGTTGCAGTTGTTCTGCGCGGTGCTGGCGTTCTCGCGGTGGCGGTTCACCGCGTTCGCCGCCGATCAGAAGCAGTCCACGACGCTGGCCATGATCGCCGAAGCATTCGCCGCAATCGGCGGGGTTCCCTCGCGGGTGCTCGCTGACCGGATGGGCTGCCTGAAAGGTGGCGTGGTCGCGAACCTGGTCGTCCCGACCGCCGAATACGTCCGATTTGCAACGCATTACGGGTTCTCACCGGATTGGTGCCATGCCGCCGATCCGCAGTCCAAGGGCATCGTGGAGAACCTGTGTGGCTATGCCCAGCGGGATCTGGCGGTCCCGTTGCTGACCGAAGCCGCGATGACCGGCCGGGCTGTGACGCTGCGGGAAGCCAACGCAGCGGCGAAAATCTGGTGCGCGGAAGTGAATTCGCTGCCGCATTCGGAGATCTGCGCTGTCCCCGACGAACGCCTCAGCGTTGAGCGGGAGTTGTTGGCGCCGTTGCCGTCGCTGCGGCTCGAGATCGGCGCCCCTGCGGTCACCCGCACCGTCGACCGGCTCTCATGTGTTCGTTACGGGTCGGCCCGCTACTCGGTGCCCACCCGGCTGATCGGCGAAAAGGTCGCGGTCATCGTCGATGTCGGTGCGCTGCTGGTGCTCGAACCGGCGACCGGGGTGATCGTGGCCGAGCACGAACTAGTCGCTCCCGGCGAGGTGTCGATCCTCGATGACCACTACGACGGGCCCCGTCCGGCACCCAGTCGTGGACCACGGCCGAAAACTACTGTCGAGCAACAATTCTGCGCGCTCGGTGTCGATGCCGAGGCCTTCCTCGTCGGCGCGGCCGCGATCGGCAACACCCGCCTGGGGCAGGAATTGGAGATCCTGCTCGCGCTCGGCGCCGCCCACGGTGAGCCCGTGCTGGTGGCGGCGTTGCGGCGGGCGGTGGCGTTCGGGCGGTTCCGCGCCGCCGACGTCCGCTCCATACTCGCCGCCGGCACCGGCACCCCGCAGCCCCGCTCGGCCGGACAGGCGCTGGTGCTGGACCTGCCGACCGCGCCGACCCGCTCGCTGGATGCTTACAAGATCACCCGTGACGGGAGCGCATCATGACTGATGCTCGATCGAAAACTGCTGCTCCCAAACCGATTCCGGACCTCGCTGCCGACCTCGATGCCGGACTACGCCGGTTGAAACTGGCCGCGGTCCGTCGCACCGCACCCGAGGTGCTGCACGTCGCCAAAACCCAGCGGTGGACCCCAGAAGAGATGCTGCGCACCTTGATCGAGGCCGAATTGGCCGCCCGTGATGCCTCCAATGCCCGCAACCGGCTCAAGGCCGCTGCCTTCCCCGTTCTGAAAACCCTCGACAGCTTCGACGTCGCTACCTCCTCCATCCCGCAGGCGACATTCGACTACCTGTCGAGTCTGGAATGGGTTCGCGCGCAACACAATCTCGCGCTGATCGGGCCGCCTGGCACCGGCAAGAGCCACACCCTGATCGGGCTCGGCAACGCCGCGATCGCGGCCGGGCACAAAGTCCGCTACTTCACCGCCGCCGATCTGATCGACACCCTCTACCGCGGGCTGGCCGACAACACCGTCGGCAAAATCATCGACACCCTGCTGCGCGCGGACCTGCTGATCCTCGACGAAATCGGGTTCGCACCACTCGACGACACCGGCACCCAGCTTCTGTTCCGGCTGGTCGCGGCAGCATATGAACGCCGTTCGCTGGCAGTCGCCTCACACTGGCCGTTCGAGCAATGGGGCCGATTCCTGCCCGAACACACCACCGCCGCCAGCATCCTGGACCGGCTCCTGCACCACGCCACCGTCGTCATCACCGACGGCGACTCCTACCGCATGAAACACCGAGACAAACGAGGTGACCGCCCCTGAAATAGCACCCCACCCCCGCAAGGGGGTGGGGACTTCACCTGGCCACCAGCGGCGACCTACCGATGGCCATTGACATCGGCCAGACATCTCGGTCATCGGGTATCGCCGCTGATGCCTCCGGGGCGCATTCAATTACCAACTGCGGCAACGCGTTCAACCTTCGAACGCCGTTTTCCGATAGCAGCGTTCGTGCTCGGCACCCGACCACCAGCCAGTCGATATCGACAGGATCCTCCGGATCGGAGTCGGCCGTAGCGAGCGCATGCGGCAACCGTCGGTTACGTGGCGACCGACTGACCCAGGACCAGCATCGGGCCATTTCGCCGATGCGAGAAAGACATTGACACAGAGGCGTCAACGCACGATATCAACAACGTTCTACGGCAACGCTTTTCGAACCTGCACCGACCTGTCTCGCCACTTCGAGAAAATCCATACGAGCACTCGAAACCCAATATCAGGACACGAAAGGTACTCAGCTGCAATACATACGCCGAAGCAGGTTCAGCAGAGGAACGTGATCACACCCGGCGCGTGGTTGTTGGTTCGGCTGGTTGGCGTCCGGTGGGGTGGTCAGTAGGCGCGGGCGAAGATCACACGCTTGCCGTAGCCGGCCGGCGCATCGCAGCGCACGCAGTGGCCGCTCTCGGTGGCGCCGGTCAGCGGTACGCACCGCGGCGTGGCCGCGGTGTGCGATTTGATGTCGTCCTCGCAGCCGGGCTGCCCGCAGTGCAGTGCCAGTGCCCATCCGGACGCGACAGCGGCCTCGAACGCGGCCCAGTCGTCGACCACCTGGGTGTGCTCGTCCCGGAAGGCGGTGGCCCGCCCCAACAGGTAGGCCTGGAAGTCGGCAAGGACGGCGGGCACGGCCGCCGGCAGACCGGCCAACTCGACCGTCTGCTTCTCGCCGATCCGAGGTGCCAGCACCGCGGTGCCCGCGGCCAGATCACGCGGGCCGAGTTCGATGCGCACCGGCACACCGCGCATCTCCCACTCATTGAATTTCCAGCCCGGGGTCTGGTCGCGATCGTCGACGCGCACCCGTACTCCGGCGGCGCGCAACCGCCCCGCGAGCTCCTCCGCGGCGGCGAGCACCGCAGCGGCGTCACCGCGCATGATCGGCACGATGACGACCTGATGGGGCGCCAGCGCCGGCGGCAGCACGAGGCCGCGGTCATCGCCGTGGGTCATCACGACCCCGCCGAGCATGCGGGTACTCATCCCCCATGATGTCGTGTGGCACAACGTATCCCGGCCGTCGGCGGCGGCGTAGCGGATGCCGAAGGCCTGCGCGAAGTTGGTGCCCATATAGTGCGAAGTGCCCGCCTGCAACGCCTTGCCGTCGCGCATCATCGACTCGATGGTGATCGTCTCGACCGCACCGGCGAAGCGTTCACCCGCAGTCTTCTCGCCCGGGACCACAGGCATCGCCCCGAGTTCTCGCGCGACGGTGGCGTAGATGTCGAGTGCCAGTTCCATCTCCGCGCGTGCCTGCGACTCCTCGGCGTGCGCGGTGTGGCCTTCCTGCCACAAGAATTCGGTGGTACGCAAAAACATGCGCGGCCGCATCTCCCACCGCACGACATTGGCCCACTGATTCAGAAGCATCGGCAGATCGCGGTGCGAGGAGATCCACTTCGCCATCATCTCGCCGATGATGGTTTCCGACGTCGGCCGCACCACCAGCGGCTCGTCGAGTTCCTTACCGCCAGCATGAGTGACCACGGCGAGCTCGGGGGAGAACCCCTCGACATGATCGGCTTCGCGTTCGAGATAGCTCTGCGGGATAAGCAGCGGGAAGTAGGCGTTCTCGTGACCGGTGTCCTTGATGCGGCGATCCAGCTCGGCCTGCAACAACTCCCAGATCCGGTACCCGTACGGTCGAATCACCATGGTGCCCTTGGCAGGACCTCGGTCGACGAGACCCGCCTTGATGACGACCTCGTTGTACCAGGTGGAGAAATCTTCGCTCTGGGCGGTGACTCCGCGCTCGTGCCGTGCCATGCCGGTAAGGCTAACGCCCGGCGCCGATCCGGCGGCCCTGCGGATCACCATGTCCTTCCCGCACTCTGGGACAGCGCCGGTATGAGCAAATGAACAGAGACTTCGAGGGATGCACGCTCGCGAGACAGTGTGGGCTCCCGGCGCCGCGGCCCCATCGTGGGAATTGGTTTCATTGATGCTCCGAGTGGGTTCGAGATCGCTACTGGCGCTCATCCGAAAGTCAGCGGGCAGGCAACGTTCGCTCGAGGAATGCGGCTGAATCGGCAGCTGCCAGCGACAAGACCGTGAAGTGCGTCGCGCTGGGGTAGAGATGAAGTTGGCTGTCGACTCCGCTTTGCTGAAGCTGCTGCTGCAGCAACAGCGTTGTCGGCACAGGCTGCAGCGTGTCCGATGCCCCCTGCAAGAGCGCCACCGGCCGATGATAACCAGCAGTCGGCACTCCGAGATAGTCCTGAATCGCGGCGGTGATCGCCGGATCGGATATCGGTTTGGAGAATAGCGACCCGATAGGTTTGCCCGCTATCGCGGCGTCCAATCCGCTCATGCAGCCGCGTCCCGCCCGGGCGATATCAACCGCTTGCTTACCCCAGGGGCTGAGGTAGTCGCCGACGTGTAATTCAGGGCGCGCATGGGCCAAGCCCGCCAAGATCATCACCAGCCTCGCCTGGAATCCGTCGAGAAAGGGCATCGCCGGAACACCAGGCCGCGCCAAGGCCGAGATCATGTCGTCGACATTGCTCGTCGGCGCGTAAGCAAGGGTGCCGTGTAAGTCGAGTTCGGGCGCATAGTTCGACGACATTTGCGCCGCGGCAAGCACCGATTGCCCTCCGATGGAATGTCCAGCCAAAACGTACGAATGCGACAAGGCAGGTTCCAGAGCCTGGGCCGCCCGGACGATGTCAATGACGGCATGTCCGGCCGCGCGTCCACCCAGATATTCGTACACGCCCTCCGCCCCGAGTCCGACGTAGTCCGTAGCTTCCACGGCGTAACCGGCCGTGAGGTATGACGACAGTTGCGGAGTTTCGTTGAATGTATCCGCCATACCGCCGTCGAGATTAGGCGTGCAACCTTCCGTCATTCCACTCGTGCCATGCCCCCAGGAGACCACTCTCCATCCACCCGGTGGCGGCGTTCCTGCCGGCACGTAGACACTTCCGCCGCTGACCACCGGCTCGCCATTCTGCCCGGTTGTCCGGTAGATCAGCCGGTAACCCCTCGCTGCTGCGGGAATCAACTGTTCCGCGGACAACGGCTGGGACGACAGGACCGTCCCGGGAACGGTCGACTCTCGGACCGGCGCTCCAGAAACCTCGGCCGCCATCATCGCCACCGATGACAGCGCGACAACTGCTGCCAGAACCAAATTTCGCACGCATAACTCCTATGGCAAGAGGCCCACCGCCTTGTGGCGGCCTCGCCTCGGGTCGACGAGCCGGATTGCAACCCGCTCGCAGAGATCCGGGGATCCGGTCTGTCTGTTTGCGCTCCTAGCGAGACGCGAGTGACGACGTCGCGCCCAGAGCAGGAAGGGGCGGTGCGACATAACGCAGGCGTCCGTATCCAAACACCAACGAACTCAGTCACACGACTGAATTAGCAGATTACGTCAGTGGGCCGTGAACCGCAAGGTACATCGCGCCCCCAACTACCCGATTGGTCACAGTTGATCATGAGATTCCAGCAGCTATTCTGCTGTACAGCCCCAATGCAAGAGGTGCGAGCCGCTACGCCAATAGCCTATAGTTGGCCAGTCAGTCGTATGACTATACTTCAAGACGAGGAGTGTCACCGGCTGCCTTCCGAGTGACGAAGCCCCTTCACAAGCGAGGCGCTCCCGACGAAGGGGTAACAGGTGAAGGATCTGGTCGACACCACGGAGATGTATCTCCGTACCATCTACGACCTCGAGGAGGAGGGCGTTGTACCGCTGCGTGCGCGCATCGCCGAACGCCTCGAGCAGAGCGGCCCGACGGTGAGTCAGACGGTCGCGCGGATGGAGCGCGACGGTCTGCTGATGGTCGCCGGCGACCGACACCTCGAGCTCACCGACAAGGGCCGTGCCATGGCGGTCTCGGTGATGCGCAAGCACCGCTTGGCCGAACGGTTGCTCGTCGATGTCATCGGACTCGATTGGCAGAATGTGCACGCCGAGGCCTGCCGCTGGGAGCACGTGATGAGCGAGGAGGTCGAGGTGCGTCTGCTCGAGGTCCTCAACAACCCCACGACCTCCCCTTACGGCAACCCCATCCCCGGCCTGGACGAACTCGGTGTCAATTCCCCGAATTCCGGCGAGGAGGTCCTCGTCCGGCTCTCCGATCTGCCCCCGGGCCAGGTGTCGGCGGTCGTCGTGCGGCGGCTGTCGGAGCACATTCAGGCCGATCCCGATGTGATCGGCCAGTTGCGTGAGGCCGGCGTGGTGCCCGACGCTCGCGTCACGGTGGAGACCAAGCCGGGTGTGGTGATCATCTCGGTCCCCGGCCACGAGGGATTCGAATTGAACGAGGAACTGGCCCATGCGGTCCAGGTGAGGCTGGCCTGACGAATGAAACTTCGCGTGAATTCACCCGCGTATCATATTCACGGCATGAAACTTGATTCAAGTATGCACTACACAACACATTCCGGGAGTTTTCACCATGCTGATCAACAGAAGTTCCATTCTTGACGAAGTCGATGCCATGCATTCAGATCTCGCGTTATGGATCGGTAGCTGCGGCAGATCAGACGCCCTCGATCGGTTCGAAGCACAAGTACACAGCGATTTTTCCCAGGTTTCCCTGGATGGGGAATCATTTTCTTACGACAAATTTTCCCGATTACTCAAAGAAATGGAGAACTTCTCGCCTGGACTTTCGATAGAAATTTGCGACCTGACCGTATTGCACCAGTCGACAGACTGCGCGGTTGTACGGTTCCGCGAGATCCATCACAGCATAGGAACTTCGACGGCACGGATGACAACTGCCCTGCTACTGGTCGATCCGCAGGCGCGGAATGGCTTGAGGTGGCGCGCTGTTCACGAGACGGCGACAACGCTGTGAGCGACTACGAAATACCGCAGTCCAAGAAGGAATCAAAAGACTATGAGCCCTGAGCGGCGCGCGGTGCATACAGGCCGACGAGTGTATGCAAAGTTTCAATATTGCGCCCGGATATGGTGGAGGTTATTGAGACAATCATGGTAGGTCTACTCTCCACCCATTTGTCCCGTCAGATGCTCGCCGCTCGGGTTCAGCCACGCTGCGATAGCGACCCAGTCTGCAGCGTTCAACCGATAATTCTTGGCATCAAATGCAGCTGGACACTGTCGATGACGGCGCTTACGCCGGTCGCACGATTCTTTTAATTCTTTTCCACACAGTGGGCAATAGGTAGTTATCATCTGACTGCAAGTCTTTCTGCTCAGCTATCGACATGCCGAGCGTCGTACGGTTGCGGCTCCCACCGCACTCGATTCAGGTCGCGAAACGGCAACATAGATAAACATGGTTCGAACGCTTGAGATCACCGGGTTGGATCGACTCGACTCGGCCGCCCCTGCCGTGCTGCGCGTAGAGACTCGCCGTCGCATCCGTAAGGTTGAGTATGTCGCCGGATCCGATATCTATGTTGTAATCATTACTGGCCGTGGGGTTGACGAGTTTCTGGTAATTTCCATCCCAATCCGCGTAGTAGAAGATTCCTTTGGTCATCGAACTTTCCTTTCACTGGCTCGGTGGTGTCGCCTGGCGGTACTATGGCCATAGTCTCTGGCACGGCATGACAGGCATTGCAGCATTGACCTGTTCATCGATAGTGACCCTGGCCAGATAGGCGGCGGCGTTCGCGAACGCTTCGGCTACACATCGCTCGGCCCGGTAATGCAGCGGTGGACCCTGATCGAGTTGTACTGTTACGTGGCATTCCACGACGGTTCACCTCAGCTCCTTTGCGAGGACTTATGCGATGCGAACTCGCCCTTCCGAATTTCAACACACCAGATTTTTTGGCGAGCTTCCGACTATGACAATAAGGCGCATAAAACCACACCCGGGCTAATCCGCGGTTATAATCTTCAGCTCCCTACCGGCATACTGTGCCCGTAGCCGCTTTTTATCGAACTTTCCAACACTGGTCTTCGGGACTTCGGATATAAACGTCCACTGTTCCGGCAACTGCCATTTGGCGATCCTCGACGCCAGAAAGGTGCGCAACTCGGCCGGGCCGACTGTCGAACCGGGGCGCAGCACGGCAGCCACGACGGGGCGTTCATCCCACTTATCGTCCGGTACCCCGAAGACTGCGGCCTCGACGACCTCCGGGTGAGCAGTCAGGCTGTTTTCGAGATCGACCGATGAAATCCACTCACCGCCGGATTTGATGATGTCCTTTGCTCGATCGATCAGGTTCAGGTAGCCGTCCGGCGTGATGGCGCCGATGTCTCCCGTGCGTAGCCATCCGTCATCGAACTTGTCGGCCTCGACAGACGTACCGTTCGGCGCATAGTAGGAACCGGTAACCCACGGACCGCGGACTTGGATCTCCCCCAACGCCTTTCCGTCGTGCGGTTGAACAAATCCGTCGTCGGATACCAGCCGCGCCCGCACCGACGCCGGCCACCGGCCTTGCAGTGTTCGGTAGCTGAGCGACTCCTGCCCCTGGGTGTCACGTGGCGGCCAGGCTACGCAGCCGAGTGGCGAGGTTTCGGTCATGCCCCACGCCTGGATGATGCGAACCCTGTGACGCTCCTCGAAAGAGCGAATCATCTCGAGTGGCACAGCGGAGCCGCCCACGACAACAGTGCGAAGATGACCGATATCTTGCGGGGCTTGTTCGAGTTCGGCAAGAACGCCGTTCCACACCGTGGGCACGGCCGCTGCAAAGCTCGGCCGTTCGGCAGCCATCAATTGCAGCAGCGGTCTCGGTTGCAGGAATCGGTCGGGCATAACCAGACGTGCGCCGGCCATCAGCGCCGCGTACGGCAATCCCCAGGCGTTGGCGTGGAACATGGGAACAACCGTCAGCACGTCATCTTCTTCGCTGAAGCCCATACCAGCGGGCGTGCATACTTGCATCGCATGTAGCCAACTCGAACGATGGGAATACACAACACCTTTCGGATCTCCGGTAGTTCCGGAGGTATAACAGATCGCGGCCGCAGCGCGTTCGTCCAGCAACGGGTAGTCGAAGGTGCACGGTTGATCGGTGACCAGTTCGTCGAATGTGTGAACCTCGATCCCCGGTGGCGCAGCCATCGCTATCGAGCCGTTGGCGACGATTACGTGCCGCACTGTGCTCAACGAGGGAAGGACTTTCTCGAAGGCCTGCTGCAGTGAGCCGTCAACGATCACCACGTGATCAGCTGCGTGGTTGATAACGTAGGTAATCTGCTCCGGGAAGAGTCTGATGTTTATCGTGTGCAGTACGGCGCCCATCGCCGGCACCGCCATGTAGGCAATCAAATGTTCGTTGTTGTTCCACATGAACGTCCCGACCCGCTGGCCAGGTCGAACACCGAGATCTCGTAGTGCGTGTGCCAGATGTGCTGCCTTGGAACCCAATCCGGCGTAAGTCAACGACCGGGATTCGTCGCCGGTCCACGTGCGCACGGTGGCCGCAGCGTGCACGGTCGTGGCGTGCAGCAGCAAAGTGGCCAGAGACAGCGGTTCGTCCTGCATAGTGCTGCGTATCGGAAGTGGAAGACGTGTGTCACTCATTGATTCGATGAATTCTTTCTCGTCGTTTGCGAGAACGGGCCGAGCGATGACGAACGACAGCTCCTGTGCCCGGCCCGTAGTACTCACTCGATGGCTCCCGACATCGATCGCTCGGCTGCAAGCCGACAGATCCCGGCTACTCGCGGCAGCCCCTGCATTCGGGGAGTCGTTGCGATGACGGTCAGATGTCGCCCTGAGCGTGCAGTGTGTTGTACATCTGCACGCCGCTGGCAATGCCGACGGGAACACCCGTTACGAGCCCGCCTACAGCGCCGCCCAGGGCCGCGAATGTGCCCGCGCCGATGACGCACCCCAGGGCCGCCATCGGCACGGACGCGACCACCGCGCCGGACAACCCGCCCGTCACCGCGCCGACAGGACATCCGACAGCCAGACCGAGCGCGCTACCCGCCAGCGACCCAGCGGTCACCGCGAGGCCGACCTGTGTCGCGACGACGCCGAGGTCCGCGTTGAAGTCTGTGCTGGCGTCGACATCAGTGACGGGCACATTGCCCGGGCCGACTTCACGGCTCACGGGCGTAGCGATGCTGCCCTGTGTGGTGGCGACGGAATCGACTGGCGATCCTGTCGGCGCGGCCGTGGCGGTTGCGGCGCCAAGTCCGGTCGCTGTGATCGTCAGAGCCGCGATAACCGCAGCCCGGTTCATCTTTTTCCTCATCGGAGTTCCTCGTTTCTCTCCCTTCGCCGGAACGGCGAAGCGTTTGGGGTGCACACTCCGTCAGGGCTGTTGTTGCCCGCGAGGCGGAAGCGTGCGGTCGGTGTCGAGCACCGTGGGTTCGGCTGAGCCGCTCCGAGCGGCGGGCGCGGCGTCCCGCCCTGCCACGACCGCTCCGATCACAGCGGCCGCCGGAAGGGTCCAAGGCAGTGAGTTGACCCATGTGAGGTCGCTGCCGGTGAGCGTGGAGTAGTTGACGATCATCAAGACCAGGCCTACGAGCAGCCCCAGCCCGCCCACGGCTGGAGCGACGATGCTGCCCTGAACGGATTCACCCTGACGGTTGCGGCGGAAAAAGCCCACGATCGAGGCGGCGGCAACAGCCTGCAAGGCGACGATGCCGAGAACGCCGAGTCCGTAGAGGCTGATACCCATACTCAGATACGGATCGTGTCCGCTCACGGTGAAGCCGAGGGTCGTCACCGCGACCACGCCGAGCTGCCAGGCACCGGCGGCCACGGGCGAACCGTGCCGGGGGTGAATCCGCGCAAGCGAGCGCGGGAGGAGACCATCACGGGCAAGGGCCACGTGATAGCGAGCTGTATTGCAGTGGAAGGCGAGGAATGCGGCGAACAGGCTCGTCATCACCAGGACTTCCATGACGTCGGCAAACCCTTCGCCGAGGTAGTCGGTGCCCGCGTTGAAGATGAAGTTCTCGGTATCCGACTGGGCTGCCTCTCGAACATGATCGGTCCCGTAGGCCGAAATCGCGGCCCATGTGGTGACCAGATAGAAGCCGGTAATCACCGCCAGCGATATGTAGGTCGCCCGGGGGACGCTGCGGTGCGGTTCACGTGCTTCCTCGCCGTAGAGGGCGGTAGCCTCGAATCCCACGAACGAGCCGAACGCCAACATCAAACTGACTCCGAACCCGCCGCCGAACACCACACTCGGCTCGAACACACTGAGCGAAAAGCCATGAAAGCCATTGCGGATGAGGACCGCGGCATCGAAACCGAGCAGGATCAGCACCTCTGCCGCCAGCGCCACCCCCAGCACCTTCGCACTCATGGTCACCTCGAAGTACGACAAAGCCGCGACGACTACGAAGGCAATGAGCGCGCAGATCTGCCACGGAACGTTCGTGCCGGCCAATGCGGTGATCACCTGGCTACCGAAATAGGCCAGCGCACCGAAGATTCCGACGGTGGCGGCGTTGTAGGCCACCAGCGCGATATACGCCGTCGCTCCACCCGCCCGGCGTCCCAGGCCCTGGCGCGCGAAGGTATAAAAGCCGCCCGTATTGGTGATCCGCCGACTCATGCGAACATATCCGGCACTGAACAGGGCCAGCACCACACCCGCGATCAGGTAGGTCCCCGGAACGCCGGCACCGTCGCCTCGCGCGATCGAAAGTGTCAGCAGGGCAACTACAACCCCCATGGGAGCCACCCCGGCCAAAACGAAGAACACGATATCGACCGTGCCCATGGCATTGCTGTCGAAGGGCTTTTCCACAGGGCGGGTGGAGTCGAGCATGGCACGCTCTACTTTCTGCTACACGGGAGCGGCGATAATCGACGACGTCCCGATCGTGCAGATGCCGCATCAGCCGCTTTTTGAGTTTCCAGTCATACGACTGACTGTTATACGCATCACGATAGGGTTTATCCGAGCGCGTGACAACCCCCTCATGGCAGAATTTCAGTCAGAAGACCGAGAAGGAGTTGCGATGACATACGTCGAGGCGTCGGTTCGCCGTCAGCAGATGGTGGACGCTGCCCGCACGACCCTGGCCCGCAACGGGGTGGCCCGCACTTCCCTGCGTGCGGTGGCCATGGAGGCGGGGGTCCCGCTGGGCACCTTGCAGTACGTGTTCCCGTCGAAAGAACAACTTTTGCGAGCGGTGATCAGCGATGTCGTCGAGGAGATCGCGGCTGTCCTCGTGGAGACGGCGGAACTGGACAAGGGCCTCGATCACGCGATTCACCTGGGGCTGACCAGGTTCTGGGACACACTCGTCGTCGGTGAGACAAACCTGCAGATCATGCAGTACGAGCTGACCACTTACGCCCTGCGGACGCCGGGCCACGAGAGCCTGGCCCGCTGGCAGTACGAACGATATTGCAGCATCGTCGCGCAATGGTGCCAGCAGGCCGCACATAATGCCGGAGAGACGTGCGCGGTGCCGTTCGGGCGACTCGCCCGGGTGATAGTGGCGTCCGTAGACGGACTCATCATGCAGCACGTGTGCGATCCCAACGAGGCTCGATCCCGCGAGGACCTGGAGACAACGATCGCAATGCTCATCTCCCTGGCAGCCGCCGAGCGCCACACCTGAAGTTCGAATTCGAGACCAGCCAAGCCCGAGCCCACCGGCGAACTCTCGCCCACATCGGCGAATCCCGAAGCTTCGGATACCGAATCCACCACGCCATCGACCGGCGAATTCAGCCCTCCACCCCGGTAGACGACGCAACCCTGAACGGCACCGGACTCGACCAGCTGTGACAGGGTAGCCGCATACGGTCGGCCCGAGCACCGGCACCCGGATCCCACGACACGCGCCGACGCCGGAATTCGCAGCAGAAGCTGCGCCGCGATCACGCCTCACACCCCTGGCCAACCTGACTGCCGGATCTCGAAAACCTGCGTGCAGCGCTCAATTCTCGACACGTCGCGTATCGCCAGGCGAACCCGGCCGCAACCGCTTCGGTTGCGCTGCTCATCTCAACGGACAGGTCAAACGTATGAGTGCTGTACGCAAACCCTTGCGCGGTGAAACTTCTACAACGTACTCTCACTTATCAGTCATACGACCGACTTTATTCCAGAGGTGAAGAGATGCATGATGTCGACGTTGCCGTCGTGGGCGCAGGATTGGCGGGGCTGAGCGCGGCACGCACATTGGTGACAGCCGGCCGTACGGTGGTCGTTCTCGAAGCCCGAGACAGGGTCGGTGGGCGCACCATGGGAGGGTTCCTCAGCAACGGCGTTCCGGTGGAGATGGGCGGCCAGTGGGTCGGCCCGACCCAGCAGGTCGTGCTCGAGCTGATAGATGAGTTGGGGCTGAAGACCTTTCCCACATTCGACGACGGCCAGGCTTTGACCGTGTTCGACGGAAACGTGGTCCGTTACGCTGACGAAACGTTCGGCCTGCCGCCGGAATCAGCACTGGAAGTTGGGCGCCTGTGGGAACGGCTGGAGGTGATGGCTGCGGCCCTCACCGGCGGTGCGCCATGGGAATGTGAAGGAGCCGATGATCTGGACAGGCAGACCCTCGACACCTGGCTGGTCGCCAACACGCAGGACAGCATTGCGCGCAGGTTCTTCCGCCTGCTGGTGCCCGCACTGTTCTCTGCCGAGTCTCCTGAGCTGTCGCTCTTGCATTTCTTGTTCTATGTCCACTCCGGCACCAGTCTGGAGACCCTCGTGGCCACCACCGGCGGTGCGCAGGAAACACGAGTGTTGGGCGGCACCCACCAAATCTCGGAACGACTGGCCGAAGACCTGGGTGAAGTCGTCCGTCTGGAAGCCGTGGTCCGGACTATTCACCAAGACGAGACCGGGGTAGCGGTCGAGTTCGAGGGTGGCAGCGTGCGGGCCCAGCAGGTGATCGTCGCGGTTCCGCAGACGCTGGCGGGCCGGATACGCTACGTCCCGGCTCTTCCCGCATTGCGCGACGGACTCACTCAGCAGATGCCGGCGGGGTCGGTAATCAAGTTTCAGGTGGGCTACGACACTCCGTTCTGGCGAGAAATGGGATTGAACGGCTTCGTCCTCAGCCTCGATGACCAGTTCAGTGTCGTTTTGGACAATTCACCACACGACGCGACTTGCGGTGTATTGGTCGGATTCCTGGAGGGCGCACACGCCCGAACGGCCAGCAAGAAGACAGCTGAGGAACGCCGCGAATTGGTTGTGGGGGCACTCGTAAAGTACTTCGGACCCAAGGCCGCAAATCCGTTCGACATCGTGGAACAGGATTGGACCGCCGAGGAATTCACTCGCGGCTGTTACGGCGGACGACTCGCCGCCGGCGTCTGGACTCAATACGGCACCGCCCTCGCGGAGCCGGTCGGGCGAATTCACTGGGCCGGCGCGGAAACCGCAGATATCTGGAACGGCTACATGGACGGCGCCATCCGCTCCGGGCGCCGCGCCGCCGACGAGATCCTTGCGGTGCTGCCCTGACCATCCAGCGCCGCCAGGCCAGTCGAATAGGAGACCGAACACGATGACGATCAACCCCTTCACCGCCATTCCACGATTGGACACCGATGCCACCGTTGCCCGGCTCACTGCCGGAGAACTAGCTTGGGCCAGGACATCCTTGACCGAGCGCCGCGATCTACTGCTCGAGATATGCTCCACCGCAGCCGCCCACGCGCCTGAATGGGTGCGGATCGCCACCTCGATCAAACAGCTCGACCCGGCGTCACCGCTGGTAGGTGAGGAATGGATCAGTGGCCCGTACGCCCTGATCGCGTACGCGCAAGCGCTACAGGAAACCCTGCAGCGACTTGCTCAGGAATCCGACGTGCTGGCAGGCTATCGATTCGGGACCGCACCTGGCGACCGGGTCGCTGTCCACGTGCTCCCCCATCACGCATTCGACAGGCTTCTTCTCAACGGATTTCATGCCGAGGTATGGACACGGCCTGGTGTCACGGACCGAGAACTGCGCGACCGGGCGGGTCTCGCCCAGCGGTCGCCTCAGGAGACCAGAGGCGTCGCCCTCGTCCTGGGCGCCGGCAACATCTTTTCCATCGCCCCGCTGGATGTGTTGTACCAGCTCTACGCCGAGAATCGCACGGCGGTGTTGAAGCTGAACCCGGCCACTGATGCACTGGCCGATGTCTTCGAGACAATCTTCGAGCCGATGATCGATCGCGGCCTGGTCGAGATCGTCACCGGCGGGCCGGATGTCGGTGCGGCGCTGTCGAACCACCCGGGTATTGCCGCGGTTCATATGACCGGCAGCGAGACCACACACGACGCAGTTGTCTGGGGCACCGGCGCAGCGGCGACTACGGCCAAGAGGGCCGGAAAACCCACCCTCGGAAAACCGATGACCAGCGAACTCGGTGGGATTTGCCCGACGATCGTCGTGCCGGGCCCATGGTCTGCGGCAGACCTTCGTTTCCAGGCCGAGCATGTCGCCACTCAGCGCCTGCACAACAGCGGTTCGAACTGTATTGCCACACAAATCGTCATCCTCAGTTCCGACTGGCCACAGAAGGACCAATTCCTCGCTGCGCTTCGTGACGCCATGGCCGATGCTCCGGCACGCCCCGCCTGGTATGCGGGCAGCGCCGATCGCGTCCGCGCGGCTCGTGCTCTGCACCCGACGGCCGCGCATGTGGGCGGTACGCCGGAGCGCACATTGTTGACGGGCCTGGATCTCGCCGACACGAACGAATCGGCCTTCTCAACCGAGTATTTCGGCCCTGTTCTCGGTGTCGCCGAACTGCCCGGCACGGGCGCACAGTTTCTCGACGCCGCGGTCGCGGCCGCCAACGGCAGACTGCACGGCACCCTCGGTGCCAACCTCATCGCCCACCCGAGAACGATCAAGGAACTCGGCAGCCACCTCCGGGCGGCGATCGCCGATTTGCGTTACGGCACTATCGGCGTCAACGCCTGGACGGCCGTCGGTTACCTGACACCGCGCGCAAGCTGGGGGGCTTTCCCAGGGCATACCCTGGACGATGTCCAGAGCGGTATCGGCGTCGTACACAACGCATTACTGCTCGACGATATCGAACGCACCGTCGTCACCGGCCCGTTCCGGCCATCACCGCGATCGTTGCTCCATGGGGAAATGTCGATCTCCCCCAAACCCCCCTGGTTCCTCACCAACAAGACTGCCGCCACAACCGGCCGGCGCCTCGCCGAGTTCGCCGCGCAGCCGCGCTGGCGTGCTCTTCCTGCCCTCTTCGCTTCTGCCCTGCGGGGCTGATACCCACCGTGCGCTGAAGGCGCTGAGGTACAGAGCTGCGCGTTGCGACCCGGCCAGGTATTCGCCCATGCCTTCCTGTCGGTGTCGGCGTCACCGTGCTCATCGGTGACGCCGACACCCGGGACGGTTTCTATTTCGACGGCATTGGCTGGTCGATGGTGGTGAAGTACTGCACAGCCGCCATGATGGCGACCGGGCCGGTAACCAGCAACTGACCGGCCAAGGTGCCCAACGCACCCACGGCGACAATTCCGCCGAGGCAGCCGATCGCCGCCGCAGGAATGAAAGGCCCGAACAAACCGACGATTGTGGCAGCAGCGACAGTGGCCCCGGCGATGCCGCCGAGCAGGCAACCAACCGCCCCTCCTCCGACACCACCGACGAGGGTTCCCACAGTCGCACCCATCAAAATGGTGCTGCTCAAGCGGTTCCATGCCGCTTGCTCACGGTCGTACTGGGTCTTGAACGGCGCCTGGTCTTCGAACGGCAGCGCCACCGGCTTGTAGACCGCATGCGCGCGGTCGAACTGCGGAGTCAACGTGGCTGTGTGGTCGTTGATATCAGCGGCGATGGGGAACAAGAAATCATCGACCCGGAACGACAAGTCCGTCCCAGCGAGGACGGCTCCGTTCGCTGCCTTGATCTTGAACACCCCGCCTTCGTCGGTCAGCGAACCGGTATCTGTGGTGATGATCGTCGAGTTCCGGTTCGTGACCGCCGTGTAGTTCACGCCGCCCGGGGCCGGCCCAGGGTCTGCAAAGGCATGAGTGGGCACCGACACTACGGTAGCCAGAGCCATAGACAGAACAATTTTCCTCATCATCGAAGGCAACTTTCGTGTACTACTTTTATCATGAATTAATTCAAACCACCACAGACATGATTCGCCCCGGCCTCAATTAGATTCGATATCGACAATGAGGGCCACAATTGGGGAAATATTCCGAGATGGATACAGATATCGGCCTGATCGAATCGCGACCGTTGCAAGGGTTCGCTCAATTCGACGCCGATTTCCACGCAGCAACGACCGAATCATCCGCAGGCCGGCTATGGACTGCCCGCTGCGCGATATATCCTCGCCTGAAACCATTGCGGGGTAGGCGCCGCAGGACGTCGTTGTCGCATCCGGCACACCGTCGCACCGGTTTCGACGCGTGAACAAGCTATGTCACGCTCGCGGGTTGAACGGATCCGCGATGACATTTCCGGTATCGATCCAGACGGTTTTCACCTCCGTGTACTCCTCGATAGCATGAATCCCGTTCTCCCGGCCGATTCCGCTTTCCTTGAACCCTCCGAACGGGGCGACATAGTTGGTTTTGCGGTAATTGTTGACCCATACCGTCCCAGCACGCAGCCGACCGACCATACGGTGCGCGCGGGCGATGTCGCGGGTCCAGACACCGGCCGCGAGGCCGAACGCGGTGTCGTTGGCGATGGACACTGCATCGTCTTCGTCGGCGAACCGGATGACGACGGCGACCGGGCCGAACACCTCTTCGCGGGCGATGCGCATGTCGTTGGTGACTTCGCTGAATATCGTGGGCTGCACGAACAGGCCGTCAGCCAGCTCCGGGTCGTTCGGGCGTGAGCCGCCGGTAACCAGACGGGCGCCCTCCGACTTGGCCACCTCGATATAGGACAGTACTTTTTCGTATTGAGCCCGGCAGGCCACGGTGCCCATCTCGGTCCGTGGGTCAAGCGGATTGCCGAGCCTGATCTGCTGGGTGCGCTCGGCCAGTGCCCGGACGAACTCGTCATAGATATCGGCGTGCACGAGCACACGAGAGCCTGCCATGCAGGTTTGCCCGGTCGCGGCGAAGATTCCGGCGATGACGCCGTTGATCGCCACGGAGAGGTCGGCATCGGGAAAGACGATGTTGGGTGATTTGCCACCAAGTTCCAGCGAGACCCTGGCCAGGCGCTCTGCAGCCGTCACAGCGATCCTCTTGCCGACCGCGGTGGACCCTGTGAACGCGATCTTGTCGACACCGGGATGGGCGCTCAGCGCCGCTCCAACCGGGCCGGCGCCGGTGATGACGTTGACCACACCATCCGGGAAGCCTGCTTCCTGGAACAACCCGGCCAATACCAGCGTGGACACTGGCGTGACCTCCGACGGTTTGATGACGACGGTGTTTCCTGCGGCCAGAGCCGGGCACAATTTCCACAGCAGCAATGCCAGGGGGCTGTTCCATGGCGTGATGGCGGCTACTACACCGATCGGCTCACGGATGGTGAAGGCTTGCATGTTGGGCACGCTGCAAGCCAAGGTTTCCCCCAGCGGGCCCTCGGCGACTCCTGCGAAGAAGTAGCAGTGATTGGCGAGTGCGGTGGTCTGACCGCTCACCTCGCGAATGAGTTTGCCGTTTTCGAGGACCTGGATTCGGGCGAGTTCGTCGACGTTTGCTTTGATCAGATCGCCCAGCCGTCGGAGGAGGGTGGCCCGCTCGAACGGAGTCGACTTCGACCACGGACCTACGTCGAAGGCTCGACGGGCGGCAGTCACAGCGTCGTCGACATCCTCTGGGGTGGCAGCCGGCACGTGGGCCCACGGTTTCGTGTCGAACGGGTTGATCGACGCGAAGGTGCTCGCGTCGGAGGCGGCGCGCCATCGGCCGTCGACGAGCATCTTGTAACTCTCGGGGGTGGTCATCAGAATGTGGTCTCCTGTTCTCGAGTTCAGGTGGCGGGAAGGTTCACGGCAGGCTGGGTCTGGCCGGCCGGTACGGAGAGGTGCGAAGTCGCGGCGACGGCAGCCAGAGAAATGACGGCCGATCCCACAGTGAGTAGGGCCAACGGCCACCACCGAGCCCCGTCACCAACGACTGCCTCGGCGATCAACGGTGTCGGAGCGCTGAACAGAAGGGCGCCGAGCGCGTTACTCATGGCCGTGCCGCTGTAGCGCACCCGGGTATCGAATTGCTCGGCGATCACGCTCGAGATCACCGCGTAGACCGTCGCATGGGCACCCACCAGCATGACGGTGACAACGATTGCTGTATCAACGAGTCGAGTGCCATCCAGAAGCCAGAAGAACGGATAGGCGGCGACACCGGTGAACACGGTGCCGAACAACAACACCACTCGCGCACCGATTCGATCGGCTGCCGCAGCAATCGCCGGCAGCGCGAGTAGATCCACCACTGCGGCGACCATGACGATCAGCAGAGCTGTGTTGCGATGCATGCCCAGAGCGGCCGTGGCGTAGGTCAAGAAATACACCGAGACGAGGTAGAACACGACATTCACCGAAGCCTGGACCCCGGTACCGATCACCAGCCCTCGAAGCCCGCTGGATGCCACCTCCCGAAGCGGCATCCGCGCAGTCTCACCGGAGCTCTTCAGGCTGGCGAACTGCTCGGGTTCGCTGACGCCGAGGCGGATGATCAATCCAATCCCGACCAGCACGAATCCTACGAGAAATGGAATCCGCCAGCCCCATGCCTGCAATTGATCATCGGGCAGCGTGGCTATCCCGGCCATCACCGCTGTGGCCAGGATCAGACCGAGGGGGCTACCCATTTGAGGGGCGCACCCGTAGAGCCGACGCTGCGCTGCCGGGGCATGCTCGACCGACATCAGCACTGCGCCGCCCCACTCGCCGCCCACCGCAAGACCTTGCAGCATGCGCAGAACAATAAGGAGGACCGGAGCGGCCATACCGACCGTGTGGTATGTAGGCAAGACTCCGATCAGGCCGGTTGCCGTGCCCATGATCCCCAATGTTGTGACCAGCGTGGCCTTACGACCGAATCGGTCTCCGAAGTGTCCGAATATCGCGGCGCCGATCGGACGTGCGATGAAGGCAACGCCCAAGGTAGCGAAGGAGGCCAGCCGTCCGCTGTGCGCGTCGAGTGAGGGGAAGAACAGATTCCCGAAGACGAGAGCCGCAGCGAGGCCGTAGATGAAGAAATCGAACCATTCGATGGTCGTTCCGACCAGGCTCGCCAGCGCTGCACGTCGGGGCATGGCGGTAGAGGGTGCATCAGGGAATTTCATGGTGCTGCGCCTTCGAAATCAGGAGGTCGTGGTGTGGAGTGCTCGAGCGGCCGCCGCCTCGCCCGCGATTCGTCCGAAGACGAGTGCACGCAACACCGAGGTGGCACCGGGATATTTGTGGTGGTAGACGCCCGCGGTCTCGCCGACCGCGTAGAGACCGGGAATGGGTGCGCCATGCCGATCGATCACTTGTGCGTGTTCATCGGTTTTCAGGCCACCGAAGGTGAAGGTGATCGCGCACCGTACCGGCCAGGCGACATAGGGTGGTTGGTCCAGGGGGCGAGCCCAGTTGGATTTCGGCGGCTCGAGCCCCTGGGTCGCGATGCCGTCCAGCTGGGTGACATCGAGGGGACCGGGTTCCGTCGCCGTGTTGTACTGCTCGACTGTCGCGATCAGCGCCTGTGCCTCGATATCGAGACGCTCGGCCAGATCGGCGATGGTATCGGCTGTCTCAGGTTCGCGGTCGGTCAACACCGCGCGAGCGATGTTGTGGCGCATGAGCTTTTGATCGGCGACGACGTAGGCGAATTGATCGGCATCGCGCCAGATCCGGTAAGCGACGGACTCGAAGGTGTTGTCGGGGGTGTCCGCTCCCTCGTCGAGGAAGCGACGGCCGCGGTGGTCCACGAGAATCCCGAACGGATAGACCATCACCAGTGCCTCGGGGGCTCGAGTACGTGCGTCGACAGGCTCGCCATGGAATCGTTCGAACTGGCCGTCGGTATCGGCACCCGCCGCGACGCCCATGACGATTCCGTCGCCGTGGTTCGACCGGCCCCCAGGTGCGATAGGGGCGAGTTCGTGTCCCTGTTCACCCAGGTAGTGGTCGAGCAGGCGCGGGCTTCCTTCGAAGCCACCACAGGCCAGCACCACAGTGGGAGCTTCATATCTGGTTCCACCCTCGGCCACGACGGCGGTAACAGCGCCGGCACCGTCTTGGTCGAGGAGCTGCCCGGCGGTGTTGTAGTGAATTTCGCCGCCCAGCGCTTCCACTCGCGCCGCGAGGGTTTCCACGATGGCCGCTCCTCCACCGGAGGGCATCAGACGCGGACCCTTCGAGGTGAGGAAGTACGTGAGGTCCGTCTTGGTCGACACTCCGTTGTCGGCGAGCCACTGCACAGTGGTCTGCGCGTTCTCGGTGAGGCGACCAATGATCGAGGGATCGGTCTTGCCTTCACTGAGCGCGTGCATGCGAGCAGAGAAATCCGTTGCCGGTGAGCCGTCGGGCTGGAGCCGAAGAAAGGCTCCGGTCCAGGCAGTATTGCCCCCGCGTTGACTCTTGGCGGTCCGCTCGAGAACGACAACGCGCCCACCGGGGTATGACTCTAGGAACTGAGTAGCCGTGGCTAGGCCACCTGCCCCACACCCGACCACGATCAGGTCGGCTTGCTGACATCGCGCGCTATGGCTCACGAAACTCCCTTTCTCAATCCGAGCGCACCATTGAGCGGTTCATATGATCCGCTATGCGGTTCGGTGGAACTGTGATCAGCGAAACACAGGCTATTGCCATTGTCAACCCACTGTGCGGTTCACTTAACCCACTATGCGGTCTATAGTGAGGGCATGGTTGAGACTGGGACCGCGGCGACGCGGGCCGACGGCGGCGTACGAAGCATCGCGCGCGCTGTCGAGGTACTGGAACTTTTCGATGAGCAACATCCGATTCGGCAGCTCCGCGAGATCGTCGCGTCGACAGGACTGCCCAAGACCACGGTGGTACGCCTGCTGGCCACCCTCGAATCACTGGGACTGATCCTCGGCCGCAGTGACTCCACTTATGGCCCGGGACCGGGATTTCTGCGCTGGGTGAAGCTCGCCGACTCACTATGGGAGGTCGGTGAGGAAACGAAAGCGACCATGTCGAGGCTGGTCGACACCTCCGGCGAAACCGCCAACATCTACATCCGCCAAGGGTTGAATCGACTCGCGGTAGCTCAGATCGAAGGCACGCACACCGTGCGCAGTGTGGTGGAAGTTGGTGTTCCCTACCCGTTGGCGACCGGGGCCTCAGCGAAGATCCTGCTGATCGGGGCTCCTGAGCCAACCTTGCGCGAGGTGGCCGATCGCAGTCCGGGCCTGGTCTTCGAAGAGCTTCGAGAGCAGATCGACACGATCCGCGAAGTCGGCTATTCCGTCTCCCACGGCGAACGCGAGCTCGGAGCGTCTGCAATTGCGGCACCGATCTCCGGGCCCGATGGTCGGGTGATTGCTGCCATATCCCTGAGCGGACCCACATCTCGCTTCACTGCCGAGCGCGTCGGGCAATACGTCGATGCCGTGACCGCGTCGGCCCGCGAGATCAGCGACAATGGCCTCGGGCCGGTGGAGGTATTTCTGTGACGGCCAATCTCCTCCAGGACGTACGGGTGCTGGATTTGACCAATGTGCTCGCGGGCCCGTTCGCCGGCTACCAGCTCGCTCTGATGGGCGCCGATGTGGTGAAGATCGAGACACCCGGCATCGGAGACCTGGCCCGCCAACTCGGCGCGGACCCTGAACTGTCCGCCGACGGACTCGGTGTGTCTTTTCTGGCGCAAAATGCAGGCAAGCAATCCATCACCATCAACCTCAAAACTGCCGGCGGTGCAGCGATCTTCGCTCAGCTGGTCTCGACGGCCGACGTACTGGTGGAAAATTTCCGCCCCGGCGTCCTCGAACGCCTCGGATTCGACTGGGAACGGCTGCAACAGATCAATCCGAGCCTGATCTACTGCGCCATCTCCGGATTCGGAGCCACAGGACCGATGCGCACCAGGCCTGCCTATGACCAGGTGATCCAAGGACTATCAGGCATCATGAGCGTCACCGGCACCAGGGAGACCGCGCCGCTGCGAGTTGGGTATCCGGTTTGTGACAGCTTCGGCGGCCTGGCCGCCGCGTTTGCGATCGCCGCTGCTCTGGTACGCCAGCATCGCACCGGGCAAGGCGCCTACCTGGACACCTCCATGCTCGATGCGGCCGTGACGTCGATGGGCTGGGTCGTGTCGGACCACCTCATCGCCGGACGCGATCCCGAGCCTATGGCCAACGAGAACACCACGTCGGCTCCGTCGGGAACATTCGACACCGCCGAGGGAGCGCTCAACATCGCGGCAAACAAACAAGAACAGTACGAAATCCTGTGTCGGGTGCTCGGCCGTGCGGAGTTGATCGACGATCCCCGCTTCGTGCGCCGAGAGGACCGCAAACGCAACCGGGAAGACTTGCGGGCGGAACTGGAACGCTCTCTGAAAGAGAAGACCGCCACCGAATGGGACGAGGTCCTACTCGGAACCGGAGTTCCAGCAGCACCAGTGGTCTCGGTGCCTCAGGCACTTGCCTCCGCGCAGATCGCCCATCGTCAACTCATCGCCACGGTCCCCTCGCCCGCGCAGGACGGGCGTGAATTCCGCGTGCTCGGGGCAGCGACACAAGTTGACGGCGCGGCGGTGCCGCCACGCGCCCGACCTCCGAAGCTCGGCGAACACACCACCGCGATTCTCACGGAACTGGGCTACAGCGACGCCGACATCTCACGACTACGTCGGGAAGGTGCGATATGAGCACAGCACGCCAGCAGGCGCAGCGAAACACTTCGGTCGATGACGTGGTGAACTGGTGGTCCACCGACGTATCCGATATCGAGCCCGGCATTATCCGGTTGCGGGGATATCAGGTACAGGACCTGATCGATCGCGTCAGCTTCGTCGAAACCATCTGGATGATGGTGCGCGGCAAGTTGCCAAGCCATGACCAGGCCAGCTTGCTGCAGAAAGCGCTCGTCGCCGCCGTCGACCACGGCCCACAGGCTCCGTCGATAGCGGCCGCTCGTATGGCCGCGACATGCGGAGTAGGACTGCAGGGCGCAATGTCCACCGGTGTCGGAATGCTCGGTGACGTTCACGGTGGCGCCGGACAGCAATGCATGCAAGTCCTCGACGCGATCGATGTCGCATCCGAGGGTGTCGGTGTCAGTGAAGCGGTCGCGGCCTCGCTTGCCGAATTCCGCCGCTCCGGTCGACACGTCCCCGGGTTCGGACATCGGTTCCATCCCCGCGATCCGCGCCGCGACCCCTTGTTGAGGGCCGTCGGCGAACAAGCCTCGCGCGGTGTCATCGACGGGCGGTATCTCGCCATCGCCGAGGAGCTCGAACACCAACTCGCACAAGGACGCTCCAAACCCCTGCCTTTGAATATCGACGGCGCCACGGCAGTCGTATTTTGCGAACTGGGCTTCCCCCCAGAGCTAGGACGCGGGTTGTTCATTCTGTCCAGATCAGTCGGCATTCTTGCACATTCATGGGAAGAGTCGCAGTCCGGTCGTCGGATCAAAGGTCCGCTTCCACCACCACTCCTTCCGGCCTACCGCGGCCATGCCGAGCGACAGGTGTCGCGACCATGACAGTCGACACCTTCGACGCATCCCGTGTGTTGCCGGGGGGCCTAAGATATTTCAGCCTTCCGGCCGCCGAGCGTGCGGGGGCGGGGCCGCTGCATCGACTCCCCTACGCCACCCGCGTATTCGTGGAAAACGTTCTGCGACATGAGAACGGCACGACGGTCACAGCCGACCATGTGCGGGCCCTGGCCCTCCGCGACATCTCCGTCTCCGTGCCGTTCTTCCCGCAACGAGTGCTCCTGCAAGACGCGTCCGGCATTCCAGTACTCGCCGATATGGTTACTCTGGCCGAACGCGCCGAGGCACTGGGCCGGGACCCCGACTCGGTGGCGCCGAGGGGCCGTATGGACCTCGTCGTCGACCACGCTCTCGAACTGGACTCGTGGTCTTCCCCGACCGCTGCAGAGGCCAATCTGGAGCGCGAGTACCAACGCCACGCTGACCGCTACCAGTTCCTCCGATGGGCGCAGCACCGCTTCCCAGGTCTACGCGTGATACCGCCAGGAATCGGTATCTGCCATCAGCTGAATTTGGAAACGTTGGCCGACGTAGTCACCGACGGACCAACGGCAACTTTCGATTCCGTGGTGGGGACCGACAGTCACACCACAATGATCAATGCCCTGTCCGTTGCCGGATGGGGTGTCGGCGGAATCGAAGCAATGGCGGCCGCGCTCGGGCAACCGATCCTTCTGCGAGTACCGGAAGTCGTCGGCGTGCGACTCACCGGAACTCCCAGACCAGGCGTACTCGCTACCGATATTGCCCTGACGCTCACCGCGATGCTTCGCGAATTCGGTGTCGTGCAACGGATCGTCGAGTTTCACGGACCCGCGCTGTCGAACCTGCCGGTGCCAGACCGCGCAACGATCGCCAATATGGCGCCCGAGTACGGCGCAACCATGGGATATTTTCCCCCGGACCGCCGTACACTCGCCTATCTGGCGATGACCGGACGCGCCGGCCAGCGAGCCGAGACCTACCTTTCGGCCCAAGGAATGCTGTACAGCTCCGAGCCCGACTACGACGATCTTATCGAGTTCGATCTCAGCACAGTCGAGCGCGTCGTCGCCGGCCCCAGCCGCCCGAATCAAGTAAAGCCGATGGCGAGTCTGGGCCGGCCAGACGTCACGGCGAGCCGAGAGGTACCGGTCGAGGGCGCCGTAGTCATCGCAGCGATCACCAGTTGCACCAATACCTCCAATCCGCGTGCTATCGCCGCCGCAGGGCTGCTCGCCCGCAATGCTTGCGCGCGCGGACTGGCCAGTGCGCCGTGGACGAAGACCTCGTTCACGCCCGGCTCGCACACCGCTGCCGAACTGCTGGATGCCAGCGGCCTGCAGACTTACCTCGATACGCTCGGCTTCCACGTCTCGGGCTTCGGCTGCGGAACCTGCATGGGCAACTCCGGACCGCTTCCCGACGAGATCACCCACCACATTCGCCACCGCAACGCGCGCACATCGGCGGTGTTGTCGGGCAATAGGAACTTTCCCGGGCGCATACATCCCGACGTCGCCGACGCCTATCTGGTGTCTCCGCCGCTCGTGGTGGCCTTCGCCATCGCCGGTCGCACCACAATCGACCTGGATCGCGAACCCCTCGGTCGTGACAACGGTGACTCTGTCATGCTTTCCGACATCTGGCCCACCGAGGACGACATCGACCGCGTTATCAACTCAGCAGGCCGTACCCATCACCCGGCTACCAACCGGACCGTGCTAGCGCAGCACCGATGGGAGCAGACTCCGCACCCTTCCGGCGCCCGCTACGCGTGGCAGGACGAAACCGGCACGATCCGACGACCACCGTTCTCCGACGCACAGTTGTGTCGTCCCACGGTCACCGGCGACATCCTCTCCGCTCGCCCTCTGCTCGTTCTCGGCGACGACGTCACTACCGACCACATCTCACCGGTCTCGCGCATCCTGCCGACCTCGGCGGCGGGAGCATGGCTGCTGAAAGGTGGTGTCGCAGTAGATGATCTCGGTAGTTTCAGCTCCCGACGGCTCAACCACGAGGTCATGCTGCGTGGCGGGTTCTCCAATCCCCGGCTGCGGAACAAACTGGCCGACCGACAGGGTGGGTGGACACGGCTACTTCCTGACAGACGGCCAATGCCCATTCATGTGGCGGCTGCGGAATACGAGCGCCGGGGCGTCCCTCAGATCATCGTGGCAGGCCACTCGTATGGAGCCGGATCAGCTCGAGACTGGGCAGCCAAGGTCACTCGACTGCTCGGAGTCCGAGCAGTGATCGCGGCTGGTTTCGAACGGATCCACCGCACCAACCTGATCGCCATGGGCATACTGCCGATCCAATGCAGCGGGCTGCACGAAGTCGACGCCGACGAATTCGACATCCTCGGATTGGATCCGGCCCGAATCCTCAATGGTGCGGTTACCGTCGTCGCTCGCCGCGACGGGGTCGACATCCACACCACGACAGCTCGCACACGCATTAATACGGAGACCGAGCGGGAATGGCTGTGTGCGGGCGGAGTGATACCGCGGATCCTCACATCACGCTGACAGGTTGTCATCGGCAAATCGCCAGAATACCGATGCGACAACATCTATCAGGCTCGCGGCGCGGTGCCACTGGCCCGGTCTGCGCTCGCAAAATAGCATATTCTGCCGCAGCGACCCGCCGTGCGGGTGATGACTGACCTACACAGACCGATCGCCGCGAGGTCTTGCAGCATTCGATCAGCTCCCCTACTCTTCCGCAAGAGTCTTGCGTCTCTTATTTCTATTCGTTCGGAGGACGGCCCGATGAGCCAACCTATGGCCGGCGTCGTCGAGCCCACGTCAGCAGTGTGGCTGGAAGCGTTCCCGGCACCGTCGCCCTCGGCGACGAAGCACTCGGCGTCGCCCGAAGCAACACCGAACCGACGACAGAGCAGCGCGATTCACGCAAATACGCACGTGATTGCACTGCCCCAGAACACGCGACGACAGTCGGCAGGGCTAGTGCACGTCATATTTCGGTTACGTTCGATTACCGAGCATCGCCGTATATGCTTTCTCAATTTCGGGAGCTTCAATGAGAATTCTCAGTCATCAATGCCGCAGATTCACCTATTCGGTGACTTCTCCCAGTCTCGCATCGGCAACAGCGCCGACGAACGGGGTCGAGGAGCTAGTTTTTTCGAACTGCCTACTGCTACTCGTAGGCGTCGAAGCAGGCGACGCGGCCGTGACCACAAAGGCAGTCAAAGCGATAGCACGAATAACACGCAAGACCGATGCCAGCCTGGTAGTGATCAACGGATTCTCGCAGATGGCCGATCCGCGGTCACATTGCGATCCCGTACAAGCTCAACAAATCCTGCACACATTGGCGGAATTGTTGCACCAACGCGGACTCGATATTCACCAAATGCCCTTCGGCTGGAACAAGCGATGGAGCGCCGACGTCGAAGGCGGCGAATGGCAGCAACGAGTAACCCACATCACCCCGCCTTGGAACACGATGCCGGCCGTCCCCGCGTTACCGACCGTCGAACCCCACATCGGCGGACTGTCACCCAGCGCGGCCGCAAGGAGACCGCATGAACGAACCCGGTGACAGCCAACAGCCGAACTGTCGATGTAGACCGTGAAGAATTATTCGACTCCTCGAATAGCTACTCCTTCGCGTAGGAGAGGAAATATGGCGGACACTCCGAATGAGCTCGACAATCCTCCTGCGCCGGCGTTTCGGCTCCGCGGACTTACTAAGAGGTTCAGCGATTTCCTCGCTGTCGACCGTGTGGATCTGGACATTCCCACGGGATCTTTCTTCGGTTTGGTGGGGCCGAACGGCGCCGGCAAGACAACTTTATTGTCGGTCGCCGTAGGGTTGATCCGCCCGGATGCCGGAACGTCGACGGTGCACGGAGCGGATGTATGGCAGGATCCGGTCGCAGCGAAGACCGCTCTGGGCGTTTTACCGGAGTCGGAATTCTTACCACCGCGTCTGACCGGCACGGAACTACTCACCTACGTCGGCCTGCTACGCGGACAGGACGAACAGATCGTCGAACAACGTGCCGAGGAACTGCTGGACGTCCTCGATCTCGCTGATACGGGCGGCACGGTCGTAGCCGACTATTCGACCGGTATGCGCAAAAAGATCGCGCTCGCCGTCGCGCTACTGCATGGTCCGCGAGTTCTTGTGCTCGATGAGCCGTTCGAATCGGTGGATCCGGTCTCCGCAGCGACGATTCGAGCGATTCTCGATGGGTTCCTCGCAGCCGGCGGCACGATTTTGTTCTCGAGCCATGTCATGGCACTGGTGGAGGCGTTGTGCGATCGAGTGGCCATTCTTGCCGCGGGGCGAATCGTCGCCGCAGGCTCACTTGACGAGGTCCGCAGCGGGCGATCACTCGACGAGGCATTCGCCGAGCTGATCGGTTCGGATCGAAGCGTGAGGACGCTGTCGTGGTTCACGTCCTGATCCAAATGCGGGCGGCAGCCCTGGCGAATGTGCGCAGCTCCCGATTTGGGACGTTATCGCTTGCGGTGGGCGGGGCGCTCGGCCTGCTCGTCGCGGTGTCCACCCTGCTGGTGGGCTTTTCGTCGAGTGTCACGGTCACTGGGGGCGCGGATCGGATCGCGCTGGTCACGCTGACTTGGGTCGCAGGACGAATCGGATTTGCCGGTTTCGCGGGTGGCGATCCGGCCCTTCCGCTGGATCTGTTTAGAACCCTGCCCACACCACGGCGCACCCTGGCGCGCGCACTACTCGTTGTCGGCTTCGCCGACCCCGCCCTACTTTTCATGGCACTCGCCCTGGGGTCCTCCCTCGCATTCGGTTTTCGGCACGGACTGGCCGCCGGGCTCGTCGGCATGGTGGGCGTTGGCGCGATGCTGGGAGTGGTGAGCATTGTGAGCACGGTCGTAGGCGCTGTTACGCCGACAGGATCGCGGCGCCGTCAGGATGCGGGAACGTTGCTGGCGGCCTTTCTGATCAGCGCGGTGGCCGTCGTCGGGACTTTGATCGGACCGCTGTTGGAGCGGCTGGGCTCCGGAGACGCACCACTATTGGGCGCAATCCTGCGAACATTGCCGACCGGCTGGCCGGCCGAGGCGGTGATGCTGGCCGCACAAGGCAGTGTGGCGGCGGTCCTGCCGTTGGCCGGCCTCGTCGTACTGGGGTTCGCACTGGCCGCATGGTGGCCGCATCTGCTGGCCGAACGACTACTGTCCTCCGGATCGGCCCGGCGACGCGGGCACACTCGACACCACCGCAGAGTCCTGCCTCCCAATGCTTTCGGCGCCGTGACCGGAAAGGAGCTGCGGGCCTGGATACGCGACCCGAATCGAGCAGGCTTCCTCCTCGTCGCGATCACAGTAGGCATAGGCGTCTGCGTGGTACCGCTGCTGAGTCGCAGCACAACGCTGCTCTTACCATTCGCGGGCTTGGGCACCGTTGTCGTCGCCGCGGCGGTGGCGGGAAATAGCTACGGCTTCGACGGCCCTTCCCTGGCACTGGTTTTGGGCGCGGCCGACGCGGAGCGAGCGGATGTGCGCGGGCGACAGCTGGCGTGGTTGATCCTCATCGGACCCTATACCACCCTTCTCAGCGTCGGCGGATTGACCGTCGGCGACTTCCCCGACATTTGGCCCTGGGTGTGCGCACTGCTGCCCGCATTCCTCGGCGGCGGTGCGGGGCTGTTCCCATTGGTATCGCTTATCGCCGTTCAGCCGCTCGACGACAACGGCACGCCTGGACCTACGTGGGTGCCCAAAATCTATGCGGTACTGTTCCTCACAATGGTTGCGGGGATTCCCCCTGCGGGGTTGCTTCTCACTGGTGCGATCAGTGAAAACCACTGGCTTTCCTGGTCCGCGATCCCGGTCGGGATCGCGGCTGGCATCGGCTGCGCGGAATGGTTCGGCAGAATCGCCATCGCACGGCTCCACCGCGCCGGTCCGGAGATCTTCGAACAACTGGCCACAGCTCCGTCCGGGCGCCGATGAGGACCAAAACATTTATCCGCGAAAAGGTTTCGACGATCGAGGTGCACACCCGTCGCCGCCCGGATCGACATTTCCCTCAGCTTGGGTGATATCACCCGTCAGGCAGGACTCACGCGACCCTTCGCAATCCCAGTCACAGCGAGGCCGGCAGCGGTCACCGGCGTCATCGTTGTCGAGGCACTGGTTGGACGAGATAAGTGCGACGAATCGCGCCATAGCGGTTGTAACCGGCACCACATGCGCCTATCCTGATATTCAAGTCAGTCGTATGACTGATTTTGGCGAGGCACCGCAGATCGCCAAAGACCACCCACCCGTCTGCGCCAAGGAGTCTTCACGATGACCACTGGTTACGTCTGGAACACACTGTTCGGATGGGCTGACACGGGTTCCGGCAGTCTGTTCCCTCCCAACCCGAATCTGGGCTTGCAGCCGATCACCCACCACTTCGCCCATCCCGATACCAAGCGGCGATTCCATGAACTGGTCTCAGTATCGGGTCTGCTCGACAGCCTCCACGAGATACCCGCCAAGCAGGCGACAGAGACCGATATCCTCCGCGTCCACACCCGCGATCATCTCGACAGGATCAAGTCCGACAGCCAGCTACCGAAGGGCGGAGACGCCGGAGATGGAGTCTCACCGTTCGGTCACGGTGGCTACGACATCGCCGCACGAGCCGCCGGGGGCGCCATCGCACTGGTCGAGAAAGTAGTCGACGGCACAGTCGATAACGGCTATGCCCTGGTGAACCCGCCCGGCCATCACGCGACCCGCGCAACCGGAATGGGCTTCTGCATCTTCAACAACGCATCAATCGCAGCGGCATACGCTCGCGACGTACTCGGAATAGAACGGGTGGCCATCGTCGATTGGGATGTTCACCACGGCAACGGAACGCAGGACATCTGGTTCACAGATCCCTCGGTTCTGGCGATCTCGATCCATCAGAATCGCTGCTTCCCACCCAATTCAGGCTTTCGCGACGAACGCGGCGCGGGCGACGGCTTCGGGTTCAGTCTCAACATTCCGCTTCCGCCGGGCAGCGGAGACGCTGCGTATCAGCAAGCAATGAAACAAGTCATAGTTCCTGCTCTGCAGGCATACGAACCACAGCTCATCATCGTCGCATCGGGTTTCGACGCCGGCATCCTGGATCCCCTTGCGCGGCAAATGGTTTCCACCCACGGCTTCGCTCAGCTGACTCGGCTCGTCCTCCGTGCCGCAGAGCAGATGTGCGAGGGGCGGATCGCATTCGTCCAGGAGGGCGGATACAGCCCACATTTCGTCCCGTTCTGCGGACTCGCGGTGCTGAGAGAACTGCTGGGAGAAGAGTACGTGGCCGACCCGTACGCACCCCTTACCACGACTATGGGCGGCGATGTTCTCCTTGCACACGAAAGAGCAGAAATAGACGCGGCGGCCCTGCTCGTGGCCGATCTCGCCCGCTGAACGCTTCGCCGGACAGCACTCGTCGAGAACCGCCGATACATTCAGGACCGGAAAATACGTTGAGACCACACCCTGGAAAGGAGCAGCGCACGTACACGACAGCATTCGGTTTGTAGGTGGGGCTCACCAGCTTCACCGGCCGACAATGACGTCGGTGTCGGTCCCCAAAGGCTGTGGACCTGCAGACCCGCTGTCGATTGAGACAAATTTTCCCGCAAACCCGGATCCATACAAGAATCGTCAGCACGGCTGTCAGGCATTTATCAATTGTTCGAACAACGCGAAGACGGGGGTACAGGGTGTATCAGCTGGGTTCGGCCGACGGTTTACGAGACACCCTCCGCGGGATACCGGTTCTGAAGGGGACACCACCTCGGTTCGAGCCGAACGACGCACCGGACGACCCGTCACTTCTGTTTTGCCGAGTGGTTTCGACTCGCAGTTCACAGTGGCGTTTCCGAACCTCATGCTATGACCCTGTCAACTATCGACCAGTCCGGCAGACCGGACGCCCGGATGCTGATTCTCAAGGATCTCGACGGTGCCGGTTGGCATTTCGCGGTCCACGCGGCGAGCCGGAAGGGCCGCGACCTTGCGACACGCCCGGTGGCGGCGTTGACCTTCTATTGGCCTGAACTGGTTCGTCAGGTCAGGGTCCGCGGTCCGGTAATCGCGGATGCCTCCGAGGTCGCCGCGGCGGACTTCCTTGCCCGGCCAGAGGGGAGCGCACGGCGAGCATCGAATACTTCGGTCTGCTCGCGGTCGGCGCGGTGGCCGGCTTCAGGATTCCGGAGGCGAGAGACTGTGGCCGGATCCCAGACAGTCAATCGCCAATTGAAAGACACTCGAGCTATGGTCGATGCGTGACGGGGCTTCGTGAGCGTTGGCGACTGGACGCGATGCAGACCATCCAGGAGCGAGCGCTGGATCTATTCGACCAACGCGGATTCAGCGCGGTCACAATCGAGGAGATCGCCGCAGCAGCAGAGGTGTCCGCGTCCTCGGTGTACAGGTACTTCGGCACCAAGGAAGGCCTCATCGTCGCCGACGAATTCGACAACATGAGCCAGGAAATGTTGGAGGGCATCCTGGACCCGCACGACCCCGTCGGAAGTTTGCACCGGATCGTGGTCGGATACGAAACTGCGGCAGAGTCGGCATCCCCAGTCGACGCCGCCCATCGGGAGTCGCAAGCTGTCCGGAGCCCCTGGCGCCGAATCCGGTACTTCTTCACAGAACCGTCTGTCCGAATGGCTGTCTGCGCGGCGCTCGACCGGGCCGCACAACGGATTGCACCGCTACTCGCCGCCAACGACAACCTCAGCGAGTTGCAGGCCCGCGTGCAAGCAAACGCTCTGACATTCGGGTATTTCGCTGTGCTCGAGCAATGGTATCTGGACGGTGGCGACAAACCGATCGCTACCTACGTCGAAGACGGCATGCGCTCGTCACAAGATGTGTGGTCGACCAACCGAGCGCCGAGCCCCCGGCCACGATGCGACGCCAACGGAGCTGTCCAGCCATAGCGTCAGCCCTGACGTGGGGTGACTCCCGGAGTGTGCTTGACGGCTCTGGCTGACTTCCGGAGGTGAGCGTCGGCGGTTGGCGGCACCACGATGTCGCGGACGAGGGTGCGCGGACCACAGTGCCAGCACGCACGGCGCATGGAAGAGCCAGAGTCGTCCTTCGAACACCCCGGCAACACCGGCTTGGTCGGAACCCGAACTAGTGCCTCGTCAAGCAACCTTCGGTAGGTAATCCGGTCGCCGGATCTTGGAACCGACGGCGAAGTCGCGGATCGGCCCGGCGTGCTGGTTTCGCCAGCGGATGTAGTCGCCGATCGCGGTATCTTGTTCGTCGTGGCTGCGGTGGTCGGTGCCGTTGAGCGCGAAATACCGCAGCGCGGCGAACTCGCACTCGATCCGGTTCAACCAGGAAGAATAGGTAGGTACGAACACCAACTCGACCGCGTTGGCTGCGCACCATTCCCGCACCTCACGGCGCTTGTGCACCGAGTAGTTGTCCAGAATCAGATACAAATTTCCCTGCGGCCAGCGCGCTCGCAGCGACTTGAGGAAGGCCAGGAACTCGGTCCAGCGTTTCCGGTCACGAATTCGGTAGTAGAGCTGGCCGGTCGCCAGGTCCAGCGCACCGAACATGTGCCGCACTCCCTGTGTGCGGTTGTAGGTGGCGCGCAACCGATTCGGGCGGCGCCGCGGAAACCAGCCACGGCCACCACGTGGCTGCAAGTTCAGCGGCCCGAACTCATCGACACACACCACTCGCCCGTCAGCGGGTGGATTGTCGTAGAGATCGAGGACCCGCGCCATCTTCGCTGCGAAATCCGGGTCGTTACTGGCTTTCCAGGTTTTGGTAGCCTGCCACGACACCCCGCCGGCCTTCAGGATCTGCCGAAGGGTTTCCCGGCTGATATCGACAATCTTGTTGAGAGCCAGCACATCCCGCAGCTTCGACAGGCTCCACGTCGAGAACGGCCAACCCAGGTTCAGGGGACAGCACCGGGCAATCTGACAGATCCGCTCACGCATCTTCGGATCAGTCTTGCTCGGCCTGCCCCCGCTCCATTTTGGGTCCAAAGCACCGAACCCGTGCTCGTTGAAGTCATGAATGACTTGCCGCACATAGGCTTCCGACACCTGCATCAACTTCGCGATCAACCCGACCGGCTGCCGCTGCGCGGAAGCCATCACCACGATCGCCCGCCTCGCACGCACGGGCACCTTGCTCGTCTTCGCGATCCGCGCCACCCGCTGCCCCTCCTCCGGGAACAACGGCCGCACAAACACATCCGGCTTCCGAGCCACGACACCACCTCCACCCGCAGCATCACCCGACACAGCAGCCAGAGCAAGCCGACACCCGATTACCACAGCAACCTATCCAGACGAGGCACTAGTTCCAACCACAAGTTGAACATCTTGCAGCACAACCGAATCCGGTGCACTCAGTCCTCAATAAAACCTCATCGGCGTTAGCGCGTCTGCCGGTATTAGATCGAGTTCTCGGATCTTTTCGAGTCGGGTCACGGCGCCGTCAACAGCCTGAAGGTCCAAGCCCGCGTTCGTTAGTGCTCCCCTGAAGTCGTCGATGTCGATGGCGTGTGCGGCGTCGAGCACACTCTGGTCGAGTCCGTGTCCCTTGTGGGCCCTGATGAAGTCGGAGCCGAATTCGATTGCGAGCGGCGGAGGGTGGGAGGGAAACGATCTGCCATGGTCGATCGCGACAATCTCGAAGTGGTCACCGTGGTCGATAGTGCGCCAGTTGCCCGGGTGGCGGTCCACCACGCCGATGATGTAGTCGATAACAGCGACCTCGGTGTTGTTGAACGACGAGATAGTCGCCGACATCCCGGGATGTCTGGGAGTCGACGAACTGCTGGATCATGCCGGGCCCGTCGGACCAGCCGTCGCCGCTCAGGTCAGGTCCGGGCCCAGTATGGTGGGCAGTCGGCGGTATTCGGCCGAATCCGAGAAACTCGCCGACGCGGAAGGCCGCTACCTCTCTATTGGTCAGCGCGCCGGGCGCGGGAGTGATGTAGTCTTCGAAACCGTCGAACACCTCACCGGCGTCGGGTTTGTAGATATTCAGTTCGCCGTCGTCCGAGCCCATCTTGCGTACTTCCGTATCGCTTATTTCGGCTTCTACGCGCATGTCGCCGGTGAACGGGACATCGGTGGTCAATCGGCGGACTGCCATGGCTTCTTCCGCGGCACTTCGCCGGAATCCCGGGCGCTGTGACGGTGTCGATGCCGATCTGGCAAGTTGCCCGTTACCTTCTTCGTGAAACTTCGTTGAGGCTTCCTCGATCGGGTGAGAATTTCCGATGTCGGTGTCTCGGTACGTGTGTGCGGCCGTTTCGGCGGCGTCGGCGAAGCGTCGGCATGTTTGTGCAGTCGGTACTGCGTCCGAATCCAGCGCTTCGACGACCCGCCGGACGACGTTGGTCAACTGTGAAGTGACGGGCCCTTTCATCACCGCGGTAGCGTGCAAACTTCGTCGGCGGCCATGCGGTAGTAACTCATAGCGGGTGTCGCGAGAAACGCCCGCACGAGGCGGTCCCCGGTCGGCGCGGACTCGTCGAGGTGGGCACCGACCTCCCTCGGTGCCCTGCCTTTTCCCGGCTTCGACGATCAAGCAACCCTTTGCGACCAAGGACAGTGAGCGCTGTCGCATCCTCGACGGTCAGCCTGAACGCGGCGTCCCTCAGCGGCTGCTTGGATCCACAATCTTGGAGCGCGACGAGCGATGCGGATACGAACACTTCTGCACCTTCCTTCTCCGACTACCACATGCGTCGCCGACGCTCATGGGTTGCTCTTACACCGGCTACCGGACCCCGAGATCGCGCAATTCCCAATTCCTGGGGATCCGGCAGTAATCGTCCCGGCTGGACCAGAATCGCGGCTGTCTCGTCAGGTGATTTCGCTACCCCGGGGCGCAACGTGGACGGCGGTACCGCGCGGGTTCGTGAGGCAATCGATTGGATTCGAATTGGTCACCACAGCCTTTTCCGCTAACCCGAGGATCTGCGGGTCAACGAGGTGGCGAAATTGCTCGGCGGTGCGGGACTGTATCCAGTCCGTTGCGATTTCATAGCCGGTATCGAACAACTCCCCAGTTTCCCGTGCCGGGGTTCTGAGCGCCGCGCCGTAAGGCTGCTCGGCGAAAATGGTCGATTCACGCAAACTCCTGTCGTGAAAAGGTCGCGGACGGCTCGAGATGGCGGGCAGTGACGGATGAAGGAGCGGGAAGATCAATCCGCCCCTACTGTTGTACGGGTGCGGCCCATAGAGATCCAGAACCAAAGGGGGATGCGGAGAGAAGATTTCGTGGGGGACCCTGTACTGACAGCCGCCATCGAAGACGTCCTCGAGTCCGGCCGCCGCAGGCAAAGCCCCCGGTATCCGAGTTGCGGCGACGATCGCGTCGGCGACGGGCAGGTCCGACAACCCCAGCTTCGGGAGGTCCCGAGGCAGCAGCAGTGTGCCGTGTTTCGCCGAGTAGACGGGTATGAGCAACGCAGATGCTGTTTCGTGCGGTTGCAGTCTGCAGGTTTCTGGTACGAGGGCGAAATCAGCGAACGTTCGGTCGCCGACCACAGCGTGGGCCAACTCCCGAATCCGCGCCTCGGGGTACAACACACGCCGGGCCACCAAGCCACGAAAGCTCCTCGGGCCCAATACATTCTGCTGCGGGTGATCGATCGCGATCTGCCGGGCCCGGTCGCGACTCATACCCAGCGCGATCGCCGCGGCCGCGATGGCGCCACCGCTGACGCCCGCGACGACAGGCTGCAACGGGGGGACTGGTTGCGGGTTGATCTGGGCTCGCCGGGCCGAAAGGGCATCCACGGCACCGATTGCCATGCCCACCATCAGTGTGAGGCTGCGGCCGGCCACACCGGCGAGAATTCGAACTACGGGCCGTTCCTCAGTCAACGACTGCCCTCCGCTCGCTTCGACAGCGCTGTGCGGGCGACCGGCGCGATCCATCCCCACCGGAACCACAGGCCCCGACAGCGATCGGGCCGCGTCCTCGACGGGGCGACTGCGGCCAAGGCGGTGCGCAGCCCACGTCGAGCGCCGGTGACCGGGTCGATCGCCTGCCAGGCGAACTGACTGCTCGAAGTGAGCGAAATTCCGAGGAACTTCCGTTCGGATCGGGTTTCCGTGGCGTCGTCAGAGGTTCGGCGCAAAAAGCGGTCAGGCAGCGCGAGCTTCCACACGGTGCGGTAGGCCAGCCAGAATTGATTGAGCAGCGAGCTTGTCGTGTAAGGCAGGTCGTAGTTATCACACAGCGCCCGGACCCGCTCGGATATCTCCGGGTATCGGTTGCTGGGCAGATCGGGAAACAGGTGGTGTTCGATCTGATAGCACAGATGGCCGCTCATCAATGCCAGCACCGGGCCGGCAGTGAAGTTCGCGGTTCCCAGCAGTTGCCGCAGATACCACTCGCCATGGGTCTCCCCCTCGAGTTGTTCGGTGGTGAATTTTTCGGCACCGTCGGGGAAATGGCCGCACATAATCACCAGGTAGGACCACAGATTGCGTAACAGCAGCGCCAATGCGTTCGCCGCGAGGGTGTGTGCGAACCCCCGCCCGCTCAGCGCCGGGAACAACAGGAAGTCTTTACCGATTTGGCGGACGAACTTTCGCGCGAACTCGAGGTCCGGCTTCGATCCCAACCGGCTGCGGGGGATGCCGAGGTGTCGTCGCTCGAGTGCCAGGTCGTGCACCGCGATACCCAACTCGAACGATGCGGCGATAAGCAGATTCGTCACCGGCTGCAGCAGATGGATCGGACGCCACGGCTCGTCGCGGGTCATCCGCAGGATGGCGAAGCCCAGGTCCTCGTCCATCCCGTAGACGTTGGTGTAGGCGTGATGCACATAGTTGTGCGAGCGCTTCCAATGGGCTGATGGGCCAACGAAATCCCACTCCCAACTGGTGGAATGGACTTCGGGATCGTTCATCCAATTCCATTGACCGTGACTGATGTTATGCCCGAGCTCCATCATCTCGATACTCTTGGCGGCTGCCAGCATCACGGTTCCAGCCACACGTGGGGCCGGATATCGGGCGGCGCACAACAACAAACGCGCGGCAGCCTCGAGACCGCGGTGAAGCTTGATGACGCGCCGTATATACCTGGCGTCTCGTTGTCCGAGTGATTGCTCGATATCCGTGCGGATCTGGTCGAGTTCACCGCCGAGCGCATCGATGTCGGCGCTGGAGAGGTGGGCGAATACCTGAATGTCTGCGATAGCCACCGACGGCCTACCCATCCCGCCGGGCGTGACCGGCGACTCGTGTCCGGACGGCCTCAACCGTTCCGGTGCTATCTGTGACCGCTCGCAGGCCCGCGAGTGAGCTTCCCCACACCGGCGACCATGCAGGGCTGGCGTCGATTGGTACGTCCGCATTGCGGATGGGCTTGGTGACTCTTGCCGGTTTCATCGATAGAGGCGCAGTCGAACTCACCGATCGCTCTCCTGTTGGGGGGAATCCGCTAGCCGCCATGTTCGGCGCGGTGAATGGAACCGCACGAAACTAGCTTCAACGACACGATTCGCCAGTAGCGGGAAGCGGATTCTGTCCATTTTCCGCTCACTCTGCGATCTGGTCATGCGTACAGGTTTATCCGAACACTTGCGGGATGTGCAGGTTAGAATTACCCTCCTGGAACCAGTCATGCGACTGACTTTCATGGAGGAACGGAATGAGCCCCTTCACCACGCGCCCCACGTTGCAGGGCAACTTCGGGATGGTGTCATCTACCCATTGGCTTGTTTCTGCAGCCTCGATGGCGGTGCTCGAAGATGGCGGTAACGCTTTCGACGCGGCAGTGGCGGGAGCCTTCCTGCTGCACGTGGTAGAGCCGCACCTGAACGGGCCCGCGGGTGAGGTGCCGATCATCCTCGCCCCGGTGGGGCAGGCGCCGAAGGTGCTGTGCGGGCAGGGCCCCGCTCCTGCCGGCGCGACGATCGAGCATTACACCGGCTTGGGGCTGAATTTGGTCCCGGGAACAGGGCCGCTGGCGGCCGCAGTGCCGGGCGCGTTCGACGCCTGGATGGTGTTACTGCGCGACCACGGGACCAAGCGTTTGGATGATGTTCTGACCTATGCGATCACGTATGCAGAACACGGGCATCCAATCTTGGAAGATGTGTCGAACACCATCTCCGCAGTACAGCACTTATTCGACACCGAATGGACGAGCTCGGCTGCGGTGTATCTGCATTCCGGGCGCCCCCCGGTGCCGGGGGAATTGCTGAAGAACCCCGCGCTGGCACGGACCTGGCAGCGGTTGATCGCCGAGACGGCGGGCCTGGGTCGAGAGGAACAGATCGAGGCGGCTCGGGAGGTGTGGCGCGAGGGATTCATCGGCCGCGCGCTGGCCTCCGCTGCCTCGCAGCCTGTGATGGATACGTCCGGGGAGCGCCACGCAGGCACACTGACCAGTGCGGATCTGGCGAATTACGCAGCTTCGTACGAAGATCCGGCCACCTACTCCTGGAACGGGTGGACCATCGCGAAGCCTGGCCTGTGGAGTCAAGGCCCGGTCTTCCTGCAGCAGCTAGCGCTCCTGCCCGACCAGCTGGATTACGGGACCGCCGACTATTACCACACTCTGATCGAGGGTTCGAAGCTTGCCATGGCCGACCGTGAGGCCTGGTATGGCGACAGCACGAATATGAGTCTCGAAACTCTACTGTCCCCGTCCTACAACCAGGCGCGCCGTGCTCTGATCGGACCGGATGCGTCGTATGCACTTCGGCCCGGCAGTCCCAGCGGCAAATCGCCCAGACTCAGTCGGCATGCGGTTTCGGCTGCGCCCGGACATGTTCCGGTGGGCGCCGGGGAGCCCACCGTCGCCAGCAGCGGCGCAACACGCGGCGACACATGCCATATCGATGTCGTGGACCGGTGGGGCAATATGGTCGCCGCTACGCCCAGCGGTGGCTGGCTGCAGTCGAATCCAGTGGTGCCCGAACTGGGGTTCCCACTCGGCACCCGGCTGCAGATGGCGTGGCTGGAGCCGGGCCTGCCCAACTCCTTGGTGCCCGGCCGCCGCCCTCGTACCACGCTCAGTCCGTCACTTGCCCTACGAGACGGTGAACCTGTCCTGGCGTTCGGCACACCCGGCGGTGATCAGCAGGACCAGTGGAGTCTGCACTTCTTCCTGGCCGTGGCGCTGCGAGAAAACGTTCGTGGCAATTGGGATCTGCAAGGCGCAATCGACGCCCCCAATTGGCACAACGACAGCTTCCCGGGCTCGTTCTACCCACGTTCGATGAATCCGGGTGGGGTGACTATCGAGTCGCGCGTCGGGGACGATGTCCTTGCCGAGCTGCGCCGTCGCGGTCACCGTGTCACGGTGAACGACCCGTGGTCGGAGGGCCGGATGTGTGTCGTCGGGCGCAATCCCGCGACGGGCACGCTGACGGCAGCCGCCAATCCCCGGGCCATGCAGGGCTACGCAGCGGGCCGCTGACCGGCGGCGTACCTGTGGCCTGACGACCGATTAAAACGACATGGTGTGCGGCCCAATGCATGTCGCACTCTGCTCTGGAGAGGATGGGCACCTTGAAGATTGGATTGCCGAACGGCGACGAAGTGACCTCGCCAGGTCCGGCTGCGGGGAGGGGCTCGACAGATCCCAGGGCTCACGGGGCAGCGGCCGGGTTGAGTGGTGAGGCCGATCTACCTACTCGACTGGACCTCGGACGGTTGCAAGTTGAGCTCGAGGCGATTCACCGTGCAGGCGTGCCCGGCGTGTTTGCAGAGGTACGTGCGGGTCATCAAGCATGGCTCGGCGCTGCCGGCGTCGCTGATGTCGACAGTGGTCATCCAGTCGATACAGGCATGCGGCAGCGGGTCGGCAGCCTCACCAAGACCTTTACCGCCGCTGCGGTGCTGCTACAGGTCGAGCGAGGCCATCTTCAGCTCGACGCGCCGATCAGTCGATATCTACCGGACGCGGTGCCCGGAGTACGCGGCGACACGATCACCGTGCGAATGCTGCTCAACCACACGAGCGGACTGGCCGAGTATCTTCCGTATGCCTTCCCGTCGATGCGGAGCTTCCCGTCCTTGCTCGGCTTGTCACCGGATAGCTTCGACGACAACCAGTTCCGGCAGTTCCGCGCAGAGGAACTGATCGCGATGGGAGTCGCAGCTCCGCCGACCGGCGAGCCCGGAGACACTCCCGGACACTATTCCAACACCAACTACTTGATATTGGGAAAACTGCTCGAGCACACGACCGGAACCACGGCCCAGCAGTACATCACCCAAAGCCTCATCGAGCCGATCGGTCTGCAGCACACCAGATTTCCCGACAGCCCACATATCGACGGGCCGCACTCGCGGATGTATGAGGCGCTGTTCGGCTTGATCGACCCACCGCGGGATTACAGCGTCTACAACATGTCCTGGGTATCTACCGCGGCAAGCTTGATATCGACCGTCGACGATCTGAACAAGTTCTACCGCGCGCTGCTTACCGGCGCGATCGTGAGCCAGTCGTCGCTTACACAGATGCAGGCAACGGTGCCCGTCATCGCGCAGGACGGACACAAAATCGAGTACGGCCTCGGTCTCTACAAGATAGAAATCGCCGGTCATGGCACCTTCTGGGGCCACACAGGCACGGCTTGGGGCGCCGAAACAGTTTCCCTGACCAGCGCCGACGGCACCAGGCAGATGTCGATCGCGATGAACCTCGCACGCTGGAAACGGTTGAACTCCTCAGGGATTCCGCAGCCGCACCCCATCGACTCAGCGCTCGCGACCTTCCAGCAGCATGCCCTGTGCGGGACACAATGCGCATGCGGAGATGAGACACCATGACATCCGCCGTCGAAACCCTGCGTCGCGACTTCGCCGGCGACATCATCGAACCTGGCGGAGCACAATACGCGACCGCCAGCCGCGCAGTGCTCGCATCGGGTAGTCCGGCCTACGTTCTGCGCCCCAACAGCATCTCTGACGTACGAGCGGGTATCGGATTCGCAGTCGACACCGGGCTCTCGCTATCGGTACGAGGTGGTGGCCACAGCTACCCGGGATTCGCTACAAATGCGGACGGCATTGTGATCGACCTCAGTCGACTCGCCGAAGTGGAGATCATCGACCACGAACGCCACCTCGTGCGCATCGGTGGTGGCGCGACCTGGGGCCAAGTTGTCACCAAACTGGCCCCGTACAACCTGGCAATTTCCTCCGGTGACACCAAGAATGTCGGCGTCGGTGGGCTGACGCTGAGCGGCGGCATAGGCTGGAAGGTCAGAAAGTACGGTCTCGCCCTCGACAGCCTCGTCGCCGCAGAGATAGTCACGAGCGACGGACAAGTCCTACATGCCAGCGCGACCGAGAATCCCGAGCTGTTCTGGGCGATCCGTGGCGGCGGCGGCAATTTCGGAATCGTGACCGCCTTCGATTTCCGGGCGCACGTGACAACCGACGTCTTCTTCGGCAAGATCGTCTTCCCCGCGTCCGAGCTGGCAACCGTACTTCACGGGTGGGCCGACCACCTGCGCCGCGCCCCCGAGGCGCTCACATCGATCGTGGCTTTCGCCAATCCCTTCGCAGGCGGGCCCGAAGCGCCGGTGGAGATCCACGTCGCGTTCGACGGCGACGACCCGGAACTTGCAGACCAGGCGATCGATCCGATCCGACAACTTGGCATGGTCGTCGAGGACGACATCACGCTGACCCCCTACTCGGATATCCTCATGGACGGCCCGCCCCCGCCGCCGAGCATTCAGCTGGTGATGCGCAACGCATTCGTCGGCAGGGAATCAGTGTCCGGCGTCATCGACATGCTCGCTGAGACGGCCAAATCGGAAGGGGCGCCGTTCATCTCGGTTCGCAGTGTCGGGGGTGCTGTGTCCCTCGTCCCCGATAACGCTACCGCGTACGCCTACCGCCAGGCGGAGCTGCTGGTCACGACCACCGTTGCGGGCCCTGCGCGAGCGGTAGACGACGCCCGGCCGGCCCTGGATGCGCTCTGGGAGAAGCTCGCACCCCAGGTCACCGGCGCCTATGCCAACTTCCTTACTTCCGCCACCGAAGAAAACGTCGCCGAGATATACCCCGCGGATTTTTACCACAGGCTCGAATCGGTCAAACGTCAGTACGATCCCACCAATCTATTCGCCCACAACCACAACATCCGACCGAAGTAGGGCGGACGGCCGGTACCGGCCGCGCGTCATGAGCGCTGTCTGGTCAGTGGGACTTTCGCCTCACAGTCATATCGACCGATCGGTGCGGGTAGTGCCGGGTAGTGCCCGCACCGAAGCGAGCAGCGATCAGGTTTTGTTCCGTCCGTCCCCGATACCTTCGCCGTCGACCGAGCACGATTGCCCGGTTGACGCGAGCAATCCGTCGACAAACGCTCGAAGACCATGCGGGTAGGTATCTCGCGAGGCGAGCGTTGGCCAACGGTCTGCGACAGCAGCCAAATGCGGCAGGCGGGTCGCATCGACACGGCTCATTACCGCGTCGCGTTGTATGGGACCGTGGTCGACGATGGCCCTTCGGCGGCCGGAGTGGGCGCGAACGAGGATTTCACCGATCGTGTAGTGCCAGACACTCCGATACAAGTCGACCGCCTGTTCGGATGTACAACCACAATCAATGGCGCTGCCCACGATGGTGTCGACCATCCATAGAGCTGATTCGCCGACGAGATCATCGGCTGTGAGGACTTCAGCAGCCCATGGCCAGGCCGCGAGGGAATCATGCATGGCGGTAGCGGCAACGATGATTCGATCCCGCGGCTTTGCGGGCAATACCGGGCGCGCAATCTGATCGGCGTAATCGTTGAGCAACTGGACCATCAGATCCTCTTTGTCTCGTACATGGTGATAGAGGGTCGCCGGGCCGACGTGAAGCTCCGCAGCGAGTCGGCGAATGGTCAGCTTGTCCCACCCACCTTGATCAATGAGCTGCCGCGCCGCCGTCAGGATTTGCCTACGGGAAGTCTGTGGCGGGCGGCCCGTGCGAGGGCGTGGCGCGGTGGATCGAGACACCGCTTCATCATCGCGCCTGTCGCGATGTGATGTGAAACGCGCCCGGCTTTGCCCTTCGTTGTCGACAGGCCGAGATGGCTCATGATACTTTTCGAACATGTTTGAAAAGTACACCCAAACCTCGAATATGTTCGACACTCTGATCCACCTTCGTGAAGGTGGCGGTGCCGAGGCAGTTCCGCGCTCCGGCCGTACCGACCCTGGTTTGTGGACGGTCGCGGCACTTCATGCCACTGACGACAAGGCGTTGCACTCGCACGTATGGGAGCGCCATCCAGCGGGAAATGAGGTCCTGTGCGCACTCTCAGGCTCGATGCACGTCTACCTGCGAAACCACGGCGATGGGTCGGAACCGGTCGCGACCCTCACTCCCGGACAATGCTTCATCGTCCCTGCGGGTCGCTGGCACCGGCTGACGGTGTCCGAACCTGGCCAACTACTGGCCATCACACCGCGGGCTGACACCGAACACGAGAAGATCGACCAGACTGCCGATGGCGGCCGGCAATGAGTGATACACCGAAATACGGGGTCGGCGGCCCGTCATCTTGGTCTGCTTGTCCGTGTTCGGGCTCATGACCGGACAGCAGATGGTGAATCCGATTCTTGCCCCGCTCTCGCGTCAACTCGGTCTCAGCGAGCTGGCCCTGGGCGTGGTGATGGCAGTGGGCGCCTCGGGCGTTGTACTCGCCAGCCCATTTTAGGGACGCCGCAGTGCCGCGCGGGGACCGAGGGCCGTACTCCTGGTCTCCCTCTTGGGCGCGATGGCAGGTTTGCTGTCGTTTGCCGTGGTCGGTCAGATCGGGTTGACCACCACCCTCGCCGCCCCCTTTTGTTCGTACTGGTCTTGCTCAGCCGCGGATTGCTCTTCGGCCTCGCCTGGGCCGCGACGCCGGTGACAGCGCAGTCCTACATCACCTCCGGCGAGGGCGAGCGAGTCCGAGGCATGTCGATGATGGGGGCGGCACGGGCCTGGGTCTCGCGGTCGGACCCGCTCCGGGCGGACTGCCGAGTTCCGCGGGGTTGCTCCTTCCGATGTATGCAGCGCCGGTAATCCTCATCGTGATCGCCGCTTCGGTGTGGATCAGTCTGCCGCGGCCCCAGGTTCACCGATCACGCCCCACAACAGTGAAGGTCAGCGCGTTCGACCGGCGGATGTGGCCCTTCCTGGCCACAGGCTTCGGGATGTACATCGCAATGACCATCGTCTTGATGACGGCCAGGTTTCTTCTCCAGGACCGGATGCACGTCGCCACGCAAGACACCGGACGGACGACCGGGCTGATCAGGGCTGGCCAGAGCGGGGATGGTCGTTCTCGTTCAAGCGACAGTGGTGCCGCGGCTGAGATGGACACCCGCAAACCTGATCCGCCTAAGCGCCATCCTCATGACCGGCGGCATAATCGTGGCGACATTCTCCCCCGATGAAGTCGTGCTCGGCGTAGGGGTGGCCCTACTGGGAACTGGGCTGGGCTTCGCAATGCCCGGGATGATGTCCGCGCCGACACTTGCAGCCAAGCCGGAAGAACAAGGCGCCGTGGCCGGGCTGGTCAGCTCCGCCACCGCACTCGCCTTCATGCTCGGCCCACTACTGGGTAACCGCCTGTACGAAGTCTCCCCGATAGTGCCCTATCTCGTGGGAACCGGACTACTCGTTGTTCTGACCGTCTTTGTATTCGTCTATCCCGGGCTACGCCACGAGCCCCGATCCGAGAACCTCGATGCTGCGCACAAGGGTGATACCGATCGACTTGCTGCACCGAACAACACACGAGTCACAGAGACGGACCGCACCGCCGTTGCCTAGTCTTTTGTCCCCGCAGGCTGAGCCTGCGATGACAAAAGACAATCAAGATAGCTGGTTCATTTCGAGGGGTCGATGTAGTTTCCGAGCACCAGCGGCAGATAGACGTTGTCGAGAATCTCGATCAAGACCTCATCGCTCACACGCTCGGGCGAGTACAGCATTTCGATCCGAACCAAGTCCGCCGGCAGGGCGACTATGCGTGGGTCGAGTGGCCGTTGCGGGATTTCGCCACGGTCTTGCGCCCTGACCATCAGCTCCCGAATCACCGAGTTCATGGTCTGACGAAAGTGAGGTTCGACTTCCGAAGCTTCCGCCATGAGGCCTCTGAAGACCGCAGGTCCCAGATTATGAAACCGGCCTGTCATTCTCTGCATGATCTCGAAAACATCGCCACGCAGTGTGCCGGTATCGGGGACGGGGTCGACAATCGAGCCGGACTTGCGCGCTGCGGCAGCAATGACCAATTCGGCTCGATTGCGCCAACGACGGTAGAGGACCTGCTTGCCGGTCGCCGCGCGCGCTGCTACCGCTTCCATCTGCAGACTCGGGTAACCAACTGCAAGAAGTTCGTCCCACGCCGCGTCGAGCAGCGCATTTTCCAGTTCGGCGCCACGGCGCCGACGCGCAGTGCTGGATGTCAATGCGCCTCCTTCCATCTCGGACGACCTGGCCCTGGCGTTCCGATCAGCCGAGCCGCTCGGCAACGCCGTCAACACTCCCCCGCGGCCACTATCCTATGTTTACACAACAGAACTCCGGTTCGAGATGGCGCTCGCCAGATAGGCAGCACCTCTGCCTCTAGCAGCGACAACGTTCAGGCCCCACCGTATGCGTGGGTCGGACCTGGTTGCTATTCTGTCCGCTGTGATCGATTTTCGACGGACATGGTGGTGGCCGCACTTGCGGCCTGCCTGACTATGTTCACGGGCTGTGCATACAGCCCGTGAATGTCGTTCGACTAGCGCGGCTTCATGTACAGCTCACATCCGACAAGGAGCTGTCAATTGAATTCTCTTGCCGCAACTCAGGATCGCAGCAGTGCGCTGGCCGCAGAGATTGCCGCAGAGCCCGCCCGTTTCCGGGTGCTGACTGGTGAGCGCCCAACCGGCCGGCTTCATCTTGGGCACTATTTCGGCACATTGCTGGAGCGTGTCCGTCTGCACCAGATGGGCGTGGATACGTTCATTGTGCTGGCCGACTACCAGGTAATCACCGATCGCGACCTGATCGGCGAGGTGGCAGACAATGTGCGGCACGCAGTCCTGGACTATCTCGCCGCAGGAATCGATCCTTCCCACGCGACAATTTTCCCGCACTCCGCAGTGCCCTCGCTCAATCAACTGATGTTGCCGTTCCTCAGCCTGGTGACCGAAGCCGAGCTTCACCGAAATCCGACCGTCAAGGCCGAGACCGCGGCATCCGGTCGTGCGCTGAGTGCACTGCTACTGACCTACCCGGTTCACCAGGCAGCCGACATCCTGTTCTGCAAAGGCACGGTGGTACCGGTAGGCAAGGACAATCTCCCGCACGTCGAGCAGACTAGAGTTATTGCACGTCGATTCAATGAACGCTACGGACCAGTGTTCCCCGAGCCTCGAGCATTGCTGACAGCGACCCCTGAGGTTCCCGGACTCGATGGCCGCAAGATGTCCAAGAGTTACGGCAACGCGATCGCGCTGTCGATGACCGCCGACGAGACAGCAAAGGCAATCCGACGCACACCCACCGACTCGGAGCGGTCGATCACCTTCGACCCCCTGAACCGTCCAGGTGTGTCGGCTCTGCTGACCACTGCAGCCCTCTGCACCGGCACCGATGAGTACGCTCTCGCCGACACGATCGCCGACGGCGGGGCCTCAGCTCTAAAAAGGCTCACCACGGACGCAGTCAACGACTACTTGGCACCGCACCGCCGGCGCCGCCGAGACCTTGCCCACGACACGAGCATCGTGATCGACGTGCTGCGTGAGGGCAGTCGCCGCGCGAACCAGATCGCCGACCGTACGCTGGAAGAAGTTCACTCGGCCATGGGAACCCGATACTGAACCCCACCGTGGCAACCACGGGTCGAGAACTATCCCGGACTCTTCCTCAGGAGCCGATCCCAGGACGTATCAGCCCGGACACACAGGGCCAGAGTCTCCCTGGGTGGATTGGGCGTTATTGCACGCCACACCAATTCGGTGTCATTGGCGATCACCTCGGCGGGCCTCAGCGCAACGAGGTCGGGAGTCGTAATGAGCGCGTGCCGAAACAGCGAGTGACCGTGTTCGGCAACGACGAGAGGCGGCGCCCAGCCGTTGGCCCTGAGGTGAGCGAGCACCGTTGCCGCAAAGTCGGGCGCGCGAGCCGTAGAAAACCACAAAAGGCTCACCTCGGCCAGGTCCGACCAGTTCAATTGCGGATGGGCGGCAAGCGGGCTGCCGTTGCTCACGACAACGCCGAGAGGTTCGTCACTGACGATATGAGCGCTCAGGCCCCGGTCGTCGACAGGAACGCGCAGCAACCCGATGTCGAGGTGGCCGTTGCGCAGCAGTTCGGGCTGCCTCCGCGTGTCGACCGCTTCGTAGGTCTTATCGACCGGCCCGCAGGCGTCGAGAATCTTCTCAGATCGGGCCAGTGCGGATTGAGTTACCCCGCGGCACATACCGATTCGGACCGACAGCGGTCGTTGGCGAGCATGCGCCAGACCGATCCTCAATTCGTCGGTGGCTCTATTTACGCTGCTGAGCAGAATCTGGCCCGACGCCGTCAGCCGCAGGCCACGCGGCGTGCGGTCGAACAACCTTGTTCCGACACGACCTTCCAGCGATTTGAGCTGCTGGGTCAGACTCGGTTGAGAAATGTGGAGGCGACGGGCCGCCTCGGTGATGGTGCCGGATCGGGCAATCGTCGCAAAGTACCGCAAGTGTCGTAACTCAATCTCCGCGAACGAATCCAATTGACTCTCCTACCTCGAACTATAGGTTCTAACCTATGGGGCTTCGTCGACGTCTGTATTGGTCGCGCCACGACCGGGACAGGTTGAATACAGGCATGTTTCTGATCATGCTGACCTATCAAGCCGATCTCGACGCCATCGATAGATTGAAGAACGAGCACTACTCCAACCCAGCAGGAGTCTTCAGCAAGGGGATGGTGCGCCTGGCCGGCCGGCTCGAACCGCGCACCGGCGGACTAATTATCGCCGACGGGGCACGCAACGAGGTCGAGGCCGCGGTGGCATCCGACCCGTTCGTGGTTAATGGAGTGGCGAAGGCCGAGATAGTGGAGTTCCGCCCCACTTGGGGAAGTTTCTGACACCGCCGCGAACTCATGGCTGCGGCTGCGGACAGACAAGGTGTGGCCCGAGCGGTGTCCACTCCCCTTGATATGTGTGCATCTAGATTCTTAGGGTTCAACCCGGCATTCACATCGGGAAGAGGCGAGCCATGCGTATCGGCTATATTCGAGTCGGCACGATTAATGAAAACGCCGTGCACCAACTCGAGGACATTGACGTCGAACGCACCTTCGCGGACAAGACCTCCGGCCACAAACCCAGCCGGCCCGCGCTCGCCGAAATGATCGCTTTCGTCCGCGAAGGCGACACTGTGTTCGTGGATTCGATGGCGCGGCTCGCACGCAACCTCGACGAGCTGCGACGGTTGGTGCACACCCTTACCGGCAAAGGAGTGCGGGCCGAATTCGTCAAGGAGCGCTTGGCTTTTACCGGCAAGGATTCGGCGATGGCGAATCTGCTGCTGTCCATGATGGGCGCTTTCGCCGAGTTCGAACGCGCACTCATCCCCGAGCGCCAGCGCGATGGCATTGCCGCCGCCAAGACCCGCGGTGTCTACACCGGACGCAAACCCGCCCTTACTTCCGAACAAGCGCAGCAATTGCGCGACCGGGCGGCCGCCGGTGAACCGAAAGCGGCGCTGGCCAAGGATTTCGGCATCAGTCGCGGAACCGTATACAACTACCTGCGCGCCGACGCCGCAAAAAAAGTCGTTGAACCGCCGATCACCCGGGAGAGACTTCGGACGCAGAACACCGAAGACCGCACGCCACAGAACTCTCATACCGCACCTCAATCATCGGCGGCGCCGGAAAAACCAGCCGGCTTCGCCTCGAGATCCGCGGTCACAACGTTTGTCGCGGACGGATCGTGCCGCACCCCAATTAGAGTCTACCGTCTCTTATTTTGCATCTCAGTGACAGACCCGGGCTACTTGCGCCAACCGACACGCCTCGGGCACAGCGTGCGGCACCGAACTCACGGGCGCTCGCCGACGATCCGGAATACCGGATGACCAGCGGCGATCCGACTGAGCTCCGCCATCGAGGCCAGCGAGGTAAGACCCAGATGCGGTCGCGCTCCCGGGGCGATGGCGAGATATCGACGTAGCACGGGCGCACGCTTGGCGCAGTGCACCAGCTCCAGCACGATGGGTGCTCCGCGACCACCCCGGCGCAAAACAGCTCGCCCGCCGGCCGCCTCGACGTTTCGCACCCAGTTCACGTCGGGGCCGAGCATGGATACCAGGAATTCACTTCCGTCACACTCCGCGACGGCGACCGGAACCCTTGTGACGCAACCTGATCGCCGGCCGACGACTTGGAGGACCGCGGCGTGAGAGGGCGCCAGAAGACGAGACGCGTACACGACAGCGTCGACGCGATTCCACAGGCGCATGATGGCATTCGGCCGACCACCCCGGTACATCGCACGCTTCATGAGAACGAGACCACCAGTGACGACGCCGAAGCCGACTCGACCTGTGGTCATCGCGACGATTTCCACAGCGACGCGACGGCCACCACTCCGGCGAGGCAAGGCATTACCTGGAGCCAGGCCAACAGCGGTGCCAGCCCGACGCCACCCGAGGTGTCCTTGGTGAGCAAGCCGGCCAATGCAATACAGACGGCGACAGCGAGAATCCCGGTGGCCGCCCAGCGAGCCCAGGCTTTGCCTGCATGGACCGCACCTGCCACAGCGAGCCAGCAGATGATTCCCATCCCGCCCAACACGGAAAGAATCGTCAGATACGCGGTGGCGGCTGTATCGACTTCCCCATTGCCGTATGCGGGATAAGCCGACCGGATATGGCCGCTCAGCACATGCCAGGCAGAACGATCGATGAATGGGACAACCGAGGCGACGATCGTCAGCGCAAGTCCAACGTATATCGCCCGGCTAGCGGTTCGATCAGGCGAAATGGCCGGAGCGTCGTTCATGGCAAATATCTCCCTCTCGACCGGACTATAGTCCGGCCAGTCGGTTCTGAAAGTGACTATCTCAAGATAGTGACTTCCTATACGGTAGTCAACGCGCTATTCATCAGTCACTAGCCGTTTAACCGTGGGCTCTGTCACCAATCGCGTATCCGGGGTGTCCACACCTACGGGCATGGTGGCTGGTCAGCTCAGCGCGAATTTCGTTGGCAACGAAAGACTTTCGAAGTGGGGCGTGAGCTCAGCCAGGCCTCGCCTCGGTGGCGGGCGATAGTTTCCTGCTCAGGCGACGCCGCGCCGTCGAGCAGCAGCGCCGGAATCGTGCGAGTCGGCGGCGCACCCTCGAGTGGCGGCCGGCTCATGGGCGAGCAGGACCGGTTCGAGTGCCAGTTCCCCCGCCATATCGACTATCAACACAGCATTGCGGGCAACGAAACCGGCGGCGAGCAACACGCCGAGGTTGCGTTGGGTCACAATCTCCACGGTAGGTGAGGTGTCCGCACCCCCGCACGTTCTCCACTGGATCCGCGGGCACGCGCCGTGGCGGACCGCACGAACGCAGCACAGTCAGTTCCGCACCAATGCGATACCGATACTGGTCAAGGCGGTGCGCAGCCTACTACGCGAACAGGGAAACAGCCTCGGTGAAATCGCGGGCAAATCCGGAATCCCCAAGACATCGCTGCACCGCTATCTGCGCCACCGCGGTGGCGCAGCCCGGCACCGCCCGTGAACCCGCTCGTGTGCCATGGTCTGTGAGACCCCGCCACGCGGCAGCCGCAACTTGGATCCGGAACGGAAGGGACCTACGGTGGCCATCACCGATATCAATGCCTATGCGCATCTGACTCCTGTCGATGTCGAAACCCTCGGCGCGGAACTCGACACGATCCGCCGGGATGTGGAGAAGTCGCTGGGCGAGCGGGACGCGCAATACATTCGTCGGGCGATCCGCGCCCAACGCATGCTCGAGGCCGCCGGCCGGGCCACCTTGTTCGCGAGCAGGAAACGCTCGGCCTGGTTGCTCGGCACCGCGATGCTGTCGGTCCCCTGCGTGTCAGGGTGAGGTGAGTCCACCGGCTCGGAGCCAATGGGTTAGATGCAGGGCGAGAGACGGATCGATATTTCATGACCAGGACAAGCACCACGGTGGCCGAAGGCCACAATGGGCGGATGGGTTCTCGAGGGCCGCGTGGTGACGAGCCGAAGCGGCGGCGTGCGTTCAGCGCGGCGGACAAGTTGGCGTATCTGCAGGCCTACGAGCAGGCGATCGAACACGGCGACGGTGGCGGGTATCTGCGGCGGGAAGGGCTGTATTCCTCGCAGATCCGCGAGTGGCGCAAGCAGCGCGACGCGGGAGTCCTCTCCGGTAAGAAACCGGGCGAGAAAGTCGGCAAACTCACCGCAGAGCAAGCCGAAATCGCGCGCCTGACAGCAGGATTGGCACGAGCGAACAAACGTCTCGTCACCACCGAGACCGCCCTGGACATCATGGGAAAAGGTGTGCCACGAACATTGGAGGCGGCATGAGGTAGGCGGTGTCGTCGATGGTGGTGCTGTGTGAATGATGAAGAGGTAGTGGCCCTTCGGAGTCGCTCGTTCCGGGAGAGGCTTCAAATCACCTCATGCTGCGTTGGCTGAAGACCGTCGTGGTGAGCGATGAGGAAAAGGCGTCGGTAGAGGCGTCAGATGGGGATCAGGAAGACGAACGAGAGTGAATCGCTGCTGACGTGTCGTTATTGATTGAAGTGACATCGAAACCGGAGCTAATTTTCGGTTCCGGGATCAGTCTGGCGGGTGCCGAATTTCTGGCCAGGCGGTGTCCGGCATGGAGGCGACGTGAGCCTGATCTCCGGCTTTCACATGGAACGTGGGAAGGCATGCCCCGCTACGGCTTTCACTTCGGTGTGAGCGAGAGGGAGTGCGCCGAGCAGCAATACTGTGAGGCGTCGAGTACCGATGCGGGGTGTGCCGGCGGACCGGCTCGTAGTAGCGGTGAGACGCTTGTAATGGGCGTGGAGCGAAGGGGCCGGACCATTCGGGCTGGTGAACCAGTCAACCGACTGTGGTCGGGAGGAGCTGGATGATCCAGTCGAAATCGTCGGGTAAGTCGTTTGATATCTCGAAATGGGCTGTGCGCGAGGCATATCGCAGAGTAAAGGCCAACAAGGGTGCCGCTGGAGTGGACGGGGTGTCGATCGAGGAGTTCGAGCTCGACCTGAAGAATAATCTCTACAAGGTCTGGAATCGGATGTCGTCGGGGACGTATTTTCCGCCGCCTGTCAGGGCGGTGGATATCCCGAAAACCAGTGGCGGCGTTCGGACGTTGGGAGTTCCGACGGTGGCGGACAGGATCGCGCAGACGGTGGTAGCCACGGAGTTGGAAAAGCGGGTGGAGCCGATGTTCCACCCGGACTCCTACGGATATCGCCCGAAGCGTTCGGCCTTGGACGCTGTCGATGCGTGTCGGCGGCGGTGTTGGAAGTCGGAATGGGTGCTCGATCTGGACATCCGGAAGTTCTTCGACACCGTCGATCACGACCTGATGGTCAAGGCGGTCCGGGCCAATACCGACCAAGATTGGGTGGTGTTGTATGTGCGGCGGTGGCTTTCGGCTCCGCTACAACGCTCGGATGGGACACTGGAACAACGAGATCGCGGGACCCCGCAGGGGTCCGCGGTCTCGCCTGTTTTGGCGAACCTGTTCATGCATTACGCGTTCGATGCCTGGATGACGCGGAGATTCCCGTCGGTTGGGTTCGAGCGATATGTGGACGACGCCGTGGTGCATTGCACCAGTGAGAAGCAGGCGCTGATGCTGCGGCGCGTGATCGGTGAGCGTTTCGAGGAAGTCGGGCTGGCGCTGCATCCGGAGAAGACGAAAGTCGTGTACTGCAAGGACAATAATCGGCGAACCGGCTCGTATGAGCACACGTCGTTCACGTTCCTGGGGTACGAATTCCGGGCGCGCGGCGCGCGGGACAAGCACGGGGAGATGTTCTCCTCGTTCCTGCCCGCGATCAGCAAGGACGCCCAGAAGCGCATCAATCGGGAAGTTCGTAGCTGGGGTCTGCATCGACACACGGACTGGACTCTGGGCCAGCTCGCGCGATGGATCAATCCAATCGTGCGCGGCTGGTTGCAGTACTACGGCCGGTTCTACCGGACGAAGATGTATGTCTTGTGCAGGCGCATCAACACCTATCTGATGCGTTGGGCCAGAAAGAAATACAAACGGTTGCGCGGGTTCAACAAGCTGCGTGCATGGTGGCATTCCGTGAACGAGCACTACCCGAGGGCGTTCGCCCATTGGGCTTGGACCCGCAGTTATCTGCCGACTGGATGGTAAGAGCCGTGTAACGGGAGACTGTTAACCTCGATTTTTCGCCGGGGTGATGTGCTGGCCTGATCGGGTTCGTATTGGTGTTTCGATCGTAGTTTCCGGGTTGTGGGCAGGGCAGTGGGCCCGCGCAGCGGGCTGACTGCCGGGTTCCACGGGCCCGGATGGGTTGGTTTCCTGGTCGTCGGGAGGGTTTCCTGGCTTCTCAGCCGGGTTGCAGGCGTGTTGCGGCGGTGGTGAGCAGTTCGGTCCAGGGTGCGTGTCGGGCGAGGTGTAGCCGGGTTGTACGGGCGTGGCGGGCGATGCGCCCGGCCGCGGAGAACAGGCGTAGCCGTAGGGTTTTCGGTTCCCAGCGGCGCGCGGTGTGGTCGTGCAGGGCGAGGGTTTGCATCCAAGCGGTCAGGTCCATCGCGAGCGCGATGAGGGCGAGCCAGATGCGGTTGGCATCGAAGGAGTGGAACGGAAGGTTACGCAGGCCAGTGTCTTTCGCGTTCCTGATCCGGTCTTCGCAGCGGGCCCGCTGCCGGTGGCGTAGCTCGAGGTCGGGGAGTTGACCTCGGGTGGTGTTGGTGACGAACGCGGTCAACCGCAGCCCGTCGTGGTCGGTGAACCGCAACTGCGCGCCGGGATGTGGGCGTTCTTTTCTGATGACCAGACGCATGTCCGGCGGCCAACCGGACAGATCGGCGAGGCCGGTGGCCTCGGTGACCCAGGCGCCGTCGCGGACCTCGCCGTCGGCGTCGTAGGCCGGGGTCCAGTCACTCGGGACAAGGTAGGTGTCCAGGGCGGTGACGATGTCGTCGGTGAGGGTGAATCCGATCGAGTACTGCAGGCGGCGGCGGTGGCAGTAGTCGAGGAATTCGTGGGTTCCGCCACCGGAATCGGTGCGCACCAACACTTTCCGGCCGGCTCTCCATAGCGGCTGCCATGGCAGTTGAGCGAGGGCATCGTGGAGCACCTGTTTGTGGTCGGCGGCGGTGTTGGAGCCGGCGTTACCAGGGCGCAGCATCGGCGCGGCGGGTTCACCGGTGCCGGCCGGGCCGTGGTCGATGAACGACCACAGTGAGTGGAAACCGAAACCACGCTTGAATGTTGGTGCGGCGTTCTGTTTCTCCGAGTGCGCGTCGGTCAGTGTCGCGTCGAGATCGATGATCAACGGAGCCTCGGCACCGATGCCATGATCCGGGGCGTTGGTCCCGGCCAGCGTCCACGCTCGTGCTCGCGCGTCGGCGCGTGCAGATGCGATGGCGGCCAACACTTTCGGTGCGTCGCCAGCCAATGTGGTGATCATCCGCGATACCGTCGGATTCGAGGCCACCACACCGAACACGCCCGGCTCGGACCGCAGCAGCGCCACGTCCGAGGCGCAGTCACCACCGACCGCGAGGCAGATCGCCATATCCAGCGCGATCTTGCCCGGGTCGTGGATCGCCGCCGGCTTGCGCCAAGGCCCCAACCGTTCCGATAAACCCCTGATCAACCCTATTTTCTCGGCGGTGCGCAGCAACAGCGCTGCGCCCGCGTGTGACACCAGACCCGCACCGTCACCATCGATGACCAGCCGCGGATACGGGGAGATAGACTCGCTCACCAGAAAGGTGCTCCAGACCCTCGAGAAATTCAACCTTCGCAAGTCGAATTATCGCAGGTCAGAGCACCTTTCGCCATCTCAATCATATACGGCCACACGACCCAGTGAATTCACGAGGTTAAGCACGGTTCTGTGAGGGCCCAGGGGGGCAGTTCCCCTGGGCTACTCGACCACACGCTCTGTTGGAATCTCTCTCCGAGAGAGCGGATTCGGAAGAACAGCGCAGAAAGCACTGACCACCGCGTACACGTCGTTGACCGATGCCGGAGCCGGAACTCGGCGTGCGGCGGAGTTGACCGGGCTGGTGCGTTCCACCGCGATCCGCCGCCGCAACGCGGCTGCAGGACCGAGTTCGGTTTTGCAGCAACCGGTGTCGGACCCGGTGAACAAGCTCTCCGAGTTCGAGCGACGCAAGGTCTTGGAGGTGCTGGGCAGCCCCAGGTTCGTTGATCTGGCGCCGTTGCAGGTCTTCGCCCAGCTGCTCGACGAGGGCACCTACCTGTGTTCGGTGGGGGTGGATCTGGCGCTGGCCATGGTGGAGGACGACCACGGCCCGGACGTGGCGCGGCGGGTGGCGCAATCGCTGGTGGTGTATATGCAGCGTGCGGGCGGACAGTCGCAATTCTCGGCCGCACTCGACGGACCCACGCCACGCAGTGCGCTGGTACGTCGCGCGGTGGACCTGATCTGCGCGAACCCGGCCCATCCGCACACCGTGCAGACCCTGGCCACGCACGCCCGAGTCAGCCCGCGTCACCTGACCAGGCTCTTTCGCACCGAACTGGAGCGCTCGCCCGCGGAGTACGTGGGATTCGTCCGCTTCTGCACCGCCCGAGACCTGTTGCACGCCGGGCATTCCGTGACCGAAGCCGCCGTCGCCGCCGGATACGGCAACAGTGAAGCCCTCCGTCGCGCCTTTATCGCGCGGCTGGGCATCTCGCCGCGCAAATACCAGCAGCGATTCCGCACCACAGGGTCCACGGCGGCCCTACTGTCGGACGACGTGGAGCTTGCGGTGTCCTGATCGAGCGGATTCCTGGCCTGTGACGCGGAGCGGCCATCCTGTTGCCGCTCGAAACCCGAGGGGACACTGCGCTACCCGCCCGCGTCGAGTTCCGCTTCGGCCTCGCCAACGCCAACCTCAGATCCCGGTCGGAAGCCGAGAATCCGAGAGCGCCTACACCCTCACCCTCACCCTCGACAGCGACTGACGAGAGGGCGCCGACTTCACTCCCGGATCCCTCCCGCGCCTCGCCTGACCAGCCCGGACCTGGCAGAGATCGCATGGCGGAAAATGCGGTATTTATGGCCCATAAAGCGGGGCGCACGGGTATCGAATCGGACAGACTAATCCGGAACCAATCGTTCAGAAGCCCGGTGATCCAACCGGGTCCAATCGTCTCGGCGAGCCCTCGGGCGACGCAACGAGTACCCGATGAGAAGGAGTCCCCATGCCCGTAATCACCACATCCGACGACGTCGACATCTACTACAAGGACTGGGGCGGCGGGCAGCCGATCGTCTTCAGCCACGGCTGGCCCCTGTCTTCGGACGACTGGGACGCACAGCTGATGTTCTTCCTGTCCCACGGTTTTCGGGTAGTCGCTCACGACCGCCGCGGCCACGGTCGTTCCGCGCAGGTCACCGACGGGCACGATATGGATCACTACGCCGATGACCTGGCCGCGGTCGTGACCCACCTCGATCTGTCGAACGCGGTGCATATCGGTCATTCCACCGGCGGTGGGGAGGTCGTGCGCTACCTGACGCGACACGGACAGGATCGGGCCGCCAAAGCCGTGCTGATCAGTTCGGTGCCGCCGATCATGGTGAAGACCGCCGACAATCCCGGCGGACTGGACAAGTCGGTCTTCGACGACATCCAGCAACAGGTCGCCACCCGCCGATCGGACTTCTTCCGCACCTTCGCCGAAGGACCGTTCTACGGCTACAACCGGCCCGGCGCGCAACCGTCGGAAGGCGTGATCGCCAACTGGTGGCGCCAAGGCATGACAGGCAGCGTCAAGGCGCACTACGACGGTGTCGTCGCGTTCTCCCAGACCGACTTCACCCAAGAACTCACCAAGATCACCATCCCCACCCTGGTCCTGCACGGCGAGGACGACCAGGTGGTCCCGATCGCCGACACCGGCATCCGCTCGGCCGAACTGCTGCCCAACAGCACCCTGAAGACCTATCCGGGCTTCCCGCACGGCATGCCGACCACCGAAGCCGCGACCATCAACGCCGACCTGCTCGCCTTCATTCGATCCTGAGCAGCGCTTACGCCTCGAGGCTCGGGGCGGATATCGACCTTTCCGAATTCATCGACGAGGACGAATGCCGAAGACACGCCCCGAGCCCGTCCGCAACCCACAGGCCGATCATTTGCTCACACCGCAGAACTGCGCGATCGTCCTCATCGATTTCCAGCCGGGCCAGTACGCCACGGTCGGATCGGCGACGACCGAGGAGATCGACCTCGGCGCGGTGACCCTCGCCAAGCTCGCACACGCTTACATGATCCCGACAATCGTGACAACCGTCGCGGTGGACATGGGCGTCAACGAGTCGACCAACCCGGCGATTCTCGACGAGCTTCCCGATGTCACCGAGATCGACCGCACCGGAGTCAATGCCTGGGAGGACGCCGACTTCCGGGCAGCAGTCGAAGCCACCGGCCGCCGAAAAATCGTCATGGCCGGCCGATTCTGGTGGCGTTGGCTGCAGTTGGGCGGTGCCGCTTGGGCGGAAGGCGGCGGATTCGTGGCGGCGGTTGTCGCCGCAGGATGCGGATTGATGGGGGCCGCGCAGGGGTTTGCTCGTCGGCGAGGTTTCGGGCCGGGCCGAGCTTTGCGAGAGGATTGTTCGGGACGCCCGCGCACCAATTTTCGGGATACTTTCGGGTAGGCCCCGGAAAACGAAGAAGCAGGGGGAGTCTGAGACTCCCACCTGCTGTTTCTGTCGGGCTGACAGGATTTGAACCTGCGACCACTTGACCCCCAGTCAAGTGCGCTACCAAGGTTCTGCGGTCAGAGGGGGACTCCCTCAGTAGGGAGGAGGAGCGACCCGTCGCGAATCCATCGGGTCGCAACGCCCCATCACAGACGGACCGCATGGCGGCTCCGCCTCGCGGCGTAACCTCGACGGCCGTGGTGGCATCCAAGAAATCCGATCCGGAAGGTAGCTCGGCACACCTGGCCACTGCTTGCCGAGACGACGTGGACCAGCTCACCCGCCGGTTGATGGTCGCGATATTCACCGACAATCCGGAATGGACCGACTACTCGGCGATTACGCGCGCAGACCTCCACGACGGTTGCCTGCGGTATTTGAACCGCGTTCTGGACCTGCTCGAAATCGGGGGCAGCGGCGCCGAGGACGACGAAGTCGCCGCTTCGATCGGCAGGCAGCGCGCCGCACAGGGTGTGCCGCTCGAGGCGATGCTGCGCACCTTCCGCCTGGGGGGTCGTGTCGTCTGGGAGGCGCTGTCGGATCGGGCCGCGGCGATACCGGCAGCCGATTTCCGGGAGGCCGGCACGGCGATGTGGGCGGTCATCGATGGAATGTCATCGGCATTGGTGACCGCCTATCGCGGCACCGAGCTCGACCGCGTACGCCGCAACGAACGCCGGCGGCACGCCCTGATCGAGGATATTCTCGCCGGACGGGCACATGATGCGGTCTTCGCGTCCCGCGCCGCGCGCGAGTTGAACATTCCGACCACGTGCGACTATGTCGTGGTCGTCGCGCGCGGGGACGCATATCCGATGCGCCCGGGCAGCGAGACCGCGTTGAGCGCCAAGGGAATTCGCTCGATCTGGCACGATCGTGGCGACTCCGCCGTCGGGATCGTGGCGCTCGAGCAGCACTCGCCGCAGGAGGTGGACGACATATTGCGGCCGCTCGTTCGCGGCCGGGCGGCGCTCTCCCCCACGGTCGCCGGATTGGCCGAGCTCGATGTCGCCGCAACCCTCGCCATGCTCGGACTGGACACGGTCCCGGCAAGCTCCGAAGGCGTGCTTACTTCTCTGGATTCTCGCTACCCCGAAGCACTGCTGTTGCGTTCTCCCGATCTGGCGAGGTTGCTGCTCAGGCGATCGCTCGGCCCGATTCTGGCGTTGCCGCCCAAAGATCGCGACATGCTGCTGCACACGTTGACGGTGTGGCTGGCCGAAGGCGGCTCGGCCGCCCATGCGGCTCCGCTATTGCATTGCCATCGCAATACCGTCATCAACCGGCTGCAGCGGGTCGCGACGCTGCTCGGGCACCCGCTCGAAGGACAGCGCTACCACCTGGAACTGTCCCTCGCACTCACCGCGTTCGAATTGCTGGGCCACTCGCCCGACTGAACTCCGGCGGTCGACCCGGTCGGCGCAATTGGGCGCAGCGCCCAATTCCGGACCCCATTTCCTGGGCTTGCTGAGAATTGTCCGGCGTCCGAGCACGGACAAGACTCCAAACCTGATGACCCACACCACAACCGGATTCGGGTCACGCAAATCAGGACGAGGAGCACCACAAGTGCCGGAATTCGATCTCTTGATCGTCGGCGGCGGGCCGGGCGGGTATGTCGCGGCGATCCGCGCGGCCCAGCGCGGCCTGCAAGTCGGTTTGGTGGAAAAGGAACGCCCGGGCGGGGTGTGCCTGAACTGGGGTTGTATCCCCACCAAGGCCATGCTACGCTCCGCCGAGGTGCTCGAAACTGTCAACGCCGCAGCGGATTTCGGAATCCATGCCGACAATATTCGTTTCGACTTCGCCGCCGTTCGGGAGCGCAAGAACGGCATCGTCAAGGAACTGACCGACGGCGTGGCCGGTTTGCTGAAGGCCAACGGGGTGACCGTCATCGAGGGGCACGCGCGATTCACGGGCCCGACCAGCGTCGAGGTATTCGAACCGGGGCCCTCGCAGGTCTTCGCCGGCGGGCCACGCTATGCGGCCGCCCCCTCCGCCACCGCGATCCGCACCGTCACAGCCACCGATGTCGTCATCGCCACCGGTTCGACGCCCGCATTGCTGCCGGTCCCGGGCGCCGATCTACCAGGCGTGATCACCTCCGACGGCGCCTTCGGGGTGACCGAGGTTCCCGGGCGGCTGGTCGTCGTGGGCGGCAGCGCCGTCGGCGCCGAATGGGCCAGTCTGTTCGCCGCCTTCGGCAGCGCGGTCACGATCGTGGAAATGCAGGATCGACTGGTTCCGGCCGAGGACAAGAAGATCGGCGCCGCGTTGGGCAATTCGTTTACCAAGCGCGGCATCACCGTCCTGACCGGCACGACGGTCACCAGCATCGCGCAGACCGGCGATGCGCTGGTCGTCAATGTGGGCGGAACGGCGACGCGGGGCATCGAAGCGGACGTGGTGTTGATCGGCGTGGGCCGACGCCCGAACACGGCCGACCTCGACCTGGATTACGCCGGAATCGACACCGACGCACGAGGTTTCATTCCGGTCGACGACCGGATGCGGACCACGGTCGAGCATGTCTACGCCATCGGCGATGTCACCGGCAAGGCGCTACTGGCCCATGTGGCATCCCATCAGGGTCTCACCGCCGCCGATGTCATCGCCGGCCACGACACCCGCATCGACTACGACGTCATCCCCGCGGCGACATTCACCCATCCGGAAATCGCGAGCGTCGGTATGACCGAGGACGCGGCCCGCGCCGGCGGGCACGAGGTGATCACCGCGAAATTCCCCTTCGCCGCGCTCGGGAGGGCCAAGGCTCTCGGTGACACCGAGGGCTTTCTCGAGATCGTCGCGGGGGCCCGGCACCGGGAAGTCCTCGGCGTGCACATCATCGGCCCGTCGGCCAGCGACCTGATTACCGAAGGCGCACTGGCGATCACGCTCGAAGCGACCCTCGACGAACTCGCCGACACCATCCACGCCCACCCCACCCTCGGCGAAATCGGCATGGAAGCGGCCCTCACCGGGCTCGGCCTTCCGGTCCACACCGCCCCGCCCCGCAAGCGTTGAGGAGTAGCACCGTGACTGCCACGACCCCGCAGAAGACCCCGCGCAAGGCCGGCCGACGGGCGCAGGAACGACCGGCCGTGAAGCCCGCGGCCATCGACGCCGCAGCCTCGCCCGACCGGACGGTATCGCTGGAATCGCGTGTCGCCGTGGAGGATCCCGAGATCCTGCGCACGTTGTATCGCGACATGCTGTTCGTGCGCCGGTTCGAGGAGCGCACCGCGCAGAGCTACCAGCAGGCGAAGATCGGCGGCTACTGCCACCTCAATCTGGGCGAAGAGGCCACCGTCGTCGGCCTCGGCGCGGCGATGCGTCCCACCGACTACCTGTTCACCAACTATCGCGAACACGGCTACGCCCTCGCCAAGGGAATCGAACCCGGCCGTGTGATGGCCGAGCTCTACGGCCGCTCCACCGGCACCTCCAAGGGCTGGGGCGGATCGATGCACATGTACGACACCGAGACCCGGTTGCTCGGCGGCTACGCCATCGTCGGCGGCCAGGTCCCTCTCGCCGTCGGCGCGGCGCTGGCGATCGCCTACCGCGGCGAGGACGACGTTGTCGTCTGCCAAATGGGCGAGGGCACAACCAATATCGGCGCATTCCACGAATCGTTGAATCTCGCCGCGCTGTGGAACCTGCCGATCGTGTTCCTGGTCGTCAACAATCACACCGGCATGGGCACCACGGTAGAGAAGTCCTCTGCCGAACCCGATCTGTGGAAACGCGCCGCCTCCTATCGCATGCGCGGCGAACGTGTCGACGGCACCGATGTGCTGGCCGTTCGTGACACCGCCAATGAGCTCATCGAGACCGCGCGCCGCGACGGCAAACCCGCCCTTCTCGAGGCGGTCAGCCATCGCCTCAAGGGCCACTCCGTGGTCGACCCCGCGAAATACCGCACCGAGCAGGCGGTGTCGGCGGCACGATCCCACGACCCTGTCGAGATCTGGACCGACGCACTCCTGAAAGCCGGTGTGCTGAGCGCCGATTCGGTCGATGCCCTGAAGGCCGAGGTGGCCGCCGAGGTCGCCGCCGCCGTCGATTTCGCCGACGCGAGCCCGCACCCGGAGCCGTCGAGCCTCTTCGACTACAACTACGCCACCCCGGTGCCCGGCGATTCCCGCCGCCTGCCCGCCGACCCGCTGTTCACCAGCTGAGGACACCCCTGTGCCTGTCATGACCTACCGCGAAGCGCTGCGCGAGACCCTGCGTGAGGAGATGCGCCGCAATGACGACATTTTCCTCATCGGCGAGGAGATCGGCGTCTTCGAAGGCTCCTACAAGATCACCGCCGGACTTCTCGACGAATTCGGCGAGAAGCGAGTACGCGACACCCCCATCGCCGAAGAGGGATTCGTCGGCGCGGCCATCGGCGCCGCGATGCTCGGCCTGCGCCCGATCGTCGAGATCATGACGATCAACTTCTCGCTGCTCGCGCTCGACCAGATCGTCAACCACGCCGCCAAGATCTACGGCATGTTCGGCGGGCAGACCAGCGTGCCCATGGTTATCCGCACCCCCGGCGGCGGCGGACAGCAGCTCGGCGCCACCCACTCCCAGAACATCGAGCTCTACTACGCGTTCGTGCCCGGCCTCAAAGTCGTCGCGCCCAGCACGCCCGCCGATGCCCGGGCACTGCTCAAGGCGGCCATCGAGGACGAGGATCCGGTCCTGTTCCTGGAAAACCTCTCGCTCTACAACACCAAGGGCGAAGTGCCACCGGACCTTCCGCCCGCGCAGATCGGCAAGGCCGCCGTTACCCGCGAGGGCACCGACATCACCCTCATCGGCTACTCCCGCATGGCCACGGTATGCACCCAGGTCGCGGAAAAGCTCTCCGCCGAGGGGATCTCGGCGGAAGTCATCGATCTGCGCAGTCTGCGTCCCCTCGACCGCGACACCCTCATCCGATCGGTGCGCAAGACCGGATGCGCGGTCATCGGTGAGGACGATTGGCTCACCTACGGCATCGGCGCCGAACTCGCCGCGTCGATCTCCGATGGCGCCTTCGACTACCTCGATGCCCCGGTGCGCCGTGTAGCCATGGCCGAAGTACCGCTGCCGTATGCCAAGCCGTTGGAAAAGCTCGCCTTGCCGTCCGTCGATTCGCTCTACACCGCCACCGTGGAAACGCTTGCGGCCGTGGGCAAGCGACGCTGAGAGGAAATATCTTGCCTGACATCATCATGCCTCGCCTCTCCGACACCATGGAAGACGGCGTCGTCGCGAACTGGCTCAAGAAGATCGGCGAAACCGTCAGCCGCGGCGACGTTCTCGCCGAAATCGAAACCGATAAAGCACTCATGGAACTCGAGGCCTACGACGATGGGGTCCTCGAGCACATCATCGCCGAACCCGGAACGCGGGTTCCCATCGGCGAACCCATCGCCGTCCTCGGCGACGGAACCGGAAGCGCCCCGATCCCGGCACCAGCCACCACCCGCACCGATGCGACACCGCCACCGGTGGTTTCGAGTTCGACCGACGTGCACGCCGATGCGGGACCCTCGTCCACCGCACCCGCCGCCGACGATCGCCGCCACAAGTCCTCACCGCTGGCGCGCAAGATCGCGCGGGACCTGGGAGTGGATATCACCACCCTCACCGGAACCGGCCCCGGTGGGCGCATCACCCGCCGGGATGTCGAAACCGCGCACACGACAACCACTTCCGGCGCTCCGGCACCCACGGTGCCTACCACGCAAGCCGATGCGGCCCACGCCACCGACAGGCCGGCTTCCGGTGACTACGACGAGATCGACCTCACCGGCATCCAGCGCGTATCCGCCGCCCGTCTCACCCAGAGCAAACAACAGGCGCCACACATCTATCTCACCAGCGCCATCGACGTCACCGAACTGCTCGCGTTCCGTGCCCGGATCAACGAGACACTCGCGGAAGCCAATGCCGGCAAGGTCAGTGTCAACGATCTGCTCGTCAAAGCCGTCGCCGTCGCGCTGCGGGCCAACCCCGCCGTGAACGTATCCTTCGCCGGTGACACGCTGCGCCGCCACCACGGAATCCACCTCGGCGTCGCCGTCGCCACGCCGGCCGGGCTGCTGGTCCCCGTGATCCGCGACGCCGACCGCAAACCGGTATCGGCGATCGCCGCCGAAACCCGCGACAAGGCCGAGCGCGCACGCGATCGCAAATTACGCGCGGAGGAGATGACCGGGAGCACCTTCACCATCTCCAACCTCGGGATGTACGGCATCGAACATTTCACCGCCGTCATCAACCCACCGGAAGCCGCCATCCTCGCCATCGGCGCCGCCACCGACGAACTGCGACTCGACGGCGGCGAGGTCGTGAGCCGAAAGATCCTGCGCGTCACCATGTCCGCCGACCACCGCGCCATCGACGGTGCCGTCGCCGCGCAATTCCTCGCCCAGCTCGAGGATCTGATCACGCACCCGCTGCGGATTGTTACCTAGTATGGACTCCTCCTATGCCGGGGCGTCCCACCACCATAGAGAGAGGTTCCCCCGGTTCGGTGATCGAGGAGACGTCTGGCGGCTCCGCGGAATCACATCAGATGACATATGGAACCACCCTTCGCGGTGAGGTCCCGGGACCGGGCGTGACGCCCCTGATCGGCGTGTCAGTTGCCGGGTGGGAGCGGAAGGCCGACCACGACACGGGCTCCGCCGCGGGGTGAATCGCCGATGGTGACTGTACCGTGATGGGCGGCAACGATTTCGGCGACGATCGCCAGGCCGAGTCCGGTGCCTCCACTGTCGCGGCTGCGGTCGTCCTGGAGGCGGACGAATCGCTCGAAGACTCGTTCGCGGTCGGCGATCGGGATCCCGGGCCCGTCGTCGTCGACGATCAGCTCGGCACGCGTGGGTGTCTGCCTGGTGCGGATGTCGACGACCGAGCGGGTGTGAATGAGGGCGTTGCCGAGCAGATTTCGTGCCACTCGGGTCAGCGATCGCGCGTCGCCGCGGATTCTGACGGGATGGAGGTCGGTGGTCACCGATACGTGGTCACGGCCTCGCACGGCCTCGAGCGCGATGGCGGCGACATCGTCGAGGTCGACATCGGTCGGATGAACGGTGAGGCCGTTCTCGTCGGCGGCGGCAAGGGTGAGCAGATCGTCGATGAGGTAACGCATGCGTTCGGCTTCGGGGAGCAGCGTCTCGGCGGCGAGGTCGGTGTCGAATGCGCGGGGATGGTCTCGGGCCAGCTCGAGGCCGCCGAGGACGGTGGCCAGCGGACTGCGCAGTTCGTGGGAGGCGTCGGACAGGAAGCGGCGCTGGGCGATGTGGCCGGCTTCGATGCGGCCGAGCATTTCGTTCATGGTGGCGGCCAGCCGTGCGACCTCGTCGTGGGCGGGTGGTACCGGCACGCGTTCGGACAGATCGGTGCTGCCGATTCCCGCGACGCGTGACCGGATCGCCTCCACCGATCGCAGTGACCGGCCAACCAGTGCATAGGTCGCCCCAGCAGCGACGATGACGACGACCGGCGCGCCGATAGCCAATGCGATCGCCACCTCCTGCAGCGTGTCTTCCACCGGTTCGATATTGGCTGCGACCATCACCGTGATCCGCCCGGAGGGGGTATCGACGGTGCGAGCGGACAGTCGCAGGTCCGAATCCCCACCCAGCGATTGGCCGACCACGGTCTCGGCATCCGGCACAAGAGGCGGATAATCCTCGGTGCGCGCCGAGGACCGAACCACCCGACCGGATTGATCGGAAATTTCGACGATGTCGACATACCCGTTCGGTGCCAGCAGCGCGGTATTCAGTGTGGCGGGTGCGGTGGTGCGCAGTTGTGCGGTGATGTCGTCGAGCCGGGCGACGGCGGCACTGTCGACCGTGTCGATCAGCGATCGAATACAGCAGCCACAGCATGATTCCGGCGCCGAACCCGAGCACCACGGTGATGACGGCGGTGGTGACCAGTGCCGACCGCAGCCGCAATCCCCACCGCGACGGCGGCCACAATGCCGTGAGGTGGTCGGTGACCCACTTCGGCCGCCGCATACCGGCTCCCTCCGTCCTCGATTGCGCGGTGATGTCCAGATTGTCGACCTCCACATTGTCGATGATCGCCCTCGGATCCAGTGCATCGCTCTCAGCGTGATCACAGCCACCGGTTGCCAGGCTGGTCTCGACACCGCGTCGTCGGATGTCCTCGATCGCGCCGTACCCGGTTCTGTCCGCGGTGCGGTGCCCCGACCGACCATCGCCTGCAGGAAGCCCATCGACATGCAACATTTGATTCTTACCTACGGACTTGTCGCCATCGTGGTGCTGATGGCGGCCGAATCCGCGTGTATTCCGATCCCCTCGGAGGTCACGATGCTGCTGGGTGGGGCGCTGGCCGCCGGGGCGGTCGGCGGGACACACCCCGATCTGGTGGCCGTGATCGTGGCCGGCACGGTCGGCAATGTCGCGGGTAGTTATCTGGCCTGGCTGGCCGGCCGCTGGGGCGGGCGCCCCGCCTTGTACCGATGGGGCCGCTACGTGCTGCTGCGTACAGAAGAGGTCGATCGAGCCCAGGACTGGTTCGACCGGCACGGGCGTGCCGCCGTGTTCTGGGGGCGGCTGCTGCCCGGCATTCGCACCTTCATATCGCTGCCGGCCGGAATTGCCGAAATGCCCGCACTGCGGTTCGGGCTCTACACCGTGGCCGGCTGTCTGCCGTGGTCGGCGGCGCTGGCCGTGGCCGGCTACTTCGCGGGCGCCAACTGGAAACATGTCGAAGACCTGCTGCGTGGCCCCAGTTATGTCATCGCGGCGGTCGCGGGCGCGGCGATCGTGGCGGCGGCAGTGCTGTATCTGCGGCGCCGCTCGCATCGCGAGCCCAGTGCGGCCGAGACCATCGTCGCCCAGCCGGAGACGAACGCACGATGAGCCACCATCGGCCCGCACCAGGATTCTCGGCGATTCCACCGTCCGCTCGCGCCGCGGGGGCGACCAGAGCTCCGGTCTCGCACGATCTGCTGTGGCTGCTACTCGATGACGAAACCGGCCGCCCACTGGTCAACAGGCAAAGCACCGGCCTGGCATTGACTGTCGCCGCCCGAACCGACATCGATGACAGTGCCGTGCGGGCGCATCCTCGGATCCCGTCGCCGCGGCGGCTTCGCCGGCGGTCGCTGTATACGCTGCACAGCACTCATCGGGTGCGGCGCATCAGCATCCGCCTCGGGGGCGTGATCCCGTACGCGGCATGGCCCACGGTGGATCTGTCCGGAAAGCGGGCCGTGCGGGACAGACTGGAGCGAGCCCTGTTCGACGCTCAGCCGCCCGATGACGCCACCCGGGCCCAGATCGCCATCCTGCACACCGTCGATGCCCTGGGGGCCCAATGTCCGCAGTGGTCACACCGCGAAACCGCCTACTGGGCACGGCAATTCATCACACAGCACGACGACTGCGCTCAATTGGCCGAATCGCTGCGTCGTCTCGATCGGGAGGCCCTCGCCGACACGCTCAGCTTCGGCGCCCGCCCACTGTTCGTGCCTCGCGCCACCCGGATTGCCGGAACCGGCTGAATCGGCCGACCCCGGAGAGCACTTCGGCCAGTGACGTCACGGTTTCACAGCGTCTTCTCAGTGGCCGTCGTGCACACTGCGCGACTATATGTCCTCTTCGACGAAGGAATGCTCACGTTCATGACTGTGCAGACCGACAACGCGTTCACCCACTACAAACTGCCGCAGATCACCGTCATGTTCTGGGTGCTCAAGATCGCCGCGACCACCCTCGGTGAGACCGGCGGCGATATGATTTCGCAGACGCTGAAGCTCGGATACGTCGCGGCCACGGTGGTGTTTCTGGCGATCTTCGCCGTCAGTCTGATCGCCCAACTGCGGGCGCGCCGCTTCCATCCCGCGTTGTATTGGACGGTGATCGCCGCGACCAGCACCGCGGGCACCACGATGTCGGATCTGATCAACCGCGGGCCGGGGCACGACACGTCCACCGACGGTGGGCTCGGCTACGGCGTCGGCGCGGTCATCCTCATCTCCGGGCTGGCGATCGTGTTCATCATCTGGAAATTCAGTGGGCAAACCTTCGACGTCACCAACATCACCACGTTCCGTGGTGAGCTGCTGTATTGGGCGGCGATTCTGCTGTCGAACACTCTGGGCACATCGACGGGCGATTTCCTGTCCGACAGTTCGGGGCTGGGGTACTGGGGCAGCGCTGTCCTGATCGCCGCGATCATGGCCGTCATCCTCGGCGCGCACTATTTCACGAAGATTTCCGGACCGCTGCTGTTCTGGATCGCGTTCATCCTCACTCGCCCGCTCGGCGCCACCGGTGGTGACCTGTTGTCCAAACCCCGGTCCTCGGGCGGACTGGGGCTCGGCACATACGGCACGTCCGCGGTATTGCTGGCGATCCTGGTGGCGGGGATCGCCTTCACTCACTGGCAGCAGCGCACCCGGGCCGGTAGCGAGTTCGAGCCCGTTCTCACGGACCGAAAACGCGCCACGGACGCGCCGGATTCGATCCCGGAGAGCCGACAGCCCTCGCGAGGGCGCCCTTGATCGAAATCGGTGTCGGCTACCGGCTACGCGTCGCGCAGTCGGTAGCCGACGCCGCGGACCGTTTCGATGCTGCGGCGGCCGAACGGAGTGTCGATCTTGCGGCGGAGGTAGCCGATGTAGATCTCGACGACGTTGGCGTCGCCGTCGTAGTTGGTGTCCCACACCGAGCGAAGGATGTCGGTTTTACTGACGACATCGCCGGGGTGGCGCATCAGATACTCGAGGACCGCGAATTCGCGTGGGGTGAGCTCGATCTGCTGTTCACCGCGTTGTACCCGGTGTCGTGCGGGGTCCAAGGACAGGTCGCCGACGGTGATCACGGCCGGTCGCTCGGTGCTGCCACGGCGTTGCAGTGCGCGCAGGCGGGCGGTGAGCACGATCTGGGAGAACGGTTTGGTCAGGTAGTCGTCGGCGCCCAGGTCGAAGGCGTCGACCATGTCGTAGTCGCCATCTTTGGCCGACAGCATCAGTACCGGGGTCCAGATGCGGCGTTGCCGCAATTCGCGAATGACTTCGTAGCCGTTGAGGCGCGGCAGCATGATGTCGAGCACGATCACGTCGAAGTCGCCGGTCGCGGCGAGGTCGAGTCCGTCGACGCCGTCGTGGGCGAGTTCCACGACGAATCCTTGCGCCCGCAAACCCCGGCGCAAGGTTGCGGCCAGCAGTACCTCGTCGTCGACCACGAGGACGCGCACGAATCACCTTCTCTCCGGTGGCGGGTGCCTCCATTACAGCTCATCACCCCCGGTGGGAGCGCATTGATCACAGCGTTTCCACAGGTTAGCGACTCATGGGTGCAGCGCCACACACGGAGGCGTGAGGTTCGGTCCGTTGTGGCCGAGTTCGGCGCTGGGCGCGCGCCTCGCGGCGAGCATCGTCCAACGCTGGTTCGGGCGCTCTGATTGGCCGACGTGGGCAACGGGTGTGTTGATCAACGGCCGGCCTCGGTCGGCCGTTGTGCGATCTGTGCCAGTCGCTCCCAAGCCGGCGAGGTGATTCCGATCGATTCACTCACCAGGCGAACCAATTTCGGGTCCAGAGCCGGGGTCGTCCGGCCTGCTCCGGTGGATCTGGCGGTCAGCCACTGTCGGGTGCGGCCGGCGAGGGCGGGCAGGCGCGGGTCGTCGGGGGGCCAGTCGAAGGCTTTGTCGTAGTCGCGGTAGATGGCCTGAAAGTGCGGGTCGTCGATGGCGTCGAGTTTGTCGGCGATCCAATCGGAGGCCTGTTCCGGGGCGACCGATTGCAGCAGGATCCAGATGTCGCGTTCCATCCGTATGCTCCGCTCCCCGATCCCGAGGTGGTGCAGGCGGTCGAGGTAGTCGGCGACCTCACGGGACACGAATAGCCGCTCGCCGCAACCTAATTCGGCGATCTGCTCGCGGGTTCGGCGGATCTCTTCGGCGCGTTCGGCGAGCATGCCGTCGATGTCGGCGATCGCTGCCGCGAACTCGTCGGAGCTCGCGGCCAGCAATTCCTTGACGCGCGCCAAAGGGACGCCGGCCCGCGCCAATGTCCTGATCTTGACCAGATCGACGGCGTCCTCGGCGCTGTAGCGGCGATAGCCGGAGTGGTCGCGCTCCGGTTCCGGGAGCAAGCCGCGCTGATGGTAGACGCGCACGGCCTTGATCGTCACGCCCGCATACCGTGCGAGCTGCCCGATCGTGATCATGCACGTCTCCCTTCGCTGCTGCGCCCAGGCGCGTCGCACATCATCACACGCGGACGAACAACCGGCCGGCGAGATCGATTCCGGCCACGACGCCGGATTGGTCACGAGTGAAGAAGCCGCGTTGTCCTATGAGACCGCCCTCGGTGACGATGTACTCGTCCGCGTCGCCGGGCAGCAGGCCGAGGACAGCCGGTGGGAGGTCGGGCGGCATTTCGGTGTCCGCGGCGGACCGGACCTCCGGTTTGATGGCACATCCGATCGTCAGCACAGTCCCGTCGGCGTCGAGCGTGAGCCGCATCATCTCGTTCTCGTAGTCACCGGCGATCTCCGCTGCCCGCCCCGCGTCGTACGGCAGCGGTTCCGGGCCGGGTTCGCGGACGCCGAGGTAATGCTCGAGCACCCAGTTCACCAGGGCCCGGTTGAACGCGAGGCCGGCGTCGGGGCCCGCGTTCGATGTCACGGCGACGGCGAAGTTGTGCTCCGGCACGATGAGCAGGTCGGCGAACTGGCCATTACCCGATCCGCCGTGCCCGATTGTCGTGACACCGTCCACCATTCGCAGGAACCAGCAGATGCCGAATGCGTCGCCGAGGGTGGTTCCGCGCAGTTCTACGGTGCGTTCGCGCATCCGGTGCAGCAGTTCGGGCGGCAGAATGCGCTCGCCGTCGTGGGCCCGGCCGTCGCCGAGGTGGAATGCCGCCCAGCGCAGCAGATCGCTCACCGACGTCGCCACACCGCCGCCGGGGTTGTTGGCGCGGTTGTCCTTCCATTGCCGGGCCACCGTCAGCACACCGTTCGCGTCGACGTTGTGCCCCACCGCGAATCTCCGGGTCATGACGTCGTTGATCGCGTAGTGGGTGTGTGCCAGTCCGAGCGGTTCGAACAGCAGTGACGCGACGGCCCGTTCGAAGGTCGATCCGGTGACGTTCTCGATGATCCGTCCGGCCAGGTTGAACCCCGCCTGACTGTAGGACGCCCGCGCTCCGAGCTCCGAGATCAGCGGCGCCTCAGCCAGTTTCGCCGCGTGTCGCGCCAACGCGTCATCGCCATCGCCGGTGTCGATGCCGAGCTTCCATTCCAGCCCGGCCGTGTGGTTGAGCAGTCGCATAACGGTGATCTCGTCCGCGCCCGCATCGGCGGCGGGGGCGAATTCGGGGACATACCGCCGCACCGGCGCGTCCAATTCCACTCGCCCCTCGGCGACCAGCCGCATCAGCGCGGTCGCGGTGAAGGTCTTGCTGACGGACCCGACCACGAACATCGTGTCCCGGTCCACCGAAAGCGGATTGTCCACGCTCGTCACCCCGTGGCACGCGAAATCTTCTCGGCCACCGGCCAATACCCCGACGGCGACACCGGGCAGGCCCAACTTCTCGGCCTCGGCCGCGACGAAGTCTGTCAATTGCCGCGTTATCTCGTTCATGCCACCATGCTCGAACCTTGCCCCCGGGGCAAGGTCAAGCCCTCATCCGAAGCTCACGGACCGCACGGCCGATCGGATCCGGACGGTGATCGGGATGCTGTGCGGCTTGCTCGCATCGCGGCCACGAAGGGGCCCGGCCCCGCATCTCCGCAATCGCCCAGTCCGTAGCGACAACCGAGGCGAGCAGCACAGGTATGTGCTGTGGTTGAGTTGGGTGATCGAGATCTGTCTACTGACTGCCGTAAGAGATAGAGGAGTTGAGTGTGCGTATCGGTGTGACGGGACATATAAACCTGACCGCGGGATCATTGCCGCTCGTGTATCACGACATCAGTCGCAAGCTCACCACGGCGGGCGAGGCCGGGGAGCTGGTCGGGGTGAGTTGTATTGCGCGAGGGTCGGATTCGGTGTTCGCTCAGGCCGTACTCGATGCGGGTGGACACCTGGAGGTTGTTCTTCCCTCCCGGAACTATCGGGAGCGGACGGTGAAGTCCGATCATGCCGAGCTGTTCGACCAGCTCATCGACCAGGCCAGCATCGTGCGGGTCATGGACTTCGACGACACCGGCGCCGAGGCGTACGAAGCCGCCAATGTGGCGGTGCTCGACTCGTGTGAACGGTTGATCGCGGTGTGGGACGGGCAGGCCGGTGAGCCCAGCGGGACCGCAAGTGTCGTCGCGCTCGCACAACAGCGTGGACTGCCGGTCGATATCGTCTGGCCGGAGGGCGTGACGCGCGACTAGATCTGCCGGTCCGGCTCGTTGGCATGCGACGCATGTCCATCAAATTCGAGAATGTCGGCATCACAGTTCGCGACCTCGAGGCGGCGATTGCCTTTTTCACCGATCTCGGTCTCACGGTCGAGGGCCGTGCCACGGTCAGTGGTGAGTGGACCGACACCGCCGTCGGCCTCGATGGCAATCACGCCAATATCGCGATGCTCCGTACGCCGGACGGTGGCGGTCGTCTCGAGCTCTTCCAATACATCCACCCCGATGCGATCGAGTCGGAGCCCACTCGTGCCAACGAGATCGGCATGCATCGAGTCGCCTTCTCGGTCGACAATATCGACGACGCTCTCGAGATAGCCGCCAGGCACGGCTGCCGTCCGCTTCGCGGCGTGGCAACCTACGAGGACGTCTACAAGCTCACCTACGTCCGGGGGCCCAGCGGCATTCTCGTGATGTTCGCCGAGGAGCTGAAGAAGAACTGACGCCCGGTCAGCTCATCGGCTCGGGCTGCGAGACCGGGCATTCGCCGATATGCGCTATGCCTTGCGCTGTGCGGACGAGCGGGCGGGATTGCCCTGGCCTGCGGCTTTGGGATCGAGCTCGTCCCGTTTGGCGCTCACCCCGGTCTCCACTCGGTCACCCAGATCCTTGTCGACATTGCGCCAGTATTCGAAGGCTCGGGCCAATACCGGTTCGCTCACACCGTTGAGCAGATGCCCGACGATGTTGTCCACCAACCGTTCCCGGGCCGCGTCGTCGAGGACTTCTCGGACCATGGTGCCGGCCTGGCCCCAATCGTCGTCGTCACGGCGCAGCGTGTATGCCTGCCGGACCATTTCACCGTCGGTGTACCAACCGGCGGTGGGGCCCGCCAGGCCGGGCTCGGCATGCGGCCCGCCCTTGGAATTGGGCACGTAGACCGGATCACCCGGATTGTGATGGCGCATCTGCCCGTCCTTGCTGTAGGAGTGCACGGGCGAGGTGGGCGCGTTGACCGGGAGTTCCTTGTAGTTCGCTCCGATCCGGTGGCGATGCGCGTCCGGGTAGGAGAACCACCGGCCCAGCAACATCTTGTCCGGGCTCGGACCGGTGCCCGGCACCGAATTGCTCGGTTCGAAGGCGGCCTGTTCGATCTCCGTGTGATAGTCGGAAGGGTTGCGGTTCAACGTCATCCGGCCGACCTCGTGCAGCGGATAGTCACCGTGCGGCCACACCTTGGTCAGATCGAACGGATTGAACCGGTAGGTCTTGGCCTCCTCGAACGGCATGATCTGCATCTTCAGCGTCCAGCTCGGATTGTCGCCGCGTTCGATCGCCTCCCACAGATCGCGGGTGTGATAGTCGGTGTCCATCGACGCCATCTGGTCACCCTCGTCCTGGGTGAAGAATTCGACGCCCTGATCGGTCAGGAAGTGATACTTGACCCAGTACCTCTCGCCTTCGGCATTGACCCACATATAGGTATGGCTGGAGTAGCCGTTCATGTGGCGCCATGTTCGCGGAATACCGCGATCACCCATCAGCCAGGTGACCTGATGCGCCGACTCCGGCGACAGGGTCCAGAAATCCCACTGCATATCGTGATCACGTAAGTTGTTGTCCGCGCGGCGTTTCTGGGATCGGATGAAGTCCTGGAACTTCATCGGATCACGCATGAAGAAGACCGGCGTGTTGTTGCCGACCAAATCGAAATTGCCCTGCTCGGTATAGAACTTCAGGGCGAATCCGCGCGGATCACGCCAGGTGTCCGGGCTGCCGCGCTCACCGGCCACCGTGGAGAATCGGGCCAGCATCCGAGTCTTCTGCCCCGGCTGGAACACCTGCGCGCAGGTGTAGGCGCTCATATCCTGGGTGACCTCGAATTCGCCGAACGCGCCGCCGCCTTTGGCATGCGGCTGGCGTTCGGGCACGCGTTCGCGGTTGAACGCGGCCATCTTCTCGATCAGGTAGGCATCGTTGAGCAGAATCGGCCCGTCGGGCCCTACCGTCAGCGACCGCTCGTCGCTGGGAACCGGAATACCGGCGTCGTCGGTGGTGAAATTATCGGCGCGAGTGGTGTCGACCATGTCAGTCCTCTCCAGCCCAATCAGTGACCCTGCCGTTGTGGTGGTTCCAATTCGTCGCGGGCCTGCACGCGGCGGCTTTCCAGCACCATCCACGTGATCCCGCCGATCAGGCACACCGCGCAGACGACACCGGCCACGATCGCCCAGCCGCCGAAGCCGTATCCGGCCGCGGTCAATGTCAGTGCCAGCGCCACCATCCCCAGAGCACACAGCACGATGCCCGGGATGTTGTAACCGTCCTCGATCCCCTCCCCGGCATGCCGCCGAGAAGTGCGATATATCCGCCGACGCTGGGTTGCGGTCGCAGCCTGCGGTCTCGTCATCATGGCGCCTCCGTTCTCCGGTTTCGGCCATACAGGGAGTACTCCTCCCTGCTCAGAGACGTACTACCCGCGAACGACGGTTCGAATCAGGCGAATTCTCTCGGTGGGCTCGTCGGACATCACACCTAGGCCATCGCGAGCACGTCGTTGACCAGTCGCCCCGCATAGTCCCGGTCGGCGAACAAGCCGAAGACCACGTGGTGATACATCGGTGCGATCACATGATCGAGGACCTGCTGCTCGGTCGGCGCCCGCTCCCCGCGCGTCCTTGCCCGGTCCAGCATCGCCTTGGCCTGTGTGCGGCGCTGCTCCCAGCACGGGCAGGTGAGCACCTCGTCCCGGGCGGATGTCATGGCGCGCAGATACCGGGTCCGGCGCGGTTGGGTGATGTCGTCGATCACGATCCGAGCCCACGCCGACAGATCACCGCGCAGTGACCCGGTGTCCGGCAGTTCGTCGCCATCCTTGGTGAGCGCGGCGACGGCGACTTCCTCCAGCAGCGTGTCCAGGTCGCCCCAGCGGCGATAGATGCTGGTCGGGTTGACACCTGCCCGGCTGGCCAGCAGTGGGATGGTGATGCGGTCCGCCTTGCCTTCGCCCATGAGCTGACCGACGGCGGTGTAGACGGCGTCTCGGACCTTCGCGCTGCGCCCACCCGGCCGCCGGGCTGGTGTAGTGGCCGACATCCGACCATTATTGCAGAGGTCTTTGTTTTAAGCGCCGCCCCGCGTACCGTCAACTAAAGCAATGGCCTTGGCTTTAACTGACGTGGGGGTACTCCATGCTGATCGCTCCGGCCGCCCGGCGCATGTCGTCCGGGCCGGCCACCGTCCTGCCCGCGGCGACGATGCTGACGTTCCTCGCCGCGTCCAGCGCGCCGACCCCGCTCTACCGCGTTTACCAGGCGCGCTGGGCGTTCTCCTCGGGCATGCTGACGGTGATCTTCGGCGTCTACGCGGTGTGCCTGTTGCTGGCGCTGCTGACCGTCGGGTCGCTGTCCGACCACGTGGGACGCCGCCCGGTGATCCTCGGCGCCATCGCGCTCGACGCGGTGGCCATGCTGGTGTTCAGCACCGCGGACGGCGTTCCGTTGCTGATCGCGGCGCGCATGATGCAGGGCATCGCGACCGGCGCGGCAACCGGTGCGCTGGCCGCCGCGATCCTGGATACGGAGCGACCACACGGGCCGATCGTGAACAGCGTTGCTCCAGTGGCGGGTCTGGCTGTCGGCGGACTTGGTTCCGCGGCGCTCGTCCAGTTCCTGCCATGGCCACGCCAAACTGTGTACCTGGTGCTGATCGTGTTGTTCGCGGTCGAGGCGATCGGCACGATCGTGATGACCGAGACCTCGCCGATGATGCCCGGTGCGCGGCAGGCAATCCGGCCGAGCGTCGGCGTCCCGGCCGCGGCGCGGTCCGCGTTCGCCTCCACCGCGCTGCTGGACATCGCGGCGTGGGCGTTGAGCGGCTTCTACCTCTCGCTCGGCCCGAGCCTGGTCCGTGCCATCACCGGCTCGAACTCGATTCTGCTCGGCGGGTTGCTGGTGTTCGCGCTGGCCGCGACGGGTGCGGCGGCGATCTGGCTGCTCCGCACGGTCGCGGCCGGCCGGGTGATGCGCTTGGGCGCCACCGCGCTGGCGATCGGGATCGCGGTGACCATCGCGGCCGTTCAGACCGGGTCGCAGGCGCTGCTGTTCGTGGGCACGGTGATCGCCGGGATCGGCTTCGGTGCGAGTTTTCAGGGCGTTACTCGCACCGTCTTCCCACTTGCACCGGTCACCGAACGCGGCAAGCTCGTCGCCGCGTTCTACGTGCTCAGCTACCTCGCTTTCTGCATCCCCGCCGTCGTGGCGGGCGTCATCGCGACCAGCGTCAGCCTGCTGACCACCGCGACCGGCTACGGCGTCGTGCTGATCGTGCTGGCGATCACGGCGCTGATTCCCCGGCGGTCGACCGGCGGGGCATAGGCCTGGAGATGTCACGGGAGAAAACAGAGCGGCAATCCGCTGGAAAGCGCACTGCGCGAAGCGATCACACCCGCACGGCCGCCTCCGCACGGGGATCTCCGGCGGATCGCGGGCACCAGGCGCGGGCGAGGACCAGGTAGCCGCGGTCGGCGAGCCTGTGCTCCTCGTGGGCGAGATCGGCGAGCCGGGGATCGTCGCCGATCGCGCGGTCCAGGATGCTCAGGTGGTGGGTCAGCTCGTACTGGAGTTGGGCGCGTGCGCGGCGACCTTCGGGGGCGTGTGCGGCGCCGGCCGCGTCGAGGCGTTCGACGGTGGCGACAGCTTCGGCGGCGCGCGCGGACTGTGAGCGAACAAGGCGGCGCGGGAAGAAGCGGCTTGCGCCCCACGCCACCGCGACCGCGATGAGCGCGCCGATGACGGTGTCGGTGAATCGGTCGGCACCGAGGCCGCTGAGCTGATCACCACCGGCCGCACCGACCGATACCAGCACCATCGGTGTGAGCGCGGCCAGCGCGAGGGCGTAATTCAGTGGGAACAGCAGATATTGGACGGCCATGAAGACCGCGACGATCGCGACGGCCCACCACACGGTCGGATGGAAACAGGCCACGACCGAGACGACGCCGACGCCGACGCCGACGCCGATGAGCGTGCCGACGGTGCGATGGGCGGCGCGGCGGGTGGCGGAAACCCGGTCCATCCACTGATTGATGACGATCGCACTGGTCAGGATCGCCCAGTACGGGTGACCGACGCCGAAGACCTGACTGAGCGTGCCGGCGATCCCCGCGGCCAGGCCCATCCGCCAGGCGGTGAACCACTCCACCGATGACCCGCGCAGCGCATGGCCGAGCAGCAGTCGCCAGCCGGGACGATACGTCATGGGCTCGACGCGCGAATCCGGCTGAACAGAATCGCCGCCGGCCACCGATTCCGACAGGCATTCGGCGCCATCGTTCCGGGTGTGTAGCGGGGTGCGAAGAATTCCCACACTGCCGTCGCGGGCCGCTGCCATCCCGATGCCGAGAACACGAAACTCCTTTACTCGGCCACTCCCCGCGACCACATAAATAAACAGATCCTTTATATAATAGGGTTAGGTGAGACCGGGGAGTCGAGCCGGGGCGGCAGGACGGCAGAAGGGCAGCGTCGAATGACCACCACAACCCCACCCCGCCGGGGACGCGGGAGACGACCGCTGGACCAGGTCAGGGCCGATGTTCTGGAGGCTTCTGCGCAGATCCTGATGGCCCACGGGATCACCGGCTTCACCGTCGACAAGGTGATCGCCGCCTCCGGTGTGAGTTCGGCGACCATCTACAAGCACTGGCCCTCACGCGGCGCGCTGGCACTGGACGGATTCCGGCACGCGGTCGGCGAGGAACTCGCCTTCGACGACACCGGAGACGTGCGCGCCGATCTGATCCGATCGGTGACCGCCTTCGTCCGCCTGGCCACCAGCCGTCCGGCGGGCCCGATATTCGGCCAGCTCATCGGCGCCGCGCAAACCGACACCGAACTGGCGGCACAGTTCCAGCACCACTACTTCGGGCCCCGGCGCCGCGAGGTGTTCCGGTTGCTCGACACCGCGAAGGAGCGCCGGCAGATGCCCGCCGATGCCGATATCGCGCTGCTGGTGGATCTCATCTGGGGCGCCTGCTACATACGGTTGCTGTTGCCGAACCTTACCGATCAGCTCACCGAGGAATTCGCGATCGAGGTCGTCGATCGGGTTCTCAGCGGAGTCCTGAACGACGCCGGGTGAGACGACCGGACGCCACGCTCAGTGTGGTCCCGCGCCGAGGAAGCGGCGCAGGTAACCGGGCAGTTTGCGCAGTGGCACAGCGCGCGGCCAGTCGTCGGCGCGGAAGTAGGCGTCACTGCCGCCGTCGACGAAAACGATACTGCCACACAGGAATCGCGCGGCAGGCGACAACATGAACACCACCCAGTCGGCCAGATCACCCGGATCGCCGAAGCCTCCGATCGGTACCGGGAAACGCTCGATATTCTTGGCCTCGGCAGGTGTCGCGAGCTGCTTCTCCAGCAGCGGTGTCAGGACCGCACCGGGCGCCAGCGCGTTGAGGCGGATCCCCGCACCGGCCCACTGCTCGGTCGTGGCATTGCGGCGCACCCAGTGGCTCACCGCGACTTTCGAGGTTCCGTACGCGATCGACGGGGCGTTCTTGCCGAAGATCCGCAGCGCACGCAACGCCTTCTCGGTGTCGCCCGCCAGCAGTCCGCGGATCGCGCGGCGCGGAACCAAGGGCGTGGTGGTCGTCGAATTGCTGCCGAACACAACGACCTTCGCCTCCTGCGCGCGCGCCAGCGCCGGGCGCCAGCCCTCGAGCAGGTCGACGACGCCCCGGTAGTTCACCTCGAAGATCAGGCGCGGGCGGTCCGCACCGGGCGCCGGCCCCACTCCGGCCGCGAGCACCGCGCCGTCGAGGTGACCATCCACCGCGGCGAGCACGCCCTCGACGGCGGTGCGGCGGCCGTCCGCGGTCGACAGATCGGCGAGAACCTCCACATCCTTCAAATCGACACCGACGACGGTGTGCCCCTGCTCGCGCAGCTTCTCCGCCGCGGCTTTCCCCATCCCGGAGGCCGCACCGGTCACCACATACACACCCACCGAATTACCTGCTTTCCACTGTGCCCAGCGTCGGACGATCACCTGTTTGCCGGCGATTCGTCTCCGCCCGCCGCACTGTGCACTGTGCCCTACCGCGCCCACGACGACTTCGGTGCACGGCTCCGGACGCGACATGGCGCACCCGGACCGGGATATCGCTTCGGACCGGAGGTCAACCGGCAGGATCGGATTCGACGACCGGGCCCGGCGGAGCGGGTGCGTCCGCCAGGGTGACCCGGCCGGATTCCACGTCGGCGCGCAACTCCTTCCAGAGTCCGAAACACATCGCGACCAGAACCAGCACGAAGGGACACGCGACGATCATCGCGCCCCATTGCAGGGCGTCCAACCCGCCGATTACCAAGAGCGCCAACGCAACCGCGCCGACGAGCAGACCCCAGGCGACCACCAGCCACTTCTTGGGTTCGTCGATACCCTTCGACGAGAATGTGCCGAGCACGATCGCCCCCGCGTCGGCACCACTGATGAAGAACACCCCGGCCAGGATGATGACCGCGACGCTGGTGACGATGGACAGCGGAAATGCGTCCAGAACTTCGAAGAACGCCGCTTGGGCACTCTGGGACGCCACCGCCGCGATATCGCGTTCACCGGTCAATTGCAGATTCAAAGTGGCGCCACCGAGGATGGCGAACCACACGATCGTCGCGAGACTCGGTGCGATCAGTACACCGAAGACGTACTCGCGAATTGTCCGCCCCCGGGAAATCTTCGCCAGGAAACTGCCGACATACGGCGCCCACGAGATCCCCCACGCCCACAGGAAGATGGTCCAGTCCTGCATCCACTGACCGTCGGCGAAGGCGCCGGTCTGGAACGACATCGGCAGGAAGTTGAAGATGTAGCCGCCCAACGCCTCCGACATCAGATCCAGGATGAAACGACACGGCCCGAGTACCAGGATGAACAGTCCGAGTGCGATGGCGATCAGGGTGTTGAAGTCGGCCAATCGCTTGATGCCCTTGTCCACACCCGCGACCGCGGAGACGATGAATCCCGCCGTGAGCAAGCCGACAACCACGGTCAGGACCACCGTGGAACTGTGAATACTCGAAATGAAGCCGAGCCCGGCGATGATTTGCAGGGTGCCGAGACCGAGTGTGACCGCGTTGCCGACCGTCGTGGTCATGACGACCCAGGTGTCGATGCTTCGCCCGATCGGCCCATCCGAACGCTTACCGAGCAATGGCCGCAATGTAGCGCTCACCAGTGAGGGCCGCCCTTTGCGGATCGTCGTGTAGGCGAATGCGAGGCCGGCGACACCGAAGAACGCCCACGGGTGCAGTGCCCAATGGAAAATCGAATACTGCATTCCGACCACCGCGGCCTGATCGGTGCGCGGCGCGGGTCCGCCGGGTGGCGGCTGCGCCCACAATGTTACCGGTTCGTAGGCACCGTAGAAGATCAGGCCGATACCCACACCGAGTGCGAACATCATCGCGATCCAGGAGAACGTCGAGTAGGCCGGCTTTTCGTCGGGATCGCCGAGTTTCACCCGGCCGTATCTGCTGAAGGCGAGATACAGGATGAAGAAAACGAAACCAGCCGTGGACAATACGAACACCCAGCCGAACTGTCTGGAGATATCGGCGTAGACATGTTCGGCCACGTCCTCCATCCGGTCCGAGAACACGACCCCGACAACCAGGAACGCTATCGTCAGCGTGGCGGCGACAACCGTGACAGGCATATTCGATTCCGGCACGCCAGCCGCCCACTTCGGGTTCGGTCGGCAACGGCACCAAATGCCCAGTGGGTGGCCGTTCCAACGGCTCCTCCACGGGTTCCTCTGCGGCTTTCATCGATCCCCCTGTCGGATATGCCCGTCGCGAGACACCGTCATATCCGCTCACCCTCCGCCGACAACGTTGCCGCACATCATGATCCACCAGGTGTGGGCGGTTGTACGAGCATTCACGCGATCACAACAAAGGCACCGTGTGATCGCAACAAACGCGGGCAGGCCACCCGCGCCGCCGCGTCCTCGGCCGAACGTTGCTGTTCAGGCCGTTCGTCGGCGTGGCATCGCGCGCTGGGCCCTTTCCCGATCGGCGGTGAGCTGCTCGCGCCGTCGCAGCATCGCGGCGGCGGGCGAGGTCTCGCCGAGAATCGCCTCGAATACCGCGTGTGCGTCTTCCAGCGCGTCGCGTGCGCCGACTCCGGCAGCCGGGGTGATGGCATGGTCGGCATCCCCGATGAGGACCACCGAATCCCGCGGATCGCATGCCCGGTCCAGCGGCACATTCCGCGCATTGCTGACGTGGACCACATCGGTGCGCGACAGGAACTGCGAGACGAGTTTCTTGTTCGTCGGTGTCGCGGCCGCGACGGTATCGGACCATTCGCCGACGGGACGCAGGCCGAGATCGTCGCCGCCACCTGCCAGGGGCGCACGGGCGATCCGGACGAACCACAGGGCGACCGGATCGTCCGGGCGCCAGATGTGCCCGAAAGTGCTACCGGCGCTGCCGTCTTCGGCGATCTCCGCATCGAAGTGCAGCACCGCCGGGGCGGTGTCCGGCGGTGGGTCCAGCGGAGCGTTGGTCATCCCGTAGAGCACCACATCACCCGCGTAGACCGGCGTCCGGTCCGGTTCGAACCGAGCTCGGACCACCGAATCGATGCCATCGGCGGCAACGAGCAGTCCGTCGATGGGCGCCATACTCGAATGGTGGTGCACCGCAAGGGCATCGGGATCCAGGCCGACATCGGTCACCGGCTCGCCGGAACGCAATTCCGCACCGGAACTCGCGACGAAATCCGACAGCACGCCCATCAGGTTGCGGCGCAACCAGAACCGATGACCCCGGCTGGGCATCTCGCTGCGCCTGCCGGAACTGTCGGCGTAGTCGAGCCCGGCCAGCGGATACGACACGTCGTGCAATGCGTCCCGATCCACGCCCATCGCGGCCATCGCATCGTGTCCGCGACCGTCGATGAACAGGAACGCGCCCGCGCCGGGACCGGGACGCTGCTGCTCGTAGACGACCGCGCGCTGCCCTCGCCGCGCCAGCCCGCCGGCCAGACAGCTGCCCGCGATTCCGCCACCGATGATTGTCGTCATACTCGAACCTCCCAGCGTTGCCGCATTCGTAGTCGAGCCTCGATACCGGAGCCGGACTCTACCCGCTACGTCGAGGGAGTGTGGAACCCATTCGTCCTCAAACACTTTCGGCAACACGCCGCATCGGCGCGGATTGTCTCCCGGTAGCCGTCACAAAGCAGGCCGGGCGGATCACCGGCGCGGCATCCGCACCGCGGACCATCGGACGTTGGTTGTGACACGGCTGAATTCGACACCGACACAACGCCCCTCAGTCGGCGAGCCCCGCGTCCTTACTTCCGTACGAGTTGCGGAGTTCCGGCTTCACGACCTTGCCACTCGCATTGCGCGGCAGTTCGTCGACGATCACGAGATCCTTGGGATGCTTGAAGCGGGCGAGGTTCTCATCGAGGTAGAGCTCGAGTTCGACGAGGTTCAGCCCCGCCACACCGTCGGCCAGGACGACGACCGCAACCGGCACCTCACCCCACTTCTCGTGCGCGCGACCGATTACCGCGGCCTCGGAGATCGCCGGGTGCCCGTAGAGGACATTTTCGACTTCGGCGCAGTAGATGTTCTCGCCACCGGAGATGATCATGTCCTTGGCCCGGTCGACCACGTAGAGAAATCCCTCGTCGTCCCGGCGGACCAGATCACCGGAGTGGAACCAGCCGCCGCGGAACGCGTCCTCGGTGCCCTGCGGGTTCTGCCAGTAGCCCTTCATCAAATTCGGTCCGCGATAGACGATTTCGCCGACCTCACCGGGTTTCACGTCGTTCATCATGGGGTCGACGATGCGGGCGGTCACCGCGGGTACCACCTTGCCGACCGAGCCGATCTTGCGCAATGCGTCCTTGCCTTCGAGGACGCAGGTCACCGGAGACATTTCGGTCTGGCCGAATGCGGTCATGTTGAGCGCCTGCGGGAAGGTTTCGTTCATCGCCGTCAGCACCGTGTCCGAAGCGGGTGCGGCTCCCCAGCTGATCGTCCGGAGCGCGAGTTTGCGCGGTCTGACCTGCTGCGCCGCGCACACGGCCTGCCACTGGGCAGGCACCATGAACACCGAGGTCGTACCCTCGCGTTCCATGGTGTCGAGCATGGCGTCGGCGTCGAACGCGCCGAGGGGATGAATGACCGACCGGATACCTCGGTAGAAGACCGGCGCGAAGGCCGCGAGCCCCGCGATATGGAAGATGGGCGGTACGACGGATGCGACGTCGTCGTCCGAGCCGCCGTCGCTCGCGTTGATCGTGGTCACCGCCTGCGCCTGCAGATTCGTGTGGGTGAGCATGGCGCCCTTGGGTTTTCCGGTCGTACCCGAGGTGTACATGATGAGTGCGACGGTGTCCTCGGGGACATCGATCTCGGGGAGATCGGAGGGGTCTTCGGCGACGAGTGCCTCGTAGTCGAGATGCGCCGGATCGTCACCGCCGTCGACCACGATTATCGCGTCGATCGCGCCCGTTGACGCGCGCACGGCATCCATCAATGGCGCGAGCAGCTTCTCGGTGACAATGAACCCGGCGCCGCTGTCGGCGACGAGGTACGACACCTCGGCCGGGCTCATCCGGATGTTGACCGGTACCGGGATCGCGCCGACCAGGTTGGCGCCCAACACCGCTTCGATGTACTCGGTGCGATTGAGCATCGCCATCAGGACGCGGTCGCCGAACCGCACGCCGCGACGATGCAGGGCCGCGGCGAACGCGCGGGACCGTTCGTCGAGTGCGCGCCACGTGGTGGAGGAGTCGAGGTATTTGACGGCTGTCCGGTGGGGCGTCATGAACGAATGCCGTTGTACCTGGTTGTTCCAGTGGTTACGTCGCGAGCGCAACGGTTCGGCGGTCGATTCGTTCGTCGACTCCTGGGTGGCGGTCATGCTCACTCCTGTCGTACGCACGGCCCGAGAAATCCGGGCCGCTGCGGAGTATGTGTCCTCGATCACACAGTAGCGAGACGAATTGCCTCCGTAGGCAAACTCGGGCGAACTGCCGTACCCCGTGGCCCGGTCGGCCGGCGTTTCGCGGTGCATGCGGTTCCGGCCAATGTCGATCTTGTCGGCATTGGCCGGTGTGACGCCCAGCAGCGGGATGGTGGCGGCGCCGGCGGGGTATCTGCCTGGGTTACAACGTTTTTCAGATTAGGGGCAGAAACGGGCGGCCGGTCCGCATGGGAGGTCGAATACCGTGCCGGTGCCGGTCGCGCGGGAGTTCAGGTACCGCCGCGCGATGTGGGGGCGCGGGTGGCCAGCAAATACACACTGATCACCAATACCCACCCCGGGAAGATGAGTACCACCCAGAGGCTGTGGGTGACCACCACCAGCAAGGCCAGTGCCAGCAGATAGGTGATCGATACCAGCAACCGTGGCATCAGCGCGGTGCGCAGCCAGATCGTAGCGAGCGAGATCATGAACACCGCCGCCATCCGCACCCCGTAGATATTGCTGATCTGCAGCATGACCTCACGGCCGAAGGAGATCACCTCGTCATGGGAATTGTTCGTATGCCGGGCGAGAGCCAGGGTGGCCCCGGCGGTCGCGGTCGCGACGAACACCATCGCCAGAAACAACATCCCACTCCCCAGGACCACCGTCGCGAAGAACCGGTCCTCGAGGTCTCCGATACGGTCGCGGACCACGCCGAGAAACCACAGGAACGCGATGCCGGCGAACGGCATCATCAGGACCGCGGTGGAGATCCGCGGGTCGTCGCGCGTTGCCCAGGGTGTGAACGGACTGCTGGGCAGCGCCAGTCGCATCAGCACCATGCTGGTCGCGAAGAGCGCGGCGAAGACGATGCCGGCCACCGCCGCGGCCCGCGGCGTCGTCAATTCTCGGTACGTTCTCCCATCCGGTGTGTTGGTCATTGGTCAATCGTGGACGCATCACCGCTGAAAAGCGTTCGATTGCGGGATTCGTGTCCCGCGGGTCCAGCCGCCGTCCGATGATGAGGGTATGAGTTCGTGACCAGCGGCCCTGTCGTGCAGGAGGAGGAGATGAAACATCTCGGAGACGGAGACACCAGGCCGAACACCGGCAGCCTCGCCCGCGACCACCTCGCCAACGAGCGCACGTACCTGGCGTGGCATCGCACCGGAATCAGCGTCGCGGCGCTGGGTGTCGCGGTCGCCAAGTTCGCCCCGCACCGCGGCGCCCACGCGGTCGCCGCGGGACTGATCCTCCTCGCCGCCGGACTGCTGGTATCCGCCTACGGAACCCTCCGGTACCGGTCCATCGCCAAACAACTCGACGCCGGCCTGTTCGCCCCCGCGAACTTCACCGCCATCGTCATCGCCACCATCGCCACCACCCTCGGCCTGATCGCCGTGCTGGTCCTGGTCTGACCGCGCGCGCGTCCCCGGCATCGCGAAAGAAGTCTTGGACATCGGTTACGTCCGGGCGGTGCAATCGAATCGTGAATATCGCCTACTGGATCGTCGCCGGTCTGCTCGCCCTGTTCTACCTCTACGCCGGCGCGCTCAAACTCATCCGGAGCCCGGATCGCCTCCGGCCCATGATGGCCTGGGTGGACCGCATACCGCTGCCCGCCCTCCGCGCACTCGGCGCGCTGGAGGTGCTCGGCGCACTCGGACTGCTCCTTCCACCTCTGACCGGTATCGCGCCATGGCTGGCCGCGGCCGCGGCCGCGGGGCTGGTGCTCGTGCAATGCGGTGCGATCCCGGTTCACCTCAGCGGCGGCGACCGGAAAATCGCCCTCAACATCGCACTTCTCGTCTTGGCCGCGGTGGCCGTGTGGCTGGCGATCGTCCGCTTGTGACCGGTCGCGGACCCGATCGCCCCGGCACATCGGCCGAGGTCCCCCGCCGCGCATTCACCCATCGGATAGGGCTGTCCGGTCTAGACTGCCCCGGACCAGCTGGTGAGATTTCCCGGAATTTCTCACACTCGGTACGAGCGACAGGTGGGCAACGCGGTCCGGACCAAGGGTGAGTCGATCGATGTATGACAGCAAGACACTGCGAGCCTGGTGGGACGACCCGGTCGACTACCGCTGGCTGATTCGCACCCTGGCCGCCCGGGCGGCGCTGGGACCCCTGAAGGTGCTGATCGGCGTGGCCGGTGCCGGGATCGCGGTGATGGGTGTGGTGATCGCCGATACCCCGGTCGGGCCGCCCGGCCATCCCGGTGTCGCGTCGACGGTCGGGGTGCTGTGCGGGTTGCTGTGGGCGCTGCGGTGGTGGTTGCTGCCGTGGCCGAGCAAGACCGAATCGCTGGTGCTGATCGGCTGTGCCGATGTGCTGTTCACACTCGAGTTCCTGCAGGTGCCCGATCGGCTGTTCGCGGCGATGGGCGCGGTGTTGCTCGTGGTCACCGGCAGTTACCTGGGCTTTTTCCACAGCGCGTGGGCCTTGGCAGCGCATTCGGCGTGGTCGCTGCTGTCGGTGATCGTGTTCTCGGTGCGGATCGCGACCGGCGGCCAGGACTTCCGGCTGGCACTCGCGGTCGGCCTGCTGCTGTTCGTGTCGGTGGTCAGCGCACTGCCCGCATTGCAGATTCTGTACTGGCTGCTGCGTACCGAATCGCTGTCGGACCCGCTCACCGAACTGCTCAACCGCCGCGGGCTCGAGACCCGCCTGCCGCGCCTGGTCGATCAGCATCCCGCGGTGTGCGTGATGACCCTCGACCTCGACCGGTTCAAGAATGTCAACGACACCTGGGGGCACCGCGTCGGCGATACCGTCCTGGTCCGGACCGCGCGGCGGCTGCACGACGCCGCGGGCGAGGACGCGGTGGTGGCACGCACGGGCGGGGAGGAGTTCGTGGTGGCCGCACCGATCGCCAGCGCCGCCGCGCGCACCGAGGCCGAGCGTCTGCGCCGCGCGGTCGCCGAACCGCCGGAGACCGAGGTGGAGGTCACCGCGAGCGTCGGGGTCGCCGTCTACGACGCGACGATCTGCCCGCGGTGCCCCCGCCCCACCCCGGACCGGCTGCTGCAATCCGCGGACGCCGCGATGTATCGGGCCAAACAATCCGGCGGAAATCTCGTGGTGGTCGACGAACTCAATCTGCCGCGCGATCACGACCATCCGGGGTCGGGATAGACCGGCCGGCAACCGCGGGCGCCGGCATCGGATCTGTGCGATGGGCTACGCTGAGCCGATGACTACCGGGACGGCGTTGCGCCACACACGGATTGGTTACCCGGTGCTCTTCTGAGCATCGTGCGGGCCGATACGGGCCCGCTCATCGAACACATATCCCGCGATATCGCGCGGGCGCCGCCTTTCGTCGTGTCGAGCACAGGACATCAACCACGACGGAGGAAATCAACCATGACCACAACACACGGCACGACGGTCGACATCCGCACACCCGATGGTGTCGCCGACGCGTACCTCACCCACCCCGGCGACGGCGCCGCCCATCCGGGAGTATTGGTGATCCAGGACGGTTTCGGACTGCGGCCCGGCCTGCGGGCGCTGGCCGATCGTATTGCCGCACACGGCTATACCGTCCTGGTTCCGAATGCCTACTACCGGCACGGGCGCGCACCGGCGGTCGAGCTGCCGGACTTCATCGATACGCAGCGGCCGGAGATCGTCGCGCGGGTCTTCCCGTTGATCCGCGAGCTCACGGCGGAGCGGCTGCGCTCGGACGCCGGCGCCTACCTCGCATGGCTGGCGGCATCACCGCGGGTAGCGGCGGGCAAGGTCGGGGTGACCGGCTATTGCATGGGTGCGCGGCTGGCGGTACTGGCCGCGGCGATGTTCCCGGATCGGGTCGCGGCAGTGGCCGGATTCCACGGCGGACCACTCGTCACCGACACTCCGGACAGTCCGCATCTGATGGCCGCGAGCATCACCGCGGAGCTGTATTTCGCGCATGCGGGCGAGGATCGGCACATGACCGCCGAGCACATCGCCCGGTTCGATCGAGCGCTCGATGCCGCGGGTGTCCGCCACCGGACCGAGGTCTACGAGGGCGCCGAACACGGCTTCACGCAGGCCGACACCTCGGCCCACGACGCCGAGGCCGACGAACACCACTACCGCGAGCTGCTGGCCCTGTTCGACCGCACGCTGCGCGGGTAGGCGCGGGCTCCGGTTCGAGCGACAACAGTCCATCCGGTACGGCTTGCGAAACCATCGCTCTCGCAACAGATCCTGACCGGGCACCGCCCGGTGCGGAGAGGGCCGGAACCGCGCGGCCGGGAGCACGGGTGTGTGCAGGTCAAGCGGCTCGAACCCCAGCGCCGGAAGATGTCGGTGGGGCTCGGTAGCGTCTGGTTCCGTGAACACTGGGGAACGTATTCAACAGCTCGCGGATCGGATCGTGGCGCTGCGCGATGCCTACTATCAGGGCTCGCCGCTGGTCGCCGACGCCGAGTTCGACGCGATCGAGGACGAACTGCGGGCGTTGATCGAGGCGCATCCGGAACTGACACCGGAGCCGAATCCGCTCGATCAGGTCGGCGCACCCGCGGTGCTGCATGCCCCGATCCGGCATTCGCGGCCGATGCTGTCGCTGGAGAAGGCCACCAAGGCCGAGCAGGTCGTGGCGTTCTTCGATCGCTTCCCCGGCCAGCCGGTCGTGGTGATGCCCAAACTCGACGGACTGTCACTGGCCGTGGTCTACGAGGACGGGCGGCTGGCGCGGGCGGTCACCCGGGGCGACGGCACCACCGGTGACGATGTGACGATGCTGGTCCGCGCCCTGGTGGACGGTGTGCCCAACCGCATCGAGGTGCCCGGGCGGGTGGAGGTTCGCGGCGAGGCGGTGATGCTGCGCTCGACCTTCGCCGCCTACAACACCGCACACCCGGACAAACCCCTGATCAACCCGCGCAACGCGGCCGCGGGCACATTGCGTGCGAAGGATCCGGCCACGGTCGCCGAGCGGCGTCTGCGCTTCTTCGGCTTCGATCTGGATACCGATTCCGGCGGCGCCGCAGTCGATTTGGAGGAGGGACTGCGGGCGCTCGGAGTCGCGGGGGCGCAGATGCGGCTGTGCGCGAATGCCGAACGCGCCCAGGCGGCCATCGGCGCGATCGAACAGGGCCGCAACGAACTCGACTACGACATCGACGGCGCGGTGCTGCGTTTGGCCGACCGGGGCGCGTACGCGGCGGCGGGGACCCGATCGAGCTCCCCGCGTGGCGCGCTGGCGTTCAAGTTCGCCGCGGAGGAGAAGACGACCCTGCTCGCCGATGTGGTCTGGGATGTCGGCAAGACCGGCAAGATCGTGCCGGTCGCCTGGTTGCAACCGGTCTTCGTCGGCGGAACCACGGTCACGAAGGCGACGCTGGCCAACCAGGAGGTGATCCGCGCCCGCGATATCAAGATCGGGGACACGGTGCTGGTGCGCCGCGCGGGCGATGTGATCCCGTTCGTCGCGGGTGTGCTCGACGCGTCCGCGCGCACGGGCGAAGAGCGCGAGATCGTAGCGCCGACCGCCTGCCCCTCGTGTGGGCATGCGGTGACCGAACAGGGCAACAGCCGAGAACTGTTCTGCACCAACGTCGCCTGTCCCGCGCAGACGGTTCGCAGGCTCATCCACTGGGCGTCGCGGGCGGCGGCCGATATCGAGGCCATCGGGCCGGTGTGGATCGAGCGCCTGGCCGAGGCGGGCATTCTCGAACGCCCGTCGGACTTCTACACACTCACCAAGGAGCGTCTGCTCGAATTCGACCGTGTCGGTGAGGTTTCGGCAGCGCGCATGATCGACTCGATCGACGACAGCCGCCGGGTCGGTTTGCGCCGAGCGCTCATCGGCATGGCGATTCCGATGGCCTCCGACGGCACGGCCGCCCGCCTGGCCCGCGCCGGATTCGGCTCCCTCGAGGATGTCGCCGACGCGGGCGAGGAACGACTGGTCGCGGTCGAGGACATCGGCCCCAAGGTCGCCGCCTCACTGGTCGAGCACCTCACCCGGCTGCGACCGGAGCTGGAACGCTTGCGCGCGGCCGGTGTGTCGCTGGACGTGCGGGACGAGGACCTGCCGCCGGTGGTCGCGGCCGGTGCTCCACTGGCGGGAAAAACGGTGGTGATCACCGGCGCCCTCAGCGATCCGCGTTCTGGTGAGAAGGTCGCTCGCCCCACCTTCCAGCGACTGTGCGAGAAGGCCGGTGCGACCGCGGCCTCGTCGGTCTCGGCGAATACCGATCTGCTCATCACCGGCGCCGGTGTCGGTGACAGCAAGCTGGCGAAGGCGGAGAAGCTCGGCGTCGAGGTCACCGATCAGGGTGCGATCTGGAATCTGCTGATCGAGGCCAAGATCATCTAGTAACTCGGCGTGGCCGGGACCCGCACCGGCGGCTCTTCACCACGAGCAGCAGTGCCTGCACGAGGAAGAAGACACCACCGCCGGTCGCGTAGACCGACAGCACGTCCAGGCTGGGATCCGAACCGGTGGCCTGCAGGATGTAGAACGCGCCGACCAGGAAGGACAGACCGCCCGAGATCAGCGTCGGCCACTTCTCGACGGTTTGCGCGCCACCACGCATTGGATCGCGGCCGATCTGCTGGCCGCCACCTATCCCGCGATCGAGGTCGACCCCGCCGTGCTCTACGTCGACAACGGGCAGATCCTCACCTCGGCCGGTGCCGCCGCGGGCTTGGATCTGTGCCTGCACATGATCCGGCGCGACTACGGTTCGGCGGTCGCCGCCCATGCCGCACGTTTGTCGGTGATGCCGCTGGAACGCGAAGGGGGCCAAGCGCAATTCATCGTCCACGACTATCCGCCCACCCCGCGCGGATCCTCCCTCGAACCGCTGCTGCGGTGGATCGAGGACAACCTCGGCACCGAACTAACACTCGACGACATGGCGGGCAAAGCGGGTGTCAGCACCCGCACCCTGATCCGCCGCTTCCGCGAACACACCGGAAGCACGCCGCTGCAGTGGCTGCATCGGGCCCGTATCCGCCGGGCACAGCATCTGCTGGAGACGACCGCGCACACCGTCGAACGCATCGGCGCCCAAGTGGGTTTCGGCTCACCCACCGCGTTCCGCGAGCGGTTCAAACGCACCACCGGCGTGAGCCGCATCACTACCGCCGCAGCTTCAGCTGATACGCGACGCGACGACAGTCCTGTCACCTGAAAGGCGTTGCTACGAAACCTGTCCGGAATCCAGGACAGCCCGGCGCCCACCGCGGCGGGAATGGGTCCACCCGCCGCGGTGGGCGCCGAATACAGTGCGAACTCAGCCGAGTTGGGCCTCGGCGTGGGCGCGGACGGCCTTCTTGTCGATCTTGCCCAGGCCGGTCAGCGGCAGGGCGTCGACGAACAGGACGTGTTTCGGCGCCTGGACGGAGCCCTTGCGGCGCTTGACCTCCGCGCCGATCTCCTCGATCACCGTCGCGACGGCCGCGGGATCATCGGAGGTACCGGGTGTGAGGACCACGACCGCGGTGACCGCCTCACCCCAGTGCGCGTCGGTGACACCGACCACCGCGACACCGGACACTCGTGGATGCGCACCGATCACATCCTCGACCTCGCGCGGGAAGACGTTGAACCCGCCGGTGACGATCATGTCCTTGCTGCGCCCGACGATGTGCCAGAAGCCGTCCTCGTCCTCGCGGGCCAGGTCGCCGGTGTGCAGCCAGCCGTCGTGGAACGTCTCCGCGGTCACCTCGGGAAGATTCAGGTATCCACCGGCCAGTAGCGGACCCGATACACAGATCTCACCGGCCTCACCGCGCTCGACCCGGTTCCCGTCGGAGCCGATCAGCGCGGTCCGCAAGGCGACCGAGGGGCGGCCACAGGAGGTGAGGCGGGCCTGGTCGTGCTCGGCCTTGCCCAGATAGCTGATGGCCATCGGCGCCTCGGACTGGCCGTAGTACTGGGCGAAGATCGGGCCGAACCGCTCGATCGCCTGGGTCAGGCGAGCCGGGTCGATGGAGGAGGCGCCGTAGTACACCGTCTCGAGCGACGACAGATCACGGGAGTCGATATCGGGGTGATCGAGCAGCGCGTACAGCATCGACGGCACCAGCATGGTCGCGCTGATGCGGTATTCCTCGATGGCGCGCAACACTTCTCCGGCGTCGAAACGCGGCAGCACCACGCATTGACCACCGAGCACGACCACCGGCAGGAAGAACGCGGCGCCGGCGTGCGAGAGCGGCGTGCAGATCAGGAATTTGGGGCGCTTGGGCCATTCCCATTCCGAGAGCTGGATCTGGGTCATCGTCGACATGGCGGCTGCGGTGCCCACCACGCCCTTGGGCTTACCGGTGGTGCCGCCGGTGTAGCTGATCGAGATGACAGCGTCGGGTTCCAGATCGACGGCCTCGATCGCCGTGGGCTCGAATTGCGCTGCGGCCGCGATCAAGTCGATGCCGACATCGGACAGTTCCGCCGGTACCGGGCCGAGAACGAGCACCTTGGTCAGTGCAGGCACCCGGTCGACCAGTTCCCGGGCCCGCTGCACGAATGCCGGCTGCGGGTCGATCACCAGGCTCGTGATGCCGGCGTCGCCCAGGACGTGCACATGATCGTCGAGCCCGCCCATCGGATGCAGCGCGGTGCGCCGATGTCCGGCCACCTGGCCCGCGCCCAGGATGAACAGCACCTCGGGCCGGTTCAGGGCGAGCAGCGCGCTGGGAGTGCCGGTCACGACACCGTGTTCGGCGAAGGCGGACACGTAGCGGCTGATGGCGTCGAGCACATCGGCGCCGGTGAGCACGGTGTCACCGAGGGTCATGACCGGCTCGCGCCGATGCCGGCGCAGCCCGGCGAGCAGAGCATGGCCGTTGTGGATCGGCAGCCGCAGGCGGGTCGCGGGATCCATTGTGGTTGTTGCTGTTTCGATCATCTCTCTCCGATCCTCGGCAATCCGGCGTCGCTACGACACCAGGACCGCGGTGTTGCCCTGTTCGCTCGATGTGACGATGATGTCGCGGCCGATCGGGTCGCCGGCCGCAGCGAGACTCTCCGGCGCCATCGTCGCCAGAAACCGGCTGCCGTCGGCGTGCAACCGCCCGACGATCACTCCGGTGCGCGGCTCGAATGCGTGCCGCACGGTATAGGTTTCGATCCGCGCGCTCCCCGCCGCGCCGGCGGTGACCGCACGACGGCGTGCGGTCACCGCCGGTGCGGTGGTGACGGCATGCTGGAGCTCGACACTGCGGTCGGCGGCCCAGTCCGCCGGCGCGGTGGAATACACGCCGACGGAGTATTTGCTCATGATGCCGCCGTTCGCGCCGACCAGTCCGAACGCTCCCGGTGACTCGCGCATGCGGCCGACGGTGTCGGCGATGGCGTGCATCGAGTAGTTGTTGCCCGGCCCGCCGAAGAACGGCAGCCCACCGGTGAGGGTCAGGCCGCGCGGATCGTCGCCGGTCAGTCCCGTGCCGTCGCAGAAGTTCGACACCGCGACCGGGAAACAGCTGTACAGATCGAAGGTGGCGATATCGTCGAGCCCGATTCCGGCCACCCGCAAGGCTTCTCGCGCCGCGGTCCACGCGGTGGGCGCGGCCCCCAGGTCCGGGCGTTCGAGCAGCGGTTGTTCGCGCAGGTCGGCGTGGCCGCGCAGAAAGACCATCCGTTCCGCCGGTACGCCCAGCCCGCGCGCGGTGGCCAGCGACATGACCAGTGCCGCCGCACCGAGATTCACCAGATCACGGGCCACCAGCAGGCGTGGGAACGGATCGCAGATCATGCGATTGTCGGCGGTCACGGTGGCGAGTTCGTCGGCGGTGCGCACCACGGGGGTAGCGGCCAGCGGATTCTTCGCCGCGACGGCGGTGAACGGCGCGAACAGCTCCGCCATCTGCCGGCGGTAGTCGTCCGGGCTCGCCCCGAGCCGGGCCCGGCGCGCGTTCTCCAGCAGTCCGTAGTGTGTGGGCGCACCCATGACGGAGTGCTCGATGAGGTTCTCGTCGATGAACACCTCGTAGCCGAAACCGCGGTCCTCCAGCGACCCCGCGGCAGTTTCGGTGAAGTCGGGTTTGTCGTCACGACGTGCGTAGTAACGCTCGGTCGATATCGCGTCCGAGCCCATGACGAGCGCGACGTCGAGTTGGCCGGCCGCGATCGCGCCCGCGAATTCGGTGATCAGACGCTGCGGCCCCTGACCGCCGACCACTTCGAGGACCGCGCGCCGCGGCTCGATACCCAGCCGGTGCGCGACCGAGCGCGGATAGTTGTCGGATCGGCCCAGCGGCGCGGGCATCGGTCCCGAGATCTCGAACTGCCGTACTCCGGCGATGAGATCAATCGACGCGGCGATCCGCGAGAAGTCCGCCCCGGCGTCGGCGATCGCGCGCCGGGATGCCTCGGCGGCCAGATCCACCGACGACATCCGCTGATAGTCCGGTCCGTCGATGCTGTCGGAAACCTGCCCGACACCGACGATCACCGGAGTGCGTGGATCGATCAACACCTACCGCCTCGTATCACCACGGCGCCGCATCACCGGATGCCGGCGCCCGAATCACCCTGCGGGAAACCGGAACTCCCGGACCCGCTCGCCATCTCCCGGATATCGAGCGTTTCGTCAGTGGCCGGCGACAACGCGGATACCTCGCGACACCCCGACGTCGAATCGGACGAACCGCGCGGCCGCCCCGAGTTCGACGGCGAGTGCCGCACCGGCGGCGGCCCGGGGGCAACCGGCCGGGAACGAGGTGCCGCCGCTCACCAGCGGTCGCGGCCGGGCCACGCCCGGCCGCCTCGAACCTCCGCTGATGAGCACGGCTTCACTGCCTACACGTCCCATGTGGGCGACGCTATCACGAAGACTGAAACCTGTTCTAGAAACTGCCCGGTCTGCCGACGTCACGACAGCAGACGACGCACGATCGTGTTACCGAAGCCGTACTTGATGAGCCCGTCGAGACTGCGAACCGTCTTCTCCGAGTAGGGGTACCAGATACTTTCCCGCTTCGGCTGCCACCGATCGACCAGCACGGGCTGGGCGTGGGTGAAGCCGCGCAGCGCGCCGACACCGTTGACCTGCCCCAGACCGCTGTCCTTGCGCCCGCCGAACGGAGCCTCCGGCACGCCGTAGATGACGGCCGCGTCGTTGTGCACCACCGAGCCGGTGGTGAGCCGGGCGGCGATGCGCCGGGCCTTGGCGGCGTCCTTGGTGAACACCGAACCGCTCAGCCCGTACTTGCAGTCGTTGGACAGCCGGATGGCCTCTTCCTCGTCGCGCACCCGCATGATCGCGGTGACCGGCCCGAAGGTCTCCTCGGTCATCAGCTGCATATCGTGATGCGCGCCGACCACGACCGTGGGCTGGAAGAACAGGCCCTCGCCGCTGTCGGCGGCGCCGCCGACCACGATATCGGCGCCCTTGTCCCTGGCGTCGTCGATATGCCGGATCACGATGTCGCGCTGGCGGTCCCAGAACAGCGGGCCCATATCGGTGTCGCCGTCACCGTAGGTCACCGCGGCCGCCTTCTCGGTCACCAGCCGGATGAACTCGTCGGCCACACTGTCGACCACATAGACCCGCTCGACACTCATGCACACCTGGCCGGTGTTGAACATCGACAGGTACACCGCGCCGGCGGCGGCCCGCTCGAGGTCGGCGTCGGCGCAGACGATCATCGCGTCCTTACCGCCCAGCTCCAGCGAGCACGGCAGCAGCCGGGTCGCGCACGCCGCGGCGATCTTGCGGCCGGTGCCGACACTGCCGGTGAAACAGACCTTGTCGATCTCGGAATCCACCAGCGCCGCACCGGTTTCCCCGTCACCGTGCAGTACCTGCACGACATCGGCGGGCACCCCGGCCTCGTGCAGTACCCGCGCCACCCACTCGCCCGAGCGCGGGGTGACCTCGGAGGGCTTGAACACGACGGTGTTTCCGGCGAGCAGCGCCTGCACGACCGGATTGAGCGACAGCACGAACGGCGCGTTCCACGGCGTGATCACGCCGACGACACCGAGCGGCTGGTACTGCATGTAGAGCTTCTTCATCGGCAGCAGATAGCCGTGCAGCCGCTGCGCGTGCGACCGCAGATCCTTGCGGGCACGTCCGGTCCAGTAGTTGAGGAAGTCGCAGGACGGGACGATCTCCACGCCGAGCGCCTCGACCTCGGGCTTACCGGTTTCGGCGCGAATGGTTTCCACGATCTCCGCGCGCCGGGCCACGATCACGCCGATGGCGGCGCGCAGAATCTCGACACGTTCGGCGATGCTGCGCGCCGCCCACGCCGGTTGAGCGGCCCGCGCGCGGGCCACCGCCTCGCGCACCTCGGCCGCGGTTTCCACCTCGAGCTCACCGATGGGCCGGCGGTCCACCGGACTCTCCAGGGCCAGCTTGCGCCGGTCGCCGTCGGTCGCCGGCAGTGGATGCACGATGGCCATGGTTGTCCTCTCGAGATCAGCGCGCGGCACAGCGTCCGCAAGGTGTAGACAACTTAACAAATCTGTCTACTCTTGGCTAGAACCTGTTACAGAACTTGGCACACGCCCGATGTCGCGCAAGCGAACCCCGCACCGAGTCGACGGCGCCGGGCGATGCGACTAGGAGGTCTTGTGCGGCACGGCGGTAACGAGGCCGCCGTCGACCACGAACTCCGAGCCGGTGGCGTAGGACGACTCGTCACTGGCCAGGAACAGCACGAAGGTCGCAACCTCCTCCGGCTGGGCCGGCCGGCCGAGCGGAATGGTGACCAGATCGTCGGGGATGGCCTCGGTCATCGGCGTTCGGATCAGGCCCGGATGCAGCGAGTTGACCCGAATGTTGTGCTGCGCCAGCTCGAGTGCCGCCGATTTCGCCAGTCCGCGCACACCCCATTTCGAGGCGACGTAGCCGTGGGCCCACGGCGCACCGCGCAGACCTTCGACCGAGGAGACGTTGATGATCGACCCCCCGCCGGCGGCGATCATCGGTTCCACCGCGGCCTGCATGCCCAGGAAGGTGCCCGTCAGGTTCACATCCAGAATCCGGCGCCACTGCTCCAGTTCGAACCGGCGCAGCGAATTGCCGTTGATGATGCCCGCGTTGTTCACCAGCACATCGAGTTTACCGAAGTCTTCGACCGCGATGGCGACCGCGGCACGCCACTGCTCGGGCTCGGTGACGTCGAGATGGACGTAGCGCGCGGCCGCACCCAGCTCGGCCGCCAGCGCCGCGCCCTCCTCATCGAGAACATCGCCGATGATCACCGAGGCACCCTCGGTCACGAGCAGCCTCGCATGGGCCGCGCCCATCCCCCGAGAACCCCCACTGACCAGCGCAACCTTACCGTCTACACGTCCCATTGCACGGACGCTACCGTATGACTGGACAACAATCCAGACACGTTTCCAATCTTCGATCGGGCCATTCCGGGCAACCGGTTGCCTCCACGAAGCCCGCATAGTAGCGTCCAGACATGTGTCCAGCACCCTGTCCGGGTGAAAGCCGCCAAGCCGGGATCGATCGGAGAGTCATGGCTTACGTCATCACACAGCGCTGCTGCAACGACGCCGGCTGCGTCACCGAATGTCCCGTGGACTGCATCCGGCCGCGACCGGAGGACCCCGAGTTCGCGACCGCGGAGATGTTGCACATCGACCCCGATACCTGCATCGACTGCGGAGCGTGTGTGGAGGCCTGCCCGGTCGACGCCATCCACGCCGACGAGGAACTGCCCGATGCGCTGGCCCGCTACGCCGAGATCAACGCCGCCTGGTTCGCCCACCATCCACTCGACTCCGGTATCGCACCGGTCGATGTGCCCCGGCGCCTGTCACGGGACTCCGGCGCACTGCGAGTGGCGATCGTCGGCACCGGACCGGCCGCCTGCTACGCCGCGGAAAACCTCGTCGGCCGCGGCAATGTCGCCCTGGATGTGGCGCGCGTCCTCACCGCCGATCCCGATCGGCTCACCGCCACCGATATCGCAGCGCACGCCATCGAGGCCCTGCGCCACAGCAGGATTCGCGAGGTCGTGCTGCTGGGCCGGCGGCCGCTGGCCAACGCGTCGTTCTCGGGCCCGGAATTCCTGGCCCTCGGTCATCTGCCCGATACCGACATCGTCATCGACCCCGCCGATATCGACGACCGGGTGCGCGCTGCCCTCGACGATCCGGGCACCGATCCCGCACTGCGTCTCAAGCTCCGCCTCGCCACCGAATACGCGGGACGCGAGACCGGCGACCGCAAGCGCATCGTCTTCCGATTCCTGACCTCACCGACGGCCCTGTCCGGCACCGACCGGGTCACCGGAATCGACTGCGTCCGCAACGAAATGGCGCCCGGACCCACCGGTCTCGTACCCACACCGGTCACCGGCGCCGAGACCGTCGAGACCGCACTGGTGCTGCGCGCGATCGGTTACCGGGGCAAGGCCGTCGCCGACCTCCCCTTCGACGAGGTGCGCGGTGTGATCCCGCATGAGCACGGCCGCGTCATCGACGCCGCCGGCACTCCGGTCCCCGGGGCGTATGTGTCCGGCTGGATCAAGCGCGGGCCGCGCGGGGTCATCGGCAGCGACCGCCGCGATGCCGAGGAAACGGTGACCACCCTGGTCGACGACTTCACCACCGGACGGCTCGGCACTCCGTCGCAGGATCGGGAAGCGTTGGCGGCGTTACTCACCCGGCGCTGCCCCGACCGCGTCGACCGCGACGGATGGGCCGCGATCGACGCGGCGGAGAAGGCGAACGGCGCGCACGCCGGGCGGCCGCGGGAGAAATTCACCCGGGTGGCCGACCTGGTCGCCGCGGCACGAGCCTGAACTCGATTCGGGAATTTCCACAGAGGAGTGAATATGCCCATTCGTGTCGTCCACATCGGCACCGGCAACGTCGGCCGGCTCGCGCTGGCCGGCCTCATCACCGATCCACGATTCGAGCTGGTCGGGCTGTGCGTCTCGAGCCCGGAGAAGGTCGGCAAGGACGCCGGTGAGCTCGCCGGCCTGGAGGTCGCCACCGGCATCGAGGCCACCGACAGCCTCGCTGCCGTCTTGGCCCTCGAACCCGACTGCGCCGTGTACTGCGCCATGGGCGATACCCGGCTGTTCGAGGCGCTCGAGGACTGCCGCGGCATTCTGGCCGCGGGCGTGGATCTGGTCGGCTCGGCACCGGGCCTGCTGCAGTATCCGTGGAAGGTGCTGCCGGACAAATACTTCGCAACCGTCGAGCAGGCGGCGGCCGAAAGCGGCAAGAGCGTCTTCATCACCGGTATCGATCCCGGATTCGCCAATGACCTGATCCCGCTGGCCTTCTCCGGCACCTGCCGCGATATCGAGCAGATCCGCTGCTCGGAGATCGCCGACTACGCCACCTACGACGGTGCGACGGTGATGTTCGACGTGATGGGATTCGGCAAACCCCTCGACGAGGTGCCGATGCTGCTGCAACCCGGCGTCCTCGGCCTGGCCTGGGGCACCACCATCCGGCAGCTGGCCGCGGGCCTGGACATCACCGTCGACGAGATCGTCGATTCCTATGAGCGCGAGCCCGCACCGGAGAGTTTCGAGATCGCGGCCGGGTCCGTGCCGAAGGGTTCGGTGGCGGCCATCCGATTCGAGATCCAGGGGCGGGTACAGGACCGGCCGGTGATCGTCATCGAACACACCACCCGGTTGCGCGAGGATCTGCGGCCGGACTGGCCACAGCCGGCCCAGCCCGGCGGGTCCTACCGGGTCGAAATCGTCGGGGAGCCTTCCTACACCGTCGACATCTGCCCCACCAGCCGCCACGGCGACCACAACCACGCGGCGATCGTGGCGGCGGCGGGCCGCATCGTCAACGCCATCCCCGCCGTGATCGCCGCACCTCCCGGCATCCGGACCTCGTTGGATCTGCCGCTGATCCCGGGCCGGGTGCTGTCCCACTGAACAACCACATGTGCCGGATTTGCTGACGGGTGCGCCCGGATCCCGGTGAGCGCGAGCGGACATCGGGCGGCGGAGGAACTGACCTCCGCCGCCCCCGCTGTTCCCGGCGGCATCGCGCCCCGGACCGGATACACCACGCTCAGCTCGCCGAATTCGGTCATCCGATCAGCAAATCGAACCGGACACATGCCGGACACAACTGGGGACAGGCAGTTGCCGCGTACCGGAAATCCTCGTTACAGTCGAATTAGCTAGAGGGATGCTGACGGTTTCATTCCGTCCCTGCCTCGGCCCGCTCCGACAGTCGACCCCGAGGATGGACATCGATGACCTTCCTGGCTCTCGGATATCTCCGCACCGATGTGTCACAGCAGCAGCGCGAATGGGACGAAGCCCGGATCCGTTCGCTGGCACGACGTCTGGGCTACGACCTGGCCGACACCATCACCTGCGACGCGGACGATCCGGTTCAGGTCCAGCGCCTGATGTCGACCGTGCGCGAACTCGAGGCCGAAGCGGTCATCGTCCCCACCGCCGAGCATTTCGACGAGCACACCGTTCCCGCCGAGCTGATCAAGGTCACCGACGTCATCACCGTCGCACCGGAACAGACCTTCGCCCGCTGGTCCACCGGCGCACTGCCCCGCCACGACTGAGCCCGCGCCACCGGCTCATGGCTTGCGGGCGACCCCGGCGTAGAACTGCACCCGCGCGTCCATACTCGCCGCGGGTTCCACCCCGTCGGGACGCCACCGATGCGGTGTGGTCAAACCCGGTTCCACCCAGTCCAATCCGGTGAAGAACCGCTCGAACTCGGCGCGGGTCCGAATCTGGCCGGGCATACCCGATTCGTGATACACCCGCTGCACTTCCAGCATCTCGGGCCCCAGATCCGGTGTCGCGTGCGTCATCACCAGATACGAACCGCGTGGCACCGCGTCCATGATCCGGGCGACCACGCCGTAGGGATCGTGCTGGTCCTCGACGAAGTGCATGACCGAGATCAGCGACACCGCGACGGGCTGCGACATATCGAGCGTTTCCGTCAGCGGAGCTGCGGCGAGAATCGAATCCGGTTGCCGCACATCGGCTTCCACATACACGGTGCGACCGGTGGCGGTGCCGCACATCAACGCGCGCGCATGGGTCAGCACCAGCGGGTCGTTGTCCACGTACACCACCCGCGCATCCGGTGCTGTCTCCTGTACGACCTGATGCAGATTGGGCTCGGTGGGAATTCCTGTTCCGATGTCGAGAAACTGCCGAACGCCCTGTTCGGCGAGATATCTCGATGATCGAAGCATGAATTCACGATTCTTCCGTGCGGTCACCCGGATCGTAGGGAACACCTCTTCGGTGCGAGCGGCGGCGACGCGATCGGCCTCGTAGTTGTCACTACCACCCAGCCACCAGTCGTAGACGCGGGCGGTGTGGGCGACCTCCGGATGAAATTCCACAGTGCCCCACTGTAATGATCGACACAGCCATCCGAAACAGTCTCGGCGACACCGTTATCCGCCGGTCACACCCACACCACCCGCGCGCCCGGCCATCGTCAGAGGTGGCCGGCGTCGACCACGGCCTGCGTGAAGGCGGCCGACGCCTCCTGCGGCACATCATGTCCCACCCCGGCGAACACGCGGTGCTCGTATTTCCCGGTGAACTTGGCGCGGTAGGCCTTTCCGTCGGCATTGGCACCGTCGAAGTCGCTGCCGAGAGTGGTGTATTTCCCGGCGCCGATGCCCTCGAATGCGGCCGGCGCGGGGGTTCCCGTCCCCTGCGAGCACGCCGCCAGCGACACCGCCAGCACTGCCGCCGCGATCACCTGTGCCGATCGTTTTCTGCTGAACATCTGCTCGTCTCCCGTGACCTCATCCGCCGCGCCTGCTGCATCGGCTGCGATGAGTTCGAGACTAGGAATCCGCGACGGACCGTCGCGACCGTCGAATGACTGTATTGCCGTACGTCACCGACGCCGGATCATCCGATCGGGTGACTCGGCGGAAAGGGATCCGCGGTGGCGGCGGTCAGTTCCCGCCGGCGGCGGTGCCGGAATTCGCGAGGGCTCTCGCCGAATGCCTCCTTGAACGCGGTGGACAACCACGCCGGCGTCAGTCCGACCCGCGCCGCCAGCTCGTGCACAGGCACCGCCCACAACGCCGGATCCTCGAGCGCGGTACGCGCGGCGCGCAACGCCTCCGCGCGCCGCACGTCCCGGAACGTCGTGCCCGATTGCTGCAGCAGTGCTCGTATCTGACGCGGTGACCAGCCCAGCGCCTCGGCGACGACGGGTAACCGGACATCGCGGTACCCCAGATTGGCGCGGACGTAGCGGCGGACCTGCGCGACCACCTCATCGTGATGGCTGCGCTGCGGGGTGGGGTCACCGACCGCGAGCATGCACAGCAGTTCCGTGATCCGGCCGCAGACGACCTCGAATTCACGCCCCGACAGCGCCGCCGCCTCCGCGTGGGTATCGCGGATCAGGTTGCGGGTGATCCGGCCCAGACCGGAATCGAGCGCCAGGACGCGGGCCCGGTCGGCCAGCGAGCCGATCCGGTGGTCGATATCGGTGCGCGGTATCTGGAAGGCGTAGGCCTTCGATTGCGGGATATGGATACTGCAGACCTCGTCGACCGTTGTCACCACACCACCGCCCGGGCCGACGCCGGCCTCCTCATCGCGGTAGCGCACCAGATAGCGGCCGTGCTCGGGGAAGACGATCCAGTAGAAGTCGTCACCCGGCACGCGGCGAATGTGGAATCCGGTCCGGCGCGAGGTGCGCACTCCTCGCTGATCCCAGTGCAGCAGGCGATAATCGGTGGACTCCTGCACCGTCATCGTCGCACTCCAGTGCCCTTCCTCGCGGTAGTCGTGATCCATGGGCACGAAACTGTCGGCGATGGTCGTCCATGCGCGCGAGTTGCGCGCGGTCACCCGGTAGTGCCTCAACTGCGACCGTCCAGCTGTCGATACGACGTGCGCGTGCCGGCCGGTGCGCACGGTGCCAGCATGGCAGACAATCAGCCGACAGTGCCCGGTCGCACCGGAATCGAGAGCGGGCCGATGGTGAAAAATGATGGCGAGTAGGCGATATCGGCCGGATCGACGTCGAGGGACAGTTCCGGAAGTCGCCGATACAGCGAGCCCAGGGCGATCCGGCCCTCCAGCCGCGCCAGCCCGGCCCCGATGCAATATCGCGGTCCGTGCCCGAAACCCAGGTGGCCGCCGCGCTGTTCGCGGGTGATGTCGAAACTGTTCGCGGTGTCGCCGTACACCTCGGGATCGAGTCCGCAGGCCTGGTAAACCACACCCACCGCCTTGCCCCGCGGAATTCGCACACCCGCGACGGTGACATCGGTGCTGGTGAACCGCCAGCTGGTCATCATCACCGAATGCCGGTAGCGCACGGTCTCCTCGACCACATCGGCCCACAGATCACCGGCCCTGGCCGCGGCGAGCTGTTCGGGGTGGCGGGCCAGCGCGATGATCGCGTAGCCGAGCATGTGCACTGTCGTCTCGTGTCCGGCGACCAGCATGATCCACAACACCGCCACCAATTCCTCGGTCGTCAGCGCGTCATCGCGGTCGCGGGCCTGCACCAGGCCCGAGGTGAGGTCGTCACCGGGTTCTTTCCGCTTGCTCTCGGCCAGGTCATGCAGGTAGGTCAGCAAGCCGTTCTGCGCGGCGAAGGCGTCGTCGGGAGAAGTGTTGTGGGACAGCAGAACCGCGGTCCAGTTCCGGAGCCGCTGACGATCGGGTTCCGGGATTCCGAACAACTCGCAGATCACCGCCATGGGCAGCGCCTCGGTGAACGCCGGTACCAGGTCCACGCCGTCACCGGCGGCGATCACGCCGTCGAGCAGTTCATCGACGATCTGCTGGATGCGCGCCTCGAGTGCCTGCACCCGGCCCGGGGTGAACGCCTTGCCGATCATGCCGCGCAGCCGCCGGTGATCGTGCCCGTCCATGGTGGACAGATGCTCCCCCTGGACCACCGCGCGCAACGGCCAGTCCGCCGCGATCGTGCCGTCGTGCAGTGCCGGCCAATGTTTCGGATCGCGCAGAAATGTGGTGTTGTCCCCCGCCAGGATCTCCCGCACGGCGCCGTGGGTCAGCGCGAGGTATCCGGCGACGCCACCGGGGAATTCGACCTCGACCACCGGGGCTGTCGCACGCAATCGCAGGCAGGTGTCCAGCGGTGTCTCGTCGGCGGCGGGGAATGCGGGCAAGGCGGTGGTCACGAGTGTTCCTTTCACCTGGCCGGGTCCTGCCCCGGCCCTCGCCGACGAGTATCGAGCGCGCCGCCGGGGACGAGGCCGAACTCGGCGGCACACAGCCTCCCACCGAAAGACCGGTGTCACCCACCGAAAAGACCGATTCCGAATCATCGAGCCGGACAGTTCTTTCCACGCGATGCGCACTGTTTGCCACGGGTGGTGAATTACCGCCCCCGTACGCCGGGCACAATCGGTGCGGTCCGATGGCCGGCCAACGCTCGGGACGGGTACAGGTGAACGATTCGCACATCGTGGTCTCCACATCGCTGGGAGATCTGCACGCCACCGTGGCCGGGGCGGGTCGGACCATCGTGCTGTGGCCGAGTCTGCTGATGGACGCGAGCCTGTGGCAGGCCCAGATCGCTCACTTCTCCCGCGACTACCGCACGGTCGCGGTCGATCCGCCCGGACACGGCCGATCCGCACCGCTGGACCGTACCTTCGACTTCGGCGAGTGCGCGCGCTGCGTGGTCGCGATTCTGGACGAAATCGGCGTGGCCCGAACGCATTTCGTCGGCAACTCGTGGGGAGCGATGATCGGCGGGACATTCGCCGCGATGTTTCCGGATCGGATCCACAGCGCCGTATTGCTCAACGGGACCGCGTCACCGGCCACCCGGCGGCAACGCCTCGAATTCTCGTTCATGCTCGCGACCGCGCGCGTGCTCGGCGGGGTGCGACCACCGCTCACCCCGATGGCGTTGCGGGCCTTCCTGGGCCCGACCACCAGGCGAACCCGTCCGGAGGTCGTGCGCCGAGTGCGGGCGGCGCTGGCCGCGTCCGATATGGCATCGACGGGCTGGGCGGTGCGCTCGGTGGTCATGCGTCGGCCCGATCAGCGCGAACTCTTCGGCACGATCACCTGCCCGGTCCTCGTGATCGCGGGGCGCGAGGACACCACCTTTCCGCTGCCCGAGGTGACGGAGATGGCGCGGGCCGTGCCGGGCGCGCGGCTGGTCGTCCTCGACGACGCCGCGCATCTGGCCGCCGCGGAGGTCCCCGATCGGGTCAACGCCCTGCTCGACGACTTCTTCGCCGAGAGCTCGGACACGGGCTGAGCACGACTCGTCACTCTCCCGCGGTGCGCAGCGCCCCGGCGAGTTCGCCGCGGGAGGTGATTCCGAGTTTCGGAAAGATGCGGTAGAGATGTGTACTGACCGTGCGGTGCGACAGGAAAAGCCGCTGCCCGATCTCGCGATTGGTCAGTCCCTCGGCGGCCAGTTGCGCGATACCCAGTTCGTTCGGAGTCAGCGCGTCGCGCGCGTCGGGATCACGGCGGGGGCTGGTCTCGCCCGCCCCGCGCAGTTCGCGACGGGCCCGCTCCGCCCACGGCCGCGCGCCCAAGGCGTCGAACCCGTCGCGCGCGGCCCGCAGTTGCGCGCGCGACTCCACGACCCGGCGCTGCCGGCGCAACCACTCCCCGAAGGCGAGCTGGATCCGGGCCCGCTCCAGCGGCCAGGCGGTGAGCCCGGCCTCGAGCGCGGCATCGAACCGTTCCTCGGTCGGATCCAGTAGCGCTCGCGCACAACGCAATCCGATCCACAGCGCGGGGGAGGTTGTGTGGCTCGCGGTGTCCTCCAGCGCGCGGACAATCTGCTCGATGTCATCCGCCCGGCCCGACCGCACCGCGGCCTCGGCGAGATCGCCGACAGTATAGGCCCCCAGCGCCAGTTGATAGGCCGGATCTGCGGGATCGAAGACGCGGCGCAGATCTGCCAGCGCGTCCTCGTATCGTCCCTGACCGCCGGCGATCAGGGCGCGAGCCCGTTGCACGGTGGCCAGTACGGGGCGGGCGGCGACGGCCAGCCCGATGGCCTGTGCCCGATCGGCGGCCGCGGCGGCCTCGTCGAAATCACCACGCAGCGCGGCGATCTCGGCGCCCACGGCGACCGCCAGCCCGTACATGAAATGCTGGCCGGTCTCCGGTCCGAGGCGCTGCGCCTCGGCGGCCTCGGTGGCCGCACCGTTCAGATCGCCGATGCGCGCGCAGCTCCAGGCGCGCACCGCCAGCGCGCGGGTCAGCAGCCCGAGCCGCCCCTGCGCGCGCAGGCCGGTGATCGCCGCCGCGGAGAAAGTGGTGGCCAGATCAAAGGCGCCGATCTGCAGGGCCGCACTTCCCAGACAGCGGTCCACCTCGGGATCGGCGCCCGTCGCGCCGGCCCGCGCCTGTAGTTCCCGCAGCACGCCCGCACCTCGTTCGAAGGGTGCCACGTAGGCGGTGATCGCGACGATGCGCGGATCACAGGCGGGCAGGGCCAGACCGTCGGCGACCTCGAGCAGTGCCCGACGCGCCCGCGTTCCCGGTTCGGACCAGAAGCAGCGCATCGCGGTCCCCCACAGAATCCGCATCGCCAGGTCCCGATCGCCTTCGGCCGCAACGGATTCGGCCAGTCGAGCGAGTTCGCCGACGCGGGCGGGATCCTCGCCCACTCCGTCGTCGAAACCGCTCAGCAGCCAGGTCGCCAGTCCCTGCTGCCGGGGCGTGAGCTCACCGGCCGCGCCGAGCAGCCGTTCCACCGTGTCACGATCGCCGGTCTCGACCGCCAGTTCGGCGGCGCGCAACGTTCGTTCGGCGCGCCGGGCGGCCGTCTCGCTCAGATACGCCGACTGCTCGAGGGCGGCGATCGCGGCGGTGACACCGCCGCGCCGCAGGGCACGTTCGGCGGTGGCCGCCAGATCGTCGGCGGCGGTGTCGTCGGGTCCGGCGACGGCGGCGGCGCGATGCCGTGCCGCGCGGTCGGGATGTTCGTCCAGGGTGGCCGCCACCGCGGCGTGCGCCCGGCGCCGCGACTCGGGTTCGGCCGCCGCCACGATGGCCGAGCGCATCAACGGATGCCGGAATCGCACGGCGACGGAATCGATATCAATCAGGCGAGCGTCGAGGGCGGGGGCCAGTACACCCTCGTCGATGGGAACGTCCAGCAGCAGGGCCGCGGCGCGGACGGTCTGCGCCACCGACAGTTCGTCGAGCGCGGCGGCCAGCAGGGCGGTTCGGGTCGGCTCGGGCAGCAGGCCGGCACGCAGGCCGAAGGCGCGTTCCAGACGTTCGGTGAGCGGGAGTTCCGTCGATCCGGATTCGATACTCGTTGGGCGCGGGCGCTTCGATCAGTCCGAGTGCGACGTCGAGCGCCGCGGCCTGGGCCGGCGGCAGCGCCGCGATACCCGACCGCAGCGGAAATACGATCTGATGCAGTCCGGCGTAGGGCAGTTCCCGTTCGGCCGCCGTGGCCGTCATCTTCACCACCCGCGCACCGGCGACCGAGGCCATCGCCGGCAGCTCCCGCAGCAGCGCGGTCTTGCCGATCCCGGCCTCCCCCTCGATCAGGACGGCGCCGCCGCGCTCGGCGATCCCGGCGATCAGCTCGTCGAGGTATTTGAGTTCCGAATCCCGCCCGAACAGCGCCATCAGCTCGCACTCCTGTCCGGTTCCGCCGAACGCCGATACCGGTCACCACTGGACGGTATCGCCGCGCACCGAGCCTACCGGCACCGCCGCGATTGAACGCCGCGACGACGGCGGCTGCGATGAAGACCACCTGGACGACGGTCCGCAGCGGCAGCGGCATCGACTTGATGCCGAGATCGGCGCGCGCGGCGCGCACATTCGCCGGGAACATCACCACCATGAGCACCGCCAGCGCTCGGGCGGCGACGGGCGCGACGGGTGGGATCAGCAGCCCCACCGCACCCGCCGCCTCCAGCACTCCGGTCAGCGTGACCCATGCCGGAGCCGATGGCAGCCGCGGCGGCACCATCGCGATCAGGTCATTACGCCGCGGTGGCAGAAAATGCGCCGACGCGGTCAGCAGGAACATCGCGGCCAGGCCGATCCGCAGCGCGTGCGGCCACGAGTCGAGCCATTCGACATCGAATACTCCTGCCAGCCGGGCGATTCCGGTGACGAGAACGAAGACGACGAGCGGTGCCATGAGGAGCTCCCGTAAAGTCCACAGTGAATCTTGACGGTGACAAGATTAGCCATTCGCAACACACCGGTCAACAGCGACGGCGGTGCCGGCGGAATACTCGGCTGCTTCGCCGGCGTTGGCGCTGTTAGAGTCGAGAGAAATCGGACCGAGGAGACCTGAAATGGTTGGTGAACTCGTCATCTCCGGATAAACCCGGAAGTGCGGCCACCGGCGGGCGCGAGCGGCGCCGCTGTTGTGGCCATGTCGTCGTTCACTCGATCACTCGTGATGCCGTCGACGGCGTCACCTCGACTTCCGAGGTCCTTCATGTCCGATACTCGTATCGTCTGTTCGAACCTGTCGTTCGCCTGGCCCGACGACACCCCCGTCTTCGCCGATCTGTCATTCGGCATCCCCGGTGGTCGCACCGGACTGGTCGCACCCAATGGCGCCGGCAAGACCACTCTGCTGCGCCTGATCGCCGGTGAGCTCACGCTCACCAGCGGTGCCATCACGGTGGACGGAGCGCTGGGCTATCTCCCGCAGAATCTGCCGCTGACCGGCGATCTCACCGTCGCGGAGGTCCTCGGCATCGCACCCGTGCTGGCGGCCCTGGCGGCCGTCGAATCCGGCGACACCGACGAGGAACACTTCACCGTGATCGGTACGGACTGGGATATCGAGGAGCGCACCGGAGCCCAGCTCGACCGGCTGGGGCTGGGCCAACTGTCACTGGACCGGCGGCTGCACACCCTCAGCGGCGGCCAGATCGTCTCCCTCGGCCTGGCGGCGCAACTGCTGCGGCGGCCCGACGTTCTGCTGCTCGACGAACCCACCAACAATCTCGATCTGGAGGCACGCCACCGCCTCTACGATGTCCTCACCGACTGGAACGGCTGCCTGCTGCTGGTGAGCCATGACCGCGCCCTGCTCGATCGGGTCGATCGCGTCGCCGAACTGCACGGCGGCGAAATTCGTTTCCACGGCGGCAATTTCACCGAATACGAGGCGGCCGTCGCGGCCGAGCGCGAGGTCGCGGAGAAGAACATCCGCACCGCCGAACAAGAGGTCAAACGCGAGAAGCGCGAACTGCAGCAGGCCCGCGAACGCGCCGCCCGGCGCGCGGGGACCGCCCAGCGCAATCTGGGCAACGCCGGACTCCCGAAGATCTTCGCGGGCACCATGAAACGCAATGCCCAGGAATCGGCCGGGCGCGCGGCCCAGACCCACGGCGCACGCCTGGACGCGGCGAAGAACAAACTCGACGAGGCCGGGCGAGCGCTGCGCACCGACCAGCGCCTCGCCCTCGAACTGCCCGATACCGAAGTACCCGCCGGCCGCACCCTGCTGACCGCCGAACATCTGCGATTCCGGCTGGGCGACCGCGATCTGTTCACCGGCGAGGGCGTCGACCTCACCATCCGAGGTCCGGAGCGGATCGCGCTCACCGGTCCCAACGGCGCGGGCAAGTCCACCCTGCTGCGGATCATCGGCGGCGAGATCACCCCCGACAGCGGAACCCTCACCCGCGCCGACGGGCGGGTGGCCTATCTGTCCCAGCGCTTGGATCTGCTCGATCTCGATCGCACGGTCGCCGAGAACCTGGCCGATTTCGCCCCGCACCTGCCCCATGCCCAGCGGATGAATCTCTTGGCGCGCTTCCTGTTCCGCGGGCCGCGGGTCCATCTCACCGCCGGAGCCCTGTCCGGAGGTGAGCGGCTGCGCGCCACCCTGGCATGCGTTCTGTACGCCGAGCCCGCACCGCATCTGCTGCTGCTCGACGAACCGACCAACAATCTCGATCTGGTGAGCGTCGGACAGCTGGTGGGCGCGCTCGACTCGTACCGGGGCGCGATCGTGGTCGTCAGCCACGACGAACGATTCCTCGACGAGGTACATGTCGGACGCCGTCTGCGATTGTCCGACGGCCGAATCTCCGACATCGCCTCCACGTCGACGCACCGCCCCGGGGCGGAGTGAAGCGAGCGCTCCACACGCCGAATTCCACGGCAAGACTCATTGCCGAACTTGCGAAATGGTCCAACTAGTTGAAGATTTCATGGGTAGGCTTCCGCGCGACAGCGGCTCGACACAGATGAGGATCCAGTGATGCAGGGCAGGGAATACGTCGACTCTTCCCCTTCGTTCACAAAGCCCGTGCCACTGCGAGACCGGCTGATCCAGGCGACCATCCGGCTCATGTCCGCCGAAGGCCCGGCCGCGCTGACCGTACGGCGTGTGTCGGGCATCTGCGATGTCTCGACCATGGCGATCTATTCCAACTTCAGCGGAATGCCTGGTCTGCTCCGCGCGGTCGGTTCGGCCGGATTCGCGCAACTGTCCGCCAGGCTCGCCGCATGCGGGCACTCCGACGATCCGATCACCGATATTCTGGTGCTGGGCTTCGTCTTTCGCGACCAGGCGGTGCGCAATCCCGACCTGTTCCGGCTGATGTTCGCCACCGAACCACCGGCTGCGCAGATGCGAATCCGCTGGGGCAACATCCTGTCCGGCACCCCGGGCACCGGTCTCGACGATTTCGCCGAGAGTTTCGACCATGTGGTCCGGGCGACCCAGCGCGCCCTCGACGCCGGACTGGTCCGCGGCGACAGCGCACGGGTGGCCGCGGCCCAGTTCTGGACCGGGCTCTTCGGCTTCATCCAGCTCGAACTGGCCGGACTCTACGGTGACGAAGGTCTCGGCGAAGTACTGCTCCCCTCCATCGTGAACATCATGATCGGAATGGGCGCCGAGCCCGATCGGGTGCGACGGTCGGTGGACCGCGCAGTGGAACGGGTTCTCTCACCCGCGGCGTGACGACTATTCCCGCACCCGAAATGCGACAGCGGCCCGCTCCCCAGGGGGAGCGGGCCGCCGCAGCATCACAACGGGACTATTTCACGGTCACCGTCATCGAGAACCGTTGCGCCGGATTGCCCTGATCCCACGGACGCACCGACACCAGATTCAGCTTCGTGTTGCCGGCACGGGCCGCGGTGAAGGTGAACACGCTGGTTCCGGGTGCCCCGGGCATCACACTTCCCGGCCGGAAGACCGGGTCGCCCTCCTGAGCGAGAACGCCACGATCGAGCTCGGCGATCTGCCAGACATATCCCGTCGACGGGTTGTCCGGCAGGGCCACTGCCAGCTCCTGACCGACCGACAGATCGGTATTCTGGCCGTCGCCATCGGTTCCGACGATGATCGGCTCGGAGACCGCGTGCATGACGCCGGGCACCGCGGGAATCGGGTCGGCCCCGGCAACCGCACCCGCCCCACCGGCAGCCACCGCCAAACCGAACACAACCATCAGCAAAGGTGTACGCACCGCATTCCTTCCAATATTCGAACGGCGCTCACACCCTACAGTCGCGATCACCCGAGCAACGCCAAACCACCATAGGCACCCGATAATTCGGGATGGGGGCCGACGTCGGCGGGATTGTCCGGCCGCCACAGCGGAAGATGGACCAGCCCCGGCTCCAGCAGCGGCCAGCCGTGGAAGAATTCCGAAATATGTTCCTTGTCGCGCAGCACGATCTCGGTCGACGTGCGGCCCGACAGCTTCTGCGCCTCCAGCACCTCGGCAGGTTGCCCGTCGGCGGTGGCATGGGTGATCGCCAGATAACTGCCCGGCGCGAGCGCGGCCTGCAGCCGCGCCACACATCCCGCCGGATCTGCCTCGTCGGCGACGAAATGCAGGACACCCAGCAGCAATACGGCGATCGGCCGATCGAAATCGAGCATCTCGCGCACCAGCGGATCGGCCAGAACGGTATCCGGATCGGCCACATCGGCCTGAATCACCGCGGCACCGGGATTCCCGTCCAGAATCGCCCTGCTGTGCGCCACCGCCACCGGATCAATATCCACATAGACCACCCGTGCCCCCGGATCACGCGCCTGCGCCACCTCGTGCACATTGCCGACGGTCGGAATTCCCGACCCGAGATCCAGGAATTGGGTGATTCCGGCATCCACCAGCTGACGGACGCAGCGGCGCAACAGATCCCGGTTGGCGCGCATGGTCTCGGCGACATTCGGGGTGAAGGACTCGATCTGCCGCGCCAGCGTGCGATCGATCTCGAAATTGTGCATCCCGCCCACGAAATAGTCGTACACCCGGGATGCGCTGGGCCGATCCAGATCGATACCCTCGGGCGCCCAACCAGGTCTGGTCATCACAAACCTCTCACAGCACTACAAGCTCGCCGGAACGCGAAGCTACGCAATCGTATTCGACACGCGAGCGAAACTCCTGCGGTTCACACGAAGTCCATGCCCCGGCTACGATCATCGGCATGGCGTGGGATGGGTCCGATCACGACGGTCCGCACGCCGACCTGGCGCACCGATGGGCGAGCGCGCTCGGCGGCGGGGTCCGCGATCACGTCATTCCCATGAGTGAGTCCGAGTCCCGCGAATTACTGCTGGCCCTGGCCCGAGGGCTGCTCACCGCCGCAGAATCCGGCAGCACCGCCCACGCCGCCGAACTCGGCGCCGAGCTGGCCCGGGCCCATTTCGTCGGGGACGAGGTACTCGGCCGCACAATGACGGTGCTGGCAACCTATTTCACCGAAATGGGCGTCGCGTCGGGTCGGGTGGCGGAATTGATCGGCGCGTTCGCCGTGGGCTACGTTCGGGCTTTCCGGGCCTGGCTGCTCGGCGAACAGGAAAGTGTGCGCACCGCCGATATCGCGGCGCGCACTGTGGTGGAGGGACAGTTGCGCGCCAGTGAGGCCCGATTGCGGGCCGTTTTCTCCCAGGCCGGAATCGGCACCGGGCTATCGGATATGACCGGCCGGATCATCGAGGTGAACAACGCGTTCGCCGCGATGCTGGGCTACGAACAGCAATACGGCACTGTTCTGTAGCGCCTCGACCGGTACCGTATTGCTCTTCGGCTCGTCATCGGGTCGAAGGGCGCGCGCGCCGAAGCCGATCAGGCGGCGACGCTGGTCGCGCGTCGGGAAGATGACGCGGTCGCGGAAGCGATCGTAGGAGCCGCGATCGCCCTCGATGGCGAGCCCGGCCTCCACGAGATCGTGCTCGGCGAAGCCGCGCGCGAGCAGGTGGTCGACGAGCCCGCGCCAGCCGTCGGGCGCGTAGCCGAGCTGCCACGTCTCGATCGTCTGTGCGTCGAGCCCGCGGCCCTCCAGGTAGGCGCGCGCGGCGCCGCCCTCGGGGCCGGCGAGCGCGGCCTGGAAGTAGACGGCGGCCGCCTCGTTCGCCTGGAGCAGGCGCTCGTGCTGTTCGCGCTCCTCGAGGTCGCGCTTCGACGGCGGCCGCAGCTCGATCCCGGCGCGGTCGGCGCAGACGCGGAGCGCCTCCTTGAACTCGAGCCCCTCGACGCGGCGCACAAACTCGATGACGTCGCCGCCGGTGGAACAGGATCCGAAGCAATGCCACGTCCCGCGGTCGGGGTCGACCACGAACGAGGGCGTCCGCTCCTGAGTGGAATGGGCAGCGCGCCTTGAAGGTGCGTCCGCTCTTCTTCAACTCAGGGAACGTATTGGCCCACGGTCTCGACGATGTCGAGACGTGCTTTGACTTCATCAATGGTGCTCATGCTGTACCTGGTTAGACACCGCCGCGCGCGGATCGTTACGCGCGCGCGATGGGACCACCGCGGGCATTCCCCGGCACCGCGCGCCGGCGCGTCCCCGCTATGCCCGCGGCCGCGCCGCGATCGCGCGGCCACCGCGGCCTCGCGCCGCACAATCTCGTCGGCGAGCGCTTCGAGCGTCTCGATCGCTACCGCCTGCGATGCGGCTGCGGCCGGTGGGGCCACCGACGGCGCGCTGACGTGGTCGCGTTCGCCTTCGTCGACGGAATCCGGATCCGCCGCGGCCAGCAGCCGCTCCGTCTGATAGCGCGCGCCCGCCAGGTCGTGGATGACCTGCGGCGGGAGCGGCTTCTCGGGGATGCGCGGCGCTCGCCGAGCCGCGCGCCCGCGCCACCGCCGTGCGCTCGGCCGCGGCGAGCTCGGCGAGCGCCCGCACGAGGCTTCGCCCCTCATCGAGGTCGGCCGTGAACTCGCGCTCGGTCATGCCCTCGAGCGCGCGCAAGAGCGCCTCGCGCGAGCCGCGCAGTCGATCACGCAGACACGCCGATGCGCTCGGCGCGCGGGTCGCCGCTCATCGCGGGAAGACATCGTTCGCCGGCACGGCGTCGTTGATCGAGTCGGTCACGAGCAGCATCTGCGTCTGGGTGAAGTCGACGTGCTTCGTCGACGGGAAGTCGACGATCTGCGTCGCGCCCGGGGCGAGCTTGATCGTGACGTCTGCTCGCCCGACGAGCGCCGCGGCGCCGCCGATCGCCTGCGCGGTCACCGTGATCGGGCCGACGACGGGGATCGGGCTGTTGTTGCGGATCACCACCTGGAGGTGGCCGTCGCGGCGGCGCGTGCCGTCGCGTCGAGGATCTCCAGGTCGTTCGGCAGATCCGGCGTGACCACCACCTCAGCGTGTTGTTGTCGAGCGACTTCCTCTTTGACGGGTGGGTCCGTGCCGACGGTCACGCGCGCGACCGCACGTCGCTGGACGTACTCGTTCGGCAGCACGAACTCGACCTCGTGCCGGCGCGGAGCGGCTCGCCCGCCTTCGCGCCGACCGTCTCGCGTGCCCCGCCGTTGACGGTGACGAACATCGTCGCGTTCACGTCACCGGCGCCGACGTTCGCGATCACCACCACGAGCTGGTTGTTGCGCGACGTCACGCTTTCGACGGTGAGGTCCGGCAGATCTGGTGTGAACGTGGGTTCGCCGCCGGGCGCCGGCGTGGGCGGGGCGGTCGTCGCGTCTCCGGCGATCACCGCGAGCTGTCGAGGGATCGCGCACGCCGGCGACGTCGGCGGCCGGCACCCAGCCGACGACATCGGGCGTGCCCGGCGGGCGCCACCACGAGCCAGCGCGTGTCCGACGAGCGGCCCACGAGTTCGACCGTGGTCCCCGCGCGGAGGGTGGTGACAATCGCCACCTGCGGATCGGGCCCGGAGCGGAGATCCGCGTCCCGCAGGATCGTCGGCATCGTCGGCGGCGTCGGCGTCGCGACCGGCGTGACCTCCACCACAGGCGCACTCACGCTGCTCCGCGAGAGCACGAACGCGGCGGTCGTCACGCCGGCGGCCGCGACGACCAGCGTTGCTCCGCCGAGCCACAGCCGGAGCCGGCGGTGTCGCGGGCGATCGAGTGCCATGTCAGTGGGCGACGGCCGACGAGCAGCGTGCGCAGCGTGTTGTTGAACTCGTTCGACTCCTTCACGTCGTCCAACCAGTCCACTTCGAGCACGTACTCGCCCGTCTGCGTGATCGCGATCTGGGTGTTCACGGTCGCGCTGCGGCCGGGCTGGAGCACGTCCGGTCGATGTCCACGATGCCGACCACCTCGCCGGCCGCGCTGGTGACGCGGAGCCCGGTGGTGCCGTCGAACGGGCCGCGGCCGACGTTCGCCATGCGGATCGTCAGCGTGCCGTTCGGGGCGACGAAGGCGTTCGTGATCGTCAGGTCGGGGAGCGCCGCCGCCTCGGCGGGTCGCCGTGCTCGCCGTCGCGCCGGTCGTCCGGTCGCCCGGGACGGTCACGTCCACGACGGCGGCAGTGGCGGGATCGCCCTGCTGTGGCTGCACGTTCGGCGCGGGCACCCAGCCTTCGAGGCGCGAGCCGATCGGGTAGATCGACCCGCAGCCAGTCGCCGGCGGGCGTCTGCCCGGTCACGTCTGCGAGACGGCCGCCGGGGATGATGGCGACCAGCTCCGCCCGGCGGTCGGGGGCGGACCGCATGTTGGTCGTGAGCGCGGCCTCCACGGTCACGCCTCCCGGCTGCGCCACGCCGGCGATCGTCGCCGTGGCGGGCGGTCCGCCGAGCGGGGCGCCGTCGCCGCGGCCCGTCTTCGCGATACCGGCGAGGATGGCGGCCGCGACCAGCACGATCGCGAATCCGACGAGGGTGGGGGCGCGCAGATACCGTCTCGTGACTCGCTCCGCCCTCCCCCCGCCGTGCACTGCGGCGATTGTAGCGAGCGTTCCGGAACGGTCAGGGTACGTAGCCGAGGTCGCGCGCCCGGCGCAGCGCGAAGCCGTCCGTCATCCCCGACACATAGTCCGCGGCGCGCCGCCACGGCGGATCGTCGGGGCGCGACCAGCCGAGGATCTCGGCGGGATGCGACTGCGTAGTACGTGAAGAGGAACGCCACGACGTGCTGGCCGCGACGCGCCTCGCGCAGCGTCGACTCGTGCAGGTAGACGCGCTCGAACATGAACTCCCGCAGCGTGTCCGTTGCCGCGAGCACCGCGTCGCTCGAGCACGATGCGCGGCGCTTCGCCGTCGAACGTCGCCCGCGACGTGAGCACGCAGTCGGTGACGAGCGTGTCGATGCGCGTCGAGTGGTCGTCGCCGAGCACGGCGCTCGGCTCGCTCGGGCAGGTCGCAGCTCGATGAGCAGGCCGGCGCGGATCGCGTCCTGGATGTCGTGGTTGAGGTAGGCGATGGAGTCGGCGAGCTTCACGATCTGGCCTTCGAGCGTCGGCGCCGTGCCCCACGCCTCGGCGGCGACGGACTCGCGCACCTTCGAGTGCTTGAGGATGCCCTCGCGCGTCTCGGCGGTGAGGTTGAGGCCGGCGCCGTCGTGCTCGAGCAGATCGACGATCCGCAGCGACTGCTCGTTGTGGCGGAAGCCGTCGGGGAGGAGCGCCGCGAGCTGCTCCTCGCCGGCGTGGCCGAACGGCGTGTGGCCGAGGTCGTGGCCGAGGCCGATGGCCTCCGCGAGGTCTTCGTTCAGGTTCAGCGCGCGGGCGATGGTCCGGGCGACCTACATCCGGATGGACGATGAACTGGACCACTCATGACACTGATTCATCCGCAACTAAGATGGCAAATGTTTGTGGTTTGGTATTAATCTATTAAAGGAATTTTTTGTGAAAAAAAGGGTCAAGTCTATGTTTGACCCTTGATGATAAAAGAGAAGATTTGAACGTTGATTTTGTCTTATCACCAGAGAGTTTCGAAGCTTAAAAATATAATTGGAAAACTAAAACCTAAGCTGAGAGTTTCAAATTTTTGAAATGGTTAATTTAACAATATTTTTAAGGTATTCTGACATTTTAAATTTCAATAATTTGTAACCCTTCGGGATTTCCAAGTTCACCGCATCTACTGCGTCAGATGCCGTTCCGCATAGACGACTATAGCGAAACAACATCTTCCTTGTATATGCAGTAAACTTGAAAATCGCTCAACTTAGGTAAAACATACATGTAAAGAGCTGAACAATATGGATCATCTTCCAATCAGTTGTAGTTAATTAGGGTAAAATATGTGGGTCATGTCCAATTGAGTGGGTGTAATACCAGAGGGTTCAAGGATTCAAGGGTTCGAGTGATCCGCCACAGAACAGGCGTATAAAAATGCTAAAGAATTACAAAGAGCAGAAGGATCTGGAAAAAGACAAGATTGAAACCCCATAGCGGCAGGAAAAGCGGTTCAGTTCAACATGATTGTATCTGGAATTTTGCTGCGCAAAACTCCAGATACAATCTTTAACGTTAGCCTTGGAGATGCAGGATGGCAATTGGATACGAAATTATAGAAGACAAACGATTGGTGATTGCAAAGGGCGTCGGTGTAGTTACCGGCAATGATGTAATCAGTCACCTGGACACTCTTGCTGCTGACGAAAGATACGTAGCGCCTATGAAGAAGCTTGTCGACTACAGTTCTATTGACAGCATAAGACAATCAAATGAAGAAGTAATTATTATTGTCAAGAAGAAGGAGGCACTAAAAAGCAAGTTTGCTGGAGAAAGATGCGCATTTGTTTCACCAGTGGATCTAGCGTTTGGTATTGCCCGAGTGCATCAGGCACTTATTGATAGCACTGGTATTAATGCGGCGGTTTTCAGACGAATAGAGGAAGCTTTAGAGTGGCTTGATGTTGAATTAGACATGAATTCTAAATGATGGCCAACTAAGGGCATGCACAACGGATCGCTGAAAAGCTGCGCTTTTCGGTTCACTCACTTCGTTCGGCGGCCGGTGATGCCTGCCGCTATAGAATTTATTTTGGAGTAAGGTATGACAACGTTATTTGATCCGGTTCAGTTGGGAGAATTATCTCTGCCGAACCGCATTATTATGAGAAATGGGGTCAAGTCTGCTCTTGACTCTTTTATAAATTCTAACATGAGTCAAGAGCAGACTTGACCCCATTTTATTCTTGTCACTTTACTTAATAAAATCTCTTGATAACTTTCATGCAATATTCGGGATAGGGCTTAATCAAAAATAGCCTTGTAAAATTTCCGCATATCCCGCTTGAGAACTTTACCCGTAGGGGTTTTGGGAAGTGCGTCCCTGATAATGACCTTTTTCGGCACCTTGAATGCCGCAAGTTCCCGTCGGCAAAGTGCGATGATCTCTTCTTCGGTAATTGTTTTGCCGGTCTTGGGAACCACCACGGCAATCACCGCTTCAATCCATTTGGGATGATTGACACCGATCACCGCCACCTCTTCAACCCGGACATCCTGATAGATCGCCTCTTCGACTTCCCTTGACGGAACGTTCTCCCCACCGGTTTTGATCATATCCTTTTTACGGTCGACCACAGTAATATATTTGTCTTCATCCAGCACACCCAGATCTCCGGAATGGAACCAGCCTCCGGCCATCGCCGCTTCGGTTTTTTCAGGCTCCTTGAAATACAAAGTCATGGCATGGGGACCCCTGCCGCAGATTTCTCCGGGAACGTTCAGATCGACAATTTCGTTGCCATTGTCATCCTCGATGCGGGTTTCCATGTGGATTCCCCCCATCCCGGCGGAACCGAGCTTTCGAATGGCATCTTCGGCCTTGAGGATCGTATGATACGGGGCCAGTTCGGTCTGACCGTAGTAGTTGTAGATTTTCACTCCCGGCAGACGATCGATTAGTTCTTTGAGGATTTCTACCGGCATGATCGAGGCGCCGTAGTAGCACTTTTTCAGGCTCGACAGATCGCATTTGTCGAAATCCGGATGCCTGAGCAGGCCGATCCACACCGTGGGTGGCGCGAAAAACATGGTGGCTTTATACTCCTGAATATTCTTTAAAACAGCGGCCAGATCCGGTCCCATCAAAATGTTGGTGCCCCCCAACCAGAAAATCGGATTCATAAAGACGTCGCGCTGAGCACAATGATAGATCGGCAAAGCGTTGATATTGATATCGGTGCTCTCATATCCCCCATCGATGATGCATCCCATATACTGCGCGATCAATGCCTGGTTGCTGATGATAACCCCCTTGGGCAGCGATTCCGTACCGCTGGTATAGGTCATCTGGGCCGGGTCCTCGATCCGTAGAACCGCGTCCGGCTCCGTGGCCGGATAGGCGCTATACCAAGCGTTAAAATCAACGAACCCATCCGCCGCCACCTGGCCGGCTCCCTGGTTCGACCATATCAGGGTTTTAACGCTCGGCATTTCGGCAAGAACGTCCTTTACCTGATCATAAAGGGTGTCTTCCACGATAAACACCTTGCTCTCGGAATGATTGATGCAGTAGGCAATATCTTTTCCTCGCAACAGATAGTTCACCGCCAGGTATACCCCACCAATTTTAGCGGTTCCCAGCCAGGTGAGCACGTGGTGGTGGGTATTGTGCGCCAGAATCGCAACCCGGTCATACTTTTTCACCCCCGCGTCGGCCAGTGCGTTGGCCACCTGGTTGCACTCATCCTCCAGCGCCGAGTAGGTCAGCGCCTTGTCCTGAAAAACAAGTGCGGTCTTATCCGAAAAATGATAGCAGGTTCTGCGAATCATATCCGCGATCACCCAGCGGTTGACCCGATTGTAGCGGGTCATTAAAAAGTCAATATTTTCTTGGTTGAGTTCATCGTACATTTTATGTTCATTATCGGTAAGCGGTATGTTTGGCTGTGACATGGGTTCTCCTTTTTCTGAATCATAGATAAAGACCCGGGACTGTCTCCGGATATGGTTGTGCTGTCAATATAATCCAATATAAAACATGGAGTTAAATAGCAAGGAGAGATTTCAAACGCAAACTTTTTGTAAGGAAATCGGGAGATCCCACGCGTGACCAATCACTGGCGGAGTTTGTGAAA